>NZ_CBCOOM010000001.1:1560000-3365000 GCF_965111595.1 Paenibacillus sp. Marseille-Q7038 | reverse complement strand
CCTAAGGCGAGGCCGAAAGGCGTAGTCGAAGGACAACAGGTCGAAATTCCTGTACCACCGTAAATCGTTACGAGCGATGGGGGGACGCAGTAGGGTAGTGACGCAGACTGATGGATGTCTGTCCAAGCAGTGAGGCTGATGTGTAGGCAAATCCGCACATCATTAAGGCTGGGCTGTGATGGGGAGTGAAAATTACAGTAGCGAAGGTCATGATCTCAGACTGCCAAGAAAAGCCTCTAGCCAGATGAAGGTGCCCGTACCGTAAACCGACACAGGTAGGTGAGAAGAGAATTCTAAGGCGCGCGGAAGAACTCTCGTTAAGGAACTCGGCAAAATGACCCCGTAACTTCGGGAGAAGGGGTACCCCGGTAGTGTGAATAGCACGAGGGGGTCGCAGTGAAAAGGCCCAAGCGACTGTTTAGCAAAAACACAGGTCTGTGCGAAGCCGCAAGGCGAAGTATACGGGCTGACGCCTGCCCGGTGCTGGAAGGTTAAGGGGAGTGGTTAGGAGCAATCCGAAGCTATGAACCGAAGCCCCAGTAAACGGCGGCCGTAACTATAACGGTCCTAAGGTAGCGAAATTCCTTGTCAGGTAAATTCTGACCCGCACGAATGGCGTAACGACTTGGGCGCTGTCTCAACGAGAGATCCGGTGAAATTTTAATACCTGTGAAGATGCAGGTTACCCGCGACAAGACGGAAAGACCCCATGGAGCTTTACTGCAGCTTGATATTGGATTTGGGTACGATCTGTACAGGATAGGTGGGAGCCTAAGAAGCATGAGCGCCAGCTTGTGTGGAGGCAACGTTGGGATACCACCCTGATCGTATCTAGGTTCTAACTTGGTACCGTGATCCGGTGCGAGGACAGTGTCAGGTGGGCAGTTTGACTGGGGCGGTCGCCTCCTAAAGAGTAACGGAGGCGCCCAAAGGTTCCCTCAGAATGGTTGGAAATCATTCGCAGAGTGTAAAGGCACAAGGGAGCTTGACTGCGAGACCTACAAGTCGAGCAGGGACGAAAGTCGGGCTTAGTGATCCGGTGGTACCGCATGGAAGGGCCATCGCTCAACGGATAAAAGCTACCCTGGGGATAACAGGCTTATCTCCCCCAAGAGTCCACATCGACGGGGAGGTTTGGCACCTCGATGTCGGCTCATCGCATCCTGGGGCTGAAGTAGGTCCCAAGGGTTGGGCTGTTCGCCCATTAAAGCGGTACGCGAGCTGGGTTCAGAACGTCGTGAGACAGTTCGGTCCCTATCTGTCGTGGGCGTAGGAAATTTGAGAGGAGCTGTCCTTAGTACGAGAGGACCGGGATGGACATACCGCTGGTGTACCAGTTGTTCCGCCAGGAGCATCGCTGGGTAGCTATGTATGGAAGGGATAAGCGCTGAAAGCATCTAAGCGCGAAGCCCACCTCAAGATGAGATTTCCCAATTAGTAAGACCCCTTGAAGACGACGAGGTAGATAGGCTGGGGGTGGAAGTGCAGCAATGCATGGAGCTGACCAGTACTAATCGGTCGAGGGCTTATCCTAAAAATAAAAATCGCAAAGATTGTTTCGTATCTAGTTTTCAGGGAGCAAAACCTTGAATACGCTATTGGTTTTATACACACGTTATAGTGATGTACCAAACCAACGCGGATCGCATTTGTTACACAAATGCTCGTTTGGTGGCGATAGCGGAGGGGTTCCACACGTACCCATCCCGAACACGACCGTTAAGCCCTCCAGCGCCGATGGTACTTGGACCGCAGGGTCCTGGGAGAGTAGGACGCCGCCAAGCAATAGATAAAGACACTGCCTTTAGGTAGTGTCTTTTTTGTTTTTTCTTTTATCTATCTTCTATTATGGAATTCGTTTTATTTTACTTGTATTTCCTTTTCACCCTATTTATACTTGATAAGGTTGGCTTAGAAGGGCAAATTCATCTATATCCTCTTAACTTTCCGTTGAAGGGGAAATGATGTTTTCTTTTAATAATAATAATTAGTACCAGGTACTAGTATCTAGTGTTATAATACATATATAAAATTTGGGAAGGTGATCGTATCGTACATTCTAAAGCGCAAATTACTGCAATAGGTACCTATGTTCCAGAGAAGGTGCTGACCAATATAGATTTAGAGAAGATTGTAGATACCAATAATGAGTGGATTGTTCAGCGTACAGGGATGCGAGAGAGACGGATTGCTGGGGAACATGAATACGTATCAGACCTGAGCTGCAAAGCGATTGAAGATATGGTGAAGCGATATGACATTGATGTTAGTGATGTAGACATGATTCTTGTAGCTACGAGTACAGCAGAATATACCTTCCCTAGTGCTGCAGCAAGGATACAGCATTATTTTAATATACCTCAGACAGGAACAATGGATGTAAGCGCTGCTTGTGCAGGTTTTGTATATGGATTACAACTGGCAGACAGCCTGATTACAAGTGGAATGTATCATAAAGTTCTCGTAGTCGGCGCTGAAACGCTCTCTAAGATTACAGATTATACGGATCGATCCACCTGCATTTTATTTGGAGATGGAGCAGGCGTAGTTCTCGTTGAGAGTAGTGAAGATGAACCGGGTTTCCTCGGATCTACTTCGGGAACTCTGGGGAGTGGAGGAATTCACTTATATAAAACGGCCTTAGGAGAACAAATGGAAGGTCAAGAACTTCAGAAAAATGGCTATCTCGTACAAAATGGACGCGAGGTTTATAAATGGGCTGTGCGTAATGTGCCTGAAAAAACAAAAGAGCTGATACGCGAATCGGGTCTTACCTCATCTGATATCCAGTGGTTTGTACCTCATAGTGCGAATCTTCGTATGATTGAGTCTATTTGTGACAAAGGCCCAGTACCTATGGAACGTACTTTAACTAGCGTAGAATATCGTGGTAATACCTCTGCGGCTTCCATTCCTCTTGCGATTCAGCTTGCTTTGGATGAAGGTCGTGTGAAATATGATGATATAATGCTTTTGTTTGGTTTTGGAGGAGGACTAACGTATGCAGGAAGTATTATACGTTGGGGAGTTCCTAATATAGAGAAATAGAGAATTTGTTGAAAGAGATCTCATCTGGCTGTAATGGGCTAGGAGATCTTTTTTGTTTTTGATACAAAAATGAATTGAAAAGAGAATGGGGATCTGTAGATATTCCAGCCTTTTCTCTATACTTTACGTGAATGTTATAATAGAAGTATTGCAGAAAGGGGAGAGTTATGAAAGTACTCGTATTAGCAGAAAAACCCTCGGTAGCACGTGAGATTGCACGCGTCATGGGAAGCCGTGAAAAACATAAAAGTTATTTTGAAGGACCACAGTATGTGGTGACTTGGGCTCTTGGCCATTTGGTCGGTCTTGCAGAGCCTGAGGATTATGATCGCAAGTATGCGACATGGAATTTAGAAGATTTGCCGATTCTACCGAAACAAACCAAGCTTAAGATACTTCGGGAGACGAATCATCAGTATAAAGCGGTAGCGCAGCTCATGAAAAGATCGGACATTAAAGAACTGATTATTGCTACAGATGCGGCGAGAGAAGGGGAACTGCTTGCTCGCTGGATTATTCAAATGGCACATTGTAAGAAACCTTTTAAACGCCTATGGATCTCTTCTCAAACGGATAAAGCGATAAAGCAAGGTTTTGCTAGTCTGAAGCCGGGGCATCAGTTTGATCGATTATATGAATCTGCTCGTTGCCGTGCGGAAGCGGACTGGATGGTAGGACTCAATGTAACTAGAGCTCTTACCGTGAAGTATGGAGCTCAGTTATCTGCTGGGCGAGTTCAAACCCCAACCCTTGGCATGATTATGGACCGTGAAAAAGAAATTATGAATTTCCGCTCAGAAGAATATGATACCATTGCAGCTGATTTCGGGAATTTCCAAGCAATGTGGCGCGCAGCTCAAGGGGATTCACGTATTTTTGACAAAACGCGGACAGAAGAGCTAAAACGGAAACTAGATGGAGCCTCTGCGAAAGTCGTTCAGGTGAAGAAAAGCGAAAAAGTGGAACCTCATCCCCTTGCGTATGATCTTACAGAACTACAGCGAGATGCGAATAAAAGATATGGTTTCTCGGCAAAAGAAACGTCTAATTTACTTCAACGTTTGTATGAGCAGCATAAACTGGTTACTTATCCTCGGACTGACAGCCGATATTTGACGAGTGATATGATAGATACACTTAAAGAACGACTGGAAAGTGTAGCCGTTGGACCATACAGTGCACTGGCCCGTCCATTATTACGTAAGTCACTTCCTATTACAAAACGTATTGTGGATGACAGTAAAGTGACAGATCACCATGCGATTATTCCAACAGAGCAAACGGTCATTTTAAATGCACTCTCCACCGATGAGCGAAAATTATATGATCTCATTGTGAGAAGATTCATTAGTTTGTTTTATGGTCCAGCAAGGTATGATGCAGTACAGGTGAGATTAGAGGTAGAGAAAGAAGTGCTTGCGGTAAAAGGAACCACTGTAAGAGAAAACGGCTGGAGAGAAGTTTACGGAGCTGAAGGATATGAGGACGATGCAGATGCTGAAGATGATTCCCACGAAGGTAAATCAGGCGGACAGCAGCTTCCTGAACTGCGTGAAGGGGAAACTTTTAAAATACAGCGCTGCATTGTGAAACCAGGCAGAACACTTCCGCCAAAACGTTATAATGAAGCTGCTTTACTTGGTCAGATGGAGAAGCATGGTCTCGGCACTCCAGCTACTCGTGCAGATATTATTGAGAAGCTGGTTAGTTCAGATACGATTGAACGTCAAGGAAATTCGCTGCATCCTACAGGTAAAGGTAAACAGCTGATAGAGCTAGCTGCTCCTCAGCTTCGTACGCCGGAATTAACTGCGAAATGGGAAGCTGAACTAGAGCGGATAGCCAAAGGGCAAGGACAGCCGGAACCATTTTTAGATGGAATTCGAACTATGGCTGGCGAGCTTGTTCGTAGTGTAAAAAATAGCACAGTGGAATACAAACCGCATAATGTTTCTAATAGCCATTGCCCAGACTGCGGAACACGGTTACTAGAGAAAAAATCTAAACGCGGAAAATTTCTTGTATGTCCTACAAATGACTGTGGTTATAAGCGGTCTGCGGAAAAAAGACTTTCAAATCGCCGCTGTCCTCAGTGTCATAAAAAAATGGAACTTAAAGAAGGAAAAGCAGGGCTGTATGTACAGTGCCTTCCTTGTGGAATCACGGAGACACTGGATAAAGATAAAAAGCATGTGAACAAGCGTGAACAGCAGAAACTGGTGAAGCAATTTGAGAAAAAAGAATCCATCGGTTCTAATTTGGGTGATTTGCTGAAAGCTGCGATGGAGCAGAAAAAAGAAGGGAAATAGGAAAGTCTTTTCTTCGGGCGACATGTAAATATTCCTTTGCATAATGGAACTAGAGGATGGCACCCTATACTTTAGGGGGTGATCCACGAATGCCACATCATAAGCCGCTTAAATCTAAAAACCAGCAAAACAAGTCCAGTATACTCGAAGAAAGTAAGACGCTTCGTCCGGCAAAGGCTGCCGAATATCCGCCGAGTTTAAACGAAATTCCAAAACAGGAGTCGTAAGCGGCAGATCTTGTTAGAGTTTTTTTATAAAACCTTGTGTGAAGATAGAAGTAAACAGCAGCGCCTTACCTAAGGCGCTGTTTTTCTTATCATGAATGTGCATAAAAATATCAAGGATTCGTTACAATATGACAAGAGATAATAACCTCTTTGAACCCTCATTGCAGTGAGTGTATTCATTGCCTACATGTTCCAGCTAACGGTATAATAGGAGAGAACCATGTAAGTTAGCAATGCTCATTGAAAGGGGTGATCGGATGAGAGAGGGAATCATGGTATGGTTTGTTTTTATTAACGTGGTAGCCTACCTGGTAATGTCCGAAGATAAGAGAAGGGCCCAGAAACGAAGAGACAGGGTGCCGGAAAAGACACTGTTTCTACTTTCCGCAATTGGTGGCTCACTAGGCATTCTCATTGCGATGTACCGTAAACGCCATAAAACGAAGCATGCGAGTTTCACCATTGGCATTCCAATTCTTTTATTTATAAATGCTGTGCTGTATGGGTATTTTCTTAGCTAATAGGGTTAATGATTCATTTTTATGAATTTGGTTAAAAACTACATACAGAAAGGTGGAGGTCCTCATGTCATTTTCCAAAATATTATTAGCTTATGATGGCTCACCGGTATCAAATAAAGCACTTGAAAAGGCAGTAGAGTTAGCGGAAATGTCAGAGAATTCGGTTCTTGATGTCGTACATGTGTATGATTTTCCAAGAGTATTTATTGGTGAGGGGCTTGCTCCAATTCCGCCTTCCGTTAACAATGAAGTGTATGAACTGGCGGAACAAACGGTAGAAGAAGCTAAACAACGACTGGCAGCTGTAGGATCTAATGCTCAAGTGGAACTTATTCAAGGCTCCCCAGTAGATGTGATTATTGAATATATTAAACAAAATGATATAGATTTGATTGTCCTTGGCAGTCGCGGTCTCAGCGGAATTCGTGAGTTTATGCTCGGAAGTGTCAGCCACCGTGTTGCGCAGGAAGTAAGTATTCCGGTTCTCATCGTAAAATAAATAAACAATAAGCAAAATATTTAGAATCAGTTGAATCTAGACAATACATGCACAAAACCAGCATCTATCATTCATTGTGGTAGTTACTGGTTTTTTTATTTTATTTATGCGCGGTATTTCCGAACAATATAATTATTGATATATAGAATGTTCGTCTTTAATTTGACATCTGGTGTAGTGGATTGGTAAACTATGAGAGGTAAGAAACACATACGTAAACGTAAACGTAAACGTATGTGTAAAACGTAAGCGGAAAAAGAAAATCTAATCAAAACCATATAAATGACTCGTATAAAGCCGGGAATACGGCCCGGAAGTATCTACCTGGAGACCGTAAATTTCCGGACTACGAGGATATCTGCACTTTTTACAGTAAGGAAACTGCAGTTAATGACTGATATTTTTCCATGCTTAGAAAGAGGAATACAGGTATCCTCTGTAAATTGTCCGGAATCCGTGAATTAATTTTCTTCTCAAGGATTTCGGTTTTTATTTTTAATAGAGTTTGGATCAAGGGACAAGGGAGAGGATTGTATGTCATTGCAAGTCGGTGTTATTATGGGAAGCAAATCAGATTGGGAAACCATGTCGCATGCATGTGAAGTACTGGAGGAACTTGGTCTTTCTTATGAGAAAAAAGTAGTATCTGCTCATCGTACGCCTGATCTTATGTTTGAATATGCAGAGTCCGCCTATGAACGTGGGATTAAGGTTATTATTGCCGGAGCCGGAGGCGCTGCGCACTTACCTGGGATGGTGGCATCCAAAACGGTAGTTCCTGTCATTGGTGTTCCTGTACAGACAAAAGCTCTAAATGGCATGGATTCTCTGCTATCCATCGTGCAAATGCCCGGCGGCATTCCTGTTGCTACCGTAGCGATCGGGAAAGCGGGTGCAGTAAATGCTGGACTACTGGCCGCACAGATCATCGGCTCCTTTGATCCTGAGGTTGCAAAACGTGTAACAGAAAGAAGAGATCGGATTCGCAGTGAAGTCCTGGAAAGCAGTGACACTTTATGAGTCAGAACACGACTAGCAGGATAGCACCTGACCGGAACGTGATGGATTCGGAAAGTAAGATACTTAAACCAGGTTCAGTTATTGGGGTACTGGGCGGTGGACAACTTGGACGTATGATGACTCTATCAGGAGCTGCGATGGGATACCAGTTCATTACTCTAGATCCGGCTCATGCGTCTCCCTGTGGTCAGATTGCCGAGCAGATTGTCGCTGATTACAGCGACCAAGATGCGGCTCGTGAGCTTGCAAGACGATGTGATGTCATCACTTACGAATTCGAGAATGTAGATGCAGAGGTGGCAGCTCTTTTAGAAAAAGAATCTTATGTCCCTCAAGGAAGTAAGTTGTTATACACAACACAGCACAGACTGAGAGAGAAACAAGCCATAGAAGCTGCGGGTGTTCCTCTTGCTCCCTACCGGGAAGTGAAGAGTGCGGCAGACATGGAAGAGGCCGTGGAAGCACTCGGTGTACCTTGTGTACTTAAGACAGTCACAGGCGGTTATGATGGAAAAGGTCAGCGAGTGATTCGTGAGAACCAAGCAGCACTTCGTGCATATGAGGAACTTGGGGGTTCTTCCGTGGAACTCGTTCTTGAGCAGTTTGTTCCCTTTACTTGTGAGATCTCTGTCGTTGCAGCGCGTAATCCGCAAGGGGAAATCAAAACATTTCCACCAGCAGAAAACATACATGTGAATAATATTCTTCACACCTCTATTGTACCTGCAAGAGTATCTTCCGAACTGCAGCTCGAAGCGCAATATCTTGCTTCACAGCTTGCTGAATCCTTACAGGTTGTAGGACTACTGGCTGTAGAGTTGTTTGTTACAGAGGATGGGAAACTTTACGTGAATGAACTGGCTCCTCGTCCTCATAACTCAGGTCACTATACGATGGAAGCTTGTACGACAACTCAGTTCGAGCAGCATGTAAGAGCGATCTGTGGATTACCTCTTGCAGATACCACATTACTAAGTCCTGTGGTTATGGTCAATGTACTTGGCGAACACATGGAAGAAGTAGTAGATCGCTTTTCTGGATCCGACCTGGAAGCAGAAGAACTAGGTATTGCGGCTAAACTTCATTTGTATGGAAAGGCCGAAGCGAAAACAGGACGTAAAATGGGACATATTAATCTCTTATGCCATGATGTACAGCATGCACTGATATGGATTGAGAAAACGAATATTTGGAGGAATCAAAATTCATGATTGAACGTTATAGCAGACCCGAAATGCGGGCCATCTGGACGGAAGAAAATAAATTTAAGGCTTGGTTAGAAGTTGAACTTTGTGCTTGTGAAGCATGGGTAGAGCTTGGAGTTATTCCTAAAGAAGATGCTGAATTGCTCCGGAAAAACGCAAGCTTTGATATTGATCGGATCTATGAGATTGAGAAAGAAACGCGCCATGATGTTATTGCTTTTACTCGTACGGTGTCGGAGAGTTTAGGTGAAGAGCGTAAATGGGTGCATTACGGGCTGACTTCTACTGACGTAGTAGATACAGCAAATGGTTATCTGCTTCGTCAAGCCAATGAAATTTTGGAGAAGGATATCTTGAATTTCATTGAAATCTTGAAAGATAAAGCGATTGAATACAAACATACCCCAATGATGGGACGAACACATGGTGTACATGCAGAGCCGACTACATTTGGTCTGAAAATGGCACTTTGGTACGAGGAAATGAAACGGAATTTGGAGCGTTTCCGCCGTGCCGCTGACAATGTACAGTTTGGTAAGATTTCGGGTGCAGTTGGAACGTATGCAAATATTGATCCTTTTGTTGAAGAATTTGTATGTCAGAAACTTGGAACAAAAGCAGCTCCCATTTCTACACAAACGCTGCAACGTGACCGTCATGCGGAATACATGGCAACTCTCGCTCTGATCGCAACTTCACTCGACAAATTTGCAACAGAAGTACGTGCGCTTCAGAAGAGTGAGTTCCGCGAAGTGGAAGAGGCTTTTGCTAAAGGTCAAAAAGGTTCATCTGCCATGCCGCATAAACGTAACCCCATTGGCAGCGAAAATATCTCCGGTCTGTCCCGCGTTATCCGCGGACATATGCTGACTGCTTACGAGAATGTAACACTCTGGCATGAGCGTGATATCTCCCATTCTTCTGCTGAGCGTGTCATCTTACCAGATGCTACGATGTTGCTGAATTATATGTTGAACCGTTTTGGTAACATCATTAAGAACCTGACGGTATTCCCAGAGAATATGAAACGCAACATGGCAAGAACCTATGGTGTTCCTTTCTCCGGCCGCATCTTGACGAAACTGATCGACAAAGGTTTCAGCCGTGAGCAAGCATACGATACAGTTCAGCCACGAGCGATGGAAGCATGGGAAACACAGCGTCAGTTCCGTGAGATTGTAGAATCTACACCAGAGATTACCGAAGTGCTGAGTGCAGAAGAAATTGAAGATGCATTTAACCCAGCATGGCATCTGAAGCATGTGGATACGATCTTTGCTAAGCTCGGTCTGAACTAGAAACGAAGATAGCATGTACTAGCCTAACCATGATATAAATTGATATTTGTTCTTTAGTAACATGATTCATGATCTGCCTTTGACGCTTTGTAAGGAAATGTGAAGGCAGATCCATTTTCTAAATATGAAGTTGTGGAGTGATTCAGGCTATGACACTATCAACCGCGGTAGAGCTCGTAAATGCACCGCTATTATATAAAGGGAAAGTTCGTGAATTATATGATCTTGGCGAACATTATCTGATTGTTGTAACGGACCGTATTTCCGCTTTTGATTATGTACTTGAGCCAGCTGTTCCTGAGAAAGGGAACGTTCTTAACCGCCTGAGTGCATTCTGGTTCGAGCAGACAAAAGAATGGATGGAGAACCACGTTGTTCATACGGATGTAGAATTGCTTGGTGATGTGGTCAAGAATAAAGAGCCGTTAAAAGATCGCATCATGGTCACCCGCAAAGCGGAACGTATTGATATCGAGTGTGTCGTTCGCGGCTATATTACAGGCGGCGGCTGGAGACAATACGAAGCTTCAGGAACAGTTAATGGAATTCAGCTTCCGCAAGGACTGCGTAAGAATTCCAAGTTGGAACAGCCGATTTTTACGCCTGCTGCTAAAAATGATGTCGGTCATGACGAAGATATCTCAATGGCTCAGATGGAAGAGATGGTTGGTAGAGAGCTGGCTCAGGAACTGGAAGCGAAAAGCCTTCAACTTTATGCGTATGCAAGAGATTATTGCGAGAAGCGCGGCATTATTTTAGCAGATTGTAAGTTTGAATTCGGTATGGTAGATGGGAAAGTCATTCTCATCGATGAGATTTTTACACCGGATGCTTCAAGATTCTGGGCTAAAGAAAATTATGCGCTAGATGTAGAGATCGACAGTATGGACAAAGAACCGGTAAGAACGTATCTTTCTTCTACGGATTGGGACAAAAATACGCAGCCTGATCCTCTTCCGCAGCAAGTGGTGGAAGCAACCTCAGCCCGCTATACAGATATTATGAACCGGTTGATGTAGGGGGGTCTCATGGGGTCTCATATTCAACCCCTCACTCCGGTTGGCTTCGAGGGTCTCATATTCAACTCCCTCACTCCGGTTGGCTTCGCCAAAAGTCGTTCGGGATCTGAATATTTCGACCTAGCAGGGAAGAGAACAGACTAAGGGCAAGTGCAAAGAATAGGGGCAAGGGCAGAGACTTAGGGGCAAGAGTAGAAGTAAAGAGCAAGAACAGAAGCTAGAGTTAAGGGCAAGAACAGAAGGCCAGGGTCAAGAGCAAGGGCGATAGCAATGGTTAAGGTCAAAAAAGCAACAATAAAGAGCGAAGAGCACTGCAAAAAGAGTGTGATTTAAAGAGTAAAAAACAAGATTAAGAAGTAATACCAAGATTAAAAAGTAAAAACATGAATATAGTTCTAAGAGTTAGAACAACGATAGCAAAATGAAGAGCTTTGCCAAAGTACAAGAGTGAAGAGTGTAGCCACAGGACAAGAGCGAAGAGTGTAGCAAAGAGCAAAGAGCATATAATAAAGAGTATGTCCCAAGAACAAAGAGCATATCCAAAAGAGCAAGAACAAAAAGCTAACTAAGAACGTAGGTCCAATGTAGGGCCGTTCAAGAAGCACGATTAAAGATAATAAGTTTAAAGAGAAGTAGCAAAACAAAGATCAACGTGTAGATAAAAGGATGTAATCGGCAAACAAGGGGCTAACGCGCCATTATAATTCATCCCATAAATGATTAAGATAAGAAGTTTTTAATCCCATATCTATTAGATGTACTGAATGAGAGATAGAACATGTCTTTTCATAATGATAGATTCATAAAAAGATAGAGTCTTAACAATGCTAGATTTGTGAAATTTAACAACTTCATATCATCACAGTAAGTCTTTAAGCCAGTAACTACTAATACCAAAATCTTTTACCATTCCTTAGGAGGAACTTCCGATTATGATAAAAGCTACTGTATACGTGACGATCAAACAAAGCGTGCTAGACCCACAAGGTGTTGCTGTACAAGGTGCACTTCATTCCATGGGTTTTGCAGAAGTGGACAGTGTACGAATTGGGAAATACCTTGAACTCACTTTAGATACAAGTGATAAAAAGGAAGCAGAAGAACGTGTAAAAGTGATGTGTGAAAAGCTGCTCGCGAACACGGTTGTAGAAGACTATCGCTTTGAGTTGGAGGGTTAATCCATGAAATTTGCAGTTCTTGTGTTTCCGGGTTCCAACTGTGATATCGACTGCTTCAAAGCAGTAGAAGAAACGGTAGGGCAAATGGTCGATTACGTATGGCATACGGCGACGGATTTGTCAGCTTACGATTGTATCATCGTTCCTGGAGGTTTCTCTTACGGCGATTATCTTAGATGCGGAGCGATCTCCCGTTTTGCACCTGTCATGAATGAAGTAGCGAAAGCAGCAGAGCAAGGCAAATATATCATCGGAATCTGCAACGGATTCCAAATCCTAACGGAAGCGGGTCTCCTACCAGGTGCGCTGCTTCGTAACGAAGGTATGAAGTTCATTTGTCATGATTCGGTACTTAAAGTGGAAAACAACAACACTCCGTTCACTCGCGAATATGAGGCAGGCGAAGAAATCGTCATTCCTATCGCACACGGAGAAGGCAACTATTACTGTGATGAAGAGACACTGGCTGAGATTACTGCAAATAACCAGATCGTCTTTACTTATAAAAATAATCATAACGGATCATTAAATAATATCGCCGGTGTCAGCAACAAAGCCGGTAACGTCGTTGGCATGATGCCTCATCCGGAACGTGCCGTAAACGAAGTGCTTGGAACAACGGATGGCAAACGTATGTTTACTTCGATTTTGAATGCCTGGAGGGATCAACATGACGCAGCAAGTATCCGTTAAAGAACCAACCGCAGCACAGGTTGCGGAGCATAAACTTTATCAGCAAATGGGCGTTTCGGACAGTGAATATGATCTGATCGTATCCTTTATGGGTCGTCAGCCTAACTATACAGAGATCGGCGTATTCAGTGTGATGTGGTCTGAGCACTGTGCATACAAGAACTCGAAACCTTTACTTCGCCGTTTCCCGACTACGGGCGAACGTGTTCTGATGGGACCGGGTGAAGGTGCCGGAATCGTTGACATCGGTGATAATCAAGCAGTTGTATTTAAAATTGAAAGTCACAACCATCCATCAGCAGTTGAACCTTTCCAAGGTGCAGCAACAGGTGTGGGCGGGATTATCCGCGATATCTTCTCAATGGGTGCTAGACCAATTGCAACACTGAATTCCCTGCGTTTTGGCAAGCTGGAGAGCGACCGTGTTAAGTATCTATTCGAACATGTTGTCTCCGGTATTGCTGGCTATGGTAACTGTATCGGGATTCCAACCGTTGGCGGCGAAGTGATGTTCGACGAAAGTTACGACGGTAATCCGCTTGTAAACGCAATGTGTGTTGGACTGATTGATCATGATAAAATCCAGCGCGGTGTAGCAAAAGGGGTAGGCAATCCTGTATTTTACGTGGGTCCACCTACTGGCCGTGATGGTATTCACGGAGCAACATTTGCTTCCGTTGAACTTACGGAAGAATCCGAATCCAATCGTACGGCAGTTCAAGTTGGTGATCCATTCATGGAAAAACTCGTGATGGAATCTTGCCTCGAACTAATCAACTCCGGTATCGTGCTTGGTATTCAGGATATGGGCGCAGCAGGACTTACATGTTCTAGTGCGGAGATGGCAAGTAAAGCGGGAAATGGTCTGGAGCTATATCTTGACCAAGTACCACAGCGTGAAGAAGGTATGACTCCTTATGAAATGATGCTGTCTGAATCTCAAGAGCGGATGCTTTTCGTTGTTGAGCCAAAAGATGAAGCACAAGCGCTGGAAATCTTCGAACGTTGGGGCGTTATTTGTGCCAAAGTTGGTAAAGTAACAGATGATGGAAGACTGAAACTCTATCATCACGGCGAGGTTGTCGGCGACATGCCAGTTAACGCACTTGTTGACGAATGTCCGGTGTATAACAAGCCTTCCACTGTTCCCGAGTATTACATTGAAAATGGAAAAATCGACACCTTGCGTTATGAAGAAGTGTCGGATCTTACAGACGCTCTTAAAACGGTACTGTCTTCACCGACAGTGTCCAGTAAAGCATGGGTATACAACCAATATGATTACATGGTTCGGACTAGTACAGCCGTTCGTCCAGGTTCAGATGCAGCCGTAGTAACCGTGCACGGAACACGTAAAGGGCTTGCTATGACGACAGATTGTAACGGACGTTACGTATATCTTGATCCAGAAGTAGGCGGCAAAATTGCAGTCAGCGAAGCTGCTCGTAACATTGTATGTTCTGGAGCAGAACCGCTGGCTATTACAGATAACCTGAACTTTGGTTCTCCTGAAAAACCAGAAATTTTTTGGCAAATGGAAAAATCAGTAGATGGTATGGCAGAAGCTTGTAACGTGCTTGGAACGCCGGTTATCGGCGGTAACGTAAGTATGTACAACGAAAATGCCAAAGGAGCAATCTATCCAACTCCGGTTGTGGGTATGGTCGGTCTCGTACATGATACAGATCACATTACGACACAAGGTTTCAAAAACGAAGGGGATGTTATTCTCCTGCTCGGAAATACTTTTGCTGAACTTGGCGGCAGTGAATTCCAGTATGCGGTTCATGGCGTAACTGAAGGGCGTCCGCCGAAACTGGATTTGGCTACGGAGAAAGCATTGCTAGATGCAGTACTTGGCGCGATTCAAAAAGGACTTGTTGCGTCTGCGCATGACTTATCTGAGGGTGGTCTAGCTGTTGCTCTAGCTGAAAGTTGTATCAGCGGCGATAAAGGTGCTCGGGTTAGTATGACAACAGATCTTCGTAAGGATCATGCTTTGTTTAGTGAAAGCCAGTCCCGTATCTTGCTGACAGCAACGAAAGAAAATGCAGAAGCTTTAGTGGAATTTGTGAAAAACAGTGGTGTTCCTGTACAAGTGATTGGACAAGTAACAGGCAGCAATCTAACAGTGGAGTTGAACGGTACATCAGCTGTGGACGAATCGGTAGCGGTTCTGAAGCAGGTCTGGGAGGATGTTATTCCATGTCTGATGAAGTAAGCGTTCCGAAGTTCTGGACAGGTGACTATTACAACGAAGGTTCGGGTAAAGAAGGACTTTTCGATAAATTAAAAGAGGAATGTGGGGTTTTCGGGGTGTACAGACACCCTGAAGCCGCCTCTTTATCCTATTACGGACTTCACGCCCTTCAGCATCGTGGAGAAGAAAGTGCCGGCATGTGTGTTAGTGACGGTAATGAGTTCCATTACCACCGCGGGATGGGACTTGTAAAAGAAGTATTCACAAAAGACCTTATGGCTACTTTGACTGGAGATATCTCCATAGGTCATGTGCGCTATTCCACTAGTGGAGACAGCAAACTGACGAATGCACAGCCACTTGTATTTAAATACCGTGACGGCGATCTTGCGGTTGCGACAAACGGTAATATCGTGAATGCGCCCGAAATCCGCAAGGAGTTAGAGCAGGGCGGTTCGATTTTTCAAACAACCAGCGACACGGAAGTGATTGCTCACCTGATTGCACGGTCATCGAAGGATTTAGTCGAAGCAGCAAAAGATGCTTTCCGCCGAATAGTGGGGGGATATGCTTTTCTGATTATGACGAACGACCGTCTACTCGTAGCATCTGATCCGCATGGACTTCGTCCGCTGACGATGGGTAAGCTCGGAGATGCTTATATTTTTGCTTCCGAGACTTGTGCACTGGAGACGATTGGTGCGGAACTGATTCGTGATATTGAGCCTGGTGAGATGCTGATCTTGGATGAGAATGGACTTCATGAAGATCGTTTTGAAGAACAAAAGCACCGGAAAGCACTTTGTGCAATGGAGTATATCTACTTTGCTCGTCCAGATAGTGATATGAATGGTTCCAATCAGCATGCAGCAAGAAAACGGATGGGCAGCCGAATGGCGCTTGAATCCTTTGTTGATGCCGATGTGGTGACAGGGGTACCGGACTCTAGTATATCCGCAGCGATTGGGTATGCAGAGCAGACGGGCATTCCGTATGAGCTTGGAATGATTAAGAACAAATACACAGGACGTACGTTTATTCAGCCAAGTCAGGAACTGCGTGAGCAGGGCGTGAAGATGAAGCTGAGTGCAGTACGCCGGGTAGTTGAAGGTAAACGTGTTGTCATGATTGATGATTCTATTGTGCGGGGAACTACGTCGCGCCGGATCGTCAATATGCTGCGTGATGCAGGGGCAACAGAGGTACATGTACGAATTACCTCACCTCCGTTTAAAAATCCTTGTTTCTATGGGATCGACACACCAAATCGGGATGAGTTAATCGCTTCTTCCAGATCGGTAGAAGAGATTTGTAGAGAAATTAATGCCGATTCCTTGTCTTTCCTTAGTCCAGAGGGCCTGATTGCTTCGATTCAAGGCAATCATCAAGATGAATATAAAGGCGGCTTATGCCTTGCCTGTTTTGATAATGATTATCCGACGACCCTGAATTTCAAAGAAGGGGCGAAGGCTGGCTGCGGTTGCTAAGCTAAGCAGCATAGAAAGCTCCATGAAGAGTTGCCCTGCCTTTGCGAAGCTGAGAATCCCCGTATTTACCGCAGGTAAACAGGGAGATTCGGCGGAGCTACGCGCGCAGCGCGAAGGCACTTGCGAAGCGAGGGAAGCCACTACATTTGTCTAAGGCAAACAGGTGGACTTCCTGGCGGAGCTACACGCGAAGCGGATGAACTTATAGCGAAGCTGAGAATCCCCGTATTTACCGCAGGTAAACAGGGAGATTCAGCGGAGCAACGCGCACAGCGCCGAGGCACTTGCGAAGCGAGGGAAGCCACTGCATTTGCCTAAGGCAAACAGGTGGACTTCCTGGCGGAGCTACACGCGCACAGCGTGAAAATGCACTTGCACTTGTGCACGATGAGCCACATGTAAGCCGGTCTGAAAGACCATTAGCGATCCAATCACCAACGTAAACATAGCAAGAACACCCAAAACTCCGGTCCGCTAGTAAATTTGCGGGTGTCCAGAGGGGCGCTGCCCCTCTGGGGTCCTCCCTATCAGGGAGGATTTAGGTGGGTGATTTTCCCCTTAAGGATGGTGTCCAATTTGTCAGAAGCCTACAAGAATGCCGGCGTTGATATCGCGGCAGGCAACGAAGCGGTAGAAAAGATGAAAAAACATGTGAAGCGTACATTCCGTCCAGAAGTAATGACAGATCTCGGTGGATTTGGCGCTTTGTTTGGTTTGAATAAAGACAAATACGATGAGCCGGTACTAGTATCCGGTACAGATGGCGTGGGAACGAAGCTCAAAATTGCATTCGCCATGGATCGTCATGACACCATTGGTATTGATGCAGTGGCTATGTGTGTGAATGATATTGTCGTTCAAGGCGCAGAGCCTCTTTTCTTCCTTGATTACCTTGCTTGTGACAAAGTAGTTCCAGATAAAATTGAAGCCATTGTAGCTGGTATTGCGGAAGGATGTCATCAATCAGGCGCAGCACTGATCGGCGGCGAGACGGCTGAAATGCCAGGTATGTACAGTGAAGGTGAATATGATATAGCTGGTTTTACGGTGGGTATCGTAGATAAAGCCAAAATCATTAACGGAACTACCATTACACCGGGAGATACAGTGATTGGAGTTGCTTCTAGCGGAGTTCATAGTAATGGATTCTCTCTAGTGCGTAAGCTTCTTCTGGAGCAAGCTGGCTATAGTCTTCAAGATGAGGTTACAGAACTGGGCGGTAAGCTCGGTGATGAGCTCTTGAAGCCAACCAAAGTCTATGTAAAACCAATCTTGGCACTGCTGGATGAAGTAAAAGTAAAAGGAATGGCTCATATTACCGGCGGTGGATTTATCGAAAATATTCCACGGATGCTTCCAGCAAACGTGAATGTAGAGATTAACTATGGCTCTTGGCCGATTCTGCCCATCTTTAAACTGATGCAGCAAAAAGGTAACATTTCCAACAAAGACATGTTCACTACCTTCAATATGGGGGTTGGGATGGTCATTGTAGTAAGTGAAGCAGATGCAGAAAAAACAATCGAATCGCTGCGTGCAAATGGAGAGGAAGCTTACACCATCGGCCGAGTAACGGAAGGAAACCAAGTGGTAACCTTTACTGGAGCGGATGTATAATGTCCGGTTTTCGTATAGCAGTATTCGCTTCTGGGCAAGGCAGCAATTTTCAGTCCTTAGTAGAAAATGTATCTAATGGGAAAATAGAAGGCTCAATCGAGCTTCTTGTCAGTGATAAACCGCAAGCTCTGGTTGTCCAAAAAGCGCAGGCTACGGGGATTCCCTGCCATCTGTTTCAGCCAAAAGATTATCCTTCACGTGAAGCATATGAACAGGAAATCGTTGAAAAACTGAATGCACTTAAGATCGACCTTATTGTGCTTGCAGGTTATATGAGATTACTGACTCCTGTTATTGTCGAAGCATATGCGGGAAGACTCATCAACATTCATCCTTCCCTTTTGCCAGCTTTTCCAGGTAAAAATGCTATTGGACAAGCCTTGGATTACGGGGTAACCCTTACGGGAATAACGGTGCATTTTGTTGACGGCGGAATGGATACGGGGCCTATTATTGCACAGCGTGCAGTAGAGGTATCTGCGGAAGATACCGCGGAATCATTAGGGGAATCTATTCATGAACTGGAGCAGCAATTATATCCAGAGGTTGTTTCTTGGTTTGCAAAAGGTCTTGTAAAACTGAATGGACGGAAAGTTACGATGGGTGCGAAAGAATGCCAGGAAAATACTCAAACTGCACCCTAGTGGAGACATTCCAACATTTTGTGCGGGCTAGTAAAACGATACGGCATGATGTGATATTTCTCGGGAAATAAACGTAGTTTCGACGTTGTTCATTAGACGTAAGAAAGCGGTATGATCTATATTTATTTGTTTTAATTAGACATGTTTCGGAAATCAGTCTTTAACTATTGATTCTATGTGGTGACACACAAGAGGAGGAGCTATATCGTGAGTATAAAAAGAGCACTCGTTAGCGTATCAGATAAAACAGGCATCGTGGATTTTTGCCGCGAGTTGTCTAATTTAGGGGTCGAAATTATCTCGACAGGCGGCACTAGCAGCCTATTGTCGAAAGAAGGTATTCCAGTCATCGGTATTTCCGACGTAACTGGATTCCCTGAGATTATGGATGGTCGTGTAAAAACACTTCACCCTGCCGTACACAGCGGGCTTCTCGCAGTTAGAGACAACGAAGAGCATCAGAAGCAAATGAAAGATCTGGGTCTTGATTACATCGATCTGGTTGTTGTAAATCTCTATCCTTTCCAAGAAACCATTGCTAAACCGGATGTATCTTACGAGGATGCGATTGAAAACATTGATATCGGTGGGCCAACGATGCTTCGTTCCGCAGCGAAAAATCATGCATTTGTTAGTGTTGTAGTAGATGCTAATGACTACAGTCAGGTACTTGCTGAGGTTCGTGAACAAGGAGATACAACCCTTGAGACTCGTAAACAGCTTGCAGCTAAAGTATTCCGCCATACAGCATCTTACGATGCACTTATTTCCGATTACCTGTCTAATGTGAACGGAGATCCACTTCCTGAACGGTATACGGTTACTTACGAGAAGATTCAGGACCTTCGTTATGGAGAAAATCCTCATCAGCAAGCTGCATTTTACCGTAAACCTCTTGCAGCGCAGGGTACGTTAACCACAGCTGAACAGATCCATGGTAAGGAGCTTTCCTATAACAATATCAACGATGCTAACGCTGCACTCCAAATTGTAAAAGAATTCGAAGAGCCGGCTGTTGTGGCGGTAAAACATATGAACCCTTGCGGAGTAGGTACAGGTGAAAGCATTTATCAAGCTTACATGAAAGCTTATTCAGCGGATCCAACTTCAATTTTTGGCGGTATTGTTGCAGCGAATCGAATCATTGATGCGGATACAGCGGCAAAACTTAGCGAAATCTTCCTTGAGATTGTGCTTGCTCCAGACTTTACGGAAGAAGCACTCCAAATTCTCACGAAAAAGAAAAATATCCGTCTGCTTAAAATGGGCGAATTCTCTTCTGCTAAAGAACGCACAAGTCAGTTTGTTGTAACGAGTATCGACGGCGGTATGGTTGTTCAGCAAAGTGATGTAGACTCTGTGGATGCTGCTGATCTACAGGTGGTAACAGATCGTGCTCCTTCTGAAGAGGAATTGAAACAACTTCTGTTTGGATGGAAAGTAGTTAAGCATGTGAAATCAAATGCGATTGTGCTCGCTTCCGATAATATGACAGTGGGTGTTGGTGCAGGGCAAATGAACCGTGTAGGTGCAGCGAAAATTGCGCTGGAACAAGCGGCAGATAAAGCAAAAGGAGCTATACTGGCTTCGGATGCATTCTTCCCAATGGGTGATACGGTAGAGCTTGCAGCGAAACATGGCATTACTGCGATTATTCAGCCAGGTGGTTCCATTAAGGATGAAGAATCCATTAAGGCAGCGAATGAGAACGGAATTGCCATGGTCTTCACAGGAGTAAGACACTTCAAACATTAATTTGCCGGAAATAAGCTACAAGGAAATTTTCATTTCATCATATGAAAGATATATTACCTAAAATGGATTTAGATTCGAGCGTGATCTGTGCACGATCAAAAAGGGGTTTTTGAACGGAACAGAATGAATTTCATAACTCAATATATGGTTTTATGAAATCGATTCTTCAGCAGAGCGTTATCTTATCTGTCCTGGGGCTGAGAGTGCAAAGCAGAGAGCTTGGCCTCTCAGCCTTTATTATTATGCAAAGTTACATATTAGAGGAGGAACTTATGGATATTCTCGTTATTGGTGCTGGCGGACGTGAGCATACTATCGTATGGTCTCTATCAAAAAGCGAAAAGGTAAACACCATTTACTGTGCTCCCGGAAATGCAGGAATCAGCCAAATTGCACAGTGTGTGCCGATGGGTGTACATGAATTTGAGAAACTAGCTGATTTTGCAATCCAAAAAGAAGTGGGGCTTGTTGTCGTTGGCCCTGATGATCCATTAGCAGCTGGAATTGTCGATGTGTTCGAAGCGAAGAACATTCCTGTCTTTGGACCACGGAAAAATGCAGCGGAGATTGAAGGAAGCAAGACATTTATGAAAGATCTGCTTCGTAAATATAACATCCCAACTGCAACTTACGAGAAGTTTGATAACTATGAGGCAGCACTCGATTATCTTCGTTCTCGCCCCGTTCCCATCGTCATTAAAGCCGACGGACTTGCTGCTGGAAAAGGGGTAACGGTAGCATATACTCGGGAAGAGGCAGAAACGGCACTTCATCTTATGATGGTAGAGAAAGCGTTTGGTGAAGCAGGTACGAATGTCGTAATCGAGGAGTTCCTGGAAGGTCAGGAAATGTCGATTCTGGCATTTGTCGATGGAGAAACCGTGAGATGTATGCCAGCAGCACAAGATCATAAACCGGTATATGATGGGGACAAAGGTCCAAATACCGGCGGGATGGGGACGTACTCTCCACTACCGCATATCGATCAGGCGATTATTGATAAAGCGATAGAAACGATTGTTGTTCCAACAGCCAAAGCGATGGTATCTGAAGGTCGTCCTTTCCGCGGTGTTCTGTTTGCAGGGCTCATGATCTCACCAGACGGTACACCAAAGACCGTAGAATTCAATGCTCGTTTTGGTGATCCCGAGACGCAGGTCGTTCTGCCGAGACTAAAAACAGACTTGCTTGATATTTTCTTGGCAGCTGTGAATGGTACGCTTGCTGACATCGACATTCAGTGGAGCAACGAAGCCGCTGTATGCGTAATTCTCGCTTCTGGCGGATATCCGGCTGCTTATCTGAAGGGGATTGTCATCTCTGGACTTGAGCAAGCTGGAGAAGCCCTCGTATTTCACGCAGGGACAGCGAAAAACGATAGAGGTGAATATGTAACGAACGGAGGACGTGTACTTGGCGTCGTCGGCAGAGGAACTTCTATCGAAGAAGCAAGACACCAGGCGTATGAAGCTGCGAAACACATCACGTTCGAAGGTAAACATCAGCGCTCTGATATTGCAGCAAAAGCATTAGTATAAAAAATAGTCCGTACAAATAAGATAACAAATAGACCAATGAAGAGCAGTAGGTGCTCTGTTTGGTCTATTTGTCTATTAGAATCGTAATTAAAACAGAAAATCATATCTAGTGTTGAATTAAAGAAGAAAAAGAAGTATGATGAGTTCAAAGATATATCTTAAATTTAAGATAAATAAACGGGAACACCAAAGTATGAGAGATGTGGGTAATAGGACTGATATCGATTCGATGGACTAAAGGTAATGTGATATGAAATAAAAGGAGAGCGAAGATATGACGATGAAACATGTATTCCATAAAGGGTCAAATCCAGACTTGCCTACCATATTAGTGCTTCATGGTACTGGCGGAACGGAAAGCGATTTAATTCCACTCGCAGAAATGGTATCTCCTAAGTCAAATATTCTAGGGGTTCGCGGAAACGTAAGTGAACATGGAATGTCCCGATTCTTCCGCCGCTTGGCCGAAGGGGTGTTTGATGTAGAAGACCTGGTTTTCCGTACAAAAGAGCTGCACGAGTTCTTAGATGAAGCAGCGAAGACGTATCACTTTGACCGAAGTAACGTAGTAGCGATCGGTTATTCAAACGGTGCTAATATTGCCGGAAGCCTACTATTTCACTATGCTGACTCTTTAAAAGGAGCAATTCTACATCATCCCATGGTGCCTTTACGTGAGAAAGAACTGCCGAATCTGTCAGGTATTCCTGTTTTTATCGCTGCAGGCAAGAACGATCCGATGTGCGCACCTCAAGAATCCGAAGAACTTAAGCAGTTTCTTGAAGAGGCTGGGGCAAGCGTACAGTTACACTGGGAAAATAATGGCCACCAACTGAGTCGTACCGAAGTTGTAGCGGCCGTTGCTTGGTTCAAGCAAAACATTACTTCCAAAGAAGTATGATCTGACAAGAGAAGTAACCGGACAGCGTATTAATAATATGAATAGAAAAGTAAGTGAAAACAACTCTTATCTTACCGTTTTGATGAAATATGAACTAGATTCGGGGAACATACAAAAACCCAAAGGGGTCTCTCTTTACGAGGGGAACTCCTTTGGGTTTTCTTTTTCCTCTGCTAGTTGCAGTCGCAACCGCAGTTTTGAATTACTCTGCTTCTTTAATTGCCTCAGCAAGAATCTTACGGAAAGCAGCTTCCTCATGATCCTCGAAGCCTCTGAAAACAACGTCTTTAATATCTCCATGATTAAAGAATACATTGGAATCTTCCGTCAGATTCCCATGAGGGTAGTAGCATGCAACATAATCCCATGTATTTTGAGATTCGGTATCATTTTGCAAACGGCCGTAAATCATCAGCTTCTGTTTCCATTCTTTGATGCGTACAACAGAGCCGATAGGCAGTAAGTCTTGTTCGTAGTTAATCGACATTGGTTAGGCTCCTCCTCTTTCAAACACTGCTTTTATTTAAACATAGGTTTGCCGTGATATGCAAAATGTAGCTGAAAGAAAAGAGTTTTTTCAAGAAAATCATGAAAATCCGCAGATAGAACCGTTTTTCAACCGTACAAAAATGGTACAATACATAAAATAGAAAATATATGCAGCGAACGTAAAGCTGACCAAATCAAGCGGAGTGTGGGAGAAAATGAAATCTGTAGAGACACCTAATCATGGAACTGTCCCTGTAGTGGGAATGGAAGATATCGTTAGAGCGCACCACGTACTGAGAGAGGTCATCGTAAGAACGCCGCTCCAGCGTGATGCTGTACTATCGGCAAAGTACAATTGTGAAGTCTACCTGAAAAGAGAAGATCTGCAAGTTGTTCGTTCTTTTAAAATTCGCGGTGCCTATAACATGATCCGTAATTTATCTGCAGAAGAGCGTGAACGGGGCATTGTCTGTGCGAGTGCTGGAAATCATGCACAAGGAGTTGCTTTTTCATGTAATGCCCTTGGAATTCAAGGTAAAATCTTTATGCCAAGCACAACGCCGAATCAGAAGGTTAAGCAAGTAAAACGGTTTGGCGGCAATAACATTGAAGTCATCCTTACGGGAGATACGTATGATGACTCCTATGAAGCGGCTATGCGGGTAAGAGATGAACAGGAGCTTACGTTCATTCATCCATTCGATCAGCCGAAGATTATTGCAGGGAACGGAACAATCGGGATGGAAGTCATGGAGGATCTTGATGGTCCTGCCGATTATGTTTTTGTAACGATTGGCGGCGGCGGTCTGGCTGCTGGAATCGGAACCTATGTTAAGACAGTGCATCCACAGACACAGGTCATTGGGGTGGAACCTTTAGGCGCAGCATCCATGACAGAGGCGATGGATCAGAAACAGGTAGTTACGCTTCAGAAGATTGATAAGTTTGTCGATGGGGCAGCGGTGAAGAGAGTAGGGGATTTAACCTATGATATCTGCACCCGAACACTGGATGATGTAGTTAAGGTTCCGGAAGGTAAAGCTTGTACCACCATTTTGGAACTATATAACGAGAATGCCATTGTAGTTGAACCTGCCGGCTCTCTTGCCGTAGCTGCGCTTGAACAGTATAAAGATAAGATCAAAGGGAAGAAAGTCGTATGTATCATTAGCGGTGGAAATAACGATATTGACCGAATGCAGGAGATTAAGGAACGCTCACTCATATATGAAGGGCTCAAACATTATTTCATGATTAATTTCCCGCAGCGTGCGGGTGCCCTTCGTGAATTTCTCTCGGATGTACTCGGTCCAGATGATGATATTGCGAGATTTGAGTATACGAAAAAAAATGATAAAGAAAATGGTCCAGCCCTTGTTGGTATAGAGCTACTCAATAAAGAGGATTATGGTCCGCTGATTGAACGAATGACAGCGAAAAACATTCAGTATACGGAACTAAACAAAGACCAAAATTTATTTAATCTATTGATTTGATCATTTTTCAAAATTACTGGTTCTAGAAATTGAATATATCGAATGACAAAACCCCCGTACAGAAATTCGCGGGGGTTTTGTTTATTTTTTATGCATCGTGAAAATCTATTATTTATGATTGCTCCGTTCCATAAACTCCAGGCGATTTCCAAAAGGATCATGAAGATAAAAACGATCGACACCTTCTTCTTGGCGGGCCTCATCTGCGATGACTGGAATCCCTTGATCTACTAAGTAACTGCGCAATGCTTCTAGCTGTTTCACATCAAAAGCAGGATGAGCTTTTGTAGCTGGAGAAAAATCAGTCTGCACGCCGATATGAACCTCATGACTTCCACAAAGAAACCATACACCGCCCCTTTTTTGCAGTACTTCCGGTTTAGGAATTTCGGTAAATCCAAGGATTTCACTGTAAAAATGACGAGCTTCTGCCTCGCATTCGGGAGGACCTGCAAGCTGAACATGATCAATGCCAACATAATGATAGTTCATTAAGTTCACCCCTTTGTTTGTATCACATAGTGAAACTATATACTATCTAATGAAATTTATCATTATATTATTGGACAAAAATGAAAAGAGCGGATGATTACGGTTCCTGAATAATGTTTTCTGTGATCCATTTCTCTACCTTTGCTGTTTTTTTATATTTTTCCTCTTTCACGAGCTCCATATATTGTTTGAGATGAGTGCGTAACTCACTCTTGTTCGTGTTTGGAATCTGGGAAATAAATTCATACGCTTTTCGAGCATTTGTATTCATCGTGTTCTCCTCATAGGAGAAAAGAGGGGTATTGTTAAGTCCATAAAATACAGAAAGTTTATAATCGTTGAACAAGGTCTTTACCTGTCCTGCACGATTGGATGTTGGGTATTTAATCAGGAAATCTTCCTGATTTAGCGCTCTGTTCACGAGTTCCTGATAGCCGATGGTTAGTGCAGCATCACTTGAAGAATATTTGTTCGTTTCATCTGTCTGGATCGCGATATAAGCAGATATATCCTCTTTTATATCACTTTGATATCGCTCGAATCTGGAATAGTCCATAGTCAAGTAATACATTCCTTCTGAAGTCCTCATTTTATAACCACTGTTTTTTGCTTCCGTCAGTAAATTTTTCAACTTTTGTGTTTTAGCCTTTTTCAAAAGATTGTCTATATTATCATTTCGCTTATAAAAAATAGAAGAAAGCTCTTTCTGAATCTCTTCGGGATAAAATTTTTGATTGAGTACGGGGAGAGCCTTAATCCGTGCATTCTCTAAATATAAGACCATCAGAGTGGCATGATGCCGGGTTACCTTTTTACTATTCTTATATAGATAGTTGTCAGCATCCCGTAAGTTGTTTTCTTTAAGTAAGGATTGGAAGGTGCTAAGAATCTTAGCAGAATCTGAATGGGATGTGGGCGGTTTAGTCGCGGCTGCTTGAACGGTTTGTGCGCCGATGGACCCTGCTCCAGGCAACAACAATGCAGCGCTGCTCAGCAGGATGATGGCTGTTTTAGCGCTCTTCTTTTTCCAATAAGAAACCTCTCTTGGCGTGTAACTCTTCATATTTATACCTCCTAGAATATGATTGCTAACTCTTCATGTATTAACCGATAGACACACTTTCGAAAGGAATAAAAAATATATTTATGTTTTACGTTCCTTTTATGGAACTTTATCCCATCGGCTTACGTTATAAGATTGCTAAGCTAAACCAAGTTAATAATCCAAATACTGGAGGTAACAATAAAAATGAAAAAATGGATCTCTACAGCTGTCATCGCTGCCCTTATCACAGCAAGTGTTCCCCCTGTCGTGTCTCATGCAGCAACGGCCATACAGATTTACATTGATAATGAGAAATTATCAGCTTCACAAGCACCGATAATGAAAGGCGCCAGAGTACTGGTTCCGCTGCGGTCTATTTTTGAAGGGCTGAACGCAAAGGTCGTATGGAACAATAAGTCGAAGACGGTTACTGCGACCAAAGGTGACCAGACGGTATCTCTGAAGATCGGATCAAAGACAGCGAATATCAATGGCAACACAGTTTACTTGGATATTCCTGCATCCGTAGTTAAGGGGAATACCATGGTTCCCATTCGATTCGTAACCGAAGCATTGGGAGAAGAAGTGTATTGGAACTCTCAAGCAAAACGTGTGGATATCGTCACGAAGAGTGATGACTTGTCTACCTCTACGATTACAACGAGTGTAGGTACTCAGTATGGTGACGGTCGGGATATTAAAGTTGATTTCACACCTTCGCAGAATGAAGGCGGAGTATATGAATATCGTGTCATGGTCGTCAAGGATACGAGTGCAGGGAACTTTACACTTAATGCAGCCATGAATACAACTTCTGCAAACTATACTCAAGTAAGTAAAAGGAATGGGAATATTAGCCTCACTTTGGGGGAGAACACACGGGATGTGAGCGGTGAGAAGATTAGATCCGGTGTAACTTACAAAGTGTATGTATTAACGGTTGGAAACGATGCGGCTGACTATGCTTCACTTCTTTCTTCCGCTAGAAATTCTATTACACTGACAGCAAAACCAGCGGTTCAGGCGGTAAATGAACTGCGTGTCAAAGATGTTGCGAATAACGGAGATGGCCGTGATCTGCAGATTAGTTTCAAACAGCCAGGAACGACATCTGATATTAACAGCTACCGTGCTTTTATCGTCAAAACCAAAGATGCATCATCTTTTGATCTAAATGCGGCGAACCGCGCTTCGAGCAGTTACTCGACCGTTATCGGTAAAACAGCAAGTTCAGTGATTACGACAACACTTTCCTCTTCATCACGGGATGTATCAGGGGATCTCATTAAGAATGGAACTGCATATACGCTGTTTGTCCTCTCGACTAGTACGAATACGAATGATAAAGAGAATAGACTGTCCTCTGGTTCTTCGAGCTTCACTTTGGACGGAAGTACGCTGACCGCTCCTTCTATTACATCGGTAACGGACCGCAGTGATAACGGAGATGCACGAGACCTGCAGGTTTCATTTAACAAAACAGGAGACGAGTCAAAAGTAGGCTTTTATCGGGTGTTTGTAGTCCGCAATAATAACAGCTCTGCCTTTACCATGAGTGAAGCGAATAAAGTATCTTCCGGAAGCTACTATGATATATCGAAGAATGGGAAAAATCAGACGATTACACTGCCGCAGAACCTGAAAGATACGAGTGGGGTTACGGTTCGTGAAGGAGAAAGCTATCGTGTGTTTGTAGCAGCCATGGGAAATCAGCAAGGAGGGTATGAGAATCTATTATCTTCTTCCTCTAATGCAATCTCCTTAAGTAATAACTCGGTATCGAAGCCGGCGACAAGTGTAGCTGTAAACGATATTCAGGATTACGGAGACGGCCGGGACCTGCAGGTTACATTTAATAAGTCATCTGAAGAATCCCGCGTAGATCATTACCGTGTCTTTGTAGTGAAGTCGGGCAATGCAGGAAGCTTCGACCTTTCTAGAGCCAATGGGATAAGTAGTGATCGGTATACAAGAGTAAATAAAACGGGTGGGAATCTGAAGGCTACACTTGCATCCGGAGCAAAAGATACAGATGGGTCAGCGATCCGCAGCGGGGTGAGTTATCGAGTATTCGTACTTGCGGTAAGTAACCGCGGAGATAGTAAGCTGAGTGCACTGTCATCTGCTTCTTCAGCGATACAGCTGTCTGCAAGCACGGTTAGACCTGCATCTTCTGTATCCGCGAATATTAAAGGAAATAACGGGGACGGCCGCGATGTCACGATTTCGTTCCAAAAAGCTTCGGATGAAGCGGGAATTTCCCGTTATCTCATCATGCTTGTGCGAGCAGATGAAGCAAGCCGCTTCGATCTTTCCGCTGCAAATCGTGTATCTTCAAGTAATTACACGGCAGTAGCTAAAAACGGTTCGAATATCTCACAGCTTCTTGGAGAAGGAGCCAAGGATGTTAACGGTAATAAGCTGGTTGCCGGTACTAGTTATAAAGCGTTTGTTCTCTCTCTAGCAGATGGTTCCACCCGTTCGGTGAATGCTTTATCGGATGGATCGAGTAATTTTGCACTGAGTCAGCCTTCGGTTCAGGTAGATCAGGCTAATATAACGAAGGTAGAGAATAAGCCGAATGGAAGCCCTGCGGTACAAGTGAATTTCAATAAAGCAGGGGATGAAAAAGGACTTTCTTTCTATGCAGTGATTGCGGTTAAAGCAGCTTCAGCTAGTCAGTTTACTTTGGATCAAGCGAATGCCCTGCCAAGATCACAATACACATCCGTGAATAAAACGGGTGGAAACGGAGTCGTCACGGTAGATACTTCGACGCTCGATTCAGATGGAAGTTCACTGAAACCGGGGGTTAGTTACCGATTCTTTGTTCTATCTGTAGCGGATGGAGATAAAGCAACAATTAATAGCTTATCCCGAGCTAGTGATTCCATTGTCCTTGAAGAAGTAACACCAAAGAAAGAAGAGCCGCAAGAAAAGTTGAATGATGAAAAGAAAGAAGAAGAAGGTAAGGGGAACTAGAAATAAGGAATACGCACCGTATATGTAAAAAAGCCGGGATGAATTTACCCGGCTTTTTTTAATGGAATCATAACTAATTACCGAATCATTCTGCGATATACCGCTGGGGTCAGACCTTCTAATTTCTTAAACGTTTTAATAAAATATCCCGCATCCGTATATCCCAGATCTTCGCTGATTTGATGGATCGGAAGATTGGTTTCTTCAAGCAGCTGCTTTGCCCATTCCATTTTTAGTCGAGGTACAAACACGGAAAAATTTTCTCCCGTTTCTTTTGTAAAGATCCGGCTAAAATAGCTTGGACTCACATGACATAATTTAGCCATTTGCTGAAGCGTGATATTCTCATTTTTGTGGTGATAAATATACTCAAACGCTGGGGTAAGCAAGGGATTCAGCGTATGGAAATCATGCGTTGTAAATTTCTTAATCTTTCTATCGATCATCGTATTAACCAGCTCATGCTGCATGGCTTCCATATTTTTAAATGCGGTTACGGAAGGAAGATGAGCCGGAATGGTAAGCGGCATGTCCTGTGACAGTGCATTTTTATACATCTCAATAGTTGCATTCTTCTGAATGGACTCCTCGACAATATAAGTAGAAAGCTGAAGCAGCATCTCTGCCGCTTTGGCCATTTCATCGTAAGTAAGCTGCGGTAGTGCACTGTATTCTTTTTCAAGTGCTTTGAATTTAGCTCGGCTTTCTGTATTCTCGGGACGATTCACAATCTGTTCAAGATATAATTCCTGATCCGTCAGTTTGATCTGTCCTGCCATAATCGCCCCCACATATTGACCATCAACAAGGATCGGAATGGCAATATCCACGATATTAAAATGACAGGAATATATGTAGGGTTTGTTTGTTCGAACGGCCTCAAGTCCGCCCCGGGCATCACATTTCTGGCAGTACTCAGACAGCATCTCGTCTTTACGCACCGCTTGACAGAAGGACTGGCAATGACTGTGCTTCGTTACAGGAACACCTTTGTAATCGACGGTAATAATGGCCATTTTCGTTACAAGTGATAGGGAGTCTTGAAGCCCGTGCCATTTATCAATATCAATGATTTGATTCAGATGGAAGTGTGCTGGTTTCATAGTGGTGTACTCCTATAGTAAAAAATTGAAGTTAGATGCCTAATTTCTTCTTTTAGTATATCTTTTTACAGAAGTGAAGTACATAAAAGTACAATTTGTGATAGTTTAGTGCAAAAAAACACAATAAGAAAACGCTTTAATTAGTAATCGGAGTTCAATGAAAGTAAATTGGGTAAAAAATATAATAGAGAGAGAAACAAATTGCTAGGAGGTAATAACGATGAGAAGAGCTTTTATTAGTCCAACGAAATATGTACAAGGTGAAAATGAACTTTTAAATTTAGGATATTTTATTCGGACATTTGGTGACTCTGCGTTACTGATTGCCCATCCAGATGATATTGCTCGTGTAAAAGAACAATTGAACACAACTTCAGATAAATTTAATGTAACTCTTGTAGAAGGTGGATTCGGCGGAGAATGTACCCGTGAAGAGATCGCCAGACTGCAAAAGCTCGCAGAAGAAAAAAAATGTGACTGTACGATTGGCCTTGGCGGAGGAAAAGCTATCGACACTGCGAAGTGTGTAGCTGAAGGTGAAGCCCTAATTATCGTACCAACGATCGCTGCAACAGACGCACCAACAAGCCATTCCGCTGTACTTTATACCGAAGATGGAGCATTTGATGATTACGCTTACTTTAAACAAAGTCCAAGTGTAGTCATGATCGATACTACGATTATTGCGAATGCACCTACTCGTTTCTTAGTTTCCGGAATGGGAGATGCTCTTTCTACTTATTTTGAAGCAAGAGCAACGGCTAGATCCTACTCAGGCGTAAACGCAGGTCTTCCTTGTGGTGTACTTGATGGCAGTGCCCCTAAAGTAGTCGGTACAAAAGCAGCGCTTGCGCTTGCAAAACTATGTTATGAAACACTGCTCGAAGATGGACTGAATGCGAAGGTTGCATGTGACTGCAACTTAGTGACTCCAGCGCTTGAGAATATTGTAGAGACGAACATCTTGTTGTCCGGACTTGGTTTTGAAAGTGCAGGTCTTGCAGCTGCCCATGCGATTCACAATGGACTTACTGCACTAGAAGGCACACATCATTATTTCCACGGTGAAAAAGTAGCGTTCAGTACGATCGCTCAATTGGTACTTGAAAATGCACCGAAAGAAGAGCTGGACGAAGTTCTTGCATTCTGTGTATCCATCGGACTTCCGGTATGTCTTGCTGATATCGGCGTCGATCAAGTTACAGTGGAAGAACTGAAAGAAGTAGCAAGAAAAGCATGTATTCCAGAGGAATCGATTCACTCCATGCCATTCCCAGTAACCGAAGAAGCAGTCGTTGCTTCCATCATGGTTGCTGACCAAATTGGACGAGAATATAAACAAAAGTTAGGGTGAACGATATGAAAAAAATAATGAACAAACCGGAAACACTTGTAAGAGAGATGGCTGGCGGTCTTATTCTCGCTTATCCAGAACTTACATTTGATTCAAGATATAAGATTATTGCGAAAAAAGAACTTAACCCTAGCAAAGTCACGCTGATCAGCGGCGGAGGAAGCGGTCATGAGCCGGCACACGCAGGTTTTGTAGGAAAAGGGATGCTTGATGTAGCCGTCTGCGGAGACGTATTTGCTTCTCCATCTCAGATTCAAGTCTACCAAGCGCTTCGTGGGTCACGCAGTGACAAAGGTACGCTGCTTATTATTAAAAACTACAGCGGGGACATTATGAACTTCCGTAATGCTGCTCATCTGGCACGGGAAGACGGAATTACCGTTGACTATGTAAAAGTAGAAGATGATATTGCAGTAGAAGACAGCCTGTACACGGTAGGTAAGCGTGGTGTAGCAGGTACGGTATTTGTTCATAAGATTGCCGGAGCTGCAGCAGAACTGGGCAAATCACTGTCAGAAGTTAAAGAAGCGGCACAAAAAGCAGCAGACCGTACAAAAAGTATTGGGTTTGCCCTGACTTCTTGTACCGTTCCTGCCAAAGGAAGCCCTACGTTCCAATTGAACGAGGATGAGATTGAATATGGAGTGGGTATTCATGGTGAGCCAGGGATTCGGCGTGAAAAAGTACTCCCTGCTGATGAACTCGCCCGCCGGATGGTAGAAGATTTGCTGAAACATATGGATCAGAGCGCAGAAGATGAGTATGCTGTTCTCGTTAATGGCTTTGGAGGCTCACCGCTTCAGGAACTGTATTTGCTGAATAATGCAGTCATGAAAGAGATGAAGGCAAAAGGCAAAAAGGTGATGAAGGTTCTAGTTGGTGACTATATGACAAGTATTGATATGGCTGGCGCTTCCTTGTCACTGATGCAGCTTGATGAAGAATTAAAGAATCTGCTTGCTGTAGAGTGCGAGACTCCGGCGCTTACCATGAGAGGGCCTTTGACAGAGGTTATTTATACAGACAAAGTGGAAGAAGTTCAAGCAGATGGCGGTAAGAAAGCATCATACACCGTAGAAACATCTGAAGAATATAGTACGGTACAAAATGAACAGTTCTCTCTGAATAATCTCGTCTATTATATCGACAAGATGAGTGAAATCATCATTAAAAATGAGGGACCGTTCTGTGATCTCGATTCTCATGCAGGAGACGGTGATTTCGGTACAAGTATTGCAACCGGATTTAAACAGCTCAAAAAAGAGTGGGATCACGTACTCGAGAAAAGTTCCAGTATGTCCGAGTTCCTTGATGCATGTTCTCTCATTATTATGGAGAAATGCGGCGGGGCGTCAGGTCCGATCTGGGGATCGGCTTTCCGTGCAGCAAGTAAGAGTGCCGGTGAGAAAGAAGTTCTTAGGGTACAGGATGTAGCTGATCTATTGTCTGCTGTAGTGAAGGGAATCCAGGATACAGGGGAAAGATCATTTGGACGCGGGGCAGTCGTGGGTGACAAGACACTCATTGATGCGCTTGTACCTATGGCTGATTCCTGGCAGAAGAGTGCAGATGCAGGCGAAGATATGAAGACTGCTTCTAAAAAAGCTGCACAAGCTGCGGTGGATGGTGCGAAGAAAACCGAAGAAATCGTTGCTCGTATGGGAAGAGCAGGGACGGTTGGAGAACGAAGCATTGGATATCCAGATGCGGGAGCATATGCGATTGGGTTTATTTTCACCGAATTGTCTGAAGCAATGAAATAACCAATTCTTATTCCTATAAAAAGAGGCTGTCTACGTATCGTTCACTAACGATATATTAGACAGCCTCTTTCTATTATTTTTTACGTTTACGAACAAAAATCGGGTAGATCAAGACAAGTGCAATAAGTCCAATGATGAGAAATGTAATAGAAGAGAGCTGAATGATCGGGAGGACCTTTCCGAGCATATATCCTAGTAGTAGAATCACGACCACGACGATGAGATATTTGAGCATAGAAGCAAGCTGAAATCCTTTTTTTCTTACAGAGGATTGAACCTCATCGGTTCCATTGTTGAAAGAAAGTAACACTTGAATCAATATAATGGCTCCGCCTGCAATAAGAGTTAAAGTAAATAAGCTGATCCGGGTATAGGGAGTTGGATCTTGACCGCCCCATTCTGTAACTAATCCGATGAAGCCCATAAGTACGAAAACAATGGATATCGCAGACCAAGCGATCATCAGATTGAATGAAAGACCTCGGGTTTCACTTTCAGTGGCAGAAGGGGAAGTTTGGGCCTTCGTATTCTTGGGTAAAGTTGGACCAGTACCGTGTTGCGGACTGTATTTCTGTTCAAGTTCTTTTATGTATCCCAGCGGATTACCTTCATAAATTGAATCCGGTTTATCCCCTTTGTTTTGTGCTTCTACAAGGTGCTTAGCAGCATCCAGGAGCAATTCTTCCTGCTTCTGTGCTGGAATGCGGGTGTCTCTGACATTCATAGAGAAAGTCTCATAAAAAGCTAAGGTTCTTTCATTCATCTGCCCCAGAAAAGTGTTCTGGCGATTCCGCAGCAGCATGATTTGTTTGTTGTTCGGTTTCATTCGTGTTCTCTCCTTCGGAGTACGGGCTCTATTGATAAATTATACGGGACGACACCTTAATTCGCAAAAATGGGATACAAAAAAAGGTTTGATTGACTTTTTTAGCAGGAGGATGCTACACTGATTTTACTTAATTCATATTAAACTTATCGGATTTAATTGAAATAGATATATTCAATTCTTAGGAGGCGTTTTTATGGAAAGACAAATCGGTATTCGTCACGGTGAGGAAGAACTCGCTGCAACGATTCATTATCCTGTTGTGCCTGAACTGCAAGAAGGAGAACGTCCTTCACGTGTACCGCTTATTATTATATGTCACGGCTTTGTGGGCAGCCGGATTGGTGTCGATCGTCTTTTTGTAAAAACGGGCCGAGAACTTGCCGAAGATGGATATTTAGTGCTCCGTTTTGATTACATTGGGTGCGGTGAAAGCAGCGGAGAATATGGAGCAGAAGGTCTTGAATCGATGATTAATCAGACACGCAGTGTTCTCGATTATGCGATAGAGTGCTGTGACGTTGATCCTAAGAGAATCACACTGCTTGGACATAGCCTTGGCGGAGCGACGGCGCTGCTTACAGCAGTGAGAGATAAGCGTGTGAACAGGCTGATTATGTGGTCCTCTGTAGGTTATCCTTTCAATGATATCGTGAAGATTACGGGCCGCAGTACATATGATCAGGCTGTAAAAGAAGGAAGCGCAGATCATCTGGGTTATGATTTTAGTCCGGTGTTCTTTGATTCGCTCGCTCAGTTTCAGCCGTTTCAGGAGGCTGTTAAATTTTCGGGGGATGTACTTATTGCGCATGGAACAAGCGATGATACCATTCCGGTCGATTATGCTTTTTTATTTCAGAAAGTGTTCTGGATGCGTTCAACGGGACGCTGTGATAAGGATATTATTTTTCAAGGAAATCATACATTTTCATCAGGACCAGAGCGGGAGCAACTTATCAAACGTACCCGTGCATGGCTTGCTGAACAGAATCGGATGGACGAGGACTGGCAGCACTGGATGATCTAAGGTTAAATTATGAAATTAGCCCTGAAAATGATTGGAATTCTTACATTCTAGAGTTAAAATAAAGGGGCAACCATTATACCTGTGTCTGGAGGCTTGGCAGCGATGACCTTACCTACATTGTTTATAGCTCACGGTTCACCTACCCTTGCGGTAGAGGATAACGAGTATACTGCTTTCCTTAGAGAACTCGGTACCCGTATGCCGCTTCCCAAAGGCATTGCCGTTTTTTCGGCGCATTTCGATGAGCCTGTGCAGACCGTATCGATGGACGAGCATCATTCCACGATGCATGATTTTTATGGTTTTCCTAGCGAGATGTATGAACTGGAATATCCGGCTCAAGGTGATCCTTCATTATCTAGGAGAATATGCGGCATATTCAAGGAAGCGAACCTTCCTGTGAAACCACTAGAAGACAGAGGACTCGATCATGGAGTTTGGGTTATTCTTCGTCATATGTTCCCGGAAGCGAACATTCCGGTAGTCGCCATATCCGTAGATTCACAGCGATCCGAGGAGGAACAGTATCATATTGGACGTATGCTGGCCCCGCTTCGCGATGAAGGGATTTTACTGATTGGCAGTGGCGGATTGGTTCATAATTTGAGAAAGCTGAGTCAGCAAGACGAGCCCGAGGCCTGGGCAGTGGAATTTGATGAATGGGTCGCAGAGCGTCTTGAACAGTGGAATCTAAGAGAGCTGTTTGCTTACGAGAAGAAAGCACCCTATGCTCAGGATGCAGTCCCTTCTTATGCTTCAGAGCACTTCGCTCCCTTGTTCTATGCAATGGGCGCAGCTGATGCAGATCGGAAGGCCATTAGGAAATTCCAGACCTATCAATATGGCAGTCTCAGCCTGAACTGCTGGCAGTTTGGAACCACTTAAGTCTCACTTTTATAAAATAAAACAAGGCATCCCTGATCAAAAGGGGATGCCTTTCTTGTATTTAAGCAGAATTACTTCTTGATCTCGAAGAATTCACATTCGTTCCGTCCATGGTAGGCTAAATCACTGACACTGGACTGGATCACAATCGTCTTCTGATCAAAGCGAATAATCTGTCCTCCGTTATTGATCTGATGATTATCTTGAAATACTCGAATTCGTTGCTTGCCATTCATTGCTTCTTCGAAGTCAGCATCTGTATTCAGGCGGCGATTAACCGACATATATACACACCTCCAGGTGGTCAATTATGAAGCGATAGATCTTTCTTTACCAGAAATTATAACATAGGCAATGCTTGTATAGAGGCAAAAAAACAAGCTCCCGTTTACAGGAGCTTGTTTTTTAAAAGATATGATGGTGTAAGTGAGTATTATCTTTATTAAAAATCTTGCTGTGTTTTAATGTGAACGGCTTTGTCTTTATTTCTAAATTTACCAAACTGTGCACGGATGTAAGGAACCACCCAGTGATCAAGACCAATTTTACCTGCGTTAAATCCAGCAACTAAGATGAACATTTGAAGCAAGATCAGCTGTGCATTCGTGCTTACCGTACCCGAGAAGAGGAAAGCGAAGTTCATTACCATTGCCATCAGTACAGCTAAAGTAGTGAAACATCCAAGGATAAGACCAAGGCCTACAAGGAACTCACCAAGCGGTACAAGGACATTGAATAGTCCTACATTCGGTAGAGCAAAGGTTTGAAGGAAGCTTCCCCACCAACCTTGGACTGTTGCGCCTTCCCCAGTCGAATTGGTGATCGCATAGCCGATAAAGCCACTTGCATCAAAACCGCCGCTTGTAAGTTTAGCCCATCCGTGAGTCATCCAATCATAACCGATGTAGATACGCAGTACAGTCAATAACCACATTGCTACTTTATTTTCTCTAATCCATGTTGTAAACATAGAAACCACTCCATCCATTTTTTTATGGTCTATTAAGATATATTGCCGAGCATCCATGTTGCGGTTGCTTTATTGCTGATGTGACTTTTTTTATTGCTGTAAAAGTGATCACTCTTTCGATGTCTTTATATTAAAATAAATACGCCACCTTAGTTGTGATATTTTTCACAAACGATAAAAAGAATTTATTTATTCTTTGTTCACCTGTTTACCATCCTCATTATTTCCAAATTTACAACAAATAGGGGCAAAACCTCTTCAGGTGTGATTAAATAAATGAGATAACCATGTTCATTAGAGTGGACATACGGAGGGGGAATAATCGGTTTGCATAAAAAATGGAGACTTGTGGCGTTATTGATGTTTTTATTGGTTGTGCTCTTAATGACGGCCTGCCGTGCCGAATCATCAGAAATTGCGACTCCTTCAGCGCTTGAAATGGAGGCACCAACGGAATCAATTGATTCAATAGATACGCCCCAAGAGAATCAAGAACGAGATTACGCTTATACGGCTCCTTTAACGGGAATGAAAGTAGAAGAACCCGCTGAGAAAAGGCCAGTTGCGGTAATGATTAATAATGCCCCGGCTGCAAGACCGCAATCAGGTCTAAGTCATGCCGATCAGATCTATGAAGTGCTTGCTGAGGGAGGTATCACCCGGCTAATTGCTATTTTTCAAAGTGAGGGTACGACGGAAACAGTAGGTCCGATTCGCAGTATTCGTCCTTACCTCATAGAGATTGGAGAGAGCTATGGCAGTATTCTTGCTCATGCTGGAGGCAGTCAGGCAGCCTACTCTATTTTACAAAATCAGGGGAAACCTTATCTGGATGAAATTTCGAACGCAGGTCCCTACTATTTCCGAAGCAGTGAACGCAAGGCCCCTCATAATCTGTACTCATCACTGGATCAGTTGAGAGAAGCTGCTGCGAAACGGGGGTATTCGGAAGAAAATAAATCACCTGTATATCCCTATTTAGAAGAAGGAGCGCAGGTGGAGGGAGAAGAAGCTCTCCATTTTGACATTACTTACTTAACGAGCAGTTACGAAGTGAGTTACGATTACGATGAGTCTACGAGCACGTATCTAAGAAGTGTGCAGGGAAAAGAAGATATTGATGCAGATAATGGGGAAAGGTTAGCAGCTTCGAATATTATCGTATTATCCACAGCCCATAAGGTATTAGATGATGTAGGAAGACTCAGTGTCGATCTAACTTCTGGCGGAGATGCGATGTTATTTCAACAAGGGAAAGTGATCCATGCGAAATGGTCCAAAAAAGCGGGGGATCTTATCCGTGTAACAAAAGGAGGAAAGGAACTGCCGCTTGTGCCAGGAAAAACCTTCTTAAGTATTGTGACGAGTGTACCGCCGCTTGTTGAACATGTTATTATTCGTACACCTTAATATAATGAAATTGAAATCTTAACTTTTGCTCATATCCTATGTCTATTAGAAAGCTAACCATCTTAGGTCCTGACCGATCAAAGAGTGTTAGCTTATTTTGTTTAAGAGTGAAGAAAAACATAGTAGAAACAAGACAATGACAAGCGTTATAAACAGTATTTGGATAATCTGTGTCGGTACTGGTCAGTCTATGTCAAAAGTTGAAAAATTCAATTGTAAAATTCATTCGTTTTTTATGTAAACACAATGAAAAGTGTGATAAGATATCACTTGTTGTCATTTCTTTTCATTAAATTTCACGCAATCTTTCTGTGAAGGGGATATAAAAATGGCTTTTAAGAAGAAAAAAGATATTTTTTTCGAGTCACTCGAAAATATGGCAAATACCGTTGTACAAGCTGCAGACTACTTTGCACAGAACACCGGCGATCTAAGTAACATGGTCGAGTTTACTGACCAAATGAAGAAGTACGAGACCGAATGCGACAACTATACGCATACGATCATCAAAGAGCTTAACAAAACGTTTATCACACCGATTGAACGTGATGACATCATGGCTCTGGCAACAACACTTGACGATGTACTAGATGGACTTGAAGCAACGGCTTCCCGTTTCTATATGTACGATCTGAAGGAAGCGGACGAGTACATCATTCAGTTCTCCGAAATTCTTCGTGAATCTGCTTACGAGATTCAGAAGGCAGTTCACCTCTTATCGCAGAAAAAATTGCTTGCTATCCGTGAGTATACGATTCGCCTGAATGATTTGGAGAATCAAGGAGACGAGCTTCTTCGTATCTGTACGAAAAACTTGTTTGCTTCCGTACAGGATCCAATCGAGCTGATTAAGCGTAAAGAAATCTACGAGCGCCTTGAGGCAACTACAGATTCCTGTGAACATGTTGCAAACTGTCTTGAGTCCATCATTATGCGGAATTCATAAGGAGTATGTGAGATATGGATATGGTAACTCCAGTATGGATTCTAGGGATCGTCGTCTTTTTGGCTTTGGCCTTTGACTTTATCAATGGATTTCATGATACAGCCAATGCCATTGCAACTTCGGTATCTACCCGTGCATTGACGCCGCGTCGTGCGATTCTTCTCGCAGCCAGTATGAACTTTATTGGAGCCCTGTTATTTACAGGGGTAGCGAAAACAATTGGGGGAAGCGTAGCTGATCCCACGAAACTAGATAACGGGATCAATATTGTTATAGCGACGCTCATTGCCGCGATTATTTGGAATTTGGTCACTTGGTGGTTCGGACTTCCTTCTTCCTCTTCCCATGCACTGATTGGCGCACTGGCGGGGGCTGTATTCATCAGCGAACCAGGGAAGCTGAACTGGTCTGGATTCACTAGCATTGTAGAAGGTCTGATCTTGTCGCCGATTATCGCGTTCGCGATTGGGTATGTGGTGATGACGATTCTGAAGTATATTTTTGCGAAACGCAGTCCGCACACGGTAAATAAAGGATTCCGAACAATGCAGATTTTCACAGCTGCCCTTCAATCTTTTACACACGGAACGAACGATGCACAGAAAGCGATGGGGATTATTACATTTGCCCTCGTTGCCGGCGGCGTTCAGGATCATATGGAAGTTCCGCTGTGGGTTAAAATTGCAGCTGCAACAGCGATGGCGGGCGGTACGGCCATTGGTGGATGGAAAATTATCAAGACGATGGGTACGAAAATCTTCAAGATTGAGCCGATTAACGGCTTTGCAGCGGATTTCTCAGCAGCATCTGTAATTTTTTCAGCTACGCTGCTTCATTTGCCAGTAAGCACAACACATGCGATTACATCAGCGATTCTCGGTGTTGGTTCTGCAAAACGTTTCTCAGCCGTCAAATGGTCCCTTGCAGGACGGATTGTAGTTACTTGGTTTATTACGATCCCGATTACGGGATTACTCGCTGGTCTAATTATGTTCTTGTTCTTCTAAACATCATAAATGCGATTTTATATATAAAGGAAGAACCCAAATTAACTCGTAAAGTGTGGATACTTTATTACGAGTTATTTGGGTTCTTCACGCCTTTATGTGGAAAATGTTCATAACTCTGTGAATATGGGGACATTTACCTGAAGATAATAGCATTATAGAAGTTATCCACTTGTGGACAGCCTGAATGCGTCTGAAATCTTGTGAGTTTGTGAATAACATAGTAGTTCGGTTATAGGTTTATATAGTGTGATAGATATTTAAGTACATAAATTCTAGGAATGGATACTGGAAATGGAGGGGAAGCTCCCTTGATTCGCACACTGGCAATAACTCAGGAGCATGAGGTTGTCATGAATCAGCCGCTGCAGGAGATGAATCTTCAGGATTACACGTTTGTATGGGCCGACTTTAGCCGTCCAACCGAAGAAGAGACTCAGCTGCTTACTGACTATTTTCATTTTCATCCTCTGGCTGTTGAAGATTGTCTGCATGTACTTCAGCGTCCTAAGCTTGATTATTACGATAATGTTTATTTTCTTGTGTTACATGCCCTTCGCATGGGAGATGGACAGCCGCTTGAGGTTGATTTATTTCTAGGCCCGAATTACCTGGTCTCTTATCATCATGATGAACTGGAGGAAATCAATCAGGCATGGGAGCGAACTTCAGAACATGCAGGTGAACGAACGATTTGGAGTAAAGCTACGGTAGCTGTAGCTTATACCGTGATGGATAAGCTGGTCGATGGATATTTTCCGATTCTCTTTGCCATCGAAGATGAGCTAGGAGAGCTGGAGGGACGAAGCAGTGATGAACCTGTTGATGAGCTTATGAATCAAGTATTTATGCTGAGAAGCAGGTTACTGCGACTGAGAAGGACTTTTGTGCCGATGAGAGACTTGTTATATCGGGTAGTTCATTCCCAGCGAATTCAAGGTGGAAGTGAGCATAAGCTGTATTTTATTGATATCTACGATCATCTGCTCAAGCTTACCGATCTGCTCGAAGCCGACCGGGAAATGACAGCAGACCTGAGAGACAGCTACATCTCACTGAATTCGAACCGAATGAATAGTATTATGAAAACACTCACCGTAATTACAACGATATTTATGCCGCTTACCCTGATTGCAGGGATTTATGGAATGAACTTTGAACACATGCCAGAGCTGGGACTAAGATATGGGTATTTTAGCGTTATTTTGTTTATGGGACTGCTTAGCGCAGGAATGATCTTCTGGTTTAAAAAACGAGGGTGGTTTCACTAGATTATTAAAACTTCTGCTATCAGTAAATAGAAGATTTAGATTACCGAATATGATAAAGAAACGGAGAAAACAGCACAATAGCACCCATCATTTAAGATATGAGGGCGCTATTATGAGCCGTTTTGTAAGGAACGGCGGAAGTTAATATCTTCTAGTTGCTGAGGGGTAATACGCCTTTGTTTTGGCTTCTTTATTCTTTTTTTTACCGGAAGAGACATTACTCGTTTTTTTAGAAGAACCGTTTTTGCCTTTGGAATTTGATTTTTTTCTCTTTTTTCGCCGTTTCGGTGTATAATATTCTTCCTCATATAGAGGCGACGGAGGGGAAGTGCTGTCTTTGGCTGCTTTCGCAGCTGCGGCAGCGCCGAATGGCAGAAGACCTGTAACGAGTTTAAACATGGGAGCCATTTGCTGAACTCCGTTCACAACCCTTTGAACTTTACCCATTCCATCCATAATGCCATCAATGCCGCCCATACGATCAATAAATCCCTTGAGTTCTTTAAGATTTCCGCCGAGTCCGCTTAAGCTGCTAAGAATCCCGCCTCCTGCTGCTGCCTCTGCTGTTTCGGTAACTGCAGCCTCCTCTTGTGTTGTTTGGTTTGCAGGATATACTGGGGTTGGCTGAGCATAATTTTGGGTTGGGTATAAAGGAGGTCCTTGTTGCTGAGGTACGATCTGAGGCTGATTATAGGACTGCAAAGAATAAGGTGGAGTGGGATTAGATACGGTCTGAGTGTTACTGTATTGAGGAATACCTGGATAGGGAGTATACTGCTGCGGGTCTCGTAACGCACGAGCCTGCCGGCTGCGTCTCCCATGGTATTGCTGAGACATGTTCATCACATTCCTTTGCACATGATTTACCACAGTATATGTAACAATAACCTATAGGGTTTTAGAAAAACTGCTTTTTTCCGTGATAATCGCGGATTTGGGCCGCTGCCTACTAGATAGAGATGGGAAGAAAACACGGCGAATACGGTGGAGATACACACAGGATGTTCACATCATCAACTGTGGATAATTAATCTTGTTTCGATTCCAAGGAAAATGTGGACAAGTTTTTAAATACATTCGCCAGCAGAATTAATGTGTTATAATGTGTAGTGGTATTACGACAGGGGAAACCGATATAAAAACGGTTTTGTTCTGTAGCGCGTGAAACCGTTAATGCTTGAAATACCTACATAGGGTAGGTACAATGGAGAAAGTAATCAGATAACCTTAGGGGATGATAAAATAATGCAGCTGAAAAAGCTAGATGATAGAAGTATAGATCAATTATTTGAAGCGATTTTGACGCTTAAAGATATCGAAGAGTGTTATGTATTTTTTGATGACTTGTGCACAGTGAACGAAATTCAGTCGCTGTCTCAGCGTCTTGAAGTGGCCCGTATGCTCGGCAAAGGAAATACGTATAACCAGATCGAATCCGAGACAGGAGCAAGCACGGCGACCATTTCTCGTGTGAAACGCTGCCTGAACTACGGAAATGACGGGTACAAAATGGCGCTGGAACGCCTCGGACGCTAAGATGAAACAGGGCGTTCTCATTATCAGCCATGGATCCAAGGATGCAGGCTGGACAGAACTTGTAGACGATGCGGTAGGGAAGCTTACGCTTTTGCAGCCTGCTCTTGTAGAAGCTTCTTTTCTTGAGAATGTAGAAGGAAGAGGAATTCAGGATGGGATTGACCGACTGGAAGCAGCGGGGGTAACGGATATTTTGGCGATCCCTTTGTTTGTTTCGGCGGGAAGTACACATGTGGATGAGATCGGGTATGCTCTTGGTGCGAAGCCTTCTCCTGAGAAGGAGACGGATCTTGCTCCCTTTCGCATTTCGGCGAGGCTGCATTTCGGATCTCCGCTTCATGATGATCCTCTTCTTGCTGATATGGTTTGGGATAAAGTTCAGTCCTTTTCGGAGGATCTATCTCGCGAAGTGATTCTACTCATTGGTCATGGAAGTCGCCATGATGGTTTTCTACAGCGATGGGAACAAGGTCTAGGAACACTTGCTGAGCGAGTGCAGGTGGTAAGCGGTGTTGCAAAAGCAGATTATGCTTTGCTAAATCCAGATCAAGTCAAGGATCGTGCAAGTTACTGGCGAGAACAAGGATTCCGCGTGATTGCGGTTCCGGTGTTTCTTAGTGCAGGTTATTTTACCAATGTAGTCATTCCGAAGCGCCTTGATGGGGTGGAAGTAGTCTACAGCGGTGAACAGACCCTGCTTCCTCATCCGCTGCTTCATACCTGGATTGAGAGACAAGTTGCCGCGATGCAGCAAAATGTAATCTCTTATTCATGATACTCAGCTATTGGTAGTAGGATGAACAATCGAAGCAATATTAGAATATAGTAGAATACAAAATATAGCCTGGCTGATTGTCCTGACGTGGTTACACGAATCAGATTGAAGACGACAGCTGGGTTTTTGTTGTATAATGAACTATCTGTGTTTGCACGTGAGATATAAGCATAAGGGACACTAAAGAGCTTTTTTATTGGGAATACTTTAGAAGAAACGATGCTACAAAAAAGGAACGGATATTTGCTAAAAGTAGGTGGCGTAAGGATCATGACGATGAAAAAAGCGAGATTAATTTATAACCCAACTTCGGGCCGGGAAGAAGCCAAAAGAAGACTTGTGTCCATATTACAACGTCTTGATGAAGGTGGAATTGAAGCTTCCTGCCATGCAACGACGGGTGAAGGCGATGCAACGAGGGAAGCCTCAGAAGCAATTGATCGCGGCTATGACCTCATTATTGCGGCCGGTGGTGACGGTACGCTCTATGAAGTGATTAACGGAATGGCCCAAAAAGAAAATAGACCGCCGCTTGGTATTTTTCCGCTGGGAACAACAAATGATTTCGCAAGAGCGCTGGGAATTCCGCGTCATTGGGAAGATTACTGCGACATGGTCATTCGTCAAGAGACCCGTCCCGTGGATCTTGGACTTGTGAATGATCGTTATTTTATTAATATAGCCGGCGGCGGAACGCTGACGGAACTCACATATGAAGTGCCAAGCAAACTGAAGACGATGATTGGACAGCTTGCTTATTATATGAAGGGCATGGAGAAAATGACGAATCTGGCTCCGCAGGAATTGTATATTCGTGCGAACGGACAGGAAGATATCCATGATGAATTCATGCTCTTTCTCATCGCAAATACAAACTCGGTAGGCGGTTTTGAGAAGCTCGCTCCAGGAGCTACGATTGACGATGGGTTATTCGATGTCATTGCTCTCAAGAAGTGTAATCTTCCTGAGATGATTCGTCTCGTTCGACTTGCACTGCGTGGAGAGCATCTGAATGACAAGAAGGTTATTCATTTTCAGACCGATTATATGGAAGTAAACTCCCCAGGTGAAGTGCTGCTGAATCTGGATGGAGAACTGGGCGGACAGCTGCCTGCAACGTTCCGTAATCTGCCGCATCACATTCAAATTTTCAGATAAATCAATTTCAATATAGAAAGAGGAATTAACTAATATGGATACAAACCGCAGCGGACGTGGAAAAAGCCGCCGGAACACAGAGCGTGAGGGAATGACAAGTGCAGGGAAGCCGCAGAACAATGCAGTTCGTCAGGACAGAGAGCGTGTTAAGACGGAGAAGACCGAATATATGACAGCGAAATCAGGTAACAAGGAAGTTCTGAATGCAAGAGGAACAGAGATGCGGCCGCAAGGCGAGGCATCTTTTTCTGCTGCTCAAGGACCGTTAGGACAGACACCAGGTAGAGAAAATCGTACAACCGAGAAGAGAAGATCAGGAAAAGGCCGTTCAGGAAGTAATCGCGGCGGTAAAAAACAACCTGCTAGAGATATTGCGGCTGAGCTCGGTTTGCCGGTAGCTAAAAATGACGAGACCGTGATCGATATTATCGGCATGAATCATGACGGTGAAGGAGTTGGCCGTGCAGAAGGGTATACCTTGTTCGTAGCGGGTGCGCTTCCTGGCGAAAAAGTTCGCGTCAAAGTCCTGAAGACAAAGAAACAGTATGGATATGCGAAACTGCTTGAGATTGTGGAAGCGAGCAAAGACCGTGTTTCTGCACCTTGTCCCATCTATGCACAGTGCGGCGGCTGTCAGCTACAGCATATGAGCTACGAAGGACAACTTCACTGGAAACGCCAGATGGTTGTAGATAATCTGAAGCGCATCGGGAAACTGAATGTTGCTGGCGAAAACGTAGATAATGAAGTGCGCGCTCATCAAGATGTGGATAATGTAGATGACGAAAACATTCATCCACAGGTGGATAACCTTGTAGAAGGAACCGAAACTGTACACAGCAGTGGGGATAAAGCTGTGCATGAATGGGTTAATGTTCCAAATGAGTCTGCTGGAATTACCGTTCTCCCTACGCTCGGTATGGACGAGCCTTGGCGTTACCGGAACAAAGCACAGGTGCCGATGGGCGAGATGGAAGGCGGCCTTATCGGTGGATTTTATGCGAAAGGCAGTCACCGGATCGTCGATATGGAGCGCTGCTTAATTCAGCATGAGCATAACGATGAAGTCGTTGAACGTGTCAAAGAGATTGGCCGCCGCGTAGGGATTAGGGCATATAACGAGGAAACAGGACGCGGACTATTGCGGCATGTTGTCGTGAAGAAAGCGTTCCGTACTGGGGAGATGATGCTGGTCCTTGTCACCAATGGAGACAGCATCCCAGAGAAAGATGAATGGATTCGCGGCATCCGTGAGCATCTTCCGCAGGTGACAAGTATCTGTCAGAACGTAAACACGAAGAAGACGAACGTGATTTTTGGCGATGTTACCCGTGTTCTATGGGGCAGTGAAGTGATCTATGACTATATCGGAGACGTGAAGTTTGCGATTTCGGCGCGTTCCTTCTACCAAGTAAACCCGGTACAAACGGAGGTACTATACGGTAAAACCGTAGAATACGCAGGACTTACCGGGAAAGAGACCGTTATCGATGCGTATTGCGGGATTGGGACGATCTCTCTTTTCCTAGCACAGCATGCTGAGCATGTGTATGGGGTAGAGATTGTGAAGGAAGCAATCGAGGATGCGAAGAAAAATGCCGAGCTAAATGGGATTACGAATGCTACCTTCGAAACCGGACCATCCGAGGATGTTATTCCGCAGTGGAAAGATCAAGGCATTACACCAGATGTGATCGTTGTCGATCCGCCTCGTAAAGGCTGCGATCCAAGACTGCTGGATACGATTCTAGAGATGCGTCCGGAGCGAGTAGTGTATGTATCTTGTAATCCTTCGACACTGGCGAGAGATCTGGGGGTACTCGAAGATGGCGGTTATCGGACGACTGAGGTTCAGCCGGTGGATATGTTCCCTCATACGGTGCATGTAGAATCCGTTGCGGTGTTGATTAGAGATTTTGTAGATAATGAATAAACTCATGCTATTCGCAATAAACTCGTGCTAAAAATCGAATAAAGCCGTGATAAAAGAGGGGGAAAGGAAGAATGGAGAAAGGGGAAAACCCAGCTCCATCAAGCCTTTCCTCTGTTTTTATATCAAGACATTATTAAAATTATAATAAAGTCCCTTCTTTACCTTTTTAGAACGTGTTTCACGACCTTTACATCGCTAGCATCCAAGGTCGAGAAGCGTTCTATTTTTTATTGAAAGCCTGCAATTATTCAGAGGTCTACAAAAAGAAACTACAATAACTTGAAAAGTACTCCTCCTACGATCCGGTTTTGCTCCCGATATTCCTTAGGGGTCAAGCCTGATGTTTGTTTAAAGCATGAACTAAAGTGGCTGTAAGAAGAGAAACATAGAATATTAGCAATATCCGTAAGAGAATAATCCGAGGAGCGGAGCATATTTTTTGCTGTCTCCATGCGTTTATCCTTAATATATTCATGGATGCTACGGCCAACTTCCTTTTTAAATAACACGGATAGATAACTACGATTGAGATTAACATGTTTGGCGAGCTCATCCGTAGTTATTTTGTTATGTAGATGATCGATAATGTAATTAATCGTTGCTCTTACCACGTCTGACAAAGAGTCCAGGTAACAGAGCTTTTTCATATGAGATGCAAAATCCATGACCATCCGATCGTTCAGTTCCATTACCTCTTTCACACTCTGAGCAACATCTACCTGACGGATATACATGTCACTTAGGGTATATGCAGTCTCGTGCGGCAGACCTGCATTTGTACAAACTCGAGTCACAAGTGCTGTATGAATGACCACATGATAGATCTGATTGCGCAAGGCATTTTTCGAGAGGATACCCTTTCCTTCGTTGGGTTTGTGACCATAGAGCCTCTTATTTTCAAGGATGCCATTGACATCCCCATTTATTATAAGTTCATATAAGTTTTGCTCATGCTTTGATGGTTCATGGTAAAAATCAGTTTCTCTCTGCAAAAACATTTGATAATCAAGGTTTTTAGTCACTTTCAGACACCTCCCTCTTTTAATTAACAAACAAACCGCAAGCTAACTTAACAATATGGCAATTTCAATTATTTTTATTTACATGAGTCTATACAAATCAAAGGGCCAAGCATCCTTTTGGTCACTTCGCATAAAATGCTAGTTTATAAAGAGCTCATCATGCAAGCGTTTTGAATTTAACGGAAAAATATGTAAATAGAATATAACATGCCTGGTAGAAATCCAACAAAAATTATATTTTCAATTTTTTATAAATGTTAGCGTATTCATTAAGATGTTAGTAGGGGGGATTTCTTTATGGTTTTTGTATTGTAGACATATGGGGAAGATATTCCCTGACTTTTAGGAGGAAAACTGGATATTTGTAGAATAACAGCAATAAGCGTAATGATTTAGAGCTGGAGTTCAAGAACTAAAGTGGAGAATGGTACTTTATAGTGGAAGGGGGAACAAAGATGAAAAAAAGATATAGTTTAGGCAAAATAAAAATATTATGTAAGCGTTTTTTATTGGGAGTAATGATAGCGCTGATTGTAGTAGGATGCCTGAATACTGAAGCATCTGTGGCCAAAGCGGATGGAGTGTTTACCAATCTGTCACAGTCTCAGATTGTAGCGGAGATGGGGGCAGGATGGAATCTCGGTAACCAGTTAGAAGCAAGTACGAACGGTTATCCTTCAGAGACTGCCTATGGGAACCCGATTGTGACGGAGAATATGATCAAGGTAGTGAAGGCGGCAGGTTTTAAGACTGTCCGAATTCCTGTGTCCTGGCTGAACTACATCGGGTCGGAACCCTATTATTCCATTGATCATTCCTGGATGACAAGAGTAAAAGAAGTGGTTGATTATGTAGTGGACAATGATATGTATGCAATCATCGACTTGCATAATGACGGTGCCCATTCAGTTACCGGTTCCTGGATTCTAACGGATAGCAGTGAGCAGGATGCGATACGTAAGAAATTTTCCGCAGTTTGGTATCAGATTGCTACTACATTCAAGGATTATGATGAACATGTCATCTTTGAGTCCATGAACGAAGTAGGTGTGGAATCCGCAAATGATATTATCCGAGCGAATCAGTTGATTAGTTCGTATAACCAGGTATTTGTAGATACAGTTAGAGTGGCCGGCGGTAACAATGATAAGCGTTGGTTAGTGGTCCCGGGATGGATTACAAACATTGATTACACCACCGGTGATTACGGTTTTACCTTGCCAATGGATTATAACCTTTCTAGTCAGGTACCAAGCGGTGAGAAGAGAATTATGGTATCAGCACATTACTACACCCCATGGGAGTTCGCCGGTAGTGAAGATGATTATGTGACGCAGTGGGGAGACATGGCGGATTCAGGGAAGAGTATCTCTTGGGCTAATGAAGACTATCTAAATGCCCAGTTCTATAAGCTTTACGAAAAATTCACTTCACAGGGGTATCCGGTCGTAATAGGGGAGTATGGCTCTGTCGATAAATCTGAAGCAGACTCTATGAATACAGATAGCAGGACCTATTATGCGAATACGCTCAGCGAATATGCAAAAATTTACGGTTGCGTACCTATTATATGGGATAACGGATTTAATGGTAATTACGGATTTGGATTATTCAATCGTCAGTCAGTTTCCTATCCGGTTACTCAACCAGAAATCATAGGCGCAATTATGTATTATTATGGCGATCAGAGTCAATCGACAATCTCCTTAAATAAAACAAGTTTGACCTTGAGACCAGGTGATGAGCCGATAACACTGATAGCTACACTTACACCGGCGGGTGCAAATGATTGGGTCGAATGGAGTTCCAGTAATTCGGAAGTTGCGAGTGTCGATCGTTTCGGAGTTGTTACGGCTAAAACTGCTGGAACTACAGTCATAACAGCTGCTAACAATGGATACTCAACAAATAGTAATGTGACAGTGTCAACTTATACCGAAACGACAATCTATGAAAACAATTCTGGAACTGGCTTCAGTACATCGGATACTACCTGGTTCACAGATGCCTATGACAGGGATTTAATTACGATTAAATACACTTACACGGATGCGACAAAGGCAGGCTGGAATATACTTGGCTGGGGAGCAACAGTATCCGGAACCTGGAAGAATGGACCTGTATATGCGGCCAGTATGACGGATCCAACGGGAATCACCTCAGTGACGACAACTGTAGGCGAGCTGAAAACAGCGCTTGGAATCTCTTCGGGTTCAGAAGTATCCTTTCTGCAGCTGGAGGCATATAACAGCGGTCAAGTGCAAGAAATTAAATTGAAGCAATGGTAAAACATTAATTAACGGAAATGTTTATAAAAAAACTTTATATGAAAAAGGAGAATATATGTATGAAGCACCGAAAAATAATATTTAGGTTATTTATTCTGGTATTTATTTTTATCGGAATAATGGGATACTCGAAGCCAACGTTTAGTGCTGATGTAATGAGTCCGAAGACAGATGCAGTAGAAAGTACTACAGACAGTAAAGAGGATATACAGGTGAACGATACTGAAGGAGAGAAAGAGATTACGGCACTTGATGTGGCTAAATTGATGGGAAACGGAATTAACCTGGGAAATACGATGGAGGCGTATGGTCATTTATCACTTGGAGTGGACGCAGAGCCATCCGCATATGAAACTTTATGGGGGCAGCCAGTCACCACGAAAGAAATGTTGATTGCCATGAAAGAAGCAGGTTTTGATTCTATCAGAATTCCAGTAGCGTGGACGAATGCCATTGATTATGAAAGCGGAGACTATACCATCAAAAAAGCATACATGGATCGTGTAGAAGAAATCGTGAATTATGCGCTCGATGCAGATATGTATGTTGTCATCAACGAACACTGGGATGGCGGCTGGTGGGGAATGTTCGGTTCAGCTACTAGCGAGACACGTGAGAAAGCGATGGATTTATATGTGTCTATGTGGAGCCAAATTGCAGAAAGATTCCAAGACTATTCAGATAAACTTATCTTTGAATCAGGGAACGAGGAGCTTGGCAGCCGGTTGAATGATGTTGATGTGAGTAAGGACTCGGGGGCACTTACCGAAGACGAACGTTATGAGACCACTAATAAAATAAATCAGACCTTCGTAGATATAATCCGAGGTAGCGGAGGTAACAATCCAAAACGCTTTTTATTGATTGCCGGTTATAATACAAACATTATGGCAACCCTTGATAGTCGCTTTCAGATGCCAAAAGATAGTATCGCTAATAGATTATTAGTATCCGTACACTATTATGATCCCTGGTCTTACGCCGGTTCGGAAGATTTAGCAAGCTGGGGAAGTGAATCGGAATATAAGTCGCAGAATGATATCCTTGCTAAGATGACAAAGTTCACAGATCAGGGATACGGTGTCATCATTGGTGAATACGGTGCTCTTCCTACCAAGGATGGTGCTATTAAAGAGAATACAACAGATTTCACTCAGAATATTCTTGATAACTCCGATCTCTACGGATACGTTCCAATGCTTTGGGACACCAGCAGTTTCTTTGTTAGAAAGGATCTTAAAATCAACGATGAGGGTCTTGCAAAACTCTTTAAGGAGAAAAGTTATTCAGCCCAGTCTTCTCTGTCTGATGAAGAAATCAAAGAGAATGCTCGGAAATCATTAGAATTAGGTATTTCAAAAGGCAAGGAGTATGATAAAAATTATGTTGGACCTATATTGAATGGAGATGAGAAAGCTGTTGCCTGGATTATGTACAACAGTAATGATAATAAGGTTTCCTATAGTGCAGGAGATACTTATAGTCCAACATCCAAAACAGAGGGTGTTGTGGCTTCTGATGTTGAAATCAAAGGACCGGGAACTTATACCGTCAGCCTTGATTTTACCGGAACGACGGAAGGATTTGCTAACAGCGTGTTATTCTCAGCAATTGGTATCTCTAACGGCGAACTTCTATTTCCGAAATATATGGTCACAATTAAGGATGTTAAGATCAATGGCGTTCCATATCAAATGACAGGAGTTCCATTTACAACAACTGATGACAAAAAAACGACCCGTGTAAATCTCCATAATCCCTGGATGGGCTCGATTCCTGTGGAAGCTCGTCTACCAGAAGGAGATTTATCTAATATATCAGCTACTGTTTTGGATAACAAAACACTAGGAGAGGTTGAGACAATCTCTGTCACCTTAGATTACGGTCCGACTATTCCAGAACAATCTAAGGACACAGAAGCGCCCGTATGGGCTGAAGTCAGCAAAGTGACTGCACATACTGATACAACCAATATCACATTAACATGGGCTGCAGATGCAGTTACCGATGATGTAGATGTTACGGCTTATAAAGTATCATGGATGCAAGGAGATGAACTAAAAACCCATGATATTACTGATGGAAATGCAACGAGCACTGTAATAAGAGGCTTGAAGCCAAGCACGAACTATACCTTTAAGCTGGAGGCAGGTGATGCAGCTGGTAATTGGAGCAGCAATGGACCGACTGCTACAGTAACAACAAGAGCAGATGTTCCTTCAGTAACACCACAGCCAGAGACTGGGCAGCCAGTGGAACCAGCAAAACCAACAAAACCAATAGAACCAGCAAAACCAGCAGAGCCAAGTGAGCCAGTTGAGCTGGAACAGCCGCAAATCGCGTTTATCGATGTTCCAGAAACACATTGGGCAGCACTTGAAATTAAGCGTGCAACGACACTAGGCATCGTAGCAGTAAATCGAGATAACACGTTTAAGCCTGCTGACCTGATAACTCGTGCACAATTTATTAAGATGCTGGCAAATGCCTTCAAGTGGCAAGCTGAGCAAGATGAATTAGTATTCACAGATAATGACGAAATTAGTGCAGAGGCAAAGGATGCCATTGCACAAGCAGTCAATCGCGGCGTTATTAACGGTTATGGCGATGGTAGCTTCCGTCCTAATCAAAAAATTACGCGTACAGAAATGACTGTAATACTGGCAAGAGTATTAGGTATAGATAGCGCGGCAATCGAGCAAACGGGCTTTACGGATGATGCTACGATTCCAGCATGGGGAAAAGGAACAGTTGAAGCGTTGCATGAGTTAGGTATAGTTGAAGGACGCAGTAACAACAATTTTGCTCCAAATGACGTACCAACACGTGCAGAAGCAATAGTAGTCATTTTGCGAGCGCTAGATCTAAATTAATTGATAGTTTTTAAGCGAATAGGCACAATATAGAGGTGTTTGCTTCTATGTTGTGCCTTTTGTGTTTTTTTAGTAACAGAAGGGAATTTATCTAATGTGTCAGCTACTATGCTAGATAATATACATTTGGAGAGGTTGAGACAATCTCGGTCACCTTTGAATACGTCACACATCTGGAGAGCATGGGGGTGTTGGCTAGAGATTATGTAAACAACGAACCCGCGCTATTCATAATAAACTCGTACTAAAAATCGAATGGAGAAGGGGGAAAACTAGATCCATCAAGAATTCCCTTTATTTTATATCAATACATTATTCAGTTTATATTAAATTCGCTACTACCGACGGCAGCCGGTTATAAATGGGAGGAGAATCAATATGGATTTAACATTTGAAAAGGATAACTTATTTTGGTTACATGAGCCTAAGGAATATACTATTACTAATGATGAAATTATGATTAGAACCGATGCGGGAACAGATTTTTGGCAAAGAACTTATTATGGCTTTCAAAACGATAATGCACCTGCTCTGTTAATGAAAACCAATGAGAAATACTTTTCTTTTTCAGTGAAAACGGAATTTGACAGTAAACATCGTTTTGATCAGTGCGGCGTCATCATCTATCAAAATAGTGATAACTGGATAAAGGCTTCAATCGAATATGAAAATGAGGAATACCAGAGGTTAGGAAGTGTGGTAACGAACTTAGGATATTCTGATTGGGCAACCACGGATATTACTGCAACACAGAAATTTATGTATTATAGAATAAGCCGACGTGAAAGCGATTATTGTATTGAAAATTCTTATGATGGCATTCATTATAAGCAAATGCGTATTGCACACCTTTTTGAAGGAACGGACGATATCCAGATTGGTATTTATGCTTGCAGTCCAGAAGAATCTTCATTTAAAGCCGTTTTCACTGAAATGAAATTTACTGAATGTCAATGGAAAGAACACAAATAACTCCATGCCACTGATAGATTACCAATGAGACTCGTTCGATGAGAGGAACATGAGGGGACGCAAGTCATTCCAGATCCTATTTTATGCTTAATTCAACATGAGCATAACGATGAAGTCGTTGAGCGTGTCCATTAGATTGGCCGCCGTGTTGGAATTAGAGCATATAACGAAGAGACAGGGCACGGACTATTGAGGCATGTTTTGGTGAAGAAAGCGTTCCGCACCGGTGAAATGATGCTAGTCTTAGTTACCAATGGAGACAGCATACCAGAGAAGGATGAATGGATTTCGCCGCAATCGTGAACAGCTTCCGCAAGTGATGAGTATTTGTAATTAAATTTATGTTTACGTCGATTACCTATCCTAAATTAATACGATTCTCATACGTAAAAAGGCATAGTGATGAATCGCCTATGCTCTAAGGTTATAGAGTTTTCGAATACACACTTAGATTGTAAGAGGAGGCGAATGATGTGACGATAATGCCTGTTATAGTAATGATCTGTGTATTTGTGCCTAGCATTGTACTCATGGTAAGCATGCCTTATTTAACAAGAGAATCAATTAGTTTTGGGGTCACCGTCAGCGCTGTGCAATTCCACAGTGAGCCTCTGCGTCAGATGCGGAAGTCATATGTTAGGATTAGTGCTACCTTGCTTACCGTCCTACTCATTGTTTGTATCATCAGCCTAATATACAGTGATGAACATTCCAAGCAACAAAGTTGGATCATTGTAACTTATTCATTCGCTATGGTCGTAATCTCCCTTGTCATAAACATTAGCTATCATTTCAAAATGAAAAGTTTACTACCTATGCTGCCTATTGCTCCGGAATCATCGATCATGGCAGTGGACACTGGTTTTCGGAAAAGAAACATGGGCTTGTCTAGTAGTTGGTTCCTCATTCATGTTTTAATTATTGTTGTTAGTATTGTAACTGTGCAACTCAACTACGATCTGATTCCAGATCAAATACCGATCCATTACAACAGCAGTTGGAACGTAGATCGCTATACAGCTAAATCTTATAGTTCTGTGTTTATGCCTACGATAATACAAGTGTTCATAACACTTGTATTCATATTTGAGAATTGGAGTATTCGCAGAGTGAAGCAGCAGGTTCAACCCACTAATCCGAACCGTTCCATCAGACAAGACATAACTTTCCGCCGTGCTTGGTCATGTTTTATGATTACAGCAAGCATCTTAATCGTTATCCTCCTTTCCGTCGTGCAACTAAACATGATATCTCTGCTTAACATCAATTTCGCTATCCCCATTATCCTAATCATAATAGCTTTTATCAGCCTATATGTCTTCGCCTTATCGTTCTGGGCTGGTCAGGGTGGAAGCCGCTTGGAGCGATCTGCCGATTCCTCTAATGTCAGACCTGTCCATGGTGATGATAAGTGGCTATTAGGTATGATTTTTTTCAATCGCAAGGATTCAAACTTAATCGTCGAGAAAAGATTTGGAGTCGGCTGGGGATTAAATTTCGGTCACCCCGTAAGCTGGCTGATTTTGCTCGGAATAATTGTACTGTTAGTTGTGGTGAGAACAAGGCTTGGAGGTTAGTACTCCACCAGAGTAATCTAGCTTCAACATATAAATAATTCATATTGACTGATGATGCTCTTCAACATTTTTACTATAAGCTGCTGGATTGTTTAAGCATTCTCTGAGATCTTGAGAAAAACATGGTTTTGCTAGCAAGACTTTATTTGTCCGACGGTGGAATGCGGGGGTTGTGGCCTGTTTATTAGCAAGGGTTTATTCATACTGAACAGGATTTTTAGATGATGAATAAATTCCTGCTAGTCGCAATAGCTCGTGCTAAAAATCGAATAAAGACGTGATAAAAGAGGGGGAAGGGAAGAATGGAGAAGGGGAAAACCCAGCTCTATCAAGCCTTTCCTCTGTTTTTATATAGGCATTATTCAGTTATGTTAGACTTTGGAAGTTCTGGGGAGGATGACCAAAGGTCTCTAGCAGGAGATCTTCTGTTGTACCTTCAGACTTAAAAGCTTTAATCTTTTATCAACCGCTGCCTGAGCTACTACATGAAGAAGCTCTAGGGAAAACGGGCTAATCAGTATATCTAAAAGCAGTTAAGAATATTAGAAAAGTCAAGATTGTGATAAATAGCCGAAGTCGTTAAGTAGGTAAGTATACATTATGATAGGTATTTAGTTGCTCCATCGAACTAACTATGGTAAAATCAATTCGAAGAAAACGCTTTCCAGCATCATGATGAGCTAAGGAGGACAACTTATGGAATCGAGTATGACAAGAAATAATGAAAGGGGCTTTTATAAACTATCCAGATTGCAACGCATAGGATTTGGTTCCGGTGATTTGGCACAGAATCTCATTTATAATACGGTATCAACGTATTTATTGTTTTTTTACACCAATGTTTATGGACTAGATCCTAAAGTTGCAGCTGCGATGTTTTTGGTTGTACGAATTATTGATGCTATTTGGGATCCAATTGTTGGTGCAGTTGTAGATAAAAACTCCACACGTTTTGGTAAATATAGAGGGTACTTAGTATTTGCTGGATTTCCGTTATCAGTATTGGCCGTACTAGTATTTTGGAATGGTTATTCCGGTAGTTTAATTTATGCGTATGTGACTTATGTTGGGTTATCTATGCTGTATACCTTATTGAACGTACCTTATGGTGCACTAAATGCTTCATTAACTCGTGACAATGACGAAATTACGAAATTAACTTCAACACGTATGTTCCTTGCCAATCTCGGCGGTCTTGCAGTTGCATATGGAGTGCCCGTACTTGTTAAGTTGTTCTCTTCCGATGGTACATGGGATACGAAATCAAGTGCTTCTGGCTGGCTCATAACAATGGCTATTTATGCAGGTGTCGGTTTTCTTATTTTATTGTTTTGTTTTACTCAGTCAAAAGAAAGAGTTGTAATGGATGATTCAAAGCAAGATGAAGTTAAGATTTCAGATTTGGTGACTGAATTTAAACGAAATAAACCATTACGAATTCTAGCCTTCTTTTTTATAACCGCTTTTGCCATGATGTCGATCGGTAATGCAGGCGGAGCTTATTATATGCAGTATGTTGTACAAGCATCAGATTATGTTCAGTGGTTTAATGCACTAGGGTCTATACCGGCATTTATCTTTTTACCTTTAGTTCCTAAAATCAAGAAAGCAATCGGTAAAAAAAGCATGTTTCTGGTGTTCTTAAGTATAGCGATTATTGGGATGCTCTTTATCTATCTCATTCCAAATCCACAAGATCATATTACATGGGTTCTTATTGCTCAATTCATAAAATCGACTGGTGTGATTGTTGCAACCGGATACATGTGGGCATTAGTTCCAGAAGTGATTTCATATGGCGAGCTTCAATCCGGACGGCGTATTTCGGGGGTTGTAAACGCTTTAACTGGCTTCTTTTTCAAATTTGGTATGGCGTTAGGCGGTGTTGTCCCTGGCTTTGTTCTAAGCTTTACAGGGTATGTAGCTGGCAGTGAAGTACAATCTAGCTTCGCTCAACAAGGAATATTATGGTTAGTTGCTGTCCTGCCTGCGATCTTGTTAATTCTAGCTATGGTTATTATTTCTAAATACAATTTAACTGATGAACAAGTTTATGAAATTAATAAAGAAATCGAGGCTCGCCATAGTATCTAAGGGATGGGTCCATGTTTTAGGCAATTGTTATTACTAAATAATAGAGGTATAAGGAGGAAATTTTCATGCAAATTAATAATCCAGTATTAAAAGGGTTTAATGCAGATCCCTCAATTATAAGGGTTGATGATACTTACTATATTGCAACTTCTACATTTGAATGGTTTCCAGGCGTTCAGATCCATGAATCTAAAGATCTTGTCAATTGGCAGCTTATCACTCACCCGCTCTCCACGAAAATGCTGCTGGATATGAAAGGAAACAAAGATTCGGCAGGTATTTGGGCACCTGATTTATCTTATGCTGACGGGAAGTTTTGGCTTATTTATACCGATGTGAAAGTTACGGAAGGCGCCTTCAAAGATATGACTAATTATTTAACTACTGCTGAAAACATTAACGGCCCATGGAGTGATCCAATCAAGTTAAATGGAGTGGGTTTTGACGCGTCCCTGTTTCACGACGAGGATGGAAAAAAATATCTTGTCCAAATGGAATGGGATCATCGAGAATATCGTCATCCTTTTAACGGAATTAAACTTACGGAATATTCGGTTGAAGAAAAGAGAATGCTTCCTGAGACTTCAAAAATCATTTATAAGGGAACCGATGTTAAGTTAGTAGAAGGTCCTCATATCTATAAGTTATTTGGACAATATTATCTATTTTGTGCTGAGGGAGGTACGGTTTATTCTCATCAAGAGGTAGTTGCTAGGTCTTCAGAATTATTTGGCCCTTATGAAACACAACCTGGTGATGTGTTTTTGACTGCATTTGATGCGCCTAATAATGAGCTTCAAAAATGTGGACACGGTTCGTTAGTAGATACTCCATCAGGAGAATGGTATTTTGCACACTTAACGGGACGCCCATGGCATCATGAGACAGAATCGATCCGTGATCCGCGCGGCTGGTGTACATTAGGAAGAGAAACAGCAATTCAAAAAGTAGTGTGGGATGATAATAAATGGCCGCATATCGTAGGCGGCAAGCAGGGAAGTCGTTTTGTCGAAGCTCCTAAAGGGTGTGTTGAAACAAAATATGCTCCAACCTATCCAGAGAAGGATGATTTTGACTCCGATACATTAAATATCAATTTTAATACCTTACGAGTTCCATTTGATGAGAAAATAGGTTCACTTACAGAAAAGCCAGGGAATTTGCGCTTGTTTGGTAAAGGCTCTTTAACAAATGAACATGAACAGTCACTTGTAGCAAGACGTTGGCAATCCTTTTATTTTGATGCCCAAACAGCTGTAGCGTATTCCCCTTTTACATTTCAGCAGATGTCTGGACTCGTAAATTACTATAATACGAAGCATTGGTCTATGATTCATGTAACCTGGAATGAAATAAATGGACGGGTCATTGAAGTGACTCAGAATGACCGAGGAGTACTCACAAGTTTCCTTAAGGATAAAGCCATTAAAGTACCTGATGATATTGATTATGTGCATTTTAAAGTGAAAGTTAGAAAAGAGACCTATACCTATGCCTATTCTTTTGATAATGAGTATTGGACTGATATTGACTTGACGTTGAATGCAGCAATCTTGTCTGATGATTATGTGATTCAATCCTATGGAGGATTTTTCACTGGAGCTTTTGTTGGAATGGCTAATGTTGATTATTCCGGTTACGAATTGCCAGCGGACTTCGACTATTTTATGTATAAAGAACTTGAAGAAAAATAAAACTGAATCATGACACTTAGAAATAGTTGGGAGAGTAAATCTTTCAACTATTTTTTTAGATAGGTTATCCAATATGCTATACTTCTAACTGAACAATATCTGAAAGGAATTATAATTAAATGATTAAGAAAACTGATCAGGATGTAATGAGAGAAAATAATAAAAAATTAGTATTAAAAACTTTATTTGATACTGATCAGACATCTAGAAGTTCAATAGCTGATAAAATCAATCTTCAAAAATCCACAGTTTCTTCTATTGTTCGTGAGCTTCACAACGAGGGTTTGATTGAAGAGTTAGGAATAGGAGAAGCGTCTAATATTGGTGGGCGAAGACCAAACTTAATACGCTTTAATCGTAAATATGGGTTTGTACTGGCGTTTGATATGGGAGTTAAACATTTAAGATATTCCATAAATTATATCAATGGCGAGCTCATTCATCATGATTCCATCAAAATTTATACTACAAAGTTAAGGATATCTTTGCAGTCATGAAAGATATTATTTTAAATCTGAAAATTGATGATACCATTCATGGATTAATAGGAATTGCTATTTCTGTGCATGCGCCAGTTTTTAATAATCAAATTTTGTATAGTCCCTTCTTAGATTTTCAAACCTTTAATTTAATAGATGCGTTAAAGGAACTTATAGATGTTCCTGTCATCATAGAAAATGAAGCAAATCTCACTGCTATTTATATCCGAGACTATTATCAGCATGCTCATCATGTTCAATTTGATAATATTCTAGCCATCAACATTCATAACGGAATCGGTGTAGGAACGATTATCGATAGGAGTTTGTATAAAGGCTTACATGGTTTGTCTGGTGAGATTGGGCGATCGATCATCATTTCAGATAATAAAAAGAAACGCCGATTAGAAGAAGTATATTCTGAAAAAGCGGTGCTTGATCAGATTAGTGAATTGAAAAACATCCCGAACTTTACATTAGAGGACTTTATTGTATTTATGGATAAAAAGGATGAGCAAGTAACTGCTATTATGAAGGAATGGGCTTCAGCTATTGCACAAATTACTTACAATTCAGTGCAATATAGTGCACCAGATGCGGTGTTTCTTTCATCTCGATTTATTGCTTTCTTTCCATATTTATTAGACGAGATTAGTAAAGAATATATGGCACTTGATCCACGCGGTTCAACCCAAGTTATTTCCATTGATGACCATATTCATAAATTAACATTGCTCGGTGGCGTGGCTTTAATTTGTAGAAAAATTTTAGGACTAGAATTGTATGATTTATTTTTTACGGAGTAATCTGTCCATACTTTTAATCATCTCGGGTAGTAATATAACTCAAAAATGTAACGAATGAAGAGTCCTGGTAAGGGCTCTTTTGTATTTATAAAAAATGGATGAGAGATGAGTGAAATTCAAGGATTTGCTTCTATTTTTCTGGGCTTTTTCTTTCGACATGACAACGATCGTCTGAAGAAGACCTTATGATGATAAATGAATAAAGCTAGGGTATACTGTAAAATGATTAAATACCTTTAATTCGAATGTCCACATAGATGCTGTCCTCTATTAGGGATGGATGGCTTAGTCTATTAAATGTGTGTTGTAGTTATAGAAATATTTCCGTTATTTATTTTGAAATAGCATTTGAAGAGGTACCTATAATGAAAGGATATGAAATATAAATATGTCAGAAAATTTTTGGAACGACTTACCTAAACCATTTTTCGTGCTAGCTCCAATGGAAGATGTAACGGATGTAGTATTCCGTCATGTTGTTGCTAAAGCAGGCAGACCTGATGTGTTTTTTACTGAGTTCACAAATGCAGAGAGTTACTGTCATCCAGAAGGAATGAAAAGTGTCCGCGGACGCTTAATGTTTACGGAGGATGAGCAGCCACTAGTTGCCCATATTTGGGGAGATAATCCTGAGAATTTCCGCCGAATGAGTATTGGGATGGCCGAGATGGGCTTTAAAGGGATAGATATTAACATGGGCTGTCCAGTCCCCAATGTCGCACGAAGAGGGAAAGGGAGTGGTCTCATCCTTCTTCCAGATCTTGCAGCAGAACTTATAGAGGCGGCAAAAGCGGGCGGGCTGCCTGTAAGTGTGAAAACACGCCTGGGCTTTAACGAAGTAGGGGAGTGGAAAGAATGGTTAACTCATATTTTAAAACAAGATATCGCGAACCTTTCCATTCATTTGCGTACAAGAGAAGAAATGAGTCAGGTCGATGCGCACTGGGAACTCATTCCGGAAATTAAGGAATTGCGTGACCAAATAGCGCCAAATACATTACTTACAATCAATGGTGATATTCTTGACCGTCAAATGGGGCTAGAGCTTGCCACAAAATATGGTGTAGATGGCGTGATGATTGGGCGTGGTATTTTCAAAAATCCGTTTGCCTTTGAAAAGGAACCGAAAGAGCATAGTAGTCAGGAGTACCTTGATCTCCTAAGATTGCAGCTTGATCTGCATGATCAATATATAGAAGTATTGCCTCGTTCCATTTCAGCGCTTCATCGTTTCTTCAAGATATATGTCAAAGGATTCCGCGGGGCAAGCGAACTCAGAAATCAATTGATGAACACGAAATCAACGGATGAAATACGTATACTACTTGATAATTTTGAAGAAAACAATGTTGATTAATACCTAACGGTGTGCGGAGTAAGTGTTAATAGCCTAAGTTATATGAGAAATAAAAGAATCGTACTAATCTAAGATTGTAAAATTGATGGTTACAACATTTTGAGCCAAGATAAATTCAGGTATATACTCCTGTCTTTTCTTGGCTTTTTCCTGTTCATCACATTTAAGGTACCCGAACTTTTCTGAGTTCGGTTTTTTTGTTTAGCTAATTCGTCTTTAAGAAAACGATAATAACTATAGGGTAAGTTTAGTTGCTGGCTATAGCTTTTAGTTATAACCAGGTATTCCTTTTAAGTGTTACGTGGAACGTATTCCTCCATGCTAGAATCAAAACAATACATAACGAGATGAACTAACCGAGGAGGAAATTTTTATGTGTAATAGATTTCAAATCGTAGGTAGCTTGCTGCGTCCGTCAGATTTATTAGAATATAAGCATGAAATTGAACATCGTGATGATATCACTTATCCCTTTTATCAGGATTTGCAAGGATATGAGCAGTGTGAAACGGATGCGATTCAGGCTGTCGTCGATAAAGAAATTAAAAATGGTCTGTCCATTCTAACCGATGGGGAATATTCCAAATCAATGTGGCATCTGGATTTTGTCTGGGGCTTTGAGGGGGCTAGCCGCTATATAGCGGATCATGGATATTTTTTCAGAGACACAGATGGAACGTCAAAATATGAGACTCGAAAAGATATTGGTTTGCGCATTACAGGTGAATTGAGCGGGAAAAACCATCATTTTATTCATGTCTTTAAAGAACTTCAAGCGCTTGCTGGCGACCGTGAAACAAAGCTGTGTGTACCTTCTCCATCCCATATTTTTGGAGAGCTATCATGGTCAGATAACATTGGTGGTAAAGAAGCAGTATATAAAGATCGACATGAGCTTAAAGACGGTCTCGTTAAGGCTTATAAGGAATTTGTAGAGGATTTTGCCGCTGTAGGAGGAAAAATTCTGCAATTCGACGATTGTCTATGGGAGCTATTTGCAGATGATAACCCGAACTCTCCCTATACTGGCGAGAATATCGATCAAGAGGAAGTGCAGGCTCTCGCTACCGAATTTATTGACATTAACAATACAATCATTGATTATGGCCATAGCTTAGGCTTGAAAATGTGGACTCATAACTGCCGTGGTAACTATGACTCTCGTAATATGGGCGGCGGCTCCTATGCCAAAATTGCGAATCTATTCTTGAAGCAGCTGAAATACGACCGCTTTTTCCTTGAATGGGATGATGAACGTGCAGGATCACTTGAAGCACTTGCCGTTTTCAAAGATAAGCCTGAAACCGAAATTGTACTTGGATTGTTGTCTTCCAAAACCAATACGCTGGATGATGAAGCTCGTGTAGTCAGAATGCTTGATGAAGCATCGAAAATCATTGATAAAGATCGTTTATTACTTTCTCACCAATGCGGTTTTGCGTCCTGTGATGGCGGTAATGAACTTACGGAAGATGAACAATGGGCGAAAATTAATCAAGGACAACGTATTGCAGAGCAATATTGGGGTTAGTTGAATCAATTTCATAATACCTTTGGTTGCTGAGTTATGAAATTGATTCAGTAGTATGTAAATTAACTTAAGAGGGGGAGTAGTTACCCTCAAGACTGTCGATGGTACTTATCGGCAGTCTTTTTCTATGAACAGAGGAACGTACTGAAAATTAAATAAAGTTGTGATAGAATCGGGGGATATAATAAATTCGTATATGATGTAGATACAAAGTGATTTAATAAACGATCTGATCATCTGAAAAGAAAGCAAAGAAAGCCTGACAACTGCAAAATAGGTGGTAGGCTTTAAGAAATAGGAGGATACATGTCCTGGAGTAAATTGAAGAAAGAACTGGAGAGTTTTCTTAGTCCTGCGTTAATTGGAAGAGTCGAATACCGGGCAACAAGTTACCGTTATTTACTTGATAAATCAGGGATTTGTTATATTGCTGTTGATAAAAAGAACGTACTCAACATGAGCGATCCAAATAACTCGATCAGATGGTATCAGACGGAACAGGAAATTAAGAGTGATTCTACGCTCGAAATCCCTATCAGCAATGAAGAAATTGAAGCGGTTAGACAAGATACAAAGGGTACTGTTCCAGAGGATCGTTTAATCGTAATTGCAAGAGGCAGGAAAATAGCAGTACTTGCTAAGGAGCTTTTGACAGCCCAAGCTACCTTAACTAAATCTAATTTTGTCGTTGTAGCTACAAAGTACTTATCTACTTCAATAGATGAAAATCTAGAGAGCAATGATATCTTATTGAATGTATTAGCATTAATCGACAGACGTGTTGGCAAAAAGCGGATTTTAAACATGTCCGAGAAGATAAAGTTAAAGCATCCCATTGTGCAGTATTTTTATGAACTCCGGCGCAGTACATTATAATAATAAATAACTGTCATTAATGTGTTAAAGAGACGGAAAATAAGCTTGATGTAAGTGAAATGTGAAATCACTGAGTTTAGACATAAAAAAAGAAGACAACAACAGGATGCGCCTGTGTGTCTTCTTTTTTTGTGTTCGTTAGCAAACAATAATGTTGCATCTATTTATTAGGCACCTAGGAACATTTTTATGTCATCTTCCACATTGGTAATGCCGCCGATCCCGAAGTTCTCTACGAGTACTTTGGTAACGTTAGGGGACAGGAATGCAGGAAGCGTAGGGCCTAAATGAATATTTTTGACGCCAAGATAAAGCAGGGCAAGTAGCACGATAACTGCTTTTTGCTCGTACCAGGCAATGTTGTAGGAGATCGGCAATTCATTGATATCCTCAAGTTCGAATATTTCTTTCAGCTTCAAGGCGATGACGACCAGGGAGTAAGAATCATTGCACTGCCCGGCGTCCAGAACCCGCGGAATTCCGCCGATTTCGCCAAGATCCAGCTTATTGTATTTGTATTTGGCGCAGCCTGCAGTCAGGATGACCGTATCCTTCGGAAGCTCAGTCGCAAAATCGGTGTAATAATTGCGGGATTTCATCCGCCCGTCGCAGCCGGCCATGACGAAGAATCGGCGGATTGCGCCAGACTTCACCGCATCAACCACTTGATCAGCTACGTTCATCATAGCAGCATGAGCGAAGCCACCGATAATCTCGCCTGTTTCTAGTTCTGTTGGAGCGGGGCACTCTTTTGCTTGCACGATCAGCGCAGAGAAGTCCTTAGGAGCGCCGTTCGTTCCTTCCGGAATATGGCGGACTCCCGGAAATCCGGTGTTGCCTGTCGTATAAATACGGTCCTTATAACTGTCCTTCGGCGGAACGATGCAGTTAGTCGTCATGAGAATTGGACCGTTAAAGGCTGCAAATTCACTATTCTGCTTCCACCAGGCGTTTCCGTAATTCCCTACAAAATGCTCATATTTCTTAAATGCTGGATAATAGTGAGCCGGAAGCATCTCACTGTGCGTATACACATCCACGCCGGTTCCTTCCGTCTGCTTCAGCAGCTCTTCTAAATCCTTCAGGTCGTGGCCACTGATGAGAATGCCGGGCCGGTTTCTAACCCCAATATTCACCTTCGTTATTTCCGGATTACCATAAACGGAGGTGTTTGCTTCATCAAGCATCGCCATTGCGTCTACACCGTATTTGCCAGTTTCCATCGTCAAAGCTACCAGATCCTGCACTTCAAGGGTGTCGTCAAGCGTAGCCGCAAGTGTACGGCGCATAAACCGGTTCAGCTCGTGGTCATCCTTCTCCAGATGAAGCGCATGGTACGTATAAGCAGCCATTCCTTTGAGGCCGTAAGTAATCAGTTCGCGTAGCGAGCGAATATCTTCATTGTGGGTGGATAGGACACCAACGGTACGTGCTTTTTCATCAAAAGCGGCTTCGTTATCCGCTTCCCACACCGCAGCATCAGGCAGATTGGCCGATCTATCTGGATATTGTTCGTTATAAAAAGCTCGTACCTCGCCTCGGAGCGCAATTGCTTCCTTTATTCTCTCCACAAAAACCTCACGGTCAAAGTTAGCGTTCGTAATAGTTACAAACAAAGAGTCCATGATAAACAGCGATACGCGCTGTTCAAGTGCTTCCGGCAGCCGAACATCTAGACTGAGAAAAGAGATCCCTTTCAGTAGATAAATCAGCAAATCCTGCAGGTTTGCCACGTCATGCGGTTTACCGCATACTCCGACAATGGTGCAACCCGTTCCTTTGGATGCTTCCTGGCATTGAAAGCAGAACATGGATGGCTGGTGATTTGAGGTCTGATTTGTCATGTTGTTATTCATTATTTTCCCTCCCGTTTTCGTATGCTCCTTATCGTTAAATTCAGTATAACCCGCGGCAAAATCGAGGCTGGTGATTGGAATCACTATTTTTTGGTTCTCGTTTGAAAACCAAGTCTGTACTAAATTCGTCTCAAGAAAGTTAACTATCTTGGAATGATTTTTTTTATAATAGCCTATAGGGGGCATAACTTAAGAGATTAAGAGTGCTCGGATGATTAAAAGCAGTATTTTTGAGAGTTTGTGGATTCAACTAGACAATGAAATAGCGAATTAAACAGGAGAGGTATGAAGGCATCGATGAAACCAATCACAGAAGTTGCAGCAAGGCTGGGTCTGGAACTAGATCAGCTTGAACTTTACGGAAAATGGAAAGCAAAGTTATCCGAGAATGTATGGGAATCCATCTCTCAGCGGCCGGACGGGAAGCTAATTCTCGTTACCGCAATGAATCCGACCCCAGCAGGGGAAGGCAAGACATTAACAACGATCGGACTCACGCAAGGATTGAATCGGATTGGACGAAAAGCGGCTGCCGCACTGCGTGAACCATCGCTCGGTCCTTGCATGGGCATGAAAGGCGGCGCCACAGGCAGTGGGAAAGCTCAAATTGTGCCAGCCGAGGATATTAATCTGCACTTTACAGGCGATATCCATGCGATTACATCAGCGCATAATCTACTCGCGGCACTCATCGATAATCATATTTTTCAAGGTAACACTTTGCGTCTTAACCCAGGGCGCATTGTATGGAAACGAGCGCTCGATATGAATGATCGACCGCTGCGTCAGATTGTCATTGGTATTGGAGACAACAACGGCACGGTGCGTGAAGATGGCTTCCTTATTTCGACGGCTTCGGAAGTGATGGCGGTGCTATGCTTAGCGGAAAATATGGACGATTTAAGGGAGCGGCTCAGCCGAATCGTCGTGGCATATGACATGGACAAGCGGCCAGTGACGGCAGGTGAGCTTCGGGCGGTGGATGCGATGTGTGCGCTGCTTAAGGATGCAATCCATCCGAATCTGGTACAGACACTCGAAGGTGACCCGGTATTCGTTCACGGAGGTCCATTTGCCAATATCGCCCATGGATGCAGCAGCATACGGGCGACTCGCCATGCGCTGAAGCTGGCCGATTACGTTGTAACGGAAGCGGGATTCGGCGCTGATCTGGGTGCAGAAAAATTCATGAACATTAAGTGTCGCATGGGTGGTCTACAACCCGCAGCTACGGTTATCGTCGCAACTGTACGGGCATTGAAATATAACGGCGGTGTAGCCAAGCAGGAACTCTTAACGGAGAATGTAGAGGCGATACGATCCGGATTCGCCAACCTACAGCGTCATGTGGAGAACATGCACACCTTCGGCGTACCGGTTATCGTTGCGATTAACCGCTTTGCGAACGATACGGAAGCAGAGCTGATGCAGGTAGCTGCTCTTTGTGCAGAGCTTGGCGTGAAGGCAATCATCTCAGACGCTTGGGAGCATGGGGGCGAAGGCTGCCGCGAGTTAGCACAGGAAGTAGCGGAGCTGGCTGACAACTCAGCAGAAGATACGTTCCAGTTGCTCTATCCTGATGATATGCCGATCACAGAGAAGATTGAGACGGTCGTTACTCGCATCTATCGGGGAGCTAATGTCGAATACCGCCCTGCCGCGAGGCGAGCACTGAAGGAACTGGAGCGGCTTGGTGTGCAGGATCTACCTGTCTGCATGGCAAAGACGCCTTATTCGTTTACAGACCGCCCTGCCGCACTTGGGGCACCCGAGGATTTTACAATAGAGATACAGGATATTCGCTGGTCGGCCGGTGCAGGATTCGTCGTTGTTCTAACCGGTAAGGTGGTTACGATGCCAGGGTTGCCTGAAGAACCGGCGGCATGGCGGATCAAGCTGAATGATGCGGGACATATCGAAGGTTTGAGCTGATATACGGAGAAGGAAAGAGGACCTTCTTAAGTAATGATTTCGAATAAATAATTCTGGTAGGATTACAAAATAATTAAGCCTAAAGAGAAATAACAACAAAAGCTTTCTAGCGAACACTCTTTCTTTTCGTATATACTGATAAAACCAATTAAGTTCTTAGGAGTTGTTTGAGGAACCATGAACAAGAAAGAAGTCGCGCATATACGCAAGCAGTTTAAGATGGATCATGATTTACTGAATATTTACGATATTCTTAACGTGTACATTATGAAGGAAACGAACGAAGTCTATCACTGGGAGCGGAATCCCTTTGAATTAGTGGAGCGAGAGAAACAGGAGCTGCACATGGGTAATTTTAAAAAATTACTCACTGGTGAATTAGATCAAAAGTTGTTCGAACTTAAGTTTCAAGAGGAAGCGGAGGAACCTGCGCAGGTGCTGTTGCACCAAGCTTTAATAACAGGTGATCCAGAAGAATGGCAGGACCTTATGCTCCTGCTCGTAGATAAAATGTTAGTAGATGCCAAATATGAACGGGATACCGTGATTACGTTCGTGCGTGGACAGTATTACTTGCCGACCAAAGCCAGAAATGAAGAGGCTGAGGAGAGTGGGAAGGATGAAGTATTCGCACATCCGTTCATTTTATGCAGCGTGAATTCCACGGAGAAGCAAAAGAAAACTCTCTTATTCGATTATGTGGAGAGGGAATATAAGTACAATGTGAATGTAGATCCGATTATCAAATTGAGCTCGCCGGAGCAAGGGTTCTTTTATCCTAGCGTGACGGACAATTATTCTGATGTGAACCGCATTTTGTATTGTACGGGGAAATCAAACTTTCCAGATCCACATTTCATCGAACAGGTCTTAACTGCCGAAAGATCCGTGACGGCGCTCGAAGAGAGAGCGTTCTTCGAGGACATCGTGAAGGAAGTGGCGGGTGAAGAACTGGATGCTTCTACCATCGCACAGGTGTACGAGGAGATTCAGTATGTGATTGAAACAAACGAGGAGGAAGAAGAACCTCCGAAGCTGGATTATAAAGATTTGGAACGTGTCCTGACGGTAAGCGGTATAGAGAACGTAACGCCGGAAAAAGTGGAACGTGCGTTTGAAACAATTGTTGATGATAGGAACTATGAGCTGAAAGCGAGCAGCGTTATGCCGAAATATACCACAAAATCGATTAAGATCGATACCAAGGTAGCCACGATTTCGGTCAGCCCGCAAGATTTGAAGTATGTGAAACAGGTGAATTATCAAGGGAAACGATGCATCATGATTGAGGTCGACGAAGATGTTGTGATCGAAGGGTTTACGCTCAGTACGGAGACATTGTAGAATTGGCTTACAATATCAAATTAAAGTTTAACCGCATGAATAATTCCAAAGCTATGTTTTAAATAAATTTATAATAAATTAAACGGAGTGCCCTAACGAGGTGCTCCGTTTTTTCGTACATAATCGAATTAACCAACGTAACTAGTAAGGATCATTTTGAGAGTGATGATATGAAGCTGCTATGATCTGAGCTTGTTCATTCGCTGAAGCATGAGTTGAAGAAGGGAATATTAGGAAGTGGACTGTGCTAAAATAAACATCATACATAATTATAGGATGGAGGTAATCTCTCTTGATCATTCAACTAGGTAATTTCGAAGTGAATTCTGGGCAAATCGTTGTGGCTGACCCTTGTTATGAACTGGATACCAATACTGTTATCATGGGTGTGTTAGAGCTTGTTGCGAACGGTACTTGGAACACGGAAGTGGAGAAGGTGGAAATTCCAGATTGGGGTGAAGCTAATGCTAAACTGACGGCTTATCATAAATCGGTTGCTGAACAGGGGAAATTCTTGGAGTGGATCAAGTGTCCATTTGTGGTTGGAGTGGATAGCGGACAGGCTGGGATTTTTGATAGAAATCATTACCGAGCTTCAGATGCGTCCGATCGTGAAGGTAATGCCGATACGGATAGCAAATGGTATCTTGCCTGCTGTGATATCACCGACAATGGGGAAGAAGCGGGTGTCCTTACGGGTGGCGTCGTATCTCGTACCGGTACGGGTGATGGTGCTTACGGCGTGTATAAAGCAGTAAATGGGGAGAGTCAGGTTGTTGGTGTAAAGATTTTGTTTATTAAGAATTAACTCTCTACTAATGAGACTTTTATTTTGAAAAGTAGGTGAGCGGAAGTGTTGGCTGCTAATTTGAATGATGTTCTAGAAAATTATGATTTCACAGACAGTATAGTTACGGAAGTTCAATGGGCTGATAACCTAATCGACCTGACAGTAGTTGTTGATTATTATTGGGACATTCAAGATGGTCATGACACGACAAGGTTATTAAAGATTATTTTTAAAAATTGCATAAAAGCGGATTTTCAAACTAGCACAGAACTACTCTTAACTCCAGATGAGGTAAACAAAGAAAGTCTCTTTACAATTGTCCTTTTTAAAGAGCTGACAGAGAATTTGGATAAGCAAAAACATGTTGGAATTTTTACAACAGACTACTCAAAACCCTGGTTGTCGGTAGTATGTTCTGATGTGATATTGAGGGAATAAACCCATCTATAACGTTGATTGGCTTCGCCTTATTTTTTATGAATACCATTATTATCTCGCAGACATAAATAAGTAAGGTGGTAAAGAAACAAGAAACTAGTCCTTTCATGTTGTGTAGTAAACTACACTTTTATAAGGATTGGTTTCTTTTTGTTAACTAAAAAAGGGAATGGATTTATCTATTTATGATCATGAATTTTTGGAGAATATTTATTTAAATGTTTATTATATGTTTTTTTAAAGTTATAATGGAATTTGGTCTACTGAACATGATACATAGGAGGGAGATGAAGTTGTATGGACCATATGATTTTCGAAGTTGGAACCGCTTTACTACTTATTGCGATCTTTTCACTGATTGCAGGTAAATTTAAGTTTTCAATCATACCCTTTTTAATTGTTTTGGGGATGTTAGTTGGGCCGCATGCTCCGACGATGGGTTTGATTGATTTGACCTTCATTGAAAGCAATGAAGTGATCACATTTTTAGGACGGATCGGGGTTCTGTTTTTATTATTTTATATAGGACTCGAGTTCTCCGTCTCTAAATTAATTAAATCAGGTCGCAATATTGTGTTTGGTGGAACGGTATATGTTCTTATCAATTTTATTATTGGTTTAGCTTATGGTTTCATGGTCGATTTTCCGTTATATGAAACGTTAATTATTGCAGGGATGTTATCTGTATCCTCTACGGCCATTGTGGCAAAAGTACTCGTCGATTTCAGACGAACAGGTAACTCTGAAACAGAGCTCATCCTGGGTATGATTTTGTTCGATGATTTGTTCCTCGCTGTTTTCCTATCCGTGATGTCTGGTTTACTACTAGGGGGAGCCACGTCTATTGGTGGTATTTTGCTATCTGTAGCGCTCTCAATGGGGTATATGTTACTGTTCTTCGTCATCGCAAGGAAAGGAACACCTTTACTAAACAAGCTGCTAAATATCACCTCTAATGAAATATTCATTATTGTTGTATTCTCACTCTTGTTCTTTATTTCCGGTTTTTCCGAAACTCTGCATGTAGCAGAAGCGATCGGGGCTTTATTATTTGGGCTAGCTTTATCGGAAACAACCCATAGTAAGAGGATCGAACAGCTCGTGGTTCCGTTCCGAGATTTCTTCGGTGCTATTTTCTTCTTTAGCTTCGGTCTAAGTATTGATCCATTAACCCTGGGTGATGCTGCATGGATTGCCGTTGGGGCTGTTGTGTTAACCATGATAGGGAATATTCTAGCAGGAATGATTGCTGGGCGAAAAGCGGGACTATCTCATAAAGCTTCGACCAATATTGGTCTTACGGTTATGGCTCGCGGAGAGTTCACGATCATTGTAGCTAATTTAGGTATATCTGCAGGATTGTTACCGATTTTAAAACCATTTTCGGCGCTATATGTGTTAATATTGGCCATTCTTGGGCCGCTACTGGCAAAAGAATCGAAACATATCTATAATGGCTTAAATAAACTGTTTAAATGGAACCAAATAAAGGAAAAGCCGAAAGAGGATAAATTAAACGAATCCATCTGATATAGTTTAAATAATGGAGGTTACGTATATGGGAACTATAAGAGAAACTGATCTTCCTGGAATAGGAAAGAAGTATCAATTGGAAGCGAATTCAGGCAGCAAGATAGTTGTTGTTATCCATAATGATGGAAGAAGAGAACTCTATCATTTTTTAGATGAGGATCCAGATGAATGCATCTCTCAAGTAAGCTTGGATGATGAAGAGTCTAGACAGATTGCTTCCATTATTGGGGGGATGCAGTACAAACCTAAAGCGCTCGATACGGTTCAAGTAACGCTGGATGAACTCGTCATTGAATGGTGCAAAATCGAACCTCACTTTAAAAGTATTAATAAAACGATCGAGGAATTACATGTTAGAGCTCGCACAGGTGCAACGATCCTTGCTATTGTGGAGAAGGGGAAACAGAAGATTAATCCTGGACCGCAAGATCGACTGATGTTAGGAATGACTCTTGTGATCGCGGGAGAGAGAAAACAACTTAAGCAGTTGAATGATTTGCTGTTAGAAGGATAACATAGGCTCGGTAGCGCTGATACGGACTTCGGAGATCAGTATACACTAGCTAGTAACGTTATAAAAAATAACAAAAGACGCTCGGGAATCAACCCCCTAGAAGCGTCTTTATTTTGTCTTGATCTATTTCTTAATCTACTACTTACCGTATGACTATACCCATCCCGTAAACTCCAATATAGACGCATTTGCGGATTGTGCTTCCGACTGAGCTCCTTTACGCCACTGCTTCGGTGACTCGCCCATAAGCTTGGAGAAACACCGATTAAAGCTGGATATGGATTGAAATCCGACTTGCTCAGATATCGAAAGAATGGAATCATCCGTACGTTTTAACTGCTTGCAGGCTTCTTCAATCCGGGTACTGTTTAGAAAATCGAGAGGAGAGGTCCCCATCATTTCATGGAACTTTCTTCGGAAATGAGTGGAGCTTAAATGACATAAATCGGCTAAAAAATCGATAGTGATTGGTTGCATATAATTTTTTTTGATATATTCCAAAACCGGAGAAATGACAAAATCACCTTTTGAGCTTTGCTCGGATTCTTGATCTGCCAAGGGGATATTCATGGAGTGAATTCTAAGGAGTTCTATATATAAGGATAATAATAAGCCATAGGCACTTTCCTCATAGTAAGTATTCTGCTGTTTAAGTTCTTCTACGACCGACGTCGCAAGTGTATAAACCTTCGGATGGTTCTCTTTGTTCAATATGCAGTGCATTCCCTTTAGCATCCTCAGGTTCGGTTCGAAGGGGTGATAAGCTCCTTTAAATGAATGTCGAAAGAGGTCTTCCGGCGAAAAGAAGAGATAGGACCAGCGACTGGCTGCTTTTGGTGAACTATACGTTGTATGAGGAAGATACCTCGGAATAAAGGTTACATCACCGGCTTGAAAAGGAACAGACTCTCCTTTGATCTCCATAAAGCCGCTATCTGAATGACAAATACCAATCTCCAAATGGTTATGAAAATGAAGATGATCGCTTTTGATGTCGGAAATCTTCCAGCGTTCACCGCTTAACAGTAAGATGGGGAAGTGGATAGGTAAGCTGTAATGGCGGTATTCAATGATGGGTTTCTTTTTTCTGGGCATACTCCATACTCCCATTCTGTTGATTTCTGCCCAGTATAGGTCAAAATAATACCAATTTCAACCTTATATATGATATAAATGGTTGGAAATGCGTTGTTTTTCTTTGAATATGCTTAGATATAGCCCACAAAGCGGTTTACAATAGAATTATTAAAGCGCTTCCATTAGTATCGGATCGCTCTCAATCACCACTTCGGATGTGTACGAACGAGAGGAGAATACAGATGCTTCAATTAAATTATGACAGGGAAGAGATCGTAAATATTATCGACAAAGTCGTCAAAAAAACAATGGCAATGGACTTAACTTGGGACTGGCCTTGCGGTGTGGCTTACTATGGTGTATCTAGAGCCTATCAAACAACAGGGAATAAAGAGTATCTGAATATGCTGATTCAGTGGGCAGATGAATATATAGAGCTCGGCCTGCCGCATTGGACGGTAAACACATGCGCTATGGGTCATATGCTGATCACATTGTATGAGGAAACAGGGGATCAGAAATATTGGGATATTGTGATGAGCAAGGTAGATTATCTCCAGAATCATGCGCTCAGGTTCGGGGACAATGTTCTGCAGCATACGGTATCGGCTAATAATGATTTTCCGGAACAGGCATGGGCGGATACTTTGTTTATGGCGGCATTTTTCCTGCTCCGTGTCGGAACCAAATTAAAAGATGAAGAAATGATCCAGGATGCCCTAAATCAATATTACTGGCATATCAAATACCTCCAAGATCCTAGCAGCGGTTTCTGGTACCATGGCTACAATCATGTCAATCAGGATCACATGTCCGGATTTTTCTGGGGGAGAGCCAATGCTTGGGGAGCCTACACCATGTCACAAGTAAAAATGCTTTTGAAAGATTGGTATTTGTACCCGCAGTGCATGGATGTAGAGTGTTCACTTCGGGATCAACTGGCGGCACTGAAGCTTGTTCAAACAGAGAACGGCTTGTGGCGGACGGTACTGGATGACAAGGATTCCTATGAAGAAGTATCTGCATCTTGTGGTATTGCGGCTGCTATGATCAATAACGGCAATCCGCTGCATACCAAATATGTACAAAAGGCACTGGATGGCATCGTGAGTAATATTACCGAAGATGGAAGAGTACTAGGTGTATCAGGCGGTACGGCAGTGATGAAAGACCGAGAAGGATATCGCAATATTCCAAAAGACTGGATTCAAGGCTGGGGCCAAGGCCTCGCACTCTCTTTTCTATCCGATATGCTTACATAGGAGGAATCAACCTTGTCTAAAAAAACAACGGGATCCTTTACTCTGCCAGGTGAATCTGGTTATGAGGCACTCACGCTGCAGTTAGCAGAGCGGTGGGGTGCGGATGTAATTCGTGATAGTGACGGTACGAAATTATCCGATGAGATTATTAATGCGGGATACGGTATTTATTCTACGATTTGTATTATTAGAGATCATAACGAATGGGCAAGTGAGAATCTTGATAAGCTGCAGCAGTGTTTTTTAATTACGGGTCCGAAGGTAGCTGTACAAGACTATATCTCCATCTATCTAATGGAAGATTTCTTTGACGAACAATTCAGAGTTAATGACTCCAAAGAGGCGCTAAAGTATTGGCAGGTGTATGACCGAACAACCGGAGAAGAAGTTCCTAGAGAACAATGGAATTACGAAAGAGAATCAGGAAACGTGGTCATTACCGGACTTGTTCCTTGGCATAAATACACAGTAAGCTTCATGGTCTACCGGATCTGGGAAGAGATCTCCATGTATAATCACACAACGAATCATTGGGACAAAGAACATTTGATGCAGATCGATCCTATGTATACGGATACGCAAAAATATCTGCTGGAGTGGATGGAAGATTGGTGTGAACAGCATAAGGAGACAACGGTTGTTCGTTTCACCTCTTTATTTTATAATTTCGCCTGGATCTGGGGCAGTAATGAGCGCAATCGCCATCTGTTCACAGACTGGGGATCCTATGATTTTACAGTAAGTTCAAGAGCACTGGATCTGTTTGAAAAGAAATATGGTTATTCGCTCACGGCCGAAGATTTTGTGAATGGTGGGAAATATCGCGTCAGTCATATTCCGGCGGAGCAGCGGAAGCTGGACTATATGGCCTTTATCAATGATTTTGTCATCGAATTCGGGAAGAAATTAATTGATATTGTGCATAAGCATGATAAGCTCGCGTATGTCTTTTATGATGACAGCTGGGTGGGTATGGAGCCTTACAATGACCGCTTTCAGGAATTCGGTTTTGACGGGATGATTAAATGTGTATTCTCTGGTTATGAAGCAAGGCTGTGTTCCGGTGTGAAAGTAGATACGCATGAGATACGGCTGCATCCTTATCTTTTCCCGGTTGGTTTAGGCGGGCTTCCTACCTTTATGGAAGGCGGGGACCCTACGCTTGATGCCAAAAAGTATTGGATTAATATCCGGCGCGCTTTGTTGCGTGAGCCGATTGACCGGATTGGACTGGGTGGATACTTGCATCTGGTAGAGCCATACCCTGATTTTTGTGATTATATCGAGAAGATTGCCAATGAATTCAGAGAGATTAAAGAGCTGCACGATAAAGGAAAACCGTATCATATCAAGACAAAAGTAGCTGTTCTGCATAGCTGGGGCAAGCTGAGATCCTGGACATTGTCAGGGCATTTCCACGAAACGTATATGCATGATTTGATTCATATTAATGAAGCTTTATCGGGACTGCCGATTGAAGTTCAGTTCATTGATTTTGAAGATATCCGCCAGGGCGTATTGCAGGACTGTGATGTAGTCATTAATGCCGGGTCTGCTGGTTCAGCTTGGAGCGGAGGCGAGCACTGGAACGACCACAAGTGTGTGGACTTACTGACCAAGTGGGTGTATGAAGGCGGTACCTTTATTGGAGTTAATCAGCCTTCGGCAGTAGAAGGGTATGATACCTTTTTCAGAATGTCACATGTTCTCGGTCTGGATGAGGATACGGGCGCAAGGGTAGCTCATGGTAGATGGGCATATGAGGCTCAGGATGAGCATGGTTTGGTACCTGAAGGAGCTAGCATAGCACCAAAGAGTAACATCTATCTTACTGATGGTTCAGCTACAGTTGTTGATAAAGCGAGTGAAGTATTAACACTCTCGACGCATGCTTTTGGAAAAGGGAAAGGGATTTACCTTCCTTCTTTTGAATTCAGCTTGGAAAACACAAGATTACTGCTGAATATCATTCGTTATGCCGGCGATGAGTTACATGAAACGAAATATATTGCAGATAACCTCTATACAGAGTGTGCTTACTATCCAGAAAGCAAAATATTAGTTGTGATTAACAACAGCGATCAAGTTCAAAGAACGACCATTGATACGGAATATGGAAAACAAACCATGGAGTTAGAGCCGTATGACACGATGATTAGAACGATTGATGAATTGGCGATTCATATAAGCGAGTAGGTCATCGGTTAGTAACACCCATTTTTAATCCAATGTCTAACGATAGGGATGCACTTCTCATAGAAGTGTATCCTTTATCGTTAGATTGTTTTTATTTTAGCAATTTACTCATCGTGGGTATTTTCACTCTATTCGCAACTCAGAAGATTTCCGGAAAAGTTGTAATGATCCTGCTATTCAAGATAAGCTTGTATAAAGTACATAATCAACAAGAAAGGCGTGATCATATGAATATATATGAAACGATGCATTCAGGAGAAATTTATAGCTGTACCGATGAAGATCTGATGAATGAACAACTGAAGTGTCTGGAGAAGCTGTATGATTTTAACGCGACCCGTCCATCTGAAGGAGAAAAGCGCCAAGCGCTTTTGAAAGAAATGTTTGCTGAAATTGGAGCAGACTGCTATATTGAGCCTCCGTTTCATGCGAATTGGGGTGGTAAGCATGTACACTTTGGAAGCCATGTGTATGCTAACTTTAATCTGACGATGGTAGATGATACGCATATCTATGTCGGGGATTATACAATGTTTGGTCCAAATGTGACGGTTGCTACCGGAGGTCATCCCGTTTTGCCCGAGCTACGTGAGCCTGTAACACAGTTCAACATACCGGTTCATATCGGGAAAAATGTATGGATTGGTGCGGGCGCTGTGATTCTTCCAGGCGTGAAGATTGGTGATAATACGGTGATCGGTGCAGGCAGTGTAGTAACCAAGGATATTCCAGCTAACGTGGTTGCCGTTGGGAATCCTTGTCGTGTACTTCGCGAAATTAATGAGCATGACAAGGAGTACTATTATAAAGATAGAAGAATTAATATAAAAAAAGATACCGTTTAGAATCTTTGATGATCATACGCGCAATAATGAAGTCGCCAATAGGGCGACTTTTTTTTGTTGTCTTTAGATTAGAAATCTTTCGCCCAAACCACATTTTAGACAATCTCATACACTCTTCTTTCCTCCTCTTAATCACAAGATCCATGCCTAGAACAAAGCAAACGAATAATATTTGATCAAAAAATGAATTCAGTCTAATAAAAAAGTTTATATTGTTCACTGAAAATCCATTTGCTATAATCAATCCCATATTAAGTAAGATAAAGTAACATATACTAAGTGTTGGGGGAGATGAATTATGAAAAAACGTAATGTGTGCAAAGTTTTTGTTGCTTTATCTTTTTTTCTTTTGGTGAATCCGCATTATGGGGTTATTAATGCTAACACAGACGAAGTGAGTAGTATGCCGAAAACCCATTATCTCGCAGCAAATGCAGACAATATCCGCTGGGGTAACATAGGTATAGGTGAGCCTGTCCTTACCGTAAACTCAGGAGATATAGTTACCGTCGAGGCGATTACCCATCATTCTGGGGACGACCATGAACGAATGATTCAAGGGGATGAAGGAGTAGAGGACATCTACCACTGGAACGAAACGGAACAGAACGTGGCCGATCGTGGCCCGGGTGTACATATTATGACAGGACCGATTGCAGTAGAAGGAGCTGAACCGGGAGATGTGCTTGAAGTGAAAATACTTGATATGAAGCTGCGTCCGAACGGGAATGAACAGTATGCAGGTAAAACCTATGGTGCCAATGTTGCTTCGAGATGGGGATACTTATACGGTGAGATGATCGAAGAACCGATTAAGCGTGAAGTGATAACGATTTATGAGATGGATTCTGCTGGGGGAACAGACTATGCAAAGGGGTTGTACAGTTATAAATGGACACCTCAAACTGATCCGAATGGAAAGGTACATCCAACGATGGATTATCCCGGACTTATCGTTGATCCTAATACAATCGAAAGAAACAATAACGTATTAAAAGATGTTCAAATTCCGGTAAGACTTCATTTTGGAACGATGAGTGTAGCACCGAAAGAAGCAGATGTTGTGAACTCCGTTCCTCCCTCTTATTACGGTGGTAATATTGATGATTGGCGTGTTACAGAAGGGGCTACCATGTACTATCCTGTTTCTGTTCCTGGAGCACTCTTATCTATAGGTGACCCGCATGCGGGGCAAGGGGATTCAGAACTGAATGGAACAGCGATTGAAACTTCATTAACCGGCGATATTCAGATTATCTTACATAAAAAAGCATCGCTGAATAACAAGCTGAGCAATCTTAATTTTCCGTTATTAGAGAATGAGAATGAATGGGTAATCCATGGATTTAGCTATGCGAACTACTTAGAAGAGCTGGGGGAAAATGCTCAGCAGGATATTTATAATAAATCATCCATCGACAAAGCGATGAAAGATGCTGCCCTTAAGACGAAGGCTTTTCTGATGAAAGGAATGAACTTAACAGAAGATGAAGCGTACTCTTTTATGTCCGTGTCCACTGATTTTGGTATAACGCAAGTCGTGGATGCTAACTGGGGCATTCATGCGGTAATTCAGAAAAAAGTATTTGGAGAATCAGAGCGTAAACTCGTACAGCTGCGCACAAGTTTTGAACAATTTGGTTCAGTGGTGGAATGGGAACCAGCAGCAAGAAAGATTACGATCCGCTATAATGGGAACTCACTTACAGCAACAATCGGGGAAAAGACAGCCGATTTTAATGGAGAGAGGATAAAGTTGATTGCCCCTATTGAAACGATAGATAATCAGGCTCAAGTTAGTGAATATTTTGTTAGTTTCTATAAAGCAAAATTATCAAAGACGGAATAAAAAAATGCCCCCAATGGATCAGCTACATCCTATGGGGGCAACTTGGCGTTACAATTTATTTTGCACTTGGCAATATTTTATTGAGTACAATCGCGGCAACCGAGGCAACGAGAATAGGAGAGCCTAAGATATATTGCACGAAAGTAGGCATTGAAGATAAGAATTCATCTGGAACAAGCACTAAAGCTAATGTGAAAATCATAGGAATCGCAATGATGTACATTTCTTTTTCACCCATGCTTTGATTCTTCATTACCTGTAGTCCGTTGATGGCAATGATTCCGCAAATGATGGAGAACACGCCCCCGATGACTGCAGATGGAATCGAAGAGATGAGAACAGCAAGTTTACTGAGACAACCGAAGAGGACGAACCATCCTCCAACCGCTAGAAAAACACGGCGACTGGCAATACCCGTGATCGAAATAATACCCGCATTTGTGGAATAACCGGTAACCGGAGTCGAACCGAGCAGGGAAGCAACAAGACAGCTGATTCCTTCGCCAATCACACCTCGGTTAATATTTTTATCCGTTAACGGGCGATCAATTACGTTGCTGATGGCAAACCAAGTACCTGTTGTTTCCGCCATCAGTACGAGATAAACAATGACCATCGTAATAATAGCAGAGAGATTGAACGAGAACCCAAAATCTTTAAAAGGAATCTGCGGCATGCTGAACCATTTGGCATTTGCTACGGCTGAGAAATCTAGGACTCCCATGAAACTCGCTGTAATACATCCAGCGATTAACGCCATAAGTACGGATGTGATTCGGAAGAAAGTACCTTTCTTACCTAAAAGAGAACCGAGAATAACAAAAAACATAAGTACAGCGCCGGTCGTAAGTGCTAGTAGTACATTTTGCTGAATCGTAGCACCTGAAGCTTCATAGATATTATCTTGCAGAGCAACAGGCAATAAGGAAAGACCCACATTAAAGATAATGGTACCGCCTACGACAGGCGGAATGAAGTTTTTGACAATCGTATTATAAACGCCGGTAAAACCTAACCCGATTACAAGTAGGGAACCGACTAAACTTGCACCTAGTACGGAACTCCAACCTAATTCCCCGCCGCCGCTAGCCGCATAAATACTGATGATAGCAGCAAGTGGAACATAAGAAGGTCCCTGGGCCATAGGCAGTTTCATACAAAAGTAAGATTGTACGATCGTTCCGATCCCCGCAGCAATAAAAGTAGATTGAATCAAAGCACTCGACTGATTGGATTGTAATCCAAGTAAAATCGCGATCAGGAAAGGCACCACATAGATATCCATAGCGAGTACATGTTGTAAACCTAGGAAAGTCGATTTTAAAAAAGGTACCTTCTCATCGGGTAAGACTGTTAGATGTTGTGATCTCATTTCCGTATTATCTTGATGCTCTACCTGTGTATTCAATCTGATGCACACCCCGAATTTTCTATTTATTTTCGTTCTTACCGTGTATGAACTTTCTCGCCTTGTACCCAGACTTCACGGATATGTTCAGGCCTTACAAGGTACATCATTTTTTGGAAAACATCATGCAAGTCTTCATTCTGGTTAAAGATAGGTAATTTAGCAGTGGGTAACTTCGTGTCGATCACTTGTACATCCCATACATAGTTTTCTTTAATACGACCGATTGGTAAGCTTAAGCTTTCCCCGCCGCCAGCCGTAGCGAGATAGAACGCTTCATCAACGGTAATTCGGGAATTAGGTAAACCGCGATCTTCGGCAGGAAGGTTAGGGTTCACACCATCCTCCAGCATCCGAGAAGAGATGACAGTTTGTCTAATGTTATCGAACAGGCTAGGTGAGAAACCGCCTGATATATCCGATCCGAGTCCGATCTCAACACCCTTGGAGTGGAACTCTTTAACGGGAATTACGCTATTTGCAAAATAAGCATTGGATACAGGACAATGGGCTATGGCCGTTCCGGTCTCAGCGAATAATTGGGCATCATCGTTATCGAGGAAATTGCAATGAGCCATTACCGATTTATCACGGAGCAAACCAAAATCATTCAGGGCAAAAGCATCATTTTTATTAAAACGATCTTGTACATATTTATGCGCCCAGTCACTTTCACTGCAGTGAGACTGAACATAGGTATCATATTTAGCTGCGAGCTCTCCGAGTCCTTGTAAACCTTCATCTGTACAGCTTGGAATGAATCTTGGTGTCACTACGGGATAAACGCCTTGTTTGGTAGTTTTGGCTAGTTCCTGTACAGCGATAATAAATTCTTCCGTATCTACTAAAGCAGTCTGCGTATCCGCGTCCCGATAGTTTTCTGGATTGCCCTCTGGGTCGTCCATCACTACTTTTCCGACGAGACCACGCTGACCTTTACTTGCACAAATCTCAGCTAACAATATACTTGCTTCTTTATGCACGGTTGCAAAATAAAGAGCCGTTGTGGTTCCATTGGCAAGTAAGGTGCTTACCACATCATCATAGACTTCTTTGGCAAAATCGAGATCCGAGAATTTAGACTCTAGTGGAAAGGTGTAAGTATGTAACCAATCATAGAGTGGAATGTCGAGTGCCGTTCCAGACTGAGCCCACTGCGGCGCATGTACATGCAGATCGACGAAACCAGGCAAGAAATATTGTCCTTCATCTAGTGAATGGAAATTAGGTTTTCCTTGATACGCCTCTAATAATGTTTGATATTCTGGTTCAGTGGGTGCAACAATCTTTTCAATAATTCCATCTGTATTAATACAGAAAAGATAATCTTTTAGGATTTCAATTTCTTTGGGAGACTTACTGGTAAACGCAGTACCTTGAAATATTTGCATATAATTATTCATACTTACCGCCTTAATGTTCGTTTTTATGATGTATTTTGTTATTATAATCTGTGGAAAATGATTAGTCTATAATAAAAGGCGGCTAGTTGTAAGCTTTCGCCTTATGAGCAGTAATGGTTACATTAGCCGAGGTGAATGCTGATTTTCGTATCTAGTGAACGTTTAATAGGATGCGTTGTTTCATCTGCCTCTTAAATGGGTAATGAAGAACAAAAGTTTGTCCGAACCGGAGACCATAGTAATAAATATGGTAAGTTTCGCATGAACAGGCTATATGAATATGCTATGTGAATAATAGAATCTTTTGTAAATACTTGCTGCGTGCAGCAAGTATTTATTTGGTTACACTGTCCATTTTAATCGACCAGACATTGGGAAATGTCTTCATATAAAGGAGTATGTATTGTTGAAAAGCATCCAGAATCGCTTACTAATCTTGCTGCTTGTTTTTATTATTCTTCCTTACTTCCTTTCTGTACTGCTAATCTACCGGCAGACGAAGGAAAACGTGGAACAGCTTGAACTGGAGAATAGCACAGAGCAGATGCAACAAGCATCTACGGATATAGCACAATATTTTGATGATATTCTGAATCTCCCTTATCTTTTATATCGAAATCCGGATTTATTTCGCTTCTTTGAAGAAGGATTTGAAGACTCTCCTTATCTCAGTATGCGTCAAATCAATAAAGATATGATTCATTTTTATCTGATGAGAAGTGAGTTTCGCCAGATTCGATTTTATATCGAAGCAGAGCAAACTTCTTATTCTGTCTATAACGCGATGCTTAGTTCAGGGAAGCGGGACCCGGACATATTGAAACAAGCTTCGATCCAGAAGCTCCTGAATTCGGAGATGAACTATGTTATTGAACCGCCTCATCCGATTGTGAACTATAATAACACCTCTATTTTGCCAGAATCTGATCAATCGGTGGTTCTTACTATTCACCATAAAATCATGGATACCCTGACGAATGAATTTCTCGGGATCATCACAATAGATATGGATCTGGATCAGATCGCGAGTCTCGCAAATCATGTGCTTGCAAAAAATGAAACGGTCCTCCTGTCAAATGCAGAGGGGTACATTATATACACAAGTAATAATAACTGGACAGGCAAGATGGTCTCGGCTGAACTAGCGAATATCATCTATTCTTCTCCAACAGAGGCAACCGTTTCTGATGGAGATATTGTTTTTTCTAACCCATTGCAAGGGCCGATTAAAGATTGGCACTTTACGAAAATCACCTCAAGCGAATTATTATTTGAGAATGTGAGAACAACAGCCTACACAAACATCATCGTTGGTGTCATTGTGGGAGGTCTTGGTATGATTATGGTAGCCGTTATTTCCTACTATGTTACACGTCCGATTAAACTGCTTAGCCAAAAGGTACAGAGCATAGAGGCAGGAAATATGAATGCCCCGTTTAACGATAAACGAGAGGATGAAATCGGCATCCTGGAGCGGAATATCAAAGATATGATGAACCGAATTAATCGTCATATTGACCGGGAATACAAACTTGAGATAGAAAATAGGAAAAACCAGCATCGGGCATTAAAGTCTCAGGTGAATCCGCACTTTTTGTTCAATGCACTGCAATCTATTGCTACGGTTGCTCTTCTATCTGATTCACCAAAGGTCTACCAGCTCATCAACTCTTTATCTAAAATGATGCGTTACTCTATACGAGTCGATCAAAAAGCAACGATTCAGAGTGAAGTAGAGTATGTTAAAGCCTATCTTCATCTTCAAGAGGAGCGATTTCAGAATGACTTTAGCTACTCACTTGACATTCCTGAAGAAATTCTTGATGTGCCGGTTCCAAGTATGATTTTGCAGCCACTCGTTGAAAACTTTTTTAAACATTGCTATGACAAGGGATATGAACAAGCCTACTTACATATATCTGGCGAAATTCAAGGCGAGTATATCCATTTAGTCGTTGAAAATAACGGAAACAGTATGACCGCGGAGGAACTGAAATCATTACAAAATAACATTTATGCAGCCGCGAGTGAAGAGAACTATTCATTAGAACATATCGGTTTAAAAAACATTCATGATCGCTTGATTCTTCATTTTGATCAGTCAGCAGGAATCACAGTAGACAACTTGCAGGGAGAAGGATTCTCCGTACGGCTGGTGATTCCACGTAAGTACGAAGGAGGAGTAAGACATGAAGGCTCTAATTGTAGATGATGAAAACAATGTAAGAAAAATCATTCGTTTCTTGGGACAGTGGGAGAAACATGGAATCACGGAAATATTTGAAGCCAAAAACGGTATCGAGGCGAAACAGATTATTGATCTGGAGTGTCCAGAGATTATTCTAACCGACGTCAAAATGCCTAAAAATAATGGGATTGAATTAATTGAATGGTTGGGTGCCATTTCCTACCCGGGGAAAGTAATCATGATTTCGGGATTTGATGACTACTCTTATATGCGAAAAGCGCTTCAGCATGGATGCATCGATTATTTAATGAAGCCAATCGAAGATCAGTTGTTGAATGAAGCTTTGACAAGAGCGATAAATGCCTGGAAGCTGGAAGAGGAAGAACGCCGCAATGTGGAGTCCGGTTTCTATGAAGAGGTAAAATCATTTCGGTTGAATAGAGAGATTACCTCCGCTTGTAACGGAGAAAGTTTCGATTCGGATGCAATTGCTTCCTCTCTTCCGCAAGCGGATGCGTACGATCTTACATTATTGTATTTTTATCAAACGCATCACTCGGAACCTTACATACAGCATCTGAGCCGTGAACTAAATGCTCGAAAACTGGGGAATGCATTTACCCTTCAGCATGATCCGCATGTGAGTGTGATTCTATCGGCCGAGGGTCAGTTCTTTGAGGTGGAAGAATGGATTACACAGCAGTTTGATATTCCGGTACGTTTGGTCAGCGGGTATTCCATTCGTTCATTAAAAGAGATTGCATCCTCCTATCAATCAGCCCAGTGGTCTATGGCAGAACAAAATTATAGGGCGATTCACCGTTTAGCAGATCTTGATGATGCAAGACGTATGCAAGATATCGTTACTTTTGTAGAAGAACACTACATGGAAGATTTAAGCTTAGATAAGCTATCAACCCGATTTTTCCTAAGCCGTGAGCATATCTCGCGGCGATTCAAGCAAAAGGTAGGGATGACGCTCTCGAGTTACGTAATTCAGTTACGAATTAATCAAGCGAAACAGTGGTTAATTGAAACGGATGAGAAGATGTACTCGATTGCGCTGAAGCTTGGATATCAAGATGAAATCTATTTTTCTAAATTGTTCAAAAAGCACGTAGGTAAGACACCTATTGAATATCGAAATGTAGAACGGCAAAATAGGATAAACGGCGAAGCCAGAATGGCGAATGTATAAGTATATACAGCGGAAGTAATGGAGGAAACATGAAACGAATAGGAATTCTAATTATGGCAGGGTTTATTACCCTGTCTCTTTCTTCATGTGGAAGGGACATCGTTTCACAGAAAGAAGCAAAACCTCTCGTTGCAGAAAAGACAATCACTTTGGAGATCTTGAATCCCAAAGTAGAAATTGCGACCGAGTTCGAGCAGATGGCAGACGTATACGAAAAGGAAAATCCGAATGTAAAACTTGAAATTGTAACCTACGGCGGCGGTGCAAGCTATCTTGATGAATTGAGAGCGAGATTTGCTGCTGATGAAGGTCCGGATATTTTTCCGAATGGTGGTTACGAAGAAGCCAAGGCATGGAAAAGGTATTTAGAGGATTTATCTGATCAGCCCTGGGTGAAACAAGCCTATGATAAGGCGCTTGAGCCGATGACAATGGATGGGAAAATATATGGAATGCCGATCAATTTTGAAGGCTACGGTTTTATCTACAATAAGGATCTTTTCGCTGAAGCCAAGATTGATACCCTTCCTACTACGTTTACCGAATTAAAAAAGGCAGCTGAAAAATTACAGGCAAAAGGGATAACACCTTTTACCGTTGGATACGCAGATAATTGGTTTTTTATACTTATGCTCAATATTGCCTTTGCTCAGCAGGACAACCCCGACGCTTTTATTCAAGCCTTAAATGAAGGGACGGAAACCATCCGTGGGAATAAAGAGATCAAGGATGTTATTCGAATGCTGGACCTCACCATGGAGTATGGTAACCCGGATTATGAGACGATTGATTATAATACCGAGGTGGAGCGGTTTGCAACAGGTAAATCAGCGATGTTGAAACAGGGCAACTGGGTGGAGTCTAAAATCAAGGAAATATCACCAAATATAAATATAGGATTTATCCCTATGTCGATTAATGATCATGCTAAAAATGATGCTCTGCCGATCGGAATCTCGAATAACTGGGCTGTAAATAAGCTGTCTTCAACTGAAGAGAAAAAAGAAGCCAAGAAGTTTTTGAACTGGATGGTATCTTCGGAGCAGGGGAAAAAGTTCATGAAAGAACAATTCCATTATATTTCTGCATTTAAAAATATAGAAACCGATCGCTCAGAACCACTCGTGAAGGATCTAACGCGTTATGTAGAGGATAAGAAAACCTTGTCCTGGAATTGGTTTAAGTTTCCGGAACAGACAAGGGATGAGTTCGGATACGCGATGCAAGCTTATGTTCGGAAGCAGATAAGCGGAGATCAGCTGCTCGATGAGCTCCAATCTTCATGGGAAAAGTATGCGAATAAATAGACAAATCAATATAAGCCGCAAAAAGCATCAATGTAAGACATGTTTAATATGACCCGCTTTTATTACAATGAGTTTAAAGTTAATTATAAAAGAGGAGTCAGTTATGAATTTTAAAAAGATGATGAAACAAACGGTAGTATTATCCTTGTCCGCTTCTTTGTTGGTTAGCGGAGGGGCTTCGGCATTAGCCAAAGGAAACAATCATAAGGATGCAGGAGAAACGTACGGATTTTCCCATATCACTCGTGCGGATATGCTGAAAATACCTGCGCAACAAAATAGTGAACAATTTAAGGTTCCTGAATTTGATGCGTCTACGATTCAGAACATTCCTTCAGCAGTGAAATATGATGAGAATGGCAATAAAATTGAAATGGATGTTTGGGACTCTTGGCCGCTGCAAAATGCAGATGGGACTGTAGCGAACTATAAAGGCTATGAAATTGTCTTTGGCTTAGCTGGCGACCCTGACCGTGGTTCCGATACATTTATTTATATGTTCTATAAAAAGCAAGGAGATAATTCTCTTTCCAGCTGGAAGAATGCCGGCCGTGTATTTAAAGATACGGACAAGCTAGTACCGGGTGATACGATTCTAAACAATCAAGCCGAAGAATGGTCTGGTTCTGCAACATTAACTTCAGATGGTGAAATTCGCTTGTTCTATACGAATCGTCAAGCATGGGACCCTGCTAATGATTTTTACGGAAAGCAAACTTTAACTACAGCTCAAGTTAATGTGTCAGCCCCAAATGAAAACACACTGGAGATCACTGGTGTAGAAGATATGAAATCAATCTATGATGGTAAAGATGGAGACATGTACCAAAACGTTGATTCCACTGGTTTTAGCCAAGGTGACTACAACGACAATCATACCTTAAGAGATCCTCACTACGTAGAAGATAAGAACCGTAAATATCTTGTATTTGAAGCCAATACAGGCAAAGAAACGGGGTATCAAGGGGCAGAATCTCTTAATAATAAAGCTTATTACGGCGGAACGGATGCTTTCTTTGAAGCAGAAAGAAAGAAATTGCTGGAAAGCCCGGTAAGATCATTTGCAGAAATCGCAAATGGAGCACTTGGTATTATTGAACTTAATGATGATTATACATTCAAAAAAGAATTGAAGCCTCTAATCGCTTCCAATACGGTTACAGACGAAATTGAACGTCCGAATGTATTTAAATTAAAAGGTAAATGGTATTTGTTCACAAGTTCAAGAGGATCTAAGATGTACATTGATGGAATCGATGATGAAGACATCTATCTGCTTGGATATGTATCTAATTCATTAACTGGACCATATAAACCACTGAACGGTACGGGACTGGTGCTGCATCAAGATCTAGATCCGAATGACATCACTTGGACGTATGCTCACTTTGCAATTCCACAAGTAAAAGGTGATAATGTGGTGGTCACAAGTTACATGACGAACAGAGGATACTATGGTGAACATAACTCTACCTTTGCTCCAAGCTTCTTGCTTAACATCAAGAATTCGAAGACTTCCGTTGTGAAGGACAGCATTCTAGAGCAGGGTCAAGTCACGATTTCTACGGATAATCCAAATAAACCGGTGAAACCGAACAAACCAAATAATAACTCAAACAGTAACTCAAACAGTAACTCAAATGGTAACTCAAATGGTAACTCAAACAATTCAAACAAACCAAATAAAAGAGATAACTAAGTAATGGAAGTAAATGCGGATTGTATATCGCATTTACTTTCTTTTTATCTATGAGCTTTAGCAGCATCATATCAGAGTATAAATGGGGAAACTATTTTGAATATAGTGGAAAGATTGAGGAGAAGTAAAACGGTGATGTTCATCTTTTTCGCAGGCTGTTTAATCGCATTAGCACTGATCACTTATACCGCAGTTAAAAACGATAAGGAAGCTACTATTCATCCGATTCCAGAGGTAAGTATTCGTCCCGGATATCATTTTACCGTGCCTGACAAATGGAAAAATGACCCCCAGAAGCCGATCTATTTTGATGGAGAATATCATTACTATTATCTATATAATAGCGATTATCCTGAGGGGAACGGTACAGAATGGAGGCATGCGACTTCTGTAGATTTAGTGGAGTGGGAAGATGAAGGCGTTGCGATTCCCAAATACACGAATCAAAATGGAGATCCATGGTCGGGTTCGGTTGTTGTAGATGATACAAACACAGCAGGATTTGGTGAAGGTGCAATTGTAGCGATACTGACGCAACCCTCGGCAGATGAAGGGAAGCAGGAACAATTTTTATGGTACAGTACAGATCGCGGCCAAACATTTCAACCTTATGGAGATACTCCTGTTCTAGCCAATCCGGGAGTGGAAGACTTCAGAGATCCAAAAGTAATATGGGATCATGAGTCGCAAAAATGGGTGATGACGATGGCAGAAGGGTCCAAAATAGGATTTTATGAGTCTGATAATTTAAAAGATTGGCAGTATACAAGCAGTTTCCATACTGAAAATATTGGAGTTCTAGAATGCCCTGATCTTTATCAATTAAGAGCGGATGACGGTACATTAAAGTGGATTCTCGGTGCCAGTGCCAACGGCAAATCGGTAGGCCAACCGAATACATATGCGTATTGGATCGGAGATTTTGATGGAGAACAGTTTATCGCGGATCAGACCGAGCCTCAGTGGTTGGATTATGGATTTGACTGGTATGGTGCGGTAACGTTTGAAGACGGAGTGGAAAGTGATAAATATAATCATCGGTATGCGTTAGCTTGGATGAATAATTGGGATTACGCAAATGTTACCCCTACCCTCGAAGAAGGTTTTAACGGTACAGACTCCATTGTCCGTCAGATCGAGTTACAGGCAGAAGGAGATAATAGGTACTATTTAGTATCCCAACCCATTGAAGCATTAGATGAGTTAACGAGTTCAACCGATACGTTTGAACATATTAAAGTGGATGACTCCACAACACTTGATGTAACAGGAGACATGTATCAGCTGGAGACAGATATCTCTTGGTCAGAGATTAAGAATGTTGGACTCAGACTTCGAGAATCTAGTGATAAAACTCGCCACGTAGACGTTGGTGTTTTTGTAGAAGGCCAATATACTTATGTGAACCGAGCTTCGACCGGACATCCTGATGAGAGTAATAGATATGTAGAAAGTACCGCGCCATTTGATGGGAACAACAAGAAGGTACATTTAAAAATCCTTGTTGATAAAACAAGCATTGAAGTTTTTATTGATGATGGTAAAGTCGTCTTTACGAATGAAATTTTCCCGGAATCGGACGACAAATCAATCACTCTGTTTGCTGAAGGCGGAACGGCGATGTTTGATAATGTAGTCATTAAGCATTTTCGTACGGTGAAATAACAAAAGGGATACGATGAGTATCCCTTTTTAGTATGATTTTTGTTACGTAAGATGTTTACTTTCGAGCTATAATCATAAATCTTGATGAATTGGTCTTTATTCCTTTGTCCGTCTGATTGTCCCTAATCAATTGTTCCAAGATTTGAAAATCATCTTCGGTTTCTCCAAAGTTAGGAATGATCGGAGTATGCTTCAAGAGAAACAGTAAGTCTTCCGGCGTCTGATAATATTCGGTTACATTACCTTCAAAAGCCTCGATATTCGTAAAGCCAGCCTCCCTTAGCTCCGTAATATACTGAGTTTGTAACGTCCCATTTTTCTTACCAAATGCTTGACCTCTCCCAAAAGCCTCTTTTATATTCCCTTTGTCGTTTTCGCTGACTTGTTGAGTCAGAAATATACCGCCTGGAGCTAACACGTTAGCTATTTCACTTGGATCGAAGCCTGAGTGTCTAGAAGAGACGACCTGAAAGAAATGGTTAGGAAAATCAAGATGTTCTGCATCCATCTGCAGAAAACGGACATTAGGGATGCCGGAATTCGCCGCATTTTTAGTTGCTGTTTCCATCATTCCTGTGGAATAATCAATCCCGACGAGAAGCAGTGCAGAGTCCGCGATGGAGAGGATTGCTTCGCCGCCGCCCGTTCCGATATCAAGCAAGAGATCTGACTTCTTCGTTACTTTTGTTACTTCATTATAAAAGTCCCACGGTAATCCTTCGGAGACACATTTCACCCTACTAAAATCCCAGCCGATGCGTTTTCCTACTTTATCATAAAAATCTTTGTATTCTAGTACATTCATTTTTTCTTCCACCTTCCAAATTGAGGTTCATAAAAAGCTAGAGAAAGAACAGTGCCATATCATTCAAATCCTTAGTTACTGTGGACAAAAGGACAGACGGGTCCCTTGACAGCTGGTACGCGTTTTTATCCAGCCCGGCAACTACATACTTCGAACCATACGGAAGTTCATCCCATTCACCTCATTCAAAAGATTTCTTCCATTATATCTCATTTACGAATTAATCAGTAGGATTGTACAGTTTCGAGTTGCAGAGAATAAAGAAAAAGCAGCAGCGAAAAAGAAAGGTGCGAAAAAGTAAGAATTTCGGATATGTAGGCACTAATTTTGATTGTCATATTTTACCTCTATGTAAAAAGTTACACAAGTATTGAAATCTCTTTTGTGTGAGGTTACGATGGCTTATGATGGGCTCATTTCATTATTTTGGAATGAGAGGAGAGAGTTCTCTTTCCCCGAAAACTTACAACTTAGAGGAGAAGACTGCATGATGAGAAAGAAATTAGGGCTTCTTATGTTATCTCTGCTGATGGTATTTACCGTCCTTAGTAACGTAACCCCTGCCAATGCGGCAACGAAAAAGATCCAGGTATATCTAGATGGGAAAGTTATGAGTTTTTCGATTTCCCCTGAAATCAAAAATGGAGTCACTTTCGTACAATTCCGTCCATTATTTGAGGCATTTGATTACACAGTTGCTTATAATAATGCGGCTAAACGAATTAATGCAAATAACGGAATGACAAAAATCCAACTGACGGTCGGACAGAAATCAGCTTATATTGATGGAATGAAGACAAGTCTGTCCGCTGCACCTTACATAACCAAAGGAAGCACACTTGTTCCACTTCGATTTGTAGCAGAAGCAACAGGGTATGATGTGGTATGGAATCAGCAGAACAAAACGATTCATATCTCAACTGGAGTTGCAGATAGCAAGGTAAAAGCACAAGTCGCTGAATTTTTCAAAAAACAGCAAGCAGCGGAAAATGAACGAAGTTTATCGAAAACGATGCAGCTCATTCACCCTGACGCTCCTTACTATGAGGAGATTAAAGAAGAATACCGCGATCAATTTCTTTCCAAAGCAAAAGTGGTCTACAGCAATGTAAATAACATTTATGCCTATGGTGATGACATCTACGCGACCATTACTCGAACACGCAGTTATATCAGTGGTCCTTTCTTCTGGGATTCGGTAGAAACCTATGAAGTGAATCTGATGAAAATGCCAAATGGTACGTTAAGACAGTATGATTTGTACTACGAGGACTACTATTATGCAGCTGAGGATCTCATTGGGACTCAAGTTCAAGTACCCGCAGATACGGAAAAAGCAATCATGCAGACCGTAAGCAACCAATACAAAGGATTTAATGAAAAAAATACAGCGTTGCTTCTCTCCTCAATGGACCCTTCATCCATACTGTATGAAATGATGCAAGCGATGACAGATGAGGGCTTACTAAACGCAATTAATTTTGATATGTCTGCGAAATTCATGAGTGTCATTAAGTACACGGGGAATACCGCGATTCTGTATGCAGAAGAGACGGACAAAATTTTGAAATTTGATATGGAGAGCTTGTACTATCTAGTGAAAAATAAAGGAGGAAACTGGCTCATTTATGATACCGTTGATATTTCAACGATAGAAGATGAATTCAAGTACGACGTACTTTCATAATTGAACGATGAATCTTAGAGAAAGCCCTGCAGATATCTGCAGGGCTTTTTACAATGCTCAGGATAGTTATCATGTGTCTATTAAATCTTTTAAATCCTTTTTTAAGTAATAGTGAGTATGCCCGCCTGCATTATGAATCGTTCCATATACTTCATAACCGTATTTCAAATAGAAATCCAGCGCTTGAAAGCTAAGCGTATCGAGTTTAATGAAATCACATGATTTCTGTCTGGCTATTTCTTCGATCTCCAATAACAGTTTCGATCCATATCCAAGTCCGCGAACTTGTTCATCCAGAATCAAATAGTGGATCTCCAGCCAGTTCCAGCATATATCCCCGACGATTCCTCCCAGTGTTTCCCCGTCTGCATTTTTTAGAAACAGGTTCAATTCTTCGTACCGATCACTAAGTTCTTTAGGAAAATGAGCATGATTAAAGGCAATCAGCTTGTTACGGACACGGGTCCGATCCTCATTACTGTGTTCAGTGGAAATATGTAGTTCCATGGTATATTAACCTCTCTTCATAATGATCTCAATTCCAACTTACCTTATTTCAATCCTAACAGGAAAGTAAAAAATGTTTTATATTCAATTGCACCTTAAATTACAGAGGTTTCCTAGCCTCTCTAATCGAATGTAACAGGGATACTGCACTTAGGCGGCTATTACCTTTAAGAAAAAGGAGCTGATATCTATGTTACGTGACATGGATTGGATACAGAAAGATCCTTTACTGGATGAGCTGTTAGCACAAAATCTACCGATCATCGTACAGCCGGTGACGCAAAATGTTGATTTTCAGTACCGAGGAAGACAGAACTAAATTTGAAGCAATAGCTTATCTGCGCTGGATTCTGCTTACTCGGTTTGCTCAAGGGCCGGAAGGAACAGACCTTATGAAAAAAGCAAACGAGATTGCAGCTCTTAATCCATTCCTGAGAGATCTGAATCTCCAGGAATAGACCGCATCTTAGAAAGAATAAGATGAATGACAAGGAGGAGAATATGGTTGCTATTTTTGGCCCGTTTCCTGTTCTGAAATCAGACATACTTGTACTTAAGAAAGTAGAAGAGGAACATGTAGATGAATTGTTCGAGATCTATAGCAATGACGTTGTATTCAAATATTGCGGGATCCTTCCGAGACACAATAAAGATACGGTGAGGAAAATGGTCGGACACTTTGAGCGAGACTTTAATAAACAGACGCGTGTAAAGTGGGGGATTTTTACTGAGGATCAGCAGGATCGGCTGATTGGTATTATAGAAGTATTTGATCTCAATCACAAGGTGAATATGGCCACGATGGGTTACTTCTTAGCAGAGGCTTATTGGGGTAGGGGGTATGCAACGGAAGCGGTTCACTTGGTGCTTGAATTCCTGTTCCTGCGTGCGGGTATTAACCGAGTTCAGGCGGATGTAATGCCGCAAAATGAAGTCTCCAAAAAGGTGCTTATCAAAAACGGTTTTATGAAAGAAGGCACACTCAGACAAGCAACGCTTTGGCCCGGCAAAGGGGTGGTGGATCGAGAAGTATTCGGTATTTTAAAAGAGGAGTATGGTCACTCCAAACAAAACAAGAAGCATAGCCTATTATAGGCTATGCTTCTTTTAACAACTATATATCGTTATTGGTGTAACGTAGATTTCTCACTTGAAACTTTGTTTTTTCTCTTGCTAAGTGCGTTAGGTAACATAATTAAAGCAGGTACCAGCATCGGAAGTAAGATGAAGCAAAGTACAAGGAGACCCGCAATGACTGCAGCGGCCAGTTCAATCAGCAGGACAAGTCCTGATGGAATAAGTGTGGCAAAGGTACCGCCGAGTATAATCATGGCGGAGATGATAACGCCGCCGATATTTTTGGCTGATTCCACGAGTGCTTTTGCAGGTTCCAGTTCCCCATATTCTTTGTAGCGCATCATGAAGAAGATACTGTAATCGACTCCGACCGCTACAATAATGATGAAGGAGAAGAAGGGAACAAACGATGATACGCCGTCAGCACCCAGTATTTGATAGGTAACCAGATTGGTTGCAGCCATGGCAACATAGTACGAGACGATCAAAGACAATACAATATAGATGGATGGCAGAATCGAACGAATTACAAGTAGCAGTACCAGGAACACACCGATAATAACGATAACCGCTGTTCCGTTAAATGACTCAAGCTGTACTTTATTGGTATCATAGGTGGTAGAACTTGGTCCAGCTGCTCCGAATACAGCCCCATCTAGGTTAGTTCCTTTGAGTCCTGAAGCAACGGTCTCATTAATCTCTTCAATGGTGTCCATCGCTTTTTTAGAATAAGGATCATCATTTAAAATAACCATCAATTTCGTAATTTTACGATCTTCGGACATGAAATTATCAAGTACCTGGGCAAAATCTTCTCCTTCGAGCGCTTCTCTAGGAATGAAGAACGTTTTGGAAGATTCAAATTGCGTTAGGAATTCGTTGGTTTTTCCAAGTCCCTCCGAAATATCTTCAAGTCCATTTCCACTTTGATGAAGTCCATCTTTTAATGAACTTAGACCGCCCGAAAACTGAGATAGTCCGTTACTCAGTTCTTCTTGCCCCTGATTTACTTGAGCCAGAGCAACATTTAATTTATTCATATTTGCAGCAATTTCATCCGCGCCGCTTGCGCCTTGATTCAGTCCAGAGCTCAGCTCTTTTGCCCCATTTTCTAATTCTTTGAGACCGCTGAGGATTTGCCCCTGAGCACTATTAATTTGATCTAAACCACCAGCGGCTTGTGTAAAGGCGTTATTTAACTTTTCATAATTCGTATTGAGCTGTGTTAGCCCTCCAGCCCACTGGGCAATGCCGCTTTCGAGTGCTGCACCTTGCGTCTTCAGCTCGACATAAGTATCATCTGATGCAAGTTCACTGTGGGAAGCGCCGAGAGCAGTGATCAGTCCGTTAATTCCTGTCATCCCTTGCTGGATGCCGGGCAGTTGCTTCGCGAGTGATTCATATCCACTGCCAAGTGCAGTATATTGTTTCTGAATCTCACGGAGTCCGTTTGAGACTTCTACAGAGCTGTTTTGTATGGAAGAAAGACCGTTTCGAATCTCGGTAATTCCGGAAGAAAGTCCGGTAGCACCGGTAGCCCCATCACTAATACCGCCTCCAAGTTCTTTCACCGCATCTGTCAGTTGCTGATATCCTGATGTAATCTCTCCCGAACCGGAAACTAGCTGATCCACTTCAGAGAAGTCAGGCGTCTCAAGTCCTGCTTCCATCTGTGAAAGTCCATTCTGGATCTGATCGACACCATCCTTAGAAGCTGAGATTCCATCCGTTATAGCAGAGGTTTGGCTATCTGTATACAAATCCGGAATTTCCTCGAATTGTGGCTGCGTTACACTGGATACGCTGTCGACTCCTTCGAGCTGGTTAAGGGAGTTTGTAATCGAATCAATGACAGCCAAGGCATCATTGTTATCCATCGGCTCATCATTTTGTATAACCACATTCGTAGGTAGAGCCTGACCTTCACTGAAGTTTTCAGCAACGAGACTGAATCCCTTGGTCGAAGGGTAGGCGTTACCGAGTTCTTTCAGCTGGTCGAAGGACAACGTTTGTTTGCTGAACATCAGAACGGGAATCATGATGACAATAATAAGTGCAGTTGTAATAACCGGATATTTTACTGAAATCGTAGCGAGCTTGGTCCAAAACTTGCTGTCTTTATGGCCGTTATTTTGTTTGGCAGGCCAGAATAATTTTTCCCCGAGTGTCTTCATAAAGAAGGGGGTTAATGTATAAATCTGCACAATTAACACAATAGCACCAATGGCTACCACGTTTGCAGATTTGTAAATTCCAAAGTTTGAGAAACTTAGTGCAGCAAACGCAATAAATACGGTTAATGTACTGTAGAGAATGGTTTTGCCTGCGGTTCGGAACGTAGTGAAAATAGCTTCATCAATCGTTGCCCCGTGAGCAAGTTCTTCTTTAAAGCGATTGAATAAAAGAATGTTGTAGTCGGTACCGATCCCGAACAGAATGAGGACAAGCAGCATCTGCGTTACACTGGTGACCGGAAAATTCAATTTTTCAATAATTTGTGCTGCAATGCCCATGGATACGAGATATGTAATCCCTACCGTTAGTAGCGAGATAAACGGGATGAGCAGTGAACGGAACATAATAATAAGAACGGCAAGAATGAAGACAACCGTCAGTAGAGCACTTTTTTCTACGCCTGACGTCGTTGCTTCCAGATAATCGTTCTGAATAAAATCTTCACCACTTAGATAAAAATCAGTATCTACGGCAGCTAATTCTTGCTCCAGTTGTTCTTTAATGACGGCAACTTCACGATCTCCTTTATCGAGGCTGAAGCTGACCATTAAGGTTGTTCCATTCTCGGAGAGAAGAGAGGATTTCGCCTCTGGGGTAGAAAAAGGGTCGATCATATCGCGCACACCGAGCGCCGAACCATGATCTCGTATGTTCTCTATACCTGTTTCGATCTGAGTTAAATCCGTTTCAGAAAGTTTATTCTCATTATGAAAAACAATAATGTCACTGGTACCTTGATCTCCTGTCATTTCTTTTAATAGTTCACTTGCTACTTTGGAGGGACTATCTTTGGTGAGCGGATCTTGGCCTCTTTCATGCAGGATCGCGTTGACATCTGGCTGAAACACGGTGAGTAAGATTGCGCTAACCAGCCAAAAGGCTAGAAGAAGCCAGCGCCACTTTAGTATCTTTTGCATTCGTACATTATCTCCCTTGATCTTGGAATAGTGGCATTGCTTAAGGTACAGAGAACATTAGTAAACAGGCGTTCATTATAATGCTAAAAAAAGAGATAGACTTCAACCTCTATTCACTCAAATTAGATGATCCAGAGGTTTGGAGGTACTTCCAAACCTTTATTCACTCAGCTGAGATGATCCAAAGGTTTGGACGTACAACGACTAATTTTCTCCGCAATCCCTACGGAGAACACTTGCAGCAGCTCATCAACTAAATATTTAATGGTTGCTCCATCCCGGTGGTCGCGGAGAATCAGGCATATCCCTTCAATGATGGTGACAGCTAGCATCTGGCTAGACAATCGGTCTTCGGGATCTAAATCAGTTGTCTCCCGGGTAACCGTAAATACCTTTTCTAGAATCTGAATGACAATGGAAATAAGATCCTGTTTTGCCGATGCATAAGCTGAACCTTCGCTTAAAGTTAATAAGATCTTGATCTCCGTACTTGAGTCTTTCAGCAGTTCTACAATAGTCTCATCCACCATCTTGATATACTTAAATACTTCGTCACTGTGAATAGTGAAGGTATTGTCTATTTCTTCCTTAACTGCGATGGTGTACGAGATAAACTGTTCATGTGCACTTCCCATCAGTGCCTGGAATAGATCATCCTTGTTTTTAAAATAGCGATAAATGTTACCTGTTGTTATTCCTGCTGCGGTCGCAATTCGTCTCATCGAGGACTGTGCATACCCATATTGTTCAAACTCAGATAGGGCAGCGCTCAGAATATTGTTTCGGATTTCTTCTTTTAAAATTTGCATTAGTGAACACCTGTTTACTTTTATTGGAATAACGAAATTATAGTCGAAAACCGTTTTTTCTGCAATCCTTATCATAAAAAAAGAAATACTTCACAACCCATACTCGCGAAATCATGCTATACTATTGGGCGATGTTGTAAATACAATGAAAAAGAGATGATCATTTGAGTAATCCACTTCCTATGTATAAAGAAAAATCAAATGCATTAATGAATAAATATTTTACTGGAAAGACGCTTGATTTCAGGCAAATTATCGCGATTATTATCCCGATATTTGTGGATCAGGCTTTTATTATTTTAATGGCCCTGTTAAATACAGCGATGATTGCATCATCTGGCGTTGCGGCGGTAAGTGCCGTAAGTATGGTTGATTCGATCAATATTTTCCTCGTTAACGTATTTGTTGCGGTAGCTACAGGGGGAACGGTCATTGTTGCACAGTATAAGGGGAGCGGTAATGAGGAGATGGTATCGAAATCGGCTACACAGGCCATTACGGCAGTAGCAATTCTTTCCATCGTCATATGCGGGCTGGTTATTACTTTTCATACATCTGTTCTTAATTTGTTATTTGGTAAGGCGGAAGCAGAAGTATTTGAGAATGCTCGTGTCTTTCTCATAGGCAGCTGTATTTCTTATCCGTTTATTGCCATATTTCAGGCCGTAACCGGTGTCCTTCGCGGGGTAGCAGAGACGAAGGCTTGCCTTGGATTGTCACTCATCATGAACCTTACGTATCTTGGACTGAATATTTTGCTTATTACGGTATTTGATATGGGAATTATGGGTCTTGTTATTTCGATGATTACTGCACGAGTGCTGGGGATGTTCATCTCGATGTATTATTTGATCAAAATAAATCAGACATTAAAATACAAGATCAAAGAAGCACTAAAACTGGATTTTTCGATCCTAAAAAGAATTATGGCGATTGGAATTCCATTTGCCGCAGAGCAGATGTTCTTTAATGGCGGGAAACTGCTCACTCAGACCTTTATTGTTCAGCTCGGGACTTTAGCGATTACCGTGAATGCAATCAGCGGTTCTATATCGCTACTTTTCCAAATTGGGGGCAGCGCGCTAAGTATCGCGGTTGTCACTGTTGTTGGGCAGTGTATTGGTAATGGAAGTATTCCGGACGCAAGGAAATTTATTAAATCATTTATGGGCTTGTCGACTGCGTTCTTTATCCTGGTAGCTGTTATTATCATTCCGCTGTTTCCGTTCATCGTCGGATTATTCTCGCCGCCGGCTGAGATTGTACCCGATATATTTGCACTGACACTGCTGATTGCGATCACTCAGCCGATTTTCTGGTCGATTAGTTTCATTCTTCCTTCTGCACTACGTGCGGCTGGGGATTCAAACTTTACTTCCTTAACTTCTTTACTGTCGATGTGGGTTCTCCGTGTAATTTTAGGATATTTTCTAGGAATTACGCTTGGACTTGGCATCATGGGGGTATGGATTGCTATGGTGACCGAGTGGAGTGTCCGTGGAGTCATATTCTGGTATCGATTCCGAGGAGATAAATGGTATCGCCGCAAATTGATATAATTCATATTTTCAACCGAGAGAGCTGAGCAATCAGCTCTCTTTTTTTTGCAATAACATCTGTCACAACTATATATGAAATATTAAATATTTTTCTCTGGTCTGTACTAAAATTATCATAAAATGTCTAAACTTGAATTATTCATTTCGATTCGTGAGTATGATAAATTAAAAAAGGTTTGGACAACCAATAACTGAGGGAGGCTTTCATATATTGGATTGGCAAGAGATATTGTTTAAGTTTGTCGGGGGACTCGGCATCTTTCTGTTTGGTATCAAATTTATGTCAGACGGACTACAAAAATCGGCCGGAGACAAAATGCGTGGGATTTTGGAAAAGTACACCACAAATCCTATATTGGGAGTTCTAGTCGGAGTTATCGTTACCTGTTTAATTCAGTCGTCTTCAGGGACGACGGTAATGGCAATTGGTCTTGTAAACGCTGGACTTATGACGCTTAGACAAGCAATTGGGGTTGTACTTGGTGCGAATATCGGTACAACGATGACTGCTTTTATTGTCGGGATCAAAATTGAAGAGTATGCGCTGCCTATTATTGCAGTAGGTGCCTTCTTTTTATTTTTCCTGAATAAAAAGAGATTTCAATACATTGGCCAAGTTATCTTTGGCTTTGGGATGTTGTTTCTCGGATTATCTACGATGAGCGGTGGGGTGAAGCCGCTTAGGGAACTGCCTGCTTTTACTGATTTTATGATCCAAATGGCGGACCAGCCTGTACTGGGACTGCTCGTAGGTACCATCTTTACAATGGTAGTACAGAGCTCAAGTGCAACGATCGGGATTCTGCAGACCATTGCAGATGAAGGAATGATTAGTCTTGGTGGATCTTTGCCGATTCTTTTCGGTGACAATATCGGGACAACGATTACAGCGGTACTCGCATCCATTGGTGCTTCCATTGCAGCAAGACGTACTGCTTTAGTACATGTTATTTTTAACGTTTGCGGAGCAATTATCTTCATGCTCTTACTGCCAGTCGTACTCTGGATCGTTCTATGGTTAGGAGAAGGTGTGAATATCCGGATGCAGATCGCATATGCCCATGGATTATTCAACGTGACGAACACCCTTATCTTCCTGCCGTTGATTCCTGTATTGGCATGGATTGTTACGAAGCTCATTCCGGGCAAGATGGAAGAAATTCAGTTTAAACCCATTTATCTTGATGATCGTCTACTTGCAACACCGGCAGTTGCATTAGGGCAAGCTCAGCATGAAATTGTGCGCATGGGTCAATATGCAAGAGAGTCTTTGCAGGATGCGACGAAGTATTTCTTTCAGAAGGATACGAAGTATGCCGACCTTGCCTTGCAAAAGGAAGAGCTTATTAATGAGCTTAATCGCAAAATCACGGAATATATCATACGAATTCACCAGAAGAACGGACTGCCGGCAGGGGAGTCGGAAAAAGCTTCTGGTTGGTTCCAAACGGTTAGTGATATTGAGCGGATCGGCGACCATGCAGAGAATGTAGTAGAGCTTGCAGAGTTCAGCATTAATAACAAGATTTTGTTCTCGGAAGCTGCTACGAAAGAGTTGCAAGAAATGATGGAAGTAGCAGATCAGACGGTAGAGAAGGCACTTGTAGCACTAGAAGGACAGGATACCGAGGCAGCTAACACCGTATTGGAACTGGAAAGAAAATTAGATGATCTTGAAGTTGTATTCCGGAAAAATCACATCATTCGTCTAAACCAAAACATATGTTCAAGCAATGCAGGAACCATTTATTTGGACTTGCTAACGAACCTTGAACGTATCGGAGATCACTGTAAAAATATTGCTCAGTTCGTGCTTCACGAACAGCATTAGAAAAGAAGGAACCGTCCTTTCGGCTATAGCTGAAAGGACGTTTTTTTGTGCTGATCATTTTGTGCTTTACGGCAAATAATGACGGTCTAGGACATCGGCAGAGAAAGAAAAATAGAAGCTGGCACCGGTACTATGAAGATCTGAGTTCTATGACCTCGATGATGAGGAAATAGACCCGAAAAGATATCCCTGTCCATGTTGTGGTTATCCTACATTAGAAATTCAGATATATGGTTACGAGGTTTGCATTCTGTGTGGTTGGGAAGACGATGGCCAGCTGGATGATCAGGCTGACAAGGTATGGGGTGGGGCTAATCAGGACTATTCGCTTACAAAAGCGAGAGAAATCTTCAAGCAACATTGTCTTGGATATCACCATAATGAGGTCTTGAAATCACAGAAAAGAGAAGCGGTTATCCATGCTAACAAGCGGCTTATGGATGCCTATGATCAGCTTGAGAAGCCGGAAAATTGGGCTACTAAAGGAACTTCATTAGGAACCGATAAGAAATGGGAAGAAGTATTTAATCGTGAAGCAGCTCTCAGCATGATGAAGTAAAAAATAGGGAAGATAAACGCAAAATAACATAAATTAATCCCTCAGATTATCCGCTGATTACGAAGTTTACAAACACGCAATGAGTGGATGATGACGGGGTTTTTTAGTAGTTCTTAGAACCTGATAAAGACTAATAAAAAGGGCATATTTAATATAATTTTACATATTTTAAGTAAAATATTGAGATGTATCTAAAATTATCCATAAAGTGAGCCGATATAATTAGGAGTAAATGACTAGAAAAGAAGATGTGTTTTGTCAGTTAGGCATACATAAGACCTATAATAATGAGAAATGAAATGGTTTTATCCCAAGTGGCAATCCGCTTTTTTTGCAAGAACAGGGGTGCACGTCGTGAGAGTCGTATTAGCTAATCAAGCAGGGGTAACAAAAGACGTTAAAGTAGGATTCAGCTGGACAACATTTTTCTTTGGTTTCTTTCCAGCATTATTTAGAGGGGATTTAAAGTGGGCCGCCATTATGTTCATTCTCGCTGCTATTCTTGGAGCCTTTACACTGGGGTTTGGTGCATGGGTCTGCGGCATTGTATTTTCTTTTGTCTACAATAAGATTTATATTAAAGAACTTTTGGAAAAAGGATACCGTCCAGTGAATGAGTCGGATCGTGCAGTACTTGAGCATAACAGCATCATATCTAGAATAGCGTAAACGTAAAAACCTTCTAACGAATTCATCGTTAGAAGGTTTTTTTGTGCTGATAATGCTAAGGTTTTACTGAAAAATCCGTAGTTCCATATTCAATCGAACAAAGTCTCTTTATATAGTTTTGAATTATTCAGAAACTTTAATGACAATTTTACCAAAAGCACCACGACCTAGATGCTCATAAGCTTGGATCGCCTCGTCGAATGAGTATACGGTATCGATTACGGGATGGATATTGAGTTCATCAAAAGCTTTGTTCATGTCATCAAATGCTTTACGGTGACCAACATAGATACCTTGAATACGTGCTTGCTTCGCTAATAATGCGAATAAATTCACTTCCGCCATCATGCTCTTCAAGAAACCAACGATATAAATATGTCCCTGTAGTGCAAGTGCTTCGATCGAACGGTTAATGCTATCTCCGCCAACAACTTCTAAAATATGTTCAGCGCCTTTACCGTTCGTCAGTTTTAATACTTCTTTTTCCCAATCCGGTGTTTTCACATAGTTGATGACTTCTTTGGCGCCTAACTCTTTTACTCGTTCACCTTTTGCATCACTGCTCGTTGTAGCAATTACTCTTGCACCTAAGGCAGAGGCGATTTGAGTCGCATAGACGGACACGCCACCTGTTCCCAGAACAAGTACGGTATCACCGGCTTTAATTTTGCCGTATTCCACTAAAGAAAACCACACGGTTAGTGCCGCAATTGGCAGAGTTGAAGCCTCTTCATCTGTTAAATTAGCTGGAGCCATTACTGCTGCATACTCTTCTAACAACATATATTCTGCTAGTCCACCATCATTCGGTCCACCCACAGCTGTTGGGGCATAGTCTTCGCTTGGTGCTCCATCGACCCATTTTGTATAAAGGTGTGAAACAACACGGTCGCCCACTTTAAACTGGGTTACTTCTGAACCGACACTCACAACAATACCTACCGCATCTGACACAGGTGTGAAAGGCTTGCTCATTAAGTCTGGTAAATAATCGCCATCCATGATGGATTTGTCACGGAAATTAAGGGATACAGCTTTCACTTGAATCAATATTTGATGAGGACCTGGTTTAGGGGTTTCTACTTCTACTAGTTTAAGGTTTTCTAATCCTACGCCTTGTTTTTGCCATGCTTTCATCATCAGTTCCTCTTTTCTTATATTAAATAATCAATAACCAATAACAAGAAATATTACTTAAATCCGCATCTAACAAATCTACAAATTAAGAATTATCGATATGTAGGTTATAATAACAACCAAACTCCGTCATAGAATTTGGTTGGTTATTATAGTTCTGTTTGAATGAATATACCGAGATTTTTAATAACTTCTTCATCTCTTTTGTAATATGTCCACTTACCTATTCGTGTTGATTTAATTAAACCAGCTTTTTGTAGGGTTGAAAGGTATTGAGAAGCAGTAGATTGAGTCATATTTAACTTATTCGTGATTTGACTAACACACACACCAACTTCGACTAAATCAATTCCTTCTTGTGGATCAAAGTGAGCAAAAGGATCTTTCAGCCAATCTAAAATTTGTAATCGAGCTTCATTTGAAAGTGATTTAAAAATAGTTAACTTGTCCATCTGCCTATTATAAATCGATAAAGTACGATTTGTCAATTCAAAGGGCTTTTATTACTAAACGTTACTCAATAAGAGGATATAAGGCTAGTCGACTTTGCACAAATTTTTTTGAGAATACCGAAAAATAGGAAATAGGAGAAAGAGATCGGATGAGGAAATAGGTTTACCCCATGTATTGGTCTAACTCTGTCAAAAAAAAATCCATGGGTAGACGGAAAAAGTCCATTGATAACCATTATCAACAAACATATAATGATAATCATTATCAATTATACGTCTACATAGAGAGAAAACAATAAATCAGGGGGCATGAGGATATGAAGAAGGGTTCAACGTGGAAGTTAGGAATGATCGCTTTAACCATGGTTGTTATGGTGGCGTGTGGGAATCAGGAAGGGTCCGGCAGTGAGACCAGTTCGGATGCTCAGCGCGACAAGTAGCCGCAGATACAACACCAACAACAGGAGCGGAAGATACGACTCCAAGAGAGGAAGCCGCAACGGTTGCGGTAGACGAAGCGCTAGTAGAAAAGATTTTGTCTCAATTTGATAATAAAACACCGAGTACGACCGTAACTTTGTCAGTAGCCATCACGGAATTATTTAATGACTTAGGATTGTCGCTAGAAGGTGTACCGACCACACAAAGTGAACTGCCAGCGACTTACCAAGATGTACAGAAAGTCGGGTCATCTCATCAGCCGGATCTCGAAGTGATCGCAAGCCTTACGCCGGATGCAATCCTGTCACCTGGATCAATTAAAGACAGCATTGAAAAAATGCTGAAACCATCCGGTTTGAAGGGAGCATACCTCCCGGTTGATTCATTAGATGGTCTCAAAGCTTCACTGGTTGCAATAGGGCGTCTCTATGGCAAAGAAGCCGAGGCAGAGCAGGTATTGAGTACCTTTGCTGAACAGGAATCAGAAGTTGTGAAATCTGTAGAAGGAAAAGACGCACCCTCTGTCATGTTCTATTCGGTTCCACAGATTATCTCATGCTGATGAATGAAGATACATTTGCGGGCAGTCTCGCTAAAAATCTGGGAGCAACGAATGTACTTACGGATACAATGCAGTCCACCGAGACGTATGTTCCTTTTAATATGGAAAGTGTAGTAGAAGCCAATCCGGACGTGATTTTACTTGTGGCTCACGGAGACGCTGAAGCCGTAGCGAAGAAGTTTGAGGAAGATGTGAAGAAGAACGGCGCATGGGAGAAGATGAGTGCTTTCAAGAATGGAAAAATGAAAACGCTGGATTACAACTTGTTTGGTGTAGCTTCCCTATCCAAAACGCCTGAAGCTTATAAAGCACTTTCTTCCGTTTTGTACGGGGAATAGGGGGACTATAAGCTTGTGAATACACCAAGGCTGACTGAGAAGCCGGAAGTTACTTCTTGCAATTACGTACCTCATCTTACTGATCATTATTATTCTTGCTATCGGCATCGGAAGCGTGAGGTTATCTCCTGCTGAAGTCCTCCAGACTTTAACGGGATCGGGAAGTGAACAATGGAACACGATCCTATGGAATATACGTATTCCGCGGGTGATCCTCGCGCTGATCATTGGAGCCAATCTCGCGGTTTCGGGTGCGCCGCTTCAAGCTGTAATGCATAATCCGCTGGCAGACCCTGGGCTAACTGGGGTTTCCAGCGGTGTCCGCCGTTACTGTACTTTTTATCATGCTGGTGAAGCCAGAGTTATCTTCGCTTATTCCCATTGCGCCTATTGTCGGCGGAGGGATCGCTATGACCATGGTTTATGGATGGGCTTGGACCAAGACACAGGGGATAACGCCCATTCGCATTATTTTATCAGGGGTAGCAGTCAATGCCGTCTTTGGCGGAGTTATTGGACTACTATCTATTCTCTACAGTGACAAATTACCCGCCGCGCGCTCTCGTGGATGAACGGTAGTTTATCGGGAAAAGGAATGGATGCGGTACTAGCGATTCTGCCTTATTCTGCGGTGGGATGGATCGGCACTTCTATGCATTCGGCAGGCAAATATTTTACGGCTGGGTGAACAGGCAAAGACATAACCTCGGTCAAAATATAAATCGGGTGCGGTTTACGCTTTCTTTTGTTGCTGTCTTTCTTGCTTCCGTCTCCGTCTCCATGGTTGGGCTTGTTGGCTTTGTTGGTCTAATCGTTCCACATATGGCACGTATGATGATCGGTTCGGATTATAAATACAGCCTTCCTTTTAGCTTAGCGCTAGGGGCTGTCGTATTGATTGTGGCGGATACCATTGGCAGATCGATGTTTAGTCCGCTTGAAATTCCGGCGGGTATTGTGATGGCGATGGTAGGAGGGCCTTATTTTCTGTATCTGATGCGTAAAGGAGGGGCATAGCACTTGTTGCAAGTAGAATCGGTACATGTACACTACGGAGAACGTCCGATCGTTCAGAACTTATCACTTCCCGTTCAAAAAGGAGAAGTTGTCTCCATCATCGGACCCAATGGATCAGGGAAATCTACGCCGCTCAAAAGTATATCCGGCCTTATTCCTTACGCAAGCGGAGAGATTACGATTGATGGTAAGGAACTCCAAAAAATGAATGTCCGAGAAGTAGCGAAGCGACTATGTATGTTGTCTCAATCGAATGTAAGCCCTACGGATATGACAGTTGGAGATTTGGTTGGTTTTGGACGGATGCCGCATAAAAAGTGGTACGAACAACTCACTCAGGAAGACCGTGAGATCATTCAGTGGGCACTTGAACAGACGAACATGACAAGGTATGAGCAGAGACTCGTTCACTCTTTATCAGGCGGGGAGTCAAGAAAAGTATGGCTCGCCATGGCACTTGCCCAGCGTCCCAAATTGTTATTACTCGATGAACCGACCACCTATCTGGATATTGCGCATCAACTGGATGTGCTAGAGCTCGTGAAGACACTGAATAAGGAACTCGGGATTACCGTAGTGATGGTACTGCACGATCTGAACCATGCGAGTCTATACAGTGATAAAGTATGTGTCATTCAGAACGGAGAGCGAAAAGCATACGGAACTCCGAAGGATGTACTAAACCAAGAATTAATCCGTAGTGTATACGGCGTTGAAGTCGATGTAGAGTTGACGAAAGATAGAAAACCTAGAATACATGTACTTCATAAAATATAGGATAGAGCGGGTGGAATAAACATGATGAATATGAATCGGATCAATATGGAAGAAGTAAAAAGTAAGTATGTTGAATTTACAGGTGAGTCATGCGATCACTCATGTTAAGTACGGTAGATGAGGAAGGGAACCCCTTCATTTCTTATGCTCCTTTTGTAGCTCACGACAGTAAAATGTATATCTATATCAGTCGTATTGCAAATCACTATCATCATCTGGATAAACGTTCGCAAGTGGATGTATTGTTAATTGAGGATGAAGCAACTTCGAGCAATCTATTTGCAAGACAGCGGGCTCGTTTTCCTTGTACAGCAAAAAATGTAGGGAATGAGGGACATCCAGAAGTATTCGCTTTATTTGAAGAGAAGTTTCCAGCGAAACTTGTAACGATCTTGCGCGGACTCGATTTCTCCTTGTTCGAGCTTACTCCGCAGATAGGAAGATATGTAGCAGGCTTCGGTCTTGCCTTTGATCTAGACCTTGCTGGAGACCACATTGAGCATGTAGCCCGTGATGGTCACGCCAGCAGTGCAAAAAGACGAAATAAAGAACGAATCATATAGCGTGAGATGAAATGGAAAAGGGAGGAAAGCTGGAAATGTCTACATTTGCTACGATTATGCCTGTCTGGAATGCAATTCAAAGCCGTTTTCTAAATACGGTAAAGCGACTGACTACAGAGGAACTCGCACTTCAAATGGACGATACTTCTATTGGGTATATGCTTAGGCATAATGCGGAGGTAGAATACATGTTTGCGGCTTGGTTTTTTAATAAGCCGATGCCGGAAGATCTTGTGATTCATACCCACCGAGGTGCTACCCGCAGTAAAGAAACATTTACGAATGTAGAAGAACTTGTAGCATTTTTAGAAGCATCTCAAACTTGGCTTATTCAGGCGATGTCGGAGCTGTCCGAGGAAGAATGGAATGAAATCAAGAAATGTCCTATTGGGGACTCTACACCGCTTGAAGCCGTAGGACGTCTGATGTATCATACAGGCATTCATGCAGGGCAAATCTCGTATATAAAGAAACTGCATGCGGCGAAGCAAGTATAAAAACATATAGTAGGTATGAATTAAAAATTTAGGTGTTGAGTAGATATATAGAGTTTGGTGATGAGTGAGAGAGCCTGCGTAAATCAGGCAGATCGGTGAAAAATTAAAGCTAAATAGATAGAACCCGAGAGGATAACCTCTTGGGTTCTTTTGTGTGTCGAGACAGAATAATATATTTGCAATATGTAGAAATGAAATTTTTATGTATCCATTTAAATGGATTATTTAGTATATAATCTGTGAACTCATATCTAGCTGGTTACTGCGATCCGGGAGAAAGGATACGATCCTTTTATCAAAAAATAAAGAATGTCTTCTCATTTAAGGATGGAAGTTCACAACGTTCTAGCATAATAATAAAAAACAAAGTTACAATGGATAACAAAACTTACCAATAGAGGTGAAGTAATGGCAGAATTCCTCTGTATGAACCATCCTCATAAGCAGGCAGTTGCTCAGTGTAGAAGATGTGGGAAACCGGTGTGCCAGGACTGCTATGATCCAGCGACTGGATATTGCCGTGATCAGTGTACCAAGAATGAAGCCATTTCTTCTATACATACATCCAAGAAAAATGTTGTTCTGCAAGTCATTGTTGCAATTTTAGCAATCATTGGCGGACTTGCGATACTCTTGATTACGATATGCGGTGCCTTGATATTATCTTACTAATGTTAGTTATTACGTTATTCTTCTCTAATTCTAACTACTCTAGTGTTCAATACTATATTCGCACACACAAATACGAGTTTACTATCTCAATCTAGGAGTGGACCAATGGATTTTCCTGTATATCTATATCTTGGGTCCTTGCGGATTCACCCTCATGTACTGTTTGAGTCTCTTAGCTATTTTATCGGATTTAGGGTCTATCTATGGACACGAAGACCGAGCGGGATGTCTGCCCTGATGAGCCTGCAAATTTTAGCAGGTACGATTCTGGGTGCGCGATTGGTGCCAAGTTGCTGTTTTGGTTGGAGGACCCGGTCGCCACCTGGGAGCATCTTAGTCAAGGACAACTCTTATGGGGCGGGAAGACCATTGTCGGCGGCTTGGGGGATTGATCGGAGTAGAACTCACTAAGCGCTGGGTTGGCTGGTCCCAATCGACGGGGGACGATTTTGTGTATCCGTTGATGCTTGGTCTTGGTATCGGAAGAATCGGCTGTTTCCTGACAGGACTGGACGACCATACTTATGGTACGCCAACGACATGGATTACGGGTGTGGATTTTGGAGACGGGATTTACCGTCATCCAGCGCGACTTTATGAAATTTTCTTTCTTATGATATTGGCTATTCTGCTTATACCTTTGTATCGTCAAAGCCGGGGAAAAAGTAGCAGTGTTACTCAAGAAAGATATGTATCGGGGCGGATGTTTCAGTGGTTTATGGCAGGATATTTACTGTTTCGTCTGGGTATTGAATGGATCAAACCAACGCCACATCCTTATCTGGGACTGAATAATATTCAGCTCGCCTGCATCGCCGGTTTGCTCTATTATGCTTGGCTTATTTATGGCAAGAAGAAGGTAGATCATCACATAACGAATACCAATATGCAGGTCTAATCTGTATTTAACAGGAGGAGCGATTTCATGCCTAACCGTCCTTATCTCTATCACGAGCTGACAAACAGTATATGTACGACCTGTTACCGCAAAGTAGAAGCCAAAATCATCGAAGAAGACGGTAAGATTTACATGGTCAAAAGATGCCTTATTCACGGACCGGAGAAAGTGCTTATCTCCACCGATGTGGAGTATTATCACCGGACCCGTAAGTTTATTAAGCCTTCGGAAATGCCGCTCGTGTGGAATACCCGATCAAGTACGGATGCCCTTATGACTGCGGGTTATGTCCAGATCATGAGGCGATAGTCGCCTGACCTTACTGGAGATTACAGATCACTGTAACCTGCAGTGTCCGATCTGTTTTGCAGAATCTTCCCCGCATCGCACCTCGTATCGATCACTTGCTCAGATTGAATTTATGTTAGACCGTATTATAGAAAACGAAGGCGAAGCAGACATCGTGCAAATCAGTGGAGGCGAACCGACGACACATCCTGATTTTTTTGAAATTTTGGATAGGTGTAAATCGCGTCCCATCAAGCATATTATGGTGAACACGAATGGAATTCGCATTGCACAGGATCGGGAGTTTGCTCGCCAGTTATCTGAATATGCTCCTGGGTTTGAGGTTTATTTGCAGTTCGACAGTTTTGAAGCACATGTACTGAAAGAACTACGAGGGGCAGATCTAAGAAGAATTCGCCAGCAGGCAATTGATCATCTGAATGAATTCAATATCTCGACTACACTCGTTGTTACCCTAAAAAAAGGGCTTAATGATGGAGAGATCGGTGATATTATTCAGTATGGACTTCAGCAGAAAGCAGTTCGTGGAGTCACGATCCAGCCCATTCAGGCCGCAGGCAGACTCGAAGGATATGACCCTGCAACCGATCGCCTGACGGTAAGTGAAGTGAGACAGATGATTATTGATCAATCGGAAGTATTTGAGGATGATGATATTTTGCCGGTTCCATGTCATCCGGACTGCCTGGCAATGGGATATGCGCTGAAGCTTGGCGGACAAGTTATCCCGCTGACAGGAATGATCGATCCGGGCATTTTACTCGAAGGGGACAGCAATACGATTATATATGAACAAGATCCCATAATCAGAGATAAAATGTTTGGGCTATTGTCGACCGGACACTCGCCGGAATCTTCTGCTCTATCGCTGAAAAGCCTGCTCTCTTGCCGCCGCTCGCGACTGTTCCCGAAGAGATTACGTATGACAACGTATTCCGGGTGATCATATGCAGTTCCTCGATGCGCACAATTTTGATGTGCGTTCTGTCAAAAAGTCCTGTGTTCACATTGTCCATCCTGATGGACGTATTATTCCTTTTGATACATATAATCTATTCTATAGGGACGATAAGGAAGAGTCGCTGAAAGAACGGAAAAATGAGATTGTAACCGCATGGGATCGAGATACCAAGGTCGTACCAACGAGTGAGAATTAGATTTTAGGATAGAGAAGGGTCGGAGAGCAGAGATGCGATCCGGCTTTTATTTTTGTGTGAAGAATTTATCGGGATTATTTTAATGTAATGTCACATTTTGGGATTCCAGATTGTTATATAGGCGTGGAAAGGAGGGAGAGGCATCTTTGAACTCTATACAGCGGAACAGTACAGACGATCGTGAGCAATTACATTTAGATCATATGATCCAGAGGATACAGCAGGGAGAGACCGAGCCCTATAGAGTCATTGTCGAGAAGTATCAAAGGCAAATCTATGTGTATTGTTATACTTATTAAAGCAGACCGAAATGACACAGGATGCAGTCCAGGACATTTTTATTAAGGCGTATGAGAACATGCTAAGTTACAAAAGCCCTGGTTCCTTTTCAGCTTGGCTCTACAAAATTGCGTACAACCACTGTATGAATCTCAATAAAAAGAAATTCCGAGATGTAGAGTGCTCCAATTCTTTAAGAATACCTACTCGGCAGAAATGGCATACAAGAAGGATACCCAAAGCACTGACAGATTAGAGATACTAATGGATTATCTTTCTTTTGATGAAAAACATATTCTCCGCTTCGCGCAGTGGAAGACTACTCCTATGATGAGATCGGACAAGTCATGAACATCAAGGCGGCTACGGCGAGAAAGAAATATGAGCGTATACGTAAAAAACTGATCAAAAGAAATGGGGAAGGCGGGTCGCGTGTATGAAGAATCATTTACATAAAAAAGAGGAACCCATGGATCAGGTCATCCGAATGATACGAGAAAAAGAGATGCCTCTCGATCTTACGGATCGGGTGATGGAGGAGATCTATCAAAATAAAACGAAGCGTAGGGGGAGAAAGAAGATGTGGAAGAAAATTACAGTTTCAACGATTGCGGTACAGATCAGCTGTCATGGTGATTGTAGGGAGTGGATTTGTGTCACCAACGATGGCCGATTCGTTACAGCAAATTCCCGGGATGAAGAGTGTATTTGCATTTGCGGGTGACCTTGGGCTCAGGACCGCTTCCGAAAAAGGTCTAGCGGATAAACCAAATGTAAGTGTAGTTCAAGGGAATACCAAATTTACGGTCCCCGAACTCATCTATGATGGTACGAGGGTCTCACTGAGTTTAGAACGTATGATACTGGACTCTTCGGTTCAAGTGGGAGAGAAGTTGAATGATGATATAAAGAATATAAAAGCCGCAGATTGACGGGAAAAATATTGAAAAGTATGCCCCAAATAAAAGTATACCTACATTCATGTACCCTGGAGCCACGCAGAATTCTACAATAATAGAGATATCCGATCTTCGAAACCAGCAAGAGACTGCCTTTCCCGAATCTTTTATACTCACAGTAAACTTGGATATGAAAAACCTAGAAGAACCCGTTGTCATGAATATTCCTGTCAAAAAGAACAGCGAGGACACGGTCGATATTTCTCCACATGTAACCAAGACGGAAGGGATTTATACGGTAACCTTGAAGAGAGTAGAGTTATCACCAATAACGACGAATATCTCGACTCACATCGTTCTTCCTGAGGGAGTAAAATATGATCCGCTAACGATGAATATTGAGTATGAAGTGTTGGATGACAAAGGTAATGACTTGAGATCAATTACTGGAAATGCACATTATGAAAGAAACGGAACTGAGGTAACAGAAGATCTTCGGTTAGAACCTTTTTCCTCTGTCCCCTCTAAGATTATTATCAAGCCTTATCAGTCCAAGCGTAGTGAAACAGAAGAAGGATTATTTAAGTATGACGAGGAAGGGAATATCATGAAAACTATTTTCCTGAACTTGAGTTCGAAGTGGATATAAAGGAATAGGAGGTATAGAGCGATCCATTAAGGGTCGCTCTTGTTGTTTTCTAATTTTCCTTTTTATGAAGTACATAAGATAGAGAAGTTTTAGAAGTTAAAGGAATAATGTACGATGTAATATTTTCCATTATTTGATAGAATTTATTCACCTTAACTAACAGTGAGAGTGAATCCTTATGGTGAAAATAATGGTCTCACCTGATCAGCTGATGGAAGTTGTCAGACACTTCTTAAACCAGCGTCAGGAACTGGAACGGATGTGCAATCAATTAGACAAGCAAATTTATTTTATAAGTGAAGGCTGGTCAGGGGCGACAAAAGAACGTTTTTTTCAGGAGTATTTATCGGCCAGGCAATCCATGGGTGTGACGATGGAGAAGATTTCGTCGATTGCCCAGCAAACTGAACTTTATAGCCAGAAGTTTTGCTGAAGCGGATGGTGAAGGAGGATCGGCGATCGTTATGCTAGCTTACCTCCAAAAGTGGAGGCAAAGCTAGAAAGTGGTGTTGATTATACTGCCTCTGCGCTTAAGGGGGTAGGAGCTACGATCGAAGGGCTCTTTGACGATGCAGTTGGTACAGTAAAGAGTTTTTGGGAGAGTCCCTTCGGAACAGTATATGATATAGGATATGCATTTACAGTTGGGAGAGCAGTCGATGCATTATTAGGTGCACGCTTTGCATGGGATTATGCGTGGGGGACAGGAACCGCACGATCAGATGCTGAACAATTGTTAGAACAAATGAAGCGAACAGAGGAAGAAAAAGGTAGAGGGTATTATACTGGCTATGTAGCAAGTCAGGCGACTTCTTATTTAACGATAGGAAAGCTTCTAAAGCATGATGAACCGGGTGGTTCGGGAGGTTCAGGTGGAAAGGGGAAGACTGAGGGGACGGGTGATGCTAGTGACATTTATAAACATCAACAGTATAAGCATTCACTTCTTATAGAAGATGTTTTGTCTAACTCTGATGTTATTATTAAAGGCGAGGATTTATGGGATAAAAAGGCTCGAAGGATACTAACTAATGACGGAAGTGAAATTGAAGATTGGGCTAAAATGACATCAAAGCAACAGTATGAAACCCCATATGGAAAGGGAGAAATTCATTTTTATCAAAATCAAAAAACAGGAGAAATTAGTCCATTTGATATTAAACTTAAAGTATCTAAACCTAAGAAGCTCAGAGAAAATGAAAATGACCTATTCTGGATAAATGAATTGGACGTTGATTTTAATGTTAAAGGAGTAAGATAAATGAGAGTATGCCTTAAAAAGGATGCCGAGAGACAAGAGAATCTATCAGTGATTAAAAAGTATATAGTTTATTCTGTGGAGACAAGCAAAAATGGTGAGGAATTTTACAGGATAGAAAATGATGTAAATCAAGTGGTGCCTTATTCAACCTCCTTATTTGAAATAGTATCTGATAAAGTGAATCCAGATTGGATATTGTGGAACAAACCCAATAATAGCTCAGCCTTATTACCGAAGCAATTTGCTTATCTAAGTTTCTGGGAGGATTATTACAATGATGAATTAGAAGCTTTAAAAAAATTCAATTTGGTTAAGGAAAAGTTATTACAAGAAGAACTAGAAGAGAATGAAGTGCGTGAGATTATTGAAATGGAGAATGAAGAGAAGATTACATTCATTCTTAACTTCCTTTTTAAGTCAAAAGATAATAGGTTCATTAATCAAGTAATTCACTATATAAAATCAAACTTAGAAAAAAATTATGGGGTAGATAATACTACACTACTTGCATTTCAATACCTTAGTCTTTTCAATCAAAGTGAAGTAGAAGACTTTTTCCTTTATTATTTAACTAACATTGAGTTAGGAAATGACCAATTAACTGCAATAGTAAATGAATACTTTAGTAAAAAGTAAATGAATTGTACGATGGACAGTCTCGCTGCTTGTCTAAATGCCAATATTAATGTGGGGCTGCCTAGATGATAGATTCTGAAAGGCCGTTTGAATTGCGAGAAAAAAGATAAGGGTGAGAAGAGAATCATGGCAGTTTTTGTATTGATGTTAAAGGAATTTGAGGACGAAGATAGAGTAGTATATTAATATGGACCAAATGAAAATTCGATGGGGAAAATTGAATATCAACCAACTTTCGTCAATTGATTCAATCGAATTTGCTGATGATTTCTTCTTTGAAATAGCAGGGGTGACGTATTGCAAGAATGATGATTAACCGATTAACTCCGTATTGATGCCAGACTATATGATAAAGAAATGTACTTAATCCTTTTACTGGTCGGGAGGACGAAGAGTAGGTATACATTTCTGCTGAGGAAGTGATATGGATGGATAAAGAAAGTTTATTAGAAATTTTGTTAGACCCAACAACAAGTGAGGCAGAGAAAGATGATGCAGTAATTGAATTGGCAAATAACTTCCAGGATACTGATACAGTTGATACTTTAATTAAGGTCTCAAATGATAGTAATTACGATGAAATGATTGTAGCATGTTGTGGTGAGTCTATAGCAAATATATGGTTAACTAATAAACAAATTGATTATGAAAAATTGTCAAACTTAAAAGGAATTGCATTGACTGAAGCTTTGTCTTTGATTAAAGCTCAACGCCCTGATTGGTATAAGACGCTATCAGATCATATCAAGGTTAGAAAGATAACTCCAAAGGAAACCTTTAGAGCTATTTTGTGACTAAGATGATTTTATTTGCTAACCAAACTCATATTTCAGTTAGAAATATCAACAACAATTAAAGAAGTTTAACTGAGGATTACCTCTTAAGGGTGTCTTAATTCTAGAGAAGGGATCGTAGTGAATATATGAAACATTTGTAATTACATATTAGCGATTGAATATTAAACACTACATGTATCGATTGTGAAGTAGAGAAGACTAAAGCATGAATTGTGATCAAGTATAAATATACAATCAAGTATTAGAGAAACTTGATGAAGTCAGTTTTTAGAGGAGGCTTAACATAGAAAAAGAAGGATTCGTATCTCTGTGGGTAGGGTGTCCAATCTTCCGAGGAACTGGATAGATTACGTGTTGTTTCTTATTCAGATGAAGGAGATTTTATTTCATCTATTTTTGCTAAACACTTTGAGATTCGTAGATATGATGATGCAGTAAGAGAAGCAGAATATTATGAAGAAGCAAGTAATGATCTTAATCAATTACTTGAAGGATTCTCTTATGATGAAATTGTTGAAGCTACAATTCATTCCAAATACCTGAGATTCTTAGGTACGGTAGAATATCATTAATGGGGCTACCCAGTATCGAGTGACCCCATCGTTCAAACAATAACACATCTAACCCATGTAATATCCGTATAAAGATTTCACCATTTTGTTTGTACGCACAGTAATGCTTGAAAAGCATAACCTAAATAACGCTAAAGCGTTAGATAATACAGGTCGATTATGGTCAGATACCACCGTGATTGGCCTGTTTTTGTTGTGTTCAGTTTCTTGCAATTTATTAAAATTTATTCGCAACTGTAGATTACCCTGTGGCGATAGTGAGAGAGAGGAAGAAACTTTCGCACCTTTCAAGATGGAAATCACGACAACTACAGTAAAGGTGTTATGCAAAGAATAGGACTTTGTTGAGGGCAACGTAACTGATACCTTATATTGGAGTAGCGAGTACCTTGCCAAGTGTGCATATATAAGTCATGCAGGTTGATGTTAAGAGTTCGGCATATCTGTTCCAATGTATCGAAGTAAGCCGATTAGCATTTAAATACTCACGAAGTCGTAATTGAAAAGGATTAAAGAAATCCCAATATACATCTGATTAGTTATTTAGTTTAGAGTGGACAGATCTCCTTCCGACAGGTATTGATTTAGAAGTGTTTTTAATAATTTTATGAGTTAAATTAATGTTAGATTGAGATCGAGAGGAGAATGATATAAAACGTGCGAACCTATAATAAGCTAGTAAGGGATTTAATTCCGAATATCATTCAGTCTCAGGGTAAACAGTGTAAGACTTTAATTCTAGACGAGGAAACTTACAAGTCAGCACTGAGAGCAAAGCTGGAAGAGGAACATAGAGAATATCAAGAAGCGGAAACAGATGAACTTGCTAATGGAGAATTAGCGGATATGCTGGAGGTCATTTACGCACTTGCTTCTGTTCATGGTATTAGTGAAGAGGAGTTAAATAAGATTCGTAAAGAGAAGGCGAATCAGCGAGGTGAATTTAAAGAAAAGATCTTTCTCGTGGAGGTGGATAAGTAGAGGTAGTGATGAAAGTCGTATCTATTAATTCACTGAATTTTCCTTTTTATGAAGTACATAAGATAGAGATGAGATAGAAGTTAAAGGAATAATGACCGATGTAATATTTTCCAACATTTGATAGAATCTATTCACCTTAACTAACAGTGAGAGTGAAATCCTTATGGTGAAAATATTGGTCTCACCTGACCAGCTGATGGATGTTGTCGGACACTTCTTGAACCAGCGTCAGGAGCTGGAACGGATGTGCAATCAATTAGATAAGCAAATTTATTTTATAAGAGAAGGCTGGTCAGGGGCAACGAAAGAACGGTTTTTCCAGGAATATTTCGACGCTCGTCAATCCATGGAAGTAACAATGGGACGGATTTCATCCATTGCTCAGCAGCTGAACTTTATAGCCAGAAGTTTTGCTGAGGCGGACGGTGAAGGAGGATCGGTGATTGTGATGCCTAGCTTACCTCCAAAAGTGGAGGCAAAGCTGGAAAGTGGTGTTGATTATACTGCCTCTGCGCTTAAGGGAGTAGGAGCTACGATCGAAGGGCTATTTGACGATGCAGTTGGTACAGTAAAGAGCTTTTGGGAGAGTCCCTTCGGAACAGTATATGATATTGGATATGCATTTACAGTTGGGAGAGCAGTCGATGCATTATTAGGTGCACGCTTTGCTTGGGATTATGCGTGGGGGACGGGGACTGCACGATCAGATGCTGAACAATTATTAGAACAAATAAAGTAAAAAGAGGAAGAAAAGGGAAGAGGGTATTATACTGGCTATATAGCAAGTCAGGCAGCTTCTTATTTAACGATAGGAAAGCTTTTGAAGAAAAGCCACGTAAAGAATAATGATTTGGTTAGCTTGAGTGAAAAGAGTAAGACTGAGGGGACGGGTAATGTTCAGACTGGTGGAAGAGAACTTTCAGTTGATGAATATTTAAAGCGTCTTGATACGGCTGATGCAATGTATGAATCCTTTAGGAAATCAAATGTAGATATTCAGAGTATTGCTAAAAATACAGGTATGCCCGAAAATAGAATTGAAAGAATAAAAAATCATGTGTTTTTTAAAGAGCATATTAAAGAGCATGGTGTTGGACGATTTGAAGCAGATTATGAAATAGGACAAGCATGGGATAGACTTCAAAAAGGGACATTTAAACAACAAGATATTGACTTATTGAAGCATGAGCTTTTTGAATCAAAGTTTGAAGGTATTTTTAAAACAGACTATAGGAGGGCACACGATAGAACTGTTGATTCTGGCCGTTCGTGGCATCCACCTGAGGAGGAATAAAATGGCTTCATATGTATTGCTATTAAAAGATCACGAAGATGACGAAACGGTTGTTTACAGATTTGGTCCAAATGAAGATATTATGGGGAAGATTGAATTGAATAAGATAACTAAGAAGTTTACTGAGCTAGAGTCTTTACCTGATCCTAATATTCCAAATAAATTTTATTTCGATAGAGCGGCTCAAAGACTTGTGGTTTGCTTAGTTAGGGAGGGGGGGGAATTTCCGGAAAGAACAGCATTTGAATCATGATTATCTAGGTCTTGAAATGGTGGGAATTGGACTATCCAGCGTCGAAGAAATCAATCACCCAACCAAAAACATATAACTTATGTAGATCCCTGTCTTTTCACTTGTACACACAATATTGCTTGAAAAGCATCACCTAATTAAACTAAAGCGTTACATAGAACAGGTCGATTATGGTCAGATACCACCATGATTGATCTGTTTTTTTAACTTTGCTTCTTGATATTTAAAAATCCAATTTAATAATTTTATTGATATAGAAGTATTTTGAATGATTTGATGTGTTAGATAAATAGATTGAGATCGAGAGGAGACTAATATAAACGTGCGAACCTATAATAAGTTAGTAAGGGATTTAATTCCGAATATCATCGAATCTCAAGGGAAACGTTGTAAGACTTTAATTCTAGATGAGGAAACATACAAGTCAGCGTTGAGAATAAAGCTGGAAGAGGAACATAGAGAATATCAAGAAGCAGAAACAGATGAACTTGCTAATGAAGAATTAGCGGATATGCTAGAGGTCATTTACGCACTGGCTTCGGTTCATGGTATTAGTGAAGAGAAACTAAATAAGATTGGTAAAGAGAAAGCCGATCAGCGTGGTGCATTTAAAGACAAGATATTTCTCGTGGAGGTAGATTAGTAGAGGCAGTCATAAAAAACATATCTAGAAATTCACTGAATTTTCCTTTTATGAAGTACATAAGATAGAGATTAAATAGAAGTTCAAGGAAAAATGGCAGATGCAATATTTCCATTATTTGATAGAATCTATTCACCTTAACTAACAGTGAGAGTGAAAGCCTTATGGTGAAAATATTGGTCTCACCTGACCAGCTGATGGAAGTTGTCAGACACTTCTTAAACCAGCGTCAGGAACTGGAACGAATGTGCAATCAATTAGATAAGCAAATTTATTTTATAAGTGAAGGCTGGTCAGGAGCGACAAAAGAACGGTTTTTTCAGGAGTATTTATCGGCCAGGTTATCCATGGGTGTGACGATGGAGAAAATTTCGTCGATTGCCCAGCTGAACTTTATAGCAAGGAGTTTTGCTGAAGCGGATGGTGAAGGAGGATCGGCGATCGTTATGCCTAGCTTACCTCCAAAAGTGGAGGCAAAGCTAGAAAGTGGTGTTGATTATACTGCCTCTGCGCTTAAGGGAGTAGGAGCTACGATCGAAGGGCTCTTTAATAATGTAGTAGGTACGGGAAAGAGTTTATGGGAGAACCCCTTCGGAACAGCATATGATATAGGATATGCATTTACAGTTGGAAGAGTAGTTGATGTATTAATAGGTGTACGTTTCGCATGGGATTACGCCTGGGGGAGTGGAACCGCAAGAGCCGATGCAGAACAGTTTGTAGAACAAATGAAACAAGATATAGAAGAAAAAGGTACAGGATATTATGCGGGCTATGTGACAAGCCAGGCAGCTGTATATTTAACGATAGGGAAGCTGTTGAAGAAAAGTCAGCTTGATGATCCAGGTGGTTCGGGAGGGAATAATAGGCCTGAAGGGATGCCTAATGGTAATAAAAAATTCTCAGACATGAGTGCTGATGAACAATTAGCTATAGCAAAGCAGTATTCCCAGAGAGCACCAATCGAAATACCAGAAAACACGAACATGAAGGCGAAGTCAATGGCTGATGGTTATGAGCAAATAACCTACAAATGGAATGACGGAACATATAAATACGAAGTAAGATGGCATACTAGAACTTCTGGAGCACCTGTTGACCAAGGAAACACTTGGGTAATACAAAGAACAGTCCCAGGTAGTGGTGGGAACAAACCACAGTCCTTCTTCAAGATTGGGGAAAATGAGTGGATCGAAGGGTACAAATGGTATGATGCAATTGCCGCTAGAAAAGCTGGAACTGCTACTCCAGAACAAGTTAGAATTTTAGACCAAGGGCATTGGAAGGAGTAAAATATGAAAATGGAAATAATTAATGATTCCTACTATGCAGGGTTTGAAGGCGAGCCTGAAATTGCTTTTATCTATGAAAAGTTCAATGAAAGAAAGATTCTTAAAATGTGGACGGGTTACTTTGAAACTATATTAGATTTAATGTGCCATTATGAAGCTTACAATGATGGTATCTTGCATGAATATTACGTTCATGAAGGTTGGTACGAAGAAAGTCCTTGGGAATTAACAAATCTTGATACTACTATTAAGTTATTTAAATCATTCAATTTAAAAAGGTTAGATGTGAAGGCAGTTGAAGCCTCTCAGAATATCGTACCCATACTGCCTGAAGTTGCACGTGAGATTACGCAGTTTTTAGAACAAGCTAAGAGTAACGGAAGCAATGTATATATAGTTTATGATTAATCTTATATGTTCCACACCGTGAACTGCCATTAAGCGGGTGGGAGATCCGAACGAAATTTATAAAAAACCTCTTTCCAAGCAAATAACGAGGAAAGAGGTTTTCTTATTCATCAATACACTTATCCCTGCAAAACTTTATTCAAACTTTGCGCCGTCTCGTTAAGTTTCACAATACTCTCTACCATATCGGTAACTCGTTCCTGCTGCAGTTCAGCACTGGCAAGAACTTCTTCTACAGAGGCAGCGGATTGCTCCGTCACAGAGGATACAGAATTTAGTTCATCATTAATTCGAGCAGAAGCTTCCTGGAGCTGACTATTGAGGTTCTGCAGGTGGACAGCTTGTTCCATCACTTCATTATTGTTGATGTCAATATTCGTAAAGAGTGCTTCAATAATATCAGTAGAAGTCGCTCCTGCCATCGATGCTTCTTTGCCTTCGGAAATACGTATGGCTGCACTGCTCACATCTTTCTGAATAGAGGACAAAATTTCGGCAATATCGGCTGATGACTGCTGGGTAGACTGGGCTAACTTACGAATTTCAGTAGCAACGACGGCAAAGCCTTGTCCATGCTCACCTGCACGTGCCGCTTCAATGGATGCGTTTAGAGAAAGCAGGTTCGTTTGTGTGCTGATTTCCTGAATAGCAGTGAGAATCCCGCCAATTTTCTTGTTTTCATTATTCACTTTTTCGATCATTTGCGTTGTATCTTCCACAATTTCAGATACGAGGTGAATCAGAGAACTCAGTTCAGTAACCTGAATCTTGCCATCCCTTGTTAACTCTACGGCTTTACGAGCTCGGTCACTTGTGGTGTTTGAGGCATCAAACGTTCTCTGCACAGATTCATTTAATTCATGCATTGCAGAACTAATGTCAGACACACTATCTGCTTGAGATTCCATCCCCGTTGATATTTCTTGAAAAGCAAGCAACACCTCATTGTTAATCTTTCCTGCCATATTCGCATTTTCGTTAAGTTCTGCTCCCGACGTAGTGATTACGTTAGATACTTGCCGTACTTCAGTCATGAGCAGCTCCACCTTTTGTCTAGCCTGTTCCGATTCTTGCATGCTTGATCTCATATTTATCAGCATTCGTTTTCCAATGGTGCTTTGACCGAGCAGGGTTATCCAAGTGACTAAATAATAGGCGTTGATACCTAGTGTATTTTCACCAACATAGATGACAAAGCAGAAATAGATGAGCACAGCGAGTCCGATGATCCCGTTGAGAAGCAGTGGCTTCATATCCATATAGAGAGAGGTTAGAGCCAGTCCAAGCAACAGAATGACATAATCTCCGGGAGATTTACTAGCATACATAAAGGTAAAACAAATGACATTAAATCCAACAGCGACAAAATACATCGTTTGATTCACATACCACTTCTTAAGATAGAACAGGGTGCATATTGCTACTACAGGAATGGCAGTGTATAGGATCGCGAGTATGATATCCAAACTTCGGTAACTTGCGGCGAGCCCAAGAGTTGTACAAATCCATAACAATCTAACCATGAGTCCATTTCGTTTATGCAATTCACTTAATTCTTGCGTCATTCCTTATTTCCTCCCGATTTAGGTGATGATTTTTTATTAGGGACCACTTGTTATAGAAATGTTCCTGCAACGTTTACGCGTTCGTTTCGCTCTTATGAAAGGTTCGCCATATACGTAGGTAAAACGGACTCTATAATAAAGGCCTATTTACTATATCGTCTGAAATACGGTCATATCTTATAGTCAAAATTTACAGTTACAATGAGATTTTATATAGATGAATAGGGATAGTAATCTAATCTTTCTTCTCGTACAATCGTAAAAAAACACCTAAGCCCCTTAATCCTAAGGGTTAGGTGTAGATGGAGTGACACTATTTTACTGATATACTCGGACAGTTCCGGCTCCAGTAATGAGCCTTGCCTCATTAGCTCCGTTACCAACGGTATGGTCCGGTTCAGATGACTCTGTTTGTTCGATCACTTCTCCTAGCACTTCAATTTTGCCGGAGCCCGTCCCGGCTAGGAAGGTAAATGTTTCGGGAATATCTGTTTGGAAAAAGATATCGCCCGCCCCCGACTCGGCATTCAACTGGCTAGTACTCACTTGTTTCATATCAAGGTTACCTGCATCAGTTTTGATCTCCATCGCTTTGGTGTTTAACCGTTCCACTGTAATATTACCGCTTTGCGTGATGAGTGAAATATGTTCATATGCTTTTTCAGGAATAATAAAGGTTAGATTAAGTTTTACATTATTTGAACTCGTATTGATATGGCTTGAGTTAGTATCCGTTTCACCCGGTACTCGCACCTCTGCAAACAGAGTTTGGCTATCTGTTGAGAGAACTAGTTCGGGTGCAATCTCTTCATTCACTTCTTCGTTATTTAGAGTAGCGGTAATATGGTCCGTATTAGGTTCCATTTTGATAAAAATATTTCCCGTGTAGTGCTGACTCACTTCAATCGAATGGATATCTGCTGCATTTAATTCTTTGGTATATGTACTTCGTCCAGCAGCTGAAGTGGGGGGAGGGTTCACTCTGTTATCCTGATCGGAATTTTGGCTCGGATGAATAGTAGTATCGTTTTGAACAGATGAGTCACTCTGATTAGGCGGATGATCATGATCCTCTTTACCGCAGGCACTAAGGACTAACATGGTAGACAATAGGGCGAAAAATAACTTCTTCATATTACTTCACTCATTTCGATTATAGTTAGTTGGGTCTTATGGTTACATCTAATCAATGTATACCCATAAACTATAGAATTGAATGGATGTACTAAGTTGTAATGTAGCCAGTAATATGCGAGACGTTGCACTTCCTATCAAAGGAGACGCAATTCAAGATAAGCGCCTCGTTTTCCAAGGGCGCTTTTTTCATGCTTTGTAATTTTAATTCAATAATATGAATGTATAATATTGGATATATAATCTGTAGCAGTAATGGGGGAAGAAGCGATATGGAACAGAAGAATGAAGAGAAGTTTGAACATCCGGATAAAACTACAAAGAAAAAGATCGAACCGGTAACGATAAGTGAACTATTTACCTTGGGGCGAAAGCCTGCAGAGAATTTGGTATATCTTTTGTTTTGGACTGGGATGATTGGGATCATATATCTTGCAATTGAATTCGGAAAATATATTGCAGAGAACTTTCCATACATGAAGATCGTCTCAAGAGACCTAAGTGTAACTACCAGAGTAGAAACAGATAATGTTCTTCTTGGTTTTGTTGCAGGTGCAATAGGTTTGGGTGTTCTGTTCGTCCTATGGAAAGTATGTTGTGAACTGTTACTCCTCGTATTCAAATCTCTTCAGAAATATGTAGGATCGGACAATTGAAAATGAGAGGTCTCACTTTACTAATTGTTTTGATTTTTTTGACCACTGGATGCAGTAATCACACAATCCAAAAGGTAGACTCCCCTGCTGGTGAATTTCTAACAAAACAAGGCTATGAAATCATTCGGCAAGAAGACAAAGTTTATGCACGTAGGCTTCAAAGGGAAGATCTCACGCAGCTGCCGCATCAAATGTATTGGAGTGTTCAATCGGTGGAAGCCGCTTCGTATATCGGGAAAATGATTTTTACTTCTCAATTCTATGTTAAGAATCATCCATTAGATCAAGCCCCTGACAACCCTAAGGGCCAAACGATCGTATATATAATGCAGACTGAGAACGAGGTGATTGGCGGATACAGCTTACCGGATTCAGACGTCCCTGTTGATGGATGGGTGTACTCACTCGATGGACGGACACTGGAGGAGTTTTCGGGACTGAATTACGGTACATGGAAACGAGAGTGGGATAAGAAGTACAAGTAATAATACAAAAGGACACTTGTTAATTGAGGAGGACTTCCAATGAACACAATTACATTTCTACCGATGAGCCATCAGTATGCTAACGCCATTGCTACTTGGACGTATCCTGAACCTTACTCGCTGTACAACATGGATGATGAGGAAGAGACCTTGGACGAACTTATGGACGGTAGCTATTATGTCGCACTTGATGGAAAGGAGAATCTCATTGGGTTTATTTGTACTGGAGAAGCAGCAAGGGTTCCGGGAGGATATGCAGCAGGAATCTACAATAATGAAGAGGAGCAGATCGATATAGATTTAGGGATGAGGCCTGATCTAACTGGAAACGGGCAGGGTGGACTATTTTTAAAAGAGAGCCTTTCTTTCATTCGTAATCTTACGAACCATTCGCCGTTACAGCTCGTTGTTGCCACTTTCAATGAACGGGCTATAAAAGTATATGAGGGAGCTGGATTTCAAAAGGGTCAAACCTTTCTTAGCAGGGATCGGGAATTCGTAGCGATGAACCAAACGTAGTCATAGAATAACGGCACCCCAATTTTTTAGATGTTGTCTAACAAATTGGGGTGCCGTTCGAGTTAATGGCAGCTGAGTTACCAGACAGCTTCACATGGATTTTTAATATGTTCGAAGATCGTTCCTTAAAATTCTTTCCCTCGTACTTTTGAGAAAACCTTGGTATCTGATAACTCCCCATAGACATCCAGACTGTCTCCGCGTAGAATTCCTTCAAGGACAAATCCGTTCCGCTCGGCTACTTTTGCGCTTTTCACATTTCTTGCGTCGCAGCGAATTTCGATCCGATTGGCCGCAAGTTCATTTATCGCATAGTTCGTTATGGCGTTTACTGCTTCGCTTATATAACCCTGCCCTGTATAGGAGCTTCTAACCCAGTAGCCGATCTCGAATTTACGAACATCCCAGTCAATCCGGTGCAGCCCGCTGCTTCCAATCAATTGTCCATTTTCTTTGGAGAATAGCATAAGTCGTAAATCGGAACGCTCTAAAAATTTCAGATGTGCCTGTCTGATGTTGATCTCAGAATTTTCTGCGGTAAGCTGATCATTCGCAAATGGCATCCACGGCCGTAATTCTTCCATGCTTTCCTGGACTGCTTCATAGGAGGCTGCGCCATCCCCAAATAATGGTGCACGGATGATTAATCTTTTACTTTCAAAGGATTCTGGAATCGTGAGCATGATTTTTTCTTTAGTCTCATGGGTCATATCGCTAGACCTCCAGTGGAAAAATTTCTCATAAACATAACATGAAATGTATTTTACTGGCAAACAGATGGTTATGGAATATATGAAACTACCATTTTTGATGGTTAATCAAGTCGCGAGATGTTTTTCTTACGATACTTTTATGGAAATGAATGAACAATATCGTGAACTCTATTCTAAGGAATTACTAGAAACTTATATCCACATAAAAGACTTAGACAAACTAGATACAGAGCAAGTGGGCTCTTTTTGCCGATTAATATTACGTGAAGATATGTGGGCTAAAGTATATTATCCTAGAAGAATGAAAGTTTTTATCGGGTATGACTATCTAATGGGAATCCATACCTCTAGGTCAATAGATTCCATGATTCCGTTAATCGAGCAATTGGGATTGTTCGTTGAAGAACACTAACCCTTTTAATAACTTGAAGGCAGGCCAAACCAAGTATCACATCAAATCTCTTAATTCGTTAGATTCACCCGATATTATACATAACCATAGTAAAGTAACCCACTCGCTAGTTTTCACGGGAGTAGGTTACTTTTTTTCTAAATAAAATTCTAATTCAAACGCACTTTGTACAGATCTACCTAAATACGGTACGTTGCAAAAGGCTTGGCGTGAATGAACGGCTCACTGATCTGATCCAGTTCAGCGCCGAGATTTGAATTCATATCAATCTCAAGGCTTTTGATATTATCGTCTAGCTGTTCCGTTTTTGTCGCACCTACGATAACCGTCGATACCGCTGGGCGGTTCATGAGCCACGCAACCGAAAGCGCACTTGGGGAATAGCCCTGGGAAGCGGCAAGGGCACTTACCTTACGGCCTAACTCCAAATTATGCTCTTCCAAGAACCGATTGAAGTTCGGATCCGTCTCGGCACGGGAACCAGATGGAGTACTATGTTTGCTTGTATACTTCCCTGTCAGAATGCCTCCTGCAAGCGGGAAGTAAGGGATAATACCGACACCTTGGTCAAGACACATCGGTACGAGTTCAAGCTCGGGCGTACGATCCGCGAGGGAATAACTGGTTTGAGTAGATATATAACGCACGAAATTCCGCATCTCACTAATACCGAGTGCCTTCATGATCTCCCAAGCAGCATAGTTAGAAGCACCAATGTAGCGTACTTTACCGGAACGGACCATGTCATCGAGTGCTCGAAGGGTTTCTTCCAGAGGGGTGTTGGGATCAAAGGTATGAATCTGATAGAGATCCACATAATCGGTTTGGAGTCGTCTCAGGCTGTTCTCCAGCTCAAGCTGTAGATGATAGCGGGAAGACCCACGTCCATTAGGCTTATCGTCTTTGACAAGTCCTGCTTTTGTAGCCAGTACAACCTGATCTCGTTTCCCTTGCAGTGCTTGTCCAATGATTCGTTCTGATTCGGTCCCCGCATAAATATTGGCTGTATCAATAAAGTTGATGCCATGATCAATGGCGTGATGGAGAATACGGGCCGAGGTCTGCTCATCCGCTCTCTTACCAAAAGAATTCGTGCCAAGCCCAAGCTGAGAGACTTGAAGTCCACTCTGACCTAGATAATTATATTTCATTAGAACAGTGCTCCTTTCGAGATCTTCAGTAGGATTAGTCAAAATATATCGATAGACATTAAGTATATTATTTCCAGAGATAGAGAGCAAAAGAGGTAGCGGAGTAGGAGCAATACGACTCGTTTATAGCGGGAAAGGGTCTTTTAAGAATTCAACTTGTCATTTTAATGAGTTATGAAAATTGATTTAGTGGACTATTAAATTTTAGTATAGAATGGAAAAAAAGGAGGGTATATGTATGATTATCGTAATTCCCTTAATTATTTTATTTTTAGCTATGGGCACCTATTTCATTGTGAGGTCAAAAAAGGAATCTTCAAATAAAGGTTTCTATCAATGGATTGGAATTTCTTTAATTGTGATGACTCTCTTTTTTGTTCTGCTTGGTTCTTATCAATTCATTGCTCCAGAGGAACATATAGGACATTAGCAGTTACCATATGAAATCTCGGAGTTCTTATAAAGAAAGGTAAGCCCCCGATCCATTAGAATTAGGGACTTACCTCTTTATATTTATATCCAATTCGATGAATTAACCAATAAAACGTACATGTGTGATCAGTCCATCTTCAACACGATAGATAGGAACCGCATACAGCAGATCTGTTCTTCCGCTATGTCCGCTAACTTCTTCATGATCGATGACATAAGGACCGTTTACAATTCGAGTCAGAATCTTCGCATGCAGCTCAGGACTAACTTCAAATGTCTTCGTATATCTAGTGCGAATCTCTTCTCTGTTCGTTTGTTGTACGTTGCCCGCAGCATCTTCAATAACACAATCGGGATGATAAGTACGAAGCAAAGCTTCAATATCACGAGCATTGTAAGCTTCAAGCTGAGCATCAATAACTTGGGTGATGGACATAGGTAAGTCTCCTTTACGTATGGGAAGATGGTAAATGATGAATTCGTTTGATCAGAATATAACAATTTTTACCACATCAATCAACTACTATTTTAAAGCGATAAAGTTGGCGGCGAAAAGTGGTATTTAATCTACATTATAATTATATGGAATGAGTCTTTTTGCCGAGTAGTGATCCAATCCATGTAATTAAGCCAATATACAGTGGATAGAGGAAGATCATAGCAAGAATGATGATGCCAATAGCCGGAAGCGGAGATTCAGCTGGATTTGTGAGGGGAAACAGCCGTGCAAATACAGTGATCATGAGATAAAAGTAAGGTAGCCACAACAACATGATCGAAAAGTTTAATATACGTGGTCTAAGCCACTTACTTGTAAGCCAGATACATCCACCAGTTACGAGGAGAAATAATACCCAAGATAAGATCGTCACCGCCGTATTTACTTGATCTACATCCAAGCCTGTTATTCTTACCATACGGTATATATTTACTTGAAATTCGATTAGTATAAATAGAAGCAAGGCATAGAGAATACTTACGATATTTAGCTTCATGAAATATTTGATAATGTAACTCACACTCCTATAATTTCCGTTCCACATGATACAAATTATTACATAATTTGACTAGTTTCATCAAGAAGTAGACATAAAAAATAATGAGGAGTTGGATTTCTTTGATTCTATCTAAAGATACCCACAAACATATTACAATTGGACACATGACGTTATTTATTCCTGATTATGAACTAGAGCGCTACTTATTAATAACAACAATTGCGAACCAATTCGGAGTACAGACGAATACGCAAGCGGGCCTCTTATTATTAGACAAGATTCGGGGAGAGGAAGAAGGGTTGCTGGATCAACTTACCTTCGAATATGACGATGGGGGAATTATTGTTCATTCTAGCGAGGCCCACGCGGAGGCGATCCTTCAAGTGATTTTCTTGGCACATGACCTCATGGTTCCACCTTATCAGATAAATTTATCTAATGAAGAAAAGAATAGGGCAATCGATTACTGCAAAAAATGGGTTAGACCAACCCCGCAGAAATGGAAAATAGGTGATGTATTTACGATTCCTTTAATGAATGAAGATTATGCCTATGGACAAGTGGTAAAGGAAACGACAGAGAAAAATCCAGTGTGTGTACTCTATGAATGTTGCTCTGAAGAGGTATTGGAGCCTTCTTATGTCATAACTCAGCGTCCGATTGCAATCATATCAGTATTAGGCGACCAAATACATAATTTTACCTTTCAGGTGATTGGGAATGCCCCGGTACTTGTTACAGGAGAAGAAGAGTCCGAACATCCAGGAAGTAAAGTGAAACGTTTTTCCGATTCTTTCCTTACCCAATTAGCGAACGCATATCATGGACTCACGGAATGGGATGATCCTATGCAGGATAATGAGGCATTTCTTTTACCAGGAGTAGATGGGCCATACGATAACGATTCAAGGCCGATACCGAATAAGGTTGTTGATGTCATTCCCGGTGAGCGTATTGGAAAACTCTATCTTGGAATGAGTGAAAAGGAATGCCGTGCAGTATTGGAATCTTATAGGAAAGAGCATCTAAAAGGTCTTTGGAATTATTCGTTTAATGATGTTTTTCGCATCGACTATGATCAGGAGGGAAAGAGTTCCTTCATAGAGATGGTGACGGGTTACGAACCGGAACTTCTTCAAGTCCGAATCCATTTGCCGGAACAGACGGTGGATGCTTTTCACACGAAAGCCAAGATGCTCATTCCGATTATTGATAAAGTATCGCCGTATGATCGGTCCGAAGAAGACAATGGGTATGCCTATTATTTTAAGGAGTTAGGTCTTGCGTTGTGGAGAGGAAATGTACTTGAAGAAGAACAAATAGAGGAAGCTTGGTATAAGGAAATGTGTGCTGAAAATCAGCAGGACGAGCTGCGATTTATGTATTTTGAGACAGTCAGTGTGATGGTTCCAGATTATTATAATCCGTCCTGAAACTTGACATTAAAAAATGGAATATGGTATATAAAAGGAAGACTTAGCACTCTCAATATCAGAGTGCTAAAATAGGTTAACGAGTTGAAGGGAGACTATTCATGACAACGAAACAATTCCAAGCGGAATCCAAGCGTTTACTTGAAATGATGATTAACTCCATTTACACCCAGAAAGAAATTTTCTTGCGGGAACTGATTTCTAACGCAAGTGATGCGATTGATAAAATGTACTATAAAGCTTTGGTGGAAGATCAACTGACTTTCCAGTCCGAAGACTACTTTATTAAAATTACGGCGGATAAAGAAAACCGCACCCTAACGATTTCCGATACAGGGATCGGGATGACGCAAGAAGATCTGGAGAACAACCTCGGGATCATCGCGAACAGTGGTTCTTTTGCGTTCAAGAACGAGAATGAACTGAAGGACGGACACAATATCATTGGTCAGTTCGGGGTTGGTTTTTACTCTGCGTTCATGGTGGCTGATAAGATTTCGGTCATTACGAAAGCATGGGGAAGCGAGCAGGCTTACAAATGGGAGTCCGAAGGTGCAGATGGATATACCATTGAATTAGCAGAGAAAGACAGCGTAGGTACCGACATTATTCTTCACATTCGTGAGAATACAGAAGAAGATTCTTACGATGAATACCTTGAAGAGTATCGTCTCAGAACCATCATCAAGAAGTATTCTGATTTTATCCGTTATCCAATCAAGATGGATGTGAAAACACAGAAACCGAAAGAAGATGCAGAGAACGAGTTCGAGGAAGTTACCGAAGAACAAACCGTGAATAGCATGGTGCCGATCTGGCGTAAAAATAAAAACGAGCTCACGAATGAAGATTATGAGAACTTTTATTTTGAAAAACGTTATGGTTTTGACAAACCGCTGAAGCACGTTCATATCAATGCAGACGGTGCAGTTGTATATAATGCAATCCTGTTTATACCTGAGAAAACACCGTTTGATTACTACACAAAAGAGTATGAAAAAGGTCTTGAACTTTACTCTAATGGCGTTCTAATTATGGACAAGTGCAGCGACTTGCTGCCCGATTACTTCAGCTTTGTGAAAGGGATGGTAGACTCCGAGGATCTATCACTCAATATTTCTCGTGAATTGCTGCAGCATGATCGTCAGCTGAAACTGATTGCGAAGAATATCAAGAACAAAATCAAATCCGCACTTCAATCCATGATGAAGGATGAGCGCGATAATTATGTGAAGTTCTATGAATCCTTTGGCAGACAGCTGAAATTCGGTGTATACAATGACTACGGTATGAATAAAGGTGATATTCAAGATCTACTCCTATTCTACTCTTCTAAAGAGAAGAAACTTGTGAGCCTTGCTGAATATGTATCCCGTATGCCGGAAGATCAGAAGTATATTTACTATGCAACAGGTGAGTCTGTAGAGCGTATCGACCGCTTGCCGCAAACGGAACTTGTAGCTGATAAAGGATACGAAATTCTGTACTTCACAGATGATGTGGATGAGTTTGCAATCAAGATGCTTCAGAACTACCAAGAGAAAGAATTCCGTTCTGTATCGAGCGGTGATCTTGGATTTGAAGCGGATGCGAATGAGCAGGAAGCGGAAGCGAAGGAAAACGAGAATAAAGAATTGTTTGAACAAATGCAGGAGCTGCTTGCCGGTAAAGTGAAGAAAGTCAAAGCTTCCAAACGTCTGAAATCTCATCCGGTTTGCTTGTCTGCTGACGGGGAAATCACAATTGAGATGGAAAAAGTGCTGAATGCCATGCCAAATGCAGATGGACAGCAAGTGAAAGCCGATAAAGTGCTGGAAATTAACGCAAACCATGAAGTCTTTAGCTCACTGAAACAAGCATTTGAGAATGATAAAGAGAAGTTTGCTGTGTACACAAGCGTACTGTACAATCAAGCGCTTCTGATTGAAGGCTTGCAGGTCGAAGACCCTGTGGCTTTCACTAATGATATTTGCAAAATTATGGCGTAAACTACGTTTCGATATAGTGCAGATTGCAGAAAATCCCTCAGTCCTATAGGACTGGGGGATTTTTATTTGGGTAGAACTAATTACTTGTAGTAGTAGCAAATAAATAGATTAAGATGAAGACAATATAAATTGCGATCACGATACCGATCCATAATAAGTACGCTTTTGCATAATTGGCTTTGCTCGGATTTGCAACCCTTCCAAAAGCCCAAACAAACAAAAGAATAATATTGACGATAGGTATCGCTAAAAGGAACATCGTAAGCATCCAACTTTTGACGCTTACAATGGGAGCCTCTGGCGGAGTATCTCTTTCAGGTGTAACGTATGGATCATTATTCAGCATTTTTTGATCTCCTGACTTATGTGATATGTATATTCGTTTATATAAAATAACATTAATTTGTAAAAAATGACAACCCGTTTATCTGATATTTTCATTTTAGCTTCAAGGTGTGTTCTCCTGATGCAGTATGAAATATAAGATGTTTTCTATCTCTCCACGTAGGATCGTTCATTCCTAGTACATCTTGAGCTGAGTCGTAAGTGCCATGATCCATATAATAATAGCTGCTCAGATCTTTTAGCAGTAGTCCCCCTAGTAATGATTGGTAGAAGCCATAAGAATAGATAGATTCTCCTAGAGTAGTTACGGAGTATTTAACCACTACAGCTTCGTTTCCGATCGGTGAGTGAATGGTTGTATAATGTTCATCATTGATTGCGTGGCTGAAGTACAGAATGAGAAATACAATAATAACTCCAGGCACAAATGCAGCAACAATGGTATAAATCTTTGCTATGATTCCCATAGACAACAGCACAATACTGTTAAAAATAAACATAGATAATACCAGACTGTCCGGTGGAAATAGTCGAAGATAGTAGCCCCCGCTGTGTAATATAATGAGCAGCACATCTATACCAATAAGTATTGAAATTATTCTCCAAGTCATCTTACGAGTCAAAGGAGAGGATGCGCCCTTCGTCTTATGATCTTGCTCTATATTAAATTTAATATTGCTGCGTAAAACAACGACAAAAAGACCACGCTAATCTGCGTGGTCTTTTTTATTAGAATGACTACTTATGAATTTAGATTAATCCTTTTTGTTCGGATTAGGAAGGTCACGAGGGTTCCAGTTCTCCGCTTGAGGCTCAATATCCTCATGTTTTTTCACTTTCTCTTGCTGCTCAGGGGAATTGTTTTTGCTATCCTCTTGGTTACGTACTTTATCTCCCGTTTGTTGTTGCATCTGAATTACCTCCTTAAAATGGTTAACGTTGATTTCGATATAATAATAGATACCCGATCCGACAGCACTCAAACATAAACGGTAGATTATTCGTAGGGCATTATTTGTTATTTTCGCTAAGTTCCTTAAGGTGAAGGTCAAAGGCTTTCATAACCCACAGATGAAGTGTGGCCTGAGTGTATTTATAGATAAACCAAGGTAATGAAGGCAGATAATCGTGAATGGCTACAATACATTCTCTCGAATTGGGCAACTGTAAAAACTCAAGTCTCCCATTATGAATTTCTCTCCTATTAACCAAGATTCCGCCTGAAATTTGGTACAAAGCATGAGTTGGACTGCTTTTCGTTTTATCGTAGGTTAGTTCGAGAAGTGGAGTTTTTGTGGCTCTAAGTAAAATGCGGACAATCTGATCTTCCCTTCTTTTAATCTGAATGAACGGTTTCGTAATACGTGACAGCCACTCTATGTAATAGTGCAGAACCCACTGTGCATTTTTTCCTTCCGGTAAACAGATCCGCTGTATGGATCTCACATCTGATTTCATCGATTTTTTCGCTAAACCCTTAATGGGAAAAGGAGAACTAAACGGGCCAACAAATTGCCCAATCCGAAAGGTAGTCACAGGAACATCGTATGAGCCTAAGATTCGCTTTACTTCAAGTTTGCTTCGCAAATGTTGGGATACGTCTTTGTTTTCTACCTCCGGCGGAATCATTCTGCTTATATATACGATTTTTTTCACCCTGTTCCGCTGGGCTGCTCTGGCAAAATGTGCTGCCAAGATTGCATCCATATCTTCAAAGCTGCCCTGAGTCAGTTTGGCGGAAGGTAACAAGGAGTGAATGAGATAGATGGCATAGTCTGCTCCGCGCAGTGCTTTTTCTGCATCGTCATAGGAGAAGAAGTCACAAGCACGCCAAGTGACATGCTCCGAACTGATATGTTGATCTCTATTACGGGATATCGCGATGATATCATAATTGTTTTGTAGTTCAGTCATTAGGTATTGTCCGATCGATCCCGAAGCGCCGGTAAGGGCAATGACGGGACGACAATTCTCCTCTTTATCCATAGGATGGTTTCTCCTTTGTTAACCTTTGATTTACCGATACTTTTTTCTACATCTAACTTCCTATTCATAGTATAAAAAGCATGAGATTGCTCATTCTAAAGAGAATTCATCAACAGCAATTTAAGCTAATATTAAGATATTTGCGACCGTAATATTAAGGTTTCTGGTTTATAATGCTATTTGAATTACTTTCATCATGAAATTAAATCATTTTATTAAAGCATAGTCTTAGATTTTAGAATACTCAAAGAGGTGTGAATGCAGCATGTCCAGAGAAGCGATCTTACTTGTAGATGATGAAAAAGAAATTATTCAACTCATTGAAATTTATTTAAAGAATGAAGGCTACATAATATTCAAGGCATTCAATGGGGTGGAGGCCCTCGAAATACTGCGCAACAATCCGGTTGATTTAATTATACTCGATGTCATGATGCCACAGATGGACGGAATCCAAGCATGCATGAAAATACGAGAGAAAAACAATACTCCAATTATCATGTTGTCTGCAAAAAGTCAGGATATGGATAAAATTTCAGGTCTGAGCATCGGTGCGGATGATTATGTTACTAAGCCTTTTAACCCGCTTGAACTGGTGGCTAGGGTTAAATCACAGCTCCGTCGGTACAAGATGCTCAATAACCGGAGTGATATGGGCGAGGATGAGATCGTGATTGACGATCTTGTGATTAATACCGCTACTCATACCGTGACGGTGGGGGATCAGGAAGTAAAGCTGACGCCCCGCGAATTTGATATTTTAAAGCTTCTGGCCGTTAATCAGGGAATTGTTCTGAGCATGGACAAAATATACGAGGAAGTCTGGAACGAGCCATTCATGGATTCAAAAAATACGGTCATGGTACATATCCGCAAGCTCCGCGAAAAGATCGAGAAGGATACGCAGCATCCCGCTTACATTAAAACAGTTTGGGGCATCGGCTACAAAATGAGATCTGCAAAGGAGATGTAAGGGATATGAATACCAAAGTATACATCAGTATTCGTTGGAAATTCCTTGCCATTTTCCTTGGATGCATGGGGCTCACACTGCTGTTTGTTCTGCTTGGGGGACTTCTCGCCTCCTACGTTATCAATCTGAGTCCCTATAATGTGCCCCTTGCGTGGATCATCAACCATATTGGCTCTCAAAATACCATTCTTATTTTTGGAACAGCCTTTTTTATCACCTTATATATCTTTGCAACTCGTCCGCTTGTCTTACGTGCGAAGGAGCTTGCAAGCGTTCTTGAGGAGATGGCGGGTGGCCGGCTTCATACGACGGTAAAGGTGAAGGCTTCCGATGAACTCGGTACGATCGCAAGAAACATCAACAGTGTGTCTGAGCAAATCCATACGTACTTGGAGGAGATTAATCACGGGCTTGCGAAAATCGCTAAGGGGAATTTTGACCATGAAATTCCGGTTAGAGAAAACCATGAGCTTGGCCTGATTGCAGAGAGTATTAATGCGATGAGCGAACAGCTGAACCGTTCCATTCAAGAAGAGCGAAACGCGGAGAAAACGAAGAATGATTTAATTACGGGTGTTTCCCACGACCTTCGGACCCCGCTTACTTCTATACTCGGATTTTTAGAAATCATTGATAAAGACCGTTATACGAGCGAGGTGGAACTTCGCTATTACATGAATATTGCCTATGAAAAGTCACTTAGCCTCAAAAAACTCATCGACGATCTATTTGAATATACCCGTATTAACAATGGCATGCCTCTTCATTTACGTGAATTGGATGTAACGGGGCTCATTGAGCAGCTGGCTGAGGAATTCGTTCCCATTCTGGAGCAGGCGAATATGACCATTCGAACGCATGTACCGGATCATCCGATGATGATTAAGGCTGACGGCGACCAACTTGTGCGAGCATACGAAAACCTCATTTCTAACGCGATTAAGTACGCAAGCAGCGGTAAATATATAGACATTTACATTGAAAAAAAAGAGGGACAGGTTGTTGTACGCATCTGTAACTATGGGGAACCTATTCCCAAGCGGGACCTTCCTTATATCTTTGAACGTTTCTACCGCGTCGAACAGTCCCGTTCAAAAGAAACGGGCGGAACGGGTTTGGGACTTGCCATCACAAAGAGTATCTTCGATGTTCACGGGGGAGAAATTTCCGTAGAGAGCTCATCTAGACAGACGGTGTTCGAGACGCGACTGCCCACCTTGGAATAGCCTATGGACTGTTCAATGTAAGGGGTTCGTGGAGCGGAATGAGGGAATGTTAAATAAATCAATGAAAACTTAAGAGTTTGTTAAGCATTTAGATAAGAACCGTTAAGATCTGTCTTGTAGTCTTGACTTTAGCAAGAGGACATCAAGTACCTTCAATAAGCTGGTGCCTCTGACATATCACTTCAGGAAGGAGCAAGACTGAGGAATGGACACGATGGCGTCTAAGATGCTTACACATAAAAAAACACTGCTTATCACGATGATCGTATTGATCTTCGGACTGGCTACTTTTCTAAGACTCGACTTTCTAGTGTCGGTCAATCATAAAGTATCGCATGATACGGTGAATTACGACATTATGGTTCGGCAGCTGCTGGAAGAAGGAATTTATGCTTATAAGGATACGGAGCCAAACGCCCAGGTTACGCCGGGTTATCCGCTTTTTATGGCGGCAATCTATAAGATGGTTGATTATCAAAATAATGATCCCTTTCCATACATTCGATATATCCAGGTCGGTATTAGTCTCGTTACCTTGGGACTGATTTATTCAATTGCCCGAAAGCTTGCGGGCCAAACGGTTGCGATCATTGTGCTGCTCATAAGCGCTGTATATCCTCCATTTATTTGGAGTAACGGCGCGGTGCTCACGGAGGTGCTGGCATGCTTTTTCCTCATGCTTTATATCCGCCTACAGCTTTCGACGTTTGAGAAGAAAACACGAACCCTCGCTCTGCTTAGCGGTGCTGCAATGGGACTGCTTGTGCTTACGCGTCCGGAATTCTTAATTCTGATCCCAGCGGTTTATGTGTTTTATTACTTCTGGAAAAAGAACTTCAAGTTCACGCTGAAATTACTGCTGTTCACCTGCATTGGTACGGGGATTGTTCTCTCGCCTTGGGTGATCCGCAACATCGTGACTCTGAACGAGGTCGTCATTGCTTCTACACAGGTCAATCCCTTTGCGGCAGGTACTTATCCAGATAAAAACTACAATGATGGACTGGTAGATCGTCATGGTAAAACCCAAATGGAGGTCGCAAAAGAGCGGCTGAAGGTCGGTTTTACGGAACACACATGGACGTTTGTAAAATGGTACACGGTTGGAAAATTGAAATACATCTACTCGAATATGTATTTTGGCAGCGGTCATACCCCGATATACAGTGTGTTGCCGAGTCCGCTCGGGAGTATGCTTCATTTAGCACTCGTATGGTTCTGTCCAGTCGCCTTAATTGCTGCTGTTCGGAAGTGGAGGAAGCCACTCACACTGCTTACGCTGATCCTCGTGGTTATGACGGTGACACGCTTAGCTTTTGTACCAGAATACCGATATAACTACACTTCAATGCCGCTTATCATTATGCTGGATACGGTGGTCGGGGTCGCTATCCTACGCTGGTTTTGGAATAAATACGTAAGACCCTCACATTCACAGAAAGGAGCTGTTATCTATGATGGATCGACCAACAACTCATAATTCTTCGCTCAAAGTGCTTGTCATTGTTCCTGCTTATAACGAGGCGGAAGGCATTGGGCAAGTGATTCACCAGATTCGTCAAGATATCCCCTATGTGGATGTGCTGGTCATCAATGACGGATCAAGTGACGATACTAGTCGGATCGCCAGAGCAGCAGGTGCGAGCGTTATTGATCTCACCTGCAATTTGGGCATCGGCGGAGCGGTGCAAACGGGTTACCGCTACGCGGCTGAACATCATTACGATTATGCTGTGCAGATTGATGGTGATGGACAACATAATCCGAGTGATCTAAATCGGCTCCTAGATGCCATACTGGAGACGGGAGCTGACATGGTTATTGGTTCTCGCTTTATTACAAAGGAAGGATTTCAGTCGACCTTTGCCCGCAAAATGGGCATCGGTCTGCTGTCCGCTCTTTTGACACGGCTTACCGGGCAGACCGTAACCGATCCAACTTCAGGCTATCGTTTCTGCGGAAAACGAGCTATTTCTCTGTTCGCTCGTGAGTATCCGACCGATTACCCAGAAGTAGAGGCACTGATGCTGCTGTATAACCGGGAACTCACCTTTACTGAGATTCCTGTCATCATGAAGGAACGTCAAGGCGGAGTATCCAGCATATCGGCAATGAAATCCGTATACTATATGTCCAAGGTGATCCTATCTGTCTTGCTCATGAAAACCATGAAAAAGAGAGCGTGGGAAAATAGCTATGAATCTTAACGTTTACTTCGTCAGCTTTTGTATCAGTTTAGCATTTGCCACTACGATTCTATATTTAATTCGCAAGCGAAAATTAAAGGAGCAGTACGCTCTGCTTTGGCTTTTGATGAGTGCGATTATGATGATCTTGTCCTTATTTCCGTCCATTTTGGACGAACTGGCGGTACGGATTCATATTTTCTATGCCCCGTCGCTGCTTTATCTGCTGAGTGTAGTTGCAATACTGTTCATACTGCTGCATTTGACGATCACCGTATCCTCACTTACGAACCGAGTCGTCGTGCTGACTCAGACGCTGGGGCTGCAGGAAGATCGTATTCAAAAACTTGAAAAGCAGATGGCGGAAAAAGCGAAGGAGAACTCGAGGTTAAGTAGGATTGAAGAAGAGGAGAGGGGGATAGCCATTCCGGACTTCTCGCAATCCTCTGGACTGTCTCTGAAACAATCTTATAACCAAGGCTTCACTAAGGCTTTAGATCTGGATGCTGTTCCCCCTCATGATCCAAACAGGGAGGAGATTCGATAATATGGCTTATGTCATGTTGTTTCTCAATATATTACTTCTCGTCTCTGGCCAGATCGTCTGGAAAATGGGTCTCGAACAGCAGGGTGGCATTCACCTCAGTAATTTCCTGTCTGTCCTGTTCTCGCCACTGATCCTGCTGGGTATCCTATTCTATGGCTTGGCTACGGGGCTATGGTTTATTGTGCTGTCCCGCTTACCGCTGAGTTTAGCCTATCCGCTGCAAAGCCTCGCTTATGCCATCGGAATCGTGGCGGCTTGGTATTTCTTTGGGGAAAGTGTCCCCCTGAACCGCTGGATCGGAGTGGTAGTGATTGTCATCGGTGCGGCTATTATTGCTGCAAAATGACCGAAAGAAGGATACTATACATTGTTTCTTTAGTGCTCACACAGACCATTGGTCCATATAGAGAGTCTGCATCTGTTTATTCCTTACGTTGATGAAAGGACATCAACATGATAGGATTGGCAGATGTTTTTTTGTGTTCAATTACGTTTTGTCATAAGAACCGACAGGCCGGGTATGGTATACTTTATTGCATGATTTATAAGTTAAATAACCATAGACTTCAGATATAGTAGGTGAACGGTTGTGAAGACGATAGCTGTAATTGGAGGCGGGATTACCGGATTATCCGCAGCATATACCTTGCAAAAAGAGATTCAAAAAGGAGAACTTGCTGCTCGTGTTATTTTACTCGAATCGAACCGTCAGCTGGGCGGGAAGATCTGTTCTGCTCATGAGGGCAACTTTACGATGGAGACAGGTGCAGATTCTATTGTCACGCGCAAAAAACATATTTTTGAAGTGATTGAAGAGTTGAAGTTGAAGGGGAAAGTTGTCTATAACGAGACAGGGACTTCTTTTATTCACACGGATGGAGAGCTTAAGCAGATACCGGAAGATGCGATGTTTGGGATCCCGATGAGCATAGAGTCACTTGCCGGCACCACGCTGGTATCACCAGAAGGAAAAGTAGCCGCCTTGAAAGACCTTTACACCCCTAACGAAACATTTACAAAACAGGACTCGCTAGGGGATTTTCTTGAGGAATTTCTTGGTGCGGAGTTTGTGGAGAAGCAGATTGCTCCGGTAATTTCCGGCGTGTATTCGGGAGATATTCATGAACTGACACTTGCATCCACGATGCCGTATTTATTGGATTACAAAAATGAGTATGGAAGTTTGATCCGTGGCCTGGATGCCCATCGAAGCGAGCTGAAAGGTCCTAAAGAAGGTAAGAAATTTTTATCCTTTGAAGGCGGGATGGTTGAACTTATTGATGCCTATGAGCGAGAACTGACGGATGTAACCATTTGTAAGAATACGGCCGTTACGAAAATAGTGCATGGACCTCAGGAAGGAACCTATACGGTTTCCCTTTCAGATGGAGAAGATATCATCGTAGACCAGATCATCCTCGCTGCGCCCCATAAGGCAGTACAAAAGATGCTTCAGCAGGAAGAACTGAATCAGGATTTTGAGCAACTGCGCAGTTCATCGATGATCAGCATCTATCTTGGATATGATGTGCCGGACGAACGGCTTCCTGCGAATGGGACCGGATTTATCACTTCCGGGAACAGTGATTTAGTATGCAATGCCTGCACTTGGACGAGCCGCAAATGGAAACATACTTCGAAGAAGAGTCAGCTGTTAGTCAGACTCTTTTACAAAAGCGTGAATCCTGCTTACGAACAGATGAAGGATATGACGGAGGAAGAACGGTTACAAGTGGCAGTAGAAGATGTACGAAAAAGTCTTGGTATGTCTGAAGCCCCGGTTACTCATCATGTGAGAGTATGGCATGAAGAAATGCCGAATTATCACCGTAAGCATCATGAGCTGGTTTCGTCACTTGAAGAGAAGATGTCTGCGTACTTCCCAGGTGTTATTCTGGCGGGTTGCTCTTATTATGGCGTTGGCATTCCAGACTGTATTGCGAATGGGGAGAAGACTGCCTCTAAGGTGATAGAACAGCTATAGCAGCATCTAGATTTCAACGAATGGCGTGAGAAGCAGGAGCTTTGCTTTTCACGTCTTTACTGTACTTATCGCCATTTTTCCTGTATAGTTCAGGCATAACATAGGAATAGAGCTGGAGTGATTGGATGAGTAAGGCAAAAGGTAAGGGCGGAACAGGAAGAGGTACGGGGAAAAAAGGATGGAACCGCTGGCAAGCAGGCGAACGGCGCGCTAGTAATTCTCCTAAACCTTACAAGAGTAAAGGTACAAAGAAAACAGAAAATAGTGAAGGCGGCTCAGCCGATACTCGCTAATTTTTATGACATATGAGATTGATAGCCATGTAGTAAAGAACTCGCCATTTCGGCGGGTTTTTTTTGTTTTAGCGGACGATGAATAGGACCTTGATTAATGAATGATGAAGATCGGGTGTAGAAGGAGAATTTTTGGTGAAGTTGGTCATTTGAGCGGTTTATATAAAGCGGAGCGTGTGTAATGAAATATTGGAGAAGTGAGAATGAAATTGGTCTCATTATTCTCATTATAATCCTTCAGCCTACAAGGCACGAGGGACTATTTTAATTAAGGAGGTTTACATTTTGACAGAAGACAATAATAAGAACACGACAACAGGACAAGATGTGAAACGAGAGACATTAACCACTCGTCAGGGACATCCGGTGACGGACAATCAAAACATTCGTACCATTGGAAACCGGGGCCCTGCAACGCTTGAAAACTATCACTTTATTGAAAAGATATCTCACTTTGATCGAGAAGAAGTGCCAGAGCGTGTGGTTCACGCACGTGGAACCGGAGCGTTTGGATATTTCGAGACCTACGGAAAAGTGGGAGACGAACCTGTAGAAAAATATACACGCGCTAAAGTATTTTCGGGTGCAGGTAAAAGAACACCGCTCATGGTTCGTTTCTCCACTGTGGCAGGATCGAAAGATTCACCGGAAACAGCACGAGATCCCCGTGGTTTTGCCGTGAAAATGTATACAGAGGATGGCAACTGGGATTTGGTAGGTAATAACCTAAAGATTTTCTTTATCCGAGATGCGATGAAGTTTCCAGATATGATTCATGCTTTCAAAGTAGATCCAGCTTCCAATGTAGCTCATCCTCAGCGGATGTTTGACTTCGTATCTCGTTCGCCTGAGGCAACCCATATGATTACATTCTTATTCTCTCCTTGGGGAATTCCAGCTACATACCGTCATATGCAGGGTTCCGGAGTAAACACTTATAAGTGGGTGAATGACCAGGGTGAGGCTGTTCTCGTGAAATATCATTGGGAACCCAAACAAGGTATTCGTAACCTAACTCAAGAAGAGGCAGACTTAATTCAAGGGAAAAATGTGAGTCATGCGACACAAGATTTGTATGAGGCTATCGAACGAGGGGATTATCCTGAATGGGAGCTGTATGTACAAATCATGGAGGATGATTACCATCCTGAACTTGATTTTGATCCCCTTGATGATACGAAACTTTGGCCAGAGGACAAGTTCCCGTGGCTGCCGGTAGGCCGTATGGTCCTGGATCGGAATCCAGTAGATTATCATTCCGAAATTGAACAAGCTGCTTTTGGTACTGGGGTTCTGGTTGACGGAATGGACTTCTCAGATGATAAAATGCTGCAAGGACGTACCTTCTCTTACTCAGATACGCAGCGCTATCGTATAGGTGCGAACTATCTTAAATTACCGGTAAATGCACCGAAAGTACCTGTTCGGACGAATCAGCATCGCGGACAAATGGATATTCGTGATCCAAAAGAGTCGGGAGACAATCCGCATGTGAATTATGAGCCATCCATGATTGGGGGCTATCAGGAGGCAACTAGTGAAGGTCGTCCTCAGCACCGTCCAACGTATAATGTGGAGGCGATGAGTGCTCCCATTGACCGGACGAATGATTACGGTCAAGCAGGTGAAACCTATCGTAATTTCGAGGACTGGGAACGTGATGAACTGATCAAGAACCTATCCGATGCTCTTGCGGTCTGTGACAAACGAATTCAAGATGCCATGATCGAACACTTTACAGAGGCGGATCAAGACTATGGCCGTCGTGTGAGGGAAGGGTTAGAGAAAAAACGAAAAGAACTTGAGGAAATGAAAAACGATAACAAGCTTCCAGGCCGTGAAGCGGGTCAGTCCAAATATCGCCAAGGTTCACTAGCCGAAAACGAAGCAACAACGGATGCGGTGAAAAACAGCCATGAAGCTGATCCATATTAATTAAAAGAGTGATTCGTAAATGGTTGCCATTATTATCAGTGAATCGATAATAATGGCAACCATTTTTGGTTTTTAAGTTTTTATATTCACGATAATCATGAACCTTTGGTTCTGATAACAACAGCACTTGATTTTTTATCTGTTTTAGGTTGTAAAATCGCCATTCTTATTTCCTTTCTTAATAAAGGAGGAATGAACAATGGAAAACCTGAACTTGGAAGAAATGGTCTATCTCATTACGAATATAGGTTTCCCAATGGCAGTGTGTGTTATTTTACTTCGCTATGTTCTACAAACCATCGGGGCACGTCTTGATAAACTAGATAGCTCCTTATTGAGATTAAACCGGAGTATCAGAGAGCTTGATGTCGAAGCTAAGGCAATTCATGCAGCGTCTGAGAGGAAGAAGGAAGAGTGATGAGACTAGTTTTTCTAAATAATCCCATATTACAACAAAAAGTAAGCATCTCTCTGCGTTTCGAATCCTGTAAGAAGGGTAATTTTCAAACAAGAAGGTAACCATACTACTTACAAAGGAGGAAATTGAAATGTTGAAAAAAAGAGGTTTGTTATTAACAGCTGTTGGTGCCGGGGTAACGTACTTGATGAGAAATAAAACGGCACGTGATAAAGTTTTCACTACGGTATCCGGTATGATGAGAAGTTCACGTTCTTCTCATGGTGGACAAAAGTCACCGCGTGTGGATGTGAACTAGGAAGATCTATAGAAGATAACTCGGCCACTCTCGTGGTACGGGTTATTTTTTTGTTTTCAACTCAGCAAAACTGGATAAGCTTCACGTCAAATGATAGACTGGTGCTAACTTACGCTGGGAAGAATGAAGGTAACAACAAGAAGGAAGTGACTTTATGAGCAAGATTCAGTCCCATGTATTTGAACAGGTGTACCGCATTATGGAGGAATCATTTCCTCTGATTGAATATCGTACTTTTGAAGGACAGCAAGCTTTGCTTTCCAATCCAAGCTATCGACTGCTCACCAAAGAGAATGACCTGGGTGAGATCATCGCTTTTCTGGGCGGTTGGGAATTTGATGAGTTCTGTTTTGTGGAGCACATTGCTGTGAAACCATCCATTCGCGGTGGCGGGCTGGGTAAGCAGCTGATGATGGACTTTATAGCGCAAACGAATAAGCCGGTCGTGCTTGAAGTGGAGCCGCCGGATGAAGAAATAAAACAAAGAAGAATTGGTTTTTATGAGCGGCTTGGTTTTCATGTGAATTCCTATCCTTATGTACAGCCGCCGCTTCGAGAGGGGCAACCCGATTTCCCTCTGCTGCTGATGAGTTATCCAAGTCTGCTTACAGAGGAACAGTTTCGTTCTTGCCGGGATACCTTGTATGCAGAGGTATATCAAGTAGCACTAAAGTAGAGAACAGCCAATCATTCAGACCATTTCCAGTGCATCTGCATAGGGAGTGGTTTTTTTGCTGTTTATATCTTTTTGTGGATTGGGAATTGTAATGTTTTCTTCCTTTTTTTAATCGCTCCGAAAAGAGATATTCTGTGATACAATATACTCTCTATGACGGTAATATCGGTTACGAACATAACAGGAGGATTCACATGACAAAAGGCATGTTTATTGCGGTTGAGGGTCCAATAGGAGCTGGAAAAACGACACTTTCGTCCATGCTTTCCAAGGAACTAGATATCCCTTTATTAAAAGAAATCGTAGAAGAGAATCCGTTTCTCGGAAAATTCTATGAAAATATAGATGAATGGAGCTTTCAGCTCGAAATGTTCTTTTTGTGTAATCGGTATAAGCAGTTGGAAGACACGACGACGAACTATATCCAACATCAAAAAAGAGTTATTTCCGATTATCATATCTATAAAAACTTGATTTTTGCACAGCGCACGCTGAAGGGTGTCAAAAGAGAAAAGTATCGCAAGATCTATCATATCCTTACCGATGATCTTCCAAAGCCGGATCTTATTATCTATATTAGAGCGGATCTGGATACGCTGCTTAAACGAATTGCTAAACGCGGACGCTCTTTTGAACAGAAGATGGACCCCGCTTATTTGGAACAGCTCATTATCGATTACGATGAAGCGATGAAGTCGCTTGCTGAGCGAGAGCCAGATACAAAAATTATTACAATTGACGGTAATCAGATCGATTTTGTAGCAAGTCCTGAGCAATTTGACCTGATTGTGTCTGAGATAAAGGAGTACATTCAATGAACGACTACAACATTCCGCAAAATGCTTTGATTACGGTGGCGGGTACCGTAGGTGTAGGAAAATCTACGTTAACCGCTGCGCTTGCGGATCGACTTCAATTCAAAACCTCTTTAGAGAAGGTGGATCATAACCCTTATTTGGAGAAGTTTTATCATGATTTTGAGAGATGGAGCTTCCATCTTCAAATTTATTTTTTAGCAGAACGTTTTAAAGAGCAAAAGAATATTTTTGAAGCAGGCGGAGGATATGTTCAAGATCGCTCGATCTATGAAGATACCGGAATTTTTGCTCAAATGCATGCCGACAAAGGCACGATGAGTGTAACGGATTTTGAGACTTACACAAGCTTATTTGAAGCAATGGTCATGACTCCTTATTTCCCACATCCAGATGTACTTATCTATCTCGAAGGAAGCCTTCCATCGATCTTGAACCGGATCAAAGAACGCGGCCGCGAGATGGAAATTCAGACAGATCCGGCCTATTGGGAAGAGATGCATGGACGTTATGCGAAATGGATCGGTGAATTCAACGCTTGCCCTGTGCTGAAATTGAACATTGATGAGTATGATGTGCATGATCCAGCATCTTTGGACAGCATACTCGCGGAAGTAGGAAAGACGATCACGAAGCATCGAAATCGTAAGTAAATAGGGAGAAAGGCTCCTCTCGCGCATGAGAGGGGTCTTTTTTTGTCCTAATGTAGTGATGTGCAGATATGAGCAAGAAGTATGCAGTAAACAACTTTAATGATAACGCTTACATAAAAACCTTATTCTGATTCGGAAGGTTGTTTCAGATAGGTAGCTTGTAAGTGTTGCCCTGGCTGATAATGAGCATAATCTCTGGGACAAAAATTATGGAACGTTCACATCAGGGAGGTAAGGAGGATGTAAAGCAAGGAAGCTAATTATTTGAGGAGGGATTATTTAATGATGAAAAAACTCGGTATGCTGCTGCTTGTTCTATCGCTTATTGCATCTATGCAGCCGGCTGCTGCGGCAACGTCTGATGTTTCGTCAGAAGCACCAGCTCTTCCGGCATTTCCTGGAGCTGAGGGCGGAGGTATGTATACGACGGGGGGACGTGGCGGTGAAACAGTATACGTCACTACATTAAAAGACAGTGGACCGGGTTCATTAAGAGAGGCAGTCGCTAAAAGTAATGCATCCATCGTTTTTGAAGTGGGAGGAACCATCCATCTGGAGTCTCCGCTCAAAATTACGGGTTCTAATCTAACGATTGCAGGGCAAACCGCACCGGGAGAAGGCATAACGATTTCTGATTACACCACTTCTTTCTCAGGAGATAATCTCATTGTTCGATATCTAAGATTCAGGCTTGGCGACCGTTATGTCAGTGAAGATGATGCATTTGGCGGTCGGTACCATAAGAACATTATCATTGATCACTGCTCATTCAGCTGGTCAGTTGATGAGGTGCTCAGCGTCTATGATAACGAAAATACAACAATTCAGTGGTCCATCGTTTCTGAAAGTATGCTTATGACCACACATTTTAAAGGCAGGCATGGATATGGCGGGATATGGGGAGGAAAGAATGCAACCTTCCATCATAACCTAATTGCTCATAATGCCAGCAGAAATCCTCGGCTTCCAGGTAAATCTCCAGAAGATAACGTGGATTTTTATAATAACATAATCTATAACTGGGGATTTTTCTCCACTTATGGAGGGGAAGTCGGGCAGTACAACATTCGAAATAATTACTACAAATATGGGCCAAATACCTATCGTACGGTACGTGACAATATTTTTCAGGAAGTTCATGAAGGCTCAAAAATATATATTGGCGGCAACTATGTAGATGGTTCAGAGGAAGTGACCAATGATAACTGGAAAGGGGTACCGATTGTTCGTAACCCAGCTTCCAAACTGAATACACCGATTGTAATGCCAAACCTTTCTGCACCGGAAACAGCGACGGATGCTTATGAGAGTGTACTCGAAGGAGCAGGAGCTGTGCTTCCGCGAAGAGACTCGGTTGACGCAAGGATTATCAGAGATACAGCGGAACGGACCGGGGAACATATCAATTCTCAGAAAGAGGTCGGAGGGTATCTGGAATTTGCGTCTGTGAAGTCTGATCTGGCGGATGATGACAGGGACGGAATGCCGAATGTATGGGAGACTCAGCATGGGCTGAATCCTAACGATCCTTCTGATCGGAATGGAACGCAGCAGTCTGGATATACGAACCTTGAGGTATATCTAAACGGAATTGTCGGTAGTGGCTCCGTGAGTCCTGTAGTTACAATTGATTCACCGGCACATCATACGATTATTGCAGCAGGAGACTCGGTTACCCTTGCGACAGAAGCAATGGATCCAGATGGATCGATTGATCGAGTAGAGTTCTATCAAGGGGATCAGCTGCTTGGGGAAGATAAGGCTGAGCCGTATTCTTATGAATGGAAGGACATACCGGATGGTACGTTTTATATAACGGCCAAAGCAATCGATAATACGGGAACTGCTGCACAGTCAGACAAAGTGACGATCCATGCCAACACTGAAGGAAGTACAGAGCCATGGATGTCAAAAGATATTGGAACACCAGGAGTACCGGGTCATCTGCAAGTGGGAGATGACAGTTCCAAAGTGACACTGAAAAGTGCAGGAGATATCAGCGGATCGGCTGACGCATTTCATTTTGCCTATCAAGAGCTTACCGGTAATGGTGAAATTGTAGCTAAAGTAGAGCATGTGACAGGCACGGACGATGGAGCTGAAGCAGGCGTGATGATTCGTGAAAGCCTTGAGCCGGGTGCCAAGATGGCTGCTCTAATGATTCCCTACGTTAAGGAAGGAAAGAAGACGGTATTGATTTCGCGAACCGCGAGCGGTAAAAATGCGGTAACGAAAGAGCCTGATTCTTTTGTGAATACACCGTACTGGGTCAAACTTATGCGCCTGGAAGACAAAATCACAGCACTTACTTCAAAGGATGGGATTGAATGGACCCAACTGGATACGATCACTCTTCCGATGAATGAAAAGGTATATTACGGTCTTGCAGCAGATGCCTCCAAAGCAAATGATGAGGTGCTGAAATATAATACTTCAAGGTTAACAGGAGCAGTGGCAAAGAAACTAGAAGCTGATTATCCTGTAGCGCCAACGGGAATAAAGGCTGAAGCTGGAGATCAGCAAGTGAAATTGTCTTGGAATGAAGCTCCACAGGCAGAGAGTTATCAAATCTATTCTAGTACGATACCTGGCGGACCTTATGAACAAATCGCATCCGCTGTTACAGGTTCTTCATACCTTCACACGGGTCTGACTTCGGGGCTTGCTTATCATTATGTTTTGACGACAGTGAACGCGAGCGGCGAGAGCTTCCGTTCTTCCGAGGTAAGTGCCATACCGACAGGATCGGTTGGAACAATTCATGTAGTAGATGATAACTTTGAAAAGGCCGAACTCGGTACCACACCTGCAGGTTATGTCGTTCTTCCCGATCCACAGGATGCAGATCATACGGTAACTGTGGTGGATACTCCGGCAAGTTCAACCGGGAATTCATCGGCGAAGAGTCTAAAAGTGTATGATAATGCACCAGTGAACACCCAATTCACTCGGCAGTTTACAAAACAGACAGGAGCATTTGTTGTAGAAGCTGACGTCATGTCCGAGTCATGGCCGGGTACTTCCGTTCTGCTTCAGCTTCAGGATGAGACAGGTACCAAGATTCCGCTGTCCATTGAAATTCGGAAACCAACCCAGCCAGCGGCAGAAGGAACGGACACTTTCATATATAAACGCAGTGGAGCGGACTATAAGCTGGCAGACCGTCCGGAAAATAACCGCTGGTATAATGTGAAGGTAGTGGTGGACATCACTGCACAGACTGCGGATATCTATATTGATCATGTGCTTAGCGCAGATGATGTACCGCTTCAAGCGGATGTGCGAGCTAGTGGAATCAGCCGCATCATAGGAAAGATGCCGGGAAGCGGCAAGGGCACCATCTATTATGACAACCTGAAAGTGTATAACGAACCTGTAGCGTCTCCAAAAGGACTTAAAGCTTTACCTGGCAATGGAAAAGTCCAACTCGAGTGGCAGCCGGCTGCAGGAGCTGCTTCTTATACGGTGAAACGCAGTCAAAAAGATGGCGGTCCTTATGAGATATTAGCAAAAGGACTGACCGATTTTAGCTATGTCGATGAAACCGTTAAGAACGAAGTTAATTACTATTACGTAGTGACGGCAACAGGACCAGCTGGAGAGAGCGGCCTATCCAATCAGGCAACAGCACTGCCGAGGGCAAGCGCGGTGAAACCAGAAGCTCCAAGCGGACTTACCGCTACTGCCCGGAGTGGTCAGATTGATCTAAATTGGCAGCCGCTTACACAGGCAGTAACTTATACGGTAAAACGCAGTGAAACCATGACAGGACCTTTCGAGATGGTTGCTAGTAAAATTAGCGGTTCCTCCTATCGAGATCGCGGTCTTGTAAATGGTCAGGTATATTACTATACGGTATCTGCTTCAAGTGTTGCAGGAGAGGGACCCGATAGTGAACCGGTTCAAGTTACGCCTGTTCTACAGTTGAGAACACCGGAAGTAACAGGCGAAAGTATCGCTGAGGGCGCTCTAATTTCTTGGTCTGCTGTGGATGCAGCTGAGAACTATTCCGTACAGCGAGCAGTATACGCTGATGGACCGTTCGAGGAACTAGGGATCGTCGAATCGACATCCTATACCGATACGAATGTAATTAGCCACAAGCCATATTACTATCAGGTAATCGCCAAAAATCAGGATTCACGTAGTTTGGGATCGAAAGTGGTTGTTGTGAAGTCACAAGAAACGGAGGGATCGCCACCGGCAGGACCTCAGGGGGTTACGATTGTGCCGAGCAATGAAATGCTAACCCTGAATTGGGAGTCTTTAGCTTCAGCCGATACGTATTCGGTAAAAAGAAGCTCATCTGAAGACGGCTCTTATCTAACCATTGCGGACGGTTTGACAGATACCTCCTACACTGACACAGGCCTTACGAACGGTGAGTCTTATTACTATATTGTATCTGCCGTCATCGGGGGAGTAGAAAGCGCAGCATCACTTCCCGTCCGTGATATTCCAGCAAGAAGTATTACCGTGGCACCGGACGGAAGCGGAGATTATCAGACCGTACAAGAGGCTATAGATGCAGTACCAGAGCAGAATACAGCCCAGATGATTATTTATATTAAGAACGGCACATATCGCGAGAAACTGGTCATTCCGGCCACGAAACCAAACATTCGTATGATCGGGGAGAGCAGGGAAGGTACCGTTCTCGTGTATGGCGACAGTGCCAATACACCGGGCGCAGACGGCAAGCCAATGGGAACTTCTAATAGCTCTGGATTTAAGGTGCTGGCAAATGACTATTCAGCAGAGCGATTAACGATTATGAATGATGCGGGAGATGACGCCGGTCAGGCGGTTGCCTTGTATACCAAAGGAGATCGTATGACATTCCGGGAAGTGAACCTGAAGGGTTATCAAGATACCTTCTATGCCAATGATGGTCGTCAGTATTTTGTAGACAGTTATATTGAAGGGGATGTTGACTTTATCTTTGGCGGAGCTACAGTTGTTTTCGAGAACAGTGTTATTCACAGTCTGAATGATGGTTACGTCACAGCAGCATCAACCCCGGAAGACAAACTAGGTTATGTATTTTTGAATAGCCGATTCACTGCAGAACCTGGACTTACGGGCACAGTTCCTTTGGGACGTCCGTGGAGACCCTATTCTAATGTATATGTTATTAACAGTGAACTCGGTGAGCACATTGAACCGACTGGATGGGATAACTGGAGCAATCCTACGAATGAACTAACAGCTCGCTATGGGGAATTTGCGAGTTACGGTCCTGGTGCTAATCCATCGGCAAGATACGCTTGGTCAACACAGCTGACATACGAAGAAGCATCTTTGCTCACTCCTGATCAGATTCTTTCAGGAGGCGATGGATGGAACCCGGCTTCTATGATTGCTGTTCCGGACGGAGATACGGCGTTATCTTCGGTCATCATTGGCGGCCAGCCGCTGCCAGAATTTGATGGAAGCCGCCTATCCTATGAAATTACACTAGGTGCCGGTGAGGATCTGCCTTTACTAAAAGCGGCGGTGCGTTCTGCCTTTGCGAAAGTGGAAATTGTACAGGCGGACGTTGATTCAAGGCAGGCTCTTATCACGGTCACAGCACAAGATGGAAGTGAACGGAAATATACAATTCAGTTTACTGCACAAGAACAAATCGATCAGACACCGCCGCAGTTAACTCTTTCCGTTGATAATCCGGTATTATATCCAAGGGGCAATAAGCTGGAAGCGATCAAAGTAACAGCTTCTGCTGAAGATGATCTTTCCGGAGTAGCAGCGATTAATCTAGTGTCGATTACAAGCAGTGATGAAGAGAAACATGAAGGACACCAAAGAGCAGATATTCAAGAAGCAGAGTTTGGGACTCCTGATTTTGAATTTATGCTTCGTGCTGAAGTAAAAGGCGGATCGAAAGAGCGTGTATATACGATTGTATATGAAGCGATTGATCATACAGGCAACCGGACACTTGCCGAGACTACGGTAACGGTGATAAAAGGAAAAGACAATTAAACGCGTTTACTAATTAATGAAAATAAGGCCGATCGAGTCACCCCGTTTGCTTAAAAGCAGACAGGGTGACTCTTTTTTTAATACAACAAATTGATGTAAGTAAAAAGGAGTCATATAAGTCATGTCGAATGAAATATATAGTATAATTTAGTATTAATGAATAATTATTTCAAATAATAGTGTAAACGCTACCATAAAAGTTAAGCTTGGGTTAGAGGTGGAGGGTGAGTCATGCGCAACTATTGGATCAAGCTTTTGGTATTCTGTCTTTTACTCGGTGCGGTACCTACACTATTTATCGGCTTATTTTCTTACATCACAGCTTCTCAGGATGTTAAGGATAAAGTTCAGGCAGCCAATATGCTTGTGCTGCAACAGACCGAAATGCAAGTAGAGCAAATGCTGCATACGTTAGAAGATTCAGTCACGCAGTTTGCTAACACGGCCTTAGTTCAGGAGGCCTTTCATCAATCCCTTACCAGCGAAGACTTCGTTACCGTTCGAAAGCTTACGAACGAGATGGCGAATCTGAGGTCTTCGGCTGATATTAAAGATGCGTATATTATTCAATTTGAAAAAGAATGGGCGATTCATTTTGCTGCCCTCCGAAAGCTTCAGGAATTGCCGAATTTAGATGAATTTGAAGCATATGCAAGTGAATCTAAGGGGCTGATGTGGAATACAAGAGCAAAGACTCAGCCCGCAGCTCAAACGGAACCAGACAGTGATAACTCAAAGGATGCGCTGGAGGTTCCAGAGGAAACGATAAGTTTAATCTATAAACTGCCTTTGCTCGCGGGGACTGATAAACCGGAAGGCATGATTGTTGTCCGCGTGATGTCAGATGAGATAAGAAGAGTGCTGACGAGAAGTAAAGAACTCGGAAACAGTTATATTTTGGATGCTTCAGGCCAAATGTTTCTCTCTTCCGCCTCTGAAAAAAAAGAGTATGCAGAGATTAACCGTGCCATCAGGGAACAAATGAAGGAAACATCTTCTTCCAGCGGTTTTTTAAACACGAAGTCAGACGGTAAGAAACTCGGAGTGAGTTACCGTGTTTCCGATTACAATGACTGGGTGTATGTATCTGTATCATCGATCGCTGCTGTGACAAAGGAATCTCAGTCAATCGGTCTCATGACCATCGCTGTTTGTGTATCTATATTGCTGCTCGTGGCGGCAATTTCATACTTTGGCAGCCAGCGCATGTATAAGCCGATTCGTTATCTGACGCAGCTAACTAGAGAAGCTAATGAAGAATCAGACATGATGGAGCAGAAGGACGATCTAGTGCTGATTCAGGAAGGAATCCAGACACTGGCCTCTACCAAAAGTAAACTTAAGCACGTAATGCAAGGACAAATCAGGCATTTACGCGAATTTTTTGTTATCAAACTCTTCACGGGGCAAATGTCGGAGGAAGAGCTGATTCAGCGATCCGATATGTATGGCTTTCCGAAAAAGTGGGAGCACCTGCTCGTGTTTGCCGTACAAATTGATGATCTATCCTATACGAGGTACGCGGATGAGGATCGCGAACTTTTATTATTTGCCCTAAATAATATCGTAGAGGAATTGCTGCCCCCTGATCGCAGGTTTAGTCCTGTTTTACTTGGTGGAACTCAGATTACACTAATTGCAAACCCGGAAGGAAGCAAAGAAGAAATTTTGAATTATGCAGCAGAACAAGCAGAAATGATACAAGCCAAAGCAATGGAATATCTACAGTTGCAGATTAGTATTGGGGTGAGCAGACCCTTTCATAATATAGCAGATGCGGTCATCGCTTATGGGGAAAGTCTTGAAGCGCTGAGTTGCAGAAACAGCCTTGGTTCCGGCATGATTGTCCGTGTTGAAGAAATCGACAAACGCGCGTCAGGCGAAACGGCGGTATATGGACATCTCAAACCGCTCGAAGAGCAGATTGTGCACTCCCTGCGGGAAGCAGATCTTGAAAAAAACATGGGAATGCTGGATCAGTACTTGTCTGCTGTATTGCATAAAAACAGCTACGTTAAAGAAAGACGGATTCTACTTTTGCAGCTGATGATGCGAATTCTGCAGATTGTTCAAGAACAAGGAATTCCTGTCCATAAGATCATTGAAGGAGAAAAAACAATTGAGCGGTTCCTAAAGCTACAGACTCACGAGGAGATTAGGTCGTGGTTCCAGAATCGACTGCTTACACCGATTGCAAGTATACTGCAAGAACGGCAGGAGAGTCAGTTTGTCAGCGCGGCTGAAAAAATTGTATCCATTATACACGAACGCTACGATCAGGAACTCTCACTTGAAGCGATTGCAGCAGAGCTTCATTTTCATCCGGTTTATCTAGGCCGTGTATTTAAGAAAGAGGTAGGACATACCTTTAGTGATTACGTAAGTGAGTTCCGGATGAAGATGGCTAAACACATGCTGGAGACGACAAATATGAAAATTTCGGAGATTGGTGAGAAATTAAGATATAAAAACATCAGTGCCTTTATCCGGGCATTTCGTAAAATGTATGGATCAACACCAGGACAATATAGAGAAGAGCGAAGCAGTTCACGAATGGCTGCAGAAGGAAAGTCCGTAGATCATGCCTGAACAAGGATGGATTCCCTTTCTTTTCTTAAAAGCAGCATACCGGAGTTTTCGGGGTGCTGCTTTTTTATATAAGGAGTAAAAATGATAAAGTTGTACCCTGCACATCGCTGGTTGCCTGCTGCGCATAAGTACGGCAATGACAGGTGTAATCAGCGATGTTAGATTCACATTTTGTGGAGGTTGCCCCGTAGGTATAGCTTGCACTGATTCCTGACTGTCATAATCAGGTCACCAAGCGACAAAGGAGGTAACCACCGCAAATGAAGAGCGAATCGACGTTACATAATCCGGAGCAGGCAGATGCATTCGTACCTAAGTCTAAGATGAAGGGTGCGGTCATGCGTGATCTGATTCGGGATAGATGGTTGTATTTCATGTTAGCGCCGGGCATAGCTTACTTTATTATTTTCAAGTATGTCCCCATGTACGGCATTACGATGTCTTTTCAGGATTACCAACCTTACCTCGGTTTTTTTGACAGTCCATGGGTAGGTTTCAAGCATTTCGAACGATTTTTTGGTGAACCGCAGTTTTGGATGTTGTTCCGTAATACAGCAATTCTAGCGTTGTATAACTTGATTTTCTTTTTCCCATTGCCGATTATGCTGGCATTGATGCTGAATGAGGTTAGATCTTCTTTTTATAAAAGATTTGTCCAAACCTTAGTGTATATTCCGCATTTTGTATCATGGGTTGTTGTAGTAGGTATTTTCTACATGCTCTTTACGACGGAAAATGGACTAATTAATGAGTTTTTATTCCAATTAACAGGTAAGAAAATCGCTTTTCTTCAGGATCCGGAATGGTTCCGAACGATGATCGTATCTCAATCCATATGGAAAGAGGTCGGTTGGGGCACGATTATTTTCCTTGCTGCACTTGCTGGCGTAGATCTGCAGCTGTATGAAGCAGCGAGAATGGACGGCGCGGGGAGATGGCGTCAGCTGTGGCATATTACTTTGCCTGCGATTAAGAGTACCATAGTTATTTTGCTCATTCTTCGGCTCGGTAATTTCCTCGATTCCGGTTTCGAGCAAATCTTCCTGATGCTGAACCCAACCACTCGGGATGTAGGTGAAGTATTTGATACGTACGTCTATGTGAAAGGGTTGACCCAGGCGCAGTATAGCTACTCTGCAGCTGTTGGACTATTCAAATCGGTTGTGGGACTGGTCCTTGTCGTCTCGGCAAACTGGCTGGCTAAACGGTTTGGCGAAGAAGGCGTTTATTAAAGGAAGGGGTCAAATGCAATGAACCAAGATAAAACCATAGGAAACCGGCTATTTGATATCATCAACAACTCACTGCTGCTCTTTGTGGCCTTAGCATGTTCGCTTCCATTTATATATGTGGTCGCCGTCTCTTTCACGAGCCCAGCTCAAGTGGCTCAAGGCGGAATCATTCTATTTCCGAAGGAATGGTCACTCTCGGCATATCGTTACATTTTTTCTACCGATACACTGATGCGAAGTATGATGGTTTCTATTTACATTACGGTAGTCGGTACGTTTATTAATCTGGTGTTCACTTCACTCATGGCTTATCCACTGGCGAAAAGACATCTTCGCGGACGCAGGACAATTATGATGGGAGTTCTTTTCACCATGCTGTTCGGTGGCGGACTGATCCCCACTTACTTTGTTGTCAAAGCGCTCAATCTAACGGATACCTTATGGTCCTTAATGATTCCTACTGCAATCAGTGCCTTTAACCTTATCGTGCTAAAAAACTTCTTTCAGCAAATCCCTGATGGGCTGGAAGATTCAGCGAAAATCGATGGATGTAATGATCTAGGCGTTCTCATTCGGATTGTTCTGCCTCTATCCTTACCGGCAATGGCGACCTTTGGTCTGTTCTATGCGGTTGGGCACTGGAACCAGTTCTTTAACGCGATTCTTTATATCAATGACAATACGAAATGGCCTATTCAAGTATTACTTCGTGAGATCGTTATTCTCGCATCGGGCCGTATCGGCGACACCAATATTGACGATGCGGAGATACAGCCGCTGACGATTCGAATGGCGGTCATTGTTTTTGCAACGATTCCTATTTTGGTCGTATATCCGTTCCTGCAAAAACATTTTGCTAAAGGAGCAATGCTAGGCTCAGTTAAGGGTTAACTTATCATTTGATATAGGGGGAAAAAAGATGAAAAAGAAAGTTCATTTGTTGTCCGCTTCCGTTATGACTGCTGCGCTGGTATTATCCGCATGTGGCGGGGGAAAAGAGGCCGCCGTGATCGATGGAAGTAAGCCTTATTCACTGAAATATGTAGTAAATCAGGTAGGAGAGATTCCGACAAAAGGAAATGAGATCGAGAAAGCAATTATGGAGTACACGAATACTGATCTTAATATCCAATGGATTCCAGCCTCGGCTTATGATGAAAAAGTGAATGTCATGATCGCTTCGGAAGAGCTTCCACAGCTAATCAAGCTCGGATATAATCCAACAACGATCGGCGCACTCAAGAATGGACAGTTTTGGGAAGTGGGACCCTATATCAAGGATTACCCTAACCTGGCAGCACAGAGCGAAGATTTCTATAATAACATCAACGTAAACGGTAAAATATACGGGGTGCCTTTGTTCCGTGATCTAGGACGGGCGACGTTACACTACCGGAAAGACTGGCTCGATACGCTTGGGCTTCAGGCTCCTGTTACACTAGATGACTGGTACAACGTTATGAAAGCGATTGCTAAGGAAGATCCAGATAAGAACGGAAAAGATGACACATATGGCCTTGTATTTGATAAAAAATACAATCAGGAAGCGGCCTCTACGCTGACTCGTCTCGCGGTTTCACAAGGTGCACCTAACAAATGGGCGGTTGATGCAGAAGGTAACTTCACACCCGAATTTATGACCGATGCTTACTTTGATACAATGAATCTGGTAAAACGTCTGTTTGAAGAAGGATTAATTAATCAGGATTTTGCAGTCGTGGATACGAGCGAAATTGATAAATTATACGAGTCCGGCCGTGCAGGAATTCGCTTCTCCGGAGGAAATGCCCAGTCTTGGCAGGATAAAGTCATCAAGAACGTTCCAGAAGCAGTCATTGATGTGGCACCGGTAACGGGCCCAGAAGGACGCAGACTCCCTGGAGAGACAGGCAACGCAGGATTCTTAGCTATTCCTAAGAAGACGGTAAAAACAGAAGAAGAAATGAAGCTGATTCTGAAATTTGTTGATCAGTTGATGGATCCAGAAATGGCAACTCTTTTAGTTAAAGGGGTAGAGAACAAACACTGGAAGGATGCAGGCGATGTAACAGAGGTACTGGACCGTGATGCGGATCTGAAAGAAGTGAAGCCTTACCGTGATACGATGCCGAACCGTAACGAGAACTACAACATTGTAAAACTTGCGAAGCAACCGGATTTGTTCCGTAAGAGTCAAAAGTTTGTGAAAGAAAACGACGAATTTATTGTTCCTAACCCTGCTCTGACACTAGATTCTGCTATCTACGCGGAACGTGGTAAGGAACTGGAACTGATGGCCACCGATGCACAGACGAAGTACATTATGGGTCAAATTGATGAAGCCGGATGGCAGGCAGCGATAGAACAATGGAAGAAGCAAGGCGGCGACCAATTGATGTCTGAATACAAGGAATCATATTTAAAAACAATTAAATAAAGAGAACGAGCAGTAATAGAGGCAGTAATACTGCCTCTCAGACTGTAGACAAACTAGCTTAAACTAGTTTGCCTGCAGTCTATTTTATTTTTTATCTGACGAGAATTAACATAGTCAAAAAAAATAAAATGGATCTAAAATCAGTAAAAAATTAGATTTGATATTTTCGTTTTAATGTACAAACCGTGAACCTGATTAGGCATAAAGACTTATTCGTTATTTTACATAACATTACATATATACGTTTAAAGTTCTATCTTGTATAATACATTATTATTTATTTAGTAGAAATTAATAAATACGGAATTAACCGAGATGGAGGGCTTCATGGGACCAAATAAGACAAACGAAAAAGGCACAGGAACCAGTGAACGGTTCTCTTCCTCAAAAGGATTTATACTAGCCGCTATTGGTAGTGCAGTAGGACTTGGTAATATGTGGAAATTCCCTTATATCACGGGGGAAAATGGAGGCGCAGCCTTCTTTCTATTATTCATTGCATGCCTGGTTGCAGTAGGACTTCCTGTTCTACTTGCGGAGCTTGCGATCGGCCGCGCGGGCCGGGGAAGTGCAGCTTCATCCTTCGTAAAAGCAGGAGGAGGGAGAATATGGGGAAAACTAGGGTTTATCTCCGTTGTTGCGCCTTTCCTGATCATGACGTTCTATATCTTAGTAGCCGGCTGGACTCTACATTATGCAATACTGTCCTTCAGCGGGCAGATGACGACGGGTGTAGATTTCAATGCTCAGTTTGATAAGTTTACAGGAAGCTATTTGCCTTTAATCTGGGCATTTGTTGCTATGACGATCGTTGCTTTGGTTGTTATTAAGGGGATATCTGGCGGAATTGAGAAATTTAATAAAGTGCTTATTCCCGGAATGCTTGTTCTGCTTGTCATTCTTATGATTCGTTCTGTCACACTGCCGGGTGCGATGGAAGGTGTGAATTTCTTCTTGGCTCCTGATTTCTCGAAACTTTCTCCAGAGGCCGGACTTGTTGCACTCGGACATGCTTTCTTCTCTCTATCTTTAGGAATGGGAACGATGATTACTTACGGAGCATTTGTGGACCGAAATCAATCCCTAGGAACGGCTACCCTCGCCGTAGGTGCAGGTGACTTGATCTATGCTTTCATAGCAGGTCTAATTATCTTCCCAACGACATTTGCTTTTGGAATTGATCCAAGTTCCGGTCCGGGACTCGTATTTGTAGCTTTGCCGGCTGCTTTCTCAGCAATGCCGCTCGGCTGGTTATTCGGAGGTCTGTTCTTTATCTTGCTGGCAATTGCCGCACTGACTTCTCTTGTATCCTTGCTGCAAGTACCGGTTACGTATGCAATGGAAAAATGGAATTGGACGCGTAACAACGCGGTATGGATTATTTCCCTACTGATCTTCTTGGTAAGTATCCCATCCGCTCTTTCTATGGGTCTTATGCAAATTAATATTGGGGAACGTAATTTCTTTGATTATGTAGACTTCTTTGCATCGAACTGGTTGCTTCCGCTCGGCGGACTTATTGTTACTCTATTTGCCGGATACTTTTGGAAGACAGCTGCAAAAGAAGCGGGCCTTACGACGAAATGGTTCCGTATCTGGCTGTTCATGCTTCGTTATGTAGCGCCGATTCTGATGATCTTTGTATTTTTACATTCAACCGGAATTTTGAAATTCGAGTAAATAGGAACGATAAAATAAAAAAAGATCTTTTCTTGCTTTTATGCAGAAAGGATCTTTTTTTATGCTAAAATGAAAGCGATTTCCAACTTAGTCAACCAGCAGAGACATGGCATTCAAAAACGGTGAAACAGGAGTTGAGATGAACATGAAAGTATGGTGTGTAAAGGAAACATCTGTAGAGTACAGGCAGAAATTACTCGGAACCGATATTCGAAAACCACGGTTTAGCTGGAAGACGTTATCTGATCGGAGAGGGGTGCTGCAAAGTGCCTATCAGATTCAAGTGGCAAAAGAGGATGATTCTTTTACGAAAAAGCTGTGGGATACGGGAAAAGTAGGCTCAGAAGAAGCGATTCTTATTCCTTATGAAGGACCGGAACTGATGTCCAGAACTCGTTATTATTACCGAGTGAAGGTCTGGGATGATCAGGGGAACGAGTCTTTATGGAGTAATCCTGACTTTTTCGAAACGGCTTTTCTAAGTCAAGAAGAGTGGCAATCCTCATGGATTACACCTCATCCCGCAATGATCAATCCCGCAGAAGAATCGGCTTTCCTGTTAAGAAAATCATTTGTACTCAAAAAAGATATCGCTGCTGCCCGTGTATATTGCACCAGTGCAGGGCTATATGAGCTATATATGAATGAACAGCGAGTAGGAAAAGATCTACTTACACCCGGCTGGACTTCTTATCAACACCGCTTGCAGTACCAAACCTATGATGTTACGCATGAACTACGTGATGGAACCAACGCGGTGGGACTAATCGTAGCAGACGGTTGGTATAAGGGGGAACTTGGCTGGGAAGGACGAAAGGGCCATTATGGAAATATACGTGCCGCTCGGCTTGAACTTTATGTGAAGTACCAGGACGGATCAGAGGATCTGATCATTACCGATCCGACATGGAAGTCAAGTACAGGACCGATTCGATATGCCGAAATCTATCACGGTGAGCGATATGATGCGAGGCTTGAAAAAGAGGGATGGTCAGGAAGTAACTATAACGATGCCGACTGGCATGAAGTGATCGTTACAGATCAAGTGCCTGCAAATCTGGTTGCACAGGAGAATTGGCCAGTTCGAATAACAGAATCTCGCCCAGCAATCAGCTATGTTGTCACACCAGAAGGAGATTATGTTCTGGATATGGGACAGAATATGGTAGGCCGTATGCGCCTTGTGGTAGAGGCAGAAGAAGGAACACGAATTCGGCTGTCTCATGCTGAGGTGTTAGACAAAGAAGGCAATTTCTACACGGATAACCTACGCGGAGCGAAACAACAAGTGGAGTATATCACCAAGGGAAATGGACCTGAAAGCTACGCACCGCATTTTACTTTTCAGGGATTTCGTTATGTGAAAATTGAAGGCTACCCTGGATTGGAAAACCATGTGCCTCTCGAGTCTTTTACCTGTGAAGTGATGCATTCGGATATGCCAAGAACAGGCCACTTTCATTGCTCACATCCGCTCTTAAATCAGCTTCAATCTAACATTCTATGGGGACAACGCGGTAATTTTGTGGATGTTCCAACCGATTGTCCACAGCGTGATGAGCGTCTCGGCTGGACCGGGGATGCACAAGTGTTTATAAATACGGCTTTGTTCAACTATCAAGGCGCTCCATTCTTTACAAAATGGCTTCGAGATCTTATGGCAGATCAAGGGGAAGATGGAAGTGTTCCTTCTGTTATTCCCTCCATTGGGAATATACCGATATCTTCGGCTTGGGGAGATGCCGTTACCATCATACCTTGGGCTCTGTACCAACAATATGGAGATAAAAGAATTCTTGAAGATCAGTATGAGAGTATGAAGGCGTGGGTGGAATATATTAAGGCTCAAGGAGACGAACCCTTCCTGTGGAATACCGGATTCCATTTTGGGGATTGGCTTGGACTGGATGCGCATGAAGACAGCTATGATGGGGCTACTCCTAAAGATCTGATCGCTACCGCATACTTCGCTCATTCTACAAGAATCGTCAGGGACACCGCATCCGTACTTAATCATCGTGAAGATTATGAGATGTATTCGGAATTACACCGTAGGATTGTGAATATGTTTCAAGAGGAATATGTTACTCCACGAGGAAAGCTCACTGCAGATACCCAGACTGCACATGCACTTGCTATCGCATTTGAACTGGTAGAAGGTGAGACGAGGGCAAGAATAGCGCAGCGGTTGAACCAATTGATCCAAGATAAGGATGATCATCTGACAACTGGTTTTGTGGGCACACCACATTTGTGTTTTGCTTTGTCAGCTGAGGGATATACCGATATAGCGTATCGTCTGCTGATGCAAACCTCATATCCTTCATGGCTATACCCCGTCATCAAGGGCGCGACTACGATATGGGAACACTGGGATGGTATCAAGGAAGATGGCTCCTTCTGGAGCCGGGATATGAATTCATTCAACCATTATGCATATGGTGCGATTGGAGATTATTTATACCGGGTTGTGGCTGGGCTGGATCGTGATCCTCATGTCCCGGGGTATAAAAAGTTGGTTATTCAGCCGGCGATTCAGGAGAATAGCGGGATTACTTATACAGAAGCAAGTTATGAGAGTGAGTACGGTCTCATTCGTACAGTATGGCGCATCGAAGAGGAACATATCATTCTCGAGGTTAATATTCCATCCAATACGACAGCCCTTATTAGGGTGCCGAGTTCACTGCCGCAAGCAGAGCTGCAGGAATGGATTGAATCTTATCAAAAAGAGGAAGGGGTGATGTCAGTTAACTCGATTGCGCAAGGAATGGAAATTCAGACGGGATCCGGTGATTATCAGTGGAAGGTTCCGCTATAATCCGCTGGAATATAATGAAATCGAAGGCTCTCCTTTTTTGCAGGGGAGCCTCTTTTCTTTTTCTTGTGAAAACGGATAGCAACAAACAACAAATTTCGACAATTATCTCTACGCGCATCTGCTATATTGAAAATACATCTTGAAAGATAGGGTGAAACTGTTCCTTAGAAAGGGGAGTTTCTATAATGAAAAGTATAAAAAGAATAGAGTTATTGATGATAGGTCTACTCATGATCGTGATGACTTTGATTACGATAATTCTGTTTTTTTTCCAAGGCAAAGAGCACGCTCAAATAGATCACATAAATCCGGAGATAATAACTGAATCCTATGAAACCAAACAGGATACCTCCGTAGAAGAAAGTGGAGGTACGGTAAAACAACCCGTTAATCCCTATTATCCTAACGATCTTGAGGTGCCGCTGACGTCTGATCAAGGCAGAATTAAGGATCAGAATCCTTTTGCGAAACATTCGATTCGAAAAACAAGTATTCTGGTACATACGAGTGAAGGGGAAAAAACGTTCAGCACACCGCCTCAAAATAACAGTATGATACTCGAAGCTTTCGGCAGCATTAATCTATCCAGCGCAAAAGCCGACATTCCAGAACCATCTGCAGATGGGATCATCTACATTCGTTTTCATGCAGATGATGTAGTTTATTCCGTTGCTTATGATTTGAATAGTAATACGTATACTCTAGGTGGACAAAGGTATTATGCTACATATAATACGATTGTATATATGAATCTATTTTGCCGGCCGGGTACAATTTTAGCTGCGCTCGGTGAAATGAGGATGACGGATATGGAGACGGAAGATACATCAAAATATGTACTGAATCAAAGCCATCATGACGATGCGAGTGTACTAAAGGTGCAAAATCAGAACTTTGCTGAATGGAGCGATCACATCGAGGGAGATCCTAAGTACATGAAACAGATGCGTTTTTATTCGATTCAAGAGGATAGAATAAAGACCATTCGTGTAGATGAACAAATGGGTATTTTATTTACGGGTTTAAGTGTTTTCTTTACGAAAAACGAGGTAGAGACCGCCCTCGGAATATCCATTGGCAGCAGCACGCATGATGTGGTAAGCCGACTCGGTGAGCCGAATAAAATGACCAGGGGTAAATGGAGCTACCAGGTGAATGAAGAGCAGTATTTACATTTATATATGAAAGAAAAGAAGGTTCAGTTTATGTCACTTTCATGTCTTTAGGCTGGAGTCACATTTGACTTTTGATATGTGGAAAGGAGCTATTATGTTTGACCCTACTGTTTTTGATAACTTAAAAGTAGCACTGGAGAATGAATTGTATGATATGGACAATCTAGATCATCGTGTACGTATAACAGGCAGAGTAGACCGGATGGAACTTGCTGTGATGTCACGGTTATTTCGGATTCAGTTTCAAATGCCGGATGATAATCTTATTATGGGTGAAATCGAACTAGAGGCATCACTGCAAGAGTTGGCCTCAGAAATTTTGGAACAAGAGGGTGCAAATCCAGGCTGTATGCTGACCATCAGATACAAAATGCCAGTTTCAAACCCCGATGAAATCTGTCCGCAGATTCAGCAAGTGTTGGAGAAAATTTGGCCGGCTCAGACGCTAACGCAGACGATCAGTTACGTATACGATCCAGAAAAAATAATGCCAATGCTCAATACAAGCGAAATCATATTTCCTCGAAAAATTAACGAAGAACAAATGAATGATATTCCGGAATTAGCGCTGTTTGCTGTGCAAACGATTCAGGAGCTGAGAGACCAAATAAAGTAATCTTTACGTAAGGTTCCCTGAGCTGAACAACCGTGCTATAATCAAGTTTTGACAGGAGGAATAAATAAATAATGGGCATTATGAAAATGAAGCGCCGCTCACTTGATGCGCTGAAAGGAAACTGGGGAAAAGCCATCTTATTGACGGTCCTTATCTCTATACTTACCGTGATTATTCCAACATCGGTGGATATACAAATCAGTGGAGGGGTTGAACCTTGGGTTAACGAGGAGGCACCTGGTTCTCTTTTTAGTTTTGTATATGAAATCGTATTAATGCCATTTTACGCCGGAGTATTATGGTTTTACATCAGTCTTGTTAGAAAAGAAAAAGCGCAAATTCGTAATATCTTTAAAATATACCAAGATGGTAGATTAACCTTAAAGTTAATATGGACGTATATTGTTATGATCTTCTTTATATTTTTATGGACTCTGCTGCTCATCGTTCCAGGAATTATCAAAAGTATTTCCTATTCGCAGACATTGTACGTATTAAAAGATCATCCTGAATATTCAGCAACACAAGCGATCACCGAGAGCAGAAGACTTATGGACGGGTACAAGTGGAAGTATGTACTATTCCTTCTTAGCTTCATTGGATGGTTCTTGTTAACGGCCGTTACTTTTGGACTTGCTTGGTTTTTTGTAGGTCCTTATTTCTCAGCAGCACAAGCTGTATTCTATGAAGAACTGAAAGATCAATAGATCACTTACGTGCATCTCACCCTAAGACTTTTTAGAAATGAAGAAGCTGACGCCTTAGGAAACGAAAGTTCCCAAAGGCATCAGCTTTTTTTAGTGCCCTGCTTTGCCGCAAGCAGAAGTTCCATCCCCATGGTAGTCGGGTTTAGATGGCTATGATCACGAATATTCGATAAGATCACGACACCAAACGGCAGATCAGGACGAAAACCAATGAAACTTTGATATCCATGGGTACCAGCGCTGTGATAGAGAATCCCCTCTTGTGTATTTTGATGCCAGCCTAACCCAACTCTAAACTGATTATTTTTTTGGAAATAGTTTTTTTGGGTAATAGAATAAATATCAAAAATTCCCCTATTTGGATGTACACCCATATGTGCAGATAGAAAAGTTAGTAAATCACTAGCCGTAGAACGTAGCGCACCTGTACCAGGAAAATCATTCAGCTCTATAGAGGGAGCAGACCGGTGGCCTCTAAAACCGGGAACAAGTCTTGTCATTGCTTCGCCTGTGAGATGAATCGATGTATCTGGCATTTCCAAGGGAATGGTAATTATGTCTTGTACCGCATGTTCATAAGAAGTCTGCATCTCTGTAGCAAGAATATGCCCAAGCAGACCGATCCCAGCATTGGAGTAACGGTAGGTCTTTCCTACACTTTCAGCGGAAGCGCGCCGTAAGTAGAAAGCGGCTTCAGACAGACTAAAAGTGGAACAGGAGTCACGGCTTTTCTCAGAATCAAGTAAGTTACGGACTTTTCTCCAGATTTGCTTTTCCGGAAGACCGGAGGTATGCGTCGCCAAATGACGAAATGTAACCGGTGAGTCCGGGGGCAGAAGCGGGATATATTGACCTAGTGAATCATGGATGTCGAGGAAACTGTCATGATGTAAATGTGCTAGTAATGTGGTCGTAAATAGTTTCGTAATAGACCCGATTTCATAGATGAGTTCACTGTAATTCGTCGTAGTATAGGGATGAATATCACCCATTCCATAGACTCGTCTTTCATTTCCGTATACAGTTCCGATGACAAGTACGGACTCTTTATGTTTGTTATAATAGGTTTCGAGATTCCGATTAACCATACTTTGGATGATCTGTGACAAATACGGACTCACGATAGATAGGCTCCTTTGGAAAAAAGTTGGTATGTAGTTATTACGTTTATTTTATCTGAATTGTAACCTCGTTGTCATTCAACAGGAAGGGAATTCCTTTAATCTTATATCTGGGGCTAAGAAATAACCACAAATTATGACAATTCCCCATTTACGTCAAGTAGAATCGACATAGATGCATGGAGAATTATGGCGTAATAAACGGTCTATTAAATTATAGAAAGAAGTGACAACCTTGAGAAGACAACGAAAACAAAAACGACCCGAATTTCGTGGAAGACAAGCAAGAAGAAAAATTCGATATGATCGAGTAATAATTGCCGGACTTATTTTGGCGTTCTCGGTTTTTCTCATCTGGAAGATTGGAAGTTTTGCTTTAGATCGATTCCCGCAAGTAGCAGAATCTTCGGTGGTAGTACAACAACCTAGTATGCTAGGGGGATTTACCGTTGTACCGATGGCGAAAAAAGAGCCTGTTCGGTTTAAGGGTAAAGTTCAAAAAGTTGCATACCTCACTTTTGATGATGGTCCAAGTAAATATACGAATGAGATTCTCGATGTGCTTAAAAATAATAAAGTGCAGGGAACCTTTTTTATGGTAGGGACAGAAATACATAAATATCCAGATGCAGTGAAGCGAATGGTCGAAGAAGGCAGTTATCCGGGTATGCATACCATGACTCATGAATATCAGACACTATACAAGAGCGGAAGTTCAGCCAATTTTATAAAAGAAGTGAAGCAGGAACAAAAGATAATTCAAGAATTGACAGGATATAAACCGTTTTTGATACGTGCACCATTTGGCAGTGCTCCACAGATCGGCGAGAAGTTCCGAGGCGATATTGCTAAAGCACAATTTAAGCTGTGGGATTGGACCACGGATTCACTGGATTGGGATTTGCCGGGTAACCCAAAACAAGTCATTTCCAATGTAAAACGAGATGTACACAAGGATGTGGAAGTTATTTTATTCCATGAAAAAGAGCAGACAGTCGAGGCACTTCCGGAGATTATCAAACATCTGAAAAAGAAAGGGTATAAGATCGAAGTCTATAACCCTGAGAATCACCTTGTTATGAATTTTAAAAATGATTTACGCTTATAAATAGATACAGGAGGACTTTATTTTATGTGGTCAAAAGGGAAGCTGGGTACTCTGCTGATTGTATGCATGGTACTCCTTGCAGCCTGCAGTAAAGAGGATGCGCTTAATACGATGAATGCCATGGAAGATACGGTGAACACAGAGAGTGAGATGCAGGCATATTTACAGAAGATTGCGGATTTAGAAGGGCAAGATTTAGAATTGTATGATCTGATTATGGAGCAAGGTAAAGATGCTGATGCGAAGCTGGATGATTTGCTAGAAGATGCCCTAAAGCATGTAGATGATCGCAAGGAGCATCTCGAATCAGCCAAACAGATTATGGATGCGGCTAAAGTGAAAAGTAAATCTTGGAGATCTGCTCTGGATGTTTATAATAAGGATACGAAAGAACAAGAAATGGTTCAAAAGGCAGATCAGCTGTGGAATGCTTATGAAGCACGTCAGGCAACATTCGGTGAGTTCTACGAACAGTATAATAAGAGTCTAGCGAAAGATAAAGAATTGTACGTTTTGCTGGAAGAACAAGAGGATACCATTACATTATCCAAGCTGAAAAGCAAAGTGAGCGAACGCAATAAGGCTTTTGCAAAGGCGAATAAACTGAAACAACAATTCAATCAGGAAACCTCTGTTTTTAATAAAGAGCATGAAAGTTTTGTAGCAGAAATGCAGCAGCACCTATCTAAAAACAAAAGATAGATCAGATTGAGACAGTCCGCATATCATGCGGCTGTCTTTTTTAATAGGAGGTCTTAATTTATTACGGCGGTACTTTGCGAAGCTATCTCTAAATGGAACTTCTACTGGTCGTATGGAGCTGGCTTCTTTATAATGATAGATAAATCAATTTCATAACTTATTAAAACGATAAGGGATTGGAGAATGGGCTTGAAAACATTCAAGAAAGTTTATGTTGAGATTACAAGTATCTGCAATTTAGCTTGCAGCTTCTGTCCACAGACGAAGCGACAAGCAAAGTTCATGGATTTGAATACATTCAATAACATACTTGATCAAATTAAACCACATACCAATCATATTTATTTACATGTTAAAGGTGAACCTTTGCTTCATCCAAAGCTTGATCAGCTTCTTGATGCTGCTGATACGAAAGGCTTTAAAGTCAATATGACGACCAATGGAACGTTAATTGAGAAGGCGAGACATCGTATTCTTGGGAAACCTGCAGTGCGACAAATGAACTTTTCTCTCCATAGTTTTGATGGTCATGAGGGAAGTGAGGATCGCGAAGGATATCTCTACCGCATCATTGACTTTGTACGAGAAGCAGTCAAACAAGATATTATCGTTTCGTTCCGGCTTTGGAATCTAACCGAGGACAATATGACGAATCTGCAAAAACAACGTAACCGGGAAACACTAGATATACTGGAACATGAATTTGGACTCGATTTTAAGATCGAAGAGAAGGTAGTACCAGGTAGTGGTGTGAAAATCGCCAAAAACATTTATTTGAATCAAGACCATGAATTTGAGTGGCCGAGCCTTGCTGCGGAAGAAGATGATGGAAAAGGCTTCTGTCACGGACTGCGTTCGCAGGCAGGTGTACTCGTAGATGGAACCGTGATTCCATGTTGTCTTGATGGAGAAGGGGTAATTAACCTCGGTAATATCAATGCCACGCCATTCTCTGAGATCGTGGAGAGTAAACGTGCGAATGATTTATTTTATGGGTTTTCCCGCCGGGAGGCAGTGGAAGAATTATGCCGTAAATGCGGTTATCGCAAACGATTTGGTGCCGGTGCATAAAACTCATTATAGCCTGGTTATCATGTGAAGAAAGGCGTCCTTAGGGGCGCTTTTTCTCATCGACTGAGGATAGGGAAAGGAAAATAAATAGAATGAATATTATGCTGAATCGACGAAAAATAAAACTGCTTTGCGGTCCCCGTTTCTATGAACAGGGAGAATACACGTATGATTCAGGCAGTGTAGGAATTACCTTATCTGATGCAGACAAAGGACAGTTCCGAGCTGTAGTCAAAGACGGGACCAAAAATAGATATGATGTTGAAGTGAATTTAGATCGGAATGGAGATGTGCTGGCCAGCTGTTCATGTCCTGCATTTCCTAAACATGATTACTATTGCAACCATATTGCGGCTGTACTCATTCAGATTAGTCATTTACAAGAGGAAGGTACTGCCCAAGTCAGTGCTTATCCATCCTTGCTGCACAAACCTGCTTATGAACTGCCGGAAGGTTACTTAACCCCAAGGATTCAGCGTGCAGATTCCTCTGAACAGGCCGAAAAGCAGCGAGCAGAGGATATCCTTTCTTTGTTTAGCAGTGAATCACGCATTTCGGTTGCAGTTACAAATACAATTTTGGACACCAGAGAACGACTGTCTGTTCAGTTTACAATTAAATCGGTACCTTATGGCTATCATAAACAAATGCTTGGTCTTGAGATAAAACTGGGTCCTAAACGATTATACATTGTGCAACAAGTGAAACAATTTTTAAGTCGTTTAGCGCGCAAGGAACCACATGTGTTCTCGAAAAACTTCACATATGATCCTAAAGTTCACTGCTTTTTGCCACAGGATTACGCGGTCCTCGCTGAACTAATTCATCTGGAGCGTCAAGAAGAAATGTATCTAGAGTCACTAGGCGGATATCCGGGAATAGGGAAAGCGCGAAGCCAAGATCGAATGCTGCTGATCCCGCCGCTGGCTTGGGAGAAAATTGCTCCGTTACTATCGGCCGCAGCCGATGTTTATGTACAGCAGGAAGATGAACGGTTTAGTCGTTTTTCGCTGCCTGATCAGACGCTGCCCCTTGATTTTGAATTTTCAAAAGCCTCAGATAGTGGATTTCAGCTAGAAATACCGGGACTTCATCAGATGATTATTCTAAGGGATTATTCTATGGTACTGCATCGTGGTGTTTTTTATAGGATACCAGAGCAATCCGCTCATCATTTAGCAGGACTTAGGGATAAATTATCATCTAAAAAGTCTCCTGTACTGCGTATTCCCCCGGAACAGATGGGGCCTTATATGGAGAAGGTAGTACCTGGACTCATGCGCCTTGGCCGTGTACATGTGGGGGAAGAGATTTCGAGTCAGATGGTGAAAGTTCCGCTTAAAGCCCGGCTGTATTTAGACCGAGTGAGAGAGAAACTGCTGGCAGGGCTTGAATTCCAGTATGGAGATATCGTAATTAATCCCCTGGATGAGAAAGAACGTACTCCTTCCGGCCGGATTATGATTCGTGACAAGGTACAGGAAGAACAGATTCTTCGGCTCATGGAAACCAGTAGTTTTGCGAGAACCGAAGCAGGATATTACTTGGAAGATGAAGATGCAGAGTTTGATTTTCTGTACTATACCATGCCTCAGCTGGAGCAGCTTGTTGAGGTGCTCGCCACCTCGGCGGTAAAAGTGCGAGTTGTAAGCTCACCCGTGGTTCCTCTGATCCGTGTTCATTTGGATGAAAGAACGGACTGGCTTGAATTCAAATTTGATATCAAAGGAATACCGGATGACGAGATCAAAGAAGTATTAACGAGTGTGGAGGCAAAACGAAAATACCATCGGCTAAAAAATGGAGCTTTGCAGCCGCTGACCACTCCTGAGTTTCAAGAGATGGTGAGACTGATGAACGAGATGGGGTTCCGTAAGGGAGATCTAAGCCGAGGAGAGGCCAAACTCCCTGCCCACCATGGGTTATCCCTGATGGATAAGCAATCGGAGCAGATTGAACTCAGTGAAACTCTCCAGCGGTTTCTTGTCAATCTCGCACACCCTGAGAAGATGAATTATCCGCTACCTTCCTCTCTAAATGCCGAACTTCGTGATTACCAGAAGACAGGCTACAGGTGGATGAAAATGCTGGCTTCCTACCGGTTTGGCGGGATTTTGGCTGATGATATGGGACTTGGAAAAACCCTGCAAAGTATAACGTTTATTCTATCGGAGATCGATACAATGCGAGAACACAAAATGCCGGCACTCATTGTTTGCCCTGCATCGCTTGTTTATAACTGGCATAATGAACTCGGGAAATTTGCTCCCGATCTTCGAACCGTCATTGCAGATGGCAGTAAGGGAGAACGAGGAGAAGTCATGAATCAGATCGAAGAGGTGGATGTGGTCATTACCTCGTATCCACTGCTTCGAAGAGACGGCGACCTATATGCGAAGCATCAGTTCCATATCCTTATTCTAGATGAGGCGCAGGCTTTCAAGAATCACTCGACGCAGACGGCACAATCGGTCAAGCAACTCTCGGCGAAACACCGTTTTGCACTTACGGGTACTCCGATCGAGAACAGTCAAGAAGAACTATGGTCCATTTATGATGCTGTTTTTCCCGAACTATTTTCCGGAAGAAAAGCTTTTCAGGAGTTATCCAGAGAATCGATTGCCAAACGAATCCGTCCATTTCTGCTGCGCCGGGTAAAATCTGATGTACTGCAGGAACTGCCAGATAAAATCGAATCACTGCAAGCTTCCGAACTGTTGCCAGAGCAGAAAAAGCTGTACATTGCTTATCTTGCCAAGCTACGACAGGAAACGGTAAAGCACTTAAATGAAGAAGGATTTCAGAAGAACCGTATTAAAATTCTAGCAGGATTAACGAGATTGAGACAGCTTTGCTGTCATCCTGCCTTATTCGTAGAAGGATATACTGGCAGTTCTGCGAAGTTTGAGCAGCTGATGGAATTGATTGAAGAAAGTCGGAGTGCAGGAAAACGAATTCTGTTGTTCTCTCAGTTTACGGAGATGCTCGGAATCATTGGCAGAGAACTTGGACTACAAGGAATTCCGTTCTTCTACCTTGATGGTCAAACACCAGGCCAAGAAAGAGTCGAACTCTGCGAACGTTTTAATGAAGGGGAAAGCGATCTGTTCCTGATTTCATTGAAAGCAGGCGGTACAGGGCTTAATCTAACGGGGGCCGATACGGTGATCTTGTATGATTTATGGTGGAATCCCGCGGTTGAAGATCAAGCAGCAAGCAGAGCACACCGTATGGGACAAAAAAATGTAGTTCAGGTCATACGTCTAGTGACCCAAGGAACGGTAGAAGATAAAATGCACGAACTTCAGCAACGCAAAAAAAATCTGATCGAAGAGATTATTCAGCCTGGGCAAGAAGCAGTTTCACCGCTCAGTGAGCATGAAATTCGGGAGATTCTTTCTATATAGTGTCCAATGAAAAAAAGGATAGGGACAGGGCATAACTGCCTTGTTCCTATCCTTTTTGATCTATAACGAAATATATCCGTCTTACGCTTTAGTTAAGCTTCGATTTATTTTGTTGTTGCTCAATTTTGAGCTTTTCCGGTGTAACATCTTCACCATTGGGATCAACAATGGTAAGACCGGAAATGGTGGACATGACTTGTCCGCGAATGGCTTGCAGATATTCTTTACGCAGGACTTGCTGTTCAGCAAGCTCTTCCTGAGTTAAGCCTTCTGTTTTTTGCTTGCGGCTCAGTTCGTTAATCCTATTGATTGAAGGGATGATCATTGTTATCTACCTTCCTTTCATGTAACAAGTTGTATATGACAGTTTACTTTAAGTATAAGTAATATGCAACCTGAAGATTATAAAATAGGCGGTTTCCTTTTGTCAATGGAGTATGACATTTATCATACTTTATCACTGACGTTTATGACTTACCCATATGACAGTCTCCTTATATAATTAGGATATTATATGCGTAGTTCATACGCGTGAAGGAGAACATGCCATGTCCGTATCCTTTAAAACTCAATTGAAAAAAGATGTAGCCCCTTATGAGAAAACAGAACTGAAATCCAGTATCATTCAAATGATTAATACATTGGTACCACTCTTTTTACTCTGGTATCTTGCCTTTGAAAGTCTGTCGGTTTCTTATTTTATAACATTGCCCCTATGTCTGATTGCCGCCGGATTTGTTATTCGTGCATTTATTATTTTTCATGATTGCTGTCATGGGTCTTTCTTTAAGAGCCGCAAGGCAAACGATATCGTAGGGACACTTGTGGGTGTCATTTCCCTTACTCCTTATATGCAGTGGAAGTATAGTCATTCTATGCACCATGCAACCAGTGGTAATCTGGATAAGCGAGGAACAGGCGACATCTGGATGATGACTACGGAAGAGTATCAATCATCTAAATGGATGACGAAATTGTATTACCGCCTGTATCGTAATCCCATTGTTTTGTTCGGGGTCGGCCCGATCGCTGTATTCTTAATTCAATATCGTTTTAATCGGAAAAATGTGAAACGTAAAGAACGGATGAATACGTACCTGACCAATCTGCTGATTGTAGCGGTTTACACTGCTTTGTGCCTTACAGTAGGATGGGAAGCTTTCTTAATGATTCAAGTTCCTATTTTCTATTTTGCAAGTATGCTGGGCATATGGTTGTTTTATGTACAACATACATTTGAAGATTCCTATTTCGAGAATGAAGAGGATTGGTCTTATATTCAGGCAGCTGTAGAAGGCAGCTCATACTATAAGCTTCCTAAAGTATTGCAGTGGATTACGGGGAATATTGGTTTCCACCATGTGCATCATTTAAGTCCAAGAGTGCCGAATTATCTTTTGGAGGAAGCACATAATGCGACACCTCCTTTGCACAAAGCGACGACAATCACAGTGGCTACAAGTCTAAAGGCTATGCGGTTCCGACTTTGGGATGAGAAGAGCAAGCGTTTTGTAACATTTAGAGAATACAAGAAAGTGCTTCACGAGCAGAAGCTGGAGCTCGCCCAAAAAGAGTCTCGCAAAGATAAGGTATCTACTTCAGCGCCTGTCAGTTAAAGCACAGGATATGATACAATATTTAATAAGCTAAAATGAGATAAATGACTATAGATGATTAGAATCTATAGTCATTTTTTCTTGATATTTCGGAATAGAAGCAGGTGTGAGTTCGTGAGTATGATGCATCGTTGGCAGGACGTTTTTCGCAAAAATACGGGTCTGAATCCGTATGTATGGTTAGTGTGTTTGATCCTCCCTTTCTACTTTATCATTGGTTCCTCTTCCAAAGGATATGTCGTCTTTGGTGTCCTGGCGATTATGCTGTTTTTTGCTTCTAATTTGCTCGGGCTTGTGATGAAAGGCTGGCCGGTATATATCTGGTATGGTCTGCAGATTGCCATTTCCATTTTAATGGCACTTATTTTTGGTTTCGTTTATTTCTCCTTATTTCTCGCTTTTTTTATTGGTACGATTCAAAATAAAGCCGGCTTCATTACGTTATACACAGTTCATTTAGTCAGTACCTTTGTTACCATTAATTACTCGCTAGCCTCCGCTAATCCCGTGGTAATTCAACAGCTGCCTTTTGTACTTATTAGTATGATCGCTGTTATTCTGCTGCCCGTTAGTACATATAACAAGAATAAACAAGACGCGCTTCAGGGTCAGCTGGAAGATGCGAATAAACGTATATCAGAACTAGTCAAACAGGAAGAAAGACAGCGGATTGCAAGAGATTTACATGATACACTGGGGCAAAAGCTTTCGCTTATCGGTCTGAAGAGTGAGCTTGCCAGCAAGATGGTAACACGTAATCCAGCTAAAGCTCAGGAAGAAATGAAGGATGTGACCATAACAGCAAGAACGGCATTGAAGGAAGTACGGGAGATGGTCACCCAGATGAGAGGCACAAGATTTGAAGATGAATTGTTCCGTATCAGACAGATACTGAAGGTTGCGGACATCGAGCTGCAGATCGAAGGAGAAGATAATCTGACAGGCGTCTCTCTCATGGCAGAGAATGTGCTGGGTATGTGCCTGAAAGAAGCAGTTACGAATGTCATTAAGCATAGTGAAGCGAGTATATGTGAGATTAGGATTGAACCGAATCATACCGAACTTGTTATCACCGTAAAAGATAATGGAAAAGGGATGAAAGACGCGCCGGAACGGATTCGCGGTAATGGACTTCGGGGAATGAGAGAACGTTTAGAATTTGTTAACGGCAGTCTTGCGATTACTTCGGAAGAAGGTACTAAGCTGCGTATTGCAGTGCCCCGGGCCGTTCAGCGTCAAATGTGAGAGGAGTTTGAGTTAATATGATTCGTATAGTCATTGCTGAGGATCAGCGAATGCTGCTTGGAGCCCTCGCCTCCTTGCTTGATTTAGAAGAAGATATGGAAGTCATTGGACGGGCAAATAACGGAGAAGATGCCGTTAACCTTGTCAGGGAGCATCAACCTGATATATGTATTATGGATATCGAAATGCCGGTCAAGAGTGGACTTGATGCTGCGGAAGAGATGAAGGGGCAGGATGTGAAAATTATTATCCTAACCACTTTTGCTCGCAGCGGTTATTTTGAACGGGCACTGAAGGCGGGCGTCAGCGGATATTTACTGAAAGACAGTCCCATTGAAGAACTAGCGCAGACGATTCGCAGTGTTATGTCGGGAAGAAGAATCTATGCAGCGGAACTTGTGGATGAAGGATATGGGGAGAAAAATCCGCTTACGGAACGAGAGAAAGCTGTACTGGAACTGATCGCAGATGGCAAAAACACGAAAGAAATTTCAAATGAACTATACATCACCACAGGAACGGTTAGAAATTATGTGTCCGTCATTTTAGACAAGCTCGGGGTGGGCAACCGGATTGAAGCCATTAAGCATTTTAAAGAAAAAGGCTGGTTTAAATAAGAAAATAGAGCTTTCATAAAATTGGATGTGAAATTCCTCTGAATTTGTTAAGAAAAATTAGAGTCAAATCCCTATCCGTATGGTATGATTTGAAAGTGCGAAATGAAATTGACAAACTGGATTTTAGCATTTTTAAGAAATACGATGATAGAAATACATGCTCGCACGAGACGGATGTCTTGCGCGAGCTTTCTTTATGTCAATAATGAAGGAGGAATAGGCTTGATATCGCTAGACCATGTCAGCAAGAGTTTTGGTCCTAAGAAGCATGGAGAGCGACTGACGGTAGTAGATAATGTTTCGCTACATATCGAACAGGGCAGTATTCATGGCATTATAGGGGCAAGCGGCGCGGGGAAATCGACACTGCTTCGCACCATGAATTTGTTGGAGAGACCGGAAGAAGGGCAGGTTTACATAGGTGGACAAGAGCTAACGCAGATGAAAGAAGCGGAGCTCAGAGAAGCAAGAAGAAAGATCGGAATGATTTTTCAGCATTTTAACCTGATTGGAAACCGGACGGTAGAAGGGAATGTAGCCATTCCGCTTGAGCTTGCAGGTGTGAAAAAGGATGAACGTATGACCCGGGTACACGAATATTTACGGTTTGTGGGGCTAGAGGACAAGGCGAAGCAGTATCCTGCGCAGCTTAGCGGTGGACAAAAACAGCGTGTGGCCATTGCCAGGGCACTTGCAAATGAACCTCAGGTACTGCTTTGTGATGAACCTACCTCTGCGCTTGATCCAAAGACCACTTCGGGTGTGCTCGAGGTACTTAGACATGTTAACGAAGCATTGAAGATTACGATCGTCATCGTCACACATGAAGTTCCGGTTGTTGAGCGGCTGTGTACGGCTGTATCCTTTATGGATTCAGGAAAAATCGTGCGTACACTGCCAATTAGGGAAGGGTCATTGCCACCTGATATGCTCGCCTGGTATGAGGAGCAGGAAGCAGGTGATGACGAGAGATGAATTTTTATGAAACGTATATAGAAAAATATGAAAGTGAAATGTGGGAAGCCATCGGACAAACCTTTTTTATGGTTGGCGTCTCGCTGGCGGCTGCAATCCTAATCGGACTTCCGCTGGGAACACTGCTATACTTAACGCGAAAAGGTCAAAAATATGAGAACGTTGTATTATTCACCATACTTGACGTTGTCGTAAATATCATTCGTTCTTTTCCATTCTTGTTGCTCGTTGTTTTTATGATTCCTTTGACACGAATGATTGTAGGAACCGCGCTTGGTACAACCGCTGCATCGATTCCGCTTGCTGTTGTAGCCATCGCCAGTTATTCAAGGCTGGCTGAGCAGTCACTGCTTGAAGTGCCGAAAGGTGTGGTTGAGGCCGCGTCTTCCATGGGTGCGAATCTGTTTCAGTTTATTTATAAATTTTTGTATGTCGAGGCAAGGTCAGGCCTGGTTCGAGGTTTAACCTTGTCTACGGTCAGCTTTATTTCCTACTCCACTGTTGTCGGTGTCGTTGGCGGCGGAGGAATTGGCGATTTTGCTATTAGATATGGATATCAGCGGTATGAAACCGAACTTATGGTATTCACAATTGTCATTATGATTGTACTCGTGCAGCTTATTCAGTATTTGGGGAATCTTTTGGCACGTATTCTGGATAAACGTTAATAAGTACAATGTTTTGCATTCGAATAGGAAGAAGAGAGGAATAACAGATGATTAAGACAAAAAAGAATGGCATGAAACAATGGCTTGGACTTGCTATGTTGGCGGTATTGATGTTAGCTCTAGCTGCTTGTAGTTCAGAGAGCAGTGACGGGGTTCAGGGGGACTCAAGTGCTTCTCAAGAAGGAGAGATGCAGAAGATCAAAGTAGCTAGTAGTCTGTCTGCAATGGTCGATATGATGGAAGCGATAAAACCGGTGCTTGAAGAAGATGGCATTCAGCTTGAAGTCGTGAGTGTATCCGATAATATTCAGCCTAATGAGGCTTTGAAGAACAAAGAAGTGGATGCGAACTTCTTCCAGCATAAAGTGTTCATGGAGCAATATAACGAAAATAATGACGGAAACCTCGTCATGGTTACACCCATTTATCACATTATTTACGGTGGTTACTCTAAGAAATACAACAGTATTGAGGAGTTACCAGAGGGTGCAACGATTGGAATTCCGAATGACCCAGCCAATATTGGACGTTCCCTTGCGATGTTTGCTGAGAACGGAATGATTACACTAAAGGATGGCGTGGGTATTAACGCCCTTCAGTCTGATATTATCGAGAATCCGAAGAACTATAAGTTCCAAGAAGTAGATCTTCTCATGCTTGGCCGTGCTTATGATGACGTGGATATGGTTACACTCTATCCTGCCTATGCTTCTCCGCTTGGTTTAACACCTAAGGATGCGATTGTCACGGAAGCACTGGATGAGGAATTTGCTATATCGCTGGTTGCACGTGAAGATAACAAAGACTCCGAAGCAATTCAAAAACTGGCAGCTGCACTGACAAGTGACGAAGCTAGAAAATTTATTGAAGATTATCATAAGGATACGATGATTCCTGCATTTTAAATCATGATAAAGAGAGATGACATGCCTTGTATGGCGCATATGTCATCTCTTTTTTAGTGAGAATAAACGAGAAAAAGAAGCGAAAAAAAGCTGGAATCAGCCTTACTTTTTAGAAAATGAGTATTTTAACCGTTTTTTACAAAAATATTGATCATTATGGTAGTTTTTCATAAAACAACCCGTCCACAAGTCCACTCACTAGTTGTATAATAGTCCATGTGAGGAGGTGCTGAGATGAGTGACCTGGAACGATTAGAAAATATAAATTTAGTAGAGCACATTTTTACTCAAGCGCCTGTTGGAGTTGCATTTGTATCATTAGACGGTAAATGGATCGATGTGAATCCTGCAGCATGCCAAATCATAGGATTTAGCAGAGAAGAGCTTATTACGCTTCCTGCACTTGACTATATACTATCAGAGGATATACCCCCAACTGAACTTGTATCGAAGATGTCTTCTGGTTACGAGAATGAAAAACAATATCTACATAGAAACGGTAATGTAGTCTGGGCTTGTGTCTATATCTCTTTATACTGTGATCCACAAACGGGAGAACCTGCCTATTATGTTGTTCATATGATAGATATTACAAGCAGTAAGGTGGCAGAACTGAAACTATTAGAGAGTGTGGAAAGGTATACATCACTTAAAAAGTATAATCATGATGCGATTATTTCTTTTGGGCTTGATGGGAGTATCATTAATGGAAACCAGATAGCAGAACGTCTTACGGGATATACAATTTCTGAATTAATTGGTACTCGGATCTCTCGTATTGTAGGGGAAGAAGCCATTGCCAATCTGGCTTTTGTAGACGAGGATTATACGGCAATTGAACGAGATATTAATGTGGTTCGTCACAAGGATGGACATGTGGTGGAAATACTCGCTACTTTGGCGCCTATTATTATCCATGATCATAAAGTCGGTTTTTATCTAATTGCGAAAGATATGACAGAAGAGAAGCGGCTTATTATTGAAAAAGAAGCGGCGGAAAGAACGAACAAAGCAAAAAGTGAGTTTTTAGCTATGATGAGTCATGAGATACGAACTCCGATGAATGGTGTAATTGGAATGACAGATTTACTTGTGGAGACGGAGCTATCTGATGAACAAATGCAGTATGCATCCATCATTAAGCAGAGTGGGGAAGCGCTCCTTACGATCATTAATGATATTCTTGATTTCTCTAAAGTCGAATCTGGAAGAATGGAACTATCGATTGAACCGATGCAGTTAAACTCGATTCTTTCTGATGTCTACTATCTAAATCTGCCAAGGGCTAAGAATAAAGATTTGCATGTAGAAATATCAGTCGATGAGAGTATTCCTGATAAGCTGATGGGCGATGGTAATAAGCTGAGACAAGTTTTAATTAATCTGCTCAGTAATGCGATTAAATTTACACAGAAGGGTACCATTTCTTTATCTGCCAAAAAAATCGACCAAGACGATGATGAAGTGTGTCTTGAATTCGAAGTGTTGGACACGGGTATTGGCATTCCGGAAAGTAAAGCAGAAAGGCTTTTCGAACCTTTTTACCAAGTGGATCATTACATGACAAGACAAATCGAAGGAACGGGACTCGGTCTTGCGATCAGTAAGAAGATGGTAGAACTGATGGGCGGAGAGATCAGATATGAGCCTAGAAGGTACCAATCGGGTTCACGTTTTGTGTTTACTGCTTACTTTTCTCTGCAGACCAACCTCGAATTGATCGAGGACAGACATAATCAAAGATACGATGATGAAATAGATAGTGGACTGCGTATTCTTGTCGTAGAAGATAATGAGGTTAATCAGATCGTCCTTGTTAAAATGATGAATAAATTAGGTTACAAGGCTATTGTTGTTCCTAACGGAAAAGAAGCATTGAAAGCTTGTTTGGAAGATTCCTATGATATCGTGTTTATGGATATTCAAATGCCGATCATGGATGGAGTGGAATCTACACGCCTGATTCGTGAACAGCTAGCAGAGGATAGTCCTTATATTGTGGCTGTAACGGCACATGCAATAAAAGGAGATCGGGAGAAGTACATGTCTTTGGGCATGGATGAATATATAAGCAAGCCATTAAGTATGAATTCAATATCTGAGGTTATCGAGAAGTTCAGAACCCTACGACTGACGTAAGGTCCCCTGGTGGTATTTCATCTTCTGAATCTATAATTCTGATTCGAAATACAGGGGGGCTTTAACATGTCAGGCAGTTTCTTCTGCATGCATCCGTCAGAAGGCTCGTGGAACCCGTACTTCTATGCCTACTACTATAAGCAATGGAAAGACTATGAGATGGCCTACCACGAACATCGCTGGACTGAGATTATGTATGTGATTCAAGGAGGATGTACCATTGATGTGAAGTGCAAGGATGGACATCGTGAATTGATCATGCTGCGTAAAGGCGAGTTTATTATTTTGGACGCAGATGTCTCGCATAGACTCATCGTAGAGCCGGAAGTTGCCTGCCGGATGCTAAATGTGGAGTTTGGTTTTGAAGAAGGAGACACTTCATTTGATTCGTCAGTGAAATCGTTATTGGCAGAAGAAAAGGCCTTATCCGATTTTGTGAAATCTCCTTTTGAGTACATGGTCCTCTCCGATCCGGAAGAGGTATATTATGTGCTCAAAAGTCTGGTGTTGGAGCTGGACCGGCAACCGGTAGGACAGAAAAATACGATGACGGATCTGTTGTTTTTACAACTGTTTGTACGTATTGCAAGGCTCCGCGAAGAAGTGGTAATGACAAGAGAACCGAGTGCAGAAGGTTATGTCAAACGATGTATTCTCTACATGCATCAGAATTATGATCGCAATATTCAAATTAAGGATTTAGCGGCGGAAGTCCGTCTTCATCCGGGATATCTACAGCGAATATTTAAGATAAGCACATCCCAGACGCTGACAGAATATCTGACTGGGATTCGGATGGAAAAAGCCAAAATGCTGCTTCAGCAGACAGACATACCTATATACGAACTATGTGACTATGTAGGGGTCAGCAGCAGTCAGTATTTTCATACTCTGTTTAAAAAACATACCGGACTCACTCCTAGTACCTACAGAGAACAGACGGAGCGCAGATCTTGGTGACTTTGTAGAAGTAATTGCCAATTAAGCATATTTCATGTACATTGTAACTAACTTAAAAAGCACGAACGGGAGCTTGATGAAGTCAGGCTGAGAGAGCGGCCTTATGCCGCTGACCGTAGATCTGATCTGGGTAATGCCAGCGTAGAGAACGAATATCGCGAATCGTATGTAGGAACAAATGTGATGCATGAATGCAGAAGCAGCCAGCTGAACGAAATGATGTGAGGTAACTCTCCAAGCCATTGCTGCCGACCAAGTGTACCCTTTGTTTTTTAGATGCGAATACAGATGCGTCCTTACCTGGCCTGCCCGAATTGGGGAGGCTTTTTTTGATATTCTAAGGAGGAATTGTACATGTTGCAGACAAAAGGCCGTAGTTCAGAGTCAGGGCGCAAAGGACTTACATTAACCGATATTCTAGTTACGATTGTGCTTGCTGTTGTATTTGGGATCATTTATAAAATATGGGGACCTACTTATGATCTAGTCAAACCGTTTGGACTCCATGCGGAACAAATGATTTACGGCATGTGGTTTATGGCAGGGACCTTTGCTTTTCTCGTCATTCGTAAACCAGGTGTTGCCCTTCTAGCAGAGATTGCGGCATCGACCGTAAGTGCATTTTTAGGAAGTGAGTGGGGGATCTCTACGCTGATCTATGGCGCGGTACAAGGACTCGGAGCTGAACTTATTTTTGCGCTGTTTTTCTATCGAAAAGTAAATGTATGGATTACGTCACTTGCTGCTATCGGATCAGCGGCCGGCTCCCTAATCCTTGATTTTGGATATGGTTATATCGATTCATTGCAAACGTGGAGTTATGCGTTGCTTATTGGGCTAAGATTAGCCGGAAGTATTTTGTTAGCTGGTATTGTTGCTTATTCACTGTATAAAGCTTTGGAAATAACGGGGGTAACGAAATCTTTAAGAAAAACGACGAAAGAAGATATGGAGGCACTGCACTAATGTGTCCTTCTATAACAGGTCCGATGGAGGACAAAGCTTTGCAGACACAGGAGAAAGCATACGTTACTCAGCAGTCAGTAGCAGTAGCTATTGACGATCTGCGTCTGAAGTTTCCCGGAGAATCTCAGATTTGGTTCAACAAATTATCTTTAACTATAAATCAAGGGGAGAAAGTGTTACTGCTTGGTGCTAGTGGCAGCGGAAAGTCAACACTACTTCAAGTGCTGAGCGGACTTATTCCTCATTCCGTTGATGTGCCGATGAAGGCAGATCATGTACATATTCCTGCCCATCCAGGTATTGTTTTTCAAGATCCAGATACTCAGTTTTGTATGCCCTATGTAGATGAGGAATTGGCTTTTGTGTTAGAGAATCGTCAGGTTCCCCGAGAAGAGATGCAAGCGAAGATTAGAGAACTTCTAAGTCTTGTTGGACTTGACTTACCTGACTTACATACACCGGTGCAAGCTCTCTCCCAAGGTATGAAACAGCGTCTGGCCATTGCTTCGGTACTTGGAGTAGAACCTAGTGTCCTTTTTCTAGATGAACCAACAGCGCTGCTAGATAAAGAAGGGACGCTTGAAGTATGGGCTACGATTCGAGACATTGCTGGGGAACGTACCGTGATTATAGTCGAACATAAGATTGATTATATCCTTGATTTTGTAGATCGCATTATTGTCTTATCTTCCGAAGGAGAGATCATGGCAGATGGCAGGGCGGAAGAGATCTTCAGTCAGCATCAGCAGACGATAACGGATTATGGCATCTGGTATCCGGGGACTTGGAAGAATTGGCCTAGACCTCTTAGGCAGGAGAATGCCGCAGCTATTGAGAAGGGAGCAGAGCCACTTCTTTTGCTTCGTGAATGTGTGATTCATCGTAGCAGCAAGCCTGTGATTCGAGCAGAGGAGCTTCAGGTGCTACCTGGTGACTTTATTGGAATTACGGGACCCAATGGTGCAGGGAAGAGTTCATTTTTGCTTGGATTAATGAAGCTGCTCCCTATGACCGGTACGTATCTAATGAAAGGTATCGAGCCGAAAAATACCAAGCAGGCAGCACAGCAGATGGCCTATGTATTCCAGAATCCAGAATTGCAGTTTATTACGCATTCCGTATGGAATGAAGTTGAATATTCACTGCTGTCTGAGCCCATATCGAAGAAAGAACGCCGAGTACGAGTGGAAGAACTGCTGCAAAGGTTCCATCTGAATGGACTAGAGAACAGGCATCCTTACGAGCTGTCTCTTGGACAAAAAAGAAGGCTGAGTGTTGCTTCCGCAATTGTTCGTAATCCCCGTGTATTGCTGCTTGATGAGCCCACCTTTGGGCAGGATGCAAGAAATACATTTGCGATGCTGGATGAACTTGAGCGTCTGCGAAGTGAAGGAACAGCTATTATCATGGTGACTCATGACGAAGAGATCGTAGCTCGGTATTGTACTTCTGTATGGCAGGCAGCAGAGGGGAGAATCACCATTTGCAATTAAATATCCCATACCATGACACTTGGTTGCACCGGGTTAACCCCGGGTTTAAGCTGATTACGTTCGCATTGATGTTTCTTGTGGTAATCCTCATCCACAATCTCAATATGATGATCTATTTAACAATCGCTATGCTGCTTCTCTTAATCGGTTCCGGTCATCCTCCGCTTCGTCTACTCCTGTATGCATCCCCATTTATTCTGGTATTTATATCGACTTCGACGGGAATGATGTTTTTCGGAAAAGGAGAAACGACTTGGTGGAAATATGGCATTATCCATATCACAGAAGAGAGTTTTTTGCGCGGTGTACATCTGGGCTGCAGGGCGTTATCAATGGCTGCGATCGGTTTGTTATTTGGGCTGACAACGAGGCCTGTGCGCTTGTTCTACTCTCTGATGCAACAGTGGAGACTTCCGCCTAAATATGCTTATAGTTTCCTGGCTGCGATGAATCTGATCCCCATTCTAGTCTACGAATTTCAGACACTTCGGCACGCCTTGATGATACGAGGAGGAGGGAACCGAGCACCAAAGTGGAATATTTATGCGCTGATAAAACCATATGCGATTCCGCTGCTGGCACAAAGTATTCGAAGAGCGCAGCGGATTGCCGTGGCGATGGAAGCAAAGGGGTTTCAAAGTGAGAACAAACGGACTTACTATTATCATATCGGATACTCAAGCAGTGACATTTGGTTCATTATTTATTTTATAGGAGCAGTCATATCTGCTTACGAACTTGGCCTCTCTATTCCTCTTATAGAGCATGCTGTAGATGTGAGATAACGAACAATGAAATAGAGAAAAACAAGAATAAAAGTGAGAATATTATACGAAGTTAGCGAAAAGAAGTCATGATATTGGTAACGCTTCCTATCTTGCGATTGCTACAATAATCGTATACAAATCGGATCCTTTTTTTACGGGAGAAGGTTTCAATAATGGAAGGTGGAGCATCTTATATGTCATGTAAAATTGCTTTTATTGGAGCTGGAAGTATTGGATTTACACGTGGATTACTACGTGACTTATTAACCGTACCGGAATTCAGCAACCTTGATATTTCTTTTCATGATATTAATAAACATAATCTAGATATGGTAACCGAGTTGTGTCAGCGGGACATTACAGAGAATGGACTTAGCATACAGATTCATTCGACAACCGATCGGCGCGAAGCTTTGAAAGACGCAAAATATGTCATTTGTACGATTCGTGTCGGCGGTCTGGAAGCTTTTGCGAGCGATGTCGATATTCCTCTAAAATATGGTGTCGATCAGTGTGTAGGGGACACACTTTGTGCGGGCGGAATCATGTATGGTCAGCGCGGTATTGCTGAAATGATGGAGATCTGTAAAGACATCCGTAACGTGTGTTCGGAAGATGTACTACTGCTAAACTACTCCAACCCAATGGCGATGCTTACTTGGGCGTGTAATCAATATGGGGGTGTTCGCACCATCGGTTTGTGCCATGGTGTACAGCATGGACATCATCAAATTGCTGAAGTATACGGACTTGATATGAAAGAAGTGGACATTGTATGTGCGGGGATTAATCATCAGACTTGGTATATTAAAGCAAGTCATGAAGGTAAAGATCTGACTGCAGGTCTGCTTGAAGCCTTCCTGAAGCATCCAGAATATAGCCGTACCGAAAAAGTAAGGATTGATATGCTTCGCAGATTCGGATACTACAGTACAGAATCCAATGGACATCTCAGTGAATATGTTCCATGGTACCGTAAACGTCCTGAAGAGATTAAGGATTGGATTGACCTCGGTAGCTGGATTAATGGCGAAACAGGTGGATATCTGCGTGTGTGCACGGAAGGTCGCAACTGGTTTGAGACGGATTTTCCTAACTGGATGAAGGATGAACCTAATCGTTTTACAGCAGATCAGCGTGGTCAGGAACATGGCTCTTATATTATCGAGAGCCTCGAAACGGGAAGAATCTATCGTGGACATTTTAACGTCATAAATAACGGAGTTATCTCGAATCTGCCGGATGATGCCGTGATCGAAGCTCCAGGGTATGTAGATCGTAACGGTATCTCTATGCCGCATGTAGGTGAACTTCCCCTTGGACCGGCTGCGGTATGTAATGTGAGTATTTCAGTACAGCGCCTTGCCGTAGAGGCGGCAATTCAGGGAGATGATCAGCTGCTTCGTCAGGCTTTTATGATGGACCCGCTTGTAGGTGCGGTATGTAATCCAAATGAGATCTGGCAGATGGTGGATGAGATGCTCGTTGCACAGGAAGAGTGGCTTCCGCAATACGGTCATGCCGTGGTCGAGGCAAAACAAAGAATGGCCTCAGACACCTGGATTCCGGTTAAAGATTACGAAGGTGCGGCACGCATTAAAGTGAAGACGGTGGAGGAGATGCAGCAAGACCGCGAAGCAGCATCTAGAAATGCAGGAGAGTCGGATAAAGGGAAGGACCGGGAGAAAGTAGAGAAATAACAAAACAAAGTATGCTTCTAAAAAGCATCTGTCATTACCATGGCAGGTGCTTTTTATTATTTATGGCCAACCTTCTCTACAGAAATACGCTTCTTTATTCGATAAAAAGAAAGAGGGTGAAATGGTTTTGTTCGAAGGAGACAAAGGAAAATATATACAAATGGTTAGTGTGCTGTTAAATTAATAAAAAAGAAGTTATAGGAGGAAATAAGATGAGTAGACGTATAGATATGGTTATTATGTTTGGTTACTTGTGTATCCTCCTGTTCGGTGTAGTAGTAAAAGAAATTCCAGGTCATTTTGGAATGAAAGGCTAACACAGTATCAAAGGGGAAAAGAAGTAATAACCATAAGAGTGATACATAGGATGATAAAAGGGACTGTATTTCTATTCATGGAAACAGTCTTTTTTTTGTAAACTAAGGAATGAATTGACCACTATATAATTCAAGATTATAATATTAACACAGCTGTTAAGTTTACTAATAGATTCATTTTTAAGGCATAATTTAGGTATAGATTGCATTACATAAGGAAATAAGAACAACATGAACGTTCAATAATAAGCTAAAAGAGTAAAGGAAGGATAAATAGAATGATTAAGACTGAAACCGCTTACCGCAGAGCAAAAGAAAAACTGAAAGACCACAAAGCCTATATCGCGAATGAGAAACTTCGATTAGAAAGTATGGGACTTAGTAAAGACCAAATTTCCCATGCTGTTCAGCCGCTGCTTGCTTTTAAGGGGGAGCTTGAACAAGATATTCAACATTATGAGATGATTAAACAAGGAATCTTTCTTCCGATTGAGACGATTATGGAAGTCGGCAAAAATTTAATTGCTCATCGGATCTATATGAACTTATCTCAGGCTGAACTTGCAAAAAGACTTGGGGTATCGGAAGCTCAAGTATCAAGAGATGAACGAAATGAATATGAAGGGGCAACGACAGAAAAGATTCAAAGTGTGATGAATGCACTTGGTTTAAAAACAACGATTCATATTGAAATGGCTGCAGTGTAACTAAGGGATCAGGGGACTAAGTACAGGCTGCTCCTTATATTAAGTGAATGCATAAACAGGGTGTAGGAACATTAGTCGTTCCCCGCACCCTGTTTATCGTTAAGCGTATGTTAGTGTTGCACTTCTTCTTCATCGTCCTCAAACGGTTTATTGATGTAGTAGTAAAAATACCCCATCATAAATACGCCGCCGACCATATTACCAATCGTAACCGGAATTAAGTTGTGGAGTATTGCACCAATCGTGATCGTTTCCGAATGATCTAGCACAAGTGCAATCGCAAAGGTACACATGTTAGCAATACTATGTTCATAACCCGATATAAAAAAGCAGAAGACAAAGAGGACCATTGCAAACAATTTTGCGCCATTTTCCTTCATGAACATCGGTACAAAAAAAGCGAGACATACGAGCCAGTTACATAGAATAGCCCGGAAAAACAATTCAACTACGGTAGCATCCAGTTTATGTTCCACTACATTAATCAGGAATGAGTTAACACTAGGTGAGGCGTAGAGATTCGTTACATCAATGAGAAACGCAAATACCAGTGCACCAAGCAGGTTGCCAACATAGGTGAGCCCCCATAGTTTGTATACGGTTTTCCATTCCATTTTTTTCTTAAGGGCTGCATAAGTGAAGTAAAAGGTGTTACCAGTAAACAGATCCGCTCCGCCATAAGCAATCAGGATGATCGCTGCTCCAAATGTAAGGGCGGCCATAGGATAAGCTGCCGGTGAATCCGCTATGTAAAAATAGTTGCCTGTCTTAAAAGCAACAATAACCCCGAATCCAATGAACATACTGGCAAGCATCGCTCGTAGAATGTACATTTTCCAATCTTTTTGGTAGACTCTTTGCTTTCTTAACGCATATTTCTCAACTTGTCGTAAACCTTCTGCTTCCAAATGGATCCCTCCGTATTCTGCGAAACAAATAGTAAATCGATAATGATTCCAGATTCTTTACAAGATTATGTCCATGTTAAAGTCAGTGTATGTATTTCTAGTCAAAATACTAAGGTAAGAAGAGAACGCATCTAACCTCGACCTAAATTAAAATAAGCGATCGGGATATGCAATCCTATGAATTATTTCACATTTGGATGAAAAAAATGTAAACAATAAAAGGGCGCGATGTATTCGTGCCCTTTCTTCATATGAATATTAATGTGAAAATTGTTTAATTATGTCATTAATTCTTTGATTTACCTCTCCTTTATATATACCACCGTGAAAACATATGACACATTCTATATCGTAGTTGTCTAGCTGTTGGAGAGAGGAAATAGCCTTATTCATATCTAATGTGTGGGCAGGGCTTGGTCCGAATAATTCACTGTTTTCTATAACGAGAGCATCGCCCGCAATGAGTGTTTTGCTCGCTGTATGATAGAGACTAATATGTCCCGGGGTGTGACCCGGAGTCTCTATAATAATGATTCCTCCGGCATACGGTAAAGTTTCTTTATGAATAACCGTCCTATCTACAGGTGCCTTTGGCGGATTTTCAAGTGTTTGTTTGAAGGCGAGCTTCATCTGATCCGAAATCTCAGCAGGTAGAGATTCTAATGAACTTGTAACGGAATCAGATGTTATTTTAAGGAGTAGCAAGTCTCCTTGAATGTAGGGCTTTTCAAGTGGATCTGAGATAATCTCGGCAGCAGGTGAAGCTTGTTTAAGGCTAGGCAGATTGCCAATATGGTCGAGGTCCTGATGTGTCAGGATAATTCGATTAATATCACTTACTCTGTATCCTAGACTTGCCAACTCCTTTTCAAGAAGAGGTAATTGACCAGGATATCCGGTATCGACCAGAATCAATTCTTTATCATCGTGTAAAAGAACCGGATAGATAGTCTGGGCAGAGCCCATCACCGTTTGAGACAATTCAAGCATACTAATATGTTTCGATATCGACACTGACATGGTAAGATCCCTCCATTTAAATATGGTGGACACTATCATACCAATTTAAATTACATACGTAAACTTTAATTAATTATTATAACATATTTACATTAAAATGTCAATATATAATTATCAGACTCTACATTTACAAAAAACACGACTGGATAAAGATCTCAGATAACATTCTCCCTCTATACTTCATTACAGATCAACTCAAAGGAGAGTGTACAAGACCATGAGGATAGCAATGATAGGTGACTTACATTATCATGAGGCGGATCAAACATTAGGTAACTGGACAGAAGCAAGAGATGCATTTTATAAAAATATGCTGCATCATTTTTTAAGCTCTGAAGCCGACTTGTATATATCACTTGGGGATCTGACTAATCTGGGAACAAAGCGCGAATTGCAAGAAGTTTATGAGATCATACATTCCTATGAACGCAGATTTCATCATGTTCTGGGTAATCACGATACGTATACTCAGCCTAAAAAAGAGATTCAAAAACAAACAGGACAAGCCTGTTATTACTCCATAACCATGGAAGATTTCATTCTTGTTTTTCTAGATACCACAAGAGAGATGGATTTAGAAAACTGGGGAGGTTGGCTAGACGAAGAGCAACTGAACTGGTTCGAAGAAGTGGTCCAAATGTCTGGATCAAAGCCGATGCTGGTTTTTGCACATCACCCGGTTCATTTAACGACGACAGGATCGGATCGTGAAAAAGGTTCCATCGACCCTTCCATTGATATGTGGCATATTCTCCGCCAGAAAAAAGGAACAGGGGTTTATTTTAACGGACATACTCATGTAGATTCAATTACGGAACGGCATGGATGGACTTTCATTCAGTTGTCTGCCTGCCTGGATGAGCAAGCGTATCGTATCGCCGAAATTACAGGAGAAGAAGTCCGGATTCAGGCGGTGGATATAACGGATACGTCCCTTACCGACCAGTTGCCAGAGATTCTTACCTATATGAACCACTTTAGAGCTACTCCGCATGCTCGCGGAAAACAGCAGGAGCGAGAGTGCAATGTGCAGCTACTGAGCGATCGGTTGAATGAATCAGATTTATTCGATGCATTGGAAGCGGAGCTGAATGAAGAGGACCTGCAAATCAGTGCAGACACCAGACACGGAGGAGATAAAGCGCATGTCTAACAGTGTATCTCAGTTAGCCCAAGGAGCGGAAAGTACAAAACTTTTCACTAAAAAAACAAAACAGCAGTATGCTGTGGATGATCTGCTAAAACGACTATCCGAATATCGTAATGTAGCCTCCATTCGGGATGTACGTTACCTTGAAACCGCTCTTTCTTATCGAGATCAGCTCAGTGCGGTGTTCCTTCTTACCGGAAGTATTGGTGTGATTAAAAGTTATGTAGAATTATTTCAAAAACATCATGTCCCGGTTTTCGTACATGTGGAGAAGATTGGAGGGCTCTCTTATGACCAGCAGGGGCTTGAATATGTAGCAAATGCGATTCGGCCTGACGGGATTATTACAACGAAAATTCAAGTCGTTAAGAAAGCACAGAAATTAGGTCTTACTACCATCCAGCGATTCTTTCTTGTTGATTCTGAAGGACTTGCTAATATTGCACAAAGTCTCGCTCAGGTTGAACCCGATATTATTGAGATTATGCCCGCACGTATTCCTGAGGTACTCCACAAGGTAAGAGAAATGACAGACATTCCTGTCATCTCCGGCGGTCTGCTGCAAAAGCGAGAGCATGCGGAAGCATGTTTATTGGAGGGGGCAACGGCCATTTCTTCATCTAGTCAGCAAATGTGGGAAAAATCATTCTAAGAGTGATTCCTTCCAAATTGTAAATAATAAAGTTTATCCTTACTTAACACGAATCTTCAATTCGGTTAACAGTAACGTCCTATGATAAGAAGAGATAAGTGAACTAACGTATTTCCTGACAAGTAAATAAGTACCCGGGTTGGAGTGATGGAGAAACCTAATCGGATCAAGAGGGAGCCTGTAACTGGCTGTTCTTGGTCTGATAGAGGTTTCTTCTTTTTGTTATAACCAGGTGGCTGAGGCTGGGTCAATGATGTTCATTCTAAGGAGGATATAAAGGATGAGAAGAGGAAAGAGACGGAATTTACTAACACTTGTACTAGGAATGAGCGTTCTACTTGCTGCTTGCGGTACGGATTCAGGAGGAAGCAATGCAACAAGTACTGCAGGTGCTGCCTCAGGGAACAGCGGAAATACGGAGGAAAAGATTCAAATTAAATACTGGTATGCCTATGGAGAAAAGATTGAAGAGGCGAAACAAGAATTGGTGAAACGTTTTAATGAATCTCAGGACAGAATCGAAGTCGTTGCCGAGTATCAAGGAAACTATGATGATTTACATGCCAAAGTACAAGCTGCTTTTGCTGCAAACAATGCGCCAGCCGTATCGGATCTAGAGATTTCCTCCACCGGGACCTTTGCCAGGTACGGGATGATAACGGACCTTACTGCTTTAGCAGAACAGGATAAAGAAAAACTGCAAATTGACGATTTTAACCCAGGACTGATGGGGAATGCCTATGTGGATGGCAAGTTATACGGGCTTCCGTTTATGCGCAGTACACCGATTATGTACATGAATGTTAGCATGCTAGAAGAGGCCGGGCTTGACCCTGCTGGACCGAAGACATGGGACGAATTCGAAGAGTACGGTAAAGTGCTGAAAGCAAAAGGAAAAACAGCAATGACAATGCCTACAGATATCTGGTTCTATGAGGGACTGGTAGCACAGTCTGGTGGTCAGGTATTAACCGATGATGGGAAGTCCGCTCTATTTAACTCTCCTGAGGGGATCGCTCCTGTGGAGTTCTGGAAGAAATTAGCCGGCGAAGGGATCATTAAAATTCCAGTGGGAGATGAAGCCGGAGCAACTGCGGAAAAAGATTGGGCTAACCAGACATCTGCGTTTCGTTTTGGTTCAACTGCAGGGGTTGCCGGTGCTATTGAAATCTCACAAGGGAATAATTTTGAATTCAATACGGCCTTTATGCCGGCGAATAAATCATATGGAGTGCCTACAGGCGGTTGTCAGCTAGTGATTACATCAAAACTTAGTGAAGAAGAAACCGCGGCAGCTTGGGAATTCCTTACCTTCATGACAACGGCTGAGAGTACAACGTATCAAAGTAAATACACGGGATACTTACCTACTCGAATCTCAGCACTCGAAAGTGAAGAATTACAGTCGCTCTATAAGGAATACCCGCAATATAAAGTTGCTGTAAATCAACTGGCTTATGCTAGACCTCGTCCGATGGAGACGGCGTATCCTGAAGTTGCGAAGATCGTTAAGAATGCAATTGAGAAAACATTGCTTGATCCCAAAGTCTCTGCCCAGGATGCGATGAACGAAGCGAATGAGAAAGCAAATACACTGTTAAGTAAATAAAAGGAGTGGAGAAGATGGGCCAAATTGAGCTAAAAGGAATCAGCAAGTTTTTTAAGCAGGAAGAGGTAATTAAGGACCTTGACCTTACGATAAAAGATGGTTCATTTACGGTGCTTGTCGGTCCATCTGGCTGTGGTAAATCAACAACGCTCCGCATGATTGCGGGGCTTGATGACCAAACCAGCGGTGATATATGGATTGATGGTAAGCGAGTAAATGGAGTTCCCCCGGGTATGCGTGATGTGGCGATGGTCTTCCAAAACTACGCACTCTATCCAACCATGAATGTCTATGACAATATCGAATTTGGACTGATTAATCGGAAGATTCCGAAGAAGGAACGTGAGACGCTGATTGCCGATATCGCTGAAATTGTAGGTTTGAGCGATTATATGAAAAAGAAACCGGAGATGCTCTCCGGCGGACAACGCCAGCGTGTAGCTCTTGCTCGCGCTATGGTTAAAAAACCTGAGGTGTTTATACTCGATGAGCCGCTCAGTAATCTAGATGCGAAGCTCCGCCATCAGATGCGGACAGAGCTTATTCAGCTGCATAAAAGGCTGGGGACGACATTTGTGTATGTAACCCATGATCAGGTAGAAGCCATGTCGATGGGCGATGAAATAGTCATTATGAATAAAGGGGTTATTCAGCAAGCAGCTTCCCCAATTGAACTGTATCACAATCCAGCAAATAGGTTTGCTGCTCAGTTTATCGGAACTCCTGCAATGAACATTCTTCCTTATAAAGGGATCCATTTCCCCTCTTTATCGGCAAACAGCAAAGAAGAGATTCGCCATTTTGGATTTCGTCCGGAGCATGCGCAGCTGCATGCTGGGCATGAGCTAAAAGGAGAGGGTCTTAGAATCAGCGGAGAAATCATGACACGGGAAAGCCTTGGGGCAGAAAATATATACCAGATCCAGTCTAGCTTCGGTATGTTCGCCGTTAAGACGTTCCTCGCTCCTCTTATTATGAATACCATGGTTACCGTTACGGTTCCATACGAGCAGCTGTACTATTTTGACTCTAGCGGACTCAGGGTAAGACAAGCAGAATATAGAGCCGTTGCGATTGAAAATGATGCTACGAAATCTCTTGAACTCATTTCGGTGAGCGGAGGAGGCTAAGGGCATGGTGGGTTCGACATCGAACATATGGCATAAGCTTAGACCCTATGGAATGGTAACGCCGGCACTAGCCGTTTTTGGTGTATTTTTCATTTATCCTATTTTTTATATGATCTATCTCAGTGTATTTGACTGGAATTTTGTCAGCCCAACAAAGGATTATGTCGGTTTGCAAAATTTTTCGGCTTTATTGTCGGATGCAGAGTTTCGTCAGGTCATACTAAATACGACAATATACACCGTTGCTACGGTGCTTCTCACCCTTAGTATTTCTTTACTGCTGGCTCTTTGGTTAAATCGTTCCGGAGCTTTCTATGGATTTGTCCAAGGGGCCATATTCAGTCCGCATATTATTTCTTTAGTATCCATTTCCCTATTATGGAGCTGGCTGATGGACCCGGAGTATGGGCTTTTGAACTGGGTTATCGGCCTATTGGGCTTTGGACCATTAGAGTGGTTATCTCATCCGGATACTTCTCTAATGTCACTCATTCTGGTGGCGGTGTGGAAAGGGATCGGGTTCAACACTCTTGTCTTTATTGCCGGGCTGCAAAGCATCCCGCAAAGTATATATGAAGCAGCTGCACTGGATCGATCCAAACCATGGCGTACGTTTACGCGATTAACGTTACCCATGTTATCTCCAACGCTGTTTTTCCTGGCGATTATGAGTATGATTGGTTCCTTTCAAGTATTTGAGACGATCGCGATTATGACGCAGGGTGGGCCTGTGAATTCAACAAACACGCTGGTCTATTACATCTATCAGTATGGTTTCCGTTTCTTTAAGATTGGCTATGCTTCGGCGGCTGGAGTAATCTTGCTTATGATTGTTGGAGTTCTTACCCTTATCTATTTCCGTCTACTATCCAAAAAGGTTCATTATCGGTAAAAAGAGAGAGGAGGGTACTAATGAATGTAGTTAATCCCGCAGCAAGCGCAAAACGCAGCGCGCGAGACAAAGTGAAAGAGGAAGCAAGTGGGATGAAGGTGGTGAACCGTCTCCTAACCGTCATTAATGTGATTCTAATGGGAGTGCTTGTTCTTATCTTTGCTTTACCTTTTGTTTGGATGGTGTCCACATCACTCAAAACACTGCCGGAGACGATGATCTTTCCGCCCGAGTGGATTCCGGCAAGCCCGCAGTGGCAAAACTTTACTCAAGCTTGGAACTCAGGACCGTTTCTTCACTATTTTATGAACAGCGTGATGATCTCCGGAGGTATTCTGCTGTTGCAGATGCTTACGATTATTCCCGCTGCCTATGCGTTTGCGAGGTTTGAGTTTAAGGGATCAGGTGTTTTGTTTGGACTTGTCATGATAACGCTGATGATTCCTTCTCAGTTGATCTTCTTGCCCGTGTATCTTGAACTCAGTTCTTGGAATCTGCTTAATACGCATCTTGGGCTGATCCTACCTTTTGCGTCCAGTGCATTCGGGATATTTCTTCTGCGGCAATCGTTTAAGCAAGTGCCGAATGAACTGATTGAGGCAGCTCGTCTAGATAAAGCAAAAGAGTGGAAGATTATGCTAAAACTTATGATCCCTATGGCTCGTCCTGCACTTATTACCTTCGGCTTGTTTAGTTTTATTAGTCACTGGAATGACTATTTCTGGCCCCTGGTGATGACAACGAACGAAACGGCACGTACCCTCCCGCTCGGGATTGCTAAGCTTCGAGAAACAGAAGGGCTAACCACATGGAATGTTCTTATGGCAGGGAATTTGATACTGGTTGTCCCGATTCTCATTATCTTCTTTTTTGCACAGCGATCGATTATTAAAGCATTCGTATATAATGGTGTGAAATAAGGGCATATGTATATGAAGACAAGCTGTTTTCAAGTGACTAGAACCTATGGTTAAATGGTATCCGGAGGTGATTGTTATCCTGAACCCGGGTAAGAAAAAACGCAATCCTAAGTTTGTTATAGCAGAGGCGGTTGCTACTGCCCTCGCCCTGATTTTACTCATTGTTTCGCTAGTGAACTCAACGATTTCTCTAGGCTGGTTTTTCCTTAGTATGTCTGTGGTCTATGCTATTCGGTATTGGGAGCTTAGATCATGGATTCAGGTGCTTTCCATCGTGATTTTGGTTTTGGGTGCTGTAAGTTTGTTTATGTTAGGACAATAAATATTTTAGAAAGTTTGAAAAGCCCTATATAAGGGCTTTTTTGCTATTTATTTCTTAATTATTTATTTTAAATTATATTAAAATAAATAATTCTCTTGTATACAAAATGTAGCAGGAGTGTTGTGTGAGTGAGAATATGTCTAAAATCACATTGGTAAGTATGGTTTTTGTTTCCGTAAAACTCCATAACAAAAGCCGATATTCGCTCCTTTTATTAAAAGAGTGGACATCGGCTGGTCTAGTAAAAAGTATGATAGGATAGGGATCTAAGATTCAAAAAGGGACAGGAATGAGCGTAGAGCAGTGTTTAATTTCCTGGAAAGGAATACTGACAATACCTTGTGTATGTTTTAGACGAAGCTTCTTATACGGGAGCTGAAGACTTACGACCCCAGAATAGACAGATCCATCCGTTAAAGAAAGATGTACAGAATAACCTTTTCGCTCAGCAATTTGTAGTTCTTTCATCATAGTAATTCCTCCGTTCGCTTTTGAGTAGTTCATAATAACTATGTCGGTAGCAGGAAGAAAAAAGTGAAGATATATTTTTGTAATCGCTTTCTTTTAATATAAGGGAATTGCTTATGTGAATACAAGATGTAAATAGTCCTGTTTATCCTTTTATATATTTATAGAATACCCATTATGATTAAATGATTAACATATTTGTGAAAAACATTATATACAAAAATCAATTTCAAAACTCATTAACACGATAAATTTGTAACTATATATAGACAAATAGAACCATTTTAGTAGAGGAAGTTGTACTGGAGATACAAAAAACCGCCATCCTCTAAGGATGACGGTTGATACAGAATAATTGAGCTTCACATTACATTTATTAGGCTTTGGAAGTCTTCGCATATTCTTCACAGATGATGCGGTGATCTTCACTGCCTTCCGTAAATCCAGTAACAGAGGACACAGCAGATTTAATGCCATTTTGGGCAATTTGCTCTTGCAACTCTTTGGACTGCGGATCTTGCGGGTTATCATAATGGAATGCAGCAGCAATACCTTTCAGAAGAGCAACATGTCCAAGTCCATATTGAATCGCCATATTAGCAGGACCTACTAGGCGATCTGCTGGACCGAGCTTACGCAACGGCTCACGGCCTACACGAATAACTTCATCGCGAATATATGGGTTTTTAAAGCGTTTTTCAATCTTATCAATGTATTTATAGTGTTCTTCTTTATCAAAACCATGCTTTTTGATTAGTGCATCGCCGCTTTCTTCCATTGCTTGACGTACCACTGCACGAATTTCATCATTGTTGATTGCTTCTTCGATGGTTTCCATACCAGCAAGGTAACCAAGGTAAGCAGTAATCGCATGACCTGTGTTCAATGTGAACAGTTTACGCTGAACATAAGCGAGCAGGTTATCTGTCAGTTTCATTCCTGGAATTTGAGGCACTTCACCTTTAAGGGAAGGTTCTTCTACGATCCATTCATAGAAGGACTCAACACCGACATCAAGCATGTTCTCGCCTTGGTAAGGAGGAACGATACGGTCTACGGAACAGTTAGCAAAACCTACATTCTCCTCAGCATATGCTTTACCTGCCTCGGACAAGTGAGTGTATACCTGTTCTTCTAAATGCTTGCTTCCGCCGACCATGTTCTCACAAGCGATGATGTTCAGAACACCTCTGCCTGCTTCTCTACGAGCTTCAATCCCTTTAGCAATCGTAGAAGCAATGATTTTCAGAACGTTTGGACCTACTGCAGTAGTGACGATATCAGCCTCTGCCACTTCGTTCACGATATCTGGACCATTCGAGAGTACACCGGAAACATTCGTAATTGTTTCTTGTCTTTGCTCCAAATCAAGGATGTGGATTTGGTAGCTTTTTTTCTCGTTCAGTTCATTGATCATTTCTTCATTAATATCGGCAAATACGACATGGTAAGAAGCTTGGGAGAGAAGGGCGCCGATAAAGCCACGCCCGATATTTCCTGCTCCAAATTGAATTGCTTTTTTCATATGAAAAACCCGCTTTCGTTTTAAAGATTTGTTATTCTTTATTCTCCGAAAATGCTGTAGATTTCATTAGGATCTTTGGATTGTGCCAGTCTTGTTACGGTAGATTCATCTTCAATGGCTTCTGCAATTTTCGTAAGAATCTGTAAATGTTCTCTACCTGCTCCAGCGATCCCGATAACGAGATATGCACGGCCGCCTTCGAATTCAACACCTTCTGGATATTGATGAACGACAATACCGCTTGTTTTAATTTCTTTCTTCGCATCGCCTACTCCGTGAGGAATCGCTACACCGTTACCGATGTAAGTGGTTGCTACCCCTTCACGTTCAATCATGGCATCCACATAATGTGGTTTTACATATCCTGCGGCAACAAGGGATTCACCTGCACGGCGGATTGCATCTTCCTTACTTTCGGATGGAAGCTGAAGTACAATGTTTTCTTTACGTAGTACGTCGCCGCCTTTTGTATCTTCGGAAGTTTCTTTCACTTCTTCAGGCACTGCTTTGTCTGCTGCACCAGATACATCCTCTTTTGCGTGTTCAGGTATTGGAGAAGTACTTTGTTCTTGTTTTGCTTTTAAGTCTGCAATTAACTTGTCATAAATCGGATTGTTAACGAAGTTATCAATCGAGACGTGAATTGCATTCGGTGCTTTTCCTTTAGCACGTGGTGTCAGGTTCTGCTGAGTAACAACAATGTCTGCATCGCTCGGAATATTCTCGATTGCTGTGTTTGTTACATCAATCGGCAGACCCGCTGCTTTTACTTTTTTACGGAAAGAAGTAGCACCCATTGCACTTGAACCCATACCTGCATCACATGCAAAGATGATTTTCTTGATTTCTGCTTTATCATTCAAGTTAGCTGCAGGAGTCTCTGTGATCCCTTTGCTGCTTTTTTTCATGCCTGCTACTGCTTCTTTTGCTTTTTCTAGGTCTTGTTCATCTGCAGAAGATCTGCGCAAGAATAAGGAAGAGAGCAAGAAAGATACAACAACAGATACAAGAACACCCGCAAGAATAGGGAGATAAGAACCTTTAGCTGACATCGCCATGATCGCAATGATACTTCCTGGAGAAGATGCAGCAATTAGACCTGCATCAAGCATGTTAAATGTGAATACACCAGCCATACCAGATACGATAACAGATACGAACATAATTGGTTTCATCAGGACATATGGGAAGTAAACCTCATGAATACCACCAAAGAAGTGAATGATTGCTGCGCCCGGAGCGGATCCTTTAATTGAGCCTTTTCCGAAGAAACTGTAAGCAAGCAGTACACCAAGACCTGGTCCTGGGTTTGCTTCAAGCAAGAACATGATCGATTGACCCGTAGATTCTGCTTGCTGAATACCGATTGGACTCAGAATTCCATGGTTAATTGCATTGTTCAAGAACAAGATTTTTGCTGGTTCGATAAAGATGGATACAAGCGGGAGAATTCCCCAGTTCAGCATCGCATCTACACCGGATGCCAAAATGTTAGTGAATGCGGCTACGACAGGTCCGATACCGTAAAGTCCTGCGATGGCCAAAAGCATACCGATAATACCGGCAGAGAAGTTGTTAACCAACATTTCAAAACCAGAAGGAGTTTTGCTTCCGACATATTTATCAAATTGCTTGATTACCCATCCGCCGAGCGGACCCATAATCATGGCACCGATAAACATCGGAATATCAGCTCCGACGATAACACCCATTGCGGCAATGGCACCTAGTACCCCGCCTCGATGATCGTGAACAGCTTTACCGCCGCTATATGCAATCAGCAAGGGAAGAAGGTATTTAATCATTGGATCCACAAGGGATGCCAGTGTAGCATTCGGGAAATAACCTGCCTCAATAAAGAGAGCAGTCAGAAGCCCCCAGGCAATGAAGGCACCGATATTCGGCATAACCATTGCACTTAGAAAGCGTCCAAATTTCTGAGTTGCTTGTTTGATATTGCCCGTTTTTTTAGGGACAGATTCATTAGTAGCTTCCAGCGTACTCATATTTGTTCTACCTCCATTGTATATTGTTCCATTTTTCGTAAATATAGATCTTTCAAAATACCTTGAATTTCTTTCGTTAAGGCAGCTTGGCGAGCTACACTTAAACGAATAGCAAAGCCAGGACGGTCTATCAGTGATTTGCTGACTTCGCTTGCCGCTTCTAGATACGTACGTTCGCTTTGTTTTGGTGCTAATAAAATGATGGCAGCATAGAGATTTGCATCATTTTCTGTGCCATATGTCAGCGGTTCTTTAAAGCGGATAATACCAAGAGCTAAACGATGAATAACGGTCGATCTACAGTGTAGTAAAAAGATTCCCTCAGTAGAAAGAATCGTTTCCCCAAGTCGTTCCCGATCATGAAGTTCAAGGCTAAGTGTAGAAGCTTCTTCTTCCTCAGTCGTAAATTGCCTAGCAATCTTATGGATCAGCTCATTAATCGTTCTTGATTCCACTTGATCTTCAATCACCAGATTATTCATGAGATCTTGAATACCTTGAATTAGATTCTTCTGCTTTTCCAGCGTATCTGGTAGATAAGCGGGTGCTTCATTCGAAGCAGGTCGAAGTTCAGGTAAAGGTTCAAGATGTTCCAGAGAAGTTCTTACGTTTTTCATATCCGCTTCTCCAAGAAGAGGTGATACCCTGACTACCTGTCTTTTGCTAGTCAGATCTACGGTTGAGATCACCAGATCGACTTGTTCATCAAGCTCACTGATCTCTGCAGCAGAGATGGCATCGACAATTTGAAGGGATGGGAATTCTTTTCTTACTCTGGTTTGGAGAAGACTAGAGGTGCCCATCCCGCTTGCACATACGATTAAGACACGAACAGGTCGTTCTCTGTACTTAACTCCTGCATACTCCGACATCGCTCCGATGTGGAGGGCAATGTAACCGATTTCCGCTTCCGGTACAGGCTTTTCTAGATAATCTTCTAGAACTTTGGCGCACTTTCTTGCTACCTCATAGGTGGCAGCGTATTGCTCTTTAATCTGAGAGAGCAGAGGGTTACGAATATCGAGCCCAAGCCGTAATCGCTCAATAGCAGGACCTAGATGACTGATAAAACCATAGAAAAGCTTGCTGTTGCTTTTTAATTCAAAACCTGTTTCTGATTCCGCCTCTTTAAGAATTTTTCGAGCCAGACGAACCAGCTCAAAACTGACATTCTCATAAGCTGCCTCTGATTCGGCTTCGGTTTGAATTCTTGTCTCGGCACCCTTTAGGTGCATGGTAATATAGCCAACTTCATCTTCGGGAATCGTCAGATTAAGGGCTTCCTCTAAGCGTTTTACAAGCATCTGAGCTGCATTGAAATCAGGGTGCAATCGCAGTTCGCTTAGCACGCTTGGGGGGATAGTGATACGCTGTCCCTTTTTGATTCTCTCGATCGCGAGAGCGAGGTGGACGGCGAGTCCGATAAAGGCGCTGTCCGTCAGCTTCATGCCGGTTTTTGCTTCGAGTTCTGTCAAATACTTCTCAATAATCACAATCGTACTATCTTCAACAAGATTCAAGAGACGGTTTCGGATATGTTGCTGAATTCGTCCTATATTTTGACCGCTTTCATTCAGCGGGTCGCGAACCAGACGAATGAGCTCATATTCATCCACACTTTCATGAAGCAGATGAATGAGTGCGGCACGATAATCTTTTTCGGTGCCTTCTACATAAATCCCATATCCAGGTTTACGCATTAACTTAATGTGAAAGGCTTCGAGCCAGCCTTCTATAAGATCCAGATCGTGGCTGAGCGTACCTTCCGTTACTTTAAATCTTGATGCGAAGTTGAAAAGTTTGATAGGTTCAGAACTCAGCAAAAGCTCACTAATCATAAAATATCGGCGTTCATCTCGGGTATAACTGGTGGGTGCTTTAAAGCTTTCTATCGCGTCACGAACGGATTCGAAAGCAGAAGGTTCTCCTTCAAGCATAAGACCAGCTCCGGGTTTGCGATTTAGCGTAAGAGCATAATCGCTGAGCCATATTTCCATAGCTGACAGCTCGCGTTTAATCGTCTTTTCACTAACATCCAATTCATCTGACAGCTCACGTACGGTTACAAAGCGGCCTGGCGTTGCAAGAAGAAACCGGGTCATTTGAACCGTTCTTTCACTGGGTTTCTTCATGAATCCACGCTCCTTGTAAAATTATACGAAAAACAAACTGGCCAGAATTTTAGAAAACGATATCAACTTGCAGCTTGAAATTTATAAGGTTTTTTACTGGAGTCAATAAAAATTGTAAACAAAGCCCTTGACAAATTCAAAGGAAAGATACTGGGGTTTGACCCCTACAACCTAGGGACATATCTAAAAAGGACAAAGGTAGTGTTCGTTACATGGGAACGCGTTATTCGGAATTTCTGAAAAGAGTAAAGAGAGCAAAATACATTCATTTTAAGAAAAGGATTTACTTTCAATATTAGATTGTGTACAATTGAATTGTTAGAAAGTTTATTGATTTGAAATAAAATGAAGTAAGATTAAACGAAAAAAAACAATACATGAGTAATCCAGAGGAGAATGAAAAATGAAAACATTATATGAAACAACCGTGACCAACACAGGTGGACGCCAAGGATTTGTACAATCTCCAGATAATACATTTATGCTAGATGTGGCCGCACCGCCTGAACTTGGAGGAAAAGAAACGACAGCGACCAACCCTGAACAATTGTTTGTTTGCGGGATACAGTGCTTGCTTTAACTCTGCACTAGAATTTCAATTGAAGAAGAATCAAGTAAAGATTGAGAAGAGTACAGTAACAGCGACTGTTATGCTAAAAGCAGATCCTGAGGACAATGGAGTTAAACTAGAAGTCGAACTGAACGTTCGTATTGATGGACTGGATGAGGAAACAGCACGGAAGTATGTGAAACTTGCTCATGATTACTGCCCTTATTCTAAAGCCATTAAAGGAAATGTGAATGTTACAGTAGGTCTGGAATAAGCTGACTATTTAAATAGAAGAAACTGGTTAGAAGTAATTCGCGATAGTAATAAAAGAGAATGGAAAATGGATACCATAACGGTATCCATTTTTTATTAGAATGAATACTTACAATCCTTAAGTATTCCATTTTTCCTGTTCTTTTTTCTTTTCCATGTCCTGACGCCATTTTTCATCTTTCTCCAGAGCTTCCTTCACATAATCCCGCGGTGGAATTTTAGAATTAATGTTAAATAACAAGAAAATAATAAATAATAACAGTAAAAGTATCAAAAATACCATGGCTAAGTCCTCCTTCGTATATGTTCTACCAATTGAGAGAACGATAATTTTGTGTTATATTAGAGTTTCCATTTTAAAGATAAAAACATGGAGATTTTTTAATAATTAAATACAATTATACCATTTGTATGGTATTTACAAAGGGATGTATTAATAAAGAGGAGAGAAGAAATGTATAAAGGAATGATTTCCGCTTTTTTCTGTGTGATTCTCTTATTGTTTCAACTCGAAACTGCTGAAGCACAGAGAGTAATAAATACCAAGGCACAAGTGGCAACGCTTAGCACGTTTTCTACTCAGATGGAGCGGGTAAACAACCTTGCTGAGGGAAGGGAATTGTCATTATCAAAGGAAGAAGAAGACAGAATAAGAAGGCAATATGATCTTGATCCGCCGGAGCCACAACAGCCGAAATTCACAAGTGACTGGGGCTTGATCTATGGTGATATTATGTTGAGTTCTGGAAAACCTGCTCTTCAGCTGGGACCGAATGTTTCAAGAGATCTTGCCAAGCTATTTACGTACATATTAATGATCGCTAATCTATAACTAGGAATACGATGTTAAATCCCTCTGTTCATTCCATCAAGGTTTTTCACCTTGTCAGATGATCAGGGGGATTTTTTATCTCGCTAAAGATTCTTTAATTTTTATCCAATCAATATAAATACTTATCGGGTTTAACTCATAATCGCAAGTTTTTGCAAATAGACAGCGCATTAGAACAAGCCAATAAGACCATCATCCGAGTATACTTATAGCGATATATTCCAAAATAGACCTGATCGATGTTGAACATTGATACACTACATTATTCTTGTTCAACATCGATGCAGAAATCAGCGGAGGTACTCCTTATGCCCGATATGCTCGTGAAACTATATGACTTGCCTGAAATGGAACCAATAAGAAGTTATGAACAGCGTACAGGAGTTACGATACGCCGTGCGATTGCACCAGAAAAGCACGTTGTCGCCGACTGGGTGGGAAAGCATTTTGGAAAGGGATGGGTAAGTGAAGCGGAAGTTGCTTTCGCAAGGTCGCCTATTACCTGTCTTATCGCGGTAGAGAACGGTAAAATGCTTGGTTTTGCTTGTTATGATGCTACGGTTAAAGGCTTTTTTGGCCCTACCGGAGTAGATCAGAACGAGCGTGGACGGGGGATCGGGAAAATGCTGCTGCTGTATACAATGGATTATATGAAGCAGGAAGGTTACGGATATGCCATTATCGGAGGAGCAGGGCCGGCCGAATTTTATGCAAAAACAACCGGTGCTACCGTTATTGAAGGTTCGATTCCTGGAATGTATAAAGGAATGCTTTCGTAAGAGAGAATTAAAATCAGACCATTTATGGTGCGATTAAGAATAGAGAACCCCTTATATTTGCTGAGATAACAAGGTCTTGGCGAGGTTAAGGGGTTTTTAATTGACATCCATCATTCCCATATATTACTATTATACCGAACAGTCGGTTTAGGGAAAGGAGACGGTTCTCATCGAGATCAAGCGAAGAAAAGATGCAACTCAGATTAAAAAAGATATCGCTCATCAAATCAAGGATCTGTTTTCACAAAAGGGATACAATGCCACGTCAATGGAAGAGGTTTGCCGAGTTACAGGCCGAAGTAAAGGCAGCATCTATTATCATTTTAAGAGCAAAGAGGAAATGTTTATGTATCTCATCAAGCTGAACAACGAGGAGTGGATGGAAGCCTGGATGGCTAAGGAAGTAGCACACGAGACAACCCGAGATAAGCTCTTTGCTCTAGCGGATCACTATGTAGATGATATGAACAATCCACTCACTCATGCGGTTAATGAGTTCATGTCCAGCCAAGTCGTCACTGAGGATATGCTAAATGATATGTTAGAGGTGACACGGCTTCCTTATAAGACGTACGAACAGTTGATTATAAGAGGCATGGAGCGCGGGGAGCTGAAGAAAGATAGTCCGAAGGATGTGATGTATATACTTAATGGACTATTAAACGGAATGAGTATGCTTTATTACGAAAAAGATTTAGAAGAGATACGGCGTATTTACAGAAAAGGAATAGAAATATTGCTAGCCGGAATGGAAATGCCTACCGAAAAGATAATGACAGAAGAGGACTGATGGAAGGATCAGTTTTTCTTTTTCATAATAATAAACCGAACGGTCGGTCTAAAAACGAAGGCAAAGGAGAGATAAAATGAACCAACTGCTTCGCAACAAGTCATTTTTAATCGTAACGGGTTCTGATTTATTGCAAAATCTAGCGATTTGGATACGAAATATGGCGATCTTGTATTTTATTGTTGAACGGACAGGGGGAGATCCCTTCGCTGTTTCGCTCATTACGGTTTTAGAATATGTCCCCATTTTTGTTTTTTCCTTTATTGGCGGGGGATTTGCAGATCGCTGGAATCCTAAAAAAACGATGATATGGGGTGATATCTTAAGCACGCTTTCCATTGTTCTGATTATTACCCTGTTCTGGTTTGGGTACTGGCAGGTGCTGTATGCAGCCACTTTTGTATCTGCCATCGTGAGCCAGTTTTCACAGCCTTCCTCAGCTAAAATCTTTAAAAGGAATGTTCCAGAAGAGCACGTTCAGTCCGCAATTGCACTTACGCAAAGTCTTCATTCACTGTTTATTATTGTGGGTCCGCTGCTTGGGACGTTCATCTATACCACTCTTGGACTGCAAGCCTCCCTATATACCTTACTCTTCTTATTTATCTCGTCCGCTGTATTGCTTACTTTTCTGCCTTCAACTACTGCGGAAAGGGAAAAACAGAACTCTTTATACGAGGATCTGCTCGAAGGGTGGCGCTTCATTCTAAGGACGCCTTCTCTAAAATGGCTCGCCGTAGTCTTCGCTATTGTAGGTCTCGCAGAAGGGTTGGTTAGTCCCTTACAGATCTTTATCGTTACCGATAGATTAGAACTGGAAGCAACTTATGTTTCCTATCTTTCGGGAATATCAGGTCTCGGTCTGCTTATAGGAAGCGGAATTGCTGCTTTTATAGGTCAAAAAATAAATCAAACGTTCCTGCTTGTTGCAGGGATGTGTGTGATGGCACTTACTACCATAGGTGAAGCTTTATCTACTTCCTTCGCTTTGACTCTGACCATCAGCTTTTTTGGTGCTATTAGTTTAGCGTTTATCAATGTGGTCATCTCGACCTTTATGGTTGCGCAGGTGGAAGAGAAGATGATTGGTAGAGTCAATGGAACCATTATGCCTTTATTTATGGGAGCCATTCTTATTGGATCTTCGGTTACAGGTCTTCTCATGAATGCGACATCTTTACTTACGGTTTACCTGATTTCAGCAGCTATTATTCTCATCAGTGTGTTGCCAAGTCTATTGATTCGTTTTAAGAATCAAGAGGGGACGGAAACAGTAGGTCCTTAAAAAATTAGCACCAGGTACTAATTAATGTTATAATGGTCCTAATACCTACATGACATTAAGGAGACGATGAGCGTGAATTACGAGCACTGGATTGCACCTGAACAATATAATATGACATCAGAAATGGAACATCATCCGGCTGAAAACGTTGCACTCAAGTGCTTGGATGAGCATGAACATGAAGAGGAAGTAACTTATGGGAATTTGCTAAAAAAGGCAAACCAAATTGCAGGTGGCCTCGCAGATCTTGGTCTAACTAAAGGTGACAAGGTACTTGTTATGGTCCCAAGAAACGTAATTGCGTACGCCATTTATATTGCTTGTTTGAAACTCGGCCTTGTTATTATTCCTTCTTCTGAGATGCTCAGAGCAAAAGACCTTTCTTACCGGCTTGTACATTCGAAAGCTCGTGCTGTCATTGTATGGTCCAGTGTGACGGACGAAGTTGATAAGATGGAAGAAACGATTCCTTCCTTGGCTTATCGAATTGCGGTATCTGCTAAACCAGGGGAAGAAAAAGCCGGATACCGTATGCTGAATGAACTGATGGAAGGACAACCAGAGGTACGCGAAGCTGTGGAAACACATCGGGATGATGCAGCTATTCTGACGTATACATCAGGTACAACGGGAAATCCCAAGGGGGTTGTTCATAATCACGGTTGGGGTTACGCTCATCTGCGAATTACTTCGTCATGGCTCGATATAAAGTCACAAGACATGGTGTGGGCTACGGCTGCACCTGGATGGCAAAAATGGATTTGGACCCCCTTCCTTTCCGTACTCGGAAACGGAGCAACGGGATTTGTGTACAGCGGTTCGTTTGAGCCGAAGCGGTATTTACGGTTTATGCAAGATCACAAAATCAATGTGCTTTGCTGTACCCCGACGGAATATCGGTTGATGGCAAAACTTGATGGATTAGGTCATTATGACTTGTCGAGCTTGCGCAGCGCAGTATCTGCGGGTGAGCCGTTGAACCTGGAGGTGATTAGCAGCTTCCAGCGCCATTTTGATATTACGATTCGTGATGGTTATGGGCAGACCGAAAGTACGCTGCTGATCGGTAACCTGAAAGATATGCCTTTCCGTAAAGGTTCGATGGGGATGTCTATATCACCAGGACTTGTTCAGATCGTAGATGAGGAAGGACAGCTGGTTCCTCCTGGAGAAGTAGGAAACATTGCCGTTCATACGGAAATGCCAGCACTTTTCAGTGCCTATTATTTAGATGAGAACCGGAAACAGGCAAGTATAAAAGGGGATTACTTCCTTACGGGAGACCGTGCAAGTATTGATGAGGAAGGGTACTTCTGGTTTGAAGGCCGCGGGGATGATATTATCATCAGTTCGGGGTATACGATTGGACCGTTTGAAGTGGAAGAAGCACTTATGAAGCATCCCGCGGTAAAAGAATGTGCTGTAGTAGCAAGTCCGGATGAGACAAGAGGGCATATTGCGAAGGCGTTCATTGTGCTGCAAGACGGCACCACAGGTTCCAATTCTCTCATCAAAGAAATTCAGCATTATGTAAAAGAGATAACAGCACCTTATAAATATCCGCGTAAGATTGAATTTATTAGTGAATTACCAAAAACAAGTTCAGGTAAGATTCGCCGGATTGAGCTTCGTAATCTGGAGAAACAAAGAGCAAATCAGGCATGATATATAAAATGGGGGATTTCGATTCCTACATATAATGGAACGGCAGAACCCTTATTATAGTTCAAAGGCTGCCTAGGAAAACTCAGCAGTTCAGACAGTAGGTAAACTAGCTTAAACTAGTTTACCTACTGTCTTTTTTTATTTTGACAAGACTAGTAAGGAAATGAATGTATCTTAATTTTGATTTTCTAACTTTTTCTGGGTGAATTTTTCTGAAGTGAAGAATGGGATAGATGTATACGCTATAATATGGATATGAGTGTATTATTTGGGGTAAGAGTGGAGTAGAGACAATCCAATTATGACTATACGTTTCAAACGTCGGAGGAATGAATATGGCCCTAGTGTTCACTTATTTACGGAAATACCGAGTGGCCGCAATCGCTGCACTCTTTATGCTGCTGCTCGAGCTCACGGTGGAACTGATTCAACCTTACCTCATTCAGAAGATTATTGATGATGGGATTCAGCAGGAGAACCTGGCGGTTGTATGGAAATGGGGCGGATTCTTGCTAGGTAGTGCGGTAGTCGCCTTTGTAGCAGGAATTTCGAGTTCATTTTATGCAGCGCATGCCAGTCAAGGTTTCGGGTCAGATCTCAGGGAAGCTTTGTATGAAAAAGTACAGGCATTTTCGTACGCAGTTTTTAACCGCTTTGCTACGTCTTCACTTATTATTCGGCTCACTGGAGACATTACGCAAATTCAGGACACGGTATTTATGAGCTTGCGTTTCGCAACAAGGTTACCATTAGTTGTCATCGGCAGTGTCATTATGGCACTGATTGTCAATGTGAGATTGGGGTTGTTTCTAGCTGTCACGGTGCCTATCCTGCTCATTTTTATTTTCTTTATTATGAAAAAGGTATCTGTTCTCTTTAGGAATGTACAGAAACGGCTAGATGAAGTGAACGGAGTAGCGCAGGAAAACCTCATTGGTATACGGCTTATTCGTGTATTTGTGCGTATGGGTCATGAAGTAGAACGATTTGGTCGTTCGATACATAAGTTAATGACTTCAACAATGTCAGCCCAGCGTCTCGCGGAGACAACCATGCCTTTTATTATGCTTCTCATGAACACAAGTGTTCTGTTCATCTTATGGTTTGGACGCAAAGAAATTGTAGCAACGGACAGTGCTTCTCTCGGGGAAGTCGTTGCCGTGATCAACTACGCTGTTCGTACAATGGGAGCATTATCGATGCTGTCATGGATCGTAGCGACCTTTTCCCGGGCGAATGCTTCTGTAGACCGAATTCAGGAAGTTTTGCAAACGGATCAGGATGTGTACGATACCAAGAAGAGTGCAAGTTCTCTCAGTCCGGTATCATTACAAGGAACCATTGAGTATAGAGGCGTTCATTTTCATTATCCAGAAGGGGAGATGAATGTCCTAAGTGATATTACCTTTCAGGCCAAGCCCGGTGAACGGATCGCTATTATGGGTGCAACGGGATCGGGGAAAACATCGCTGGTTCAGCTGCTTCTCCGGTTATATGAGCCAAACCAAGGGACTATTACAATTCAAGGTCATGATATTCAAGAGATGCCGGTAGAACAACTGAGAGACGCGATTGGTTACGTACCGCAGGAAGCGGTCCTGTTTACTGGTTCAGTGCGTGACAATATAGCTTGGGGCAATCAGAATGCAAGTCTTGAAGAAATGGAAGAGGCCGCTCGCAAAGCACAAATCCATGATACGATCCTCTCCTTGCCAAATGGTTACGATACCATGCTTGGACAGCGGGGAGTCAACCTGTCAGGTGGACAAAAACAGCGTTTATCTATTGCTAGAGCACTCGTTCGTCATCCGCAGATTTTGATTCTCGATGACAGTACAAGTGCGCTTGATGTGAAGACGGAAGCTGCCCTTTTACATGAACTTAATGAATTATCTTCTACGACGTTTCTTATTACGCAAAAAATATCATCTACTTTATCCGCAGATCTCATTTTACTTCTCGACGAAGGAAGACTGATTGCGAGTGGTACACACGAGGAGCTGCTTATAGAATCATCTCTATATCGCCGCATCTATGAATCCCAATACGGACAGGAGGCGCAGCATGCTTAAACAACTTGTCGAACCGTTTCGTCAGGAACGTTCCCAGGCACTTAAAGATACGAACCAATTTGAAAAGGGAACCCGTAAAAAAGCAGTCAAAGCGAAAAATTGGTCTTGGACACTCCTCCGAATATGGGATTATCTCGCTAAAAGAAGGCTGAAGCTGATTCTGGTCCTGGTTATGGTCGTTCTTACTTCTGCCTTAGCACTACTTGGACCGTACCTCATTGGTACAGCGGTAGATACGTATCTCGCAGGAGAGGGAGAGAACACATGGGTGTATTTTTTAATTGCGCTCGGCAGTGTCTATCTCCTTCATCCACTCTTTGCTTTCTTGCAGAACATTTGGATGATTGAAGTTGCTCAGGAAACGGTATACCGGATGCGTCATGATTTATTTGCACATCTTCATCGATTGCCCATCCCTTTCTTCGGTAAGCGTCAGCAAGGCGAGATTATGAGCAGGCTCACGAACGATATTGAAAATGTCAGTGCCACTTTAAATGGTTCCATTATTCAGATTACATCCAGCATATTGACACTTGCAGGGGTTGTCATTGTTATGCTGACACTGAGTCCGCTGCTCACGCTGCTCACTTTTACCGTCGTTCCTTTGATGGCTCTTGGTATGCGTTGGATTACGAAACGGACTGGTCCTTTGTTTAAGGAACGTCAGCGTAATTTGGGAGAACTGAACGGATATATTGAAGAAACCTTGTCTGGACAGCGAATTATAAAAGCTTTTTCTCAGGAGCAACGAGTTCTTACTGCGTTTAAAGAGCGAAATGATCGAATTCGTCTATCTGGTTTTTGGGCACAGACCATATCTGGATTCATCCCCAAGCTGATGAATGGACTGAACAATCTTAGTTTTGCGATTATTGCAGGGATTGGCGGGATCATGGCGATCTCTGGATCGATTAGTGTCGGTGTCATTATTATTTTTGCTGAGTATGCACGGCAGTTTACAAGACCGCTGAATGATCTGGCAAACCAGTGGAATACCATTTTATCTGCGATTGCAGGGGCGGAGCGAGTCTTTGAAATTATGGATGAAGACCCTGAGGTAATAGATGAAGCTGGAGCTAAGAAACTCGATCATGTAGAAGGTGCAGTAAAGTTTGATCATGTATCCTTTGGCTATGAAGAGAAGGGAGCCACCCTTCAAGATATTTCTTTTGAAGCCAAACCAGGGGAAATGATTGCACTTGTCGGACCTACCGGGGCAGGTAAAACTACACTGATTCAGTTAATTTCAAGATTCTATAGTCCAGATCAAGGGACGATTACGGTAGATGGACAGGATGTAACTACCATTCAGCGAAAGAGTCTGCGCTCTCATATGGCATTTGTACTGCAAGATTCGTTTTTGTTTGAGGGGACAATTCGTGAAAATATCCGCTACGGTCGTCTGAGTGCTAGCGATGAAGAAGTAGAGCAAGCGGCGAAGATGGCCAATGCCCATTCTTTTATTACTAGATTGAAGAATGGTTACGACCAAGTACTTCATGCAGATGGGAGCGGGATCAGTCAGGGGCAGAAGCAGCTGCTCGCTATTGCCCGGGCAATGCTCGCGAATCCTGCTATGCTTGTTCTTGATGAAGCGACCAGCAGTATTGATACGGTAACGGAGATTAAGATTCAAGAAGGATTGCAGCGCCTGATGAAGGGCAGAACGAGCTTTGTTATTGCTCACCGGCTGAATACAATTCGCCAAGCAGACAAGATACTTGTGATGCAGCATGGGAAGCTGATTGAGCAAGGGTCGCATGAGGAATTGCTGGAGGCGGATGGATTTTATAGTGAGTTGTATCATGGGCAGCTGAAAAAGAACGTGGTGTAAAGGATAGGGATTACTGGTGCTCTGCGAAGGTGGAAGGGGGAAACGGTGTTCACAAGCTGTGAGGTTAGCGTAAGTGGAAGGGAAAACGGTGTTCTTGAGCTCTGTGCTCCGCTTGTTTTGTCTGGACGAAGTATTGCTTCGAAGTAGGAGGTCCAGCCAAAGCCAAAAGTCGCTCAGATCTCGAGAACACCTAAATCCCTGGAGTTACGCCCTTTGAATCGGCAAAGTGGAGTGATGAAAAACAGCTCCCCCTGATACGGGGAGGGGCAGGGACAACGTTGCTTCTTGAGGGAAAGCAACGTGTCTAATGAAGGATGATTACTGGTGCGTGGAAGGGGGCACGGTGTTCCGAGCTCTGTGATTAGCGTAATTAGAAGGGAAATGGTATTCACGAGCCCTGTGCTCCACATGTCTTGTCTGAACGGAGTAATGCTCCGAAGTAGGAGGTCTAGCCAAAGCCAAAAGTCACTCAGGTCTGTGCTCATTGAAGGTGATAGGGATAAATGGCTTTCGTGAGTCTGGTGCTCAGCGAAGGTGAAAGGGAGAACCGGGAGCTTTCTTCAACGAGTAGATAAGTTAGAGGGGGAGTTCATCATAATAAAAGCCTGTACTACTATTAGCCTAGTACTCATTTTATTGCTTGGATTAGTAGGCTGTGGGAGTGAACGAAGTCCCCAGTTACCTACACCCGATCAGGTAATACGAGATGCTGAAATGTCGGCTTCTAATATTTTATTAGGTGATGCAGAGGAGAAAGATGAAAAAATCGCTTTAACCCCTCTAATTTTTGACGAATGGGAAGTGAAATTTACAGAGGGAGAGGAAGAACTGAAGGTGGAGATCACTGCCATTGTAGGTGATAAACTCTGGATTTCAGATATGGAAAAAACAATTACACTTCATTACGGGTTGAATGAATCCACACAGTGGGAAGTTCAAGGAGTAGATGTAAATGATCCCGTCGTTCCTGTTATTCCACGTAATCAACAAGCTGCAGGGTCTTTCTAAATTTTTCTAGGCGGTTTAGTATGACACTAAACGTGTTGAATAAAACAATGAGGCAGCCGATACAATCATCGACTGCTTTTTCATTTTTTAAGTAGAAGGGGGTTCACTTTGATGGAGTTTACTATATTCGTAGTGGAAGATGATCATGCGTTATATGAAGCGCTCAAAATAGGGCTGGAATCATGGGCGTTTCGTGTAACGAGACCGAGTGATTTTGAAGAGGTCATGCATTCGTTTCTTGAAGAGCAACCTCATCTTGTTATTATGGACATCACGCTCCCTAAATTCGATGGTTTTCATTGGTGCAGAGAAATTCGCTCCGTATCCGAGGTGCCTATCATTTTCTTATCCTCACGCGATCACCCCTTAGATATGGTCATGGCCCTTAATATGGGAGCGGACGATTTCGTCCAGAAACCATTTCATACTGATGTGCTCTATGCCAAAATTCAAGCTATTCTTCGCAGAACGTATGCTTATGGAGATAGCCAGACAGATATTCTCGAATGGAATGCTGCCTTGATTGATTTAAAACGAGGTCTAATCCGAAACTCAGACACAGAAGCAGACTTAACAAAAAACGAATTTTTTTTATTAATTGCACTGGTGAAGGAAAATAATGTCGTTATCTCACGAGATGACTTGATCCGTAAGCTATGGGAAGACGAGCAGTTCGTGAACGATAATACCCTTACAGCGAATATCACCCGTTTGCGACAAAAATTAGAACCGCTTGGACTTTCAGACGCGATTGTAACAAAGAAAGGGATGGGTTATATGGCCGTCACTTTATAGGAGGAATAGTGTAATGTTAATCCGTTACATCGATTCAAGAAAAAGTTGGGTTTTTCTGTTTGTCGGGTTGCTGGGTCTGACCGATTTACTTATCCTTATTGAGCAAGGGATAAATGTAAAATTCACATCTCTGCTTTATCTAAATGCTCTTTACATTATTTTATTTCTTGTTTTTTTTCTATGGCGTTACAAAAAAGAAACTAAATATGTAGCAGTGGTATTGAAGCTACAAGAAAATATGGACTCGGACTGGATGGAGAGCCTTCCCGAACCGGATAATGAACTGGATCGCATGACGAACGATGTATTTCGGACGGCCTTTTACCAGTTTAAGCGTAAGCTTTCTCAATCTAAAGAAGCCCAGTTGATCGAAAATGATTTTACTGCCTCTTGGATTCATGAGGTGAAAACCCCTCTTACTGCGATGAAACTGATTTTAGACGCTCGAAAAAGTGATCCAGACCTACGTAGAATGGAATCAGAGTGGTTGCGAATTCATTTACTTATAGACCGTCAGTTGTATATGTCACGTCTTCCTGCTTTGGAATCGGACTACATGCTTGAACGAGTATCTATACACCGCCTTGTTGCAGAAGAAATTCGGGAACTGGCTCCTTGGTGTATGGAGAAAAATTTGGCGGTCAGCATCGAAGGGAAAGATGCCATGGTCGTTACAGACCGTAAATGGTGCCGCTTCATCATCCGACAATTATTGACTAATGCCATTAAATACAGTCCCGAAGACAAAGCGATTACATTTCTGACAACGGTGACGGAAAAACAGAGCGTGAGCCTAGACTTAATTGACGAAGGTCCAGGGATACAACCGCATGATCTACCCCGTATTTTTGATAAAGGATTTACAGGCGAGAATGGAAGAATTCACAATGCTGCAACCGGACTTGGACTCTATCTTGCCCAAATGGTAGCAGAGAGAATAGGTGTTGCACTTTATGTCCTGCCTGGTCAGACGCAAGGTACGACGATGCGAATCACTTTTACAGATCCCAATGCATTCGAAACGGTCAGAAGAGAACAAGAGAACAATATTCCGTTATAAGCAGCCAAGATAAATTTCTTGACTGCTTTTTTTATGAACGTGACAAATTTGTCATGTACCTGTTGGTCTCGTCACCTAGAACGTACGACAGGTCCGGAGCCTAGGCTTACACTTAAGCTACAATCAAATTTGGGAGGTACAACAAAACATGAATGCAATAAATGAACAAGAAACCGTCTTACACGCTCGTAATGTTCAAAAATCATATGGTTCAAAGGGCGGTGCCCAACAAGTATTAAGAGGAATCGATTTACGTGTACTTCGCAAAGAATTTGTAGGAATTATGGGACCATCCGGTTCTGGAAAGACAACACTACTTAATGTACTTGCGACGATAGACCGGACAACAGATGGCACAATCCTAATAGAGAATGAAGATATCTCTACCATGAATAATACTGCTCTTTCGGCATTCCGACGTAACAAGCTAGGGTTCATCTTCCAAGATTACAACCTTCTTGACACGCTGACAGTAAAGGAGAATATCCTCTTGCCACTATCACTTAGCAAAATAAGCAAACAGCAGGCAGAGAACGAGTTTACAGCGATAGCAAATGTGTTAGGAATTGAGGAACTTTCGAAAAAATACCCATTCGAAATATCAGGTGGACAAAAACAGCGCACTGCAGCTGGCCGAGCCCTAATTCACCAGCCTTCCATCATCTTTGCAGACGAGCCTACAGGTGCTTTAGATTCCAAAGCGGCTTCCTCGTTATTGTCAGTGATGGAGGAGGTGAACCGGGAAAGAAAGGTCACAATTATCATGGTCACGCATGATCCAGTCGCATCCAGTTACTGTAACCGTGTCGTGTTCTTGAAGGACGGAAAGATCTATTCCGAACTATATAGGGGAGAGAAATCTAGACCGTCTTTTTTTAAAGAGATCATTGATGTCCAGGCTGTTTTAGGGGGCGACCATATTGACAGTATTTAAATTAGCACTTCGCAGCATGCGGCAAAATGTGAAGCATTATTATTTATATTTCTTCGCTTTGATTTTCAGTATGAGTCTGTTCTTTGTTTTCTCTTCCCTGCAACATGATCAGCAGGTTCAGTCTATGCTGCAATCAAGTGATAGATTTCTGGTAGCTTTTCAGTCTGCAGCAATCCTGCTGATTGTAATAATAATCATCTTCACCATCTCATCTAACCGAATCTTCCTTCGGCGGCGCAGCCGTGAACTCGGATTGTATCAGCTCATCGGTTTATCTAAGGGATGGGTTGCACGTTATCTAATCATTGAGAATGTACTACTCGGTTTGGGTGCACTAATCGCAGGAATTATCTGCGGTGCATTGGTTTCTCGTTTGTTTGTCCTGATCTTAATGAAATTGCTTCGTCTGAATGGACTGCCTGCCATTGACTTTTCCTTACCCGCGACCTTTGATACCGCACTCGTCTTTGTCCTTGTCGTTGTTATTACTTCCATTCAAATGATAATCAGGATATATCGCAGTACACTGCTAAACTTATTTCAAGACGATCAACAGCCTGACTTATCCAGCCAGTCACCGTCTAAACTTGCTTCTATTTTTACGGCAGTTTTTGCCTTGCTTGGTATTGTGCTTATTGGTTATGGCTACGAATTGTCGGGTCGAATGGTAGATGATCAGTTAACTTTAAATGCGCTCTTGGTACTTATATCTACGATAACAGGGACCTATATATTGTTTCGGGTGACGATCAGATGGTGCTTTACTTGGCTACGCAAAAAGAAAAACGGTAATCTTGGTCTGTATAATAGCCTGTCACTTGCTCCACTGATGCACCGGATGAAAGGGAATGCCAACTCGCTGACCTTGATTACCATATTGTCGGCCTTAACTATCACACTCGTTACTATGGCTTATTCTGTTTACTATTCTGCGGAACAAGAAACCCGCATGGCGATGCCTTTTGATTTTTCGTTTGAGAATAGGCAGCAAGATGCACAATCGTTCTCAAAGGAGCTTGAACGCGAAGGGATTAACTTCCGCTATTTTCCCATTGAGGCATTTCGAACTACAGGGATTATTCTTAATCCACTTGATGAATCCAGCCGACTAGAGGGAAACTTGTTGTGGCTTCCAGCCGAACAGCTTTTAAGAGCAGGGAACAAATTGACCGTTCCTTCATATGGCGAGGCTGTAGAATACAGTGTTTATGCTGCTACTGCATTTAACGATAGTGATTTTTCAAAGCGTTACCCAACAAAAATTGAATTGGAGTCAAATGGGCAGACAGATAGCTATCCGTTAAAAGAAGTGGTCGTGGAAAATCTCGTGAATTCCAATATACTTGGTAATCAACTTCTAGTATCTGAAACTACATTAAGAGAAATTGAGGAACGTATGTCTAGTACTGCTGGTTACGAGAGGGTGCAGCTAGATACGTACCGTATTCCAGACACAGAAGAGCTTGCCTTAGCTTCCTCTCTATATCAGAAATATAATCTTGATGAATATTCTACGTCCGATTTCTATTCACAATATAAACAAGCACTTGAGATTTCTGGACTGTTGATTTTTATAGCTGCTTTTCTGGGCCTTGCATTTCTAGCCTCTACCGGCAGCATCCTGTACTTCAAACAAATGACGGAGGCGGAGCAGGAAAAACAGAGCTTTAAAACGCTTCGACAGCTCGGATTTGACGAGAAAATGTTAATGAAGGGCATTGCGCGAAAGCAGATGGTTGTGTTTCTTCTCCCGCTGTTTATCGGTGTGTTGCATTCCGTCTTTGCAATTAAAGCTGCTTCATTCATTATTATTTCGGATATTACCATTCCAGCCGTTATTTCCATAGTTGCTTACACTGCCATTTATTTTCTGTTCGCTCTCTTCACGCTAGGTTATTACCGGAAGATTGTTAGAAACGCTATGTCATAAAAAACGATTAACGGAGGTATATTCATGAAAAAAATAGTTACCTTTATGCTTATCTTTGTACTGATTTGCTCGGGTCTATATATAGTATACAAACGGGAGTTTGATCAGTTCAATCCACTGTATAAAGAACAGTATGTCTATACTGCAATCACGAAGCCAGGTAAAGTCGAAGGTAAAGATGAACGTATACGCTACAGATACAATCTGACAGGTACCACAGCGCAGGGAGAGAAGGAAAAGGTCACTTTCTCTTCAAGTAAAGAACTGGATCTGAATTCCTATGTTAGAGTGCTTTCCAAGGGAGCATATACGAAAGAATGGATTTTAATAAAAAAAGAAGATATTCCGAATCAACTCTTGGAATAGGTATGTGAGGTCATAGGAACAAGAAGAGATGAGCTAGTGAGTAAATAATAGAAAATACGCTATCCTAAGTGGATTGAATGAATATCTAATCAATGAGCCTGTCTGTTACAGATAGGCTCAATTTTATTTTTAACATGTATCAGGAAAACATTTTATTGTTTCACTTGAATCCAATTGTTTATAGAATGCTGCACTAATTTCTCCTCACATGTAGTCAGTCTGCCTACGAAAGGGACATGTTCAGGGTTACCAAGTTTCTCTTCTAATATAATGTCAATTGTGGAGTCAAATATACGTGATTTTTTTCTTCTTGATAGAATTCTCCCTAGTAGTGCTGAATATTGAGTAAGAAGGAGAGGGGAGGAATACTAGCCTTCTATTATTTTGTATTCTCTAGCTACTACCCAACCATTGAGCCCTAAGGAAGCCATTATAGTGTAATAATTATAACTCTCCATGAGCAGTTCATCTGACAATTCTTCAATTGTGTTATAAACGATCGGCCAAGAATAGTTTTTGTATTCATCTAGCATATCGCGATTATCACTAACAAAATCAGTGATTTCTGATTTTATCAAATATAATACTGCCTTCTAATTCTGTTCGAAACATATGGGCTAAAACCTCAGAGAACTCAATCTTAACTAATAATGTTGTTTGAGCTCGATACTCAATTGTAGTAATAGTAATCGTATGATTCTTCATATTCACTTCGTAAGAAATAATCTCATTATCATGTACACTTATCATTTTCATCTATATCCTCGGTGTTTTTCAACCAATATAGAAATGAAAAAAGATCATTATTTTTTAAATGGAACACAAAATCATAGTCAGGCGTTGATGTATCCAGTATCCCTAGTTTTTGAGAAGCTGTTTTAATAGAGTGAAGTACAAGGGAGTGCTCATTCTCACTGACGATTTTTTTGTTATTAGGTTGCGCGACTGTTAAAAAGGATGCAGTCAATAATAATGTCCAAGATAGCCGAACAGAAGCGATAGAAATTACCGAAGAAACAATGACAGGCTATTTGCAGTACATTGACACCAAAACAAATGTTGAGTGGTTGGTAGTAGGAGCAAGTATTGGTTGATGGGATCGATCATCTTTTGGAAATGATAGATTCAAAAAGAATAAGGCTGATCACAACGGAGTGGACTAACCTTTATTTATGAGCATTGATAACACGATAGACGGTAAGATAATTACCTGTGTTGTGCACACCTCGATGAGAGGCAATGGGTTTGTACTTATATATAGAAGATATAGACTGTAATTGATGCTTTGTGTACTGCAAACTAACACCAAAAAATGGTTATTAATTTTTTTGAAAAAAGGACTTGCATAATATTTATCAGCATGGTATATTCTAATTCCGGCCAAGAAGTTAGCCAGTAAGCAACACACTGAATAACCTACTTCGTAAAACGAAGTTGAAAAAACTTCGAAAAAAAGCTTGCAATTCTGAACCGGACATGATATGATATAAAAGTTGTTGACGACAAGAGTTGTTAACGAGATTGATCTTTGAAAACTGAACAACGAGGAGTTTTACGCAAGTAAAACTCGTGAGTGAATTAATACAAATTCAATTTGTTGGTCATAACAAATTGAATAGAGAACTTTTAGTTCTCGTCAGCATTTTCTAAATGAGCATATCGCTCTTTTCAATAACTTTATTGGAGAGTTTGATCCTGGCTCAGGACGAACGCTGGCGGCGTGCCTAATACATGCAAGTCGAGCGGAGTCAATGAGAAGCTTGCTTCTCTGAGACTTAGCGGCGGACGGGTGAGTAACACGTAGGCAACCTGCCCATAAGACTGGGATAACTACCGGAAACGGTAGCTAATACCGGATAGGTTCTTCTCTCGCATGAGAGAAGAAAGAAAGACGGAGCAATCTGTCACTTATGGATGGGCCTGCGGCGCATTAGCTAGTTGGTGGGGTAAAGGCCTACCAAGGCGACGATGCGTAGCCGACCTGAGAGGGTGATCGGCCACACTGGGACTGAGACACGGCCCAGACTCCTACGGGAGGCGAGAGTAGGGAATCTTCCGCAATGGACGAAAGTCTGACGGAGCAACGCCGCGTGAGTGATGAAGGTTTTCGGATCGTAAAGCTCTGTTGCCAGGGAAGAACGTCCTTGAGAGTAACTGCTCAAGGAGTGACGGTACCTGAGAAGAAAGCCCCGGCTAACTACGTGCCAGCAAACCGCGGTAATACGTAGGGGGCAAGCGTTGTCCGGAATTATTGGGCGTAAAGCGCGCGCAGGCGGTTATTTAAGTTGGGTGTTTAATCCCGGGGCTCAACCTCGGGTCGCACCCAAAACTGGGTAACTTGAGTACAGAAGAGGAAAGTGGAATTCCACGTAGCGGTGAAATGCGTAGAGATGTGGAGGAACACCAGTGGCGAAGGCGACTTTCTGGGCTGTAACTGACGCTGAGGCGCGAAAGCGTGGGGAGCAAACAGGATTAGATACCCTGGTAGTCCACGCCGTAAACGATGAATGCTAGGTGTTAGGGGTTTCGATACCCTTGGTGCCGAAGTTAACACATTAAGCATTCCGCCTGGGGAGTACGGTCGCAAGACTGAAACTCAAAGGAATTGACGGGGACCCGCACAAGCAGTGGAGTATGTGGTTTAATTCGAAGCAACGCGAAGAACCTTACCAGGTCTTGACATCCCTCTGATCGGTCTAGAGATAGATCTTTCCTTCGGGACAGAGGAGACAGGTGGTGCATGGTTGTCGTCAGCTCGTGTCGTGAGATGTTGGGTTAAGTCCCGCAACGAGCGCAACCCTTGATCTTAGTTGCCAGCAGGTAAAGCTGGGCACTCTAAGGTGACTGCCGGTGACAAACCGGAGGAAGGTGGGGATGACGTCAAATCATCATGCCCTTATGACCTGGGCTACACACGTACTACAATGGCCGGTACAACGGGCAAAGAAAGCCGCGAGGTGGAGCAAATCCTTAAAAGCCGGTCTCAGTTCGGATTGCAGGCCGCAACTCGCCTGCATGAAGTCGGAATTGCTAGTAATCGCGGATCAGCATGCCGCGGTGAATACGTTCCCGGGTCTTGTACACACCGCCCGTCACACCACGAGAGTTTACAACACCCGAAGCCGGTGGGGTAACCGCAAGGAGCCAGCCGTCGAAGGTGGGGTAGATGATTGGGGTGAAGTCGTAACAAGGTAGCCGTATCGGAAGGTGCGGCTGGATCACCTCCTTTCTATGGAGAATCGTTTCCTGCGATGGAAACATTCAAATCGGAAGCTAAGCTTCCAAACACACTCACTCGTTGTTCAGTTTTGAGAGTTTAATCTCTCAAAATCAAGTCATGTAATTTTATCTACACGGTTTGTGTTGGACCAAAATTCCATGATCGCTGTTTCAGTGAAACAGCTTTGCTCATTGAAAACTAGATAACGAAACAATTTTGCGATTTTAGAAATATCCTTTAAGCTGAACTTGTGTTAAACAAGTGAAGATTAATAGATTGCATAGCGAAATTTTTGAATGATGAACGACTTTTGGCGAATGCCAACCGGAGTGAATCAGTCAAAAATGAGCATATGGTTAAGCTATTAAGAGCACACGGAGGATGCCTAGGCGCTAGGAGCCGATGAAGGACGTGGCGAACAACGATACTGCCTCGGGGAGCTGTACGCAAGCTTTGATCCGGGGATGTCCGAATGGGGAAACCCAGCTATCGTAATGGATAGTTATCTCCACCTGAATACATAGGGTGGTTGAAGGCAGACCAGGGGAACTGAAACATCTAAGTACCCTGAGGAAGAGAAAACAATAGTGATTCCGTCAGTAGCGGCGAGCGAACGCGGATTAGCCCAAACCAATCAGCTTGCTGGTTGGGGTTGTGGGACGTCTCACGTGGAGTTACAAAGGAACCGATTAGTTGAAGAGGTCTGGAAAGGCCCGCCAGAGAAGGTAAAAGCCCTGTAGTCAAAAGTCTGTTCCCTCCGAGACGGATCCCGAGTAGTGCGAGGCACGTGAAACCTCGTATGAATCCGGCAGGACCATCTGCCAAGGCTAAATACTCCCTAGCGACCGATAGTGAAGCAGTACCGTGAGGGAAAGGTGAAAAGCACCCCGGAAGGGGAGTGAAATAGAACCTGAAACCGTGTGCTTACAAAAAGTCAGAGCCCGTTTTAGGGGTGATGGCGTGCCTTTTGTAGAATGAACCGGCGAGTTACGTTCCCGTGCAAGGTTAAGGTGAAAAGCCGTAGCCGCGCGAAAGCGAGTCTGAATAGGGCGAGTTAGTACGTGGACGTAGACCCGAAACCGTGTGATCTACCCCTGTCCAGGGTGAAGGTGCGGTAACACGCACTGGAGGCCGAACCCACGCACGTTGAAAAGTGCGGGGATGAGGTGGGGGTAGCGGAGAAATTCCAATCGAACTCGGAGATAGCTGGTTCTCCCCGAAATAGCTTTAGGGCTAGCCTCGGAACAAGTAAGTCGTGGAGGTAGAGCACTGATTGGGTGCGGGGCCCGCAAGGGTTACCAAGCTCAGTCAAACTCCGAATGCCATAGACTTGTATTCCGGGAGTCAGACAGTGAGTGCTAAGATCCATTGTCAAGAGGGAAACAGCCCAGACCATCAGCTAAGGTCCCCAAGTGTGTGTTAAGTGGGAAAGGATGTGGAGTTGCACAGACAACCAGGATGTTGGCTTAGAAGCGACCACCATTTAAAGAGTGCGTAATAGCTCACTGGTCGAGTGACTCTGCGCCGAAAATGTAACGGGGCTAAACACACCACCGAAGCTATGGCTTGATACTATGTATCAGGGGTAGGGGAGCGTTGTATACCGGGTTGAAGGTAGACCGGAAGGACTGCTGGACTGTATACAAGTGAGAATGCCGGTATGAGTAACGAAAAGATCAGTGAGAATCTGATCCGCCGAAAACCTAAGGGTTCCTGAGGAAGGCTCGTCCGCTCAGGGTAAGTCGGGACCTAAGGCGAGGCCGAAAGGCGTAGTCGAAGGACAACAGGTCGAAATTCCTGTACCACCGTAAATCGTTACGAGCGATGGGGGGACGCAGTAGGGTAGTGACGCAGACTGATGGATGTCTGTCCAAGCAGTGAGGCTGATGTGTAGGCAAATCCGCACATCGTAAGGCTGGGCTGTGATGGGGAGTGAAAATTACAGTAGCGAAGGTCATGATCTCAGACTGCCAAGAAAAGCCTCTAGCCAGATGAAGGTGCCCGTACCGTAAACCGACACAGGTAGGTGAGAAGAGAATTCTAAGGCGCGCGGAAGAACTCTCGTTAAGGAACTCGGCAAAATGACCCCGTAACTTCGGGAGAAGGGGTACCCCGGTAGTGTGAATAGCACGAGGGGGTCGCAGTGAAAAGGCCCAAGCGACTGTTTAGCAAAAACACAGGTCTGTGCGAAGCCGCAAGGCGAAGTATACGGGCTGACGCCTGCCCGGTGCTGGAAGGTTAAGGGGAGTGGTTAGGAGCAATCCGAAGCTATGAACCGAAGCCCCAGTAAACGGCGGCCGTAACTATAACGGTCCTAAGGTAGCGAAATTCCTTGTCAGGTAAATTCTGACCCGCACGAATGGCGTAACGACTTGGGCGCTGTCTCAACGAGAGATCCGGTGAAATTTTAATACCTGTGAAGATGCAGGTTACCCGCGACAAGACGGAAAGACCCCATGGAGCTTTACTGCGCCTTGATATTGGATTTGGGTACGATCTGTACAGGATAGGTGGGAGCCTGAGAAGCATGAGCGCCAGCTTGTGTGGAGGCAACGTTGGGATACCACCCTGATCGTATCTAGGTTCTAACTTGGTACCGTGATCCGGTGCGAGGACAGTGTCAGGTGGGCAGTTTGACTGGGGCGGTCGCCTCCTAAAGAGTAACGGAGGCGCCCAAAGGTTCCCTCAGAATGGAAATCATTCGCAGAGTGTAAAGGCACAAGGGAGCTTGACTGCGAGACCTACAAGTCGAGCAGGGACGAAAGTCGGGCTTAGTGATCCGGTGGTACCGCATGGAAGGGCCATCGCTCAACGGATAAAAGCTACCCTGGGGATAACAGGCTTATCTCCCCCAAGAGTCCACATCGACGGGGAGGTTTGGCACCTCGATGTCGGCTCATCGCATCCTGGGGCTGAAGTAGGTCCCAAGGGTTGGGCTGTTCGCCCATTAAAGCGGTACGCGAGCTGGGTTCAGAACGTCGTGAGACAGTTCGGTCCCTATCTGTCGTGGGCGTAGGAAATTTGAGAGGAGCTGTCCTTAGTACGAGAGGACCGGGATGGACATACCGCTGGTGTACCAGTTGTTCCGCCAGGAGCATCGCTGGGTAGCTATGTATGGAAGGGATAAGCGCTGAAAGCATCTAAGCGCGAAGCCCACCTCAAGATGAGATTTCCCAATTAGTAAGACCCCTTGAAGACGACGAGGTAGATAGGCTGGGGGTGGAAGTGCAAAGAATGCATGGAGCTGACCAGTACTAATCGGTCGAGGGCTTATCCTAAAATAAAAATCGCAAAAAAACGTTTCGTATCTAGTTTTCAGGGAGCAATTCCTTGAATACGCTATTGGTTTTATACACACGTTATAGTGATGTACCAAAACCAACGCGGATCGCATTTGTTACACAAATGCTCGTTTGGTGGCGATAGCGGAGGGGTTCCACACGTACCCATCCCGAACACGACCGTTAAGCCCTCCAGCGCCGATGGTACTTGGACCGCAGGGTCCTGGGAGAGTAGGACGTCGCCAAGCGAATACCCTTTTGGGTTATTTTTTTGCCTTATCGTTACTCATTAACGATGAGGGCCCTTAGCTCAGCTGGTTAGAGCGCACCCCTGATAAGGGTGAGGTCGGTGGTTCGAGTCCACTAGGGCCCACCATTCAAATTTATAATTCCATTATGGGGCCATAGCTCAGCTGGGAGAGCGCCTGCCTTGCACGCAGGAGGTCAGCGGTTCGATCCCGCTTGGCTCCACCAATATTCCCTGATAGCTCAGTTGGTAGAGCACTCGACTGTTAATCGAGTTGTCACAGGTTCGAGCCCTGTTCGGGGAGCCATTTCTGGAGAAGTGTCCGAGCTGGCCGAAGGAGCACGATTGGAAATCGTGTAGGCGTCACAAGCGTCTCGAGGGTTCGAATCCCTCTTTCTCCGTTGCGAATTTTCTAGAATGTTTAATACAGTAAGGCCCGTTGGTCAAGGGGTTAAGACACCTCCCTTTCACGGAGGTAACAGGGGTTCGAATCCCCTACGGGTCACTTTATATGGAGATTTAGCTCAGCTGGGAGAGCATCTGCCTTACAAGCAGAGGGTCGGGGGTTCGATCCCCTCAATCTCCACCATATAAATATCGCGGGGTGGAGCGACTCGGTAGCTCGTCGGGCTCATAACCCGAAGGTCGCAGGTTCAAATCCTGCCCCCGCAATTGTAATACCTGGAACTGTGGTAGAGGCCTAACATGCCTGCCTGTCACGCAGGAGATCGCGGGTTCGAATCCCGTCAGTTCCGCCATTTTTATTCTGAATAAGGCTCGGTAGCTCAGTCGGTAGAGCAGAGGACTGAAAATCCTCGTGTCGGCGGTTCGATTCCGTCCCGAGCCACCATTCAAAAATTAGCCGATGTAGCTCAACTGGTAGAGCAACTGACTTGTAATCAGTAGGTTGGGGGTTCAAGTCCTCTCGTCGGCACCAGTTTCATATGGAGGATTAGCGAAGTGGCCAAACGCATCAGACTGTAAATCTGCTCCCTTACGGGTTCGGTGGTTCGAATCCATCATCCTCCACCAGATTTATTTTCAAAGTTTGTCGTTGTATGGCGGTCGTGGCGAAGGGGTTAACGCACCGGTCTGTGGCTCCGGCATTCGTGGGTTCAAGTCCCATCGATCGCCCATTTTTAAACCTTATCACTGTTGGGGATTAGCCAAGCGGTAAGGCAACGGACTTTGACTCCGTCATGCATAGGTTCAAATCCTATATCCCCAGCCATTTTTTTAGTACGAGCCATTAGCTCAGTTGGTAGAGCACCTGACTTTTAATCAGGGTGTCGAAGGTTCGAGCCCTTCATGGCTCACCATCATTTATATGCGCGTGTGGCGGAATTGGCAGACGCACTAGACTTAGGATCTAGCGTCTTTGACGTGGGGGTTCGAGTCCCTTCACGCGCATCCTTTAATTGCGGACGTGGCTCAGCGGTAGAGCATCGCCTTGCCAAGGCGAGGGTCGCGGGTTCGATTCCCGTCGTCCGCTTTTATATTTTTTGCGCCCTTAGCTCAGCTGGATAGAGCGTTTGACTACGAATCAAAAGGCCGGGAGTTCGAATCTCTCAGGGCGCGCCATTATATTTTTAAATATGAAATAAGCAACAAGCCGGTGTGGCGGAATTGGCAGACGCGCGCGACTCAAAATCGTGAGGGAAACCGTGGGGGTTCGAGTCCCTTCACCGGCATCATATATTACGGGATGTAGCTCAGCTTGGTAGAGCACCTGGTTTGGGACCAGGGGGTCGCATGTTCAAATCGTGTCATCCCGATATTTATACGCGGGTGTAGTTCAATGGTAGAACTTCAGCCTTCCAAGCTGATAGCGTGGGTTCGATTCCCATCACCCGCTTCATTTGTAAACCTCTTCGCGAAAGCGAAGGGGTTTTTATTATTTTTACCTTTATAAGGGAGTAAGTATTGAATACTCGAGGTAATTCTTTTTCGGCTGGACCTTGTACTTCTAAGACCATCATTACCAGCAGAAACATTGCTAGTAATTGTGACAAGCGGTGTTAACAACTAAAAAGAATGAGATGATCTTCTCATCTTAGGAAGTTATATTGATGATACACATACGTAACACATATTCTTTTTATTATTTGCGAATGAAGTGCATTGTTAGTTTTAATGTGAAAAATGAAAAGAATAAGTTAATTGATTTGAAGAAATATAGGTTAATTCAATAAAATAAAAGAATAGATCGATTCTATAGTTGAACTGCGCTCACACTTGTTAAATACGACTAACAAGGGAGGTGCAGTTTTTTTAGGTTCTTCAAGTCTCAATATGGTAAAATAAGGCGGTATTTGAAGTTTAGGAGTGAGGTACCATTGAAAGTTCAAAAAGGAGAGAACTGGGGCATGATTCGGATCTCATATACTCTAGGGATCATTGCATTATTGTCGATTATGTTTTTACCTGTTGTACTTAGCATTACGTTTTCCATATTATCAATAATTACAAGTTTTATAGCCGTGATTTTGTATAAGAAACGAAGGGCAGTTAATGTGCTCGTATTTAATACGGTAGTGCTTCTTGTACTTGTTTTAGGGCTGTATTTTATTTTTTCAAGCTTTGTCATTTTGGAATAGTGTTTTTCTAATGAAGTGGAAAGTAGGGGAATCGGGTGAACAGAACTAAGTGAACACAAGAGATACTCGATACAAATCTTTTGAAAAAAGTCATTAAATTTGATATTTTTTAAATTTTTTATGTTATTTTAATGTTTTGTTTTATAAAACCCTTATATTTAATAGAGTGAGAAGGAAATCACGAAGGGAGATTTTAAAAATTGGATAATAAACCATTACAAAATGATAATGAAGAAGAAAAGAAAGACTCTTTAACTGAAGAGCAGGAAACAGCACTGCAAGAAACCTCTCCAGAGGCAGAAGTACAAGAGGAAAATACGGAGAAGTTAGCAGATGATAATTCTGAGGTTGCTACAAAAGGGAAGAGCAGCTTAGTTTGGATGATTGTATCAGGAGTTCTTGCTGTAGTTCTTATAATCGTACTAATAAAGCCTCCGTTTGGGGGAACTAACGAAGCTGTGGCTTCAGTTAACGGTACCAAGATTACGAAGGACGACCTATATAACGAATTGGTGGCACTCGGAGGCGCGTCCACACTTGATAATATGATTACTATGGAATTGATTGATCAGGCGGCAGCGGAGGCTAATGTCTCTATTACGGAAGAAGACGTGAATGCTGAGATCGAAGCGCTTAAGACACAATTTGGCGGTGAAGAAGCCCTGAATGCAGCTCTTGCCCAGTCAGGTATGACACTTGATAATCTCAAGGAAAACACGGAAATACAAGTGAAAATCCGTAAAATTCTAGAGCCACAAACGAAGGTAACAGACGAAGATATTAGTACGTACTACGAGGAGAACAAAGATTCGTTTGCAACTCCAGAGCAGGTAAAAGCTTCCCATATCCTTGTAGCAACGAAGGAAGAAGCTGAAGCGATTAAGAAAGAACTGGATGGAGGAGCAGACTTTGCTACCCTGGCATCAGAAAAATCTACAGATACAGCTTCTGCCGTAAATGGCGGAGATCTAGGATTCTTCGGTGAAGGTCAAATGGTAGAAGAGTTCGAGAAAGCGGCTTTCTCCATGGAAATTAATGAAATTAGTGAACCAGTGAAGACTGAAAATGGTTACCATATCATTAAGAAAACAGATCATAAAGAAGCTGCAAATCCAACGCTTGAAGATAAAAAAGAAGAGATTCGTAAGTTACTAGTAGATCAACAAGTTAGTGAACTTTCCCCAACATGGTTAAGCGATTTGCGTTCCAATGCAAAGATAACCAATAAACTTGAGGAAGCAGAATCTACTGAATCTACAGATTCCACGGATCCTACAGAAACGACAACAACAGAATAGACGATGGAATTCCGAGAGGATAAGAAAAGAAGGCAACCAATAGGGTTGCCTTCTTTTTTTGCTAACCATAGGCTCGTTGTATACTTATCTTTTTACATTTTAAATGAGATAAAAGCTCGGTACGATTTCCGTCGGTGTTAATGCGATAAGAAATGAAAGATAAACCAGAAAGATAGTGGTTAATCCGTTTTATTGGTTAATGCAAGCTCTTAGGCTTGCTTATTTTTGATAATCTTTGTAACGAATCGATCATTAGTTAGTCTAATACTCAGTAGGAGGTGAAAATGTGACCGATTTTGAGAATATATTCAATCAATATTTTAAAGATGTATATAGATTTGTATTGTCGATGTGTAGGGATAGGGCAATTGCTGAAGAGATTACGCAAGAAACTTTCTTTAAGGCATTAGGCAGTATAAACCAATTTAAAGGCAATTGTAAGATCAGCGTCTGGCTTTGCCAAATTGCGAAGAATACATATTTCTCTTATGCAGAGAAGCAGAAGCGATTTGTGGCACATGAACGAAACGATGAATCAAGTACACATAGTATCGAAGAAATGATGCTTTCAAAGGAACAGACATTCCGAGTTCATAAAGTTTTACATGACCTAGAGGAACCATATAAAGAAGTATTTACACTACGAGTCTTTGGTGAATTGTCGTTTGCTCAAATCAGCGAGATATTTGGGAAAACAGAGAGTTGGTCTAGGGTTACATTCCATCGAGCGAAGCGGAAAATCCAGTGTTTATTAGAGGAGGTATAAATATATGAAAGAGATCTCATGCGAGATCGTACAAGATTTGCTGCCACTGTATTACGATGAGGTATGCAGTAAAGAGTCTATAAAATTGGTCGAAGATCATCTCCAAAATTGCGAGAGTTGTCGTATCGAACTGGATCGGATTAAAACAGAGATCAGCCTTCCGCAACCAGTAGTGGCAGAAAACCAGAATGAAGCAGAAGCAATTAAAGGACTGCGGTTGGTTTGGAGGCGATCCAAGTTAAGAGCTTTTGTCATAGGAATTCTTGTTGCCTCACTGATATTTGGAATGTACGTGGGTTTGACACAGTGGCAAATCATGAAAGTACCTTCTGATCGGATTGAGGTTTATGAAGTAGCTGAATTATGGAATGGTAGAGTTGTTTATCATGCCGAAATAACAGATGGATACGAATTAAATCGTATTAAATATGAAATGGATGAACAGGGGAATTTTTATTTAGTACCGCTTCATTCTATAATCAGAACAAAGAAAGATCCTGAAATTTCATCAGAAATATATAACAATCTTGAGCATGAGAAAAGTGTTTACAAGAATAGATATGGTACGGATTTAAAAGCAATATACTTCCGATCCTCGAGTGAGGACATCTTAATTTGGAAAGAGGGTATGGAGTTAAAGGCTCCAAGCGATGAACTTAAGGGGAAATTGAAATATCATAAAATTAACTAACAGATAGCACTAGTTTAATAAAAGATAATCTATCGTTTGAATCTATATTATTAGAAAAATAATAATTAACATTTAGTAGCGAACTCATCGAGAGCCTTGAATAATATCAAGGTTCTTATGTTTTTTTATAAGAGGGGCTGATAGGATAGTTTATATTAAATTAATATCCCCCTTGTCCCAATGTTGCTGATTATGACATGATATACCAAAAGAAAGAGAGTTTTTCGGATAGCATAAATATGAACTAATAGGTAGGGTTGTTCACAATCAATAAGAGATAACAGATTATATGTGGAGGTAGTAGATTATGATCGAATTTAGGGAGATCGATAGAACTAATTTTTTTGATGTTATTAAGCTGGGTGTAGCAGATGGACAGAAAAAGTTTGTAGCGGATAATTTGTTTTCTTTGGCACAGGCTAAGGCATTTCCGGAGTGTATTGGCTTGGCAATCTATCACGATGACATTTTAGTAGGATTCACGATGTACGGTATAGATGATGAGGATAAAGAATACTGGATCTCCCGCTTAATGATTGATGAGAAGTATCAGTCAAAAGGCTATGGAAAAGCTGCGATGGAGAAATTAATTGATAGGATTAAAGAAGATAAAAAGTATCAGGTAATTTACATAAGCTTTGAACCAGAGAATGCTTGGGCAAAGCATTTATATGAGAAATTAGGTTTTGTACCAGAGGGTCGTCTAATCGATGGGGAAGTAGTTTACAAGCTGGAGTATTAAAATCGAATATGAATCTGAGAACCTTGATAGAATATCAGGGTCTTTTTTGTTGTGATGAAATTAAATAAAGATTCCCTATTATTAGCAACGGCGATTTAGGAACGAATTCGGGTCGTTTTTTAAGTAATGTACTAAAGAGAATAAAGATATTTACTTTACTGTGTCCGTGTCTTAAGTTCATAACTGTTATATAGATAAACAAGCAGAAAGGGGGAGAGGAAAATGGATCGGATCGGACAATACATAGCTGACATCAAGGCCGGAGACATCGAGAAATTCAGTTATATTGTAAATCAATATGAAAGGCAGATCTTCATCTATTGCAGTCGGATCCTGAATAGCGAACAAGATGCGGAGGATGCGATCCAAGAGATTTTCTTCAAGGCGTATAAGTCGATCCATTCCTACAAACCACAGTATAGTTTTAACTCTTGGCTGTACAAGATTGCTTATAATCACTGTATTAATACCCTGAGAAAAAGAAAAGTATATGAAAAGGCAAAGTCTTTGCTTTTTTTGGAGGAGAGAAGTAAAACAAATACGGAAGTTCAAGAGCGAAGTATTTTTAGCCCTGCATTTGAAAAAGCACTTCTAAGTCTGAGTCATCAAGAGAGGAGTCTACTCATTCTTCATGTATTTCATGAAAAAAATTATCAAGAAATATCGGACATAACAGGAACAACCAGCTCAGAGGCTGTCCGAAAAAGAATCAGCAGAACAAAGATGAAAGTGAAAAAAATAATGATAGAGCGGGAGGATGAGGAGAAATGGGCGATAACCCTAATGAAAACCAAAGCATAAGGCAGCATAGTGTCACAGACGAAGAACTTAGGCAGATTTCGGTTGCCCCGCGCGTTATAGATCAGATCACGAACTCAACAACCAAGAAAAAAAGTAACAAAAGGTGGACAGCGGTGCCTGTTATCCTTATCCTCTGTGTGTGCATTGCTTCTGTAACAACTTATGCCACTGCGGAATTTGTGCAAATCTATAATAAGAAGGGCAAAATCCTCGTTGACACGGTTCCTATGAAAGATCGTAACTATTATTCAAAAGAATCTAAACGGATAGAGCAATTGAAGCCAGAAGCCAAACCCGGTGAACTCATAGCATATTTTCCCAATCAAGCTGACTTGAAAGCATACCTTGGCCCAACTGAAATTCTTTATGAGTATAAACCCATCCAATATTACGATATCAACGAGTATTATAAAAAAGCGAAAAGTACAAGTGCACCTAGTGTGATTCTGTCCTCTTATTTACCAAAAGGATATTCATTTTATTATGCAGAAATCTGGCCGGAATATCCTTTAGCTGGAGATGGAGAAGGCCCCGAATATGATAAGCTGCTTCAAAGGCTGAGTTCGAAAGCAAAGGGAACCAACGAAGAAATAACCTCAGAGACTCTGCAGTGGAGTAAGGCGGGTGGCGTTCATCTCTACTTTTCTACAAAGAATGAACCGTATAGTCTTTCAGTCCTTGCCTCGTATGGTACCCAAATAAGCGTACCTCAACCAGCTGGCGCGATAAGCAGGAAAATAAAGATAGGTACACAGGAAGCACTGATTATGCAGGATCCAAGTAACACTTACTTTACCACCAAAATCGCTTGGTATGATGAATCAACTTCCACAGTATACTTTATGGAAGATAGCGCAAGTGAAGCATTAAGTGAAGAAGAGATGGTGAAGATGGCGGATCGTCTAATTCATGCAATATCAAAAAAAGAATAGATAAATAACTATAGCACTTTTATAGATCAGGTAACTAACCATAGGGTTAGGATACTTGATTCTTAGAGGGTGCTTTTTTTTGTGAGCAAATGGAGGCAATTAGGGAGTCTCAGAAAAAAATCAGGACCAAATATAAGAAATATATTGAATTAATGGAAATGGTAGATTACAATAAACCCAACTAACATACTAGTATGACTAGTATTCAAAAGCAGCTGAAGTCAGTTTTGAGGCATTTCAGTAGTTGCTTGTTCTTCAAGTGGCGTTTTGTAAAGAGCCTATTGAAAAAGCCGTGTTGTTTTAAAAGCTGTATTGTAAGCGCTTTTTTAAATGGGTGGGTCTATGGGATACGTTATGTAATATGGAATGTGTCTATTGTGTTCAAACCTATTGATCTAATAGAAAAGGGGGAAAGATTCGCAGAATTAATAGAAGTGGTTACTCATCGAGTGATAAGGATATTCATTCGTGAGCTCATTCGTGAGTTGAAACTTAGATTCCAAGTACAGTAATGACATCTAGCAGGGTCGAGCTTAAATGGATTGGAGTGAATGATGAACATGGATACGAAAACCGTAAGCAGTTCACAGCCCCAAATAAAAGTGGCTCCAAAAAACAAACTGCAAACGATGGGTTCCCTTCTTCGCAAAGACTGGCAGCTATATTCCTTGCTTGTCCTGCCTATTATCTACTTACTCATATTTAAATACGGACCGATGATTGGAAACATTATTGCGTTTCGTCGTTTTGTTCCTGGCGGAAGTATTTTCGGAGAAAAATGGGTAGGGCTAAATTATTTTCAGATGTTTATCCAAGATCCAACCTTTTGGCGAGTATTCACAAACACGATCATTTTAGGTGGACTCACAATACTTCTTACTTTTCCGATGCCGATTATTTTTGCCCTTCTACTTAATGAAGTGAAGAGTAAGAAGTTCAAAAAATTTGTTCAAACTGCCTCTTATCTCCCACACTTTCTATCGATCGTTATCGTGGCAGGGATGATTCTGCAACTGACTGCTACAAATGGTTCCATCAATGCACTGGTACAATTCTTCACAGGTGAGACGGTTAACTTTATGCAGCGGGCAGAGTGGTTCCGTACCATCTATATTACCTCTGAAATCTGGCAAGGCATGGGCTGGGGAGCCATACTCTATCTGGCAGCACTCACTACAATCGATGATTCTCTATATGAAGCAGCAAGGATTGATGGAGCGAATCGCTGGAAACAGACATTGCATGTAACCATTCCAGGTATTTTACCAACGATCGTAACTCTGCTTATTCTAAATATGGGAAGTTTCCTTGCGGTAGGATTTGAAAAAATTCTCCTTCTGTACAACCCGCTGATCTACGAGACTTCCGATGTGATATCCACTTATCTCTACCGTGTCGGGATTGGATCCAGTAATTTCAGCTATGCAACAGCGATTGGTCTGTTTGAATCCGTGATTGGTCTTATCCTTGTTTTTTCAGTAAATGCGATCTCACGCAGACTGACAGAACGAAGCTTATGGTAAGGGGGCGAGCGATATGAGAGAATCCGTATCTTATAAAATCTTTAAGACTTGTAATGCGGTCTTCTTGTTATGTATTGTCTTCATCACTTTGTATCCCTTTCTGAATGTAGTCGCACAGTCGTTCAGCAGTGAAGCCTATATCAATTCGGGTAAGGTCAGTCTCATTCCAAGGGGATTTAATATCGATACTTACAAGACCGTCGTAAAAGACAATATGTTCTGGACTAATTACAAGAACACGGTTGTTTATACTTTAGTGGGAACCGCAATCTCCATGTTTTTATCTACGATCTTTGCTTATGCCTTATCTAAAAAAAGACTCATGGGACGAAAGTTCTTAACGATGTTTGCCGTATTCACTATGTTCTTTAATGGTGGACTGATTCCAAACTACGTACTGATAAACAGTCTTGGATTTAGTAATTCCATGTGGGCCCTTGTCATTCCGGGAGCGATCAGTATATATAACATGCTCATTATGAAGTCCTTTTTTGAGAATATGCCTGAAGAATTAGAAGAAGCCGCAGCTATTGATGGATTAAGCACATATGGAATCTTGTTCCGTATTATTCTGCCACTCAGTAAAGCGGTTATGGCGACGATGGTTCTATTCTATGCTGTTGGGCACTGGAATTCCTGGTTTCCGGCTTTTCTGTACCTTGATCAGAAAGAAAAGTTCCCAGTCACCATTTATCTTCGAAATATGATTGCTGCTGCTACAGGGGGAACGTCGGCAGGGGCTACCTCTGCTGATAATTTGACTCAAATTTCGGCTAACATCAAATCAGTCACCATGGTTTTGACGATTCTACCTATTTTAACGATTTATCCTTTTGTCCAGAAGTATTTTGTATCCGGTATCATGCTTGGATCCGTCAAAGGCTAATAGCTGAGACATGGAAAGGTCGTTCATTCGTAAGGGAATCATCAAATTATGGGGGGATAACAAAATGAAGAAACCTTCTCTACGCTTGATAGGAAAAACAACACTTGCAGCCATACTCAGTTTAGCACTGGCAGCTTGCAGCAATGGTATGGGTGGGAAAGAAGCAGAGATCCAAGATAAAGGAGCAATGGAATCATACGCCGTAGGCGATACGTTTAAAGCAACGGAACCTTTTAATCTATCGATTATGTATAGTGACCAGCCGCTCTATCCTTATAAAAAAGATTGGTTGCTATTCAATAAAATCACAGAGATGACCGGTGTTACGCTCGATCCTGTTATTGTTCCGATGAGTGATTATGCTCAAAAACGATCTTTGCTCATTAGTTCCGGTGATGCACCGCTCATTATTCCTAAAACGTATCCAGGTGAAGAATCTGCCTTTGTGTCCTCTAGTGCAATCCTGCCTGTCAGTGACTACATTGACCTGATGCCGAATTTCAAGGACAAAGTAGAAAAGTGGAAGTTAGAAGATGAACTAGAAGGTCTCCGTCAAGAGGACGGGAAATACTATGTTCTTCCAGGCTTACACGAAGAAATTTGGCCAGATTATACGCTGATCGTACGTACAGATATTTTAGAAAAACACAATCTTGCTATACCGAAGACATGGGATGAACTGAAGACCGTTATGCAGGAGCTTAAAAAAGAGTACCCAGATTCCATTCCGTTCTCAGATCGTTTTAAATTCCTTAGTACATTAAACGTTGCCTCGACCGGATTTGGAACGAAAGGCGGATGGGGATTTGGAAGCGGCCTGACTTACAAGCCAGAACAAGATGAGTTCGTATATACTGCGGCTACACAGGAATATAAGGATATGTTGACTTATTTCCACGAGCTCGTAGCAGAAGGGCTGCTGGATAAAGAAAGCTTTACTCAAGATGATGATCAGGCTATTCAAAAATTTATAAACGGGAAATCTTTTATTATTAATGGGAATTCTCAAACCGTTGTTCTTCACCGCAATGATATGAATAAAACGCTTGGAGAAGATAACTTCTCTGTTGCCAAAATCACGGTACCTGGTGGACCTGCCGGTCAGCTCATGTCTGGGGGCAGACTAGAGAACGGAGTGATGATCTCTGCAAAAGCAAAGGAAAGTGAAAACTTTGAAGCCATTCTCCAGTTTATTGATTGGTTATATTACAGCGATGCAGGACAAGAGTTCACGAAATGGGGAATCGAAGGAGAAACGTATACGAAAGAAAATGGTGTACGTAAACTCGTAGATGATATTAACTTCAATGGACTGAATCCAAAAGGAACGAAAGATTTACGTATCGATTATGGTTTCTCCGGTGGGGTATTCGCATATGGCGGGACGACGGATTTGCTGCACTCGATGTTCAGTGAAGAAGAACTAAAGTTCCAGAATGACATGAAAGAAGTGAAAGAGGTCCTTCCAGCAGAACCTCCAATCCCGTATTCTATAGAAGAGCGTGAGAGAGTTACTCTTTTAAGTACACCGCTTAAGGATTATACAGATCAAAACACACTTAAATTTATACTGGGTGACCGAGATCTATCCGAGTTTGATGCGTTTGTTAAAGAACTGGAGAGTCAAGGACTAACACAGTACTTAGAACTTGCGAACACAACATATAAAGAGTACAAAGAAGGAAAATAGTTTCCCGTTCTCTGATCTAAGGCACAGAAGGTAAGGTGATCATTTGTCATTGACTGTTCAGGATGTGATTCGTGTGCTTCCTCGTTCATCTGGACCTGAGGGTTCTACGGTAGATGGGCTTATTACGGGGAATTTGAAACAAATTGTTCAGGGAGTGGTGGTTTCCTTTGTTGCTTCCCATGAAGCTATCGAGAAAGCAGCAGAGCTTGGAGCCAATCTTTTTATTACCCATGAAGGGGTGTTTTATGAACATCGTGGGAGCAGAGCGGAAGAGAAGGAAGTAAATGACCCTGTCATCTTAAGAAAACAGGAACAGATTCAATCGCACCAAATGGTTTTATACCGATATCATGACGCTCCGCATCAAACGGTTCCCGATATCATCACCCATGGTCTCCTTCAAGCGTTAGGCTGGGATAGGTATCAATATAGCCATCTGAAGTATGCATGTATTATTACTCTTCCTGAGCCGCTAAGCGTGCAGCAGATCGTTCATCATCTAAAAGATAGACTTGATCTTCCTTATGTTCGTTTTGCTGGAGACAGTGAACAAGAGTGTAGTGAAATTGCCCTTACTGTCGGTTATCGGGGTGGGGGCAATATCTCGCTTCCTTTATTCACAGAACAAAGAATCGATTTACTAATAGCAGGAGAAGGTCCGGAGTGGGAAACACCGGAATATGTACAGGATGCGGTGAGTCAAGGAAGTAGGCAATCGCAAATCCTGATTGGTCATGCAGCTAGTGAAGAGCCAGGAATGAAAGCAGTTGCTCAGCAGATACAAGATCATTTTCCGGATCTTCCGGTTTATTTTATACCCAATTCTCGGGGCATTAAGGTGTTGTGACATAGTAGATAACTAGAGAGATATAAGTATTGGAGAAGAAAGAGGGAACCATATGTCTACAGAACAAAAGCTGAAAGGCTCTACTCGGGCTTACTCGTACCATTATTTGAAAGATAAAATCATGCACTTGGAATTGGAGCCAGGAACGAAAATCTCCGAGAAAGAAATATCAGAGGAGCTTAATGTCAGCAGAACTCCTGTACGTGAGGCTTTTATGAAACTGGCAGAAGAGGAACTACTTGATATTATTCCGCAAAGTGGAAGCTCGGTATCCCTGATTAATCTTGCACATGTGGAAGAAGGAAGGTTCATACGAGAGAAGATTGAGAGAGAGATTGTAGCACTTGCGTGCGAATCTTTTGACGAAGAATTCCGGTTTCGGATGGAAACTAATATTGCGATGCAGGATCTCTGTGCGGGCAAGAATAATTTTTACAAACTCTATGAGCTCGATGAAGAGTTCCATCAGATTTTGTTTGAGGGTACAGGAAAGGCACGGACTTGGAAAATGCTGCAGCAACTGAATATTCATTTCAATCGGCTTCGTCTGCTCAGATTATCCAAAGACTTGAACTGGGATAATATCATTTCTCAGCATAAGGAGATTTATCAATTGATTGTGAACAAAGAGACGTCGCAGGCCGTTCAAATCATGGAAAATCACTTGCGGCTCGCTGTAGTGGAACAAGATTTCTTGTTGGAGAAATATCCGCATTATTTTGTCTAATTGAATCATTCTATAATCCCTTCAGTGGTTTAAAAACTTTCAGGAATAGAGAGGATGAGTGACCTCATGACTGTGTTGGAACAGCTTCCATATTCTTCGGCCGACCAAGGTTGGTTACGATATGAGAAAAGACAGGATTCACCTTGTTTATCCACGATTGTAAGACATAACTCCGCATCAGGAGAAACAGCAGAGTCCGCCATACGTGAACTCCGTTACGCTATTGTACAGATGACCGGAATTGAACCTGAACTGACAACGACATCCCACCTATCTGATGATGCTGCTCATCGTCCGCATTTACAGTTTGCTTTGGTTTCTGCGGAAGACTTGCCTGAAGCGTTACAGACGAAGAAACTCTCGGAACAGCTGGGGGAAGAAGGCTTTGCCCTGAGGTCACTGCCGCAAGGAGAAGGTGAATCAGTATATATTATAGGGAAAACAGAGAAGGGCTTACTGTATGGAACGTTCCATCTGCTGCGGCTTCTGCAGTCAGAGGGAGAGACGCTTACTCAGCTTGATGTTATCGAAAATCCAAAGAACCCACTCCGTATGATGAATCACTGGGATAACATGGACGGTTCAATTGAACGAGGATATGCAGGAAAGTCGATCTTTTTCAAAGATAACCGGTTTGTGCAAAATGATGAGCGAATTCGGGATTACGCAAGGATGATGGCTTCCATTGGGATCAATGGGATTTCTATTAATAATGTAAATGTTCATAAAGTAGAGACGAAGCTGATTACGTCAGAGTTTTTACCGGATGTAGCGGAAGTAGCGGGGATTTTTAGAACGTATGGAATCCGATTGTTTCTGAGTGTCAATTATGCGAGCCCGATCCAACTTGGAGGACTAGAGACAGCAGATCCTCTTGATGAAAGAGTCGGTGCATGGTGGAAGACGAAAGCGGAAGAAATATATCATGTTATACCGGACTTCGGCGGATTTGTGGTCAAAGCAGATTCGGAGCATAGACCCGGACCATTTACGTATGGAAGAACTCATGCAGATGGCTCGAATATGCTGGCTGAAGCACTGGAACCTTATGGCGGGATCGTGATTTGGCGCTGCTTTGTATATAACTGCCTGCAAGACTGGCGGGATCGCACAACAGATCGTGCAAGAGCAGCATATGATCATTTCAAACCACTGGATGGGCAGTTTAAAGATAATGTAATTTTACAGATTAAGAATGGACCGATGGATTTCCAAGTGCGTGAAGGGGTATCTCCGCTGCTTGGTGCCATGCCGAATACGAATCAAATACTGGAGTTCCAGATCACTCAGGAATATACGGGGCAGCAAAGGCATCTGTGTTATTTGATTCCGCAGTGGAAAGAGATCCTTGATTTTGATACATACGCTAAAAGTGCCAGATCCGAGATTAAGAAAGTAGTATCTGGTGAACTGTATCCGTATGCGCACAGCGGGATTTCAGCTGTAATAAATGTGGGGGACGATGACAACTGGACAGGACATACGCTGGCTCAAGCTAATTTGTATGGGTACGGACGATTAACTTGGAATCCAGATTTGTCTGAACAGCAAATCACTTCGGAGTGGATACATCAAACATTTGGAGATGATCGGGATGTTATAGAGCATGTAAGCTCTATGCTTGCTGAGTCTTGGGGGATCTATGAAAGTTATACCTCTCCGCTTGGTGTGGGCTGGATGGTCAATCCAGAGCATCATTATGGGCCTAATGTGGACGGATATGAATATTCGGTCTGGGGTACATATCATTTTGCCGATTGCGATGGGATTGGGGTGAATCGTACGGTAAAAAACGGCACAGGGTACACAGGTCAATATTTCCCGGAAAATGCCGAACGATATGAGTCACTTGTGACCTGCCCGGATAAGCTTTTGCTCTTCTTCCATCATGTACCGTATACGCATAAGCTGCATTCGGGAAGTACAGTTATCCAGCATATTTATGATACTCACTTTGCCGGAGTAGAAGGAGTAGAGAATCTTATTCAGCAGTGGAGCAGTCTGGAGGGAAAGATCGATGCGAAGCGTTATGCGGGTGTGACGGCAAGACTTGAACATCAGCATAAGCATGCTAAAGAATGGCGAGATATTATTAATACGTATTTCTATCGTAAATCAGGGATTGCGGATGAACAGAATCGAACGATTTATTAGGATTTGAAGTTCAAGTTCTACTGTATGGAAGCGAAAGAAGCTGCTGAGGAGTATTCCTCGGCAGCTTTTTTGAGTAGTTGGAACGAACCAAGCAAGGTATCAATATTAAAAGGAGGAGGAATCTTTATCATTCATTCTTGCGATCCCTTGTGTAGATTTACTTAGGAATTGAAGTGTATGCTGCTTGCACTCCGACGAGGGTAAGGCACTTATCACTTCGATAGATTTGGCAAGTGATAACTTTTGGCGAAATAGAATAGAGTGTATTTCTTTTATGATCTTTATTTCATCTCTGGATATTCCCTCTTTCTTTAACCCGACAATATTTACACCCGATATATTTGCCCGTTCACCGTTAGCTAGAGAGTAGGGTACAATGTCTTGAGAAACACCGCTTGTCCCACCAACCATGGAAAGTTTACCGATTTTACAGAACTGAAGGATACAAACCTGGCCGCCAATAAATACATAGTCTTCAATCTCCACGTGACCCGCTAATTGAGCACTATTAGCAATCACGATGTGACTCCCCAGGATCGCATCGTGCCCAATGTGGACGTAATTCATAAGGAGATTGCCATCTCCTACACGTGTCACACCATCGCTCTTGTGTGTTCCTTTACTAATGGTTACATACTCCCTTATTGTATTGTTATCACCGATAATCAGTCGGTCCCCTCCGTTTTTACATGATTTATCCTGCGGGATTGCCCCAATGATTGCACCTTGAAATATCTGGTTATTTTCCCCTAACTGTGTGTGTGAACCAATAAGAACATGGCTCCCCACTTTGCATCCATCTCCGATTTTCACTCCTTCTTCAACAATGCTGAACGGCCCAATGGTAACATTCTCTCCGATTACCGTTGTAGGATGAACAATAGCTGTAGCGTGAATATCCAACGTTGAATTGAACATTTTTTATCCCCCATATCTATAATGATTTATAAATCTCTCAGTTTATGTCGAATTATAGTTGTTTTAGGAAGTTCTTTGGTGGATGTTTTTTGGTTTCTCCTTGTCTGGACGAGCCCGTTGTCCTGTTATCCGGTGAAGGACGGTGTTTAAACTAGGTAGTTTAATGTTCCGCCCTGTAGATTCTCTTACTTTCGGCATACAGCGCGTCAGGATGAAAATTCGATAAAGTTCTTTATCTTATTTTCTATATTCGAGTTAATTCGTTCTTTTCCTTCTTCTAACTCTATGTGATCATTGGTCCACGATGCTAGATATTTTATAATTAGTGCTACAAAATAGTTACAGGTTCCGTCTTATAGATAGCTGCAGCTGAAAGGAGACGAATAACGTATGGAAGGACCGGAAATCGATATATTCCGCACCGTATTTGAAGAGCATTATCCGATCGTGAAACGTAAACTCGTTGCACTAGTTCAGGATGAAGCCGCGGCGGAAGATCTTGCGCAAGAAGTATTTATCAGGTTATACCGTAATCCGCCCGACGATCCGGCCGCAATGGGTGCATGGTTACATCGTGTACTGACTCATATCGGCTATGACTATATAAGTAAACAGATTAGAGAGCGTAAATTGAAAGATAAGCAGGAGCAACACTATGATATGGGGCAGCAGATGGCTTCTGGAGAAGAAGTAGTGCTGAGGCGCATGGATCAAGAAGAGGTTCGGGAGTGGATGGAAGAACTGCCTGAACGAGATCGTAAGGTGCTGATGCTAAAATACTCGGGTTACAGCTACGCTGAAATTGCGGAGGAACTGAATGTAAGACCGCCTCTTGTCGGCTCCATGTTGAGCCGGGCAACGAATAAATTGAAACGGAAAGTAATACGAAACTCGGCAACTTAAGTAAACAAGTACACGGAAAATGAAAGAAAAGGAGTTGAATATCCATGACCTCAATAAAAGACAACAATGAGCAGGAACGGATAGATGATGCATGGCAGAAGCTCACATCCAAGCTCCAGAAAGAAGAGATGAGTCCCAAATGGGCAGCTTGGGCGTCGAGCCAACTGGATATGAAGAAATCAGATGAGATAGAAATAGATCAAGTAAATCAAGCCGCAACCAAAGTGATTAAAGGAGAGATGAGAGAAATGCAGGTAAATGATGAACAACAAAATCTAGTGACTAGAAACCAAGACAGTAAGCCAAAGAGGAAGAAAGCAAGAAGACATCCTGCTAAAAAGTGGATTAGCATTGCAACTGCTGCGGCGATTGCCGGCGTGATGGTGGCAACACCTATTGGGGATAAAGCCCTTGCTGCGATCCTGAATCAATTCCGAATGGAGGAAGTCACATCCGTAGATGAAGGAGCACTTATGGATTTTATGAGTACCATCTCTGAGGGAGAAGATATGGGAGAATTCATTAGTAAGTATGGAACGTTTACAAATGAATCAGGCGAGCATATCAAGTCGAAGAACAAAACGACCGAGCAGATTGGTGAGGAGATCGGTTTACAACCTGTTGCAGATGAATATATTAATCCAAAAAAATTCGGACTTGGCATTTCACAGACGATAACGATGAAACTGGATATTCCTAAAGTAAATGCAACAATGAAACGACTCGGAGCGGATGATCTTATGCCAGAATCACTAGATGGAAAGGTTATTACATTTCAGATACCAGAGTCATTGTACCAAACCTATCAAACAGATGATGAAAAGAAACGGGCGATTTTATCTCAACGAAAAATTCCAACTATTAATGTAGATTCATCAGTGGCTGTTGAAGATGCAGTAAAAGCAGTACTGAACTTCCCATTATTACCTGATCATCTAAAGACGGGAATCCAAGCGGAGCAAATATTACAAGGGAAACTTCCAGTACCCGTAGTTACTGATGGTTCTGCTGAAAAAGTGAGTGTTGATGGTATTCCTGTCATATTAGAAAAGAGTACTTACAACTATTATCAACCATCAGGTACAGAAGAGGTTATTTATTATACGGCTACTTGGACTAAAGGTGATGTGTTGTATCACTTAGAGGGGGATACATTGTTTGATACAAAAGAGAAAATGATCCAAGAAATCAAGGAGCTGATGAACCAGTGACAGCAGCTATTCATACCGAAGGATTGACGAAAGAATTCGATAATGGCCGTGGTTGCCGTGATGTATCGATCAACGTTCAAGAAGGGGAAGCCTTTGGCTTCCTCGGACCGAATGGGGCAGGAAAGAGTACCTTTGTAAAAATGCTGGTCGGTTTAATCCATCCTACAGAGGGGACTGCGACGATTTACGGTCATCCCATACATACCCTCGAAGCAAAAAAACGAATTGGGTATTTGCCTGAACTATTTAGGTACCAAGAATGGCTGACAGGGGAAGAAGTGATGAAGCTTCATGCGAAAATATGCGGAGTGGATGTAAGAACAGCTAAAGAGCGAATTCCCAAATTGCTTGATGAGGTAGGACTTGGCAGCCGGGGCAAAGGCAAGATCAAGAACTATTCCAAAGGAATGCAGCAGCGACTAGGACTTGCGGCAGCACTCGTCAGTGATCCTGATATTATTTTTCTAGACGAGCCTTCCTCAGCCCTTGATCCTGTTGGACGTAAAGAGGTTCGCTCGATTCTGATGAAATTGAAAGCAGAAGGCAAAACCATCTTCTTGAATTCCCACATGCTTGAGGATGTAGAAGCGGTATGTGACCAAATTGCACTTCTAAATAATGGGGAGATTCTGCGTACGGGCGATGTAGGGAATGTACTTCAGCAAAAAGTAACCTACCGCTTTAAAGTGAGCGGTTATACACCGCTTGTGAGAACGTGGCTTCAGGATGAGACGGGATTTGAATTCGAAGTAGAAACGGTACATAAACCGGATTTGCCAATTAATATAGCTAATGCAGCGAAGCAGGAGTTTGTTATTTCAGGGCATGATACAGTTTGGCTCAAAGCTGAATTACAGAATGAAGAACAGGCGGGGTGGATTAATTCATTACTCATTGAGCAAGGCCTTACGCTCTATGAAGTTGGCAAAGAGAGCGGTAAATTGGAAGACTGGTTCCTAACGGCAGTGAAGGGGCTCAGCCATCGGGGGGAAAAAGACGCATGATACTCATTATGAATATGACCTGGAAAGAGATGATTCGTAAGCGAGTGATGATTCTTGCGATGATCCTGACCCTCTTTTTTCTTGTTGCATACTGGTTTATTGCAGATGCTGTGACAGGAAGCGAGCGCTTTGGGGGATTTTCGGATGGAAGTTCGATCATTGCTAACTATTCGGCGGGAGTTCTTATGATGATGATTGGCTTCTTCTTTGCTGGTTTTGTCATTGCACTCCTCTCGATCTTTAGTGCGTTCTCCTCGATTGCTGGGGAAGCGGAGCAGGGAGTCATGCAGGCGCTACTTACACGCCCGATATCAAGATCTCAATTTTATATTGGTCGCTGGCTCGGATTCGTCACGCTGCTCTGCTGTTATACGGTGATTTTATATACAGCAATAATGATCATTACGGATATTCATGCGGCGATACCGAAGGAACCAATGGTTCATGTGAAGGCTCTGCTGTTACTTGCTCTTATTATTGTTTTGCTTATTTCTCTTACGATGCTTGGTTCTACCAAATTCACCTCACTTGGAAACGGTGTGTTCATGACGATGTTATTTGGGGCTGGTTGGCTTGGCGGCATGCTGGAGAAGGTGCAGAAGATCGGGATTTTTGAGGCCTTTGGCGCAGAAGATCTCGGTAATACGCTGTCTAATATTTCAGGGCTGATGTCCATCATTATGCCGGTAGATGCATTGCAGCGAAAAATGATGCATGGACTCATCGGACTCGATGAGTTAGGCGGTGTTGTTGAGGTAAGCCATATGATATCTGGATTTTTCATTGGAGATGTCCCATCGGGTACTTTTGTAATCTATGCGATGTTATATGCTGCCATTGCTTTTGTATGGGGAGTTCTGCGATTCCGCAAGAAGGATCTGTAATGTGAAATCAATTTTATTATTTTAAAAAAAGAAGACCACCAGGGAAAGAAGCGATAAGTCGCTTGTTCTGGTGGTTTTTTAGTGTTCTATTTTAGCTCAGAGCCTTAATCAATATCAGTAAAAAAACGATTGTATTTAAATTCCATATTTGGTATGATAGTGCCCTTCTCGCATTTCACCTTGTCTGAAGTAGACGACGGCTGGCGTCTCAACCAAGCTTATCGGAGGTGTATTCATTGCTCTATTTCACCCTGGCCCGTAAGGCCTATGCAAGAAACTTGCAGTACCGCGGTGCACATATGGTGCACAATGTCGCAAGCGCTTTATTCGGTTATTTGTATGCCTGTATCTGGATTGGAATTGGGGAAGGGCGCTCACTCGGAGAGTATGGAACACAGGGGATGGTCAGTTACATTGCGTTTACACAAGCATCCCTTTGGGTAACCTCTTTTCTAACAAATGGTCTTGGAATTCCGGAGACAGTTAGAACAGGGCATATCTCCATGGATTTGATGAGACCTGTTCATCTTTTTACGCATCTCATGTCTAGAGAATGGGGGCAGATTCTCTATCAGTTTCTGTACAAATCGATTCCTATCTATCTCGTCTATCTCATTGCTTTCAAACTCAGGCTGCCAGAGAACGGAACGACGTATGTCTTAACCACGGCAAGTTTGCTCGGAGCTGCTTACATGGGGATCTGCATCAACTATCTGATTGGAATATCCGCGATGTGGACCACCGAATCAAGCTGGCTGCAATGGGCAAACCATGCACTTATTAATTTACTTGCGGGATTTTTCATCCCTATTGAATGGCTGCCTAAGATTCTTCAAACGATTGCCTGGTGGTCACCCTATCCATATCTTCTGTATGTACCAACTCGCATTTACCTTGGTTATGAGGATGGCTCTCTATTATTAGGAACCATGGTGTGGATGCTGCTGCTCACGCTGATCTGTTTTCTTGCTACCTACTATCTTCGGAGAAAAGTGGAGGTGCAGGGAGGATGAACACAAAGGCGGAGACACATCTATTACAAAAACATAGCACTTTCTATCCACTTCGCTCCTATTTCGAACTTTACGTATTACTGATCCGAACGAGTATCAAAAGTTCCATGCAATACAAACTCAATTTCTTCCTTGGGTCTTTTCTTGCTGCCTTCATCCAGATTGCAGAATTTCTAATGATTGCGATAGTCCTTCATCGGTTTGGAGCCATTCAAGGCTGGAATATCTATGAGGTGGGCTATCTATTTGCCATCATGACTTTATCCAAAACAGTGTACCGCTCTATTGCAAACGAAGTACATCATCTCGAAAAATACTTGGTTAGCGGAGATATGGATGGGCTGCTGACAAGACCACTACCGGTACTCTTTACACTGCTTCCACAGCGTTTTCGTATTATGCTTGGAGAGTGGCTGCAAGGAGGATTTGTCTTTAGCTGGTCTATTCACGGAATGATGAACGATGGTCAGATTGGTTGGATTGCTGTGCCACAGTCTTTATTTGTGATCTTAACGGGGGCAGTTCTTTTATTTTCTATCGGCCTTGCTACCGCAACAATTGGATTCTGGACGACAAGGATCAGCGAACTCCAGACATTTACGGAAGATGCAGCGGGAACGGCTGCAAGATTCCCCCTCTCCCTTTATCCGAATTGGCTTGCCGGGATGCTCCTTTTTGTGTTGCCAGTAGGTCTAGTCAATTATGTGCCTGCCCTATATATCTTGAGAGGCGAATGGGGTCCATGGATTTTTCTAGTCATTCTATTCGCGGCGATGGGCTTTCTTGCGATCAGTCTGCGTTTTTGGAAATTTGGCATGACAAAATATCAGAGCACAGGTAGCTAAGGAGGAGTCAAGATGATCGAAGTACAAGGCTTACATAAGGAGTTCAAAACGCCTGTCGTGAAAGACGGGAATTTTGCAGGACTCCGCGCTTTATTTTCAAGAGAATACACGGTCAAACAAGCCGTTCAAAATATCAGTTTCAAGATCGAACCTGGAGAATTTATAGGTTATATCGGTCCGAATGGGGCAGGAAAATCAACGACGATAAAAATGTTAACAGGCATCCTACATCCGAGTTCAGGAAGTGTAAGGGTAAATGGAATGAATCCGCATCAGCAACGAAGGCAAGTAGTAAGACGGCTTGGAGTGGTGTTTGGTCAGCGCAGTCAGCTGTGGTGGGATCTTCCGGTAAAAGACAGCTATGATATTCTCGCCAAAATGTACCGCGTGGATGATAGGGATAAACACGAACGGCTGAAAGAGTTTGCAGCTCTTCTAGACCTGAAAGAATTCTGGGATACACCTGTACGTAAACTGTCGCTTGGTCAGCGGATGCGTGCCGATCTAGGTGCTGCAATGCTTCATGATCCGGATATTCTGTTCCTTGATGAACCAACGATTGGGCTTGATGTAAATGCAAAGCGGAATATACGATCTTTTTTGAAACTGCTGAACTGTGATTTTGGCAAAACCATTCTGCTGACAACCCATGATATGGATGATATTGAACAGCTCTGCAGCAGGGTAATGGTCATTAACCATGGACAGCTTACTTACGATGGAACCGTGCAGTCTCTTAGAGAGAATATCGGTCTTCCTACTATTATAAAAGTTTCGTATCTTGAAGATATTCAGAGTGTAAGTCTTGCCAAATTTCATCACGAAGCGGTGAAGATAATAGGCTGTACCGAGCGAACGATTACAGTGGAAGCGAATCGGAATCGCATAGGTACGATGCAAATTTTAGCTCAGCTTGGCGAATGGGGGGAACTTGCAGACGTAGAGATGCAGGAACCTGATTTTGAAGATGTTATTCATAAAGTATATTAGGTTACATAGGAAGGTCATTTCCCGCTGGGAAGGGCCTTTTCTTGTTATCTCTTGCTGTGTGAAAAGTTGTTTTCTAGCAGTTTCTCTAAAATATTTTATGGTAAAGGCTTGCTTTTTGAACTGATTTTTAGGACGATACTAGTAGAATGGAATCCGCTTACATGAAAGACAAGATTTGCAGGGTTCATTGCCAAGGAAGTAAAGGTTTATAGGTATTCTAAAACGTTTTAGATTTTCTGCAATAACAATAGTAATTATATTGGAGGAGACGATATGTTTTTAACGTATAACCGTCCGGCTAAGGAATGGACCGAAGCACTGCCGATCGGGAACGGAAGAATAGGGGCAATGGTGTTTGGGCGTGTGGAGCAGGAACGTTTACAACTGAATGAAGATACACTATGGTCAGGTCCACCGAAAGATTGGAACAATCCTCGTGCCAAAGAAGTGCTTCCGCAGGTGAGACAGCTTATAAAGGATGAGAAATATGCTGAAGCAGACAAGCTGACAAAGGAAATGCTGGGATCTTATACGCAGTCTTATCTGCCATTTGGAGATCTACAGATTACGTTTGATCATGGAGATATTACAGCAGATTATAACCGGAGACTAGATCTCACGGACGGAATAACAAAAACTACATACCGTATCGGAGATACAACATATACCAGGGAAATTTTTGTGTCTCACCCTGATCAGGTCATCGTTATCCATCTGGGGGCAAGCGTGCCAGGAATATTGTCTTTTCATACGAGTCTTAGCAGTCTTCTTCGTCATGAAACAGAAGCGGAAGAGAACCAAGCGATGATTAAAGGGTACGCGCCTGAGGTTGTGAATCCAAGTTATTATCCAACGGATGATCCCATACGTTACGGTAAGCCAGGTGAGACGGATGCCATGCGCTTTGAAGGGAGATTAGCAGTTCGTCATAAGGGAGGAAACACAAGAACTCATGCCACCGGAATTCGGGTGGAAGGTGCAGATCAGGCCACTCTTTATTTTAGCTGTGCGACAAGCTTTAATGGTTATGATCGCTCTCCGGGAAAAGAAGGCAAAGATGAGTCTCTCTATGCACGAAATGATCTGGAGAAAGCTTTTGCATATGAATATGAGACCTTGCGAAATCGACATGTGGAAGACTATCAGGAGCTTTATAATCGGGTAGTGCTTGATCTTGGTCCCCCTCTGGAATCAATAGATCTGCCTACCGATGAACGTATCGTAAAATATGGCGGGAAAGACCCATACTTGGTTCAGCTTTTATTTCAATACGGCCGATATTTGCTCATTTCAAGCTCACGCTCAGGAACACAGCCTGCCAATCTGCAAGGGATCTGGAATCACGAAACGAGAGCACCGTGGAGCAGTAATTATACGCTGAATATCAATGCCGAAATGAATTACTGGCCAGCGGAAACGGCGAATTTATCTGAGTGTCATGAACCTTTAATTGATCTGATTACTAGACTCTCCGTTAATGGGAAGAAGACAGCAGAGATTAACTACGGTGCACGCGGATGGACGGCTCACCATAATTCTGACCTTTGGGGACAGACAGCACCGGTTGGTGCTTTTGGACATGGAGATCCGATATGGGCATTATGGCAGATGGGTGGCGTATGGCTGTGTCAGCATTTATATGAACATTATGTGTTTACACAAGACACCGATTTCCTTAGAAATAAAGCGTATCCAATTATGAAGGAAGCGGCTTTATTCTGTCTGGATTGGCTGATTCAAGGAGAAGACGGTTCTTGGTATACGGCACCTTCAACCTCACCGGAGCATCGTTTTCGGGTGAATGGGGAGCTTCATCAGGTGACTACGACAGCAACGATGGATCTGGCTTTAATCTATGATCTATTTACGAATCTTATTGAAGTGACAGCAATTCTCGGTGAAGATGAGGAGTTTGCAAAAGAGCTTCAGCAGCGTAGGGATGAACTTCCTCCTCTGCAGATTGGGAAGTATGGACAGCTGCAGGAATGGCTTCATGACTATGAAGACGAGGATGTGGAGCATAGACATGTATCCCATCTCTTCGGTGTATATCCAGGACGACAACTGACAGCAAAAGATACACCAGAGCTCATGGAAGCTGCGAAAGTATCGCTACAGCGGCGCGGCGATGGAGGGACGGGCTGGAGTCTTGGCTGGAAAGTCGGACTGTGGGCACGGTTCAAAGATGGAAACCGGGGGCATCGCCTTATTTCTAATTTGCTGCAACTTGTACGGGACGGTTCTGAACGCTATGAAAGCGGGGGCGTGTATCCGAACATGTTCGACGCACATCCTCCATTCCAAATTGACGGCAACTTTGCGGCAACATCAGGAATCATTGAGCTTCTTCTCCAATCCCATCAGGGATATATCGAATTGCTACCGGCTCTACCAGATGCCTGGGCGGCAGGAAGTGTTCGCGGACTGCGGGCACGCGGAGGATACGAAGTTGATATTTCGTGGTCTGAAGGCAACCTGAAAGAAGCAGAAATACGGCCAGATCAATCCGGTACTTGCACCATTTGTATGGAAGGGTGGAATACAGAAACCCTTGCTGTAAGAACAGCAGACGGGCTGGAGGTTAGTATCACAGACCTGGGCAGGGGACTTATATCCTTCCTTGTAGAGGCAAAACAAAGCTATATTGTGAAGGTACACAAAGCGTAGAAGGTATAGAAAAAAAGTGGGATTTTGACACGGATAAGGATAGGGACTCAGAGCAATTCTGAATCCCTATCCTTTTTTGTCTTTGTGTACACTACGTGATTGTTGATACGACTATGGAAAAACGTCTGTAATTAAAGGGGGTTATATGATAAAGTATCTTCTTCTGTTGTATTCAAACAAAATTACCAATAAAATAGGAGGATTATTAATATATGAAAAAATGGTTAACTGTTTTTGTACTAATATTTCTTTGTTTACTATCAATCGCCCTGCTAAGTAACAAAAATAAGGCAGATAACGAGTCGCAATCAAAATATTATTTGAGTTTTGTTTCAAGTGTCCAGACATTGAATCGTAGTTTGGATCTAATTCAAGAGGATCAAGAGCCTGATAAAATTTCAGAAGGTATGTTCGATGTATATACATCTTTGGTTTTTTCAAACTTTCGCTTGGATCTTTTTAAAAGTAATGCTCCTCGATCTATTGATTTAGATATACTTGTTAACGACTTTATATTACTGAGGACTCGATATGAGCCGCTCGTAAGAAATCAGATAGCAAACAATGATGATTTTAAATCTGAGATTCATGCAAATTTCAAAAGACAAATTGATCTATTTGTAAACGAATTACCCGAAAAATACGAGAATTCTAAGGAATTTGTTGAAAAGCTTAATAAGGCAACAGAGCATATCAAACCACTAGTAAGTTAGTATTTAAGAATTATAGGGAATTTCCTGTAACTATCTTACTGTTTGCAAAAAACATTACTGCACTTCTTCTATTAGATAGCATCTAACTGAGAAATGCAGTTTTTATATGCTGAATTAAAACTACGCATCCAATAGCTGAGGTGTTATCTTCTCCTTAAAGTGAGGTATAGAGGAACAATACCTTATCTCCCTGCTCTATAAAAATAAGAGAAGGGCCAAAAGCGGAAGAGGCAGAATGGGGGTGAAGAAGCGGAGCGTTCGTATTTGGAGCTGGATGCTTACATCTATGAGAGTCAACCGTGCGAATCCAGATTCAACGACGTTCGGAACCCCCATCTGTCCATGGAGCGCAACAGTCCTTCTAATCCCTCTTGGCAGCTTCACATATTTTGTGATATGATAGTTTTATCTTGGTAACATGGTAGCGAACTAAAGCGTTTTGATATAGATATAACGGAGGGAAACAACATGAAAAAGTCATTATGGATAACGTTAAGTTTAAGTTTGATGGTGGTTATTCTTGCAGCTTGCGGAAGTGATACAAGCGGAAGTGCGGGAGATAAGATTGTCATTGGTATTGACGATAAGTTCGCCCCGCTGGGATTCCGAGACAAGGATAATGAGATTGTCGGATTCGATATAGATTATGCGAAAGCAGCAGCTGAAAAAATGGGTAAAGAAGTAGAGTTCCAACCTATTGACTGGTCTTCAAAAGAATCTGAGCTGAACAGTGGTCGTATTGATCTGATCTGGAACGGCTATACGATTACAGAGGATCGCAAAGACAAAGTGTTGTTCACGAAACCTTATCTCAAGAATAGTCAGGTTGTAGTAACACTGGCTGATTCACAGCTTGCATCCCTAGCTGATCTCGCTGGGAAAAAAGTAGGGCTGCAAAATCTTTCTTCTGCTTCGGATGCACTCAGTGAGAATCCAATCAAAGATCAGATCAAAAGTATATCCGAATTTCCTGATAATGTACTTGCTCTAAGTGATCTGAAGAGCGGTCGCCTTGATGCGGTTATCATCGATGAAGTAGTAGCTGACTACTATATGTCTCTTGAAGAAGGAACGTATAAAATTATGGATGAAACGTTGTCTCCAGAGGAATATGGAATCGGTGTGAAGAAGGGGAATGAAGAGCTGCTGACGAGTCTTCAGACAGCTTTAGATGAATTAATTGAAGAAGGAACAGCTACTACGATTTCTGAAAAATGGTTTGGTGAAGATAAGGTGCTTCGCTAAAGTCTAACTGAAATCATATATAACACTTATAGCTTCATATTAGACCTGATTTATGAAATTCATTAATAGGATTGAAAACCGGGGAGTTTCATATCCGGTTTTCTTTTTACTTAGGAGCCTGAGAATATGACATTAGATTATCTTTGGAGTATTACACTCCCCATGCTGGAAGGTGCACGGACAACTCTTTTACTATTTTTCATAGCAATCATCTTATCCATTCCGATTGGATTTTTATTTACCCTGATGGCGAACAGTAAATTTAAGCCGCTGTCGGCTTTTGCGCATACGTACATTTATGTGATGCGAGGGACACCGCTGTTGTTGCAACTATTGTTCTTCTGTTACGGTTTACCCATGCTGCCTGTTATAGGGGAGCATCTTGTAATGGATCGTGCAGTTGCTGCTGGGCTTGCGTTTGTCCTGAACTACGCTGCTTATTTTGCGGAAATTTTCAGAGGCGGCTTGCTATCGATCGACAAGGGACAATATGAAGCTTCACAAGTACTTGGACTGAGCAAATTCCAGACGCTAACCAAAGTTATTTTACCGCAGATGATTCGTGTAGTTCTCCCGTCAACAGCAAATGAGTCAATCACACTTGTCAAAGATACGGCATTACTGTATGCAGTAGCTGTACCAGAAGTGCTCCATTTTGCTCAAACTGCGGTGAACAGAGATGCAACGATTGTACCTTTTGCGATTGCCGCCATCATCTATCTATTAATGACACTTGTGCTGACGCTGATCTTTAAAGCGCTGGAGAGAAAGTACAAATTTGAATAAACAACAAAGGGATGTCGTGTAATGACAAATATGATTGAAGTGACGAATCTGCAAAAATCGTTTGGTGATTTGCATGTGTTGAAGAAGATAGATTTTAATGTGAAGCCGGGTGAAGTGGTCGCTGTGATAGGACCTTCGGGTTCAGGAAAAAGTACGATGCTTCGCAGCTTAGTAAATCTGGAACAAATCAATGGAGGGACCATTCGTATCGGCGGTGAAGCCTTTGTAACGGATGGAAAGTATGTGAGTGCAGCGGAAATTAAGCGGATTACGACTCGCATGGGCATGGTATTTCAGCACTTTAACCTGTTTCCACATTTAACAGTCAATGAGAATTTGGAGCTTGCCCCGAAAGTGGTGAAAAAAGAAAGCAAAGTAGCATTAAAGCCCCGAATGGCTGATCTGCTTGCTAAAGTGGGCTTATCAGATAAGGGAGATGCCTATCCTGCTAATCTATCAGGCGGGCAAAAACAGCGTGTAGCCATTGCCAGAGCGCTGATGATGAGCCCAGAAATCCTGCTTTTTGATGAACCTACCTCGGCGCTTGATCCAGAGCTGACAGGCGAAGTACTTCGCGTTATTCGTAAACTCGCAGACGAGAACATGACGATGGTCATTGTTACGCACGAAATGAATTTTGCCCGTGATGTAGCGGACCGCGTGATCTTTATGGATAAAGGTGAGATTGCAGAAGAAGGAACTCCAGAACAGATCTTTGGAAATCCGCAGCTGGAGCGAACAAAAACTTTCCTTACTAGAAGTGAGTAAGGTAAACGAAAATGTATATGGATAAGAATCCCCTTCACAGAAAACAGCGTCATAACCTTTTCTGTGAAGGGGATTTTTTGTATCTTATGCAAGCTATATTAAGTAGATCTGCTAGTCAGATAGCTCTTCGAGAATGGTCATGACAGTAGCAGGTAGAGTGGAGCGAAGACGATCATAAGTTGTCATATGAGAGTCCGATGAGAGAAGATAAAGATCGTCAGCATCGTGGCCAACCCAGAATACAGAAGTATTTGACTCAAGAACGACTTTCATTTCATAATCTGTAGCTTTTGTTTCGATCGTCAACTTTTTCTTGCGTCTTGGTTTCCTATAGATTAGTTCTTTCTCCACTACCTGAAAAGTATGACTACGAGTTGACCAGAGGGCTATGTCATTGTTACTTCCAATGGATAAGATGATGGGGAGTAATTTACGGAAAAGTTCTTCATCCCGTGCTTTCACAACGAAAATGGAGGTTCTTCTTCCTTTAGATAATTGGTAGGTAGCTCTCAGTCCATCAAATTTGATCTTATATTCTTCTTCTGAATAAGCGGGGAGCACCACACAAAAGTAAATAGGGAATGCATTGATCTGTGCCATCCACTCTGGTATCCAAGACTCCAAACTTTGTAGTGAAGGTGTAATTTCTTTTTCTGAAAATTGTATATGACTCGTAACTCCTTCGTAAGAAAAGGGATAGTAGGCATCTTTGGAAGGATATAAGTGTTCCAGATAACGATCAGGAAGATAACTCACTCCGTAGCGTTGTAATTTCTCTTCTGGCTTTTGATTGTCGTGCAGCATATGTAGTTCTCCTTTGAATAGAGTAAGTCCTCAGTACTTAAGTATATCAGATGAAGGAAAAGGAAAATCCCCCCTGGCAATGTAGCGCTAGAGGGGATCTATAGGAAGGATTTATTGAAAATACCTAGTCTATTTTCTTATCAGAATCTTCGTCATCTTTGCTATCCCCTACAAGCTCACGAGCTGAGGATTTGAATTCAAATAAGGTGCGTCCTACGGCTCGCCCAAGTTCGGGGAGTCTTGAAGGACCGAATAAAATCAGAACAAGGACAAGAATCATAATGATGCCGGTAACTCCTATATTTTGAAGCATCGTTCATCTCTCCTTCGTAGTCAGGTTATTTCTTCGGATAAACAGCAACAGCCTCAATTTCAATGAGCCAATCGGAACTGACAAGTCCAGCAACACCAACGGTAGAGCGGGCAGGTTTTACCGGATTTTCCTCATTATTAAAAAATTCACCGTAGGCTTCGTTCCATCCCGCAAAGTCGAACTTATCCTCCTTTGCAGTGTCTGCCACTAGATAGGCACGGAGATATACGACATCCTTCATAGAAAGTCCTTGATCTGTTAGCTGCTTTTCAATGGTTTTTAATACGCCAACAGCTTGGGTCTTGGTATCTCCATATCGCTCATAGATCGTGCTTCCCTCTTTATTCAGCAGGGGTGGAACAGTACCGCTCGTAAACAGGTATGCAGCTCCTTCAGGGACAATAGTTCCACTAGAAATCGAGGAAGTAGGGTTACCGTAAAATGTTGCACCGGAATCGGTGGTTACCGCTGGGCGAGGCGTGCTTGAAGCAGGGGGAGTGACGCTAACCACGGTTCCTTTAACTACGGTGACTGCATTCTCTGCGAATGCAGTCATACCGAAACTTCCCATCAGTACACCTGCGAGCATGATACTCTGGACCTTCTTTTTCATTTTCAATTTCCTCCTTGTTATTTAAAAAAGTAACTAGCTGCTAATCTACGCCTGCATGACTCGCTGGTGAATGTGTTTGACAACAGACCGCGCAGAATCGATTGCACCTGCCTGCCATGCGACAATATGACTAATGTGATCGCCCGCCAGATAGATTCGGTTATCTGGTTCGCACAGCGTCTTATAGATTCCCGCTCGTTCTTCTGTGCTATATGTTGCCCAGGCTCCTTCTTGGAAGGGCACACGTTTCCAGTCAATAGAGTAGGAAGATTCGAATTCCTTTATATACTGCGGATGAATCTTGGCACCCTGGGCTATGGCATGTTTCTCACGATCAAGATAGCTCATACTGCCAAGCTTGTCCGCATTCGTTCCGGTTACATAATAGCCAAGGAGCACCCCTTTTTTATTCATATAGCCTGTAGGTGGGTAGTAGATTTGGGTAATGTCCATGTTCGTTAAGCTGCTGCCGCCATAGAGATGCTCGTCTTCCTCCCAGAATCTGCGCTTAAATTGCAAACCGATCTTACCGGCAGAAGCATATTTGGTTGCCGCAATGGCACTTGCCATTTTTGAAGAGAAGTCTGCTGGGATTTTGCGTAGAACGGAGAGAGGGATCGTGCAGATGCAGTAGTCGCCGGTGAGTTCTAGTTCTTTATTTTTTTGCTTATATCGAATGCGGACTCCATCAGCGGACTGCCTTATTTCAGTGACTTCTGCCGAGAGTTTGACCCGGTTTCCAAGTCGTTTCTCAAAGCCGTGTACAATTTTGTCCATGCCCCCAACGGGGTGAAACATCATCATCTGCTGATCATAGCCGTATTCATTACCAAAATAGTTACCGAACCCAGAGTTTATAATGGCTTTCAGGTCAAAAGGATCTCGGACAACGCCTGCATCCAGATGACCGCCAGGCTCCTCCTTATAACCGCCTCGAGAAGAACCTCGGTAGAATAAATCTACGTTTAGATCGCCTTCTCTTTTCAGATAATCGACGAGCTTCTGCTTCTCTTCTGAAGTCAAAGGCAGATCGAGTGCAGACTGGTTAACGGCTTTTGCCAGCATCTCGGAAACATAACCCCTGACATCTGCTTTGGCCGCGCGTTTTGGAATCCTTTGACCCGACAAGCTGCCCACGTTTTCGTTGTAGTAGTAGCCACTCTCATTGACGTTATTAAAGGGTTCGATGGGGATGTTAAATTCTCGGCAGTATTCAAGCGTGGAGTGGAACTGAGGAATTCGCATCGGACCTGCATTCAGGTAGGAGTCAGGGTCAAACTGGGCAAATTGAGCTTTGGAACCAATCTCAGCTAAGGAGGTGCCGCGTCGAACCGTGAAGTTTCGTCCCCCCGCAAAAGGCTTTGTTTCCAAAACAGTGCAATCATATCCCGCTTTTTCAAATTCATAGGCTGCTGTAAGGCCTGCGATCCCGGCTCCAAGAATGATGACTTTTTTTCCTTTGCGGCCAGTCAGCGAAAGATCATTTTGTCCAGGCGGCGTATAACTTTGAGCTTTCATGGTTTCGGGAGAAAGTAAGCCCATGGTCCCCATTAAGCTAAATACAGCAAGAGATCCGCCAACTTTTCCGACCGTGGTCAGAAACTGTCTTCTTGACATATCGTGCGGGCGTTCTGATTTACTCATTAGGGATCAGCTCCTTTTGCGTGTTTATCATAAAGCTGATGTTAAAAAAAAAAGCATTTGTGATTTTTTTTGGGAGGTAATCTAACATGGTTTTTTTATTTTATAATAGTTATTGAATTTCAATGAAAAATTACATACAATTATTGCCATAATCAAAAATAAAAATCACATACCGAATGTTTCTCCTTATAATTCCAATCTTTTGATTCCGACTTTGTTCACTTTTTAAGAAGTATACCACTTAATGATACAAAATATGACATGAGGAGTGGTTCTATTGGATAATCAAATTATGAGCATAGGTATGGTGAAGGAGTTAACCGGATTGTCGGAGAGACAAATTAGATATTACGAAGAAAGGCAGCTTGTATTTCCGGCACGAACGAAAGGAGGGAGTCGTAGATATTCTTTTGAAGATGTACGCAAGATTAGAGAGATTCACCAAAAATTAAAGGAGGGATTTAATACGTTTGAACTTAAAGAGAAAAGAGGAAAAAAGAATGTGATGTAGAGTATATTTGAAGCCGTTCTTCGAGCAGGTACTGGGAAAGCAAAATAACAGTGGATTTTTACGTTTATTTGTCATTATTCTGCAGTAAAATTCAGAATAGTAGTATATAATACACATTATGTTTGTCCAATAAATGGAAATCCAAAGTACATGCATGAGGGAGTGCGGCTTGTTGTTAATACATCGAATTAAATTAATCTTTTTTCCTTTAGGCTGTTTCTTTATCATCATCTCTTCTTGTATGTTGGATACGACTCAAAATGAACCGTTTATGTTTTTGTTTGCGGCCTTGTTTTTGAGCAGTGTCTTATTAGATACCAAATTTCCAATTCTTAAGAAATTCCAATGGCTGGCTTTAGGTTTATTTCATTATTTTACGCAGCTGAACTGGTGCGTCATACTGTATTATATAATGATGTTGAGCGTTTTTGACGAGAAAAAAAGTTATCGAAAAACGTTACCCCTCTCCATTTTGCTTATTTTAGAGTACACGGTCGTTCGCCTGACCTATGTCCCCATCGAAACGTACACTCTTTTTGTAACTATATTTGATCTCATCTCTGCTGTCGTTGTTGTCATTGTGTTTCATCATGTTCTACGCGGGGAAGCAGAGAAACAGATGCTTCTTGAGGAAAATAACTATCTTGCCGCGCATGATCCACTGACAGGACTGCTTAACTATTTTGGTTATATGAACCAGATCCAGGGACTTGTCAAAGAAAAAACCTCCTTTTACCTGACGCTGCTTGATCTTCAGAATTTCAAATCCTTTAATCATGATGGACTGGAAAGTGGAAATGAAGCTTTATCTACCGTTGGGCAAGCGCTCACGTCTATTTTCCCCAATGCTTTCGGAATTTCGAGATATGCCGGCGATCGGTATGCGATCCTCGTTCCCACAGAATGTTATACACCACTACATATTGGACAGTTACTGGAATCGGATGCACTCGGTTATCAGGTATCTTTCAGCATTACGCATTATCCGGAGGAGACGGATGATCTCAATCAACTAATCCAAAGGGCAGAGGACAAGCTTTTTCGTATTCGCAGAGAGCAATGGATTCAGCGGGAAGAAGATTTATTTCGTTCAGAGAAAATGAAGGTGGTAGGTGAGCTTGCTGCCGGAATGGCTCATGAAGTTCGTAATCCGCTAACTGCGATTCGAGGATTTGTTCAACTTTCTAAAGTACAATCCTATAACATTAAGCCTTGGTATGATGTAATCATGAGTGAGATTACGAGGGTAACGGAACTCACAGCAGAATTTCTACAATTTTCGAAGCCTCATGCCAGTAATATGAGAGCGGAATCGATAAAAGTATGTGTGGAGCGTGTAGTGTCATTATCGGAATCGGATGCTATATCGCGTGGACATGAACTGCTGCTAAATATTCAAGATGATTCGCTTTACATATATATGGACAGAGATAAGATCGTGCAAGTACTGCTGAATTTAGTTAAAAATGCACTGGAAGCGATGGATACTCCCGGCCAGGTTAATCTCGAAGTCAGCAGATTAGAACAAAATGCAATCATTCGGATTCAAGATACGGGCAGTGGTATACCACCAGACATGCTTCAGGAGATTTTCAATCCTTTTTATACAACGAAAGATGAGGGCACTGGACTTGGACTTTCGTTATGTCAGAAAATTGCGCAAGATCACGAGGGATCGATTACTGTATATAGTGTGCCGGAGGTAGGGTCAACCTTTACCCTAATTCTGCCTTTATATGAATCTGCTGATGTAACGTTTTCTATTTGATCAAGATTGGAAAAGGAACTTATCACTTGAAAGAAGACAAAAAGCTCCACATGATGTGGAGCTTCAGTCTGTAGGTGAACTAGATGTAGAACTTTAGACGGTAGATAAACTAGCCTAAACTAGTTTGCCTACCGTCTTTTTATATTTTCGTTAACTGCGTAAGGCAGAAAAATCAATTTCAGGAACAAGTCCTTCTTTGGCAGCACGGCCGAGCAGAGCTTCAATCGCATGATAACCTTCATCGCCAAGCTCTCTAGTAAAGTCGTTTACATATAAGTCAATGTGCTGCTGAGCTACGTGCTCGTCCATCTCTTGTGCATGTTCTAAGATGTAGCTGCGAGATGCTTCCGGATGCTTCCATCCATAATCAATGGAGCTTTGAATCCAAGATGTGATGAGCGCAGGATCAAGGGAACGGCGGGCAACAATGGCACCAAGCGGAATGGGAAGTCCCGTATCTGCTTCCCACCAGGTTCCCATATCAGCCATCAGCTGAAGATGGTAAGAAGGGTAAGTAAAACGTGCCTCGTGAATGACGAGCCCAGCATCTACCTGTCCATCACGAACGGCTGGCATAATCTGATCAAATGGCATCACTACAACTTCACCGATCCCGCCGGGAACATTTTGAGTTGCCCATAATCGGAACAGCATGTAGGCAGTGGAGCGCTCACTTGGAACAGCCACTCGTTTTCCTTGCAGTGAACTTGGGTTTGTATCTGAATTTGCTGTAAGCACGAGTGGACCGTTTCCTCTGCCGAGAGCTCCTCCGCAAGGAATTAAGCGATATTCATCTGACAGCCAAGGGAGTGCAGCATAGGAAATTTTTAAAATATCATACTCATTTGGCGTTGTTACTAGACCATTCGTTATATCAATGTCTGCATATCTGACTTCAAAATCAGGTGTATTCGGAACGAGCCCGTGTACGAGTGCATGGAATACAAAGGTGTCATTTGGACACGGGGAATATACAATTCTCATTTATAAAACCTCCAATAACTTTGAACTGGCCAGTGTAAGTGCTCTTAGTGCATCAGGAATTCGCCATGCTTCACGGTCGCGCGGCCCTACAACGTTGGATATGGCTCTGATCTCGATAAACGGGATTCCAAAATGTGCGGCCGCTGTTCCTACTCCAAAACCTTCCATCGACTCTGCAACAGCACCGGGTACGCGTCTTTGAAGTTCATCGGCAGTAATTTTTGTACCCGTTGTGGTAGACACGGTAAGGATCGGCCCTGTATAAACACGGGTTTCTTCGTCCTGAAGTGTCTCAGCCCATCTTTGAGTGACGGTACGATCTACAGGCACACTTGATTTGCCAAACCCCAGCTCAGCTACACTGCGGAATCCTTCAGCAGTTTCAGAGCCTAGGTCCGCTGCTATAACATCAGTCGCAAGGACAAGCGAACCTACCTCGGCTTCTGTTGGAAAGCTGCCGCCAATCCCGGCATTAATTACGACGCGATACGCATGCTTGGCAAGTTCGGCTGAGGTTACAGCTGCCGCGGCTGCCGGTCCTGCTCCTGCCGCAATCACATGAACATCTGCTGACAACCCTGTAGGTAAGCCATTTTTAATTGCTTTTTGCTCCGCTTCTACTGCAGTCACAATGAGAACGCGTGAGGTCATAATATAGCTCATCTCCTCTAGTAAGGTGATATATCTTGTACATACGAGATATAACGAGGGTAAATTTGATCTTACCATTATAGCACTTTCTATCGAAAGATTTAGATTGACAAGTTTAAAACATACTGTATTATGAGTTGTAGTACAGTTAGTTCAGTCAATAGAGATTAGGGCGAAGAACAACCTGTTAAGAAAGGAGGCATCCCATGTTTGAGTTAGATGTACGAAGTCGCAAGCCGATATATGAACAGCTAATCGAGAGAATGAAGGAGATGATCATGATGGGTGTATTACAGCCAGATGAACAATTACCTTCCGTCAGGCATTTATCTGGGCAACTTACGGTAAACCCCAACACGATCCAGAAAGCCTACCGGGAACTGGAAAGAGAAGGTTACATATATTCTTTGCAAGGAAAAGGAAGTTTCGTTGCTAAACCTGAACATAGACCGGATGATAAGCGGAGAGAAGAAGTAAAGACGGAGCTACAGAAGCTCTTTACAGAAGCCGTGTATCTAGGCATCAAAGACTCAGATATTACCGTTCTCTATAACAAGGTAAAGAATGAGATTCATATCAAAGAACAGGAGGAAAACCATGATTGAGGTATCTGGAGTTACCAAACGGTTTGAGTCCGAAGCGGCAGTCAACCAATTGTCGCTGACCATCCGAAAAGGAAGTATATTTGGATTGTTAGGTTCAAATGGGGCGGGTAAAACGACATTACTGAAGACCATAGCAGGTATCTATCAAGCAGATCAGGGGAGCGTGAATGTAGAAGGTACGCCTGTATATGAGAATAACGCACTGAAACAGCGGATCATTTTCATGTCGGATATCCCTTACTTTTTCCCGCAGACCTCCTTAGATCAGATGGCTGTTTTTTATAAAAGAATCTATCCCAGCTGGAGTGATGAACGTTATCAGCAGTTAGATGCTGTGTTCAAACTGGATAGAAAACGTAAGCTTCACCGGATGTCTAAGGGGATGCAGCGACAAGCTGCTTTTTGGCTGGCACTCAGCTGTATGCCGGATATTTTACTGCTGGATGAGCCTATTGATGGGCTGGATCCGGTGATGCGTAGACAGGTTAAAAACCTGCTGTTCCAGGAAGCTGCTGAACGTGAACTTACCGTCATTATCTCTTCTCACAACTTACGGGAGATTGAAGATTTATGCGATCATGTCGGCATTATGCACCAGGGCCAGCTGATTGTGGAGAAGGATCTTGATGACCTGAAAGCAGATACACATAAAATCCAGGTTGCTTTTCGGGATCATTCTCATGAAGAGTCACTTGCTAACAATGTACGTATTCTCCACGGCGAGAAACGAGGCAGTGTAGAGACTTTTATTGTAAAAGGTAACGAAAAAGAAGTAAGGAAGGTGTTTGAAGCTTATGGGCCTTACTTACTCGATGTACTGCCGTTAACACTGGAAGAAATATTTATTTATGAAATGGAGGACGTGGGCTATGACATCCATAAGGTCGTACTTCAATAAAGCTATCATTCGTCAAGACCTGAAACAGTATGGATGGATTGGGATTTTATATTTGCTTGCCCTGCTATTTTTTATTCCATTCCTTATGTTGTTTGCTGTTCGTGAAGGTCAGCCGGTTCAACAATTGAACTCATTATACGAAGTAACAAGCGGAATATCTCTTGTCTTGCTACTCATTTTCCCCGTACTCGCTGGAACGTTTATCTTTCGTTATCTTCACGCGAAGGCGCCGTCGGATCTTTACCATGGACTGCCGATCACAAGGAGCCAACTGTTAACATCACACCTATGTAGTGTACTTGTGCTCATTACGGTTCCGGTATGGATAACGGCTATTCTTTCGGCACTGATCCGGCCCTACGCCGATTATTACATGTATGATCTAACAACGGTGTGGGAGTTCGGGATTATATACACGATCCTGGGGCTATTTGTATGTGCGTTTACTATTTTACTAGCGATATGTTTTGGACAAACACTGATTCAGATGGTCCTTACTTATGGGCTGTTATTTACGCCCGCGTGGCTCATGGTGCTGGGTATAATGCATATTAGACAGTTTTTATTCGGTTTCCATGATACTTATTTTGAGAATGGGTACAGTAATTTGTTCACGTTAGAAAAGGTAACCCCTATGCTCCGAATTGCGGGAGCCTCAAGAGAACCTTTTGGCTGGTTTGAACTGACGACGTATTTCGTACTTGCCCTCTTCTTCTTGGGAGTTGGATATTTTCTTTATCGCAAGAGAGATGGAGCAGCGGCAAGTCAGACAATCGTATACCGTTTTCTCACCCCATTATTTATCATTCTCGTGATGTTGTTCTGCTCTTTGGTTGGGGGAGCCTATATGTCTGGGATGAGAGACAATAGCAGAGCAATGCTGATTATTGGCTATATCCTTGGAGGGGGATTCGGATATCTTGTTGTGCAGATGGTCCTTCATCGTACTTGGCTGGTGTTTTCGCGAAAAGTACTGGTACATGGTGTCATCTACCTGATTACGCTGGCGGCTATTCTGTATATTCCTGTATCGGGTATCGGTGGATATGAGTCGCGTGTTCCTGAACAAGCGGATGTAAAAGGTGTACTATATAGTGATTCTTATTTTTCGTTTGCTAATCAATATGATTCTTCAGGACAGTTGAAGAAAATTAATTTAAGTTCTTATTTCACAGAAGACGAAGAGTACGCTGTGGCTGTGATAAATCTCCATCAGGTTCTAGTGAATAAACATCAGGGTGGAGAACTAGATGAAAATGAAGAGTATACTAGTGACACTATTGACGTTACCATTGGATATGAACTGAAGAACGGTCACCGGGTTATGCGTAAATATAGAGTTGCGGCTTCGGAAATTGAGGATTCTCTGAAACCGATTATGGAGAGTACTTATTATAAGGAGCTGACCTATAAAATAAAGCAACTGAATGAGGATCCGACCTCCCGAATCATATTAGATAGTCCATACGGAGGTGGCCGGATTGAAATTACAGATGCCAATGAAATTAAAGAGTTCAAAGCATTGTATATTCAAGAATTGATGAATGCAAGTTATGAGGATCAGCACAAGGCAAGAAATCAGATGGCTTGGGCGTATGTCGAATTCTATAATGTTGAAAATAGGAATAATAACTATAATGGAGACTGGAATAAATCGTATAAGCAGCTTGAAGCTTGGCTAGAAGAAAAAGGGTATGCCGATCAGTTACGTATGGCTCCAGCTGATATGACTTCCATGACGATTACACGAAATGTCGAAAACACCGGCTTTGTGGTAGATTCGAATACGAACGATCCTACAATAGATTACTATAATTTTATGGCTAAACTGGCAGGGGAAACTCGGGTAACGCAAGAAAAGGATAAAGAAACTATTATCCTAAATCAACAGAATTTTTACGGGCATAGAGAGTATAATAAGGAGGAGAATCCTTACCTCGTCAAGGTCACTCTTACTAATGGAGAGATCATCATCTGGTCACTGAACGAATTTCCTGAAGGATTACAGTAATAATAATTTAGATTTATATCTTCGAAATAGAAAAATAATATTTAAAAAAGGTTAGACAGAGCTAGATTAGCTTGACGGTTAGAGAGAGAATACAGTATATATAAAAGGACAAGAAATTTAAATAGGAACGGCATATATGGGAAGAACCCGTAAGAGAAGGCGAATCAGCCTCTTCTTGCGGGTTTTTTTGCGTTTATGTTGATCCGGAAGAGAGGTAATCAAGTGATAAAAGAAAAGGAATGTAGCAGCAAGGAGAAACAAGTCAGCAGTCTCTTGGAGAGGAATAGCAACAACACTAGGGATAGAAAAAACAGGTTATTATCGATGTGTAAAAAAGGAGTGGTCTCCTTGTTCGCGGGCAGTTTGCTCATGACGATGACGGTGATGCCGTCTGTAGAAGCGGCCGGTTTTGAACTGTCCATTACTGGTAAAAAGATGCTCGCGCAGACAAAAACTTCGTCAACGACTTCCATCACCCAGGCTTTGACGAAGCAAGAAACGAATCTTGTGAGCTTGCAGCAAAAAGATACTTCTCTTTCACAGCAGACCTCAGCCATCTATTATGAGAACAAAGAAGCGGAAGCCAGACTGCGTACTCGGTTAAAGCAGCATCAGGCAGACAAAATCACAACACTTACTCAGGATGTGACCAGTACAAAGAAACGTTATGAACCGCTGTTCACCTTATATTCTTCACTTACTAAAGAGCTGGCTCTTGCAAGGAAAATAAAAAACAAGGAACTGACCGCTGCCGTAAAAGCACAAGTGGATACGACGAAAGTAGCGGTTACCTTGGCAAAAGAAGATATTCGAAGAAAGCAGGACAAGCTCACCGCAGCGAAGAAAACCCGTGATGAAGCGGTCAAAAAGGTGAAAACCTCACTCGCTCAACAAGACCCCATAAAAGTTCAGATTAAATCAACGAAGAGTAATATGAGTGCAACGAAAAAACGATTTTCTGCAGAAATGAAAAACTTTAATATCATTGTGAAGAAAAAAGAAGGCGCAGACGTGCTGATTTCACTCACGAAGCTGGCAACCATTGCGGGTGAGATTGTTGCTCAGAAAGAGAGCATCATCAGCCTGGAAACGAAGGTTAAACAAATTATCGCCGGAGCAGGTAAGCAGCTGATCTAGGAGAATGACAGTGTACGATGTGTTTCCATAGAAGAAGGAAGACAGCCAGAACAATTCTGGCTGTCTCTTTCGTTTATTTGGTTAAAAGAGGGGATGATTTCGAATGATTAATAATTGATTTACTATGCGATCTTACAGATCCTTATGCTCATCAAACCACCGAACAATATGATTTAAGCGTTTTACCCGAAGTCCAGGATGACCGCCGCGCGATAAGTCGTGGCTTGCTTTTGGGAAACGAATAAACTGTGTTTTCTTGCCCAAACGTTTCAGTGCATTAAACAGCTGCTCTGCTTGTTCGATCGGACAGCGAAGATCTTCCTCGCCGTGTAAAATAAGGAGCGGCGTTTCTATTTTGTGAACATAAGCTAGCGGGGAGTGCTTCCATAGAAGTTCTGTGTTCTCCCATACATTTCCGCCAATCTGATCTTCCGTGAAGAAGAAACCGATGTCGCTTACCCCATAGAATGAAATCCAGTTGGAGATGGAACGCTGAGTTACCGCTGCCTTGAAGCGGTTCGTATGACCAACAATCCAGTTTGTCATAAAACCGCCGTAGCTTCCTCCCGTAACGAGCAGTCTACATTCATCAATGTAATCATAATGGGTAATCGCATGTTCGGTAAATTCCATTAAATCTTGGTAATCTCTTCCCCCATAATCTCCTCGTACACTACTTACGAATTCTTGACTATATCCATACCCGCCACGCGGATTGGTGTAGATTACTGCGTATCCCCTTGCCACGAGCAGCTGAAATTCATGTATAAAAGTGTATCCGTACATGGCATGCGGTCCACCATGTATTTCAAGTACAGTGGGAACTTTATCTCCTTTTTTCGTACCTGCCGGTTTCATAATCCATCCTTGAAGAGTAGCACCATCGGAAGCTTCCAATTGGAATTCTTCGGGTGTAGCGATGATCAGCTCGTTCAGTAATTCTACATTATGCTGTGTAAGGCGGTTCTCTTGACCTGTCTCAGGGCTTAATTCGTATAAATCACCGGGATGAGTAAGGTCTGCTGCTGCGAGGATGAAATGACCGCCCTTCAACAATTCGAATTGATAGATATCTCGCTTACCGTGCGATACCCATTCATATCCTTCACCGTTTACAGCAATCTTTGCTAGATGAACGCCGCCTTCTCGAGTAACAAGAGCGTAAATGTAGGCACCATCTTCACTAAAGACAGGACCATTGGAACGTATACCCGAGCGCATATCTGATACCATGGAGTTGGTTAGCTGGATATCATACGACTTGGTTAACGGTGTCCAAGCTGCATCTTCATCTAAAGATCTGATGTACAGTCCGGCATGAGTGGCATTGAGATGGGAATGATCACTTCCAAACACGGCTATAGAGCGACCATCTGGAGAGAAACAAATCGAATAGATGGTGGTATTCGACGACGTATATTTACGGCGATTTTCTCCGCTATTTGTCATGACATAGACATCATTCATTAGACAGAGATCGAGATCCTCTAGATTATCTTCCTCCGCTATTCTCGAAGTAAATGCAATCTGACTTCCATCCGGTGACCAGCAAAAATCGCCAATATCATAATCACCTGTTGTTAACTGAGTTGCTTCCGTATTTCCAAGTGTATGTACAAACAAGTGAGATCTACGGCCATTCCATCTGCCGCCTCCGTCTGCTTTGTAACGCAAGCGATCTATAATTTCTTCTTCCAGCGGTTTGGAAGGAGAGGGCTTTGATGTATTACTTACATCGGTTTCTATAGTAGACTCTTCTTTCGCGGAAGGAACTTGGCTGCGATACAGCAGCTGCGAACTGCCCGGTGACCATTGAAATCCGCTGATCCCATATTTCGCAGAGGTAACAACCTGCGCTTCTCCTCCATTTACAGCGATTATCCAAATTTGACGTTGTCCATCTTTATTACGTAAAAAGGCCAGCTTGCTCCCATCGGGGGACCAAAGAGGATTGCTATCTTGTTCTCCACTCGTAAAAGGCATATCCTCGTAGCTGTTTCGTTCAAGTATGCGGATATGAGAGTGATAACCGTCTTTATCCGGGTTAACCCTTTTAGACACATAGGCAATACGATCACCACTTGGGGATACGGATGGATCACTGGTCCAGACCAGTCGGTACAGATCTTCGGCAGTCATGACACGTTTTTCACTCATGCATTCGTCCTCCATTTACTTATGTAAGTTTTTCTACAGGTGATGCTGTTAATGAAGATTTATAAAGTATAAAAATTCCATATAAATAAACATTATCCTATTTTATCCTAGATGCTTCTTATTTCACAACCTTACATATAGTGGAATGCGTATCGGTAGAGGCGATTTGTAGAGTTTTATTATATCTATTTAATACAATGTAAGAAAATGTAAATCAGTATATTGTTACTAAGTAAGACGTTGTTTACTAAAAAACGAAGAGGGGTGTACCCATTGATTCTTTATAACCAATGTTTCAAGTTTACAGAGCGAGTCCATCGAGTACAGAAAAACGGAAAAAATACAGATACATTGCCATAGTTATGGCTAGAAATCGGAGGAAGAATGAACGCAGAAATAGTGATGACAAAGAAACAAAGAGCAGATCAGATCATTCAGCAATTTATGAAAAATACAGGTTTGCCTGGGCTTGCTGTCGGCATTGTCCATAAACATGAAATCATCGTAGCAGACGGCTATGGTGTGAAAAATATAGAGACAAATGAACCCGTAAAAGGGGATACCTTGTTTCATATGGCTTCGGTCTCGAAGACCTTTGTAGCAAGTGCAGTCATGCAGCTTGTCGAGCAGGGAGCCATCTCTCTAGACAGTAAGATTGCGGATCTGATTCCTTATTTTTTAATGAAGGATGACAGGGCCAACGAGATTACGGTTCGCCAGTTGCTAAGCCACACTTCCGGTATGCCGGATGAAGAGGATTATGAGTGGCATTCTCCTGTATATGAAGAATATGCACTTGAGCATTATGTACGCGGTATTCAGGGCAAGAGCCTGGATGCGGCTCCTGGAGAACAGTTCAGCTACAGCAATATCGGATATGAAATCCTGGGTCATCTCATCAGCCGAGTTTCGGGGTTATCTTTTGAGTCCTATATGAAAGAATATCTCTTGAATCCGATGGGGATGAACAATAGTGATTTTTATAAACTGAATGTAAATCCGGAGCAGATTGCAAGTCCACATGTTTTTGACGCAAAAGAAAGCTATGGAACATGTGTGAGTCACATTTTCCCTTATCACCGGGCTCATGGGCCAAGTTCGACTCTTCTGTCGAGTGCGCAGGAGATGTGCGAGGCGGCACTTGTGCATTTGCGAGCTTGTACAACTAGGAAGAACACTTCATCCCTAAAGTCCACATCGATCCTAGACCAAAGAAGCTACCAAGAAATGTGGTCTCCACAAGCAGAAACCGGATGGGGCGGACAGATGAGTGATGTAGGCTGTGCTTGGTTTATGGGTGACTATAAGGGAGCAAGAGTACTCTCGCATAGTGGAAGGGATACCGGTTTTCGTTCGAACTTTCTTTTGCTGCCAGATGCAGGATCTGCAGTAATTCTGATGTGTAATGCCGATCATGTAGGGTTACAGGTGCTGAATAGAACTCTGATGGATATTGTGCTTGGGGAAGAACCCGAAGATATTCCTTATGCCATTGCGAGACCTCTTGCTGAAGTGATGGTCCATCAAGGGGTAGATCAGGCATTGGCCGCTTATGAGCAGATGATAGCAACACGCAGTCCTGATTCTCTTCTTATTATAGAAGGGGAATTTGAAGCGATCGCAGAGGAGTTTATGGAGGCGCATAGGGAACAAGAAGCAATACAGTGGAACGATGTTTGTATGAAGGTTTTTTCGTGAAAAGAGAACGATGATAATTCATAGTAAAAAGCGTCTCCTAACCTAACGGAAGGGAGACGCTTTTTACTATGAAATACTCAAGCCTTTTTATTAGCTGCAGTGAGTAAAAATATACCTGTAATTAAGGCTAGCACAATAGCAGGAACGAGACTGTACAGGAGTTCTTGCTTTTGAAATTGATAATACAAGAAACCATTGAATATGAGCGTACCTACACACAGAATACATATCCATTTTGCTAATTGATACCTGGTTAGCAATTTCATCAGCTTAGCTCCCTTAAATCAAATGTGAGACACATTAAAACACGAATGACTAAATCCTTATTTATAACAGTTTACTGTAAAAATTATCCATAAAAACATTACTCAAATAGTACACTATGTGTCTGTAGATGATCAAGAACTATTTTAAACCATTTTGCAAACCTGATATGGAACGGGAAGGTGTAGCAGTAATCCACTCCATTACTCGAGATAGAATTAAATCGTTACGCTAATCGTTCGCTCCGCTAGTTTTCTTTTTACCACAGGCATCAGCAGTTCCCCTGTAATTTCTGCTTCCTCCAAATGAGGGTATCCCGATAGAATGAAAGAACTTACACCTGCATCGACAAACTCAATCAGACGATCAGACACTTGTTCTGGTGTACCTACGAAAGCGACTGCTCCGCCGCCACGTACCGCTGACAAACCTGACCAAAGATTTGGTCCGATGATATAATCTTGATCCTTCGACTGTTCATACAGATCCATCTGGCGTTTTTGATTGGTGGCATCTGTTTTGGCATGCAGTTTTTCTTGATTCTTTAATTGATCCGGTTCTACTTTACTTAGGATGTTCCATGCTGCTTTCCAAGCCTCTTCTTCCGTTTCCCGGACAACGACTTGAGCACGAATACCATAGCGGAGTGTGCGAGAAATACCCGTTCTTTCTTTCAGATCCTTAAGATGCTGCTCCATCTCCACAATCTGCTCTTGTATCCATTCCAGAGGTTCGCCCCACATCAGATACACGTCTGCACTTTCAGCAGCTACCTTTTTTCCGGCAACCGAACTCCCGCCAAAATACAGAGGAGGATGCGGATCTTGGAGAGAAGCTGGCTTACTTACGCCGCCCTCGACTTGATAATGTTTACCTTCATAATCAAATCCACTGCCTGAACCGTCTTCACCCCATACACCTTTAACTACATCTAAAAATTCTTTCGTGCGCTCATATCGTTCATCATGACTACCATGTAGCGGATCTCCCGTCGCTTTAAGGTCAGCGGGATAATGCCCAGTGACCACGTTAATGAGAGCTCTGCCCCCCGACATTTGATCTAGCGTAGATGCCATACGTGCGGCAAGTACCGGAGAGATAAGCCCAGGTCTCATTGCAATCAGCGGTTTCAGTTTCGTTGTATGTGCTGCCACCCAAGAGCCTACAATCCATCCATCCCAGCAATCGCCACCAGCGGGAATGAGGGTGAATTCATAACCTGCTTTCTCTGCTGCCTTTGCAACCTGTATAAAATATTCTCGGGAAGGCTCTCTTTCGAGTGCTGTTCCAATGTATCTGCCATCTCCACTCGTAGGAATAAACCAGCCAAACTCTACGGATTTCGTTTCACTCATGATTATAATCTCCTCTGCTTGAAATTGATGATCTCTATGGGATTATGATTTCTTATAAAGGGACACTTATCTTTTTAGATTTGATACGGTAGGAAGAAATTAAATAATGACAACTAAGTAGGTAGGAATAGTATAATAATGATATTAACAATGATTTACAGTAGAAACCATAGCAATTGAGGGGGAGTTAGATTTATCATTTTGTGGTATTGGGAGGGATACAATGTTTCAAAACATGAAAGAAGACTATCATGAATTTTTGGAAATCCATTTCTTTAATCCCTCGGTTTATGAGAAGGCAAGCGCAGCTTGGCCCATTCGTCTCGGAGCCAATCAGGCAAAGCCGGGATATCATATTGGACCGCGCGTCACACCTTACTATTATTTGATGATGGTACTGGATGGAGAAGGTACCTTTATTCAGAATGGGGAAATATATCAACTCCATCCTGGAGATCTTTTTTGCTTGTTTCCTCAAGTAACACATGAATACTACACGTCCGAAGCGAGTAATCTGCGCAAAATATTTGTTGCTTTTGACGGTAAGCAGGCTTTGTCACTTTTGGAGAGAATAGGGCTGAGTTCTGCAAGACCTTACCTACGCAAAAGTGTGAGAGAGGAAACGGTTCATGTGATGGAAGAATGGTTCCAGTCATGTTACAACGAGCAAAAAGACTACTCCGATATAGAAAGGCTGATATTCTTATTGCGCATATTCTCCACTCTGACGGTACCAAGATCCGTAACCCAGGATGTTTTTCGAGAACCCTCATGGGTACAAAAAGGAAAAGAGTATCTTGAAATTCACTACGCTGGAGGGATCACGATCAAAAGTGTAGCTGATTATGTCGGAGTAGAACGCACACATTTCACGAAAACATTTCGCAAAACCTACGGCATTTCGCCAATGAAATATATGCAACAGCTGCGAATGAATGAAGCTGAATCCTTGTTAATCCATACCTCCTACAAGCTCGGAGAGATTGCTCAGTCAGTGGGTTACCCTGATTTATTTTCCTTCTCAAAGGCATTCAAGAACTATGCTGGCATTTCTCCTGCACGGTACCGTCAGCAAGTAGAGCAAGGCTCTGCCGAGCCGGTTTAGGCTATGAACAAATATAAAGTGATACATGAAGATTAGATACACAAAAAGACAAGCGATAGATCGGTTTCCTTAGCTTGTCCTTTTGTGTATTTGTGTGTTTATTTTATTATCCTTTTAATGAGCCCGCGGTTATTCCAGATATAAAGAAACGCTGCAAGAACAAGAACATCATCAGCATAGGAAGTGAGATGATAACTACGCCTGTGAGCAGTCCGGGATAATTGGTTGAATACTCTCCTTGGAACTGGAGCAATGCAAGCGGGAGCGTCATTTTTGATTTGTCCGTTATGAGTAGCAGCGGGAAGAGTAGATCATTCCATACGGATACGAATAAAAAAGTAGCCGTTGCAGCGAGGTATGGTACAGACAGTGGGATGGCGATCTGCATATACATTCTTCCTTCGCCTGCCCCATCGATACTGGCAGATTCGAATACTTCTCTTGGCAGAGATTTCATAAACCCACTAATCATAAATACGGACAAAGGCATGAGTAGCGAGATCGTAACAAGGATAAGCCCTGTCCGGCTATTCGTAAGTCCGATGTCTCTGAGAAAAGAGTAAATTGGAATCATATTCACCTGGGAAGGAACCATGAGACCTACAACAAACAGAACCAGGATCACTTTTGCACTTTTATTAGACAGACGATACAGTCCAAAGGCAATCAAGCTGGCTAAGATGAGCAGCATAAATACCGTTGTAAATGAAACGATAATACTGTTGCTGAAATAGGTAATCATCGGCTGGTCAACAAACAAATTACGGTAGTTATCTAGCGAGAAGGAGGAAGGCAGGCCAAGTGGATTCATATAGAACTGCTGCTGGTTTTTCATCGTTGCCGTAGCAACCATCAAAAGTGGAAGCGAGATTATAATTGCATATAAAAGAAGCAGCAGCTTACCAAGTATACGTGAGACCATAAATATTTCCTCCTTCCGTCAGTTTGGTAATTTGTCGGACCTGAGTGCCCTGAATTGAACAAATGTAACTAGAGCGATAATAGCTAAGAAATAAATGGAAGCAGCCGAAGCGTGTCCAAAATTGTAGTTTTGGAATGCTGCTGAATAGATATAAGTTGATAAAATTTCTGTAGAGTAAGAAGGACCGCCGCGAGTCATAACATAGATCAAGTCGAACGCCTTAAAAGATTGAATCGTCGTATAAGCAATGACGAGCGTAGCAGCAGGTGCCAGCAAAGGCCAAGTCACAAATCGGAATATCTGCCAGCGGTTTCCCCCGTCCAGCCTTGCAGCTTCATTCAATTCTTCCGGTATCCCGTGCAGGCCGGCAACAAACAAAATAATCATCTGCCCAATATGTGCCCACGCCTGAATCCCTGCGACAGAATAAATCGCGATGGCGGGATCTCCAAGCCAGTTGTTAGATAGGAAAGATAGTCCAATCTGATTCAGCACGGCATTCAGTAAACCTGAATTAGGATCATACAGATAAGTTCCAATGAAACCAACAGCGGCTGAAGACAGGATGGTTGGGAAAAAATAAAGAGCCCGTAGTCCAATGTTCACCTTCGTATTGCGTACTAACAGCAGAGCAAGTACGAGGGATATCAAGGTCTGAACGATAACGACACTAAACATGAATTTGAGATTATTACCTAGTGCTTTGTGAAAAATCGTGTTTTCCGCTACATTCACATAGTTTCGAAGACCAACAAAGTGCAGAGTCTCGGACATCCCGTCCCAATCCGTGAAGGAATAATATAGCCCCTTTAAGGTTGGGTAGATAAAAAAAGTGAGATAAAGAAGCAGGCCGGGAACGAAAAACCAATAGATCGATTTACGTACTCCCATAACTACTGATTCAGCTGCTGATCCACGATGATCTGTGCATTTTGAGCAGCTTTCTCCGGTGATGTACCTGAAATCACTTCCTGAATAGAGCTTGTTACGGCTTTTTGAATCTCGATACTCTTGATGAGATAACGCGGCTGGAAGCGGGTGTTTTTCGTGCTCCAGTCACTAATCGCTTGTAGAGTAGGGGCTGTATACTCAATATCTTTTACAGGAACATCTTGCTCTGTTTCATTTGCTACCTTGCTGGCGACCTCTGTGCTGCTAAGATAAGCAAGAAACTTCTTCGCTTCTTCCGGGTGCTTGGACTTACTATTAACTCCTAGCATAAAAGTTGTTGTATGGATGCCTTCATATTGGGCTTCGGAAGAAGCTACCGTGATGGGAGCAAGTAGGTTTAGACTAAGGTCTGGATTCCCTGCTAGAATGGCTGACATAGAATAAGATCCTGTAGCCAGCATGGCTGCTTTTTCTTGAACAAAGAGAGCAATAGCCCCATCGGTGTTCGTACCGAGTGCTCCGTCCTGGAAGTAACCTTTGTCATTCAGTTCCTTGAACTGAGCTAGCGTCTTCACCCACCATTCATCAGTGAGTTTTGCATCTCCAGCTTCTAGTTTGGCGAAGATCTCCTCGTCCGGTGCATTGTTCATCATCATCGGGTTCATAAACTGTCCAGGTCCGATATCGGCACCCGGGAAAGCAAGAGGGATGATCCCCTCATTTTTCAGCTTTTCACATAGAGCAAGGAATCCCTCCCAATCATCAGGGGGAGTAAGTCCGTATTTCTCAAACAAACCAACGTTATATACGGGAATGTTATATATCAGATTGTAGGGAAGAGCATATTGCTTATCTTCTTTAGCGCCAGATTTAATGAGATCTGGTTTATAGTTGTCCACAAAAGATTCACCTGTTAGGTCAGTATAAATTCCTGCTTTCGCCAAGGATTCAAACTGTGCACCAGGGAAAGACGCAAATACATCACCAACCGATCCATCCATTAGCTTCGCTTGTGCAGTAGTCTGGTATTGTTCAGAAGGAAACGTCTGCATAGATACTTCAATTCCAGGATTGTCGGTTTCAAAATTACTAATAATTTCATTCCACACTTTTGCATCACTATTCCAATGAATGAAGCTGATCTTCACTTGATCTCCCGAGGAAGAAGCATTGTTTCCTCCACCACATGCACTGAGGGCAAGGGAGAATACGAGTGTGAGCATCGTCAGAGCAGAACGTTTTTTCTTTTTCATAAAAATCAGACCCTCCTTATAATGTAGAGCTTCTATTTCATTAAAAAGTAGAGCAGGCGTTTCTTAGAATTTATCCTGAACGAGTTCAAAGAATCTAACAAAGCCTACTATTTAAGTTGGGATAGTGCGTATTTGCATCATACCATCTCCTATCAGGATCATCCATGTAAATTCGTGTTGTTTAACGTATATCATTTTGTGGTTTTCAAGGACTTATATCACATATTGGAGGAGGGGGGTGAAGGAATTTATTTTCATTGTAGAACAACACGTAAAAACCCATATCCAATGATCTGGAACATGGGCTCGTCAGGGGTTTGATAGGAGAAATTATAAAACAAAGGTATGGGCAGGTGCGGGTCGTCCGAATAAGTAACCCTGAAATAGGAGAAATCCCTGGTCACGTAACCATACATAATCTTCGTCTTCCTCAATACCTTCGGCAAGGGGAACGGAATCTACCTGTAATGCTGCCTCGAGCATGATCTGTGCTACTTTTTGTTTCTTCTCGTCTCCAGCCACCCCTTGCACATATTTTTTATCCAGTTTCATATAGTGCGGTTTAATCTCTCGCAGAAGCTCGATGGTGCTGTATCCTTCCCCTACATCATCCAGTGCATATTTGAATCCGCGTTCTTTGTAGAAGCCGAGAATATTCTTTAGATGCTCCAAATCATCTACCTTTTCGGTCTCAACGACCTCGAAGACAAATTTGGAGGGAGAAACACCCATTTCTTCTGCCGTCTGAATAGTGGAGGTTAAACAATGCTCAGGAGAATAGATCGATGTTGGAATAAAATTGATGAATATAAATCCAGATAAGCCGGCTGATGCACGGACGGATTCCATTCGGCATAGACGGTCCAGAGCATATAGACGCCCCCGAGTTTTCGCTGTTTCAAATACTTCGAAAGGAGACAAGAGCTTCCCATCTTCGTGAATAAAACGAGCAAGCATTTCGTAAGCGATGATGGAGCCTTCTGTGTTAACAATCGGCTGGGCATAACAGGTGATTCGCTTTTGCATAATGATTTCATCTACCCACTGCAGGGATTGCATTTTAGGCCAGTTACGAAAAGGCTGCCATTGCTCCTCAAAAATACGGAACTTGATATGATCCAAATGCATATGATCCTGAAAAAAATCAGTCAGGCTGTTTACTTCCGATTCGCGAATGAACAGTGTATCAGAAGTGTAACGCGTGATCGAGGATTGGGCTAGAAGATGAGGGATCATATCTTTTATGACGGCAAGATTGTGTTCACCAGTCATTTTTATTTCGTAGATCAGTTCTGTAGGGGAACAATTTGTACAAGAAAACATGGAATAAAGTCACATCCTCAGCATAAGTCCAGTGTCGTATTCATTTCATACTAACGCCTTCAATTCCAACATAACATAGTTTAATTCCTGTTAGTACAAAATTGTGCAATTGCAGGAAATAGGGAGATTCGATAGATTTAAGAGACTAGGAGGATGAAAAAATCAGATGAAGTCTACTAGTAAGAAAGAGTAGCAGCTATCAATCTAGTTTTTCTTCCAAAAGAGAGGGGGAGTCACTTGTCTCCAAATAAACCGAATATTATTTTTCTAATGACAGATCAGCAGCGCTGGGATTGTATTGGAACATTTAATGAGCATATTCACACTCCAAATCTAGATCGGCTTGCTGAAGAGGGCATCACCTACCAGAATGCGGTCTGCCAGTCACCGATGTGTGCGCCAAGCCGAAGTTCCATGATGATGGGTTACTATCCGTCACAGCTTGGAGTCCGAACGAATTACGGCGGATTGTTTGAGGAAGATAAGCTTCCATCTGAGCCGCTGCCAGAACTGATGCACCGCGCAGGATATCAGACGGCTGGTTTCGGGAAGACGCACTGGAATCATAGTGACGGTGTAGAAGAACCTTCCACGCGAGGTTTCGAAGTGAGATCGATTGGATTAACTCGTGAGAGTGGTCATTATGAACAGGGCGCAACGATGATGGGGGACTCTCATCCAGAAGATCTGAAAGCCTATCATGAAGAAACCAAGGATTTTGGCGGGGGAGAGGAAAATAGTAACGGTTATACCGGTATGACAAGCGGGATTCGAATGAATCAGCATCGAGATGGCTGGGTAGCGGAGCAGGCCATGCAGTTTTTGGAAGAGGGCGTAGACCCAGATAGACCCTTGTTTTTTTATCTGTCTTTCCTTAAGCCGCATGCCGGTTTCAATGTACCTAAAGAGTTCGAAGATTTATATAACATAAAGGATATTCCAGACATCCCCCAGCCCCCTTGGGCAGAGGAAGAGAATACACATCTCACTGCTTCGGATGAACTGAATACACATAGTCATAAGTCATATCTGGATAAGAGAAAGGTATGGGAACAGCGAAGTCCCGAAGAGCGGAGACTTACTACACTTAGATACTGGGCGAATTGTTCCTGGCTTGATCATTATTTCGGACTTGCTCTAGATAAACTGAAACAGCTCGGAAGGTTAGAGCATGCGCTCATTGTATTTGTATCGGATCATGGCGAGATGCTCTCAGAACGGCAATATCGGTTCACTAAATATAATCTGTATGACAGCAGTGTGAGGGTGCCTATGATTTTATCCGGTACCTATCTACCTGAGCAGAGGAGAGGAACTGCGGATCAGGAGCCGGCAGAACTGGTTGATCTTGTGCCGACGTTGACACGAGTAGCAGGACTTGCAGCCAATCCGATGCTCCCCGGTGTGGATTTATTAGGTGAAATTCGGCACTGCGGTACGTTTTGCGAATTTCATGGAAAGGGTGTTACTGCGCCTCACTCAGCACCCGCATATATGTGGCGGACAGCGGAGTGGAAGCTGATTCTGTACATTGAAGGTTCTGCCGCTCAGGCCGCATCCAGAGTACATGAAACGAAAGGTGAACTGTATCGCCTGAGTACCGACCCGCATGAATGGACGAATCTTTACGAACAGGAACAGCATGCTGCGATCAGGGAACAGCTAAAGACAGAACTACTGATGCATCTTGCTGTGAGCTGGGCGAAAGGTCCATTTTTTTATGATCGTGAAGGTACGAAACCATTAGAGACCTAATGAATGAAGTGCGGTTCATATAAAAAGAATCCAACAACTATTAGATGCGGTGCTGGACTTCTTCTATAAAAAATCCTCTCCCCATTTAAACGGGAAGAGGATTTTTTGCATTTTACATGCCAACCGATTGGAGTCAAAAAGCTTGCCAAGCTTTTAAAAAGTACGAGCAATGGCAATAAGTCCGATCAGCGTTACGACATTAAACAGTGTGGAGATGAGAACCGTTTGTGCAGCAAAGTCAGGTTCATTCCGGTACTCTTCTGCAAGAATCGAAGCATTCACGCCAGTCGGCATACCCGAAGCAATGATCAGTGCCTGTGCTGTCATTCCTTCCAGACCGAGAAGATATACAAGTGCAATACCGATCACAGGAGCTACTAGCAAACGGATGAACATACTGACATATACGGTGATCCGTCCTAATCTTAGCGGATATTTCACAATCTGTGCTCCAAGTGTCAATAGAGCAACGGCAACCATAGACTGCTGAGCGTAAGTTAACGGCATCGACAGAAAAGTAGGAAGCGGTGCATCCAGTGCATTCCATAGAATACCGAGCAATAGAGCATAAGGGACAGGCATTTTGAGGAACCCGACAACAAGACTGCGGTAGTTCCCTTTTAGCTGTGCCCCTTGAATCGAAAGCACCCCATATGTAAACGTCAGCAAGCTCTGCATCGACATAATAAAAGCCTGAATCGAGGCGGCAAGCGGATCACCCTTGAATACAAGTGCACTAATCGGCATTCCATAGTTTCCTGCATTGTCCAGCATGATGCTGTTGTTAAAAGCAGCTTTCATTCCCTTGTTAAATTTGAATGATTTTGCCACAATACAGCCGATCAAATATAGAATCAGAGAGTACATTGCATAAAAAAGGGCTATTGTCCCCAGCAGTTCACCGGACATCTCCGATAAATACATACTCATAAACACAGCAGCCGGAGTAATAAAGTAAAAGTTAATTTTGGCGAGTGTATACAGATCGAGTTCAAACACGCGCTGCATTAATGAGCCTACACCAATCAGTACAAATACGGGTAGGACGACTTCAAGCAAGATGTCTAAAATCATGAGATAGTTCAGCTTCTTTCTATAAATAGGGTCACATTTTTCTGAATATTTCAGAAACACTGGTTACATTATAGCATCTGGGTAGTAATGTGGGACTGAAAATGAATGCTTTTCGTAGGTTAATATTACCGTTATCTTTAGATAACCTTGGGTAATCTATTTATAACATGTTTTTTTAAGCAAGACGCAAATAAAGGAGCAGGATATCAGATGGAACCCATATCCGATCATCTGGAGCATGGGCTTCAGATTATATTTATCGGCTTTAATCCGAGTATTAAGTCAGGCGAGACCGGACATCATTATGCCAATCCGAGAAATAACTTTTACCGGATCTTGCATCAGTCGGGACTGACACCGCGCCTATATGAGGCAAAAGAAGATCAGGATCTGCTGAAGCTGGGATATGGTTTTACCAATATTGTGGCAAGACCAACCGTTGGCATTGATGATATTACGAAGGAAGAATATGCAGAAGGACGGGAAATCTTGAAGCAGAAGCTTGAGAAGTATCGTCCGGAAGTGGCTTGTTTTGTAGGAAAAGGCGTATATGCACAGTACACGAAAAGGACAAAAGTGAATTGGGGATTTCAGCCGGAACCATTTCTATCCGGAATGCATGAATTTGTTGCTCCTTCTTCGAGTGGTCTGGTGCGAATGCCGATGAAGCAGATCGTGCATATTTATAGTCAATTAAGTGATTATGTTCATGGAGTAGAAACAGAAGTATACGAAGATATGTGAAAAATGGGTTCAAAGCCCCGCAAAGAAGGTGCGTCAGGAAATTGACATTAACCTTCTTGCGAGGCTTTTGGTGTTGTTATAAGGACTCGATTCACCCAAGAGGTACAACAATAAGGATTGCAAAAGCGATGATTAACACCCCAGATAACGCATAGAAAGGGGATTTGCTAAGTTTCTTATGTCCAAGCCAAACACCATAAGAGCAGACAATTCCAATGGCCGAAAAGAATAGGAAAAACAGCAGACCTTCTGGTGAAATGAGTGACGATATATCAGCATAGCTAAACATACCTGCACCTAGTGTGAATAAAGCAGCGAGCAGCATGCCAACCAGAAGAAACAGAAGCGTCTGGGTGAACACATTATAGATACGTAAGGAGCGGAGAAGGATAATGGATAGTAGATATAACAAGATTCCTACGGTGAAAAAGGTAGGGATGGTCCAGGTAAGAAGCATCGACAGTTCCTGCTGACTAAGCGGCTCTTGATATAAGAATCGCAGTACAGCTGTGAATAAAATAGGTCCGGCAAGGTAACCAATGATGGCTACCCATAGGTAGTACAAAACAGAGCGGCTCATAGAATCCTACCTTTCTTATTTAATTATAGATTCGTCAATGATCGGTATTAAATCTTCAAAGTTGTACATATCATTATTTACTTTCCATTCATTGTTTTCCTGTAATAAGGTGATCATTCCTTCAAGTTCGATCTTCTCTTGGGCAAATGACGTAAGACCGGTATATTCAAGTTCTATTTCATTGTCTGACACATTCTTCTTGGTAAAATTCAACTCACTCACTACAATCTCGCTTGTTCGTCATATGAAAACTTTACGCATGATGTTCCTCCTTATTGAATCAATCATGCATACTTTACCATATATAGGATGTAAAAGTTAATTGTTCAATCAGATAACCGGATTAATTAACAATGAAGAATAGACGGCAACCTGAGTGATAGGCTACCGTCTATTAAGCTAAAGGGCAGTTTAGTTGAATAAATGTGTAAAGAGCTATTATAGAAATTATATTGATATTGGTAAATTATAACTAATAAATGTGACGATGACGTGATATACTTCTCTAATATTATTTAAAGAGCAAGCTATTAAAATATTCATGGAGGGAGTATCAAGGCACATGTTGGGGTTTATTGGAACTGATATAATTTTTTCTGTTTTATGTATAGTCTTCTTTATTTGTTTTGTTCAGATTTTTAAGAGTCAGAAGCACTACAAGATATATTTATTGATTGCCTGTATAGCACTGGCTTACATTTCGAATGATCTTTACAGAATCTCACTTCATATCTATTAATTCTTTTATGTCATGTAAGAAGAACTAATGAGCATAACCACATCTGGGTAGATCCTCTTGGTCAAATAAAGTGGCACAGAAATCGGGGAACTAGTATAAACCTAGGAGGTGAATTTGTGAAAGAAGTTATTAAAAATGCTCTATTGGGTATTGTCGTTTTTGTTGTTGGCTATGCCATTATTTTAGTTCTTACAAGGTCCGGTATTGAAGCTGAACTGACATATTATCTTGCTGTAGCATACGCTCTTTTATACTTAGTTAGTGTTATATCTGTCTGTACAGCAGTAATTCTAAGAAAATTAAAAAAAGTATGAACCTGAGTGAAGGGGAGAAATAATGGAACACGAAAAAGAAATTCAAGAAATTAAAGATCGATTGATAAGTGTCGAAAGTCAACTCAAACATAAATCTCAATCTTCTGGAACATTCAAGATAGTAGTACTAATCGGAATTATCTTTCTCGTACTGTTTTTAATTTCAATTGGGTTATATCAATTTGCTTCTGGAGGGACCACCTGAAATTAATTAAGGGGGTTGGACATTATTGGACTAACGGAGATAATAAATAGTTAGGAGACATAGTGAAATGCCATTAATATTCTTGCTCCTAGGATTTATTTTCATGTGGAGTCTTGTTAGACTTAAAAGGTGAAGGTAAATATTATAAATTTATTGCTAGCCTAATGTTTGGTCTGATGTATCTTAACTATATGTATATAGTATCATCCTAAATCCACATTAAAAAAGAGTAGCCATTTGGTCAATGTCATTTAGTTAAGGCGCATGCTAAAAGAGCAGGTTATCAAAAAGATAACCTGCTCTTTTTTTGTGAACAAACGAGAAATAGGACTTGACAAGTAAGCGAAAATGTGTGGCGAAGCCCCTTGAAACAAGGAGGTTACGCCAATGAACGAGTACGCAAATTCACTAAAACAATCACTGACATCCCTTATACAAGAAATGTCAGCTGCACCTGCACCTTATGTCAAAAACCCTGAAACAGATTTTACCAGAAAGAAAAAACTACCCTTTGAAACGGTCATGCAACTTCTAATCTCAATGGGTGGCAATAGTATATATAAGGAACTCTTGGAATCAGAGGGCTATGACGTAAACACTGCAACCACGTCCGCTTTTGTCCAACAGAGGAATAAAATTCTACCGTCTGCTGTGGAATTTTTATTTCATGAATTTACGCGTTTGTTTACGGATATCAAGCACTATCGTGGGTATCGATTACTTGCTGTTGACGGTTCGGATTTGCATATCGCAACGAACTCTGCGGACACAGATACCTATTTTCAAAGTGGACCGAACACGAAAGGTTATAACCTTCTGCATTTGAACGCAGCCTATGATCTTTGCAACAGACTTTACGTAGATGCCCTTGTTCAGCCACGAAGATTGTGCAACGAGGGAAGGGCAATGGCTGATATGGTTGACCGTTCTCCTATTCAAGGCAAAGCTATTGTTATTGCCGATCGAGGCTATGAAAGTTACAATAACTTCGCACATATTGAACGCAAAGGCTGGAACTACGTCATACGGGTAAAGGATGTAAACTCCAATGGTATTCTTTCGGGCTTACGTTTGCCATCTAGTAGAGAGTTTGATATTGATGTTCATCGGACACTCACCAAAAAACAAACCAAAAAGGTTAAATCTCAGCCCGAGATTTACAAGTTCATCCCTTCCACTTCTACATTTGATTTTTTGGATCTGCATGAGCGCATGTTTTATCCAATTTCCTTTCGGGTTGTTCGTTTTATCCTGCCTTGTGGCACTTATGAAACGATCATTACCAATCTTTCTGCTACTGATTTCCCACCTAATGAAATCAAATCGATTTATAACATGCGCTGGGGCATTGAAACCTCTTTCAGAGCATTAAAATACACTGTTGGTCTGACAAATTTTCACGCAAAGAGACAAGAATCGATCACCCAAGAGATTTTCGCAAAAATGATCATGTACAATTTTGCTGAAATGATTACCTCGCACGTAGTCATTTCCCAAATGGATAAACGATACCCATACCAAGTCAACTTTACGGTCGCTGTTTACGTTTGTAGACATTTTCTGCGTTTACGAGACGATGAACCCCCACCCGATATGGAAGCGCTGATTCGTAAAAACATGTTGCCGATTCGATCCATTCGTCAAGGGCAGAAGAATACACGAAAAATCCGGTATAGATCCGTTGTTAGCTTCGTCTATAGAGTAGCATAATCCGTTTCACACAAACTTTTTTTAGCGGATATTTCATCCGCTTTGTTTGCTGTGCGCTTTTTTTTTCTACTTACACCAAAAAAACGGCATAGGACTTTTCCCGTGCCGTTTTAAATTTAATTCAGGTTTTATCTTAGAGCTTAACTAAATGACATTGGCCATTTGGTTACTCTTTTTTTATAACACTTATTGGTTGTGTAATTGATACCTCAACAATTCTTCTATCATTTCTATAGTTGAGGACTATTTTGAACTGTAATGCTCGAAGAAAAGCTCCGACGCCCCTTATAGGGGTTCTCATCCCGAGGACATAAAAAAGGCATCCTATAAAGGATACCTTTTTATTGTACGTCCCAGGAGGGATTCGAACCCCCGACCGACGGCTTAGAAGGCCGTTGCTCTATCCTGCTGAGCTACTGAGACAAATTCAAGCGCGAAATAGAGCATACCATATATAAAACGTAAAATCAACAGTTATACTAAAATAAAATAAAAAGAGTGCGGCGATCTTTTACTTGGGACAGTTTATTTCATAAAATGGAGAGCTCTATGTTTTTTCTGTACCACTTTAGGTTATTCTAATATATTAGTGCTATACATAGACTACGGGTTTCTATATAATCAACGAGTCGCTTTAAGCTTCCGGGTAGAGAGGAGGTAATCTTAATTAAAGATACAAGTTCACACACTACAGATAAAAATATTGTATTGTTTCCTAAGACACTAGACTTTTATCAGATACAGCTCACCGTTATGCTGGAAAATGAACGCTATGCGGAAGCGATGAATTTGCTTGAATTTCTGCTTCAGTGCCAGGGACAGGATCAGAAAAACTATGAAGAGTGGGCAGCGTTGCTTGAATGGTTACAGGCAGCCTTTCCTCAATATATAAGTGCTGATGACAATAATTCGGTTCCTGAAGAAGAGGATGAAATTGAAAGTGAAGAGGATTTAGCACGTCAAAACGCGAAAAATAAGCTGGCTGAAGACGGAGATTATGCGAATAAATTGCTGCGTATTTTGAAGGATGAGCCGCTGAGTGAACAAACCATGCTTGCGCTTGACCAGCTAGCATATGTAGACGTACCGAGCGTCGATGAATCACTTAAAGAGTGGATTGAACAAAGCAGATTACATCCATTACTTCAGTTTAGAGTGCTTCAAACCCTGCGGAAAAGAGGGGCTGACTTTCAGGTTACTCTACAAAGAGGAACAGAGAAGGTCGAAGTTGAAATAGAGACAGTACCTCTGAAACCAGAAGACTTCCCGCACGCTGTTCTTCGGATTCTAGAACGTGTCGCAGATCAGACGGAAGTTCACGAGCCCACTTTGTTTTATTTCGCTCAGGAGCTTTGGTCGCAATATATCATGGCCGTTTTTGGAACAAGTGATTACCGCTCTATGCTGGAAGGCGATGAATCCATGCTCGATATGTGGGCTGCTGCACTTCATGCAGCGGTGGCTGAGAGTTTGGGAGGTTCGCATAATGAAGAAGAGATTCGCACCCTGTATGGGATCACGAGCGAGGTTAGGTTCCGATTTGAACAGGCGTATCGCTCAATTAAGCAATTTGTTTCAGGAGGACTGGGCACAAAATAGGTTATAAAACTTTTCCTGCTGTGTTTGCAAGGGTTTACCCTTGAAATTGCATTTAATGTTGTTTATACTAAAATGGTTATTTTGTACGCGCTTGACAATGGTTAACACGTGAAATTTGGAGGGGAAAGCATAAATGAAAGCAACTTGGGAAAAAATAGAGAAGAACCTTGGGGTTCTTGAAGTTGAAGTAGAAGCAGATCGTGTAGCTGCTGCTCTCGACAAGGCTTTTAATAAAGTCGTTAAAAAAATAAATGTACCTGGATTCCGTAAAGGTAAAGTACCACGTTCAATCTTCGAAGCTCGTTTTGGCGTAGAGAGCTTGTACCAGGATGCAATTGACATCCTTCTTCCAGAAGTATACACGGAAGCTGTTGACCAAACAGAAATCTTCCCTGTAGAGCAACCAGAAGTGGATGTTGATCAATTTGCTAAAGGTCAAACATTCAAGTTTAAAGCAAAAGTTGTAGTTAAACCTGAAGTTGAACTTGGCGAGTACAAAGGACTTGAAGTTCCTAAAGTAAGCACTGAAGTTTCTGAAGAAGAACTGGCTGCTGAACTAGAGCGTCTGCAACAGCGTCATGCTGAACTTGTAGTAGTGGAAGAAGGACAAGCTGCATCTGGTGATGTTGTTGTTATCGACTACGAAGGTTCTGTTGATGGTGAACTTTTCGAAGGCGGAACTGCTGAGCGTCAATCCCTTGAACTTGGATCCAACACATTCATCCCTGGTTTCGAAGAGCAAGTAATTGGTCTTGCAACAGGCGACAACAAAGACGTTGAAGTGACATTCCCTGAAGAATACCATGCAGCAGAACTTGCTGGTAAAAAAGCGGTATTCAAAGTGAAAGTACACGAAATCAAACGTAAAGAACTTCCTGCACTTGACGATGAATTCGCTAAAGATGTTAGTGAATTTGACACACTTGCTGAGTACAAAGAAGATCTGAAAAAACAACTTGCTTCCCGCAAAGAAGAAGAAGCAAAAGCAACTCAAGAAAATATCGTAGTTGAAAAAGCGGCTGAAAATGCAAATGTTGAAATTCCACAAGGAATGATCAACAGCGAAGTTAGCAACATGATGCGTGACTTTGACAACCGTCTTCGTCAACAAGGTATGAACCTTGAAATGTTCATGAGCTTCTCTGGTCAAACAGAAGCAGATCTTCAAAACCAAATGAAAACTGATGCCGAAAAACGCGTTCGTAACAACTTGGTTCTTGAAGCAATCGGTAAAAAAGAGAATCTTGAAGTAACAGAAGAAGATGTAAACGAAGAGCTGAACAACATGGCTGCTTCTTTCAAACGCTCTGTTGACGAGATTCGTCAAATTCTTGAAAGCAATGGTTCTCTCGATAGCTTGAAAGAAGAAGTATTGCTTCGTAAAACAATCGACTTCCTTTTGGCAAACAGCAAAGAGGTAGATGCTCCAGCTGAAGAAGCTAAAGAAGAAGCGGCTGAATAATCACTCACATATGGCATGTAGTATAAATCCAGGACCTTAAAATAGAAATGGATTTATGCAAAATGCAAATCACGTATATCAGATAAGGCACGTAATGTTTTTTACGTGCCTTATTTTTTCTAAGTAATATCCATTTTATAGTAACTTTTATTATTAGATGGATATTAATTAATATGCGTGATAATTTTTATAACCTTCCATATACTTAATATATAGGTCTTTACTCTATATGCCGGAAGGCGCATTTGCACATACATAAAAAAAATGGTTAAATATGATCAAGCTTTCTTATTATTGCTTCATCTGAGAAAGCGGATCTATATGACATGAAACAGGGAACATGTTAAAATAAGATGTACTGTAAAAATGTTTACAGATTCTTATGTTTTCCCTGACTTGTGCGGTAAAGATTCTATTATGGAAAAGAGGTTTACACATGAGTCTCGTACCTATGGTTGTTGAACAAACGAATCGCGGAGAACGTTCATACGATATTTACTCTAGACTGCTGAAAGATCGGATTATCTTTCTCAGCGGTGCAATAGATGATGATGTGGCGAATCTTGTAATCGCCCAGCTTCTTTTCCTGGCTGCAGAAGATCCAGAAAAAGATATCAGTTTATATATCAATTCACCTGGTGGTTCTGTTACAGCAGGGTTGGGTATATATGATACGATGCAGTTTATCAAGCCAGACGTATCCACGATCTGCGTAGGTATGGCTGCCAGCATGGGTTCTCTGCTATTAACAGCAGGTGCTCCTGGTAAGCGATATGCACTTGAAAACAGTGAAGTAATGATACATCAACCGCTGGGCGGAGTCCAAGGTCAGGCATCCGATATTCAGATTCATGCTGACTGGATTATTAAGACTCGTCAGAAACTGAATCAGATTTACGTGGAGCGTACAGGTCAACCCCTTGATAAAATCGAGCGTGATACGGACCGTGACTATTTCATGAGTGCGGAAGAAGCTTTAGAGTACCGTATCATTGACCAAGTACTCACCAAACCGATCAATTCTTAAAGGGGTGGTTATATGTTTAAATTTAACGATGAGAAAGGACAATTGAAATGTTCTTTCTGCGGTAAATCCCAGGAACAAGTCCGCAAGTTAGTGGCGGGACCAGGGGTGTATATATGTGATGAGTGTATCGAGCTTTGCGCGGAGATCGTGGAAGAAGAACTCGGTCATGATGAAGAGATTGATCTGAAGGATATTCCGAAACCAAAAGAGATTCGTGATATTCTCGATCAATATGTAATTGGTCAAGATCAAGCTAAGAAATCATTGTCTGTAGCGGTTTATAATCACTACAAACGTATTAATACGCAGAGCAAAATTGACGACGTGGAAATGTCGAAAAGTAATATCTTGCTTCTAGGACCAACGGGTTCTGGTAAGACTTTACTTGCTCAAACGATGGCAAAAATTCTGAATGTACCGTTTGCAATTGCAGATGCTACGTCTTTGACGGAAGCAGGGTATGTTGGTGAAGACGTTGAGAATATTCTTCTCAAGTTGATCCAAGCAGCGGATTATGATGTAGAAAAAGCAGAACGCGGCATCATTTATATTGATGAAATTGATAAAGTTGCACGTAAATCGGAGAATCCTTCGATTACACGTGACGTTTCTGGTGAAGGTGTGCAGCAAGCTCTCCTCAAAATTTTGGAGGGAACTGTCGCTTCCGTACCGCCGCAAGGTGGACGTAAGCATCCACATCAAGAGTTTATCCAGATCGATACAACAAATATTTTATTCGTTTGCGGCGGTGCCTTTGATGGTCTGGAGCAAATGATTAAACGTCGTATCGGTAAAAAAGTAATCGGATTTAACTCAGCAACAGAGCAGAAGGACTTGAAACCAGGAGAATATCTTGGCATGGTTCTTCCAGAAGATTTGCTCAAGTTCGGTTTGATTCCGGAATTTGTAGGACGTTTGCCGGTTATCTCTACTTTGGAGCCGCTTGATGAAGACACACTTGTTCGCATCCTGTCTGAGCCGAAGAACGCACTGGTTAAACAGTACACGAAAATGCTTGAACTCGATAATGTATCTCTTGAGTTTGAACCAGGAGCACTTGAGGCCATTGCTCGTGAAGCGATCAAACGGAATACAGGAGCTCGTGGACTTCGTGCCATTATCGAAGGCTTATTGCTTGATGTAATGTATGAAGTGCCATCTCGTGAAGATGTAACCAAATGCGTAATTACACAACAGGTTGTTGAAGAAAAAACAACACCTGAATTACGCAGTGGAGATGCAAAAGATAAAAAACAGGAAGAAAGTGCGTGATCTAGGCTGATCCCACTTATCTAGTTTAAATAAATTAGTCATACTCCACTGGTACAGGGGCTTATTACTGGATATTCCAGTCCTCTTGCTGGTGGAGATTTGACGTTATGGGGAGAGAAAGCCATCATGTTTCTGAGACAAGATACACGTCCCGTAAAAGTTGGAGATATTACCATCGGCGGAAGCAACGAAGTAATTATACAAAGTATGTGTACAACAAAAACTGCCGATGTAGAAGCAACCGTTGCTGAAATCTTGCGTCTGGAAGAAGCAGGTTGTCAGATCGTTCGCGTAACGGTAAATAATGACGAAGCAGCAGATGCGATTAAAGAGATTAAAAAACGGATTCATATCCCACTGGTAGCGGATATTCACTTTAACTACAAGCTGGCTTTAAAGGCGATAGAGAATGGGATTGATAAAGTTCGTATTAATCCAGGTAACATCGGTCGCCGTGAAAAAGTAGAAGCAGTAGTGGAAGCTTGTAAAGCAAAAGGTATCCCGATTCGTATTGGAGTTAATGCCGGTTCTCTTGAGAACCATTTGCTCGAAAAGTACGGTTATCCAACAGCAGATGCGATGGTAGAAAGCGCACTTTATCACATAGGTATTCTAGAAGAGCTGGATTTTCATGATATTATCGTATCCCTGAAAGCTTCTGACGTACCCATGGCGATTGAAGCTTATACCAAAGCAGCTCAGGTTATTCCTTATCCACTTCATCTTGGGATTACAGAAGCGGGCACCTTATTCTCGGGAACGATTAAAAGTTCAGCGGGTATGGGAGCACTTCTTTCACTCGGCATTGGTTCAACGATGCGTATTTCACTAAGTGCCGATCCGGTAGAAGAAATAAAGGTAGCAAGAGAACTGCTTAAAGCGTTTGGTCTGATCTCGAATGCAGCTACGCTCATTTCTTGCCCGACTTGTGGACGTCTTGATATTGATCTATTCTCCATTGCGAATGAAGTGGAAGAGTACATCTCACAGATTAAAGTGCCGATTAAAGTATCTGTACTCGGCTGTGCTGTTAATGGTCCAGGGGAAGCAAGAGAAGCAGATATCGGTATTGCCGGTGCTCGGGGAGAAGGATTGTTATTCCGTTATGGAGAGATGATTCGTAAAGTACCTGAGGCTGAGATGGTTAATGAATTAAAAAAAGAAATTGATAAAATTGTGGTTGCCTATGAAGAAACAGGGGTCATCCCTGGTCGTAAGCACTAATATTTATTATCTATATAAGATAAGTCAGCTTTCCACTCGCGAAAGTTGGCTTTTTTTGTTTTTCTCTCCCACTTCATCCGTATTTTACGTTTACCACAAGGGGAAAAGGCTATACTACCAAGTATCGAACTTTTTACGTGGCAAAAATATGTGAAAGAAAGATTGAACAGGAGGGCTTCAATATGGGAAATGAAATAACGATTATCATTATGTTGGTCAATTTATTTTTTGGAGTTGTAATTGGGTTATATTTTTGGAATATGCTGCGCTCGCAAAAAAATAATCGAAGTGCGGTAGAAAAAGAATCTCGCAAAGAATTGGATAAACTACGGAAGCTGAGAGCCATCTCACTGACGAAACCACTTGCTGAAAAGACACGACCTGCAAAACTTGAGGATATTGTGGGCCAAAAAGATGGTCTGCGGGCCATGAAGGCCGCTCTCTGCAGTGGTAATCCCCAACATGTGATTGTTTACGGTCCGCCGGGAGTAGGGAAGACAGCGGCAGCCAGGGTCATTTTAGAGGAAGCGAAAAAGAACCCGGCTTCTCCTTTTAAGGCAGATGCCAAATTTACCGAGATTGATGCGACCACAGCACGTTTTGATGAACGGGGAATTGCAGATCCTCTCATTGGATCCGTCCATGATCCGATATACCAAGGAGCGGGTGCAATGGGGGTAGCTGGTATTCCTCAGCCGAAACCGGGAGCCGTTACCAAAGCACATGGTGGGATTTTATTTGTGGACGAAATTGGTGAACTTCATACGACTCAGATGAACAAGCTGCTCAAAGTACTCGAGGATCGCAAAGTGATTTTGGAAAGTGCGTACTACAATTCCGAAGATACGCATACTCCTGCTTATATCCATGATATTTTCCAAAATGGATTGCCAGCAGATTTTCGTCTTGTGGGTGCAACGACAAGATCTCCACATGAAATTCCGCCAGCACTGCGTTCTCGCTGTATGGAAATCTTTTTCCGCGCGCTATTACCAGAAGAGATTGGACAAATTGCGGAAGATGCCATATCCAAAATCGGGTTTTCAGCGAATCCCGAAGCGGTAGAAGTTGTTAAAAAGTACGCGACGAATGGCCGGGAAGCAGTAAACATTGTACAGCTTGCTGCCGGACTTGCCCTGACCGAGAATCGGGATGAACTACAGGCCTCTGATTTAGAGTGGGTAGCGAGCAGTAGTCAAATTCAGCCAAGACCTGATCGTAAAATACCAAGTCGTCCACAAATCGGTTTTGTTAACGGACTTGCTGTGTATGGTCCCAATATGGGAGCACTGCTTGAAATTGAAGTTTCTGCTGTACCTGTATCAAAAGGCAAGGGCACCTATAACATTACGGGTGTCGTAGAGGAAGAAGAGATTGGCGGAGGGTCTAGAACACTGCGCCGCAAAAGCATGGCAAAAGGTTCTGTAGAGAATGTTCTGACTGTTCTTCGTGCTATGGGGTATGAACCATCCAATTATGATCTTCACATTAATTTCCCGGGAGGAACGCCGATTGATGGACCTTCCGCTGGGATTGCGATGGCGACGGCGATTGTTTCAGCAATTCGGGGAATTCCTGTAGATCATGAGCTGGCCATGACAGGAGAAATAAGTATTCACGGAAAAGTGAAACCAATTGGCGGCGTTTTGGCTAAGGTGGAAGCAGCATTTCAGGCAGGAGCCAAAAAAGTAATCATTCCCGCTGAGAATTGGCAATCCATTTTTGATAACTTGGAAGGCTTACGTGTGATTCCGGTTGAGACGGCTGAAGAAGTGTTCCAGCATGTATTTGGAGAGTCAGAAAAAATAGTAGTGGAAGAGGTCGTTTCTCCTCCTACAGAACTCTTTCCACCTTCTTCTCCATCTGTTCTCCATGCCGATCATAATCGGAACGGTAAACTGAATAGTACCGAAAGCATGTAATGCTTGTCCCTTCATTGGTTTTTTATGTGAACATTTGATAAAATAATGAATGATAACAACTTGAGAGCCATTGGAGGTGTGAAAGCGATGGGACCGAGCAAAGCCAAAGGTCGTCGTTTTCCTTTACTGCCTTTGAGAGGACTTCTTGTTTACCCGAGTATGGTACTTCATCTCGATGTAGGCAGGGAGAAATCAGTTAAGGCTTTGGAAAAAGCGATGGTAGAAGAACATTTAATCCTCCTGTGTTCCCAATCTGAAGTAAATATTGAAGAACCTACAAGAGAAGACATCTTCCGGATCGGGACAGTGGCAAAGGTCAGACAGATGCTGAAGCTTCCGAATGGGACGATTCGGGTCCTTGTAGAAGGATTGGAACGCGCGGAAATTACCGAGTATACAGATAATGTTGATTTTTATGAAGTACTGGCAGTGGAGCTTCCAGAAGAAGAAACGAACCATCCGGAGACGGATGCTCTAATGAGAACGTTGCTGAACCAGTTCGAAAATTATATAAATCTGTCTAAAAAGATTACCCCGGAGACACTCGCAGCGGTGTCTGATATTGAAGAACCTGGGCGTCTTGCGGATGTAATAACCAGTCATCTTTCACTTAAGATTAAGGATAAACAAGAAATTCTGGAAACGATTAACGTGAAGCAAAGACTTGAGAAACTTCTCGATATTCTTAATAATGAGCGGGAAGTTTTGGAGCTTGAACGTAAGATCAGCCAGCGTGTGAAAAAACAGATGGAAAAAACGCAGAAGGAATATTATCTGCGTGAGCAAATGAAAGCCATTCAAAAGGAACTTGGAGAAAAAGAAGGCCGTGCAGGTGAAGTGGAAGAACTGCGCAACCAAGCGGCTGCTCTTAATCTGCCCGAGAAGGTTCAAGAGAAGGTAGACAAAGAAATTGATCGTCTTGAGAAAATGCCGGCAAGCTCTGCAGAAGGCGGCGTTATTCGAAATTATGTTGATTGGTTGCTCGCTTTGCCTTGGAGCCGCTCGACGGAAGATGATCTTGATATTCAGGCTGCCGAAGAAGTGCTTGATGCAGATCACTATGGCCTGGAGAAACCGAAGGAGAGAGTGCTTGAGTACTTAGCAGTTCAGAAGCTGGTTAAGAAGCTCAAAGGCCCGATTCTCTGTCTTGTAGGACCTCCTGGGGTAGGGAAAACATCACTGGCCCGTTCCATAGCGAAGTCACTTGGACGGGAATTTGTACGCATCTCACTTGGCGGAGTTCGAGATGAGGCAGAAATTCGCGGTCATCGCCGAACCTACGTAGGCGCAATGCCGGGGAGAATCATTCAAGGTATGAAAACAGCAGGTTCACTAAACCCTGTCTTCTTACTTGATGAGATTGATAAAATGGCTTCTGACTTCCGTGGTGATCCGTCATCAGCGCTTCTTGAAGTGTTGGATCCGGAACAGAACAACACATTTAGTGACCATTTTGTTGAACTGCCTTTTGACCTGTCGAACGTCATGTTTGTGACAACTGCCAATACGATACACAGTATTCCTAGACCGCTTCTTGATCGTATGGAACTCTTGAATATTCCAGGTTATACGGAACTAGAGAAGCTGCAAATCGCAAATCGTTATTTGTTGCCTAAACAGATTCGAGAACATGGTCTTACGGAGGAGCAGCTCCAAGTTGGTGAAGATACACTGCTGAAAGTTATTCGTGAATACACAAGAGAATCCGGTGTGCGGAACTTGGAACAGCAGATGGCATCCCTCTGCCGTAAAGCAGCCAAGAAAATTGTGACAGGATATGAAGGAAGTATCATCATTACACCGGAAGAGATTAAAGATTATCTTGGTCCGGGTAAATTTAGATATGGTGTAGCAGATCTTGAAGATCAGATCGGTACAGTGACAGGTCTTGCATGGACTGAGGTTGGCGGCGAAACTTTGGTGATTGAAGTGACCGTTGTTCCAGGTACCGGCAAGTTAACCCTGACCGGAAAACTTGGAGACGTGATGAAAGAATCTGCACAAGCAGCATTCAGCTATACTCGTTCCAAGGCGGTTGAACTTGGAATTGACCCAGACTTCCATGAGAAAAATGATATTCATATTCATATACCGGAAGGTGCCATTCCTAAAGATGGTCCTTCAGCAGGGATCACGATGGCAACTGCGCTTATTTCAGCCCTCACGAATCGTTATGTGTCTAAACACGTAGCGATGACGGGTGAAATCACGCTACGAGGTCGAGTGCTTCCGATCGGGGGGCTGAAGGAAAAATCACTGGCAGCTCACCGAGCTGGATACAAGAAAATTTTATTACCTAAGGACAACGAACGTGATTTAAGAGATATTCCGGACAGTGTTCGAGAAGATATCGAATTCATTCCTGTTGCTCATATGGATCAAGTACTGCAGCATGCTCTTGTAGAACAAGCAGGAGTGCATTAGAGAGGACAATTATCAACTATGAAAGTAACAAAATCGGAATTTATTATTAGTGCTGTAAGCCCCAGTCAATATCCTGAGGATGCCTTGCCGGAGATTGCTCTGGCAGGGCGTTCCAATGTGGGGAAATCATCACTGATTAATCGAATGATTAATCGAAAAAACCTGGCACGAACGAGTTCGACACCAGGTAAAACACAACAACTGAACTATTATCGTATTAATGATCAGCTTTATTTTGTCGATTTCCCGGGTTATGGGTATGCTAAAGTTTCGAAAACACAGCGGGCATTATTTGGACAAATGATGGAGAAATACTTGCTGGAGCGTTCAGAACTGAAACTTGTGATGCAGATGATCGATATGCGTCATGCACCAACCAAGGACGATATTATGATGTATGATTGGCTCAAACATCATGGTCTTCCTGTTTGCATCGTAACTACAAAGATGGACAAGATTCCAAAAACAAAACGCGCTAAACATGCAAAAATTATAAAAGAAGCCCTTCAGATTCATCCAGATGATTCATTTGTATCTTTTTCTTCAGAAGAAGGTATTGGCAGAGATGAATTGTGGGAAGTTATTTCCCGCTATGCATTCACTAATGATCCATTCGGTGAGGAAGAAGAGCAGGATGAAATAGAAGAAGGCCAGGAAACCTCAACTCACGAAGCGTGACAAGCCTAAAATGCAGGATGACAGAGTTAGCATGAACTTTTAATGCAGGAAAGTGAGCATCTTCCCTATGAGCTATAGAATTTAAGCGTTTATCCGGTTATTTACGGTTTTTGCGTAAGTTTTTATGGTTTAGAGAAGGAGCGAACGGTTTAAAAGGTAGTGTATAATAGAGTCAGGCATAAGCCTTGTTACGAAATTTCCGGTGAAAACACCGGCCTGAGATAGATCAGGAAAGAATTGGGGAGATTTTTATGGCTCAGCGGTTAGCCACAGAATATGTTAAAGCCACTTTGAAATTGTCGGAAACTCAAATGAAGCAGTTCTTGCAGATGGCAGAAGACGGTCATGTCCATTCAAGAGTGAAAGTTCTTGGTAATGGAGGACAGGAAATTGTACTAGAGGATCATGCAGGCGAGGAAGTTCATTTTCCATTTGATCGTAGAGAAGGGTTTTATGTCTGTGAGTTGTCTTGCCGCTTGGTAAATGTACACTTAACTAATTTGGTGCGCAAGTTATTCCTTTGCTTCAAAGGAGAAGGAATTGTAAATCGGGTATATGCTGGGTTTACAATGTCTTATGTTTATTCAAAAGGATCTGTGCGTAAAATTGTTGAAGTAAGAGAAAATCAATCCCAGACGGTATATCAATACAAAAATACACTTCAAGAAATGGAAGATGTATTCCGGATGAGAAATGTCGAGCAACAGATTACAAAGGTTAAAAGAAGTGTTAACGAACTGCTTGATTTACGGAATAGAACCTATAATCAAGAAGAAATTGCGAAGATTGACGAGCAATTACGCACTCATACGTTTACTTTATTCGCTTTAGAAGCATAAGTATTTTCCTAAGGAAATACCCTAGCATTTTATTTTCTAGAACTCCTTACCCTACTGGGGTATGGAGTTTTTTTGTTTGTACATTTACAAGGATGAATTACCTTTTTGGTTAGCTACTCTTTATGAAAAAGCAGGGTGTAGATTTGGAGTAAAACTCCGATTTAGATCCCCACAATTCCGATGATGAAAGAATTATGATTTATTTCATAGTAACAGATGTATTTATTTGTAGTGCTTGTAAAAAAACTATTGCAATTGCATCCGATAGATGTTATTTTTAATCTCGTTGAAAAGAATATAGGAACCAGGATTCACTCAGGACATTGAGATGTTGCGAGAGATTATTCCCTCGGGAAGTGAATGACGTAGGTCCTAGCGGATGAAATTTTTTCAAACATTTTATTCCTAGGAAGGGGGAACCGGAAGATGGAATATTCAACTTTCGGAAGACACGTTGCTGTTGATACTTGGGGAGTCGACTTTGATTTACTGAACAATGAGGAGTTTTTGCAAGCACAGATGATTGATGCAGCTGAGGCTTGTGGTGCTACAGTATTGTCTGTACAATCCAAGCAATTTGAACCTCAAGGAGCGACAGTACTTGTATTGCTGTCAGAGAGCCATCTCTCGATTCACACGTATCCTGAGAGAGGTTTTGCCGCAATTGATTGTTACACTTGTGGAGAAACGGTAGACCCGCAGTTAGCCATTGACTACCTGGTGTCCGTACTGAAACCAGACAAAACGTACGCCAAAAAATTGGTTCGCGGTTTGGGTGAAATGAAGGTCGAAACACCTGAAATGAACCAAATCGAACTTGTTTGATGGAAAGTTAATAATATTGATTAAAATGACAACCATGGATAAATATCCATGGTTGTTTTATATATGTAGATATTTTACAATTCTGGTATACTTAATCGGATGAATAATTACAATTTGAGGTTTGAAAAGTGTGGAGTGTCTCCGTCACTGTATAAAGATATGAAGAGCCGGTAAAATTAAGCGGAAGCTTTGCCTGTAAAATGAGGATTTCATAAACATGTCATAAAAAGCACTTAGCCGGGCAAATACATATGTTATACTGAGTATTGTTTACATTATGTACTCAAGATCATGTGCTGTTTACAGCATATTGTGATATAGATCATTTACAAATTTAATGAAATCGTAGAGGCAGGTGAACTTGCAATGCACATCGTCGCAGTTGGATTGAATTATCGCACAGCGCCTGTAGAAGTCAGGGAACGTTTTACGTTTGATGAGAAGGACTTATCCCTTGCGCTCCAGCAGCTTAAAAAGACAAATAGTGTATTGGAAGGCGTCATTGTAGCTACATGCAACCGGACTGAAATGTATGTGGTAGTCGATCGTCTTCATATGTGCGGCTATTTTATTCGTAGTTTTATGGAGAAATGGTTTGGGATTTCCCGTGAAGAATTTACCCAGCATCTTTATATCTACGAAGATGAGCAGGCAATCCGTCATCTGTTTCGTGTGACAAGCGGGCTTGACTCTATGGTTATTGGAGAAACTCAGATTCTTGGGCAAGTTAAACAAGCTTTTTTGTGTGCACAGCAAGAGAAAACAACAGGTACGTGGTTTAATGAACTATTTAAACATGCGATTACGGTTGGTAAAAGGGCACATTCAGAAACATCCATTGGAGAAGCTGCCGTTTCGGTGAGTTATGCAGCGGTAGAACTCGGCAAGCGGATATTTGGTTCGTTTTCGAACAAAAAAGTAATGATTCTTGGTGCGGGAAAAATGAGCGAACTTACCGTGCAACATTTGTACGCAAATGGAGCGGAAGAAGTTATTGTTGCGAATCGGACCTTTGTACGTGCTGAAGAATTGGCGAAAAAATTCCAAGGGACCGCTTGTACTATGGAACAGGCATTTACCAGATTACATGAAGTCGACATTCTGATCAGTTCTACGGGTGCCAAGGACTTTGTTATTTCTCTGGATATGATGAAAGAAAGCATGAAGCGGAGAAAAGCACGTCCGCTCTTTATGATTGATATTGCGGTGCCAAGAGATATTGATCCTGCAATCAGTGATATGTCCAATGTTTACTTATATGATATTGATGATTTAGAAGGCGTAGTAGAGACAAATCTTGAAATGCGCCGTATGGAAGCCGCTAAAATTGATGCATTTATTGAAGAAGAAATGATGGCTTTTCAGCAGTGGCTTAAAACGCTGGGAGTACGGCCTGTCATTCGTGCCCTTCAAGAAAAAGCAAAAACCGTTCACGAGGATACACTCGAAAGTTTATTTAATAAGCTGCCGGAACTAGATGAAAGACAGCGTAAAGTCATTCGGCGTCTTACCAAAAGTATGCTGAATCAAATAACCCATGAGCCGATTAACCAAATTAAAGAAATGGCTGCTGATAAAAAAGCAGACGACGCTTTATTGATGTTTACCAAAATGTTCGGGCTCGAGGATGAGGTTGATGACAAGAAACAGGACACTGCTCCTTCTCAAGGGAGTTTACAGCCTGCCGTGGAAATGAACCATGGAGCTGCAAAGGAATCTTCGCGTCTCGCTTATGTTCCTGTGAGCCTGTAAGGCAGGTGTAGAGCTAAGTGACGGTTCATGATACGATTCACAGTTTCATCATTTATATTTACGCTCTGAGCCTTCTGTTTTATTTCTCGGATTGTATTCGTCGTAATACGAGTGCAAAGCGGATAGGCACAGGGCTTCTTGTTATTGTATCGATAATGCAGTTATTGTATCTTCTGTTCTACACGGTGAATGAAGGGTATGTTCCCATCTACTCCATGTACGATTTTATTTTCTTATTTTCATTTTGTATCGTTTTAATTTCATTCATATTAAGCAGGGGGCAGAGGTCTGAATACATTGTATTTCTACTGAATGTAGTCAGTTTCAGCGCTTTGGTGCTTAGTGACTTTTGGCTCGCTCCGAGTGAGAATGCACTACTCAATTGGCAGACCGTACATGGCATGCTCGTAATGCATATTGCACTTGCAAATCTTGGATTTGCAGCACTGACGGTATCGGCAGTTTTTGCATTGATTTATCTCTTTTTACATTACAGACTGAAGTTAAAACGTTGGAATGATTCCATGAGACGTGTGCCAAGCCTTGAAATTCTGCAATCGTATATGAACAAAGCAAGCCTCATCGGGACACCCATTCTTGGTATATCTGTGATCCTCGCCATTTTGTCGATCGTTGCCGAGAAGCAGTGGTTGTACCTATTAGATCTGAAAGTGCTCGCTACTTTTATTGCGCTATGTATCTATGTTGGTTATTTTGTATCCAAACGATATATTGATGCACCTCAGCATGTAATGGCAAGGTGGATTTTGATTGGATATGCTTTTGTTATTATTAGTTTTTTGAGCAACGCATGGTCCATGTTTCATCGCTGGACAGGGGAGTGAGACATTACGCATGGAGAATCACTATGTACCCGTTATGTTGAATTGTTCAGGGCGCAGGTGCATTATTATCGGCGGAGGTAAGGTAGCAGAGCGAAAGATGGAGGCTCTTGCAGGTTCAGGAGCGCTGCTCACTATTATTAGCCCCGAAGTGACGAAAAACCTTCTTCACATGGTTCACCGGGGTGAAGCCGAATGGCGTAAGAAGCCCTATCTCCAGGGAGACCTGGAAGGGGCTTTTCTTGTATATGCGGCAACGGATAGCCCAGAAGTAAACGAACAAGTCATTGCCGAAGCCCAGCAGAGAAATATTCTTGTTAACCGTGCAGATGCTCCGAGTACCGGTGATTTTATAACACCCAGCTCTGTACGCCGGGGGAAGTTAACCATTGCGGTTTCTGCATCAGGCGCAAGCCCTGGATTATCGAAACGAATTATGGAACAGATGAGAGCCGACTATGGGGAAGAATATGAGATTTACCTTGATTTTTTACAGCAATTTCGAGAAGTTATTCAGCTTGAGGTCGAAGATCGGAGAGATAGAAAATGCCTGCTTGATCGGGTGCTTGAAATGGATATTTTAGCACAAATACGAAAAAAACAGTTTCGACCATGGTCACAGGAAGAAATGGTAAGGTGGCTTAATGCCAATCGGGAGGGGTAATAAGATGCGTACAATTATTGTGGGAAGCAGACAAAGTGCTTTAGCATTGACACAGACAGGTCATGTCATCGAGGATTTGAAGAAAATAAGTTCAGAGCATGGACTTGAATTTGATTTTGAAGTGAAGAAAATTGTCACTAAAGGAGATCAGATTCTGAATGTTACGCTGTCAAAAGTAGGCGGTAAAGGACTGTTTGTCAAAGAAATTGAACAGGCAATGATGAACAAAGAGATTGATATGGCGGTACATAGTATGAAAGATATGCCTTCGGTACTGCCTGAATCCCTTACGACGGGGGCGGTACCCAAACGAGAAGATCCAAGAGATGCTTTAATTTCTCGAAATGGAGCTTCGCTTGATGAGCTTCCCCAGGGAGCAAAAATCGGCACCAGCAGCCTGCGCCGTGCCAGTCAGTTGAAGGCTTATCGACCCGATCTCAATGTTGAGTGGATCCGCGGGAATATTGATTCTCGTTTACGTAAACTTGAGACGGAAGGATTTGAAGCAATTATCTTAGCTGCAGCAGGTCTTGCGCGTATGGGATGGAGCGATCGAATTACCTCCTATTTATCTCCTGAAACTTGTTTGCCAGCGGTTGGTCAAGGCGCACTGGGTATTGAATGCCGTAAGGATGATAAGGAATTGCTTACTCTTCTTTCTTTATATAATGATGAAGTAACAGCCAAACCAGTTGCTGCTGAACGAGAGTTTTTACATGTCCTGAACGGTGGTTGCCAGGTTCCTATTGGAGCTTATGCCACATGGGTTACGGGTAGTAATTCGGAAGACAAACAAATTGAACTCACGGGTATGGTAGGAACACCGGATGGCCAAACCGTATTGAAACAAACCTTAACAGGTACTGATCCAAAACAGCTTGGTAAGGCTGTGGCCAGCCGATTAATTGAAATGGGTGCAGAGAAGATACTGGCAGATGTAAGGGGATGATGTCCATGACAGGAAAAGTTTATCTAGTAGGGGCAGGTCCGGGCAATGCAAAGCTCATTACAGTTAAGGGATGGGAATGTATTCAAAAGGCAGATGTTGTCGTATATGATCGGCTAGCGAGCCCTAGATTGCTTCGAATTATGAAACCGGGAGCAGAAAAAATTTATGTAGGCAAAAAGACAAATCGACATACGATGAAACAAGAAGATATTAATCAGCTTCTAGTTGATTTGGCTCTAGCGGGAAAGAAGGTTGTTCGTTTAAAAGGCGGAGACCCTACGATTTTTGGAAGAGTGGGTGAAGAAGCAGAGTTATTGAAGCAGAATAACGTGCCTTTTGAGATTGTACCAGGGGTAACTTCTGCAATCAGTGTACCTGCCTATGCTGGAATTCCAGTAACTCACCGGGATTACGCTTCTTCTATTTCGATTATTACAGGACATGAGAGTCCGGAAAAAATGAACCGTGCGATCCATTGGGATAAAGTAACGAATGCAACCGGAACACTGGTGTTTATGATGGGTGTTGCGAATATTGGATATATTAGTAAGCAGCTCATTGATCATGGCAGACCAAAGGATACACCTGTAGCCCTTATTCGCTGGGGGACATGGGCAGAACAGGATACACTGATCGGAACGCTGGAAGATATTGAAGCAAAAGTAACCCAGTATGGATTCCGTCCGCCCGGTGTGATCGTAGTAGGAGATGTAGTTAAACAACGTGAACGGCTCAAATGGGTAGAATCCATGCCTTTATTCGGTAAACGGATCTTGGTCACACGGGCTAGAACACAAGCGATTGATCTGGTAGATCGAATTGAAGAACTTGGCGGAGAAGCTTATGAGCTGCCTGTGATTGAAACAGTGCCTCCCGCTTCAGTAGAAACAAGAGATCAGATCAAAACCGCACTCGCCTCCATGCCGGAGTATGATTGGGTTTTCTTTACGAGTGTTAACGGAGTGGAATACTTCTTTAAGCATCTTGAAGAGCTAGGCCTAGATATTCGTGCATTATCAAAAGCTAGAATCGTAGCTATTGGACCTTCTACAAGAGAAGTTTTACGAAGCAAAGGAATCATAGCAGAAGAAGTGCAAGGCTCTTACCAGCAAGAAGGATTAATGGATACCTTTGGAGATGAATTGTTGCCAGGTCAGAAAGTCCTCCTGCCTTGTGGAAATCTTGCGCGGTCTTGGCTGCCGGATCGACTACGTGAAAAAGGACTGGAAGTTAGCGTAGCACACATTTATGAGACGGTTATTCCCGATGAATGGGATGATGATGTCATTCAGCTGCTGGAAAAAGGGAAAATATATGCTGTTACATTCACAAGCTCTTCTACCGTAACACACTTGCTTGCATTGCTTAAGAAAATGGGGAATGACAATCCAGTAGAGCTACTTAATAAAGTGCATGTCGTATGTATCGGTCCCGTTACTGCTCAAGAAGCAGAGAAGGCTGGTCTTTCTGTAAGCATCATATCAAATAAGGCTACAATGGACAGTCTAACGGATGCTTTGTGCGAACTAAAAGATAAATAATTAGGATATAAAAAGGAAGATAGAAAGGGGAATTATTAATTATGGGATTTCCAAATGTTAGACTTCGTCGCTTGCGCAGTACGGCCGCAATTCGCAGTATGGTGCGTGAAACACATCTTCATGTGAGTGATTTTATTCAACCTATTTATGTAACTTACGGAACAGGAGTGAAACAGGAGATTTCTTCAATGCCTGGTGTCTACCGTTTTTCATTAGATACTTTAAAAGAAGAAGTACAAGAGATTGCTGAACTCGGTATTCCGGCTGTGCTTTTGTTTGGAATTCCGGAAACGAAAGATGCAGTGGGTTCATCTGCTTACGTCGAAGATGGAATTGTCCAGGAAGCGACAAGGCTGATCAAATCATGGTATCCAGACCTTCTGGTTGTTGCTGATACTTGCTTGTGTGAGTTTACAGATCATGGACACTGCGGAATGATTCATACTCATGAAAGAGATGGGCATGTACATGCACATGTTCTGAATGATGAATCGCTTGATCTACTGGTGAGAACGGCGATATCCCAAGCGGAAGCAGGGGCGGATATTATTGCTCCTTCTAACATGATGGATGGTTTTGTTGGTGCAATTCGTCAAGGTTTAGATGCAGCTGGTTATGAAAATATTCCCATTATGTCCTACTCAGTAAAATATGCTTCCGGTTTCTATGGACCTTTCCGTGAAGCAGCTGACTCTGCTCCGCAGTATGGGGATCGTAAAGGCTATCAGATGGATCCAGCGAATGCACGTGAAGCACTTCGTGAAGCAGAAAGTGATGTTCTCGAAGGAGCAGATATGCTGATGGTAAAACCATCTCTTTCCTATTTAGACGTGATGCGAACCCTCAAAGATCAGTTTGATCTCCCGCTGGTCGCTTACAACGTAAGCGGTGAATATGCGATGGTGAAAGCAGCAGCAATGAACGGATGGATTGATGAGAAATCAGTGGCTATGGAGATTTTGCTGAGCATGAAACGAGCAGGTGCAGATATGATCATTACTTACTATGGTAAAGATGCGGCTCGCTGGCTCTCAGAAAAATAAGGAACGGCAGAAGTAGGAAGTGACTACACAAAGAGGAGTGAAAGTAATGAGCAGCAATCAACGTCAGCCTCGTATGGAGGAACGGTCAAGTAAAGCTTTTGAAGAAGCAAAACAATATATGCCGGGCGGAGTGAACAGTCCCGTTCGTGCTTTTAAATCCGTTGGACTTACACCAATCTATGCAGATCACGGTATTGGATCAAGAATCTATGATATCGATGGGAATTCATTTATTGATTATGTGGCTTCCTGGGGACCGCTTATTATGGGACATGCTCATCCAGAGGTCATTACTGCGATCCAAGAGACGGCAGTAAAAGGTACAAGCTTTGGCGCACCAACCTTAATAGAGACGGAAATGGCGAAACTTGTCTGCGAACGGGTGCCATCCATTGATATTGTGCGAATGGTCAATTCGGGAACCGAAGCAACGATGAGTGCAATCCGGCTGGCTCGGGGAGTAACGGGACGAAGTAAAATTTTGAAATTCGAAGGCTCTTATCATGGACATGCAGACAGTTTGCTTATTAAAGCAGGCTCTGGAGTAGCTACGCTTGGTCTGCCGGATAGTCCAGGTGTTCCAGAAGGTGTTGCTGTAAATACGATCACCGTACCTTATAATGATCTCGAATCGGTAGCCGTAGCGTTTGAGAAATTTGGAGAAGAGATCGCAGCTGTTATCGTCGAACCGGTTGCTGGGAATATGGGGGTCGTTCCGCCCGTATCTGGATTCTTGGAAGGGCTTCGCCAAATGACAGAAGATTACGGAAGTATTCTCATTTTTGATGAAGTTATGACTGGTTTCCGGGTGGGACTTAACAGTGCTCAAGGCCGATTTGGAGTAACACCGGATTTGACATGCCTTGGTAAAGTAATTGGTGGCGGACTGCCTGTGGGTGCTTATGGCGGTCGTCGGGATCTTATGGAACAGATCGCTCCTTCGGGACCGATCTATCAAGCGGGTACACTGAGCGGCAATCCGCTTGCTATGGCAGCAGGTTTGACTACGCTTCGTTTGCTCAATCAAGAAGTCTATGATCGTTTGGAGATGTTAGGAGCAAAGCTGCAAGCTGGTTTTGAGAAAAATGCACGTGAGCTGGGTATTCCCGTAACAATTAATCGGGTAGGTTCGATGGTATGTCCTTTCTTTACGGAGGTGCCTGTAACGAACTATGATATCGCGAAATCAAGTAATCTCGATCGCTTCCGGGCTTATTTCGGACATTTGCTTCAAGAAGGAGTCAGCGTAGCGCCATCTCAATTTGAAGGAATGTTTATTTCGGGTGTGCATTCCGAACAAGATATCGAAGAAACAATTGAAGCTAATTATAATGCGCTGAGAAAACTATGATTACTTCCAAAAGAAGAGGAGAATGGCTGGAGCTTACTCCAGGAAAAAAGGCACTCTCTGGTGAGAATCGAAATGAAGCTGCTGAAGCTTGGCTCTTGCAGGAGCTGGGCATGCCGCCTAAACTTCTTCATGAATTGAAGCGAAATCAAGGAATCAAAATTGCGGGGGACCGGCTGAGGCTGGCCCTTTTTCCGTCTGTACCGCTAGGTATCTCTCCGCGTTATTTCTTGCTTGATATTTTATACGAGGATGATTTTTGTCTTGTCGTTAATAAACCGACAGGTATGCCAGTCCATCCTGATGGGAATGAGCGACATGAGGGAATTATTACGCTGGATCATGCGGTCGCTGCCTACTATGAATCTGAGGGCCAAGAGATTGCGGTACGCCATATTCATCGGCTTGATGTTGATACATCCGGGCCTGTGCTTTATGCCAAGAATCGATATGCTGAATTAAAACTAAATTCGATGATGGAACAAAAAGCGATTGATCGAGCCTATGTGGCAATCGTTCATGGAGTCATTACTCAGAATCAAGAAGTGTTAGAATATCCAATAGGCAAAGATCGTCATCACAAACAGAGAAGAAGAGTTTCGCCTACAGGGCAACATGCGGTAACTCATATGAAAGTCTCTGAACGTTTAAATGAGGCAACTCTTGTTCGTCTGCAATTGGAGACGGGGAGAACCCATCAGATCAGAGTTCACCTCAGCCACGTCGGTCATCCTTTATTCGGTGATACACTCTACGGGGGCAGAAGTGAAGGGATTCGCAGGCAAGCTCTTCACGGGGAGAGGCTTACATTTCATCATCCGTTTACAGGAGAGTTGCTTCGTATTGAGGCACCTTGGCCGGAAGATATTACGGAACTATATGAAGCGAGAAAAAAAGTGGAATAGATCGAATACTCATAAATTGGTATGAGTCCTCTATTTAGAGCATATACATGTCAACGAGAAGAAACTTATTGTTAAACTCTCGTTACATGAGCGAAAGCCATGGTCTTTTTCATGGTAACTATATGCCCGAAAGGAGGACTACAGCTATGTTAAACCCGCCCTACGGACTTCGGTTTGATATTTATGAACGTGTTCAATTACCAGAACATGTTCCCGCCATTGCAGAGCTTGAAGAGATTGAACTCTATCCTCGAATACAGGTGATTACAGATCAGGAACATGCAGCGCTTCGGGGGCATTTGCTGTTGTCAGGTGTGTATATTGGTGAGAATAAGGAACAGGAAGGTTTGCAGCACCTCATTCCGGTGGAGATTACGATTCCGCTTAGCCGGGTTGCCTCTGTGGATGAGATCGCTGTTGAGATTGAGAATTTTGATGTCGACCTATTGTCTACAAGAAGTTTGAATATTACCGGGGTGTTGTCTCTCAGAGGAATAGAAGGAATTCAAACAGAGGAAACTCCTGCTTGGAATTCGGACGAATTTACTGTAGTTCACACGAACTCCGCTTCTGAACAGGAGAATAACGCACCAAAAGAGTACACCGGATATAATCCATATCAACGCGATCCTGCTACGGATGGTGGTGAAGCTTCATTTGAGCAAGAGCATACGAGTGACACTTCTCCGGTACCACCTACATTTTATGCTCCTTATATAACACCGACTTCGGTTCATAATGAAGAACAGGAGGAGCGAGACGTTTGGAATCTTCCTTATGAGACTCTATCGGTAGATGAAGGTTCTAATCAGCAGGAAGACTCTAATATAGAAGAGCGGAGAATAAAGAATCAAGAGAACTGGGAGCTAAGAGAGACAAAAGATAATCAGGATGCAGAAGAAGGAAATTCTGCGACTGAACTCTCTGCCGCGCCAGAAGTTTGGCATTTTGAAACGCCTGCGGAACCTGTTGTAAGTCTTCAAGATGCAGAACTGCCTATAGAAGAACAAACTGCAGAACCTGCCACGGTGCAGCGAGACGATCAGGAGATTACCTGGGAGGATGAGGGAGTGCTGCTTACAGCAGATGTACCTCAGCCAGAGGAAGAAGACGAAAAGCCGGAGCTAAAAGTTGCTTTTGGCAGTAAAAAAGAGAGTGATGCCCCTGCCGCTGATTCGTATGGAATTACCTCTCTTCTTCAGAAGAGCAAGAGAACAGAAGAAGTTCTACAGTTAGAGGAACAGATTCCCGTAGAAAAGCGTGAAGAAGAGCAGACAGAAGATGTACAGTGGAAAAACCTATTTCTTGGCGGTAGTTCTGAGCAGACGCCATTCAAGAGGGTCAAGCTTTGTATAGTACAACGGGAAGAAACTTTGGATACGATTGCAGATAGGTATCAACTAAGCACGCGTGAGTTACAGCTGTATAATCGTTTATCTGAGCAGTCGATTGAAGAGGGACAGGTGCTTTACATTCCTTAGGCCTAATATTAAAATAATGTGTTCTTGGGCGTAATAACGACCAGGGGCACTTTTTTTAATTATTTTGTGTTACATAGAATTCAGCTATTATCCCGCTCCAGTCTTTCCCTATGCGGGAAATAGGCATTCGCCTGTTGACGAATTTAGGCTAGAAATGTATGATGTCTGTAGGATTGGGGATACAATGAATATAATTCATTGTGGTTCGTATAGATCCCTTGAATTACACATGGAACAACGAAGAACGGGAGTAGTAAGCAGTGAACCCTTCAGAGAGTGGAATCGAGTGGTGTGAGATTCCGCAGGATACTTTACTGACCGAAGTCACCCGGGAGTTGCCCTTTTGAATGCTTTCGTATGTTTTGTACATAGAGAGCACTAGAATGTGGCCGGCTGCAGCCGTTATACTGTCTAACAAAGTGTCATATCAAGCCCGCAAACTAAAGTTTGTGGTAATTATGTTTTGGTATGAAACAAAGGTGGTACCGCGAAAGAATGACCTTTCGTCCTTTGAGGATGAAGGGTCTTTTTGTTTTTTTATCGCTACTGATGAAAATGTATTTTGAAGTTCTAAATTAACAGGAGGAATGTATATGTCTGAAGCAACAAATCAACCCAATCAACCCAATCAGACGGAAATGCCAACCACTTATGATCCGCATGCTGCGGAGCAGAAGTGGTACCCGTATTGGATGGAAAACAATTTCTTTAAAGCAGGTCAGCGTAAGGATGCACAGCCTTTTACCATTGTAATTCCACCGCCAAACGTAACGGGTATGCTTCATATCGGTCATGCGCTGGACTTTACACTTCAGGATATTATTATCCGTGCGAAACGGATGCAAGGTTATGACGCGCTCTGGCTGCCTGGTTCTGACCATGCAGGGATTGCAACTCAAACCAAAGTAGAGCAAAAATTGAGAGAAGACGGAATTACTCGTTATGATCTCGGACGCGAAAAGTTTCTTGAGAAGGTTTGGGACTGGAAAGAAGAATATAACAGTACGATTCGTTCCCAATGGGCAAAAATGGGCTTGTCTCTTGACTACTCTCGCGAGCGTTTTACGCTGGATGAAGGGTTGTCAAAAGCGGTACGTGAAGTGTTTGTTACACTATATAATAAAGGTCTTATCTACCGCGGAAAACGTATCATTAACTGGGATCCGGCAGCACGTACGGCTTTATCTGATATTGAAGTTGAATATAAAGAAGTACAAGGTCACTTGTACCATCTGAAATATGATTTAAAAGACGGCAGCGGCTCTATTACCGTTGCAACGACAAGACCAGAAACCATGCTTGGTGATACGGCTGTTGCGGTTCATCCCGAAGATGACCGTTACAAAGATATGATTGGCAAAGTACTTGTACTGCCGATTATTGGCCGTGAAATTCCTGTTATTGCAGATGAATATGTAGACAAAGAGTTCGGTAGCGGAGCGGTAAAAATTACGCCTGCACATGATCCAAATGACTTTGAAGTCGGTCTTCGACACGACCTGCCCCAAATCACGGTTATGGATGAGACGGGTACCATGAACGGGGAAGCTGGTAAATATAAAGGGCTTGACCGTAGTGAGTGTCGTAAGCAGATCGTTGCTGACCTTAAGGAACTCGGTGTTCTTATTAACATTGAAGACCATGTGCATCAAGTGGGTCATAGTGAGCGTTCAGGTGCTGTTGTAGAACCTTATCTGTCTACACAGTGGTTTGTTGCGATGCAGCCGCTTGCGGAAAGAGCTATTGAAGCTCAGAAGAGCGGAAAAGGTGTGAATTTTGTTCCAGATCGTTTTGAGAGAACGTATCTGCACTGGATTGAGAATGTTCGCGACTGGTGTATTTCTCGTCAGCTCTGGTGGGGACACCGTATTCCAGCATGGTACTGTAATGCTTGCGGAGAGCTTCATGTTAGCCAGGAAGACCTCACGACTTGTACCAAGTGTGGGTCTGCAGATCTTCGTCAAGACGAAGATGTTCTTGATACTTGGTTTAGTTCGGCGTTATGGCCTTTCTCTACTCTAGGATGGCCTGAAGACGCAGAAGATCTGAAACGCTACTATCCAACGTCTGTGCTCGTGACTGGGTACGATATCATTTACTTCTGGGTAGCTCGAATGATCTTTACAGCACTTGAATTTACAGATGAAATTCCGTTTAAGGATGTACTGATGCATGGTCTAGTACGAGATGCAGAAGGACGCAAAATGTCGAAGTCGCTTGGCAACGGGGTAGATCCGCTTGAAGTTATTGAAAAATATGGGGCAGATGCAATGCGTTATATGATTTCAACAAGCAGCACACCAGGACAAGATCTTCGTTTCCGCTGGGAACGTGTAGAACAAGCACGTAACTTTGCGAATAAGATTTGGAATGCTTCCCGTTTTGCTCTCATGAATCTGGAAGGCATTAAATATGAGGACATTGACATTACAGGTGAACTATCCACAGCTGATCGCTGGATTCTGCATCGCCTAAATGAAACTGCAAAAGAAGTAACTCGTCTTATGGACGCTTATGAATTTGGAGAAACCGGACGTGCGCTGTATAACTTCATATGGGATGATCTCTGTGACTGGTACATCGAATTCTCCAAATTGACGTTATATGGTGAGGATGAGCAGGCAAAACGTAAGACACAGTCGGTACTTGCTTATGTACTGGATCGTACAATGCGTCTTATTCATCCGTTCATGCCGTTTATTTCCGAGGAAATCTGGCAGCATTTGCCGCATAAAGGAGAGACCATTTCGCTTGCAGCATGGCCTGAATTTACCGAAGAACTGGTTAACGATCAGGCTGTAGCTGAGATGAATATGCTGATGGATCTCATTCGTGCTGTTCGTAATGTTCGTGCAGAAGTAAATGTGCCAATGAGTAAGAAGATTGAAATGAATGTAAATGCAAGTAATGCAGATGCGCTGCAGATCATCGACAACAACCTTGTTTATGTTAGCAGATTCTGTAATACTTCTGATCTGACTACAGGTATTTCTTTACCTACACCGGAGAAAGCGATGACGGCCATTGTATCAGGTGCTGAAATTTATTTCCCGCTCGCAGGACTTATCGATATTGACCAAGAAATCGCTCGTCTTGAGAAAGAACGCGAGAATTTAGATAAAGAAGTGCTTCGCATTGAGAAAAAACTTGGCAATGAAGGTTTCGTATCCAAAGCACCAGCTAAAGTAATTGAAGAAGAGCGTGCAAAACTTGCGGATTATTCGGATAAACGCAGTAAAGTCATTGCTCGTATTGCTGAACTACAAAGCTAATTCGGTTATAATTTCGCGGTATCCCTTAAAGAATAGTCTCACAAATTTCGCAATCGGAGGGTGAAGAAAATGTCTGAAAATACGGGGGCTGCTTGTGCAGCTCCTTTACAAACCTACAATGATGCAGTAGCTTGGATAAACAATCTAATTCCTTTTGGAATTAGACCGGGGCTATCCCGTATTGAATTGTTATTATCTAAGCTGGGCGACCCTCATAAACATCTAAAATTCATTCATGTCGCGGGAACGAACGGAAAAGGATCGACTTGTGCCTTTCTGACTTCTACCCTTAGACAGGGCGGGTATGATGTAGGGACATTTACTTCTCCGTATATCACCAAGTTTACAAACCGTTTTCAGTATAATGAAGAAGACATCCCGGAAGACACTATGTTGCAGCTGGCTAACAAGCTGAAGCCTCTTGTAGAAGAAGTGGCTGCTACAGAACTTGGATCTCCGACGATGTTTGAGGTTGCGACAGCGCTCGCAATTCTGTATTATGCGGAGGTATGCTATCCCGATGTGGTAGTATGGGAGACTGGGCTTGGGGGAAGGCTTGATGTAACTAATGTCGTGACCCCTATCATTTCGGTGATTACGAGTATTGGTTTTGACCATACCGATATTCTTGGGGATACGATTGAACAAATTACATCTGAAAAAGCAGGGATTATTAAACCCGGCGTCCCTGTGGTCACTACGGTTGAACAGCCGGAAGCAATTCGTATCATTCGTGAAACCTGTGCTGAGAAAAAATCAACCCTGTATGTTGCAGGTGAACAGTTTACTTATGAGCAACTTGAGGTTAATAAGAATGGTCAAAGATTCCATTATAATGGACCGTTTCGTGAACTTGATGTGGAGCTGACAATGCAGGGCAAGCACCAAAGTGCAAATGCTGCCTGTGCTCTGATGACACTTGAAGTGCTGCGCCAGTACATGGCGTTCTATATGGAAGAGGAAGATTTGAAAAAAGGATTTCAAAGGGCTTTCTGGGCCGGACGTTTTGAGAAAGTGTCCGATGATCCGCTTCTTATTTTGGATGGGGCACACAATCCGGAAGGTGCAGAAACACTTGCCAGAACGATAAAGGATTTGTATGCAGATCGGAAAATAATTTTAATGATGGGCATGCTGGAGAATAAGCATCACAAATCATATTTGCAGCATATACTGCCACTAGTGGATACGCTTATCCTGACTGAGCCTGATTTCCGACGTAAAATGGATGCGGCACAGTTAAAAAATATGGTAGAAGAGCTTCGTCCATCCTTTGCCAAACCAAACCTTGACATCATTGTAGAACCTTCATGGAAAAATGCACTGAGCTTACTTAAGTTACGGACGGAAGCGGACGATCTGGGGATTGTGTCCGGCACATTGTATTTAATTGCAGATGTTCGGGCCAGTCTTTTGTATCAAACCGATTCTGAAAAAGGTTGGTGAAAACTTGTTGAATACTACGGAACATGTACATTTTATCGGTATCGGCGGCTATGGGATGAGCGCCATTGCAAGAGTTATGCTAGAGATGGGTTATACGGTAACAGGCTCGGATGTGGCATCCCAGGAGCTAACTGAAAAGCTCGCCGCAAAAGGAGCAAAAGTATATATCGGCCATACGGCGGAACAGGTACACGGCGCAGATTTGGTCGTTTATTCAACGGCTGCGACTGCAGACAACGTGGAACGGGTTGAAGCGGAACAATTAAAAATTCCGGTTCTTCATCGTGCACAAATGTTGGCACGTTTACTTAACGAGCGTAAGGGAGTAGCCGTTGCGGGAGCGCATGGTAAGACAACGACTTCCTCTATGATCGCGCTTGTTATGGAAGAATGCGAAACAGATCCTACTTACATCATCGGCGGGGAGATTATGAATCTCGGAACGAATGCCAAGGCAGGTAAAGGCGATTGTGTCGTTGCTGAGGCAGACGAGAGTGATGGTTCATTCTTGCATTACCATCCTTGGATTGGGATTGTAACCAACCTGGAAGCCGACCATCTTGAAAATTACAACAACGATTTTAACGAGTTGAAAAATGCTTACGTGAAGTTTTTAAATCAGGTAAAACCTGAGGGCTGTGCAATTGTTTGTGCAGATGATGAGAACATTCAGAGCATTATGCCACAACTCAAATCTAACATTATTACTTATGCAATTGATGCGGAAGCGGATTATACAGCAACGGATCTTACACTTGGCGATCGTCGTATCTCATTTACGATGAATCATCGCGGAGCTCCGCTCGGCAAAGTAGAGCTATCAGTACCTGGTAAACATAATGTAAGCAACGCAATGGCAACGATTATCACTTGTTTAGAAGCAGGAATTCCATTTGAATCCGTCGTAAAAGCAATCGTGAAATTCAGCGGTGCAAAACGCAGATTCCAGGTGCTTGGTGAAGCACGTGATATTCTGATTATTGATGATTATGCTCATCATCCTACAGAGATCGAAGCTACAATCAGTGCTGCAAAAGCGACAGGGAAGCGGATTATTGCCGTATTCCAGCCGCAACGTTATACGCGAACATTCTTCTTGCTAGATGCATTTAGTCGCGCTTTTGCGGAAGCGGATGAAGTTATTATTACGGATATTTTCTCTCCTGCCGGGGAGAAACAAATTGAAGGGGTTCATTCCTCTAAATTGGTTGAGCTTATCAAACAAAACAGTAATCCAAATGCAACCTACTTCCCAACAAAAGAGGATGTAGTTACACATCTGGAACACCGATTAAACCCAGGCGATCTAGTGCTAACTATGGGAGCAGGGGATATTTGGAAAGCTGGATATGAGCTGGCTAAAGGCTTGAAATAGGCGACTCGACAAGAACAATCATAAAAAGCATCATTTCTGCGATAGGGCAGAGATGGTGCTTTTTATGCATATATCGCATGTTTCACACATATAGCTGATAAAAAGGACAAGGGAGGGGCTTACACCGTGAATAAGGCGAGAATGACATTTCGTTTTGGTGAGGAATCTCAGAACACTTCTCATCAGCTTCCCAACCACATAACAGAAAAAAAGGAGTCTCCTCGTACTAATCAAATGATTGCTTTGGGAACTAAAATAAATCCAATCTCGCTGGATCGTAGCGTCCCTCCACTCGAAACACATCACCAGTTAGATGGGGAAAAAGATCGGTCAGGTTACAGTGAACGGAATCTTTCAGAAAATCTTTCCGCAGAGCAGCAAGCAGGAAAGGAAGATACCTATTACGGAAATCCAATCTATGATGATTGGGGCGAACCTTTTGGTCCCTATGCTGGTTCTTCGATGATCGAGAAAAGGACAGTTACCGAGGACTCTTCTGACAGGGAAGATCATAGGGATCCATATGATGATTTGCCTATGCAGCATTACCCGGAGGTAACCACTAAATCATATTCTGTCCATCATCGAAAATCGCCAGGAGGATGGAAAGTATTTGGATCGGTAACTGCCGCGGTAATGACAGGCGTGTTATTTGGATTTGTAGCCATGTCTATGTTGGATCCTGAGACGAGTACAGCTCCTCAGACTGTAACGGAAACGGCAGTAGGGACAGACCTTATTTCTCCTACTAAAAATTCACAGACACAAACGTTGGGAACGGAAACTCCCAATATTGCTAGCACCACTGTATCTATACCAGGAGCGACTTATTTCATGCTTCAGTATGGTGTGTTCAGCACGACAGAAGGTGCAAGTCAAGCGAAGAAAGAGCTCACCCAGGCAGGGATTGCAGCAGGAAGTGACCCAATGGATGAAGCAAGAGTATATGCAGGGGTATCTTCCAATCGGGAGGAAGCAAAACTAATAAGTAATCAGCTGAAGACAGAAGGGGTAGAGCTATACGTAAGAGAGATCTCGCTGCCTGCCGTTTCAGATGTGGTATTCATAGGGAATGCAGATGTGGTCAGTCCTTTTTTTGAAAATAATAGAATACTTACTGACTTGCTTGCTTCTTTATCGATTACTCATATTGGCGAACAAGTTCAAACTGCTGTACCAAAGGACAAATTAAGTGAGATCTCGGATGCACATCAGCGATTTACGAGCAGTGTTGGAGCGGTTCATGCAGGACTCTCTGAGAACGGAAAGCAAATTGAACGGAAGATGGAGTCCTCTATGAATACCGCTATTAGTGCAGTCTCCGAATATAATAAAAACCCTAATAAAGAGCATATGTGGAAGGTGCAGTCTGCTGTAATGGATTATATCCTTCAAGAAAAACAGCTGTTAGAGGTAATGAAACAATCATAAGGCGTCCCTTTGGTCCGGCCGGGAAATGGAAATACTTCCCCAGGCCGGATTTGTATTTGTACTTACGCGTTGCTTCCCGTATAATAATGAAGGTGTCAAAATATGGCGAGGGAAGAGTACAATGAAAAAAAATTTCGGCATGTTGTTACTGTTTCTGCTCCTGGGTTGGCTGATAGGAGCCTTCATAGCCAAGGGTCTAGAGCAATTCAAGGCTCTTTCTATTCTAACGAATACGACGACAATAAGTTGGTCGCCAAAAGCAAATTTCGACATCATTAGTTATAACCTAAACATTCAATTAAAAATGAGCCTGCTTAGTCTGCTGGGTATGGTGTCAGCTATTTGGCTCTATCGCAAATTGTAAGCAGTATATTCACTTTGCACATCTTAGCAGTTTTAAGTCAGTACAGAAACGATTAAAACAGAGATGCTTATAGCATTATCGGTGAAGTAAGGAGTTATCCCTTTGAAAAAGCAGCAGAACCATCGAATCATTCTAGCCTCAACATCTCCACGTCGACGCGAACTTATTGCTTCTCTTAGGTTACCATTTGAAGTTGTTCCAAGTCATGCAGATGAGGACACACCAGCAGACTATACACCTGATCAAGTCGTTGAAGAATTAGCGCTTCGCAAGGCAAAGACGGTCTATGATTCCTACGAATCCAGTATGGAGGGTGCAATAGTAGTTGGAAGCGACACAATTGTCGTAATGGACGGAATGATACTTGGTAAACCGAAGGATGAGGAAGACGCTTTTCGAATGCTAGGTATGCTGCAGAATCGTACTCATGAGGTGTACTCCGGAGTGGCCTGCATATCGGGAGATACAGGACGTATCATCGTAGACCATCGTAAGACAAAAGTGAAGATGAAAGCACAAACGGATGAAGGAATACGTGCCTACATTGCAACCAAAGAACCATTCGATAAGGCAGGATCCTATGCAATTCAAGGCATTGGTTCCATACTGGTTGAATCTATTGAAGGTTGTTATTTTAACGTTGTAGGTTTGCCACTATCCTTGCTAAGCGAACAGCTTGCCGAGCTTGGTATGCATGTGCTTGCCATAGATGAAACGTAAAATTAGATATTATTAGATTCAATGAGACCTTATAGATTCAAATGGTGGGGAAAGTTCTAGGTTTGTTATTGAAAAGAGGGAAAAGATGAGTTCGCCAGGGTACATGTTGCGCGACATCCCCCAAGAACAGCGCCCGAGAGAACGCATGCTTCATCATGGGGCGGGTGCGCTTAGTCATGCAGAACTATTAGCTATCTTACTAAGGACAGGAACTCGGCAGGAATCTGCTATACATGTTGCTCAGCGAATTCTGAGTGAGGCAGGTAGTCTTCGTAATCTTGTTGATTTAAGTATCGAGGAACTGGTACAAATTAAAGGAGTTGGTCCTGCCAAAGCCGTTCAGCTCAAAGCGGGAATTGAACTAGGACAAAGATTGTCTCAGTCAAGGTTGCCTGGCAATCCAACAATACGAAGTCCAAGAGATGCAGCGGATTTATTAATGGAACAGCTTCGGTATTTGCAGAAAGAGCATTTTGTATGTCTGTTTCTAAACACCAAAAACCATGTAATAGCTCAGGAAACGCTCTCGATGGGCAGTCTTAATGCTGCTATTGTTCATCCAAGAGAAGTCTTTCGTGCAGCAATCAAATGCAGCAGCGCATCTCTGATTTGTGCACATAACCATCCCAGCGGAGATCCTACTCCAAGTCCAGAAGATATAAAGCTCACAAAGCGTCTTCTTGAGGCAGGAGAAATTGTAGGAATTGAGGTTTTGGATCACGTCGTGATCGGGGATGGGAAATTTGTAAGTTTGAAGGAACAAGGGTTCATATAATATAATGTGGTACGTTAACGGTTTATGAAGCGGAATAACAGGATACATACCTTGTGTTCTGATCTAGCTATTTATTGAATCGGATCATAAAGTTGCAGTTGCTCATGAAACAAGCAACGTTAATAATGCAGGGAAAAGAAAGGGAGATTACAGCATGTTAGGTGGCTTTACAAAAGATTTGGGAATTGACTTGGGAACGGCGAATACGCTCGTTTATGTCCGCGGAAAAGGAATTGTCGTAAGAGAACCATCCGTAGTTGCTATACGTACGGATACACAAGTCATTGAGGCAGTCGGAGAATCTGCCAAAAAGATGATTGGTCGTACACCAGGAAATATCCGTGCGATTAGACCGATGAAAGATGGCGTTATCGCTGATTTTGATACAACAGCTACAATGATTAAGTACTTTATTCGCCAAGCACAAAAACAGCGTTCTTTCTTCCATCGTCATCCGAATGTAATGGTATGTGTACCTTCCGGTATTACTGCTGTTGAACAACGCGCTGTAGAAGATGCAACAAAACAAGCAGGTGCACGTGAAGCTTATACCATTGAAGAGCCATTCGCAGCTGCGATTGGTGCTGATCTCCCGGTATGGGAACCGACAGGCAGCATGGTTGTTGATATCGGTGGAGGTACTACGGAAGTTGCAGTCATCTCTCTTGGAGGTATTGTTACAAGCCGTTCTGTACGTGTCGCAGGGGATGAGATGGATGAGTCGATCATTCAATACATCAAGCGTCAGTATAACCTTATGATTGGTGAACGTACATCAGAACAGCTCAAAATGGAGGTAGGTTCTGCCCTTCCACTAGATGCAGTAGAGACAATGGAGATTCGTGGTCGTGACCTTGTTACTGGGCTGCCTAAGACGATTACTATTACATCTGATGAAATCAGCGAAGCTTTGGCAGACACAGTAGGCTCTATTGTAGAAGCTGTAAAAGTTACACTTGAAAAATGTCCACCGGAACTCGCAGCCGATATTATGGATCGCGGTATTGTTCTAACTGGTGGAGGTGCGCTTCTTCGTAATCTAGACAAGCTCCTTGCTGGTGAAACAGGTATGCCTGTTATAGTAGCTGAGAATCCTCTGGATTGTGTAGCGATCGGTACAGGTAAAGCGCTGGACAATATTCATTTATTCAAATCAAGAAGTAAACGCTAAGCCGCGATAGTTTGTACTTTCAGCCCGCTGGCTGCATCCGCTGCGAGCTGAGCCGGTATGGCCGTAGGTGTTGATGCGATATGGCATCAATGCACCATTCATTTTTTATGTTGATGCTACTGTTGGGATCGCAAGAAAGTAGAGAACAGGCCTTTGGCCTCGCTACACTTGCTTTCCCTTTTTAAGTAGTAGACATGATAGCGAAATAAGGGATGTAAGAGGGTGTTATAACTGTTTAAATGGCTTGGCAACAAAAGATTGTTTATTTTACTTGTTGGTATCATTATATTTATAGCCCTAATGGGTTTCACTGTGGGGTCAAGAGCAGGGTTATCCTTGCCTGAGAAATTCACCAAAGATATGGTTGGATTTGTTCAGCAAGTTTTTTATAAACCTGCGTCTTATGTTTCCGGATTTTTTGAAGATATAGCCAACCTGAAGAGACTTCAGACAGAAAACGAAATATTGAAAACAAAAGTTGCACAGTATAAACAGGATTCTGTGAGATACGGTAATCTCGCCGAGACGAATAAGCGGCTTCAAGAAGATTTGAAGTTCACAGAAGAACAGAAGAATAGACATAACTATACACTTCGAACGGCACAAGTTATCAGTGTAAATTCCGATCCTAACAACCGAGTACTGAATATCGACATCGGTGAGAACGCAGGAATTAAAGAGGGAATGGCAGTAACATCCCTTGATGGATTGGTAGGAACAATTAGTCATGTAAGTAACTTTACTGCGACCGTCACTCTTCTTACAGCACTCGACCCAAGCTCAAGCGATGCAAATGCGATTGCAGCCACCGTTGTAGGCAAAGAGAATAATACATTTGGCATGATTGAAAAATTTGATCCTAAAACAGGTTACCTGCAAATGACGAAAATTCCAGAAAGTTCCAACATAAAGGAAGAAGATGTTATTATGTCTTCCGGGATTATTGAAGGTTTTCCGAAGTATATGGTTATTGGTACTGTTAAGGAAATAGAAGTGAGTGAATATGGGTTGGCACAAGTAGCTTACATTGAGCCTGCGGCAAACTTCACTGACTGGAAGGAAGTATTTGTTGTCATTCCTCCGGAGGTAACTCCATAATGGCGGGCCGGAAGCAGGTGCTCATCATTCTGTTGTTCTTCCTCTTTGTGCTCGAAGGCACAATTATGCCGTGGATTATTCCGGATGCGTTGCTTCCTCGGTTAGGTTATAACTTTGTGTTTATTGCGATTTTGTTTGTGACGGTATACTATCACAGGCATACGGCACTAGTCCTTGGTATTATTTTTGGGTTGCTGCATGACGTTGTTTATTATGGACACATGATCGGACCATTTTCCTTCTCTATGGGACTGGCCGCGTATTTACTGGGTCTTATTTTTAAGTCACAGCGAACTACGATGCCGGTTATGATGATGGTTGTCATTTTAGGTAGTTTATTGTTTGATACGATTTTGTTTTTTATATATAAACTCTTTCAGCTCAATCACGTTTCCTATGATTGGGCGCTTGTAGAATACATGATACCTACGGTATTTATTCATTTTATATTTGCTCTTATTATCTATGTACCTTTGCGTAAACAGCTGGATAAGCTGTCTCGACATAGATCACTAAGTAAGGATAAGACGTAATGTTTTTTCATTTTGCAAGGAAAAGAAGGAACTGCTGCGCTTCGGCACGAATGTTTGAGATGGGAGGGACAGGCTTATGACAGTAAAATCGAATCATGTGACGATTAAAGGCATCAAGGATGGCCTGGTTTTTCTGATGGATGACGAGTGTGATTTAGAAGAGCTGCTGAGTGAATTACGATATAAACTGGAGCACAGCCATCAAAATATATTGTCTGGTCCCATTATTCATGTCGATATCAAACTAGGTTCGCGTGTCGTTACCGAAGAGCAGAAAGATGCCATTCTTGAAATTTTGAAAAAGAAAGGAAATCTACTGATCCGTTCCATTGAATCTCCGGATGCCAAGAATGACCTTACCGATGCAAAAGCGATTACGACTATCACCGGAATCATCCGGTCTGGTCAAGTTTTACATCATGAGGGTAACCTTCTATTACTCGGAGACGTAAACCCAGGCGGTACCGTTAGCTGTACGGGTCACATTTTTATTATGGGTGCGCTGCGCGGGATGGCTCATGCCGGAAGTTCTGGTAATGAAGAAGCGATCATTAGCGCGGCACATTTTGCCCCGACTCAACTGCGGATTGCAGAGGTTATCAGCCGTCCTCCGGACGAATGGGAGAAGCGTGAAGCGGGAATGGAGTTTGCTTACTTGCAGAACGGACAAATGCAGATCGACAAGACGAGTAATATCGTTCGTTTGCACCGTGATTTTAACGCGTTTAAAGGGGTGTAGCATACATGGGAGAGGCGATTGTTGTCACTTCAGGGAAAGGCGGCGTTGGAAAAACAACGACATCCGCCAACATAGGCACCGCACTTGCCTTATTGGGCAAGAAGGTATGTCTGGTAGATACAGATATCGGACTTCGCAACCTAGATGTTGTTATGGGCCTTGAAAATCGGATTATATATGATCTGGTAGATGTGGCTGAGGGCCGGTGTAGATTAGGTCAAGCTTTAGTCAAAGACAAGCGCTTTGATGAACTATATATGCTTCCTGCTGCACAGACCAAAGATAAAAATTCGATATCCCCCGATCAGGTAAAAGATATCGTGTTAGAACTGAAAAAAGATTTCGAATATGTCATTATTGATTGCCCAGCCGGAATTGAGCAAGGATTTAAAAATGCGATTGCAGGAGCAGATCAGGCGATTGTAGTAACAACACCTGAGAATGCAGCTGTACGTGATGCTGACCGAGTTATCGGTCTACTTGAAAGTTCGCATGTGAAATCTCCAAAACTTGTGGTCAATCGAATTCGTAATAATATGGTAAAATCAGGAGATATGCTGGATATTGATAGTATTCTACAGGTGTTAAACATTGACCTTATTGGAATTGTTCCTGATGATGAGCTGGTTATCAAAGCTGCAAACTCAGGTGAACCAACGGTTATGAATCCCGATTCGCAGGCAGCTATTGCGTATCGTAATATAGCAAGACGTATTCTTGGTGATACGGTCCCGCTTATGTTGCTTGAACAGAAAAAAGGTGTGTTTACACGCTTTAAGAAATTTTTTGGGATGGGTTAATTTAATTTATCTACACAAATGAAACAGCTGAATTGGCATTTGAATGCTTCTTCGTATGTTGTTCATCCTCGTAAGTACTTAAATATCGTGCGATATTTACGGGATTGGTCTATTTCTGATCGTTCTCGTATTTTTGTCGGCACTGAAATAAATGGGACAAAAACGATGCTTAAAGAATGGTTAAAAGGCACGGGAGCTTAAAAGCTCCCGTGCCTTTTTTGATATAAAAGGAAGGCTTGTTCATATTCATCTGTTTCTGCTCATAAAATCAAATAGTGGAAGTATACCTCACTAGGAGGACTGAGTTTATGGACATCAAACAAAATATAAAAGAACGAAGAAAAGAACGTATTAGGGAGCTTCTTGAACCCGAGGCAAGCCATCTGGAGAAAAATGTGATGGGACAGGAATTCATAGGACAAGAATTACAGGAGAAACAGAAGCCTATAGAACAGCCGACAGAGCGGCTTTACCGATATGATCGAACAGATCAGGCAGAAGAAGAACGGGATCCTGAAGTTCTATGGAAACAGGGATACCGAGGCTGGGGGGAACTTCCTGATGAAAGTCCACCTGTCCGTCCGGGACGATTTAGGAGAGGTTTTGTAAAAAGGCTTGCGGTCAGTGTGATATTGTTTGGAGCAGTTCTGGGTGCATTCAAGTGGGATGCTTCTTTTCTACAGCCGGCCAAACTGTTTATTGCTGACAGTCTTCACCGAGAGATGGATTTTACGGCTGCTACTGTATGGTATACAGACCATTTTGGCGGGGCGCCTTCTTTTCTTCCGATCTTTCAAAATGATGATCCATCCCCGCTGAAAGTGTCTGCCTCGCGTAAATATATGACTCCGATACAAGGGACCATAGCGCAGCCGTTCGCGATTACGATGAAAGGGATTGAAATTGTCCCCGATTCGGATGGGGGAGGAATTCAGCAAGTACAGAGTATGGACGCGGGACGGGTCATTGAAGTGAGCAAAAGTCCTGAGGTGGGAACTACGGTAGTCATTCAGCACACAGCGACACTAACTGGTATCTATGGTCGTCTGGAAGAAACCAAATTAACCGTCGGTTCATGGGTAGAAGAGGGAGATCGCATAGGTCAAATCTCGGCAAGTACTTCCGATCAGGATCAAACTTTTTATTTTGCACTTAAAGAAGGAGACACCTATATTGATCCGACGGAAGTGATATCATTTGATTAATGTGATGGGTGTTCGGCTGTCCATGCATCCGGTATTTGTTCTCTTAATGATGCTGTCCGTTGCCACGGGACAGTTTATTGAACTCATCACTTTATTTGTGATTGTGTTTATTCATGAATTAGGACATGCATCAGCAGCAGCACTGCTTGGTATTCAGGTAAGGTCTATTCAAATGCTGCCGTTTGGCGGCGTTGCAGTCATTGAAGACAGAGGTGATTTGACTGCGGGAAAAGAAATCCTTATTTCACTAGCCGGGCCTCTTCAGAATGTAATTATGATGGGAGCTGCAGTAGGAATGCTCAGCTTACAATGGTGGGATGGGGAGTTTCTGATATATTTTATTCAGGCGAATGCAATCATTGCCTTGTTTAATCTTCTACCTATTCTTCCGCTCGATGGAGGGAAAATCGCTCAAGCTCTGATCAGCTTATTTCTTCCTTATTATAGAACACTCGTTATTACTTACAGGCTGAGTATTGTCGCTAGTGTCGTTATGATTATCATCTCGTTGTCTCCCTTTTTAATGAAGGAGTCAGGGAAAATAGAGTTAAACATTCTGCTTATGGGATGTTTTTTACTATATTCGGGAATCGAAGATTACCGCAACATACCTTACCGATTTGTTCGGTTTTTAGTGAATAGGGATAAGTTGTTTGCTTATCATCTATCCTCTGCTAGTCTTGCACAGCCAATAATTTCAATCCCTACGAAACCTTTAGATGCAATCTTGCGTTTATTTAAGAGAGAGCGATATCATATGATCTATGTCATGAATGCTAAGGGCGAGATCATAGGTGTTCTGCCGGAACAGCGCATTATTGAGTCATATTTCGAGAAAAAGGGGTAATTCACAAAATAAGTGAGCGCGCGATTACTATTATTTTCTTTTTTTAAAAGTCTCTAGAGGTGAAGCCATGAAACAAATGATTGTACACTGCCAACCAAACATAACGCAAATGGCACTTTTGGAGAAAGGCAAGGTAGTTGAGTACGCAGCAGAACGGACAGGGGAACGTGGATTACTTGGTTCTTTTTTTAAAGGACGGGTGGTCAATGTATTACCAGGTATGCAAGCTGCCTTTGTGGATATTGGCCAGAAAAAAAACGCCTTTTTGTACATTGATGATGTATTGCACCCGCATTTGGATAAGCAGCCCGAGGTAAAACCTTTGATTACGGAACTACTTCACGCTGGTCAGGAGATCATCGTACAGGTCTTCAAAGAACCTGTAGGAGGTAAGGGAGCTAGAGTGACGACACATTACGCGCTCCCTGGACGCTATATAGTGTACATGCCGCTTGCTGGATACATTGCTGTTTCCAAGAAAATTGCAAAAGAAAGTGAACGAAATCGGTTAAAGACAATCAGTGAAAAGTGCAGAGCAGAGAATGAAGGAATGATCATTCGAACTGTGTCCGAATCAGAAAGTTTGGAATCCATTGATGGCGATTTGATTCAGCTCCGTAAACAATGGGAAAGAATTCAGTTCAGGGCAGAGACAAGTAACGCTCCGCGTTTACTCCATCAGGACTTAAGTATTGTACAACGATTTATACGTGACAGCTATACAGAAGGCGGCGATGAATTTGTCATCGACGATGAGCAAAGAGCAAAAGAAGCTGCAGCTTATTTTATGGAAATGGTATATAACGAAATCCCGAAAATTCATGTCCATCATAGTAATCAAACGGTGTTTGAAGCTTACGGAGTTCAAGAACAGCTGGAGAGAGATTTTAAGCGAAAAGTTTGGCTTGGCGGTGGTGGGTATGTCGTTATCGACCATACGGAAGCACTCACCGTAATTGATGTCAATACAGGTAAGTATATTGGTGGACGAAATCTTGAGGAGACCGTAACCGCAACGAACCTCCAAGCCGCAGCGGAGATCGCTAGGCTTATTCGTCTTCGGGATATCGGTGGAATTATTATTATTGATTTTATTGATATGGAGAAGGAAGAAAACCGCAGTGAAGTCTTACGGACACTTGAAGTAGAAATTAAGAAAGATCGAACAAAGTCTGTTGTAGTTGGATGGACAAGGCTTGGATTACTTGAGCTGACACGCAAAAAAGTGAGAGAAGAAAGCACACTTTTTATTGACTAGAAGGTTTGGAGAAATTATTGATTTTTATTATTGAATCTGTTACAATCACTAAGTATGTGTTTAGTATTCATTGCTGCACATGCTGCAACCGCTCCGATCAGGTTGAAGTACTACACTCCGTATGGACGTGCAGTCACCTGGATTAGGCGAGTCTGAGACATGAGGAGGTGCAAGCAAATGTACGCAATTATTGAAACTGGTGGTAAACAATACAAAGTTCAAGAAGGCGATGTTCTTTTCATCGAGAAATTGAACGCAGCTGATGGTGAAACTGTAACGTTTGACCGTGTTTTAGCTGTTTCCAGTGAAAATGGATTGACTGCAGGAACTCCGGTAGTAGCCGGCGCAACTGTAACAGCGACTGTTGAAAAACATGGTAAAGGTCAAAAGGTTGTTATCTACAAATACAAACCTAAAAAGAACTACCGTGTAAAACAAGGTCATCGTCAACCTTACACTAAAGTAACAATCGGCAAAATCCAAGCGTAAGAGGGTGGAACAGTGATTACTGTACACATTTTTCGTCTTAGTGATGGCAGCATTCGTGGTTTTTCAGTGAAGGGCCATGCGAATTATGCAAAAGCCGGTGAAGATATTGTATGTGCGGGTGTATCTGCCGTAACCGTGGGTGCCGTGAATTCAATTGAAGCCCTTACGGGTGTTCAACTTGATGCGGAAATGGAGCATGGTCTTGTCAGTGCTTATCTTCCTTCCGGAATTCAGGACAATATCTATTCTCAGGTACAGCTGCTGCTTGAATCACTTGTGGTTATGCTGAATTCGATTGTCGATTCATACGGTGAGTATATTCAGATAAAGCAGCACAATAACTAAAGAAGGAGGTAGACTACAATGTTAAAATTGGATCTTCAGTTATTCGCATCCAAAAAAGGGGTAGGTTCCACAAAGAACGGTCGTGATTCTCAGTCTAAACGTCTTGGTGTTAAACGTGCAGACGGTCAGACAGTTAGTGGCGGAAGCATCCTTGTTCGTCAACGTGGAACGAAAATTCATCCAGGTACGAACGTAGGTATCGGTAAAGATGATACTTTGTTTGCGAAAGTAGAAGGCGTTGTGAAATTTGAACGTTTGGGCCGCGATCGCAAAAAAGTGAGCGTCTACCCTGTTGATGTTGCTCCTGTAGCAGCTGCAGTAGAAGCGTAATAAGGCATTTAAGCCTAAGGAGCCTTCGGCATGTTTGCCGAAGGCTTTTTTTATATCGTGTTACTGTCTGATAACTTTGTGTATGATATACTGCCTGTATAGCCTGTAGAGAAGGGCTAACAAGATTTGATGAACGGGGAGAAGTTATGAATTCCTGGAAAAAAGTTCCCTATGCGGCCTTAACCTCAATTCTATTTCCGTTAGTACTGGTAATCATCTCGAAGAGTTTGATTTCGTGTTTGCTGCTTAGCATATGGATCATTGCTGTCTTTGTATTCATTTGTAAAAGAATAGACAAACAACTTGAGGAACAGCGCAGGCATATTACACAGAGGATGGAGAATGCTGCAATAGCAACATTAAACCATCACAGACATGACTGGATGAATGATCTGCAAGTATTGTATGGATATATTCGTTTAGGAAAAGCTGATAAATTGATACAAGCTGTGGAAAGAATAAAAGAGAGAACTACGGAAGAAAGTAAAATCTCCAAGCTCGGCATATCTTCTCTTGTTTTTTATTTGCAATCGTACAGAACGAGTGGCAGCCCGCTAGAACTTCATATTGAAGTTGAAGAAGGCTTGCGACTGGACACCTTGATTTCTCCCGAGGACGGTGAGATATTGACAGGGGCGATTGCAGATACGGTCAGAGCTTATCAATTCAGTAGCCGATCGTCTTGGGGAGAGATCCGCAAGCTGATGATACTTTTTCATCAGGATCAAGGTGATATCATCGTGCGTTTCGAAGGAGAGAAGGTATCGCCTGAGACCGAAGCTTGGAGTAATCTGTTTACCATAAAGCAAGGTATTAAAGTAAAAGTCGAAGCGGAACAGACCACGGAAGAACATGCATTATTTCAGTTTCGTGTGACTTGCGGTATATGAGGAAGGAGCAGTTATGTTTGTAGATAAAGCGAAGATATATGTAAAAGGCGGCGATGGAGGGGACGGTCTTGTTTCCTTTAGACGTGAGAAGTATGTACCAGAGGGTGGACCTGCAGGTGGCGATGGAGGAAAAGGCGGCAGCGTTATTTTCCGAGTTGATGAAGGCCTAAGAACACTCATGGACTTTCGTTATCAGCGTCATTTCAAAGCAAAACGTGGAGAAAAAGGTCGTAACAAAAGTCAACACGGTGCTAATGCAGAGGATATGATTGTTCGAATTCCTCCGGGTACAGTTGTTACAGATGAGGATACGGGAGAAATCCTTGCGGACCTGACGCGTCACGGTCAGCAAGTTGTAATTGCTCGTGGTGGCCGCGGAGGACGGGGGAATATCCGTTTTGCAACGGCTAACAATCCAGCTCCAGAACTTGCGGAGAATGGGGAAGAAGGTCAAGAGCGTTATATTGTTCTTGAGATGAAAGTAATGGCAGACGTAGGGCTTGTAGGATTTCCTAGTGTCGGCAAATCTACTTTGCTGTCCGTCGTTTCCGGTGCGAAACCGAAAATCGGTGCATACCATTTTACAACAATTACTCCGAATTTAGGTGTGGTTGAAGTAGGAGAAGGGCGCAGCTTTGTAATGGCAGATTTGCCTGGTCTAATTGAAGGGGCAAGCGAAGGGATCGGTCTAGGTCATGAATTCTTACGACATGTCGAGCGTACTCGCGTTATTATTCATGTTGTGGATATGAGTGGTTCAGAAGGAAGAGATCCTTTTGAAGATTGGATCAAAATTAATGATGAGCTTCGTCAGTATAATGAAAAATTGATGTCTAGACCGCAAATTGTGGCAGCTAACAAGATGGACATGCCTGAATCAGAAGAGAATCTGGCAGCCTTTGCGAAGAAAGTTAAAGAAGTTCGTCCAGATATAGAAATTTTGCCGATCTCCTCATTAACTAAACAAGGAATCAAAGAACTTCTCTATAAAGCAGCAGATCTTTTGGATGCCATCCCAGAAGAACTAGTGGTAGAAGAAGTTTCTGAGGTGAGTGAGCGTAAAGTCTACAAACTTGAAAAAGCAGAAGACGAAGGGTTTACCATTGTCCGTGAGAATGAGATGTTTGTTGTACACAGTGCTAAAATTGAGCGTATGATGAAACGAATGCAGCTTAATTCACATGAGGCCATTATGAAGTTGGCTCGTACTCTTCGTTATATGGGAGTAGATGACGAACTTCGTAAACGTGGTGCAAAAGATGGTACGATTGTCCGTATTTCTGATTTTGAATTTGAATTTGTTGAGAGCAGCAGTTACTTTTAACCAACGCTAGAAAACATAAGAAAGCGGATATCCTTTAAAAGGGTATCCGCTTTTTTTTATGTTTTTCATTCCATATGTCTATTGCCCTTTTCGTGGCTATCCTATATAATGTCCACTATGCGAATACAATAGTCTTTGAGGAGAGGACGTTTTGAAAGAGCGTTACTACTTAGTTAGGGAAGATATTTTACCAGAAGCGGTCGTTAAGACCATGCAAGTGAAGCAGTTGCTTGCGACAGGTGAAGTGAAGACAGTGCATGAGGCAGCCGAGCGGGTAGGTCTTAGCCGGAGTGCATTTTACAAATATAAGGATGGAATTCATCTCGTTAATCAGTTAGAGAAAGAAAGGATTGTTACCATCTCTATTGACTTGGAGCATGAATCAGGTATGCTTTCTCAAGTACTGTCTTTAGTGGCAGCATGTGGGGGAAATGTACTTACGATACATCAAAGTCTTCCGCTTCAAGGAAGGGCGAATGTAGTAATCTCTGTGGAAATCTCGCATGTAACCGAAGAAATCGGTGATATGTTGGATCAACTTGAAAATTTGCATGGAGTGAAACGTACAAGACTGATAGGCCAGGGTTAGAGGAGAAACACTAAATCGTACATTAGGGGATGAATGATATGAAACCAATTAAAGTAGGTTTGCTTGGTTTAGGGACTGTAGGAACTGGTGTGGTTCGCATCGTGGAAGGGAATCAAGAGGATCTTAGCAGTCAGGTTGGTTCACCGATTGTGATTGAGAAGATTGCTGTTAAGAATACAGAAAAAGCCCGTAATATCAATGTGGATTCCAATAAATTAACAGAAGATCCCTGGGAAGTGATTCGTCACCCGGACATTGACGTCATTGTGGAAGTCATGGGTGGAGTAGATCAAACAAAAGAGTATATTTTAGAAGCGCTTGAGCGAGGAAAGCATATTGTAACTGCCAATAAGGATCTTATGGCACTTTATGGATCGGAAATCTTAGCCAAAGCAGCAGAAAAACGTTGTGACGTATACTATGAGGCTAGTGTAGCCGGCGGAATTCCAATCATTCGTACGTTAATTGAAGGGTTCTCCTCTGACCGTATAACTAAAATCATGGGAATAGTGAATGGAACAACGAATTATATATTAACAAAAATGAGCCAAGAAGGCGTTTCTTATGAGGAAGTATTAAAAGAAGCACAGGATCTTGGATATGCAGAAGCAGATCCAACTTCTGATGTAGAGGGTCTTGATGCTGCTCGCAAAATGGCGATTCTGGCTACACTAGGATTCCATACGAATGTGGAGCTTCGCGATGTATCGGTTTCTGGAATCTCTTCCGTTACAAAAGAGGATATTGGTTATGCACGGCGTCTTGGTTATGAGATGAAGCTGCTTGGTATCGCAGAGCGTCAAGACGACCAAATCTCGATTAGTGTTCAACCGACCATGGTGAAGAAACAACATCCGATTGCTTCGGTTAATGGAGTATTCAATGCCGTTTACGTGCATGGAGAAGCTGTTGGAGAGACTATGTTTTACGGAGCAGGTGCAGGAGAAATGCCTACAGCTACTTCTGTTGTAGCTGACCTTGTGTCGATTATCCGTAACTTGAAGCTTGGTGTCAGTGGACTGAAAGCAATTGCTCCATATAAAGAGAAAAGATTGATTAGCGATGAAGATATTAAGTATAAATATTTTATTTTGCTTCATGTGGATGATAAGGCAGGCGTTCTCGCACAGATCACACAAATATTTGCTGAGTATAATGTGAGTCTTGCATCGGTCGTACAACAGCCAAATGAATTGAATCCGGATGCAGAGATTATTATCGTGACACATGATGCAAGTAAAGCCAATATGGATAAGGTACAAAAGCATTTTGATTCGCTTGATGTAATTCGTAAAGTGAAAAGCGTGTACCGCGTAGAAGGCTGAACTCATTTCGGATGACTTGGAGGGGAATTACTAGTTATGAATAACATCGTAAGAGTGAAAGTCCCGGCCAGCACAGCGAATCTTGGTCCAGGCTTTGATTCTTTGGGAATGGCACTCACCTTGTATTCTTATATAGAAATGCAGCAAGCGGAGGAGACTTGTATCGCTTTGCATGGTGAACATCTGGACGGGATTCCAACGGATAAATCAAACCTAATCTATAAAGTAGCGCAGAGTGTATTTGAAGAAGCAGGAGTGGAGATTCCGGAACTTTCTATATCTATGTATTCTGAGGTCCCGCTTACACGCGGGCTTGGAAGCAGTGCTTCTGCTATTATCGGCGCTCTTGTGGCTGCCAACGCACTTATTGGCTCACCATTAACAAAGGATCAATTATTTACGCTAGCTACACAAATAGAGAAGCATCCCGACAATGTCGGTGCCTCGCTATTCGGTGGTTTTGTTGCCACAGCTTGGGATGGAAACAATGCTCATTATGTGAAGATTGATCCACCAAAAGAATTAGAAATTCTGGTCGTGATTCCGCATTTCCAGTTATCAACAACCAAAGCGCGTGATGCATTACCGAAAAGTCTTTCCCTTCAAGATGCGGTCTATAACATTAGCAGATCTTCTTTGTTAGTTGGAGCGGTGGCTGCAGGGCGCTATGATTTGCTCGCGGCTGCTATGAGAGATAGGCTTCATCAGCCTTATCGGGCAGAACTTGTACCTGGAATGGCAGAAATTTTGGAACAAGCTCCTCATAGAGGTGCTCTTGGAGCATCGCTTAGTGGAGCAGGACCTACTGTGCTTGCGCTTGTGCATAGAGAGGAAGCTCGGAAATACGAACTCGAGGACTATATGCTCGAAACGATGAAATCACATGGTCTTGAGGCAGATACACTATGGCTCCAACCGGATCATAATGGAGTGCAAATAATGACAAAAATGCACACGGACTCATTTTTGGACATGTTAAAAGGGGAAGTTAAAGCATGAAACGAGTTGCATTATTGCCAGAAGGCACGGTATCCCATGAAGCACTCGATTTTTTGTTTGGGGACGAGCCCTATGAAGGGAATCATTACAAATTGATCTCCGACGTATTTCGGTCCACAGATCGGGGGAATAGTAATTACAGTGTTATTCCGGTGGAGAACACAATAGACGGTTCCGTAAGCCTACATATGGATTGGTTGATACATGAAGTAGACATTCCCATGCAATGTGAGTGGGTATATCCTTCTATTCAGAATTTGATTGGGGATCAATCAGAGTTTTTGAATGACAGTGATGAGATTGACTTCACACGTATTCGAAAAATCATGTCTCATCCCGTAGCAATCCCGCAATGTCTACAGTTTATCCGTACCTATGCACCTCAAGCAGAACTTGAGAGTGTAGGAAGCACGGCTGAAGCAGCGGAGATTGTGAAGAAAAATCCAGGAAAAGGTTGGGCTGCCATTGCTACGCGTCTTGCAGCTCAAAAACACGGTCTTGATCTAATGGCTGAGCGCGTTACAGATCATGATAATAACTATACTCGGTTTGTATTAATTGGACATGATCCTATTCAGTTGGATAGAGAAGCGGATCATATTAAGACCAGTGTCTTAGTTACTCCTCCAGAGGATTTTGCAGGGGCGCTTCATCAGGTCTTATCCGCATTTGCTTGGAGAAAGTTAAATTTGTCGCGAATCGAATCCAGACCTACGAAGAAAAGATTGGGTAATTATCATTTTTATATTGATGTACTGGAGTCCGTCGATTCTGCATTACTGCCAGCAGCTTTTGCAGAAATTGAGGCACTCGGTTGCCAAGTGCGTGTATTGGGCTCCTATCCTTGTTACATATACAGGGAAGTATAATTCGGGTCCAGGCACTTTTTACTTCTAATTTAGAAACAGATGATTGTGTTATATAATCGCGTTGAACCTCATTTAGCAACCTATCTCGAATAGGATTTTTGCTAAATGAGGTTTTTTTTGCGAGAAATGATGTCAATGTGAAAAGTCCTGCATAGGATGAGAGTAACGAAAGAAAGGGCGAATGTCATGCCTGAAGATTGTAAGGAGGTTATAAACCTGTGAGAATACACATCGTCAAAGAAGGAGATACCCTGTATTTCTTGTCCAAGAAATATAACGTATCGTTAGAGAAAATTATCAGTGCGAACCCGGAGATTGCAAACCCCAATCAATTAACCATTGGTACGAAGGTGAAAATTCCTTCTGCCCCGGTTACGACACATCCAGGTGGATCGATTCTGCATCAGCACAAGGTAGTGCAAGGAGATTCATTATGGAAGCTTTCTAAAGCCTGGGGCGTTTCGCTTCAAGATATGATTGCTTCAAATCCGCAGTTAAAGAATCCGAATGCACTGATCGTCGGAGAGACTGTGTTTATTCCATCTGGATCTACCAGTGCCCCGAATGTTACAACAACAGAGATTTTGCAAAAGGGCACTCCGGTCCCACCAGCACCTGGCACCAAAGCACATACTGGGAAAAAGAATACCGCTCCTATGCCCAATTATCCGCAGCTTCCAGAGCTACCAGAGATGCCGGAAATGCCTGTGTTACCAAAAGCAGAGATAACAAAGCCGATGCCTCCAAAAGCAGAGATCACGAAACCCAAACCAATCCCGCCAAAAGAGGAAATAACAAAACCAAAGCCTGTACCACCTAAAGAAGAAGTTAAAAAACCAATTGAACCTGCTCCAAAACCTGAAGTGAAACCAATAGCTCCTCCACCTTCCAAGCCGCTGCCTCTACCCGTACCTAAACCAGAGATGATCAAACCTACACCGCTGCCTATTCCAATACCACCAATAAAAAAACCAGAGTACGAACCTAAGAAGGAAGAGTATCATTCTAAAAAAGAGGATTGTAACAACGAGTATATGAATCCATATCAGAACCTAGTGTATGATAAAGGGATGTACGGGGGAAATGTAGGATACCAAGGATACCAAAACCCGTATCAACAACCAATGGGATATGTAAATGATAATAAGCAAGGTTATCCTCAGCCACTGCCGTATACCCAGCAGCCGCAGAGTGTTCAGAACGCGCCTTATCAATCAGGGAAAAGCGGAGATGTAAGTCAGCAACCATATACCACTTATGAACATGGCGGTTACATTGTAAATTATGAACTTGTTGATGTTCCTTCATATGGAGGAGATTGCGGATGCGGTCATGCTAAACCATTACCATATAGTTATATGCAAGCAGAAGCGGACTGGAAAGCGGCAACAGCCCAAAATGCACAGCCTATGCTGCATCCACAAGCCTACGGTCACAGCCCGCAGTACACGAATTATTTCAGAGCGACTGAATACGGAGTTCAACCGCCTTATTATAATCTTAATTACTCGAATGGTTATGGGCAGACGTCTTTCCAAGCAGAAACTACCCAAACTAGCAGTCAAAATGGGGATCAGGTGCAACAGGAGCCGATTGTTGATTTAAATGGACTCGATCAGCTCCCTATATTAGAAGAAGAGAAGACGACAGAGAAAAACAAAACGATCGGCAAATCAAATAAAGTGAAAAAAGCAGCAGTATCATCGAATAAACGAATCAAAGCCGCAAGTAATAATAGTCAAGCATCAAGACAAGGCAGAGCACGTAAAGAACGGAGAAACCCATGGATTAAACGATAATATCCTCATGAGAAAGGCGGAATTATTCCGCTTTTCTTTTTTTTATAAAAAAGGGTTGCGCAAATGAGATATCCATGATATATTATAAGTCCTGTCACTGACAGGCGGGAATAAAGAGAAATAGTTTTACTAGATTAATAGAAAAACAAATTAAAAAAACTATTGACAAGCATCCCAAAGACATGATATTATATAAGAGTTGCTGATGACGAAAGTTGTTAGCGAGATTGATCTTTGAAAACTGAACAACGAGGAGTTTTACGTAAGTAAAACTCGTGAGTGAATCAATACAAGTTCAATTTGTTGGTCATAATAAATTGAATAGAGAACTTTTAGTTCTCGTCAGCATTTTCTAAATGAGCATATCGCTCTTTTCAATAACTTTATTGGAGAGTTTGATCCTGGCTCAGGACGAACGCTGGCGGCGTGCCTAATACATGCAAGTCGAGCGGAGTTAATGAGAAGCTTGCTTCTCTGAAACTTAGCGGCGGACGGGTGAGTAACACGTAGGCAACCTGCCCATAAGACTGGGATAACTACCGGAAACGGTAGCTAATACCGGATAGGTTCTTCTCTCGCATGAGAGAAGAAAGAAAGACGGAGCAATCTGTCACTTGTGGATGGGCCTGCGGCGCATTAGCTAGTTGGTGGGGTAAAGGCCTACCAAGGCGACGATGCGTAGCCGACCTGAGAGGGTGATCGGCCACACTGGGACTGAGACACGGCACTCCTACGGGAGGCGACAGTAGGGAATCTTCCGCAATGGACGAAAGTCTGACGGAGCAACGCCGCGTGAGTGATGAAGGTTTTCGGATCGTAAAGCTCTGTTGCCAGGGAAGAACGTCCTTGAGAGTAACTGCTCAAGGAGTGACGGTACCTGAGAAGAAAGCCCCGGCTAACTACGTGCCAGCGACCGCGGTAATACGTAGGGGGCAAGCGTTGTCCGGAATTATTGGGCGTAAAGCGCGCGCAGGCGGTTATTTAAGTTGGGTGTTTAATCCCGGGGCTCAACCTCGGGTCGCACCCAAAACTGGGTAACTTGAGTACAGAAGAGGAAAGTGGAATTCCACGTGTAGCGGTGAAATGCGTAGAGATGTGGAGGAACACCAGTGGCGAAGGCGACTTTCTGGGCTGTAACTGACGCTGAGGCGCGAAAGCGTGGGGAGCAAACAGGATTAGATACCCTGGTAGTCCACGCCGTAAACGATGAATGCTAGGTGTTAGGGGTTTCGATACCCTTGGTGCCGAAGTTAACACATTAAGCATTCCGCCTGGGGAGTACGGTCGCAAGACTGAAACTCAAAGGAATTGACGGGGACCCGCACAAGCAGTGGAGTATGTGGTTTAATTCGAAGCAACGCGAAGAACCTTACCAGGTCTTGACATCCCTCTGACCGGTCTAGAGATAGACCTTTCCTTCGGGACAGAGGAGACAGGTGGTGCATGGTTGTCGTCAGCTCGTGTCGTGAGATGTTGGGTTAAGTCCCGCAACGAGCGCAACCCTTGATCTTAGTTGCCAGCAGGTAAAGCTGGGCACTCTAAGGTGACTGCCGGTGACAAACCGGAGGAAGGTGGGGATGACGTCAAATCATCATGCCCCTTATGACCTGGGCTACACACGTACTACAATGGCCGGTACAACGGGCAAAGAAAAGCCGCGAGGTGGAGCAAATCCTTAAAAGCCGGTCTCAGTTCGGATTGCAGGCAACTCGCCTGCATGAAGTCGGAATTGCTAGTAATCGCGGATCAGCATGCCGCGGTGAATACGTTCCCGGGTCTTGTACACACCGCCCGTCACACCACGAGAGTTTACAACACCCGAAGCCGGTGGGGTAACCGCAAGGAGCCAGCCGTCGAAGGTGGGGTAGATGATTGGGGTGAAGTCGTAACAAGGTAGCCGTATCGGAAGGTGCGGCTGGATCACCTCCTTTCTATGGAGAATCGTTTCCTGCAATGGAAACATTCAAATCGGAAGCTAAGCTTCCAAACACACTCACTCGTTGTTCAGTTTTGAGAGTTTAATCTCTCAAAATCACATGTATTCTTTATTCGCACATCCGTGCTGAACCCAAGAACACATGGTTGTTGTTCCTTGAAAACTAGATAACGAAACAATTTTGCGATTTTAGAAATATCCTTTAAGCTGAACTTGTGTTAAACAAGTGAAGATTAATAGATTGCATAGCGAAATTTTTGAATGATGAACGACTTTTGGCGAATGCCAACCGGAGTGAATCAGTCAAAAATGAGCATATGGTTAAGCTATTAAGAGCACACGGAGGATGCCTAGGCGCTAGGAGCCGATGAAGGACGTGGCGAACAACGATACTGCCTCGGGGAGCTGTACGCAAGCTTTGATCCGGGGATGTCCGAATGGGGAAACCCAGCTATCGTAATGGATAGTTATCTCTACCTGAATACATAGGGTAGTTGAAGGCAGACCAGGGGAACTGAAACATCTAAGTACCCTGAGGAAGAGAAAACAATAGTGATTCCGTCAGTAGCGGCGAGCGAACGCGGATTAGCCCAAACCAATCAGCTTGCTGGTTGGGGTTGTGGGACGTCTCACATGGAGTTACAAAGGAACCGATTAGTTGAAGAGGTCTGGAAAGGCCCGCCAGAGAAGGTAAAAGCCCTGTAGTCAAAAGTCTGTTCCCTCCGAGACCCATCCCGAGTAGTGCGAGGCACGTGAAACCTCGTATGAATCCGGCAGGACCATCTGCCAAGGCTAAATACTCCCTAGCGACCGATAGTGAAGCAGTACCGTGAGGGAAAGGTGAAAAGCACCCCGGAAGGGGAGTGAAATAGAACCTGAAACCGTGTGCTTACAAAAAGTCAGAGCCCGTTTTATGGGTGATGGCGTGCCTTTTGTAGAATGAACCGGCGAGTTACGTTCCCGTGCAAGGTTAAGGTGAAAAGCCGTAGCCGCGCGAAAGCGAGTCTGAATAGGGCGAGTTAGTACGTGGACGTAGACCCGAAACCGTGTGATCTACCCCTGTCCAGGGTGAAGGTGCGGTAACACGCACTGGAGGCCCGAACCCACGCACGTTGAAAAGTGCGGGGATGAGGTGGGGGTAGCGGAGAAATTCCAATCGAACTCGGAGATAGCTGGTTCTCCCCGAAATAGCTTTAGGGCTAGCCTCGGAACAAGTAAGTCGTGGAGGTAGAGCACTGATTGGGTGCGGGGCCCGCAAGGGTTACCAAGCTCAGTCAAACTCCGAATGCCATAGACTTGTATTCCGGAGTCAGACAGTGAGTGCTAAGATCCATTGTCAAGAGGGAAACAGCCCAGACCATCAGCTAAGGTCCCCAAGTGTGTGTTAAGTGGGAAAGGATGTGGAGTTGCACAGACAACCAGGATGTTGGCTTAGAAGCGACCACCATTTAAAGAGTGCGTAATAGCTCACTGGTCGAGTGACTCTGCGCCGAAAATGTAACGGGGCTAAACACACCACCGAAGCTATGGCTTGATACTATGTATCAGGGGTAGGGGAGCGTTGTATACCGGGTTGAAGGTAGACCGGAAGGACTGCTGGACTGTATACAAGTGAGAATGCCGGTATGAGTAACGAAAAGATCAGTGAGAATCTGATCCGCCGAAAACCTAAGGGTTCCTGAGGAAGGCTCGTCCGCTCAGGGTAAGTCGGGACCTAAGGCGAGGCCGAAAGGCGTAGTCGAAGGACAACAGGTCGAAATTCCTGTACCACCGTAAATCGTTACGAGCGATGGGGGGACGCAGTAGGGAAAATGACCCCGTAACTTCGGGAGAAGGGGTACCCCGGTAGTGTGAATAGCACGAGGGGGTCGCAGTGAAAAGGCCCAAGCGACTGTTTAGCAAAAACACAGGTCTGTGCGAAGCCGCAAGGCGAAGTATACGGGCTGACGCCTGCCCGGTGCTGGAAGGTTAAGGGGAGTGGTTAGGAGTAATCCGAAGCTATGAACCGAAGCCCCAGTAAACGGCGGCCGTAACTATAACGGTCCTAAGGTAGCGAAATTCCTTGTCAGGTAAATTCTGACCCGCACGAATGGCGTAACGACTTGGGCGCTGTCTCAACGAGAGATCCGGTGAAATTTTAATACCTGTGAAGATGCAGGTTACCCGCGACAAGACGGAAAGACCCCATGGAGCTTTACTGCGCTTGATATTGGATTTGGGTACGATCTGTACAGGATAGGTGGGAGCCTAAGAAGCATGAGCGCCAGCTTGTGTGGAGGCAACGTTGGGATACCACCCTGATCGTATCTAGGTTCTAACTTGGTACCGTGATCCGGTGCGAGGACAGTGTCAGGTGGGCAGTTTGACTGGGGCGGTCGCCTCCTAAAGAGTAACGGAGGCGCCCAAAGGTTCCCTCAGAATGGTTGGAAATCATTCGCAGAGTGTAAAGGCACAAGGGAGCTTGACTGCGAGACCTACAAGTCGAGCAGGGACGAAAGTCGGGCTTAGTGATCCGGTGGTACCGCATGGAAGGGCCATCGCTCAACGGATAAAAGCTATGGGGATAACAGGCTTATCTCCCCCAAGAGTCCACATCGACGGGGAGGTTTGGCACCTCGATGTCGGCTCATCGCATCCTGGGGCTGAAGTAGGTCCCAAGGGTTGGGCTGTTCGCCCATTAAAGCGGTACGCGAGCTGGGTTCAGAACGTCGTGAGACAGTTCGGTCCCTATCTGTCGTGGGCGTAGGAAATTTGAGAGGAGCTGTCCTTAGTACGAGAGGACCGGGATGGACATACCGCTGGTGTACCAGTTGTTCCGCCAGGAGCATCGCTGGGTAGCTATGTATGGAAGGGATAAGCGCTGAAAGCATCTAAGCGCGAAGCCCACCTCAAGATGAGATTTCCCAATTAGTAAGACCCCTTGAAGACGACGAGGTAGATAGGCTGGGGGTGGAAGTGCGGCAATGCATGGAGCTGACCAGTACTAATCGGTCGAGGGCTTATCCTAAATATTAAAATCGCAAAGATTGTTTCGTATCTAGTTTTCAGGGAGCAAATCTTTGAGGAGAACCTGACGCTTGTTTCTTGATTCACACTTCCGTGTTGAACCCAAGTGAACGCGAAGAGCGAATGGATTTTCCGAAGATTTTAAGTTGCATGTCCTTTCTAAGGTCTGATATTTTGCTGGTGAGTATTCACTGAAGATATCACAGCGCAAAAATCATGTTTGGTGGCGATAGCGGAGGGGTTCCACACGTACCCATCCCGAACACGACCGTTAAGCCCTCCAGCGCCGATGGTACTTGGACCGCAGGGTCCTGGGAGAGTAGGACGTCGCCAAGCAAAGTTTTAATAATCTGGGACACCCATTTTATTGATACCTAATTATAATACATATTCCCTGATAGCTCAGTTGGTAGAGCACTCGACTGTTAATCGAGTTGTCACAGGTTCGAGCCCTGTTCGGGGAGCCAGCGGCCCGTTGGTCAAGGGGTTAAGACACCTCCCTTTCACGGAGGTAACAGGGGTTCGAATCCCCTACGGGTCACTTTATATGGATCAGCTGGGAGAGCATCTGCCTTACAAGCAGAGGGTCGGGGGTTCGATCCCCTCAATCTCCACCATATCAAATATCGCGGGGTGGAGCGGCTCGGTAGCTCGTCGGGCTCATAACCCGAAGGTCGCAGGTTCAAATCCTGCCCCCGCAATTGTAATACTTGGAACTGTGGTGTAGAGGCCTAACATGCCTGCCTGTCACGCAGGAGATCGCGGGTTCGAATCCCGTCAGTTCCGCCATTTTTATTCTAGAAGTATTACTGATTGAGGGACTAGCTTCCTTATCGTTAGGAGCCATTAGCTCAGTTGGTAGAGCACCTGACTTTTAATCAGGGTGTCGAAGGTTCGAGCCCTTCATGGCTCACCATCATTTATATGCGCGTGTGGCGGAATTGGCAGACGCACTAGACTTAGGATCTAGCGTCTATGACGTGGGGGTTCGAGTCCCTTCACGCGCATCCTTTAATTGCGGACGTGGCTCAGCGGTAGAGCATCGCCTTGCCAAGGCGAGGGTCGCGGGTTCGATTCCCGTCGTCCGCTTTTATATTTTTTGCGCCCTTAGCTCAGCTGGATAGAGCGTTTGACTACGAATCAAAAGGCCGGGAGTTCGAATCTCTCAGGGCGCGCCATTATATTTTTAAATAAGAAATAAAAAACAAGCCGGTGTGGCGGAATTGGCAGACGCGCGCGACTCAAAATCGTGAGGGAAACCGTGGGGGTTCGAGTCCCTTCACCGGCATATATATTTCGGGATGTAGCTCAGCTTGGCAGAGCACCTGGTTTGGGTCCAGGGGGTCGCATGTTCAAATCGTGTCATCCCGATTATGAAAAGGTTATTGCTTAGGCAATAACCTTTTTTTGTATATAAAGATTGGATCTCGGTCACAATAGACTAAAAAGTGTGTTAGAAGGGGATCCAATTGAAGTTTCTTAATTTTAATAAACGATGGAAGAAAATCAAACGAACGCTAACCACATTCACGATATGTATTTTACTTGCATTAATAGCTGGAGCGGGCTTACCCATCTCTCAGATGGTACAATCCCTCTTAACAGCAGGAAGCATTGAAGTGTTAGAAGAAAACTCATCCCTTGAAGAAGACAGCAACTTAGCCCAAGCTAGTCTGTTGGAACAAATCCGTTCAAACGACAAGTTGCGCCGCATTTTTTTAGAGAAAAACTATGTTTGCGGTACAGAAACTATAAACTTGGGTGAGTTTACTCCTGAAGAAATGATCACTCTGGTCAAGCAGCATCCTGGGTGGTCTGGCTATATTGAGTCGGAAAATGATCTAGTCGTACAGGAAACGGTCAATGACCTATCTCCGTATTGTAAAGAAAACGCATATATGAGTTTAGATAAAGAAGGAAACCTAACACTCTTTGATGGGAAGCCAAAGGAAGAGAAGACCATTCGTACTTTTTTTCAACTTGATGTCGGGTCAATGGAAACCTCTTTACCAGCGGGTGTACTTGCACAACTGCAAAATGGCATACGTGTGCAGGATATAGAGGAATATAATAGTGTGCTTTCTACTTTTGGCGATTATGCGGTTGCCCCTGTAGGGAATATTGTAGAATAGATATGCGAGAAAAGGCGGATGAAGATCCGTCTTTTTTTGTTTTTTATACAAAAAATTCAAGGAATATTCGGAGTTTTCGTCGAAGTGCAAACTTTTTCGTTATAGGGCTGGAACATTTGATATAATGAATAAACGATACATATGTTCGCAGTATGTTAAGGAGAGATGTATTTGCGTTTTTTAGGAATTGACCCGGGTATTGCTATTGTTGGTTTTGGTTTTATAGATAAAACAGGGAGTAAACTCACTCCCGTTCAATATGGATGTATACAGACAGAGGCACATACACCCGATGAGGAAAGACTGCTTCATGTGTATGAGGCTATGTTGCAATTAATTGATAAATATAAACCTGATGCTGTGGCATTAGAGAAACTGTTTTTTAATCGGAATGTGACAACAGCGATGTCGGTCAGTCAGGCACGGGGTGTGTTGATTCTCGCAGCAATCCAAAGAGGATTGCCTATTGCTGAGTATACACCGATGCAAGTCAAACAGGCTGTCGTAGGCTATGGTAAAGCAGAGAAGAGACAAGTTCAGGAAATGGTCCGAATGTATCTTAAGTTACAAACCATCCCTAAACCGGATGACGTAGCTGATGCACTGGCTGTAGCCATTTGCCACGCTCATTCTTACGCGCTAAATTCTAAGATAAATGAGGTTTTGAAAAAATGATCGACTATATCAAAGGACCCATTGTGATCATTGAGAATGATCATGTCGTAGTTGATGTGCAGGGAATAGGATATCAGATTTTTTGTCCGAATCCTTATATTTTTGCTAAGCAAGAAGGTGTCGTTACAGTATACACCCATCACCATGTAAGAGAAGATGCGATGCTGCTTTATGGGTTTGGAACTCGCGAGGAACAACAACTGTTTCGAAAACTCATTGAGGTATCAGGAATTGGTCCACGTGTTGCCCTCGGGATTTTAACTGGAGGTACACCAGAACAACTGGTTACGGCGATACATCAAGAGAATATTACTTTTTTGACAAAACTTCCAGGGATCGGGAAGAAGACGGCACAGCGTATGATTCTTGACTTAAAAGACAAGCTGGATGGCTTTGGTGGGGCGATATATGCTACTGGACTATTTGCTCCTAATGTAGCAGATGAAGGTGACGGCTCATACTGGTCCGAGGCTAGAGAAGGTCTGAAAGCCCTTGGATATACAGACAGTGAGCTTGATAAAGTATGGCTTCGCATGAAAAACGATACAACGGCAGAAGATACAGCAGACTTACTTATGAAGAAAGCTCTTAAAATGCTTTTTACAGGATAAACAGGAATAGAATAGAGGGATAAGTATGGATGACCGGATTATATCGGCCAACCTGATGATGGAAGATCAAGCGGTGGAGCTGAGTTTACGTCCCCGCTATTTGAATGAATATATTGGACAGGATCAAGTAAAGGAAAACTTAAAGGTATACATTGAAGCTGCTAAGATGAGAAATGAAGCACTGGATCATGTGCTTTTATACGGTCCTCCAGGATTAGGTAAAACTACGCTGTCAAACATTATTGCGAATGAACTTGGTGTGAACCTGCGGACTACTTCTGGACCGGCGATTGAGCGGCCTGGTGACCTTGCAGCTTTACTAACCAATCTGCAAGAAGGGGATGTCCTTTTTATTGATGAAATTCACAGGCTTAATCGTTCTGTAGAGGAAGTGCTGTACCCTGCGATGGAGGATTTTGCACTCGATATTATGATTGGTAAAGGCCCAAGTGCGCGTTCTGTGCGTCTAGACCTCCCACCTTTTACTTTGATTGGTGCAACGACAAGAGCAGGTCTGTTATCTGCTCCACTTCGAGATCGGTTTGGCGTGATCAGCCGGCTTGAGTTTTATACTGTGGATGAGTTAACTTTTATCGTTTCCCGTACAGCCGATTTACTTGGTATTGAAATTGTTGGGGATGCAGCTGAAGAGATTGCACTTCGGTCGAGAGGGACACCGCGTATAGCAAACCGTCTTCTCAAACGGGTTCGTGATTTTGCCATGGTACGAGGCGATGGAATTATTACTTCGTCACTAGCAGAAGAGGCTCTGAAAAGACTGCAAATCGATCCGCGTGGACTTGACGATATAGATTATAAGATGCTGAAATCGATGGTCACAAGCTTCCGCGGAGGACCTGTAGGTCTTGATACAATCGCAGCTACAATTGGGGAAGAAAGTCAAACGATTGAAGATGTGTACGAGCCGTATCTCCTGCAAATTGGTTTTCTGCAAAGAACTCCACGAGGCAGAATGGTGACTCCAGCTGCTTATGCGCATCTAGGAATTCCGATGCCTACAGATAGATAACTGGGTACTGACGCAGTACAAATTTTTTGTGTTGTGCGTACGTAGCTCGAGGATGAAAACTAGCAAACAGGAATTTCTGGATCAACGAACGGGGAGGAGAACGATAAATGAAGCGAATAACAAAATTTCAAAGTGTCCGCTCCTTATGGACAAAGGGAGCTAAGATGACCCTTGCTGCAGCACTGCTGGCAGGTAGTTTATGGGGACCACTTCCTTCAGCTAGTGCTGCAATAAACGACACCATTCGTGTTGCACTATTCGCAGATCTCGGAAGCACCTATAGATCCACTACACCAGCAGTTACACTTCAAACGGATGGAGATTGGACTGCTGGGATAAATGGGGCCTCAGGTTATGAATCATGGATATCATTGCCAGCTTCCACACAAACACGTTTTAGTGTCGATGGTTTTCGTGTGAAAGTGCTAGAAACAGATGTGTTTAAGACGGCTTCTGGGGCTGCAAAGGTATTGCAGGGAACAGTCGATAAACCCATCATTTATCAATCTTCTAAAAACGGAAAAACAATATACCAAGTTTACACAGGAAACTACTCCACATCAGCTCTTGCGGAAGCAGCTGCAGTACGAGCACAGAAGTCAGCTGCTTCTTATTTGGCTGGACAAAAGCCAGTTGTGAAAGGAAGCAAGCATAGTCAAGCAGGTGTATTTGCGAGTAAGAAAGATGCGGATACAACGCGTGATACGATAACTTCCAATGGTTATGATGCCTTTACAGTCATCCAGTCGGAAGGCGGTAGGCCTGAATATGCAGTATGGGTTGGTGAAGAAACAACGGATGCTTCTCTAGCTGCCTTAGAAAAACTCGTGAAAGTAAAAATGCCGCAACTATCTTTAAGTTCGGTAAGAACGGGAATGAATGCTTTAATCATTAGGCAAGATGTGACTCTTAATTTGGTCTCTCCTGAAGTAACCAACCACTATATAGTAAGCGGGACCGACATGAAGTTATTGCTAGATTCGAGTAGCACGGGCATAAAAGTAACGGAGCGTTCGGCACGTACATATCGAGGAGATTTTGAAATCAGTGCATATAACGGGCAACTCGCTCTTGTCAATCAAGTACCACTTGAAGAGTATTTGTATTCAGTTGTTGGAGCTGAAGTATACACATCTTGGCCAGCAGAATCTTTAAAAGCACAATCCGTTGCTGCGCGAAGCTATGCCCTCTATCAAGGGAATAAATTTAAGATCGCTAATGTGGTAGATACGACGTTAAGCCAAGCTTATAACGGAATCGGATCAGAGCATCAGAATGTAACAAATGCCGTAAACGCTACCGCCGGAGAAGTTATTAAAACCGGTGGAAAAGTCATTGAGGCTATTTTCTCTTCCAATGCGGGAGGAATAACTGCGGATCCGTCTGAAGTATGGAATGGGGGCGGGACACTATTCGCAAGCGTAGATAGTTCAGGAGATAAATCCGCTCAAGAAGGGACACATAATTGGTATCATGTACTTCTAAGTGATGGAAAGACAGGCTATATTCGGGAAGATAACACAAAACTGCTAGAAGGAACGACTGCAGCGGGATTGTCTAAACTTACGGTTACTGCTAAAAATACGAATGTTCGAAAAATTCCCCTTATCCAGTCGAGTGTCTCTCCTGTAGCCCAACTAAATCCAGGTACGGAGTCGGTTATTCTTGGAAAAACAAAAGAATCGGGTACGTACAGCTGGATGCGTGGACCGTTTACATCTACGGAGATTTCAGCGATGCTTCAAGGGAAAATATCAACGACCGTTCCATCCACTATTTCTAGCTTGGAAGTAACAAGCCGGGGTCCATCGGGTAGAGCAGTAGAAGTGAAAGCGAATGGACAAGTGCTTGGTGTTAAATACGGAGATGCATATCGCAGTGCTTTTGGAAGTTTACCGAGCACTTTGTTTGATATTACGAATACCGGAAGTTATACTGTACTAGGTGCAAATGGACAAGTTGTGACTACATCTGGGGCGGCTGGAGCTTCTGTAGTATCGGCTTCCGGTACGTCATCTTATTCTGGAAACTCCCTGGTTGTTATGAATAAAGACAGCGAGGCAAGAGCAGTTAGCATTAGCAAGTCCCAAGCTTTTCTGTTTACAGGTCAAGGATATGGGCACGGGCTGGGTCTGTCTCAGTGGGGAGCAAAAGGACTTGCTGATGAAGGGTATGATTACCAGTCTATTTTGAAACACTATTATCAGAACGTAACTATAGTTAAGGAATGACGACATAATGAATGTAGATCTATATGATTTTGAGCTACCTGAATCTTTGATAGCTCAGACACCACTTGAAAATCGAACGGCATCAAGACTCCTGACCCTGAACAAGGACAGTGGGGAAATGGAACACCATACATTTTCAGATATCATTAATTATCTTCATCCTGGGGATACCTTGATTCTGAATGATACAAGAGTTATACCTGCACGATTGTTTGGTGTAAAAGAAGATACGGGAGCTAAAGCAGAAGTTCTGCTTCTCCATAATCTGGGCGACAATCGCTGGGAGACCTTAGTTAAACCAGGGAAAAGACTCAGAAAAGGGGCCGTCATTCGTTTTGGAGACGAGTTGTCAGCTACCATTGAAGAAGAGACCGACATGGGGGGACGGATTATCCGTTTCCATTATGAAGGTATTTTCCAGGAAATATTGGACCGGCTTGGTCAAATGCCATTGCCTCCATATATTAAAGAAAAATTAGAAGACAAAGAGCGGTACCAGACGGTTTACGCGAAACATGAAGGGTCTGCAGCCGCTCCAACGGCAGGGCTTCATTTTACTACTGAACTGCTTGAGGAAATTAAACAAAAAGGAGTTCGCATTGGGTTTCTTACTCTCCATGTAGGACTTGGAACGTTTAGACCGATGTCAGTAGACGTAGTAGAAGATCATGTTATGCATGCCGAGTATTACTCCATCTCACAGGAGACAGCAGATTTAATTAATGAAACCAAGAAGAATGGCGGAAGAGTCATTGCGGTTGGGACCACGAGCTGCCGAACGCTGGAGACGGTGGGGAATCAATTTGAAGGACAAGATTTGGTTGCAAGCAGTGGCTGGACGGATATTTTTATATATCCCGGCTATACGTTCAAAGTAGTGGATGCGCTCATTACTAATTTCCATCTTCCCAAGTCTACTCTTGTGATGCTGGTCAGTGCACTTGCAGGCAGAGAGAAAATTATGGAAGCTTATAATGAGGCAGTGAAACAACAATATCGTTTCTTTAGTTTTGGAGATTCGATGTTTATTTATTCAGATAGAGGATGAGAGAAAAATGTCAGCAGCGATAACCTATGAACACATTAAAACTTGTAAGCAATCAGGAGCACGTCTTGGACGCGTTCATACCCCGCATGGAGTAATTGAGACTCCCACTTTTATGCCGGTAGGTACACAAGCAACAGTAAAAACGATGAGTCCTGAAGAACTCAAAGAGATGGAAGCACAGATTATTCTGAGCAATACCTATCATTTGTTTCTCAGACCAGGGCACGATATTGTTCGCGAAGCAGGCGGACTTCACAAATTCATGAACTGGGATCGTCCTATTTTGACCGATAGCGGTGGTTTTCAGGTGTTTTCCCTCAGTGAAATGAGAAAAATAACAGAAGAAGGCGTGCACTTCCGCTCTCATCTGAATGGAGATAAATTATTCCTTTCTCCTGAGGTTGCCATGGATATTCAGAACTCACTAGGTTCTGATATTATGATGGCATTTGATGAGTGTCCACCGTATCCGGCAGAATATGAATATGTTAAACAATCGCTCGAAAGAACAAGCCGCTGGGCAGAGCGTTGTCTTGAAAGTCATGCTCGGCCAAATGACCAAGGATTGTTTGCCATCGTTCAAGGTGGAATGCATGAAGATTTACGGAAACAGAGCGCTCGGGATTTGACTTCCATGGATTTCCCGGGGTATGCTATTGGTGGACTTAGTGTGGGAGAACCCAAACATTTAATGTACGATGTACTGGATTACACTGTACCTTTGCTGCCTAGTAACAAACCTCGTTATTTAATGGGGGTAGGTTCACCAGACGCATTGATTGAAGGTGCAATTCGTGGTATAGATATGTTTGACTGTGTGCTTCCAACTCGTATTGCCCGGAATGGGACAACGATGACAAGTCAGGGTAGACTCGTTGTTCGTAACGCGAAATACGCCCGTGATTTTAGTCCACTTGATCCTGAGTGCGATTGCTACACATGCCGGAATTATTCAAGGGCTTATCTTCGCCACTTGATCAAGGCTGATGAAACATTTGGTCTGCGGCTTACAACGTACCATAATCTTCATTTCTTGTTAGACTTGATGAAGAAAGTACGTCAAGCTATTATGGATGACCGGTTGCTTGATTTCCGGGATGAATTTTTTGATCAATATGGATTGCATGATAATGACAAAGGGTTCTAAGTAAACTACTTATAACCAATTCTTTGAAAGGGGGGAATCAAATGTTGAATTTCACAGCAACAACAAATGCAGCTGGTGGTGGTTTGCAGCTAATCATTATGATGGTACTTATGTTTGCAGTGTTTTACTTCCTGCTCATTAGACCACAGCAAAAAAGACAAAAAGAACATCGGAACTTATTGAATTCCTTGAAAAAGGGAGACAAAGTAGTAACGATTGGCGGCCTTCATGGTACGATTACAGAGGTAATGGACGATACTGTTGTACTGCGTGTAAACGATGTTACGAAACTGACATTTAACCGTAGCAGTGTTAGTGCCGTATCTCCTAGAGAGAGCGTTGAAGACAAGGCATAAGCAAACTAGAGAGGACTCCTGATTAGGAGTCCTCTTTTTTTATTACTGTTCTTCATGTTTTATGATTTTTCTACATTCACTCCAAAAATTCCGCCGATTGCTCCTAAAACAAAGGCAGCCCCCCATTGCAGTACATCATTCAGTTGCAAGGAAGAATCAAGAGCAAGAAAACCAATGACAAGGATAAGAAGTCCGTATACCGCTCCCATAATTCCACCGTGATACCATCCGCGTTCGTTTGATCTTTTGCCTGATATAAAACCTCCGATAAGCAATGAAACAGCATGTACTACGTAAGTATAGAACGATAAATCCTGCTCGCGCATACCTGTAAGCCAAAGAAAAAGTGATAAGACGAATGCACCGATAAACAGCCAGATGAAAGCAGCATTTAAACCAGAAAGCAGAGGACTATTAATTCTTACAGAAAACAAACGGCGAACAAATTGCATGAAGGTGACCTCCCTTAATCATTCGGTTCTAATTAATACATTGTATGGTCAAGCTACCCATGATATGAACTGATTTTCCATTAATTAATGGGCATGACTTTTCTGTGTTCGGTCAACCTATGAGAACTGTTATGGTACAAATTAGTGCGACTCACTATGCGGGAGGATAAGATAAAGATGGATCATGTCATGTTACAAATTGGAAGAACCATACTCATGTACTTAATAGCTGCATTAGCAATCCGACTGATGGGTAAGAGAGAAATCGGGAAATTATCTGTTTTTGATCTGGTAATATCCATCATGCTTGCTGAAATTGCCGTGTTTGCTATTGAAGATACTAATAGACCACTTTATGAGGGGATCGTTCCCATTATTGTTCTCATTATTCTGCAAGTGGGCATTGCTCTAATCGGACTAAAAAGCCGCTGGTTTCGACTTGCTCTTGATGGTAAACCGGTTATCCTTGTTTCTAATGGTGAACTGCAAAGAGAAGAGATGAGAAAGCAGCGTTATAATTTAGATGATCTAATGCAGCAGCTCAGGGAGCAAAGTATTGATAATGTTGATGATCTACAGTTTGCAATCCTCGAGACGACGGGTAAACTCACCGTATTTAAAAAGGAGGACGAGTCTGTGTCGTCTGGCCACACAGATGATTCGGGATCCGCAGAAACAGCAAATAAGAGTGACTTGAAATTGAAAGAAGACAATACAAAGAGCGATGAAAGTAAAGAACATATAAAAGCACTACAAAATATACGATATGGAGCTCTGCCCTTACCGCTGATTATGGACGGGAAAGTACAGGATTCTAATTTGGAATTAATGGAGAAAAATCGTTTCTGGCTTAAAAATCAGATTCAAGAAAAAGGAGTCAAAGATTTCAAGGATGTATTTTTATGTTCCATTGATCATAAAGGAGAGCTTTACGTTAACGTAAAGAAAAAAACGTAATTCATTATTTACGACGAATCCAAGTGCCTAGGATTGGAATACGAGATAAATCGTGCAGATCAATTAAGCGACAAGCTGCCATAACCGATAAATATAGAAGCAGACCTATAAAACTAGAAGCAAGAAACTGAAGGAACAGTAAGTTGGGCCAAGGAAGATGATGAAATAAATATTGAACTACGGCTGCCATTATGATCATTCCTGTGCCTACTTTCAGAGCATCCAGCCAGCGAAAACGAAACCCAAGGAGCTGCTTTAGACTTCTGCCATGCAATAGGGTTACGACAAGGGCATTAATACAGATGGCAATGATAGCTCCATAAATGCCGTATTCGGGCTTCGAGGCAAGATAAAGAATGAGACTGATCTTAATGATGGCACCCAGCATTGTATTGAAGAGCGCCTTACCAGGACGTTCTAAAGCTTGAAGAGCTGCTTGTAAGGGAGCTTGTGTGTAAATAAATAGAGCAAAAGGAGCCATCGTCCTCAGCATATCTGCAATGGAGCTGTTATTGTAAAGAAGCAAGCATAACGGTTCTGCGAGGACATACATAATGACTGCAAACGGACCGCCGGTCACAAGTGCTAAACGTAGAGATTGGTGCATTCTTTTATGAATGGTTTTGTAATCTTTTCTTGCCGCAGCTTCAGATAGAGAAGGAACTAAAGACGTAGCGAGTGAAGAAGTGAGTGCACCAGGTAAAAGAAGTAAAGGAATTACCATACCTTGCATGGCTCCGTACTGTGCTGTTGCCATTGCTTTTGTGAATCCGGCGAGGGCAAGACTTTGAGCTGTGATAATTGTTTCGAGAAGATAGGAGATGGAACCAACCAAACGTCCCGCTGTAACGGGGATTGAAATAGACATGATTCGTTTGAATATAGATTTACTTTCCACCTTAGTTTTGTTGGGCTGTGGCATAGCTACAGGCACCAATATACCAGCTTTTCTATTGCGTTCATGCTGCCAAAGTAAAACAAACATGCCGATAAGCTCTCCGGCTACTGCACCGAGCATGGCTCCCGCTGCTGCAAATTCGATTCCTTTTGGTAACAGAAGGTAGGAGAACCATAGTACGCACAGAATACGCATGAGTGTTTCAGCAATGGAGGAACTTGCAGACGGAATCATATTTTGTTTCCCCTGAAAATAGCCCCTGTATACGGATGAGACGGCGACGATTAAGATCATAGGCGTCATACTAACAAATGTGTAATAAACCCTTTCATCCGTGAGAATTCGGCTCGTTACAAATGGAGCAAATAGGAGGCATAATGCTGTGAAGACGGCACCAGCGGTCAAAGTAAAGAACAGGCTCGTTTTTAAAATTTTCTCTGACGCTTTTACGTCTCCATGGGATTCAGCCTCCGCTACAAGCTTAGCAATGGCCAGCGGAATTCCACCTGTAATGAGTGTTACGATAACGATGAAAAAGGGGTAACCTTGCTGATATAAGCCAACGCCTTCCGCCCCAATGACCCGTGGTAAAACGATTCGGGGAATGAATCCCAGGATCCGATTAATGATGCCGGCTGCAAGCAAAATCATGGTCCCCTGGATGAACGTTTGTTTTTTCATAAGTGTTAATCCCTCTTCCCCATGGGTTAGTACATAATAAGGTTTTGTCATATGGTACTAGTTCTACTTCATGAATATGCCGAACCTGTCCCATCTCATGACTATTAGTTATCAATCAGAGGATTTCCCTTAATTCACCAGGGAGATGCTCGTTCAGTTAGGCAGGAATACTGTAGGAAGATGTCGAATATGTAAGCAGGAGCACAAAAGGAGTGATTTAACGCCATGGAATCATTTATTGAAGAAATGGACGCCCACGAGCTGGAAAATGCAATTGAGCTCTTATGCTGCAGTAAGGCAGAAGAACTTCAATTAGTGGGATATCAATATGTAACAAGTAAGGATGTTTGGAATTGCGTCAGCCGCAAATATGAAAAACAAGGAAATCTTCCCCCACTCCATCAACTGGTTAATGATATTTTGTCGCTGAAAGCTACCAGTTTTATGAACTTTATGACAGTATCTGCATACCGAGGCTCCTCTTTCTAAGGAAGAGGACTTTTTTAATGAAAATTGACTGAGATTTCCTGCATCGCTATAATGGGAATATTGAGAATGAAGGGGGAACTATGGACGGCATGAAGAGAATAGTCAGTTTCATTCTGGTCGTACTTGTAATGGTCGGTGTTATGGCCTATACAAGTCCGGGGCTGCTCAAAGATATACGCTTGGGCCTCGATCTTAAGGGAGGCTTTGAGATTCTATATGAAGCACAGCCGCTCGAAGCTGGACAAGCAATCACCAGAGAATCACTTACACAAACGGCAAAAAGCTTGGAACAACGTGCGAATGCACTAGGTACAAGTGAACCCGAAGTAACTACAGAGGGTACGAACCGCATTCGATTGAGGCTTGCAGGCGTTACGGATGAGGTAGAGGTACGTAGTAAAATGAAAGAACCTGCCGAACTGACATTTCGGAGTGCGACAGAAGATGATGAGCCTGGAACATACAGCAAAATCGAGCTTCGTGGTAATGAGTTTGTTGAAAACGGCGCATCCGTCGTTTATGGCTCTCTAAATGAACCGATGGTCGATATTCAGGTGAAAGATAAAGAAAAATTTGCTGAGATTACAAAACGTCTCCAAGGTAAAGCACTGGCTATATACCTTGACGATGAATTGTTATCCGCTCCTGAGGTTAGACAGCCACTAACCGATGGTAAAGCGCAAATTTCAGGTAGTTATACAAGAGAAGAAGCAAATGAACTTCGTGATACGATTAACTTAGGGGCATTGCCTCTTAAACTGACAGAGAAATATTCGCAGAGCGTCGGAGCAAGTCTAGGTCAATTATCGCTTGATCAAACGATAAAAGCGGGGATTATTGCTTCTATCTTTATACTCGTCTTTATGATTAGTTTGTATCGTATTCCAGGGCTCGTAGCAAGCTTTGCACTCATCACACATACTTGGCTTGTACTCGCTATTTTCTATCTTGGTGATTTTGTTCTGACTCTCCCGGGTATAGCGGCCTTCATTCTAGGTATTGGGATGGCAGTCGATGCCAATATCATTACCTACGAACGGATTAAGGAAGAACTTCGCAGCGGCAAAAGTATCCTGTCTGCTGTGAAATCAGGTGAGAGAATTTCGTTCCGTACTGTCATGGATTCCAATATTACAACGATTATTGCTGCATCCGTTATGTTCTGGTTAGGAACCGGATCGGTAAGAGGATTCGCCATCGTACTAATTATTGATATTGTGACAAGTATCCTCACGAATGTCTTCTTCTCCCGCTTCTTATTGAACCTGCTTGTTAAAGCAAATCTCATCAAGAAGCCTAGTTACTTCGGAGTGAAGGAGAGTGAAATTCGTGCGCTTTAAATGGGATTATGACTATATAAAAATCAGTAAGTATTTCTATACCTTTTCTATTATCATTACACTGCTAGGTATTCTAAGTTTGGCAGTCTTTGGACTTAACTACGGTGTAGATTTCCGATCAGGCTCGAATGTGGATATTACGGCAAGCAAATCAGTAACTAAGGAAGAGATCGAGCCGATTATCGAAGAAATCGGACTCGCAGCGGATGAACCTCAGATCTCTGCAGGAAGTGATCGGATTAGTATTCGTTTTCCTTCTGTACTTAATGAAGAACAAGAAAGCAACTTAAAAGCGTCCTTTAACGAGAAAATCGATCCTGAGGCTTCCTTTGAAGTGAACACGGTTGATCCAGAAATGGCCAAAGAGCTGGGTAGAAATGCCATTTATGCTGTTCTACTTGCAAGTTTGGGTATCATGATCTATGTAACGATCCGTTTTGAATGGAGATTTGCGGTTGCTGCAATTGTAGCACTACTGCATGATGCGTTTGTAGTCATTAGTATCTTCTCGCTATTCCGATTGGAAGTGGATCTTACCTTTATAACGGCAGTATTAACCATTGTTGGTTTCTCGATTAATGATACTATTGTTGTATTTGACCGTATTCGCGAGAACTTGCGTTTCTCTAAAATTAAAACAAGAACCGATTTAAACGAAGTCGTAAATCGCAGTATTTCACAAACGATGACTCGTTCTCTGTACACAACGGTTACTGTATTTATTGCATCGCTGTTCTTATTCCTGCTTGGCGGAGAATCCATTCGGATGTTCTCACTTGCGATGGTGATCGGCCTTGTATTTGGGGCTTACTCATCCATCTTTATCGCAAGTCCGTTATGGGCAATGCTTAAAGGTAAACAAAAACCAAATCACAATAATCCTTCTAAGACGACTCCATAACTTACTCAAGGATTACTGAAAACCGCGTCTTATGATTATAGGCGCGGTTTTCTAATATTACTGTCTTACGTGTAGAGGGGGAACACGGATGACCACCAAACAACACCGAGCCATACATGTAATGTTCTGGATGGAAGTTTGTAAGAATACAGCTTTAACAATGGTAAAGGGAAGCGTCGGCATTTTTTCGGGAAATAAAGCATTATTAAGCGATGCTCTATATTCCGCAAGTGAAGCAGGATCTCTATTTATACGACATTATCAAGTATGGAGCGGTAAAGAAACATCCACAGAATCTTCTGAAAAAGTGGAGAAAGTTGGACGATTCATAGCACTCATTGTTCCGCTAATGGTTCTACTGGGCGGGCTTCAACTTGCCATATCTTCTGTCCAAGTTATGATTAAGGCAGATCCGGAGCCTCCGCATCTCAGCGCATTAATTGCAGCAGTTACCGCTTTTACTTTTGCTGAAATTTGGTTTCAATATGAGTGGCGCCATACATATAAAGATGCTGAACGTTCAATTATGAGACGTTATTTTGAACAGCACAGATACGCATTTTATACTTCTTTATTGGTGCTTACCGGAATTATTTTGGCTATGATTGGTAAATCATTTGACTATTTCTATCTTCTTTATGCTGATCCTATGGCTGCTTTTGCAACTTCAGGAATTGTGATCTGGAGAAGCTATCTGCTTATAACAGCTCATATACCTCGGCAAAAAGAGGAATCTTTCCTAGATACCTATGATTACATGCAGACAGTTCAGCGTGTTCATGGTATTGTTACCGTGGAGCATATTTGTGCCTATGAACGTGAAGCAGGAATTCATATTGATTTAACAATAACCGTCAATCCGCGTATGACCGTAGCAGAAGCACAAGAAGTAGCGGAAAGATCGAAAGTACTACTAATGGGACGTTTTGAACAAGTATCTAACGTTCAACTGAAAGTCGTTCCTTACCAATCAGAATACCCATATAAAAGTAATTGTGATCTTGCCGAAAGAGAGACAAACACGTTACTACAATAAGAATGTAAAATGAAAACTCAGGATTATCTGAGTTTTGTTTTTTTGCTAGAAAGAAAGGTGATTAATGAGTGCTTTATTCTCAATATCATTGGAACGAGCCTAAAATTACAGATGAGCAGGTAAACAGCTTATCAGAGGAATTATCGATTTCTCATGTAATGTCAAGATTATTGCTAAACCGAGGTATCGATAGTAAATCAACAGCAGAGCAGTTTTTGCGTCCTTCTGATGAGGTGCTTCATGATCCGTACCTTATGAAAGGAATGGACCAAGCTGTTCCACGTATTCGTGAAGCCCTTGATCAAGGAGAACATATTTTGATTTATGGTGATTATGATGCCGATGGAGTATCTAGCACTTCGCTTATGATTTATCTTATGAGAGAACTGTCTGCCTCGTACGATATCTATATTCCTCATCGAGCGAATGAAGGATACGGTCTTCATAATCATGCACTGGATTGGGCGCACCAACAAGGAGTTACCTTAGTCATTACCGTAGATACAGGAATTAGTGCCGTCGAACAGATTGCTTACGCTAAAACACTTGGAATAGACGTCATTGTTACGGATCACCATGAGCCGCCTGAAGTTCTTCCTGAAGCATACGCCTTAATTAATCCTAAACAGAAGGACTGTCCTTATCCTTTTAAAGGGCTTGCCGGGGTTGGTGTTGCAATGAAATTGGCAGAAGCGCTTTTAGGAAGTGTACCTCGTGCCTGGATGGAAATCGCAACGATCGGGACGGTCGCTGATCTCATGCCGCTTATTGATGAGAATAGGGTTATTGTTCAAAGAGGTATCGAAGAAATGAGAAACACCTCATTTCCCGGAATTCGAGCTTTGTTAGAAATAAGTGGAGTGGACATGTCTACTGTTAATTCAACGAATGTCGCATTTGCTCTCGCCCCTCGTATTAATGCCAGTGGCAGACTTGCCCATGCAGGCAGAGCTGTTTCCTTGCTAACAACAGAAGACCATGATGAAGCTTCTCACCTTGCGGAGGAACTGGATCTGCTTAATCGTGAGCGGCAGCAGGTGGTAGAACAAATGACGCAGGAAGCTTTTGAGATACTGGAGCAAAAAAAAGTGGATGGTAAAGTTCCTGATGTTATCGTTGTAGCAGGTGAAGGTTGGAATCCGGGTGTAGTGGGTATCGTTGCCTCGAAAGTACTTGAGAGATATTATCGGCCTACATTGATCTTGGGGATTGACCCTGCCACAGGAAAATGCAAAGGTTCGGCTAGGTCCACTCCTGGACTTGATATGTATGAGGCTTTGACCGCTTGTAAAGACATCATGGATCATTATGGGGGACATCCGGCTGCGGCAGGAATGACGCTTCATCGAGATGAACTGGAGCTGCTAGAGCACAAGCTGAATGAGTATGCCGGTCAAGTAATGAAACCCGAACATTTTATTCCTGTTACAGAGACAGATGGAGAGTGTCGTATATCCGAAGTACCGCTGAATGTAATTGAAGAAATGGAACAAATGCAGCCTTTCGGTATGAATAATCCTACTCCTAAATTTATTATTCGGGATGCTAAACTGATGGCAAGCCGAAAAATGGGGAAAGATTTGACTCATTTGAAGTTAACGATCGAACAAGATGGAAAAATGATGGATGCTATTTCATTTGGAAAAGGCAAACTGGCTGACTATATCCCAGAGGGGTCTGTAATTGATGTGATGGGGACGCTCCAAATCAATGAATGGAATGGGTCTAGAAAACCCCAATTCATGATGGAAGATATCCGAGTGAAAACACGTCAGGTGTTTGATTATCGTGGATGCAGAGAACCTCTTGAGGAAATGAAAACCATTCTAAAAGATTTATCCAATAGAATAATTCCTAATGCTGGAAAGATTGCGGTTCTTGTTCAAGAGAAAAACTTATTTTCTATCGAAAACCATTTGTATGAAAAGGCCGTTTGGGTATATGATAGGAAGGTTGGGATCGTTCCGTGGAACGATTCAGCCAAAAAAATTGGCGATAAGCATCTGGAAAGTCTGTTTGTGCTGGACATCCCTGAAACTGCAGAGCAATGGACAGCCATGCAAAGCATGATTGTGAAAGCGAATAATGTCATTCTTCTTCACCGTACGGTTGAGCCTAAACAACGATTACAACGACCGAGTCGTGATGACTTTAAACGTATATATGTCCTTATTTCGAAATGGGGACAGGAAGCTGTGCCTGAAAAAGAGATGATTGAGGCTTTAAGCCGACAATGTGGATATTCTGTAAGAATGATGTCAAAAGTCATGGACGTGTTTGAAGAGTTATCATTTGTCAAACGTCATTCAGGTACATTGACCTTTGTGACAAATCCGCCGAAGCAGAGTTTGACGGATTCCAGGAACTACCAGGCTATTGAACAGCTGGCTGAAATGGAGAAAGCCATGTTTGATTTGGCAGCGCCCCAACTGATGCAATGGATGAAATCTCAGACGAAGGGTGCATCCTAGCTCATTTAAATTAGGAGGAGATTATTTTGGATTTTAAAGATTACATTCGGGTTATACCTGACTTCCCACAACCGGGAATCAGTTTTAAGGACATTACAACCCTACTGAAAGACGGCGAGATGTATCGCAAAGCTATAGATGAAATGAAAGAAATGGTTTCTGATCTGAAGATCGATGTTATTGCGGGTCCTGAAGCACGTGGATTTGTAGTAGGTGCACCGCTAGCTTATGCACTAGGTGTTGGGTTTGCTCCGATTCGTAAAAGCGGAAAGCTTCCAGGTGAAACAATTGAACTTGGATATGACCTAGAGTACGGAAAAGACAAGCTTGCAATGCATTCAGATGCAATTGAAAAAGGACAAAATGTACTGATCGCAGATGATCTGCTCGCAACAGGAGGCACAATCGCAACTTCGGTAAGCCTTGTAGAACAACTTGGAGGCAAAGTGGTAGGTGCTGCTTTCTTGATCGAGCTGGAAGACCTTAAAGGAAGAAATAAATTGACCGATATCAATGTATATTCTTTGATGAAATACTAAGTTGTAAGCACTAATCATTCTCAAACTGAATTTTAGATTCTAGGTGACAGGTTTCCCGGGAAATATCCTGAAAACTGGTAGCCTGCTTTTTAGGTTTAAAAAAGGTATCCTCCATACGGAGGATACCTTTTTTGATTTTAGTGATTATTGTTTTCAACGGATTCATTGATCCAACCAAGTTTATGGAACAGACCGAACAGGAGGCTTGCAATCATACCCACTACAGTTGCTAGTGCCATTCCTTTTAGTTCAACGGTACCGATGGTAAGTGTTACACCACTGAGCCCAGTTACAAATACTAAGGTAGTAAGTATCATATTACTTGTTTTGGAAAAGTCTACTTTCTGTTCTACAAAAATACGGAAACCAGAGGCAGCTATGATCCCGAAGAGCAAAAGTGATACGCCGCCCATTACTGCATCGGGAATATTAGCGACTACAGCTGTGAACGTACCTGAGAATGACAACACAACAGCAATGATTGCAGCACCGCCAATGACAAAAATGGAATATACTTTTGTCAGTGCCATAACACCAATATTCTCACCATATGTTGTATTCGGTGTAGAGCCGACAAAACCAGATACGATGGTAGAGATTCCATTACCTAAAAGAGAGCGATGAAGCCCGGGGTCTTTCGATAAGTCTTTTCCAACAATACTGCCTGTGACGAGTAGATGACCAATATGTTCTACAATAACAACGAGTGCTACAGGTACAATGGTAACAATAACACCTATATCCCATGAAGGAGTAGTAATTGTTGGTGCAGTTATAAGATCCACATTTGTAATGGAATGAATGTCGACTACACCCATGAAAAAGGCTAGCGCATAACCTGTAACGATTCCAATCAAAATATGAATGATTTTAGCAAACCCACGGAACAAGAGTGCACCTAGTACGGTTACACCCAAAGTTACCATAGAGAGTGTAATTGTGGTAGCGTCAGGAGACCAATTCGGATTGGTTGCCGGGTTTGGATTAATCAGTCCTGCCATTCCTGCGGCAACGGGGACAATCTCAAGTCCAATCAGGGCAACAACAGCTCCCATTACAGCGGGCGGAAAAAGTACATCCAGCCAGTTGGTCCCAACAAACTTTACAATTAGGGCTACGAGACAGAAGATAATACCGGTAATAATAAAAGCAGCCAGTGCTAATGAGTATCCATTACTCGGATCATTCTGTATTACCATAGTTACAGGTGCAATAAAAGCAAAACTTGATCCAAGATAGGCAGGAATTTTTCCCTTACATATAAATATGTAGAGAAGTGTTCCTAAACCATTCATTAAAAGGATCATCCCAGGATCTACACCGAAAAGATTAGGAACAAGAACAGTACTTCCAAACATAGCAAACAAATGTTGGATGCTGAGTAAAAAACCTTTTCCCAATGGTAATTTCTCATTAACTTGTATTTCGCGTTGCAAAATGAGTCCACTCCTATTCAATTTTCATGTCTTGCTGTAAAAGTCGTAATCTCCAACAATCTTTACTAGGATATACAGATTTCCGTCATTTTTCAATGTAATTTTTTGCGGAAAAACGGGGATGTTGGATTAGACATAAAGGAAAGGAATAAGGAGAAATGGAGATAACCCTCAGAATATGTCATCTACTGGCGATGGTTGACGTAGAAGCGGGTAAGCGTCATAATATTATAAAATCACTTTTTCGGGGAACCTGTGTAGACGTAAGATCGGCGGGTTCCATTTTATTATAGAAAGGAATCGGACAAATCTAGATGGGCATAGAGCAATTACTGGAGAAGGCTGGAGCCTATATCAAAGAACCTGAGCTTACCCTGATCCGTGAGGCTTATGACTTTGCTGAAGAAGCCCATCACGGACAGACGCGCAAATCAGGTGAACCGTATATATTGCATCCGCTGGCGGTGGCAGACATCGTGGTGAATATGCAGATGGACAGCATATCAATTATTGCTGCCCTGCTTCATGATGTTGTAGAAGATACTACAGTTCCTCTGGATGAAATCAGAAAGAAATTTGGCGAGACGTGTGCCATGCTGGTTGATGGTTTAACTAAGCTTGAACGAATTAAGTTCCGCTCGAAGGAAGAGCAGCAAAACGAGAACTATCGTAAGATGTTTATAGCGATGGCGCAAGATATACGTGTCATTGTGATTAAACTAGCGGATCGTCTTCATAATATGCGTACTCTTAAATATCAGTCAGAAGAAAGCCAACGTCGAATTTCATATGAGACATTGGAAATTTTCTGTCCTATTGCTAATCGGTTAGGTATTTCTGCGATTAAATGGGAGATGGAAGATATCGCTTTGAGATATCTGAACCCGCAGCAATATTACCGGATTGCAAACCTGATGCATAAGAAACGGGCAGAGCGTGAGCTATATATTGATAACGTTATTGACCGAATTAATGAGAAACTGGGAGAAATGGGAATCCAAGCGGATCTTTCAGGAAGACCCAAACATATCTATAGTGTTTATAAGAAAATGACGACAAAGAACAAGCAGTTTAATGAGATTTATGATCTGCTTGCTATTCGTATTATCGTTGATAATATTAAGGACTGTTATGCAACCTTAGGCATTATCCATACTTTATGGAAGCCGATGCCTGGCAGATTTAAAGATTATATTGCGATGCCAAAAGCAAATATGTACCAGTCACTTCATACAACGGTTGTCGGACCAAACGGTGAGCCTACAGAGGTTCAGATTCGTACTTGGGATATGCACCGGACTGCTGAATTTGGTATTGCTGCTCACTGGGCTTACAAAGAAGGCGGAGCAAGTAATCTTGAAGACAGCATCACTTTCTTCCGGGAAATTCTTGAACTGCAAAATGAAGCAAAAGATGCTTCTGAATTCGTTGAATCTCTGAAAATGGATTTCTTCTCTGATTTGGTGTTTGTCTTTACACCAAAAGGAGAAGTCATTGAGCTTCCGGCAGGATCGGTACCGCTGGACTTTGCTTACCGGATTCATACTGAGGTCGGTAATCGAACCATTGGGGCAAAAGTGAACGGTCGGATTGTTCCTCTGGATTATCAGCTGAAAACCGGAGATATCGTGGAGATTTTGACTTCTAAGCATTCTTATGGCCCGAGTCGAGATTGGCTGAAAATTGCGCAGTCTTCTCATGCGCGCAGCAAAATTAAGCAATGGTATAAGAAAGAAAAGCGGGAAGAGAATGTTGAAAAAGGGCGAGAGAGCCTGGAGCGTGAAATTAAACGCCTCAGTCTTGAACCTTCTCAGTGGCTGACAGACGACAAACTTCAAGAAGTAGCTAAGCGTTTTGCTTTTAATGATATTGATGATATGTTATGTGCGATCGGATTTAGCGGCATTACAGCATCTCAAATCGTCACACGTCTTACTGAAAAACTCCGTAGAGAGCAAGAAGAAACGAATCTTTTAGAACTAACTACGGAACGGAAAGAAATCAAAGTCGCACCTGAACGTAAAGTACAGCATACCAATGGTGTTCGTGTGAAGGGAATTGACAATTTACTCGTACGCTTTGCCAGATGCTGTAATCCTGTACCTGGTGACGAGATTGTCGGCTATGTTACGCGCGGACGAGGTGTGTCTGTGCATAGAACGGACTGCCCTAACTTGCCATCTCTCGATGGAGAAGAGGAAGAAGCAGCCCGCGTTATTGAAGTGGAGTGGGAAGTCGAAAGCGAAACAGCAAACTACAGTGTCGATATTGAAATCACAGGACATGATCGGAATGGTTTGCTTAATGAGGTGCTTCAAGCTGTCTCTGAAAGCAAGACGAATATTTCCGCTGTTACAGGCAGAACAGATAAGAATAAACTGGCTCAAGTGCATATGACGATCCTCATTCGGAATACAGATCATCTACAGTCTGTTGTGGAGAAGATTAAACGAGTGAAGGACGTATATAGCGTACATCGAATTATGCAATAGGCTGTAAGGTAAGGGGTATGTAAATAGTGAAAGTGATTATCCAGCGTTGCAGCAGCGCTAAAGTTACGGTGGACAACGAAATTATTGGCCAAATTAATCAAGGTCTTATGCTTCTTGTGGGTGTTACTCATGAGGATGAGGAGAAAGATGCAGATTATTTGGCTGAGAAGATTGCGGGTCTGCGTATTTTTGAAGATGAATCCGGTAAAATGAATTACAGTGTTCTTGATGTGCAAGGGGCTATTTTATCGGTATCCCAATTTACGTTATACGCAGATACACGCAAAGGAAAAAGACCGAACTTTATGGCTGCAGCAAAGCCAGATGTAGCTGAACCATTGTATGAATACTTTAACGAGCAGTTAAGAAAAAAAGGGCTGCAAGTGGAGACCGGAAAGTTTGGAGCGATGATGGATGTGTCGCTCACAAACGATGGTCCTGTTACCTTGATACTTGAAAGTAAAGTGTGAGGATGCTTCGTAAGTTTGTTTAAGTAAAACCCTGACTAATAATAAAAGGACCCGGACATAATAGGAGATATAACCGAAATGATCCGTAAAAAGAAGGTGCTTTTATTATGCGTCAATCTTTCAAGCAAGCGAACATGAGTTACTCATCTTTGCTTCTGCCGAGTAGTGTTTCGGAAGCGATGCACCTTGCCAGGCAGGCATCAAGTCATTTACCGGCTATTTTTGAAGTAAGACAATTAGATAAACCGGCAAGGGAAAATATGCCTCGCCCATAAACGTTGAAGCGATCCTCTTTGATTGACTGCTGAATTTCAGTCAATCAAAGAGGATCGCTTTTTTTGATGGGTTATGAAGCGTACGATATCAAGTATTTTTGCCTTTTATGTTATAAACTCCCCATAGCAGGGTAATTACATCTCGAGGCACATTAGCCAGAAAGGAGACGATATCGATGAGTAAAATCGCATTTTTATTAGCAGACCAATTTGAGGATTCCGAGATGAAGGTACCTTACGATGAGGTGAAAAAAGCAGGACACGAAGTCGTTATTGTCGGACTTGAAGCAGGCAAGACAGTAAAAGGGAAACAAGAGAAAGCAGAATATACAATTGACAAAGCAATTGCGGATGTTAAAGCAAGTGACTTTGATGGGGTAGTTATTCCAGGCGGTTCTTCTCCAGAAGCTCTGCGTGGCAATGAAGACATATTGAATTTTGTAAAAGAAGTGAATAAATCGAAAAAACCAATCGCAGCGATCTGCCATGGTCCACAAATTTTAGCGAGTGCGGAGCTGTTGTCCGGTCGGACGATTACTTCCTATCCACCGTTGAAAGACGACATGGTTAATGCGGGTTCTAAATTCGTGAATGAAGAAGTAGTTGTTGATGGTAACTTCATTACTTCCCGTACACCAGAAGATGAACCAGCATTCGTTCGTGAAATTCTAAAAGCAATTTAATAATTAAATTTAACTGGATCTATCACTTTACCTGATACACCATTTTAAAGGAGGGTTTGTCATGTCAAAGAGGATACAAGCGTATTTTAGAACGGAAGATGAGGCAGAAGGAGCAAGAACTTCCCTACAGGTCTATGCGACAGAACAGCTTGAAGTTGGTAATTTAGAGTCCGGAGTAGGAAGGGAAAACCATATTCTACTCCCGTTTGTACCCAATAACGGAGGTTCGGGCACTGCAAGCGGAACTGGAGGAGTTGGGGTAGCAGGTACAGGATCGGCTCAAGGCGTTCCCATAGTACCTGTTATTACAAACGATGACCGCGGGGAAGTAACTTCTGCTGATATTAACGGCAACCGGGAAGGCGGCATTCTAAATGCGGAGGATGTATCATCAGCAGATTATGACGACCTCCGATATGTACTTTCTTGTAAAGTGAAAGATGAAGAATATAATGATGTAGTGAACAAAATTCGTCAAAACGGCGGTTTTGTAGAAACATTTGAATAGCAAGAGTTAGTCAAGACAAGGGCTTTTTCCCAGGGGAAAAGGCTCTTGTTTGGTTATGAGCTGTATGAGAATCGACAAAATAATTAAAGCGTTTTCATATTTGTAACATACTTGTAATATAAACAACATCGTTCGTTAATATGGGCTGTTTATAATAACAGCATGACCCCCTTTTTTAATATATTTTTCTTTTAACCTACAAACCGTTTTTGTAGGTTTTTTTCTGTCCTTTTTTATTTGGTCTGCACAATCAGGTCATTTGAAATGGATATATCTCACCTGTTGTGTAAATTTATGATGTGAAATGCTTGACTTTGATGTATGGGTTCATTACAATCGAACAATAATAGATAATATAAAAGATTCGATGACAGGACCAAGTACTCCGTGCCCCACATGCCTAGAGATGAATCCCTTTGGCTGGAAGGATTCTCATGATGACCGGACGAATGACTTCCTCGAGAACGAGTGGCGAAAGAAATGTTGAACCCTGATGGGTTCGATAGGGATGAGTAGCCATTGCGCGCTGACGAGCGTTACACGTTGAAGCGAATGAATGGCTAGTTTTTTTCATACCTCTATAAAGGGTGTGTGCTAGTTCATCTTTCGAAATGTGGGTGGTACCACGGTAGATTCTTGCGATTCAGCAATCTCTCGTCCCTGTTTCAGTAATGAAACAGTGCGAGAGATTTTTTTGTTGTATAAAGATTGATCAGGATGTTATGGAGGGATAAAGATGGCTTTTCAAAAACCGACAGGAACTCAGGATTTGTTACCAGGTGTCGTAGAAAAGTGGCAGTATGTCGAAGAGAAAGCAAGAGATCTCTGCAGACGGTTTAACTACCGCGAGATTCGTACTCCTATCTTTGAACAGACGAACTTGTTTGAGCGCGGAGTGGGAGAAACAACAGATATTGTAGAGAAAGAAATGTACACGTTCCGAGATAAAGGGGACCGTAGTATGACACTTCGCCCTGAAGGAACAGCGGGTGTCGTTCGTTCTTATGTAGAGAACAAGTTGTATGGAGAACCGGATGTAACCAAATTGTATTACACCGGACCTATGTTCCGTTATGAACGTCCGCAAGCCGGTCGCCAGCGTCAATTTCACCAGTTTGGTGTTGAGGTGTTCGGAGCTGTAGATCCTGCGATTGATGCTGAGGTTATTGCGCTTGGATATCAGTTCTGTCGTGAGCTAGGGCTTCAAGGGGTTAGCGTAGAGCTAAACTCTGTAGGGAATGCGGAGAGCCGCGCTGCGTACCGTGAGACTTTGCTAGGGTTCCTGAATCCAATGAAAGATACCTTGTGTAAGGATTGTCAATCTCGGATGGAGCGTAACCCGCTTCGCGTATTGGATTGCAAAGTGGATCAGGATAAATTTACAGATGCACCTTCTATTTTGGATAGTCTTAGTGAAGAGGAAATGACTCATTTCAAAAAAGTGCAACAATTCTTGGATGAAATTGAGATTCCATATACACTCAATCACCGTTTAGTTAGAGGTCTAGATTACTACACGATGACGGCATTTGAACTCAAAGCTGAAGGTATTGGGGCAATTGATACCATTGGCGGAGGCGGAAGATACAACGGACTTGTGAGTAATGTCGGAGGCCCGGATCAACCAGGTATTGGTTTTGGTATCGGACTGGAAAGAATTCTACTCATCCTAGATAAACAGGGAGTAGATTTACAGGCGGTTAAACCACTTGATGTTTATTTTGTAGCTTTAGGTGAGGCTGCTGAACATGAAGTAGGAAAACAAATCTTCAAACTGCGTCAAGCCGGTTATAGTGCCGAACGAGATTATTTGGGTCGTAAAATGAAAGCTCAGATGAAATCTGCAGATCGCCTCAAAGCACGTTACACTGCAATACTTGGTGATGATGAACTTGAGCGTGGAGAAATTGCCATCAAGTCGATGGAAAACGGTGAGCAACAAGTTGTAAAACTAACAGATATCGAATCCGTATTACGTTAGAAGTTACAATTTAACATACAGCTTTAGCGACGCAGAGCTGACAACGCCGAAGGCTAAGGGTCTAATCACTTGCCCTTACTGCTCCAGCGAAGCAGAGCAGAACACGCCGAAGGCTTAAAGGTCTAAAGTCACTTGCCCTTACTGCTCCAGCGAAGCAGAGTAGAACACGCCGAAGGCTAAGGGTCTAAATCACTTGCTCTTACTGCTCCAGCGAAGCAGAGCAGAACACGCCGAAGGCTAAAGGTCTAAAGTCACTTGCCTTTACTGTCCGAGGCGAAGCAGGACAGATCACGCCGAAGGCTAAGGTTTTAAATCACTTGTCTTACTGCTCCAGCGAAGCAGGGCAGAACACGCCGAAGGCTAAGGTCTAAATCATTTGCCTGTACTGCCCAAGGCGAAGCAGGGCAGATTACGCCGAAGGCTACAAGGGTTCATACTCTTTTAAGCTCTTACAGGCTGGAAGCGAAGCCGAGCATACATCAGCCGAAGGCGTAATTAGCGCATGGAAGCTGCGTCGGCGTATTTGCAAAGCAAAGTACGCCGGGCAAGCAGCGACTCCTTCCGCAAACATAAGTTTTTTCTACCATCCACTACCTGAGATCAGTTCGCTAGTTCCGGGTGTCCAGAGGGCAGCGCCCTCTGGGGTCCTCCCTGTCAGGGAGGATTTAGGTGGGTGCATTATAATTATAAGGGAGCAATCACAAATGAAAAGAAGTCATTATTGCGGTACGCTTACGACCGAACATATTGGACAAACCGTTACACTGAACGGATGGGTACAAACTCGCCGTGACTTGGGAGGCGTCCTTTTTATTGACCTGCGTGACCGCAGTGGTATTGTACAGGTTGTATTTAACCCGGCATATTCCGGTGAAGCACTGAGTATCGCAGATCGCGTTCGTTCCGAGTATGTTATTGCAGTATCAGGAACAGTAGTGAAACGTGACGAAGAAACGGTTAACGCAAACTTGCCGACTGGGCAAATTGAAGTTCAAATCACAGAAATCGAAGTACTGAATGCAGCAAAAACACCTCCATTCTTCATTGAGGATGGGATTGAAGTAGATGAATCTCTACGACTGAAATATCGTTATATGGACTTGCGTCGTCCTGAAATGCAAAAAACGCTTAAACTGCGTTCAAAAGCAGCGAAAGTATTCCGTGACTTCCTAGACACGCAAGACTTTGTTGAAGTAGAAACACCAATCTTGACGAAAAGTTCACCAGAAGGTGCGCGTGACTATTTGGTACCAAGCCGTGTGCATGATGGAGAATTCTTTGCTCTTCCGCAATCTCCACAAATTTATAAACAGCTGTTAATGGTGAGCGGACTAGAGCGTTACTACCAAATCGCTCGTTGTTTCCGTGATGAAGATCTGCGTGCTGACCGTCAACCAGAATTTACGCAAGTCGACATCGAAACTTCCTTCTTGCAACAGGATGATCTGCTCCCAATGATGGAAGAATTGATGGTTAAATTGTTCCGTGAAACAAAAGGAATTGAACTGGAAACTCCTTTCCAGCGTATTACTTATGCGGATGCAATGGGCAAATACGGCTCAGATAAACCAGATCTTCGTTTCGGTCTAGAACTCGTAGAAATGAATGATATTGTATCTACAAGCGGTGTGAAAGTATTTGCTTCTGTTATTGAAAAAGGCGGAGAAGTAAAATGCTTGAATGCGAAAGGATGCGGAACTTGGACGCGTAAAGAAATCGACGAACTTGGACCTTATGCAGCTCGTTATGGAGCTAAAGGACTGGCGTGGATTCAAGTAAAAGAAGGGGAATTTAAAGGACCGATCGTGAAATTTATGTCCCCTGAAGAAATTGAAGCGATTAGAGAACGTACAGGCGCAGAAGATGGAGACTTGTTGTTATTCTCTGCAGATAACAAAAAAGTCGTAGCGGATGTACTTGGTGCGCTTCGTTTGAAAATTGGCCGTGACTTAGGTCTGATCGATGAAAACAAATTCAAGTTTGCTTGGGTCGTAGATTTCCCTCTTCTCGGATATGATGAGGATGAAAAACGTTATGTAGCGGAACACCATCCGTTCACACGTCCAAAAGACGAAGACCTTCACCTGTTCGACACAGATCCAGGTCAGATTCGTGCTCAAGCGTATGATCTTGTACTAAATGGTTATGAAGTAGGCGGCGGTTCCATGCGTATCTACAAACGGGACATCCAAGAGAAAATGTTTAATGCAATTGGCTTGTCTCCAGAAGAAGCAAATGATAAGTTTGGTTATCTGATGGAAGCATTTGAATATGGTACACCACCACACGGCGGTATTGCATTTGGATTTGACCGTCTGGTTATGCTTCTTGCTGGCCGTACGAACTTGCGTGAAACGATCGCATTCCCGAAAACAGCAAGCGCAACAGATCTGCTCATGAATGCTCCTTCCGAAGTGGATGCGAAACAGCTTGAACAACTTCATATCCGAGTGGCACGTAAAGTTAAAGCAGAAAAGAATTAAGTAAGGGGGACAAAAAGTCACCATGCTAGATCAATTTTCAAGAACGGAACTTGCCATCGGAACAGAAGGCCTCGACAAACTGAAGAACAGCACAGTAGCTGTTCTTGGAATCGGGGGCGTAGGTTCTATGGCAGTGGAAGCACTGGCGAGATCGGGAGTAGGACGGATTATTCTGATCGATAAAGATGTCGTGGATATTACGAATATTAATCGTCAAATTCATGCGCTGACAACAACAATCGGTCAGAAAAAAGCGGATCTCATGGTAGATCGAGTAAAACTCATTAATCCGGAATGTGATGCAATTGCACTAAATATGTTCTATACAGACGAAACATATGAGGAACTTTTTAAATACGATCTGGATTACGTACTGGATGCGTCCGATACGATTATTTACAAAATTCATCTGATTAAAGAATGCCGCAAGAGAGACATTCCGATGATCTCTAGTATGGGCGCAGCGAATAAAATGGATCCAACCAAGTTTCAGGTTGCGGATATTTCCAAAACATCAATGGATCCCATTGCAAGAGTCATACGCAATAAGCTTCGTAAAGAGGAAGGAATTAAAAAAGGAGTTAAAGTCGTCTTCTCTACGGAACAACCGATGAAGCCACGTCAAGATGTGACTGAAAAAATTGTTCCCGAAAATGCGCCTGAAATCCGTAAGGCAAAGCAGCCTCCGGCAAGCAATGCTTATGTCCCTCCTGTCGTTGGACTGATTATGGTCAGTGAAGCCATTCGTGATTTACTCGCTGACATCTCTGTGTAATGTAAGAGATAATTGTACAAACTAGATTTATCCGCGTGAACACGTAACGCTTGGTGTTCACGCTTTTCTATGTCTAAAGGTGAATGTGGAAAAGGAAAGAGGAACATAAACATGAAACAAAATGGCTGGACTCGTTCTCTTGGATTGAGGCAGGAGGATGTAGTGAAGAAAGAAATAGGAGCGGGGGTAATCTCGTATTTTGCCATTGTGTACATTGTGATGGTGAATGCTTCTATTTTGGCGGATGCGGGAATGCCGCTGCAGGCAGCAATGGTAGGTACGCTTCTGACGTCCATTGCAGGATGCTTACTGATGGCTTTTATCGGTAAATCGCCTATTATTGTCGTTCCAGGTATGGGGATTAATGCATTTTTCACCTATACGCTTGTTCACTCGATGAATTTGAGCTGGCAAGAAGCGCTTGCTGTAGTTACCGTAACTGGGATTTTGTTTGCCGTTGTTGCTTTTACGAGTTTATATAAAGTGATCAGCGAGGCAATACCGCACAATCTACAACATGGAATTACAGTAGGGATTGGGCTCTTCCTTACGTTTATAGGGCTGCAGAAGAGTGGGATCGTGGTCGCACATCAAACAACATTTGTTACGATCGGACATTTTGATGACCCGGGTGTGCTGACTGCTTGTATAACATTACTGCTCGCGTTTGTTCTATTTGTCCGAAATGTGCCTGGAGGTCTACTGATTAGTATGGTATCGGGAACGGGCCTTGCTTATCTGCTGGGAGCTGCGGAACTTCCTGCACAAATGATGTCAGCAGCGGAGCCTCTTCAGCAATATGGCCAGCTCTTCGCTGAGTTGTCATTTGGGGGACTGGTACAGTTATCTTTTTGGATTGCTGTATTTTTATTGCTGCTTATTGTTGTGTTCGAGAACATTGGACTCATTGCATCTCACACAAGTATTATTGGCCGGACTGAAACGTTCCCTGGAAGTCTGCGTGCACTTTCCATTACAAATGTGTTTGCCGGTATCTTTGGAACAAGTCCTGTAGTAGCGGCTGCGGAAACAACGGCAGGCATCGCTGCAGGAGGAAGGACCGGACTTACATCGTTTACGGCTGCTATACTATTCTGTGCGACCTTTTTTTTCATTCCTGTTCTTACGCTGATTCCCGATAGTGCAATTGCTCCAATTCTAATTGTGATCGGTGGACTAATGGTACAAAGTGTGAAAGATATGAACTTTTCCGAATATACGGAAGCTTTCCCGGCATTTCTAATTATGGTGATGATTCCATTCACATACAGTATTGTTGATGGAATGGCTTTCGGCTTTATTGCATACCCCGTAGCAAAGATTGCAGCTGGAAAATCAAAAGAAGTGCCTAAAGTGATGTATGGAATTGCGGCTCTATTTTTACTCAACTTTATTATTTATGCACTTTTGTAAATAAAATAAGCTATGAAATTGCATAAAGAAAGAAGCTTCGCCTAAAGTGGCAAGGCTTCTTTCTTTATGCAATTTAGGGCAGGCAAACAGAATAGCTTTTTTCCATCAATTGTGTTATATTGATACTCCTTTTGCGGTACGGATGAACGTCCGAATGCAAATAAAATTCTTAGGAGGTAACTGAATATGGATGAAACGTTTCAAAGTGCCTATCAAGAAGAAGAACAGAGGCTGAAAAACACGATGGAGGAAGTAGACCGGCAGCTCGCTAAGTTTAAGTCTATACCTGTGTATACAGGGCATGACTTTACAGAGCAAGTGCTTGAAGCAGGACGAGAAGAGCGTCGTCAGCGTCTTTCCAAAAGTGTTAAAGAGCCTTATTTCGGACGTCTTGATTTTGAAGAACAAGGAACGAACAAGATGAAGCCGCTGTATATTGGCAAGGTTGGTGTAGATCGGGAGGATTATACAGACCAGCCGCTGGTAATCGATTGGCGTGCCCCTATAGCAAGTCTTTTTTATTCCTTTACGGGAGGAGAGGGACCTGCGGAGTATGAATCTCCAGAAGGAATCATTGAAGGACTTGTATATCTAAAACGAAATATCGTAATTCGACAACAAATTTTAGAACGTGTGGCAGATACCTATAATCGGAATAGTGATCAGCCAGCTGTATCGGATGAGTTTCTCGTTTACCGACTGGGCGAAAATAAAGATAATAAACTGCGTGACATTGTATCTACAATTCAGGCTGAACAGGACCGGATTATTCGGGCAGCGCGGAATACAGCGCTGATCATTCAAGGGGTGGCGGGAAGTGGTAAGACTACCGTTGCTCTGCACAGACTTGCTTTTTTACTGTATCAGTATAAAGAACAAGTATCTGCAGATAAAATGATTATATTTGCTCCTAATAATATGTTCCTTGATTATATTTCTAATGTGCTGCCTGAACTGGGTGTTGGGGATATTCAGCAAAGTACATTTTCTGACTGGGCTCTTCAGGTGCTGAACCTTGATTTACGGCTTGCCGATACGACAGAGACACTGGATTATTGGTTCGAAAGAGAAGGAGAACTGCCTGAGATTACAGATGAAGTCCCAGGTAGATTTAAGGGTTCAATGAAGTTCATGGACATCTTGCGCAGCTGTGTAGAGCAGATGGAGATGACCTCGGTTCCTGATATGGATTTCTCTCCATGGGATGGAAAAGTACTGCCTCGGACAGAAATTATCAAATGGTTTGACGAGGAATATAAACCTTATCCCCTTGCTAAGCGAAAAGAACGGGTGATGGCCCGTATCCACCGCTGGATCGAGATGGAACTGAAGAAAGCTCCTTCTGCAGTGGTGCAGAAAGAGAGAAAGAAAAAAGCTTCAGCAAGAGAAAAAGCATACGCAAATAAATGGCCTAAATATGAGCCTCTTACTTTGTATAAACATATATTTAAGGTAGCTAAAGGTGGAAGTGTCATACCAGACGAAATACGGAAGCAGATTCCACAATCGGTTTTGAAATCGACAGCAGCTGATCTTAAGCAGAATTTCGTTCGAGAAGAGGACCTTCCTGCACTTGTTTATCTACATGTGCTCGTCAATGAAATTTCAAGCGATCAGCGTTTTGATCATGTGGTTATCGATGAAGCACAAGATTTTTCACCGTTTCATGTCGCATTATTGGATCTGTTTGTGAAGGGTCATTCGTTTACGATTCTTGGCGATTTGTCACAAGGGATTCATGCTTACCGGGGAGTTCATCGTTGGGAAGAGATGAGTCAACTTTTTTCCGAAGAACATAATGACTACTTTGCGCTTACTCGAAGTTACCGTTCCACAATGGAGATTATTGAGTTTGCTAATACCATTCTCGAAAAAGGGGTACAAAGCGGCATAACCGCGGTTCCTGTGTTTCGGAGCGGTGACGGGGTCAGACTTATTAATTATGGAGAGGATTCAAGAAAGAATGCTCTTCAAAAGGCAATGCAGCATCTCATCGATAAGGAATATAGAACGGTTTCCATCGTGACACGTACCCTTCGTGAAGCAAAGGAATTATACGAGGAGCTAAAAAGTTCTGGAGTAGAAGTGAATTTGATTGATGATGGGAAAAAACAGTACGAGGGCGGTTACTCTGTATTGCCTGTGTATTTGTCAAAAGGGCTTGAATTTGATGCTGTGATTGTAGCTGATGCCGATCAGGATCACTATGGAAACAGCTCCTGGGATGCGAAACTGCTGTATGTAGGATGTACCCGTGCACTCCATGAGTTGTGGCTTATGAATGGTAGTGAGCGTCCCGTTTACGTCGAGCAAGAAGCTAAAGAAGTGGTAACACACGGTTGGCCAAGCGAATAAGCAGCTTCATACCTGGATTGAATGTCTTTAATAAAGAAGCTGGAGGGAGAATCATAATCTCATTATGAGAGCTATGCATCGCCCTCAGCTTTTTTGTTTTTCGTAATAACTGTATTACTCATTTTACTTGTCCTCCCGTGATTCTAGGAGTGGGGGTAATAGCTTGTTGCTTTTTACGTTGTAGCTCCCGATGATTAAAATAGAGCCGAATAAGATTTACGAACCATAGGACAAGTAAATAAGAGTGGAGTAATATGGTGAATATGATATCAGTAATAATGTGTTCTTGTGACTTTGATCCAAGTTCTCTCAACAAGGGTATCGACTCATGATAGATGACTGTAAAATAAATTTCTATAGCACTTGTTGCTAATCCAAAAATGGAGATGACTAAATTTAGCCAAAAATTTCTCATCTCAGACGTAACCATCGGAACTGTCAAAACAGTGTTTTTTTGCTCACGGTATTTTCTCATAAAGTAAATAGATAAAAGAGAAACAGTTATTACAAAACAGATACTGTATTCTAACAAGAGGATTTCTTTATCATAGTGGTAAGATAGAAAAAAACGACCTAATAAAATGATATTAATGGATAGGGCTGCGGTGATGGGATAATATTTTGAAATTTTCATAAAAGAGTCCCTCATTTACTTTGTTTGGATTAACTAATATTACCATATAAAAAAGGGTTTCATGAGGCTGAACTGGAATGTTAGAAAATAAGTTTGTTTTGGAGGTGTTCTCATGAGATGTGGCGCCAAACGGTACGTCGTGATTACAGAAGCAGGCGGTCAAACGAAGGAAACGATTGTAAAAGCTAGAACTGCCATAGAAGCAAGAAAAGTGATTCGTAAACAATATGGACCTTCGGTTCCCATTCAGAATGTATATGTATTGCCAGAAGAACAAGTTAAAGAAGACAGTATGTTATCATAGAAGGTAGAGTGATTAAGGTCTTAAGTAAGTAAAGGAAGTGAATGCATCATGGATTTATTCTCGTTTAGTCAGGACTCAGAGCCGAAAGCAAGGCTTCTTGCTGACCGGATGCGGCCACAGAACTTAGATGAATATATTGGTCAGGAACATATCGTTGGTCCCGGGAAACTGCTTAGACGAGCGATTGAAGCAGACCAGGTATCTTCCATTCTTCTGTATGGACCGCCTGGCTGCGGAAAAACAACACTTGCACATATTATTTCTCATCATACAAAGGGACATTTCGTTCGTCTTAATGCGGTTGATGCAACGGTTAAAGATGTTCGCGAAGTGATAGAACAAGCCCAGAATAATAAAGCAATGTATGGAACGAAGACCATCTTGTTTTTGGATGAAGTCCACCGTTTTAACAGCTCAAGGCAGGATGCACTCCTACCTGCAGTTGAGAAAGGAACGATTATTTTTATCGGGGCAACAACGGAAAATCCTTTTCACTATGTGAATGGAGCCCTCCTCAGCCGCTCGACTTTGTTCCAGCTTGAATCTTTAACGAAGGAACATTCTTTGGAAGCGATGAAAAGAGCGCTAAAGGATCCCGAAAAAGGGCTTGGATTCATGGATCTTGCAGCTGATGATGAAGCTCTTCTTCATATTGCCACGATGGCGAATGGGGATATTCGTAGAGCACTAAATGCTCTTGAACTTGCGGCGCTCACTACGCCTCCCGAGCAGGACGGAACGGTGCATATTACGCTAGCAGTAGCAGAAGAATCGATACGCCGGCCGATTGTAAAAGCAGATGAATCAACCCAGTATGACGTTTTATCTGCCTTTCATAAAAGTATCCGCGGATCAAGTGATGCCGCTTTATTCTGGTTTTTATATGCAGTTGAAAAACTGGGCATGGATCCCATGGTGTTTATCCGCAGACTGATTGCGGCAAGCAGTGAAGATATTGGACTTGCAAGTCCAAATGCAATGGTACAGGCAGTGGCTGCGCTGGATGCCTATCGAAATAACGGCTGGCCCGAAGCGAAACTGAATATTGCGCAGGCTATATTGTTTGCTGTGGAAAGTCCAAAATCGAACCGGGTATATACGGCCATATCAAGTGCGATGAATGCGATTGAGGACCTGAAGTCGGCCGATGTTCCTTTACACCTCAGAGATGGTCATTACAAAGGTTCAATCAAGCTTGGTCATGTCGGATATCAATATCCGCATAATTTTCCAGGTCATTATGTGGAGCAGCAATATTTGCCTAACGAAATCAGCAACTACGTTTTCTATGAAGCTACGGAACAAGGCAATGAAGCAAAGATAAAAGTTAACCAAGACCGTAGACGTATACGCAATCAAGGACGTTGACCATAGAATTATGAACTGGATGGGCGTAGGGAATTTGTTTTGACTCTATCCCTAGCCATGTTTACAGAGGAGAAGTTCGGAGTTATGAGAGAGCTGATATATGTAGGGGCAGGAGGGTTTCTAGGCACGGTTTTTAGATATGGAGTCCAGTTGTGGCTGGAACCTGCATCTGCTAACTTTCCACTAGCGGTGCTATTGATCAATTTAGCAGGGTGTTTCTTTCTAGGGTGGTTTTTTACCATAACCCCTGCGAAATGGCGAATTTCAGCAGAATGGAGATTACTGATCGGTACAGGGTTTACAGGTGCCTTTACCACCTTTTCTACTTTCTCGGTAGATAGTATTCAGCTGCTCCAAGATCGTCAAATAGGACTGGCAGTAAGCTATATTTTGCTCAGTGTTGTTATTGGTCTGCTCATGAGTTTCATCGGTATAAAAACAGGCGAACGAATGATTTCAAGCCGCTTATCCAAGGAGAATAGTTTATGATTTGGTTAGCAGGGTTGGGCGGGTTTGCCGGAGCTATTATGAGATACACGCTAGGACGTTACATCATGAAAAGGGCAGGCGGTGAATTACCGCATCCATTTCCTTTGGGAACGTGGGTTATTAATATCAGCGGTTCGTTCCTGCTTGGTGTATTGTTCGCCCTATCGATAGCAGAGCTACTATCCTCCTTATGGTGGGCCTTACTTGGCGTCGGATTTTGTGGAGCGTATACCACGTTCTCTACTTTTGGATATGAAACGATGCAGCTGATCACTGCAAATAAGTTACGCAAAGCTTGCTTGTATGTGGTCAGTTCCGTTACGTTAGGACTTATGGCTGCTTGGATCGGAATTTGGGTTGTCGGCATCTTCATTCATTAGGGATAAGATCTTCCAAGGAGGAACAAATGAAGCAAAAGGCATGGTTGACAGGTGTAATGGTATTATCCGTTCTATTATCGGGGTGTGGAGATGAGGGAGCAGAGACAAAAACAGTCTCAACGAATCATCATACTCATGTAGATTCAAATCAGGAACATAGCGGTCAGCCTCATCATGTGTCAGCAAACGGAGATATTCAGGAGAGGACAGGATCGCAAAAAGATCTTCCTGCTTTTCTTGATGGACAATCAGAGGAAATGCGTAACATTTATCTACTGTCTGCTCAGTATGCAGATGTACTGGAATTTATCCCTTGTTATTGCGGCTGTGGCGATAGTGCGGGGCATAAAAGTAACTTGAACTGTTTCATTAAAGAGATAGAAGAGGATGGAGCCGTTATATGGGACGACCATGGTACAAGATGTAATGTTTGTCTTGATATCGCTGTTTCTTCCGCAAAAATGGGGCATGAAGGAAGTTCACTCCTTGAAATTCGTGAGGCAATGGAGGCAACTTATAAGGAAGGGTATGCGAAACCAACGCCAACTCCGCTCCCGGAAGTATGATATTTATCATAAATAAAAAATGATTCTTTATTTAGGCAGGAAAAAAGCCATCCTTCATGGTAATACATGAGGGATGGCTTTTATTTTAGAATTCTGTTTTATGCCAGAACGTTAGACTCGTACGGTACTTTTTCAACTTGATCAATCGTTCCGCCTCCAAGACAAACGTCACCATCATAGAAAACGACAGCTTGTCCCGGGGTGATTGCTTTTTGCTGTTGATCAAAAGCAACGTGAACAGTACCGTCTTCACGCCATGTCAGAGTAACGCCTTGATCCGGCTGACGATATCTGAACTTGGCAGTGCAATGGAATGGTTCCTTCGGCGTTTGATCGCTGCCAGCAATCCAGTTTACATCTGTCGCGATGAGTCCTGTTGAATACAGACTAGGATGCTGATCTCCTTGAACGACGTAAAGAATGTTCTTCGTAAGATCTTTGTCAGCTACAAACCAAGGTTGTCCGTTACCTGAACCGCCGATACCAAGACCTTGACGTTGCCCGAGGGTGTAGTACATGAGTCCGTCGTGACGGCCTTTTACTTCACCACTCTCGATATCAATCATATCTCCTGATTTCGCTGGCAAATAACCCGAAAGGAATTCTTTGAAATTACGTTCACCAATAAAACATACGCCTGTACTGTCTTTTTTCTTGGCAGTGTATAAACCTGCTTGCTCCGCTAAGCGGCGAACTTCCGGTTTAGGAAGGTGCCCGATAGGGAACATCGCTTTTGAAAGCTGTTCCTGACTGAGGGCATTCAGGAAGTAAGTTTGGTCCTTGTTATTGTCTACGCCGCGAAGAAGTGTGTATTTTCCATCTTCTTGTATGAGCCTTGCATAATGACCTGTTGCCACATAATCTGCACCAAGATCAAGCGCTTTGTTAAGAAACTCTCCGAACTTGATCTCGCGGTTACACATGACATCAGGGTTCGGTGTCCGTCCGGACTTATATTCATCGAGGAAATAGGAAAATACTTTATCAAAATATTCCTTCTCGAAGTTAACTGTATAATAAGGGATATCCAGTTGTTCACAGACGCGGCGGACATCTTCCGCATCATCTTCTGCCGTGCAGTGTCCGAATTCATCGGTGTCGTCCCAGTTTTTCATGAAAATACCGATGACGTCGTAACCCTGCTCTTTGAGTAGCAGTGCTGTGACGGAGGAATCAACGCCTCCAGACATGCCGACGATGACGCGGGTGTTTTTGTTGTCGTTAGACATCGTCATCACCATCTTTAATTAGAATGTTTTTACGCGTTTTATTGTAACACATTCGTGGTTAACTTACGATAGAATGGAAAAGCTGTGTTTATGTCCTTACAGGACGGACAATTTTACTATTATCGTCAAGGTTTATTTTCCATATTCACCGTACTTATGTTACCATTATCAAAGGGTTATGATCGGAATAGAGTGAATTGGTGAAATATAGAAAAAGACAAAGAAACTTTTACTGATATAACAAACAAATGACTATAAATTAATGAGGTGTACCTACTTTGAAAATATCAACCAAAGGCCGTTATGGATTAACAATTATGATGGAACTCTCTGGTCGTTTTGGCGAAGGGCCGACTTCACTGAAGAGTATTGCAGAGAAAAATCAACTTTCAGAACATTATCTAGAACAACTCATAGCTCCTCTTCGTAATGCGGGACTCGTAAAAAGTATTCGCGGTGCATATGGCGGATATATTTTAGCTCGTGAACCCTATACGATTACAGCAGGAGATGTAATACGCGTACTAGAAGGACCGATCTCACCTGTTGATTTCACGGAAGAAGATGATCCGGCTAAACGTGATTTATGGATCCGCATCCGCAACAGCATTGCAGATGTGCTCGATTCGACTACGTTACAAGACCTAATATCTTATAAAGAGAAATCCGACGCGGATAACTATATGTTCTATATTTAATGCGGGGTGAAATGAAAGTGAATATCTACTTGGATCATGCTGCATCTACTCCTGTGCATCCAGAAGTTGCCACTGCAATGTTTGAGGTAATGACTGGCCAGTTCGGTAACGCATCAAGCGTGCACGCTTTCGGGCGTGTCGCGAAGCGTTCCGTAAGTGAAGCTAGGGATAAGATGGCGGCTTATTTGGGCTCTTCTCCGGACGAACTCGTGTTTACTTCCGGTGGGACAGAAAGTGATAATTTAGCCATTTTTGGTACAGTAGCTGCTGCGCAGCATAAAGGAAAGCATATTATCACAACACAAATCGAGCACCATGCAGTGCTTCACGCCTGTGCATCACTTGAGAAGCAAGGATACGAAGTTACTTATCTCCCTGTTGACTCCTATGGAATGGTCGATACTGCTGACGTAGAGGCAGCAATCAGACCAGATACGGTTTTAATAAGCATCATGTATGTCAATAATGAAGTAGGTACGGTCCAAAACATTGAGGAGATTGGCAAGATTGCAAAAGCTCACGACATTCCTTTTCATGTCGACGCTGTTCAAGCACTAGGTTCTATTCCCATACAATTGCATCAGCTTCCTGTAGATTTAATGAGTTTTTCTGCTCACAAAATCAACGGACCTCAAGGAATTGGACTGCTGTATGTCCGCAAAGGAATGAAGCTTGAACCAATGGCCCATGGCGGGCTGCAGGAACGTAAGCGCCGTGCGGGTACAGAAAATTTGGCAGGGATCGCCGGTTTCGCTAAAGCACTGGAAATCCTAGAGAAGACGATGGAGGAACGGATGCTTCAGGATGCGGCTCTGCGTCAATTTTTTATTGAAGAGCTTCAAAAAGAAGCTGGTGAAAATGCGGTCGTTGTAAACGGACACCCACAGCAAACGGTACCACACATTGTGAATATCAGTTTCCCAGAAGTGAAAACAGAAACGATGCTGATGAATTTAGATGTGGAAGGAATTGCTGCGGCAAGCGGCTCGGCATGTACTTCGGGTTCTCTTGAACGTTCTCATGTCCTTGAAGCTATGAATTTACCAAAAGAAGTTATGGATTCAGCGATTCGATTTAGCTTTGGTTTGGGTAATAGTAAAAATGATTTGGAATATACAGCAAAAAAAGTTGGAACCATTCTGAAACGTTTGCGTAAAAGAGCGTAAGGGTTTCCTTGTATAGGGACAGAGGAGGGATTATGCGTCTGTTGTCACCAGCCACAATGAAAGGGTTGTTAATCTTAATATGTTTTCTTGTGCATACTAAGGTGAACACACTGTTTCATAATTGACTTTAGGTGATGGAAGGGATAATCCTGTCATGAAACTTCAAGAAATGATTGGACTTGCCGTATTTGATATCGAAGAAGGTAAGAAGATCGGCAAAATATGCGATTTTACTCTAACAACAGATTGGCAACTCACCGGAATTGAACTGGATGGAAGAGGCTTTTTTTCTAAACAAGTCAAAACGGTGTCTTGGGAAGACATCCTTGCTTATGGCAATGATGCTGTGATGATTCGAAACAAACAGGCTGTCCGTAAAACGGATGCTGACAACATAAAATATAATTATTTAAAAGGAAATCATAAACTCAGGGATATGACGGTGATGACGCAGGAAGGTCTGCAACTCGGACGTATCACAGATGTTTATTTTGACCAAAAAATGGGAAAAGATATACTAGGGCTCGAAATCAGTGATGGGTTTGTAATGGATCTGATGGAAGGCCGAAAATGGTTGCCTCGCACGGATGAAATGAAGATAGGTGAACATACAGTCGTAGTTCCTACGGCAAGCGAGCAGCATTTAGTAGATGCTATTCATTCTGTTAACGGATAGGTGGAAATGTAATGAAATGTCCAAATTGTAATTCAAAAGATATAGGTAAGATTGGTTCTCATCAATTCTATTGTTGGGGATGCTTTATAGAACTAAATGTAAATGGAGAAAAAATGTCGGTGTATCAAGTCGAAGAAGACGGTACACTGAGTTCACTTGACGATCTTTTCTTTGGAGAAGAGATCGTTCAGGAGTATCCAGGATTGCATATAGCTCCTTAACCTTTGTTAATAACTTCCTCTATAAACGGTCTGGCACACTTTTGTCGTAACTATGACATGATTGTGGTGTTTAGCAGTTCTGATTAGAGGCCGGCAAGGTACATAGGAGATGAAGACACGAATATAATACAATGCTTTTTAATATAAAAACACTTGCGCAGCTTGAGATAACTTTTTCGAGCTGTACAAGTGTTTTTATATTTTTATAAAGGATGTAAGGAGATTTCACCTCGATCTTCAGGATTAATTTATCCACTCACTACATATACTTACAAGGATAAGCCTGTCCGAGGAGGAATCTTGATGTGGAGCATCTAACGAAAAATAAGCTGTTCCGTTACGGACTGCTCGTGCTGCTGGCCCTCGTCATTCTGTATTTTGTGTGGCTGCTGCGTCCCATGCTACTGGGGATTTACGGTTTTTTGAAAGCTATATTTGCCCCTTTTCTAGTAGCATTAATTATTTCATATGTTCTTAATCCGATTGTATCTATGCTTGGGGGACGTAAAGTTCCGCGAACTATCGCTGTGCTGCTCATCTATGCTGTATTTCTGACATCTTTGGCTGTCATTTTGATGAATGTCATACCGATGTTTATAGAGCAATTGGAACAACTGAATGAACATTTGCCTGAGCTGAATATGCATGCTCAAAGCTTGCTGAATAATATGAACAGTAATCTCATCCCACCAGGCGTTCGTGTAGGGATCAATGGCTGGATGTATCAGATGGAGAATAAGCTCGCTTCCGGCATCTCTGTCTTTATGGATAATATCGGGGCTACCATCAGCACCATTTTCAATATTTTCATCGTACCTTTCTTAATCTTTTATATGCTTAAAGATTTTGATGTGATGGAAAAAGCCGTTGTTTCTTATTTACCCCGGACCCAGCGGAAATCAATTGTCATGCTTCTTAAGGAGATTGATACTGCCCTCGGCAATTATATAAGAGGACAATTCCTGGTGTGTATTATTGTGGGTGTGTTTGCCTATATTGGGTATATGGTGATCGGAATGCCTTATGCACTCATTCTAGCAAGTCTGGTAAGTGTGTTTAACATCGTCCCTTATTTGGGGCCGTTTCTTGGGGCAGCACCTGCCGTGGTGATGGCTTCAACGATATCCGTAAAAATGTTGATCTTCGTCATTGTTGTTAATACACTATGCCAAATTCTCGAAAGTAATGTGATCTCTCCTCAGGTAGTGGGGAGAACGCTTCACCTGCATCCGCTGAGCATTATTTTTGCCTTACTTGTAGGGGGAGAACTTGCAGGAATTGTGGGGTTGATTCTGGCTGTTCCGGTCTTTGCGGTGTTAAAGGTGGTATGCCAGCATTTCTTTTTGTACTATATCAAGCGGAAAACCATTGAGTAGCAAGGACAACGAAAAAGAGAGCTTATTTTCTCCGATATGCCTCCTTAAGTTCCTTGATGGGATCAGTAAAGAAGCTTATGGGGCTTCGCCTGCTTGCATTGACACCATTCTGCACTAAAGATATAATCGGATATATATGTATATCGTAAAATACAGTGATGAAATCAAGTACGTCAGGGTGTTTCTACAGAGAATGGACTCCTATTACCTAAGGTACATGAGTACTCTTGGATAGCAGGCTGGAAGAGTCCTGAAATGAAGCGGCGGAAAGCTAATTTCGGAGTGCGGTTAAAAGCCGCCGGATGACCTCCGTTATCGGGTTCTACAAGGCGATCGCCGGATTTACTCTTTTGCTTAGGACATGCTTATGCATAGCTCCCTTGCGATAGATCAATGGCGATAACCAGGGTGGTACCGCGAACTTCTCGTCCCTGATTTATTTCAGGGGCGTTTTTTTGTTTTTACGTGAGAAGTTCCGCTCGCTTTTATTTGTTTGTTACTCCTGTTTTTAGTGTAGGGAGTAACCTTTTCAATCTTTATATTTTTTAGCCCGGGAGATATAGGCATGGATCTTGCGTAATAAACGAATTGGCTTGGAGGAGCGAAGCGCTCGTATTTGGTTTGTAATTCAGGGGTGGGAGAATTATTCTCCAGCCCGGTGTTCAAAACAACGACGACCGAGAGACAAATCGTTTATGGAGCAGCGAAAGTTTGAACATTCATACCGGAGCTAATCCAATATACAATTTAAACCGGAGGTTATGACCATGAAGGCAAGTGAAATCCGTTCTAAATGGATCGAGTTTTTCAAAACCAAAAATCATAAAATTGAACCGAGTGCATCGCTTGTACCTCATAACGATCCCTCTCTATTATGGATCAATGCAGGTATGGCGCCGCTTAAGCCTTACTTTGACGGCCGTGTAAAACCGGAGAATCCGCGTATTGCTAACTCTCAGAAATGTATTCGTACCAACGATATCGAAAATGTAGGGAAAACACGCAGACACCATACTTTCTTTGAGATGCTGGGGAACTTCTCTATTGGCGACTATTTCAAAGAAGAAGCGGTAACGTGGGCTTGGGAGTTCTTGACTGATAAAAAATGGATCGGATTTGATCCAGAGCGTTTGTCCGTTACTGTATATCCAGAAGATGAAGAAGCTTTCAAACTGTGGAATGAAAAAATTGGTCTGCCTGCAGAACGCATCATCAAATTAGAAGAGAATTTCTGGGATATCGGTGAAGGTCCTTGTGGTCCTTGTACAGAAATTTTCTATGACCGCGGTGAAGCGTATGGCAATGATCCAGAAGATCCAGAACTGTATCCTGGCGGAGAAAACGAACGTTACTTGGAAGTATGGAATCTGGTATTCTCCCAGTTTAACCATAACAAAGATGGCAGCTATACGCCGCTTCCAAATAAAAACATTGATACAGGTGCTGGACTAGAGCGCTTTGCATCCATTTTGCAGAATGTAGACTCTAACTTTGATACGGATCTATTCCAGCCTACGATTCAGCGTACAGCAGAATTAGCTGGTGTGAAATATAACGACAGTGTAGAGATTGATGTCGCTCTGAAAGTCATCGCTGACCATGTTCGTACCGTTGCTTTTGCTGTTGGTGATGGGGTACTTCCTTCTAATGAAGGCCGTGGATATGTCATCCGCCGATTGCTGCGCCGTGCAGTACGTTACGGAAAAGTACTTGGACTCGATCGTCCATTCATGTATCAGCTGACACAGCAGGTTGCTGATGTAATGGGCGTCTACTACCCAGAGGTTGTAGAAAAACGCGAATTCATCGCGAAAGTAATTAAAACAGAAGAAGAACGCTTCCATGAAACTCTAAGCGATGGTCTTGCTATTCTTGCTGACATCAGCGAACAAGCAAAAGCGAATGGAGAGCATATGATCAGCGGCAGTGATGCTTTCAAATTGTATGATACTTATGGTTTCCCGTTTGATCTTACGGAAGATTATGCAGCTGAACATGGACTTACGGTGGACCGTGAAGGTTTCGATAAAGCAATGGAAGAACAACGTAATCGTGCACGATCCGCACGCCAAGATAATGCGAGCATGAAAATTCAGGGCGGAGCGATCTCGGAGCTTACGGTTAAAAGTGAATTTGTTGGATATAATGACCTCGTGACCGAAGCAAAAGTCGTAGCCATTCTTCGTGACGAACAAATGGTGGATTCCGTAAGCGAAGGCGATACTTGCCAGATCGTGCTAGACCGTACTCCTTTCTATGCTGAAAGCGGCGGTCAAGTAAGTGACGAAGGTATTTTGCGCGGTGAAAGTGTATTTGCTAAAGTAAAAGGTCTCTTTAAAGCGCCTCTAGGTCAACATGTTCATATGGGAACCATTGATTCTGGGGAACTTCGTGTAGGAGATTCTATCAAAGCTGAAGTAGATAAAACGAGTCGTGAATCCATTGTAAAAAATCATACAGCAACACATTTGCTGCATAAGGCACTAAAAGAAGTGTTAGGAGATCATGTTAATCAGGCAGGCTCTCTTGTAGAACCAGGACGCTTGCGGTTTGACTTCTCCCACTTTGGCGGAATTACACCGGAAGAACTGGCTGTTATTGAACGCAAAGTAAACGAACAAATCTGGAGACAAATTCCGGTTGTTATCGAATACAAATCCATTGACGAAGCAAAAGCAATGGGTGCTATGGCTCTATTCGGCGAGAAGTACGGTGATATTGTTCGCGTTGTACAGGTGGGTGATTACAGCCTTGAACTGTGCGGAGGTTGTCATGTAAATAATACGTCGGAGATCGGTTTGTTTAAACTTGTGAGTGAAAGCGGAATTGGATCTGGCGTTAGACGGATCGAGGCTTTGACAGGACGCGGTGCATATGAATACATGGAAAGTCAGTTAGATCTTCTGAAACAAGCAGCTGCTTCGCTCAAGTCGAATCTAAATGATGTACCTAAACGTATTGATGCAATGCATGCTCAAGTTAAGGAGTTAACTCGTGAGAATGAATCTCTACAAGGAAAACTCAGCTCCATTGAAGCAGGACAACTTACAGATAAAGTAGTTCAGCATGGAGACACCAAAGTACTTACAGCTCGGGTTGAAGCAGCGGGAATGGATACTCTTCGTACACTGGCTGATGAGCTTAAAGTGAAATTGCCTGATACGGTAATTGTTCTAGGTGCTGCAGCAGAGGAAAAAGTTAACTTCGTTGTCATTGTCCCACAAGATCAGGTGAAAAAAGGCCTGCATGCCGGTAAAATTGTGAAGGAAGTCGCTGCAGTATGCGGAGGCGGAGGCGGTGGACGCCCTGATATGGCTCAAGCTGGCGGTAAAGATGCGGCTAAACTTGATGAAGCACTTCGTCTTGCTGAACAAATCATTGCAGGGTAAGGTTTTATAACGTTTGCAAAAAACAAAATATTCTCACTTTCCTGCTATATTTACAGAGGACAGAATATGTTATTATAAAGAAGAAATCAATTCGGCATATCCAAAATGAATAATTTTGATTTATGCAGAAGCGAGGTGTCGTTATGGACTCCATGGATAAGACAGTTAAATTTAATGTGAAAGGCGATGTGGAAGAAGCTTCTGCACAAGAGATTCTTCTTAAAGTGTATGACTCCCTTCAAGAAAAAGATTACAACCCCATTAATCAAATGGTGGGTTATCTTATTTCCGGGGATCCTGCTTATATCCCGCGCCACAACAATGCAAGAAGTCTGGTCCGCAAAAAAGAACGCGACGAACTGATTGAAGAATTAGTACGTTCTTATCTGGCCAATCACCGATAAGAATAAGGAGAAATGAATGAAGATCTTAGGCTTAGATTATGGCGACCGCAGAATTGGCGTTGCTCTTAGTGACGCCTTTGGCTGGACTGCTCAGGGTTTAGAAGTTATTGAACGGCGCCGCGCAGGGGACGAGATCGTACGAATCACTGAACTTGTCAAAATGAATGAGGTTAGTGAAATCGTCGTCGGGTTACCCAAAAACATGAACGGCACCGTGGGTCCTCGTGGTGAGATCTGCATCGAATTTGCAGAAACGCTACGGGAAACATTGGACTTGCCCGTACACCTATGGGATGAAAGGCTCAGCACCGTTTCGGCGGAACGAACGCTGGTTGATGCCGACGTAAGCCGAAAGAAGCGTAAAAAGGTTGTGGACAAAATGGCCGCAAGCCTAATATTACAAAATTATTTAGATGCCAAAAGTACAAGGTGAGGGGGAGTTTACTATGACTGATATTCATATGGGTATGGAAGAGGATCGCGAGATCATATATATCACGGATGAAGAAGGTAACGACGAAGAATTTGAGGTGCTCATGACCTTCGATGTAGATGGATCAGACGCTAAGTATATGATGGTTGTACCTGTCGATGTGAACGAGGACGAAGAAGAGTCTGAGGTTTATGCCTTCCGTTATGAAGAAGAAGGGGACGACATCAAGCTGTTTATGATTCAAGATGAAGCAGAATGGGCGATTGTGGAAGAAACTTTTAATACTCTCGTAGATTCAGAAGACGACGAGGAGAATGTATAGATGACAGATTTTCCTTTTACAAGAGCGGATCTGATAATTACGACTCGCTTGCAAGAAGCATTTGGAACAGAGGTTGAGCTCGAAGAAGCGAATGGTAAATCCGTTCCTTATAAACTGCTCGCTGAGTTCGAAGTGCAAGGACAGGGTTATGCTGTACTGCAATCCTTAACAAGTAAGAATGAGGAATATGAACTTTTGCGTGTAGAAATTACAGCAGAAGGTCTTCCAGAGCTTCATACCATTGAAGATGATGAAGAATGGGAAAATATTGCGGAACTCTATGATGAATGGTCATTACCTGATGACCAAGGTTAATACGAGGAGGCACCTCTACCGAGGTGCCTGCTTTGTATGTTATTATAGAATTCTTGGTATACTTACTTAAAATACGGTTGATGAGAGGGCGGAGCAAGTCCGCTCTTTTTGGCTGTGAAGGGGTTGTGATTTTTTGAAAGCAAAATACTTCAGGCGATTCATTTTCCTTATAGTCATTATGGTGATTCTTGCCGGCAGTGCATTATATGTATGGCAATCGACAAAACCGGTTGCAACATCAACAGAACCCGTTATTTTCACGATTGATAAAGGGACAGGCACATCTCAGATTGCTGATAATCTAGAGGAAAATGGAATCATTCGAAACAGTTTATTCTTTAAAGTATATTTGAAACTGAATAATGAAGGCTCCCATTTTAAAGCAGGTACGTATGCATTTGTTCCTGGTCAAAGTTACAAAGAAATTGTTACTGCTTTAAATAATGGAGATGTACAGCAAGCAGAAACATTGAAGTTTACTATTCCTGAGGGATATACACTAAAACAAATGGCAGAGAAGCTGGACACTGAAGGTGCGACAGTGAATGAACTTTTCATGGATATTGTAAACCAACCGGAGTTATTCAGTGATATTCCGATCATAGCTGAAATTCCAGACAACACAGACTATCTATTTAAGCTGGAAGGCTATTTATTCCCCGAAACCTACGAACTTGCAAAAGGAAGTACAGCAGAAGATATTATTTTACGTATGCTGACCGAAATGCAGGAAAAACTGGATTCGATTCCGGATTTTGAGGCCAAACTAAAAGCAAGTGGTCTCACGGTGCATGAGCTCCTCACTGTAGCTTCACTGATCGAGAGAGAAGTGGTTGTTCCTGAGGAAAGACCTTTGGTAGCAAGTGTGATTTATAACCGGTTAGAGAATAATATGAGACTTCAAATCGATGCGACCGTTCAATATTTACTGGATAAGCAGAAAGAACGTTTGCTTTATAAAGATCTAGAAGTGGAAAGTCCATATAATACGTACCGAAACGCGGGATTGCCTCCAGGGCCGATTGCAGCCCCTAGTCTTAGCTCCATTGAGGCTGCCTTATCTCCAGAAACATCCGATTATTTATTTTATGTTACGAAGAAAGACGGAAGTTCGGGACATCTTTTTGCCAAGACCTATGAAGAACATTTGAAAAATATAGAAAAAAGTAAAGAAAGTGCGGAATAACGGAGGGATGACTTTTGACTCGGCCTTATGAGTTGCTAGTGACGGCAAGTGATTTACAGGAAGCAGAAGTGCTGCTTACAGCGGGAGCGGATGCAATACTTATCGGGAACGATCGTTTTGGGATGCGATTACCCGGCAGTTTTACTTTGGAAGACACGAAGGAAGCAGTTAAGCTTGCTAAGAATCATCATGCCAAGGTATACGTTTCGATGAATAACATTATGACAAATGAGCTTTTGCCAGAAATACCGGACTATGTACGCGGGCTTAAAGAAGCGGGAGTTGATGGTGTTGAGTTCAACGATCCATCGGTTTTGCGGGCTGTGCGTGAGATTGCTCCTGAAATCAAGCTTCACTGGAATGCGGAAATGACTTCTACCAACTACAGTACATCGAATTATTGGGGACGTAAAGGCGCATCCCGAGTCGTACTTGCAAGAGAACTGAACATGGATGAGATTACAGAAATGGTACCTATGCTCGAAGTTGAAGCGCAAGTACAGATTCATGGGATGACGAACATATATCATTCCAAACGTCAGCTGGTTGCGAGTTACATGCAGCAACAAGGACGTCCTGTAGAGGGTGATTTGGGACTGCACAGAGGATTATTCCTCATTGAGGCAGAGCGCCGGGATGAGAAGTTTCCCATCTATGAAGATGTGAACGGTACCCACATTATGAGTTCCGAAGATATTTGTATCATGGAAGATCTCCACCTATTAATGAACGCAGGCGTGCATTCTTTTAAAATTGAAGGGATTCTAAAAAGTACAGCATACAATGAAGCGGTTGTGAAAGCTTATCGTAAAGCCATAGATGCCTATACGGTTGACCCGTTAAACTATGAATTTGATGAATCCTGGCTTGCTGAAGTACGGGAAATGCAGGATCCTGAGCGCGAACTGTCATTTGGATTTTTCTATAAAGAACAAGTTTATTAATATGAGGTGGTAAAAGGGATGGACACGATTACGAAACCTAAGTATACGGGCAAACGTTATCGGCTTGACAAGCCTGAGCTGCTCGCTCCGGCAGGAAATTTAGAAAAGCTGAAGTTTGCTATCCACTATGGTGCCGATGCTGTATATATCGGAGGACAAAAGTACGGCCTTCGTTCCAATGCGGACAATTTTAGTTTTGAAGAAATGCGCGAAGGTGTTGAATTCGCTAATAAGTATGGGGCAAAAGTGTTTGTAGCAACAAACATTTATGCACATAATGAAGATATAGAAGGTATTGAAGCCTATCTTAAAGAGCTATATAAAGCAGGAATTTCGGCTATTATCGTAGCAGATCCTGCCATTATTGAGGTGGCACAGCGTGCCGTTCCTGGTCTTGAGGTACATCTTAGCACACAGCAATCCACGATCAACTGGCAAGCAGTGCAGTTCTGGAAAGAAGAAGGTCTGCCGCGTGTTGTTCTTGGGCGGGAAGCAAGTCTCGAGGAGATTGCGGAGATCAAAGAACATGTAGATATCGAGATAGAAGCATTTATTCATGGTGCAATGTGTTCCTCTTTTTCCGGACGCTGCGTATTATCTAACCATTTTACAGACCGTGACTCTAATCGCGGAGGATGCTGTCAGTCCTGCCGCTGGAAATATGACCTGTTTGAGGATGCGAGAGAGAATGAAGTATGGGTATCGGAAGAAGATACAAGAGATTCTCAGATACTGAAGAACTTTGAGCTTGGTGTAAATCAGCTTCCGCTATATGAAGAAGGAGATCAAGCGTTTTCGATGGGTTCTAAGGATCTATGCATGCTCGAAAATATACCGGATCTCATTGATGTAGGGATTGACTCCTTCAAAATCGAAGGACGAATGAAATCCATTCACTATGTGGCAACGGTTGTAAATGTATATCGTCAAGCCATTGACTCCTACATGGCTGATCCGGAAAATTATGTGCTGAAGCCGGAATGGCTCGAAGAAATTCAAAAAGCAGCCAATCGCCCGCTGAATACTGGATTTTTCTACGATACTCCGGATCATGAAGATCATATTTACGAACCGGAAGAAAAAGCGGTTCCTTATGACTTTGCAGGACTTGTGATGGATTATGATGAGAAGTCACAACTGGCCACGATTCAACAACGGAACTATTTTAAAACCGGAAACGAGATTGAGTTCTTTGGTCCGAATGGTACATTCTTCAAGCAAAAAGTGGGAGAAATCTATGATGAAGCTGGAAATTTACTAGATGCAGCTCGTCATCCACTGCAAATGGTGAAAATAAAAGTCGATCAGCCCGTTGCGTATTTTGACATGATGCGCAAGAAAAAATAATACAATCAGGTCTAAAGTCCTCATCTATCAAAAGATGAGGACTTTTTTATGAAAAAATAGGAAGAAATATTCAATTATTTTCCGTAAAAGCAAAGGTTTTGCTCCTGAATTACCGAAATAGTAGTTATAAATTCATTTTGAAAACGATAACAATTGACGGCGGTGAACAGAATGAAACCGGTTTTTAAGTTTAGAAAGAAACCAGATTTACAAAACTCAACTCATTTAAATAAGGAGGGAGTACAAACAAAATTATTATGGAGGCAAATGAAGAGGCTAAATCCAATGGAATCTGTAGGGGTTCGATTATTCCTTATTTTTATGATTGCCATTCTGCTGGTTGTATTTGGACTCGGTACCTTGTCCTATCAAACGGCCAAAGCGACAATTAAAGAAAAGGCAGCAGAAGCTAATCAGGAGACAATGGAACAGACGGCACAGAGATTAAATATTATTATGGAACGTTACGTAGATATGTCGACTCAAATCTTTTTTGATACAAACTTACAAAAGAATTTAGAAGCTTTAAATGAAAGCAACGCTTCCGCTTTTGATATTTATCAATCCAGTTCCCTGCTCAGTGAACAATTGACGAACTTACAATTTACGAATCAATCCATTTCATCGATTTCCTTAGTACATGAGAATCCAGATACTCCAACAATAAGTACAGGAACGAGTTCGGATTTAATCAAACTTCGAGAAGAGGAATGGTTCACGTCTCTGTTTGAAAATGGCGGAATATTATGGCTTCCAACGGAAGAAAAAGAAAATGGAACAGAAAGTACATACCGTATGGCACGTATTTTTAAAAATATTAATGCCAATATTGACACGTTTATGATTGTTTTTGAGATTAAAGCCAGTGCCTTAGAAGAGGAACTCAAGAAAGTTAACTTTGGCGAGAATGGAGTTGTTCAAGCCATTTCCAAAGATGGTACGGTTATAGGATCAACCATAGCAGAACGAGAAGGAAAGCAAACTCAGCTAACATTTTTACAGGATCTCTCGGAGAAAAGCGGTTTTAGAGATACAATGAACACAATTAATGGAAAAAATCAGGAAATGCTCGCTGTGTACACTACACTCGAAATTACCGGTTGGAAAATCATTGGGATGATTCCTGTAAGTGAACTAGTGAAGGGAGCAAATCAGATTTTGCTCGTGACGATTATTTTTGCTGTTGCTGCTACCGTCATGGCTTTGTTGATTGGAATGTGGATGGTACGCATGATTGCGAAACCTTTATCTGTTCTGAAAGATCTCATGCAACAAGGTGCAAAAGGGGACCTAACAGTACGAACAGCACACCAATCAAAAGATGAAATCGGACAGCTGTCAACAAGCTTTAACCAAATGATGGAGCAGATTACGCGTTTGGTTCAGCAAACCAATCAGACAGCACAGGATGTATTACAGACTGCATCCGAACTAAGCACTGCTTCACAGAAGACGGCAGCATCTGCTACGGAAGTAGCCGTAGCAACGGAACAAATCGCGGGAGGTGCAACGAATCTGGCGAGTGAAGCCGAGCGAGGTTCAGAAATGACGGAACTCATCTCTGCACAGATGCAGAAAGTTGTTGTCACTAATGAGGAGCTTGGAAGTTCAGCACGCGAAGTAGAAGGAGCAAGTCAACAAGGAAGTGCCTACTTAACAGGGTTAATTCGTAAAACAGAACAAAGTGAAGAAATGATTCGATCGCTTGTTCATAAAGTAGATCAGCTTAAGCAGAGTACAAGTTCTATTCTGAATATTCTCGATGTACTGCACAACATCGCAAGACAAACCAATATTTTATCTTTGAATGCGACGATTGAGGCAGCTAGAGCAGGAGCAGCAGGTCGTGGTTTTATGGTCGTTGCTGGTGAAGTTCGGCAGCTTGCGGATCAGTCGAAAGAATCCATAGATATGGTTGCAGGGATGACGGATCGCATTATGACCGAAATGAATGAAACCGTATCCGCTCTGTCTGAGGCTTATCCACTATTCCAAGATCAGATTACAGCTGTAAAAGATACAGGGGAGATTTTTCAAACGGTTGAAGACCAGATGGGCATCTTCGTGAAAAGATTAGATGAAACATCAATGTCTATTGAAGCTCTGAACCAGTCCCAGATCACCCTTTCCGATACGATGATGAATGTGAGTTCGGTTGCCGAACAATCTTCTGCAACATCTCAAGAGGTCGCATCACTAAGCAGTGAACAGCAAAGTATCGGCTATCAGCTGGTCGAATTGTCGGCCAAATTGGAGAAGGTATCCGGTGAGCTAAAGGCAACATTATCTGTTTTTAGATATTAAAACGGTATTCGTAAACGATATGTTCAAGCCCTGTTTTCCTGATGAAGGAGGCAGGGTTTTTAATATGCTGAAAAAGGGGATAATACCCATAAAAAGTCGAAAGTAGGCAGCTGGGTATGGACCTGTTAAGAAAAAGACGAATATTTTTCACATTGCTTCTATTGGGTGGTTTGCTAGCTGTATTAATGTTTCGTCTGGGCTATATCCAGTTTGTTAGGGTGAACCAAGAAGTTCTTGAAACCGGAAGAACGATGAGAGAAATGTCCGTATTGCAGCGGGAACAAGGAATTATTTTGGACCCAGGTCGTGGACAATTTCTTGACCGTCACCATAAATCTTTTACGGGGAAGATGGTTTATGTTCCGGTACTATTTCCACTCCCTGATCGGATTACGGAAGAACAAAGAAGTGAGCTGTTAGAAATGGCGGACCTCTTAAAAATTAATCGGGATACCCTATGGACGAAATGGAATGCTTTAACTTCACCTGTATGGTGGACACTTGCTAATGGAGAACCGCGAATTCTCACAACTCGGGAAGTAGAAACGATGCAAGAGAAAAATATAGGAATGATGAAAGCTTTACCCTATATGAAACGATATCTAGACTCAGAGAATGGGATGCAGTGGCTCGGATATCTTGCAGAACTCCCCCAAAAGACAACGAAGAGTAAACTTCATCAGGAAGTGAAAGATCCTTTTAATGTAAAGTCAGGAGCAGGTGGGCTCGAGCGGACCTTAGAACCGGTATTAAAAGGTCTTGGACCAACCATTGTATCAAATATGGTTGACGGGCATAAACAGCCGTTAAACGAAACCCACGGGGCAAGAGTGATTGCACCTCACAATCCGCGATACCCGCTAAATGTAGAGACAACAATTGATATTGATCTGCAAGAGCAAATAGAGAAAGTAACGAAAGAGGCAGGAGTGACGGAAGGAGCCGTTGTTGTACTGGATGCCAAGAATGCGGATGTGGTGGCTATGGTTTCAAGACCATTCTATAATCCGCAGCAGATCAGTCTAGAGAAGAATGAATGGGCAAATCAGGCGCTAAAGGCGGCTGTACCCGGATCAATTTTCAAAATAATCACTGCTGCAGCTGCCCTCGAACAGGGATTGATACATCCGCAAGAAAAATTTCACTGTACCGGTCATTATGGGAAATATGGACTAAGCTGCTGGAAAACAGAAGGTCATGGAACGTTGACATTTGCAGAAGGTTTTGCGAAGTCATGTAATATTGCTTTTGCAGAAGTGGCATCACGTCTGAATTCTAAACAGATAGCAGATGCAGCAGAGTCGCTTGGCCTTGGCAGAACAGTTGGATTTGAAAAAGATCATTATTTAGGACAGGATCATTTTCACTTGTTCGATCATGAGGAGAAAGGACGGATTTTTAATACAGATGAAAGTATTCAGCTTAATGATGAAGGAACAAGGATACAAACGGCTATTGGACAGCGCGATGTACAGGTTACTCCTTTGCAAGCAGCTAATCTTATGGTGACACTGCTTCATGGGGGAAAAGTGCAGTCTCCACGAATCGTCTCTCATATTCATTATGCGGACGGATCTCTGCTCGCTGAAATTCCTCATCAGCGTTTGTTAGATAAAAATGTGCCGGCCATTCATCAGTCAACAGCGAGTAAGTTGTTAGAGTTTATGGATAAAGTAGTGGAGGAGGGAACGGGACAGACTCTCAATGAAGCCTCGTGGCATCTTGCTGGGAAGTCAGGTACAGCCCAGATAATGCAAAATAAGGTGAAGCGAAACCATCAGTGGTTCATCGGCTATGGCCCTGTGGAGTCTCCGGAATATGCGGTCGCTGTACTGATCAAGAATGTATCCCCCTCATCAAAGCACAAAGCGACCTCCTTATTTAAACAAGTTATGGACATGCTTGCAAAGACTCATTCTAAGCTATAGCAAATAAAGAAACTCTACAGTCACCATAAGGATGGACGGTAGAGTTTCTTTATTTGCATGATGATTACTCGGCAGGAGGAGCCGGTTTATCTACTACGAAAGGTGAGGATTGGAACTCATCTTCAGGCAGATGGATCCACCGCTGTAAATATCCTTGTTGAAGCAATTCCTTGATTAAGATCAGCAAGATTGGCGATAGGATCACTCCGGCAATTCCAAAAATAGATAAGGAAATGAGCATGAAAGACAGCATTAAATAGGCAGATGTGACTCCAATTGAATTTCCCGATATTTTAGGTTCGGCCAGTTGCCTTGTCAGCATGGTCACTACTAATACAATAATCAGTCCGATGGCTGTCCCTGTATTACCTACAATAAACAAATAGATAATCCATGGAATAAAGATAACGGGAATACCCAGCAGTGGCAGCAGATCAAAAAATGCAGATATAAGTGCGATTGTAAGGGCGTTGCCGGTTCCGACAATCAGTAACCCTACATATACAAGTACAAAGGTAATCGAAATGAGAATCAACTGTGCTTTCAAATAAGAACCGATCGAACTGAGGACATGATCTTTTAAAAACAGATAGGCTTTCTTGATCGTTTTTGGTGCTTTTCTTTTGGTAAGAGCCCGCCACATATCAATCTCTACACTAAGGAAAAAGGCAAGAATAATAGCAACCGCGAAATTTCCTATAAATGTAGAGAAGGAGCTGAGCATAGTAATAATATAACCAAGAAATGTTTTACCCCAGTTCGACAAGGTTGCAGTAAGGATCTCAAAGTAATCATTGATCTGATTTATAACGCTTGCTGGCAGTGCATTGATTTGGGTATGTAAAAAGGTCATAAACTGATTAAATTGGGTTTGAATCATTTCAGTATAGTAAGGGATATTTTCCTGAAATTGAATGATAGACGAGACGATGATTACTCCCAGTCCGAAAAATATACCGAGTAGTATACCGAGAAACATGAGGACAGAAATGGCGGAGGCAATTGCTTTTTTTATTCCTTTTCGGTGCAGAAACTTGGCCAGTGGCTCAATAATAATAAATACAAGAAATGAAAGAAATACAGGTGCTGCAATGTGATACAGCTTGCTTGAGACAAACATAATTAAGAACACGGTGAGTGCAATCAGGCCGATATCAAAAGCAGTGCGCCAATACTTTTTATATAGGGGAAGCATACGTTAACAACGACTCCTTTTTTTTATTTTTAATGGGGATTACTTTAGAGTATACGTAAAATTTGAATTCAAAGGTTCATTTTATTCACAATATGATAAAATAACAATTAGTGTGGTTTGGATTGGCAGGCGAGTAAAGCGAGAGAAGTGAGGAATTACATGATGCAAAATTTGTTGCTTTTGCTTTTTTATATTACATCCTTTTATGCATTTATTCCTAGTCTAATCAGCCGGTTATTCGGTTTTCGTGTATTTCGAAAAGGGAAAAACGTAAAGGATTATGCACTTACCTTTGATGATGGACCAGATCCATATTATACACCGCTTCTGTTAGATTTGTTGAAAAGGTACGATGCAAAGGCTACATTTTTTGTAGTGGGAGAACATGCAGAACGTAATCCCGACCTGCTAAAACGAATTCATAACGAAGGTCATTTGATTGGTATCCACAATTATAAACACTATACGAACTGGTTGATGTCACCTAAGCTTGTCCGCCAGCAAATTGAACGTACAGATACCATTGTGTTTCAGATAACAGGGTCGCATACGGAATATTATCGCCCGCCGTGGGGAATTACCAATTTATTTGACTTTTCAAAAAAGCATCACCATCGCATTATTCTCTGGTCTGGCATGTTCGGCGATTGGAAAGAACGTATCGGTGTGGATCGTTTAACGGAACGGATGAAGAAAAAACTTCGGGGTGGAGAAGTCATGGTTCTTCATGATTGCGGAACGACACCAGGAGCAGACAAACATGCGCCGCAAATTATGCTTCTTGCGCTGGAAAAAGTACTAGAAATGGCGAAGCACGAAGGACTGAAAAGCATCCGCATTGACGAGATGATTGATCTTCACAATGCTTCAAAGAATGCAAATTCGGTTAGGACACTACAATACGGGAAGGAGGGGCTTGCGACGATGAGAACAGGTATGAAAAAAGTAGTCGTTAAACTATGGTTAGGCTGGGAGAAAGTATTTCATCTTGTTACTCATCTAAAGACGATTACCCCAGAGAATCCTTTTTTGCATTATCGAATTCGTCCCTATCAAGGAAAACGGGTAGCCATGACAGATGGGGAATTTCTTGAAAAAGGCGATTCGATCGTTGAACTTCATTTTGATAATAAAAAATTATATCAGCTGGGAACGACATCACGGTCATCGGTTCATTTAGCTATTCGTATGATCCGGGCAATGGAAAAACAGCTTCCTGATCTTGCTCATCTTATTGCAAAGGATCCGGATGCAGCGGGGGTAAAAGCACTGTATGGTGTTACGATGATTAACCGAGGACCAGAGCAATTCGGGTTTCTTGTCAAAGATTTACCAAAAGGATGGTTTGCTGCTTCCAGTTCTATTTATCTCAAAATTTTGATGAGTGTAATTCATCCGCAAGGGCAGAAGCGTCTAAAGGAAGGCAGCCAGCAAATGATACCCAAAATGATCATCATGCCTATGGATGTACTCTATGAACGATTCGGGAGCGTACATAAGCCTGAGCGAACTGCTCCAAGAGAAGTAAAAGACGAAAGGTATGAAGAAGAGGAATCAGGAATTCTTGCGGGAAATTCTGATTTAAGCAGAACGCCGCCAGTAGCTTAAGTAGAAATATATATCATAAAAGGATCCTCTGTTCTCATGAACCCGGAGTTGTGTAAAAGAGACTTTTTTAGAGCACCGCCGTTACTTGCGTTTGTAACAAGTTTGGAATAGCGAGCCAAATATCCGGTTTTTACTTTAGGCTCAAACTCTGTCCATTCTTCCGCACGACGACGTTCCATTTCTTCTTCACTAATAAGCAGTTCAATCTTACGATTGTTCAGGTCTAGTTCAATCAAATCCCCATCATGTACGAAAGCAATCGGTCCGCCTTCTGCGGCTTCAGGGGAAATATGTCCGATACTGATTCCTCTGGATGCGCCCGAGAAACGTCCGTCTGTAATCAGCCCCACTTTGGCACCCAATCCCATCCCTACAATCTGGGAGGTAGGAGCGAGCATTTCCGGCATACCCGGTCCGCCTTTTGGCCCCTCGTAACGGATAACTACTACGTTTCCTTCGGTTACTTTTCCGTTTGCAATGCCTTCGAGTGCTTCTTCTTGGGAGTTAAAGCAGATCGCAGGACCTTTATGATATCCGCCAACAGAAGGATCTACTGCCCCGACTTTAATGATGGAACCTTCAGGTGCTAGATTACCAAAGAGTACAGCCAGTCCACCCCGTTCGGAGTGAGGATTATCCAAGGCATGAATAACGTTATGATCTTGAATTTCTACTCCTTCAACATTCTCACGAATGGTTTTCCCAGTAACGGTAATGCAATCTCCATGAATTGCACCTGGTTTTTTGAGAAGTTCGTTTAGAACGGCACTTACACCGCCCGCATTCTGAACATCTTCAATATGGTAATCCGAAGCAGGTGCCAATTTTGACAGATGAGGTACTCGATTCGCTACTTCATTAATACGGTCAATTGGATAGTCAATTCCTGCTTCATGAGCAAGAGCAAGCGTATGAAGTACCGTATTCGTGGAACCACCCATCGCCATATCCAGTGCAAACGCATTATCAATAGCTTCATGAGTTACGATATCGCGAGGTTTCAAATCCAGTTTGATCAGTTCCATCAATTGAGTTGCAGACTTGCGTACAAAATCACGACGTTCTGGCGAAACGGCAAGAATGGTACCGTTACCCGGTAGGGCAAGTCCCATCGCCTCAGCAAGACAGTTCATCGAGTTTGCTGTAAACATACCGGAACAAGATCCACAAGTAGGACAACCGAATTGTTCTAGTTCGAGCAGGCTTTGATCATCAATTTTACCTGCTTGGTAAGCACCTACTCCTTCAAATACAGAAGTAAGAGATAATGCACGGCCATTACTATCACGCCCTGCCTTCATGGGTCCGCCGCTGACGAAAATCGTTGGGATGTTCACACGAAGTGCACCCATCATCATGCCCGGTGTAATCTTGTCACAGTTAGGAATACATACCATACCGTCAAACCAGTGAGCAGAAACTACAGTTTCTACCGAATCCGCAATAATATCACGGCTTGGAAGCGAATAGCGCATCCCGATATGACCCATTGCAATCCCATCATCTACACCAATGGTATTGAATTCAAAAGGAACGCCGCCTGCTTCACGAATGGCATCTTTTACAATTTTCCCGAATTCCTGAAGATGAACATGTCCTGGTACGATATCGATATATGAATTACATACGGCAATAAACGGTTTACCGAAATCTTCCTCTTTTACTCCAGCTGCACGAAGCAAACTCCGATGCGGTGCTCGATCAAAACCTTTTTTAATCATGTCTGAACGCATTTTTTTCGGTGCCATGATGACTGTTTCCCCCCAGAATCAAAATGATTTGAATTACGCTTCGTTGTTCTGTAATGCTTTACCGCAAATAGGCTTTACCGTAAATAGAATATATAATTTGTATGAGTCTATCACAGTTTCCGGCATATTTCTACAAAATTAAGGGATCTTAGGTATACAAAAACAAAAAAGAGACCTGAATTTCCCAGTGAGCAAGACTCCATGACTTTACGACGAACTCGCATTTTCTTCTAAAAAGATTTGCTAGATTCGTTTTATGTGAGCAGATGATTTGTCATGTGAAATAAAAGTCTCTTTTATTTATCAAGTTTTTCATGTTTTTAAAATCAAGAATGCAAGATATCTTAACGAAGGCCCCCTTTGCGTCCAATCTCACGATAAAATGTACGGTCATGGGAGCGGGCCGTAGCTTGTCCACCTTTGCTTCCAATCTCTTGGTAGAAATCTGCATTATGGTTCTCCGATGTCGTGATTCCACCCTTTCTTCCTATATTTTCATAAAAAGATCGATCAAATTTTTTTGAAGTGGCTTCTCCGCCGAGCCGCCCAGCTTCTGCACGAGTCATTTTGGGACGGTTGGTTTTCGAATTTGGCATTTGGACTCTCTCCTTTATCATTATTATCATCTAATTACCACAGCTGAATTGCGGTGAAACGAAGAAAATCAATGGCTGTAAAAAAATGTTGTTAAGTATATTATTTTAACAATTTTATAATTGACAACGGTTTCAATGCAGATGACAATGGAGTTAATGAACCTTAATGGAAGTTTATGAACCGAAACGGAAATTATCAAAAGCAAAAACGCCTCCGTTTTTGTGATGAAAAGGTGGGATATCAGGAAAATGCAAATTACATCCGTTCAGCCCGAAGTGGTTACTTTTGGGGAAAGCATGGGGTTGTTCACCGCGCAAGATACCAGGGGACTCGAGTACGCTTCAACCTTGCATAAATCTTTTGGCGGAGCAGAGAGCAATGTAGCCATTGGTCTTGCTCGTCTGGGACACCGAAGTGGATGGTGTGGATGGCTTGGTAATGATCCTCTAGGTCAGATGATCATGAAGTCGATTCGCGGGGAAGGAGTCGATGTATCCCGAGCGAAGTTGAAGGAAGAGATGGCAACAGGGCTTATGATTCGAGAAAATCTCCCGGGCAAGTCTTCGGTGCATTATTATAGGAAGCTGTCTGCAGCAAGCTACATGACACCATCAGCACTCGACAGGGATTATATTGCCCGTGCCAAAATACTTCATGTCACCGGGATTACAGCTGCTATTAGTCCATCCAGCTTAAAGACGGTGCAGGAAGCGATCCAGATCGCTAAAGATTCTGGTGTGAAAGTGAGTTTTGACCCTAATGTAAGGTTGAAGTTATGGACAATTGATGAGGCTAGACCTGTTCTTCTGTCTCTAGCCGAGCAGGCAGATTATTTTCTGCCGGGTCTTGATGAATTGAAACTTTTATATGATGAGGAAAATACGGAACGAATTTTCGAGAAGTTATCGACTTTGCAAGCAGTGTCCATCGTAAAAGGCGGCCCCGATCTTACCTATGTGCTGGGTGACGGCAAAATAGATCAGGTTCCTTATGTCAAAGCAGAGCAGGTACTTGATACTGTAGGGGCGGGAGATGGATTTTGCGCTGGTTTCCTTGCTGGTTTATTACAAGGGAAGACACCTTTAGAGGCAACGAAACTCGGAAGTTTAATTGGAAGCATGGTTATTCAGGCGGTAGGAGACTGGGAAGCGCTCCCGACACATGCTCAAGTAGAAGCTGCCCTGAACAATATTCAGCATATTGAACGATAGTATGGGGTCTTCGGTCTAACGAATTTACCTTTTGAAATCGTAGAACAAATCATACATAATATAAGGAGTTGTGAGGACGATGAAAAAACTGCAGTTAATCCAAAAAATCGTGGAACATGGTGTCGTAGCTGTCTTACGTGCAGATTCTGCAAAGCAGGTAGTTGAAATGGCAGAGCAAGCGATTGCGGGAGGGATTAAAGTAATTGAGATTACCTTGACCGTACCGGGTGCTTTGCAGGCTATCGAAAAACTAAGTAAAACTTACAGCTGGGATACAGCAGATGAAGAGCGTTTTGCGATCATCGGAGCGGGGACGGTGCTTGAACCTCAGACAGCAAGAGCTGCTATTATGGCAGGTTCCGCTTTTATTGTAGGACCTTCTCTAAATCCGGACACGGTAAGATTGTGTAATTTATACCGAGTGCCTGTGATGCCAGGGGTGATGACGATTGCTGAAGTTCAAGCTGCGCTTGAACTGGGTGTAGATGTAGTCAAACTCTTTCCAGGCAACGTATACGATCCATCCATCATCAAAACGATGAAAGGTCCGCTTCCGCAGGCTAATTTTATGCCTACGGGCGGTGTGTCCTTGGATAATCTAGGTGATTGGATTAAGGGCGGAGCTGTTGCAGTAGGAATTGGCTCTGATCTAACACAGCAAGCAGTAAAAACAGGGGATATGACTTACGTGAAGCGAAAGGCTGAAGAGTATATCGACGCTTACCGAAAAGCGATCCTCGAGAAATAAGAAAAGAAAAGGTGACCGAGTTGAACAGCAGCAAGACAAAACAACATCGAAAATTAAAAATAACAATTTGGAGCATTATCATATTAGTAGTGCTTGTTATTGGAGGTATGTGGGCTTATCTATCCATGAATACCCTTGAACCGCTGGAGAAAGCTCAAGCTGCAATGCAGTCTACAGAGCAAGTTGAAGTGATAGATCAGAAGAATTGGATCGAATTTCAACCTAAACAACCACAGGGTGTGAGTGTGATTTTTTATCAAGGAGCCTTTGTTGAAGAAGCAAGTTATGCTCCTTTAGCTCAGTTGCTTGCAGAAGGCGGCCATCCCGTGTATGTCATGAAAATGCCAGCTAATCTGTCGGTGGCTGGAGGAAATTCAGCTAGTAAAGTAATAGAAGCGTATCCTGATGAAACGTTTGTGATTGGTGGACATTCACTTGGCGGAGCTATGGCTGCAAGGTTTGCAGCTGGTCATGCGGATGATCTTGCAGGCATGTTTTTATTAGGTGCTTATGCAGATGAAAAAGGAGATGTGAGTGATACATCGCTTTCTGTCATCAGTATTATTGGGGAGAAAGATGATGTAGTAAATCGTGAGAATGTAAAGGTAGGCAGAGACTATCTTCCGCAAGATACTATCTATTACAATCTGCCTGGAGGAAATCATGCGCAGTATGGTGACTATGGTCTGCAAAAAGGGGACGGCACCGCTGATATCACGATGGAAGAACAGCTAACCTTAACTGCTGATTCTCTTCTTTCTTGGATGGATCAGATAGAATCCACAAAGTAAGGTAGTAATCTATAGAAATGATAACTCATTCTGATCGGGTATCCGGTCAGAATTTTTTTTACATAAGCTGTTGTATGATAAGGCGACGATTGTTTAATTATGGAATAGGAGAGGGGAGGATTTGGAGATGGCTTTACTGAAAACAGAAAAAGCAGAGGCATATGTCTCTGGGATTTTGTTTGATAAAGATGGAACTTTGCTTGATTTAAATAAACTTTGGACGCCATGGGCCACATCTGTACTGGATCAATTAGAGAAGAAGCTTGCTTCATTAGGACATTCTTTTACAGGGCATAGAGATCAGGTACTGGGCACGCAGTATGACAATAGTGGTAGAGTCATTGGTTACGATGTACAAGGGCCGTTTGCCATTGCTACCGTAAGTGAATCTACGGCAGTACTTGCCTGGCAGCTGTACGCAGCAGGAATGCCATGGAATGATGCAATTACCTATGTACGAATGATCAGCAGGCAGGCGATGAGTAAAGTAAAGCAGGAGCATGCTCATCCCACACGGGGATTAATCCCTTTTCTCATCAAATGCCGGGAAAAAGGGCTGAGACTCGGCGTGGTGACCGCTGACTCAACAGATACTGCTGAGCTTCATTTGAGATGGCTCGGGATATTAGATTATTTTGATGTTATAATCGGATATGATCAGGTAAAGAACAGTAAGCCTCATCCAGAAAGTGTTCATGTTGCCTGCGCCAAGCTCGGTTTATCTCCGCAAGATTGTGCCGTCATTGGTGACAGTAATGGTGATATGCAGATGGCTAAAAGTGCAGAATCAGCACTTGCTGTTGGTTTCATACAATCGCATGATCCGTTTTATTTACATGATGCGGATACAGTGATTACGAGTTATACCCAAATATCGCTTGAATAGACCTTTTATGAAATGGAGTGCACTTTCATGATGGAACCCGTTGAACAATTAACAACCTGGATAAAGCAAAGTTCCAAAATCGTTTTTTTTGGCGGCGCAGGTACTTCCACGGAAAGTGGTATTCCTGATTTTCGCTCTGCGGCTGGTATTTATCAAACGGAACAGCATTCTCCGTACTCACCGGAAGAACTATTAAGTATCGATTTTTTTAAACTGCACCCTGATATCTTCTATGATTTCTACCGTAATAAGATGCTGCACCCGGATGCCATACCAAGCGGAGCACACCGTCTGCTGGCTCGTCTTGAAAAAGAAGGGAAGATGACGGCTGTCATTACCCAGAATATTGATGGACTTCATCAAGCAGCAGGCAGTAAAATTGTACATGAATTACACGGTTCCGTTCATCGTAACTACTGTATGGACTGCTCTAAATTTTATCATTTGAACTATATCCTGCAATCAGGGAGCGGAGTGCCGTACTGTGAAAAATGTGGCGGCATCGTAAAACCGGATGTCGTGCTCTACGGAGAATCGCTCGATCAAGGTACGCTGTATCATGCCGTTGATGCCTTGTCAGAGGCAGACTTGCTTATCATTGGTGGTACTTCGCTCACCGTGCAGCCTGCTGCACAGCTCGTGACGTATTTTCAAGGAAAGCACATCGCACTCCTAAACGCTACGCCTACACCGTACGATAACAAAGCAGATCTTCTCATTTCGGATCCGATTGGTAACGTGATGGATCAAGTAAATGCGTTGTTGTAGAGAAAGGTTACAATACAGCCTGTCTTGAATTATCAAGACGGGCTTTTATTTTTATTCTAGTTGTAAACGTTTTCTTGCGTAGAATGGAGGTAAGGTCTATCATAAACAGTAGAAATGAATGGTGTGGCATGAGGAATAGGGAGAGGATGAACAATAATGGTTTATATAGCGAATGAAGCAAGATATGAGACGATGACATATAATCGGCTGGGACGCTCAGGCTTGAAATTGCCTGCCATCTCACTTGGACTCTGGCACAACTTTGGTGGAATTAATAGTCTAGAGAACGGTCGTGAGATGATTCGTACCGCTTTTGATCTAGGGATTACTCATTTCGATTTAGCTAACAATTATGGACCTCCTCCTGGATCAGCAGAGGAGATGTTTGGCCAAGTACTTGCGAGTGACCTATTACCCTACCGAGATGAGCTTGTGATTTCTACGAAAGCGGGATATCACATGTGGGCAGGACCTTATGGAGAATGGGGTTCACGTAAATACTTAATATCAAGTCTTGATCAAAGCCTGAAACGAATGGGATTAGATTATGTAGACATTTTTTACTCTCATCGTTTTGACCCAGAGACTCCGCTTGAGGAAACGATGCAGGCACTAGACCATATTGTTCGTTCGGGAAAAGCCTTATATGTTGGGATTTCTAACTATTCTGCGGATCAGACCAAAGAAGCGGTTCGTATTCTAAATGGACTCGGAACACCGCTATTAATCCACCAGCCGAGATATTCAATGCTTGATCGCTGGATTGAAAATGGACTTCAGGATGTACTCGAGGAAAATGGAGTTGGAAGCATTGCTTTTTGTCCATTAGAACAAGGGGTTCTCACGAGTAAATATTTGAATGGAATTCCTGACAATTCAAGAGCAAAAAGTTCGTCTGTATTCTTAAACGAAAGTCAGATCACTCCTCAAACACTGCGTAAAGTACGCGCACTCAATCAGATTGCAGCTTCAAGAGGACAAAGTCTGGCACAGTTTGCTCTTGCGTGGGTACTTCGTGGTGGAAAAGTCACCTCTGCTCTGATCGGGGCGAGCCGCCCTGATCAGATTAAGGAGAATGTCGATGCGCTGCAAAATCTCGATTTTTCTCCCGAAGAACTAGAACGAATCGAGAATATTCTTCGAGACAATGAATCCTAGGGCAGTACTTATATAGACGAATGAACATGATAAATTAATAAAAAATCCTGCCTTGTGTGATCTCGGGGCAGGATTTTTTGAATGTTCAAGGGAATGATTTTTTGTCACCAGGCTGCTCTTGTACCTGTTTTCGATAGGCGGTTGGTGATTGTTTATAAAAACGCTTGAATTGTCTTGAAAAGTAAAGGGCATCCGGTAACCCGACCGAAGCAGAAACCTGTTCCACGGATAACTCGGGTCTCTCTCGCAGCAGTTGTCTTGATTTATCAATTCTTAGTTTGAGCAGATAGGTTACAGGAGATAATCCCGTTTCTTTTTTGAAAATACGAGAGAGGTAGGCCCGATTATATCCAAGACTCGAACACATTTGCTCTATAGAGATGGGATGAGCATACTGCGTCGACATGTACTGGATCATTTGCTTGACCGTTCCTCCGACTCTTGCATCCACAAGAGGCAATGCTGACTCTAAAAGAAGCCGTTCTTTAGCTAAAGCGAAAACAAGATACAAACATCCTAAGGAGGTAAGATGTGAACTCTCTTTTTTCTCGTAAAAGGCCTCCTGCATCATACCGAGGAGCTTCGAAAATTCCTCTTGTTCTCCTGCAGATGATACGGGTAAGTCTAAAGTGAATCCGGTATACTGCACTTGTTCATCGGCTTCTGTCCCTGTAAAAGCAATCCATCGATATCGCCAAGGTTCTTTCTCATCAGATACATAGCTTACGAGCTGAGAAGGATGAATAAGAAACAGATCCCCTTTTTTTAAATGGTAAGTGTGATGTTCCGTTTTATAAATCCCTTTTCCAGACTCAATGTAATGAAGAAGGTAGTAATCATAAATTTTAGGCCCAAGTGCATGACTTGGCTTGGTTTGACTTTCGCCTGCAAACAGAACGTGCAAAGAACTATTTTCGTAAGAAACTGGATTAGAAGCTATAGAATACGTATATGAAATTTCGTTTTGCGTCATGGGGATGGGCTCTCCCTTATGGATTTATCTAGTTATTGATATAAGGATTATACCATAAAAAACAGGGTGAACACGCCCTTAATACCAATGTTTTCCATACATATTTTTATTTGAAGGTCACATTTGTCCATATATAAAACACATCACTACATTACCATGTGTAACGCTTTCAAGTATACTAAACCTATAAATCAAAACAACTTATACAAGAGGTGATATACCCGTGAACGTGCAAAATCTTACAGCTTCTTTTATTAACCAGTACGGTAACAGCTCTTCTGACATTCGTGTATTTTATGCTCCGGGACGTGTAAATCTGATCGGTGAACATATTGATTATAACGGCGGTTATGTACTGCCAGCAGCACTTGAATTTGGTACAACTTTGCTCATTCGCGAGCGTGAAGATGATGAGATTCACTTCTTCTCTACCAATATTCCTTATACAGCAACTGTTAAGGTAGGAGAAATTGGTGCATCCAAGACAGATGAGTGGATCGATTATCCAGTCGGTGTCATGGTTGAACTGAAAAAAGCAGGAACTCCTGTAACCAGAGGATATGACCTGTTATTCCACGGCGAAATTCCAAATGGAGCAGGATTGTCTTCTTCCGCTTCGCTAGAAGTTCTTACTGGATTTGCACTGCTAACGATGGAAGGCGGTAAGATCGATACGGTAGAACTTTCCCTTCTTTCTCAGCGTGCAGAGAATCAGTATGTTGGCGTAAACAGCGGTATTATGGACCAGTTCGCGGTTGCAAACGGAGCGAAGGATCACGCGATTTTGCTCATGTGCGATACGCTGGAATACAAACATGTTCCTTTCCAAACGGGATCTTACAAACTCATTATCGGTAACACGAACAAACGCCGGGGATTGGTAGATTCCGCATATAACGAACGCCGCGAGCAATGTGACCGTTCTCTCTCGATTCTGAAAGAACATGTACCGTCACTCGAGTATCTTGCTGAGCTGAAGCCAGAACAATATGAAGAGCTCGAAGTACACCTCGGAGAACAAGTACTGAAGAACCGGACTAGACACGTTGTAGAAGAGAATGCGCGTGTACTAGCTTCTGTTGAAGCGCTAAGCGCAAACGACCTTACGACATTCGGTCAGCTGATGAACGCTTCGCATGACTCCCTTCGTGATTTGTATGAAGTAAGCTGTACAGAACTCGACGTCATGGTAGAAGAAGCACGGAAAATTCCGGGAACTCTCGGTGCTAGAATGACAGGTGCAGGATTTGGCGGATGTACGGTATCTCTTGTACATGAAGATGATGTAGAACGTTTTGTTAAAGAAGTAGGAACTGCATATAAAGAGCGTACAGGTCTTGAAGGCGAATTCTACGTATGCGGTGTTGGCGATGGAGTTAAAGAATGGGATGGGGAGGAATAAAAAATGGCGATTTTAGTTACAGGTGGAGCAGGATATATTGGATCTCATACGGTAGCGGCACTCCTTGAACGCGGAGAAGAAGTAGTTGTAGTGGATAACTTACAGACAGGGCACCGTGAAGCGGTACTTGGCGGAGCTTTTTACGAAGGTGACTTGCGAGACAAAGCATTTTTGGATCAAGTGTTTGCCGAGAATAAGATTGAAGCTGTCATCCATTTTGCAGCGAATTCACTGGTTGGTGAAAGCATGCAGAATCCGGCGAAATATTATGACAATAACGTATTTGGTACGTTGACTCTTCTGGAAGCAATGAATAATGCAGGGGTTAGCAAAATCGTATTCTCTTCCACCGCTGCTACCTACGGCGAGCCGGAAAAAGTACCGATTGAAGAAACAGATCGTACCGAACCTACAAATGTATATGGTGAGACGAAGCTCATGATGGAACGCATGATGTCTTGGTTTGATAAGGTACTCGGCATTAAGTATGTATCCCTTCGTTACTTTAATGCAGCAGGTGCTCATAAGGACGGAAAAATTGGGGAAGATCATCAACCGGAAAGCCATCTGATCCCATTGGTACTGCAAACTGCACTTGGACAGCGCAAACAAATCGCTATTTTTGGTGATGATTATGCGACAGAAGACGGTACTTGTATTCGTGACTACATCCATGTGAGCGATCTGGCAGATGCGCATTTACGGGCTGTAGATTATCTTCGCAAAGGCGAAGAAAGCAATGTATTTAACTTAGGAAATGGCACAGGATTCAGTGTAAAACAAGTGATCGAAACCGCAAAAAAAGTAACTGGCCTTGAAATTCCAGTGGTAATGGAACCACGCAGAGCAGGAGACCCGGCAGTTCTTGTAGCTTCTTCCGCAAAAGCTCGCTCTGTTCTTGGTTGGGAACCGAAGTATACAAATCTGGAAGACGTAATTGCAAGTGCATGGGGCTGGCATCAGTCTCATCCAGAAGGTTATAGTACGAACAACAAAGGAGAGTAAACTAATGTCTGAAATGAATATGAACGCCGGTGCAGAAACAACTCCAGAAATTTCACAGTCCTTACCAGCTGCAGAAGAAGCGCTTCATGCCATTGAAAGGCTGGTATTGTTTGCTCACAGACACACACTCATTGAAGATGCAGATGTAGACTACAGCCGTAATCAGCTGCTGAGCTTGTTTCAATTCGATGAGCCTTTTGCAGGAGAGGTAGATGAGTCCGAGCTTTCAGGACCGCAGCCTGTTCTCGATATTTTAATTGATTATGGTGCTCAGATTGGACTGATCGCAGAGAATACGGATACGTATCGTGATTTGCTTGATGCTCAGATTATGGGTCTTCTTATGGCCCGTCCATCTGAGGTGATTCGGGAGTTCCGCGAGAATGAGTCCAAATCAGGAATTCAGGCAGCTACGGACCGTTTCTACCAACTGTCCATAGACTCCAACTATATTCGGATGGAACGAGTTAAGAAGAATGTATACTGGAAACAGTCTACAGAGTATGGCGATATGGAGATTACAATCAATCTATCCAAGCCGGAAAAAAGTCCGAAAGAGATTGCAATGGCAAAACTTTTGCCGCCTCCTGTATATCCAAAATGTCAGTTATGCCGGGAGAATGTAGGATATCGGGGCCGGATTAACCATCCAGCTCGTCAGAATCTAAGAACGATTCCGCTAACTATAAATGAAGAAAAATGGTTGTTCCAGTACTCCCCGTATGTGTATTATAACGAACACTGCATCGTGTTCCATCATGATCACGTACCGATGAAACTGACTAAGGATACTCTTCGCCGTTTGCTTGGATTTGTTGATCAGTATCCGCATTATTTTATTGGATCCAATGCTGATCTTCCGATCGTTGGCGGAAGTATTCTTACGCACGATCACTTCCAGGGAGGACGTCATACATTCCCAATTCAGAAGGCTGTACAGGAAGCTGTATTTACGAGTGAAAAAGCTCCAGAAGTGAAGCTTAGTCTTGTGAAATGGCCAATGTCCGTACTTCGTCTGACGTCCGAAAGTCCGGATGCGCTTCTTGAAACAGGAAATGAGATTTACGAGGCGTGGAAGGAATACAGTGATGCTGCAGTTGATATCCTGTCACATACAGAGGGAAGTGGAGAACGGGTACCGCATAACACCGTAACTCCTATTGTTCGCCGTACAGAAGATGGACAGTATGAGATGGATTTAGTACTGCGTAATAACCGTACGAGCAGCGAGTATCCAGACGGAATCTTCCACCCGCATCCAGAGATGCACCATCTCAAAAAAGAAAATATCGGCCTAATCGAAGTTATGGGACTAGCTATTTTGCCAGGTCGTTTAAAAGAAGAACTCGATCTCATCGCAGACATGCTTGCAGGAGATCAAGAACTTAGACAACAAACCGTAACGAATGAACAATCTGCTCTCTATAAGCACAAAGCATGGATTGAAGAGCTTACAGATAAATATGGAACTTCCTTATCGAAGGAAGAAGCAGTGGGTAAAGTTCAAGAAGAAGCAGGTATCAAATTCGCGAAAATTCTTGAACATGCCGGTGTATTTAAACGGGATGAAGCAGGTAAAGCTGCATTCCGCCGTTTTGTACAACATGTTGGTTTCACAGAACTGAACTAACAATAAAGCACACCCTTGAGCGAGGGTGTGCTTTATTCTAATTTTACATTAAAATCTAGTAATCTTTCGTTTTGGTTCGTCTATTGATTTGTTTTACTATACTCTGGCACTTATAATGAGAGAACGTCATTAAAATATAGGCGCTATTCTTTCAAACCAATCTGGAGGCGATTCTCACGATGAGATCATTTCAATTTTATAATCCAACCCGTCTAATTTTCGGGAAAGGACAGCTAGAAGCTTTAAAAACAGAAGTTCCGAAATACGGTAAAAAAGTTCTGCTTGTATATGGCGGAGGAAGTATAAAGCGTAACGGTCTCTATGATCGGGTCCTTTCATTTCTTAACGAAATTGGGGCAGAAGTACATGAATTGTCTGGTGTGGAACCAAACCCGCGCCTGTCTACTGTTCATCAAGGAGTAGAGATTTGTAAAACGAAAGGAATTGACTTAATTCTTGCGGTTGGCGGAGGCAGTGTAATTGACTGTTCAAAAGCGATCGCAGCAGGCGCGAAGTACGATGGAGATATGTGGGACTTCTGCAAACGTGAAGCAATGCCTCAAGATGCTTTGCCACTGGCAACGGTGCTGACAATGGCTGCAACAGGTTCAGAAATGAACAGCGGGTCTGTTATTACAAACCAGGATACTCAGGAAAAACTGGGCTGGGGAAGTCCATTCGTCTTCCCAGTATTCTCCATCCTTGATCCAGAACATACGTACTCTGTACCTCTAGATCAAACGGTATATGGAATGGTTGATATGATGTCTCATGTACTGGAGCATTACTTCCATTTGGATCCAAACACTCCGGTTCAGCTTGGATTCTGTGAGACGCTGCTTCGTACAGTGATGGAAGCTGCGCCAAAACTGATCAATGATCTTGAAAACTATGAACTTCGCGAAACGATTCTATACTGTGGAACGATGGCTCTAAACAGTATGGTAAGTATGGGACTTGCAGGTGACTGGGCGACCCACAACATCGAGCATGCGGTATCTGCTGTATATGATATCCCTCATGGTGGTGGACTTGCGATCTTGTTCCCGAACTGGATGAAACATAACCTTCATGTAGATGTAGCTCGATTCAAACGTTTAGCTATTAATGTATTTGAAGTGAATCCAGAAGGCAAAAGCGATGAGCAAATTGCCCTCGAAGGGATTGAAGCACTTCGTGCATTCTGGACTTCCATTGGAGCGCCAAGCCGCTTAGCTGATTATGATATTGACGACAGTCAAATTGATGCAATGGCAGATAAAGCTATGGTGTTCGGACCATTTGGTAATTTCAATAAGTTACAACGTGAAGATGTTGTGGCGATCTACAAAGCTTCATTGTAATTAGTACTTGTATATATAATAGGTATAACCAAAAGCCCTTTGCAGGTGTTTACTCTGCGAAGGGCTTTTTTTTATTCGTTTTCCCTTGGTTTCAAAATATTGAAACATTTTCCTAATTCATACGTATTAATTTACATGTGCAAAGGAGACGAGAGGGGGTGGAACATGGAAACTTTATACTGGTCTTGTCTGATTGGAGGAGCGCTTTTCGCAGTGATCGGCGTTATATTTGGAGATTTGCTGGATGGCTTGCTTGAAGGGGTTGCTGAACTGCCGGGGTTTGAATTTTTGAATACAACGGTCATTGCAAGTGTGATTACCATCTTTGGTGGAGCAGGAATCATGCTCTCCAAGTACACAGAGCTTGATACTGCAGGGCATCTTTTTCTTTCTTTGCTCATTGGACTGCTAGGCGGCGTACTTGTATTTTTTGCCTACATAAAGCCAGCACGGAATAGTGAGATGTCGACAGGGTTTTCCATAAGAGAGCTGACAGGCAAGATGGGTGAAATTACAATTCCTGTTCCAGAAAAGGGGTATGGAGAGGTCATGATTAAGCTGGTGAGCGGAAATACGGTACATACCGCAACTAGTTTTGAAGCCAAACCTATTCTTGCCGGAACCCAAGTCGTTGTTGTCGATGTTGCTGATGGCGTTCTTCAAGTGGCTGAACTGGATTATTAAAATGGATATGTATAAGGAGAGATGAGTGTGTCAGATGTGTTTATAATTCCCGCTATTGTTGTAGGTGTGATTCTTGTATTGGGTATTGCTTTTTGGGCGAGGTACAAAACAGTGGGTCCGGATGAGGCTATGATCGTAACAGGTTCTTTTTTAGGAAACAAATATATCTCAGATGATGACAGCGGACGAAAAATTAAAATTGTTCGAGGTGGCGGTACGTTCGTATGGCCGATATTCCAGCAATCCGAATTTATCTCTTTATTATCTCACAAACTTGATGTAACGACTCCAGAAGTATATACAGAGCAAGGAGTTCCTGTTATTGCTGATGGCGTAGCTATTATCAAAGTAGGAAGTTCCATTGAAGATGTAGCAACTGCAGCAGAGCAGTTCATTGGAAAACCGGTAGAAGCCCTAAGAGGTGAGGCGCAAGAAGTACTTGAAGGACATCTGCGAGCCATTCTAGGAACGATGACCGTAGAAGAAGTGTACCGTAACCGGGACCGTTTTGCTCAAGAAGTGCAAGGGGTAGCGGCAAGAGACCTCAAGAAAATGGGTCTAAGCATTGTATCATTTACGATTAAAGATGTACGTGACAAACATGGTTACCTGGATGCTCTAGGTAAACCGCGTATTGCTATGGTGAAAAGGGATGCTGAAATTGCCGAAGCTGAAGCAGTGCGGGATGCAAGAATACAAAAAGCCAATGCTGAAGAGCAGGGGCAAAAAGCAGAACTTTTAAGGGATACAAACATTGCAGAAGCTGCTAAAGAAAAAGAATTGAAAGTCGCTTCCTTTAAGAAAGATCAAGATACAGCAAAAGCAGAAGCGGATCAGGCTTATCATATCCAAGAAGCACGTGCAAAACAGACGATGGTTGAAGAACAAATGAAAGTTGAACTCGTACGTAAAGAACGTGAAATTGACTTGCAAGCAAAAGAAATTATGGTTCGTGAAAAACAATACGATGCAGAAGTGAAGAAAAAGGCCGAAGCTGATCGTTATGCGGTTGAACAGGCAGCGGAAGCGGATAAAGCAAAAAGAATGCGTGAAGCAGATGCTGTGCAGTATTCTATCGAAACTCAGGCAAAGGCTACATCAGAACAAAAAAGACTCGAAGGTCAAGCGATGGCGGATGCAGAACTCGCAAAAGGTACAGCAGATGCAGAAGTTATTCGTCTGCGTGGTTTAGCTGAAGCCGAAGCAAAAGAAAAATTGGCCGAAGCCTTCCAAAAATTTGGAGAAGCTGCGGTACTCGATATTATCGTGAAAATGCTGCCTGAACTTGCCGGTAAAATTGCTGAGCCAATCTCTTCCATTGATAAGTTAACCGTCGTAGATACAGGTAAAGGTGAAGGTGCTGCGCGCGTAAGTAATTATGTGACAGAACTGATGGCCACTGCACCAGAAATGCTTAAGAGTGTATCCGGTATCGATGTAGAGCAACTTATCCAAGGTTTTACCAAAAAACTAAGTAAAGAAGAGCCGGCAGCTATAGAGCAAATCAACATTCCTGCTGAAGTTGCAGCGACCAAAGATTCTATTTAAACAATTACCTGTTTGATTAGCCTTGTTTAATAAGATCTACATTTGACCTCTGCCTCATAATTTGTTACTTTTAGCAGTATGCCTTATCTAAATTTACTACGCGGATGTTACAAGAATTATGGGGCAAAAGAGGTGCAAAAGTGAACCTGAAAGTGGCAAAAGTGCTGAACAATAACGTTATTATTGGAACCCATCCAGAACACGAGGAAGTTGTTGTTATCGGTAAGGGGATTGGTTTTCATCGAAAGTCTGGAGATATCATCCCGCTTCAAACGGTAGAGAAGATGTTTATCTTAACCAATCAGGAAGAACAAGAGCAGTACAAACAACTCATTCCGCGAGTGAGTGAAAAACTAATTGAAACGATAAATGATATTATTTTATATATAACAAGTGAAAGCAATGTTCAGTTGAATGAACATATTCACATTGCCCTTACGGATCATATTGCATTTGCAATGAAACGGATGGAACAAGGTATTGTAATGCACAATCCTTTTTTGTATGAGACTAAGGAGATATATCCGGTGGAATACCGCTTTGCTTCTTATGCCATAAATCTGATCAAGGAACGGCTTGGTGTAGATTTAGGAGAAGAAGAAGTAGGATTTGTCGCTCTCCATATCTATAGTGCAATGACGAATCAGAACCTAAGTGAAGTGCAGCAACATTCTAAATTAATTGCCGATCTTGTAGCGATCGTGGAAGATAAACTTGATTATCAAATTCCTAGGCAATCTTTAGATTATTCTAGGCTTGTCACCCATTTAAGGTTCGCAATTGAACGGATCAAGCGCGGAGAAGAAGTGGCTGAGGTTCAGAAACTGGATTCTTTGCTTAGTAAAGAATATCCAGAGATGTATTCACTTTCATGGACGTTAACCAAAGTTATGGAGAAACGTATGAAGCACGCGGTGTATGCAGCAGAAGTCAGCTATCTGGCGTTACATTTGCAGCGGTTATCACAAAAAAAAGAGCAGGAAACAAAAAAATGAATTTTTTTGTTGAAAAGGCTTGCACTCTTTTTTAGATGGTGCTATTATGTAGTCCTTGACAAGCTTAACAACTTAATACTTACAACGTGTTACTGATACGATCAGGCATGAGTTGAGAAAAGTATGATTGATGAAGACTATATTGGGGCAAGATAACCCATAGGTCGAACAAGAATACTCTATTAACTCATGCTTTTTTTCGTTTTCAATTAACACTATGTGGATTTTACAGAAGGAGTGACGAAAATGTTCAAAAAGCTTTTCGGCGTGTTGCAGCGTGTCGGTAAAGCGGTCATGCTTCCGGTTGCGATCTTGCCGGCTGCCGGTTTGCTTCTAGGGATTGGTAACTTGTTAGTCAATCCAGACTTTCTGCAATACGTACCTGTCCTTGAAGCACATTGGGTACAGGTGATTGCCAACGTTCTTATGAACTCAGGGCAAATCGTATTTGATAACCTATCCTTACTGTTTGCAGTTGGTGTTGCAGTAGGACTTGCTGGCGGAGACGGAGTTGCCGGACTCGCAGCGATTATTGGTTACCTCATCATGAATGTAACGATGGGTACCGTAATGGGTGTAAACAGTTATGTACTTTCCCTACAGGAACCTGCTTATGCTAGTGTACTGGGTATCCCTACGTTGCAAACCGGGGTTTTCGGGGGTATCATAATCGGGATCTTGGCTGCATCCATGTACAATAGGTTTTTCAAAATCGAACTTCCATCTTACTTAGGGTTCTTTGCAGGTAAGCGTTTTGTACCTATTGCTACAGCAGCATTTTCATTATTAATCGGATTGATCCTTACGCTCGTATGGCCACCGATTCAAAATGGACTAAACTTTGTGTCTCAGAGCATGATTAGTTCGAACGAGACACTGTCAGCATTTATTTTCGGTACCATCGAACGCTCGCTGATTCCTTTTGGTCTTCATCATATTTTCTATTCTCCATTCTGGTTTGAATTTGGAGAATATATCAACCAAGCAGGTGAAGTGGTTCGTGGTGACCAGCGTATATTCATGGCTCAACTTCGTGATGGAGTTGAATTCACAGCAGGTACGTTTACTACTGGTAAATATCCGTTCATGATGTTCGGACTTCCTGCAGCAGCGCTGGCGATCTATCACACAGCTAAACCAGAGAACAAAAAAGTTGTTGGTTCCCTGATGGTATCCGGTGCTCTTACCGCATTTCTAACAGGTATTACAGAACCACTTGAATTCTCTTTCTTGTTTGTTGCACCACTTTTGTTTGCAGTTCATGCTGTATTTGCTGGTCTATCCTTTATGGTAATGCAAATTCTAGGCGTTAAGATCGGGATGACATTCTCGGGCGGTTTAATTGACTACATCTTGTTTGGAGTTATTCCTAACCGTACGCCATGGTACCTTGTTATTGTCGTGGGTCTTGCATTTGCGGTAATATACTACTTCGGTTTCCGTTTTGTTATTACGAAATTTAATCTCAAAACACCAGGCCGTGAAGACAAAGTCATTGAAACAGGTTCGACAGGTGCAGGTTCTAAAGACGAATTGCCTCATCAAATCTTGAAAGCATTTGGCGGTTCGGATAATATTAAACACCTGGATGCATGTATCACCAGACTTCGTATTGAAGTTAAAGATAAATCGACAGTTGATAAGAATCGTCTGAAAGATTTAGGCGCTTCGGGTGTTCTTGAAGTGGGTAATAATGTACAAGCTATTTTCGGTACACGTTCAGACACAATCAAGTCGCAAATGAAAGATATTATGGATGGCCGTATTCCTGCGGCACCGGAAGTTGATCCAGAACCAGAGGTAGAACAAGCTCAAGGTGAGTCTGGTGAAGCAATTATTCCTGAGCAAATTGTAATGCCTGCAAATGGTGAACTTCTGGATATTACGCAAGTGCCGGACCCTGTTTTCTCTGAGAAAATGACAGGTGATGGTTTTGCCTTCCTGCCATATGAGAATACGATACATTCTCCGGTTAACGGAAAAGTGTTTAATGTATTCCCTAGTAAGCACGCGATCGGCATTTTGTCCGATGGTGGAAAAGAAGTGCTTGTTCATATTGGGGTTAACACCGTTAAACTTAAAGGACAAGGATTCAAAGTGTTGGTTGAAGAAGGCGATCTTGTATCCGCTGGTCAACCAATTATGGAAGTAGACGTGGAATATGTGAAAGCACATGCACCATCTATTATTTCCCCGGTAATTTTCTCTAATCTGCCTGAGGGTTCTGTGGTTAAGTTGGAAAAATCAGGGGTCCAAAAGGCTGGAGAAGAAAAAATTATCACAATTCATTAATAATTTTGAGGTTCACAACCATTAAAAAAAAGGTAATATGTATTACGTGGTTTTATGGTTGAAATGAAATCCAAACTAAAATAACAGAAAGTGGGATGAATTTATATGCAACAATCATTCAGAATTACAGACGAAGACGGTATCCATGCACGTCCAGCAACAGCGCTGGTAAACACAGCTAACAAATTCAAAGGTGCAGAATCTTTCGCAGAAGCAAAAGGTAAAAAAGTAACTTTGAAATCCATCTTGGGAGTACTTTCCCTTGGTCTTGAAAAAGGTGATGAAATCAGCATCATCGTTAACGGCGAAGGCGAAGCAGAAGCACTTCAAGCTTTGACTGATGTTATGGTTAACGAAGGGTTGGGCGAAATTAATGCCTAATGTTTCCGGGATTGCTGCTTCGGCTGGTATTGCCATTGCCCGAGCGTTTATCTTGGAGCACCCTGATTACTCTGTAGAGAAACGCTCGATTAACGACGTAGACGCAGAGATTGCTAAACTAGAGGCGGCTTTGGAGAAATCCAGAGCCGAGCTCGAAGCAATCAAAGAAAAAACGTTACAGGAACTTGGAGAGAAAAAAGCAGAGATCTTTGCATCTCATCTTTTGATCTTGGATGACCCTGAACTTATTGATCCAGTAAAATCCAAAATTGCTGATGAAAAAGTAAACGCTGAGTTTGCTTTGGATGAAACAGCAACCACATTTATTCAAATGTTTGAAAATATGAAGAGTGCTTATCTTCAAGAACGTGCTGCGGATATGCGGGACGTAACCAAACGTGTGCTTGGTCACTTGCTTGGTCTTACCGTTGTGAATCCAGCAGAGATTGATGAAGAAGTAATCGTTCTTGCTGAAGATTTAACTCCTTCGGATACAGCACAACTTAACCGTAAATATGTTCTTGGTTTTGCAACGAACATTGGCGGACGTACTTCTCACTCTGCGATTATGGCAAGATCCCTTGAAATTCCTGCAGTTGTAGGAACAAAAGACATTCTTACACAAGCTAAGAATGGCGATCTGATCATCGTAGACGGATTAGACGGACTAGTTCTTGTTAACCCGGACGATTCCGTGGTAGAAGAATATAAATCCAAACAAGCGGCTTATGCTGCTCAGGTTGAAGAGTGGAGAAAACTTCGCGATGAGCCGACTGTAACTGTTGATGGCGTTCATGTTGAGCTTGCTGCTAACATTGGAACTCCTAATGATGTAGCAGGTGTGCTTGATAACGGTGGAGAAGGCGTAGGATTGTATCGTACTGAGTTCCTCTATATGGGACGCGATAAGCTTCCTTCCGAGGATGTACAATACAACGCGTACAAAGCGGTTCTTGAAAAAATGGAAGGCAAACCGGTTGTTGTTCGTACACTCGATATCGGTGGCGATAAAGAACTTCCATACCTTGATCTTCCAAAAGAAATGAATCCTTTCCTTGGTTTCCGTGCAATTCGCCTCTGTCTGGATCGTCAGGATATCTTCCGTACGCAGCTACGCGCATTGCTGCGGGCAAGTGTCCATGGGAACCTCAAAATCATGTTCCCGATGATCGCAACGCTTGGTGAATTCCGTGAAGCAAAAGCAGTCCTTCTTGAAGAGAAGGAAAAGCTTGTGAAGGAAGGTATCGAAGTTGCGGATAAAATTGAACTCGGTATCATGGTTGAAATTCCTTCAACTGCGGTATTAGCGGATCAATTTGCTAAAGAAGTGGACTTCTTCAGTATCGGAACGAATGATCTGATTCAGTACACAATGGCAGCAGACCGCATGAATGAGCGTGTATCTTACTTGTATCAACCATATAACCCATCCATCCTTCGTTTGATCAAAATGGTCATTGATGCATCGCATCGTGAAGGTAAATGGACAGGAATGTGCGGTGAGATGGCAGGAGATACAACAGCTATTCCGCTTCTTCTCGGCCTCGGTCTTGATGAATTCAGTATGAGCGCAACTTCTATTCTTCCTGCTCGCAGTCAGCTAACTAAGCTGTCTCAAGCAGAAATGAAAGAACTTGCAGCAAAAGCGCTGGATATGCAAACCGCAGAACAAGTAGTTGAACTTGTTCGCAGTATCGGACAATAGTTTTCAAGACCTCTATCATTTTCCAATGTAATTTATAACTGCTTTTGCAGTAACTACGGTATTCGCTATATGCGGATACCGTTTTTTTATATTGAACCGTAAAGGGGTAAAGCATTGCTTCTTCATGAAGGGCAGGTTAGACTTTTAGTCAAAAGGATGAGGTGAATATTTCTTGAAGAGCATTATGATGAGGATAGGAATGATAATTGGCTTTTTTATCGTCATTATTGGAATCATGTTGTTACCGTACTTTAATGTAATCAATCCAGAATCCATCTATATATCGGAAAGCAAGGTATCAGAACAATCTATATCTTTAACAGGTGGAATTATAGATAGTGCCAGTCTGTATAAAGGTTACAAAGTAGATTACCGTGATCATGCCCTATATATACAAATTCAAGGGAATATACTCAGCCTTCAAAAATCTAGCGGTGACTTCCACCTCATCATCAAAAATAAATATAATGACCTACACAAAATATATATTCAGGGATCAGATGAAACAAATCTTGAGTTAGTGTGGGAGAAGAAGTAGCCCTAGATAGATTTAATAAAATGGTCATGCTGAATATATAAAAATGTTTATAGAAATAAGAATAGCGAAATAAGAATATCAAAAAAAGACCTTGCAGGGACTAGATCCTCAGTAAGGTCTTCTTGTATTTTATTTGGATTTACCGTAAAAGGAAAAGAACCACAAAGGGTCCTTCATTTTCACCAAACTGTGATATGAGTGTTGATTAAGGTACATGAATCGCTTGGATATGGTCCGTGTGCATCATTACGGATGTGCCTTCGGCTTCTACCAATTCAAGCAGGTTACCGTCTATTTTTTTTAGTAATCCAGCTCGGTACGGTTTAGCTCCCAGATTCAAAGTAACAAGTTGTCCTTCCAGTTTATGAAGCTGTTGATCTAGTGTTCGGGATAGCGATATAGCGGTAGGTTGCACGGGAAAATGTTCATGCCTCAGGGAGAATGGAGTAGTGTTAATCGGATAGGGTACGATATATTTTAGATGCTTTACAGAAATATAAACCGAGTGGTGAAGGGGAGAGAAAAATACAAAGTAATCATTCATAATCGCAGTGACGTATCCATGAATCGATTGATCGCCTAATGAGATTTCACTAAAGATTCCTCTTGAGTTCATTAGTATTTTACGATAAGAAATTTTACTATGATCAATGGCAGGATCAGCAGGCGTGTTGGCCGTCATATTACTTCTACGGGGAGCAAGTCTCATCTGCTGCAGGTGATGAATCGGAATATAAATATAACGGTTATTTTCATAGACGACAACAATATCATTTCCGATATCGATCATTTCTCCTTGAATCGGATTTTTACAACCCGAAAGTACGAATTCCGTTTGTTTACCTAACCAAGATGTGATCAGCTGCACGGTTTACCTCCTCTCAAAACAAAATTAATGTCCAAATATATAGGGAGACCAGGCTGATGATTAGTCCGATGGGTATCACAATAAACGTGACTTTCATATACTGTTTCCAAGAGATACGAATGTGGTGAGTTTTTAAAATATACATCCAGATCAGTGTTGCCAGGGTACCGATGGGTGTTAGCAGTGCTCCAATATCACTTCCTAAGATATTAGCCAGATAAGCTAGGTGAAGTTGATGGTCTGTTAAGCCGAGATCTGTAACTACAAAAGTTCCAATCATAACGGAAGGTAAATTGTTTACTAGATTGGATAGAAGGGTAAGCAAAATGCCGGAGGATACAATCAAAGCAGCATCTCCCATTTCAGCAATCGGCTTTAATAGATCAATTAACGATTCAGTGATACCAGCCCGATGCAGGCTATCCACAATTACATAGATACTGAATGCAAACAATAAGATATGCCAAGGTGTCTGTGTAAACACATCTCGCAGTCCTTGACGAGTACGGTAATATCTAACGGATAACAAGAGAACAACGCCAGTGATTGCAACGATCTCCATGGGGATACCTACGCTCTCGGCTAGAAAAAAACCTCCGCGAATGAAAACGACGATGCTGATGCAGACCCGGAATAACCACCAATCCACCTTTTCTCCTTCATCAGGTGGTGTCTGTAATGGATGATAGTTTGGAGAAGAGACCTGGTTAGGGAAATGATGAATCTTTTTAGGGATATTTTTGCGGAAGTAATAATAGAGTAATAACATAATACTAATAATACCCAGCATGGAAGGGACAAACATCATGAGTGTGTAGGTGTTTAAGTCGAGTCCCACCATTTTCAGAGCAATCAGATTTGCTAAATTACTTAACCCGATAGGAGCACTCGAAGCGGTTGCAATTAAAGCCCCAGAGAGTAGGTAAGGAAGCTTTTGATGCAATTTCAAACGAAGTATAGAGCAGATGCGGATGATAATGGGGGTTGTGATCAATATACTGCCATCATTGTTGAAAAATATGGTCATCAGGAAACAAAGTAAGATGGTAAGCCAAAATAATGTAACCCCGGACCCCTTTGCCTTATCGATTATGTTGATCGCAATCCAGCGAAAGAAACCGATACTGTCTAGGATAATGGACATGACGATGGTAGATAGAATGGTTACGGCAGCACCAGAGACAATACCGAAAATGTCAACAATGTGGGTATAATTGGTTACCCCAGTGATGATAAGAAGAAGGGCGCCCAAAGAGGTTGGAATAGATTCATTCATTCCGCGTGGACGCCACATTAAGAAGATCACAGTAGTGATGAATACACCAAAGGTCAGCCAAAGCTGATAATCAAGCATTCTATTGGGATTCACCTCCTAAGGGAAGAATTCCTTGTGTCAGCTGTATGGCTTTTTCTTCGGACGGCATATATCTCTTAGGAAGGACAATGAAGTATAGAGGTACGCCAGTTAAAATGATTGCGATAAATATCAACATGATGATTCCCCCCTTTAGTTTGATTGAAAATTGGTTTTTAATTTATCTCTTTATCTTATTTTGCTGTTTTCTTTGCATTGCGATTCCCTTGGGATTGAGCGCCCCGGGATTGTCTGCCAGCGGATTGGTTCCCTCTGGATTGATTGTTTCTCGCCCCGGATTGGTTCCCTCTCGATTGGTTATCATTCGATTTGTTATCTTTCGATTTATTGTCATTCGATTGGTTGTCCTTGGATTGATTATCTTTAGCTTGGTTATTATTTTCATTGTTTTCGTTATTGTGGCCGTGGACATGAACAGAGATTGTTTTAACATGATGAATGAAAACACGAACAATTTCATTGTTTTTCAATATGATAATCAATCGATTATGAGACACACTTACGAGTACCCCTTCTAATTTTTCAGGTCCTCCCTGATTGATCTGAACGCGTTTAAGACGTAAAGATTTTAGTACTCCATGAAAATCATTGGATTGGATAAGCTTCTGTTTTGGTCCTTTTTCACGGTGGGAATGTCCTGCTTCGGTTACACTTTTAACATGGGATTCATTCACATAAATGAAGCCTTCTTTGTTACGTACAACCATATAGTCGGAACTGATCTTTACTAATGTTCCTTCAAATGATTCCGGTCCACCTCGGTTAATCTTCACTACTTTACCTATTAAACCTCTCATGCTTTGTCCCTTTTTATTCATTATTTATTTCCCCTTCCTCTTACTTAAAATTTGATAGATTAGAAGAATCAATTTCAGAAATGTTCCCCTCCATTGGTCCTTCAAGTCTATCTGTAGTTTATTAATATGTGACTTGTAGCAAAAAGGGACTAGCCAAACATACAATTGGCTTGCAAATGAGTAGAATCTAGTTGTTTAACTATGATTTACAGGTAGATTGTTTACTTGTCATCGGAATTCAATGAAGAAGATAAGAGAAGGAATAGTATTTTCACCATGTGGAAGGCTATAACTGTAGTGAACAGTTAATAGTCTTATTTTATTTATCTACCTTCAGATCAAGCTCAAACTTCAATTTCGTATATAGATGAGCGTATGATGGTTTACAATTCCAGTTCGAAATGATAATCTAATTTCACAGATTGATGATCTATAAAAACAGATCGATAAAAGGAGACTTATTTATGAATGAGGAAATGCTGAATATTTCCGTTCAACAATCCAAATTATTAAGCAGTGCGTTGCGAGTGAAAATTATGAAGTACTTGCTCGATTCTCCGAAAACCTCAAAGCAAGTTGCTGATCTTCTTGGTGAATCAGGTGGGAATGTTCACTACCACATCAAAAAATTGTATGATGGCGGTCTGCTTGACATCGTGGAAGAGAAAAAGAACGGAGGGGTTACCGAAAAGTACTATCAATCCAAGTCGAAATGGTTTAACACAGAAGGAGCAGAAATCATTGATCCCGTACTCAGTGATCAATATGAGTCCGCAGATGCAACCAAATTAAGCATTCGGTTGGAGTTAACTGGGGCGCAGAAAGAAGAAATGGCCAATGAATTTAGAGGCTTTCTGGAACGTTGGCTTGAAAAATCTACAGCGGATAGGAATGATGATAAACAAGAATTTAGTATTGGAGTCAAGATCATATCGACAGAGCCTAAGCAAGAGAAGAAAGGTTGAGTGATCCATCAATGAATCTGTTCATGAATCGGAATTTTCTATTTATGTTCTTGGGAAGGCTCGTCACGAATGTAGGAGACTCTATCTATGCGGTAGCGGCGATGTGGCTGGTATCGGAGCTTGGCGGCTCTACTTTTTATACGGGACTCGCTGGTTTCCTCTCACTAATCCCCAGGTTTATTCAATTCTTCAGCGGCCCGATCATCGACCGAATATCGATACGGCATCTGCTCATCCATACTCAGCTCATCCAAGCTTTTCTACTCTTTATTATTCCTGCAGCAAGTTATTTTGGTCAGCTGAATATTGTCCTTGTTCTTATCATTTCACCGATTATATCAATCTTCAACACACTCATATACCCCGCACAGATGTCATCGTTACCTTCTTTCGTTAGTAAAAAAGATCTCACCAAAGCGAACTCCTATTTCACCTTTGCAGGTCAGGGAATCGATACCTTCTGTAATGCAGTATCCGGTGTACTTATCGTAATCATCGGAGCTGTCTCCATTTATTTACTGGATTCCGTCTTATTCATAATCAGTGCTATTTTATTTTCTTTCCTCCGAATTCCGAAGCATAAGCAGCAAATGGAACTTGAACAGAGTCAGCCCGCTAAAGAGGAGAACATATCAGCGATATTACAACGCTATAAAACAGAACTCCTGGAAGGAATCCAAATTCTATTAGGTAAATCGTTCTCGAGACTTCTTTGGGGGATGATTGTCATTAATTTGGTCGGGGGAGCAACGTTTGTGGTTTTGCCTGCGTTTAGTAAATTACATGGGGGGCCCGAATTGTATGGGCTTTTACTGATGGCGCAAGCGATGGGGAGTATGTTTGGAGCTTTGATCGCTCCTTTTTTGAAACTGGAGAGAATCGGTATGGGGCTTATCTATGCTGTTGCGTTTTCGGTGAGCGGTATATTGTGGACCCTTAGTGTACTAAGCCCAAATATCTGGATGATGATGATTATATACGGTTTGTCTTGGGTTCCCGGTGGAGTGACTAATATTCTGATCAATTCTTATATTCAGAAAGGAATTCCTCAGCATCTATTAGGTAGAGTATTCTCAGCATCATATAGCCTCAGCGGTATTGCAGCGCCTATTGGATCGTTATGCGGAGGTATTTTGGGAGAGTTGTTTGGAAGTGAAGTGATTATTGGCTTAAGCGGACTGTCTGTGTTGTTGATTGGTCTGTATTGGTTGTTTGATAAGACAACCCGGAAGCTCCCAAGCTCTGATCATGTGACGGATAGAGTATTCCAGGCATAAGAAATTTTGTATAGCTAATCTAAAAAAACACCCTAAAAGAGTAGACATTTTCCGTGAGTGTCCATTCTTTAGGGTGCTTTTTACCTTCAGGCATCTGCCATATACGCACTTACACAGGCTTCGCATACACAAGATTTCCCTCTTTGTTCGTCTGAAATTTGCGCAAGTAGTAGTTTGGGTACAGATAGATTCATGCACCAGCACTCCTCAGCAGGTCTTCCCGCAGCAAAAGCACAATGATTAGGTTTACGGCATAGAGGGCAGATCAGCGGATTATTCATGTAGCGTGTGTCCATATCGAACCTCTCTAACTGAATTATAATTTCATTTAGTTTATCATATTTGTGCCGGGAGCCGTAGATGCTCTGTGTGACAGAACAGAATGGCGCATGTAAAAATAAAATTCCTACCTTACAGATCTTCAGGTTTTTTTTCGATGGTTAGTCCGGGCACATGTTTTTTGGACATTAATTTCCGTTTCTTACGGACGTCTTTCGACTCAAATACAATATCAAGGTCATACTCTTCTGGATACAGTTCTTCGGCAGAGATTTGAAGTTGTAATCTTTTACGAGCGATCTGAATTCGTTTGCCTCTTACCAGCACGGTACATTGACCTCTTGCATCCGTATCTACAACAATACCAGACTCCTTCATAAAAGGAATCAGTACACGATCTCCCGTTTTTATCGGTTTGTCCTTCTGTTTCTCCTCACTGTCCTCTTGAGGACTTGAGAGAGCAGGCTGCTCCTTCTGGATCTTCGGCTGTAAATCTTGCTGTTGTGCTTCCTCGTGGCGATTAGGCTGAGCGGTAGAGGAATCTTCCACCGTTCTTGCTGGTGTAGTCGCTGCAGATGCCACTGAGAAGGGGAAGGCAATTGCGACTGGTTTAGCTGCAATTTCTCTTGACCGTTCAATGATATGAGGTGGTATTCCGAGCTTCAGTGCAATCGCAAAAGCGTAGCTTTGGCCCGCTTGCCCAATCGTTAGTCGATAGAGCGGTTTAAGCGATTCTGTGTCGAATTCCATCCGCGCATTTTCAAAACCAGGCGTACTGCCGGCAAAGTTTTTGATCTCGGTAAAGTGAGTCGTGGCAACAACAACCGCCTTTCTTTTATGCAATTCTTCAAGCAGGGCAATCGATAATCCGGTGCCTTCACCAGGATCTGTCCCAGAAGCCATTTCGTCAATCAGGACGAGAGTCGATGCAATCGCTGTACGCAGAATATCAATCATGTTCTTAATGTGTGCAGAAAAAGTACTCAGTGCATGTTCAATGCTCTGTCCATCTCCAATATCCACGGAAATCTGTTCAAACATGCTGAGTTGACTTCCTTCCCCAGCAGGAATAAGCAGACCCGATTGTGCCATTAGCGTAAGCAAACCAATCGTTTTTAAACAAAGCGTTTTTCCGCCTGTATTGGGCCCTGTAATAATGAGAGACCGATAGGAATCACCAATATGGAAATTGAGCGGGACCATGTTTTTTACAAGAGGATGCCTTGCTTCATGTAAATGGATGCTTCCATCACTCGTTATTTCCACAGATCGTGCCTGTATAGATAGAGCATAACGTGCTTTTGCCAATAGAAAATCGTACAGACCTACCGTATCGGTATTCACTTGTAGTTCATAATGATAAGAATCAGCTAGCTGGGTAAGCTCACTAAGGATTTTACTTTCCTCACGTTGTTCCTGTACTTTGTGCATGTTCAGTTCCATTTGGAGCATCGAAATATCCACGGGTTCAATAAATACGGTCTGACCGCTTGCTGACTCGTCGATGATGGTACCTTTTAGCTGTTTTCGAAACTCTTTTTGAATAGGAAGGCAATAACGATCGCCCCTTTTTGCAACTAACTGATCTTGTAAAATGGAACGGTGCTTGTTTAATAAAGTGTCCAGTTTCTTTTTCAGTCGATCTTCGGTGATTGCTACTAGTTTACGGGTTTTCGCCAGTTCCTTGCTAGCCTGATCCGTAATTCGTCCTAGATGAATACATCTTTCTATTTCCTCCCTAAGGGAATCCAAGGTATGCATGGAATTCGCATAGGATGCCACGCTTGGAGCGATGTCTTGTTTGCTGATCATATATTTCTGGAGTTGATGACAACTTCTCAAAAACTGCAGCAGATTCATAAAATCTTGTTCTGTAAACAGATAACCGGTACCCAGTAGATGCATGATATTCTCCATCCCCGTTAGGGAAGGAAGCGGAATGCTGGAACTATAACGGATCAGCTCCAGAGCTTCTTCTGTTTCCCCAAGTTTCTGACGAATGAGCTTTACATTCATGATCGGTTCAAGTTGCTCTATTTGAGCCTCACCGAGATAGGATACTGCATAACCTTTCAGTTGTTCTTTTACCATGCCGAATTCAAGACGCTGTTTACTGCTCTTATTCATGTGATAAGCTCCTTTTCCTTTTATAAAGTGTGGTGAAAAACAGAAAAAGGCAGAGCAATGAACGATTGCGCTCATTGCTCTGCCTTTTATGGGGAAGTTTCGGATAGGTAAGGCGTACGATAAGAAGGATTGATCGCAGAAGGTATGATCTGCATCCTCTAAAAGCTTGTGGCTTACAGAGCATACATAAATTCTTCGCCAATCATATCTGTATATCTACGCAACCTTTTTTGTTAACGTTACCTTCAAGAAGTAATGGAGGTACAAAAAGACCGTGCTGAAAAACAGCACGGCCTTACGTTCACAATAATATCCGGGGGGTGACTACCCGCTGGAGAGTTATGTTGTCCGCTGTTCTTAACTGATTTCACGAGGATGATCTAGCCGCCATAGCAGGGCATCGAAAAATAAACGTCGCTATAGAGACGAAAAAAAGAAATCCTCAGTATGAAATTTGATTAGTTAAGAACATACCCCGACATGAAATTCTCTCCTTTGAATAGATGTTATAAACTACTATATGCGGCAACAGATGAAATGTCAAACCTGGGTTGCCCATGATCATATCCTGGTGTAAACTGGAAAGGATTCTAAAACTAAATCGTAGAACGGGAGCCTGCGGAAGCAAGCTGAGAGTACAACTAATCTGTTGTTGACCGGTGGAACCTGCCATGGATAATGCCAGCGTAGGGAGCGAACATGTATATTTACGCATGCATTCGCATGCGTTTTTTTGTGCATTCTGCAAAAAAAATCATGATTCTTCTTGGGATAATGTAAGGCTTATCTCATGCCTCAGTTATCTATCTTTTCACCGCCAAAGACATTAGATCAGACTCCCTTATCTCGAGAAAGAAAGGTCTGATGAAACATGCCGAATATAAAGAAACTATCATCCCTCATTACCCGCATTCATGAAGAACAGCCCTTAATCCATAACATAACAAATACGGTAGTCACGAACTTTACGGCTAACGGTCTGCTTTCACTTGGCGCATCACCCGTTATGGCCTATGCGGAGGAAGAAGTGTCCGACATGGTCCAAAATGCTCGTGCGCTGGTACTCAATATCGGCACCTTAACGACTGACCTTGTAAACGTCATGATCGTGGCAGGAAAAGCTGCGAATGCTTATGGAGTCCCAGTATTGCTTGATCCAGTTGGTACGGGAGCAACACCTTATCGTACGGATGCGGCCCTTCGCATGATCCGTGAGGTGAATGTAACTTTGATCCGAGGCAATGCAGGGGAGATCAGCCACCTGATTGGCGAATTCATGACTGTTAAAGGGGTGGACGCAGGTCAAACCGAGATATTAGAAAGAGCACAGTTAGCCATACGTGCTGCACGTACGCTTGGAACCGCCGTCATTGTATCCGGACCAGAAGATGTGATTACGGATGGAGATGTGGGATATGTCGTGAAGTCAGGCCATTCTCTATTAACGCGCGTGACAGGAGCAGGGTGTTTGCTTACTTCTGTCATCGGTGCGTTTTTAGCTGTTGAACCTTCCATAATGGAAGCAGGAACTGCTGGTCTTGGATTTTACGGAGCCGCAGCGTTAAAGGCAGCAGAGAACAGAGGACAAGCGGGGCCTGGTAGTTTTCAGATTGCTTTTCTGGATGAATTATCGAATCTTACTCCATCTTCTTTTGAAGATTATGTAACGGTCTTGGATCTTCATTCTTTGTTCAGTAAGGAGGGGATTTAGGATGCCCGTTGTGAAAACATTAACCATTGCAGGATCAGACAGCGGAGGCGGGGCTGGTATTCAGGCTGACCTCAAGACCTTTCAGGAGCTGGGTACCTTTGGCATGTCGGCAATTACTGCGGTCACTGCGCAAAATACACTTGGGGTACAGGGAGTTCATCCCCTGCCTGCTCATTTCGTAGTGGAGCAGATCGATTCCGTATTTTCTGATTTGAGACCGGATGCCGTGAAGACAGGGATGCTGTTTGGCAGTGAAATTATTGAAGCGGTAGCGGAAAGGATTAGTAGGTACCATGTGAACAAGCTGGTCATAGATCCCGTGATGATTGCCAAAGGTGGAACCTCTCTGCTGAAGTCGGAAGCGGTGGAAGCTCTTATCTTGCATCTGCTTCCGCTTGCGCTTGTCGTTACGCCAAACATTCCGGAAGCCGAGGTCATGACGAGAATGGAGATTCACACCGTTGCCGATCGGAAGGAAGCGGCAAGACGATTACACGATCTAGGTGCGGCAAATGTGATCATCAAAGGTGGGCATGATGCGGTGAACGACATCATAATGGACATTTTATATGACGGTACATCTTTCACAGAGCTTTCGGGAAGACGCGTTGATACCGTTCATTCTCATGGGACGGGCTGTACGTTCGCAGCGGCACTTACGGCACAATTGGCCAAGGGAACAGATATGAGAGAAGCAACATGGATCGCGAGAGAATTCGTGCAAGCTGCTCTTACCGATGCACTGGGTATTGGAAGCGGACATGGTCCTACGAATCACTGGGCATACGCCAAGCATAAGGGAGTGATGGTATGACCCGAATTTCTAACAATCGTATGAAGAGATTACTCCAAGTGTATTTTGTGATGGGGAGTCAAAATTGCAAGAGATCACCGGTGGTTACGTTAACCGAAGCGCTTAATGGCGGTATTACCTTATTTCAGTTTCGAGAGAAGGGTCTCGGATCACTTAGTGGAGCGAAACGGACGGAACTTGCTATTCGATTGCAGCAGCTCTGCCGAGAAAAAAGCGTTCCCTTCATTGTCAATGATGATGTAGATTTGGCGCTTGCGATCGGAGCGGATGGTGTGCATATCGGGCAAGACGATGAAGAGGCAGCAAAGGTAAGAGAGCGAATCGGCCATATGATTCTCGGCGTTTCTGCCCATACAATGGAGGAAGCCAGAATAGCAGAAGATCAAGGTGCTGATTACATCGGAGTCGGGCCGATTTATCCCACGAGTTCCAAAGAGGATGCACATGCCGTGCAGGGACCGGAGATTATTGAATCTATGAGGTTGCAAGGCATGGACATGCCCATCGTTGGGATTGGGGGCATTACTGGGATGAATGCAGCTAAGGTGCTGGGGGCAGGAGCAGACGGAGTAGCGGTGATTTCAGCGATCAGCCTGGCAGATGATATTGCAAAGAGCGTTAAGCGGCTGCGACGTTAGAAACATAAGAATAAAATGAGAAGGATACCTGACATCAGTTAGGTATCCTTTTTTCATGAACAAAATCATCATTTGCTTGTTATTTTCCTAACCTCCTTGAATTTCCTGTTAAACATAACACGGATATAAAGCTGTAAGTGCCGAAGGCACAAATTAACCGAGATATTTTATATATTTATCCAAAATTACGTTAATTTAGTTTACATGGTTGGCATCTTCCCAGTACATTGGTCTTAACAACGAACGAGAAAGTGGTGATGTGATGAGCGAACGTTATCAAGGAATGGCATATGATCAGCTGTTCCTGCCCAGATTGTCAGGACCGGAAATCGGCGAATTAGCAAAAACAGGGGCAATGGTTATCTTACCAATTGGTGCAATGGAACAGCATGGTCCGCATCTTCCTGTTTACACCGACACACTGATTGGAGAAGGGATATTAACGGAAGCATTCATGCATCTTACTCGTGACGATCATATCTGGCTATTGCCCCATCTACCTTATGGAAAAAGTAACGAACATACTGGCTGGAATGGAACAGTTACACTGTCCGCTTCCACTTTAATGGCTGTGCTGATGGATATAGCGGATAGTCTTGCGAAAACAGGCTTCCAGAGACTCGTTCTATTTAATACACATGGCGGTAACATAGATGCTCTAAATTTAGTAGCGAGAGATATCCGCGAAAAAACAGGCATGTACGTTTTTCGACTGGACGGCGGCGGATTAGATGATGAGAAGGACCTGCTTACACAGGAAGAACGAATGTATGGCATTCATGCTGGAGATTCCGAGACTTCCATGATCATGGTTTTACATAGGGATTGGGTTCATGAAAATAAACTTCCAAATGAATTCCCTCCCATTATACCAGATAGAAAACTTCAATTTAGCAATAAACGATTTGCTTGGCTGATGAAAGATCTGTCTTCTTCCGGTGCTTGTGGTAATGCACAGCTGGCAACGGAAGAGAAGGGGAAGGCGATTCTTGCCTCCGCTGGTAGAAATGCAGCAGAACTATTTAAAATGATGGCTGTATTTAGTTTTAATCAGAAGAATGGTCCAATTGGATTCTTACCAAGGGAGAGATGACATATGAGCAGTATCATTAGCACATCAGGGATAATGCCAGCTGTAAAAAAAGGATCCACTCCGCTCGTAGAAATGGAAGGAATCAGTAAAATTTATCAAACAGGTACCATTGCACTCCAAGATGTAAATCTCTGTATTCCCGAAGGGGAGTTTGTCAGCTTTGTAGGTCCGTCTGGCTGTGGTAAATCAACGATTTTCAGGCTGATTGCCGGTCTTGGAGATCCAACGTCAGGAACGATGCGGCTCATGGGAATGGACCCGGCAGAAGCAAGGAAGCAAAGTGATATTTCATTTGTTTTTCAGGATGCCACACTGCTCCCCTGGTGCAAAGTGATTGATAATGTGACGCTGCCGATGGAACTGCGCAAAATACCCAAGCAGGAGAGAATCGACAAGGCCATGCATGTACTGGAAATGGTCGGTCTTCAAGATTATGCTCATGCTTTGCCAAGACAGCTGTCCGGCGGGATGAAGATGCGGGTGTCTATTGCAAGAGCATTGGCATCTGAGCCAAAGCTGCTTTTGATGGATGAGCCTTTTGGAGCACTGGATGAAATGACAAGGCAGACCCTGCAAGATGAACTGCTTGGTATATGGCAAAAGGATAAAAAAATGACGGTATTGTTTGTTACACATAACGTATTTGAAGCCGTCTATTTGTCCACCTCCATCGTGGTTATGACATCTAGACCCGGTAAGATTGCAGAAACTATTCCCGTTCCCGTTCCGTTTCCGCGCAATGAGACTTTCCGTACTGCATCCGAATTTAGTCAGCTTGTGGGTCAAGTCTCGGATGTACTGCACCACTAAGTAACAGGTTACCCTGGATTGTTATGTAAACAAAGGAGGGAATCATGATGGCAATCGAAGCGGAAAAAGCCTTCATGCTTGGACTAGGGATAGATCGAGTACTGCTTGATTCAGGCTCAAGAGAGAAATTATCCAAGGATTATTACTGGTATTCTCCCGTACTGGAGAAGAAACTGCATGATAAGTTAGCGGATGGCATTATTCAACCTGAGACCGATGAGGAAGTGGTGAAGGTGCTGGAGATTGCCTATGCGCATCAAATGCCTGTTACGGTCAGAGGAGCAGGAACAGGAAATTACGGACAGGCCGTTCCGCTGAACGGTGGAATTGTACTCGATCTGAGTAAACTGGATCGCATTGTAGAGTGGGGTGAAGGATGGGCCCGGGTACAGTGCGGCGTGAAATTAGGCATGTTAGAGCGGGAAGCTCGGTTACGAGATAGGGAACTTCGAATTTACCCGAGCACGTATATGAAAGCAACGGTTGGCGGTTTTGTCTGCGGAGGTTCGGGCGGAATCGGGTCGATCACTTGGGGAGACCTGTGGGATGGAAATGTGTTAGAGGCCACCGTGTATACGATGGAAGAACAGCCGAAAAAGATGATCGTAAGCGGCGATGAGCTTCATGCCTATATTCATAACTATGGCACAACCGGTATTTTGACGGAACTTGTTATTCCGCTAGCACCAAAAACAGAATGGATACAATCCATCGTATTTTTTGAGGATTTTATGCAGTCTATGGAATTCTGTTATACCTTGTCTCTTGATGAATCGATTTGCAAACGACTCGTTTCCCCGCATGAATGGCCCATACCCTCTTTCTTCCGACCGATCAAAAAATTCATTCGCCAGAATCAGGCGGCAGTACTTCTAGAGACAGCAGAAAGGACGCTTCCGCAAGTTAACGAACTTGCACAGACCTTTGGCGGCGAGGTAGGTTACTCTGTTCCATCCGAGAAATACCGAAGCGGCATTGGCTTGTCTGATTTTGGATGGAATCACACTACCCTATGGGCGCTCAAATGTGAGAATAATGTTACGTATTTGCAGGCAGGATTCTCCCTAGAACATTTCAGAGAACAGATCAAGCTCGTAAAAGATACATTTCAGGACGAAGTGCTGCTTCATTTTGAGTGGATGCGGAGCCGAGGGAAGGTAAGTCCTGCTTCTCTTCCTATCATCCGGTATACAACGGAGGAGCGACTGAATGAGATCATTGATTTCTTTAATAAAAATGGTATTTACGTAGCAAATCCACACACCTATTCTTTGGATTCCGGCGGCCGCGGAATTTTGCCGCTGATGAAACAGCGGAAGCTGGAGAATGATCCGCTAAGACTGCTGAACCCAGGAAAAATCGACTAAAGTGCCCTAAGAAAGAAAGGACGTGCGCGACATGGCAATGAATCAACCAAAGCTTGCATATGAGAAGAGCAGTCAGGACGGAAATGGAACACCCACCTCTACTACTGAGATGTTGGCAATCCCTCCAGCACAGAAAAATAATGAGTTTTTAGAGAAATTCATTCCCCCAGCCATTGCTTTTGTTGTGGTAGTCGCGCTGTGGGAGATTGTGACCCGAATGCTGGGATATGCTCCTTACCTGCTGCCAAAGCCTTCTGATATTGTACTTGCTGCTGTAGAGAACTGGAGTAATCTGATGACGTCTGTACTCACAACAGTGTATGAATCGGTACTCGGTTTTTTGCTTAGTATCGTAATCGGGGTAGCTGGGGCGGTACTGCTCGCCAGTTCCAAAATCATTGAAAAAGCAGTGTATCCTTACGCGATCGTCCTGCAGACGATTCCGGTCGTTGCGATTGCACCGATTATTGTTATCTGGTTTGGAGCGGGGGTTAACTCCATCGTCATTATCGCTTTTCTGATCGGATTCTTCCCGATGATTTCTAACACGCTGATTGGTCTGAACTCTACCGAAGGCAACATGCAAAATCTGTTCAAACTGTACAATGCTTCACGCTGGCAAGTAATGTGGAGACTTCGCCTGCCAGCTGCACTGCCATACATTATTGCTGGACTTAAGATATCTTGTACACTTTCCGTTGTCGGGGCCATTGTCGGTGAATACATTGCGGGTATTGGCGGCGGTCAAGGTGGACTTGGTTATGCAATTACGGTAGCTTCATCGAGACTTCAAACGCCTTACCTTTTTGCTTGTGGACTCTCTGCTTCTGTCCTTGGAATTACCTTTTTCTTGATCGTTAGTGCGTTTTCAAAATGGGCACTCAGCTCTTGGCATGAATCAGAAATGAAATCAGAGAACTAGGAACAGAGTTCATATGATAAGGGGGAAGCGGCGAATGAATCAAAAGGGACTTCCGTTAAAGAAAAGAATGCTCGGATTTACCGTATCGATGACACTCACTCTTATATTTGCTGGTTGTAATGCGAGTACGGGAACGGGGACAACAGGCGGGGATGCAAGTGCAGAGAAAGAGCCGGCGAAGAAGGTGAAGATTACGCAAGTCACCAACTGGTTTGCACAGCCCGAGCACGGCGGACAGTATGCTGCACTTGCGAAAGGGTACTATGAAGAAGAGGGCATTGATATGACCATTGAACCTGGCGGACCTCAAGTGTCTACTATGCAGATTGTGGCTTCCGGTAAAGCACAGTTTGGAATGGGGCAGGCTGATGAAGTGCTCACCGCCAGAGATTCCGGGATTCCCGTTGTTGCTATTGCAGCAATATTTCAAAAAAGCCCCCAAGCCATGTTGTTTCATGCCGATGCGGACATTACAGATTTTGAAGATCTGGACGGTCGAAGTGTGTATACGGCACCTGGCTCTGGTTATTGGGACTTCATTAAGAAGAAGTACAATCTAAATGAAGTGAAAGATATGGCTTACACCGGACAGTTCGTTAACTTTATCGAAGACAAGAATGCGGTCACGCAGTCCTATATAACGTCGGAGCCCTTTACACTGAAGCAACAAGGGGTTGAGACCAAATATTTACTTACTTACGATGCTGGTTTCCAGCCCTATTCCAATGTTTTATACACGACAGAGGCGTTTCTGAAGGAACATCCTGATGTAGTAAAAGGGTTCCTCGCCGCTTCCGTAAAAGGTTGGAATTACTACAAGGATAATTATGAAGAAATGAATGAAGTACTAAAGGAGAGAAATCCGGATCTGACACTAGAAGGGATGAAATATGGGGCGGAACAGGAGATGCAGCTGATTTTTACAGAGGAAACGGATGCTGGCGGCATGGGGATGATGTCCGAAGAACGCTGGACCAAACTACAGGGCGATATGTATGATCTTGGTTTGCTTAAGAGTAAGGAAGACATCGCAGGGGTTTTTACAACAGCATATCTTCCACGGGCCGAATAAAAATAGATAATAGCGTACCTCCTGCCATAGGGCAGTCATGATCTGCTTTCTGGTAAATGACTGCCCTATGGCAGGAGGTTATTTATGCTTACAGTTCTCGGCGGCTGCCATATTCAATTTCCGTTTCAAGGAGTGATCTGTATGAAGGGTAGAATGCGGCTCATAAATGCGGCACTGCAAGGTAAGATGCACACAGGGAAACCGTATGAAATTGTGGTGGATCGCGGACGATTTAGAAGTGTAGAAGAACAACCTTTTGTTGTGCATAATGAGCAGGCAAGACCTCTAGAATCGTTCTCTCATCTCTCTGAACTAATTTGTCATGATCCGGAAGGTGAGCTTGTAATTGATCTTAAGCAACGAATGCTATTGCCGGGCATGGTAGATATTCATATGCATCTAGATAAAGCGTTCAGCCTTCGTGAAGTCGGGAATGATTCCGGTACCTTGCTTGAAGCCATTCAAAGATATAGCCAAGCGGCTCCCTATTTTACGAAGGAGGTCATCCGTTCACGGATGATTCGAACCGCACTTCAGTCTGTCTCCTATGGGTCAACAAAGCTGCGTTCTCACCTGGATTTTCAGCTTGCAGCAGGTGAAGAGGTAGCCATGAGAACTGTGGAAGCAGCTTTAGAAGCAAAATCGATGCTAGAGGGTATCGTAGATATTCAGTTTTTTTCGATGGTTCCGTATCGTGATCTTGGAAAAAGAGGACTCGAACTCATCGAAGAATCGATTCGTATGGGGATTGATGGCCTTGGCGGTGCTCCACATCTATCCGCAACTCCTGATCAAGATATTGAAGACATATTCAAACTTGCAGCAAGGTTGGACGTCCAGATTGACCTTCACTGTGATGAATCGGATGACCCTATGAAGCGCACGGTGCTGAAGGTGGCGGAAGAATCACTGAAATATGGATATCACGGCAAGGTAACCGCAGGGCATCTGTGTTCGTTGTCCTCCATGCTGCCAGAAGAAGCCGAAGAAATCATAGATAAAATGTCGCTTGCGGGTGTGTGTGCGGTCACCTTACCAGCGGCAAATCTTTATCTGCAGGGCAGAGCTGATCATGGTCCGGTTCGAAGAGGGGTAACGAGAGTTCGTGAACTTCGGAAGGCAGGAATACCGGTTGCCACAGCATCCGACAATATTAACGATCCATTCCACCCCTTTGGACGAGGAGATTTGGTGCAAATGGCTTTGCTTACAGGATACGCTTCTCATTATGGTAGTCCGGACGATATGAATAGCTTGCTTGAGATGATCACGACAGCTCCTGCTGACATCTACGGTTGTAGAGGGGATTATGGAATTCATCCGGGATGTTCGGCTGATTTTGTCATTATCGATGCAAGTAGTGTGGAAGACATCTTTACTATGCTTCCCGCAGGACGCTGGGTTGCAAAATCCGGCACATGGGTCAGTATGACTCCGTTCATGAGGCAGTGGGGTTCGGCTAAAATGACAGCAATGTGGGAAAAAGCCTCAGAAACACTTTTACCGGAAAGGAGAGTGTAATATGGCGGAGCATATTTTGCAAAATGTCGTGCTGCTAAATGGACAGCGATCTGATATTTATATGGATCGAGGTAAAATTATTGCAGTAAGGACATCCAGTACTTCAGATTATAACCAAATCCCTACGTCTACCAAGATAACGGATGGTAAGGGCGGGCTAGTCATGCCGGCTTTTGCAGAGTCTCATATTCATCTGGACACCGTACTTACGGCAGGTCAGCCAGCGTGGAATACGAGTGGGACGTTAAGCGAAGGGATTGCGATTTGGAGTGAACGAAAACAACAGTTGACCCGCGAAGATATACGGGATCGGGCGATGAAGGTGATCCGGGAACTAATCGCCCACGGTGTCCTTTTTATACGCAGTCATGCGGATATTTCGGATCCAAATATGACGGCTTTAAAAGTGCTGCTTGAACTCAAGGAGGAGCTTGCTGAGATCGTAACCCTTCAGGTTATTGCTTTTCCGCAGGATGGGATTATATCTTGCCCTGGCAACCGGGTGCGGATGGAGGAAGCACTAAGGCTCGGAGCGGATGGTGTCAGCGCCATTCCACATGGAGAAAAAACACGTGAACATGGGATTTCTTCCCTTCAAATTTGCTTTGAGCTGGCTCAAAAGGCAAATTGCTTTGTTCATGTTTTTTGTGATGAAACGGATGATCCGGAATCTCGGTTTCTCGAGTGGACGACCACACTTGCGGTGGAGACCGGTCTCAGGGACAAGGTAACAGCAAGCCATTGCTGCGCTTCTGCTTACTACAACGAACCCTATTTTCAAAAAGTGCTCGGCCTCATTCTATCTTCAGGTATTCATATTGTGGTGTGCCCGCTGATTAACAGCTCCATGCAGGGACGGTTTGATTCCTATCCGAAAGGTCGGGGAATTGCTCGTATACAAGAGATGCTTCGTGGAGGGATCCCGGTTGCCATTGCACATGATGATCTGCTCACCCCATTCTATTCTTACGGCGATGGAAATCTGCTGCAGGCAGTGCACATGGCAGCACATCTAGCCCACATGACTGGCAGGAATGATGTGCTGCCGCTCCTTGATACGATTACACAACATGCAGTGGGAGTGCTCGGGCTAACCGAAGGATACGGGACCACAGAAGGCAGTCATGCGAATCTCGTTGTACTCCCGGTTAACAATCCGGCAGAGGCCATTCGTTTGCGGCCCAAACCCTTGTATGTCCTATGTAAGGGAGAAGTAGTTGCCCATACCCCAGCCGTAGAGACTGCGTTCATCCATGAAACTATCACGAGGTGCTAGACAAATCCCCATATGCTAGAGCTGACAAAAACTGTCCGAATCCGCCACTAACAAGGCGTTACCGGGCAGCTTTTTATCTATGGACAGGATGAAAATGTACTGAATAGAGTCTTCATATTCCATTTAAAACATAGATAGGAGCCTTTTTTGTGACTATGGGAAAAATAGCCGACAACCTTTGCTGATATCGACATATACTACATGGTGTAAGCGTTTTCCGTGCTTGTTCAAGTCCGATGTATCGTAATATTCTCTGTTCATTTAGTTATAGTTTCTCTATGAAATGGCATTACTGATAGTAACGGAATGAACGAGCTTTATAGCGTAGGCTAATTACCTTGCTGTCGGTACACATGATACAGTTCGAAAACGTAATTGTGGTGTAACCCACAAACCTACTGATACGAGAGCAGGGTCCGTAAACAATGATCTTACAATAACGGGCGGTGAGTTGTATGCAGGATTTACACTATAAAAACAATGATTTGGGTCTGACGTATTCGAGCAATGCCTGCAGGTTTAAGGTATGGGCTCCTACGGCGAATCAAGTGGAGGTTGTTCTCTACGAGGATGCCGGGGAATACGATCAGTATGGTATGGTGCATAACCATGAGGGCGGTTTGGCTTTTCTCATGACCGCAGGAAAACAAGGGACCTGGTCTCTGGAACTGGAAGGGAATTATAGCGGGAAGTTTTATATGTACCGGGTTTCTTTTTCAGATGGAACAATAAATTATGCCGTGGACCCTTATGCAAAAGCAGTTGCCGCAGGGGGGGCACGTACCGCTATTATAGATATGAAGGAAACAAATCCCGCAGATTGGGAAGATGATGTACGGCCTCCGCAGATCAGGCCAACGGATGCGATTATTTATGAACTGCATGTAAGAGATTTTTCGATTGATGAAGAAACCTTTTTTCAGCAGAAAGGTCTGTACCGTGCTTTTACAGAGGAAGGGCTAACCGATCAAGATGGCAGTCCGGTTGGTATTGATCATTTGGTGGAACTAGGGATTACACATGTACATCTGCTGCCTGTATTTGATTTTAAAACGGTGAATGAGCTGACGGTTCATGACCCTTCTATAGCGGATGGGAAATATAATTGGGGATATGACCCGCAAAACTTTAATGTTCCGGAAGGGTCGTATGCGAGTGATCCAACCAATCCAGCTACACGGATTTTAGAGTTTAAGCAAATGGTTCAGGCGCTGCATCGAAAAGGAATCCGTGTCATCATGGACGTGGTATATAACCATACATTCGGCGTTGATGATGGACCATTCGAAGGGATTGTACCGGGATATTTCTACCGCACGAACAGCGAGGGGTACCTTACGAACGGTTCAGGTGTGGGAAATGAACTTGCCTCAGAACGGCCCATGGTGCGGAAATATATTAAAGATTCTGTTCGTTATTGGGCAGAAGAGTATCATATCGACGGCTTTCGGTTTGACCTTATGGGTTTGATTGATGTACGGACGATGACGGAAATTACGACTATGCTCCATCAAGAAATAGATCGTACGATTCTTGTCTATGGGGAGCCGTGGACGGGTGGAGATTCACCGCTATGGGATAAAACTTTAAAAGGTGCACAAAGAGGCAAAGGGTTTGCTGTGTTTAATGACAACTATCGATCTGCTGTAAAAGGGGACAACGATGGTTATGCCAGCGGCTTTGCTACAGGCTGGTGGGGGGTTGAAGGTGCTGTCCTAAAGGGAGTTCAAGGAGCCATTTATGATTTCACTTACCATCCTTCGGAAACGATCAATTACGTAACAGCCCACGATAATCTTAACTTGTGGGACAAAATTGTTACTTCCCAAGGTATGCGGCATGCGCTCTCTTTTCCGGAGTGGCATAATGGATCACCCTCTGGAGGATATACGGCTCAAGATGCTGTGCAATCTGCGGATCCGTACCGATTTGTAGAATCTGACAATATGCTCAGTAATGACATCGTACGACGCTCGCTTCTTGCGAATGGAATCATGATCACCTCCCAAGGAATTCCGTTCCTTCATGCGGGAGATGAGATGCTTCGATCCAAATACGGTGACCATAACAGTTACCGCAGCGGGGATGCTGTAAATGCAATGCGCTGGAGCAATAAGGCGAGGTTTCGTCCTGTATTTAACTATTACCGCGGACTTCTTCGTTTGCGTAAAGAGCATTCGGCGTTTAAGATGGCGCACCGAGAACAAGTAGAACGTCATTTGAAGGTTCTCAGCTGTGGGCATGGAATACTGGCTTATCTTCTAGAAGGAACAGAGGTTAAGGACTCCTGGAACCGGATTTTGATTATTTATAATGGGAAAGAACAGGAGAGTAAGGTGGATTTGCCTCAGGACAGCGCATGGAATGTGGTCGTTAATGATCATGTTGCTGGAGTGGAGGTGCTGGAGATTGTCCAAGGAAGTGTGACCGTTCCGCGGCTATCTATGATGGTTCTCTACGACAAGGAAAGCGGAGTGGAAGCTCAGATTCTTACATCCATGGACATCCGGGCTCCTAAAAAAGCTATACAAATTGCAGAAGAAATGAAGCTTGAGGTCGTGTTTAAGGATCAGTATGACAGAATAATAGAAGGACTGCAGCCGCAGTGGATATCTTCGGATCAGGAGAAGATTATCGTTCGTCAAACAGGGAAAATAATAGGAGCAGCTCTAGGTGAAGGGATCATTACCGCTGTGTGTGGAAAAGTTCAAGCTTCTATCCGTATCATCGTAGATGATCTTGTACCTGCCCGTATCGAGGTTACGGGAGAACCAATGATGTATGCGACCCAGAACTACCGTTTACAGATGACCGTGTGGGATCAGTACAATCAAGTCCTTCCTAGTCAAACGGTCCAGCTTGCTACGACAACACCCAGAATTGTATCTATAGATCATACAGGGAAGCTTATAGCCATTCGTCCTGGTAAAGGCGTAATTACGGGGCAGTGTGGTTCACTTACCGCGGAATGGAATGTACAGATTCATCCCTTCTTTATCCGGACGGTTGAGATCGAGTATGAACGGCCTGACCATCATTATGAGGGGTGGAACGTTTGGGTATGGGGCACGGGAATGCATGATGGGAAGATACCCTTCCATCCTACTTCAGATGGGCGCGTAATTGCACAGGTCAAGGTTGCTCCAGGTATGAAACGAATTGGATATATCATTCGGCTCAATGAATGGGAGAGGCGAGAAGGTGATCGTGATTTGTTCATCGAGCTTCCTTCGTCTCCAGGAAACGAGCGCATTAAGGTTAAAGTGAAGAGCGGTACACGAGAAGTCGTGGTGGCTGTCGGGGGAAGACTAATGAAGCTGCATGGTTTAAGCAGTGCATAATCGTGGAGAAGGGACTGCCTATTCGGTAGTCCTTTTTCTCATGTATTGAGAGACATCTCATCTAGTATTTTGAAAAATATTCAAGAAAGCGTTAGGTTTCCTCCTCTCGTGGGTAATGTAGATTATGACCAAGTGGCCAAATTATGGAACCACGGATCTTTGAAGGAGGATGTTTTACAATGAAATCCAACGGAAAAACAGCCCAACTTACCGCTGAACAAAGAACAGAGAACAAAGGTGCAGCACTTGCTACCCTCAGAAAAAGTGGACGAGTTCCTGGCGTCGTATATGGTCCATCGTTTGATAGTATTTCCATTCACGTAGACGAGAAGGAAGTAAATCGTCTAGCTCGTACGGGACGTTCTGAATCATTTGACCTTCAAGTGAAAGACGGCAAAAAAGTACCCGTGCTAATTAAAGATATGCAAAAGAAAAATGATGAATTGATTCATATTGACTTCATTCAAATTTCTAAAAACAAATCGATTCAAGTAACGATCCCAATTGAGTTCCAAGGAACACCAAAAGGGACGAAAAAAGCCGGTGTTCTACAGACACAGGAAACAGAATTGATTGTCGAAGGATTGCCCGATACTCTTCCAGCTTCCATTGAAGTGGATATTTCGGGAATGGACGTTGGAGATAAATTATCCGCGTCTGATCTGAAATTGCCGAAAGGGGTCACTTTAGTTTCTTCGGAAGATATGTTGGTTGCTTCTGTAACGGTGCTTAGAGCCGCTGATACGAATACAGGAGAAGACACAGATACTTCTGAAGAGCCAGCTGAGGGTTCGACTGAGGAATAACATGCATGCAAATTGGTATTTGAATAGAAAGTAAAAAGAGCTCGACCCTAAGGGTCAATGTCATTTAGTTAAGGCGCATGCTAAAAGAGCAGGTTATCGAAAAGATAACCTGCTCTTTTTTGTGAACAAACGAGAAATGAGACTTGACAAGCAGGTGGAAATGTGTGGCGAAGCCCCTTGAGACAAGGAGGTTACGCCAATGAACGAGTACGCTAATTCACTAAAACAATCACTAACATCCCTTATACACGAAATGTCTGCTGCACCTGCACCTTATGTCAAAAACCCTGAAACAGATTTTACCAGAAAGAAAAAACTGCCCTTTGAAACGGTCATGCAACTTCTCATCTCAATGGGTGGCAATAGTATATATAAGGAACTCTTGGAATCAGAGGGCTATGACGTAAACACCGCAACCACGTCCGCTTTTGTACAACAGAGAAATAAAATTCTACCCTCTGCTGTGGAATTTTTATTTCATGAATTTACGCGTTTGTTTACGGATATTAAGCACTATCGTGGGTATCGATTACTTGCCGTTGATGGTTCGGATATGCATATCGCAACGAACTCTGCGGACACAGATACCTATTTTCAAAGTGGACCGAACACAAAAGGTTATAACCTTCTGCATTTGAACGCAGCCTATGACCTTTGCAACAGACTTTACGTGGATGCCCTTGTTCAGCCACGAAGATTGTGCAACGAGGGAAGGGCAATGGCAGATATGGTTGACCGTTCTCCTATCCAAGGCAAAGCCATTGTTATTGCCGATCGAGGCTATGAAAGTTACAATAACTTCGCGCATATTGAACGAAAAGGCTGGAACTACGTCATACGGGTAAAGGATGTAAACTCCAATGGTATTCTTTCGGGCTTACGTTTGCCTTCTAGTAGAGAGTTTGATATTGATGTTCATCGGACACTCACCAAAAAACAAACCAAAAAGGTCAAGGCTCAGCCCGAGATTTACAAGTTCATCCCTTCCACTTCTACATTTGATTTTTTGGATCTGCATGAGCGCATCTTTTATCCCATTTCCTTTCGGGTTGTTCGTTTTATCCTGCCGAGTGGCACTTATGAAACGATCATTACCAATCTTTCCTCTACTGATTTCCCACCTGATGAAATCAAATCAATTTATAACATGCGTTGGGGCATTGAAACCTCTTTCAGAGCATTAAAATACACCGTTGGTCTGACAAATTTTCACGCAAAGAGGCAAGATTCCATTATCCAAGAGATTTTCGCAAAAATGATCATGTACAATTTTACTGAAATGATTACCTCGCGCGTAGTTATCTCCCAAATGGATAAACGGTACCCATATCAAGTCAATTTTACAGTCGCTGTTTATGTTTGTAGACATTTCCTGCGCTTACGAGACGATGAACCCCCACCCGATTTGGAAGCGCTGATTCGTAAAAACATGTTGCCGATTCGATCCATTCGTCAAGGACAGAAGAATACACGAAAAATCCGGTATAGATCCGTTGTTAGCTTCGTCTATAGAGTAGCATAATCCGTTTCACACCAACTTTTTTAGCGGATATTTCATCCGCTTTGTTTGCTGTGCGTTTTTTTACTTACACAAAAAAACAGCACAGGACTTTTTCCCGTGCTGTTTTAAATTTAATTCAGGTTTTGTCTTTAAAGCTTAACTAAATGACATTGACCCTAAGGGTCGAGCTCTTTTTATGTTCTCCGTAAGAAGAAGGAGAAAAGATAACCACTTTGCATAATTATGAAAAACGAATCGATCTAAAAACTCATTTTCCATGTGTCAGTGAAAAATAACAAGTGAAAAATCATGGTTACAATAGTGACTTTAGGACCAATTTATTCAATTAAAATATCTCATATAGTTCAAAAGTTTTAGTTAATAGTGTAAAAGAACGAATATACGATACCGATATAGTAAGTATTACATGTTGAGCGTGTTGAAGAGATGAAGGAGGAAGAACCATGCATAAAAAGATTTACGCCGCCATTATAGGTATGAAATATTATCCAAGTTCTTTAAAAGTAAAAGTGGGAGATCCCGTATTCCTTGTAAAAGATCCTGACAATCTGTCTGATCCTGAAGCGATTCGGGTCGTTTTGCCTTCCCATGGACAGGTTGGTTATATTGCAAATAATTCAACTTCGGTTCCCCGAGGATGCCGCAGTGCTGGCCGGATCTATGATTCCTTTCGGCAACAGACCCTAGGGGTAGTGCAGTTTATTTTTCATGATATCGCGATTATTGAACTAAAGGAAGTAGCGACGAAACCGGGAGCGGAAGAGAAGGAAGTGTTCATTATGTACCGTACTCCATCAGAACAACTCTGATCGCGGGCAGGTACATGGGAATCAAAGCAAGCTCCTATAAGCGGACTCCAGCTTTTGAGCGGTTACTTGCCAAGCAAATTTTTCTAGTACAGTTGTTCTTCCGTTATCCCCCATCAAGTTTGAGAGTTCCGTTGATTGAGCCAGATGGGAGAGAGGAGAAGTAAAGCTTTTTGCTTGTTTATAATTGGTTACTAAGAAACCATTATAACCATCACTAATAATCTCTTTCATCCCTCCATTACTGGAGGCGATCACGGGGATCCCGCAAGAAAGGGCTTCTATATTGACGAGTCCAAAGGCCTCGTGCTTCTGAGAGGGACATACCATACAAGAAGCTAGCGGATAGAGCGTATGAATTTGTTCATGCGGTATTTCACCAAGAAAAGTAACGGGAACGTGCAGTTTTCGTGCAAGCTTTCTTAAGTTGTTCCTGTAAGTTCTGTTTTTTGATTTTCCTGCAATGATTAGATGGGCTTTTGATTTGATGCTTGGCTTTAGATAGTGAATCGCACGAATAAGGGTAGAAATCCCTTTCTGGGGAATAAGTCTTCCTACATAAAGAATATAAAATCGATCTGCCGGGAGCCCATAAAGTTCATAGTAAACTCGCTTTTCTACATCCTGTAACGGTTTGAAGCGAAAATGATCAACGCCGAGAGCGATATGAATGAGTTTTGTTGCCTGTATAGGAAAGCGATTGAGGACAGCTCGTTTTAGCGACTTACTATTGGTTACGATAAGGTCAGCTTTTTGAAGGGAAGAAGTAATGAGGGGTTTTTGCGGGATAAAGGTTAACGAATGAAGAAAAAGGACGACCGGAATGGAAGGGAACGCCTCTTTTATTCTCGACATGGATCTAGGGCGATTATCCACTTGTATGATATCGACAGGCTGTTCCAGCTGAGCGATGGTTTTAATCACCGCTTTACTATATTCTGTGGGAAGTTTAGCGTCTACTCTTTTAATCCGTAGCTGAGGGTTCCAGCTTGTTTCTTCGCTTTGATGGGAGAATAGAGGGCTGATTACCGTAACTTGATGGTGATAGGATAACTGCTCAGCAATGGCAAGAATACAGATTTCAACAGAGCCGCTTCCTGGCAAAGGAAATTGCTCCGGGCTGACGATGAGGATATGCACCCTGTATTCATCCTCCTTGTCTATCCTGGTTTTCATAATATATGCGTCACTTCGTAAGGAAGACAGCCTAATATAAAAAAAGCGATCCGTATCGTCAGAAAAGAACTGTCGATCGAATCGCTATTTTTTTATGATTTTACTCTGAAACGTTAATAGCTTGCGGGATCTTTACATCCGGATTCACATCCGCTTCGTAATCAACGCCATCCATCTCAAATCCGAATAATTGGAAGAATTCTTTACGATACCCTTTAAGATCAGAAAGTTCATTGATATTATCTGTAGAGATTTCATTCCAGATACGGCGAACTTCTTCTTGTACATCCTCTTGAAGTTCCCAGTCATCAATTCGAATACGGCCTTTTTCATCTACGGCTGTGCCTTCAGCATGATATAGACGATCTGCGAATAAACGATACATTTGTTCAATCGTACCCTCATGCAGTCCTTTTTCTTTCATTACTTTATAAAGCGCAGACACATACAGGGGAACGACAGGAATTGCTGAACTCGATTGGGTTACAAGTGCTTTGCTTACTGCTACGTAAGCGCGGCCGCCTGTTTCTCCAAGTGTTTCGTTTAAGGTATGGGCCGTTGCCTCAAGATGATCTTTCGCTTGTCCGATCGAACCTTCGCGATAGATCGCTTGTGTAATGTCAGAACCGATATAGGAGTAAGCAACGGTCAATGCATTCTCTGCAAGTACGCCGCCTTCTTTAAGAGCTTGAATCCATAGCTGCCAGTCGTCTCCGCCCATAACGGTAACCGTATGCTGAACTTCTTCTTCCGTTGCCGGATCAATCGTGATCGGCGTTACTTCACCGGTATGGAAGTTGACTGTTTTATTGGTGTATGGCTCACCGATCGGCTTAAGCACCGAGTTAACCATCTCGCCCGTAGCAGGATCTTGACGTCTAGGAGCTGCTACGCTATATACGACAAGATCTACTTGTCCCAGTTTTTCACGAATAACATCTACCGTTTTTTGCTTCGTTTCTTCCGTAAAAGCATCGCCTGTCACACTATAAGAGATAAGTCCTGCTTCTTCCGCAGCTGCTTCAAAAGCGGCTGAGTTATACCAGCCTGCAGAAGCTGTGCGTTTCTCAGTTCCCGCACTTGGGCGATACACGCCAATCGTATTCGCCCCTGCGCCAAACGCGGCTACGATCCGGGATGATAATCCATATCCGGTAGACGCTCCAATAACGAGGACGTTTTTAGGACCTTTAACTGCCGGTTTTGATTTTACATATTCCATTTGCTGTTCTACGTGACGCGCACAACCCACCGGATGGGAAGTGGTACAGATGAATCCGCGTGTTCTCGGTTTTATAATCATGTAATGGATAGGCCTCGCTTTCGCTTCTAATCTTCAGTTATATTCACACATTCATACCCTATTGTAACAATTTTTCACGAGAGTGAGAAACCTAATATGATTACGAAAATAAATGAAGGACGCTCCTATTTAGAAATATCGATAAATCCTTCGCCAAATACATCCCGAACATCATGAATAGTGACGAATGCATTTACATCTTCCGCTTTTACAATTTTTTTCAGGGTCGATACTTCTTGTTTATTGATTACGATATACAGTACATCTTTTGTTGTCCCCGTGTAATATCCATATCCCCGCAAGACGGTGACGCCGCGATCCATGATGTCGGTTACTTGCTTAGCAATTCGATCGTGATGAGGAGAGATGATAGTTACTGCTTTCTTCGGGTTCAATCCTTCGATGATAAATTCCATCGCTTTCGTACCGATGTAGAGAATGAGAACGGTGAACATCGTTTTTTCGATCCCAATAACAAAAACGGAAAGTCCAGCTACAATGAGATCAAAGAAAAGTAACCCATAGCTGATATTCCAGTCCCAAAACTTATTGGCAAGCCGGGCAAGAATGGTTGTTCCTGCTGTGGTTCCCCCGACTCTGATAATGAGTCCGATGCCGACTCCAGCAAATAAACCGGCGAATATCGCATTGATAACCGGTTCATCCGATGCAATATACCAATGCTCGGTAAGATGCAGGAACAAGGCGTTAAATGCGACTACAATGATCGTATAGACCGTAGTTGTTTTGTCGAGCAGTCGATATCCAATAATCAGCAAGATGCTGTTTGCAACCAAACTCACAATAGCAGGGGACCATTCAAATAAATAAAATAGAATGATCGAGATTCCCGTAACGCCGCCTTCTCCGAAGTCATTAGGAATAATGAATAAATTGACAGCAAGTGCAAAAATGAAGGCTCCAACGATGAGCATAACCATGTCATACATTCTTTTTTTCATGTGTGTATTCCTCCGTTTGTCTTTTACTCACAAAAAAAGCGACTAAAGGAAAGGATATCCTTTAATCGCTTTGTGCAAACCTAAATTGCGCAGCTCTTTTAATAGACTCATTATAATGAATTCCATTCTGACTGTAAATATGTGAATAACTGAAACCTAAGGAGACCTATACCTATTGCAGTGCTTCCGCATAAATTATTTTTTTCTTCCATACTGCTTGGCATAGGATAAAATGCGGTAATACATACTTTTGTCCTTCATTTGTTTAAGCGGATAGAATTGTGGCCTTGTATTTACTTCCAAGATCCATATGTTACCACCCTTGTCTAAGGCGACATCAAGCCCGAGTTCTTGAAATCCAGTATCATACATGTTAAATAAGATTCCGACTGATTCGCCTAGAGTAATCAGTTCTCCAGTGATCCTATTTATTTGTTTCGTTTTGAATCCTGCTTGAGTAAGTGTTTGTGGTAAAAATCCGATAGTTCCACCTTGGTTATAGTTTGTTGCGACGGTATTCGGTCGGCCGATCTTAACAAAAATTCCCGTGCTTTTCCACACGCCTTGATTTGTTTTTTGAACCATGACACGAATGTCAAAAGGTCTGCCTTTCACCGTGGCAAGTTTTATCCCTTTTTGTAAGATATAATCTCGTCCATTCGTCCGCTTTTTCAAGTATTCATAGAGTCCTTCCATGGTAGAAAAACGCTTCTTTAGGGATTTGTGCTGCGTTTGATAGCTGCCGCCTATTTTTGTAATCCGTATAATATGAAATCCGCCGGAGCCGCTTGTAGGTTTGAAGTAGACATTGGAATATTCAGAAAGCATATATTTCAAATGATCATAGGTAAAGGGCAGGGTTTTAGGAATATACTTTTTTATTTTTTTGCTGTTTAAAAGCCATTTTGTTTTGGTCCATTTGCTTTTAATGGTTGTACTTTGATAGTTCATACGATCTGCTCACCCCTTTCTCCCTAACATATGAGAGAGCAATGAAGTCGGACCGTGCTTCAGTCTAGTGTTTTGTCTGATTGCGAGATCGATCCTTAAAAGATCCGAAAAAATAATGCGATTTTAGATGAATACAATAAATGAAAAATAAATGATGTAACTTTTATCGTTATAAACAAGTCTATTCAGTAAAGATGCTAGGAATAGAGGAGGTAAAATAATGATGAAAAAGTCAGGTTTTAAAAAATGGATAATGTCCGCTATTATGCTGCCTATACTGGCTGGTACTATTTATATAATCTATAGTACTTGGGGTGATACAGATCATCAGCAACCTCTAACACAAATAACCTCTCCAAGTCAGGCAGCAGTGAACAAGGAAGCTGATCTAACCGGTTCTACAGAAAAAGTTATCAAATTCCCAGGTACCCATGGTGAAGAAGTAGAGCTACCATTACAAATAACGAAAGCAGATCTCAGCGTAGATGATGGTACTCGGTCAGACCCTTCTCCAATTCTTACACCGACTGCTGTAAGTTTTAAGATTCCACCTGAGATGAAGGATGACCTGCAAGCGGTATTAATCTATCGTTCAGACATGGCTTCAGGATATCTGCTGCTTGCGCCCATCGGTTGGGAAGCTTCCGCGATCGTTGGAGCGAATGGTTCTTATGGGGTAACGTTGACCGATCCAAGTGATAAAGAGCAAACGCTCCATTATAGTGACACGGCTGGGTCTTGTCATGGCTGTGCGATTACTCAAATAGGTACGTATTTTCCTGATCAAGCGGAGTGGGCTGATGAAAAAGGGTTTACCGTATATGAGCCGTTGTCATTTACTGAATGGAAACAGTCAGCCGCAGGAGAGGAAGATGGGGGAACAGCGACTTATACAACAGAAATTAATGAAGGATATTACAATACGGGCATAGCCTCTTACGAAAAAGATGCAGTTGGCCAGTGGTACCTATTTCGTCAATTGGATTTTACACTTTCTGAAGAGACAACTCGGGGTGATCTTCAGGATATAGTGATCGATTTCTTCAATGCTCATCATGGACCTCTGACTGTAGCTAATGTGAACAAAGAATTTGGCGATTAAGATAATAAAGCTGTAGAAGACGCTGATAGTAAACCTACACACTGATAAAAGAATTGCTGCTAATACCAAATACGAATCCTTCGTTGCGGACTGTACAAGAGAAACATCGCTATACGCTAAAAAAGAACCCACGCTCTGCGTGGGTTTCAGACTGTAGACAAACTAGCTTAAACTAGTTTGCCTGCAGTCTTTTTTATTTTACAATAGTAGTAACTACTTTATTTGAGGTGACAATCATGCTAACGAAACAATCATCCACTCAGCGTGACCAACTTGAAATGGTTGCCCTGGATCAACTCGTGCCAGAAGATCATTTGGTTCGCAAAATCGAATCAGCGATCGACTTTTCTTTCATCTACGATTTGGTTCAGGATCATTATTCGGAAATTGGACGACCTAGCATCGATCCGGTCATCTTAATTAAACTACCTCTTATTCAATATACCTTTGGTATTCGTTCCATGCGAAAAACGATCGAAGAAGTACAGACCAATATGGCGTATCGTTGGTTTTTGGGCTATGGATTTTATGATAAAGTTCCGCATTTCTCTACTTTCGGAAAGAACTACGAACGTCGTTTTAAAGATACAGATCTATTCGAACAGATTTTCTACCGTATTTTGCGGACTGCAGCAGAGAAACATTTACTCAGTGCGGAGCATGTTTTCATCGATTCTACACACGTAAAAGCGAGCGCGAACAAACGAAAATTCGAAAAGAAGGTTGTACGCAAAGAAACAAGAGCGTACCAACGCAAACTGGAAGAGGAAATTAACCAAGACCGGGACGACCACGATAAAAAGCCATTTCCGCCGGACTCTTTCAAAAAAGAAGAAGAAAAGGAAATCAAACAAAGCACAACGGACCCTGACAGCGGCTACTATGTCAAAGATGAACGGACCAAACAATTTGCTTATTCGTTTCACGCAGCAGTAGACCGAAACGGATTTGTACTCGGTAACATCGTCACTCCCGGAAATGAACATGACAGTCACTTGCTTGTGCCCCTCGTAGAATTGGTAAAAGAAAAGATTGGAAAACCTGTAGCAGTGGCAGCCGATGCGGCCTACAAAACACCTTGGATTAGCAAGTATTTATTAGAGCAAGGGGTTACTCCTGCGCTGCCTTATACGCGTCCACGTTCTCAAAAAGAAGGTTTTCAAAAAAATGACTACATGTATGATGAATATTTTGACGTCTATTTATGTCCTGCTAACGTGGTATTACCTTACTCGACTACCAATAAAGAAGGGTACCGAGAATACAAATCTCCAAAAGAAATTTGTAAATCGTGTCGTTATTTGTCCATGTGTACAGAGAGCAAAAACCACCAAAAAGTAGTGACGCGACATGTATGGCAAAACCACTTAGAAGAAGTAGAGCATCTAAGACAGCACCAGCATGTAAAACAAATCTATGCGAAACGAAAAGAAACGGTGGAACGGGTATTTGCAGATGCAAAAGAAAAGCATGGCATGCGATGGACAACCCTACGAGGGCTGAAAAAATTGTCCATGCAGGCGATGCTTACGTTTGCTGCCATGAATCTGAAGAAGATCGCGAGATGGTCGTGGAACAGACCAATCCCGGCGTAAATCAGGTAGAAACCCGTCTGATTTATTCTTGAAAAGAAGTAGAAATGACAAAAGGCATTCCGAATGTATACATTCCGAATGCCTTTTGTCTACAATCTGGAACCCACGCTCTGCGTGGGTTTTTTCGTCACTACGCGGCCTGAAAAGGGTGGGCATTTTTCGTGTATACCCACAATTCATTTGGTAATTCCACCCTGCTTTTTCCTCTGTTCAGTCTATGCATTAATGAAACTACACTGCCTCCTTTACGTATAGAAATAAAAATTAAATCTTATTTTAGTCGAAAGGGGGATTTATAATTGCGTCTGATCATAGAAGATGTTGTTAAACAATTTGACGGGAAAAAGGTGCTCAAGGGAGCAAGTTATACTTTTGAGAAAGGAAAGATTTATGGGTTGCTCGGCCGGAACGGCGCAGGGAAAACGACCTTGTTCAACTGTTTGAGCGGAGAGATGGCTATGGATGAAGGGAACGTGTTTTTGGAGGAGAATGGACATGTTCGAGAGCTAAGCGAGCAGGATATTGGTTATGTCTATTCACTACCGATTCTGCCTGAGTTCCTGACTGGCTATGAATTCGTTAAGTTCTTTATGGATATAAACCGTGATAAGCTGCGAATGGATCAAAGCATCGACGGTTATTTTGACATGATGAGTATGTCAGAGGAGGATAGGCACCGGCTCATTAAGGGTTACTCCCATGGGATGAAGAACAAGTTACAAATGCTGCTGTTCCTTATAACGAAACCACCCGTAATTTTGCTCGATGAACCGCTTACCTCTTTTGATATCATCGTGGCCTCGGAGATGAAGGAGATGCTTAGAGAGATGATATTCTTGTCTTCTCTACGCACATTCTGCAGTTGGCATCCGATCTATGCGATGAGCTCGTCATGTTGAACAATGGACTATTGTCTTCCGTACCAACAGAAATGTTGCACAGTGCGGAATTTGAACAAAATATAATAAATCTGCTGAAGGTTGATAGCTATGCTGAGAACTCTTAATACGCTTGTTGCCATACGGACTTCTACTACAGCGAACCTGTTCATTTATTACATCCAAAAGATACCGGTGATTGGTAAGCTTGTGACGGACCGTATCTATGCCAATATAAACTTGAAAAAGGCCATTTCCATTATCGTATTTCTGATAAGCCTGCTATGGGGATTTGTAATCAGGCTAGCCTATCTAGGGATATTTATCTACGTGCCCGTAGTTGGATTAGGTAATGGACTCTCTGAGGAAGTTCAGCTTCAGCAATTTGTACATATTTATTTCTTACTCAGCTTTGTGGTCGCAGGGGTTAGCAGTGCCACCATATTGGAGCCAAAACGGGAGAAGTACGTAGCTGTGAAGTTAATGAGACAATCGGCTACAAGATATATGAAGGCTTCTCTTGGTTATCGTTATGTAACGTTTATGGTGTATTTAATGCCCGCAATGCTGCTATTCACCTCACTGCTGGGAGCCTCCATCACAGAGACGATCTTGTTGATGGTGTCTGTCACCTTGTGGAGGATTGGAATGGAGTATCTACATCTTAAGCTATTTGATAAAACGGGTATGGTCTTAATCAAAAATAACGTGATGGTTTGGAGCGTTATCGGGCTTGGCTATGTAGCAGCTTATCTGCCGCTACTGTTCGACTCGGTACCGGTGACCTCGTCAATTCTGCTGAGCCTGCCAATCTGTCTCGTCATTGTGGTTGGGGGTATCTTTGCAGCTGTTCGACTTGCCCGTTATTCTAACTATCGTGGGGCTGTCGATGCCGCAACCAAAAGGGATGATCCCTTGCTAGATCTTGGGCGTATGGTGTCGGAAGCGCAAAAAACGAGTGTGAAATCGAAAGAAAGCGATTATATCTTGGATGAGAAGCATCAGAAGAAGATCGGTACAAAGGAAGGCTACGGCTATCTGAATATGTTGTTCTTCTCCAGGCATCGCAGTCTTATTTATGATCCAGTTTACAAGAGGATGGCCATTATAGGTGCATTAGGTGTGGTAGGAGTGACAGTCGTTATGATGCTATCACAGAGAGAAGAGTTGCTAATACTGGATCAGGGAGTTGTTTTTCCCTTCCTTGTACTGGCTATGTATTTCTTGTCTGTGGGAGAGAAAATGTGCAGAGCTATGTTCTATAACTGTGATCTCAGTATGCTACGGTATAGCTTCTTTAGAGCTGCATCTTTCGAGCATTTTAGGATTCGGCTAATTAAAATAATAGTTCTCAATTTATGGATCGCAACAACGCTAGCTACGGTATTATCAGTTATAATGTTAGCTGCGAGTGGAGAAGGGTTAAGTAAAGAGTTACTAATGATGTGGGTGTGCATATTATCTCTGTCCGTCTTTTTCTCTATCCATCATCTGTTTATGTATTATATCTTTCAGCCCTATGCTACGGAATTAAATGTGAAGAATCCGCTGTATCATGTGATAAACATGTTGGTATCATTCGCAAGTGGCATTAGCGTTATCGTACGAGCGCCAGCAGGAATTTTTACTGCTACCGTGGTTACTCTTACGCTGGTTTACTTCCTCATTTCGCTTATTGTTGTTCGAAAATACGGAAGCCGCACATTACGAGTGAAATAAATTGATACTTTAACATAAAGGGAGCCTATAGAGGCTCCCTTTTGTTTTGAATGTATGTGATCAAGCCACCGCCACTTTCTCTCAGTAGCTCGGAGATCCACCGTTAATAGGATCAAATAATAAAGAATGCTAAGAACACGGTCTCTCCGTTGTTACTCATCTCCTGTAGCCACCGGATTCTCCGGATAAGAGATCCAGTCGCTCCAGCTTCCTGCATATAGCTTAACTTGGTCAAATCCTGCTGCACGTAAAGCTAGCACATTAGGACAAGCGGTGACACCTGAACCGCAGTATACGATGATCTCCTGATCTTTCGGCAGGTGACGGAAGCGGTACGCAAGTGCTTCTGGGGATTTCCATGTACCGTCCGAGTTGAGATTTTCTTTCCAAAATAAATGGATCGCACCCGGAATATGTCCTGCAGTATGATCGATCGGCTCTTCAAGACCTAAATAACGTGCATGTTCACGAGAATCAATGAGTAAGGAAGAACCTTGCTTAGAAGCTTCTCGAACTTCTTCCAAGCTGGCGAGTAGATTCTGCTGAATATGCGGTGTAAAAGAAGCAGGTATACGAACTGGCACCTCTGCCGTAACCGGAAATCCGGCTGCTTTCCAGGCACTGTATCCTTCATCCATCAGGTACACTTCCTCATGGCCCATGTAGCGCAATAGCCACCATAGACGGGAAGCCATCGCACCGCCCTGATCATCATACACAACAATACGTGTCTCGTTACTTACGCCTGATTTTCGCAGTTGCTGCGCAAGGTCGTTTATATCTGGCAGAGGGTGGCGTCCTCCGTGTCCCTGATCTTGTAGAGGAGACGACATATTATGTTCTAGATCAAAATAAACCGCTCCAGGGATATGATCTTGTTGAAATGCCGTTCTTCCTGCTTCAGGATCTGCCAGGGAAAAGCGGCAGTCTGCAATAAAGATGTCGGATTCGTACATTCTTGCCAGGACCCATCTCATACTTACGATGGAATTCATTCATTTTCCTCCTTCTTGAAAGCTTCTATAGTTGTTAAAAATCTACGCATTATCCTTTTGCTTGAGGAACGGGGCTTATCGTAGACAAGGGATCTACTCCTTCATCCAGTGGCCCTAGCTCTGTATGAAGAGGGCTCGCGCCATACCGAAGAAAAAACCACACCCCGGCAAGGATCATTCCTCCTGCAATGAGCTGCAGAATGGTTAGTGCTTCTCCAAGCAGCATCCAAGCGAGGAGAGAAGCAATCACCGGCTCTCCAAGTACAGACATGGATACCGTGGTTGCATTCATTACCTTTAGCAGCCAATTAAATAGATAGTGACCGAGCAGAGTAGGTACAATCGCAAGAAGAAGAAAAATTCCCCATTCCCGTGCATCGTAACCTGTAAAAGGGATCTGGTTTCCCGCATTATACATGGCCAGGGAGGAACCAGCGAACAGGAACACCCAGAAGTTATACACAAAAGCGCTAATGTTCTTCCGCGCATATTGCCCAATAATCATATGTATAGCAACCGCAATCGTGCCAAGAAAAGAGAGGAAATCTCCTTTGAGTGCATGCCCAGATACCTGGAAATCACCAGCCCCAATAATGACGGAACCAGCGACAGCCATACCCATTCCAATGAGCATACTGCGGTTTGGTTTGGTTGCAAAAATCCACATCGAACCCAGCATAACGAGAATAGGTTCAAGTGTCATAATGACCGTAGAACTGGCTACGGTAGTCAGCCGTAAGGAGCTCATCCATAGTAAAAAGTGAAGTCCAAGCATGATGCCGGAGATCCCAAGTGTCAGCCACTCTTTTTTGCTTAACCGAAAGATGTCATGACGGTATTTATAGAGCAAGGGAGTCATCAATAGATTTGTTAAAAAAAGCCGATACATGGCGACGACAGAAACTTCTGCCTCGGACCATCTTACAAAAATAGAAGAAAACGAGATGGCAACAATTCCAATGATATAAAGCAGTTCATACTTACTAAATGAGCGTTCTTTGGTTTGCATTTCTTATCTCCCAATCTAATCGTATGTATTGTCATTGTCTCTAGATGTATCTTAATCACGAACAACCTTTCATATTATACCGATAAAAAACAAAGCCGAAAAGCAAAAAAACAAACTTGTCATGCATGGCTTCTTCGCAGAAAATTGATTGAACCCATCTTTTTTCGTGTAATGAAAAGTAAGCTTAACTCAGAATTGGGAGGACAATCTTATGAAAAGACGAAAACATCACTCGACCTTGTTAACGGGAAGTATATTGATGTTAGCTGTTGCTACATTTAACGCAGAACAGGCGGCGGCTGCAGAGATGAATACAGCAGACTCCCATGAAACGCCGATCATATATGAAACAACCACAGAGACGATTCAAGACAAAACTGAGATCAAAACAAATGATTCTAATAAAATAAAAGCTAAAGGAATGTACACCGGTCTTGCGGATCCACATACTGCGGAAATTGAAGTAGATGGTGAAGCGATTTGCTTTCAACTAAAGGAAGGCATTATGGAGAAGGTGGAAGCATGGGATGCTGAGCAGTCTGTAGAATTTACATACAGCATCAAAACCTTTGCTGGTATGCCAGATGTGAAGCAGTTTATTCTGCATAACATAAATCAAGTAAAATAGTAATCTTTAAAAACAGCTCCGGTGTGGGAACTGTAAAAACGAAACGGAGGAACCAAAAATGAAAACGATTACAATGAATAAACCTGTAGGTATGTTAATTAACGGCGAATATATCCATACAAAGAAAACGATCCCCGTTATTAATCCTTCCAACGAAGAGGTCATCGCTGAAGTTCCTGATGCCTCACGTGAGGATTTAGATAGAGCGGTTGCCGCAGCTAGGGAAGCATTCCCCGCATGGTCTAGCAGATCAACAGAGGAACGTGCAGGGCTGCTTACGAAATTGGCTGACGTAATAGAGAAGAACAAAGAAGAATTAACGGAACTGCTTATGAATGAGAATGGGAAGCCGCTTCAGGCAAGCCAGGCTGAGATGGAAGACGCAATCCGGTGGTACCGGGCAATTGCCTCGCAGCGTTTGGACGAAGAGATCTTGGAGGATTCCGAAGAACATAAGGTGGTTCTGCAGTATGTACCCCTTGGTGTAGTAGGAGCGATTGTCCCTTGGAATTTCCCTATGAATTTGGCGGCTTGGAAAATTGCACCGGCACTGCTTACCGGGAATACACTCGTTGTTAAACCATCACCGAATACGCCGCTGTCCACTCTTCGTATGGCAGAACTCGTTAAGGATATATTCCCTGAAGGAGTACTGAATATCATCTCGGGTGGAGATGATCTGGGTCCTTGGATGACAGCGCATGAAGAAATAGATAAAATTTCCTTTACGGGTTCAACGGAAACAGGGAAAAAAGTAATGAAGAGCGCATCAGATAATCTAAAACGGACAACTCTTGAGCTGGGCGGGAATGATGCCGCGATTGTGTTACCTGATGCAGATCCGAAGCAAGTGGCGGAAGGATTATTTTGGGTAGCTTTTGCAAATACAGGGCAAGTGTGTGTTGATGCAAAACGACTTTATATTCATGAAGAGATTTATGATGAAGTTCTGAAAGAAATGATCGCTTATGCGAAGACCATTCAGGTAGGAGATCCTTCTGATCCGAAGACGGGTCTGGGTCCACTGCAGAACAAAATGCAATATGATAAGGTCAAAGATCTTATTCAAGAGACGAAAGACGGCGGTGCTCGGATTGCCTATGAAGGAGAAATCCCTGAAGGTAAAGGATTTTATATTCCTGTAACTATTGTAGATAATCCACCGGAAGATTCTCGTCTGGTTCAGGAAGAGCCATTTGGGCCCATCGTACCGCTCCTGAAATATAAAGATATTGATGAGGCAGTACAGCGTGCCAATAATACGAAGTATGGTCTTGCAGGTTCTGTATGGGGCAAAGATTTGGAGCTGGCATATGATGTGGCTTCACGTCTTGAAACAGGAACCGTCTGGATTAATGAATCCCAAGTGATGCAACCAGACTTCCCATTTGGCGGCCATAAAGAGTCGGGAATTGGTGTGGAACATGGTAGAGCAGGGCTTGCTGCGTTTACGAATTCAAGAACCGTGATGATAAAGAAGAAATAACGTGAATGATAATGAAATAAACGGAATAAAGAAACCGCCGAGTTCTAGCTCGGCGGTTTCTTCTGAGAATGTGGCGGCTATGGTTTTAGAACGTTTTAGATGGTAACCCAAAAAGACATCCCCAAAACGGAATGCCCATGTAGAATTATAGTTGACTTCTCCGGTTCATCCGGCTGAGCTGTTTTTCGAGTTTGGCAAAACTTTCAGATAGAGATGTGATTTCCTGCTGTTGAATAGAGACCAGATGGAGTACATCATTCAGACTACCTTTATTGTATTCGGTCATGTCTACTGTTATTTCTGTTGCCGTTCCCAGGTCCTGTAACATGGATTTTATCTCAAAAAGAGTCTCCTCTACAGGTGCGGTTACAGCTGGATTTACAGCCAAAGCTGTAGCTAAGGAGGGAGAGTTTTGTTTGTTTGGGAAAAGAGTGGGCAACAGTAGATGGTTAATCTGCTCATTAACCTGACTGAACTGATTAGCAAGTAGCAAAGATTGTTTGTTCTGCATTTCAAACGATTCAATGATGTTTTCGATGGAAGACACAATTTCAATCGATCGTTGATTGGTTTCGTATGTGGCCACATGGAGATCATTTTGATACTGACTTGCAGATTGAACGGATTCTGTTATTTTGGTGAGCATGGTTTCCATGGCGCTTTTGGCTTCTAATGCTCGCTGTCTTTCTTGTTCTTTCTCTTGCTGTAAGGTGTTATTAAACTGCGAATACATTAGATTTACCACAGATACCAAAGTAAAAGTAATGATATAGAAAAGTAGGTCTTGGACATTTGTTGAATGAAATATATTTTCTCCTTGCGTAAAAAAGTAAAAGCATAAGATAAACAAGGTAATGAGCAGAGTGAGTGCATTTATAATTCGATCCTGGTAGATGCCCATGATAGCCACAAAAAAATACATCGTCATAATATTAATCATATGAGGGTCGATCTTGATTAATAAAAACAAAGCAATACCAATTACGATGGTAATAAAGTATTTGATGTACGGGATCGTTCGAACGAATTTGGGATGATTGGATATCAGTGTCACAGGTATAATAATGAGAAATATGGTACCCATAGCAAGAAGTATAAATTGAAGTGAGATTCCGATTGTAAAACTAAGCATTTCGTTTACCGTTATAGCTGCTGCAAGGACATAAACCAAACGGTTATTTCTTTTTTTTGTGAGTTCAATATCAGTCACAAGAAGACCCTCCTATTTTTTCTGGGCATTCTGTGTTCTAAAATTGTTCTACACCGGTATTTAGCCATGGGTTACTTCTCCTCCTGTTAATAATAAGTTGCTATGTAAAGTATATCGGAAATTGTCGAAAAAGACTGTAGTTTTATGCAAATACGCAGTTTTCTGTTTTAAAGAAGTATTCAAGGGATAGTATGAGTACATAAGATCAGTTATAATGAATCTTTCAAGACAAGGCAGAAAGGGTGACATAAAAACATATGTTGAAAATTACAGAATTTGAGGTACAGGAAATTAACGACCCCTTTGGTATTGTGGAAGGGAAAAGATATGAGTTCCAAATCGTAATCGATCCAGAGGAAGATGATGAGTTGTACTCTGAGAATGGGATCTACATTCGCGTTATTTATAGAGCGGACGAGCCTAAAGATGGAATTATTAAGTACGATTTGTATGAAAAAGTAACAGAGAAATATCTTGATTTTGATCTTGAAGAAGACGAACTTATCGTGCTTGAAACATTCTGCAAAGAACACATCTAAATGTCGTTTAAGTAGCGACATGGATTAATAAAGCATATTCTGTTCAGCCGCATGGCTGTACAGGGTATGCTTTTTATTTTGTTCTCCTTTTACTAGATGGAATGGATATATATGTTATGATGAATGCTATTACATATTCAAGTTCAGGAGAGTAGAAATGAGTCCTAATCGAAAGATTCTTATTGTAGAAGACGACAAAGATATTGCTCGGGTAATAAAAGATTATCTTGTCCTTCATAGCTATGAAGTTCGTGTTGCACACAGCGGGATCGAAGCATTACAAGTAGTAGAAATAGAAAATCCGGAGTTTATTATTCTAGATATCATGCTGCCGGATATAGATGGAATCGAACTCTGCCGTCAAATCCGGGAAAATAACCCTGTGCCGATCCTCATATTAAGTGCGCGAGGCAGTGATACAGATAAAGTGCTTGGCCTTGGATTTGGTGCTGATGATTATATGACAAAACCATTCTCTTTACGGGAACTACTTGCGAGAATTGGATCGAACCTACGAAGAGTTGAAATGCTAGGCACACAGCAAATGCAGCAAAGTAATGATCAAATTTTACATATCGGAAAGATTCGGATTGATAAGAAGGCATACCAAGTAACAAAAGAGGGGACAGAAATCTCGCTCACCGCCAAAGAACTGGAGCTACTATTTTTTCTATCCCAGCATAAAAACCAAGTGTTCACAAAAAGTCAGCTGTTAGATGCCGTATGGGGATACGCTGCTTATGGTGATGAAAATACGATTACGGTGTACATCCGCAGATTGCGTGAAAAACTGGAAGCAAATCCTTCAAAACCTGAATATATTCGGACAGTGAGGGGTGTGGGCTACAAGTTTAGTACAAACGAATGACGAGTCAGGGTGGGAGAACATAATGTATTTGAAAGATTGGATGCGGAAATGGCTGATCGCCGGGATGACTTGTCTCATTCTACTATGGGGATGCGGTGCAGGTTTGCTCCTGACGCATGATAGTAGGCAAAATAATGATTCTCAATCTGTTATAAACCAGGTCCGGCTGCAAGTGAACGCCCTTAGGTTATACATAGCAGAGCATCATGAGCAGATTGCTTATGATCCTACGTTACAGCAGACCCTTGAGTCCATGGCTCAAGATCAGCAAGTGAGCTTACTTTATACAAATCTAGCGGGAAAGATCTTATTCGATACCTTAGAAGAAAATACACGTGAGAACATCGATGTAAGTACGGAACTTCATTACGATTTATATCATGCAAAAGAGAACCATGGCAATTATAGGATTGCTTTTCCCATCGTTGATGAAACAACGGATATTCAAGTGGGAAATGCAATTTTTACTATGCCTGAAAGCGAGATTTTCACACAACAACCCCATGCAGTTCCTGCTTCTTTATTCATTATGATGACGGTGCTGTTTCTTACTCTATGCTTCCTGTTATTTCTTCTAGCCAAGAAAATCAGAACCAATATGCTAGGACGGGTACATCAGTTAAAAGAGTATTCCGAAGCGATATTAAAAGGGAACTACGAAAATACAATGGAGTATACAACGATGGACGAGATGGGTGAGGTTTATGCGATGTTTGACCAAATGAGAATGGAAATTATGCATCATAGCCGCCGGAGAGATGAACAAGAGCAAGCACAGAAAGAATTGGTCTCTACGATCTCTCATGAACTGAAGACCCCTCTTACTACCCTTACCGCCTATATTGAGATGATAAGAGAGGGGGGATGCCGGGATATGCCCTCTGTGATGGAATATGTAGAAGTGATGCATAACAATGCGCTGAAAATGACGCAATTAACAGAAGATTTACTGCAGCACGCCTTACAGGAATTAGGACAAATCTCCGTCACGCTTACCGAACAATACAGTCAGGACGTTTTGACTAGAATCTTGCAGCCGGTCGGGCATTACGTTCGTTCTACTGGGGTGGTCTTTATGGAGCCCGAGCATATTCCAAATGTACTGATTCATGTCGATGCGAACCGGCTGGAGCAGGTGATAACAAACCTAATCTCTAATGCTCTAAAACATACATCTTCCGGAGATTCAATTCGTGTGGATACGGTGCTTGAACGTGGGCATTTAAAAATAACGATAGCAGACACGGGAAAAGGAATTCTTCCGCAGGATCTGCCTTTTGTTTTTGATCGATATTTTAAAGGGAAATCAAGAATGAAACCCGAGGCCGCTGGGACGGGGCTCGGTCTATCTATTTGTAAACATATTATAGAAGCACATCAGGGTTCGATTTCTTTTCAAAGTGTACCTGATCAAGGAACGGTATTTTATTGCTTCATCCCTGTAAGGTAACTCTTAACGGCTGTAATATTTCATTCATATTTAGATAAGGATTTATACATAAATACTCCCTACAATGAGATTATACGTTATCTTGAGGAGGCTTTTATTGTTGAAAAAGGCAGTGATTCAGGCAAAAAACCTGTGTAAAACATATATTACAGGTACGGAACAATTCCATGCGATTCGTAATTTAGATTTAGAAGTGTATGAAGGAGATTTCACGGTCATCATGGGGAACTCGGGATCAGGGAAATCCACACTGCTTTATCTGCTAAGTGGTTTGGATGCAGTAACGGTGGGGGATGTTTATTTTCGAGAAGAGCGAATAGACCGCTACACAGAGAAGCAATTAGCCGAGTTTAGAGCCCACCGGATCGGATATATTTATCAAAGCATAAATTTAGTTCCTGATCTTACGTTGTTCGAGAATATTGCTTTGCCTGGATATATTGCCGGGCAGTCTACTAAGAATGTGAAGGAATCGGTGCGTTCACTTCTAAAAGCGATGGGGATTGACGAGCAGCAGCATCGTTTGCCGTCTCAAACCTCAGGAGGACAGCAACAACGAGCAGCGATTGCTAGAGCATTGATAAACAATCCAGACGTCATTTTTGCAGATGAACCGACAGGAAGCTTGAACTACGATCAGGGGGTAGCCGTACTTGATATTCTAACGGAAATGAATCGAAGAGGACAATCGGTGGTCATGGTAACGCATGATATGAAAGCAGCGGCTAGGGCAGATCGACTGATTATGATTCAAGATGGAAAAGTAGCAGAAGTGCTCGAATTTGGCAAATTTGATTCTAGTGATCTGCTGGATCGGGAATCCATTATCTTTTCTTGCATCTCAGGGAAGGAGTAAGCCTTATGAATGCTGTATTCACTCTTTGTCTAGCAAACCTTAGAAAAAAGAAAATCCAGAATGGACTGATTGGGCTCTTAATTCTATTATCGACGTTACTTTTGACCACTTCTATTTATGTGATCTTCAGTACTACCAATTTATTTACAGAGATGCATACGAGAACACAAGGATCGCATGAGATGTTGCTTTTACGAGACGAACTGCACCATCCGGAGCAGATCGCTCAGTGGTGGGAAGAGCAGCAAGGGGTAGAAACCTCCTCTTTGATACCTTATCGGATGTTAGCTGGCATGTCGGTACAGGGGGAGGATCGGGCTGCTGAACTTTCCAATCTCACTCTCTATATGATGGATACGCCGAGCCGTCCGTATGCAGTAGATGAGTTATTATTTGCGCAAGGGAAGGAGCGTGTCACTCCAGAAAGAGGGGAGATCTGGATTCCTACTTCGATCGCTTATCTATATGAGATAACGGTCGGAGACAGGCTGGAGTTCACCGATGGAGAGCGTCCATTCACCTTGGAAGTATCTGCCCTTGTCATTGATATGCCATTTGGCGCACCCTTCGCTACAGAAGCACGAATATGGATGAATCATGAGGATTATATACAGCAGACTCAAGGTATGCAAGGTAAAGAACAGTATATGATTGGACTTCGATATGATGATTATGATCAGAGTCAGGGGCACTGGGAGCAATTTGAACAGGAGATGGGTACTCCTTATTTGGAGACCAAGATCAGTTATGAACAGATGTCTTCTTTTTATTTAATCATGAATAAAGCAATTGGATTTATTATGATTTTTCTAGGTGTTGTGATGACGCTGGTCGCCTTATTTACGATTGGTTACACCATTTCAGATGATGTGTTATCGAATTATAGAACGATTGGTGTGATGAAAGCATTAGGTTTATCTTCAGGTAAAATGGTAGGTATTTATCTAGTGCAATATGCTTTTATTTCGATAATTTCGATTATTCCAGGCTTATTAGTGAGCCAGTGGGTATCGAGGGTGATCATAGAAAGCTCATTATCATCGTTAAAACTAGTGGATTCACAAGAAAAGATCGGAGCCTATTTTATTCCTATCGCTTCGGGTTGCTTCGTATGTGTGTTAATCATGCTCTCCGTTTTTCTATATGCTAGTAAAGCACGCCATATTCAACCAATGCAGGCGATTCGGTACGGAATGTCAGAGATAGACTATAGCAAGAAAACGAAGCCATTTATGGGGAAAGAAAAAGAAACAGGATTCTTCTCATTTGGTAAGGCACCGCTTCTGGTTGTACTTGGATTAAAAAACATACGTAAAAACAAGAAAGCTTCTATGCTCATGACGCTTCTGGCTACGATTATGACGGCTGTCCTTGTTCTGGGATTTGTTCTTCTATACAGCATTAGTTACATTAAGCAGACATCGGCATCCTGGGGGTATGATTCCTCAGATATTTCCTTACGAGTTGTGAATTCTTCTACCTTCTCCCGTGAGTCATTTCATCAAACATGGTCTTCTGACCCCAGGATCAAAAATATAACATGGCAAGGGTACGTGAATGGTGTCGTGTCTTCTGAAGAGCACAGAGTCTCTCAAGACGAAGATCGAAAGTCTATGAATTTTAGTATTTCGGTACTTGATGGAAGTTATGATGAAGTAGGATATACCACGCTTAAAGGAAGAAATCCGCAAGTGAAGAATGAGATTGCTATCGGGATCCGCGTTGCAGAGGAGTTAGGCAAAGATGTAGGAGATGTCGCCCAGGTTTATATTGAAGGAAATAAACAATCCTTTCTCGTCAGCGGTATTTTTCAATCGATTGCAAACCAGTCTGTATCTGCAAGAATTATGTCAGACGCCCTGCACGATCAATTTGGCGAGTATATTGTTGGATTTGTGAATATCAATCAGGAAGAAGATGCGAATGAAATTGTAAGTGAAATAAATCGGAAGTATGAAAATGCATTGTTAGCGTCGACGATGCAGAGTTTATTAGATGCCACTTTTAAACAAGCGGTAGCCTCTTTGCTTCTCCCGATGAGCATGATGGGGTTGTTGTTCACTGGAGTAACGATTATCATCATATACAGTATCAGCCGAATGACTATTCGAAAAGAAAGTAAAACCTACGGCATTTATAAATCGATTGGATTATCTTCACATGATCTTCGATTATCGATTTCGATAGGGCAGATCGTTCTTTCTGCTGTGGGAGTCATCATCGGTATTCTACTAGGGGTTTATTTACTTCCAAGCTTGCTAGGAACGATTCTATCGGATTATGGGATTGCGGAGCTTCCTTTGATTTTGCACTGGGGAGGGATTCTTTCTTTTGCGGCTGTTACCTTCATTGCTGTAGGCATAGGTTCGTGGGCTTCCTCAAGAGTAATCGCTGCCACATCTCCACGAATTCTTGTGATTGATTAGTTCGGCGTTAATCGAGAACACATTTTAGGGTGGAAGAAAGGGAGATATGCACAGTGAATCATAAAAAATTGTTTAACGATGGCTGGGAGTTTTGTAAGAGTGATGTAGAAACAACGGCTACCACAGAACTTGATTTTGGGCCGGTAGATATCCCTCATGACTGGCTAATTTATAACACATTAGATTTATATGAAAATAGTATTGGCTGGTATCGTAAGCGCTTTACTATCTCGAAGAAAGAAACACACACGCTAATTTGCTTTGATGGTGTTTATATGGACTCTACCATTTATGTGAATGATACGTATGTTGGAGAATGGAAATATGGCTACTCCTCCTTTGAATATGAGATTACAGACGCGCTCATTGAAGGGGAGAATGAGATTCTCGTGAAAGTCGTGCATCAAAGTCCTAACAGCCGGTGGTATTCGGGAGCGGGTATTTATCGCAATGTATGGCTTAAGACAAGAGAAAGTAGTTATATCGAGACGGATGGAGTATATATCCACACGAACCAAGAAGGGCATAGATGGAGTGTTGAAATGGACACTGACGTACATAGCGCTGAGGATACTCAGCTATCGCATACTTTACTGTATAACGACCAAATGATTACGACTTGTGTAGAGACCATCCCTGGAGATGAGCAAGCGGGTTCGAAGGTAAGTCAGGTTCTATATACAGAGAATCCGCTGTTATGGAGTACAGATGAACCGCATTTGTATCAGCTTAAAACAGAGTTATTATGCCGCTTGTCAGATGATAAAGCGGAGAAGGAATGGAAGGTCGTTGAAAGCATCACTCAGAATATAGGCTTCCGAACGATCGTGATGGACCCGCAGCAGGGATTGATGCTAAATGGCAATAAGATAAAGCTAAATGGGGTATGCGAGCACCATGATTTGGGCTCGTTAGGGGCAGCTTTTAATGTAACGGCTCTACGAAGACGGTTTGAAATTCTGAAGGATATGGGCGTTAATACCATTCGGACAGCGCATAATATGCCCGCAGTAGAATTTATGGATTTAGCCGATGAGATGGGGATGCTGATTGTCTCGGAAGCTTTTGATATGTGGGAAAGACCGAAGACAAGCTATGATTATGCACGCTTTTTCAAGGAATGGGCCCCTATTGATGTGAAAAGCTGGGTAAGGCGGGACCGCAATCGTCCGAGTCTGCTCATGTGGAGTATCGGAAATGAAATTTATGATACGCATGCAGATGAGCGGGGACAAGAAATAACGAAGATGCTGATGGAAGAAGTACACCTGCATGATTACAAAGGAAATGCCAAAGTAACGATCGGCTCAAACTATATGCCATGGGAAAATGCTCAGAAATGCGCGGATATTGTGAAACTTGCTGGCTATAATTATGCGGAAAAATATTATCACAAGCATCACGAAGAGCATCCGGACTGGATCATTTACGGCAGTGAGACGGCATCGGTTGTTCAAAGTAGGGGGATTTATCACTTCCCATTCGAACAATCCATTCTTGATGATGATGATGAACAGTGCTCAGCACTCGGGAACAGCACGACGAGCTGGGGAGCAAAGTCAGCAGAAGCATGTATTATCGCAGAAAGAGACGCGCCGTTCTCGCTAGGACAATTCATCTGGACTGGTTTTGATTATATCGGTGAGCCGACACCGTATCATACGAAGAATTCGTATTTTGGACAGATCGATACCGCTAATTTTAAGAAAGACTCTTACTATATCTATCAAGCTGCATGGACGGATTATAAAAAGAAGCCTATGGTTCATATTTTCCCATACTGGGATTTTAACCCGGGTCAAATCATTGATGTTCGTGTCTGCTCGAATGCACCGAAGATTGAACTTCAGCTCAAGGGGGAAACAGTAGGAACTTATGAAATCGATCATGAGCACGGAGATCAGCTGGTAGGCTGGTGGAAAATTCCTTATGAAGCGGGAGAACTCAAAGCAATTGCCTATGATGAGTCAGATCAAGTGATTGCAGTCGATGTGAGAAAATCCTTTGGTAATGCAAGCAAAATCGGTTTGAATTCGGATCAGAATGAGGTTATAGCGAGTGGAACCGATGTCGTTTTTGTCGAGATTTCGATGAAAGATGAGCATGGTAATCCGGTAGAGAATGCGAGCAACCGCGTACAAGTACAGGTTACAGGAGCCGGACGTCTATTAGGCTTAGACAATGGTGACAGTACAGATTACGATCCATACAAAGGCACAAGCCGAAGATTATTCAGCGGCAAACTTATGGCGATCATTGGAACAACTTTAGAGCCAGATACGATCCAAGTTGAGGTTTCTTCGAAAGGGTTAGAAAGCCAAAAGCTTGAGATTACATCTCTGCCAGTAGATGAAAGCGTATTAGATGGAATTTCTGCAAGTGTGCAAAACAAACAGCTGCAGCCTAATCTAGGAAATGTGGATGAAATCCCTCTTCGCAAAATTGAACTGCTGAGTCCTTCCGGACAACAGTTTGATGAATCGACAAAAGAGATGACGGTAAAAGCTAATTTATTCCCTGCGGACACTTCGTACCGAGATGTGATATGGAGTGTGGTAAATGATTCAGGGATTGAGTCCAACCTAGCCCAAATTGAATCCTTTGGCCATGAAGCGAAGATTACGGCACTCGGGGATGGAAGCTTTCGAGTACGCTGTATGAGTAAGAATGGTTCAGACAAGACCAGAATGATATCCCAGTTGGAATTCACTGCAAAAGGTTTGGGTACGGCTTTTAAAGATCCATACAGCTTTGTCTTTGGAGGTCTATACGATGAAGTAAAAGGGGAAGTCGGCAATGGTAATGAACGAGGTGTAGCAACAAGCCGTGATGGGGAAACACACGTCTGCTATCGTAATATCGATTTCGGTGACTATGGATCGGATTCAATTACAATTCCTATCTTCGCTTTAGATGATGAGCCTTATGAACTGCAGATTTGGGAAGGTATGCCGGAGGAAGAAGGCAGTGAGCTGCTGGCCGATGTAGTGTATCAGAAAAAATCCCAGTGGAATGTCTATCAAGCGGAAACGTATCAAATATCCAAAAGACTCCGCGGGGTTACATCCCTTTGCTTCGTTTTGCAGAAGAAGGTGCATATCAAAGGCTTCTCGTTTGAGAAGAAGAATCGGGCCTTCGAGATGAATATGGCGAGAGATTGTGATCGGATCTATGGGGATACGTTTACCTTGTCTGAAAAGGCAGTGGAAGGAATCGGAAACAACGTGTCCCTTACGTTCGAACAGATGGATTTCGCAGCAGAAGGAGCTTCAAAGCTTGTCATTTATGGAAGATCGCAGCTAGATAAAAATACCATTCATGTTCGCTTTGAGAATAGTGAGGACTCAAACAATCAACTTATCGAATTCACCGAGTCCGAAGGATATGTGGAACGTGTATTTGAGTTGAATAGAGTTACTGGATTACAAAAAGTTACCTTTATTTTCCTGCCTGGAAGCCATTTTGATTTTGGCTGGTTCCGATTCGAACAATAAGGGTTACTGAAATGAAATGTAAGGATTTCGGTAGCTAGCTATTTCCACCGTACAGGCACGAATAGGTGTATGCCTACATACAATGATTAGACGACAAACCAAGAACTGTCCCGAAAATTGTAGGAGGTGTCACCCGTGCCTGGATTATTTACGGCGATTGCACTATTTATTAAAGAGCTTTCTTTACTGGTGTCTTATGTAAAAAATAATGCATTTCCTCAGCCTTTGTCTGAGAAAGACGAAGCAAAGCATTTAAAGCAAATGGCGGAAGGCGATGCCCGCTCACGAAATTTGCTTATTGAACATAATTTACGGCTCGTTGCTCATATTGTGAAGAAATTTGATAATACCGGTGAAGATCAAGAGGATCTGATCTCCATTGGAACGATCGGCCTGATCAAAGCAATTGAGAGTTTCCAGCAAGGAAAAGGGACGAAACTGGCGACATTTGCTGCACGTTGTATAGAGAATGAGATACTGATGCATCTCCGCTCCTTGAAGAAGACAAGAAAAGATGTCTCTCTCCATGATCCGATAGGAACTGATAAGGAAGGTAATGAAATTACCCTTATCGATATCCTGGGTACCGAAGCAGATGAGGTGATGGAAAAGGTTCAGCTGAAGATTGAGAAGAGTAAAATCTATCAGAACCTTGATATTCTCGATGATCGGGAGAAAGAAGTGGTAGTGGGCAGGTTTGGTCTTGTAACCGGCGGAGAAGAGCGGACACAACGAGAAATCGCAAAAGAGCTTGGTATTTCGCGTTCCTACGTTTCTCGTATCGAGAAAAGAGCACTAATGAAACTGTATCATGAGTTTTATAAGGCGAAGAATTAAATATAAGATGTTTTTAAAATATGATTCGTAAACGTTTAGAAAGCAACTTATCCTCGGATGGGTTGCTTTTTGTTTTAAATCAGTAGGAGAAGCAAAGAATATCCTAGTATAGAACCTCAGTCCGGTTATTTCTTGTCATAAAAATGGTTCTATGGATTGTGCTAAAATAATGAAATGACCATTCTTAAAATGATGAGGGATTTCATGTATAAAATAATGTTAATTGAGGACGATGAGAAAATTAGACGCATCGTCGCGGATACTCTGAAAAAGTGGAATTATGATGTGATGGAAGTAACCCAGTTCGATCAGGTTCTAACGGAATTCGAACAGATAGAACCACACCTTGTTCTATTAGATATCAATCTTCCGGTCTTTGATGGATATTACTGGTGCCAAAAGATTCGCTCGATTTCTAAGGTGCCGATTATTTTCCTTTCCTCTAGAAATCAGAATATGGATATTATTATGGCGATTAATATGGGTGGGGATGATTTTATCCAGAAGCCATTTGACCTTGATATCCTTGTGGCAAAAATCAGTGCACTTATTCGCAGGAAATATACCTATTCGGAGGAAGAGACCATGAGTTTCATTCATCGGGGTCTGAAATTGAATATAACCAATTCAACCTTTGAATATGGCGGGCAGAGTTCAGAGTTAACCCGGAACGAATTCATCCTTTTGCAATTGATGATGAGGAATATCGGCAAAATTGTTTCACGTGAGGACTTAATGCAAGCCTTGTGGAATGAAGATCAGTTCGTCGATGATAACACACTGACAGTGAACGTGAACCGAATGCGCAGGAAAATCGCTTTACTAGGACTGGATAATTTCATTGTTACCCGAAAAGGAATGGGGTATTTGATCGAATGACCTTCCTGCGTTTTCTAACTTATGAAAAGCCTTATATTTATCTCTATCTAACTAGTTTCCTGATCTCGGCAGCCATATATTTTACCGATAACAGTGGTGGCTGGGGATGGGGGTCCTTTTTATATGCCTTTGCCTTATCTTCCATTGTGTTACTCGGTTTTTTATTATATCGCTATCAGCAAAATATACGTTTGATTCGTCATATAAGTAATGAGGATGAGGAGAGTTTGTCGCTGGAAGGGGAATTCGCTAAAGCATACATCGATGATCTGAAAAAGCAACATATCCGCGAAATGAATCAGATTCAAGACAGGCAGAAGGAGCACTATGATTTTATCGTCTCCCGGTTCCATGAGATAAAAACACCGATTGCGGTTATTCGATTACTGCAGCAAACGGATATGGATGTGGATAGTTTAAGGGAAGAAATCACGAAGATTGAAAATTACGTTGATCAAGCTCTTTATCACGCCAAACTGGATAGTTTTAACCAAGATTACGATATTCAAAATTGTGACATAATCCAGATTACCAAAGAGATCGTCAAGACACATTCTCAAACCTTTTTCTCGAAAAAGATTCGCCTTAATCTACAGACGGATTCACTTCAAGTTCAAAGTGATCCGAAATGGCTAAGGTTTATCATCAATCAGTTAATCACGAACAGTTTGAAATATACAGGGCATGGCGGAAAGATTACCATATCAGCAGTAGAATCCTTACAAGAAAAACAGTTGCTGATTCGAGACAGTGGAATTGGCATTCGTCAAAAGGACCTCCCGCGGATTTTTAACCGCGGATTTACGGGAGAAACAGGTCGGATGTATACAAAGTCTACAGGTATGGGGTTGTATTTGGCACAGCAATTATCGAACAAGCTCGGTCATTATATTAGCTGTACATCCGAGGCCCATGTATATACCCAATTTACCATTCATTTTCCAAAGGGTGATGACCCCTATTTAATGTTAAAAAACACACGATGATTCACTCATCGTGTGTTTTTTTCGCTTGTAATCTTATAGTAAATAGACGTTGACGATACATAAAAGATAAAATACGTTACTACATATAATCCCATAACAGAGAAAATAATCGCAGTTAAGGTAGGTAAATCTTTTATAGATACAATGACGGAGTAATATAACAGATACCAACTGTGTACTAAACCAAGTAGAAGTGGTGGTAAAAATACGAATAACAATTGTTTTCGAATCATGTTTTTAATTTCTTTTTCACCAACACCGATCTTACGTAAAATCGCGTAATGTTCTCGCTCTTCTGTGGCTTCACGCAGCTGTTTAAAGTAAATGACACTTCCTAAAGCAAACAAAGCGATGACGGCAAAAAAGGCAACAGAGAACAGGATTAAAGACGATGACTCCGTATCAACAGAATACATATCTATATAGGCTGAATAATAGGCTCCTTCTGTTTTCATCACGATATCGTATATTTTTCTTGATAAGTCATTGGATGTTTTCGGATCTTCGATTTGATAGATTTCATACGAAGAAAGGGTTTGATTTTGTTTTAAATTCTCAAATGCTTCATTAGATATAACGAGCACAGAAGGTTGAGGCTTTGTATTTCCACCAGGACTCGTTGGAATACCTAACAGCGGAAAACTCATTTTTTCTACTACACGAAAGGTATGATGATCTAATACCGTGATTTCAGGTTGAGGATTTTCATATGTTGTTTGTCCATCGGTTCCTCTTGTTAAAACAAGGGCCTCTTCACCAGATAAGTCAACTTTTTCATCAGTTTCACGTAAATCAACAACATTATTAAATTGTGATTCAGGAAAAAGGTAAAACTCTTCAGTGTAATATTCCGGATAGCTAAAGAATGTTTCTCTATATGAATTTTTTTCGGTTTTAATTCCTGTAATGGTTTCATGACCTACAATAGGATGCGAGTCATTTATCAGTTGTTCAATATATGTTTGTGTCTCGTCATCTTGCGTCGAAAAGGCAATGTGGTTCGGAAACTCTTTTTTTACAACTTCTCCTTTTACGGCGTAATCTACAGCTATAAATCCAACAGAAAAGATAATCACAGCACTAAGCAGTGAATTGAATGTAAAGTTTAGTGTGTTTCCCCGAATAGAAAAACGAAGGGAGGAGATCCACAACATTTTGTTACCTTTTAAGTAATTTTTATTTTGACTCATTTTCTGCAATATCCAACCAGAGAACTGCCGGAAAAACAAATACGTTCCGACAATTAATGCTACGGCTGTAGCGATTAATGTTTCTTCAAAATGATCTTTCCATAGACCTGTACCTTCCGCCAGGGTAATCGTGTAATAAGATGCAATAATGAATAGGATGGACAATATAGCCAAAGGCATGGAAAACCTAAGCGGTTTGTCCATTTTTTCTTTTGCATGAAACAACTCAACTAACTGCACACGACGGACACTAAAATAACTTTGAATTGTAATAATGCAGGTTAATAAAGCAAATAACAGAATCGTTGTGGCAATAGCTTCGAGTGGAAAAGAAAACGAAATATCGTCCTTGTAGTGCATTAAGTTCATTAATACTCTGCCGAAGAATTTGGACAGTAACCCACCGATTAGTATCCCACTAGTTAGAGCAATAGCGCTTAGAAATAAGGTTTCAAAAAAGACCATTGCAGCAATTTGTGTTTCTTTCATTCCATAAAGTAAATACATGCCAAACTCTTTTTTTCGCTGCTTCATAAAAAATGAGTTCGCGTACAGAATAAAGAACATGATAAATAAAAAGACGATAATGGAGGCAATGAAAATACTCATTTTGTAGTTTTCTTTATTTTGTATGGCTGTAACTACGTCCTCGTTAAACATAAGACCCGAAAAGGTAAAGTAAATGACAACCCCAACAATCATAGAAATGAAATATATGGTATACAAACGGAAGTTCCGTTTCATATTCCTCCTTGATAAATCAAATACATTCATCAGCGGTTCACTCCTAATGCACTTTGTATCGTTAATATCTGGTCAAAGAATTCTTTTTCCGATTGTTCTCCTTTAAACATTTCATTAACAATTTTTCCGTCACGAAGAAAAATGACGCGCCGACTGTAACTCGCTGCATATGGATCGTGAGTAATCATCAGAACGGTTGTCTTAAATACGTTATTGAGCAATTGAATTTGTTCCAATAACTGAGTAGCGGACCGAGAATCAAGTGCACCTGTAGGCTCATCAGCAAACACAATCGCTGGGTTCGTAATAATCGCCCGCGCTGCAGCCGTGCGTTGTTTTTGGCCGCCAGAAATTTCAGACGGATACTGATGTAAGATGGATTCTATATTTAACGCTTCAATCAATTTCTCTAAACGCTGTTCCATCTCAGCAACGGGTGTATTTTGCAGTGCGAGTGGAAGCAAAATATTTTCTTTTACCGTTAAAGTATCCAGCAGATTATAGTCTTGAAATATAAATCCTATTCTTTTTTGACGGAATTCTCGTAAAGCTTTTCTTTTCATATCTAACAGGGATTTTCCCTCGATCCAAATATCTCCGCTGTTAAAAGAGTCAATCGCCCCGAGAGTGTTCATTAATGTTGTTTTACCCGAGCCGGAAGGCCCCATAATCGCAGTGAATTCCCCTTGTTCAATTGTCATATCAATATTATTTAAGACTTGTATTTTTCCGTAAGATTTTGACAGATTTTTTGTTTGTATAATTGTCGTCATAAGTTCGACCTCCTTCATCACCACACTATACCGACTATCTTTTCCGTAAACCATCGATATAACAACATCTAAAGTGACATTTTTGACACGTTAGATTGAAGATTGATTTTTAATAAATAACTTGGAATAAATAGAACAGAATAGATGATAAGAGGAATAAACCACATAAAGACCTTTATTAATATTGTACCGAGGTAGATGGGATGATCGATGGAGGAAGGACTTTTTTTATAATACATTGAGGTTAAATTTGGGTATACCTATACGAACGTACGTGCTATAATGGTCAAGATATTTCAGATGGAATGCAGCTTTCTAAGCGCCGGACACCTCAGAATTATACATATTACAGAAGGGAAGTATTATTACCATGATGGGTAGAACCCATATTATTGTTGGAACAGGGATATCTTTATCCCTTTTAGAGCTGAGTGGCATACCAATCACGGTTCCTGCAGTGGCTATTGCTCTCGTAAGCTCCATATTGCCGGATATCGATGAACCGAACTCACTACTTGTGACACGGGTAATTCCCAATTGGCTGCTTAGGATTGTGCAGATTGCGCTGATTATTCTGGCACTGGCTGTTGGTATATATGGGATGGCTCATTCACCGTGGAACTGGATTCTTGCTGCGCTCATTGCCACGGTTTCTTTTATGCCTTCAAGGTCGCTCAGGCAGTGGATTATGTTCTTTATTGGACTTGGTCTCATCGTGTATGGTCACTCATTCCATCCATGGAATCTGCTTGTTGGCAGTCTTTTGATCTTGGCTACCCTTGTTCCTCATAGGGGACTGACCCATACCTTGTATGCCATTGCCGTCTGGACGTTTCTACTATACGGGACAACCAAGTCATATGGAGATGCAGTATGGATTGCCGGAGGATTGTCGTATACTCTTCACCTCTTGGCTGACAGTTTAACAAGCCGGGGGATTCGCCCACTTCCGCCGTTCAAGTGGAAGATTAAATTTAAACTGATGAGTACGGGTTCAAAGCAAGGAGCCTGGGTAGAAATCTTCTTTATCGGAGTTACGTTTATTATTGCCTGGCTGTCCTTTTCACCCTTATTTCTATAAGTATCTTTCCTTGGGAAGGATTTTATCCAAAAAAAGGTGCCCTTTTTAAGCGTTGTGCTTAATAGGACACCTCTTTTTTTGTTTTACTTTATGCCTTTACAGACAGATTAGGAGTTCTCAATAATCGTATTCATTGTCGTACGATCCAGTCCACGAACGAGCTTGATGATCAGCTCTTTGGCTGCATCATAATCATCGGTGTGAATAATCGAAGAGGATGTATGAATATATCTTGCACAGATTCCAATCACCGTAGATGGAACACCGATACCGCTCAAATGAACTTGTCCTGCATCCGTACCGCCTGGAGAAATAAAATATTGGTATTTAATTTTATTCGTTTCGGCAGTATCCTGCACGTACTCAACCATACCGCGATGGGTAAGCATACCCGGATCGAGAATCCGTAGAAGCGCACCTTTGCCGATGTGACCAAATTGACTCTTATCTCCCGTCATATCGTTTGCTGCACTGCAATCGAGCGCAAAGAAGATATCCGGCTGAATTAGATTAGCTGCGGTACGTGCTCCGCGTAGCCCCAGTTCTTCCTGAACCGTTGCACCAGAATACAAAATATTCGGGAGCTTCTCTTTATGCAAGGCTTCCAGCAGTTCTATAGAGAGTCCGACTCCGTAACGATTATCCCACGCTTTTGCCATGATTTTTTTCTCGTTTTTAAGTGGCGTGAATTCACAGATCGGTACAATTTGCATACCCGGTTTAATCCCCCAGGATTCTGCTTCCGCGCGGTTATCTGCACCGATATCTAAATACATGGTACTCAGCTCAACAGGCTTGCTGCGCTGTGCTTCCGACAACAAATGAGTAGGGGTGGAACCGACAACGCCGGTAATCGGACCATTCGGTGTAATGATCTGCAGCCTTTGTGATAATACAGCTTGGCTCCACCATCCGCCGATTGGACGGAAAGTAACCATACCTGTCTCCGTAACACCCGAGGTCATAAATCCTACCTCATCAAAATGTCCAGCGACCATCACTTTTGGTCCTTCTTCATTGCCGCGTAATACACCAAATAAGCTGCCAAGACGGTCTTGAACGAACTCATTTGTATACTCAGACATCAAGCTTTTCGCATAGGCACGAAGTTCTCTTTCAAAACCAGGTGCTGAAGGGAACTCGGTTAGCGTTTTAAACAGTTCTTTTGTTTTCTGTTCCATCATCATCTCTCCTGTCATTTATTAATTATGTACCAATGTTCAATTCCTCTATTATGAACTGGGAAATCCTGATTGTCTATGTTGTCATCTTCCCCTGATTTAGGTCCTTAGGACGTTACTTCATAACTTAGATTCAGAGTTGCTCACAAGACAACTGCCTAGTGCATAGACTAATAATGAATGCAAAAGTTCCTCGAAAGACTGCCAAATTGATGAAGGGAGCGGACGAGATATGGATCCTCACGTAAGAAAAGGATTAATTATGCTCGGCGTTTTAATTATTTTAACTATTTTTGTTCTTTTTTATAAATGACACATAAATTCACGGGAGAGTGGCGATATAGCAATAGATGAATACCCCCTTTATTATCCATCCAAAAGGATGATTTACCAAACATAAGATTGGTGAGAGTAACCCATAATGAACATATCTCAGGCACGACGAACGTGTGAGAGAAATTACGAAGGGTTATGAGGGGGGTGTCAGCTATTTCGGATCAAAAGAAAACTCCGGAAACAAGCGCGAAATCTTCTTCGCTATCGATGGATACGAAGGAATACAAAAAGATTGCATCGAAGCATGAGCCTTCAAGGCCTGTTTTGAAAAACTGTATTCGCGCATTTCTTGTTGGAGGGACCATATGCCTGATTGGACAATGTATCCAGCAGGCTTTTATGACCGGATTTGATATGACGCAGAAGGATGCTGCTAGCCCTACGGTTGCAGTACTTATTTTGACATCTGTCATTCTGACTTGTTTTGGAGTGTACGATAAATTGGCGCAATTTGCGGGTGCAGGTTCTGCTGTGCCGGTTACCGGTTTTGCCAATTCCATGTGTTCAGCTGCACTCGAACATCGGTCCGAGGGACTTGTTTTAGGCGTGGGTGCGAACATGTTTAAGCTGGCCGGATCGGTTATCGTCTTCGGTGTGGTCGCTGCCTTTATTATTGGAGTTATTTACGCTTGTCTCGGATTTGGGGGTTACCATCTATGAAACGAGTTGGAAAGCAGAGCTGGGAATTTGAGAACAAACCAAAGATTATTGGAGCCTCTAGTGTGGTAGGACCTGAAGAAGGCGAAGGTCCTTTAAGGGACTACTTCGATTATGTTTACGATAATTTGGAACTTGGTGAAAAGACATGGGAGAAAGCCGAAAGAAGACTTTTTGAACAAGCAGCTCAAATGGCAATTGCGAATGCCGGCATCTCGAAAAATGATCTGCAGTTTTTTATTGGCGGCGACTTAATGAACCAGATCATAAGCAGCTCCTTCTCTGCAAGGCAGCTAGGAGTTCCATACTTAGGATTATTCGGGGCATGTTCCACATCGATGGAGAGCTTAGCTCTTGCCGCGCTTATTGTAGATTCTGGCGGGGGGGACAAGGTCCTTGCCGGTACATCCAGTCATAACTGCACAGTGGAAAAACAGTTTCGTTATCCTACAGAGTATGGTGCTCAAAAACCGCCAACAGCTCAAAATACGGTGACCGGCTCTGGGTGTGCTGTTGTCAGTAGTACAGGCAAAGGCCCGATTGTCGCGCGTGCGACAATCGGACGAGTTATGGATCTAGGAATAAAAGATCCTTTCAATATGGGAGCCGCAATGGCGCCAGCAGCTGCAGATACGATTATTGCTCATTTTCGCGACACAGGACTTGAACCAGGTTACTACGATCTTGTCGTTACAGGTGACCTCGCATCGGTGGGACTACCCATTGCTAAGGATTTGCTCAAAAAAGAAGGAATTCCAATGGAGCAAACGGTCTTTAATGATTGCGGGCTCATGATTTACGACCTCAAGAAACAAACGTATGTCTTTGCCGGCGGTAGTGGATGCGGGTGTTCAGCAACGGTAACTTATGGACATCTTCTAAAGAGAATGGAGCAAGGGGAGCTAAACAAAATATTGGTCGTAGCGACAGGTGCTTTATTGTCCCCTTTATCATTTCAACAAGGCGAGACGATACCATGTATTGCACATGCGGTTGCGATTGAGAAAGAGGGGGCTAACTAAAATGCAGTTTCTATGGGCTTTTCTAGTCGGCGGAGCAATTTGTGTGATAGGACAGTTGATGTTTGATGTACTTAAACTAACACCAGCACATACGATGAGTACACTCGTTGTTGCTGGCGCAATCGCTGATGCTTTTGGTATTTACGATCCGCTTGTGGAATTTGCGGGTGCAGGCGCATCCGTGCCGATCACAAGTTTTGGGAACTCCCTTGTTCATGGCGCGCTGATTGAGCTTGAAAAAGATGGCTGGTTAGGTGTAATTACAGGGATATTCAACGTCACAAGTGCCGGTATTTCGTCAGCGATTATCTTTTCTTTTCTCATGACTGTGTTTGTTAGACCGAAAGGGTAATTTGTATCCAATATTAATAATAAAGAAATCTTGTGAGAAAAATCATGAGGTTTTTTTTTTATGATTTTACAATGGGGAAGTTAACTCTATCTTTTCTTTCATTTAAAAGATTGCAGCTTGATTGCACTACCCGATGTAAGTTACACTATCCACACTTCCCTATTTTTGTATGAAATGAACAATAAGGATACATTCTTTCATTATATATCCTAGTTACAAATTGTACTTTCCGCACTTATTTCATGTACAATATAAGGAAAAACTACTGACTATTAGGAGGTAATACAATAAATGCCTGTGACTAAGGAATCAGTACATACTATATCCAGAGTCAAATCGAATCTCGAATCTACTATATTAGGCAAATCATTTGAAATTAAGTTGCTTCTGACGGCTTTGCTGGCCGGAGGGCATGTGCTTATAGAAGACGTTCCTGGAACGGGAAAAACACAAATGATTAAAGCACTCGCTCGTTCGATGAAGGGAGAGTATCGTCGAATTCAGTGTAATCCAGACATCTTGCCAAGTGACATTACAGGGGTCTCCGTATTTCATCCTCGAGATGAACGGTTCTATTTTAGACCTGGCCCTGTGATGACAAATATCCTGCTCGCCGATGAAATCAACCGGGCGACAACTAAATCTCAGTCCGCTTTGCTTGAAGTAATGGAAGAGCGCAGTGTAACCGTAGATGGAGATACGTATGATCTTCCTAAACCGTTTATGCTTTGTGCCACGCAGAACCCGATTGATTTTGAAGGTACATATACGCTTCCAGAAGCACAGCTGGATCGGTTTATGCTGAAGTTTAGTCTCGGTTACCCGGATGCAGAGACAGAGAAGTATCTATTAAAACAACATCAGCAGGGACAACCGGCAGACAAACTCACTCCGGTAACTACAATGGAAGAAATCGCATCCATTCAAGATGAAATTCGCAGTGTGTACATGGAAGAAGCGGTTACCGATTATTTACTTGGCATCGTCCGCAGTACAAGGGAACATCCGGCAGCACTGCTCGGTGCGAGTCCGCGTGCTGCGATCTCATTTATGAACGCAGTGAAAAGCTACGCCTTTTTGCATGAAAGAGATTACGTCATTCCTGATGATGTGAAGGTTCTAGCTCCTTATGTGATCTCGCACCGGATCGTACTGAAACCAGAAGCTAGGCTCGATAATGTCAGTCAGGAAACAGTTCTTGCACAGGTGCTTCGAAACGAAAAAGTTCCTGTCTCGATGGAGCGCTGATATTAAATGCTGAAACTGGCTCGGTTTAGGCCGTGGCAATTTATGAGATCCAGACTATGGATGGTGCTGTTAGTATGGATCACATGTCTGCTTTACGTTTTGTTTCAGGGCGGCAAAACCTCGATTATGCTTTTTGGTATGGTCACTTTACTCAGTATATATTTAGTAATTGGCAAGTTTAACGGGGTTGGCCGGACAAGGGGAGAACGAAAGTTAACTGCGGGAAATGAACATGCGGAGCTGCTTCATGCAGGCGATCAAGTTCAGGTACGACTGGATTTACAGATCCCAGGTATACTTCCATTGCCATATGTTGTAATTAGAGAAGTGTTAAAGCGGCATAATGGAGAATCTTGGTCATTTGAAGAAAGTCTGATTCCAAATATGCGAGGGAACGGTACGCTTGTTTTTCAGACCCCACCGCTCGAACGCGGGAAATATCACTTCACAGATACCGAATGCGTGAGTGAAGATATTTTCGGCCTGATTGAGCATAAAGGGAAATTTCAAGCCCAAGGTTCATTCAGGATACTGCCGAGAACGGTTTTTATCCCTTACTGGCAGCTGTATGATCGAAATTCCAAGTTATCTGGGCCGCAGACAGCAATGATGAAGTCTCGCCGAGAGACAACACAAATTAATGGCGTTCGTGATTATGTGTATGGTGATCGTTTATCACGGATTCACTGGAATGCTACAGCTAAAACAGGGCAATGGAAATCAAAGGAATTTGAACACGAGTCTGTGCCGAAAACGATGATTATTTTAGATTCTAGAGCACTCGGCTATAAAAACTCAGAGCAATATGAACTTGCCGTTTCTACGGCTGCCTCACTTCTCGAGTACGGAAGCCGAGAGCGGATGGGAATGGGACTGTGTACCCTTAGCGAGAAAGCAACTTGTTTTCAGCCGACCGATAGCTTGAATGATCGCTATAGAATGATGCATCATCTAGTTGATCTGGATTCGAGTGGAACCGGAAATTTGCTGCTTAGCGTGCAGGAGTCAATTCGTTTCTTTCCACAAGGTGCATTTTTTGTTCTGATTTCTGCTGAACGTAATTCAGAGGTCCTCGAAACATTGCGTTTTGCAGGTTCGAGGGGGATGACGGCTTGCCACATTCAAATCGTCAGTAAATCCGAACCAAAGTCAAACATCGAATGGATCTCAATGCTTCGTACTCGAGGAATGAAAGGGTACAGGGTGTCTGATTTGCAAGAGCTGCCCTCAGTTCTAGGAGGAGGGAATGCATGAGAATCTTTTCAAGCAGACAAAAACGTTCCTGGTATGACGCCTTCGCCTTATTATGGATTGTCATCATCGGGTTGCAATGGGTCTCTTATACAGAGCCTGTCTGGTTTCAGCAGACGACTGCACTTGTCGCCGTAACATTAATCAGTGTAGCGATCTGTGAGATGATGATCCCATTTCGTACAAGTATTCGAATGGTTCTTAAATTAATCCTTATCGGATTTATTTTATATTATGTATTGTCTTTTTACGGTATTTTTATACCGAATGGCACCTTGTCTGAGAACCTTACCGCCTTTATTTCTAGCCTGAATCCTTATGTTTGGTTTGCAATTTGTACATGGGTAATGATGGAATGTATAATTCGGCTGATAACGGATGCGAGAAAAGTGCTGATGTTTCTTGGTTTGAACATTGTTGCCCTAGGCATTCTGGATTCTTTCACGCCTGCTGTCCTGTGGAAACAAGTAGCTTGGACTACATTTGCAGGGATGGCTTGGCTTGTGTGTCTGCATCTTCGGACATTCCAAGTGAAATATCCTCTAGGCTGGAAGAGATTACGTCGTAATCCTTTTAAAATTGTTGCCAACGTTATTGTTATCTTCTCACTGATTATCGTTGCCGGTGTAAATATGCCGATTGTACCTCCTATTTTGACGGATCCTTACACAGCATGGGTTAAATATAAAGGAGATATTACACCAACGAATTTATCTTCCACTGGGGAGAATGGAAACTTTACGAATTCTGAATCTGGATATAGTAGAGAAGATAATCAGCTCGGCGGTGGCTTTAACTATGATTATTCTCCTGTTATGACGATAAATACGACAGATCGGAGTTACTGGCGTGGTGAGACACGGGATGAGTACTCAGGTACAGGTTGGCAGGAACCTTCTTCTTCGCGTCGATCCTTTGATGATGCAGATTTGAGAAGTGAACTTAATAATGACGGCGCTGCGACGAGGGGAAATACGAAGGAAGTAATCCAATCCGTCACTATGCTTAATGATAAGGTGTATCCTGTTCTTTTTGGGGCATATGCGATTAATGAAGTGGTCTCGGTTGATGGAGAGAGCGAAGCGAATACGCTATTATGGAAAAGTGAACAAGCTGAGCTTCACTGGGATGGGAGCCGGGACACGCCTTTTCCTAAAACCTATACAATCCAGTCTGAAGTGCCGCTAATTCCAGTGGATACGATCAAAGCGAAAACATACGAAGAACTGTACGGAACAGATGAGGTTAATTCTGATTACTTACAGATTCCTAATCGTTTTCCTGAACGAGTTACCGAGTTAGCAAAAGAAATTACAGCAACATCAGAATATCCGTATGAAAAAGTCAGTTTACTGCAAAACTATCTAACAACCAATTTCAGTTACACAAACAATCCTGATCTATCGTTAAAACAAAGCAAAGATTTTGTAGATGGCTTTCTGTTTGAAATAAAAGAAGGATACTGTGATTATTTCTCGACTTCACTAGTCATGATGGCACGCTCATTAGATATTCCAGCAAGATGGGTAAAAGGCTATGCTCCGGGTCAAGCTGACTTTGCTGAGGATGCTGCACTCTCACAGATAAACGGTGAGATGTCTTCCATGTCATACGTGGTAACAAACGCAGATGCTCACTCTTGGGCTGAAGTGTATTTTGGTGAGGAATACGGCTGGGTTCCGGTGGAAGCGACTCCAGGATTTAATATGCCGCTTCTTACCAGTACAGAAGACGCTGATCCAGAAGAAACACCTGAGGAAGAAGAAGACGTCCAACCAGAAGAAACACCTGAACCGGTTACACAAGAAAAGGATAGTGCTTTTACCGTGAGTCCGATTATTGGATGGACCGCTGTATCTGTATTAATCCTATGGGCAGGATATATGATATGGCGCAATCGATATGTACTGCATTTTTATGTTCTCAGACTAAGATTAGGTAAGCCGCTTACACCGGATCAAAAAGTCGTCGTAGAAACAGAGCGGTGGATTCGTATGGTTCGGCGTAAAGGTTTGCGCCGAGAGCAGCACGAAACGCTTCGAGAATCGGTTACAAGATGGGAACAAGAAGTTCCTGTCGTTGCAGCTGAGCTCTCTGAACTGCTAAGACAATTTGAAATGGCAAGGTATAGCCCGGATCATGTGCAGGAGAATGCTTGGCAAGAGGTACAAGGCATAGCTGGACAAATGAAGAAAAGGCTGAAATCGACACGGGTGTAAGCTTTCCCCGTGTCCGTTTTGCCTTTTTACTAACTGTACAGATTATGTTATAGTTTGTCGTATGAAATTGAGGTGAACATGTTGTTTAAAAGGCTAATACCAAAACTCCAGGTGGAAACCGTGTTTGATATTGATTTGGAAGCACTATATGAACGTGGATATCGCGGAATTATTACAGATCTTGACAACACACTTGTGGGAGCCAAGGCACCTGAAGCAACCCCGGAACTCATCGCTTGGTTTGAGAAGGTGAGGGATGCTGGGTTTAAACTGGTCATTGTTTCCAACAACAAGTTGACTCGGGTGTCTACATTTGCTACTCCCTTAAAGATTGAGTATGTACATGAGGCACGTAAACCCTCGAACACCCCGTTTCGCAAGGCGATGAAAATGATGGAACTAACAGAAGAGCAAACGATTGTAGTCGGAGATCAGATGCTTACGGATGTGTTTGGAGGAAACAGACTAGGACTATATACGGTTCTGGTGCTGCCTATTGCAATTGCAGACGAAGGAATTATGACGAAGTTTAACAGACGGATTGAACGTATTGCGTTATCCCGTCTACGCAGGAAAGGCCTATGGCTTGAGGAGGAAAAGAAAAAATGAATCATATGCATGACGGCACAAAAGGAAGATGTAGCGGATGCGGTATTCTACTGCAGACAGAACAACCTGAGCTGCCGGGATATACACCCACAAAAGCGCTGGATCGCGATCCTGTTATTTGCCAGCGTTGTTTTCGTATTAAAAATTATAGCGAGGCATCTTCCGTTACGGTGGATCAGGATGAATTCTTGGCTCTGCTCAGTAAAATCGGAGATAAAGATGCACTCGTTATTCATATTGTCGATTTATTCGATTTCGAAGGCAGTATGATTTCAGCACTGCAACGTTTTGTCGGAAACAATCCGGTATTGCTTGCGGTAAACAAAACGGACTTGCTTCCTAAAGTAACGAATTGGAATAAAGTTCGCAACTGGGTTCAGATGCAAGCAAAAGCACAAGGACTCAAAACCGTAGATATTGTTTTGTGCAGTGCCAAACAAAATCAAGGTTTCGATAAACTCCTTGAATCCGTTAACGAACATCGCGGAGATCGTGATGTTTATGTCGTTGGTGCGACGAATGTTGGGAAATCAACACTCATTAACCGATTAATTCGCGATTACAGCGATCTAGACCAGGAACTTACAACCTCTAGATATCCAGGTACAACGCTCGATATGGTCCATATTCCTCTTGATGATGGAGCATCCATCATTGACACGCCAGGTATCGTGTATCCATGGCGTTATAGCGAAGTTGTATCACGCAAAGACTTATCTGCGATTATGCCGGATAAGCCGCTTAAACCAGCTGTCTATCAGCTGAACAGTGGACAAACTCTGTTCTTTGGCGGACTGGCACGTTTTGATTTTATTGAAGGAGAGCGTCAGTCTTTCACTTGTTATATCAACAATGCAATTAAGATCCATCGGACCAAACTGGAGCGTGCAGATGACCTTTATAAAGATCATGCAGGCGAACTATTGTCCCCTCCATCTCGTGAGGATATGGAAGATATTCCAGCTTGGACACGTCATGATTTCCGTATTAAAAAAGGAAGTCGTAATGATGTCTTCATTTCCGGTCTTGGCTGGATCAAAGTGAACGGACAGGAAGGAGCTCTCGTTGCAGTACATGCACCGCGCGGAGTTCGTGTTATGGTTCGTCCTTCCTTAATTTGATTTGCTCTATCTGAACATGGGAGTTCATAGGGGGAGACAGGATGTCAAACAAAGTACAAGGACTTAAACCTAGTGGGTATACGCTTCTTGGGGTCATGGGTGACCCGATTGCACACAGTAAGTCTCCCGCTATGCATCAAGCAGCACTTTATGAAACAGGTTTGCATGGGGATTATGTCCCCTTGCATGTGAAACCGGAGGGCCTTGATGCAGCTGTTAAAGGAATAAAGTCTATGGGATTTCGCGGCGTAAACGTAACGATTCCTCATAAAGTAGAGATCATGTCTTATATGGATGAGCTGGATGACAGTGCGAAGCTTACAGGCGCGGTCAATACCGTGATTCATGAAGAGGGCAGGTTGATCGGATATAACACAGATGGAGCGGGTTATGTCAGATCACTCAAAGAAGAAGCCGTCTCTTCCCTGGAGGGGAAACATATTGTCGTGATGGGTGCTGGCGGTGCAGCCCGGGGAATTGTATATGCATTGCTTCTGGAAAGCCCGGCTTCGATCAGCATCCTTAATCGAACCATTGAACGTGCTGAGATGATGGCTGCGGATTTCAAAGCAATGGGTCATGTCCAAGGATTACCTATATCGGAGGCACATCAAGCACTTTTACATGCAGATATTGTAATTAATACGACTTCGGTAGGGATGCATCCTAATCTTCACGAAACTCCTATCGATCCAGAGTCTTTGCCTGAAGGGATTGTAGTAAGCGATCTTATATATAATCCGCTGGAGACAAAGCTGCTTTCCATAGCAAAAGAAAAGAAATGTATCATTCACGGTGGACTTGGTATGTTTGTGTACCAAGGGGCAATTGCTTTTGAACATTGGTTTGGTATTCCTGCACCTGTTCACGCCATGAGAAAAGCAGTACTAGAAAGTTTTTAATTAGGGTAGTCTGTATTCCTCATATTCTGTCATACGAATGGACAAACATAAGAGGAATGCAGATTCCAACAGAAAATGCATATTATAAGGGGTTAATACAATGTTAACGGGTAAACAAAAAAGATTTCTACGTTCACAGGCACATCATTTGGATCCTGTGTTCCAAATTGGTAAAGGCGGTACAAATGAACACCTGTTCCGTCATATTGAAGAAGCGATTGAAAAACGTGAACTAATGAAAATTTCCATCTTGAGCAACAACCTTGATGATAAAAAAGAAGTAGCAGCTGAACTAGCAGAGCGTACAGGCAGCGAACTTGTTCAAATTCTTGGAAACACAATTACTCTATATAAAGAGTCTCGCGATAACAAGCAGATTGAATTGCCACGAAAATAAACAAAGAATTGATTATGTGATGTAAAAGGAGTAGGCCGTATGAAGGTAGGTATCATGGGCGGTACGTTCGACCCTATTCATATGGGGCATTTGCTTGCAGCAGAGACGGTAAAGGATACTTATAAGCTTGATGAGGTGTGGTTCATGCCTTCTCATATTCCGCCGCATAAACAAGCAGCAGGAGCATCAGGCGAGCAAAGACTGGATATGACCAGACTTGCGACGGAAGGTTATCAAGATTATTCAACGCTTGATATTGAAGTCGTTCGCGGAGGTGTATCCTATACCATTGATACGATCCAGCTCATGCACAATGAATATCCGAATACTGATTTCTATTTTATCATCGGTGCGGATATGGTGAATTATTTGCCGAAGTGGGAGCGGATTGAAGAGCTTGTCCAGCTGATTACCTTTATCGGTGTAGGTCGACCTGGATTTGATCTGCATCTGGATGATCTTCCGGAATTTTTGCAAAGCCGTGTGCTTCTTGCAGAGATGCCGCTGGTTGAAATTTCTTCAACTGCGATCAGAAGACGCCTAGCAGGCGGTAAATCGGTGCGGTTCATGGTACCTGACTCGGTCCTTACGTATATTACAAGGAGCGGATTATATGAGTCTGAATCGAGATGAAATAATTAAAGCCGTCTCCGAGCAGATGCCTCCTCAGCGCTGGAAACATACAGAAGGTGTCATGCAAACAGCGGTAGTACTCGCTGAACGTTTCGGAGCAGATCCAGTTAAAGCAGATCTTGCTGCTATTTTGCATGATGTAGCGAAGTACTGGCCTGTCAAAGAGATGGAAAAGATCATTCGGGAGAATAACTTGAATCAAGATCTTCTTCTTCATGATAAACAGTTGTGGCATTCAGAAGTGGGTGCTTTTGTAGCGGAACATGACTATAAAGTGACAGATCCTGAAGTACTGAGTGCGATTAAATGGCATACTTCCGGACGTGTAGGAATGAGTCTTCTGGATAAAGTAGTGTGTCTTGCGGATTATATGGAGCCGGGACGAGATTTTCCTGGAGTGGACCGGATCCGGGAACTTGCAGAGCATAGCCTCGAAGAGGCTCTTTTGGCCGGATTCGATGGTACGATTACACATCTTGTTTCTCAGAGAAAAGTCATCTATCCTTTAACCATTTTTACTCGTAATGATTTAATCGAGCAAATAAAGCTAATGGGTAAAACCAATACATTCAAAATCGGAGGTTGATTCATGAGTATTTCATCCAAAGAATTACTTCAGATTGCAGTAGAAGCAGCAGATGATAAAAAAGCGATGAATATTGTAGCCCTTGATCTTCAAGGCGTTTCTCTTGTTGCTGATTATTTTGTTATTTGTCACGGGAATTCAGATACACAGGTACAAGCCATCGCTACAGAAATCCGTAAACGGGTGCAAGAATCCGGAGTTCAGATAAAAGGACTTGAAGGAATGAATTCTGCACGCTGGGTACTAATCGATCTTGGCGATGTGATAATACACGTGTTCCACCGCGATGAGCGGGAATATTATAATATTGAAAGACTTTGGTCAGATGCCAAAGTGGTGAATAAAGTATGAGTTTAATAGCAGGAACGGTAGTTACGCTCCCGGTATCCCGGGAAGTATCCCCGTATGGATATTTTTTATCAACAGGCAGTGAAGATGTATTGCTGCACTATTCAGAGCTGACGCGAGATATTAAAGTCGGAGAAGAAGTGGAAGTTTTTCTATTTTTCGATACCGATGATCGCCCAGCAGCAACAATGAAAAAACCTTACCTCACCTTGGGAGAAATGGCGAAGCTGGTCGTAGCTGACGTACATCCAAGATTAGGTTGTTTTCTAGAAATGGGACTTGGACGCCAGCTGTTGCTGCCGATTCGCGAGCTTCCTGAAATGAAGGAACTTCATCCGCAAGTCGGAGATGAGGTCTTTGTCATTATGGAGCATGACCGGCAAGGACGTCTGCGCGCAAAACTCGCAGGTGAAAGAGAACTTGATCCTTTCACGTTCCATGCACCGACGACCTGGATGAATGAATGGGTAGAAGCAACGGTGTATAAACCGCTACAGATGGGTACTTTTGTGCTCGTAGACGGCGGGGTATTAGGTTTTGGCGCGATTGGGATGATTCACTCTTCCGAGCGAACTCGCATGCTGAGACTTGGAGAGAAGGTAAGCGTTCGTGTAACCCTTGTTCGTGAGGATGGAAGAGTGAACCTTTCTATGACTCAACGTAAGGAAATCGGACGTAATGAGGACGCTGATCGTATCCTTGAATTTATTAAGGAACGGCCAAATGGGGCAATGCCTTATTCTGACCAGACACCGCCTGATATTATAAAAAGTAAATTCGGAATCAGTAAGTCTGCTTTCAAGCGTGCCATGGGCAAGCTTATGAAAGATGGCCTCGTGACTCAGGATGAAAACTGGACGTATCTTGTTAAAAAAGAAGAAGCGTCTGAAGAATAAGCAAGTAACCTTATGTTGTAACGGAGTGACGAGCCCTTTAAGGGCTCTTTGCTTTTCATCCACAGCTTAGAGGTAAAACTATTTTTGAAAATAAAAGAGCCAGCTGAGTGTGCGGAAGTGGATGGAATGGTTCTATCGAAGCGTAGCGTGCGCCTTTGGTTTCGGATTTACCCCTTGCATGGTTTTATACAATCGATAAATCCGAAACCAACAGCGCTCGTAAGAACCATCCATCCACTGGAGCCTGGAGCCTCTATCCAAGCTCCAGACACCAACGCTTTCTTATTTTCAATTTTATTTTTAACATCAAGGAGGTGTTCCCTATGTCTTATCGCAAATTTGCTTACGTATATGATGAACTGATGGAAGACATGCCTTACCCCGAATGGATTCGATTTGCTAGAATTGCTTGGGAGAAGCATGGAATACCTGCAAGTGTTGTGGAACTCGGCTGTGGCACCGGTTCTCTGACGATTCCTTTAGTTAAATCAGGATTTGAAGTAACGGGAATTGATCTTTCCGCTGATATGTTGTCCGTAGCACGGCAAAAGCTCGAAGAAACTCCGCAAGGTAATCGTTTCTTCCGTGAAGGAACGATCCGCTGGATTCACCAGGATATGCGAAACTGGGAATTGCCGGAACCCGTTGATACCGTGATTTCTTTTTGTGATAGTATTAATTATTTGCTAAAAGAAGAGGACATTATCCGCACGTTCCGTCAAACGTATCAAGGTCTCAAGTCAGGCGGTACGTTCCTGTTTGATGTACATCACCCAAACACGTTTATCCGTTATGAGGAAGAGCAGCCTTTTGTGTTAGATGAAAAATCGATTTCCTATATCTGGACATGTGATTTAGATCGTTCCAGTTATGAAATTGAGCATCATCTGAGTATTTTTACTCGAGCAGAGGGAAGCGGCCCCGATGTATATCACCGGTTTGAAGAAGTTCATAATCAGAGAGCCTATGATCCAGAATGGATGAAACGACAGCTGTTTGAAGCAGGTTTTCATGATGTGAATATCTATGCGGATTTTGAATGGGAACCAGCGAATGAGAATACATCTCGTTTATTTTTTGTAGCAGTTAAAAAGTAGATTTCAAAGCACCTTTTCTTGATTCCAAGAGAAAGGTGCTTTTTTTGACCACAATTCAATTATATAGAAACTATACATAGAACCAAGAAACCATTTGGGATATAATGGATAGAAAATGTAGGTAAAGGGCAGGTGTTCAGTAAATGAAGTTTAGTGAATATGCTTATGAACGGCCGGATGTGAGGCGATTTGAAGAAACGTTTAACGGGCTGCTTGCCACGTTCCGCGAAGCAAAAAATGCAGATGAACAGGATGTTGCCATGGCAGAGATTAACAAACTCCGCGGGGCTTTATCTACACAGGAAACATTGGTGTCGATTCGTCATTCCGTAGATACGAGCGATGAATTTTATAAGACAGAGCAGGATTTTTTTGATGAAACATCGCCAGTTTTTCAGAAGTACACAACCGAATTTTACGAGGCGCTTGTTAGTTCCCCTTTTAGAGCCGAACTGGAGAAAAAATACGGTAAACAGTTATTTCAGATCGCAGAGCTAACGATCAAAACATTCCGTCCGGACATTATCAGTGACTTGCAGCAAGAGAATAAACTGACTACGGAATACTCGAAGCTAATTGCTTCGGCTAAGATTTTTTTTGAAGGGGAAGAACGTACCTTATCGCAGCTTGCTCCTTTCATGCGGTCTACAGATCGAAACATGCGTAAACGTGCGGAAGAAGCACGAACTGCTTTTTTGAGTGGACATGAAGAGCAGCTCGACCGGATTTACGATGAACTGGTGAAGGTAAGAACCAAGATGGCGAAAAAACTTGGATTTCCGAGCTTTGTTGAAATGGGTTATGCCCGAATGAATCGAACGGACTATAACGCTGATATGGTGTCGAACTTCCGTAAACAAGTGCTAGAGGAGATTGTTCCGATCGCTACGAAACTGAAAGAACGTCAACGCCAGCGTGTCGGGGTTGATAAGCTTTACTATTATGATGAGAATATCGTATTCCCATCAGGGAATGCAGCGCCGAAGGGAGATCCGGAATGGATCGTACAGAATGGCAAAAAAATGTATGACGAACTTGCCCCGGAAATGAGCGAGTTTTTCAATTACATGCTGGATCACGAGCTGATGGATCTGGTCAGTAAGAAAGGGAAAGAAAGCGGCGGTTACTGTACATTTATTTATGATTACAAGTCTCCTTTTATTTTCTCCAACTTCAATGGGACTTCAGATGATATTGATGTTCTCACACACGAGGCAGGTCACGCATTCCAGGTATACCAGAGCCGGAATTTTGAAGTGCCTGAATATTTATTTCCTACATATGAAGCGGCTGAAATTCATTCCATGAGTATGGAGTTCTTTACTTGGCCGTGGATGAATCTATTCTTTGAAAATGAAGTGGAAAAGTATAAATTCGATCACTTGTCGAGTGCTCTTCTGTTTATTCCTTATGGTGTTTCAGTAGATGAGTTCCAGCATTATGTTTATAGTAATCCAGATGCAACTCCCACACAGCGTAAACAGGCTTGGCGTGAAATTGAGCGTAAATATCTGCCACATCGTAATTACGAGAGTAATCTCTACTTTGAGCAAGGCGGATTCTGGCAAAAACAGGCTCACATTTACAGATCCCCATTCTATTATATTGATTACACACTGGCCCAAATCTGTGCGTTCCAGTTCTGGAAGCAGTCCAGAGAGGATTATCAAACGGCTTGGATGAATTATTTGCACTTATGCAAATTAGGAGGAAGCTTATCCTTTACCAAACTGGTGGAAGAGGCAGGTCTTATTTCTCCGTTTAAAGACGGGTGTGTAACTTCTGTAATTACGAGTATTGAAGAGTATCTTAATTCCATAGATGACAAAGCTCTATAAAATGAGAGGAACCGCGAATTCCTTTTATAAGTGTTTATTTTCTGCTTATTAGCAAAAGGGATGACAGGGGTTTACAGCGTTATTTGACTTTATCTGTCACTGTCTTGTATAATGATTGCGATTAAACTTAACATGTTTTCGATGAAGAGGAATAGTAATAGAACCTATGCATAACAGAGAGCCAGCGGGTGGTGCAAGCTGGTTGCCATGGTTATATGAACTCGCCTTGGAGATATGAGGTCAGGCTATATTTATAGGGTAAGCCTCATCGGTTCACCACCGTTACAGGGTGCTTAAGGGAGTGGACAGCGAAGCACGTATGTCCGCTAACTAGGGTGGTACCACGGGAATCTAACCTCTCGTCCCTAGCGATGACACGCTATGGGATGCGGAGGTTTTTTTGTTGGTCCGTGATACGTTTTGACGTTACATAGACATGCGCAAGGCGTGATCCGGTTCTAACGTTTCATATGACGAGGAGGATGGACAGTGAGTCAGAAAGAGCAGCCGAAGCACGGCTATCAACCGCAATCCATTGAGCCGAAATGGCAACAATATTGGGATGCTAACAAAACATTTAAAACAGGGGAAGAGGCAGATAAACCAAAGTTTTATGCCCTTGATATGTTCCCGTATCCTTCAGGAGCCGGTCTTCATGTAGGACATCCAGAAGGATATACAGCGACGGATATCGTATCTCGCTACAAAAGAATGCGCGGGTATAACGTTCTTCATCCGATGGGTTGGGATGCTTTTGGACTTCCGGCGGAACAGCATGCGATTGATACAGGAGAACATCCGCGTGATATAACGGTGAAGAATGTAAATAACTTCCGCCGTCAGATTAAATCACTTGGATTTTCATATGACTGGGATCGTGAGGTCAGCACGACAGACCCTGACTACTATAAGTGGACACAGTGGATCTTTATCCAGCTGTACAAACGTGGTCTTGCTTATGTATCTGAAGTTCCGGTGAACTGGTGTGAAGAGCTCGGAACGGTTCTTGCCAACGAAGAAGTAATTGATGGAAAAAGTGAGCGTGGAGGCTTCCCTGTCGTACGTAAACCAATGCGTCAATGGGTACTGAAAATTACCGAATATGCAGACCGTCTACTTGATGATCTGGATGAACTGGACTGGGCAGAGAGCATTAAAGATATGCAGCGTAACTGGATCGGACGCTCCAAAGGTGCAGAAGTGACTTTTGAGCTGGAAGGACATGAAGAACAGCTTAAAGTATTTACGACACGCCCAGACACTCTGTTTGGTGCAACTTATGCAGTTCTTGCTCCTGAACATGAACTGGTGGAGAAGATCACGAAACCGGAGCAACAGGCAGCGGTGAAAGCATATCAAGATCAAGCAGCACGTAAGAGTGACCTTGAGCGTACGGATCTTGCGAAAGAAAAAACAGGTGTATTCACTGGTGCGTATGCGATTAATCCGATCAGCGGTGCAAAAGTGCCGGTATGGATTGCGGATTATGTTCTTGCTGGTTACGGAACAGGTGCGATTATGGCAGTGCCTGCTCATGATTCACGTGACTGGGAATTTGCAAAACAATTTGGTCTTGAGATCATTGAAGTGGTATCGGGTGGAGATGTGGAAAAAGAAGCCTATACTGGTGATGGCCCACACGTAAATTCCGGTATGCTGGATGGACTTGAGAATGAAGAAGCCATTGCTAAAGCAATTGCATGGCTTGAAGAGAATGGCAAAGGCGAAGGTAAAGTAACGTATAGACTTCGTGACTGGCTCTTTAGCCGTCAGCGTTATTGGGGTGAACCGATTCCAATTCTGCATTTGGAAGACGGTACGATGAAAACTGTACCTGAAAGTGAACTTCCGCTGGTGCTTCCAGAGATGGATGAGATCAAACCTTCCGGTACGGGGGAATCTCCGCTTGCTAATGCAACGGACTGGGTGAACACAATTGATCCAGAAACAGGAATGAAGGCGCGCCGTGAGACGAATACCATGCCACAATGGGCTGGAAGTTGCTGGTACTACCTGCGCTTTATTGATCCGCACAATGATAAGGAACTTGTATCCAAAGAAAAACAACGTGAATGGCTGCCCGTTGACCTGTATATTGGCGGGGCAGAACATGCGGTACTTCACTTGCTCTATGCACGTTTCTGGCATAAAGTTCTGTATGATCTAGGCATTGTTGATACCAAAGAACCATTCCATAAACTCGTAAACCAAGGAATGATTCTTGGAACCAATAATGAAAAAATGAGTAAGTCCCGCGGCAACGTAATTAATCCAGATGAGATTGTGGAGAAATACGGTGCAGATACATTGCGGATTTACGAAATGTTCATGGGGCCGCTTGAGGCAACAAAACCATGGAACGAGAATGGCGTAGAAGGTGCTTATCGTTTCCTTGCACGGGTGTGGCGTTTGTTCATTAATGAAGATGGTACACTTAATGAGAAAATTGGCGATGGCGGAGATGACGAATTCAAACGCACATGGCACAAAACAATTAAGAAAGTTACGGATGATCTCGAGCATTTGCGCTTTAACACAGCGATCAGTCAGCTGATGATCTTCATCAATGATGCTTACAAAGCAGACCGTCTGCCGCGCGAAGCAATGGAGAACTTTGTACAACTACTTGCTCCTCTTGCTCCGCATATCGCAGAAGAGTTGTGGTCTCGTCTTGGTCACGAAGAGAGCATCAGCTATGTGTCCTGGCCGCAATATGATGAGACACTAACCGTTGATGCAGAAGTAGAAATCGTAATTCAAATTAACGGTAAAATCGTACAGCGTGCAAGTGTTGCAGCTGATCTTGATGCCAAAGGTCTTGAAGCATTCAGCTTAGAGATTCCTGCGATCAAGGAAGCACTAGAAGGCAAAACCATCCGTAAGGTGATTGCAGTACCAGGCAAACTGGTTAATATTGTTGCCGGTTAATCTCACCTGCACCAAATTCAGCATCTAGCGCTTCCAGGTCTTTTTCGTACTTCGCGTGCGTGACCTGGATGAGCTGATCAAATACACCCGCGAGGCTTGAATCAAGCAGGTTCAAGGCTTTGGCGGTTATACCGCCGGGTACGGCAACACGTTCTTGGAGCTGTGACGGAGTCACAGCTCCTTCTGCTAGTAATTTACCTGTACCAAGCAGCATTTGACTCGCAAGACGAGTAGCTTCATCTGAAGTGATTCCCGTCTTGCGTACTGCTGCGTCAATCCATTGTTCCAGAAAAAAGGCAACAAAGGCAGGTCCGCAGCTGCTAAAATCAGAACTAATTCGGGTATAGGCTTCTTCCACGCGAATCGGTCTGCTGATGTAGCTGAATAGCATTTCAACCCGTTTTTTGTCTTCATCATTCATTCGATTTCCATGAATACATAAGGAAGCACCGCTGCCAGTTAAGTGAGTAATACTCGGAATGATTTTAGTGATTTTACATGGCAATACGGATTCCAAGTGTCTAATTTGAACAGGACTCGTAATCGAGATAACGATCTGATCAGGAGTAACGACGGGTTTAATGTATTCGATGACTTCTTTAAATTCATGCGGTTTGATACAAAGAAATACAATATTACTTCTTTTGACGGTTTCACGATTTGTTTCTGCTGGATAAAGACCTGGATGCAGAGAAGCTAGGCTTACGACTTTTCCACGGGTTCGATTACTTGCAGTAATTTGATACGCGTCAAGTGCTCCGGAAGCAAGGAAGGCGTTAATGAGCAAACTTCCCATGCTGCCGGTTCCTATAAATCCGACCTTCAACATCTTGAGGTTCCCCCTTTCTTGCTTTACGGTACTGGCGCGGGTACGTTCTTCTTAATGTATGCATCAAGACTTGGACGACATGACGATAAGTTTTACGTGAGTATGAGATAATCGTTTGGGAGGTTTTGAATACGGTGAAGAAAGCGACAGTGCTGTTAACGATTGGGGCTTTTCTTGGGAGTGGTTTGATCTTGTTCGGAGGAAAGAGTGATCCAGCTCCTGCAGAGTGGACTGCTATTAATGATAGGGCTGCTATCTCTGTGAGTGAACCGGCAGTAGAGGAGAAGCAAGAGGAGAGCCCAGCGGATTCGGGCAAGGATACTTTACCGGAAATACTGCCGGCAGTTCCTTTAGAAGACAAAGAGAAGGCTCTACCTACTGAAGTCGCTACGAAACCGGCAACAGAGGAAGCAGTAATGCCTGCGGAAACGGCTTCTATAGATGAGCAAGCTACTCAGAGCACTCCATCTGCCGCAAATTCAGATGGCAAAATAGCCGTAAATACAGCTACACGTGCAGAACTGATGGATCTACCTGGTATTGGAGAGAAGAAAGCACAAGCCATTATCGATTATCGTACAGAACACGGCGCCTTTACCAAACCGAGTGATCTGACAAAGGTTAAGGGAATAGGGATGAAGATGCTCGAGAAAATGTCACCCTATGTTGTGATAAATTAGACTATTGTTTTAGTGAGACTTTCTGATTGTTACCATTGCAATCATTTAAACTTATACGTAAGGAGAAGTGGAGAAGAATGAATACGGGGGTAAGAAAAGACTGGGATACGTACTTCATGGATATTGCTTATATGGTATCTACTCGTTCCCGGTGTTCGCGCAGACATGTAGGTGCCGTTCTCGTTCAGGGTAAGAAGTTGCTTGGAACCGCATATAATGGAGCGCCTATGGGCGTGCCAGACTGTCTAGAAGCAGGATGTATGATTTCGGAAGAGTACGAATTAATCGTTAAAGATGGCAAGGAAGAAATGATCAAGAAACAGCGCTGTGTGCGGACGATTCATGCAGAGCAAAATTTGCTGCTATTTACAGATCGTGCGGATCGGGAAGGTTCGAGTGTTTATGTAACAGATGAACCTTGCTGGACTTGTGCCAATATGCTCGCGAACAGCGGAATCGTGGAGATTATATACCACCGACCATATCCGAAAGATACATCTAAAGTGCGTCAAATGATGGAGCAAAAAGGAATTACCTTCCGTTCACTTGACACGTATGAAGCTCCAAAAGAGACAATGATGAGCGTGCTTGATTAGAGATGTACGATTAACAATAGAATATGAGGATTGAAAATAATAAGGAAGAACCTTATGAAGAACAGTGTCAAAGCTGGCTCTTTATAGGGTTCTTTTTTCTTTTGTGGGGAGGAAAAGGACATTGAAAGGGAGGCCCCTTGTCTTATTTTGTGTGTGCTGGATTATAGGGAGTTCTACAGCTTATCTTTATAATGGATGGTCTCTACTATTGATACTCCTTGGAGTCTTATTGCTGCTTGGTATGTTCCTCTACCTGCAACGAATACAAGGAGTATATTCACTAGTATTACTGATGGCTGTTCTTGTGTCTTCTTGTTATATGGAGTGGACAGAAATACGTAACGTGAGCAAACTGCCGATGACGCTTAACGTGGTACCTGCTGAAATAGTGGAGATGTCCGTTGAGGTGGAGGGGACGATTGCCTCTAAGGTCAAAGTGGACGGAGACCGGGCACAATTCGTACTTTCACTTCAGGGAGTTCGCTCGCTAGGCTTAGGTGATGAGGAAGAGGAAGTGGAAGATGAATTCTCCAAAATTAATGAGAAGGTGCAAGTTCAGATTAAGCTGCTGGAAGAAGCAGAACAAGAGACAGCAGAAGGATGGAAACGAGGGGATCAGATTCAATTTACAGGTACCTTAGAAATCCCCGGAACGGCGAGGAATTTTGGTAGTTTTGATTATGGACAGTATTTACAGCGTCTTCATATTCACTGGCTTCTTAAAGGAAAAGGTACCGAAAGGATTGCCCATCAGCCCCTTGAAACATGGTTTAGTAAGTATATCGTGCTCCGACTTAGTGACTCAGCGCGAAAAGAACTAGGAAACCAAATGGAATCTATGTTTGAAGAACCTCATGCTGGATATATGAAAGGTCTTGTTATCGGTATTGGTGATGAGATTGATGCGGATACGTACGGGGATTTTTCTAAACTCGGGCTTACCCATATTCTCGCTATATCTGGAATGCATGTAGCCATTTATGTTTCGGGACTGCTGTTATTATTATCTGTTCTTCGGCTCAGTAAGGAGACGGCACTTGTTGTGACTTTTCTGCTGATTCCATTCTATGTGTTATTGTCGGGTTCATCTCCCTCTGTAGTGAGAGCAGGTATAATGTCGATGATGGGGCTCTATATGACGAGGCAGGGTCTGATGAAAGATGGGCTCAATATTCTTTGCTTTACTGCTCTTCTCATGTTGTGGGTGGATCCGTATATGTTGGTAAACGTCAGTTTTCAGCTCTCTTTTTTGGTGACAGCGGGTCTTATGATGTATGTTCCGTTACTTCAGCCTCACTTTCATTCATGGCCCAAGTGGCTGTCGGGAACGGCGGTCATTACCATTGCGGCTCAGTTGTTATCTTTTCCGATGACGGTATTTTATTTTAATCAGTTCTCACTTTTATCATTTGGTGCCAATTTCCTGCTTGTCAGTTTTATTAGTTTTCTTATTCTCCCGCTCGGTGCACTTGTGCTGTTGCTTGTTTACATTTGGGAGCCTGCAGTGAAACCATTCGTATGGGTCATCTCCTCCCTGAATCAACTGACTTTTGATTTTGTAACCTGGCTAAATACTTTTGATCAGTTTGTACTGATTTGGGCTAAACCTCATTATATCATCGTTCTTATTTATTATTTATTGCTATATTACCTATTTCAATTGCTCAAGGAATGGAAAATAAGCAAACAGCCGATCCCTTTGAGTTCAGAGGATACGGTTCCGCTTATGCCATTATTGCAATCGGTACAGCCGGATGTAAAGAGGACAAGTCACACTTTTTCTTTTGCCAATGGATTTGTTCCTATGCTGAATAACGAGAAAAAACAAAGATTACTTAGCGGTGGTACCCGTCTGCATCAGGTATTTCAAGCCGTACAAATTTCATCCGCTTGGCCGGAGCTGGAAAGTTTATTTTCGGTCCAAGGCGCAGGATATTTTGCACGAGAACCTTTTACTTTTTTAAAGAGAATCACGGTGTTTATCTTGTCTATTGTATTGTTAGCAGGTCTATTGATCAGTTATCAAGGACCCTATCGCAAGGGGGAAGGAACAGTCGCATTTATTGACGTAGGTCAAGGGGATAGTATGTTAATTACTACTCCAACAGGCAAGCATATTCTTGTAGATGGTGGCGGCACGATTCAATTTGGACAACAGGCCAGCTGGAAACAGCGAAGAGATCCATATGAAGTCGGGAAGTCACTACTTGTTCCACTGCTTAAAAAGCGGGGAGTTCATAAACTCGATGCGGTTATTCTAAGTCATGCGGATCAGGATCATGCGGGAGGACTGCAAGCCGTATTTGAAAATATACCTGTGTCCAAGTTCATAAGTAATGGAACGATAACGGAGAAACCTTTTTATCAAGAACTTATACATACGGTATTGGAACAAAAAGTGACGATGTATGAAGTTTATGATGGAATGGAGTATCGCCCTGATGCGGAGACGAGCCTATCCTTTATCGCTCCTGAGGAGAATGTCCTTCGTACATCGTCATCAGCTGACAGTATGGAGGAAGTATCCCCACTTCCTGTTCTCGAAGAGCAGAATCATGCTTCCGTTGTATTTTTGATGGAGATGGAGGAGGTATCCTTTTTGTTTACTGGGGATATAGACAGTGCTGCAGAGTTCGATATTTTGGACCGTATAAAAAACTCATCTGACGAAAGTCGCTCTAACAGCAATAGCAGTAATAACATCATTAATAGCAACAAAAACAAAATGCTTCCGATCGATGTACTAAAAGTTGCTCATCATGGGAGTAAATCTTCAACGACAGAAGATTGGTTGAATTACTTTCAGCCGCGTCTTTCCGTTATTTCGGCAGGAGTTAATAATACGTATGGTCATCCACATCCGTCTGTCACAGAGAGGCTACAGGACTATGGGAGTGAAATTTTCAGGACGGATACGATGGGAGAGATTCAAATCAGGGTTCGGGATGGGAAGATCCAGACGAGGAGTATTTTAGGTATTGAGAAATAGGGTGAAGACAAGAAAGGATCAGCGACCGGAATTTTTGGCTGTGCTGTGGGACAAAGAGCCTTAGACGTGGATCATCAGAGGTGCGGTGCGGTGAATGCAGGTGAGTAAAAGATCCCTTTCGGGATCTTTATCTTATTGTTTAAGCAGAATATTCAGTTCCAATATTTTCTCTTGATTTGGAGCTTTTTGTATACTCATAATCGTTTCTTTAACTTTTTCTGTGTTTTTTAAAGTTTGTTCATTCTCAATTTTCTCTTGTAGGATATTTGCTAAGTTGAAGCTTATTTTCATATCAGAGTAATACGATAAAGTATCAATTATCGAAGCAGAACTTAAAAGAGAAGTATTTGGAATTTTACCCTCATAAAGTTTAGAAGCAAAGAAAGTAAGCTCGCTAGTTAACCTTTGATTGAGATTAATCTGATATAACTCTTGTTCATTATTATGGGACTGATAGAGAAAAATATTTAAGAATAATGATCCAATAAGTAATAACAATAAAGCGGGAATGTAAAGTGTTTTTTTCATTTTGATCCTTCTTTTACTACATGATTTGGTTATAAGACTTTATCCATATTCAGGAGCTCAGATTGTATAATCATATCATTCTTTATTCTGTAATACAATAACTTTACATCCTTCATGTTGAAGGGAAAAGTCTATTAAATAGTAACTGGATCGTTAAAAATACAAGTGAACCGACAGTGATGTAAATAGTTTGAGCAGTGAAAGTATAGAAATTAAGAATAAATGCCGAAAGGATAACCCCGCCGGCCAAGCCTAAAAAACAATATGCGAGAATAATAAGTAGGCTAAAATACTTACTAGTTCTTCCGTACATCAGTAATCCATCGACCAATATAGAGAATGGCATAATTAAGAAAAGGAAAATAGCAAGGTTAATGAGTAGTGTTATCGTAAAGGTGTAACCAGAAGGATAATAGTGAACATCTGCCATTCTTTCATCCAAAGGCACATAGCGATAAATTTCGATAACAATAAAAAACAGGGAATATAACAAACCATATCTGCAATAAGATTAACGATATCCTTCAGCGTTTGCCGGTTTTCCCGCTTCTTGTACTTCTTGTAGATAGCGGAAGCAATCAGGTTGTGACCCATCTAGATCTGTAAAATGATATTTTTTTGCCAGCTCTCCGCTGGAACAGGAGCTACCGTTTAGTACATGTTTGTTTTCATCCATCGCTACCGCTGCAACCGCTCGTCCAATATAACGCGGAGATTCAGAAATGATAAAATGCGGATCTTTTTTCGTGCCATCTCTCCAGTTCTCTTCGGTAACACCGAAGACTTCAAGCATGATTTCAGACCGCATCCAGCCGGGTGTAATAGCTAGAGCTGTACATTCATGAGGGGCTAGTTCGTGAGCAAGAGATTTGGCCATTCGAATGATAGATTGCTTTGTCAAATCATAAAATAGGGACATTCGGTAGCGATCCTCGTTATACTCAGCCGTCCCATCGGTGATTTCTACCACGAGTCCTCCTTTATTTTGAATAAGCAATTTTAAGGCATAGTGGCTTGTAATGAAGTGTGTTTCTACCCCGAGACGAAGCATGCGTAAGCCTTTATCCAGAGAGTGCTGCCACACAGGTGTATCCCACTCCGTCAAATATTCTCCGCCCCATATATCGTTTACCAGAATATCGAGTTTTCCTTGTTCTTTTTCTATTTTCTCTATTAAAGAGGCTACTTGTTCGGGGACTAAATGATCCACTTGAACTGGAATACCGATCCCCCCAAGTTCCGTTACTAATTCCGCAGTTTCTTCAATCGTTTCCGGACGTCCATATTCTGAAATTTGCTCTCTGGTTGTTCGGCCCGTTACGTATACGGTTGCGCCTGCCGCACCTAGTTCCATGGCAATTCCTCGACCTGCTCCGCGGGTTCCACCTGCAACGAGTGCAACTTTTCCCTCTAATGGTTTCATATAGCCTCAGCTCCTATTTGGTAATGAGTATAGTATACTCATGAATGTAGACATCTATTGTCATATTAAGAAGTAAGGAATCATTTCTTTTATATAAAAAGTAAGGGGGATATACGGTGCGGGCAGATCGATTGATTCGAATTCTTTTGTTATTACAGAACCAAGAGAGACTGACTACAAAGGAATTGGCTCAACAATTGGAAGTGACAGAACGGACAATCCATCGGGACATGGAAGCTTTAAGTGTAGCAGGGATTCCTGTTGTAGCTAGGCGGGGGAAGTATGGAGGCTGGCAGCTGATGGAGAATTATCGAACTCGTCTTACGGGATTGAAAAAAGAAGAAATCATGTCTTTGTTTCTATCTCCTTCTCAGGAGCTTCTACAGGATCTTGGCTATTTACAAGATTGGACAGAAGCCCGAGAAAAACTCATCGCCAGCATTCCAAAGAGTCTACACAGTGAGGTGAAAGATGTTACGAATCGACTACACATTGACTCAAGTGCTTGGCGTCCCTCAATTGAAGTGATTCAAGTGTTTGAGTTACTGCATCAAGCGGTATGGGATCAACATCAAATAAAGATCGAATATGAACGGGCTGATGGAACGGTGGTTACACGCATCGTGGAACCTTTGGGCTTAGTAGCCAAAGGAAATACGTGGTATGTCGTTGCCGCTTCCGAAGGAGAAATAAGAAACTATAGAGCATCCAGGGTTATCTCTGCTGAAAAGCTTGACAAGCCGTTTGAAAGACCAAAGGGTTTTCAGTTAGCTAGTTACTGGCAAGAATCAAAACAGCAATTCATTCGTAGTTTGCCGAGTTATGAAGCTCAAGTGGAAGTTTCTCCTGATATTCTAGCAAGACTCAAGTTTACCGAACAGTTTGTAAAAATAGCAGATCTGAAGAAACAAGAGGGATCATGGATTTCGGTTAGGCTACAATTCGATACGGAAGAGGAAGCAAAGTCATTTATTTTAGGATTTGGTAATCAGATTCGAGTGATTCAGCCTTTCCAGCTAAAAGAACAAGTGATTCAGATGGCAAGGTCTATTATTGATTTTTATAATTATGACGTTGTTCATCCTGAAGAGTCAAAATCTGGACGTGACGAGTCCTAAATTATCTTATACGAAAAGGATTTTTCCCAAAACATAGGGGATAATCCTTTTTTTATTTCCTGATGTAATTGAAAGTTTATAGCTATTGATTTTAAACTCGTAACTTCCCAAAGAAATTGATGTAAGGAAATGGCACAATAGACCGGAAATCAGGCAGAATTGAACATGTTCATTCTGGAAAAATTAGTATATATTTAATCCATACCAAGTCGATGAGTTTAATTAGTATTATAAGTAACCAATATAGGAGGCAGGCAGAATGGAAATCAAAACTTTCAATGGCAGCGCGAAGAATGGAGCGGGCATTGGGGTGCATCCCTCCTCTCATGGACCAGATAATACGATCGACGAACACTGTCATGAATATGTGGAAATGGTGTATGTCGTACAAGGGGAAGGCAAGCATTTCATAGATGGGACCCAATATGAAATTCGATCGGGTGATTTCTATGTTATCCACCCTGGCGAGAGTCATGTATACATCATGAGTGAAGGAGCTAGCATCGACATCATTAATTGCATTTTTCTAAAGGACCGGATAAAAGAGTTGTTTTGCAAACAGCATTCCGACCTTTCCTTAGCCAATCTATCTTACTTGGCTCCTTTCTTCAAAACATCTGCCAATTATCCGCACGCTATGACTCTAACAGCCGAGCAGTCATCGGTCATTCTCAAGGTGCTGGAAGATATGGTTCTAGAAGCGAAGCTTCGGGAACCTGGCTCCGATACCATTCTATTTAGTAAGCTGACAGAACTGCTTATTAAGCTATCACGTATCCACCGTATATGGACAGGTGAAACCTCCGAGCAGGAAGAGGTTGCAAGCACATCAGGGCATTGGTTGCTGGCCAAGCGAATCAAAGGATATTTGGAACTGCACTACTGCAGTAAGGTGACACTTACCACCCTATCCCACAGGTTCAATCTAAGTTCTCGCCACATCCACCGTGTCTTAAAACTGGAGATGGGCAAGAGTGTAACGGAGCTGCTTCATGCTATTCGTATAGAAAGGGCCAAGCAGATGCTGAAAGAAACGGATTTAAGTATAGAGGATATTGCAACAGCCGTCGGCTTCAAGGACAGTTCTTTCTTCACGCGGTTATTCAACCGAATGCTCGGTCAAACTCCGGGCGGATATCGCAAACAGGTTAAAACGAGAAAAATATCATAGAAGAGATAACAGTCCCATACAGATACGGACCGGATCGCCGGACGCTGGTTGGGAGTGAGGCTTTTTTATAAAAGATGACTTGGAGGGAGTTTATATGAACAAAAAGAAAACTTGGCAAAAGGCGTTGCGATCCGGAACTGTGGTTGCACTCGTCGTATTACTCTGGAGCACTCCGCTATTTCCGGCATTCGCCGAATCTCTGACAGGGAATGAACAGGACACCAAAAAGCATTCCAACAAACACGAGGCATCACCGACGGTAACGGATAATGGGGAGACTCTTACGCTGGACAATGGGATCATAAACGTAATCATTCATAAAAGCAGTGGTGTTGTTCAGTCGTTGACACATAAGGGAGGACCGAACCTTCTCGGTAATGGGGGAAGCGGTTATTATATCTTGAATTATGCAGTGAACGGAGTGAACAAAAAGTTCGGTCCGACTACGGAGCTGCAGTACGAGCTGACTGCATCGGATAAGGAGCATGTCGATGTGGCACTGACGTTATCTGATCCAGCGGTCCTGCCTTTTGATTGGGAACTTCACTTTGTTCTATCCAAAGGTGAGTCAGGACTTTACTTCTATACGGTTGTTGGGTATCCCGAGGATGTACCGGGCGGCGTATCGATTGGGCAAGGTAGATATGCCTTCCGGGCAGATCCCCATATTTTCACGCAATATGCGGTAGACGATGAGCGCCAAGGACTTCTTCCTACCCCCGAAGAGATGGTTGCTGGCGAGGAGGTTATGGACGCTACGGTCAAGCTTCCAAATGGCGAGGTGTACACCAAATATAACCATATCCAGTATGTCGGAGATCTTAATGTTAGCGGTCTTTACGGCGATCAAACGGGCTTATCTATCATTAGGCCAAGCAATGATTTTGTAGATGGCGGACCTACTATTCAGCGTAATTCGCTGCATCAGACCGAGACGACTCCCATCCTGCTTTGGCATGAGCACGAATCTCATTATGGTCGTTCCAACGTAATTCCTTATGCAGGTTGGCAAAAAATATATGGCCCTTCTTTTTTATACGTTAACGAAGGGGACGGATTGAGCGAGTTATGGAAAGATGCCAAAAAGAAAGCGGCCAGCGAAACTAAAAAGTGGCCTTACGCTTGGCTAGATAATCCGCTGTATGATGCGAAGAGCCGCGGCGAAGTAACCGGTAAGTTAACAGTCGATGGAAAGGCTGCCGCTAATTCATGGGTCATTTTAGCGGATCCCTCACCTGACTTTCAGGACCAGAACCTGAATTACAATTACTATGTCCGTACGGATAAGCAAGGAAAGTTCACGATTTCGGATGTGCGGGCAGGCAGTTATACGCTGTATTCCTTTGTTAATGGTTATTTCGGAGAATACCGGCTAGACGGTGTGACGGTTACAAAGAACAAGACGACAAAGCTGTCTACGCTGGAATGGAATCCAGAAACAAATGGCAAGCGGCTGTGGCAGATCGGCACGCCAGACCGTTCATCGGGCGAATTCCGTAACGGTGCTGACTATCATCAGTGGGGATCTTGGCTGAACTATCCTCTTCAATTTCCTGACGGCGTTAATTTTATCATCGGAGAAAGCGACGAGCAGACAGACTGGAATTATGCTCATCCTGTTAACGCTACACCGGGAGAACCAGCACAGTTAAAGACAGCATTTGATCCCTCACCGGCTGTATGGAAGATTCAATTCAACGAGCAGCAGTCCTACGAAGGTACAGCAGTTTTAACTTTTGGGATTGCAGGCTCTCGCAACGGTTCACTGAACGCGAAGTTGAATGGTACGGAGATTGTTAATCTAGATCCCCTGCCGGGACCTAAAAGCGATTCCTCTATGCCGCGCAGTGCGGTTCATGGTTTTTATCGAGAATTCAAAATTACCTTTGATGCTTCATTACTGCAAGAAGGGGAAAATGTCATCACACTGCAGCATGCACGAAATGTTTATGACGAACAGGGTAACCGGACAGGAGATATTTATACCAGTATTCTGTATGACGCCATTCGTCTAGAAGTTGATGAACATAACGAATAATTTCCCCAATGAGGACAGAGAGGATTGGATAAACGATGAACCAAAGACTCACTAATCAACATAAATGGCTTTCTGTAATAAAGCTTTCCTTAGCGGCATTTCTACTGCTCTTTACCGCTGCCTGTGGTAACTCGAATCAAGTGCTCAAAACGGAGACGAATACGTCCCCGCAAGCAGAAGGAAAGACCGGCGAAGCGGCGGAGGATACATCTCCACTGGAAGTTAGCATCATGTCCATTACGCCAAATACGCCGCCAGCCGCGGATGATAATGTCATTAAACTTGCGATCGAGAAAGCGACGAATTCCAAGCTCGCGATCCAGTGGGTATCGAACAATGCTTATGCTGATAAGCTGAACATTACGCTAGCTTCTGGTAAGCTTCCTGAGCTTACGATGATTAACAATCCATTTTCTAGCACCTTCAGGTCACTGGCAAGGCAAGGCGCTCTATGGGATATTGCCCCGTATATAAAGGATTATCCAAACCTTAGTAACGGTATCCCAGAAGGGGCGTGGGAACTAACCAAGATGGAAGATGGAGGTAACTACGGCATACCGCGCCCACGTCCTGAAACTGGCGATTCCTTCTTCATTATCCATAAAGATTGGCTCGACAAAGTAGGTCTGCCGCTGCCGACGACGACGGAAGAACTCTATGAGGTAATGAAAGCTTTCGTAGAACAAGATCCAGATGGCAATGGACAAAAGGACACGGTCGCACTTGCTGCGTACATTAATGCAAGTGATGTGGGATATGCAGGCAATATCAGTCCCGTGCTTGGAACTGTGGAATATTCTTTCACAGGAGTAAACGGGCATTGGAAGTGGGAAGGAAACGAGATGCAGTATACGGCTTTTCTGCCAGAGGTACGTGAGTCACTCGAATATTTAGCAAAGGCATATCAAGAAAAGCTGCTCCCTGAGGATTTGTTATCGCTGAAACTGAATGATACACGTGACTTGTTCCGCAGTGGCAAAGCTGGCATCGTCGTTGATAAAGCGGGTACGGTTCATCAATACGCCGATCAGCTGAAGGAAGTGGATCCAGACTTCCAAATATCCGACTTTTATCCATTAACATCGATTAACGGCTATAATCCGAAAGGCTCTGGTTTCAATGGCATTCTATCCATTCCCAAAACGGTACCCGAAGAGAAAATGAAGCGCATTTTAAAGCTTGTTGATACTTGGATGAATCCAGAAGTATTTGATATCCAAAAACACGGAATTGAGGGAGTCCATTATCAGTTGGTCGATGGCAAGAAGGTCGTAGACAAGGAAAAACTGAAAAACGACAATGGCGGCGACTTCAACCAGATCGTCAATGTTATTGAAGGAGATTGGGATACGGCTGCTCCAACCGCAGATGAACAGAAAGCTAATGAACTGTTCAAAAAGGTGGAACAGGACCGAGTAGCAACAAGTGTGGGAGATATTGCTATCGGGCTGTATTCCCCGACAGGTGATTTGCTTCTGCCTGAACTGGACAAGAAAATTCAGGACTTGAAAAGCAAAATCATTCTCGGCAAGGAACCGATTTCGGCATGGGATGATTTTGTAGAGAAGACAAGTACAGACCCAGAAGTCATTAGAATGATAGAGGAAATGACGGAGGCTTATAAGACGCGCTTGGGCAAATAGCCCAAGCTTTCTTATGAGTCAGGAGGGGGATGGAAATGAAGCCGCTACATACACGGAGTCTCGCTTATAGAAAACAAAACTCGCAGCAGAAGCGCGCTGCAGGAGAACGTAACCAAACATTTTCCTTAATGAAGTGGACTAAGCTTTCAGGCAGGTTTAAACGCAGCTGTTCGCTATATTTGCTCGCCCTTCCAGGAATCTTATTTTTCTTTGTATTTAAGATAATGCCGATGTGGGGAGTTCTGATTTCCTTCCAGGATTTTTCGCCTTACGCCGGGTTTTGGAACAGTCCGTGGGTAGGGCTCAAACATTTTGAACATTTTTTCTCGCGAGATGACTTTATGCAGCTGTTTCGCAACACGCTTGCCATCAATATGCTCAGTCTGATCTTCTTCTTTCCACTGCCGATACTGCTGTCACTAATGTTAAATGAGCTGCGAAGTATCGCGTACAAACGAGTGATACAGACCGTCATATACCTGCCGCATTTCTTGTCATGGGTTATTATTGCCGCACTTACGTTCTTGTTGCTTGGAAAAGGGGATGGGCTGATCAATGAATTGCTTGTTCTTACAGGCAGGCCGCGAATCGATTTTCTAACGGATCCAGATTTGTTCTGGATTAACATCACACTGCAATCCATATGGAAGGAAGCGGGTTGGGGAACGATTGTATTTCTCGCAGCAATGGCTAGTGTGAACCCTGCAATCTATGAAGCCGCGAACATCGACGGCGCAGGCCGTTTTCGGAAAATGTGGCATGTAACGCTGCCGGGCATTCGCGGTGTCATTGTCATTTTGTTCATTTTACGTCTTGGCGACATGATGGATGTAGGTTTCGAGCAAATTTTCCTTATGTATAACGGAGCGGTAGCGGAAGTGGCTGAGGTGTTCGATACGTACGTATATCGTACGGGGATCCAGCAGGGCCAGTTTAGCTACAGTACGGCAGCTGGGTTGTTCAAATCGGTCGTGGGCGTAATCCTCGTCATTGCCGCGAACCGGATCGCAAAGAAATTTGGCGAAGAAGGCGTATTTTAAGAAAGGAGTGCGAAGATGGGGGATCGTCTATTTCGTATCACTAACGGTGTATTGTTGGGATTGGTTGGTTTGCTTATGTTATTGCCGTTTTATTATGTGGCCGTAGTATCGGTTACCGATCCGGCTGAGTATGTGCAGCAGAAGCTTATCTTGTTTCCGACCGACTGGTCTTTTGATGCTTATCATTATTTAATTTCTACGCCAGCTTTTGCCCGTTCCATTGGAAACAGCATATTTTTAGCCGCGGTCGGTACGGTACTCGCCCTGATTGTATCCTCTTCCCTCGCTTATGCTCTGTCGAAGAAACATTTCGTAGGAAGAAAGCCCGTGATGATAGTTATTTTATTAACTATATTATTTAGCCCGGGCATTATCCCGCAGTATATGCTCATCCGCGAGCTTAATCTAATCGACAGCTTGTGGGCTCTTATTATCCCGGCGCTTGCTAATGGCTGGAATGTACTGTTGATGAAAAACTTTTTTGACAGTATCCCGGATGAACTTGCGGAATCGTCTTTTATCGACGGCTGCGGAGATATCCGCACCTGGCTGTACATTATTATTCCACTGTCGTTGCCAGCGCTAGCGGCATTCGGGTTATTTTACGCGGTTGGATTCTGGAATCAATATTTTCTAGCACTCATTTATTTGAATGATTCGGCAAAATGGCCGATCCAGGTGTTGCTGCAAAGTATGCTGCTGAGCGGGAACTATACGGATCTTGGCAGTACGAGCGGTTATGTTCAGCCTCCTCCGAGCCAGATGCTTAAGATGGCTTCAGTCATGATTGCGAGCATTCCTATCATTATCGTTTACCCGTTTTTGCAGAAGCACTTTGCCAAAGGGGCAATGGTAGGCTCTGTAAAAGGATAGTTGAACTAGAATAGTGAATTAAATAGAGAGAGGAAGGAGGCGAGCATGATTGAATTTACAAAAAGCTGTTAGTCTTCGTTGGCTGAAAGAGCCGGCAGAAATGCCGGTCGGCGTGACATGGGGAATTCCGTGGAGGGAAGGCGAGCTTAGCAGGGATGAGCCGCTTTCGCTCCGGGACAGCACAGGAATCGAAGTTCCAGTGCAAAGCTGGGCAACAGCCTACTGGCCGGATCGCAGCGTTAAATGGACTGCGCATGCAGCTGTAGTTGGAACCGGAATTCTAACGGAAGGTAGCATTAGCTATACGATTGCCAAGGGCGAGACTACGGAATCAGCTCAAAAGATTACCGTGGTAGAGACGGATACTTCCTTCGTCATCGATACAGGAATCATCGAATGCGAGGTTGCTAAGCAGGGTTCCGCTCTGATTCAGTCCATTACCCGCAGCGGGATTGAACTTTGCAGTCATGGAGAGCTAGTCTGTATCAAGGAAATGATATCATCGGAAGCCGCGGGTGTGAAGGTTGTCCGTGAAGAGAAATTCCATAGTGTTATCAGTAAAACGGTCTTAGAACAGGAGGGTCCCATCCGGGCTGTCATCAAATTAGATGGCAAGCATCGCAGCATGTCAGAAGGTCATGAATGGCTGCCCTTTACCCTTCGTCTCTATTTCTATGCTGGGCAGGAAACGATTCGTATCGTTCATACGTTGCTCTATGATGGAGATCCGAATGAGGACTTCATCAAAGGAGTGGGGATTGCTTTTTCCGTTCCGATGAGAGGACCGTTATATAACCGCCATGTCCGGTTTGCGGGTGACAGCGGTTACTTCAGCGAATCGCCTAAGACGCTGCATACGCGGCGTACCCAAGGGAAATATCGTGAATGGTTTGAAAAACAAACGAAGGGTGAACATGTGTATTTTCATCCTGAAGAGGATGCTAATTTCATAGGTTTACTTCAGGACTCTGCTACATGGGATGATTTTAAGCTTGTGCAAGACAGTGCCGAACATTATAGGATCTCGAAGCGGACAAAAGAGGAGTGTTGTTGGCTAAAAGCAGTAGATGGGCGGCAATCCGGCGGACTCGGCTTTATTGGGAGTAAAGGTGGTGGACTTGCAGCAGGTCTGCGAAACTTTTGGCAGAAGTACCCTTCAGGACTTGAGCTTACTCATACGTCGCAGGAAACGGCATCATTCACCGTATGGTTCTGGTCACCAGATGCAAAAGCCATGGATTTGCGTCATTATGACACAGAAACACATGTTGAATCATCATATGAAGGGGCTGAAGAGCTTAGAGCAACGCCCTATGGAATTGGTAATACGAGTGAGTTGATGTTGTGGTGCGTTTCCGAAACACCCGGGACAGAGCTGCTGAAAAAGATGACAGCTGAACTTCAATCTCCTTCGCTGCTCGTATGTGAGCCGGCCTATTTTCATGAAGTGCGTGCTTTCGGTATATGGAGTCTTCCCGATCGAAGTTCCCCTTCCAAAGCTTATCTAGAGGATCAACTGGATGGGGTTGCGGCGTTCTATCAGCGGGAGACACAGCAGCGGGGTTGGTATGGATTTTGGGATTATGGGGATTTCATGCACAGCTACGATTCTGTCCGCCATGTATGGAATTATGATCTGGGAGGTTGTGCTTGGCAGAATACGGAGCTTGTGCCAAACATGTGGCTGTGGGTTCTCTTTCTGCGTTCTGGAAGAGAAGATTTGTTTCGTTTAGCTGAAGCGATGACCAGACATACGAGCGAGGTCGATGTTTATCATTTTGGGGAGTATGCAGGTCTTGGCTCTCGTCATAACGTAATCCACTGGGGGTGTGGCTGCAAGGAAGCACGCATTGGGATGGCAGGACTCCACCGGTATTACTATTACTTGACGGCGGATGAACGGATTGGTGATATCATGGATGAAGTGAAGGATGCAGATTATACAACGGTCCATCTCGACCCCATGCGTGCTTATTTTCCGAAGGACGAGCATCCGACACATATCCGGGTGGGGCCGGATTGGGCGGCATTTAGTTCCAACTGGATGACGAGATGGGAGCGTTATGAGGATACCGCTTATCGAGACAAGATCCTTACTGGCATGGATAGCATCAAAGCAGCTCGATACGGTCTAATCTCTGGACCCACTTACGGATACGATCCGAACACGGGCCGTTTAACACCGATGGGCGACGATAATTGGGGACGCCATTTGATGATTTGCATGGGAGCACCGCAGGTATGGTTTGAATTGGCTGACTTGCTGAAAGATCCGATTTGGGAACAAATGATGGCTGAATTCGGAGTCTACTACAACCTCTCGCAGGAACAAAAGGATACCATCACCTTTGGTGAGGTTAGTACAAATCGTTTTGCACATCCCGTTCTTAGCATCGCGATGGCTGCTTTTGGCGCGTACTATAAGCAGGACAGGTCCACCGCTGAGCAGGCATGGTCCATTTTGCTGGACAACTCCTATGCCCGTGTCCAACTGCAGGAGGAAGCAGTGCCGGTTATGCATGTTGGGCCGCTTGAAGAAATCGATTGGATCAACACGAACGAAGCCGCTCAGTGGTCACTCAACACGATAATTAGTCTAGCTCTTATAGCGGAGCATTTACCGGAAAATCCGCAAATGAATAGGAAGAACATACAGTGCTTAAGGAGTGAGGGTGCAAAATGAGCGTATTAATTCCAAAGGAATGGAGCGTCATTTACGAGAATCGCTTGGCATCGCCTGAAGAAGTGAAATCTTTTCGGATGGAAGGTGACGGAGCTGTTACCTTTCCAATGAAACGAATGAGGCTGGAGAGCCTTAGGGGGCATAAAGAAGGGCAAAAGGCGAACCTAGTATTCTGGTGTGAGAAAGAGTTTCCGGCCGATGTAGCAGTGGCTTGGGATTTTTGGCCGATCCGGGAGCCGGGCCTTGCCATTTTGTTTTTCTCAGCTTCGGGCGAAGGAGACAAGGATTTATTTGATCCTTCTCTTCCTGTACGGACTGGCGAATACGATCAGTACCATCACGGTGCGATGAATGCTTTGCATGTTAGTTATTTCCGTAGAATGTGGCAGGAGGAACGCAGATTTCATACGTGCAATTTACGTAAGAGCTATGGATTCCACCTTGTTACACAAGGTGCTGACCCTATTCCTTCTGTGCTTGATAGTGATGGGCCGTACCGGATGCTTGTGGTTAAACAGGGTTCCAAGATTACATTTGCTGTTAATGATCTGCCGATATTTACGTGGGAGGATGACGGGGTTACTTACGGTCCATTACTAGGGGGCGGTAAAATCGGATTTCGGCAAATGGCACCATTTATAGCGGAGTATGGCAATTTGGAGGTATATGGCCTCATTCACGAGGACAGTAAATGAACATTAAAATAAATACTTACACTGTGTAGATCAGTGAATGTCATCAAAATAATTAATATAAGCCTCGGAGAAGATCTGTTTCTCAGGAGGCTTTTTATTTTTTAAAAAAAGATTTGCTTCCTCTTCAAATTAAGCGGCAATCTACCGATATAAAAAAGTGGGGATTTTTCTCTATCATTTCAATTTTATGAATTTAATCCTGGTCTCGGCTGTATAGGAATGGTCAGACAGTGAAATAAGAAAATACTTACACGCGGACCCACTTTTACATTGGTTTCTCTTTCTCTGTAAAAGAAGTCGGCTTTTTTGTGTCTTCAGTGAATAAACTAGTATTTAGCTTTATATACCTTTTAAAACCATTAGTACAAATAGTTAACTGGGAATTTTAATGACGAAGACCTACATATTTGATATCCTATAGGAAGCTTTTACTTCAATTACCTTATTTTTGGTTAAAATTACATATGATACTTAGCATGATAATAAAACGTATAAATTTGGCATAATGTTGCAACAATTTTATATTGTGGCACGTCAGTAAAGATACAAGGAGAGGGGGATCCTTTGTGGTAGAGCAGGGACTCATCAGAGCCGCTCAATCAGGCGATCGCGACGCTTTAATTACCCTATTGAGAGATATAGAACAGCACGTCTACAAAACTGCTTATTATATTTTAAATAATGAACAAGATGCATTAGACGCTGCGCAAGAAGCACTAATTAGAATATATACGAAGATCAACTCGTACGAAGAGAAAGCACAGTTTAAAACGTGGGTACAGCGTATAGTAACAAATATTTGTATAGATAAATTCAGAAGAACGAAGCCTACGGTATCGATTGATGAACATGAGATGATATTTGAGGGTCGCCAAGATGTAGAACATGAAGTGATGCTTACTTACGTTTCACAAGATGTACAAGAGGCGATCAGCCAACTCCCGGAGCATCATCGCACGGTCATTGTGCTCAGATATTTGCAAGAACTCTCTTACAATGAAATTGCAGATTGTTTGGATCTGCCGCTGAATACGGTAAAATCTTATTTATTTAGGGCTAGACAGCAATTGCAGAATCTATTACAGGAGTATCAGAAAGGTGGTGTAACGTAGATGAAATGCCAAGAGGTGGTAGAGCGTATGCACCGATATATTGATCATGATCTGAATGATAAAGAGAAAGAAGAGTTATTAGCCCATATAAAAACATGCGCAAGCTGTTTCGATAAGTTTCAAATTCTTCAAAAACTATCCCAGGATCTCGAAAAATTGCCGGATGTATCTCCTCCGTTCAGCTTGGTAGATCGAATTATGCCACAGTTGGATGAGATAGATCGAGGTCGTAAAGAGCAAGGCAGCACTATTCAAGAAATGAAAAAAGAAGATAATATGATACCTCTGTCCGTGCATACAGGAAATGCTTCACGGAGTTTTAGGAAAACCCGATTGGGACGAATACTTATGGGTACAGCAGCGGCAGCTGTAGTTCTTGGTGTTGCGGTATACCAACATCAGCCAGAAGAATTAAATCAAGCGGAGATCGATAAAAACTACAGCTTAAATGAGCTCGGACCGACCTCAGTAACGGGAAGCGGCGGGGGAGTTCAGGAAGAAGAGAATATCATTACTCCACAACCTGTTGATGTGAAGAAGGGACCAGAGCAACCTAATGCTGAGGTGACTCCAAGAGCGAATTCGCAAGCAAATCCGAATGTGGAAGAAGTGCAGCCGGCACCCGCTAGTGAGCCTGCAAATCAGGATGGATCCAGGTCAATTACTTCCGACCCTGATAAATCTAAGTCTGTTTCTCCTAATTCTGCTGCGCCATTAGAGACTCCATCATCTGATAAGGGAACAGTACCGAATTCTTCATTAGATAAAAATGATGATAAATCTGCACCTTCACCAAACAATTCGGTTTCTTCAGGTACTTCTAACAAGAAAGATGAGAGTCCAAAATCGGACAGCAAAGGAAGTGGCCTCAGTCAAGATCCTGTTGCACAAAAAACTCCGTCGGAGAACGATAAGATAGTCGCTCCTGATTCAAGTGTTTCCAGCACGGAAATTGAAGAGCCACTTAGCAGTGATGATACCTCAAGCATAGGCATGCTCTCTTTGGATGAGAATTTTCCAAGTCTAGCAACATCGGTCTCACCAAAATGGCTTTCCCCCGATGGGCTTTACTTGGTAGGTTATAAAGATAGCAAATTGAGTGTGTATCGTCTGGACGGGACAAAGAAAGACCAAAGAACACTTTTGCAAGAGATTGAGATTCCAGCTACCTTCGTAAAAGGCAGCTGGTCAGATGATAGCTTGACCTATAATTATGAAGTAGAGTTGGATGGAAAAACTACGAAATATAGTTACGCTGTTACGAAGGAAGACCAAAAAACAGACGAAAAGATAGAAGACAAGAGCACCACTAATCCTTCTTCGCAAACTGAAACACAATCCACCGACAACAAGAGGTAGTTTCTGAATCATCTAATACGAATAGACGATAGCACAAATGGTAATCAATATGAAAATAGAGTCATCATTCAGGCACCATAAACACCTGATATGAATATGTATAAGGTAACTCCTTATACGGAGTTTTTAAGGAAGGCGTCGTATGACCGCGGGCCGAATGGTTTCTAGAGCCATTTTTCGGACCTTCGTTTATATAGATGCGTTGATAAAGGGACCTGGTTCTGCTTAAAATTAGCAGAACAGGTCCCTTTGTTGTTGCCTGGATTTCTGATAGGATAGAAGGGATGGAGGTGTGTACGTGAATGGACGTAAAGACGGCCGTTAAAGCGATTCGAAAGGGAGAGCCGGCTAGCGTATACTTGTTGTACGGAACTGAAAAATATAGTATTAAACAGTTTACCGATGTACTTAAGGAACAGCTTATAGAAGAAGAGCACCGTGATTTTGCGATGGCTTCTTATGATACGGCAGAAACTCCGATTGAACAGATCATTGAAGAAGCAGAGACGGTTCCCTTTCTTGTTCCCCGCAAGTTAATCTTTGTTCGGGATCAGAATTTATTTACGGCGGGGAAAGATACGAAAATAGAGCACAAGATGGAGACCTTAATAACCTATCTTGATAATCCTGTCGATTACAGTATTCTTGTCTTCCTGGTACAGGGAGAGAAACTGGACGAACGCAAAAAAATCGTGAAAACGACGAAGAGTAAAGCGACGGTACTCTCTTTTGGACCCATGCATGGAGAAGAACTGACGAGTTGGCTAGTGAAGCAAGCAGCCAGCCGTAAGGTAACGATGGGGCAGGAAGCGGCGGAGACCCTCATTCAGCGTGCAGGTACAAGCCTGCAGACCTTGTCAGCCGAAGTGGACAAACTTTGTTTGTATGCGGGTGAGGGAGGAACGTTGTCTAAGTTGAATGTGGAGGATCTTGTCGCTCGAAATACGGAACAAAATATTTTTGCTATGGTCGAAGATATTGCGAATCTTAGATTAGGAAAGGCACTGGACATCTTCTATGAACTCCTGAAGCAAAAAGAAGAACCCATCAAAATTGCCGCCCTGATCTCAAGGCAATTCCGGATTATTTTGCAAGTGAAAGAGCTGGGCGGACAAAGCTATTCACAACAGCAAATCGCAAGTCAACTCGGGCTGCATCCCTATGCGGTGAAAATAGCAGGCGAACAATCAAAGAAATTCCCGGCAGACCGGCTTCGACTCATATTGAAGTCCCTTGCTGATCTTGATTATCAGATGAAAACGGGGGCCATCGATAAAGTGCTTGGCTTGGAGTTGTTTTTACTGAGACTTGGAAGCAATTCGTAAGTTGCCTGAGTAGTATCTATTCAATTCCTACTCTTTTCTGTATATAAAATACTAGACAGATAGAAACAGCGTCTCTTTGGCGCTGTTTTTTAGTTGATTATGCTGGGTTCGGATTAGGTTGAGGGGAGTAAAGGATAATTATTTCTTGCTGATGGAGGATATACTAAAAAAAACCTGATCAGCAGAGCTGTTCAGGTTTTTTGCCTAGTCGTTATGGAAAGCGCTGCTTACGCGTTTGTAAGAGCGTTCAATTTTTTGGCCAAGCGGGATTTCTTACGAGCTGCAGCATTTTTATGAACAAGACCTTTAGTTACAGCTTTGTCCAGGCTTCTGGAAGCAGCTTTAATCGCAGCTTTAGCTGTTTCAACTTCGTTAGTAGCCAGAGCTTGGTCAGCAGCTTTAACGGAAGTGCGAAGAGCAGACTTCTGGGAAGCGTTCAAAGCACGACGTTTATCATTTGTTTTCACGCGTTTTACAGCGGATTTGATGTTTGGCATTACATTCACCTCCTGTTAAGGCAATACTTATGAAATACAAACCTTTCACAACTTAAAATATTCTAGCACGAGACCCCTTAAAAAGCAAGGATAACATAAGACAAGTCTACAAAACAAAATCGGAAAAACATTTGAATAATTAAAGACCATTGTCACAAACTACAGGATATCTGTATTTTGAGGGAGGATCATAACCAAATGACACTGGACTTGCAAAAATATGGCGTACGTACTGATTTAGCAGTGGAGGCTAGAGAATTAGCTCAAATGCATGATCGTTCCCCTATTCCGGGGGTAGAGGAAGAAGTAGAGCAGTTTGGAGATATTAAAGTTACCAGGCTTGATGTACTGAATGAAGAAGGTTCGAATCGAATCGGACGTATCATTGGACACTATGTCACACTGGAAGTTCCAAAACTTCGGAATGGAGATACGACACTTCAGGAAAAAGTTACGGCCACTTTCACAAAAGAGATGGAAGATTTTATTGCGAAAATTGGAATATCGAAGTCGGCTAAGGTGCTGATTGTTGGCTTAGGCAACTGGAATGTCACCCCGGATTCACTAGGGCCGCTGGTTGTTGAAAATACGATGGTTACTCGTCAATATTTCGAACTCATGCCAGACCAGGTTTCCCCAGGATACCGAAATGTAAGTGCGATTGCTCCGGGTGTGCTTGGCCTGACGGGAATTGAGACAAGCGAGACAGTGCAAGGAATCGTCGAACGAACGAGCCCCGATCTGATCATTGCGATTGACTCCCTTGCTTCCAGATCACTTGAACGTATCAATACGACGATTCAGGTTGCGGACATTGGCATACATCCCGGATCCGGAATTGGTAACAAACGAAAAGGAATCACAAAGGAAATTTTGGGTGTCCCATGTATAGCCATTGGCGTACCAACGGTTTGTTACGCTTCGACTATAGTGAATACCACGTTCGAGTTGATGAAGGCTCATTTTGCCAAAGAAACAAAATCAGGCAGTCAAATCCTTGGTGTACTTAATGATATAAGTGAACAGGAACGACTGGGTCTCGTTAAAGAAGTACTTGAACCGCTTGGACATGATCTCATTGTCACACCAAAAGAAATCGATGATTTCATTGAAGATATCGCGAATATTATTGCAAGCGGACTGAATGCTGCACTTCATGAGGCCGTAGATCTTAGTAACGTAGCTTCTTATACGCACTAACAAAAGATGGTGAGAAGAAGACCGAATCTATCGGTCTTCTTTTTTGTTTCTATTATTTTTAGTTCTACTTGTTACCTCCGGTTCATAGTTTTGAAGTATGAGAGATTTGCAAGAACAATAAGTGAATCTCTTACGCTCATAACGAAAAGCATAGATGTTTCTTTCGGCTGAAGTGCTTACGGAGGTGGACAAGTTCAAGTGAATAAAATACAAACATGGAATGTGGCAAAATGGAGAGCTGGCGTTCTTAGGATATTAGCAACAGGAAGAGCACTTATGCTACTTATAATGGTTTCTGCCCTATTTTTTGTCGTGTTAGGTCTTGGAGGAATGGCGGAGAGAAAACTTAACACCTCTTCTATATCGTCTATGAAAGGTTTTGCAGGATCGATATCAAGCGGGATATTCATGGATATGCTCGGAATGGAACTGCCTCATCTTGCTCAGGGCAAGCAGCAATCCGAGATAACGGGGGAACAGATCACCTCCTTTGTGTTTGAAATGCTAACTGGTGTAGATCCACTGAATCCAAAAAGCCTTATTGCAAGTCAGGTTTCAGGTATGGGGACTAACGAACCGGTACTGCTGCGGATTGGATCAGGCAACGAAAAGGCAGAGGCTCCGCAAGACTATCAGCCTGACCCTGGGTACGTTGCTGAGTCCAGCGGGGAAACACCAGGTCAAGCAGAACCGGATCCTGAACCTGCACCTGATCTAGGTGAATCACCGGCTCCGGGCAACACTAAGCCTGGCACGGAAGTTCCAGGTAAGGTTACGGAAAATCCGAGCCCTGCCGAAGCGAAAAAGAAAACGGTTCTCATCTATCATACTCACCCGCATGAAGCCTATAATCCACTGCTGGGAACGAAGAGCAACAACCCTTCCTCCCCGAAAGCAAGTGCGAATGTGTTTTTGCCAGGAAGTTATCTTACGAAAGCTTTGGAGTCACAAGGGATTGGTGTTGTCCATGAGACAGAAGATTATGTAACTACAAAAAAAGATTACAACTGGAATTATTCTTATAAATATTCAAGAGAAACCGTTAAAGCAGCAATGGCCGCGAACGATGATCTTACGTATCTCATCGATATTCACCGAGATTCTTCTAGACATGATAAATCAACCGCCACGATCAACGGAAAAAGCTATGCTAAAGTCTTTTTCATCATCGGTCATGATAATCCCAATTGGGAAAAAAACGAAGCCTATGCAGCGAAAATTCATAAAAAAATGGAAAAATTGTACCCAGGCCTTTCAAGAGGGGTATGGGGAAAGAATGGCGGAGGAGGAAACAACGGTGAGTATAACCAGTCCTTGTCCGAGAACAGTATTTTGATTGAAATTGGCGGTATTGATAATACCGATGCAGAGCTTAAACGTACATCAGAAGCACTGGCAGACATTATCGCCGAAGTGTATATGGAAGATCAGAAAATCGATAAAGCCAGCACGGATCCGAATCCGAGCAGTTCAAATAAGGGCTAGACCACGAATACATGGACGGAGGAAAGCGTATGACCTCTTTTGCAAAAAGATTATTCATGTTTATGGTACTTATCATATTTGGAATACTGCTTGGAATGCAGATTGCTGGATCAGGTCTTGACAGCCTGGATAAACAAGGGACAGAATTGCCGCCAACCGGAGATTTAACAAAGCCAGCAATGCAGCAGGAAACCGTATTATTAGAGGAAGAACCGGTAATAGTACAGACTAGACCACAGATCATTACCCCGAGAGAGGTACTCGTGACCGATCCGGGAAAAGAACCGGCAGTCGACCGATTTGCGGAGAAGACGGCCGGACTCTTACAGCAAGCTTCCCAAAGCGGGATTCGCTGGGTGGTTTCGCTATTTAACGGTGTAACAGATTAGATAATCGTGGAAAAAACAGGAGATTTTCCTGATAAGAACAACTTTGGCTCTCCTCTTATTGAAGGCTGTACCGCTTACTGCTATAATGAGATGATTGACATTAGGCTGTTTGTGGGGGTAAGGCATGACAGACATTCAAGCAAGACAACGAAAAATTAGAAACTTTAGTATTATTGCACATATAGACCATGGTAAATCTACTTTGGCTGACCGTATTCTGGAGTACACGGGTGCACTTACTTCGCGTGAAATGCAGGAGCAGGTACTTGACCAGATGGATCTGGAACGGGAACGCGGAATTACCATTAAACTGCAAGCAGTGCGACTTACTTACAAAGCAGATGACGGTGAAGAATATCTTCTTAACCTGATTGATACACCAGGACACGTCGATTTTACGTATGAGGTATCGAGAAGTCTTGCTGCTTGTGAAGGTGCACTACTTGTTGTGGATGCGGCACAGGGCATTGAAGCTCAGACGCTGGCAAATGTGTATTTGGCACTTGATAATAACCTTGAGATCCTTCCGGTTATTAACAAGATTGATCTACCAAGTGCAGACCCTGAAAGGGTTAAACAGGAGATTGAAGAAGTAATTGGTCTGGACACAAGTGAAGCGGTCCTCGCTTCTGCGAAAGCAGGAATTGGGATTAAGGAAATTCTCGAGCAAGTTGTTAAGGGAGTTCCTGCACCTACTGGTGATACAGACAAACCACTGAAGGCACTTATTTTCGACTCGCACTATGATCCTTATAAAGGGGTTATCGTATATATTCGCGTCGTGGACGGGAAGATTAAAGCAGGTTCGAAGATCAAGATGATGGCAACGAACAAGACTTTTGAAGTCATTGAAGTGGGTTCATTTATGCCGCGTATGACGATTGTAGACGAGCTGAACGTTGGAGATGTAGGTTTTGTTGTAGCCGGAATTAAGCATGTTGGGGATACGCGTGTCGGGGATACGATCACGGACACGAAGAACCCTGCGTCTGAACCATTGCCGGGATATCGTAAAATCAACCCGATGGTATACTGCGGTCTCTACCCAATTGAGACATCGGACTATAATGATTTACGAGAAGCATTAGAGAAGCTGCAACTAAATGATGCATCCCTTAGCTTTGAACCGGAGACATCCAGCGCACTTGGATTTGGTTTCCGTTGTGGATTCTTGGGACTGCTTCATATGGATGTTATTCAAGAGCGGATTGAACGAGAATTCAACATTCCACTCATTACGACAGCACCAAGCGTTATTTACCGCATTAAGCTGACGAATGGTGAAGTGATCGAGATTGATAACCCATCCAATTATCCGGAAGTCGGACGAATTGATCATGTCGAGGAGCCATATGTGAAAGCTGACATTATTGTACCGAATGATTATGTAGGTACGGTTATGGAACTTTGTCAGAACAAACGTGGTGAATACCTCAACATGGAGTATCTCGATGCGAACCGCGTAACGATTACGTATGAGATTCCGCTTGCGGAAATTGTATATGATTTCTTTGATCAGCTGAAATCAAGCACAAAGGGATATGCATCATACGATTACGAAGTTTGTGGGTATCGCGTGTCGAACCTCGTGAAGATGGATATTTTGCTGAATGGAGAGCAAGTTGATGCTCTGTCCTTTATCGTTCACCGTGAACGTGCATATCAACGCGGCCGGATCATTTGTGAGAAGCTACGCGGACTTATTCCACGTCAAATGTTTGAGGTGCCAATTCAGGCTTCCGTAGGTACGAAAGTAGTAGCACGGGAGACGATTAAGGCGATGCGTAAAAACGTGTTGTCCAAATGTTACGGCGGTGACATCTCACGTAAACGGAAACTGCTTGAGAAGCAAAAAGAAGGTAAAAAGCGGATGAAGCAGGTTGGTAACGTAGAGGTTCCGCAAGAAGCGTTTATGGCAGTCTTAAAAATTGATGATTAATCATCAAAATTTTTAAGACATTTCATTTGACCTACAATCGACCATTTGGTGCATCACGACAGTGTGCATGAATGGTCGATTGAACGATTGATTCATTTGGTGCATCACGACAGTGTACATGATTGGTCGATTAAACGATTGGTCCATCTAGTGCTCCACGAAAAGTGTGCATAAAAGATGAATGAATGTTTAAGAATTTAGTTCTCTTTTCATGTTCAAGCATTCGAAAAGGAAAGCCACTCTGGCTTTCCTTTTTTCTATAATAACGATACAATGATTCTTTACACGATGTATAAATATAAGGGGGTATACCCGCATGACTCTTGAGAAGCTTGCAGAGCAACAATCCGCACCTCAAGCGGTGTATATTCATATTCCTTTTTGCACCAATAAATGTTTCTACTGTGACTTCAACTCGTATGTTCTGAAAGATCAGCCGGTTATGAAATATTTAGAAGCGCTCGAGCGGGAGATGGAATATACAGTAACACAAACACCTCCGGGTGAAATTAAAACAATTTTTGTCGGAGGAGGTACACCTACTGTACTGAAACCAGATGAAATGGCTTATTTTTTGAAAACGGTACGTACTTATTTTCCTAACTGGTCCGAAGACATTGAATTCTCAATGGAAGCAAATCCAGGTACGACGGATCTAGAGAAAATGGCGGTAATGAAAGAAGGCGGAGTAAACCGGGTTAGTTTTGGAGTACAAGCTTTCCAAAATGAACTGTTAACAGGGATTGGCCGCATTCATAATATAGATGATGTATATCGCAGTCTTGAAAATGCGCGTAAAACGGGACTGACTAACCTTTCTATTGATTTAATGTTTGGTTTGCCGAATCAGACGGTGGAGATGCTTTCTGATAGTATTACACGGGCGCTTGAACTTGATCTTCCGCACTATTCAATCTATGGACTTAAAGTAGAAGAGAATACACTCTTCCACACCATGTTCCAAAAGAACCAGCTGCCGTTGCCAAGTGAAGATAATGAACTTCAAATGTATCTATTGTTAATGGAACGCATGAAGGAAGCGGGATACAACCAATACGAGATTAGTAACTTTGCCAAGCCAGGCAAAGAAAGCCGTCATAATATCACTTATTGGAGAAATGAAGATTATTATGGTCTTGGAGCGGGAGCTCATGGATACGTTCATAGACAACGCCATATGAATGTTCGTGGGGTGAATCCTTACAATGAAGCGACTGAAAAAGGTCTGCCGCGTCTTGAAACCTTCACTATTTCTAAAGAAGAAGCAATGGAAGATTTCTTGATGGTAGGGCTTCGTATGCTGGAAGGTGTCTCAAGTACACGGTTTGAACAGCAATTTAATGTGAAGATGGAAGACATATTTGCCAAACCGCTGCATAAAATGTTGCATGCAGGGCTCTTGGAAGCGGAAGGTGATATGTATCGCTTAAGCAGCCAGGGAGTCCTGTACGGGAATGAAGTGTTTGCGGAATTCATAGGTGCGATAACCGTTAAATAATATCTTGAACTTCTATGCGTCATGATGTATATTTATACAAATATTGATGGCATCATACATAGGAGGAGAGAAAATCATGACTGCGGTATGCAGAAAAGCGTCGCCAGAAGATGTGGATTCGTTATTCCTGATGATTAAAGGCTATGCAGAGAGAGGAATTATGCTTCCCCGCTCGCGAGATGTGCTCGAGAGGCAGATTGATCTTTTTGTTGTGGCCGAAGTCGATGGTAACGTCGTTGGATGCGGCTCTTTATGCCAATTGGGGAATGATCTGGTGGAAGTCAGATCGCTTGGAATCTCGGAGGGTCACAAAGGCCAAGGGATTGGTTCCTTGCTGTTAGACAAACTCGTAGAGGAAGCCAGAGAACTTCAAATACCGAAAATCATGGCTCTTACGTATGAGGTATCTTTTTTTGAAAAGAACGGTTTCTCTATTGTAAGCAAAGAGATTTTCCCGGAAAAGGTATGGACGGATTGTGTTCATTGCAGTAAACAAAGTTGCTGTGATGAAATCGCCGTTTTAAAAGTATTAAGTGAATAGAAGTAGATCGATTAGCTGCGGAGGATATAGGAGAGTTTTTAATTCTTATCTCCTTCGCAGCTATTAACATTTCAAAGCCTGAATTTGGTTAAAGCTTAAATTGTGATAAATGTAATAGACGCCTCATGAGCGGCTGATATAGTAGGAGGGTGTGTTTACTAATACCGTCTGAAAAGGAGATCTCGCTCTATGCAGATGCTTGCATATATTGGTTTGATCGGGAGTGCTATTTTTTTCTTTTTCATCTTATTATCCATGATTCTGGAAAAGTGGAATAAAAAATGGCTTACACTCGGTCTGCTCGTATTTATCATTATTTTTGCCATCGGTGCTGGAATAGGTGTGAGTTAAGATATCTGTAAAAGACCAAACCGACTTGACAACGTTCAGGTCAGTTTGGTATTTTTGTATTATTGATTAGCACTCGTTAGAGTTGAGTGCTAACGATGAAGAATACCACATTTAATTTAGGGAGGGGCACACGTATGTTAACCGAGCGACAACGACTGATACTCAATGCGATTGTTGACGATTATATCCGTTCGGCGGAACCCGTGGGATCCCGTAGCATTTCAAAAAGGGGCGATGTTGGTTTTAGTCCGGCAACGATCCGTAACGAAATGTCTGACCTGGAGGAAATGGGATTTTTGGAGCAGCCGCATACATCTGCCGGCCGCATTCCTTCACATAAAGGATATCGTTATTATGTTGACCATTTGGTTCCTTGGAATGAAACGGAGCCCTCTGAGCTGCAACAGCTCAAATCTTTTTTCGCTGAAAAATTAAATGCGATGGAACAAGTGATACAGCACGCTTCAACCATCCTATCCCATATGACCAGTTATACTTCGATCTTGCTGGGTCCAGAGGTGTTTCATACCTCGCTTCGTCATTTTCAGCTGTTACCCCTGGGTGAGAATTTGGCAGTGGCGATTATCGTAACCAGCACAGGCCAAGTGGAGAATAAGACGGTAAGTCTGCCTCCCGGCATCCCATTATCTGAAATGGAGCGAGTAGTAAATTTGCTGAACAGCAAACTGGTGGGAGTACCTTTATATAAATTAAAAGCTAGACTGCACACCGAGATTGCAAAAGAGATGGAGAAACACATCTCCCATTATGAAGGATTTATGCACTTGCTTGACTCGGCACTGGATGGAGAATCCGAACATCGTCTTTATCTCAGTGGTACAACGAATATGCTCAACCAGCCGGAGTTTAGAGATGTGGAGAAAGTAAAAGATATCTTTGATCTTCTGGAAGAGACTCCGACCATGCTGAAGATGATGACACCTAAGATGGGGACAACCGGCGTACAGGTTCGAATTGGTACCGAGAATAAGCATGAGGCCTTTTCAAATTGCAGTCTGATTACAGCTACTTATTCGGTAGAGGGTGAGGCACTAGGAACCATTGGAATCTTGGGCCCAACTCGTATGGAATATGCAAAAGTGATCAGTATTCTTAATGTGTTATCTAAAGATCTGACCGCCGTACTAACTCATCGTTTTAAATAATTTTGATGAGAAACAGTCAATTGGTAACTCTAAATCTTGTCTTCTTTTAAATATAGGTTGTGTTTAGAATAGACAAGATTCGATTAATAATGAAATCTATGAACTAACGCAGGTCTGTATCGCTCTGATGTGGAATGAATAGAGGACCGCGTTATCAGAGTAGTGGACTTATTCCTATTTTAAGGAGGTGAACATCTTGAAAGATGAACAAACATTTGTAGATAAAGAAGAAAACACTCCGCAAGAAAACGTTATGAATGAAGCGGATCAAGCTGCAGAAGAACAAAACCCGGTGAATGATTCTACTGAATCAGCACAGGAGGGAACTGAAGCAGAGGTACTTGATCCTGAAGCTGCTAAATTCAAAGCACTTGCTGAAGAGAATGAGAAACGCTACTTACGTACACAAGCTGATTTCGATAACTTCCGTCGCCGTACTCAAAAGGAGAAGGAAGACCTAGCGAAGTATGCTACTACGAAGCTGATCACTGAACTTGTACCTGTCATTGATAACTTTGAACGTGCGATGAGTACTGCTGATTCTAATACAGATACGGACTCCTTTATTAAAGGAGTGAACATGATCTTCCGCCAGCTGGAGGGTGTCCTCGGAGCGGAGGGTCTTACTGTTATGAACACGGTGGGTCAGCCGTTTAATCCGGAATTCCACCAAGCTATCATGCAGGTTGAAAGTGATGAGTATGAAGAAGGATTCGTTGTGGAAGAAGTACAAAAAGGCTACATGATTAAAGATCGAGTACTTCGCCCAGCGATGGTTAAAGTAAGTATGTAAAATCAATTATGCTAGCCATTCGAAAGAATGGCGAAATAATTGATTGACAAAAACATTAGTATGAACATTTCGGTGCCAGTCGAAAAGACTGCATGAAATGTTTATACTCTGTGTTTAGATGTTTTAAAGTCTTAGATGTTTTAAAGTCATAATGCTTTAAATGTTTTCATGTCTTCATGTTTTAGATGTTTCGCATGTCTTAAATGTGTTCACGTTAAAAATATCTATATAGATTTCCAATAAATAATTCGGGGTAAGTCACTGAATTTCTACGAATGATATACATTGAATAAAAGGGCCTAAAAAGCCTGCACATACAGAAGGAGGATATTATCCATGAGTAAAGTTATTGGTATTGACCTTGGAACCACAAACTCTTGCGTAGCGGTTATGGAAGGCGGCGAAGCAGTAGTCATCCCTAACCCAGAAGGCGGACGTACTACCCCTTCCGTAGTAGGTTTTAAAAAAGATGGTGAACGTGTTGTAGGTGAAACTGCAAAACGTCAAGCAATCACAAACCCTGATCGTACGATCAGCTCTATCAAACGTCATATGGGTACGAGCCATAAAGAAACAATTGATGGAAAAGATTACTCCGCTCAAGAAATTTCAGCAATGATCTTGCAAAAACTGAAATCTGATGCAGAGGCTTATCTTGGCCAACCGGTAACACAAGCGGTTATCACGGTTCCAGCTTACTTTAATGACGGTCAACGTCAAGCTACAAAAGATGCTGGTAAAATTGCAGGTCTTGAAGTTCTTCGTATTGTCAACGAGCCAACAGCTGCAGCCCTTGCTTACGGTCTTGAAAAATCCGAAGATCAAACAATCCTTGTATATGACCTTGGAGGCGGTACGTTTGACGTATCCATCCTTGAACTTGGTGATGGATTCTTCGAAGTAAAAGCAACCAGCGGCGATAACAGCCTTGGCGGTGACGATTTTGACCAAGTGATCATTGATTACATGGTAAGTGAATTCAAAAAAGATCAAGGTATTGATCTGAGCAAAGATAAAGCAGCTGTACAACGTCTGAAAGACGCTGCGGAAAAAGCGAAAAAAGAATTGTCCGGCGTACTGACAACTACTATTTCTCTTCCGTTTATTACAGTAGCAGACGGCGTGCCGCAACACTTGGAAATGAACTTGACTCGTGCGAAATTTGAAGAAATTTCTGCGAACCTGGTAGAGCGTACACTCGGCCCAACTCGTCAAGCTCTAAGTGATGCAGGTATGACAGCTAACGATATCGACAAAATTGTTCTTGTTGGTGGATCGACTCGTATCCCAGCAGTACAAGAAGCAATTAAACGACTGACTGGTAAAGATCCTCATAAAGGGGTTAACCCAGATGAAGTTGTTGCTCTTGGTGCAGCAGTACAAGCCGGCGTACTTACGGGTGACGTAAAAGACGTAGTTCTTCTTGACGTAACTCCATTGTCCCTGGGTATTGAAACTGCAGGCGGTGTATTTACGAAGATGATCGAACGTAATACAACGATCCCAACTAGTAAATCCCAAGTGTTCTCTACTTATGCGGATAACCAACCAAGCGTTGAAATCCACGTACTTCAAGGGGAACGCGAAATGGCAGCGGGTAACAAAACACTTGGACGCTTTATGCTTGGAGATATTCCTCCAGCACCACGCGGTGTACCACAAATCGAAGTTACTTTTGACATCGATGCGAACGGTATTGTTAACGTATCTGCTACAGACAAAGGAACAAATAAAACACAAAAAATCACAATCACATCTTCCAGCGGTTTGACAGATGCAGAAGTTGAACAAATGATGAAAGATGCTGAACTTCATGCAGAAGAAGATAAAAAACGCAGAGAACTTGTTGAAGTGAAAAATACGGCTGACCAATTGATCTACTCCGTAGATAAAACAATTAAAGACCTCGGCGAAAAAGCAGATGCAGGCGAAGTAGAAAAAGCAAATGCAGCGAAAGAAAAACTGCAAAAAACGCTTGAATCCGATAACGCTGAAGAAATCAAAGCAGCTACAGAGGAACTTACTGAAATCGTTCAGCAACTGTCTGTAAAACTGTATGAGCAAGCTCAGCAAGCTGCTGAAGCACAAGGTGCAGGTGCAGACGCCGAGCAAAATGCAGGCGGACGCGATAATGTCGTTGATGCTGACTATGAAGTTGTAGATGAAGATAAAAAATAAATGATCGTTTGTAAAAACGATCATATGCCTTACTAGTGACAAGCATGGGAAGGTCAAAGCCGGAGTAATTTCGTGCTTTGATTCTTCCTTTTGTCACGTATATACGTTATGTTTATAGTTATGTTTGTAAAAGGTATGGGGGTGGAAGAGTGGCTGATAAGCGTGACTACTATGAGGTACTAGGCGTTAGTAAAAACGCTGGTGAAGATGAAATTAAAAAAGCATACCGTAAGCTGGCCCGTCAATATCACCCGGATGTAAACAAGGCAGCCGATGCGGAAACGAAATTCAAGGAAGTAAAAGAAGCTTATGACGTTCTTAGTGACGGACAGAAGCGAGCAACATACGATCAATATGGTCATGTTGATCCGAATCAAGGGATGGGCGGCTTTGGCGGAGCTCAAGACTTTGGTGGTTTCGGCGACATTTTCGATATGTTCTTTGGCGGCGGAGGCGGCGGACGTAGAGATCCAAATGCACCGCAACGAGGTAATGATCTTCAGTACACGATGACCATTGAGTTCAAGGAAGCAGTATTCGGTAAAGAGTCCGATATTACGATTCCACGGACAGAGAGCTGCGATACATGTCATGGTTCCGGTGCAAAACCAGGAACGAAACCAGAAACTTGTTCCGTATGTCATGGCAGCGGTCAAGAAGAGGTTGTTCAGAATACTCCATTCGGACGTATGGTTAATCGCCGTGCTTGCTCCAACTGTGGAGGTTCTGGGAAAACAATCAAGGAAAAATGTACGACTTGCCAAGGAAGCGGTAAAGTTCGTAAACAACGCAAGATTCACGTTCGGATTCCAGCAGGTGTGGATGATGGTGCACAGCTTCGTATGAGCGGTGAAGGTGAAGGGGGATTACGCGGAGGCCCTGCAGGCGATCTCTATATCGTAATTCGTGTTAAATCACATGACTTCTTCGAAAGAGAAGGAAATGATATCTACTGTGAAATTCCACTGACGTTTGCGCAAGCAGCACTAGGTGATGAGATTGAAATCCCGACCTTGCGAGAAAAAGTGAAACTAAAAATCCCGGCAGGCACGCAGACAGGAACTTATTTCCGACTCAAAGGAAAAGGTGTTCCTCATCTTCGCGGAAGCGGTCAAGGAGATCAGCATGTAAAAGTGGTCGTTGTCACTCCAAGCAAACTGAGCGAAGAACAGAAAGATTTGCTTCGTGAATTTGCTGCATTGAACGGAGAACAAACGCATGAGAATGAGCAATCTTTCTTTGATCGTGTAAAACGTGCGTTTCGTGGAGACTAATAGGCTGAAAAAAGACTGTTCATCTTAAGAATGAGCAGTCTTTTTTGCGTATAAAAAAATAGGTTATGCGGCACTCTAAACTTGAACTATACATGATCATTGGATTTCTTATGAAATGAAAAAGGCGGTGTACTGACGTGACAGAAAAAAATATTCTCGCTTACTTCAATACCCCTGAACAAGCTCAGAATGTTGCTGCAAAGCTACAAGGCTTAAAGGTGGAGCACATGTCAATTGATCGTTTTAGCAGATATGCGGGTGGAGGCAGCAATGATCCGATTTTGACTAGTACCATGAGCAGTTTAGCTTCTGTGACCCAGGATGGCACTTTTACGAGAGATGCAGGAGTTCTTGCTGCTGCCGACGTTACAGCGAGCGGAATGAGTGATGGAGGCGGTGGCGGTCCTACAGGAAAAGATATTCTGTTAACTGTGGTTGTTGACGAATCTTCTCATCATGAGGCACTTGCCATTATTGAACAGTCTGGTGGCTTTATTTAATAATTCAATGTTAGGAGGAAGATCAAATGTCACATAATAAACGGATTGATAAAGTGATGACAAAAACAGAAAAAATTAAAGAATTACAATCCTCGAAGGTGGAAGATGTGGAATTCAGTAGTATAGAGGCAGATCTTGAAGATATTGAAGCTTTGAACCGCAGTGCAGCAGCAGACCGTCGACAAACGAAAGAATTACATGATTTTAGATTCAAACAGAAATAGAAGAAGCGCCGGCTATATAGCCGGTGCTTTTTTATGTATTGCTATAATTACATAAGCACCTGGACATAACTGTGAACGTTATTAACATGGAGTCTTTGTGCTCGCTGCAGGATATATAGTACAATGAGAAAGATGAAGATAGGGGAGGAAATAATAAACTTATGCTATGGAATGAAATAACAATACATACGACGGAAGAAGCAGAGGAGATGATCTCTAATTTTCTGCACGAAGCTGGTGCAGGCGGTGTATCCATTGAAGAATCAGGGACGCTGAACAAAAAGAGATCAACTCAATATGGGGAACTGTATGATCACCCGCTGAACGATATTCCTGAAGGGGAAGCTGTGATTAAAGGGTATTTTGCAGATACCGTGGATATGACAGAAGTAACGAATACAATTCGTCCTCGCATTGAAGAACTGCAGGAATTTGGGATAGATGCCGGAAAGGTAGATATCTCGGTACAACAAGTAGATGAAGACAGCTGGGCTAATGCATGGAAACAATATTTCAAACCACTGAAAGTATCAGATCAGTTGGTTATTAAACCCACATGGGAGGAATATGTACCTGCAAGTCCTGATGAGAAAATTATCGAAATTGACCCGGGGATGGCTTTTGGAACCGGAGCACATCCAACGACTTCTCTGTGTCTGCGTGCGCTTGAGCAATATCTCCAAGGCGGGGAGGAACTTATTGACGTAGGAACGGGATCTGGGATTCTGGCAATTGGTGCGGTAAAACTCGGAGCAAAACATGTGCTGGCGCTTGATCTCGATCCGGTTGCTGTGCAAAGTGCCGAAGAAAACACACACCTAAACGGATTAGAACGCAACATTACAGTCTATGAAAGTGACCTGCTGTCCATACTGGACAAACAGGATAATGAACTTGGAGTAAGCATGCCTGTTGATGTGGTCGTTGCTAACATTCTGGCTGAAGTGATTTTGCTCTTCATCGGAGATGTGTATCAGGGTTTAAAACCAGGCGGTCTATACATCGCTTCTGGTATCTGGAAAAACAAAGAAGAAATTGTACAGAAAGCACTGAAAGAAGCCGGTTTCGACATCATAGATATTCATCGTGAAGATGATTGGCTTGCTTTTGTGTCGAGGAAATAAAGAATGGACTTTCTTAATCAGTTTTTCTTCTATGACCTGGATCGTCTTCCTTTCTTTATTCTGACGATTATCATTGCATTTACGGTCCATGAGTTTTCTCATGCGTATTTTGCTAATAAATTTGGAGATCCAACAGCAAGATTGCTTGGGCGTATGACGCTCAATCCAGCAGTTCATTTCGATCTTTTTGGACTATTGCTGCTTGTCATTGCCGGATTTGGATGGGCACGTCCCATCCCTGTAAATCGGGATAATTTTGAGAAACGCCGTATGATGAGTGTGGTTGTGTCAGCGGCTGGACCTCTGAGCAACTTGCTTCTTGCTGTTCTCGGTACGATTACGTATGCGCTTCTTGTTCAGTTAGGAGTCATGGAGTCCATCGAGAATCAAAGAATTGTGTTTGCAATCTCTACTTTTTTCTCCATTTTTAATGTAACCAACTTTTTCTTGTTTTTCTTTAACTTGATTCCGCTCCCTCCGCTTGACGGGTACCGAATTGTTGAGGAACTTGTGTCTCCTTCCGCGCGAATGAAACTGCACAAATTGGAACAATGGTCTATGTTGATTTTCCTGATTCTCGTCATTACCCCGCTGAGCCGTTACACCATTACTCCGCTATATGAGTTGTCAATGAGTTGGTATGTGGGGATCGCACAGATGATCATGACGATTTTTGCTTGATCATAGAAAAGAAGGGGCAGCAGGATGGATGGCACATAGCTCGGAAGTCGCTGCTGCCAGTCTTTTAAGGGTAGTCAGAAGACATGAAAAGTTGTAACATGTAATGTGGTCATTTTCATGACAACACTGTATTTTAATCTAAACCATTGATATGAAAAGACAGGTGATCATCGTCCATGCAGCGTTATTTTATTGAACCAAATCAGCTAGAAGAACATAAAGCAACCATTACTGGCGACGATGCAAGACATATCACGAAGGTAATGCGCGGCAAGACAGGGGATAAGCTGATCGTAAGCAACGGAGTTTCCCGGGAAGCGCTGGCTGAAATTTCGGAGATTGAAGCTTCACAAGTAACGGTGTCTATCATAGAGTGGCTGCCTATGGATCATGAACCTAAAGTCTCGGTAACCATCGCCCAAAGCTTGCCTAAAGGGGACAAGATGGAACTTGTCATCCAGAAATGCACTGAAATTGGAGCTGCCGTGTTTATTCCTTTCGTCTCGGAGCGAACCATAGTGCAGTATGATGCCAAGAAAGAAGGCAAACGTCTGGAGCGTTGGCGGAAGATTGCCAAAGAAGCTGCCGAGCAAAGCCATCGCAACAAAGTTCCAAAAATCACGGAATCAAAATCATGGAAAGAGCTTTTGGCTTCTTTTGAAGAGTATGATCTCGTATGTTATTGTTATGAAAAAGAACAAGGATTGCAGCTGCGCGATGTGGTGAAGCCGTTTGCTGACAAACTGAAAGCAGATCCAAGTATAGATCCGCGTGTTCTTGTGATCGTGGGTCCTGAAGGTGGATTTACTACAGGGGAGTCAGAAGCAGCAGAAGCAGCGGGAGCGAAGTCAGTTGGATTAGGGAAACGAATTTTGCGTGCAGAAACGGCCGGGATGCTGGCTCTAACATGTATCTTATATGAAACTGAGGAAATGGGAGGAATGTAATTATGCCATCCGTGGCGTTTTACACCTTGGGTTGTAAAGTTAACTTCTATGATACTGAAGCCATTTGGCAACAATTTAAAGATGCAGGATACGAGCAAGTAGATTTCGATTCTCAGACAGCCGATGTCTATCTGATTAACACGTGTACGGTTACGAATACAGGCGACAAAAAGAGTCGTCAGATTATTCGCCGCGCCGTTCGCCGTAATCCTAATGCTATTATTGCAGTAACAGGTTGCTATGCACAAACCTCACCAGCTGAGATTATGGATATTCCCGGAGTAGACCTTGTAGTAGGTAACCAGGACCGTGATAAAATCATCCCGTACGTCAACCAAATCAAGCAAACTCGTGAGCCGGTTAATGCGGTACGGAATATTATGAAGACACGTGTGTTTGAAGAAATGGACGTACCTGATTTTGCAGACCGTACCCGGGCGTTTTTGAAAATTCAAGATGGATGCAACAATTTTTGTACGTTCTGCATTATCCCATGGGCAAGAGGGCTATCTCGCAGCCGTGATTCCCAAAGTATTATTATGCAGGCTCATCAGCTCGTAGAAGCCGGATACAAAGAGATTGTACTAACCGGTATTCATACAGGCGGTTATGGCGATGATTTGGACAATTATGACTTGTCGAGCCTGCTATGGGATTTAGACCGGGTAGATGGTCTAGAACGGATTCGGATCAGTTCCATTGAAGCCAGCCAAATTGACGATCGTATGCTCGATGTACTAAACCGCTCATCCAAAATGTGCCGCCATTTTCATATTCCGCTCCAAGCGGGGGATGATAACGTCCTGAAACGGATGCGCCGTAAGTATACGACAGAACAGTTCTATAATAAAATGCTACGGATTCGTGAAGCCATGCCGGATGTAGGAATTACTACGGATGTGATTGTTGGATTCCCAGGAGAGACAGATGAGATGTACAGAAATGGATACGAACTCATGAAAGCTATCAATTTCTCGGAAATGCATGTGTTCCCTTATTCCAAACGTACAGGTACTCCGGCAGCGCGCATGGAAGATCAAGTAGATGAAGAAGTGAAAAATGCACGCGTTCAGGAACTCCTGCTGTTATCTGACTCCATGAAGCTGGCTTACGCTCAGAAATTTGTAGGCGATGTACTGGAAGTCATTCCGGAAGGAAATGCAAAAGAAGACAGAGAAAGCGGCAGACTGCATGGATATAGTGATAACTACATCCAAATGGAGTTTGACGGTTCCGAAGAATTAGTAGGCCAGCTGTGCCGAGTCAAAATGACGAAGGCTGGTGTGGATGCAAGTGAAGGACAACTTGTACGTGTGATGGATAACCGAGCTAAGATTATAATATAAAAAGAGGGCAAGGATTTCACTGCTAAGGAGAGGAAACACTTCGATCCCTAGGTTGTTGAAATCCTTGTTTGTCCAAAGAGGGGAGAATCGACATTATGGCAGCTAAAGAAATTTCAGCGGGTGGAGTCGTATACCGCAATTCAGAAGAAGGTCTTGAAATCCAATTGATCGTAGACAGATATGCAAAAATTTCACTTGCAAAAGGTAAAATGGAGTCAGGAGAAACGATTGAAGAAACGGCGCTACGTGAAATCCAGGAAGAAACAGGAATGATCGGCAAAATCATCGAACCCGTCGATGTCATTAAATATACGTATGAACATTCTTCACTTGGAACCGTAGATAAAGAAGTTCACTATTATCTCGTAGAAGCATTGAGTGGAGATTTGCAGCCACAGGTAGAAGAAATTAAAGGTGTAGCATGGTATAAACCGTTGGAAGCTTGGGAAAAGCAAAAGCAAAATGGCTATGATAACAACGATAAAATTCTGAAGCAGGCATTGCAAAAGCTTGGTATTGAAGTAAAGTAGACTGTATATTTCAATACGAAGTGTTGGTTTCAATGTGATCGCATAATTTGAGGATCGTTTATTTTTGCTCTAAACGATCCCATATTTTAAGATAACAGAGCGGTAGGGCGAGCAGGGAACATACGATATTAAAAATGGTTTGGGCATGTGCAATCTGCGCGCCAGGATCACTAGTGAAATAAGCAACTGCTTCATAAAGCCAGTGAATCAGCGGAATAAACAGCAGTGCTCCTGATACATTCAATATGACGTGAGACCAAGCGACAAAATGACCGGCTCTGCTTCCTCCAGCTGCAGCCATGACCGCTGTAACACAGGTTCCGACATTAGAACCAAGTACAATCGCGATCCCCACTTCCGGCGGGAGTACACCAGAGCTGGCAAGTCCAATGGCCATACCAATCACTGCCGCACTGCTGTGTACAATCGCGGTAAGACATGCCCCTGCAATTACGCCCCACCAGACGCTGTGACTCGCTTGGTGAATAAACCAAGGGAAAAGCCCTCCTTGTTCCAAGGCGGGGCCTACTTTTTGCATGATGAATATACCTAGCATAACAAGAGAAAAACCTGCTCCTGCAAGAAGCACGTACTGGATGTTCCATATCGAAGCCGAAATGCGGCTACCTGCCTTTGTTTCTCCTAGCATGACGATTATAGCCCATGCTCCTAAAAAGAAAAGTAACATCGGTAAAGCGTACTTTCCAATCTGGAGACTTAGCAGTTCTGTGGTGATACAAGTACCAATATTACTGCCAAGAATTATGCTAAGTGTTCTTGCATAATTAAGGAGTCTCGCGTTAACTAAACCAATGGTCAACACCGTGACGGCTGTACTGCTTTGCAGCACGGCCGTAATGCCTGTACTGAACAGCATGCCCTTAAGGGGAGTGGAAGTAGCCCGTTCCAAAGAAGTGGCGAGAGATCGTCCGCCTGCCTTATGGAGGGAGGCTTCCATTAGCTTCATACCTGCAAAGAACAGGATAAGACCATAAATGAGTGGAAACACAACAGATCTAATCATAGGGTATGCACCTTCTCTCGCACGACTTGTCTCTTTTTCCATCTTATGTGCAAAAAGGGACGACCATGACAAGCAGGGGAGCTCCCGTGAGATCTAGTTTTGATTGATAAAAGGAGTTGTACGTATTTTGGCATCTGTAGTCCTTACGAAAAGCCGTAAGAAACGTATTGAACAGGGACATCCCTGGATATTTAAAAATGAAATAGAGTCGGTAGAAGGTCAGCCTCAGCCAGGCGAACTGGTGGAAGTGAAGAATCATCAGGGCCGTTATCTTGCTACCGGTTATTATAATCCGGCTTCACAAATCACAGTGCGGGTAGTATCTTATGAACCCATCACAGCGATGGACAAAGCCTTTTTTGTAAGTAGATTTGAGCAGGCATTACAGCACCGAGAACGTTTTGTAACCGGTGGCGACGCATATCGCTTGGTTTATGGCGAAGCTGACTTTGTACCGGGACTCACGGTTGATCGGTTTGGGGATGTACTTGTTGTGCAGCTGCTGACGCTCGCTATGGATCAGTGTCGTGATGTAATCGTAGAAGCTTTAGTGGAAGTAGTGAAGCCAAAAGGTATTTACGAGCGCAGCGATGTGGGTGTTAGAGAGCTGGAAGGATTGGAGCAAGTCAAAGGGCTGCTCTACGGAGAATGTCCTCGGCATGTAACCGTAACCGAGAATGGACTGCTTATCAAAGTCGATATCGAGCAAGGACAAAAGACAGGTTATTTCTTTGATCAACGCGAGAATAGAGCTGCCATTCATCCACTGATGAAGGGCTGGGGTCATAGAAGCGGAATTGCCTTGCAAGAAGTAGAAAAAGACGGGAAACTAACGCAGGTACCTGTTAATAAAAGTGGAAAAGAAGTCACCTTCCCTTATTGGGACGGAGCTACGGTTCTTGAGTGTTTCTCACATACAGGCAGCTTCACGCTGAATGCTTGTAAATATGGAGCGAAACAAGTCACATGTCTTGATATATCGGAACATGCTATTGAAAGTGCACGTGAGAATGTGAAGTTAAATGGCTTTGAAGATCGTGTTGAATTCGTTGTGGACGATGCGTTCCAGTATTTGAGAAATCAAGTAAAAGGGCTTGAAGAACGTGCAGAACGTGCGAAAGCCGATAAAAAAGTCGACACTTCCAAAGCAATGACTGCAGGAGGCGGACGAACTTTTGATGTTGTTATTCTCGATCCTCCCGCGTTTGCGAAAACACGAAGCGCAGTAAAAGGGGCTGTTCGTGGATATAAGGATATTAACCTGCATGGGATGAAGCTTGTTAACGAAGGCGGATATCTTGTCACAGCAAGTTGTTCTTATCATATGCGTCCGGATCTATTTCTTGAAACCATTCAAGATGCAGCTGCCGATGCTGGTAAAATTTTGCGTCTGCTCGAATGGCGTGCAGCAGGTAAAGATCACCCACAAATTTTAGGTGTAGAAGAAGGACATTATTTGAAATTTGCCATCTTTGAAGTGCGTTCAAAATAATAAATAAGAATCTGCCCTTAATGCGGTTAGATTAGAAAAAAAGCATCTGTCTACTCTTTGTTACTAAGAGCAGCAGGTGCTTTTTTTGCATAGTTCGTACTGCATTGGCTTCTATTACCAAACGCATGTTCCTATTCGCAGAGGTATGGTATACTGAAGGACAGAATGTTAAGAGAGTATATTAAGAGATATTCTCCTGTTTTCATAGATGTTTTCATAGATATATATAAATATTTTGCAGATAAAGAATTGATATTTAACACACATAAAAAATGAGAGAAAGCGAGGGGTGACCATTGCCTCTTCATATGCTTATAGGCCGTGCAGGTACTGGGAAAAGCAGTTCGATCATCAAGGAGATCACCGAAGAACTCCGTCAGAATCCTGGAGGGAAACCAATCATATTGATTGTTCCAGAACAAGCCTCCTTTCAGACGGAGACAACGCTGATTCGCTCTCAGGAAATTAAAGGTTCAGTCCGGGCTCAGGTACTCGACTTTCGCAGACTTAGTTACCGGGTTATGCAGGAAACGAGCGGTTCTGCGCTGATTCCTGTTGGTTCAGAAGGTAAAAAAATGCTTCTGTACAAAATTGTACAACGGCGCAAAGACGAGTTAAAAATTTTCTCCGCATCAGGCGGTCAGATGGGCTTTGTAGGTCATTTAAACAATCTGTTTGCCGAACTCAAACGGTACGGGGAACCGGAACGGGCGATCAAAGAAGAACTTGAAAATGCAGAGCAACTTCCGGGAGCAGGAACGATTTTACGTCATAAAATGCATGATATTGCTGCTATCTATCGTGACTTTGAAGCAGAAGTATCTCGTTTTCACATGGACGAAGAGGATACGTTAGTGAAACTTGCTGATCAGCTTCCTGAGTCGGATTATGTGAAAGAGGCAGATATTTGGATTGATGGGTTCCGTAGTTTTACTCCGCAGGAACTTGCGGTGATTCGGCAGCTTGTTATTCATGCTAGATCCGTAACCATTGGCTTAACCCTGGACCGTCCTTACGGGGAAGGGGAACAACCGCAGGAGTTAGACCTGTTCTATCAGACAGCTTCCGCTTATATCAAGCTGAATGGGATGGCATCAGAGCTTGGAGAATCCGTTCGTACGACGGTACTTGCACCGGAGAGATCTCCACGTTTTGCTTCTTCTGCACTGGCTCATCTGGAGTCTGGATTTGAGAAGCGAAGAGTGATGCCAGCAGACAAGGATGACGGCGGAATTGAGATTCGCAGTGCTGCGAGCAGCCGGATTGAAGTGGAAGGTATGCTAAGAGAGATAGGGCGACTTGTACGTGAAGAGAATGTCCGTTACCGGGATATCGCGGTCCTGGTTAGAAATATAGAGGCGTATGAAAATATCATATCTCCTCTCTTCCAAGATTACGATGTACCTTATTTTCTTGATAAGCGCAGAGATGAACTTCATCATCCACTAGCAGAGTTTCTGAGATCAGCAATGGACATCGTGCGGCATCGCTGGCGGTATGAAGATGTATTCCGCGCGGTCAAGACTGATTTGCTTCTTCCTTTGGATGGCTCAGTCAGCCGATATCATATGGACATACTTGAGAACTATGTGCTTGCGAGCGGGATTTCCGGATATCGATGGACTGATGGGAAACCGTGGAGAGCAGCCCCAAGTTTATCTTTGGAAGAAGAAGAAGGGGCAGAGGCTCAGCGTGAAGAGGCTAGCCGTGAAACGGTTCAGATGCTTGAGAGGTGCCGAGAGGTGATTACTTCTCCGTTATTTGCATTTGAGAAAAGAGTCAAAAAAGCAAAAACCGCAAAAGAGTTCTGCTCGGCTTTATTTTTGCTGCTGGACGACGCAGAAATTGCAAATAAGCTTGATGCACGAAGTCATGAGGCATTGCAGACAGGTAAACCGGAAAAAGCACGGGAACACCGCGGTATGTGGGGAGCAGTGCTTGAACTTTTGGATCAAGTAGTAGAAATGATGGGCGAAGAAAAAATGGATGCAGAACTTTTTGCAGGCATTTTGGAAACAGGCTTGTCCGAGCTGAAACTCGGTTTAGTTCCGCCTGCTTTGGATCAAGTTCTAGTTGGTTCAATGGACAGATCTCGCACAGGGAACGTTAGTCATATTTTTATTCTTGGAGCCATCGATGGTGTGCTTCCGCAAATACAAACGGAGGATGGAGTCCTTACGGAAACTGAACGGGCAGCCCTCACCGAGTATGGAATGCAGCTTGGCCCAGATTTGAACCGGAAAATGCAGGATGAACGTTTTCTAATTTACAGTGCTTTTACGCAGCCAAGCCATAAATTATGGATAAGTTATCCTCAAAGTGATGAGGACGGTAAGACGCTTCATCCTTCCGAAATGATTCGCTATTTGAAACGGATGTTTCCGGGGCTAAAAGAGAAAACGTTGCTAGACGAACCCGCGTCAAGTGATCCATGGGAAGCACATCAACAATATATAACACATCCAGATAAGACCATGGCTCATCTGATCAGCCAGCTTCGGGAATGGCGCAGAGGACAGGCGATCCCCGCTGCTTGGTGGGATGTATATAATTGGTACCTGAGTCAGCCGGATCCGCAGGTACGACTAGAACGAATGCTTGGATCTGTTTTTTATGAGAATCGGACAAGATCGCTAACCAAGGAAACCAGTAGAAAGTTATATGGTAACAAGCTGAAGACCAGCGTTTCTCGAATGGAGCGTTTTGCGATGTGTCCATTTTCTCACTTTGTTTCCCACGGATTGAAGCTGAAAGAGCGTCAGGTGTATCGCCTGAAAGCACCGGATATCGGACAGTTGTTCCATGCGGCACTGAGCAAGATGGCAAGCCGACTTAAAGAGCAAAATCGGAATTGGGGCGCACTGACCAAAGAGGAATGTGTGCAGGAGGCAGAAGCAACGGTTGATGTGCTTGCACCTCAGCTGCAAGGCGAGATTCTACTGAGTTCAGCTCGGTATGGATACATTTTTAGGAAGCTGAAAAATATTGTCAGCCGTGCTTCGATCATTTTAGGAGAACAGTCGAAACGCGGAAACTTTGAGCCGCTGGCACTTGAACTCGATTTTGGACCAGATAAACCGCTGCCGCCGCTTACATTTGAACTGGCAAATGGGGTTGTCATGGAAATCGTGGGGCGGATTGACCGTGTGGATGTAGCAGAAGGAGAATATGGAGATATTTTACTTCGAGTGATTGACTATAAATCCAGTCAGACGGATCTGAAACTTCATGAAGTATTCTACGGATTATCACTTCAGATGCTTACGTATCTTGATGTGCTGTTAACCTATGCCGAAGAGTGGATCGGAACGGAAGCTCATCCTGCAGGGGTACTTTATTTCCATGTGCATAACCCTCTTTTGACTTCAGCCAATGCAATGGCACAAGAGCAGGCAGAACAAGAGCTTTTGAAACGATTCAAAATGAAGGGCTTGCTGCTTGCCGACCGTGATGTGGTGGCGAAGATGGACAACACGCTAGATAAAGGATACTCCTCTATTTTACCTGTGGCTGTTAAGGCGGATGGAGGATTCTACAGCAGTGCTTCTGTAGCAACCGAAGAGCAGTGGGGCATTCTATTGGGCTCTGTTCGAAATACAATTCAAGAAATTGGATCAAGAATTATCGATGGCGAGGTTGGGATTGAACCTTTCCGAATGCAGCAGGAAACAGCATGTACATTTTGTCCATTCAAATCCGTGTGTCAGTTTGACGAGGGTCTGCCTGGGAACGAATATCATCTGATTCGAAAGCCTGCTAAACAGCAGGTATGGGATCTATTTCAGCATGAAGGGGGAGGAGAAGAATGAGAAGTATACCTAAACCGGAAGGAAGCTTTTGGAGTGATGATCAGTGGAAAGCGATCTCTTCTTCCGGAGAGGACATGCTGGTGGCTGCAGCTGCCGGCTCCGGTAAAACGGCAGTGCTTGTCGAACGTATTATTCGTAAGATATCAGATGAGGATGCGGGATTTAGTGTAGATCGTCTGCTCGTAGCTACGTTTACCAAGGCAGCAGCTTCCGAGATGCGTGAGCGGATCCGGGAGGCACTGGAAACGGCACTTGAAGAACAGCCAGAGAACGAACACTTGCGCCGTCAGCTGAGTCTTCTCGGCCGAGCTTCAATCACAACCCTTCATTCATTCTGTATGGAGATTATTCGCAGATATTATCAACAGATACCGCTGGACCCAGGGTTTCGTATTCTGAATGAATATGAAGCAGAACTTATGCGTCAAGAACTACTCATGGATCTGTTTGAACAAAAATACAGTGAAGAAGGCGAAGGAAGTACCTTCCGCAGGCTCGTGGATTGGTTTAGCGGTGAGCGTAGTGATGATGCGATGTACCGGCTTGTGCAGAAGTTGTACGATTTCTCCCGAAGTCATTCATGGCCTTCTTATTGGCTTGAAGAAATGGCAGCTTCTTTCCGTGTGAATTCAGTGGAGGAGCTGGGTCAGTCCGCTTGGGTGAAAAGCATTATGCGTGACGCCGAACTCGCTCTCGGCGGTGTGGTCCTTTTGCTTGAGCAGGCACTGAGTATCGCGCGGGAACCAGAAGGTCCGGCAGCTTACGCAGAGACGTTCAATAGTGATCTTGAGATGGTGAACGAACTCCTTTCTAGAGTGAAAAGTGGTGCTTGGGATGAACTATACGATGTCTTTCACCAATCTGAATTTGGCAAGCTGAAGGCGGTCCGAAAGGGACAGGCTGATCCAGGTCTCCAGGAGAGAGCCAAAGAGCGGAGAGAAGCCGCTAAAAAAACGGTTATGGAACTAAAAACGTCTCTATTTGGCCGTACGCCGGAACAGTTTTTTGATGAGATGAATAAAGCAGCACCTCTTATGGAGGAGCTGGCTTCTGTCGTAAATCAATTTGCTCGTGTATTTACGGAGGAGAAGAAAGCGAGAGGCGTGGTTGATTTCAGTGATTTAGAGCATTATGCGCTCCAAATCCTAAGAGGTGCTGACTCTACACCAGAACAGACAATTCCATCAGATGCAGCATTAGAGTATCAACAGCAATTTGATGAAGTGTTACTTGATGAATATCAAGATACAAATACGGTTCAGGAAGATATCGTTAGCTTGATTTCTCGTAAAGAACCCGGAAACCGGTTTATGGTGGGAGATGTAAAACAGAGTATTTATCGTTTCCGTCTAGCCGAGCCAGGACTTTTCTTGGATAAGTATCGCCGTTATGACACGGAAGGCGAAGGTGATGGTCTCCGGATCGATCTGGCACGAAATTTCCGCAGCCGGCTTGAGGTTGTAAGTGCCGTAAATATGCTGTTCAGACAGATCATGAATGTAGGCGTAGCTGAAATCGAATATGATGATGCAGCGGCTCTATCATTTGGCGCTTCTTTTCCTGATGTACCAGAGGACGGACGTTACACACCCGAACTTATCATGATTGATAGGGCGGGTTCGGAAGCACCGGAACAGACAGAGAATGCGGGGGAAGACGGAGCTGCGAGTGAGGTCATAGAACAACTAGAGATGGAGACGGCAGAGCTCGAGGCAAGGGTTATTGCTGCCCGTATTCATGAGATGGTTGGCAATACCGGTACTCCGCTTCCTGTATATGATAAGAATACGAAAGAGATGCGCCCTGCAAGATATGGCGATATTGTCATTCTGCTACGTTCAGCTCAGCTGTGGACACCACTTATTATGGAACAACTAAAGCGGGAAGGAATTCCCGTGATCGGTGACCAAAGCAAAGGTTTTTTCCAGGCAACTGAAATTGAGATCATGCTTTCATTACTTCAAGTCGTGGATAATCCTCAGCAGGATATACCACTTGCGTCTGTACTCCGTTCCCCAATTGTGGGTCTTGATGAAGAGGAACTCGCTGTCATTCGGCTTGCAGGTAAACGGCTTTCTTTTTATGACGCTATGCGCAGCACCATAGCTAATCTGGAGAAAGAAACAGGTCAGTTTAACAATAGCGGGCATATATCCAGTGAGAAAGCTGATGATATAGAGCAATTAGAGGCACAGATGGCTCTCGAACTCGGAATGAAGGAAGCCAGTGCAGCACTGGAAGTAGTAGAGACCCTAGGTGCTACAAGGAACGATGAAGAGAGTAAGTCCGATTCTCTAGAGTTCAAAACAAATCTGCTTCGCAAATTAGTTTCATTTTCTGATTTTCTGGAAGAGTGGAGACATGAGGCGAGAAGCGGTAGTTTGAGCGAATTAATCTGGCGTATCTACCGGGATACCGGTTACTTGGATTGGGTTAGCGGTCTGCCTGGCGGAGTCCAGCGCAGTCGTAATTTGAAAGCTCTCTATGATCGTGCAAAACAATATGAGAATTCCACAGCGAATCGTGGATTATTCCGTTTTCTTACTTTTATTTCAAGACTCAAAGATAATGGTGGAGACTTGGGCGCGGTGGGTGTAGCAGCAGATACAGAAGGTTCTGTCCGCATCATGACGATACACCGAAGTAAGGGACTAGAATTCCCTATCGTCTTTGTGGCAGGCATGTCCAAAATGTTCAACCAACAAGATTTGAATGCACCATTTATGATGCATAAAGCGCTTGGATTTGGTCCTAGGTTTGTGGATGAAGAGAATAGAGTCAGCTATCCTACGCTCGCAAGTCTGGCCATCCGTAGACGTGCTCATGCGGAGTTATTAGCTGAAGAAATGCGTGTGCTCTACGTTGCATTGACACGTCCTAAGGAAAAAATGATTCTTATTGGCACGGTAAAAGATGCTGTTCAAAAAGCGATGAACTGGTCTCAGATTAAAAATCATCAGGCGCTTTTGCTCCCAGAAACGCTGCTAGCTTCAGGACGCAGTTATATGGATTGGATCGGTCCGGCTGTGTTTAGACATCCAGATGCTTGGCATCTGCGTACGCTTGCGGGAATGGAAGATGAACAAATCGGCAGAGATTTAGGGCAGCCTGAGTCGTTCGTGCAAGATGATTCCAGATGGCGTATTTCCGTGTTGTCTGCAGAGTCCGTCTCTTCTTCTCTGGATAATTCGATGAACGAAGCTGTTGATGAAATAAATGAAGACCGGCAGCAGGTTACGCGTGCGCTTTTGAATCTATCACCTGTTGAGACGGTTATTTCAGAAGAATCCAAAAGTAATAAAACGAAGATAGATGAGGTGCTTAGCTGGACTTATCCATATACAGCTAGTGCACATACAGCAGCAAGTACATCCGTGACTGAAATGAAGACGCTCCTTGCGATGCAGGAGCATCCGCCGCTTGGTTTAGTAGAAGAAAAGGTTCTTCATGAGGAACAGGGAAAATTGGCCATAAACGAAGAATTTACTCTGCATTTGCGCAGACCGAAGTTTATGGAGGAATCCAGGTTAACGGGGGCGGAGCGCGGAACGATATATCATACATTAATGCAGCATGTACCTGCAGAACCAGGATTAACGGTCAGCACAGCTCAGGCAGTCATTGCTAGTTTGGTAGAACGTCATATCTTGCTTCCTTATCAGGCAGAAGCGATTGATCCAGTTCAGATTGTACGTTTTTTCGAAAGTGAACCGGGTCTTGCTTTGGTGGAAGCAGAGAAGACGGGCTGGGTAAGAAGAGAAATGCCGTTCAGCTACGGACTTCCTGCAGATGAGACTTTGCTTGATTTTCATTACCATGCCCCTACAGAAGAAGAGAATCGGATGGACTCTAGTATCCTTGGCGGAGAAACAGTACTCATTCAAGGGATTGTAGACTGTTTATTTGAAGTGGGCGGCAAACGGATTTTGCTAGATTACAAAACCGATAGAGTACTTGAGCATCGTGGTGGGATCGACACCCTTGCAAAAGGCTATGAGTTTCAGCTCGATCTTTATGCTAGAGCTTTACGAGACATTTTAGGTTATGAGATAGACGAGAAATGGCTTTATTTTTTTGATGCAGATACAGCAGTAAAGCTCTAGGAAAATGAGGGCAAAAAAGGAGTAATTAACAAATGCGAATATTGCACACGGGAGATTGGCATTTCGGAAAAACACTGGAAGGACGCAGTCGGTTAAAAGAACAGGAGCAGTTTGTGGACGAGCTGGTTCGACTTGCGAATGAGGAAAAAGCAGATGCGATTCTTATGGCAGGCGATGTATATGATTCAGTGAATCCTCCAGCTGCTGCTGAGCAGCTCTTCTATGACGCTGTTGCTAGGCTGACCTCTGAAGGCAGACCACTCGTCGTTATTGCAGGAAACCATGATCAGCCTGAACGGGTGGCTTCGGTATCCCCACTTGTAAATGGACGCGGAATTACACTGGTCGGACTACCCACTTCCGATATTATTACGATTCATGCCCAAAGAACCGGAGAAATTGCTAAAATTGCAGCCCTTCCTTATCCCTCCGAATCCAGGCTTAATGAATTGTTCACGGAGGATGGAGAAGAGCAGGGAATGCGGCTTGCCTATAGTGAACGAGTGGGGCAGTTGATGAGGCATTTAGGGAACAGTTTTCAGCCGGATACAGTAAACCTGTCTATGGGTCATATTTATGTACTTGGGGGACTGGAGAGTGACTCAGAAAGACCCATTCAAGTCGGCGGTGCTTATACAGTGGATCCTTCTGCCTTGTCTATTGGAGCGCAGTATACGGCGCTTGGACATCTTCACAGGCCCCAGCATGTGAAAGGAGAGGGGATGATTCGTTACAGCGGATCACCTTTATCCTATAGCTTTTCAGAATCAGGTCAGACGAAATCTGTAGTGATGGTAGATGTAGCGCCCGGACAGCCGGCTATTGCTAATGAAGTGTATTTAAGCAGCGGCAGACCTTTAGTACGGTGGAAAGCCCGCGGGGGTCTTGCTGAAGTATACCGCTGGCTTGAGGAAGAACGGGACAAGGATGCTTACATTGATCTGGAGATATCCCTAGAAGAAGCGATGGCGATTGCTGAGATTCAGAAACTTCGTAAAAGCAGGGAAGGAATTATTCATATTCGGCCGGTTTACCCAGAAACGATCACTTCCGAGATGAATGAAGTAAGGTCTGAACTTCCGGTGCATGAAGTTTTTCGAAGATTCTATCAACGGCAGACAGGCGGAGCGGTCCCGGACGACCAGCTCGTGAAACTGTTTTTGGAGCTAGTTAATGAAGATGACGGCCGTACAGGGGAAGGGAGTGACTCTGAATGAGACCGGTCAAACTTAAATTGTCTGGACTTCAAAGTTATCGAGAAGTACAGGAAATTGATTTCAGGACGCTGACCGAAACGGGTCTGTTTGGAATTTTCGGACCAACAGGCAGCGGGAAATCAACTATTCTTGATGCGATTACTCTAGCCATGTATGGCAAAGTGGAAAGAGCTGTGAATGGTACGCAGGGAATTATGAATCAGGCGGAGGATACATTGTTTGTATCTTTCACCTTTGAACTTCAGTCCGAACAAGGAGTACAGACTTATCGCGTTGAACGCCGCTTTAAGCGTACCGGAGATGTCTCTGTCAGTAACTCGGTAAGCCGTTTTATTGCAGTGACTGAAGAAGGAGAGCAAGTACTTGCTGATAAACTTGCCGAGGTAAATCGTGCGGTTGAGGATATGATTGGCCTGAAAATGGATGATTTCACAAGGGCAGTCGTTTTGCCGCAAGGGAAGTTTGCTGAATTTCTATCTCTAAAAGGGACTGAACGCAGACAGATGTTGCAGCGTCTATTTCACCTAGAGAAATACGGAGACCAGCTGGCAATGAAGCTCAGCCGCAAAGTAAAAGAGAATGATAGTACCTTGAAAGCTCTGGAAGCAGAGCAGCAGGGACTGGGTCTCGCAAGCAAAGAAGCTTTAAAAGAAGCCGAGCTTCAGCTTAAGCAAGCCGAGAAGGAAGCGAAGCAGATCCGTGTACTGCTTGAGCAGGTGACGGCTGCAGCTGAAGGAATGGCGAAGACGAGAGAACTGATTGTAGAGCGTACCAAGTTTAGCGGGCAGCTGGAACAAATGTTACAACAGCAGGATGAAGTCAGCCAATTAGAACAGCAGCTGGAGCGATCTGCTCTTGCAAGTTCTTTAATTCCCATGCTTGAGGAACAGAATAGAGCAACAGAAGAACTGACAAGAAGACGTTTAGCTGCTGAATCTGCCGAAGTACAGCTCGTACAGAGAGAGAAAATATCACGTGAGTGTGCACTGCTCGAACAAGAAAAGGAACAGATTCTAGCAGAAGAAGAACCTAAGCTGCTTGTGCGTCTTGAACAACTGGAACAAGCGCGGGAACTGGAGAAAGAGACGGATCGGCTTGTAAGTGAAGTGCAGAAGCTTGCTAAAGAGTGTGAAACTGAAGCAAAACAGTATCAGAGCACACATGAGCTTTTGCTCAAAGAACAAGATCTTCATGCTAGAGCGATTCATCGACGGAAGGATCTGCAGGAGCAGCTGTCTTTATGTGAAGTGAAGTCTGGGGAAAGACGTGTGCTGCTGGATGCTGTTCAGCGGAAACATCGGCTGGATACCGCACTGGACAAGCTGAAAGAAGTTCAGCTCACGGAACAGAAAACACATGCAGAGTCTGAGCAAGCAAACAAGCAGCTTCATACAGCTGAGAAGGAAGCTTCCGAACTGCTTGCTGCGCAGCAGCAGCTAGGAAAAAAACTGAAGACGGCAGAAGCAGAGCTTGTTCGGATTGATATCCATGCACAAGAGGCGGTCGCCTCCATGAACCAAGAAGAGGAACGCCTTCGTACTGTACTGAAGGAAGAAGAGCTGCAGCGATTATCTGCACGTCTTGCTGCAGAACTTAGCGACGGGAAGTCCTGTCCGGTATGCGGTTCGGTACATCACCCGAACCCGCAAGGGCATGCTCACTCGCCAAGTACAGCAAGTGAGGAAGATCTGGCACAGCTCACCAGGCTGCGCGCTGAGCTTGCTGAGCTGCGGCTCAGCTTCCGCCAGCAGCTGCATGAGCTGCGCGCTGATCTTGCGCAGCACGGCCAGAGCGCCGAGCCGCAGGCAGCGGCACTCTCGCAGGCGGAAGCCGCGCCTGCGAAGAGCATAGGCTTTGCCGCTGCGCCTGGCGAGCCTGCTGAGGACCGGGTGCGCGCTTACGCGGAAGCCACCCGGTCCCTTGAAGAGGCGGCAGCGTACCTCGCCGCCTCCATAGCCCCGCTGCGCGAGGAAGCTGCCCAGCTTACCGCGCGTGCAGCGGAAGTGCAGCAGCGCCAAATGCTGGCTGCCGCGAACTTTGACGCGTGCGCTAAACAGCACGCGGAAGCCAAGGCGCGCGTTCATGCGCACCAGGCTGAGGTTGCGGCGCTGCGCGCAAGCTGGGCCGAGGAGCTGCCCGGCATAACACCGGAGGAGGCGACAGTAAAATACGAGTCGCTCCAAGAGCGTGATACACTTGCTGAAGATTTGAAGGAAAGGCTCCAGCGGAGCGTTACTTTTCTTGAAGAAAAAGCAAGTGTGATCGCAGACATGCAGCAACAATTGTCGCTCATTGATAAACGCCGTACCCAGCTGGATACAGAACACGCTGGCAAACAAGAACTGCTGCAAGAGAAATGGAACCGACTTCGTGCCTGGGTAGGTGAAGAACGGGCAGAAGATCTGCTAAAAGCAGCAACTCAGACACTGAGTCAGATCCGGCAAGAGACCAAAGCAGCAAAACTGGCTATGAAAGATGCTGAAGAGAAAAAGCAGAACGCTTTACAGCAAGTCGGTTTAGCTAAACAATCGCTTGAATCTGCGAAAGATCAGCTTACTACGGTCACTTCACGTTATGAAACGGAGCGGTCGAAGTCTCCTTTTGATTCTGATGAGGACGTGCGAAATGCGTACATGGAACCGGAGGCTGTTGCCAAAGCAGAATATAGGGTAACAGAATATCGCAACAAACAAAAAGAAGTGGAACTGCGCCTAAAAGATTTGGATGAGAAGCTTCAGGGAGTAATCTTTACAGAGGAAGAATGGGAGAATACAAGTCAGCAACTGCGGACACTGAAAGCACAAGATGAAGAGGCGATGCGGATCAAAGCAAGAGCGGAGCGAGATTTGGAAGACATATCGCGCCGTCATGAACGCTGGATGGAACTTGATGAAAAACGCAGTGAACTCGCTTTGTATGCGGAACAGTTATCCAAACTGCAATCTGTATTCCGAGGAAATACGTTTGTTGAATATATTGCGGAAGAACAATTAATGCAGGTAAGCAGAACCGCCTCTTCTCGTCTTCGTTATTTAACGAAACAGCGTTATGCGCTGGAGGTGGATTCCGGCGGTGGTTTTGTTATTGTGGATGATGCAAACGGCGGTGTAAAAAGACCGGTATCTACCTTATCCGGCGGCGAGACGTTCCTGACTTCCTTGTCACTTGCACTTGCATTGTCAGCACAAATTCAGCTGCGTGGTCAATATCCGCTTCAGTTCTTTTTCCTTGATGAAGGGTTCGGAACCCTTGATCCGGAACTGCTTGATACGGTGATCACTTCACTCGAAAAACTGCATAATGATCAGCTTGCAGTCGGTGTAATTAGTCACGTACCTGAGCTTAGAGCACGACTTGCCAGAAAACTGGTGGTCGTACCGGCTGAAGATGCAGGCGGTGGTTCAAAAGTGATGATGGAACAATTATAAATTAGTTTATCCTTATTTTTTCGATCACACACTTCCACTTAGACATTCCTTCAAAGGCGAGAAGAAAAAATCTTCTTAACTCTGTGGCATTTACTCTTGAAGTGAATAACATAGGGTATCAGCCCAGAAGCCGAGGAGGAACAAGGAAATGGAAAAAGCAGAAGTTAAAAAAATGTGTCATGATCATATGCATCGCTATGTATGTGTATGGATGGAGGATGGTTCTATGCATGATGGAATCATTGAGAATATGGACGAAGAATATCTAAGTCTCGCCATACCTGTAGGAAGTGAATATATGAATGAGATGTCTGTTCCAATGCAAACTTCAATGTATACCCATCAAGGTGTATCTTGTGGCTGTCCTCCTCCACCATGCGGAGACACACGCGCTTTTCTGCCGATCGGGGGATTTGGTGGATATGGAGGATACGGTGGATATGGAGGTTATCCTAATTATGGCGGCGGATATTATCCAGGCAGACGAAGATTCAGACGTTTATTACTTCCGCTAGTTGGTATAACAGCATTGAGTCTATTGCCTTTAATATAAATAGATTGGTAGAAACGCTCTTTTTCTTTATGAAAAGGGGCGTTTTTATATTCCTCTTCAACTGGCGAATGGCTTTATAATCCGTTATGATAAAATTATTGTACATACTTTGGTTAATGAAAAGGAGGAATGAAAATGGATTGTTTATTTTGCAAAATTGTAGAGGGTGCCATTCCTTCTAATAAGGTGCTCGAAAATGAACATGTAATTGTATTCCACGATATACAGCCTGCTGCTCCGGTGCATGTTCTGGTTATTCCCAAGAAGCATATTGCTTCCATGAATGAAGTTGCGGGAGAAGATTTTGGTCTCATTGCAGAGATTCACAAGGCTGCACAGGAAGCGGCTAACAAACTGGGAATTGCAGAATCAGGATACCGTTTAATTAATAATTGTGGGAAAGATGGAGAGCAAACCGTACATCATCTTCACTATCATGTGCTGGGTGGTGCACGTCTTGGTGCACTTACTGGAATTTCCAATTCACACAGTTAAATTTCTCAGATCAAGCGCATAAAATCCTTGTTTTTAAACGATATTGGTATATAGGTTGACACGTTAACGAATTTTCACCTATAATTAAGTTTGATGAACCGTGTTATATGCTCTTGGACGGTCTGGTCGGAGGGAGGGAAAACTGGTGTCTGAAACTAAAGTTCGCAAAAACGAGACTATTGATGCTGCACTTCGTCGCTTTAAACGCTCCATCGCTAAAGATGGTGTTTTAGCTGAGGTGAAGAAACGTAAGCATTATGAAAAGCCAAGCGTAAAACGTAAGAAAAAGTCCGAGGCTGCTCGTAAGAGAAAGTTTTAGGAGGATTATAACAACATGAATCTTAGCGAACGATTGAACGAAGATATGAAGCAAGCGATGAAGAGTAAGGACAAGTTCAAACTCTCCACCATTCGTTTGGTTCGTTCGACGATTAAGAATCTTGAAATAGATTTGAAAAGACCTTTGGATGACAACGAAGTGCTTGATATCCTCAGTCGTGAAATCAAACAGCGCAAAGATGCCCTCCAAGAATTTGATAAAGCGGGTCGCACAGAACTTGCGGAGAATGCCAAAGCGGAAATTGATATAATCAGTCAGTACCTTCCCGCACAGCTTAGCGAAGAAGAAATTAAAGTCATTGTACAGCAGACCATCCAGGAAACCGGTGCTTCTTCGAAAGCCGAGATGGGGAAAGTCATGTCAGCCCTGATGCCGAAAGTAAAAGGCAAAGCGGATGGCAAGCTGGTGAGCCAAGCAGTTCAACAATTTCTGCAATAACATAACCGTAAACACTCCCTGACTCAGGGAGTGTTTTTCTTTTTTGAAACGTAAATTGTTTACATACGTAATATACATTATGTGGTGGGTATTATAGGATGATATAGAAGGGAGGTATAACAATTAATGAATAAAATCAAAAATTGGAAATTTCCGGTTGTTATTTTAATCGCTTTCTTTGTTACTCTCGTCTCTGCTTTTGTTCAACCACAGGGGATTCAGGCTGCTGCGAAAGATGGTGCGGTATATGTCATTCCTGTAGATCAACCAATTGAGCGCGGGCTTCAAAAATTCATGGAACGCGGGTTCAAGGAAGCGGAAGAAATGCAAGCAGGCCTGATTGTTCTCCAGATCAATACGCCTGGCGGGCTTGTCGCAACGACAAAAGAAATTGGAGATATGATTCAGGCAAGCAAAATTCCCACAGTGGCTTATATCAACGGAGATGCGGCTTCAGCAGGTAGTTATATTGCTTTGGTCTCTGACTATATTGCGATGTCCCCAGCGAGTACGATTGGTGCGGCAGCTCTGGTAGATGGGAGAAATAACTATATTGATGATCCCAAGCTAGTAGCTACATGGAAGTCGAACATGCAGGCGGCAGCTGAAAAGAATGATCGCAAAAAAGAGATCGCAGGCGGGATGACGGATCTTAATATGGTTGTTGAAATGCCTGAAATCAATAAAACGAAAGAAAAAGGCCAGGTTATCTCTCTGACAGCGAAGGAAGCGCTTGAAGTTGGTTATGCTGACAAAATTGTCACATCGCCTGCTGAAGTAGCTACATGGCTGAATTATTCACCGGATAATATCTATACGATGGAACAGACGACATTTGAGAAGGTCTCGAGTTTCCTTACTCATCCTGTTGTATCAACGATTCTGTTATTCATTGGGATAGCTGGAATATTGATCGAGTTATTTGTTCCTGGATTTGGAGTACCGGGTATTGTTGGTTTCTTGAGCTTTGTCCTTTATTTTGGCGGAAGTTATGTGGCCGGTATCGGCGGATCGGAAACATGGTTCCTGTTTATCATCGGGATTGCACTTCTTATCTCCGAACTATTTGTTCCGAGCTTTGGTATTCTGGGAGTGCTCGGTTCAGCGAGTCTGATTACAGGGGTCGTAAGAGCCGCCTACGATACAAGTACAGCTCTTGTCTCCTTAGGAATTGCAACGGCTGCTGCGATTGCTCTCGTGATCATTGTCGCTATCGTGTTCAAGGAGAGAGGGATATGGAATCGTTTTATACTAAGTGATAACATGACTGCGGACAGAGGATATTCTTCGGTTAGAACAAGAGAAGATTTGATTGGAATGGAAGGCGTCAGTGCGACTCCGCTTCGTCCATCGGGTACGGCTGTCATTGGGGCAGAGCGTGTAGATGTGGTTACAGAAGGGGATTATATTCTCGCAAACGAACCTGTTTATGTGTACAAGGTAGAAGGTTCGCGTGTTGTGGTGAAGAAACAAAGTGAAAGAGAATTTAATGGCGTAAAATAACGGTTAAATAAACATGGTATGACCTAGTTTTAAAAAAACGATTTGTTGGAGGAATTTATTACATGGTATTTGAATCAGGTTGGGTAGCTATTCTGTTAATTGCCGTTGTTGCGGTCATCATATTAAGTGTGTTCTTTAGCTTTTTCCCTGTCATGCTCTGGATTTCAGCGCTTGCGTCCGGTGTCAAATTAAGCATTATTACCCTTGTAGCTATGAGGCTGCGCCGAGTTGTGCCTAGTCGGATTGTAAATCCACTCATTAAAGCTACAAAAGCTGGACTTGGTCTTAACATTAACCAACTGGAAAGTCACTATCTCGCAGGAGGTAACGTAGACCGAGTGGTCAACTCCTTGATTGCTGCACAGCGTGCGAACATTCCGCTCGAATTTGAACGTGCTGCAGCGATTGACCTTGCAGGTCGTGATGTGCTTCAGGCTGTACAAATGAGTGTTAATCCGCGAGTGATTGAGACTCCAGTCGTTTCTGCGGTAGCAAAAGACGGTATTGAAGTAAAAGTTAAAGCTCGCGTAACGGTTCGTGCTAATATTGATCGCCTAGTCGGTGGTGCGGGTGAAGAAACGATTATTGCCCGTGTAGGGGAAGGGATTGTAAGTACGAATGGTGCTTCTAACTCCCATAAAGATGTTCTAGAGCATCCGGACCGTATTTCTCGTACCGTCCTTGAGAAAGGTCTAGATGCAGGTACTGCTTTTGAGATTCTTTCTATCGATATTGCCGATGTTAGTGTTGGTAAAAATATCGGGGCTGATTTGCAGACAGAACAGGCCGAAGCAGACAAACGAATTGCTCAGGCAAAAGCAGAAGAAAGACGTGCAATGGCTGTTGCTCAAGAGCAAGAGATGAAGGCGCGTGTTATTGAGATGAGAGCTCGCGTAGTAGAAGCAGAATCCGATGTGCCGCTCGCGATGGCGGAAGCTTTCCGAAACGGACAACTTGGAATCATGGATTATATGAATTATCGCAATATCGAGGCAGATACAGAGATGCGCGGTGCCATTGCGAAGCCGGAAGAAAGCAAGAAAAACCAGGATGATCATAACCAAAACAGATAAGGTGGTGAAATAAATGAACCTTCTGGACTGGTTATTAAGCAACATCTACTTCGTAGCTGTTATTGGTTTTGCGCTCATTTCGTTTTTGAATAAAGCGAATAAATCGAGAGGGACAGACGAATCGAGAAGACCGCCTTCTAGAGAGTCTACACTCCCGGTAGAGCCGATGGATTCGCGTGAAGGGGAGTATCGCAATCCTTATGATACTCCTGCTACCGTTTCTGAGTCTCCATACTCCACTGTTGAAGATTATGCTGCAGATGAAGAATTATCTCAGCATGATGTGATGGAGCAACAACGCAGAACATTCGAAATCGAGAGATTGCGATTAGAAAGAATAAAAGATGAGTCTGAAAAAGCGGCAAGAGTCGCAAGGCGTGCTGCAACTTCCCGAGCAGAATCTTCTCAAAAGCCGGATGAACAGGAAAAGTTATTTGCTAACCCATCCGATATTCGTAAAGGGATTATTTGGGCAGAAGTATTAGGACCGCCGCGGGCAAAACGCCCTTATCATTCTCGCAATAAGTATTAATATTTGATTAACTAATGAGCCGTCATTTCTCTTAATAGAGAATGGCGGCTTTTTGTAATGGAATCCTCATAAAGCAGCGTTTTCCTGCATATGGTTTAGAGTACAGGAAGGGGGAAGACCAGCTCAATGACCCGGATCAGTCGCAATTTGCGCAAATGGACCAGCGAAGTACTCGATTTGCCACAGGATGTTCTTTTTGACATGCCGAGGCTAACCCTGATCGGAAGTAAGCAATTATACATAGAGAACCATCGCGGTGTTGTACATTTTTCCGAAGATAAACTTGTGCTCGACCTGTCTGTAGGACGACTCGAGGTAAGCGGTGCAGAGCTTGTCATTCGGAATATTATGCCTGAAGAAGTAGCGGTAGAAGGCCATATTAAAAATATTCAGTATATGGGAACGGAGGATGTCAAGTGAAAACACCGAGCTTGGCCAATATTAGGGGAACAGTTCATATTGTACTTCTCGGGGGCGACATCGAAGCCATGATTAATGAAATGGCGAAGCATGGACTAAATGTATGGGAGATTAAAGCAATAGGTAATCGCAGTGCCAGTATGAATATTCTGGTGAACGATTTCTTTGAGCTTCGCCCGCTTTTAAAACGGACAGGCTGCCGGGTAAGGGTAAAGCAGCGTATTGGGCTCCCCTTTTTTACGGCGAGACTACTAAAACGAAAACTGTTTGTAACAGGTGCCATTTTATTCTTTGTTTTATTGTATGCCATGTCTGCATTGGTATGGGACGTCGAAGTGGAAGGGAATATAAAAATACCGGAAGAAGAAATTCTGGAAGTAGCTCGTAAAGAGGGGCTATATCCATTTCAACTCTCATTTCGGCTTCCAGAACAGGACGAGCTGGCTAAGGATATGGTAAAACAGCTCCCTGCAGCTTCATGGATCGGTGTGCTCCGGGAAGGAACCAAAGTTACGATCCAGGTCGTTGAAGCAGATGAACCAGAGAAGAAACCGCTATTGAGTCCAAGACATCTGATCAGCAAGACGGATGCGGTGATAACTGAAATTTATGCGGAACAAGGCAGACCCGTAGTTCAAAAGGATATGAGGGTCAAGAAGGGTTCAGTACTTATATCAGGTATTCTTGGGGACGAAGAGAACACACAGAATGTCGTAGCCAAAGGGGAAGTAAAAGGGCTTGTTTGGCATGAATATAATATTGAAGTGCCTTTATTGCAAAAGCAGATCACTTATACAGGGGAGTCTAAAGAACGTCGTTTCCTTGTGCTGGGAAATCGAGCGGTCCAGTTCTGGGGTTATGGAGATACTCCTTACAGTAAATTTGAGACTATTACCGAAGTGGACCCGCTGAAATGGCGCTCTTTTAAACTTCCAGTGGGCTGGATGACTGAAATTGACCGTGAAACGTTGTATAAAGAGCAGTCTCTTGGTGAAGAGTTTGTAAAACAACAAGGATTGGAAGCGGCAAGAAATGATATTTTAGCGAAAAACGGTAAAGGTACGAAGATGATCAGCGAAAAAATTTTGCATGAGAAGAAAGAGAATGGTAAAGTTTATATGAAAGTGCTTTTCGAAGTAGAAGAAAGTATCGCGGTGGAATTACCGCTCGTTTATAACCAAGTTGAAGATCAAGGAGAATGAGGTTATTTGACAGAACATAATCGCAGCATACGCATCTCTCTTCAGAACGCAGGTGAAGGACAATCTCTATTTGGACCACAGGACACTTTTCTTAAATTAATGGAGTCCGAGATTCCAGTGACGATTGACTCACGTGAAGCCGAAATCACCATTCGGGGCGATGGAAATGAAGTTGAGAAAATGGAACAGCTATTTGAAGTATTATTGCAACTAATTCGTAATGGATACATTCTTTCCGAAAGAGATATCCAGTACGCAACCGAACTTGCCAAAGATTTCAGAGCCGATCAGCTGCTTGACTTATTTAAAGGTGAAATTACGACTACTTTTCGTGGTAAACCAATTCGTGTGAAGACGATTGGACAGAAACATTATGTTACGACCATCAAGAAACGGGATATCGTATTTGGAATTGGACCTGCAGGAACAGGTAAGACCTATCTTGCTGTTGTTCTCGCTGTAGCCGCGTTAAAAGAAGGCTCTGTAAAGAGAATTGTATTAACCCGGCCTGCTGTTGAAGCAGGGGAGAACCTCGGTTTCTTGCCAGGAGATCTTCAGGAGAAGGTCGATCCGTATCTGCGTCCACTATATGATGCGCTATATGATGTAATGGGTCCCGATCAGACAGCTAAAGCGCTTGAACGCGGCCTGATAGAAATTGCACCACTGGCGTATATGCGTGGCCGTACACTGGATGATTCTTTTATTATTTTGGATGAAGCGCAGAATACTACACCGGAACAAATGAAAATGTTTTTGACCCGTCTGGGTTTTGGTTCCAAAATGGTAATCACCGGAGATGTAACACAAATCGACTTGCCTAGAGGTAAGAAATCAGGACTGATAGAAGCCAAATCGATTCTTTCGAGTGTTGAAGAGATTGGATTTGTTTACTTTGCTGAAACTGACGTGGTAAGGCACACCCTTGTGCAGAAAATCATCACCGCTTACGACCGAGCCGCAGAAAATCAAGAATAGAAAGGGATTGTTCCTGGTGACCCCTAAGGAATTGTCTAAAGACAAGTCTTTTCAGAATAAGAAAATGGGATGGAAGAATAGCAGGGGAGCCCGCTATCTTCTGTTTTTGTTTATGCTCATTCTGTTCTATGTTAGTTTGTCTCCGAGTTTGTTGCCTGAGCGTTATGATATTCAGCAGGGAACACGTAGTGAAAAAGAAATTAAGGCGCCGATGCAGATTCAAGATAATCAAGCACGTGCGCTGGCACAGGAACAGGCGGCTGAAAGTGTTCAGCCGATCTACCAATATGTCTCTTTACGTAATGAAAGTTTAATTACATCCATACTTGACCGTATTGACCGTTTAAATCAGGATGATATATCAAGTGATGACAAGATTGAAATTTATAAACAAGAAATTCCGCAGCGACTAAGGGACTCCGTAACGAATTTTATTAACAATAATCGAAGTTCCGGTATTTATTCCGAACCACTGCTCGAAGAGATTCGCAAAGTAACCGAAGGACAGTCTTACCGTATTCCAGAAGAGACGTATATCAAAATTGCTAGACTGTCTTCCGATCAGATTAAACAGATGAAACCGGTGGCACGAGAGCTTGTCTCTCGGCTTATGGTAGACCAGATCACGGATGCCTCTATTCCACGTGCAAAAGTGGCGGAAATGGTCAATACAAGCTCGCTTAATGACCGTACTTCACGCGAGGTGGTTCAGGAACTTACCCGATTTGTGATTACATCAAATAAATTCTACGATGAAGAGGCGACGAAAGAAGCCAAAGCGAAGGCGCGGGAAAACACACCGCCTGTTTACATCGAAGAAGGGGAAACGCTTGTAGCCAAAGGGGAGATTATTACCGAAGAAGTGTACAAGCTGCTTTCGGATAATAAACTTTTGCGTGATGAAGTAAATTATTGGCCGCAGTTTGGTTTACTGTTACTGTCGCTATTTCTCTCATTAGGCATATTAATGTACATGAATCAAATGAGTAATCCCGAATTCAAATATAGCAATGCGCAACTGCTTATGCTGTTATGTGTATTTGTGATTACAATAGGCAGTATGCATTTGATTGCTTTTCTTCAGACAGATGGTAGAGTATTCGTCGGATACTTGGCTCCGGTAGGGATTGGAGTCATGTTAATTACCCTGCTGCTCGACATACCTTTGGCCTATATCTCTGCTATTATTTTTGGGATTGTGGCTAGCATTATACTAAATACGCAGCAAAACGAAAATTTTGACTTTAATTTTGGATTGTTTACTGTCATTGTCAGCTTTGTTGCTATTTTTGCTACGGACAAGGCGAGCCAGCGCTCAACTTTACTGAAAAGCGGTATTATGGTGTCATTGATTGGTTCTCTTGTAGTCTTCATGCTTTCAATTCTGGGAGATGGAGATTGGGATCGTACCAATGCGCTATACGGGGTAGGTTTTGCTTTTGCGGGCGGGATTTTGATGGCAATTCTTGCTATTGGTCTGATGCCGTTCTTTGAATCTACTTTCGGAATTTTATCTGCTTTGAAGCTTGTGGAATTGTCAAATCCGAATCACCCGCTATTACGTAAACTGCTTACAGAAACACCGGGAACTTATCATCATAGTGTGATGGTAGGGAACTTGTCTGAGGCAGCCGCTGAAGCGATCGGTGCAGATGGTCTCTTATGCAGAGTTGGTTCCTATTACCATGATATTGGAAAAACAAAACGTCCGATTTATTTTATCGAGAATCAGAATAATATGGAAAATCCGCATGACACACTGGATCCTAAGCTTAGTAAGTCGATTATTATCGCTCATGCAAGAGATGGCGTGGAGATGCAAAAAGAGTATAAACTTCCCAAGCGGATTCGTGATATTGCAGAGCAGCATCATGGAACAACCTTCCTACACTTTTTCTATCAAAAAGCGATAAAGCAGGCGGAAGAGGCGGGAGTAGAACCTGATTTTACGGAAGAAGATTTTAGATATCCAGGTCCTAAAGCTCAGTCTAAAGAAGCAGCTATCGTAGGGATTGCAGACAGTGTGGAAGCCGCCGTTCGTTCCTTACGGAAACCGACCGTAGAACAAGTGGAAACGATGATTGAGAAGATTATAAAAAGCAGGCTCGATGATCATCAGTTGAATGATTGTGATTTGACCATGCGTGAACTCGATATTGTGTCGAAGACGTTAAAAGAAGCGGTAATGGGTATTTTCCATTCTCGAATTGAATATCCGGAAGAAATAAAGAAGCCAAAAAGTTAAGTAAGAGCGGAGAGTTATTTGCTTTAGACTTAACAGCTTATTAAGATTAACTATAGAGTATACAGATAAGGAGCATACGAAAATGAGTGTGCAACTCGTATGGAATAATAACCAAGAAGTTGTTGAGATCACGGAAGAATTGATTGGGACTTTGGAAAGGTTGCTTGAAAAAGCAGCCGAGATGGAGAAGATTACAGATGGTGAGGTAGCTCTCACTTTTGTAACAGATCAAGAAATTCATGAACTGAATAAGGAGTATCGGGGAATCGATCGTCCTACGGATGTGCTTTCTTTTGCCATGAATGAATCGATCGATGAAGAATTGGATATTATTTATGATCTTGGTGAGAATGAAGCTATAGATATCCCAGAAATCCTTGGAGATATTATTATTTCAGTGGAGACCGCGATTGCTCAAAGCAAAGAATACGGTCATTCTATTGATCGTGAGATCGGATTTTTGTTTGTGCATGGTTTTCTTCATTTGTTAGGTTATGATCATCAGGACGAAGCTAGTGAAGCTGAAATGATGGGAAAACAGGAAAAAGTTCTTGCTGAGGTGGGGCTCAGTCGGTAATGAAGAAGCGCTCATGGGGTGATGTATTTCGTAACGCAATGGAGGGCTTAATAGAAAGTTTTCTAACGCAGCGGAATCTGCGTGTTCATGCGGGATGTGCTATCCTTGCAGTTGTTGCGGGCCTATTTTTTCATATTTCTCAGGTGGACTGGATGTTCATCTGTGTGGCGATTGCTGGTGTGATGATAACGGAGCTGCTTAATACCGCTGTTGAACGGGTCGTAGACCTTGCCTCCCCTGAGTTTCACTTGCTTGCAAAATCCGCTAAAGATACCGCTGCTGGAGCTGTGCTGCTGGCGGCGGTTTTTGCCGTGATTATTGCACTGTTTGTTTTTTGGGAGCCGCTGATTACATGGGCTTTCTAAAATAGATAACATTTCGTTCTAGAAAGAGGTAAGATATATGGATAAGCAAAGTTTGATGAAAGAAGCTGTTGAAGCTCGTAAGAAAGCTTATATCCCATACTCTCACTTTGGAGTAGGGGCTGCACTGGTTGGGGAAGATGGTCATATCTATCATGGATGTAATATTGAAAATGCAGCTTACGGTCCAAGTAACTGCGCAGAGCGAACGGCTGTGTTTAGTGCTATCGCGAGCGGCCATGAACCTAGAAAATTCAAAGCAATAGCTATCGTAGGAGATACAGATGGTCCAATCTCTCCTTGTGGTATATGTCGTCAGGTGATGTTTGAATTGTGTGAACCAGATATGCCTGTTTACTTAGGAAATCTGAAAGGTGACATGGTGGAAACAACCGTCTCCGATCTACTGCCAGGGGCATTCGGCCCTCAAGATCTTGCGAAAGTATAAAATCAATGTATAGGGTTCAGCCCTAATTTGGAGGAAATATGTCAAAAAAAGAATTTAAATCCGGTTTTGTAGCCATTATCGGCAGACCGAATGTGGGTAAATCCACTCTAATGAATCAAGTCATTGGACAGAAAATTGCGATTATGTCCGATAAACCACAAACAACGAGAAATAAAATTCACGGGGTATATACCGCAGATAATATGCAAATCGTTTTTCTAGATACACCAGGTATTCATAAGCGTCAATCGAAACTGGGCGATTTCATGAATATGACGGCACTTAATACACTTCGGGAAGTAGAAGCTGTTCTATTTTTGGTTGATGCTGCGGAAGGAATGGGCGGCGGTGATCGCTTTATTGCCGAACAATTGAAAGATGTTAAAACGCCGGTCATCCTTGTGTTGAACAAAATCGACCAAATAGAGCCTGAAGCTCTATTACCTTTAATCGAACAATACAGAAAGCTGCACGAATTTGCCGAGATTGTTCCTATTTCAGCTAAACACGGTAACAATGTAAATACTCTTCTTGATCAAGTTAAGAAGTATTTACCGGTAGGTCCTCAGTATTATCCAGAAGATCAAATTACGGATCATCCTGAGCAGTTTGTTATTGCTGAGCTTGTACGTGAGAAAATTCTGCATATGACGCGTGAGGAAGTGCCTCACTCCATTGCCGTTACCATCGAAGAAATGCGTGCACAAGAAAATGGGACAGTGTATGTTTCTGCTGTAATTTATGTAGAACGTGATTCCCAAAAAGGAATTATTATCGGTAAACAAGGAGCTCTTCTTAAAGAAGTAGGGAAGCGAGCTCGTCACGATATTGAAAGACTGCTTGGTTCCAAAATATTTTTGGAACTATGGGTGAAAGTGAAGAAAGACTGGCGAAATCAAGACCGAGTCCTTCGTGACTTAGGTTTTCATCGAGACGCGTAAGTAGTTCGATTAATTGAGAAATGCCTTTTCTGCCGTACACTACCAGTGTTGTTTTACGCATAGAAAGAACTCCCTTGTACATCCTATCTCTTAGATGCTTATCAAGTCATTTCCACAAGAGAGGATGAATACTTATGCGAGATTTTTCGTGGACGTATTTTGCAAAGACTGGAGATGTTGATGCTTACTTGCTGTACAAAGAAGCTTGTGCATCTGTCCTAGATGAAGTAGGAATTGAAGCTGAAGGGGAGGTTGATCCTTTTGATGCGATTCAGACCGAATCTTAGCCATGTGCGGCAGGAGTGGCTTGTGGGGGACGAAACATGCTATACAGGGTGGAAGGGATCGTCATCCGCAGTATGGACTACGGCGAAGGGAACAAGATTATTACGCTTTGCACCGAAAGTGGAGGTAAAGTAGGAGTTCTTGTCCGTGGAGCTAAAAAGGCAAAAAGCCGCCATGCTGCCCTGACACAGCCGTTTACGTATGGAGAATATGTTTTTTTTCGTAATCAAGGACTGGGAACTTTAAATCAAGGCGAAATTATTGAATCTCACCATGTACTGCGTGAGGACATTATTAAGGCGGCATTTGCCTCCTATGCCTGTGAGTTATTGGACCGAGTGTTGCAGGATGATGAAACAGGTACCTTTTGGTTTAAACAATTAAAGGCATGCCTCGGGGCCCTTCAAGAAGATAAAGATCCGGCTATTATTATTCATCTTTATGAAATGAAAATATTACAGTCCGCTGGATATGCACCTGAACTTCAAGCTTGTATTTCCTGTGGACGGGAGAGACCGGATGAAGAATATTTTATTAGTCCGAGTCTTGGAGGCGTTTTATGCCGTGCTTGTAAACACTTTGATCCGCCGGCTATGAATATAACCCCAAGGGCTCTAAAGTTGTTACGTTTATTTTCAGCGCTAGATTTACAGCGTCTTGGCAATATATCTGTACGCGAAGAGACTAAGACTGAAATTAAGGTGATCATGCGTGCATTTATGGATCAGCAATTAGCCTTAAAACTGAAATCTCGTCATTTTCTTGATCAGATGGAAAAGTACGGTTTCTAAATTGTGACTCAAAAATAGCTTTCTGGGTGTTTTCTTGACAAGCGCATGATCACTACGTTATTATGAACCATAATAGTCTCTTTGAGACATGCGTTGATCGAGAAAGTACTGAACAGACAAACCTTAATTAGCGAGTCGGTGCAGGTGAGAGTCCGGCAGGTTTTGTTTAGGAAACGGCACTCGTGAGCAGAACATGATACGGAAAAGCGGATTGCTATAGAAGCTCATCATGAGTTTCGAAGGTGATCAAGTAGGGTGGAACCGCGGGATTAACTCTCGTCCCTACGTCTGTATAACAGGCGTAGGGCGGGGGTTTTTTGCTGTCCTACAGCTGATGAAAAAGGAGAGAAGTATATGAATTTTCAGCAAATGATTTTAACGCTGCAAGAGTTCTGGGCAGGCCAAGAATGCATTATTGTTCAGCCATATGATACGGAAAAGGGTGCAGGTACAATGAACCCCATGACTTTCCTTCGTTCGATCGGACCTGAACCATGGAAAGTAGCTTATGTGGAGCCGTCACGACGTCCTTCGGATGGAAGATACGGAGAGAACCCGAACCGGTTGTATCAACATCATCAGTTCCAAGTCATTATTAAACCTTCCCCTGACAATATTCAGGAACTATATTTGGACAGCCTCAAAGCGCTTGGAATTGATGCGAATAAGCATGATATCCGTTTCGTAGAAGATAACTGGGAGAATCCTTCTCTTGGTTGTGCGGGTCTCGGCTGGGAAGTATGGCTCGACGGTATGGAAATCACACAGTTCACTTATTTCCAACAAGTAGGCGGAATCGAAACCAATCCTGTTTCCGTTGAAATCACCTATGGTATGGAACGTCTAGCATCATATATCCAGGACAAAGACAATGTATTTGATCTGGAGTGGGTAGGCGATGTGAAGTATGGAGACGTATTCCATCAACCAGAAGTGGAACATTCTAAATATACGTTTGAAGTATCTGATGTTCGTATGCTATTTACACTCTTTAACATGTATGAAGAAGAGGCAAAAAAGGCAATGGATCAGGATCTGGTATTCCCAGCTTATGATTATGTGCTCAAATGCTCACATACGTTTAACCTTCTGGATGCCCGTGGAGCGATCAGTGTAACGGAACGGACGGGCTATATTACGAGAGTACGTAATCTGGCGCGTCAAGTCGCTGCAACATATCTAGCGGAGCGCGAGAAGCTCGGATTCCCATTGATTAAGCAAGGAGGTGCGGATCATGTCTAAAGATTTATTATTTGAAATTGGTCTGGAAGAAGTACCTGCAAGATTTGTGCGCGGAGCGATAGAGCAGCTTCAGGATCGAATGGAGAAATGGCTGAGCAGTATCCGTGTAAATCATGGTGCTGTAGAAGCTTATGCAACACCCCGTCGTTTGGCTGTCCTGATTAAAGATGTTGCTGAAAAACAAGAGGATATAGAAGAAGAAGTAAAAGGACCGTCACGCAAAATTGCAATGGACGAAAACGGAAATTGGAGTAAAGCAGCTCTTGGTTTTGCGAGAAGTCAAGGTGTTTCTCCGGAACAGTTTACGTTTAAAGAACTTGGCGGCGTTGAATATATTTACGCAACGAAAAGCAGCAAAGGAACGGAAACTTCTGAAATTCTTGCTGAAGGATTGCTGCAAATTTTACATGCGATGACATTTCCTAAATTTATGCGCTGGGCTTCTTATGATTTCAAATTTGTTCGTCCGATCCGCTGGATGGTTGCGCTTTTTGGTACGGATGTTATCTCTATAGAAGTTGCGGGCGTTACTTCAGGAAATATCACGCGAGGTCACCGTTTCTTAGGAAAAGAAATCGAAATCAAAGAGCCTTCTGCTTATGTTGAAGCGTTACGTTCAGAGCATGTAATTGCCGATATCGAAGAGCGCCGTGCGATCATTGTGAAACAAATTGAAGAACTCGCTCATGAGAAGAATTGGACCATTGGTGTTAAAGAAGATTTGCTCGAAGAAATCTTGTTCCTGGTTGAAACTCCAACCGTATTATACGGAACATTTGAGTCTTCCTTCCTTAATATTCCGCAAGATGTGCTGATTACTTCTATGCGTGAGCATCAACGGTATTTCCCTGTGTTTGACGATAAAGGTACACTACTTCCTTATTTTGTCACTGTACGTAACGGCGGAAAAGAATCGCTTGATGTGATTGCAAAAGGGAATGAGAAAGTGCTTCGTGCACGTTTGTCGGATGCGAAATTCTTTTACGAAGAAGATCAAAAATTACAAATTAAAGATGCAGTATCCAAACTTGAAAGCATTGTTTTCCAAGAAGAGATGGGTACCGTTGGAGATAAGGTCCGCCGTATTCGCAAAATTGCAGATGCACTTGCAGCGAAGCTGAATATCCCAGCAGATCAGGTTGAATCGGTTAGCCGTGCAGCTGATATTTGTAAATTTGATCTTGTAACACAGATGGTATATGAGTTCCCTGAATTGCAAGGGGTTATGGGTGAAGATTACGCTTTGAAAGCAGGGGAACGTGCTGAGGTAGCTAGAGCGATCTTTGAACATTATCAACCGAGATCAGCTTCCGACAGTGTTCCAGCATCGATGATTGGATCTATCGTAAGTATCGCAGATAAGATAGATACCATTGTAGGTTGTTTCTCTATCGGGATTATTCCAACGGGTTCACAAGACCCTTATGCTCTTCGTCGTCAAGCGGCTGGTATCGTACAAATTGCTTACGAGCATGAACTGCCTGTAACATTGGATGATATTTTTGAGCTTGGAATCGGGGTTCACGAAAGCATGAGAGTTATGAAACGTCCGGCGGATGAAATACGTAAAGACTTACAAGAGTTCTTTGGTTTACGGGTCAAAAAACTCTTGTCTGAAACGATGCGTTATGATGTAGTGGATGCGGTAATTAGTGCTCAGTACAATGATATCGTATCCGTTACGCGCCGCGGAGCTGCTCTGATGAATGCTGTGGTCTCAGAAGATGATTTCAAAACAACGGTGGACTCCTTTAATCGTGTAGGTAATTTGGCAGCTAAAGCTTCTAATGCTTCGGTTAGTGAAGAGGTATTTGTAGAAGATGGAGAGCGTAAACTATATGATGCATGGAAGGCTACATCCCTTGCTTACCAAGAAGCTATTGCTCGTCATGATGCAGAAAAGGCCCTAAGTTTGGCTAGCTCCTGGAAAGAGCCGATCACCGAATTCTTTGATTCTGTTATGGTTATGGCAGAAGACGAAGCTGTCCGTGCAAATCGCTTAGGCTTACTCGCTTCTATAGATCAAGACTTGAAATCGTTCGCTGATTTCTCCAAGTTGGTTTGGTAATAATAAGCTAGGTCTATACTGGATTTTGAGATCGTAAAAATAAATATAGAAAAACAAAGGATATATTAATGGACAGCGTATATCGCTGTCCTGTGTTATTTTCTTTGTTTGCTGTATTTCATGCCTGGGCAGGAATTAGGATGGTCTCAGGCGTATATAATAATATCCCGGACTGAATTTAAAAATGAGACGGGTGATGGAGATATGCAAAGGCGAATTGTCGTCGATGGCGACGCTTGCCCTGTAAAACGTGAAATTGCAGAAACAGCTCATGGGTTTGACATGCATGTGCTAATGGTATCTTCATTTGATCACCGATTAGAGGGAGCAGAAGGGGTAACGGTAATTCAAGTGGATCGCAGCGATCAGAGTGCCGATCTTTACATTGCGAATCATATACGTGCTCATGATGTGGTTGTGACTCAAGATTATGGACTTGCTGCACTGGCTCTAGCTAAGAAATGCAGTGTTATTACTTTTCGAGGTAAAATAATTGATAATCAGGACATCGATTTTCTGCTTGATTCTAGACATACTCATGCAAAAGCAAGAAAAAGAGGTCATTATGGGAAAGGTCCGAAGCCACTCACAGAGGAGGATCGAAGGACATTTCAACATAAACTGACAAAACTTTTGAAAGATTTGCAGGAGTTTGTGTAAGTTTAGCGAATTATATTTACGTGTTAAGAGATGAAGGTGGTTAGGATGAGTGCCGGACAGGGTAACATACCGGAAAGTGTTATCGAATCAGTTCTTCAGCAACATGATATCGTAGACACGGTAAGTAAATTTGTACATCTGACCAAGCAGGGCAAATACATGAAGGGTCTTTGCCCGTTTCATTCAGAGAATACCCCTTCGTTTACAGTTACACCAGAACGCCAGATTTTCTATTGCTACGGTTGCGGCAAGGGTGGAAATGCCATCAAATTTAGGATGGAAATCGAAGGATTAACCTTCCCCGAGGCTGTAAAATCGATGGCAGAAGAGACTCATATCCCTCTTGGGGATTGGCATGGACGTGATGTTGCGCACCACAATCCGGAAACGGAGCGTCTGTTGCAGGCGAACGAACTTACTGCGAAATTATACCATTATCTACTCAAAAATACGGAGTACGGAAAAGCAGCGATAGAATATTTGCGTGGTCGGGGTATGAACGATAAGGCAATTGATCATTTTCAGATTGGTTATGCTCCTGCGGGATGGAATACGCTGGTTCAGTTTCTGGAGAAACGTTCTTTTTCTCTTGCCGAAATGGAGAAGGGTGGACTTATTTCTTCTCGAAATGAAGGCGGAGGATATGTAGACCGTTTTCGAGATCGTATTATTTTTCCTATTAAGAGCAGCAGCGGCAAGGTCATTGCTTTTGCGGGACGGACCATGGGAGATGGCCAGCCCAAATATCTGAACTCACCCGAAACGAGATTGTTTAATAAAAGTCGGATCCTTTATAACATGTATGATGCTAAATCTTCGATTCGTAAGAAGGGGCAAACGATTTTGTTTGAAGGATATGGAGACGTAATCTCTGCGTGGGAGCATGATATTCATAATGGTGTCGCCGGAATGGGAACCGCATTAACAGAAAACCAAGCGCGGATGCTTAAATCACTCAGTGATGAGGTAATTATTTGTTATGACGGTGATAAAGCCGGACAAGCTGCTGCACTAAAAAACATGCCCATCTTAGAATCCGCTGGTCTTGTAGTAAAGATTGCGCTTCTAACCGATGGACTTGATCCGGATGAATTCATTCGAAAGCATGGCGGGGACCGCTTTACCCATCAAATTATTGATGGTGCTGTGTCTCCGATAAAATTTAAGCTTATAAACCTGAAGAAAAACCATATACTGCTAGAAGAAGGTGGTCGAATCGCTTATTCGCGAGAAGCCATCAAACTGATAGCTCCCCTCTCTTCACCGACAGAAAGGGAAGTATATCTTCGTGAACTTTCATCTGAAGTAGATGTTGATTTCGAGACCTTAAAGCAAGAATGCAATCTCGAAAGACAACAAATACAAAAAAACGAGCAGCTTGGGGATAATATTGATAAAAGGTGGAATAATGGTAGGCAACAAAATAGGCAGATTCCTACACCTAATCTTCTTCCTGCCTATCATGCGGCCGAGAGAAGGCTTCTATCCTGGATGCTTCAAGACGAGGAAGCTGCAAGGTACGTCAATGAACATCTTGGTGAAGCTTTTAACATTAACGATCATGCAGCAATTGCTGCTTATCTATATGCTTATTACGCACAAGGAAAAGCGCCGGATACAGGGCTATTCATGTTATCCCTTCAGGATGACCGGTTGGAAAAAACAGTGAGCTCCATCATTATGATGGATGTTCCTGGTCATTGGGATCAGAGTGCTCTGGATGATTGTATACGAGAGGTGCTTAAATACCCTGTGCTCAGGCAGATTGATCAAAAGAAAGAAGAAATGATTGCTGCCGAACGATCCGGAGACTTTTTGCGTGCAGCACAAATTGCAAGTGAGATTATAACCCTAGAGAGACAGTGATTGTTTTTTAGCATAGCATGTTTCTAGGGAGGAGGGAGTCGGAATATGGCGAATGATCAGCATACTGAACTAGAGACAGAATTGACGCTAGATCAAGTAAAAGACCAACTGATTGAACAAGGTAAAAAGAGGGCGTCGCTAAACTATAAAGAGATCATGGAGAAACTTTCTCCATTTGATCAAGATCCAGAACAAATGGATGAGTTTTATGAACAACTTAGCGATTTAGGAATCGATGTAGTAAATGAAAATGATGAGGAGAACCCACTTCGTCCAAGTGAAGACTCCGAAAACAATGATAGTGAAGAGTTTCGTTTTGATGATGATTTGAGCTTACCTCCAGGTATCAAGATTAATGACCCGGTGCGTATGTATTTGAAAGAAATCGGCCGTGTCCCACTTCTATCCGCGGATGATGAGGTTGAACTCGCTAAGCGTATTATGAATGGAGACGAAGAAGCGAAACGCCGTCTAGCTGAAGCGAACTTACGACTCGTTGTAAGTATTGCGAAGCGTTACGTTGGTCGTGGTATGCTTTTCCTCGATCTAATTCAAGAAGGAAACATGGGATTAATCAAAGCGGTTGAGAAGTTTGACCATAACAAAGGTTTCAAATTTAGTACGTATGCAACATGGTGGATTCGCCAGGCGATCACCCGTGCAATTGCCGACCAGGCTCGTACCATTCGTATTCCGGTGCATATGGTAGAAACCATTAACAAATTGATTCGTGTATCTCGTCAGCTCCTTCAAGAACTGGGACGCGAACCAACTCCGGAAGAGATTGCAGCTGAAATGGATCTGAGTGTAGAAAAAGTAAGAGAAATTACGAAGATTGCTCAAGAGCCAGTTTCACTGGAAACACCGATTGGTGAGGAAGATGATTCTCATTTGGGAGACTTTATCGAGGATCAGGAAGCACTTGCTCCTGCAGATGCAGCAGCTTATGAGCTCCTTAAAGAGCAACTGGAAGATGTACTGGATACGCTGACTGAGCGTGAAGAGAATGTGCTTCGCTTGCGTTTTGGTCTTGATGATGGACGTACAAGAACACTTGAAGAAGTAGGTAAAGTGTTTGGTGTTACACGTGAGCGGATTCGTCAGATCGAAGCAAAAGCATTGCGTAAGCTACGTCATCCAAGTCGCAGCAAACGCCTGAAAGATTTTCTTGAATAGTTGAAATAGTGGGCCTTCTGCTGTGTGATGTGGCAGGAGGTCCTCTTTATTTATACTTAATACGAACAAGTTTTCTTGTTTTTGGAACTAATGTATTGAATTTGCTAATAAACATTATTTTATCTCTTTTTTTATCTGATTGCAAATGAGAATGCATTACTGCGAAGGTCCTCTTGGACTGTAAATCAAGTAAATACTGGATGGTGTTGTTAAGTGAAATTGTCAAAAAGATTGCAACTATTACATGATCTAATGGATCCGGGACGGATTCTTGCTGATATCGGTTCAGATCATGCTCTTCTGCCGGTAGCTTGTGTACGCAGCGGGCAAGCTGTGAAGGCGATTGCGGGCGAACTGAACGAAGGTCCATTTGAAGCTGCAAAGAAACAAGTGGCAAGTGCTGGTCTTTCTGCAAATATTGAAGTGCGCAGAGGAGATGGTCTTGATGTCATCGAACCAGGCGAAGTAGATACCGTTACTATTGCAGGTATGGGAGGAGCACTGATTGCCGCGATCCTAGATCGGGGCATTCATAGGCTCGAAGGTGTCACTCGGTTGATTCTGCAGCCTAATGTTGGAGAAGATATCCTTCGTAGATGGTTGTATGAACATGATTTTGTCGTTGAAGCAGAGCGAATCATCGAAGAAGATGGGAAAATTTACGAAGTTATTGCTGCAGTTCCCGCTTATTTCTCACATATTGCCAATGATGAGATCTATGAACCGAAATTAATCGGTACTGGGAAAAATGAAATCGAACTGAGCAAGGAAGAGCTAATCGCCATGGGTCCTTTTTTAGTAGAACAAGGTGGCCCTGTCTTTATTAAGAAATGGCACTGGGAAATGGACAAGCTGAAACATGTACTGAAATCCTTATCTAACTCGGATTTACCTGCTGCAAAAGAAAAAGCCGAAGAGATTCAAAATAGATTGAAGCGGATTGAGGAGGTACTGTTATGTATGCAAAAGGACAAACTGTAATTTCATATATGGAACAGCTGGCACCCAAACACTTGGCTGTCCCTGATGACCGAATTGGACTTCAGCTAGGAACTCTCCAGAAAGAAATCAAGAACGTTCTTGTTGCTCTCGATGTAACAGAAGAGGTTATTGATGAAGCCATTCGCATTCAGGCTGATTTAATTATTGCCCATCATGCCATTATATTTCGCCCATTAAAATCACTTCAAACCGATTCTCCAATGGGGAAATTATATGAAAAGCTGATTAAGCATGATATTGCAGTATACATTAGTCACACGAACCTAGATGTCGCAGAAGGCGGAATTAATGACTGGATGGCAGAAGCCATCGGAATCCAGAATGGATCTCCCCTTGAGGATTTGCATACAGAAAACTTATACAAACTGGTGGTATTTGTACCAAAGACACATCATGAGAAAGTATTGCAGGCTATTCTTGGTGCAGGAGCCGGTGCTATCGGTGATTACAGCCACTGCAGCTTCAATATAGACGGTGTAGGAACTTTTGTACCTGGAGCAGGGACTAAGCCTTTTATTGGCTCAGAAGGTCAAATGGAGCGCGTAGAAGAGGTGCGAATTGAAACGATCGTTCCAGGGTCTGTCAAGAGCAAAGTCGTTCAGGCTATGTTAAAAGCACATCCTTACGAGGAGGTAGCTTATGATCTCTATCACATGGACTTAAAAGGACGTTCGCTTGGTCTGGGTAGAGTGGGGAAATTGGCTGAATCTGTCTCCCTGCATACACTTGTAGATACGGTGAAAGAACAGTTCGATGTCAAAACCGTTCGTGTTGTTGGTGATTTGAACCGCACTGTAAAAAAAGCAGCTGTGCTTGGAGGTTCAGGAAGCCGGTATGTAAATCCTGCTCTGTTCAAAGGTGCGGACGTAATCGTAACGGGTGACATCGACTACCATACGGCTCAAGATGCTTTGATGGCGGGGATTGCGATTATTGATCCAGGACATAATATTGAGAAAATTATGAAGCCTAATACAGCCAAATGGCTGCGTTCTAAACTTGAACAAAATCGATATGAAACGAATGTACATGCTTCCGAAATCAACACAGAACCATTTCAATTTGTGTAATCACATAAATCCCAGGAATTGCACTTGTATGAAGCAAGAGTTCCGAGTATAATATGTAATGTTGTTTTGGAAAGTTTAACAGACAATCGCTGGTGGCCTTGTTGCCACGAGAGGAAAGTCCGGGCTCCATAGGGCAGGATGCTGGATAACGTCCAGTCAACGCGAGTTGAAGGATAGTGCCACAGAAATGGACCGCCGATGGCTGGTTTATCGCCAGCACAGGCAAGGATGGAACCGAGGTGTAAGAGACCCCGAGGAACGCTGGTGACTTCGTTCCTGGTAAACCCCATCTGGAGCAAGACCTAAAGAGACACAGTCACTTGTGACAGCCTTAGCCCGAGGCGTGTCTAGGTTGGTCGCTTGAGCTGTTCAGCAATGAATGGCCTAGATAGATGATTGTCGCTTGAAGTGGGAGGGTAGTTCCCGTGATACCACGAAGAGTACAGAACCCGGCTTACGGAAAACTTTCCTAACTGACAACAGTTAACATTAACAATGTAAATACAAACGGCAGTGTTGATCCTCATAAAGGATGGCATTCTGCCGTTTTTTTTATTTCTACATATATTTTTGTCATTAGGAGACAAACATCCAATCCGATAAGACGCTTTCGAATAGATTATATTATCACAAGAAAAGGAGTTGTTGAGTTATGAGTTATCAAGGTCATCACCATATGAAAAAGCATTGTCCAGTCCTGAAGCCAATTGTTTGTGATCCTGTTCATGTTGTGAAAAATCACTATCATAAAGCGATTCAACCGATTATTCACCCTGTAGAGATCATAAACAAACATCATGTTATTCCTGTTCCGAAACACGAATGGGCTGTAGTCGAAAGTGATCAAGAAGGACAAATGGGTAACCTCGGTGGCGGTTGTTGCGGTCCAAATCGCCGTAGATAGTAAGAATGAAAAAGAGCAGACCAGAGGCTTAGGCTACCTCGTCTGCTCTTTTTTTTATATTTTAGTAAAGCTATTTTACATATTTTTTTACCGTATCTTCCATTTTGTTTCGTAAGTTTTGCGGCCAGAATTGAAGAGGACTGTCTTCCTTCACATTCGCTCCTGCTTTTTCGAGTGCTTTATATACATCAATTTGTCCATATCCAAAATATTTATCATATCCTGAATCTCCAAGATCGATAACGCTTGATCGCATTAAATCCATCACCTCTTCATTACTGAGATCGGGATTAACGGAGCGAATTAGTCCGGCTAGAGCAGCCACATGGGGGCTTGCCATGGATGTACCAGACAGGGCAGCATACTGATTTCCAGGATAAGTGCTGGCGATGCTTGCTCCAGGTGCCACCACGTCAATATAATCTCCGTAATTCGAAAAATCAGCTCGTCTCATTGCCGCATCCGTGGCAGATACCGCAAAAACTTCAGGGTACGCTGCCGGATAACCAGGGCGTTCCGTATTATCATTTCCGGTTGCTGCAATAAGAACGACATCGCGATCATAGGCATACTTGATTGCATCATGTAGGAATTGTGCATCCGCATAATTTCCGAGACTCATATTAATTACCTTTGCCCCATGATCAGTAGCCCATATGATTCCCTCAGCTACGGCGTAAGTTGTACCTGATCCAGAAGAATCGAGTACTTTGACCGGCATCACTTTGTTGTACCAGGTCATTCCTGCCACACCTTCACTATTATTCACTTTGGCAGAGATGATACCAGCGACATGCGTTCCATGCCCTACATCATCATACGGTTTCTGAGCGGGATTAACGACATTAAAGCCTTCAACAAACTGTCCTTCGAGGTCCGGATGATCAAGATCTACTCCGGTATCAACGACTGCAATGGTAACATTATCGCTACCTTTGGACAAAGACCAACCTTTATTGGTTTCCGTTGCAGGGAGGTTCCATTGATATCGGGAGAAGAGTAAATCGTTCGGAATGTTGCCAACACTTAAGTTATCATCGGATGACTCGTTAGTTAGATACAGATAGTGAGGCTCCGTATACATAGGATCCCAGTTCTTCTTAAAGTATGACACTAAAGCTTCGTAGTTTTTATCCTTTGATTTGAATACATAGGTTTCACCCATTTTATGAACATGATCCAGTTTAATTTCTTTTTTAATCTGTTCCATTTTGTCTGTTGAGAGGTCCTCATTAAAGCGAATGACAATTTCATTCTCATAATAATGACTTGCATTTTGGTTGTCATGTCCTGTTTTTACCGTAACTCCTTTTAACGACCCAGGAAGTACGGTATTAACGTTATACTTTCCTTCTTTTGGATAAGGAATCATACGCAGGTTGCGGCGCTGATGTTCTTCTACATCATTAAGAATATGCTGGCTCATCACGGCAACAGCGGCATGATTACCATCTAGGGAAGGTTGACCGACAACGAAGTATTTCTCCTCTCCGAGCAGCATAGAATTAGATTCATAAGACTTATGCTTACGTACTGCTTGTTTGGCCGATTTAATACTGGACATCAGCTGCTGATTCTTATCGAGAACAGAATTTTTCTTGTTCTTTTGAGTGGAATAAGATGTAGACGTTCCATCCTTAAGATTCATCCAAATCAGCGTATGCAGCTGATGGTGAGAGGACTGGAGCTTATCCATGTAGGAAGTGATCTCTGTTTCGTCTGCTAGTTTTAGCTCTTTGAGCATATTGTGCAAATGCTGCTCAGCATCCATTCGTGATAAACGCTCCGTCGTCTGAATATCCTGAGATTTATATTGCTGTTTAAGCTGATGCTCTTGTTTTGGAGCAGGCGGTTCTGCTGTGTTGTTCTTATCCTGAGAAGGTAAGAGTAGGGTAATAACCAAGACAGAAGCGGCCACAATAAGGGCCAAGTAAATCCATTTATTTTTCCTCATGTAAACTAAATTCCTCCTGCTAATTTAAGTGGGATCAGGTCTCTTTAGCGTGAGGAGGAAAAGCCTATTTTATACGGATATGACTCGGAAATTCAAAAACTTCATCCACAAGTTTTATTTAAGTACCGCTTGTTATTATTTTATGATAGGATAATATCTGAGAATTACTGGTAACTGTCTGATTCAAAATGCAGATCATTGTACAAGAGGTCTATAAGGACTTATTTCTTTAAGGGGGAACTACCTTTATGTCAGCTAATGTGCAGAAGTTATGTGAATCCGCACGAGAGAAATTGAAACCTGCAATAGAAAAGTTAGAAACGTTTCTGAATGAAAATTCACTTGCTCAGCTGTCTGCTGATCAAGATGAGGAAACTGTACTATTTTACCAAGGTTTTCTTTCTGACTTACGCCATTTGCTCGTGTTTTCCGAAGTTTCTTATGAGAAACTGGGCACTGTATTACGACGTGCGAATTTTGACGTTGATTTCGCAGAAAAAGCTCTATACCATTTGTACCATCAAAGTGTGAACAGTTTCTTTTATCCAAGAAATGAGTGCTATTCTGAAGATGGACGTTATGCTTATACAGGACAAGATGCAATTCGTTTCCGTCTAAAACCGGTTCGCTCAGCACGTGACATTATTATGGAAATAACAAAAACTTATGAAGAGCTTAGAGATGATCTCAATTATTATGAAAGTGATTATCTGACACAACGAAGAATGCAAAATCAGCGCAATCACGCCTAGTGTTTACGTAAAATCTTATAGATACAATGAAGCCGCCGTGTGCGGCTTTTTTATTTTTTCATAATAAAGAAGAAAAAGAGGCTGTGCATAACCACTTTAGAAAGGGGAACGATAGTAATGAGGTGATAACAATGAGTGATAAACCAATTGTAAGATGCAGCGTATCTAACTGTTCCTATTGGGGTGAAGAAAATTTTTGCAAAGCAGATTTAATTATGATCAATATTGATGCTTATGCAACAAAGCACCTGAAAGAAGAGTATGCAGGTGAAACCTTTGACTCCGAGCATAAAGATGTAGCTACTACTTCTTCTGCGACTTGTTGCCATACTTTTAAACCTAAACATTAATCATTGGATCAGCGCATTACACTTTATTTGAAAAGTACCTTTACCCTGGAAAGCTTTATTGGTTCGGAGGTGCCTGCATTATGACGGATTCCAAAAAATACGATGTAAAGCCAGTTAGAGAACGAGTTGACTATCCACGCAAAGATCATCAGCACGGGCCTGGACAGCAAGAAGAATATGCGGCTGAATTAACCTCTCCACTTTCCGGTCAGAAAAGATATGACAAACCGGCAGAAAGTAAAGAAGAGGGGACCGTGACAGAAAACCTCACCTCCTATCGGATCGGATACCTTGGACTTGCCGTATCTTTTATCTCTTTATTTGTATGGTCTTTTGTGCTTGGTACAATCGGAATCGTCCTTGGTTACTATGCCTTTAAAGAGGGAAGACGAACGGTCGGAGGATGGGCGGTAGGCATCGGGATCGCCGCGCTTCTTAGTTACTCCTTTCTTGTCATATTCACTTACTATCGGTAGAAAATGTATTGGCAGGCATCTCTGTATTTCAGGGTTGCCTGTTTTTGTAATTCAAGATTCGTACAGTAAAAACAGGTCTTGGCACTTCTAGTTCGTAGCGTGTACAATAGAGCATGGACAAAACAAATGGGAGGCCATTTATACATGCATATTGATCCGGTGAGGAATACCCTATGGTATGACTTATCTTCACCTTCTCAGTCGTCGAATTCAGGTTCAAATGACAGCAATCATACGGCATCTTTTGAACAAGTATTGGGACAAGTAGGGCAGACTCCAGAGCAGTCCAGTTCAAGAACGATTTCGAATCGTGAAGATGGACTTTTATGGATGCACCTTGGAAATGGAACAGTTACAGAAGAGCCGAGTAATGTAAGTGCTGCTTCGGGAACTTCTTCCGATGCTGTATCCGCAGCCCGTGAAGGGATTTCCACAGATTACGATGCATTAATTAAGCAGGCAAGTCAAAAATACGGCGTATCTGAGTCTTTGATCAAAGCGGTTATTGATACGGAATCTTCCTTTAATCCAAATGTGGTATCTAGTGCTGGGGCGAAAGGGCTTATGCAGCTTATGGATGGTACAGCGGCAGGATTAGGGGTTACGAATGCTTTTGATCCGGCCCAAAGTATAGATGCGGGCACACGATATTTATCTTATCAGCTTCAGCGTTTTAACGGTGAGGAGAAGCTGGCTCTTGCAGCTTATAATGCAGGTCCAGGCAGAGTCGGCCGCTTAGGTGTTGACACCGACGAGGAACTGATGACGGTAATGAACCGTTTACCGCTTGAAACGCAGCGCTATATTACTAAAATAGAACAGGCCCAGGCGAAATACACTGTCTGATTATTTTATAACTGTATAGATCTGCGAAGAAGATCAGATGAGAAGGTCATGGGAACAGACCTTTCTTTCATTGGTCTTTTTGCTTTTTAAATACGAAGAAAGACCTTGTGTCTAAGGAGGTGATACCATTGCTTTATTTTGATTATGCAGCATCCACTCCGCCATATCCTGATGTGATCACGACCGTCAGTGAAGTGATGAATCGACATTATGCGAATGCTTCCTCTATTCATGGATATGGAGAAAACGCTGAAAAATTGCTCAACAAATCACGTGAAGTCTGCGCGAAAACACTGGGTGTGAAAGCATCTGAAATTATTTTTACCTCGGGAGCTACAGAAAGTAATAATATGGCGATAAAAGGGGTTGCCTTGCGTTATCATTCCCGCGGAAAACATATGATAACAACGAAAACAGAGCATGCATCTGTATATGAGAGTTTTCGGTTTTTGGAGCGAATGGGGTATGATATCACTTATCTACCGGTGGATTCCAAAGGCCGGGTGAATGAGGAAGATGTACTTAATGCAATAAGAAAAGATACCATCTTAGTAAGCATAATGCATGTTAATAACGAAACGGGTGCCATTCATCCCGTTGCAGAGATTGGGCGCAAACTTAAGAAACGACATCCAAAGGTTATTTTTCATGTAGATGGAGTTCAGGCTTTTGGCAAAATGAAGGTAGATCTTGTACACTCCGGGATTGATTTATATAGTATATCTGCCCATAAAATACGTGGACCAAAAGGTGCGGGACTTCTCTATGTTAGAGCAGGTCTTGAACTTGCTCCGCTGATGTCAGGTGGTTCACAGGAAGGGGGAGTTCGGGCCGGAACCGAGAATATTCCGCTGATCGCTGGTATGACGAAAGCCATTCGTTTAGCAGAAGAAAATAGATCCGATCTTTCCGCTCGCCTGATCCCGCTCAGAAATCGTTTGATGGAGGAAATTCGTCGTTATCCCGAATGGGAACTGAACAGCTTTCCTGAAGGTGCACCCCATATTGTGCATTTTTCTTATCCGGGCATGAAAGCAGAGGTAATACTGCATACACTTGAGCAGCTAGGTGTGGTTGTTTCAACTCAGTCAGCTTGTTCCTCTAAATATACAGAACCGAGCAGAGTACTGCTGGCGATGGGAAAATCAGAAGAAGCTGCGCGTTCGGGAATCCGCATTAGTCTCGGAGATGTTCATAATGATGAACATATGGATCAATTAATACACGCACTACGTGAAATGAAGAAAAGACTGGCTAATTTTGAAGGGTGGAACCGCTAAACCATGAAATACGACATGCTACTACTTCGTTTTGGGGAGTTTACGTTAAAAGGTAAAAACCGCAGACGATTCGAAAAATCAATGAAAAGTCATGTGGAATCTAAGCTTACTGCATACCCGGGAGCAACCATTGTAGAAGAATATGGGCGTATGTACGTCGGGCTTGGTGGACATGACTATCTGGCTGTAATAGAGGATTTACGAAAGATTTTTGGACTTGTTTCGATCAGTCCTGTCAAGGTAACAGCCTCAGAACTGGATGAAATCGTAGAAACTTCCCTTGAATTCATGGAGGAGATGCGCCCTGCCCAGGGCACTACATTTAAAGTGAATGCCAGACGCGTCTGGAAAGGGTTTGAACACTCCTCTCATGAAATGAATCATCTGGTAGGGTCACCTTTACTGCGTAGGTTCCAAGAACTTAAGGTAGATGTGAGAAAACCGGATATCGAACTAAAAATTGAAATCAGAGATACAGGAACGTACCTCTTTTTTGAATCTTTCCCTGCTGTAGGAGGTTTTCCTAGAGGGACGAATGGCAAAGCAATGATGTTGTTATCAGGAGGAATTGATTCGCCTGTAGCAGCTTGGTCTTCTATGAAAAGAGGATTGGAACTCGAACTTGTTCATTTTTTCAGTTTTCCTTTTACTAGCCAAAAAGCTAAGGACAAAGTCATTGACCTTGCTAGAGTGCTGGCTGGATATTCAGGTGAAATCAAACTGCATCTCGTTCCTTTTACAGAGGTGCAAACTTCGTTTACCCAATTGGGGCAAGACAATCTGATCATTACCTTAATGCGGCGTTCCATGCTCCGGATCGCAACGATGCTGGCAGAACGTGAAGGAGCCTTGGCTATTGTTAGCGGGGATAGTCTAGGTCAGGTAGCGAGTCAGACACTTGGCAGTATGAATGTCATCGGAAGAGCAACGGAACTGCCTCTTTTGCGGCCGCTTGTTATGATGGACAAGGTAGAGATTGTAAAAATAGCAGAGGAAATTGGCACCTATGAATTATCCATTTTGCCATATGAGGACTGCTGTACTTTATTTGTTCCTAAATCTCCTGCAACTAATCCAAATCTTCGGATTGTAGAGAAGTTAGAAGCATCTATTGATAATTTGTCTGAATTATTAGAACAAGCCGTAGCTAATACGGAAACGATCACGCTTGGAGACGGCAAGGAGCCCGAATCCAGCGCGATTGATGAGGATTGGTTGTAATTATTATAGTAAAAGAGCTGTCTCTAACATCGCTTGATGTATTGAGACAGCTCTTTTTTTATTGTTATGGATCCTATGAATAAGAATGTTGCTGACCGTGCTTCGCATTTTTTTGTTTACGATAGCCTGCGAACAGTACACCTGCAATGATAAACACAATAAATAGAATACGTACTACAGGATGTGCAGTAAAGAAGGGTTCAAGCATTCTCTCTTCTGTAATCATGTTGGAAGCGGTATAACCGAGGACCCCAGCACCCAGGAAAATAATCCACGGAAAGCGGTTGATGAGCTTAATAAACAGCGTACTTCCCCAAACAATAATCGGCACACTAATTAACAATCCAAGCACAACGAGAAGTAAATGTTGTTCTGCTGCACCTGCCACAGCGATGACATTATCGATACCCATAGCTGCGTCGGCAATAACGATCGTTTTTACTGCTGTCCATAAAGAAACGCCTGCTTTTACTTCCGTATGCTCGTCCCCTTGATCAGCGAGCAGCTTATAGGCGATCCAGATTAGAAGCACGCCTCCTACAAGTAACAGCCAAGGAATCTGCAACAGCCAGAGTACGACGACCGTAGCTGCAATCCGAATCAAGACAGCACCGCCGGTACCATATAAAATCGCTTTTTTTTGAGTTTCCTGAGGCAAATTTCGGGCAGCGAGTCCGATGACGATTGCATTATCGCCGGCTAATATAAGGTCGATGAATACAACCTGCAGCAAGCTGACTAAAAACTCGCTGAAATTCATGTAGGTCACTCCTTTGATTAAAACACTCTGCTTGGTATAAATCGGAATTCATTATATTCCTCTGCCTGAACATCGTCAAGCATAGGCTTGGCAATGTGAACATACATCTAATGTATGGGGGTGTTCGTAACGTATGAACGAGTTATGGTTGCTGGCACAAATACTTATGATCAATCTTGTGCTTAGCGGAGATAATGCAGTTGTGATTGCACTAGCAAGTCGCAATCTGCCGGAACCTAGAAGAAGACAAGCTGTATGGTGGGGCGCATTTGGGGCTGTCTTATTAAGGTGTATCCTAACCTTTGTTGCTGTGCTTATTCTCGAAATTCCGTACATTCAAGCAGCAGGTGGACTGATGCTTCTTTATATCGCATTCAAGCTGCTACTCGAAGATACAGGAGAGGTGAATGTCCGTGAGTCCTCCACACTATGGAGTGCCATTCAAACGATTCTTGTTGCAGATTTTGTGATGAGTCTTGACAATGTTTTAGCGATCGCGGCAATCGCAGATGGAGACCTTGCTCTGATCGTCATAGGAATTGCAATAAGTATACCTATCGTCGTATGGGGGAGCGGAATTATCGTAACTTTATTGCAGAAATATCCGATTCTCGTATTTGCAGGTTCTGCAATCTTAGCGTATACGGCAGGAGAGATGCTGCTCCGCGATCCTAAACTAGGCATCTGGCTGCAGGATTACCTGTCTGGATATCAGGGACTGATCCCTGTCATCGCGGCTGTATGTATTATGGTTAGCGGTATTTTCCGTAAATTAACACACTATCGTGTATAGTAATCCTTCTTGTATAGTAATCCTTATTTTGGATATTTCATAGGAAAAGTACCGGCAGAAATGCCGGTTTTTGTTTGCTTTGGATGTGCGAAGAACATAGAGAAACCTGCTTTCATCTTAAAAGAATGGAATTAGCTGACAGAGTAGTTTTTTGTAAAAACATAGGATAAACTATACATAGATCGGATGCTCAGTCCTTTATATTTTTGGATTTCAGGATAACATTAAGGTAATAAGAAACAACAAATATATTAATTTTGATGGATGAGGTGAAGGGATCGTGAGAGGAAGAAATGAACGTGCTATCGGCATATTCATCGTGGTAGCCGGTCTTGTTATTTTGCTAGGTAAACTAGGTGTGTTTGGTTATATTGGCCGAAACTTTTGGCCGCTTGTTCTATTGGTACCTGGTATTTTACTGCATCTGTATTACTTTTTAAGAAAAACAAGTACGGTGGTACTGATTCCAGCTGGGGTATTTACGGTCTATGGAATTTTATTTCTTGTCTGTAATCTGACCGGATGGCATCTTCTTGCTTATCTTTGGCCGATTTTTATCTTTGGTATCGCCCTGGGGCTTTTCGAGTACGCTTTATTTGAGTACCCAAGACCGGCAACGATTTATTCCATTTCGATTATAGCGCTGGCGGTTTCGATCGTCCTTTTATTTATAACGCTTCTTACGACCAGCTTCATCTATCTATTTGCAGCCCTTTTAATCTTCGCAGGCATCTGGCTCATTTTTGGCAGACCTAGACCAAATCGCAGATTTCGATAATAATAGACTTGATTTTTGGTGGAATTAGTCTATAATATAAGGGATATAAGTGGATATAAGCGCGCTCGGACAATCCGGTGCTTCTTTTTTGAGCATTCCGTTTTTATTTACAAATAGAATTGATTTTGGAAAGGATATGGATACAAACCATGCATGTAAGAAAAGACATTCGCAATATTGCGATTATTGCCCACGTTGACCACGGGAAAACGACTCTAGTCGACAAATTGCTTCAACAATCAGGAACATACCGTGATCACGAGGCTGTACAAGAACGCGCGATGGACTCTAACGATCTAGAACGCGAACGCGGAATTACTATCCTAGCTAAAAATACGGCAATCAACTATAAAGATTTCCTCATCAACATTGTGGATACTCCAGGACACGCCGACTTTGGCGGCGAAGTAGAACGGATTATGAAAATGGTTGATGGTGTACTTCTCGTTGTTGATGCTTACGAGGGATGTATGCCACAGACGAAGTTTGTACTTCGTAAAGCGCTTGAGCACAACCTAACTCCGATCGTAGTTGTTAATAAGATTGACCGTCCGGCTGCACGTCCAGCTGAAGTTATTGATGAAGTACTTGATCTGTTTATCGAACTAGGTGCTAGTGACGAACAGCTTGACTTCCCAGTGGTATATGCTTCCGCTTTGAATGGTACATCCAGTCTTGACCCAGAAAAACAAGACGATAACATGATGAGCCTGTACGAAACAATCGTAGACCACATCCCGCATCCAACCGAAAGTGTAGAAGAACCTCTTCAATTCCTCGTTACTTTGATGGACTACAATGAATACCTTGGTCGTATCGCTATCGGACGTGTAAACCGTGGTGTAATCAAACAAGGACAACCTGTTACGGTAATGCTTCGTGATGGTGGTATGAAGTCCGCTCGTATTGAGAAATTGTTTGGTTTCCAAGGATTGAAACGTATAGAAGTAGCCGAAGCTGGCGCAGGCGACATCGTTGCTATTGCTGGTATTAAAGATATCAACATCGGTGAAACCATTGCTGATCCGACTAACCCTGAAGCTTTGCCGGTTCTGAAAATTGACGAGCCTACACTTCAAATGACGTTCCTCGTAAATACAAGTCCTTTTGCTGGCCGTGAAGGTAAATGGGTTACTTCCCGTAGACTTCGTGATCGTCTCTTCAAAGAGCTTGAAACAGACGTGAGTCTTCGCGTTGAAGAAACAGACAGCCCGGATGCCTATATCGTTTCAGGTCGTGGTGAACTTCACCTTAGTATCTTGATCGAGAACATGCGTCGTGAAGGATATGAACTTGCGGTATCCAAACCTGAAGTTATCATTAAAGAAATCGATGGTAAGAAAATGGAGCCGATCGAGCGTCTTCTGATTGATATTCCTGAAGACAGCATGGGAGCTGTTATGGAAAGCCTTGGATCACGTAAAGCAGAAATGGTGAACATGGTGAACTCCGGAAACGGTCAAGTTCGTCTTGAATTCCTGATTCCAGCACGTGGACTCATTGGTTACCGTACGAACTTCCTGACCCTTACTCGCGGTTATGGTGTAATGAATAATGCATTTGACAGCTATGGTCCACTCGTGGGCGGTCAAGTTGGTGGTCGTCACCAAGGCGTACTCGTATCCAGTGAGAACGGAGTATCTACTTTCTACGGTATGATTGGAGTAGAGGATCGCGGATCATTATTCCTTGAGCCAGGAACTGAAGTATACGAAGGTATGATCGTTGGCGAGCACAACCGTGACAACGATATCGTCGTTAACATTTGTAAGGAAAAACAATTGACTAACGTTCGTTCTGCATCTAAAGACGATACCGTTAAAATGAAGACTCCAGTTATGTTCTCTCTTGAGCAAGCTCTTGAATACTTGAACGATGATGAATATTGTGAGATCACTCCAAAATCTGTTCGTCTTCGTAAAAAAATTCTTAATAAGAGTGAGCGCGAACGTGCAGAGAAACATCGTAAGACGGCACAAGCTAATTCTTAATCGTCTTCAGTTAAGATAAGGAAAAGAGAGCATGAACCTAAGGAAGGAGTTGACTCGCCATGCAAGCATGGTTAGCGTCACACCCGATCATAAGTTATGTGGTGATCTTTGTACTGATCACGTATGTCTACAATAAGGTATTTCGTCCACAGCAAAAATTGTCGTTACCAAAAGAGATATTATTGTACATCTTTATGGCCATAGGTGCTTTCATGCTTCTTATTTTCCAAATTGATAAACTGCCAATTATACAATGCTTACTTGTTGCTGTGGGACTGATGCTACTTGTCCGAATTCGCTATTTCGTCGAAGGACGTCAGAAGAAAAAGGCGCAAGCATCTGGACAAACAGGTAAGATGTAAGTTGGAAGAGTTATAGGGTGCATACCCAAAACTATTTCATAAATGTAACTGGAGAAGACCGCTCTTTGAGCGGTCTTCTCCTTATTTAAGGGTAAATATTTCTATGGATTTGATATAAACCGATAAAAAGCGGTAATATAAGTAGAAGTCGAATGATAGAAACAGGTAAAGGTGTTGAGAGAATGAGTATGGGTTCTAATGGACTTCCTCCAAGAAATCAAGGAGATAAGAAGCCGCCTTCTAACGTGAAACAAGACCAACCTCAAAAGAAGAAAAGGAAAAGCCCTTTTCGGAGATTAATAAAATTGATTATGATCCTTGTAATTCTCGGTGTGGTGGCAGGCGGTGGCTATTTATATATGATTTATAATAATGTATTAAATACGGGAACGGATTCACCCGTTCTTGCTGAGGATTCAGCCAAGGTAAAACCGCTAACGATGTTGATTCTAGGTACAGACTATCGTGAAAAGACGAATACGCATCTTACCGACGTGGTTATGGTAGCTTCGATGAATCCAGCAACAGATTCTGCTACGCTTGTATCTTTACCGAGGGATACACTGATTCAGCTTGATGGTTATTCACAGCGCAAGCTTAACGCCTATTATCCGAGATTCAAGGCTGCAGAAAAAGAATCAGGAATAACCGCAGAAGAAGAAATGCGTGTGATGCTCAGTAAATACTTAGATCTAGATATTGATTATGTGACGGTTCTGAACTTTCAGGCCTTCTCAGATGCAATCGATGCACTTGGCGGTGTTGACGTAAATGCATCGCAGAATATGTGCTACAAGGATAATGCCGATGGCACAGACATTAATATCAAAAAAGGCCCGCAGCATCTGGATGGAGATGAAGCACTTGATTATGTTCGTTATCGTAAATCAAATTGCGATCCCGAGACACCAGCTTCGGATGACTTCTCTCGTAATCAGCGTCAAAGTGAAGTATTACAATCGATGATGGATCAGATGAAATCACTTGGTGGTGTAGTGAAAATTGGAAAAGTAGTCGGAGCAGTAAGTAAGAACATCACAACTACTGTAGAAAGTGACCAAGTGAAAAATTTCATTTCGGCGTACTGGGATATGTCGAAGGATAACTTAAATTTTGTACCGGTGACAGGAACTTGGAATAGCCCTTATGTGTATATTAATCAAGATGAATTAACGAAAGCCAAAGAAGCACTCGCACAGGAACTTGCAGGCGACCACGTCTCTGTAAAACCCACTTCTAGTGAATAGAAGGGTAGCGAGGGTCCAGAAACCCAGTGAATCCAATTCACTGGGTTTTTATTTTAGCTATATTTAATGCTTTTCATAAATAAAATGGTTTATCTCAGGATATTTTCAGGAAATTAAACAATTATTTGGTCCTTAACGAATACATTTAAATATGGGATGCAAGATTGTCCTTACCGCTGCTACAAAGCTTGCCTAACTGTGCTTAAAAGACGCCGCCTTGGAGGGGATACCAATGAAAAAAATTTTTGTATTGGATACGAATGTGCTGCTTCATGACCCGGGCGCCATTTATGCTTTTGATGAGCATGAGGTCGTCATTCCAGCAGTTGTCTTAGAGGAAATTGACTCGAAGAAACGAAATGCGGACGAGATTGGACGCAATGCAAGATATGTATCGCGTTTATTAGACGGTTTAAGGGAGCTGGGGCATCTACACAGCGGAGTACCATTGCCAGACGGCGGCAGATTAAAGGTGGAACTTAATCATCGCAGTTTTGTACGAGTGCAGGAAATGTTCGGGGAAGTAACGAATGATAATCGTATTTTGGCTGTCGCATTGAACTATCACCTCGAAGAGCAAGAAAAGGAGGAAGCGGATCAGGTTGTTTTAGTAAGTAAAGATGTGCTTGTCCGAATCAAAGCGGATGTGCTTGGTTTATATACGCAAGACTATTTATCAGATCGTACGGCAGATCCTAGTGAATTATATCCTGGTTATTCTACAATTAAAGTTCATCCCTCCGTTATTGATGAATTTTATACGTATCGTTTTCTTCCTATTAAGCCTTTACAGTTGCCTTATGCTCTTTACCCGCATGAATTTGTTATTCTTAAGGATGAGATGGGTACGGGGAAATCGGCTTTACTAAAAGTGAATCAAGAGGGAACGAAGATGGAGCCGCTGTATTTAAGTAATGATCCCGTATGGGGAATCGTAGCGAGAAATGCACAACAACGGATGGCTCTCGAACTTTTATTAAATGATGAGATCCCGCTTGTTACTATTACAGGAAAGGCTGGAACAGGAAAAACATTGCTCGCTTTAGCAGCAGGACTGCTTAGAGTTGAAGATGATCATAAATATAAAAAACTGCTAATTGCAAGACCGGTCGTACCCATGGGAAAAGATATAGGTTATCTACCCGGAGAGAAGGATGAGAAGCTTCGTCCTTGGATGCAGCCTATCTATGATAATCTTGAATTTTTATTTGATACGAAAAAATCAGGCGATATTGATAAAATTTTGATGGGGCTTGGCAGTATTCAAGTAGAGGCCTTAACTTATATTCGAGGAAGGTCGATACCAGGGCAATTTATTATTATCGATGAAGCTCAGAATTTGTCCAGACATGAAGTGAAAACCATTGTTTCACGAGTAGGAGAGGGGAGTAAGATTATTCTCATGGGAGATCCGGAACAGATCGACCATCCTTATCTGGACTCATCAAGTAATGGGCTCACTTATATTGTGGAACGTTTCCGTCAGGAAGGGATTAGCGGACATATCATGCTTGAAAAAGGAGAACGATCCAAGCTTGCGCAGTTAGCAGCTGATTTATTATAGGAGAATAAGGTCCATTTATTTCCCGGGAAAAGGACCTATGATTTCAAAAACGGAGAACCGGCATAAGAACCGGTTCTTTTTGTACGAAAAAACAAGGGAAAAGAACAAAAATATAAAGGAAGTAGGACAACAGGCCTACCAATTTGTTACAATAGTTGGTAAATGGAAGCTTTAGTTATGCGGGAGGAGCAAGAGCCTTGAAACGGAGAAATCATTGGATTCTGTTTGTTGTATTGTTATTGTCGCTAACTATACTTTCACCGAGTCTAGATCTCGTCCAAGATCAAAAAAAAGAAGAGAGAGACGATGTGACAGACATATTCTCGGTTCCTGCTCCGGAGACTACGCATAAAAATAAACCTCTATCTGTTCTGGTATCGATGGAAGAGGAAGAATACAAAATTTTTCAGAGGTTTGCTATGAATATAGCTAAAGAGATAGACATGGAAATTAATATCACAAATATAGAATTGGCTGATTTTTATTCCACGTTTAAGGAAACGTTCATAATGGGGGAAAGCCCAGATACTTTACTTATTGATAATCGGTATATAAAATGGTACGCCAAAAAAGGATATGCTCGTCCGATGACGGGCGGGGATGGAAATATAGCTGCTGGTGATTCTTTTGATTCTGTACTTCGAGCAGGAGAGTGGAATGGATACCTGTGGTCTATTCCTATGGATATAGATCCCTATGTGTATACCGAGTATCGGAACGAAGAAACAAGTAAGGAGCCGCTGCAATCGACTAGCACACGGGATGAGTGGATATCTCGTCTTACGGAGTGGGGAGAAAGGCTGAATAAGCCTTTTTATTTCAATGGGGAAGATCCCATGGCCTATGCTTCTTGGCTTACCTTCCTGGGAGTTTATTCAGAAGTCTCACACGTGTTTCGGTTAAATGAAGGACAAGAAGAGGATCGGATACAGAAGATTCGAGCTATACAAACTCTGTTCTCTTATATAAAAACAGAGCGGTACAATCTCTCATCCGTTAGAGCGGACTTTCAAGCAGGAATCATTACTCTATCAGAACTCATTCCTGTTCATAGAGAAGAACTTTCTTCCTACATTAATAATGATGTGAAGTCTCAGTCACTTGCTGTAAAAGGACGTAGTTTTATTCTCTCTCCTAAATCAACGCAAAAAGAAGCAACAGTAGAGTTTCTTACGAAACTCACATCGCCAAAGTCAGCAAAAACCTGGTTTACTCTCTCAGGAAAGCTTCCGGTATATTCCACTCTGTATGCCGATCCTGATCTGTCTGACATAACAAATGCGATTCCGCTGCAAGCTTTAGAAGAAAGTATGGACGAATCGTTACTTCAGGATGAAGATCATGTATTATCAGATCCTGAAAAGTCTTGGGCAGCAGCGAAAACAATTCAACAATTTGTGCATGGGCAGCTTTCTTTTGAAGAATACAAACTACATCTCAATCGATTAATGTCAGATTCAAGATAGAAGTTTTGAGTGGTTAATAGTCAGATACTAATTGAGTGACAGTTCCATTGTTACTTCAAGTGTTTGTTCTCTGGTTGATACGCCGGTCGCCTTAATGAAGGACATTAATTTCTGAGGATAAAATCCAAGGTCGAATTCTTGCTCAAGCATCGTACGTGTCGTATCAGGGAGTTCGAACTGGTTAAAGATGAGCTTATCCACATGAAAGAGAATGCCGTTCTCTGGTTCGTCAATTACGGAGTAGTGACCGTAAACCGCGAGTTCAAGGTCGTCACGTTTTCCAGATGCAATAATGTAATCATCACTAAACTCAAACGAAAAATCTTGAAAAATCTCATTCTCTGATCTTAAAAAATCATTTAACTGTGCTTCGGTAATTGAAATCGTATAAGTGCCGCCATTCATAGAGAGAATACCTGGTTCTTTCTGTGCGTAGGAGGGGAGATTTTCCATCGCCACAGCTAGTGCATTAAAATATTGATGTACTTCATGTACTCCGACGTTATTCCAATAAGAAGTCAGCTCTACAATCAACTTCTCCATCAGATCTCTTTGATCACTTGAGGAGAGTCCTTTTTGCACTTCTTTCTCCAGGGCCATCACTCGTTCTCTTTGATAGATCAGATTTTGTTTTAACTGCTCAAGTTCAGAGGCACTTTGATCCAGTTCGGCTGCGGTAGCTATTAATTCATTGTATCTTTGATGATAAGCACGTAGTGTTTCTTGATCACCCAATATAATCATTTCGTAATAACCGGCTACGATCTGAAGTGAACGGAAGGAATCCGAATTCAAGAGAATACGGAGGAACTGATCACGCTCACCCATATAATAGGATCTAACAATAGAACCTGCTCGTTCTTCGTGACCGACCATTTCTTCTTTATGTTGTTTGAGTTCTTTTTTTAACGTTCGCTGTTTTTGCTTGAGTTCTTCTTGCTTATCTTCGGTGCGTTTAATTTCATGATCAATCTCGACGATCGAGAGACTGTTCTGGAGTATATTTAGGTTATCTTTTTCTATAGAAAGTTCTGCGTGGACATAAGAGGCAGAGTTCGCCATAAGAAGAAAGCAAGTGGTAAACAAAATGATTTTAGCGTGTAACCGGTGTCGCAATCTATTCTCCTCCTAACGAAAGCTTGTACCTTGTTAAGACATAATATGAAAAAGATCATAAATAAAGAACGGTTTGGCTGTAACAGCCAAACCGTTCTTTATTTATGATCTCTATAGCGGATTGCCCATTTCAAATACAGTCCAATAGCTGAAACCGGAAAAACTAATAATCATGTAAGCCCAGAATAACAGGATGTACGTTCTCTCGGTGAATTTCAAATAGCCAAGTACAACAAAAAATACGGTTTGAAAGAAGAAAAGAAAGGCCATTTCTAGCATATTTGCGGCAAAAGCCATAAGTCCAATCGTTAGAGTGAAAAAACCAAGCACACGAAACATGCGCGCCACGATAGCAACCCCTTTCGAATAATACGATCAAATGTATACTAAGTAACATTATAGCCTTTAAGGAAAAACCTGTAAATAAAAATTGGATTTGAAAGCGAAATCTTTTTGTGTATGACAATGCTCTAAATTGGAAATACATTTTAATATGAAATAGATTCTATGAACTCTATGAAGGGCATAAGAATGAGTAAAGCTGCTTTTATAACCGGCTTACACCGCAGTTCTTTTGCTGGGTGAGGTTGTGATAATGGATGCAAGTTAGGAGGTTTATAGCATGACTGCTGTGAGACAAGATGCTTGGAGCGCTGAGGATGATTTGATTCTAGCTGATGTGACGCTTCGCCATATTCGTGAAGGGAGTACTCAGCTGGCTGCTTTTGAAGAAGTAGGGGATAAGATTGGAAGGACTTCTGCTGCTTGTGGTTTTCGCTGGAATAGTTTCGTACGTAAAAAATATGATGAAGCTATCGGAATCGCAAAGGCTCAGCGTCAAAAAAGAAGTTATTCAAAAAGACAATCTTCAGTACAACCGCAGGTTGCAGCCCTTTCTGTAACAGATACGGAAGAAATGGTATACCGTTCAGAAGCATTTTCAGAAGAAACGTTATCTATTGATGCCGTAATCCGATTCCTGAGGCAATGGAAAGGTATGGTTCACGAAAATGCTAGACATATGAAACTCTTGGAGAAAGAACTTCGTGAAAAAGAAGAAGAGTTAAATGATTTGAAGTTTGAGAATGAACGATTGTTTAAACAAGTAAATGAGGTACAGACCGACTACCGTGTAGTGAACGATGATTACAAGGCGCTCATTCAGATTATGGATCGGGCAAGAAGACTCGCATTTCTCTCGGAAGAAGAGGAAGAAGTGAAATCTCGGTTCAAAATGGATGCGAACGGCAATCTCGAACGTATTGATTAATACTCGGATTAAACCTCTATCTAAGACCCGTATTATCGCTATTATGCGGTAGACGGGTTTTTGTCATCTTATCCTTTCTGTTATCATATTAGATAAATTATTTGTAATGGGAGTGGGATTTGTTTTGATCATTGATGTCATTGGTGCTGGGGCACTTGGATTGTTATATGGAGGCCGGCTTGCAGCTTCGGGTGAGTTGATACGTTTATGGGTGCGAACAGAGGAACAAGCGAATGAACTAGGGATGAATGGAATACACATGACGGACCCGGAGGGGCATGCATCTAAAGTGCAAGTCTCTAATCTACAGATCTATGTTATCAACCGATTTAAAGAGATATGGGAGGGGCAGCCGGGAAATCTAATGATGATCATGACAAAGCAAGGAGCGATCAATGATGTGATTGAGATGCTGACGAGCGTTGATGTTGATATACCCATTTACTGTTTTCAAAATGGGACGGGGCATACTCGCAAAATTGCTTCTGCCTTGCCTAAAGCCTATGTATTTGCAGCGGTAACTACAGAAGGGGCGAAAAGAACAAGCAAGTATGAAGTGATTCGAGCTGGTTATGGGGAAACACTCCTGGAGTCTTGCGAAGAATATCAAACGAAAGCAGTTAATGTAATGATGTATTTTATTGAAGCGTTGTCGAAAGCAGGATTTACTACGAAATCGTCGAATGAAATCGATAAGCTAGTTTACCGAAAACTGATGATCAACGCGATTATCAATCCGCTTACTTCGATTTGGAGAATTACCAATGGTGAGTTATTACATAGTTCCTATCGAATGCAGGCGATGAAACAGTTATATATAGAAGCAACACTTGTGTATGATGCGCTGTCTATTCCTTATGAAGCGGACTTATGGGAACAAGTGATTCAAGTGTGCCGTTCAACTGCAAGTAATCGGTCTTCGATGTGTACGGATGTTGTGAATGGTAAAGTAACAGAGATCGATGCAATTAACGGTAGTATTATCGATATGGCGAAGGAGGCAGGAGTAGCTACTCCTGGACATGAGCTTGTATATAAAATAGTTCAAGGAATGTTAATAGAGGAGGAAGTGTAAAATTTGAATACAATCGAATCTTTCCTGAGCGTGCTAAGCATGCTCCCTTTTTTTCCGTTTCTCATCGTGTATTTCCTCGTTCTTTATTACAAGAAGCAAAAGAAAGTGGCTCTTCTTACCGCAATGGACGTAACTACGGTCTTTCTTATTGCTGCGGTTGCTGCTCTATTTAATAATGCATTTGACACAGGATTTGGATTCTATTTGATTGTAATCTTGTTACTTATTGCTTTGGGTCTGATCGGAAGTGCCCAAACTAGATTAAAAGGAAAGATCGATTATAAGCGTATGTTTAGGGTCGTTTGGCGCATGGCTTTTGTCTTGATGGGGTTCAGTTACATAGTACTTATGGCCTTTGGATTATTCAGTTACATAATAGCTTTGATGTAAGGTAATATGACGCGAATTGTGTGCGTTCTGTGTCGAAAACGTCGAAATTTGAAAAAATATGTAGAAGAAGAAAAAGTTATATAGATTTTTTTGACCGCTGGTTGTATAATCTATAAACATATACCATATTTTTAGGGGGAAATGCTAGATGAAGAGGAAAAGTATGCTAGTCCTTTTGACGCTTGTTCTTGCATTTGGTACCGTACTTGCAGCGTGCGGTTCAGACAATAGCAATGATAGCAGTCAAGGTGATGGTTCTTCCACACCAACAGAACAGGTTTTGAGAATTAACTTGAGCGCTGAACCACCAACTTTTGACCCTGCTCAAGCGCAAGACAGCCAGACGAACACCGTTTTGAAAACGTTGTATGAAGGCCTTGTTCGTATGGATTCTGAAGGCAAAGAAATTCCAGGTGTAGCTGAAAGTTGGGAAATTTCTGAAGATGGACTGATTTATGAGTTCAAACTTCGTGAAGATGCTAAATGGAGCAATGGCGACGCGGTAACAGCAAATGATTTTGTGTTTGCTTGGAAACGCGTACTTGATCCTTCAACAGCACCAGCACCTCCTTATTCCTATCAACTTTACTACATTAGCGGTGCAGAGGAATACAATGCTGGCGAAATCAAAGATTTCTCCCAAGTCGGTGTTAAAGCTGTGGACGAGCATACTTTGAAAGTTACTCTTAAAAATCCGACTCCTTATTTCCTGGGTCTGACTTCATTCTATACTTACTATCCGGTTCACCAATCGGTAGAAGATAATGAGAAGTGGGCAACTAACAAAGATTCGATGATTACGAACGGTGCATTCACGCTTACCCAGTGGATAACAGGACAAAAAATTGAGGTAACGAAGAATGAACAATATTGGGATAAAGATAATATCAAACTTTCAAAAATCGATATGTCTTTGACGCCTAGCGGTGCAACTGAACTTTCCTCTTATAGAAGCGGAGAACTTGACTATGCTGGACTTCCTAACGGCGAAATCCCTACTGACCAAATCCCAGGCGTAAGTAAAGAATTACCGGAAGAATTCCATTCTACTGGTATTGCAAGTACTTACTATTATATGTTTAATACAACGGCTGAGCCGTTCCAAAATGCAAAAATCCGTAAAGCATTTGCCATGGCGCTTACTCGCCAATCCATTGTTGATAATGTAACACTTGGCGGACAAATTCCTGCTTACGGTTTTGTACCACCAGGTATCAAAGGTGAATCAGCACAATTCCGTGAGGAAGTAAAAGATGCAGGATACTTCCAAGAGAATGCAGATGAAGCGAAGAAATTGCTAGAAGAAGGTATGAAAGAAGAGGGATATACTACTCTTCCTAAAGTTACTTTGATCTATAACTCAAGTGAAGCTCACCAAAAATTGGCTGTAGCTGCAGCGAATATGTGGAAAACAGTTCTTGGTGTTGAAGTAGCTACACAAAACCAAGAGTGGGGCGTATTCCTTGAGACTCGTAACAACCTTAACTATCAAATCTCGCGTGCTGGTTGGTCTGCTGACTATAATGATCCAATGACTTTCATGGATATTTGGACAACAGGCAACGGTAATAATGATTCTGGTTATGCGAATCCTGAATATGATGCTTTGATTCAGAAAGCGGCAGAGGAAAAAGATCTAGCTAAACGTAATGAGTACTTCGCACAAGCTGAGAAAATCTTGATTCAAGATGATATGGTTATTGCACCGTTGTACTATTATACGAATGTGTCATTGACTAAACCTAATCTTAAAGGTGTGAGCCTTGACTTTAGCGGAGCGATTGATTTCTCCAGAGCTTATCTTGAGAATAAGTAATCATGTAACAGTATAGTTATTTCGGGATATATAGGTGGGTGACCCTTATATATCCCGATTTTTTATTTGCTCAAACAATTTCCAATATCAAGTAACATTCGCAAGTAACTAGAATAGAATCACTATTCTTGTCCTAATATACTAGAAAATTACAGCAGTTATTCTATGCGGGAGGTGTTCAAGGTCATGGTAAGATACGTGATCAATAGGCTTGTCTTTATGCTGATATCATTATTTATCCTCATCTCCGCAACGTTTTTCTTAATGAAGGCGATTCCGGGTAACCCATTCATGGGGGAAAAAAGTGTATCACCTGAGATTCAAGCTAGACTGATGGAGCAATATGGGCTTGATAAGCCGATTTTTCAACAATATACAAAGTATCTTGGTGATATTGTCACAGGTGACTTTGGTATTTCAATGAAAAGACTTAATCAGGATGTAGGCGAGATTATCGGCCAGACATTCGGTGTTTCTCTTAAACTCGGAGCCGTTGCGATCGTAGTGGCTGTCATTGTTGGTGTTTTGCTAGGAATGATTGCAGCTATGAATCATCGTAAAATTATTGATAATGTAGCGATGGTATTAGCTGTTCTGGGTATAGCGGTACCGAGTTTCGTACTTGCATCCCTCCTGCAATTTTATCTGGCTCAAGAATTAGGCTTATTCAGAGTAATGGGGCTTAATGGTCCACTTGACTACGTTCTTCCGGTAGCTGCACTGTCTGCTCAGCCGATTGCTTTTATCGCAAGGTTGACGCGGTCGAGCATGCTGGAAGTGCTTCATGCGGATTATGTGAAAACGGCGAAAGCAAAAGGTCTTAACAGTATTACGATTATGTTTAGACATATTATTCGTAACGCGATCCTTCCGGTCGTGACTTATGTTGGTCCGATGACGGCAAACATTATTACAGGATCCGTTGTCATTGAACGTGTATTTGGTATCGGCGGTATCGGTAAGGTATTCGTTGAAAGTATCACAACTCGTGACTATACGATGATTATGGGAATTACTATTTTCTACGGACTCATCTTGATGGTGGCTCGCTTTATTACAGACATCGCTTATGTCATCATTGATCCGCGTATCAAATTATCCAACGGGAAGGAGGGCTAGGTAATGTCTGCAAATCAATCTCATATCGATCCAAACAACTTGCAGCTTACACCCGAAGATTTTAGAAAAATCGGGGTAGACGAGAAGCAGGCAGAAGTCATCCAAAGACAAAGTGTTTCTGCCATGCGAGATGCTTGGGAACGCCTTCTGAAGAACAAGCTTGCCATGGGCAGCCTAGTCGTCCTTATTACCATTATTATTATGGCTATCTTAGCTCCGATGTTATCGGGGTATGAATACGATACACAAGATCTTATGAAAACCAACCAACCACCATCTTCTGAATTTTGGTTTGGTACGGATGATCTCGGACGTGATATGTGGGTTCGGACGTGGTCTGGTGCGAGAATTTCGCTGCTTATCGGTTTTGCAGCCGCTTTTATTGACCTTGTGATCGGTGTAATCTACGGCGGCATCATGGGATTCTATGGCGGACGTGTCGGCGAACTTATGAACAAATTCTCTGAGATCTTATATTCGATTCCTTACTTGCTAGTAACCATTCTCCTGCTTGTTGTATTTGAACCAAGTATAGGTACGATTATATTAGCTCTATGTATCACCGGTTGGATTAATATGTCCTGGATTGTACGCGGTGAGATTATGCAGCTGAAGAATCGGGAGTTCGTTCTGGCTTCAAAATCGATGGGTGCGAATTCATCTAGACTTATTTTTAAACACTTATTGCCAAACGCAGTAGGCCCTATTATTGTCACGTTAACCTTGTCTGTACCAAGTGCAATTTTTAGTGAAGCGTTCCTAAGCTTCTTGGGTCTTGGTGTTCAAGCTCCCCGGGCTTCTCTTGGTTCTATGATTGAGAATGCACTGACAGGATGGATGTACTATCCTTGGCGGATGTTGTTCCCAGCAGGTCTTATCAGCTTAATTATGCTTGCGTTCAACTTGTTTGGTGATGGTCTTCGTGATGCACTTGATCCAAAACTGAAAAAATAGGAGGTGGATGTAATGGATTCGTTGTTACAGGTTAAAGATCTTAACGTTTCTTTTAAAGTGAGAGACGGAGAGGTGAAAGCCGTTCGCGGTATGAACTTCGAGATCGGCAAAGGGGAGACAGTTGCGATCGTAGGTGAATCAGGTAGTGGTAAAAGTGTAACAGCTCAAACCATTATGCGTTTGATTCCGTCTCCACCGTCTATCATTAATAAAGGTGAAATTATCTTTCAAGGGCAAAACTTGCTCAAGAAGACAAATAGACAAATGGAAGCAATCCGCGGTAAAGATATCGGAATGATCTTCCAAGATCCAATGACTTCTCTGAATCCAACGATTAAAATTGGACATCAGATTACTGAAGTTCTAATTAAGCACCAAAAAATGACTAAAGACAAAGCGAAAAAAGAAGCCATCGCGATGCTAAAGATGGTGGGAATCAAGAATGCGGCAGCTAGATTTAATCAGTATCCGCATGAATTCTCTGGCGGTATGCGTCAACGTGCGATGATTGCCATCGCCCTTGCATGTAAACCTGCTCTTCTTATTGCGGATGAACCGACCACAGCTCTTGATGTAACGATTCAAGCCCAAATTATGGATGTAATGAAAGATATGCAGGATAAGCTGGGCACATCTATCATTTTGATTACGCATGACCTTGGCGTTGTAGCCGGAATTGCGGACCGCGTTATCGTTATGTATGCAGGTGAAGTGGTAGAAACGGGAACCAAATATGAAATCTTTAAAAATCCGCAACATCCATATACAAGAGGACTCATGCGCTCCATGCCTCGTTTGGATCAGAAAAAGGATGAGCCGCTCATTCCGATCGTGGGTACTCCGCCGGATTTGATCAAACCGCCGGTTGGCTGCCCGTTTGCAGCTCGCTGTGATAGTGCAATGAGCATCTGTCAAAAAGTGGACCCAGCGGCTACTGTATTCAGTGATACGCACTCGGCTCGTTGCTGGGAACATCATCCTATGGCGAAGGAGGTACATTCCTCATGAGTAACAACTTGATTGAAGTAGAAGGTCTGAAGAAGTATTTTAATGTAGGAAATAATCGCACGCTTAAAGCGGTAGATAACCTGAACTTTTACATTCGTGAAGGGGAGACTCTGGGCATGGTAGGAGAGTCTGGCTGTGGTAAATCAACAGCTGGTCGTACCATTCTTCGTTTGTATGAGCCAACGGCAGGAAGCGTAAAATTTAACGGAACGGATATTTATAAATTACCTCCAAATAAAATGAAAGCAATGCGCCGAGATATGCAGATGATTTTCCAAGATCCCTATGCATCACTCAATCCGCGCTTTACCGTTGCTGACATTGTTGGAGAAGCGCTTGATATTCACAATATGGCAGGCAGCCGCAAGGAACGTAAGAAACGGATTGAGGAATTGCTGGATCTGGTTGGTCTGAACGCAGATCATGCCAACCGTTATCCTCATGAATTCTCGGGTGGTCAGCGTCAGCGGATCGGTATCGCTCGTGCACTGGCTGTAAATCCAAAGTTCATTATTTGTGATGAGCCCATCTCTGCACTGGATGTATCCATTCAGGCCCAGGTGGTTAACTTACTAAAAGAACTTCAGGATCGTCTTGGTCTGACTTATCTCTTCATTGCCCATGACCTTTCTATGGTTAAACATATCAGTGACCGGGTTGCTGTTATGTATATGGGGAAAATGGTAGAACTGGCGGAGAGCGATGAGCTTTATGCAAATCCAATTCATCCCTATACCAAAATGTTGTTATCTGCAATTCCGATTCCGGACCCAGATATTGAAGCGAACAAAAAGCGTATTATCATGCCTGAAGATGATGCGGGTCCAATTAGTAACGGTAAAGAGGGCGAAGGTGCAAAAAGTGCTTACAACCTCGATAACGCTAAACTTATTGAAGTATCAAAAGGTCATTTTGTAGCTGAACCATACGCTTAATTTATGTTCAGAAGAAGCCATCGATGAAATCATCGGCGGCTTCTTTCGTTTGGAGTGGAAAAGCTGAATGTTCAGCCCTTTACCAAGGAATACTCCATGTATAGTTGAAGTATACTTCTGATTATTACTTTGACGGAAACTTAAGCATTCGGTACAATCGAGTAAGGCTTTAAATGAATAGGAGGTTGACCTCATGAATGTAATTCCTGAGGCGCTTCGTAGTGGATCACCACTCGCGGAACATTATTTACGTTACGATGAGGCCATACATCATTTGTACGAATATGATTTTCGTGATGCGGGAAGCTACGCAGCGCGTGCTGAATGGCTGGATCGAACCGAAGATACACGGGTGGATCGCCAAGATATCGTACGCTTTTTGCGTTCATATAATAGAAGACTAAATTCACATCCCGCAGTAATGGAATCTATCGAGCGTTTGGCACAGCCAAATGCGCTTGTTATTTCCGGTGGGCAACAAAGCGGACTCTTCACTGGATCATTACTTGTTATTTATAAGGCGGCAACGATCATTAAGGCTGCGGAGGAAGCAGAGAAGAAGTTAAATCGTCCTGTCATTCCTGTTTTCTGGATCGCTGGTGAAGATCATGACTGGGATGAAGTCGATCATACTTACATGATGACTGCTGATCTGAGTATCGCTAAAGTAAGAATGCCGGGTCGCTATGATGGAAGAGCATCTGTCAGTGAAGTCAGCGTAGATCGGGAGAACTGGCTCCAGGCAATACATAAGCTGGAAGAACTGCTTCCTGATACGGAGTATAAGCCGGGACTCATTTCTGATATCAAGGCAGCGATCCAGGATGATAACCTTAGTCTAAGTGATGTATTTGCTAAAATGATGGGTCAATTGTTCGGTTCATACGGTCTTGTTATGCTGGATTCGGCAGATCCGGAGCTGCGCAAACTTGAAATTCCTGTTTTTGAACGAATGATTGAAGATAACGATTCGTTGGAACGATGTTATCATGAGTCTGCAGGGCATGTAGTAACCAGCGGATTTGGTATGCAGGCTGAGGTAACTGCAGACTGTGCTAATTTATTTTATATCCATGAAGGCTCCAGGTTGCTGCTACATAAAGAAAACGGGAAGTTTATTGATCGCAGAGGATATGTATCTTTTACTAAAACAGAGCTCATTGATATATTACGGCAACACCCGGAGCGGTTTAGCAACAATGTTCTGACACGGCCGCTGATGCAGGATTCTTTGTTCCCTGTGTTGTCCACCGTTCTTGGTCATGCAGAGATTGCTTACTGGGCTTTGGCAAAAGAAGCGTTTCATCGTTTTGGATTAAGAATGCCGATTTTGCAGCCGAGGATGTCTTTTACGATTTTAGATCAACATATTCAAAAACTAATGGATAAATATGATTTAAGTTTTCATGATATTCAGTATGCTTTTGATGACAAAAAGGACACTTGGCTCAGCACTCTAGATGAATTTAACATGAATGAACAATTTGAATTGCTGAAGACTTCATTCCATAAACTGTACGCTCCTGTACTGGAACAACTAAATCAGATTGAGCCCGGACTTGGTCGGATTGGTGTTACCAACAGCAGTAAGATTGAAGAACAGATTTCTTATATGCAGCTGAGAACGAAACAGGCCATTGCACAGCGACATGATGCTTCAGTGAAACAATGGGATACACTAGACCTGACATTATTCCCAATGAAACGTCCGCAAGAGAGAGTCTATAACGTATACGGCTACTTAAATCGCTATGGTACACGCTGGCTTACGGATCTCATGAATATCCCAGCTGATCTTAGCGGCCATCATCATATTCTGTATATATAATTGGAGGAACCAGGATGACTACGGAAGCATTAAGAAATAGTATTGTTGCAGATATGGGGCTCGCTCCAGAAGGACATCTCAAGATTGATTGGGTAGAAGCTCACATGCCGGTTCTTAACCGGGTGCGCAAAGAGTTTGAGGCAGACTTGCCTTTTAGAGGCCTAAATATTACGATTTGTCTTCATCTTGAAGCAAAAACAGCTTATCTTGCGAAAGTCATTCAAGCGGGTGGGGCGAATGTAACCATTACAGGTAGTAACCCCTTATCCACACAAGATGATGTGTGTGCAGCCCTCGTTGAGGATGGGATCACGGTATTTGCTAAATATAATCCAGACCCTGCTGAATATAAGCAGTTGATTATTAATGCGCTTGAAACAAAACCTGATTTCATCATTGATGATGGCGGGGATCTGGTTACGATCCTTCATTCCGAGAGACCTGAACTGCTTGAAACAATTCGGGGCGGAGCAGAAGAAACGACAACCGGGATTATTAAGTTAAAAGCCCTCGAAAAAGAGGGAGTCCTGAAAATTCCGATGGTCGCGGTTAATGACGCATACTGTAAATATCTTTTCGACAACCGTTATGGCACAGGACAATCTGCATTTGATGGCATTATTCGGACAACGAATCTTGTTATAGCAGGCAGTACAGTAGTGGTCGTGGGTTATGGCTGGTGCGGTAAAGGTGTGGCTATGCGTGCAAAAGGGCTCGGCGCGAATGTGATTGTAACCGAAGTAGACCCGATTAAGGCAGTTGAGGCTCACATGGATGGATTCCAAGTGATGCCGATGGTCGAAGCAGCAAAACTCGGAAACTTCTTCATTACCGTTACGGGTAACAAGGATGTCATCACAGGTGAACATTATGATGTGATGAAAGATGGGGCAGTTTTGGCTAATGCGGGTCATTTTGATGTTGAAGTGAACAAACCTGAACTTGCTAAACGTGCTGTTTCCATCCGTACGGTGCGTAAAAACATTGAAGAATACCGTTTTGCAGATGGCAGAAAAATGTATCTTCTTGCTGAAGGACGTTTGGTTAACCTGGCAGCAGCAGATGGGCATCCGGCAGAAATTATGGATACTACATTTGCACTACAAGCGCTCGGACTTCGTTATGTAAGAGAAAATCATGAAACGCTTGATCGTTCTGTCATTAAAGTTCCTTATGAGATCGACGAAAAAGTGGCTAGGTATAAACTAGATAGTCTAGGTATTGCCCTTGATACACTGACAGAGAAACAAAAAAAATATCTCGATAGCTGGAATGCATAAAGTTTATTTTTGAGTAAAGAAAAGTGATGTGGAAGCCTGAATAAGGTGGAACACATCACTTTTTTTGTGCGTCAAGGTAGTCTCTTTACAGCTTTTCCAAAAAGTTTCATAGCAAGCTAGAAGGGTTTTGATTTTTACAGGCGAATCTATTATGCTTAAGTGGTGGAAAGTGGAGCGAAGTGGAGAGTCTAGGGTGAGGAGTGGTGGACAATGTTTATGGGGGAGTTCCAACATAGCATTGACGATAAAGGCCGAATCATTATTCCGGCTAAATTCCGCGAACCTCTTGGACCTAGCTTTGTGATCACTCGAGGCTTAGACCAGTGTCTGTTTGTGTACCCGATGGAAGAATGGGTGATCATGGAACAGAAACTTAAAGCTCTTCCGCTGATGAAATCCGATGCACGTGCATTTACACGCTTTTTTTTCTCAGGAGCTACGGAATGCGAACTTGACAAACAGGGCAGGGTAAATTTACCGCCCATGTTACGAGAGTACGCCAAGATGGACAAGGAATGCGTGGTTCTTGGTGTTTCGAATCGGGTGGAGATCTGGAGCAAAGGCATTTGGGAACAATATTACAGCCAATCTGAAGAAACGTTTAATGATATTGCCGAAAAGCTGGTCGATTTCAATTTTGAATTTTAACAAAGGCAGTAAGGAAATCAACAAGAAATCACATAATTGTGCAGATATGAAGTAGACAATCTGTAAATCAAAACAATGTCTGGAGGACAAGCAAGTGTTTCACCACATTACCGTACTTAAAGAAGAAGCAACCGAAGGACTAAACATCAAACAGGACGGGATTTACGTGGACTGCACGTTAGGCGGTGCCGGTCATAGCTCAGTCATAGCTTCAAAACTGGGCCCACAGGGAAGATTGATTGCCCTTGACCAGGACGACTGGGCTCTTGATCATGCCAAGAGTAAACTAGCAGGGTTTGATACTAACATTACACTCGTAAAGACTAACTTTCGGGATTTGACCGAAGTGCTAACTGCGCAGGATGTGCCTATGCAAGACGGGATACCACAAGTGGACGGTATTCTGTACGATCTAGGTGTGTCATCACCCCAGTTCGACGAAGGAGAACGCGGATTCAGTTATAACCATGACGCACCACTGGATATGCGGATGGATCAATCTGCTCTTTTGACGGCAAAAGACATCATTAATGAGTGGAGCGCAGAAGAAATTGCCCGAATTTTGTATGTTTATGGCGAAGAAAAGTTTTCAAGACGCATTGCGCGGGTAATAGTTGAAAAAAGAAAGTCTGCACCTATTGAAACTACAGGCGAATTGGTCGATATCATAAAAGAAGGTATTCCGGCGGCTGCCCGGAGAACGGGCGGTCATCCTGCCAAACGAAGCTTTCAAGCACTTCGAATTGCCGTGAATGATGAGCTCGGTGCATTTGAGGAAGCTTTACATCAGGCTGTGCGTTGTCTTAAGCCTGGAGGCAGAGTATCTGTTATTACGTTTCATTCCTTGGAAGACAGGATATGCAAACAGATTTTTAGCAGTTATTTAGAGAAATGCACATGCCCAACTGACTTCCCGTTATGTGTCTGTGGAGGTAAAGGGACGCTGCGACTCGTGAATCGTAAGCCAATGGTACCCACAGAAGCAGAACTGTCGCAAAACCCCAGAGCGCGTTCAGCAAAGCTGCGTGTAGCGGAGAAACTGTAACCTATTGAAACGTAAGGAGAGTCGACTATGGCCTATACACGTGGCAATCTGGCAATGAAAGAGAGAGCAAATGCTGAACAGCTGAAACCTAATCGCTATAAGGAGACGACGAAAGTCGTTACTCGAAGAACAGGTCTGCCTGCAAGAGAGAAATTCTTGTATCTAATGACTGTCATCGTATGTATAGCGATCGCGAGTGTTTTGGTGGGCAGATATGCAAATATTTACGATCTGAACAAGCAGATGCACACGGCAAACCAAAGTATTGAACAGTCTAACAAAGAAATGGCTGTAATTGAAGTTCAGAAAGAAAAACTGGAAAGCGATATTGTTGCGAAAGCACGGGAGCTGGGTTACATTGAGCCATCTGCCGATCAAGAGGCAATTCGAGTTCAAAGAACGTCAGGAACGACCGGTACTCCGTAAGGAGGGACAATGCTGACGAGTGAATGTGAGGTTTGATTATGGGGAACACAGGAAAAAGAATAAAACTTCGCACGTTACTTATTGGAGGGATCATCACCCTCTTTTTTCTTGTACTTATCGGTAAAGTATTTTGGATTCAAGTGGTTGATGCGAATACATGGAAAGAGCATGCTTTGGAACTTATCGATCGTACGAAGACGATCTCTGCTAAACGGGGAACGATCACTGATCGTAATGGAGATATTCTGGCTACGGATGCCCCTGCTTATACGGTGGCGGTTAATCCCAAACTCATCGCTGAGAAAGAGATTGAAGATGAGGTTGTGAAGGGACTCCATAATTTACTCGGCAAAGATGAGGCAGGTCTTCGAAAGGATATAACTTCAACTACCGATAAAGGTGAGTTACGTGTTCATCGGGAAGTTCGAAGTGAAGGGTATAAGATTAGCCAAGAACTCAAAGACCAAGTCGAAGAATTTAGAAACAAATTGGACGAAGAGTATGGAGCCAAAGATGCCATTATTCTGACGGAAGAATCCAAGCGATTTTATCCTGAAAATAATTTAGCATCCCATGTCCTAGGCTACCTGAATAAAGAAGATGATCCTGTCTATGGCCTCGAGCTCTATTATGATGAGAAGTTAAAAGGACAAGATGGCAAAATGGTGTATCAGGCTGACAGGAAAGGCGTAGAGATTAATAATTCAACGGTGGACTATACCCCTGCCGTTAATGGTAAGAACTTGACTCTAACCCTTGATGATACGATCCAGTTCTATATTGAAGAAGCGATGAAAAAAGCGGTGGATCAGTATGATCCGATTAGTATGACCGTGATCGCTGCAGATCCGAATACGATGGAAATCTTAGGAATGGCAAATATGCCGAATTATAATCCGAACACGTACTGGGAATCGGAAACGAAGGACTTTTATAATCATGCCATACAGTCCATATACGAGCCGGGATCTACCTTTAAGATTGTTACCCTTGCAGGAGCGGTAGAAGAAAAACTGTTTAATCCGAATGCTACCTATGAATCTGGAAGTATTACGGTGGGAGGTCGCACAATTAGTGACGTAAGCCGCAATTGGGGGACAATAACATATCTCGATGGTGTCAAACGTTCCAGTAACGTTGCATTCGTAAATCTTGGATATAAAATGCTTGGCGGAGAAAAGCTGCGTAGTTATATTGATAAGTTTGGGTTTGGTGTAAAAACAGGTATTGACTTACCTAGTGAATCTGCTTCGCCGATTCGTGAACTGCATTATGCTGCGGATATAGCTGCAGCTTCATACGGGCATGGTCTCGTGCAAGTTACCCCGCTTCAGCAGGTTGCTGCCGTTTCTGCTATTGCTAATGGCGGTAAATTAATGGTTCCGCATCTGGTCAAAGAGATAACAGATCCAAATACGGGTGAAGTTGAAAAGGTAGAGCCTGAGGTAGTAAGACAAGCAATATCGGCATCCACTTCCAAAACAGTAAGCAGTTATCTCGAACAAGTGGTTGCTGATCGGGATAAAGGTTCTGGAAAAAATGCGTATATTGATGGTTATCGTGTCGCAGGTAAGACAGGGACGGCGATAAAGTATGTGAATGGTGACTATGATCATTCGAAGGCAGTTGTATCTTTTATCGGTTATGCACCTGCGGATAATCCTAAGATTGCAATGATCGTCGTGATTGACCAGCCGAATGACCCTACGGTAGGGGGAGGAACAGCAGCAGCTCCTGTATTTAAGGAGATTATGTCAAAATCCCTTACGTATCTGGGTATACCAAAAGAAACAGTATCTGAGGATGATACCGACGAAACAGAAGTGGTAAGTAAAAAAGCACCGGATCTGACTGGCAAATCGGGTAAAGAAGCAAGAGCAATGCTTCTTGAGCAAGGGATTGCTTATGAAACCCTTGGGAAGGGAAGCGAAGTCGTTAAGCAATATCCAGAGTCGGGTACTGCATTACAGCCTGGACAACGAGTGTATTTGTTAACGGAAGAGAGCGATACGATGGAAGTGCCAGATCTGACCGGTGAATCCCTGCGGGATGCCCTCGAAGTACTGACTCTGCTCAAAGTAGGAGTTAAAGTCGAAGGTGAAGGTTTCGTATCGGAACAAAAGGTAGAAGTGTCCGGAGAACAACGGACGGTTGTTCTTACACTGAAATCAGCCAAAGAAACCGTTACTGGGGAAACAGGGGAAGATGTACTATCTTCTGAAGAGGCAGAGGATGTAAACGATAACGAAGCCAATACCGAAGATCAAAAATCTGCGGAAACAACGGTGACCGATCCTGCTGATATTAATGAACTAGATGGTACTACAGCCGAAGAACGCGGTGATAACTAAAGGCTTGTTCTATTCTCTGATTGTCCTGAATATTCATAATGATGAATGCTATTGTGAATGAAGGAGACAAGTCGGGGGGAGATGAATATGGCCAAAGTGTCCAGTGTGATGCTTCGTCGCCGTTTGCTATGGTGCATGCTGATACTTCTTATTTTATTTACAGCACTAGTCGTACGTTTAGCTTATGTACAATTTGTCAAAGGGCCAGAATTATCGGAAGAAGCGGAGAATTTGTGGCGAAGAGAAATTCCGTACTCAGCAAAAAGAGGACAAATCCTTGATCGGAACGGGATTTCTCTCGCTTACAACATTACAACGCCATCCGTGATGGCTATTCCTGTACAGATTAAGGACAAGGAGCAGACTGCTGCGGCTTTAGCGCCCTTACTAGGTATGACTCAGGAAAAAGTATTGGGTATCATCTCGAAGAAAGAAAGAATAGTTCAGATAAAGCCCGGGGGCCGCAAAATTACGATGGAGAAAGCACAGCAGATTCGTGATTTAGAGCTTCCGGGCATTGTTGTAGCTGAAGATAATAAACGTTATTATCCTTTTGGGGATCTTGCAGGTCATATTCTTGGGTTTACCGGAATTGATAATCAGGGATTGACCGGTGTTGAAAGAACGTATGATGATAATCTGAACGGAATTGGTGGAGGTATTGCCTATCTCTCTGATGCCGCAGGCAGATTAATGCCGGGATCAAGCGAGACTTATCAAGCTCCTCAAGATGGACTGAATCTTAAACTTACGATTGACCAGCCAATCCAATCTATTATTGAACGTGAACTTGATCAAGCAATGGTCAAATTTCAAGCGAATTCGGCTCTTGCTATTGCGATGAACCCGAAAACAGGGGAAGTACTAGGAATGGCGAGCCGCCCAGGTTATGAACCGGGTAGTTATCAGGAATATGACGCTGATATATATAATCGGAATTTACCGGTATGGATGACGTATGAGCCGGGTTCCACCTTCAAGATTATTACGCTGGCTGCTGCTCTAGAAGAAAAGAAAGTTAATCTCAAGAATGATCGGTTTTTCGATCCAGGATTCGTTGAAGTCGGCGGAGCTAGACTTCGTTGCTGGAAGAAAGGCGGCCATGGCAGTCAGACCTTTTTACAAGTTGTGGAAAACTCCTGTAATCCAGGGTTTGTTGCTCTTGGTCAAAAACTTGGCAAAGAGTCGCTTTTCAAGTATATTAAAAACTTCGGTTTCGGCTCCAAAACAGGCATTGACCTTAGTGGAGAAGCCTCTGGGATCCTATTTAAACTTTCACAGGTAGGACCTGTAGAGCTCGCTACGACTGCTTTTGGTCAAGGGGTATCAGTTACTCCTATCCAACAGATTACGGCCGTCTCTGCCGCCATTAACGGCGGGAAATTGTACAAACCATTTGTAGCCAAGTCCTGGGTTGATCCGGTGACAGGTAAAATAGTAGAAGAGACCAAGCCTGAAGTTGTAAGGCAAGTCATATCTGAAGAAACATCGAAGCAGGTTCGAGAAGCTCTGGAAAGTGTGGTCGCTAAAGGAACAGGCCGCCCGGCATTTATTGATGGATACCGAGTAGGCGGGAAGACAGGTACGGCACAAAAGGTAATCAATGGAAGATACTCGTCGACGGAACATATTGTTTCCTTTATCGGGTTTGCTCCTGCGGATGATCCGCAGATTGTAGTATATACGGCGGTTGATAATCCGAAAGGAATTCAATTTGGAGGCGTTGTTGCCGCGCCGATCGTACAGAACATTCTGGAAGATTCGCTTCACTATTTGCAGATACCGTCTCGGAGTGATCAGATTGCTAAGGAATACAAATATGGTGAAACACCGATCGTTACTGTTCCTGATCTTACAGGGGCGACAGTACAGGACCTCTATGAAGATCTTAATATGAACTTCATGCTGTCGAAATCCGGGTCTGGAAAAACAGTAGTGAGTCAAGCTCCAAAACCAGGTGCACGGGTGGAACGCGGTTCGACCATTCGAATCTACATGGGCAGTGAACCGGAAGATGCTCATCAGGGCGAAGAGAAGACTAAGGCGGAAAATGAAAAAGAAGAGCCTTAACGTTTTTACTCATCTATCTATGGACCATACTGGCAAGTAACGGATACAATAGGTAAGGATGACGTCTTATTTTATGGAAAGAAGGAATACATGTGCAGTTAAAACAATTTGCTTCCCTGCTGGCAGTATGTGAACTCTCCGGCAATGGAAACACAGAAATCAAAGGAATTCAAACCGATTCAAGACAAGTTCAAGAAGGGGATATGTTTATATGTCTACCTGGTCACACCGTAGATGGTCATGAGTATGCTGACAAAGCAGTGACCCTCGGTGCAGTTGCACTTGTCGTGGAGCGTAAACTTGAAATCGATGTACCTCAACTGATCGTAAGTAGCTGTCGATTTGCAATGGCTGTATTCTCGGATTATTTTTTTGGTCACCCGAGTCAAAAGCTGAACGTGATCGGCGTTACAGGTACAAACGGAAAAACAACGACAACTTATCTGATTGAACAAATATTGAATGATGCTGAATCAGAGACTGGCCTTATTGGAACGATTCAAATGCGTTATGCCGGTCAAACGTTCCCGATGTCAGGAACAACACCAGAAGCTCTTGAGTTGCAGCGTAGTTTTTATCATATGGTTGAGGCAGGTGTGAAAAACTGCGTCATGGAAGTTTCTTCGCATGCACTGCAGCAAGGGCGCGTAAAAGGAACCGAATTCCGGACTGCAGTGTTTACAAACCTGACTCAGGATCACCTGGACTATCATCACACGATGGAGGAGTACCGAGGTGCGAAATCCCTGCTTTTTGCTAGATTAGGCAACGAATTTGATGGGGACCTTCATAAACGCAAGTATGCGGTTCTTAATGCAGATGATGCAGCATCGGCTTATTTTGCGGATTCTACTTCAGCTGAAGTGATTACATACGGAATCGATGCTAATGCTGACGTACGGGCTTCTAATATTAAAATTACAGCACGAGGTACTTCCTTCCACGTCGATTCCTTTAAAGGAAGTGTGGATGTAGAGCTTCGTATGGTGGGTAAGTTTAATGTGTATAACGCGCTCGCAGCGATAACATCAGCTCTGCTTGAAGGGATTGAGCTTGATTCGATCAAACGTAGCCTAGAAGCCATCCCAGGTGTTGATGGCAGGGTAGAAGCGGTGAACGAAGGACAGCCGTTTGCAGTGATTGTAGACTACGCCCATACACCGGATGGTCTAGAGAACGTACTGCGTACAGTCAACGAATTTGCTGAAAAAGAAGTGTTCTGTGTCTTCGGATGCGGTGGAGATCGTGATCGCACAAAACGTCCAATCATGGGTCAAATCGCAGCTAAATACAGTGACAGAGTGTTTGTTACTTCTGATAATCCTCGGACAGAAAACCCGGATGCAATTCTTGAAGATATCAAGCAGGGGTTGATATCAGACCATGTTCCATCCGAAAAATACGAGTTGATTGTTGATCGTAAGTCAGCCATTAAACGTGCTATTGAACTGGCAAGCCCAGGCGATGTAGTATTGATAGCGGGCAAAGGTCACGAGACTTACCAGATTATTGGAACGGTGAAAACAGATTTTGATGATCGTCTCGTAGCGAAAGAAGCGATAAGGGGAATAACAAAGTGATAAAAAGAACGTTAGGTCAAATAGCACATATGTGCAGCGGCACCCTTGTAAGAGAAAGTGACCGTGAAACGCTCATCGAAGGAGTATACACAGACTCACGCAAACCATCAGCGGGACAATTATTTGTTCCGCTGACAGGGGAGCATTTTGATGGGCATGAATATGCGTCTGCCTGCCTGGCTTCGGGAGCTGCAGGGACACTGTGGCAAAAAGACCATGGAGATGCACCGAAAGGTGCCGTCATCCTCGTTGATGACACTTTAGCGGCGCTTCAGGAGATCGGGGCTGCCTATCTCAAAGAGAGCGGTGCTTCTGTAGTTGCGATTACGGGCAGTAACGGTAAAACAACAACAAAAGATATGGTGTACTCCCTTTTATCTACTACCTTTAAGGTACATAAGACGCAAGGGAACTTTAACAACCATATTGGTCTGCCTTTAACTATTCTAAGTATGCCTGAAGATGCGGAGATTGCGATTTTGGAAATGGGGATGAGCGGGCGTCAGGAAATAGAACGTCTAACGCAAATTGCTTGTCCAGATGTTGCCGTTATTACGAATATTGGAGAAGCGCATCTGCTGCAGCTGGGTTCAAGAGAAGAAATTGCTCGGGCTAAGCTGGAAATTATGGCAGGACTCAAAAATGGCGGACTTCTAATATATAACGGTGATGATCCTTTAGCAGATCGTGTTCTTGCAGAACCTGCGACCAAAAAACCGATGGAATTTAAACGGTTTACTTTTGGTATGAATCATACAAATGATGATTTTCCTACGGGAATGATGAATCACCCAGAAGGAATGGTATTTACTTCGGTTCGATCGGGGGAAGAAGCACTATCTATTCCGCTGATTGGCGCACATAACGTTGTGAATGCACTTGCTGCACTTGCAGTTGCAAGACATTATGGCGTGTCCTACGAAAATATGAAAAAAGGTCTATCTGAAATAAAACTAACGGGAATGCGAATTGAGGTCCTAAAAGGTACGAGTGGGATTACGGTACTTAATGATGCTTATAATGCAAGTCCTACCGCGATGAAAGCTGCGATTGATGCCCTTGCTGGTCTTTCTGGATATTCTCGCAAAGTGGCAGTACTCGGCGATATGCTTGAGCTTGGACCGAGACAGGAAGAACTTCATGAAGAGATTGGACAATATTTGACACCTGATAAGCTTGATCTGGTTTTCACATATGGTCCCTTGTCTTCTTACATTGCCAAAGGCGCACGGCAGCACATGCCTGCTGAAGCAGTGTTCGCTTTTGAAGATAAGGATGCTTTAATTTCCCACCTTAAGGACAGAATGAGTTCTAAGGATGTAGTGCTTGTAAAAGCATCCCGGGGAATGAAGCTGGAAGATGTGGCGAATGCCTTAATTACGGACCCATTACAGATCTGAAGTTAACTAGAGAGGTGTTTTCATGGATTTTCAATTAATGCTCTTAACAATCGGGGTATCTTTTATTCTTGCAGTGATTGCAGCCCCTTTACTTATTCCACTTTTAAGAAGAATGAAGTTCGGACAGCAGGTCAGAGAGGATGGTCCTAAGAGCCATCTTAAAAAATCAGGTACGCCTACGATGGGCGGCGTCGTCATCGTTTTGGCTTTTACACTTGCATTTCTAAAATTTGCTCCTGTTAAAAATACAGATTTTTATGTTCTGCTCGTGGCTACTTTAGGGTTTGGCCTGATTGGATTTCTTGATGATTATATCAAAATTGTCGCGAAAAGATCGCTTGGTTTGACAGCAAGGCAAAAACTTATTGGTCAATTGGTTTTTGCTGGAATTATGTCTTTCTTGCTCATTCAAAATGGACATAGTACAGAGATTTCCGTGCCAGGTACGGACTTTGGATTTGATTTTGGCGGCTGGTTCTACTATCCGTTTATTGTCATCATGATGCTTGCTATTAGTAATGCAGTTAACTTTACAGATGGACTTGATGGACTTCTCTCTGGAGTAAGTGCTATCGCCTTTGGTGCATTTGCGATTGTGGCAATGCAGGCAACATCACTTCCTGCTGCGGTATGTGCAGCTGCAATGATTGGTGCAGTTCTTGGTTTTCTAGTGTACAATGCGCATCCTGCCAAAGTATTCATGGGAGATACAGGTTCACTGGCCATTGGTGGTGCAATTGGAGCCATTGCAATCGTCACGAAGACAGAACTACTGTTTTTAGTTATCGGCGGCGTTTTCGTTGTGGAAATGTTGTCCGTAGTAATCCAAGTTATTTCTTTTAAAACAAGAGGTAAACGGGTATTTAAAATGAGCCCGATCCACCATCATTTCGAATTGTCTGGGTGGTCGGAATGGCGTGTTGTTATTACGTTCTGGGCCGTAGGACTGCTGCTTGCAGGACTCGGACTCTTCATCTACAAGGGGTTGTAATTATGAATCATCCGGAGAATTACAAAGGAAAGAACGTCGTGGTCCTTGGCCTAGCCAAGAGCGGCGTTCAAGTTGCTAAAGTGCTCCATCAAGCGGGAGCACATGTGACGGTAAATGACCAAAAAGAGAGAGAACAGTGTCCCGAAGCATCCGAACTGGAGGCTTTGGGAATTTCTGTTCTATGCGGAGGTCACCCAGATGACCTCATTCACGAAGAGGTTGCTCTGCTCGTTAAGAATCCAGGCATCCCTTACAAAGTGGCACCGATTCAGAAGGCACTCGAACTTGGCATTGAAGTAGTCACTGAGGTAGAAGTAGCTTATCACTTGTGCAAGGCACCGATTATCGGTATTACCGGCTCAAATGGAAAGACAACTACGACCACTTGGGTGGGAATGATGCTTGATGCTGCCGGCTTATCGCCGATTGTTGCCGGTAATATTGGAACACCTCTTTCAGAGGCGGCTACCGCAGCTACAGAGAAGGATATTATGGTTGTTGAACTGAGCAGTTTTCAGCTAAAAGGGACGACAGACTTCAAACCAGCTATCAGCTGTCTGCTCAATGTATCGGAGACTCACCTCGATTACCATGGAGGAATGGAAGATTACTTAGCTTCAAAAGCAAAACTCTTTCTGAATCAGACGGAAGAAGACAAGGCTGTTCTGAACTGGGATGACCCGGTATGCAGACAGCTCGTACCTTACATTAAAGGGGAATTGATTCCTTTTTCGATGACAGAGACTCTACAAACAGGTGTTTATGCGGATCCTCCTTATGTAGCAAACGAAGAGGATGATATCAATAGAACCGTTGTTTATCGGGATAAGGAAGGTAAGGTTCATCCGATTATATCTGTGGATCAGATTGCAATTCCAGGACGATTCAATGTAGATAATGCACTTGCATCTTGCGCCATAGCGATTGCAGCTGGAGCATCACCTGATGTACTTGACGGACCGCTTTCTGCTTTTAGAGGTGTAGAACATCGACTCGAGTACGTTCTTACCCATAATGAAACGGCATACTATAACAATTCCAAGGCAACAAATGCCAAAGCGACGACGATGGCACTTACTTCGTTTAAGGAACCTATTGTCCTTATTGCAGGGGGACTTGACCGAGGGTCGGATTATATGGATTTACTTTCTGTGTTCAGTGAAAAAGTAAAAGCTGTCGTTTTGCTGGGTCAAACCAAAGACAAATTGGCGGAAGTTGCGAAACTTGCCGGATTAAAGGAAATCCAGGTTGTCGATAATGAGGTAGATGCCGCTGATACACTAAGAAAGGCGGTTTCGATAGCCGCTTCGATAGCTGTACCTGGAGATGTGGTTCTACTATCCCCTGGATGCGCAAGTTGGGATATGTATTCTTCCTATGAAGAGCGTGGACGCATTTTTAAAGAGGCGGTGCATAACCTGTAAGTAGGGGGGTTGGATAAGCCCCTACTACATATGTAAGAGGTGGCCTCCAATGAAACAGACCCGTCCGGCGCCCGATTTTTGGCTGATCATCTGCATTGTATCTTTACTTGCCATCGGTCTTGTAATGGTATACAGTGCGGGTTCCGTCCTGGCTTTCCGTCAATACGGCGACTCTTTCTATTTTGTAAAGAGGCAGTTGTTATTTGCGGGGCTGGGGCTAGCTGCCATGTTTTTTACTGCAAATGTGGATTATCGGATTTGGCGCAATTATGCAAAGTATATCCTTATTTTTTGTTTTATCATGCTTATTATCGTATTGATTCCCGGAGTCGGCGTTGTTCGCGGCGGAGCGAGAAGTTGGCTTGGAATCAGTTCGTTCGGTATTCAGCCCTCCGAGTTTATGAAGCTCGGGATGATCTTATTTCTGGCCAAATGGCTCAGTAAAGACCCGGCAGCAATTAAAAATTTCACATCGGGTTTATTGCCGCCGCTTGCTTTAATGGGAACTGCATTTGGTCTTATTATGCTTCAGCCAGACCTTGGAACCGGCACGGTGATGATGGGAGCTTCTATGCTGATTATTTTTACGGCAGGGGCAAGAATGAAACATTTGCTGTTTCTTGGCTTGGGTGGTTTAGTGGGTTTTGCTGGCCTTATCGCGGCAGCACCTTATCGTCTGCAACGGATCACTGCTTTTCTTGATCCCTGGTCAGATCCATTAGGTTCTGGTTATCAAATTCTCCAATCCCTATATGCAATCGGTCCGGGGGGACTGGGAGGGCTGGGTCTTGGAATGAGTCGACAGAAATATAGTTATGTTCCGGAACCGCAAACGGACTTTATTTTTTCTATTTTAGCTGAGGAGCTCGGCTTTATAGGTGGTCTCATCGTACTTGTGCTCTTTTTGATGCTGGTATGGAGAGGGATGCGAGTTGCGATGACGATTCCGGATGCATTTGGAAGTCTGCTTGGGGTAGGTATTGTGGGGATGGTTGCTGTTCAGGTAATCATTAATATTGGAGTCGTTATTGGGCTGATGCCAGTTACTGGGATCACGCTCCCATTGATCAGTTATGGAGGTTCATCTCTAACGCTGATGCTTACAGCACTAGGAATTTTACTTAATTTATCACGTTATGCGAGGTGACGGTATTCATGCGCGTTGTACTTACCGGCGGCGGAACAGGCGGACATATTTATCCGGCTGTTGCTGTCGCAAGACAATTAGAATCAGAAGATAAAACGACGGAATTTTTATATATCGGAGGTAAAAAGGGGCTGGAAAGCAAACTTGTTCCGCAAGAGAACATCCCTTTTAAATCGATTGAAATATCTGGTTTTAAAAGAAAACTATCGTTTGATAATGTGAAAACGATCCTTCGTTTTCTTGAAGCGGTAAAGGAATCCAGAAAAATGCTGAAGGAATTTAAACCGGATGTAGTCGTGGGTACTGGCGGTTATGTATGTGGTCCTGTTGTGTATGCTGCAGCAAAACTAGGTATCCCAAGCATTATACATGAACAAAATGCGATTCCTGGGCTCACCAACAAGTTTTTGAGTCGTTACGTCGATACGGTGGCTGTTAGCTTTGAAGGGGCTGAGAAAGCCTTCTCTTCAGCTAAGAACACCATATATACTGGCAATCCGCGGGCTACTACGGTACAACATGCGAACCCAGAGCGTGGATTTGCTTCGCTTGGTATTCCGAAAGGAAGCAAAGTGGTGCTAGTTGTAGGCGGCAGCAGAGGAGCCAAAGCAATCAATGATGCAATGATCCAAATGGCCGATCAACTGAAGAACTTAGGCGAAGTTCATGTGGTATACGTAACAGGAGACGGCTATTATGAATCAACGCTTCAGGCAATAAAAGAACGTTTGGGACATCTTCCAAGTCATCTGCACGTTCTTCCATACGTGCATAACATGCCTGAGGTGCTGGCAGCTACCTCGTTAATCGTGAACCGGGCCGGCGCTTCTTTTCTTGCTGAGATTACGTCGCTTGGAATTCCTGCTATTCTCATTCCTTCTCCGAATGTAACCAATAACCATCAAGAAGCGAATGCAAGAACGCTTGAAAACGCGGGGGCAGCTCGGATGCTGCTTGAGAAGGACCTTACGGGCATTACCTTATTCCAAAATATTGAAGAGGTAATGAAAGATGAAAAGGTTCAGCGTTCCATGATGGAAGCTTCAAAACGTCTGGGGAAACCGGATTCTGCATCCGTATTAGTAGCTGAAATGAAACGTATTGCGACAAAAAAATAATGAATTATAAAAGTCTCCAGGTAGCGCAAAACTGTCCTAGGCGATTGTCACACACAAGGTACTCTTTACATAAGATACCTTATCAATTGTGACATTCACCTTTTGGACGAAGTAAATGTCCGGGTGTGTCACAAACAATACTATAATCCGCTGAACTGACTTGAAAGGAATCGCAAAATAGCACTTATATCGCGGTGATGCGCATTCTGGAAAGGAACAGCAGAGGACGTTCTACCTTGTGGACGCTTATCGATCAGGCGATGAAATGGACGGTATAAGCCGAGTCGGAGCGATCAAGAACTAGGGTGAACGGGTAAACTCGGAGGTGATACACTTGGACAAATTGGTGATTGAAGGCGGGAAACCCCTATCAGGATCCATACGTATCCATGGAGCTAAAAATGCTGCTTTGCCTATCATGGCAGCAAGTTTACTTGCAGAAGGAAACACGCAGCTCCATAATGTACCTCATTTGCTCGACATTGAGGTGATGTTGCACATTTTAGAACGGCTCGGATGTGGTGCAAAGCATGACTTAGGAAAAGTAACGATCGACACTTCCTTAGTCAGTTCAGCTAGAGTACCGGAAGACTTAATGAGCAAGATGCGCTCCTCTATTTTTTTAATGGGTCCTTTGCTTGCAAGATTTGGAGAAGTGTCCATCTATCAGCCTGGGGGATGTGCGATTGGAGAAAGAAAGATAGATCTGCATTTGAGGGGACTCGAGGCGCTGGGTGCGGTTATTGAGGAGAAAGATTCTCAGATTACCTGCCGTGCTAAGAAACTTATTGGTGCAGATGTACAACTTGATTTTCCAAGTGTTGGAGCTACGGAAAACATTATGATGGCTGCTGCGACAGCCAAAGGGACGACAACGATCACGAATGCAGCAAGAGAACCTGAAATTCAGGATCTTCAAAACTTCCTGAATGCGATGGGTGCAAACATTATCGGGGCGGGCACAAGTACGATTACGATTCATGGAGTCGAACATTTAACCTCTTGTACCTATGAGATTATACCGGACCGGATTGTGGCAGGAACGGTTCTGATTGCCGCTGCTGCAACAAGGGGAAATGTCACTCTTACTCACTGCAATCCTGCGCACTTAAATTCTCTTATCCATGTACTGAAGCGCGCCGGTGTTCAAACAAGTGTATGCAATGATATAATAAACGTAAGCTGTTTGGGGCGACCTAAAGCGGTTGATCGTATTGTTACTTCACCATACCCTTCATTTCCTACAGATCTTCAATCACAGGTTATGGTGTTGCTCAGTTTGGCAGATGGATTTAGTGTGATGAAAGAGACCGTCTTCGAAGCAAGATTTAAGCATGTTGATGAACTGAATGTAATGGGTGCTGATATTTCTGTCGATATGAATGCAGCTTTTATACGTGGTGTTCCAAGGCTGTACGGAGCCACAGTAGAAGCAACAGATTTACGCGCCGGTGCTGCACTTGTTATTGCAGGACTTGCCGCACAAGGGAGAACCGTCGTTGAACAATTGCATCATATTGATCGGGGTTATGATCGGATTGAGCAGTTGTTTCAATCACTTGGTGCTTCTGTGGAACGTCAGCCGGTGAGTTTTGTTGCACCGTAATTGTTGTCATCCGGCTTAGAGAGAATAACTATGCTTATATATATTCCAATCAGTTTCATTTTAAGCACAAACTTGCCTTGAAAGTCCCCTCTTTTTGAGGGGGCAATAGGGCTTTTATGGAGCGGAGATTTATGCCAAAAAATCAATTGCCCGCTCTCAAAAAAGAGAGCATGCCAAAACGTAAAACAAGCCGTAAATTGATCACGATCCTAATCTTTTTATTCATTGCTATACTTGCAGCCATATTTTTCAGATCACCAGTTAGCAAAATTTCTCAGATTCAGATTGATGGGAATGTGTTTACTACTAAAGATGAGATTTTAGCAAAGAGCGGCCTTCAAGTGGGTAATCCGTTTTTTAGTGATAATGGCAGTGATATAGAGAAGAATTTGGAAGATATTGCTTCTGTATCTGAGGCAACAGTGGACAAGCAGTTCCCAGGTACAATAGTAATTCACATTAAAGAATACGATCCAGTAGCTTACGAACTGGCTGCCGACGGACAGCTTCATGCTATTTTATCGAGTGGAGTAAGTGTTACGCTTCCTGATAGCGGGATGGCAGTAGAGAAACCGATTTTGACACATTGGAAGGACGGCGATCCGCTAAAAACGGAGTTATCTGAGGTACTTAAAAACATACCTAATGAACTCACTACAGATATTTCTGAGATTATGCCATCACCTACCCCATCGTTTCCTGATCGGATTAAACTTTACACGAAATCACAGTTTGAAGTCATTACTACGGTTACCTTGCTAGAAGAGAAGGTAAGTTACTTGAATCAAGTGATTGAAACGGAAAAACCAGGGATCATCACCATGCTCGAAGCAGATGCCTATGAACCTTTTATTCCAGACACAGCAGAAGATGAGGAATTAGAGACAGGCGAATAACCTAAATTTATGCAATTATAATGGAAAACAATGGACATAGGAAGATAGCACTTTCTGATCGTATAAAAAAATGTTACACTTTACACTATATGCATCTTGCTATCATTTCCTTCTTTTTTCTTTGAAATTTAACTAGAATCGTTTGTGACGGTTAAACTCGTGAACAAACTTAGAGACATTTAGGAGACATACCTCATTCCAACCTGAGTAAAGGCAGTTGGTATGAGCTTCTTATCTCCATATGAAGGCACCCAAAAAATTTGTTGAAAAAAGAGGGAAAGCCTTAAACGTGTTGAATATGTAGAGAGTGTTTGTTTAAAAGAACGTATATTAATCGGAGTCAGGAGGTGCCACAGACTTGAGCAACAATGACATCATTGTTAGTTTGGACATCGGTACATCCAAAGTTCGGGCTATTATTGGGGAAATTAATAATGGAACCTTTAATATTATTGGAGTTGGATCTGCCGACTCAGAAGGAATTCGTAAAGGTGCAATTGTAGACATTGACCAGACTGTACAATCTATCCGCAATGCAGTAGATCACGCGGAACGTATGGTCGGTATTCAAATATCCGAAGTTTATGTCGGGATCTCTGGAAATCATATCGGGCTTATGACAAGTCACGGTGTTGTGGCAGTATCAAATGAGGACCGCGAGATCGGTGAAGAAGACATGGAACGGGTGTTGAAAGCAGCAGAAGTCATCGCGATCCCGCCGGAACGTGAGATCATAGATGTTGTGGCAAGGCAGTATGTAGTAGACGGTCTTGAAGGAATTCAGGATCCTCGCGGTATGATCGGTGTTCGGCTTGAAGTAGAAGCGACGATCATTACAGGGGCGAAGACTGCCATACATAACTTGTTGCGCTGCGTTGAGAAATCAGGACTGAAAGTGAAAGATCTGGTGCTCATGTCTCTTGGAGCGGGGCTATTGTCCTTATCCAAAGATGAAAAAGGAATGGGTTCTGTACTGGTTGATATCGGAGCAGGAATGACCACGATTGCTGTGTTTGAAGAAGGATCCATGGTTGCGACTTCGTCACTTCCAATCGGTGGTGAGTTTGTTACTAACGATATTGCTTACGGACTGAGAACCTTGACAGAGCAAGCTGAGAAGGTCAAGCTTAAGTATGGTTGTGCTTGGCTGGATGATGCAGCTAGTGATGTAGTATTCAAAGTAACACGTATTGGCAGTAACGTGGATAAAGAATTTACTCAGGAAGATTTGGCAGCGATCATAGAACCTCGTGTGCAGGAAATCTTCCAACTAATTCATCAAGAAGTGAAGCGACTGGGTTATACAGAACTACCTGGAGGTTATATACTAACAGGCGGTACTGTAGCGATGCCAGGTGTGTTACAGGTTGCTAGACATGAACTTGCCGCTTCAGTTAGAATCGCAGTGCCGGATTATATCGGTGTAAGGGATCCAGGCTATACGAGCGGTGTGGGGATTTTGCATAACGTCATTCGCGGTATCAAAATAAGACCAACGAATAATAATCCCGGTGGCGGAAGCAATAACAAGAAACCAACCAATCGAGTTAAGCCGAATCCGGCTCCGGAAGAAGAACAAAAACCGGGGTTTTTCGAACGCTTAAAAAATATGTTCAGTGAATTGATATAGCATGTCTGAATCCATTTCATAGATCCTTGAACGATTCGTTTTCGAGTGATCTTTACGAAATGGTATTGTTCGTCGATATATGAAATGGTCTGGATTCATTTTCGGAACGTGGACGAGCCATCCATGCACACATGAGGGGGAGATGGAAAAGTATGTTGGAATTTGATTTCGATATGGAGAGCTTGGCTCAGATAAAAGTAATAGGTGTCGGTGGCGGCGGAAGTAATGCTGTCAATCGAATGATTGAGAATGGTGTGCAAGGAGTCGAATTCATTACGGTGAATACGGATGCTCAAGCACTTCATTTAGCCCGCTCAGAACACAAGCTTCAAATCGGTGACAAACTTACAAGAGGACTTGGCGCTGGTGCCAATCCAGAAGTAGGTAAAAAAGCTGCAGAGGAGTCTCGTGATCTGATTGCGAATACCTTAAAAGGTGCGGACATGGTGTTCGTTACTGCTGGTATGGGCGGAGGTACAGGAACAGGTGCTGCTCCTGTTATCGCTGAAATCGCTAAAGAGTGCGGTGCGTTAACGGTTGGTGTGGTTACACGTCCATTTACATTCGAAGGACGTAAACGTTCCAATCAAGCAGAGCACGGTATTGAAGCTCTCAAAGAAAAAGTAGATACACTGATTGTGATTCCTAATGATCGTTTGCTTGAGATTGTAGACAAAAAGACTCCGATGCTTGAAGCTTTCCGCGAAGCAGATAATGTTCTTCGCCAAGCAGTACAAGGTATCTCTGACTTGATCGCAGTTCCGGGTCTAATCAACCTTGACTTTGCCGATGTTAAAACCATTATGACAGAACGCGGTTCTGCACTCATGGGTATCGGTATGGCTACGGGAGAGAATCGCGCTGCAGAAGCTGCACGCAAAGCAATTATGAGTCCGCTTCTGGAGACTTCGATTGAAGGAGCACGCGGTGTTATCATGAACATTACAGGCGGTTCTAACCTGTCCTTGTATGAAGTGAATGAAGCAGCTGAGATTGTGACTTCTGCTTCCGATCCGGAAGTGAATATGATCTTTGGTGCGATCATTGACGAAAACCTGAAAGAGGAAATCAAAGTTACGGTTATCGCGACAGGATTCGAGAATAAGCCGGCTCCTAGCCCGCAGCCTACTCGTAAACCGGTTCAATCTACTGAACCGCAAGAGAGTCGTCCGTCGAACTTGAAACCGTTCAGTAATGGACCGGGTTCGGATCAACTTGATATTCCCACTTTCTTACGTAATCGCTCAAGAAATAATGGCGGCAATCATAACGAATAATCGACTTTCTACGAAATAACGTACAGCAGTCCTAGGGACTGCTGTCAGACTGTATATAAACTAGCCTAAGACTAGTTTGTATACAGTCTTTTTTATTTTCTTTTTACGACAAAAAAAGTATCAATTACTTCCCACGTTTAGACAGACTTTGAGGTATCTTCTCCTTATACTGAATGTATTCATGATTTACGTAAGGCAGGTGAGAGGACCTGGTTGTATATATCGACTTGATTTTTCTAACGAACCTGCTTATTGACTGGGTGCTGCTGTTCCTTACCGCTTGGATGCAGAAGAAAAAGCCGAAATGGTGGAGAATGATTATTTCTTCAATCATCGGAGCTATGTATGTAGTAATGATGTTTGTTCCGGAACTTACTTTTATGTATACCTTCTTAATTAAATTCACCTTATCCCTGTTTATGATCTGGACCGCATTTGGATTCCATAGTTTACAAGCATTTTCCAAAACAATAGGGACGTTTTATGTTGTTAACTTTGTGGCAGCAGGCGGGATACTTGGCGTTCATTATCTGCTGCAGAGTTCAACTGATTTATTTAATGGTATTTTATTTACGACGACAGGTGGAGTCTCTTTTGAACTTCAGGTTGGCTTTTGGTTTATGTTTATTACTTTTTTTGTAGTTCTGCTTATTTTTAAAGGAATACAGTCAAGCAGAAGAAAAACGGAGCAAATGTCCGTTTATTTTGGAGACATTATCGTCGAGATAGGGGGAGTGGAAGTAACTTGTACGGGGCTCGTAGATACGGGAAATCAGCTTACGGATCCACTCACACGGACACCGGTAACCGTGATGGAAGCTTCCTTGTGGGAATCCTATCTCCCTCCTTCTTGGAAGGGGAGAATCTCACAAGTTTCGGCAGACACGTTAATTATGGAGCTGGATGAGGAGTTCATCTGGCAGGATCGTCTTAGGCTGATACCTTACCGAGGAATCAACAAAGGAACATCGTTTATGCTTGCACTTAAACCAGACTCGGTAAAAGTAATGATGAACGGGACTTGCTATACACCAAAACGTACCCTGATTGGACTCGATGGAGGAAAGCTATCTTCGGAAGGGAAGTATCAGGCCATCATTCACCCGGAATATGTGCAAGAACCTGCTGTAGTCAAAACAACGACCGGTCAAACAGAAAAGCCGCTGAACGTGGTATAGGAGGAAGTGTACATGCTCGTCAAATGGAAACTTGCCGTACAGCTGCAATATTACAGATTCCTATTTTTATTTGGGCTAAAAAGTGAAGAAATTTATTATATTGGGGGAAGTGAAGCACTGCCCCCGCCGCTGACAAGGGAAGAGGAAGAATTTTTATTGCAAAAATTGCAGACAGGTGATCCTGCGATCCGGGCTATGCTGATTGAACGAAACATCCGGCTTGTCGTTTACATTGCTCGTAAATTTGAGAATACCGGCATTAACATTGAAGATTTAATCTCCATTGGTGCAATTGGTCTAATCAAGGCAGTAAACACGTTTGATCCAGAGAAAAAAATTAAGCTAGCGACCTATGCTTCCCGGTGCATCGAGAATGAAATATTGATGTACTTGCGGCGTAACAGTAAGATCCGGTCTGAAGTGTCCTTTGATGAGCCGCTGAATATCGATTGGGATGGAAATGAGTTGCTGCTTTCCGATGTTCTGGGTACCGAGAATGATACGATCTATCGAAATATTGAAGAGCAAGTGGATCGAAAACTATTGCATAAAGCATTAGACAAGCTGACAGATCGGGAGCGCATGATCATGGAGCTAAGATTTGGACTTCAAGACGGGGAAGAAAAAACGCAAAAAGATGTTGCGGACATGCTGGGCATTTCCCAATCATATATTTCCCGGCTCGAAAAAAGGATCATTAAGCGACTGCGTAAGGAATTCAATAAAATGGTGTAAAATCAAGTCTTGGTTATAACTGGTAAGGTTTTATTTTTGGAATAAAAACACCGCTCAGGGAGATAATGTACATTAATGTTTCTCCTTGGGAGGTAATCACGATGACTCGTAATAAAGTCGAGATTTGTGGCGTGGATACCGCGAAACTGCCGGTCCTAACCAACGTAGAGATGCGTGAGTTATTTACAAATCTACAGCAAAATAATGAGCGCTCAGCTAGAGAGAAATTGGTGAATGGCAATCTGCGATTAGTACTCAGTGTCATTCAACGTTTCAATAACCGGGGAGAATTCGTTGACGATTTGTTTCAAGTCGGTTGTATTGGTTTGATGAAAGCCATCGATAACTTTGATTTGTCTCAAAATGTAAAATTCTCCACGTATGCGGTACCGATGATTATCGGTGAGATTCGCAGATACCTTCGGGATAACAATCCGATTCGTGTATCTAGATCTCTGAGAGACATCGCATACAAAGCACTGCAAGTCAGGGATGCACTAACCACTCTCCATTCGAGAGAACCTACTGTTTTCGAGATATCTGAGGTATTGGGCGTTCCTAAAGAAGATGTCGTGTTTGCACTAGATGCGATTCAAGATCCGGTATCTTTGTTTGAACCGATCTATCATGACGGTGGTGACCCGATCTACGTAATGGATCAAATCAGTGACGACAGGAATAAGGATGTTACCTGGATTGAAGAAATTGCACTTAGAGAAGCGATGCACAGGCTGGGTCAGAGAGAAAAAATGATATTGTCTATGCGCTTTTTTGAAGGAAAAACGCAAATGGAAGTAGCAGATGAGATCGGTATTTCTCAGGCTCAAGTGTCTCGTCTTGAGAAGTCAGCGATTCAGCAAATGCAAAAACATGTGAAGACCTAGTGGTTGAAGCAGTACAAGGAAAATGCAATGTATTTGGTAAATTGCATACTGAACTAAATTCCAAAACCTTTATTTTTGCCTTAGGCAGAAATAAAGGTTTTATCTTATTGTACATAAGTTCTCAAAGCTTATAGCAACAAACCCAAAAATAAGTACATATGAGGCGAATGAATCATATAGTAATTTATAAGCACAAATAGCGGGATGTGATAAGAATGAGTTCAGGAGATTTAACGGTAAGAGCGATGAAAATTTCAGACTTTCAAACCAAAGACGTTATTAACATTATCGATGGAAAAAGGCTTGGTCAGATTAGTGATCTAGAACTTGACCTTAGGAATGGGCGAATTGATGCAATCGTTGTTCCAAGTTACAGCCGCTTTATGGGTTTATTCGGCGGTGGAGCAGACCTCATCATTCCATGGCGTAATATTGTCAAAATCGGTTCAGATGTGGTTCTTGTTAAGATGGATGAGATCAAGGAGCATTCGGGTGATGGAGAGCAGCCAAGTTCAGAACGGTGGGAACGAAGTCGGGAAGAGCAGCGGCGCGGTATATGAAAATAGGAGCGAAAAAAAGGGTAGTCTTTCTTCTAAGCAAAGGTGGATGAGCAATTTAGCCGTATTTTTGTTACACTGTAAAAAAAGATGAGGTGAATTTTACTTTCATGGAGCCGTTTGTATTCAAAAAAACAGCATCCTCAGGTTCTCCCAGCTTGAACCACTCCGCAGCTGGGAACCCGAGGTTGTTTGAAATAGAACCTTGGAAAAGCTATGAGGCAGATCCAGGACTCAAAGTTGGTTATACAAGCCGTTTGGGTGGAGTAGGGAAAGCACCTTACAGCAGTTTGAATTGTGCTTTTCATGTGGGAGATCATCCGCAAGATGTTATCGAGAACCGAACGCGGATCGCTAAGGAAATCGGTATGAAGCCAGAATCATGGACTTGCGGAGAACAAGTGCATAAGAATGAGGTTGCCATTGTTACCGAGCGAGATAAGGGCAGAGGTTTCCTAGATCGCGAATCTGCTTTTCAGGAAACGGACGGACTACTTACCAATGTAAGAGGTATTCTGTTAACTTCCTTTTATGCAGATTGTGTACCTTTGTATTTCTTCGATCCGGTGAAAGAAGTCGTTGGACTTGCTCATGCGGGTTGGAAAGGCACCGTTGCCGGGATTGCAGAGCGAATGATTACACGAATGGAAGAGTATTATGGGTGTGAACGTCAAGATATTAGGACAGCAATTGGCCCGTCTATAGGGAGCTGCTGCTATGAGGTAGACGACTATGTGATGAACCAAGTGAAGGTTTGGTATGAGGTTTCAGAGGGTAATGACAAACATAAAGGCTTATCTTATGAAGCTTGCCATAAACCGGTTTCAGGTGGGAAAAGTATGCTTGACTTGAAAGAAGTGAATCGACACATTATGATAAAAGCAGGAATATTGCCGGAACATATCGAAATTACTTCATGGTGTACAAGCTGCCATCCTGAATTGTTCTTCAGTTATCGTAAGGAAAACGGGATTACGGGTCGTATGGCAAGCTGGATCGGACTGGAAGAGAGGTGACCTCCTTGCAATTAGAGGAGAGAATTCAGCATGTTGATGAGCGTATAACGGCCGCATGCAAACGAAGCGGACGAAATAGAGATGAGGTCGGTGTAATTGCCGTCACTAAATATGTATCGACTGCGATGACAAGTAAAGTGCTGGATCACGGACTTATACATATTGGTGAGAATCGCTGGCAAAACGCGGAAGACAAATGGAATGCACTGCACGATCGAGGAATATGGCATTTCATAGGTCATTTGCAGACCAATAAGGTTAAAGATGTCATTGGCAAATTCGCATACATTCATTCACTTGACCGTCTATCTCTTGCAAAAGAGATTGAGAAAAAGGCAGGACAAAGCGAAATCCAAGTGGAGTGCATGCTTCAGGTGAATATATCTGGAGAAGAATCAAAATATGGTCTTCAGCCGGAAGAAGTCGTACCTTTACTCAAGCAAATTCGTGAATTTCCTCATGTTCATATTACCGGACTAATGACAATGGCTCCTTTTGAGGAAGATGCAGAACGTACTCGCCCTGTATTTCGCGGACTTCGTGAACTCAGGGATGATTTGAACAGACAAGCTTTAACGAATCAGCCGCTGACCCATTTGTCGATGGGAATGTCTAATGATTATGAAGTTGCTGTTGAAGAAGGGGCTACCTGGGTAAGACTGGGAAGTGTTCTTGTAGGAAAAGAGGAGGACTAAGGAGATGAGTGTAATGAATAAATTCATGAATTTTTTTGGTTTGCAAGAAGAAGAAGAGATTATTGAGCGCGAACAAGTAAATAATACACGTAATGATGACCAGGAACAAGAAGTTGAAACCCCGAACTTCGATAAACGTAGAAATCAGAAGGGAAATAATGTGGTGAGTATCCATTCCCAAAAAAATGTAAAAGTCGTTCTCTATGAACCACGCAGTTATGATGAAGCTCAAGAAATTGCGGATCATATTCGTGCTCATCGCACCGTTGTGATCAATCTTCAGCGTGTCCGTAAGGATCAAGCACTGCGGATTATCGATTTCTTAAGCGGAACGGTATATGCACTGGGTGGAGGCATTTCCAAAATAGGCGGTAATATTTTCTTATGCACACCAGATACGGTGGAAATTCAAGGAACGATTGCGGAGATTTTGGCTGAAAGTGAGAGCGAAGCAGATTACGGCAGAATGAGGTGAATTGTTTTTGGAGATTGTAGTTCAAGCAATCGGAGCTTTAGTAGAAATTTACTACTGGCTGATTATTATTTATATCTTAATGTCTTGGTTGCCTAATGCGCGTGAGAGTAAATTCGGAGAAATTATTGGCAAAGTTGTAGAGCCATATCTTGCTCCTTTCCGGCGTTTTATCCCGCCGATCTTCGGTATGATTGATATTTCTCCAATCATTGCGATTATTGCTCTACGTTATGCAGCAACTGGACTCGTCGCGATTCTTACTAACCTATTTACGTAGATTATACTAATGTCATTAGGGTAAGCAGTAAGTATGAATATGCAAAGCAGGGTGATCTTGAAATGAAAACAGAAGTTTACGATCATTTTCACCCCGATGAACGGGATTTTGTAGACAAAGCCTGGGAGTGGGTCGAACGTGCGGGACAGTTTCATGAGATGAAGCTGACGGACTTTCTCGATCCTCGCCAGGCTTATATTTTGGAATCCATTATGAATCGCCGGAATGATGTGCAGATCCATCTGGATGGGGGTTCAGAATCTGCTGAGCGTAAACGTGCACTGGTAGCACCGGATTATGCTTATTTAGAAGACGAGAGCATGGAGCTAGCTGTGCTGTCCATTACCTCAGCTGACCAAAAATTACTACAGCTCGATCACGGGGATTATATGGGTGCACTCTTGAGTCTTGGCCTGAAAAGGGGTAAGATTGGAGACATTCATGTACTTGATGATGGTTGTCATACGGTAGTAGCCAAAGAAGTTGCGGATTATTTATCGATACATCTGCATCAGGTTCATCGTATGAATGTATTTACAGATATTCTGCCGATAGATCAGCTTCGGACGAGTGATGTATCACTTCAGATGATGGATCTGACGGTAGCTTCTTTGCGTCTGGACGGGATTGCTAGTGATGTGTACAGGCTCAGTCGCAGCAAAATTCTTACACCCATCAAGGCGGGTCGCTGTAAAGTGAACTTCCGAGTAGTAGAAGATCCGTCTAAAGCTCTTCGGGCAGGAGACGTAGTCTCTGTTCAAGGACTAGGACGATTTAAATTACTAGAAATAGATGGGGTTACTAAAAAAGGCCGTTTTCGAGTTAAAGTCGGCAAATTTGTCTAAGTATGTTGCAGGAATTCTGCTCTTCTTGTCGAAAAGGTATAGGTCTAGGCATTACGACAACGTATGAATTTGCCGATATAAACTACATGTTGATATACAGGTGGTGAATATTACATTATTTCGTAAGTCTTCTGCTCTTTTAAGACTGCAGAAGGTTCACCATTATTTTTTTTGTTTCATAAATCTCCTTCTTCGGAGGTTAATATTATAGGAGGTGGACAGTATGCCGCTTACACCGCTGGACATACATAATAAAGAGTTCTCTCGCAGAATTCGTGGGTATGATGAGGATGAGGTTAACGAATTCCTGGATCAAGTCATCAAAGATTATGAGGCTGTTATCCGCGAGAATAAGGAACTTAATAACCAGCTGCTGTCCGTGCAGGAGAGGCTGGATCATTTTTCAAACATTGAGGAGACGCTAAGTAAGACCATTATCGTCGCTCAAGAAGCTGCAGATGAAGTGAAGAATAATTCGAAGAAAGAAGCGCAGCTGATCGTGAAAGAAGCGGAGAAGAATGCAGACCGCATCATAAACGAAGCTCTGTCGAAGTCTCGCAAGATTTCGATGGAAGTAGAAGAGCTGAAGAAACAGGCTTCGATCTATCGAGCACGTTTCCGTACACTTGTGGAAGCACAGCTTGAATTGTTGACACAGGATGGATGGGAAGCGCTGGAGAACCGAGAATTTGAGGTTCGTGAGCGTGAACGTGAAATGAAAGAAATTTATTAATATTTATTTATTTGGATATGATATAGAGATGAGCGGATCATGAACCTTTAGCAGGCTATTGATCTTGTTGACTTTTTTTATAAAAGAGGCTATAAATATTCTTATATGAATTTCATATTCGATTTTGATGATGGGAATCAGTACGTTATGAAGATTGTTCTCAGAGAGTTGGCGGTCGGTGCAAGCCAATGAACAGGTCATGACCGAATATCCTCCCGGAGAAGTGAAGCCGAAAGGATCTGCATACAACTGTTGTATTGCTGATGCGAATAAGCTGATACCGTAAGCCGAACGTTATATCGGCTCCTTATGGAAGCTTCATAAGGATTAGAGCGCTGTCTCTATGTGTTGACCGTGATAATCATCGAATGATTAGAGCGGGCAGTCTAGAGATGGAACTAGGGTGGTAACGCGAGAACAGTCTCGTCCCTTTTGGGGATGAGGCTTTTTTTATTTTCTAAATATAGTAATGCGCCATACAAGAAAGGGAGTTTGAAGATGAAACGAGTCGATGTCAAAGAAAAAGCTCGCGCTCGCGAGCAGCGAATCCTCAGTAAATGGAATGCAGAAGATACCTTTAAAAAATCAATTGAGAATCGTGAAGGTAAGCCTAACTACGTTCTATATGAAGGACCTCCTACAGCGAACGGTGCTCCGCATATCGGGCACGTACTAGGCCGCGTTATTAAAGATTTTGTAGGACGCTATCAAACGATGAACGGCTACCGTGTTGTTCGTAAAGCAGGATGGGATACCCACGGCCTACCGGTAGAGCTTGGTGTAGAGAAACAGCTCGGCATCAACGGTAAACATGAAATCGAGAATTACGGCGTAGAAGCTTTTATCAAGAAGTGTAAAGACAGTGTGTTTGAGTACGAGCACAAATGGCGAGAACTAACGGAAGCGATCGGTTATTGGACGGATTTGGATCATCCATACGTTACACTTGATAACAAATACATCGAAAGTGTGTGGAATATTCTTGCAACGATCCATGATAAAGGACTGCTTTATCGCGGACATCGCGTTAGTCCATACTGCCCTTGCTGTCAGACAACACTTAGTTCTCATGAAGTAGCACAAGGGTATGAGGACGTTAAGGATCTTAGTGCAACAGCTAAATTCAAACTTAATGATCGTGATGAATATATCTTGGCTTGGACGACAACACCTTGGACGCTTCCTTCTCACGTGGCACTTGCTGTAAACCCAGACATGGAATATGCACGAGTGAAACAAGAAGACGGCACATACATCGTGGCGAAAAACTTGGTGGAAAAAGTGATGAAAGGTGATTATGAAGTTCTTTCAACGTTGAAAGGTTCGGAGCTGGTGGGTCTTACTTATACACCGCCGTTTACTTATATCAAAGCAGAAAAAGCAAACATTGTGGTTGGAGCAAGCTTTGTAACGGATGCAAGCGGTACAGGTATCGTTCATATGGCTCCTGCTCACGGGGAAGATGACTACAAAACCTGCCGTGAGAATGGAATCAGCTTTGTAAGTGTAGTAAATTCCGAAGGGAAGTATACAGAGGAAGTTACTGATTTTGCAGGACGTTTTGTAAAAGATTGTGACCTTGATATCGTGAAGTACTTGTCCGAACAAGGTACGCTTTACAGCAAAGAAAAAATCGAGCATAGCTATCCGTTCTGCTGGCGTTGTAAATCTCCGCTTCTCTATTATGCAATGGACAGTTGGTTCATCGAAACTACGGCTGTGAAAGATCAGCTGATTGCTAATAATAATACCGTTGAATGGTATCCAGGTCATGTTCGTGAAGGACGTTTTGGTAAGTTTCTTGAAGATCTTGTTGACTGGAATATCAGCCGTAACCGCTACTGGGGTACTCCGCTGAACGTATGGGTGTGTCAGGACTGCGGCGGACAATTTTCACCGCATAGCCATGAAGAACTTCGTAAACATGCGGTAGGTGAAGTAAGTGAGGATCTGGAACTTCATAAGCCGTATGTAGATGAAGTGAAAGTCCACTGTACACACTGTGAGAACGGGGTAATGGAAAGAACTTCTGAAGTGATTGATGTATGGTTTGACAGTGGTTCCATGCCATTTGCACAGCATCACTATCCTTTTGAGAATAAAGAAACTTTTGAACAGCAATATCCTGCGGACATGATCTGTGAAGGGATTGACCAGACACGAGGCTGGTTCTACAGCTTGCTGGCGGTATCTACTTTATTTACAGGCAAAGCGCCTTACAAAGCCGTCATGGCAACAGGTCATATCCTAGATGAGAACGGACAAAAAATGTCCAAATCCAAAGGGAATGTAATTGATCCATGGGAGATCATCAATGAATATGGTACAGATGCATTCCGCTGGGCTCTCCTTGCAGACAGTGCGCCATGGAACAGTAAACGTTTCTCTAAAGGAATCGTAGGCGAAGCAAAATCGAAAGTGATCGATACGATCGTAAATACACATGCGTTCCTTGCGCTGTATGCAGATATTGATGGTTATGATCCAAAAGAGCATCCGTTTAATAGTTCTGAGAACAAGCTGGATCGTTGGGTGCTATCACGTCTGAACTCTCTCATCGCTAAAGTTCGTAAAGGACTTGAAGTGAATGATTTCCTGAATGCGGCAAAATCGATCGAAGTATTCGTTGATGAGCTGAGTAACTGGTATATCCGCCGTTCTCGTGATCGTTTCTGGGGAAGTGGTCTAAGCGAAGATAAACTCGCTGCTTATGGTACGCTGACAGAAGTGCTGCTCACTTTGTCCAAAGTAATGGCTCCATTTACACCAATGTTGGCTGAAGATGTATACGGTAACCTTGGCGGTGAAGGCAGCGTTCATTTGGCTGATTATCCGGTTGCCAATGAATCTCTCATTGACGAAAAGCTTGAGCAAGATATGGAGACAGCACGTAATATTGTTGAGCTTGCGCGAAACGTTCGTAATGAGACTGGAATCAAAACACGCCAGCCATTGTCAGCTCTGATTGTATCTCTACACCAAGATTTCGATCTGCCAGGATATGAAGAGATCATTAAAGAAGAGATCAATGTAAAAACAATTGAAGTAGAAACAAGCGACAGCGGTTTTGTTGATTTCTCATTGAAACTGAATCTGAAAGTAGCAGGTAAAAAATACGGTAAAAATGTAGGCTTCCTGCAAAACCATTTCAAAGGCATGACGGCTGATGAAACTCGTTCGGTTGTAGAATCTGGAGAATTCAACATTGTCTCACCAGAAGGAACGGAACTTCATGTTACTAGTGAGGAGCTTCTCATTGAGAAAAAAGCAAAAGAAGGATTTGCGGCAGCATCTGGTTACGGTCTGACGGTTGCACTGAACACGGAAATCACACCAGAACTTGAGCAAGAAGGTTTGGTTCGCGAAGTTGTTCGTGCCGTTCAGGATACAAGAAAGAAACTGGATCTTCCGATTGAAAAACGAGTAAATCTGATGCTTGACGTTGATGATGAGTTGAAAGCGGCGATTGAAGCATTTGAAGATGTACTTCGTGAAAATGTACTCGTCACGGATATTTCCTTTGGTACTGCAGAGGATATGGAAAAAGTAGAAGCAGGTTCTAAAACGATTGGTGTTAAAATCTCGTAACATAATTACAAGGTAGAGGCTAATTCGGTTTTAAAGCGGATATAATAGCATAAAGAACAATATGTAAAAACGAGCCTGAGGGAAAATATATTTTCCCCTGGCTCGTTTCCGCTTTTTTAATCCTATAAAGGAAAGGATAAGACCATTAGCGATGACCACAAATCAGAAAGCTACAGATGACATAAAAGAACTTGAAGAGCAAATTGATGAAATGCACGGGTTGTTACGTAAATTAGCTTTGAGCCTTGAGAAGTCACGGATTGCTGATTATACACAGCTTTTGTATCGGCCGGCGCGACTGATTTGGCTTAATATTCTTTCAGGTACAGCAAGAGGAGTCGGAATAGCGATTGGCTTTACCTTTTTTGCAGCAACGATCATATATCTCCTTCAGATGCTAGGAGCGTTAAATCTACCCATTATTGGAGACTACATTGCAGATATCGTACGTATTGTTCAAAGACAATTAGAACTTGATACGTTGTAATATAATCGGTAAAAGCTTACTTATTCATCATCTGGAAGGACATCAGGTGCAAGGATGTTCATCCCCTCATCATCTTCGAGGTATTTGCGATACTGGTTGTTTCGTAAAACATAAACATTTTCACCGTAGATATCGGTTGCGAGAAAGCTTTCGTAAGCTTCTACGCATCCATCAATTTCTTCGGATGCTTCAATATACATCGCATTGTAATCATCAACGTTATTGCTTTCAGCAAGAGCGGGCGTATTGGAGTTTCCCCAGCTCTCAACAATTTGCCAGGCATCTTCGCCGTCAAAACCATTCTGGGTATCCTTTTCATCTAGACTTGTTCTGCCAAATGGTGGGGTAAGGAACTCTTCTTCCACCGGGCGATCATTAGAAACCACGGTTTCTGGGGCATGTTCTCTACAATAGGTGGTATAGGGTACAGCTTCTAGCCGTTCATAAGGAATCGGTTGATTACAGACGGCGCATACACCATAATCTCCTTTCTCCATAAGGGCTAAGGCAGAATCAATGCGTTCAAGCATGAATTCATCATGTTCGTTTAAGGAAATGTCTTTTGCTCGTTCGAACATTTCAGTACCTACATCGCCTGGATGATTATCAATCGTCGAAAGTTCTCCTACTTCATAACGCATAGAACCACTAAGACCATAGTGATCATTGGTTTTGTCCCGGTGTTCAATATCTTGTTTTCGCTCAAGAAGCTGCTTGTGCAAACCTTCCATTTCTTGCTTGCTAAGATGCGTCATGGGCATGAATGCTCCTTTACATGTTACTGACTTGTGTAGTAATCCAATTGCACTGTCTTGGTGTCTGTATAGAGTGCTCAAAAAGCAAAGGTTTTAGAGAAGGTGTATTTTGCATAATCGGGAGTGAACTCTCTCTATTACTTCAAATAGACGCTGTTCCAGCGGGTGTGCTACAATAAATAAGGCATTACCCATCGAATGGTAAAAGACAAGAACGGAGTGACAAAAACACGGTGATCTATTACGTTATTGCATTGATTATTTTTCTGGTGGATCAAGGAACTAAATGGCTCGTCAAAACCAATATGGATTTGGGCCAAGAAATTTCGGTGATCGGAGACTTTTTCTATATTACTTCTCACCGTAACCGGGGAGCGGCATTCGGTATTCTCCAAGATCAGCGCTGGTTTTTTATTGTAGTAACCATTATTGTGGTAATCGCACTCGTTTGGTATATCCAAAAAATTAAATCACAGCCTGATAAATTGCTCCCACTGGCTTTATCACTAGTTCTTGCTGGAGCTATTGGTAACTTTTTGGATCGCCTGCTAATGGGTGAAGTCGTTGATTTCTTTAAATTTAATTTTGGAAGCTATACGTTTCCGATCTTTAACGTTGCGGATTCTGCAATTGTAGTAGGTGTGGCCCTTATCATCTTGGACACACTACTTGAAACGAGAAGAGAGAAGCAACGTGAAGGTCAACAAGAAGGGATTGAATAAAGATGATAGATCGGTCCGAACAAGAATCGGCTCAAGACATCCAGGAGTGGACCGTCACTGCTGATTATGCAAAGGAACGAATTGATAAATATATTACGGAAAGCATGGATGACATTTCCCGTTCTCAGGTTCAATTGTGGATTGCAGACGGTCATGTTACCGTAAATGGCGCAAAAGTAAAATCGAACTATAAGCTCGGTGAAGGAGACCGTATTACGGTTATCGTTCCAGAGCCGATGGCAGTAGAAATCATTCCTGAAAATATTCCGCTACATGTGGTATATGAAGATGCGAGCGTTATTGTAGTAAACAAACAAAGAGGACTGGTCGTACACCCGGCGCCTGGCCATACTTCTGGAACTTTGGTGAATGCACTTATGTATCATTGTAAAGATTTGTCCGGTATTAACGGCGAACTTCGCCCCGGAATTGTTCACCGCATTGATAAAGATACATCCGGTCTCCTCATGGCTGCTAAGAATGATAAGGCGCATGCCTCACTTGCTGCTCAGCTGAAAGAGCATAGTGTGAATCGCCGTTATATCGCGCTGGTACACGGTCATGTGCAGCATGATCAGGGAACCGTGGATGCTCCGATTGGTCGAGACACAAGTGACCGTAAAATGTTTACTGTAACAGATCGCAATAGCAAAGAAGCAATAACACATTTTACGGTATTAGAACGTCTTGGCGACTATACACTGCTTGAATTGAAGCTGGAGACAGGCCGTACACATCAGATCAGAGTACACATGAAGTTTATAGGTCATCCTCTGGTTGGTGATCCGATGTATGGTCGGAATAAAGGGATAAAAATGAATGGACAAGCACTTCATGCGCAAACGCTTGGGTTTGTACACCCGGATACAGGGGAACAGATGGAATTTACAGCTCCATTGCCGCAAGATATGGAAGATGTGCTTGCTTCTTTGCGAAGCAGATAGTTGATTTTTACATTGAAGGTTAAGTCAGCTCAAAAAGAGGGTCGCTTTAAGTGACCCTCTTTTTTTGTGCTTCATTCATAAATAATGGTGCTTTCGTGCAAACTAGATGAAAAGCTTAAAACGTGTAACATTGGGTATATAGTGTTATGAGCGTATGTTAGACATAAGATGTAGTGCAAATGATCGGATGTATAGTCCATGGTTTTAACGAACAAGATCCTTCATATTTATACATGGAGATATTCGTTACACAAGGAGATGAAGATACGCGATATGAGTACTAATAAATATCAAGAAACTTTCATTCAAACAAGTTTTGCTGATCGAATCGGCGGTGCAAACTATGGTAAAGACACTAACATTTATAAATTCGAAAAAATAAAACGGGCAAAACAAGCAGCAAAAAAGGACTTCCCAAATATCGAACTCATTGACCTTGGAGTAGGTGAACCAGATGAGATGGCAGACGCAGGGATTGTTGCGAGGCTTGCGGAAGAAGCTGCAAAGGTGGAAAACCGTGGTTACGCGGATAATGGAATTCCTGAATTTAAGGAAGCGGCTGCTAAATACTTAGAGCAAGTGTTTGGGGTAGAAGGGATTGATCCTGTATCCGAAGTGGTACATTCCATCGGCTCCAAACCAGCGCTAGCTATGATACCATCTGTATTCATTAATCCAGGGGATGTTGCGATCCTTACTGTACCTGGGTATCCTGTTCTCGGAACACACACCAAATATCTAGGTGGAGAAGTGTACAACGTACAGCTCACGAAAGAAAATAACTTCTTGCCGGATTTATCATCCATTCCAGAGGAAATTGCGCACCGAGCGAAGTTGCTGTACTTGAATTATCCGAATAACCCAACAGGGGCAAGTGCAACTACGGAGTTTTTTACTGAGGTTGTAGAATGGGCTAAGAAGTATAACGTTATCGTTGTCCATGATGCTCCTTATGCTGCGCTTACGTATGATGGTCTGAAGCCGCTGAGTTTCTTATCCGTACCCGGTGCGAAGGATGTGGGTGTTGAGCTTCACTCCCTGTCCAAATCCTACAACATGACAGGATGGCGTATTGGCTTTGTTGCCGGTAACCCTCTTATTGTAAAAGCATTCAGCGATGTAAAGGATAACAATGATTCAGGTCAGTTTATTGCGATTCAAAAAGCAGCAGCGTATGGATTGTCCCATCCAGAAATCACAGAAAAGATTGCAGAGAAATATTCTCGTCGTCACGACATGCTGGTTGAAGCTCTTAACGAACTTGGATTTAGAGCAGAGAAGCCTAAAGGTTCTTTCTTCTTATATGTGGAAGCTCCAAAAGGGATCAAGGGCGGACGTCGTTTCGAATCAGGGGAAGACTTCTCTCAATTCCTAATCCGCGAGAAGTTAATCTCCACTGTACCTTGGGATGATGCAGGTAATTTTGTTCGTTTCTCCGTTACCTTTGAAGCCAAAGGCGAAGCTGAGGAAAGACGTGTGATTGAAGAAATCAAACGCCGCTTAAGCGACGTAGAGTTTGAGTTTTAATATTCATTTTATGGATTCGGTTAGCGAAAAGGATGTAACCTATTAGGTTATGTCCTTTTTCTTTTTTAACAGGTTATAGAAAGTGGGTTAATGGTAAACAAGTTCATGTGATACATTTCACAATATTGTCAAGGTTAGGACGGTAAAAGGAAAAAATTCAAGCTACAATAAGGCTATAAAATAAAGAGGAGGACGTTACTAATGGCGTTTATTGCACTGGTTGCGTTGATTATGGTCTTGGGGTTTACTGGAATTACAATTCTCTTTAAAAGATTGGCGAAGGACGATCACTAATTAAATTAGGAACCTACAATATATGAACAGAATATAAATACGGAGATCAGGACCTGAAGTTGTCAGGTTCTTTTTTATTGAAATGGATAAAAAATGTGGATATTTATACATAAATATCGTATAATTATAAAAATAAGAGCAGTTCAGATGCATAATGACAGGTGTATAGTGTATAAATGATTGTGCTGAAAAACCCTTTATTTATCCAGGTGTTGACAGAGGATAAGCTATCTGTCATAATTCATGTCAATGAAGATTTGTTTGAAATTAGATTAATCCTGAGAGATTAACATTCAGACAAATACATGAATAGCACCTTTAAATCAGTCCCGTGAGACTGGCAAGGTAACGTGATTGGACCCGTGCGAAGCTGCGGCTTTTGTGTCGGATGTCCATGTAGAGCTTAATAACCCGGCGTACGCCTGCCGCGGTTATAAGACTCCTTGCCATGATTTTACGGCAGGGAGTCTTTTTTTTATCTCTTCACGGGACCACTGGTAAAAAGGGAAATCCAGAGGAGGTTCGTAAAGCACATGAGTAATGAAGCACATGTCATTATGGATGAGATTGGAATCCGCAGAGCACTAACACGGATTGCACATGAAATTTTAGAAAAGAACAAAGGAATTGATGATTGCATTCTTGTTGGAATTCGGACCAGAGGAGTTTACCTCGCTGAACGAATTGCAGCGAAGATCGAAGAGATTGAAGGAAAGAAAGTTCCTTGTATCGATCTGGATGTTACTCCTTATCGGGATGATCGGAATACAGAGGGTAGCAAGAAAAACGAAGCAATTCAAAAGCAGTTAAAAGAAGTAACTCACAATAAAAAAGTAATTTTGTTTGATGATGTATTATACACAGGCCGAACTATAAGAGCGGCAATGGACGCACTAATGGATAGTGGACGTCCGCAAATGATACAGCTTGCTGTACTGGCAGATCGAGGTCACCGGGAGCTTCCTGTAAGGCCCGATTTTATCGGTAAAAACATACCTTCCTCTCGTTCGGAACTCATCGATGTAGCTCTGAAAGAAGTTGACGGCGTAGATCAAGTCACCATTCAGAACCGGAGGGAAGAAGGATGACGGTAACAGCGAAAAGTATGAAAGAACGTAGTTTGCTCGGTCTAAAAGATCTAAGTGCAAGTGAAATCGAATCCATTCTGAACCGGGCGGCCTACTTCGATGCACAGGCTGAGAAGCTGAATCCCATTCTAGCTTCTAAATTCGTAGCTAACATGTTTTTTGAGAACAGCACACGAACTCGTTTTTCATTCGAAATGGCTGAGAAAAGACTGGGAGCTGAAGTGCTGAACTTTGCGGCTGCAGCGTCAAGCGTCGAAAAAGGTGAATCGATCTACGATACGGTACGTACACTCGAATCTATGGGAATCGATGCGGGTGTGATTCGCTTAAAACCGCATGGTATGCTCCAAGTGCTTGCTGAGAAGGTGAAAGTACCTCTTATTAATGCAGGGGACGGAAATAATGAACATCCAACACAAGCACTTCTTGATCTCTACACGATGCGACAAACCTTCGGCGAGCTTCGCGGCTTGAACGTATCTATTATTGGGGACATCAAACATAGCAGAGTGGCGCGTTCGAATCTATACGCACTGCAAAAATTCGGAGCAAAAGTGAGTTTCTGCGCACCAGATAGTATGCAAGCTCCTGAGCTTGCGGCGCTTGCTCCTTATATCACTCTTGATGAAGCCTTAAAGGCTGACGTTGTGATGATGCTGCGTGTCCAGTTAGAGCGTCATGACAAAGGAATTGATATGAAAGCGGATGAATACCGCGAGAAATACGGACTCACGGAAGAGCGAGCTGCTAAACTGAGTCCAAAAACGATCATCATGCATCCTGCTCCGGTTAACCGGAATGTAGAGATTGATGATGCGGTTGTAGAAAGTCCAGCATCCCGAATTTTCCCTCAAATGTCGAATGGGGTTCCAATCCGCATGGCAGTTATGGAAAGAGCTTTGATTCTATAGTAAAAAAAGATAAAAAAATATAGGCATTTGATAACCCTTGCAGCAGTCAAAACATACAATTTAAACATAATGACCGTTATTACGATAAAACGGTACCGGAGCGGAGGATATATAGATGTTACAAATGATTAAAAATGCAAGTGTATTGAATAAAGCAGGGGCACTCGAACAAAAGAACATTCTCATTTCCGAAGGTGAAATTCTAAGTATACACGATGTGAACGCGGGTTTCTCAGTATTTGTAGAAGAAGGAACGAACCCTAGCGATGTGAACATAGAAGAGATTGATGTAAAAGGTAAATTAGTGGTCCCAGGTCTGATTGATATGCACGTACATTTGAGAGAACCAGGATTTGAACATAAAGAAACCATTGAGTCCGGCAGCCGTTCTGCTGCAAAAGGTGGATTTACAACGATTGCTTGTATGCCAAATACAAGACCGGTAACGGACGATCCGGAGACAGTAGAGCTTGTACTTAATAAAGCGAAAGAAGCAGGTCTTGCCAAAGTACTTCCTTATGCAGCGATTACGATAAATGAACTTGGTCGTGAGCTGACGGATTTTGATGCACTTAAAGCAGCGGGTGCGATTGGATTTACCGACGACGGTGTTGGTGTACAAAGCGCACAAATGATGAAAGATGCAATGAAGAAAGCGGCAGCGATGGATATGCCTGTGATTGCTCACTGTGAAGACAATTCCTTGGTGGAAGGCGCTTGCGTAGCAGAAGGCGCTTTTGCAGAGAAACATGATCTGAAAGGGATCCCAAATGAGTCAGAAGCCATCCACGTTGGACGTGATATCTTACTGGCTGAAGCAACGGGCGTACATTATCATGTCTGCCATGTGAGTACAGAACAATCGGTTCGACTCATCCGTGAGGCTAAAAAGATTGGAATCAAAGTAACAGCTGAGGTTTGTCCTCACCATCTGATTCTCGCAGATGAAGACATTCCGGGTCTGGATGCGAACTGGAAAATGAATCCTCCGCTTCGTTCACGCCGTGATGTAGAAGCATGTATCGAAGGGCTTGAGGACGGAACAATCGATATCATTGTTACAGATCACGCACCGCATAGCGAAGAAGAAAAAGCAAAAGGAATGGAGCTTGCACCATTCGGTATCGTTGGATTTGAAACCGCATTTCCACTGCTCTATACAAAGTTTGTGGCAACAGGAAAATGGAGTCTTTCCTTCCTGATAGAAAAAATGACGACTGAACCGGCTCGGGTGTTCCGCCTGGATACGGGACGTCTGGAAGAAGGAGCACCAGCGGATATCACGGTAATTGACCTGGATACTAAGCGCGCTGTTGACCCGGCCGAGTTTGCTACAAAAGGACGTAATACACCGTTTACGGGATGGGAACTTACTGGCTGGCCTGTAATGACTTTTGTAGACGGAAAAAAGGTATATTCTGATCCAACATTAAGCTAAGCAAATAGAGATTACAACTAACAATGGGTTATTGAACTTTTATATAGAGTCTTATTGATAAAACCAAAATTGAGGCAAGACAACATTAAGGAGTGAAATTGGATGCAGGCACAAGCAAGATTGTTACTAGAAGACGGCACTTTGTTCACCGGAAGAGCTTTCGGGGCAGAAGGAGAAACAACGGGTGAAGTCGTTTTTAATACAGGTATCACAGGCTACCAAGAGGTGCTGTCTGATCCTTCTTACTGCGGACAAATCGTAACGATGACTTATCCGCTGATCGGAAACTACGGGATCACACGTGATGATTTTGAATCCATTCGTCCTTATGTACATGGCTTTGTCACTCGCCGCCACGAACCAGTACCAAGTAACTGGCGTGCAGAATGCAGTGTTGATGATCTTTTGAAGGAGTATGGCATTGTAGGAATCAGCGATATCGATACACGGATGTTGACGCGCCGTATTCGTCATCATGGAACAATGAAAGGGATTTTGACAACAGGTTCGAAGCCGGTTGAAGAACTTCTGGAAATGATGAAAGACACGACGATCGATGAACTGCGCAATCAGGTTCCTCTGACTTCAACCAAACACGTATACAGCAGCCCAGGTACGGGAGAGCGGATCGTAGTAGTAGACTATGGTGCAAAAACAGGGATCCTGCGCGAACTGAATAAACGTGGCTGTGACATTGTGGTCGTGCCACATGACACAACAGCGGATGAAATTCGGAAACTGAATCCAGACGGCATTCAGCTGTCCAACGGTCCTGGGGACCCGAAAGATGTTCCTTATGCAGTAGATATGATTTCCGAATTGATGGGTGAATATCCAATCTTCGGTATCTGTCTTGGACACCAACTGTTTGCACTGGCAGCCGGTGCGGATACAGAGAGACTAAAATTTGGTCACCGCGGAGGTAACCATCCGGTCAAAGATCTAGAAACAGGTCGCTGCTATATCACATCTCAGAACCATGGATATACCGTAAACGAGGAGTCAATTAAAGGAACGGACTTGGTTGTTACACATATCAATAACAATGATAAATCCATTGAAGGATTAAAACATAAGAAATATCCGGTATTTACTGTTCAATATCATCCAGAAGCAGCACCAGGACCGGAAGATAATTCCTACTTGTTCGACCGCTTTATTGAAATGATTCGTGAGCACAAACTTAATCATCCGAAAAAAGCGCGCCAAGCCGTACTTGCCGCAGCAGTGAAGGGAGCACGTTAACATGCCGAAAAATACAGACCTCAAGAAAATTCTTGTTATTGGCTCCGGTCCGATCGTAATCGGTCAGGCAGCAGAGTTTGATTATGCAGGAACGCAAGCATGTCAAGCACTTAAAGAAGAAGGCGTGGAAGTTGTTCTCATCAATAGTAACCCTGCAACGATCATGACAGACAGCAATATGGCAGATAAAGTATATATCGAGCCGATTACGCTTGATTTTGTAACACAAATCATTCGTCAGGAGCGTCCAGATGGACTGCTTCCAACGCTTGGCGGTCAAACAGGTCTTAATATGGCGGTTGAATTAGCTCGCGCTGGAGTGCTGGAGAGCGAAAATGTAAAACTTCTGGGTACACAGCTCACTTCCATCGAAAAAGCAGAAGACCGTGACTTGTTCCGTGATCTAATGCGTGAACTAGAACAGCCGGTTCCTGAGAGTGTAATTGTAACGACGCTTAATGAAGCTATCGATTTTGCGAATGACATTGGTTATCCAATTATTGTCCGTCCTGCATATACCCTCGGCGGAACAGGCGGCGGAATTTGTGCAACAGAAGAAGAACTTCGTGAGATTGTTGCTTCTGGACTTCGTTATAGCCCTATTGGACAATGTTTGGTTGAGAAAAGTATCGCCGGTATGAAAGAAGTAGAGTATGAAGTTATGCGTGATGCGAATGACAACTGTATCGTTGTATGTAACATGGAGAACTTTGACCCCGTGGGTGTTCATACGGGAGACAGTATCGTTGTGGCACCGAGCCAGACGCTGTCTGATCGTGAGTACCAGATGCTGCGTACAGCATCAATTAAAATCATTCGCGCCCTCAATATCGAAGGCGGTTGTAACGTTCAGTTTGCCCTGGATCCACAAAGCTTCCAGTACTATGTAATTGAAGTAAATCCACGTGTAAGCCGCTCTTCAGCTCTTGCATCCAAAGCAACAGGTTATCCAATTGCGAAGATGGCAGCTAAAATAGCAATGGGCTACACCCTTGACGAAATTATTAACCCGGTAACGGGCCAAACTTATGCATTCTTCGAGCCAACATTGGATTATATCGTAAGCAAAATTCCACGCTGGCCATTTGATAAATTTGTATCTGCAAACCGTAAACTAGGCACGCAGATGAAAGCAACGGGCGAAGTAATGGCCATTGGCCGTACCTTTGAAGAATCGATTCACAAAGCAGTTCGCTCGCTTGAAATTGGAGCACACCGTATTCATTTGAAAGATGCAGCTCAGCTTGAAGACGAAGTACTGAGAACGCGTCTTAACAAGCCAGACGATGAGCGTATGTTCCTCGTAGCGGAAGCATTCCGCCGCGGTTATACCCTGCAAGAGATTCAGGATCTTACCAAAATTGATTGGTGGTTCCTTGATAAAATCGAAGGAATTATCAAATTCGAAGATCAGATTCGTTCCGAAAAAGAACTGAGCAAAGAAATGCTCTACCAGGCAAAACGTATAGGACTCACAGATCGTTCGATTGCGGAGATTCGCGCTGAGGGACAGCCGGGTGAAGCATTCACAACAGAGAAGGAAGTTCGCGAGATGCGTGAAAGAATGCAGCTGCGTCCTGTATACAAAATGGTAGATACATGTGCGGCTGAATTTGAAGCGGTCACACCTTACTACTACTCTAGTTATGAAACAGAGAATGAAGTCATTCCATCTGCAAAAGAGAAAATCGTAGTACTAGGTTCTGGTCCAATCCGTATCGGACAGGGAATTGAGTTCGACTACTCTACCGTACATGCGGTATGGGCGATTCAAAATGCTGGGTACGAAGCTGTTATTATTAATAATAACCCAGAGACCGTATCTACGGACTTCAATACATCAGATCGTCTCTACTTTGAGCCATTGTTCTTTGAAGATGTAATGAACGTGATTGAACAAGAAAAACCAATAGGTGTGATTGTACAGTTCGGTGGTCAGACCGCAATTAACCTGGCTGCACCGCTTGCAGCGGCAGGGGTTAAAATCCTGGGAACAGATCTTGCCAGCATTGATGAAGCAGAAGATCGTAAGAAATTTGAAGCTCTACTCACTAGACTAGATATTGCACAGCCTCTTGGTAAAACCGTAACGACGGTAGATGATGCCGTAGTCACTGCACAAAGTATAGGCTACCCTGTACTGGTTCGTCCTTCTTATGTCCTTGGGGGACGTGCAATGGAAATCGTCTACTCCGACACTGAACTGCTGAGTTATATGGAACAAGCGGTGAAAATCAATCCTGATCATCCGGTACTGATTGACCGTTATATGCTTGGTAAAGAGGTAGAAGTGGATGCAATCTGTGATGGAGAAACGGTACTGATTCCAGGGATCATGGAACACATCGAACGCGCAGGAGTTCACTCCGGTGACTCGATTGCGGTATACCCACCACAGCATCTGGAAGCACATTTGAAAGAAAAAGTGGTTAACATCACGATCAATATTGCCAAAGAACTTAAAACCATTGGACTTGTAAATATCCAGTTCGTCATCTACAAAGATGATGTGTACGTAATTGAAGTGAATCCTAGATCTTCTAGAACGGTACCATTCCTGAGCAAAGTAACAGGTATTCCTATGGCGAACCTTGCAACACAAGCGATCCTAGGTGAAAAACTGGCGGATCAAGATTATGTAGATGGCCTGTGGCCAGAAAGCGAGCATGTATCGGTTAAAGTGCCGGTGTTCTCTTTTGCAAAACTACGCCGAGTAGAACCTACGCTTGGACCTGAAATGAAATCAACCGGTGAAGTAATGGGCCGTGATGTTCAGTATGCGAAAGCACTTTATAAAGGATTGATCGGTGCAGGAATGAAGATTCCTTCTTCTGGCGCAATCATTGCAACGATAGCTGACAAGGATAAAGACGAGGCAGTTTCACTGCTTAGCGGATTCTTTAAACTGGGTTACAAAATTATCGCTACAGGCGGTACAGCAGCAGCCCTTGAGGAAGCAGGTATCCCTGTCCAAACCGTGAATAAGCTTAGCGAAGGTACGCCGAATATTCTCGATATGATCCGTACGGGCGAAGCAAACTTTGTCTTTAATACACTGACTAAAGGTAAAACGCCACAACGTGATGGATTCCGGATCCGCCGTGAAGCGGTAGAGAATGGTGTGGTATGTATGACTTCCTTGGATACCGTTCGTGCACTTCTGCAAATGCTGGAGACGATTAACTTCTCCTCGGAATCCATGCCGACGTTTAGCCGCTAATTACGCATAGATTCTAGTGAATTGTACAGTAGGACATCGGTCAGCCCATAATACTTTGGGCTGGACTTGATGTCCTTTATCACGGATAGGAACAAAATTACGTTAGCGAAGGAGCATGACACATGACACCTGAATATAAACAAATGGCTGAACGCTTGATGGTTGCTCTGGATTATCCTAACGCAAACGAAGCAAGAGAGCTGGTAGAGAAACTGCACGGGATTCCTTGCTATATGAAAGTAGGGATGCAGCTGTTTTACACAGCGGGACCAGAATTTGTTAGTGAACTCAAAGAAAAAGGATACTCGGTATTCTTGGACGTGAAAATGCATGATATTCCTAACACGGTTCGCGGAGGTTCCCACAGTGTAACTAGGCTCGGCGTAGATATGTTTAACGTGCATGCCGGAGGCGGCGCTGCGATGATGCGTGCTGCACTAGAAGGAGCAAAGCAGGCAGCAGATGAGGAAGGTATGCTGCTTCCTACCATTATTGCTGTGACTCAGCTGACGAGCACAGATCAGCAGACGATGAATGAGGAGATCGGTATCCCAGGACAAGTTCAGGATACGGTTGTAAGATATGCACAGCTTGCTAAGGAAGCAGGACTGCACGGAGTTGTGGCATCTCCCCTAGAAGCGGGCAGTATTCACGAAGCGTGTGGAACAGATTTTATTACGGTAACTCCGGGAATTAGACCACGAGGCAGTGCAGCAGGTGATCAGTCCAGAGTAACTACACCGCAAGAAGCCATTGCAGGCGGAACTCAATTTATTGTTGTCGGAAGACCGATTACGGCAGCAACTGATCCAAGAGCAGCAGCAGAACAAATTATTGAGGAGATGATGAACGCATGACAACGACAACCATCGCAGAAAAAATAGCATCCGCCCTTCTAAGTATTGAAGCTGTGGCTTTACGCCCGAATGATCCTTTTACTTGGACTTCCGGTATTAAATCTCCCATCTATTGCGACAATCGTCTGACGATGTCTTATCCAGAAATCCGTGATCTGATTGCAGAATCCTTCGCCACTCTCATCCGTGAGCAGTATCCGGACACAGAAGTCATTGCAGGAACGGCAACAGCAGGTATTCCTCATGCAGCTTTTGTAGCTCAGAAATTGGATCTGCCTATGATCTATATTCGTGATAAAGCGAAAGGACATGGTAAAGAGAATCAGATCGAAGGACTTGTTAAAGAAGGACAAAAAGTGATTGTCATTGAGGATCTCATCTCAACAGGTGGAAGTTCCATCAAAGCTGCACAAGCAGTTGAGCAATCCGGCGCTAAGGTTCTGGCTGTACTTGCGATCTTCAGCTACCAGCTGGATCGTGCAGTGAATGGCTTTGAGGAAGCAGGAATTGCCCTTCAAACCTTGTCTAACTATTCTGCACTTCTTGATGTAGCGCTGCGTGAAGGAGCGATTGCCGAGCAAGATATCGCTCTTCTTCGTTCTTGGAGAGAGAACCCTGCGGCGTTTGGTGTTTAGGTAAATTAATTTCATAATATCTCTAGTTTACTTTAATCATGAGTTTTGGATTGAACGGTTTCGTACATCTAAATAAAGTGACAAATTCTGAATACAATATATTTATAGTATGAGAAAAGAGAGTGTTCCTCTTAAAAAGGGACACTCTCTTTTTGTGTTGTGAAGATAACTATACTCAAGCAGAAATCTGATTTTTAACAAGCAATAGGTTCTGATTATCCTTGTTTTATGAACCTGAATATAAAAATATCTTTAAAAGGTTGTAACTTCTTCCTCATTTATGTCGTTTATAATGCGAGATAGAAATATTTGTCATTACAGTATATTAATTTCCTTATTATGCAGGGGGGAGTTACGATTCGAATACCCTTTCGAAAAGCCAAAGAAGAACGTAAATCAACAGTGGATGAGACAGAGAGGATTGCTCTAGAGGAGCAGGTTGATATAAAAGATGAGCCCGCAGTATTGGAACAAAAAGCAGATCAGGAAGAGATCCCTAGTGGTCCTGTACTTCAGGTACATGAAGTACACCGCAGTTTTGAAGCGGGCGGAAGAGCAATTCATGTACTGAGAGGAATTAATATGGAGGTGCAGCCCCAGCAGCTCGTTATGTTAAAAGGTCGCTCAGGTTCAGGAAAGACAACCCTTCTTAATATGCTGGGAGGACTGGACCAGCCGACAAGCGGGGAGATTTATTTTGACGGGAGAGCTTTTCATGAAGCAGGCGATGCAGCTCGCACCCGGATGAGGAGGCAGGAGATTGGCTTTATTTTTCAGGCATACGCTCTCATGCCGCTGTTGTCTGCTTGGGAGAATGTAGAGCTGTCACTTCGTATGGCAGGTGTTCCTAAGGGGGAATGGAACCAGCGTGTTGCTTACTGTCTTGAAATGGTAGGTCTTACGAAACGAGCGAAACACAGGCCATTTGAATTGTCAGGCGGGGAACAGCAACGTGTTGCCATTGCCAAAGCGATTGCTCACAGACCTAAGCTGCTGTTGGCTGATGAACCGACTGCTGAACTGGACTCCAAAATGGGAGCTCAGATTATGGCAGTATTCCGAAACATTATTGCCACAGAAGAAGTCAGTGTCTGTATGACGACACATGATCCTACGATTTTGGAGGTTGCAGACCATGTTTACGAGATGGTGGACGGAAAATTTATTACATAATAACCACCTGCCTAGGGCGGGTAAACGATGGACCAAGTTTTTTTTAATCGGAACACTAAGCCTGTCTTTGGCCGGTTGCTCCTTACTTCCAGCTGAGCCGGAAGAGGAAGTGCTTCCGCCGATTACACCGCCGACGATCTCCAAGAAACCTGAATATGAAGTGAGAACCGAAACCATTGAGACGAAAGTGTCGGGTTCTGGAAAACTCATGAGTCAGCGGGAGGAGAAGGCGTATTTTACACTCGATGGCATGCATGTGAAGGAACTATATGTGAAGCCCGGGGATAAGGTAAAGGCAGGACAGCAAATTGCGGTTTTGGATGTAGAGGAACTAACTAAACAAATTCGTCAAAAGAAACTGCAAATTCGCAAATCCGAAGTGCAGATGAAAGAGACCCTTCGTAAAAAAGAGGAAATGGATCCTGTGGAGTACGAAGAAGCGGTCATTACTTTTGAAGAACAGAGACAGGAACTTTCGGACCTTGAGGAACAAGTCGGTAAGTCTACACTTGGATCACCTTTTAGCGGTACAGTACTTAGCGTTGAAGTTGAAAAGGGAACAGCCGTAAAAGCATATGATCCGATTGCTACCATTGCGGATACAACTAATCTGGTCGTTGCAGCTACCTTTGCGAAGCAAGATCTGGAGGTTATTGCTGCAGGTATGAAGGCTGAGGTGGATATTAACGGAGCTGGTGTGCATCAGGGTACGATTAAAGTGATGCCGGTGAATCTGGGATCTGATTCAAATGGAGGAAATAATGGAGGAGAGGGTACACCTCCTGCGCAAGAGTCGCTAGATACATACGTTATTGTTGAGATGAATAAATGGCCTAAGGGACTAAACAGAGGGACACCACTAACGGTGAGTGTCGTAACGAAGCGCAAAGAGGATGCCGTACTGATTCCGATTTCTGCTCTTCGCTCTATTGGTTCAAGAACGTATGTCCAAGTGGTAGAAGCGGATGGGAGTAAACGAGAAGTGGATGTAGAAGCAGGTCAGCAGACATCCACCGATGTGGAAATTCTCAAAGGGCTTACACCAGGGCAGAAGGTGGTTGGAAGGTAATGAAAGGTATCCCCCTGTTACGACTATTGTCTCGCAAAATGTGGAATACACGCTGGCTGACATTAAGTACCTTGATTGGTCTTATTGTCGCCGTTGGCTTCACGGTGAGCATTCCTATGTATGCCGATGGCGCACTGAAGCGGGTTGTTGCTGAGTCGCTTGAGGATGAAAGCAGCGGTATGCCAGCTGGTTCATTGCTTATGAGCTATCAAGCTCCCGGCGGGAGTAAAACGGATCTAAGGTCTCTTGAGGATGTAGATCGATTCATTCAGCAGGATATTCCTGCAAAGATCGGATTTGATTACAATACGTATGTTAATATCAGATCCATTCGAAGTACCGAAGTCAGCCCCGAAGATCCTGAAAAAGTAGATGCCAGCCGGATTCGTACCATGACATTGGGGTCAATGAATGATCTCAAAAATCATGTCACGATGAATCAAGGCGTACTTCCCGGAAATCAGGCACAGGGTGACCTAATTGAAGCCGTCATGCTGGAGGAAGGAATGTACCGAAATGATCTGCATGTGGGGGATATCATGGAGTATCCCGTATACAGCGGATTAGATCTTACTCTTCGAGTCAAAATTGTCGGTGCATTTACACCGGATGATACAGCTGATCCATACTGGGTTCAGGGTTTTGAAGGAATGATGAATGGATTTTATGTAGATCCTGGCTTATTTGATACGTATCTCCTTGCAGATCAAAGCGTACCTATACAAACATCAAAGTGGTATTACGTTTTTGATCTTAGTCAGATTAAAACGAGTCAGCTTCCTTCCTTAAGCAGTACACTCGAGCGTCTTGATATCGAACTTTATCAGAAGCTAAAAGACACAAAGGTGGATATTTCTTTTGGAGATTTACTTGCTAATTTTCGAAAACAAAGCTTACAGCTCCAAACGATGCTGTTTACACTAGCGGTGCCGATGATTGCGATGGTGTTTTATTTTATTGTGATGAATGCTAGACAATCTCTACAAAAGCAGGAAAGTGATATCGCCGTTCTTCGCAGCCGCGGGGCTTCTGCTAGACAGATCGTCATTCTATATTTACTAGAGGGCATTGTCCTAGGAGCAATAGCAATGGTTGCAGGACCTTTTCTCGGCTGGTTTATGGCGAAAAGCATTGGCTCAGCAAGTGGGTTTCTGTCCTTTGTAGATCGTAAATCGATTCCAATCGGAATCACACAAGATGCAATTCTACTCGGTGTCGTTGCGGTACTTGCTTCGATTATCGCTTCTGTTATTCCCGCAATGGGGTATGCCAGATCGACGATTGTTGATGCCAAACGCAGGCAAGCAAGAAGTGATAGAAAACCTTTTTGGCAGCGTTGGTATATGGATATTTTATTGTTAGGTCTTGCTGGTTACGGTTACTACCTGTTCTATGAAAGACAGATGCTGACATTTCAAACCGGGATGACCACAGATCAGCTTCAAGTACAGCCATTTTTATTCTTTGTTCCTGCACTATTCATTTTTGCAGCAGGATTATTCTTCTTACGTATCTTCCCATGGATTCTCAGGTTCCTTAGCTGGATGGGGCGTAAAATTTTTCCGGTACCTATCTACCTTACGCTAACACAGCTTTCTCGCTCCTCTTCTTCTTATTACCCGCTCATGATCTTGCTCGTACTTACTTTGGGTCTTGGTGTATATAATGCATCTGCCGCGAGGACAATTGATCTGAATTCTACCGAACGCACTTTGTACCGTTATGGAACGGATGTGGTGATGCAGACGGTATGGGAAGGAACCGCAGAGATGTTACCGAGCACGGGCGGAAATGCAGGTAATGGAGGAGGATCTGGATCACCAGGTACAGGTGGAGGAGGTAACCCAGGTGCTGGAGGCGGTGAGAACCCTGGCGGTGGAGCTGGAGGCGGCGGTTCGGGTTCACTTGCTCCAAGTAAAATAATATATTCCGAACCTCCTTTCGAAGTATTTCGCCAGCTCCCTGGTGTGGAACATGCTGCGCGAGTACTGCAGACCAAGGGGAATGTAGTCATATCAGGTAAATCGGCAGGCCAAGGTATGGTAGTGGGCATTGATAACGTTGATTTTGCAGAGGTTGCTTGGTTCCGTAATGATTTGTTTCCCGCGCATCCGAATAAATATCTAGACCTGCTGGGTCATTATGAGGGAGCAGTCATCATTCCGTCCGGGTTTGCAGAGAAGTATCAGCTGGAAAGTGGAGATGTACTATCTATTGCTTTGCAGGAACAGATGATGGATTTTGTTGTGTTTGGCATACTGCCATACTGGCCTGCTCAGTATCCGGATGAGACGCCCTTTTTTATAACTAATCTGGATTATATTTACGATCAAGTTCCTATGATTCCATACGAAGTATGGCTCAAAATGGAACCTGACGCGCTGGTTGCACCGCTCATTGAGCGACTTGGGCGAGATGGCATCGAGCTGTCTTCTGTAAAAGATGTACGGACTGAACTCGTCGCTGAAGGCAAACATCCTTCAAGAGGAGGTGTGTTTGGTATCCTCAGTCTCGGCTTCCTGGTATCCATCTTGATCTCACTTATTGGATATGTGCTGTATTGGTTCTTTAACTTATCTGGCCGTGTTGTTCAGTTTGGGGTACTTCGGGCAATGGGTCTGCCTCGGGCACAGCTCAGCGGGATGTTGTTACTAGAACAGATTTTTACCGCAGGATTATCGATTGTACTCGGAATTGGGATCGGTGAACTCGCAAGCAGATTATTTTTACCCTTCCTCCAAACGACAGATAATGTGAAGCAGCAAGTACCTCCGTTTCGGATTGTATTTGAACAAAGTGATACCCTTCAGTTGTATGCGGTGACGCTTGTCATGCTGCTAATTGGTGCAGGAATGCTGCTATGGCAAATCCGGAGACTGAAGGTGCATCAAGCCGTCAAAATGGGAGAGGAGCGGTAAGATGATCCACTGTGAAGGTCTGGTCAAAATTTATAAATCAAGTGAAGTGGAAGTCGTTGCCCTGCAAGGACTCAACCTCACGGTTGAGGACGGAGAAATGATGGCGATCATTGGGAACAGCGGAAGTGGGAAATCTACGCTTTTAAATATTTTAGGCGGGCTAGATCGCCCTTCTGCAGGAACTGCTGTCGTTGGTGATTGGGATCTGCTTAAGATGACAGAACCTCAGCTCGTCGAATATAAACGTCATACGGTCGGATTTATATGGCAGAACAACGGTCGCAACTTACTTCCTTATATGACGGCGCTTGAGAATGTGGAGACACCGATGATGCTTGGCGGTAAATATGATCGTGGATATGCTAAACAGCTGCTAGAGTGGGTAGGTCTTAAAGATCGTATGCATTCAAGACTTTATCAACTATCTGGCGGGGAACAGCAGAGGGTGGCGATCGCGATCTCCTTATCTAATAAGCCAAAGCTGCTGCTTGCGGATGAACCTACCGGTTCGGTAGACAGCGAGACTAGTGACCGTATTATGGATATATTCCGTAAAATGAACCGGGAACTAGGGATTAGTATTGTCATTGTTACACATGATCTAGAGCTTGCGAATAAAGTGGACCGGATTGTTGCTATTCGAGATGGACTGACGAGTACCGAGTTTGTGAAACGAAATGATAGTCTCGATACGGAGCGCGTTCCAGGCAGTAAAGAGGTGCATGAGGCGTTTGTTATCATTGATCGTGCTGGAAGGCTTCAGGTACCAAGAGAGTACTTAGAAGCACTATCCATCAGTGAGCGGGCTACGCTCGAATTTGATGGGGAGCGCATCGTCATTACGCAACCGAAGTAACCATAGAGAGGGAGATTTTCTAATGAAAAAGAGGTCTTTGTTAGCTCGTCCTGTTGTGACATTGCTTACTTGTATGACACTGGTTGCACCGGCGATTGCGGGCTGTACAGCATCCGAACCATCACAGGAGCAGGAGCGAGTATTACGAGTAGGGACGCTATATGGAAGTAGTGATGATTCCTATTTCCGTCAGCAGTATACGGATGTGTTTGAAGTGCTAAACGACAATATAACGATTGAGATTGTACCAGCCATTGATCAGAGCGAGTATCAGTACTATGATTACACCCAAAAGGAACAACCGGAACAGCCGGATCAACTTGAATCAGTGAAGAAGATGTTGACCGGGGATAATCCAGTAGACGTTATTATAGGCGATGTAAGTACAATGAGGTCTTTGATCCAAGAAAATATGTTGAAGCAGCTAGATCCTCTCATTGCCGAAGATAAATTTGATACAAGTGATATTGTACCAACCGTACTGGACGGAATTAAAGATATAGGTGATAACAGTATTTATGCGTTAACTCCGACATTCTCTTCTTCTGCTTTATTTTATAACAAGGCAATCTTTCAAAAAGCAGGCGTAGAACCGCCGGTTGATGGATCCACGTGGGATGACATTTTTGACAAAGCGCGCCGTGTTACGAGTGGAGAGGGGAAAGACCAAATTTTTGGCGTATCCTTAAATCAATGGGCAAGTGACGCTTTCTATGATGCGCAGACCTATGCAGCCCCTCTTCAATTGCGTACTTATGATGAAAAGGCGGAAAAAATGACAGTGGATAATGATTCATGGGAAAAGGTGTGGACCACTATTTCCAAGCTTGCTCGTGACAAAGTTCTTGCAGGGCAAGAGGCAATGAATAATAGTTCGTCATCACCTGAGGAATTTAATCCATTCCAAGGTAACTTGTTTATGGAAGGCCGTGCGGCGATGGTGATAGCTGATTATGGTTATGTTACCCGTTTAATTAGTGACAATAAGTATGCAGAGAAGAACGAGAAGTTTGACCCTATTGAATGGGATGTCGTGACTCCGCCCGTTCATCAAGAGAAACCTGGCGTTGGCGGCAATATCTATCTCAGCAATTTAATGGCCATTAACAGCAGTGCTCAGAATCCAGATGATGCATGGGAATTCATTAAATTCTTAAACGGTGAAGAATGGGCAAAGATAAGAGCCAGAAGCAGTTACGAACTTGTGTCTCGTAAGAGTTACATTAAGCCAAAAGAAGGGTTGGATTATAACATCGGGGCTTTCTATGCACTAAAACCAATTCCACCGGTTAATTTAAATCAGAATCAGCTGTATCAAAAAATGCCAAATCTATGGCAAGTCGATCAAGTAGGACAGAAATATTTCAAACAAGTACTGGATAACAAAAAGACACCAAAAGAAGCATTGGCAGAATGGCAAAAAGAAGGGAACGAAATGTTGCTTAAACTGCAAAAAGATCCAAAAGCATCTTTTGAAGATAAATTGCAGTAGGGGGCATCTAGGAGAGAGTACGTATTATGAAATGGGTCCGAAAGTTGCTGATTTGGCTATTATGGACTGCACTGATCGTATTATTCCTTTATTATCTCGTTTCATTGATGGTGATCGTATTGTTAGCAATTGCAGAATTTAAAGGACCTTCATAGACGGGCAGAAGCATATTATTGGTGGGTATGTATAAATGCTTGATCCGTAACTCTGAGTAGCAGCGATTTAGCTTCTGCTCAGAGTTTTTTATGGAGAGAAAGGGTTACTTTATACAAAAGAGGGGTATCCTGCTAAAGTAGCTTTAAAATAGAGTAGAGTTAAAGGAAGATGACTCGGTTGAACTGGATCTATTATGCTAGACTATATGTCTCAAAGTTCCAGGCAGGATGCCTGGCTAAACGGATGGAGCAAGACGGATGGATTTACGGTCATGACGATCCTAAACAGGTTGAAGTTTATCAATCTCGTAAAGGCAGATATGGAGTTCGATTTATTCCGTAAAAAGGCCTTGACATTTCTATTGCACATCGTGTATATTATTAGAAGTCGCTGTTTTGATTAATTAATGACGCGGGGTGGAGCAGCTCGGTAGCTCGTCGGGCTCATAACCCGAAGGTCGCAGGTTCAAATCCTGCCCCCGCAATTGAAGTACCTACAGCGCTTCATCAACAATTACTCGATGTGTAATTGAAATGATCAGGGCCCTTAGCTCAGTTGGTTAGAGCGGTCGGCTCATAACCGATTGGTCGGGGGTTCGAGTCCCTCAGGGCCCATTATGAAGGAAAAACCCTCTTGCAGACATGCAAGAGGGTTTTTCCTTTTTTTATTTCAATACGGTGCAAATGATTTTAATTAAACATGTCTTAAGTAGCAGGAATTTAGTCCTATATATCGAATATATATCTAGATTTAAGAAAGATGGAGGATTTCAAAATGGCCAGGCGTAAAAGCAAAGCAAAACAACGGGAGGAACTTATCCAATCGACCTTTCTTTTTGTATTATTAGTAACCGGGTTTGGTACGTTAGCGCTGACAAAATCAGTTAATTTATCTATCATGGTATGCCTAATTTCTGTAGGAGTTGTTATTGCTGTTTTAATTAGTAACAAGAATCAAAGAACCAAACGGCTCAAACACTCAGGAATAGAGGATATTGATCAGTTGGATGGGATTCAATTTGAGAAATATCTAAGTCATTTGTTTACCGCACATGGTTACAAGACTCAAGTTACGAAAGCAGCCGGAGATTATGGGGCTGATCTGATCTTGGAGAAGGCAGGAAGTAAAATTGTTGTACAAGCCAAGCGTTACAGTAATATCAAAGCGGTACAAGAAGCTCAGGCTGCTATTGCTCATTACGGGGCTACAGAGGCTTGGGTAGTAACGAGCAGTGATTATACCGAGGCTGCACGTAACCTTGCAAGTTCGAATCGAGTAAAATTCATTAACCGAGATACTTTAATAGAGATGATCCTAGTAATGAAGAACAAGGGTAAGCCGATACCCGAGCCTAGTGAAGTGATTATTGATGCTCAAACAAAACAATTCACGTGCCCCAAGTGTGGGAATCTCCTAGTACTACGAAGCAGTTCAAGAGGTCCTTTTTATGGGTGTAGCAGTTTTCCGAAATGTCGATACATAAAGAAGAATGAAGCAGTGTGAATAATTCATTACATAATCTCCCTGTAAGGCGAAAACAGATAGCTAAAGATCGTGAGGGATATATGCCTTGAAAGCACAAATTCAGAAAGAGCAGGGGTTCACATTGGTGGAAGTACTTGCAGCTACCATTATTTTGTCTATTGTTTCTCTAGTTGTTGTTTCCTATTTTATGAACGCACATTCCTATGCCAAATCGAATCAGAACAAGACAGTCATGGTGAATTTAGCGCGGAACGCCTTGGTTTATTTGGAAAAGCAGGATTTTACGAAGATGAAGGAGTACTTCACAGCAGATAAAGAAGTATCGCCGATTATAAAAGGGAGTTCCTGCATCCAGGTGGCGAAGTGTGAGTATAATTCTTTATTCGTGAATGCTCACTCTCTTCCAGAGGTACTGAATCCGAAGGTGAATAATGTGCAATATGAGCTTGTTATTTCGTATCAGTCGAAGCTTCATCAGCAATTAAAGGATGGTACTACACTTAAGAGTTTGGATGTCCACATTGGTATAGATTCTGCGCAAGGCCGTGAAACGTCAGCGAGTTATTTACTGCCAGTGAAAGTTACCGTTACTGGACCTGGGGGACCAAGAGGACATAGAAGCGAAGCCGTAGTGGAGGGTTATATTACAGATGAAAAAATCAGAAGATAACCTGCATCAGGATGCGGGTTTTACCCTTGTTGAATTAATCGCGTCTATTACGATTTTTACGATCCTAGTTGGACTGATCTCGGTTATTACGTTCTCTGGATTCCGTGAGTATAACCGCATTACTACCGATAATGCGCTGCGGGATGAGGGGGATCTCATCATGTCGTCCATTATGACGGAATTATATACCTTTGCTCCGGAATCTATCGAAAATAGTAAGGAAGGTATCATTCTTAGCAGAGAACAAGCAGGTAACCAGGAACATCGAGAAATTGCTATACGAGAAGGAAGTCTAGTGATAGGAGAATATACATCTACAACCGCTTTGGCTGAAGAGGAAGAATACATATCTAGCACAGCTACTACTTCAATACAAGCCGCACTTGATCAATCCATCATTGTGGCAAAAACGGCAGATGAAAGGCTTTGTCAGAATGATGCTTACTGTGAGAGTGGGCTTATCTATATCAAACTGGTACTGCAAAGACAGGAGAATGATCGTGATTATTCGCTTGAACTAGAGAGTAAATTTGGATTTTAGGAGAACAAGCACATGTCTGATTTTAATAAAAAAGCTCGTTTCTTTTCATTACGAGTAAAGAAAATTGTAGTGAAAGCTTCTTCTGCTGAACATGGTTCTGCGCTTGTGCTCGTTATGTTTATTGCCTTGCTGCTTACTATCCTCGGGGCTGCTGTATTAAGTGCCGCAGTCGGAGGTGCTCAGCGGGCAGAAACTCGGGAAAATGATGTACAAAGTTTACATCTGGCTGAGAAAACACTAGAAGAAGTTATCGCGGGTATGACTTCTAACTTGCAGTTGATTGTCACGGATAGTATAAACAGCACTCAAGGAGAACTAGAACAAAAAATAGATCTCTATTTATCTGGTTTAAAGAATGGATCTTATAAAGACCTTATGACCAGTACAGAGCTGACAAATGCAACAGGTAAGCTGCTTCAACTGGATTATGAGAAAATAAGTTATCAACATCAGGCAACAGCCTATAATGTGACGTTGACCGTAGAGGCAGAGGTAAATGGAGTTCAGCGTGAACTCACGCAAGATATTACGTATGATACTTATCCTGATTTTCTGAAATATACATTAGGTTCAGAAAGCAATTTGACTATTAATGGTTCTCCTTATATTCAAGGAAATATTTATGCAGGGAATGAACTAAGGATTGGGGATAAGGCGGAGTACTATTATCAGTCTGAGAATATACATACGTTGTATTCAGCTCCTTTTCAGCTGGATGGAGAAGCGCATATCCAATCACTTAGACAGGTCTTATACACTTTGAACGACTCTACGAAAAGTGCCGAAGAATGGCTTGGCGAAAAATCGAGTAGTGAATTCATTATCCCGGAGAAACAACTACGTGTTAAAAATCATCGCAAATTCGTACAGCTGAACGTAAGAGAGTCCTTTGTAGATAAAGTTATAGAGTCTTTAAAAGACTCAGCAATTGACAGACCACTTATTCGAAATCACATGAATAATCATACGTTAGGTGAGTTTCTGCGGAACTATCCTATGGCTTATGATGCGCCAGATGAAATCCCGATAAAACCGGGTGTTCCTGAACAATCAGATAAACCAGAAGATCAGAATGCCTGGGCTTATTACAAAAGCCAAATCGAACGTTTTACAAAACCGGAGAAGTCTTTTATCTACCGCGGCGATCTAACCTATGATGGCGTAGAACTAATAGGAATTCAATACGGGTCCAAAAGTAATAAGTGGTTTGTTGTAGACGGAGATTTAACGATTAATAATTATAAGGACACGCCTATATTGATTCAGGCGAATATGCTTGTTACAGGAAAATTGCAGATTAGAGGTAATGTTCAGCTTGATTCAACCATATTCGTCCTAGGACCATCAGGAGGAAAGGAATACGCAACTCTGGTGGAGGATGCAACGATCAGCGGTTCTGGGGTAGTGATGTCGGAAGGTGCGGTACTTATTAACCGGCTGGATGCTTTTCAGAGTAATACGGAAGTAATACAGGCTTTCTTCTATACTGATTCAACAGCAGAGCTCTATGGGGTAGGTTCGATCCTTTCTTTAAGCGGCGGCTTCTTTGCCAAAGGAGATCTTACGGTCAATGCAGTGCGTGGAGAGACGTCTGCAGGGAATGGAGTTATTCAAATAACGCCCGGGACCGATCTGATTCGGTTCTCGGCCAAATATAATGAGGAAGTCTACCGGCAGCAGCAACAGGGTCTTCCTAGGGTGAATCAGATGAGTGTCCAAGTGGGGGCAATCAAATTAAATTAGAATAACATATTTGTAAATAAGCGAAAAAATAACCCGTGCAGGGAGTGAATAAGGTTCTCTCCCTGCACGGGTTATTTTGTTTTAGTTTAGTATCGATCATCGCTGACCTTTGCATTAACTTTTACGGTGCCTTTGGCTGTAACTGTATTCTGTCCAGCTTGGGGACTGTCGTAAGTAACGGTAATCGTCGCGAAGCCTTTTTTTATTCCAGTGACAATACCCATTTCATTTATCGAAACAACAGAAGGAGCACTGCTGGACCAAGTCAGTCTGTCTTTTAGTAGATAGGGATCAAAATCAATTGGGAAAGCTGTTAGTTTATTCAGCAACAAATTTTCAGAACCCCCAATATCAAGTGTGGTATCTGATAAATGCAGACCTTCGAGTCTCGGATTAATGCTCACCCATTTAACAGCAGTTAATGGAGGAGATCCTTCGTCATCACTTAGTGAGAGTTTTACTTCAACCTTATCTTTTGATTTGACTCCCCTTAGGATCGCGCTTCTTCCATCATCTGAAGGGGTTAGCGTAGCGTATGTTTTGTCATCCCCCGTTAAGGACCATATAAAATGCTTTACATCTGGGTTATGGGGATTAGTACCAGCATGGAGAGTTATTGGATCTCCAACCATTACTTGGCTTGGTCCATCAATGAAAATCTCATTGATACGCTCGCTAATTGTGATCGTGTGTTCGCTTGATAGAAAACCATTTGGAAACTGATCTGTCAAGGCAGTGACCATGATGGTGACAGTTCCCTTATTTATCGCTGAGATATCGATTTTACTTTGGTCATTTAGATTCGGATGTAAGGCAACCTTATCGGAATTACTCTGTCCGTTAGCGGTTTTTACCTCCCACCGATAACCGGTTACATTTTCGCTAGCTGTGATATAGATCGCTTCAAGAGAGAATATTTCTTTTGTTTTTGCTGTAGTAGGTCCAAGAATAGTTAAACTTCGGTTGATAACCTTGATAGTTACAATTGCAGTCACACCGCTTCCGTCTATAGCAGAAACTTCTAGTTTTGCGATCCCGCCCTTCAGACCACGAACGACTCCCTCATTAGAAACTGTAGCTATATCAGGATTCAGACTTCTCCACTGCAGCAATTTATTATCTGCATCTTCTGGAAGTACAGTTGGCGTGATCTTATGCTCCGTATCGACTAGAATCGTTATACCTTCGGCCTCAATTTTCTCTACTTTGACCACAGCTTTGAGTAACAAGGTCGGGAACAAAGAAGTGACCCGTGTAGTGGGTTCTAATGACTCCGATGGATCTGACGGTTCTGGTAGTGCTGGTATTTCTGGTTCGGTTGATGGCAAATCAATGTTGCCTTGAAACGGGCTTGTCTGGATCGAATAACCACTGTCGTGTGCCATATTACGTACGATAACGGTACCAAAGACATTACCCTTAAGTTCATAATTGGCTTTTGGAGCTAGAATAGAACCAAACACATCAATTGATGTTGTTGAAACCGAAGAAGCGTTGTAAAAGTTATACAATACATGATTTGATTCGACATTCATGAGTTTAAGTCCGCCGCTCATAGTTGCTGATGAACCGTCTACATTCATAATCACAGTAGAGCCGGCAGGAGCAGAAATACAAGTGGAACTGGATGTAGCTAACAATTTCTTTGTTACATGAAAAATATTTACTGTCTCATCTTTTCCATATAATATGAGCTGACACTTGGAAAAATCTTCACCAGGAACATTGGAAAAATCTTCACTATATACCTTGGGTTCAGCTGTAGCTGGAAGTTTCGACAACTGCTCTGATAAGGAGAGAAGGCGCCGATTTAGATTATCAGCGGATAAATTAACTTCTTTTACAGTCTGGTAATTATGGTATTGTGGAGTATTTAGTGTTGTACCGTATGCTACTTTACCATACTTTACAGAACCATTTCCAAGATTTAGTGACTTTAGAGCAATGATAGAATAGGTTGAATTGGCGACCTCTTCTAATTTTTCGCCGATGCTAAAACTACCTAAAGTAATATTACCTCCCGCAATAACCCTTCCATGAAAAGAGAACTCAGAATTCTGAACATCATTCAATGCATACAAGGAGAGATCAGCCGGGAGTCCAAGCGGTGATAAAGGACCCATGTCTGGGAAAAGCCCAGATATATCCCTGTTTTTTTGTTGCCCATTTTCCTCTTCTAACTGTACTGCTGCACGAAGATCATCATATTCTAGCTGGGACTGATCCAGTAAATACACCCCTTTGCTTAGAGGTCTGACTGTTATGGTATAAGTTACGGGTTCCTGAGTCTTTGGAACATACATCTTAACTCCGTTCTGATCTTTGAGTTCATAGAAAACATCTCCAAGTGGTAAACGAAGCTGATAACCCGAAGATGTGTCCCCAACCGTTATTGCACCATCAGGTGTATTATCGATGTCCAGCTGAGCAGGAAACGTTTCTGAATACTCCAGATTGGATAAAACCAACTTCTCTATGCCTTGTATGCCTTTATCCACCTCACTGTATGGAATGGATTTGGGTGTAATTTGATAGGTGATGCTCACGGGTTCATTTTTCTTAAGTTCATTGTTAATGATATGATCGGAAAGATGGCGTGTCGTTTCGAGCATCACTGATTTTTTTTCAAAGTGTAATACAAGGGATTGAACAGCTTTTGCTCCTTGTTTATCCTCAGCTGTAATTTCGATCTCCAGTATTCCTCCCTCGGGGAGCGGGTTCTTGAACGTCTGTGTAATCGTCTGTCCGGTGGTAACGGGTTTATTACTTACTGACATATCAGGTAAGGCAACGCCATCCGTTTTAAACTGGATACTGGTCAAAATATTTCGATCTTTAAAGTCCCAGTCGTCCACCGTATAACTAACTGAAAAATCCTTTTGGTACGATGGTCTGCTGCTATTATTTTCTGGTGATAAAATTGTGATTTCAGGAGCATGGTTTGCCCCTGCAAAAGCACGGTACATGGTATTTACAAACAATTTTTGTTCCCAGACGGGAAACTGAGCAGAGAGGTTACTCTGGAAAATATGCCCTGTACCTGAATAGGTGATATTTCCTTTGGAATAGGTATAGTAATGATTCCAACTGTCACTTGTATCTCGGCTGCCTCCTGAAATATTGTACCAAGGCACAACAGAGTCATCTTCAAGATCAAGTGTAAAATACTGGTTATGTGTAGTAGCTACGCGGTATAACGGCTTATTTACCGAATCATCTGTCTTATCCAGTTGGAATGGATAATCCGTAAGCAACCCGCTGTTTACCGCAGCAACAGTAATAGACTTATTTGGACCATTCAGACCTAAATTTGTCTCTGGTTTTATTTGTCCCGTCATCTTCTGAAATTTGTTTACCCACTCCGCTGTACTTGCATAGATCGTGTCATGTGTAAACATAATGCTTTGTTTTGTTTTTTCGCCAAATTCTACAACACCATCCGCTGCTAATGAACTGATATCTGCTTTCGTATTATAGATGTCAGCAAATCCAAAGATCAGCATGTCATATGTTCCGTTTAATCCATACCCTTGTTTGGAATTATAATTTGTTTGTATATAATCGTTGAACTCGGGCATTGTTTTCGTTTGAATATCGAGTTCATAATCTTCGTTTTTCAAAAAGCTTTGATTCATATTTTCTGTATATAACAGACTGCTCGTCCGGACAGATTCTTTGGTAGGAAGGACCTGTAGAACAGAGACCTGGGTCTTTTTACCGCGAAACCGAATGGTACCTGTATCATAATCTTTGAGCTGATTGGGATTCAGCTGATCAATAATTTCGAGCTTCCAGTAGAGCAAACCAGAATAAGTCTTAGGAAGTTTGTAAGTGATTTTCCCGGTTGGACCTGCTTCTAATGTGGTGGTTGCTACGATCTGTTCTTTGCTGAGCTTTGAAGATTTATCAACCGTTAAATATAGATTCGCAGTTATGGGCTGCTTTGCAAAATCTTGCCGATTGGACACTTCAAACTCGAAATTCAATACATCTCCAATGTTATAAATGTGACTCGGGTTCACTTGGTAATCAATAATAGAGTCTTTATTCGTTATTTGTAGTCTAGGTCTTTGTTTGAGCTTTGATAAATAAGGTGAGCTACCTTCATTAAGTGCTGTTAGAAACTGTGCAGAGGAGTCATTGTCTACAAATATAACATTCGGCTGAGCGGCCGTAGATCGGTATGTATTAAAATAGTTATACAGATTTCCTGGTTTTCCCCCTTGCTGCTCATTAAAGGGCTGCGTATGTAAAAAAACATATAATCCTCTATTAATATAGTTATCTATTATTTCCTTTGCCTTCAATTTGGTTATATCGTTCATCACTGTTTTTGTATCATGGTCATTCCCTTGAACAGGTTTGGTGCTATACACCCCGGAGCCGATATAGATTGCATCGTATAAACCATCAAGCTCATTTCGTAATGATACGAATTTTTTCATGCTCATTGTTTCAATGGTCATCCCTATTTTTTCTTTATTAAGAGAAGATAGGTCGGTTGTCCCGGAATCGGTTATTTCGAGCAGTCGAATTTTGTAGGCAGATGAATTCGCTTCTGCTGTAGTAAGAAAGTCCCTGATTTGCATTGTAGAAAAACAAGCGATACATAATAGGAATAGAAATAAACCGAACATTCTATTCTTCTGAATATATTCCTTCATAATCATAAACTCCCCTTCATTCATTGGAAAAAGACTGATGCATCATAGAAATAACCCCTTATTTCCTCATCCCCATGTCTATTATTCAATCGTTGTAAACTCAAATATCATGTTTCTGAATACATTGTTTCAGGAATTTCGACATTGTAAATATTTCCAAACTATGATATATATCATTCTAGGACAAATTACATATCTTATCAATATGTTAGTAGGTTTAAAGTAGTAATAATATGGTGTAATAGAGAAATGTATTTGGGATCGAGTGAGTAATTAGACTTGTTTCCACAGTAAAGTGATGATTTTCATTGTTATTCAGTATAAAAGCTAGAGTACTCGAGGTGATCTGTTATGTCTGTTATTAAAAAAAGGCTGGGGGATTTGCTGGTCGAGAACGGAATTATCTCACAGCAACAATTACAAGAAGCACTTGTAAAGCAGCGGGATTTAAAAATGAAGCTTGGGGATTTACTTATCTCCCATGGTTACATTACAGAACAGCAGCTGATCGAAGTATTGGAATTCCAACTAGGTATCCCTCATGTCAGTCTATTCAAATATCATATTGATCCTGCAATCACCCAGATTATTCCCGAAAGTATGGCCAAACGTCATCAAGTACTGCCTTTTATGAAAGAAGGCGGGAAGCTCATGGTGGCTATGGTCGATCCACTTGATTATTTCGCGATTGAAGATTTGCGGATGACGACGGGGTTTCGAATTGAACCCGCTATCTCGACACGGGATGAATTGCAACGAGCGATTGCGAGGCACTATGGACTTCGGGACTCCATGAGTCAAATGATGGTGGAACTTCCCACGCAGGAAGAGTTTCAAGAAACAGAGATAACGGACGAAGCTTCTCCCATTGTCAGACTCGTCAATCAAATGATCCAGCAAGCTGTGCAGTTAAGAGCCTCGGATATTCATATGGACCCGAGTGAAGATTACTTAGCAATCAGATACCGTATTGACGGGACACTGCGAACAGAACGTCAGGTTCCCAAACAGATGCAAGGATATATTACGGCAAGAATCAAAATCATGGCAGAGCTTAATATAGCGGAGCGAAGATTACCTCAAGACGGACGGATGAAAATACAGCTGGATTATCGAATGATCGATATTCGGGTATCCACACTTCCGACTATGCATGGGGAGAAGATCGTGCTTCGTCTTTTAGACCAATCATCAGGTGTAGAATCACTTGATCAACTGGGTTTTAGTGAAATGAATAGTGAGTTATTCAGGCAGATGATTGAACGTCCATACGGAATCCTGCTTATTACGGGACCGACAGGCAGCGGTAAGACGACGACTCTTTATTCAGCTTTGAATCATCTGAACAAAGAAGACGTCAACATTATTACTATTGAGGATCCAGTGGAATATCAGCTTGAAGGTATTAATCAGGTGAATGTGAACTCAGGGGTAGGACTTACTTTTGCTGCGGGTCTTCGTTCTATCTTGAGGCAAGATCCTAATGTGGTTATGGTCGGTGAAATTCGGGACACAGAGACGGCAGAAATCGCAGTTAGGGCCTCGTTAACCGGACATCTTGTATTATCAACGCTTCATACAAACGATGCGATAAGTACCATCATGCGGTTACGAGATATGGGCACTGAACCTTATCTGATTGCTTCTTCCTTGCTAGGAGTCGTCGCTCAGCGTCTTGTTCGAAAGATCTGTACAGAGTGCAGAGAAGCGTATGTTCCTTCTGTACAAGAATCGATTATTTTGCAAAACCATGGGATTAAGGCGGACAAATTATATGCCGGTAAAGGCTGTGGATACTGTAATAACACCGGTTACCGTGGGCGCGTAGCGATTCATGAAGTTCTGAAGATTGATGATGCGCTTGCTTCCCTAATTGCTTCCTCCGCATCCGTAGAAGAAGTACGTTACATGGCTCAGCAGAAAGGGCTTGTTCACTTAATGACGGACGGCCTTATGAAAGTAGGAAGCGGAATTACGACGATTCAAGAGATCATGAGAGAGTCTGTTTCACATAGCTAGGAGGAACAAGAGGAAATGCACAATCGTAGTATCAATCAACTGCTCAGTATAGCTTATGAATCGGGTGCCTCTGATCTTCATATATCGCTTGATTCTCCTCCTGTCCTGCGTATAGATGGATTACTGAAACCCGTGGAGGGTGAGGTTGTTTCAACAGAAGAGGCATGGGAAATGGCAGAAACCCTTCTTGGCGGTAAAGGATATGAAGAATTTCAAGAACGGGGAGAACTGGATTTTGCTTATGCACTCGAGGATGGACAACGATTTCGCATCAATGTTTACAAACAGCGTGGTGAAGTTAGTATTGCGGCGCGTCTCATCTCTTCACAAGTAAAAGAGCTTGACGAACTTGGTTTACCCTCGGTAGTGCGCGCTATGGCTGAGAAATCACAGGGTCTCATTCTAGTAACAGGGAGAGCGGGAAGTGGTAAATCTTCTACGCTCGCTTCCATTATCGATCATATTAATCGCAATGAACGGAAGCATGTTATTACGCTAGAAGATCCGATTGAGTACATACATACGAAAGGGTCGAGTCTTGTTGAACAGAGAGAAGTAGGAACAGATACGATGAGCTTTGCGAGTGGTCTACGAGCAGCGCTCCGTCAAGATCCAGACGTTATTTTAGTAGGAGAAATGAGAGACTTAGAGACAATAACGGCAGCGGTAACTGCAGCAGAAACAGGACATTTAGTTCTATCTACACTTCATACTACGGATGCGTCGCAGACGATTGATCGGATCATAGATGCATTTCCAGGACACCAGCAAGCTCAGATTCGCGCACAGTTATCCGCTGTTCTTGTTGCTGTCATATCACAGCGTCTATTTCCAAAGGCCGAGGGAAAAGGCCGGGTATGCGCTGCTGAAGTGATGATTAATACGCCCGCCGTAGCCAATCTCGTTCGCAGTGATAAAACTCATCAGATCAAAAGTGTGATGCAAACGTCAAAAGCATTTGGCATGCAGACCATGGAAATGGCTGTACGTGATCTTGTCAAAGAAGGAAAAGTACTTGATTCGAGTGCGAGGTCATATATGGCAGAGGTGAGTTCTGGATGAAACAATTTGAATATGTAGTTAAGACAAACCGTGGGAAACAACTCCGCGGCAAACTTGGTGCTACAGATAAAAAGACGGCAATGGAAGAACTTCGTAAACGAGATGTGACGGTATTTTCGCTAGAGGAAACGAAGCAGACTATTTTACAAATGGATATCTACATCGGTAATCCGGTAAAGCCGATCCATTTTATTATCTATTGCAGACAGTTTGCCACTTTGATTCGGGCGGGTGTGTCTATTGTCGATGCCAATCAGATTCTTACGGAACAGACGGAGAGCAAACCGCTGAAAAAAGCATTGTTTGATGTAAATTCGAGTCTGCTAAGAGGGGTATCGTTCTCTCAAGCCGTGCAGAATCATAAGCGGATATTTCCACCTTTATTTGTCAGTATGATTCGGGCGGGTGAAGAAGCGGGTGATTTGGAAGGGACACTTGACCGGCTTGCACTCTATTACGAGAAACAGCACAGTACAACCGAGAAGATCAAATCTGCACTCACTTATCCACTTACGGTTGGGATTATGGCGATTGCAGCCGTTGTATATTTACTGTGGGCGATTGTTCCTCAGTTTGTCACGATGTTCGAGTCTATGGATGTGGAGCTTCCGATAATAACACAGATGGTTCTTATGCTCAGTAACAGCATACAGCGTCAGTGGTACTTCTGGTTACTGGGCGTTCTACTGATGATTATACTTTACCAGGTATGTAAGCGTACCGAGCGAGGGGCTTATCTGCTGGATTACCTTAAACTGAAGGTGCCTGTATTCGGCAAGTTAAATCAAAAAGGTTCCATTGCTCAGTTCACAAGGACATTAGCTTCCTTATATGCAAGTTCCGTGCCAGTATTGCAGGCTTTGACTATTGTCGAAGATATCTCAGGGAATAAAGTCATTGGAAAATACATTCGAAGCGCAGCGGATTCACTACGTCAGGGAAAACCTTTATCCGAACCGTTAAAGAAAGCTTGGGTATTTCCGCCACTCGTTACACAGATGATTGCGATTGGAGAAGAGACAGGGTCACTGGATCAAATGCTGGAAAAGGTAGCTGATTTTTACGAGATGGATGTAGAAAACACAGTAGATCGCATGAAGTCTTTGTTGGAACCCCTGCTTATCGCTTTTTTAGCGGGTGTTGTAGGAATTATTGTAGCGTCAATTATGCTGCCGATGTTCAGCATCTACGGCAATATGTAGATTTTTTATAAAAAATAATGAGAGTGTGGAAGGGGATTTACCATGTTAGAACAAGCACTGAAAGCAAGAAAAGCAAGACTCGCCGATGAGAAAGGTTTCACGTTGATTGAGTTGCTCGCTGTTATCGTTATTTTGGCTATTATCGCGGTTATTGCTATTCCGCTGATTGGTAATATCATTGATAATTCGAAGGAAGATGGGGACCTCGCTACTGCGCGTCAAATTCATGATGCAGCAAGATTGTATATTATTGGAGAGAAGAATGGAGAATTTAAGGGTAAGACAGTCAAACTAGGTGAGCTACAGACAGGTAAATATATTGAAGAAAACATTGTATTGCCTAGCTCAAAAGTAAAGCTGGATAAAGAAAGCACAGAAGTTAGTTTCGGTGCTGATAGCAGTTTAGAGAATGTAATTCTCGGTACTTCGGGTGCATCTCCCATTACCTACAAAGCTTCTGTAGTTCTTGGTGAAAAACCAGAGGAATAAGTGCTGTGAATTTTTACTATATGAAAGTGACGATATTTAATATCGAGTTCAGTCTCGCCCCCCCCTACAGGAACCACGGGCAACATCCCTGGTTCCTGTTTCAAATTTAATGTGGAAAGTGAACCAATTCCTATGACCCTTTTTATTGCGATATACGTATCAGTTCTTGGTCTCGTATTAGGCTCCTTCTTTAATGTAGTTGCATTACGAGTACCTGTCGGAAAATCAATTATTAACCCGCCTTCTTGCTGTGGTCATTGCGGAACAAGGCTGCAGGCAGTCGATCTGATACCTGTTGTCAGTTATCTCATTTCCCGTGGAAAATGCAGATATTGCGGTGATTCCTTATCCGTCCTATATCCAGCGGGTGAAGCACTTACGGGCTTACTCTATTTATGGATTATCTTGCGCTTTGGTCTTACGTCTGAGGGGATGATTGGCCTTCTGCTTGTTAGTCTGACTGTTATTGTTAGTCTATCTGATCTCAAATATATGAAAATTCCAAACAAAGTTTTGCTTTTCTTTGCGCCAGTACTATTACTGGGAGTTTCACTCTTTCCTAGCCATCCTTGGTGGGAGCATGTACTTGGCGGCCTGCTTGGAGGGGGCATCATCCTGCTATTTGCTTTACGAGGCGGAATGGGGATGGGGGACGTGAAATTGTTTGCTTTATGCGGATTCGTTCTCGGTGTTCCCGAGTTGATCCTAGCTTTTCTGATTGCCTGTTTACTAGGAACGGTCATTGGAGGAGGGTTGATGCTGATCGGACGAGTATCACGCAATCAGCCCATACCTTTTGGTCCATGGCTGATGATCGGAACATTAATCTCTTATGGCTATGGCTCCCGAATTATTCAGGGATACCTTTCACTTATTTTTTAGGAGGATATAACTATGCTGGGCAGAACGCAGAAATTAACCGGTCTTTCCATTGAACAATCCGGTATTCGCTATGTCCGTCTTGCGAACAAAACAAAAGACATAGAGAAACAATTTTTTCTTCCTTTTGAACCGGGTGTGATGGAAGAGAATCAAATTCGTGACCGAGAATCCCTATGTACACAACTAAAAACAGCAGTCACAGATGAGAGGTTAAAAGGGACGGAAGTTTTCTTGTCTGTTCCGCCTTCACAGATGGTGATACGTAAACTCTCTGTGCCAACCACAAATGGGAAACAGTTACAACAACTCATTCAATTAGAAGTAGAAACCGGACTACATCTGCCTTTTGAACATCCAGTCTATGATTCTATGGTGACAAGTACCGGAGATGAAGAGACGGAAATACTTGTTTTCGCAACGCCGCGTGAAGTGATTCAAATGTATGTAGATGTGGTGGAAGAAGCGGGATTAAAAGTAGCTGGCGTTGAAATTTCGGGAACCGCACTCTCCCGGCTGATTACCTTAGGCACGGTTAGAGAGCTTGGAGAGACAATGCTTATTCAGCTCGAGGCTTCTTATATAGATGTATATATGTTTCGTGAAGGTCACTTGGTATTCATGCGTACTTTGAGTTTATATGATCTCACTGGTGACGGAGGGGAGATCTCTTCCTTAAAACTAGATGAAATTTCTGCTGAAATTGCTCGTATGCTTAACTTTTATCAATATAGTCTTCATGATGGCGAAGCACGTATAGAGGAAATTATCGTAACAGGGCAGGATCAATACAGACGAAAATTAGTTCTTGAGCTTAATATTTCCCTTCCAGAGATTCTTGTTACAGAAGAAGCGTTCCTTCGGACGGACACACAAGTACCTGCGGATGTAGATTATAACAATTACCGATTAGCGGCGGGTGCTGCCCTCAAACCTATCGGAGGTTATAACATTGATCTTTTTCCACGGGAAGATAAAGAAGCACTCTACTTTCCTTACGTTGCTATGATTTTAGTTGGGATCTTGATTATAGGAGTAGCAGCTACAGGGAGTTTTTATATTGTGAATCAAGGGAAAATAAGTAATCAGGAACAGCGCCTCACCGCACTTCAAGAACAGAGACAAAGTATAGAGGATGAACTTCGGTTAGTAAGCGTATCCGGTCTTAGTCCATCAGAGCGTAAAGAAGCAATACATCAGATAAGGGAGTATCGAGATAGTCCGGTTTCTATGCTAAAAGAACTGGAGCATCATCTGCCGGAGCGTGCGTCACTCAGAAATGTTGGATATACATATGGTTCAGTTATGGAAATAACATTACATACACCGCAGATGGAACAAGCTTCTGAATATCTGACTTCACTAAGAGAGATGTCTTTCGTTAAGGAAGCAATGATTGCTAATCTGGCTAGACGTGAAACGAATCGTTCAGGTGCAGTTCAAGAGAATGGACAGTACACGGCTGTATATCAGATTTCTTTAAATAGAGAAGTGCAGTCATCTGAAGAACCCGTAGCAAGTGGTTCCATGTCGGAAAATCAGGAGGAGATGATCGATGATGGAACGGATAAATAAGTATAGATCTGTCATCGTACTTACTTTGCTTCTTGGTTTTGTTCTCGTGTTTGCTTTTTATTGGTTAGGTCTCTCACCCTCCATCGACAAGTTGGATGAACAGAGTCAGGAGCTAGTTCAGATCGAAGGAGAGAAACAGCTGCTGCAAAACAAGCTGGACGAGATGAAAGGAAATGTGGAGGGACAGGACTCCATAGATCCAGAATGGGACGTGCTGCCGCAAAATGACATGGCAGATCAGTTAATATTAGATATCCGTGCTGTTACCGCACGATCGGAAGCTACGCTCAAAGCGATTGATTTTAATCTTACCCAATCTAATGAACTCCACCTTATGCTTAATGAAGAAGAGACGGTGTATCCTCATATTCACGAAATAAAGATGAATGCAGATCTGGAGGGCACCTTATTACAAATTGAAAGCTGGATGAAAGAATTGGAATCCCTTCCGAGACTCATGAAGGTAGATTCATTTGCTTTACAGCACCGAAGCGAGTCGGGCAGTATGGCAGATCCTATTTTGACTGCTACTTTAGTGTTTACTAGCTATTACGAATCCGTCCCGAAGTAAAAGGAATGAATAACGCCCGCCTAATCTTCAGTAGTAGAAGAATGGCGGGCGTTTTCATGTAAAAATAAGGAGATTGTAAAAGAACATTTGTTCCTATATAATAAATGCAAACAAATGTTCTTATGAGGTGGAAGAAATGCCGCGTAAATATATTGGTAAGCAAGTGGAAATCGTGTATTTAGATCGCCATGGGCAGGTTAGCCAGCGGAATATTGAGATTCATCAAATTCGTAACGGGAATATTTATTCGACATGTCTTCTTACGGGTGGGCCTCGTACATTTCATGAAGAGAACGTGCTGGCCTATCGGCCTGTGAGAACGGCAATAAGAACAGCCTAAGGAGTTGAAGAGGATGTTACCTGATTTTGAGCGTAAACTATTACGGATTTTAGTTAATTTCAGTGGGCAGCGTGGCCGAATGCCTACGATCTCTGAATTAGAAATGAAGACGGGAAAGTCATGGTCTCAAATTCGTGGGGCGCTTGCGGAACTGGAAAGAAATCAGTTTATTGTATGGAAAGAGAAGTCGGGTACTCGTGGAATTCTTATTTTGGAGGGTTGGGAACCTATGGAGGAAAGCAGCCATCTTGCTCCGAGTATTCGGCCGATTACGCGTGGAAATGGGCTCGACTACTGGACTCTATACTAGAGTTAATCTACATGTCATTTCATAAAATAACGAACAATCCAGGATATAACACTAAGAAGTACGCTGATTACGATACATGTAACCACTGGAAAATAGAATGTGAAATTCCCTTTCTCCACATGAATATCACCTGGTAGTCGTCCAATCGAAATAAATCTACCTACAAACATCCAAATCACGCCTACTGCAATGAGTGCGATGCCTGCTAAGATAAGCAGTTTCGGGATCTGATTCATTACGAGCGTACCTCCCTTATTTTTTCCTTATTTAATTAATTCGTGTCATCTGCTTAACATAACCATCAGTATCTATAAGATATACAGAGGTTTCCTAGTAATCTTAATAAATATATACAAATAGATAAAGCCGGAAGAGTAACCTCCCGACTTTATCCTATGATTTCGTTCAAATAATTGCATTTAGATTAGCGAGTACAAGTTTGAAAAGTTTTTTTGGATCTTTTAATGCTTAGAATTCTCGTGACCTGTTCTACTTCCTCATACGGGATCCACACAGGTCCGAATGTCGTACGAAGGATAAGACGAGAAGGGTGGTCGGTTTCCACCGGAAAGCCCGAGATTGTTTCCCCATTCTTACTTTTCACTATAATTTCTTGATTTCGTTTGATGGCAATCGCCGCTTCTTTGTTCATAAGCCTATTCTCCTATGCAGATCGTAATAAGTACATAATACAGGTCTTCGTGCATCTAAAAAAAGATACTTTGTACACATGCAGTTTACTTTTCGTCTCTACAAGTAGTCTAACAGAACTAGTTCCATATTTCTACAAATATCCAAAAAAGAATCTTTAATTTAAATTAAACCGCTTTCATTATTTCTAAACAAAGTTGGAGAACAAATATTTTACGTATAGTTTTCAAAAGAGAAGGAAGTTTAAGAATAGGATATAGATGGTTATAAGAAACAAAGAGGAGGTAAGGATTGATGAATATACACGGGTGGTATATTATTTTCTTGGGCGTTATAATAGCTCTTGGTGTTGGCGGGATGGCTTGGTGGATTCATTTAATAAGTAAAAAGAGGAGTTACAAAGAGGAATAATAGCCAAAATGCAATCTTTTTTAAGTACAAGGGTCCAAACTACATATTTGTGAATGGTGTGAACCCTTACTTACGATCAATACTAACTAACGAACAACATGAAGGGAAGATATAATGAATACTTTTAAATTATTTAAAATGACTGCTGTTTTGAGTTTTATGCTGATGATTGCTGCTTGCGGAACAAATGAGGTACAGGATACTTCAAGTTCTAATCAGACAAATCCTCAGGAAAATCAAATAGAAGAAACGAACGATAAGGCTATAGAAGAAACTAGCGATGAGGCTGTGGAAGAAGAGGAAGTAAATGATGAGGTTGGAGAAGAAGAAGTTGTACAAGAGGAAGTTGTAAAAGAAGATTTAGCTAGTGCGGATTCCGAGAATGAAGCGAATGAGCAGATTTCTGCATATCCTTTTCTTGTATGGGCTAACGGAGGTACATTCAAGATTATTACGGAAGAAAATCTTCCTGATAAGTTAAAAGGAAAAAAACTCGGTGAAGTGTCTACCACACTTACAGATGAAGAAGTAGGAAATTTAGAACAAGGACAAACGTATGAAAAGCTAGATCGTGCGGATGGAGAAAGTAATTATTTGAAAAAAGGTGCTGCTATTTATCAACTTAAAAAGGCAGACGCGAGTGAAGTGGTTCTTGTGGAAAATAACGGATTAGTCTATAAGGCAGTTCGGATTGGTAATTAACGTAATCTAATAATAAAAGTGAATAACCGAATAATTTTTTAACGTCCACTATTGTAGTGGGCGTTTTTTAATGTTTACTTCCACATATATTTTATTGTATAAATTCGAAATGGAATGATATAATCTTGTAGAAATTTGTTGTTTTTTAAATTTGGGTCTGCAACTTTTGCGTTAATATGAAAATATATTAAATGGTGTTGAGGAAAATGATGAATCTATTCGTACGTTACAAAGCAGCATTTGGTTATTCATTGCTAACCATTCTTATGATATTACAGCAAGTCGGAATTTTTATGCATGTTTCTGAGGAACAAGGCTTTACAACAACCGAACTTCTTATCAGTTGCCTGTCACTGGTTTCATTGTTACTTGGTTTTTTGGTTCCTGGAGGTGTTACGGCGGTATGTGTCTTCGTCTTTATGGTAGCTTATTTTGTTTGGCTGGTGACGCTAGCAGATACGAATTGGATCACCTTACAGTCTTTTCTATGGATTCCAGGAAGTATGGTTGTTGCATCCGTAATTCGAGAAGGTTTAATACAGCAGAAACGCCTGGCCCAGCGAATGGAAGACCTACGCTTGCGAAATCCAGAGGTAGATGTTAATACATCGCTCGGAAACACGGATGCATTCAAGGATACGCTGATAAAACAGACAAATCTAGCTAATCGATATTCAGATCAATATCATTTTTGTATTGCGATTTTTAAGATTGAATTCCTGCCTTTAGTTCGTGAAACCCTTGGTTCAGGGGGATATGCAGAACTGCTCTTAGAACTATCAGATACAATACAAACCCATATAAGATATGAGGATTATAAGTTCTATGTGGATAAAGGACGATTTATTGTTATCTTCCCTCTAACCCAAAAAGAACACCTAAGATTGCTAACCGAGCGAATTAAAAATGCTCTCATGGACGTTAAACTTCTCAGTCGAAAAGATAAGGATCTTAATCTCATTATTCGCTCCGGAGCACTTGTTTTCTCAAAAGATCAATTTAACGATTATGGAGATTTCGAAGAAGTGATCTCTGCTTTAGAACGGAATGCGGAAACTGATTTGATAGGTGAGTATATCTAATTTGTTAATTCTAAAGAAAGAATGGTGATGAAGATGTCTTATAACAGTTGGTTTGTCCCATTGTGCATCCTTATAAGTATCGTTTTCGGAGTTGCTATTTTCTTTATTACGATTAATACGCTGATCTTGCGCAAAAAAACGATGAATAAATATAACCGGAGGAAAATCAGTGGGTGATTTTTTGCTCATTCCAGCGATTATTAGTATCTGGATTTCGGTCTTTATATCTATTCTTATGATGATTGGCGCACAGCGTTTCATAATACGACAAAGTAAAAAAGAACTCGTCATCCCTTTCATTTCAGAACAGGCTCCAAAAGTTACAGTCATGGTTCCCGCCCATAATGAAGAGCTAGTTATTCAAATGACGGTTGAACATATTCTGAGGATGAACTATCCGCATGATAAACTACAAGTCATTGTAATTGCGGACAATTGTACAGATTACACGGCTAAGAAGCTCTATGATCTTAAAAATAATCCTGAGTATCAGTCGAGGGATTTTATGATTATGGAGAGAAAGGGGACGGGAGGGAAATCTGGAGCTTTAAATGATGCACTTTCGCATGCCACAGGGGAGTGGATTTGTATCTATGATGCAGATGCGGCTCCAGAGCGTAATGCACTCCTGTTTTTGGTTGATAAAGCGTTAGAAGACCCGGAAACCTATGGAGCAGTATTCGGTCGTAACAAGGCTCGCAACAGAGCTCAAAATTTCTTGTCTAGATGTATAAATCTCGAACTTGTTACTGCTCAGCGAATTTATCACACGGGAATGTGGGAGTTATTTAAGCTCGGTACCATCCCAGGAACCAATTTTATTATAAAAACAGATTTGATTCGCGAAATCGGCGGCTGGGATGAGGAAGCCATTACCGAAGATACAGCGATATCTTTTGACATTTTGTCACGAGGTCAGCTTATAGCGCTGGCACCTCAGGCAGAAGCATATCAACAAGAGCCTGAAGATTTACGAGTTTACATGAAACAGCGTGAACGATGGGCTAAAGGGAATTATAGTGTTGTGATGGACCATATTCTTGAGCTTTTTAAACCGTCATCCAGCTGGCGGGTTAAAGTTCAGATCCTTTATTATGGAACCAGTTATTTTTGGTTTTTACTTGCGATCCTTGTATCCGATATTCTTTTTGTTATTAATGTGGTGTATCAGGTCTTATTTTTGTTTGGGATGGACGTCGTCATGCCTTTTCAGTTCTCCTCTGATGTGTATGTCTATTTAATGATCGCATGGGCACTGATGTATTATCTGTATGTCCTTCAAATTAACCTGGCGCTCGCTACAGACTATGGACAAAGTAACACACGGAATTTTGTGCTTGCTTGCATTTCTTACTTTACGTATGCACAATTATTTCTTATTATTTCTCTTAAAGCATTCATATCCATTCTGCTGGATAAAGTGTTTAAACGAAAATCGAAATGGTATAAAACAGAGCGGTTTGGGTGATCTATCCGCAAGAGATAAATAGAATATTGGTTAAAGGGAGAGAATGGTATAAAATTTTTGATTGATTTATATTTTTCTGGCAACGGCAATAGTGATGATATGAAGACATTCGGCCTCATTTTCATATACTACGCCGTTGTCACTATGTTGCTCCTTCACGTTATATTGAAAAGAACGCATGAACAAGTATCTAAAATCCGATTTATTTCTGGTACCTTACTTTTTTATATCATGGCAATTATTTTGTTAGATCCCGTTATTACCATGATAAGCGAGCTAGATACCGTACTGCAGAGTCCTGGAGCCGGTTTGTTGGCGATATTCCTTGTCATGCTGCCTATTGTAATCTTTGTTTTCTTTCTTATTAATGTCTTTATATATCGGACAAAAGATAAGCAAAAAGTAACATACTTATTTATGGCGGCTCAGCCTCTAGTCGCTTTTGCGTTTCTGATTCTATTGACGGTTGGAAGTTTTTTTCGTTTGATTTAATCATTTTAGATCTGCAAATTCGTAACTATTAGTATGATAAATATTTTTTAGAAAAGTGTTGTATATTATTTATAAGCATGTTATAATAAATTTCGCAGGATTTTTTGAAGTTGATTAGCACTTCGATAACTCAAAAAATCGGTGTATATGCGCAAGATAAGCGTAATATATGCCGGGGTGGCGGAATTGGCAGACGCACAGGACTTAAAATCCTGCGGTAGGTGACTACCGTACCGGTTCGATCCCGGTCCTCGGCATCTTATATGAATGAGCTGGCTCCTTAGTGGAGACCAGCTTATTTTTTTACAAGTATCCATTTATTCATACTGCGAAAGGAAGATACTCCATGTTCAATAATGACTGGGATTCTATTTTACAAGATGAGATGAACAAGGAATATATAGAAGAGCTTCGTACCGTACTTGCTGTAGAATATAAAACAGAGCATGTATTTCCTCCGAAAGAAGAAATTTTCAATGCGTTAAAGTTAACTCCTTATTCGAATACCCGAGTGGTTATTCTTGGACAAGATCCTTATCATGGACAAGGCCAGGCAGAAGGACTAAGTTTTTCTGTGAAAAAAGGGGTGAGAATTCCTCCTTCCTTACGAAATATATATAAAGAATTACATGCGGATCTCGGAATTTCTATTCCTTCCCATGGTTCACTGAAACATTGGGCAAAAGAAGGGGTATTATTATTAAATAATGTACTCACTGTACGAGAAGGTCAGCCTAATTCACATAAGGGTCTTGGATGGGAACATTTCACAGATGCTGTCATTGGAAAAATAAATGAGCGCAACCAACCGGCTGTGTTTATGCTCTGGGGAAATCATGCTCAGAAAAAAGGAGCCTTTATTGATCGATCTCGTCATTTGGTTATTGAATCTTCGCATCCTAGCCCACTTGCTGCTCGGCATGGTTTTATAGGAAGCAGACCTTTTTCAAAAGCAAATCAGTTTCTGGAATCAAGAGGAATAATGCCCGTTGATTGGGTAATTCCAGAAGATTAGAAAGGAGGGTGAATGATGCAACACTGGATTGGTCGCAGGGTTATCGTAGACCGAATGGATGGTCGTAAAGACCCTGTACAAGGAATACTGCTCAAATGGGATGACGAAGCCAAATTAGTGGTTGTGGGTGCCAAGCGGATCAAGATTCCTTTTGCTCAGATTGCAAGAATTCACGCTCTTCCAGAGGACGCACATGGACGTGGGAAAAGGAAAGCACGTTCTTCATTACATTCGGTAGGTTATATTATGAGACAGCCGCTCCAGTTTGATAATGCCATTTATTTCAGATCCGCAGTTACCATTTGGAAAGGGCCCAAACTGATTGCTTACCGGGCTGTCATTATATCCCATGATCAAGCTTATGTAGAGCTGGAAGATGGACAGAAATTTGAAAAAGATCTATATACCTTTGTAGTACGATCCCGTCGTGGCCATCGATAAACTTAGCAATTTTAATGTTATTTTTAGGTTGTTATCATTTTATTTTAAGGATGGGGTTTTATGATAATAACAGTATCCCCCCTTTAGATACGGTATATATGAAAAACTCACCGGCTGCAAACGGTGAGTTTTTTTGTGCGCACCTTTATCCTCCAGTTGCTTTGTAGAATAAGTTTTTTTGCTGAAGGGGAATCTATAATCGCAACCAAAACTTATATGGAGGTGTATGACTGTTATGAAAAAACAAATGGCAACCATGCTCGCAGCAGCAAGTATCTCTATGGTTATTGCAGTCCCAGCGATGGCTGAAAGCAGTCACATGAAAGCCAATTCTACAACGAATCAAGGTAATGAGACGAAGGGCCATTATGATTCAAAAAGCTACAATGATTCTCTTCCGGGTGGATATTCCAACATGTCTCGTACCCGCATGAATGACAACATGAATAACACAAACGGCTACAATGGATTTGGTACTGGCGGTACGGGTGGTACAGGTACAGGAACGTATGGTACAAATAACGTAAATGCAAATTCTGCAGATGACGGTGATAGTGGCAACTGGGGATGGCTTGGCTTGCTAGGTCTGATCGGTTTAGCTGGTATGCGCCGCGGTGAGAAACAAGAAGGAAAACCACAACACGCGAAATAACGGCGAACACGCTTTAGAGAAAGTTTTAGAACCAAAATAGACTTCTGCCCTGCCACATTCCGGCTTTGATCATATATTATCTCATACCTTAGTGATAAGGAGGAGACGACAATGAGTGAAGTATCTGGATACGGATATGGTTACGGTGGAGGATACGGCGGTGGATGGACATCAATTGGAGCAATCCTTGTTCTTTTCATCCTGTTGGTTATCATTTCTAAAACAATTCTTTACTAAGCAACAGAAAGAGGGCACCGGCTAAAAACTGGTGCTCTTCTTTTTTGTGAAAATCGTGATTTAACCGTACGTTTTGGTTTATATATACATAGCAAGATGGATGAATGAAAGGGAAGGATGAATCATAGTGGAACAAGAAGACTTAGAGGTATGGGAAAGAGAAATTAGCAGCCGCGTTGAATATCTGGAACAAGAAGCCGATAAACTGGAACAGCGAATTAGAAAAGCAGAATTCAAGGACAATATTATGAGTAACGCTATGAATAAGTTTGCTGATGATGAAGAACAAGTCAATTTTATCAAACACAATTACATGAATGAATCTAACGAAACCGTAAAATCGCTGAATGAAGAATATGAAGTCATCATAAAAGAGCTGAAATTTCAAAATGCGGTGCTCCAGCAAATTGAACGAGCGAATGCAGCATTGAAGGAGGAAGAAGACTAGACAGTTCGGGCGGTTATATATACTCTACCCATAGATTGAAAATATAAAAAAGACTGTAGGCACTAGTCTTGGCTAGTTATCTACAGTCTTAGTTACATCATTCATCATGAAGGTAAGACTCTTACAGAGGATTATTCTACAACAGCATCATCAGGACGTTTATATTGAAGCGGCGGAGGAATCAGCCAGCCTTTTTTCTTGGTTAATTCAAGTATACGCACAGCGAAAGCTGTTTTTGTTGCATGATACTTCGCGAATAGAGCACCAATATCTTCTCTAATCGATTGTCCAATTGCTTGGCTGCATGCAACGAGTCCAATGGAATTATCCGCAGTGATTTTGGCGGCAATCTCTGGATCGGTAAAGCGTGCACCCGGAGGTATGTCTTCGAGTTTCACTTGTGGTCTTTCCGGTAAAATAGGAGCGGTAGGAATCCCATTTTTTACTAACAGATGGTCACATTCCTTCATTTCTAATCTTGCTTGGTCAATTAGATCTTCTAATACCTTTTTCAGTTCTTTATCTCCCGCATGATTAAGAAAAGCTTGATAACAAGATACAGCTCCTCTAGCCGTCATAGCACATTGCCAAACACTAAAAATTTCACCAAAATGCATTGGTTCTTCTTTAGGATTCCCACTAAGAATACCCATTGAATTGTTCACTCCTCTATATATATTTCATTTTCCTACAGAAACAGTATGCCGTTATAAGGAGCTTAATATGAATAAATAGGGTTGCAATGTTATGGAAGTTTTTTGATAATGCTTGAAAGTTTTGCAGAAGGAAGTCCATACATAAAAGTTGATTTTTCAGATGGGAAGGCGGAAGGCATCCTATGTTTTACGAGGAGATGAAGAGAATTCTATTGCGAATGAGCTTCAACAAGCAGGGGAGCAAGAACAGATACTTTCCATACAAAAAAACCATGAAGCAATTGCTGCTTCATGGTTTTTTTTGTAAAAGTAATAAAGGATGATCTGTAGTGGGCTCGAACCACTGACCCCTACCCTGTCAAGATAGTGCTCTCCCAGCTGAGCTAACAGATCGAGTTTATTTAAAGAATAATCTTATATTATCAGGCTTGTTTTGCACTGTCAATCAGAAGTTAGTATGTTTAAATTCTACTCAATTAACACATCCTAATAGGAAGAATGATCATCTGGAGGATCGCCATCCTATGAAAAAGTTGTGCAATACGATCGTGACAACCTGCTTTATTACAATATTGCTACTAAACATATCAGGATGTACATTAGAGCCATCAGAAGAAACACTTAGGTTACAAGAGATGCTTGATCCTGAATCGGAGCTGCCTATCATTGATGATGTGTACTCTCCTTCGATAAGGGATGATGTTTATTCTTCTTCCGATGAGGAAATACTAACGCCTTAATGAAGGCTGACGTCGCCCAAGATACAATAAGCCAGTCCGTTTCTTAGGACTGGCTTATTTTTGCTGTATTGTTGTATAATAACGTAAGTTTTATGGGTTTAGAGCATCGAAGAGCTAAAGCAGAGGGGGATATCAATGCCAGCTGAAATTATTAATGTAACCACAGAGGAACAATTAGAACAGGGGCTGCACATTCGTAAAGAGGTGTTTGTTAAGGAACAAAATGTTCCCTTAGAAGAAGAAATTGACCAATATGACGTCATTTCTCCCGATGTGCACCATATTCTCATTCAGGATGGACAGCAGATGGTGGCGACTGGGCGTCTCATTTATTATAAGAAGGATACAGCGAAACTCCAACGTGTAGCTGTTCTAAAAGACTACCGTGTTCACGGTTACGGTCGTGTATTAATTATGGCTTTAGAAGAGCGTGCAAGAGAGCTTGGTCTTGCGTACTCCATTCTTGATGCACAGTGTCAAGCTGAAGGTTTTTACGCTAAGCTGGGCTATGAAGTGATATCGGACGAACCGTTTTATGATGCCGGTATATTACATGTACGGATGCAAAAAACGTTATAACTTCATTTCGTTTTACATAGAACATTCTTTTTTGGAACACACTATGCTTACCGAGGCAGAACCATATCTATTTCAATTCCTACTCGGTACAGGTAAACACCAAATATAGTGCAAAAAGGAGTGTTGTTCTAATGGTAAATAACACGCGCGAGCACTTTGTCGCTGTACAGAAAAATGGAGATGGCGATTTAACCGCTTTTAAAACTTCGGCAGGTCGTGTTCTGGATTACAACCAGGCATTAAACGAAGTGGAGTCTGGAATGATTGCAGGAGCCAACGTATTTAAGGCAAAAGGAGGATCACTCCGAATTCGCGGTGATGCTGACGGAGATCCGAGCAACAACCTAGATCAATTGCCGATTTTTGAGTAGAAACTATCGAATAACCGGAGTACCGGTACAATATGAAAAAGGAGCCCTTTTGTGGCTCTTTTTTTTGCGTAGATAAGACCTGCAACAAATTTTCTCTCCACTCGCACCTTCTTCCCCCAATCCCCATACAATGCATTACCTAGGCGAGAGTTTGGGGGAGCAGACCAAACTTCTCGCATGACAAGGGAAGCGGGGAATAGGGCCATGGTAAAAGGCAAAGGAAAAAAAGTGGCGGCAAAAAAGGAGAAAGTTCGCGGTGGGATGAGAATAGTTACCTCTGAAGTCTGTGAGGTGTGTAAAACGCCATGCGACATAGGAATGGCCTATGCTGCTCGTATGCGAGAGCCAGGCGCTGTGGGTAAGGGTGTACCTTGCATCTTAACGAAACCCAAAGGTTAAGCTACAACCGCATTCTTTCTCATGGGACTGAGAGATAATGCGGTTGTTAGCTATTTTAGAAAATAAGAAAAAAAAGACTTATTGCCGCAACTTGTCTTACTACATGAAGTATAAATATATATACAACTTTATGGGGGAGGTAATATAGACTGATGAAATGGAGAAGAACACTTGCCTTGGTACTTGTCTTTTCTCTTGTAGGCAGTGGATCTATGTTATTTGCAGATTCAATTACAGAAAAAATTCGTGTCGTAGTCAATGGCAATGATGTCAGTGGTGGCGGTTATTATATTAATGGGACAACCTATGCCCCTGTGCGTGAACTTAGTGGTCTTGCATCCTGGGATGCAACTAGCAAGAAGGTAACAGTTATGAAGCCTAATGTACATATAACACTGTTTAAGGGTGATACTGTTTTTGGGAATGTTAATGTAGGAAAGCTGAAATTTCATGTACTCAGTCAAGTCGATAGTCTGAATGGAAACATTTCAGAAGTCAAAGTTGCCATAACGGATCCTTCCGGGAATACAAAAAATATTCAAACGGAGAAGATGGGAAGCGGATCAAACGATAATTTTTGGTTCAAAACAAATGATTTCACTTATGATTTTAAGAAAAAAGGGAAATATAAAGTAGGGTTCTACATGAAGCCGGCAGGAGGGAATTCATTCATTCTCGTATCCGAAAAAGGGATTACAGCACTAGATTCGTAAATTGGCTGAATTGATTTTATGCTTTAATAGTGTTACGATATTTCGGTATGATTACTTTAATGAGTGTGAATACAATACAAGTATAAATGAAATGAGGTATAGATGAATGAGCGATCATAACCATGTACATGATGAGAACTGCAACCACGACCACGACCACGAACCTCAGGTGCTTATCTTTGAAGATGAGAACGGCAAAGAGATTGAAATGATTCTAGTACAAACTTTTGATGTAGACAATAAGGAATATGCGGTATTTGTTGAGCGCAATAATCCGGAAGAAGATGGCCTTATTCTTCGTTTTGAAGAAGAGGGCGATGAAGTAAGTCTTTATCAAATTGAAGATGAAGATGAGTGGAATCGTGTAGAAGCTGCATTTAACAAAATGGTGGAAGAGCAGCAATAAGATCGATATAAAGTGAGGGAAGTCTCTGGTAACAGAGGCTTCCCTTTTTTATTACTCATCATGCACAAAGGAATGCCTGAAAAAGGACCTGCTCAGCTTGTCAGCTAAGCAGGTCCTTCCCATTTATGAATCGTGTATAAAAGTAAGTTAGAAGATTGGATCCGCTTCTACGATTACTTTTACATTGGTAATATAGCGGTCTTCAGGACCTTTTACCGGTAATCCAACCTCGACATGTTCCGTAATATAATTAATGTTTTCCTGAGAGATAACTTCTCCCGGAAGCAGGATCGGAATACCAGGGGGATATACATAGATAAATTCAGCAATAATCCGACCAGCGGATTCTTTAAAGGGAATGACTTCTGTATCACCATAAAATGCCTCACGCGGTGTAAGCATGAGTTGAGGTATTTCTGGGATTTTGACAATTAAGTCGTTAGCGGTGTTGACATTATAATAAGTCTTCGACAATTCACGAAGTGCGTCAAGCAGCGTATTTACCGTTTCATCATTGTCTCCTGGTGTAATGAGACAGAGGATGTTATACATATCGCTCATCTCGACTTCAATATTATAGTGTTCACGCAGCCAGTTTTCTGTATCATATCCCGTCAAACCAAGATGACGTACATGTACCGTTACTTTGGTTGGATCATAGCTATAGGTTGCTTCTCCTCCGAGTATTTCTTCACCAAAACAATACAATCCTTCGATATCGTTAATCGAACGTCTTGCATACTCCGCAAGATCAATGGCTTTTTGGGCCATGGAATGTCCATTTAGGGCGAGATTACGTCTGGATGTATCCAGCGAAGAGAGCAGTATATAAGAAGTTGAAGTTGTCGTCAGCATACTGATGATCGTCTGAACTCGCTGTGGATTTACAAATCCATTTTTGGTGTTTAGGTTGAGTACTGAACTTTGTGTCATCGAACCGCCGAGCTTATGAACACTGGTTGCTGCCATATCGGCTCCTGCTTCCATCGCTGACATCGGAAGATCCTCGTGAAAATGGATAAGGACTCCGTGCGCTTCATCAACAAGTACAGGTACTTGGTAACTATGCGCAAGATCTACAATTTCTTTGAGATTCGCACATACACCGAAGTACGTCGGATTAATAACAAGCACGGCTTTGGCATCGGGGTGACGCTCTAAAGCACGCTGAACCGAACCCACGGTAATACCGTGATCAATACCTAAATTATCATCACTCACGGGAGAGACGAATACAGGCTTAGCTCCTGAGAAAATAATGGCAGACATAATAGACTTGTGTACGTTACGCGGTACGATGATTTTTTCACCAGGTCCGCACACAGACAGAATCATGGTCATAATGGCACTGCTTGTCCCTTGCACACTAAAGTACGTATAGTCCGCACCAAAAGCATCAGCTGCAAGTATTTGAGCTTCTTCAATGACACCCGTCGGTTGATGCAAATCATCAAGCGGCGCGATGTTAATTAAATCTATGGAAAGGGCATTATCCCCTATAAATTCGCGGAATTCAGAGTCTGTTCCAAGTCCTTTTTTGTGACCAGGGATGTGAAACTGTACCGGATTGTTAGCCGCGTGTGTTCTAAGTGCTGTAAAAAGCGGCGTACGACGGTGATCCATGGATTCTGTCACAACCTTTCTGTATTAGAAATAATAAACCTAAATGAGTATAGCAAAATGGATAAAGATTGTAACGAATTTTTTGTGATGAATCTCACTTCATTAAAAAGCCATTTTATAAAGCGGTGCAAGCTGGGTAAATACTTCTTGAGCTTTCTTACCAAAGGCTTCTCCATCAAGAAGAATCGGATCATCCTGCTCAATACGCAGGCCGCATAAAATTTCTGATTTCTTCACCGTTTTTAATCGTTCAGCCATTTTCTCGAAATCTGCTTTCGAGATATCTTTATGAAGGGTTCCTTCGGGATTCATATGATCTGTAGACCAGTAGAAGTGTCCTGGAATACGCTCCATAACATCGTCAAGCTGTCTTTCTAATGCTTCAGCAAAGATTTCCTTATTATTGCTTTCGTAAATAACGGCAAAAATAACAAATACATGAGTACCAAACATCCCTACTTGAAAATGAGGATATGCTTTGTAACCACGTTTGTTATTAGCAATCGCTACCCAAGTATCATTTGGCGGATTCACGGTACGTCTAGCATGCTTGGCCACATGAACAAACATTTCTTCTCCGACTAAATCGCTTAAAAATGGGGCGGATTCTGCACCAATCTCGCTTAGTTTTGGACGAATTCTCTCAATCAATAATTCCATCCGGGGTTCGAGCCCGGGTATATCAAAGACATCAAAATCTTCGGATGTAAATGAAGGATATTTTAGTGTAGTCATCAGGTGAACTTCCTCCTTATGTGTGATGGACAAGTTTTATTTATATAAGCATGAACCTTATCACTTGCCAATATAATAGGATACAAAACAATATGGGACTCATTATAACACAGGTACCTCGATTCGCACTTCTCTAAAGCCTGTCCTTTATCTGTATTGTTAATGAAGATTTCGTGTCTTAAGAAAAATGGACTTATAACTACGTACCCTTACCTGACGTGTCGTATAAAATAGGGTAAGCCGACTTATGGTGGAACGTAGATCATAGGGGCCATGGCGGAAAGTCACATAATAAGACTCCGGATCAATCATCCGGCATGGAGGAGGAAGTGCCGTGAACAAGAGCTATGAAGTGGAATACTGCAATCTAGAGCTCCGGTTTAACCGTCGGCATATCCAACAGCTCATCAAAGACTTAATTCAGGAAGGATATTCGCTGTATTGGAGTGAAGATGAAAGCTTGTTCATTCTTTCCGTGAGAACGGGTCGTAAATTGGTTAAACTGAAATTTCAACTCATGCGTACGGGCGATTACAAGTTGATTGGTGATTATATTATTAAGGATGCGAAACTTGCCGAGTTCATAGAGAAACTCATTGGAGATACTCGAGGCCATGCGGTTGTCCGCAGGTTTAAAGATCACATCATCGTTATAGAGAATATTTTGTTCGGCGAGGTTATACGTCTGGTGGAAGTGTCGGGTTTTAAACAAAGGGTGATCTATCAGAAAGGACCGACCCCTACAATGGAAGAGATGGAGGAAATGTTCACTTCGCAAGAAGGAGAAATGAGATTGCTGCTGTTAAAGATGGAAGTGGATGATGAACTCGAACGGCTTCATGCTGCAATCCATACCGGAGATGAGGCTAAGGCGGAGACTTGCCGTAACTATTTAAAGCAAATGCAGAATCGAATGTTCATGCTTGAATGGTAAACTGCCGCATGAACCATACTATTATTTATATGAGTATTTGATGAACACCTCATGAAAAGAGGTGTTTTATCCTTGTTTACACTTTAGCGGGGGGTTCACTTCCTTTTGCAAAAGCGTTAGAATAGGATTATTGTTAGGGCGTCCTTCTTTTGCTTACATAATTTTTAAGGAACGATGATTGTCTGCTTATGGACAAGTTTCTTAATTGGACGGCTCTAGTAACATAAGATACATCAAAATAACGTAGCAAAGGATGGAGAATATATTGACTAAACAACAAATTGGCGTGATCGGTCTAGCCGTAATGGGCAAGAATTTAGCCCTGAATATTGAAAGTAAGGGGTTTACGGTATCTGTATTCAACCGTTCTCCGGAAAAAACACATGATCTTCTGAAAGAAGCAGAAGGCAAAAATTTGCAAGGTTTCTTCTCTATTGAAGAGTTTGTACAATCCCTTGAATCTCCACGTAAGATTCTGATTATGGTACAAGCAGGACCAGCTACAGATGCAACGATTCAACAGCTCATTCCTCATTTGGATAAAGGCGACATTATTATCGATGGTGGTAATGCTTACTTCCCTGATACAGTTCGCCGCAGCAAAGAACTAGAAGAGCAAGGTTTCCGCTTCATTGGTGCTGGTGTATCCGGTGGTGAAGAAGGCGCACTGAAAGGCCCTGCAATTATGCCTGGAGGTCAGGAAAGCGCTTATGAACTTGTAAAACCAATCTTAACTTCGATCGCGGCTCAAGTAGATGGAGAGCCTTGCACAACATATATCGGTCCTGATGGTGCTGGACATTATGTCAAAATGGTACACAACGGTATCGAATACGGTGATATGCAACTGATTGGCGAAGCATACCACTTGATGAAAGATGTACTTGGTCTTACGGCAGAAGAATTCCACGAACTCTTCTCCGAATGGAACAAAGGTGAGCTTGACAGCTACCTGATCGAAATTACTGCTGATATCTTCTCCAAATATGATGAAGAAACAGGCAAACCAATGGTAGATGTAATTTTGGATGCTGCTGGACAAAAAGGTACTGGAAAATGGACTAGCCAAAGTGCATTGGATCTCGGCGTACCATTATCTATGATTACCGAATCCGTATTCTCCCGTTTCTTATCTGCGATGAAAGAAGAGCGTATTGCAGCTAGCAAAGTGCTCAGCGGTCCAAAAACAGAACCATTCTCTGGTGACAAGCAAGAATTTATCGAGAATGTTCGTAAAGCATTGTTCGCAAGTAAAATCGTATCTTATGCACAAGGTTTTGCTCAAATGCGTGCAGCTTCCGACGAATATGGCTGGAATTTGAAATATGGAAACATTGCAATGATCTTCCGCGGAGGATGTATTATTCGTTCCCAATTCTTGCAAAACATCAAAGAAGCTTATGATAAAGATGCAGAACTGAAAAACTTGCTTCTGGATCCATACTTCAAAAATGTTGTAGAATCTTACCAAGATGCATGGCGTAAAGTGATTTCCATTGCTGTAGAAAAAGGAGTTCCGGTACCTGGATTCTCCAGTGCTCTTTCTTACTATGACAGCTACCGTACAGAACGCCTTCCAGCGAATCTGCTTCAAGCACAGCGCGACTACTTTGGTGCACATACGTTTAAACGTGTGGACAAAGAAGGAACTTTCCACCACAACTGGATGGGAAAATAAGAACGGCTTTTAAGATACACTATAATTAATGCTGCTTTGCTGCATTTCTCCGCGAAGACCATAGAGTGCCTCGTGCAGGCAGGTCCGGAGTCTTTCTTGTGTTGAGTGGGAAGTGTGTTTACCTAGCAGCAGCATGGCAGCTTCACTAAAATATTGAAAATTAGTAATAAGACGTGGTTTTGGTAGATCCATGAGAAGTGGGTCTTCCAAAGCCACTTTTTGTTGTACATAATGCAGTACGAGCAGTACATCATCTCTACAAATCACATAACCTGGTTCAAAGATACGTGTGATTCTGCTAGGAACCACAGGCGGTTTCAGTACGGGCAGATAAACTAAATCATCCATTATCTTCACACTCCTTACCGATATCTCTACTTTTATCCTCTATCATCCATACGTAAAAGGATGTCCAGATATGCTTCTTGGCGGATCTTTTTTTCTATGTTATGTTTAGTAGAATAAAAAAGTGGAACTAACTGGGTCTCATAATGAAGGGGTGGCAAGGCAGTGAGCAAGGAAGTTGATAATATCATTCTTATTGGAATGATGGGCACAGGTAAGACCACAGTATCCAGCATACTGGCACAAGAACTTGGATACACGCTCGTCGATATTGATACGGAAATAGAAGCACAAGAAGGCAGTCCGATCCCTGTCTTATTTCAAGAAAAGGGAGAAAGCTACTTTCGCCAAGTGGAGAGTGATACCTTGTGTAGAATTCTCAAAGACTCTTCTCAAGTCGTTTCTACGGGTGGAGGATGTGTACTTCGAGCAGAGAATCAGGAGTTAATGAAGGATGCAGGTTGGATTATCGCTTTGACAGCGAGTCCTGAATCGATTATTTCACGCGTGTCGTCTAGTGGAGATAGACCGCTGCTTGAAGGCAATGTAGAGGAACGTATAAAGAATATAATGGAAGAACGTAAAGATGCATATTCTTTTGCAGATGTTACGATTGATACTTCGGAACTTAGTCCGGAAGAGGTTGTTCATCATATTTTAACGCTTTACCGCGTCTAAGCTGTTGTGCTTTTCAGATACATTGTAGTATGATCATAAAAAGAAAGAGGGCAGGCACTGCCTACCCGTTCCGTCTTTCTCTTCATTAGGTCCAGGCAAGCATGCCGCCAACCAGGTTCACGCAGCTTGGATACCCAAGCTCTGTTAGATATTCGCAAGCTCTCTCGCTGCGATAACCGCTGCGGCAGATCAAAATCGTTTCCTGCGTTTTCTCGATCTCATCAAGACGATCAGGAATTTGCCCAAGTGGAATATGTTTTGCTCCTGGAATCATTCCAGCAGCAACTTCCTCATCTTCACGAACATCAATCATTTGAATAGCTTCTCCTGACTGTAGACGAGCCTTAAGTTCAGCAGGTGTAATCTCGAGTATTTGATTCATGAGTCATCCTCTTTTCTATGGTTACTATATATTGGTGTAATCCGAATGGACATGTTCTTATGGATAACAATACCATGATACCGAAGGGAAGAGGGGACTGTCAATTTCATTACGTAGGTTGTTCCCGAGTGTAAGCCGCAGCTGATTATATATAAAAAGGAGTTATAACCATGGACGTTATCGTAAATAACACCCCTTCCTTAACGGGAAGGATTGACGCTTTATCTTCCAAAAATTACACAACACGTTATTTGCTTGTTGCTGCACTAGCAGAAGGAACGAGTACCATCTATTATCCTGCTCACAGTGAGGATAGCGATGCGATGCGCCGCTGTATTCAGGATTTAGGTGCTGTTCTTGTAGAGGACGATGAGAAAATAACCATTACTGGGTTTGGCTCTGCACCTCGTCCCACAGGCGAACTGAATGTAGGGAATGCAGGAGCGGTTCTACGGTTTCTGATGGGAATTGCCGCGCTTGGAGAGGACATTACATTCGTTAATACATATCCCGAATCTCTTGGTAAACGGCCGCATCAAGATTTAATTGATGCACTAGAGCAGCTTGGAGCCGAAGTAGATCATCAGGAGGGAAGACTGCCGATCACAATTCGTGGCGGTAAGCCGCAAGGCGGAGTGATTCGAGTATCGGGTTCTGTGAGTTCTCAGTATCTGAGTGCACTGCTCTTTTTGACACCGCTTCTCCCGCAGGATAGTACCATTGAAGTCCTTCATGATCTGAAATCGAAAGTCGTTATCGGGCAAACACTCGAAGTGTTAGAACAAGCCGGTATCGTCATTCATGCAAGTGATGACTATATGTCCTTTCAGGTTCCTGGTTCCCAAAAATATAAACCGGCGAATTATACAGTCCAAGGAGATTATCCCGGATCAGCAGCGATCTTAGCAGCGGCTGCGGTGACAAAATCAGATGTAACGGTTACAAGGTTGATGGAGAAAAGTAAACAAGGTGAACGTGCTATTATTGACGTGCTCAAAATGATGAACGTTCCGCTGACCCATGAAGATAATATCGTTCATGTCCAAGGAAACGGGAAACTTACGGCGATTGAATTTGATGGAGACGCAGCTACGGATGCGGTACTTGCTATGGTTGCAGCAGCTGTTTTTGCGGAAGGTACTTCGCGGTTTTATAATGTGGAGAATCTAAGGTATAAAGAATGTGATCGAATTACCGATTATTTGCATGAACTCTCCAAGGCTGGCGCAAGAGTCGAAGAAAAACAAGCGGAGATTATTGTCCACGGACGGCCAGAAGGGGTAGAAGGCGGCGTTGAAATTAACGCTCATTATGATCATCGTGTCATTATGGCACTCACGATTGTGGGCCTCCGTTCCAAAGAGCCGCTGCGTATTAAGGATGCTCATCACGTTGCGAAATCCTATCCTGGATATTTCGATCATTTACAGGCGCTTGGCGCCAACGTAGAATGGGTATAGTAAAGTTAGAAAGGTGCTGATGAATATGGCATTTGAAAATCCATCACGGGATGAGATCAAAGAACTTCTTCGTTCCGCTGGAAATATTGCGGTTGTCGGTTTATCAGATAAACCGGATCGAACTTCCTACATGGTCTCACAAGCGATGCAAAGCAGGGGGTATCGAATTATTCCAGTGAATCCTAGAGCAGATGAAATTCTAGGAGAGAAATGTTATGCGAAACTTGCAGACATTCCTGAGCCTGTTGATATCGTAAATGTATTCCGCCGCAGTGAATACTGCGCCGATGTGGCAAAAGAGGCAGCCGAGATCAAAGCTAATGTACTATGGCTGCAGCTCGGTGTTGTCAGTGATGAAGCAGCTCAGATTGGTGAAGAGCATGGCATGACGGTCATCATGGATCGATGCATTAAAGTCGAGGATTCTATTTTACTTGGCAAAGAGCAAAGGTAAATGATGAAAGAAAGGTCCCTTTGTGAGGGGCCTTTTTACTTTCGCAAAAGATGTACAGGATTCATTTTGACAAAAAGACATGGAACGCTTACCATCTAGATTAGAAAGGAGAGGGTGCCATGAATTGGCTCGGTTCCTTACAGCAGCTCGGCAGAGCTGTGATGCTCCCAACGATGGTCTTACCTGCAGCAGCGATATTGCTGAGTGTAGGCAGTTTGCCATGGGATTCTTGGGGATTTGAAAGTGTAAGCGGAATCGCTACAGTAGCAGGTCAAAGCCTGTTTTATTTTTTGCCGTATTTATTTGCGGTGGGTGTGGCGCTTGGTTTATCGAATCAGGCGGGTCAAGCCGGTCTTGCTGCCCTGTCGGGGATGATTATATACGATCAGGTAGTAAGTCATTTTGGAGATGGAAGTGTTCAGCCTGCTTCACTCATCGGTATTATTCTTGGCGCCATCGCCGGGATTACTCATAATCGATTTAAAAGTATACGACTACCTGAAATTTTACAATTCTTTGGAGGATCTCGGTTTGTTTTACTGATTGTAGGACTCATCGCGGCATTATTCTCCTGCTTGATGCTAGGTATTGCTCCCATCATCCAATCTCTACTGGACATGATTGCTTCTATGGAATATCAACTGGGAGGATTCGGACTCTTTTTGTATGGCATTTTGTACCGGGTGCTGGTTGCTTTCGGACTTCATCATTTGCTGAATAATGTGTTCTGGTTCCAGCTTGGTTCCTATGAGACGACAGGCGGTGAGGTTGTTACGGGAGACTTACCTCGCTTTTTCGCTGGAGATCCAACAGCAGGATATTTCATGTCAGGTTTGTTTCCTATTATGATGTTCGCTATTCCAGCGATCGCACTTGCGATTATCCAGGAAGCTAGAGAAGATTTGAAGCCGAAAGTCTACAAGACGTTCATTACGTCAGCTCTTGTGTGTTTTTTGACAGGGGTATCAGAACAGATTGAATTCGCCTTTTTGTTTGCTGCGCCTTACCTGTTCATCGTTCATGCGGTTATGTCAGGGCTTGCTCTATGGATCAGCTACTTATTAGAAATACGCCATGGATTCTCATATTCTGCGGGTGCGATTGATTACATACTGAATTTCCATTTGTCCGAAAATGGGTTGCTTCTCATTCCGATAGGGATCGTATACGGCTTAATCTATTATTATTTATTTCGCTGGGCGATCCGTACGTTCCGTATTCCTACACCAGGGCGTGAAGAAGGTTCAGTCCTCGAAGATTGGGTGGGCAGTATCCCTTATCAAGCTCCACTTATACTTGAGGCACTGGGTGGCAAACGTAATATCGTTCAGGTAGAAGCATGTATTACTAGGCTCAGAATTACCGTTCATAATGATCGTCTAATCGATGTAAGTGCGATGAAGGCACTTGGTTCTGCTGGTCTCATCAAGCTTGGAGGAGGAAATGTACAGGTTGTATTCGGTACTTATTCTGAGCTTATACGGGAAGAGATAGCCAAATTGCTTGAGCGTGATTTGCCGCAAGTATTATTCAGTGCGCCGGTTCAAGGAAAAATGTTGCCAATCGAGGATGTACCGGATAAAATATTTGCCGGTAAGCTTGTAGGTGACGGGGTTGCTTTTCTACCGGAGAATGGTGAACTTCTTTCTCCTGTATACGGCACCATTATGCACCTGTATCCAACGATGCACGCCATTGGGATCCAAACACCGGAAGGACTAGAAGTATTACTTCATATTGGGATTGACACTTCACAACTCAAAGGATGCTTTGAAGCCGCAGTAAAAGAAGGAGATGTCGTGGAGGCTGGTCAACTATTGATCAAATTTGATCTGGATGGACTTAGGAAGGATGCTCCTTCATTAGTTACACCGATGGTGATCACCAATCCCGACCGAGTGAAATCATGGAGCTATGCTCCATTTAAACATGTTAGAAAAGGCCAGGCATCGGTAATGTCTGTTGTACTACATGAAGATAGGAATGTTGGAGGGGTAGAAGCATGATACAAGGCATCTCAGGAGCGGCAGGCGTCGCAATAGGCAAGGCATTTGTCCTTCCCAGCTGGGAATGGGATTTACCAGACCAAAAAATGGACGTCGTTGACCTGGCCAAAGAATTTGAACGGCTCTATGAAGGTATCAGAACATCTCGCAATGAGATTGAGATAATAAAGCAGGAGTTTAATGAAGTGGTCGGACCGGAGGAATCCAGTATCTTCGATGCTCATTTGGCTATACTGGAAGACCCCGTATTTATGAGTGAAATCCAAGGCATTATTGAACGCCAGTATAAGGCAGCTGAAGTTGCGGTAAAAGAAGCTATTGATCATTTTGTGACGATGTTTGATTTGCTGGATGATGAATATATGAAAGAGCGTGCTTTAGATATAAAAGATGTAGGGAATCGCTTGTTAAAACATTTGCTGGGTGCTCCCGAAATCACGCTCCCTTCAGATACGCAGCCTTATATTCTCGTTGCCAAAGAACTATCTCCTTCACAACTTGCTCATCTAAATCCTAATTATGTACTTGGGATCGTGACTTTAATCGGAGGCAAGACGTCTCATTCTGCCATTATGGCAAGAGCACTTGGCATCCCTATGGTATCGGGGCTTGAGAATAGCGTGAATCTTCCCGTACAAACCGGGGATACACTCATTATCAATGGAGATGAAGGCACCGTCTATGTGAATCCGAGCGAGAAGATGATGGAGAAATACACACGAATTCGTAACCAGCAGCTTCGTAAAAAAGAACAACTCCAGGTACTTGCTGAAGTTGATGCGGTTACTATAGATGGCACCTTAATGAATCTCGCTGCTAATATCAGTTCAACAAAGGAGCTCGAGATGGCCCTTCGCCACGGCGCAAAAGGGGTCGGATTATTCCGCACGGAATTCCTATACATGGATCGACCGACCTTTCCTACAATGGAAGAACAATATGAGGTATATCGTCATGTTGTCGAGAGAGCAGGGGGGCAGTCGGTTGTCATTCGAACACTTGATATCGGCGGAGATAAACAGCTCGACTATTTTCCGCTGGCAGAGGAGGATAATCCCTTTCTTGGGTATCGTGCGATTCGAATTAGTTTAGATCTGAAAGATTTATTTAAAGCCCAGTTGACGGCTATTCTGAGAGCTAGTGTTCATGGGAAAGTGAAAATTATGTATCCTATGATCTCCTCAATCGACGAAATTCGGGAAGCGAATCAGGTATTGCGTGAAGCCATGGACGATCTTGATCGGCAGGGTATCGCTTATGATAAGAATGTTCAGATTGGTATTATGATTGAAGTGCCTGCTGCTGTTGTTATCGCGGATCTTCTCGCAGCAGAAGTGGACTTCTTCAGTATCGGGACGAACGATCTTGTACAATATGTCCTTGCTGTCGACCGGATGAATGAACAGATTGCTCATTTATATCATCCGTTTCATCCATCGATCTTGCGCATGCTGAAGATGACCGCTGATGCTGCTCATACGGCCGGAATCGATATCAGTGTATGCGGAGAACTGGCTGGGGACGAGAGAGCAGTGCCGATCTGGATTGAGCTTGGAATTCATAATCTTAGTATGTCTCCGCAATCGTTACTTCGGGTAAAACATAGACTGCTGAATACGTATGCGGAGGAAGCAAAGGCAGTGGCTAAATCTTGTATTTCGATGTCAAGAAGTCAAGAGATTGAAGCGAAGTTAGAAGAGTTCATTGAAGAAAATACAGAGAGATTAAACTGATCTTTATATTTATGTATAAAAAGGATGGATATCGCCGTAAGCAGATTACGGCGGAATCCGTCCTTTTTATTTTTTATGTGTTGTAAAGAAAAACGAAGTGAGTGGAAATCTGCTCACTCGTTCTAAGAAAATATTTTATGATCTTTCTGCAAGAAGATCACAGAAGGCTTTTCCATAAGGCGGAAGATCGGGAGGACGGCGTGCAGATACAATATGTCCGTCGGTAACGACCGCTTCATCTTTCCAGATCGCACCCGCATTTTCCATATCATCGCGAATACCTGGTGTCGAAGTAACCGTAACCCCTTGTAGAATTTTGGCGGATATGAGTACCCATCCCGCATGACATATTTGTCCGATCACTTTCTTTTCTGCATTCATTTCTTGAATCAGTGAAATCACTTTGGGATATCTACGCAGCTTGTCCGGTGCCCATCCCCCTGGAACAAGAATACCATCATAATCTGTACTGTTTAGTTCCTCAAAGCTAAATTCCGCTGTAGCAGGAACACCGTATTTACCTACATACACTTTATCCTTTACTTCACCAGCAAGATGAACCTCGGCTCCTTCTTCACGTACACGATGTACGGGATACCATAACTCCAAATCTTCAAATTCTTCATCAACGAGCGCAATTACTTTTTTTCCAGTTAGTCTCATGTCATTCATTCACTCCTTTTGTATTTCTTCTCCTAGTGTAACGGAGAGCAGCTCAGATTACCAAATGTGCTAACTTTTGAACAGAAATATAACTCCATTGTGACTCTTAGCATAGACATATGAGAGAAGATTGGTAAATAGTTCTGGTGCCTGTAACAGCAGGATTTATGATAATGGAGTCGAAGATTTATTGTAGAAGAAACACGAAACTTGCATGTAGACAATGTTACAGGCGGTGATCCTATGCCCAAATGGTGCGATTGCAATCAACCGATGAATCTTGAGCTGCGTACCGTAATTTTTGCTAAAAAAATTGAAGTTAGAAATGTACCCATTTTTTCGTGTATGTCCTGTTCCACTTATGAAGTACTTAAACCCGTAAAAGCTCATTTAACCGAGTATCTTCAAACGATAGAGATGTCTTTAAATGATCCATATCAAGTTGTGATTTTTTCGGATATAGATGAAATAGCTAGTTTATTCAGTGACCTATATTTGAGGAGTGTTGAGACGGACTTAGAAAAGCTTGGGGATGTGGTTGAAGTTTTCAAAGAGGAGCGTATTAATTTACTTCTTGATGTGTATCAGTGTGCACTTCAGATGGACGATGAAGGTTGGATGAGGGATACACAGCGGAGACTAGAGCAACTGTCACAATTCCACTTTGAAGAACATTTTTCGGAAGCAGGATAAAAAAAGAACCTTGGATTGGATTGAAAATTAGCATTTCTCGTTGATTTTTGTTACTATATTGTTAGTGTAAGATTTTCAGAAAAGAATGAAAACAAGACACGAAGCGATTTTTCATGTATTCGCATGGAATCCCTTACCATTCTCATCATCATCATTTTCTTTGTACGATCCACTGGCTGCTGAACTTATGAAAGGGGATGTATATGCTATGAAAACGTTGACAAGAATGAATTCTATAGAGCAATTAAATGACGGTATCGCATTATCTTCGGAAGCACCGCTTCTGTTATTTAAACATAGCACCCGCTGTCCTATTAGCGCGCATGCGTATAAAGAAGTATCAGCATATTTGCAAGATAGTCCCGCAGATAAAGTAAACTATAGTATCATTTATGTCGTCGAAGATCGCAGTATTTCACTAGAAGCTGCAGATCGTCTGGGTGTCAAACATGAGTCTCCACAGGTTATCCTTGTGAAAAACGGCACACCCGTATGGCATACTTCCCATTCCCAAATCACTTCAAGTGGCTTAAGTGCGGTTTTAAGCGAGTCTTAAAGCCCATTCATTGCATGTTGCAATCTTATGTCGTATCATAATTTTAATTGAAAATGAACTGAAAATTTATTGCAAATGGAGAGAAGGAATGTGACGGTAACGATCTATGACGTAGCGCGCGAAGCCGGTGTTTCAATGGCAACGGTTTCTCGGGTAGTCAACAACAATCCAAACGTTAAACCTCAGACACGAAAAAAGGTATATGAAGCTATTGAGCAACTCGGCTATCGCCCGAACGCAGTAGCAAGAGGGCTTGCTAGTAAAAAAACAACGACAGTCGGAGTCGTAATTCCCGATATTTCGAACTCGATTTTTGCCGAGATTGCTCGGGGAATTGAAGATATCGCTAATATGTATCATTACAATATTATTTTGTGTAATGCCGACAAGAAAAAGGAAAAAGAAATTCGTGTTATTAACACACTGCTTGAAAAACAAGTAGACGGGCTTCTTTTCATGGGCGGTACGGTGACGGATGAACATATTCAAGCCTTCCAAACTTCGGCGGTCCCCATCGTCCTTTGTGCAACGAGTGACGAAAAAGGAACCTATCCTTCGGTTGATATTGATCATGAAACGGCAGCTTTTGATGCGGTAAGTACACTCGTTCGTCATGGACATCGTGAGATTGCTATGATTAGCGGAACGCTTCAAGACCCTGCGAATGGTTATGCTAGGTTCCAAGGGTACAAGCGTGCGCTGGAAACTGCGGGTATTGAATATCAAGAAGATTTAGTACGCATCGGGAACTACCGTTATGAGTCTGGTGTTGAAGCTATGAAATATTTCTTAGGTCTTAAGAAAAAACCAACTGCTATTTTCTGTGCAACGGATGAAATGGCAATTGGTGCTATTCATAGTATTCAGGACGAAGGACTTAAAGTGCCGGATGATTTCTCTATTATTAGTGTAGATAACATTCGTATGGCTTCTATGGTTCGTCCGCAGCTCACTACAGTAGCGCAGCCAATGTACGATCTAGGTGCAGTAGCCATGCGACTGCTTACGAAACTGATGAAAAAAGAAAACGTAGAAAATCCACGTGTTATTTTACCGCACGAAACGATCTTGCGTTTGTCTGTTAGTCACGTGTAAAATATGGAATAGAAAAAGCTCCGATAATCGGGGCTTTTTTTGCCGATTAATCAAGTAAAGGGGATAACATCTATGACAGCTACAATAGGGCTCATAGGAGCTATGAAAGAAGAGATTGAACTTCTTCTTGCAGGCATGGAGAATGTAAACCAGCATACATATGCAGGCATTCATTACGCGGAAGGGGATATTTACGGACAACATGTTGTGGTTTGTCAGTCTGGAGTAGGTAAAGTAAATGCAGCAATCACAACACAAATGCTGATTGAGAAGTTTGGAATCTCTAAGATTATTTTTACTGGGGTGGCTGGGGCAGTTCATCCTGAACTTGAGATCGGTGATATTGTCGTATCTACGACATGCATTCAGCATGATATGGATGTAACTCCTCTTGGATTTAAGCGCGGGGAAATTCCTTATCAGGAAGTATCTGCATTTCCGGCTGATGCTGAACTGATAAGTCTCGCAGAGAAAGCATGTGAACAGCTCGTAATACCAATGCGTAAAGGAATTGTACTTTCTGGCGACCAGTTTATCGCAAGTAAAGAATCCGTAAAATGGCTCTATGAAGAAATGGACGGAGCATGTGTGGAAATGGAAGGTGCAGCAGTGGCACAGGTATGTTACATGAATGATGTACCTTTTGTTATTCTACGTGGTATGTCGGACAAAGCAGACGGGTCCGCACATGTCAATTTTGCTGAATTTACAGTGAAGGCCTCCCATCAATCTCACAAAATTGTGGAATCGATGTTGCTTCACCTCGGTTAAGTACGTAATCCTCTATAATAATGAAAAGACAGGAACATTTCGGATTAACTTCGGGGTTCCTGTCTTTTTCTTTAATCTAATACATATAACGATGCCTGAATCGTACTTTGTCGAATTGCTCTTTTGAAGAGAGAGGCACATTTTTCCCGATACGAACCATAAGACAGTTAGCAGGGTGTGCACAGATTTCAGGGTCATCTGTCGCATACCACTCCATATCAACGGTTTTCATCAGTTTCTCCATCATTTTTCGGTAATCCCAAACCGAAAGACCGCTTCCCTTTAGATCCCAATGCCAATAATATTCCGTAGTGAATACAATATAATTCTCCATCTGTTCTTGTACAAAAGCAGTGCTAATTAACATTTTTCCAATACCGTAAGAACGAAATTCATCTGCAACTTCAATGGCACCAAGTTCAATTAAATCTTTCATACTTCCTTCAGACCAACGTTCCATTTCATCGGGATAATGAAAAGTGACATATCCAATGATCGTTTGGCCTTCACGGGCAAGAATAATTCTCCCTTCAGCCAGCGCTGAAATTTCAACAAGGGCTTCATGCTGCTCATTCGGTCTTCGAAAAGCGTCAAGATCCGGATGCATATGATAACTCTGTAAAAGGGAAGAAGGGACTGGGCCTTCAACAACAATCTCCCTGCCGTTCCTTTGAAAGGAGTGGACATTGTGCTGTTTGATATGTTCCATCAGTTTTTCGTGCTCCTTTGACTTGTCATACCCTACTTATAGCAAAGATACAAAAAAATGAAAAGGAATAGTGTGAAAAATGGAATTTATGCTATAATAATCCAGACATAATTTATTCACAATTGGATCACTATTCCCAAGGTATAAATGTAGATGGTATTGAATTTGATGTTTTGTAAGCGCTAACGAACTTGTACATTGTGAAGATGTAGCTTAGGGGAGGCCGAGTAGACAATGGGTCAAATGCAGAACGAAGTCATCGCGACTGTCGCAGAACGAAGTAATCTCGGAGATTACGATCAGGCTTGCGCTCAGTTTAGTTGGGAAGAGGTAAAAAAGCATTTTACGTGGAATGAGACAGGCAAGGTTAATATGGCTTATGAAGCAATTGATCGTCACGTCGAAGAAGGACGAGGTGCGAAAACCGCACTCTTGTACAGTGATGCTCATAGAGATGAGAAGTACAGCTTTTTAGATCTGAGCGAAGGTTCTAATCGATTTGGGAATGTGCTGCGCAAATACGGCATCTCAAAAGGCGATCGTGTCTTTATTTTTATGCCGAGAAGTCCTGAACTTTACCTTAGTCTACTCGGTATACTCAAGGTGGGAGGAATTGTAGGCCCACTTTTTGAAGCATTTATGGAAACAGCGGTAAAAGACCGTTTGGAAGACAGCGGGGCTATCGCATTAGTTACAACCCCAGAACTGCTGCCGCGAATTAAACGTGATGAATTACCGCTTTTAAAACATATCTTTGTAATAGGCGGAGGCACGCAGCAAGAAGAAGGGCTCATTGACTATGATGCAGAGATGGCTGCGGCTTCAGACTCACTTGAACCGGAATGGTTGACGCTGGAAGATGGAATGCTCATTCATTACACCTCTGGTTCTACAGGTAGACCTAAAGGGGTATATCATGTACACAATGCCATGCTTCAGCATTACTATACAGGTAAGGTAGTTCTTGATTTAAGAGAAGACGATATTTATTGGTGTACAGCAGATCCAGGCTGGGTAACAGGAACTTCTTATGGAATTTTTGCTCCTTGGTTGAACGGAGTTACGAATGTAATCCGCGGGGGACGTTTTAGTCCACAGGACTGGTACCAAACGATTGTTAAGAATAAAGTAACCGTATGGTATAGTGCGCCTACTGCTTTCCGGATGCTCATGGGAGCAGGAGAGGATGTCATTGAACAATTTGATCTATCGACACTCCGTCATGTGTTATCGGTAGGAGAGCCGCTCAATCCAGAAGTGGTCCGCTGGGGAACCAAAGCTTATAAACAGCGGATTCATGATACTTGGTGGATGACAGAAACAGGCGGGCAGCTCATCTGTAACTATCCGGGAATGGACATCAAACCAGGTTCAATGGGTAAACCCGTACCGGGAATCGAAGCTGCTATTATTAATGACCAAGGGGAAGAACTGCCTCCATACTCTATGGGCAATCTAGCCATTAAGACACCTTGGCCATCCATGATGAGAAAGATTTGGAATAATGATGCCAAGTATGAGGAGTATTTCCGAATAACGGGCTGGTATATTTCAGGGGATTCTGCTTATATGGATGATGAAGGTTACTTCTGGTTCCAAGGACGAATAGACGATGTGATCAACTCTTCGGGTGAGCGTATCGGTCCATTTGAAGTAGAGAGCAAGCTCTTGGAGCATCACGCGGTTGCAGAAGCGGGTGTAATCGGTAAGCCGGATCTTGTAAGAGGGGAAATCATTAAAGCGTTTGTAGCGCTGAGAGAAGGATATGAGCCTTCACAAGAGCTAAAGGATGAGATCTACCGATTTGTAAAAGAGGGTTTATCTGCGCACGCTGCACCTCGTGAAATTGAATTTAAAGAGAAATTGCCTAAGACAAGATCCGGTAAAATTATGCGCAGGGTACTGAAAGCATGGGAACTGGATTTACCCACAGGGGATCTTTCAACGATAGAAGACTAAAGGAGTAGTTCACTAACACGGACAAAAGAGCCATCTGCCTTATCGCAGATGGCTCTTTTTATGGAGCATGACTTTTTTATAGATCTATAACAAAAGCCGAGCACGAGGGGGGATCCCTGTATGCTCGGCTTTTTGTTTTATTATCGATGATCCTATGGACTTACACTAACCGCAGCAGAAGGGGCGGATTCGCCCGCTTCATTGACTGCCGTTACCCGAAAGGCTCCAGTAGCTGCCGCATTGTTATATTTAAAGGAAGTAAAGCTTGCTGTACCTACTTCATGAAACGGTTCCTGGCCCGTTTCACTGTAGTATACATGGAAGCTAGATACTCCTTCTTGTGCAGCCCAGGAGATCGTAATACCTTGATCGGTAGCTGCAGCAGTCACTCCGCTAGGAGCAGAAGGAACAGCAGCAGTTGATGGCTGATCTATATTATTATCTTCCCCAGAATGTTCATCCGGTTCTACTACTTCACCAGGAACTTCAATCACGCCTTCATCGGGTGTTTCTTCCTGCGGTGGAGTAGGGGCCGTACTGCCGACTACAGCACTCGGCGCTGACTCTCTTCCTGCTACATCCACAGCTACGATGTAAAACTGGGCACCACCGCCTGCATAGGAAGTAAAGGTTGTTGAGTTACCTGCAAGTACAACTTTGCCTTGATTCTGGAATGGACCACCGTTCGTGCTTCGGTACAGCCTGTAACCAACGACGTCACTTGCTGAACTTCTGTTAAAGGTGATTACCGCATTATCATTGCTAACGCTTATTCTGACGTTCCCTGGGGCATCAGGAGCGTTGCCATCGTCCCGGCGCGGATCGACTTCTGTAGGCATGTCGTCATCCGCGTCCGTAGGCAAATAATAGGAAAGCGGCTCATGTGAACTCATTTTCTTGAATGCAGCTTGCAAATCCTTAATGAGATCGGAGATCGCACGTTTTCTTTTGACCACGGTTTGTTCTTTAAGCATATCCGAAGGAGTTTCATCTCTTGGAATATAGTTTACTCCGTTATAAGTGATGTACTTCGCTTTACCTACAGCATCATCATATTCGGTTGGTATATATTTGGTATTGAATAGGTCGGTCACAAATTTGTCCGTAGCCGAAGTAGGAAGTTTACCGCTATAAGCTGACACGGTCTTCGTTGTAATACCATCCGGTTTCGTAAATGATTTGGTTGTAAACAAATCAGGTTCTTGTTCGGAAACTTCATTCATAATCTTAGCCCACAGCTTACGAGCACGTTCTCTCTGAGCTTTCGTCTCCAGCGTGTTCGCTTGTGTCTTGTAACCAACCCATACGCCGAGTGTAACATCAGGTGTATACCCTTCGAACCACACATCGCCGTAATTTTGAGTTGTTCCTGTTTTACCTGCTATAGCAATATCGCCATATTTATTAAAGTTATCTCTTACGACTTTCCCTGTTCCGTCTGAGATTGCAGTACGGAGCATATCTGTCATAAGATAAGCCGTTTGTTCCGAGAAAACTTGCTTAGGCTCTGCTTCGTGGCTGTATACAATATTACCTTTATAGTCCACAATTTTTTCAATCATGTAGGCATCATGGAATACACCATTGTTAGCAATTGCGCCATAAGCATTCGTTAATTCTTCTACGGTTACACCATGACTCAGACCTCCGAGCACACCTGTTGTTGCGTTCGCATAGTCATTTTCAGTAAGTGTAGTGATTCCAAGATTTTTAGCGAAATCCCAAGCTTTCTTCATTCCGACTTCTTCATTAAATAATTTCAGAGCAGGAACGTTTAGAGACTGATTAAGTGCATATCTTGCGGTAACAAGCCCACTGTATCTTCCATTACTGTTCTTAGGAATGTGGAATCCTTTGCCGCCGTCTTTCAGAATGATCGGTGAGTCATCGATAATAGATGCCGGCTGAATCAGACCTTCTTCTAAGGCAGGAAGGTACGCAGCAATCGGCTTCATTGCAGAACCAGGTTGTCTCACCATCTGAGTAGCATAGTTCATATTCTCTACGTTAAAATCACGGCCTTCAATCATACCGAGGATTTTCCCGGTTTTATGATCAATCATCATAGATGCCGTTTGCTCAAGACCTTTGTTTTCATCATAGGCAGAGAAATTACTGTCATCTTCAGCGATCGAGCGCATTGTTTTGTATACGGTTTTGTTAATTGTCGTATATATCCGGTAACCTCCGGTACGCAGCTGAATCTGAGCCTCTTCCAATTGTTCAGCGGTTGTTCCACCGTTTTGCGAAGCTTCTGGATAAAGTACTTCCATCAACACCTTCGCAGCTTGACGTTCCGTTTCAAGCATCAGATAAGGGTAGGTGTTATACGCTTTGGCTACTTTTGGTGCAAGCGAAGACTTGATATCAAAAGCCATTGCCTCATCGTATTCACTTTGAGTAATCTTACCAAGAGCAAGCATTCGTCCAAGGACACGTTCTTGTCGCTCTAGAGCATTATTGAAATTTTTCTCATTGAAATCCCCTTTTCCGTTAAAAGCAGAATAAGAAGAAGGGAGCTGCGGAAGGCCTGCTAAATAAGCAGCTTGCGCAATGTTTAAATCATTGAGATCGTTAATATTGAAAATCCCCTTGGCAGCGGCTTTAATACCATAGACATTATATCCGCTTGATCCATTTCCGAAAGGAACCTTATTTAGATAGGCTGTTATAATTTCATCTTTCGTTAGAAATCTTTCCAATCGAAGGGACAATAAGATCTCTTTTACTTTTCGGTCCTCTGTTTTGTCCAGATTAAGGAATACTCTTCTAGCTAATTGCTGAGTGAGGGTACTTCCTCCCGTTTGTACGGGTTCGTTTAGTAAACGTTCCTTTACTGCACGAAGTGTTCCTGTTATGTCGACACCTTTATGCTCATAGAATGAATCGTCTTCAATCGATACGACTGCATCTAATACCTTTTGAGGAATGTCCTCAAATTCTACGATTCGCCGATCCTCCTCGGTCCGAAGTTGACCAATAGGAGACCCGTCAGCAAAATAAGCAAAACCCGTCAGTGCATTTTCCCCTATCGCTTGCTCAATTTCAGCTCTTGATCGAACGGGTTCGTCTTTTACAATAGAAGCTATGTAACCTGTTAGTGCACCACCTGCAAATAGAACACCCATGAGGCCTAATATGAAAGCCCACTTCACAAAGCTACCCAGCCTGCGGAAAAAACGATTGCGGGAAGGCTTCTCTTCAGGTTTTTTATTCTGATCATCAACCATCAAATGCTTTCCTCCTTTTAACAGGCATTATTATAGCATAAATTAAGCCATTTGAATCCCCGCAAATGGTGGTAAGGATCGGAAATTGACATCCTTGCTCAGAATATGTACTTGTAATACACTATTTGAGGGTAAATCTGTTGATTTATGGTATAGCATTAACATAAATGAGCGAGCCTAACACAGAAGAAGTCTTGCTTTTGCCGGATGCTATCAAATGTATACTCTTTATAAAAAAGGAAAAAACACCCGAACCATTCAAACGGATTCGGGTGTTTTTTTGTTCTCATCTGTAGCTTTTTCTCATATAGTAAATCCCCTGGCATAAAGCACAGGGGATTTAAAACTTGACTCAGATCTTAACGGTTGTAGAACTCGACGATTTGTTTCTCGTCGATATCTTGAGAAAGCTCAGCGCGTTCTGGAAGACGGATAAATCTGCCTTCAAGAGCTGCTTCGTCATACTCAACGTAAGCAGGAAGATGTGAACGGTTAGCAATCGCTTCTTTTACAGAAGAAAGATTGCGAGATTTTTCACGAAGTCCAATTACATCACCGATGTTTACAGCGTAAGACGCGATATCTACTTTTTTACCGTTAACAGTAATGTGTCCGTGAGATACCAATTGACGTGCTCCTGCACGGGAGTTAGCAAAACCAAGACGGTAAACCAAGTTGTCAAGACGGCATTCTAGTAGGAACATGAAGTTCTCACCAGCGATACCTTGCATTTTTTGTGCTTTAGCAAACAAAGTACGGAACTGCTTTTCACCCAAACCGTACATGTGGCGCAATTTTTGCTTTTCTTGAAGTTGCATACCGTAGTTGCTGATTTTTCTCCGTTGGTTAGGACCATGTTGACCAGGAGGGAAAGGGCGTTTTGCCAATTCTTTACCTGTACCGCTGAGAGAGATGCCGAGACGGCGACTTATTTTAAATTTAGGACCAGTGTAACGTGCCATGTTTAGAGTAACTCCTTTTATTATAAATTATCAGATGGGGCTCTATTTGCGCCGCTTTTTGTTTCGTATTACCTGTAAGTAGAGGCATACAACCGATTGAAAAGTTCAGCCGCTGTTCAATCAGCAACAAAGAGCTGTGAGGGTGACACAACGTTACGCCCAAATTTAAGACCATAACAGTCTTGTTCAACAATATATATTATATTAAATTAGAGCACGAAGTCAAGAGAATGACAAAAGTAGAATTTCGTCTATTTTTGTCGATAGGTAATTAGACCTAAAAACATAGTGCGGATTTCTTTAAAAAAGATGCAAAGTGCCAGTAAAGAGAGTAATATAGATTGTATCTTAAATTTAAACCATCAAATACTTTAATATTAAAAAGTAAGAACATATAATTATCTCAACAGATCCATGTGATATGAATCGACCATGCCTTTTGCTTGTGACCCGTAACTTTGCTGGGTCACCAAAGGTGCAAAGGAGCGCCTATATGACAGAACAATTACATACCACTTTCTATAATGCACGTAACTCAAAGAATTCCGATCGAGGCATTCAAACTTTTACGCCTCCTCTTTTACATGAAGAACAAGGTTATTGGAATGAAAAAGATGAATGGTTGGATCATCTTGATGTTAGCGCTTTTGATTCTGCATATAATGATCGTTTGCTCCGTGAGGCTTTTAAAGAATGGAATCATGAAATTAAGCGTATCCCTTCTTTAAAGCATTCGGTGTTTTCATTGTGGAACAGCAGTAAATTATGTGTGGCTAAAAGCGGAGAACTCTTTTCTCCTATAAAAGAAGCTGTATTCCAAGTACTTGAGCAAGAAGAGACAAATATTAGACTTTATCCAAAACAATCCACACGTTCAGAATACGAGCATTACTATGTATATACGATCCCGCTACAGACGCGTGCTGAAGGAAAACAGCTTGGTGTTTTGTGCGTAGCTGTGCCAGGAGTTAGAGAAGGTATCCTCGAAGTACTGGAAGCTGCGAAACTTTTTTATCAATCTAGCTTTTATCGTCATTTTGAGCGCCGCTTTCTGTCCGATTTGCTGGATATTCATAAAACAACAGAAAAAGAAAATAGACGACGTTCCATTCTCTTTCAAATCGTACAGCGTATGCATGATCGAATGGATGTTCAAACCGTTTTGGAAGAGGTGTTTGACAGCGTAGCTTTTCTGTTCCCAGGAGCTCGTCTGACACTATATATGTCACAAGATGGAATTACAGAAGACCCGCGGATCAAACCGCTGTATTTACAAGGGCAATACAATCCAGTATGTGCTACAGCTTATACCGAAGAAAGAATGATTTCTCAGCCGCTTGGGCTGGAAGAATATGAATTTGGAATTCCTTTTAGAGGGAAGCAGGGGACATACGGTGTGTTCCATATTGAAGCTCCCAGAGAACTGATAGAGGATGTGGATATCCAGCTTATTGTGATGATGGCTGATACGGCTGGAACAGCTTACGAGAATGCTAAGATGCATCAGCAATCGAATACACTCATTCAAGAACTTCGAATGATAGATGAGTTAACCAAAAGAATAAATCAGAGCTTGCAGCTAGCAGACATTTATGAATATGCTGTGCAGCAGCTAATGCGTATTTTTAAGGCGAAAGCTTGCTGTATCCTTAAGCTTGATCCGGAAGATCAACAGTTCCGTGTTCTGAATTCAACGCTGCCTTCGTTAGGACAAGAGAAGTACTCACTCTACGGGATCAGCGGTGAGGTGTACCGTACAGGAGAACCTATTATCATTTTCGACTATGAAAAACATAGTGGTCCAAGCTCTATTTTAATGGATATAACAAGCTCCAGATCTATGATGGCCGTACCCCTACGCATAAACGGACAGGTGGAGGGCGCCATTTTAGTAACACATCAGAATAAACAGTTTTTCTCCTACGATAATTTTCGTTTCATGGATATGCTGGGTGTTCATATTGGACTTGCTGTTACGAATGCCACTCTTCATGCAGAAGTAAAGAGACTGGCAACAGTAGACGCATTAACCGGTTTATACGTAAGACATTATATGGACCGAATGATAGAAGAAAGACAGAACAGTGACTTCTGTGGTTCGCTGATTGTCATCGATCTTGATCATTTCAAACAAGTAAATGATTCTTATGGTCATCAGATTGGCGATAATGTGCTCACCCAGGTAAGTGATGTCATTCGCTCTAATGGAGGTCCAGATGATCTGTGTGCAAGATGGGGCGGGGAAGAGATGGCCATTTATTTACCTCAGGTCAGTGCGCAGCAAGCTTGGATTATTGCAGAAAACATCAGGGTACAAATCACAGAACAGACTTCTCCTTCGATTACGGTATCTTGCGGAATTGGAGAATGGTGCTGGCTTGATGATCAAGTGAGTGTTGAATCACTGTTCTACCGTGCAGATATGGCTCTATATGAAGCGAAGAACAGCGGTAAAAATCGAGTTTGTATTGAAAATAAAAATAGGTATAGATAAAGAGCGCTTCCTTTTAAAAAGGAGGACGCTCTTTTTTATGGATACAAGTTGGACACTGAGGCAAACCTAACGAAAAATGAGGGGAAAGGTTGGGTTGATATGTGTAGATCATTATATCGTTTCTTGATAGTAATCCTATGCACCGCTGTTTTGTTCGGAGGAACTGGGTGTGCTTATAGGTATCAAGAGGACCCAAAAGAAATCTTTCAACGTGCATTAACAGGGTTAGCTGGTAAAGAAGAGATGAGGTTTCGCGGAAAAGCGGCCATTCGAACGGATGATCATGGATTATTTGATACCGAATATCAATATTCCGGAACGCTCACTAATCATAATAAGATGGTGGTTGAGAGTCAGTTATCTCCGAGCAGTCCAGATACGAAAACAAGATCACTTACTTTGAAAAGGGCAAACAAAGAATGGAAAGTGGAGACTTTAGACGGAACAAAACCAGCGGTAGTACGCTGGAATCCGTTAGCCCAATTAGAAGCTATTGAACAAATAAATAACAAAACGTTACGTGCGGAGCCTGGTGTCCCGAGAGGGAAACAGATGATCAGAATCGAACTTGAAGGTGAAGAAGCAGTAATGTACCTGAGTAATCAGCTTGAAGAGGAAATGCAGGAACTTCGTAGTGAACTTCCTGTCCTCACAAGTTCTGTTCCTGATGATAAACGCAGTGAGTGCTTGAAGGAGCTGAATACCCTGTATCAACAGCAGAAAAGTAAGCTGGATGATTATCTGACAAAGGCACAAGCTACACTCGTATATCACCTGTTGATTGATAAAAAAACAAATCTTCCTCTGAGATTGTCTTCTGAAAGCGAGATTCGTTACCAAAAAGCAGAAGGAGCCGCTAAGGAACTTCTTGTGACGGATGTATATTTTGATCACTACAAGTAATCTCGTGCTGACATGAAGTATCCCATCAGATAAACTGCGTGATACAATGGAAATGTTAGACAACGATAGAAGCTTTACTACATGAAGGAGGTAATATATTAAATGAAAGATCCAAGAATTCAAAAACTCGCTCAAAATTTGGTTGGTTACTCTGTGAATGTACAACCAGGGGAAAATGTTCTCGTGGAGATGATCGGTTCAGAACGCGACCTGCTGAATGCAATAATTGAAGAAATCGGTAAAGCAGGCGGTAATGCGTTTGTTCAGCTGACAGATAAAACGGTACTCCGTTCGATGCTGATTGGTGCAACTGAAGCACAACTGAGAACATGGGCAGAGATTGACCTAAAGCGTATGGAACTTATGGATGGATACATCGGAATCCGCGCTGGTGAAAATGCAAACGACCTAGCTGATGTGCCTGAAGAAAAAATGAAAATGTACAATGCACTTTATTCTCACCCAGTACATAGCGAAGAACGCGTGAAGCGTACGAAGTGGGTAGTACTTCGTTATCCGAATGCAAGTATGGCGCAGCTTGCGAACACAAGTACAGAAGCATTCGAAGACTTCTATTTCAAGGTATGTAATTTAGATTATGCTAAAATGGACAAAGCACAAGACCCACTGGCTGAGCTGATGCGCAAAACCGATAAAGTCCGCATTGTTAGCCCGGGAACCGATCTTCATTTCTCCATTAAATCCATTGGAGCAGAGAAATGTGCTGGAGAGAAAAATATTCCGGATGGGGAAGTATATAGCGCGCCCGTTCGTGATTCTGTAAATGGGACAATCAGCTATAACACGCCTACGTTATACAATGGGATTACATTTGAGAATATTAAATTCCGTTTTGAGAACGGTAAGATTGTAGAAGCTACAAGTAATGATACAAAACGATTGAATGAAATTCTGGACGCAGATGAGGGTGCACGTTACATCGGTGAATTTGCTATTGGATTTAATCCGCACATTCTGCATCCGATGAAAGATATCCTGTTTGATGAAAAGATTGCAGGAAGTCTTCATTTTACGCCAGGGCAGGCATATGATGTAACAGATAACGGAAACACTTCATCCATTCACTGGGATCTGGTACTTATTCAGCGTCCAGAGTACGGTGGCGGGGAGATTTATTTTGATGATGTTCTTATTCGCAAAGATGGCATTTTCGTCATCCCGGAACTACAAGGACTGAATCCGGAAAACTTGGTTTAAAACAAATTGCGTTAGCAAGTAGATGGAAAATATAGTTGCTAAGAAAGCGGATTCAATGTATATTGTTAGTGGTTATATAGAATAGAATATTCTTACACTAGACGGAGGGATTCCTATGTCGAATAATAATGCGGCAGTAGTGGAGATCGCGCAAACAGCCAGCAAATTCGCTTCTTCCATTGTACTCCACTCTGACACAAAGTACATTGATGTGAAGAGCATTCTGGGACTGTTTACCACGCTTGTTGGCGGCAAAAACTATGAACTGCATGTTCATGGACCAGATGCGGATGAAGCAAAGAAAGAGTTATCTGAAGTATTCGAAAAACATGGACTTACTGTTTCGCTAGCAAAAGAATAATAGCGATACAGAAGTAAAAGCATCTTTGCCCTATTTGGCAAAGATGCTTTTTTTAGATGCTTCTTGTATTGAGAACGGTTTTCGTCTAATATTAAGATTAGATTGTCGTACAAGATTCTGGACGTAGGGGGGAAGAGTGCATGACTTCATCAGATCTGCAAGAACAACTTAATTCCAAAGCAATTCGTCTTCTTGAAGAAGATGCATATAAAATAGAAAAACTGATTCAAGTTCAGATGGAGAACCTGGCAACCCGTTATTGCCCTCTCTATGAGGAAGTACTGGATACGCAAGTGTTCGGATTTTCAAAAGAGGTTGATTTTGCAGTTCGTGCAGGTCTTCTTCCGGTCGATACAGGTAAACAGCTGGTAAACAAACTCGAACGTAATCTTGCTGTCCTGTACGAAGCACTTAATAAAAAAGGAAACCAGGAGTAGGCTCCTGGCATCTTTTCATAGAAGCATGCAGATTAGAGATGCATGCTTTTTTTGTATATAAGCTTAAATTAGGAAGAACGATACTCCAAGAATAGCATAGACAGCCATAAGAAGAAGCCCTTCGTACCAGTTGGTGGATCCATCTTGAATAATCGATTTGGAGATAAAGACGGCAACCCCAATGGCTACCAGTTCAATTGTTGTAAATACGATATCCATGGTGTTTCCAAAAAAGAAACTAGTAAAGACGAGTACGGGTGCAACAAACAACGCAATTTGCAAACTGCTGCCTACTGCAATCTCAACAGCTGCTCCCATTTTGTTTTTCATAGCGAGAAGGACTGCTGCACTGTGTTCAGCTGCGTTACCTACAATGGCTACAAGGAATGCGCCTACAAAGACTTCACTTAGGCCGAATCGAACAGTCAGGGTTTCCAGCGTTCCAACAAGCCATTCACTGACAAAAGCAACCATCACTGTAGCGAGTACAAGATAAGTAATCGATTTTTTCTTAGACCAGGCTGGCTCCTCATGAGCTTCTCCTTCAGCAACGTTCTCTGCAAGGATGTCTTTATGTGTAATCATCGAGAAAATGATCCAAGCGATATAGGCAACAATGAGAATACCGGCTACAATGAGGCTCAAGGTTTCGGTTTGAGGGACAGTAATTGTATGGGTATTAAAAAATACAGCTGGAACAAACAGGGCGATGACGGCAACAATCATAAGAGAGCCGTTCATTCCCGCAAGGGATTGGTTGAAATTCTGAACCTTAAATTTGGTGCCTCCGAGAAAAATACTAAGCCCAAGCACAAGCAGTAAATTACCGATAATAGAACCGGTCAAACTTGCTTTTACCATGTCATATAGACCTTCTTTTACGAGAAAGATAGCAATAATAAGTTCGGCTGCATTTCCAAAAGTGGCATTGAGAAATCCTCCTAGTCGTTCCCCTGCATAGTGAGCTACATTTTCTGTGGCTTTTCCTAGAAATCCAGCTACAAAGACTACCGCGATGGCAGATAGGACAAACTGAATAAGCGGATCAAAATGAAGGTAATGGGAAACAGCACTTAGTATAAATGTGATGATCAGTAACGAGGTTCTAACTTTACTCATATGTAGTCTCCTTTTCTAATGTTTAACCTGTAAGAACAAAGCTGGATAATAATTCATAACTATATTCCCCCTTTCATGCGTAATATGAAACATTTATTATAAAACATTTGTTATATCACTGAATTATGAAATTGATTTCATTGCCTACGTATGCAGATGGCACTTTTATTTGCAATTTGGGGGGCAAAGGCATTAAAATATCTTATAAAGAAGCAAAGGAGGATATGGCATGTCAGAACAGCTAAAAATCGAAACAGGCGACATCCGGATATCCAATGATGTTGTAGCAAAAATTGCTGGGCTTGCAGCATTAGAAACTCCGGGGATTGCAGCAATGTCCGGAGGTTTGTCTGAAGGTTGGGCCAAACGCCTCAGCGGAAAAAATGTGCAAAAGGGTGTCACTGTAGAAGTAGGAACAACGGAAACAGCCATTGATCTCCGCATTATTGTTCTTTACGAGACACCTATTCACGAAGTATCCCGGATGCTTCAGCAGAATGTACGTGAGGCAGTAGAGAGTATGACCGGTCTTCGAGTTGTTGAAGTGAATGTGAAGGTAGAAGGTGTATCCTTCCGGGGCGACGAACAATAAGATGATTATCTTATCTTACAATTTTTAGATCTTACCTATCATAATGGATGGCATAAAAGCCGCATAAAGAAGGACAGTCTCGGTATTACCGATACTGTCCTTCTTTTATTATTTTGATCGTGAGCTACGTCGTTTTTGCGAATTCCGCGTGACAAGAGCAGGGGATGGTCGTTCTTCCGTTACCGTTCGAACGGATTTAACCGTTTCCTGAGATATTTCCAGATTATTTTCCCGGGAAATACTCAGCATGATCCCGATACTTGCCATGGTTACGATTAAAGAAGTCCCCCCAAAACTGATAAAAGGAAGGGTTACCCCTGTAACGGGGATCGTTTGAGTAACGCCACCGATGTTAATGAAGGCCTGAATCGCAATAAGCCCCATAATACCGACGCCAACGAGTGTCCCGAAGATGTCCTTGCAGCGAAGTGCAATCGTAAACCCTCGCCAGATAAAATAAACATAAATAATGAGGAAAATAGAAGTACCGATGAATCCGAGTTCTTCACCAATAACCGCAAAGATAAAATCATTAAATGCATTAGGTAAATAGTGGAGCTTAATGACCCCTTGGCCAATCCCTGTACCCGTAAAGCCGCCTGTCCCGATGGCTGTAAGTGAGTTAACCAGATTCCAAGAAGCGCCGGTCTCATCATGAAATGGATCGAGAAAAGACTGAAAGCGTGCAATCTTATAGCTGTTTGAACTTCCCGATACATTCCCGGACATCAAATCCACAAGATAACCAGCACCCATGACAATGGCAGCACCAAGAATAAGCAGTCCGATCGATCCCATGATGTGCTTCATACTTGCTCCGCCTGCATAAATAATGAGACCGCAGGTTGCAACGAGAATAAAGGTAGAACCAAAGTCAGGTTGCAGCATGATGAGTCCAGCCACGAAGCCGACAATAATCATCACCGGGATATATCCTGTTTTGAGATCTCGGAAACGCTCGCCTTTTTTAGTAATAAGCGCAGCTAGATACAGAATGATCGATATTTTGGCAACCTCAGAAGGCTGTAAAGTTCCAATTCCAAGGCTAAACCAACTTCTGGCATTATTGATTTCTACTCCGATGAATAGAACGGCAACGAGCATCAGAATGGTAATAAAAAATAAGGGTTTATATAATTGCTTGTATTTTGCAAAAGGAATATTCATAGCAACGAACATGCCTATAACGCCGAGTATGGCATATGCCGCTTGTCTTTTCGTGTAGTGAAGTGCGTCAAAGTTGAGTTTTTCAGACATGAGGGCAATGCTGGAACTCGAGCTGTAAACCATAACCAGTCCGAAACCGGTAAGCAGCAAGGTGAGGATCAGTAGCTGATAATCAGGCAAACCTTTTCTCTGAGGCCTAGCTGTATTTTTTTTCATAGATTTCATAGTGCCTAAGCTTCAAGCAGTTCCTTTAGTTCTTTTATTTTCTCATTAGCCACATTCAGAACTGGAGAAGGAATTTCGCTCTCATACTCTAGTCCATGGGGGAATGTTGCTCTTCCGATATAAACAGCTTCTACCGAAAGAATGGTGTCTGGTTTTTCTAGTTTGCCCTCGATTGCCCGTGTATTAATGCGTAAGAAATATTCGCTTTTTGTCTTGTTGTCCTCAATTTTGTAGTCGTATGTAGCGCGGTAATATTCCCACTGCCAACGAATAAATCCGACTTTCTCGGCACTTTCGTCCATGTACGCCAGATCACTTTTCAAACCGTCCAGGCCTGTGTTTTCAAATATCATTGACGACCATACCTCCTTATATAAAAAATCTCCCTTACATTTCTAGTTTCATATTAGTATGTTTCCTCAGCATGTGCAAGCTTTCCACAACCTTCCATTTCATATCGTTTACGTATAAATTCTGCTACAATTAATTAACAAATCATTTGAAGGGGTGGAGAGCGTGAGAATAGAGCATACCTATGAAGAATGGCTCGGCAAGATGATAGAGTGGAGACGTCATCTTCACCAGCACCCGGAACTTTCTTTTCAGGAATCTGAAACATCAAAGTTTATCGCTGAACATCTAGGTTCATTTGGCCTTGAAGTCATTACAAATGTAGGAGGACACGGGGTTATTGGAATCTTGCGTTCAGGGCGGACTGGGCCTGTAGTGATGCTAAGAGCAGATATGGATGCACTCCCTATTCAAGATGAAAAGTCAGTTCCCTATAAATCGCAAGTCGATGGTGTAATGCATGCCTGCGGACACGATGGACATACATCAACGCTGCTGGCAACGGCCGGTTATATGAGTGAACATGTAGATGATTTTATTGGAGAGATCAGGTTTTTGTTTCAACCCGCAGAAGAACTTCTTCCGGGAGGGGCAGTTAAGGTGATTGCTAGCGGAGCTTTGGAAGAGGTAGATGTGATTTATGGCATTCATTTATGGTCTCCCATGCCTGTCCGTACGTATGCGAGTACTTCGGGGGCAATGATGGCTGGTGCTGATGACTTCTATATCCAGCTGACAGGTAAAGGAGGGCATGGTGGCGTACCTCAGGCGAGTATTGACAGCATTGTTGCCGGATCTGCCCTTGTGCTGCAGATGCAAAGTATAGTGAGTCGTTCGGTCGATCCGCTTCAGCCCGCTGTGCTGACGATTGGAACTATTCAGGCAGGGGCTGCTCAGAATGTAATTGCCGAAACATATAAAATGAGTGGAACGGTCCGTACCTTTGATGAAGAAACGAGATATATTATAAAAGAACGTATACATACACTAACGAATCAGATCGCTGCCGCGTATGGTGCGGAGGCGGAGATCAAATACATCATGGGTTATCCGCCCGTCATTAATGATGAGAAGGAGGCAGAACGATTTTTTAGAGTGGTTTCTGAAGAGTTCGGTGCAGAGCGTGCGATCGTAGCGCCGAAGATGATGCCTGCTGAAGATTTTGCCTACTACTTGAATGAGAAACCAGGTTGTTTCATGTTTGTTGGTGCGGGGAATGAGCAATTAAATGCAGTTTATCCACATCATCACCCGAGATTTGATTTTGATGAAAGTGCGATGCTGGATGCCATGAAACTATTTATTCAGATGACGAAAGACTACGTAAAAGAATACGATAGAGTGTAATATTATCAGTTTATGACAGAAAACGAATGCGACTTGTTTATTTGGGTACTCTAACGAAAGAGCACGAATATAGTTAGATCTTATAGATGAGGAGTAGGCGTCTTATGAGTAAAAATGTTTCTGATGTGATGTCCACGAATGTCGTTCCGGTGTCGCTGGACAAGCATGTATATGATGTTGCACTGAATATGAAAGAACATGATACAGGGTTTATTCCGATTGTGGAAAAAGAAGATCATCGGAAACTAGTAGGTGTGGTAACGGACCGAGATCTTGTTCTGCGCGGGATTGCATCAAAAAATCCGGGCTCTACGAAAGTAAGTGAAGTAATGACTGCGGATGTGCATACAGTGAATTCAACAGCTTCTATAGATGAGGCGGCAAAAATGATGGCTGCGCATCAAGTTCGTAGGCTCCCTGTCGTTGATAATGGAGAACTCGTAGGTATCTTGTCCCTGGGCGATATCGCAACGGAGTCTTCGTTTCAGAATAATGCCGGCAGTGCTCTTACCGACATCTCTGAACCCTCTCATTAATTTGGGAACTAGCCGAAGGTCCTGTATACTATGATAAACAAGAAAAAGTTCATTTTCGCCGGAAGGGTGATAGATGAACTTTTTTCTTTGTATTTTAGATTAGATGAGAGATCTATGATTGATATAAACGTACGCCTGAAAGGAAATACTGGATATAAAGGAGGTAACCATCTATGAACTCACATCATGCATGCATTGTACAGCGTGACTTTACCATTTTGCTGGAGACGGCCCATCCGGAGTCAGAAAAAGCGAGAGAACTCATTCTTCCTTTTGCTGAGCTAATCAAGAGCCCTCCTGCTTTTCATACATACAAAATAACGCCGCTCACACTGTGGGGCGCTGCTGCCTTAGGTTATTCCGCTGATGATATCCTTAGCAGATTAGAATCAGTGTCCCGCTGGAATGTACCCGCATCGCTTACGCAAGAAATCAGGGAGCTCATTGAGAAATACGGTAAGTTGACCCTGCAAGCGGATGAGCGGTCAGGAGATTTTCGGCTGGTTAGTGAAGATACCGATCTGCTGGGAGAAATTCTAGCACATACATCACTAACTGTTTATGAGCTCAGCAGATTATCGGATACCGAACTGAAGGTGCTTGGCAAGTACCGAGGGCTGTTGAAGCAAGATCTTACCAGGCTCGGTTACCCGGTAATGGACCTGGCAGGATATAAACACGGAAGCCCGCTTTCTTTTCAGTGGAGGAACCCAGATAGTTCGTTAAATAACAAACCTTTTGAACTTCGAGACTACCAGATCGAAGCGGCTACTGCCTTTGAAGGGAAAGACGGGTTTGGTGGAAGCGGGATCCTTGTGCTGCCTTGTGGAGCGGGGAAGACGATCATTGGAATGGCGGTTATGGAACGACTACAGACAGAAGTGCTTATTCTGACATCGAATACGACTTCGGTAAGACAATGGATTCGTGAGATTGAACAGAAGACGACGATTCCAGCCGCATCAATTGGTGAATACTCTGGTCATAGTAAGGAAGTCAAGCCAGTGACGGTGGCAACCTATCAAATTATGACCCATCGCAAATCGAAGGAAAGCGAGTTTACGCATATGAAGTTGTTTGGAGAACGTAGCTGGGGGCTGATTATTTATGATGAGGTTCATCTTTTACCTGCTCCAGTGTTCAGAGCAACCGCGGACATCCAAGCGACCAGAAGACTCGGGCTTACAGCAACGCTCGTTAGAGAAGACGGACGGGAAGAAGATGTATTTTCACTCATTGGACCTAAACGTTATGAATTGCCCTGGAAAGAGCTGGAGCAGGAGGGCTGGATTGCGGAGGTGAATTGCAATGAAGTGCGAGTTCCCATGTCCGATGAACTTAAGGAAGCCTACATGTACGCGGAGAGTAGACAAAAGTTCCGATTAGCAGCGGAGAATCCAGCCAAGATTAAGGTGGTAAAAAGACTGCTTGATTTACATCCAAATGTTCCTGCTCTCATTATCGGACAATATGTTGGACAATTGAAGACAATGGCCAAAGAACTCGGTGTTCCACTCATTACAGGAGCAACAAGTGAACAGGAGCGTTCCAGACTGTATACTGCTTTTCGAGAAAGAGAAATTACGGTGTTAGTTGTTTCAAAAGTAGCCAATTTTGCTGTTGATCTGCCGGATGCTGCGCTAGCGATTGAAATTTCGGGCAGTTTTGGTTCACGTCAGGAAGAAGCTCAGCGGCTAGGGCGCATCTTGCGGCCCAAAGAGGGAGATAACCGTGCTTATTTTTATACGCTGGTTTCGGAAAATTCAAAAGAACAGGATTTTGCTCTAAAAAGACAACTTTTTTTAATTGAACAGGGATATGAATATCACGTAACAGGCGAGAAGGAGGTAGCCTCGGGTTGAAGAATGGAGAAACTACAACACCATTAGAAGATATAGATTTGTCAGCGAATGAAGCTCAATTTCTACATTCAACCTTTTTAGAGTTTGGCGGAAATCCGTTTCAAATGGAGAGACTTTCCGGATTATTTGCTGGGAAAATGAGCGGACTTGAACTGGATATAGCGTTATTTGGTTTGTGCAAAAAAGGCTGGATTGATGCTGCAAAAAAAACATGGGGAGAACACATCTATTTTATCCCATCCCGGCATCATCTCTTTTTGACGGAGGAGTATGTAATACCCTTATTTCATGATGAAATATCCCACAGTTCATCAGGAAACATACAAGTTGCCATGGAAGCTAAGCCTAATATTGCGGGAGAAATACTTCACCTGCTTTCTTACATTGCGATCCACAGTGTTCCGCTGACAGCAAAAGGGACGATACATAAAAAGGCGATCACTAAAATTGAAAATTTGACGGTACTAAGAAGTACGGACTTCCAAGCGTTGAAATTATCCTATGCCCATCCAGAGCTTTATCCTGTACAGGTAGCCGTACTGCTTGATGTGGCATTTACTCTCGGACTTGCCAAGAAATACGAGGCCGAAATTGGACTGGATGAATTTTATGTAACCCGTTGGGTGCAGTTAAATAGACAACAAATGGAGAGAAATATCTATAACGCAATGATGGAACGCTATAGTTCAGGAGAGGCTGGATTGCAGCATTTCCGCTATCTATTGACCTTATTTAGCCGTAAAGATGCTCGTAAGTGGCTGAGCGTTGATCAGATCTGTCAGCGATTTGTTCAGGTCAGTATAATTAACGAAAAGGATCTTGCTGAATTCCAAAGTTATGCAAAAGGATGGGTCACGCTGCTCGCTGCATTCGGTTATGGAGATACAGGAATGTCGGCTGCTTCGGGCGAAGCATTATACTTTCGGTGGACGAATCCTATCGATTATGACTTGGAAAATACAGAGCATTCTACACAGCCGGCTATCTTTGTACAGCCTGATTTTGAAGTGATTGTGCCTCCTGATGCGCCTTATTCGATAAGGTGGCTGCTAGAAGGCTGTGCTGAACTTGCGGTACGAGATCATATGACCATCTATAAACTAACGCGAGAACGACTAAGTGAAGGTGCTGAAGTGGGGATTACTCCATCTTTGGTGCTGGAATGGCTCACTCGGTATGCACAAGGATCGATTCCTGAGAATGTTCTCTTGGCACTGAAACAGTGGGGGAGTGAACTCGGAAGAACTTCTTTTTCACAAGTCATGCTGCTAAGCACAGAAAATATGCAGGATGCAGATAAAATTGAGTCATATCCATCCTGGAATACGTCTTTACAAAGAATTGGACCGCTGCATTTCATACTTGAGCGTGACAAAGTGACAGAAGTACGAAAGCAACTAACGATGATGGGACTCACCCCAGTAAAGGCAGTTAAAGGAATCGATACAGAAGAAAGGAAATATCCGGCTGTTTCCTTAGGAGACGAGGTCTTGATGTCATCTGTAGAGGAGAATCCATTTATCCATTTCAATGAAGAAGGAAGGCAGGGATTTGTATACACAGGCCGAAATCTTCATTACTATGAAGTGGTAAACAAGGACCGGGAACAAGCGTTGATTATGCCAGATATAACAGAGGTACCGAAGATGTGGGTAAGTGAATGGAGAGAGTACCATCCATCTACAGCCAAACAGCTGGTACAGCAGGCCATCAACTGGCGTATACGAATGGGAGTGGAGATGAAGGGAGACAAGCAGGAGTTTATTCCTGAATCGATTGGAAAAGGCGAGCCATGGGCTGTAAATGGTTGGCTGCTCCCTGGTCCAAACAGAGTAGTAGCTGAGCAGCGCACACTTGTACCTGCTGAATGGACAAAACTCACCCTCATTTTACCAAATTAAGTAAAATCCTGAGAGGGTTTAGGAACAAAACTCTTCTTATGAACAATCGGGTATGTTATGATAGGTTATAGTCCGCTTTTCATATTTTTCAGGGAAGTGGAACTTTATTATAGATCGGGATGAATTTCATGAGCGTATCTGAACTTAACACGGTCGATATGGCCCAAGTGTTGACTTACGCCTATGAACTGGGCGATATGATCAACGAATCCACGTTGGTTTCAGATTATTTATATTGGAAAGAGCGGGTTCGTTCGAATCCAGAAATACAAGAGTGGGTACGTAGACTCGAAGATAAGAAGGAATTGTTTGCTGAAACACAACGTTTTGGTCATTTCCATCCAAACTTTCATAGTGCCAAAGATGAAGTGAAGGCAGTAGAAGACAAGCTGGAGACTTTCGAAGAAGTGATTCGTTTCAAAGAAGCGGAGCAACAGCTCGATAGCCTATTCCATCAAATGTCTGAAACGATTGCGTTCTCCGTATCAAGCACAATTAAAGTACCAAGTAATAACCCATCACCAAAAGGTGGATGTGGCGGCGGTGGAAGCTGCGGCTGCGGAGGTTAATATGTATAGAATCGCTTGCCAGAATTGAATTCTGGTAAGAGGATTTTGCAATAGATAGAAAGAGATGCAAATCCTACAAAAGAGGTGAAATTCGCATGTTTGCGGAACGAACAGGATATATCATATGGGTAAGTGATGTAAAGGCTGCGCGCAATCTAGATAAGTATGGAACCGTACATTATATTTCTAAGAAAATGCATTATGTTGTAATGTATGTGAACGCTGAACGTGCGGAAGATACAATGAAGAACGTGCGTAAACTCTCTTATGTACGTAAAATAGAACGATCTTATCGCAATGAAATTAAGACGGAATATAGCAAAGATATTCCGGATAAGACCAGCTTTTATGGCGGTATCGGTTAACGGATACAAGGTATATGCTGACTTTTTGAATAGGTTATAGATTGGAGCGGCCCACCTTTGGTCGCTCCTGTTATTTTATATGTGCCTGAATAAATAGTGCTAGTGACTTAGCCGAACGATTCGAAATTACAGGATTTAGGATTTTTGAGACAGGATCTTAATTTTCAACTTGAGATTCCAGGACTTATGATGTAATATATTGGATAAATATGTAGATAGAAAGACCTATCTTGTGGAGAGTGATATCCCATGCGTGACAAGTTAATGCAGCGTTGGAGCACCTATGAACCTTTTTTTGTGGCTCTGGGTGATAAAAAAGTGGCTGACATTGTCATAACGAACCATGCGAAACTTCGATATGTTGACCGAGTCAGACAAGATAATAATGATTTTGAGAACATTGCAGCATGGTTGTGGGAATGCCTCAAACAGAACAGGATCTCACCTTACTATCGAAATGAACAAGATGTATATTTAATTGATGGCGATCTTGTCGTGGTTGCGGAATTCGCGGAGCTACCTGGTGAATATGATATTACGGGTAATCCCCTTCACAAAATGATTATTGTAACGTTTCTCGGAAGAATGTCGGAGACGATGGAACTTCGAGATCTCAAAACTTATTATTCCTGGTTACGTCATTCTAGGCGTATGACACTGGTCAAGAACAGCCGTAAACGTAGATAAGCAAGACTTTTTGTAAATGTAGTGAAGATAAGGTGTGCAGAAGCTGCACACTTTTTTTCGTATAAATCGGTTACAATAGGATGAAGGCCAGGGGGGGATAAATATCGATGAATTTTCACCAATTACATATATTTTATACGGTTGCGGAAAAGGGGAGTTTTTCGGCAGCTGCTCAAGCTTTACATATGACACAGCCTGCGGTGACCATGCAAATTCAGTCACTTGAAGATTACTTTGGAACCAAATTAATTCATCGCTCTACTAAAAAAACAGAGCTTTCTGAAGCAGGACAAGCCCTGCTTCCTTACGCACTGAGAAGCATGGAGTTATTTCGTGAAACGGATGAAGCGGTAGCCGCCTACACAGACAGGCTGCAGGGTCGTCTATTAATTGGAGCAAGTCTGACGATCGGTGAGTACGTACTGCCGAGACTGTTGGGCCCTTTTGGCAAAAAGTATCCCGATATCTCGATCGTAATGAATGTAATGAATACAACGCAGATTGTGGAAGGAATCATGAAAAATCAGCTGAACTTTGGCATGATTGAGGCACCTTTATCTCATCCAGACCTTATTGTAGAGCCAGGCATGCATGATGAATTGAAGCTGATTGTTCCTGCCGAGCATCCACTCGTTCTTCAGCAAGAAGTTAAGCTTGAAGATATCCTGGAGTATCCATTTATCGTAAGAGAAAAAGGATCAGGAACGAGACAAGTGATGGAGGATGCGATGAAGGAAAAAGGAATCGAACCATCGAGTCTAAATACCGTCATGGAACTAGGCAGTACGGGGGCTATTAAATCTGCGGTGGAAGCGGGCGTTGGGATTACAATTATTTCCCCTTATTCTGTGAAGCATGAAGTAGCGCTGGGTCTTGTAAAAGTGCTTGATATAAAAGATATTACATTCTCTCGGGAATTTTATGAGATATATTCGAAGTCTTCTATGTTACCCATCTCGGCTGTAACCTTTTTAAATTATCTAAAAAAGTACGCCCAGGACTTAGACGTGATCCGCAGGGTAGGACAAAGTACATCTTAGGATTTGTTTTCTAGAATCTGTGTATATTGTATAAAGCATGTGCAAAGGAATGGCAAGGAGGAATTCGTATGAATATATCAGAAAAAGAAGCAACTCATGTAGAACTTTTGAATGGAAAATGTGATCTACATACGCATAGTCAAGCATCGGACGGAATGCAGCCGTCTTCAGAGAATGTTCGTATTGCTTATAACAAAGGTCTTACAGCTGTTGCGATTACAGATCACGATACGGTTGCAGGAGTAGAAGAAGCGCTCGCAGCGGGTGAAGAATACGGAATCGTGGTTGTACCCGGTGTAGAGATCAGTACTAGAGTTGAGGGAAAAGAAATTCATGTGCTTGGGTACTACGTGGATATAAAGGATCCTGAATTTCTTAATAGACTTGAGACTCTACGCCGAACACGGGAAGAGCGGAACATTCTGATCCTCGAAAAGTTAAACGAACTTGGACTCGTAATTTCCATGGAAGACGTGATTCGGGGGATGGGACGACCGCTGGAGAAGGATGAGACAGTTGGACGTCCGCATATTGCAGACGCACTCGTTGCCAAAGGATATGTGAGTCATATGCGAGAGGCTTTTGATCTTTATTTAGCTGAAGGTAAACCTGGATTTGTCAGCGTTCCTCGGGTGACACCAGAAGATGCATTTGCCTGGATTAGAGCTGCAGGCGGATCGCCGGTCCTTGCCCACCCGGGACTATATGGTGACGATGAATTGGTTCGAAAAATCATTGAGCATGGTCATCCGGCGGGGATCGAAGTTTACCATTCAGACCACGGTCCGGAAGAGGAAAAGCGGTATCTCGCTATGGCTAAGCAGTACAACCTGATTGTAACAGGGGGTTCTGATTTTCATGGGGCAAGGCAAGGCGTTGTGTTCCACGGCGATCTCGGCAGCGTGACCGTAGATGCTTCTGTTTTGAATCAACTACAGGGGGCAAGAGCTGAGAAATAAAAAAAGGCAGAGACAAACTAGACGAGCTAATTTGTCTCTGCCGCCTTAAAAAGCAGCGTTCTCTATGGAATAGAGAACGCTGCTTTTTGAATACCTTTTTTAGTGTAAGATCAGTTCTTAATGTGACTTGGTAACCTTTTAATCAGATCTTCGCTCGGTGTAACGAACAACGTTTTTTGATTATCGTAAATCACAAAGCCGGGTTTTGCACCGCTAGGTTTTTTTACATGACGAATGGTTGTATAATCCACAGGCACACTGCTTGACTCTTTGGCCTGGCTGTAATAAGCCGCGATTATTGCTGCTTCTTCCAAGGTCTGCTCAGAGAAGGAGGTAGAGCGAATTACAACGTGTGAGCCCGGGATGTCTTTTGTATGAAGCCAGGTATCATTAGAACTTGCCAGGCGATTCGTCAAGTATTCATTTTGCAAGTTGTTTTTACCTACATAAATTTCGGTTCCATCGGATGACGTGAACACTTGCAGAGAAGGAAGTTGATTCTTCTTTTTCTTTTTCTTATTTCCTTTTTTATTTCGGTCCCGAAGATACCCTTCAGAGACCAGCTCTTCCCGTATCTCTTCGACATCGTTTATCGATGCAGAAGCCAGCTGCTGTAATAAGTTGTCCATGTACATTATTTCTTCGCGTGTTTTGATCAGTTGTTCCTCAATGATCTGCAGGCTGTTTTTGTATTTATTGTATTTCTTAAAATAACGCTGAGCGTTATCTGATGGAGTCAGAAGCGGATCAAGCGGGATACGTATTTCAGCTTGGTTCTCATCATAGAAGTTCGTAAGAACGGCTTCTTTATCTCCTTTTTGAATGGCATGTAGAGAAGAAAACAGCAGTTCACCATATATTCGGTACTGATCGGCATCATCAGCTTCCGCAAGGTCCGCATTCAGATGATCTAGTTTCTTAATGTTTTTATTGCGTTCATTTTGCAGGAAACGAAGGAGGTCACTGACTTTCTGTTTGACAACGTCACGTTCCGCCTTTTCCCCATAGTATGCTTCCATGCATTCACTAATTGAATCATATGTTTGGTTCTCATTCAGATGAGTGAGAGGAATCGCAGAGAAGACCATCTTTTCTTTTGCATTTGTGGCAATGACGGGGGTGAACTCATTACTAGATACTAGGTTCATCACCTCGGAAAAACCGTTCCATAGTTGTTCTTTGTCCCGGATCGCTTCTGGATCGCTTTGGTTACCGCGGAATGCAATCTCTTCCGCAGACAGAGGGCTGAGTCCGCTAAAAGTTTCTACCAGCCATTTCGATGCACTTCCTTCATAGCTTTCATATGATGCGAAGGAAGAAACACTTGCGGTGAGCGGATTCTCCTTATTCTGCTGCGGAGGTTCCATGTACGAGAATCCAGGCATAATGACACGGTAACTGCTGATCGCAGGTGTCACATGATGAATTCCATCTAGGATATTTCCTGTGGAAGGGTCGACCAAAATCACATTACTGTGCCTGCCCATCAGTTCAATAATAATTTTCTTCGTTGAAACATCACCGATCTCGTCCCGCTGCCGAACATCAATATGAATGATTCTCTCCATGCCGACTTGGCTGATTTTCTCGATAATTGCGCCTTCGCAGTGTTTGCGAAGTAACATACAGAACATAGGTGCTTCTGTTGGATTTACAAACGTTTGCTTTGTGAATTGAACACGCGGATAAGTAGGACTGGCTGAGATGAGCAACTTGGCATTTTCACGCCCTGCTCGTAGACTAATCACAATATCGCGACTGTTAGGTTGATGTATTTTACTCATTCGTCCGCCAATGAGCACTTGAAGCTCATGTACGATCGAACGAACGACAATTCCGTCTAATGCCATAATCTATGTTCTCCTATCTTGTATCAGGTTGGTTTATTTTCATTTTGCATTGTGTAAATTTGTTCTCCATCTATCATGCCATAGTTTGAACAAAAACTTAAGAGCCCTCTTTGTGTGATATTTCCGTCCTTGTCCGAATACAGTAGTTTTAGAAGTTTGTCCGGCATTAGACAACTTGGCATTTTGACGGATGCAATGCACGCAAGTGTGAGAAAAGCTGGACAGGCACAGGACTAAAGAGCGGGAGGGGAACCTTGGAATATGGAACAGAAGAAGTGGCATCAGATGGGTGCAGACGAACTGAAGTCAGAATTAAATGTGGAGCCGCAGCTAGGTCTAACCAAGGATGAGGCAGCAGACAGACAGAAAAAGACAGGTCCAAATGAGCTGTCAGAAGGAAAAGGGATTTCTCCAATCACCCTTTTTCTAAATCAATTCAAAGATTTTATGGTGCTTGTCTTGGTAGGAGCTACGCTGGTATCCGGATTACTGGGTGAATACCTGGATGCGATAACGATCATTGCAATCATTTTATTGAATGGGATTCTAGGATTTGTTCAGGAATTTAGAGCAGAACGGTCACTCAGCGCACTAAAAAAATTATCAGCTCCTACCTCCAAAGTGCTAAGGGATGGAAAAGTAGATCAGATCCCGGCTAAAGACCTTGTTCCCGGTGATATTATTCTCCTGGAAAGCGGAGACCGTGTACCTGCGGATATCCGGTTTATCATGACAAGTAACTGTGATGTGGAAGAATCTGCTTTGACCGGCGAATCTGTGCCTGTAAATAAACACAGCAAAATCATTGAGCAGGAAGATCTTCCACTCGGAGACCTCAAGAATGTTGGCTTCATGGGAACCATGGTTACAAGGGGAACCGCAAAAGGGGTCGTCATTCGTACAGGGATGGATACCGAAATGGGGAAAATCGCAGATCTCATACAAAATACTGAAGCACAAGAAACCCCGCTTCAGCATCGTCTCGAACAACTCGGAAAGATCCTCATCATCGTATCCTTGGTGCTTACGGTACTTGTTGTCGTAGCTGGGATTTTACATGGACAGCCTGCGGTCGGTATGTTCCTTGCGGGTGTCAGTCTTGCGGTTGCCGCGATACCAGAGGGATTACCTGCTATTGTTACCATCGCACTTGCGCTTGGTGTACAGCGGATGATTAAACGAAAAGCAATTGTTCGTAAGCTTCCCTCGGTAGAAACGCTTGGATCTGCTTCTGTCATATGTTCAGACAAGACAGGAACCTTAACTCAGAACAAAATGACAGTAACGGATGTGTGGCAGGGAGGAAGGCAATTAAAAGTAACAGGAGAAGGCTATAAACCAGTAGGGCATATTACGCTTCAAGATCATGTAATCGATCTGAAGAATGATCAATCCTTACGCAGGCTCCTTCAAGTCAGCAGTTTATGTAATAACGCACTTATTGAAGAAGTTACCGTTCAGGAGACTCGTAATAAAAAAAGCAAAGAGGAAACAGAATGGATATTAAAGGGTGATCCCACGGAGGGTGCACTGGTTACCTTGGCCTCTAAGCTTGGTATGTCGTCTCAAAGCTTATCTGGACTGTATGAACGAGTTATGGAGTTTCCATTTGATTCCGAACGTAAACTGATGTCCGTACTGATGAAGCATCAGGGAGGCAGACTTATTTTTACAAAGGGTGCACCGGATGTACTCATTAAGGAATGTGCTTATATTTTATGGGATGACAAAGTAATTCCGTTTACCTCTGCGATACGGCAGCAGGTCGTTCAGGCTAACGAGCGGATGGCGAGTTCTGCACTTCGAGTGCTGGGAATGGCATATCGTGAAGTAAGACCAGAAGAGCAGGTAGACGATGAGTGTAAGGCAGAAAGCCAGCTAGTATTTGTCGGACTTGCGGGCATGATCGATCCACCGCGTAAAGAAGCAAGAGATGCAATAGCGACTTGTAGAAAAGCGGGAATCAAGACGGTCATGATTACAGGTGATCATTCTCTTACCGCAGAAGCGATTGCACATCAGCTCGGTATCCTGCCTCGCGGCGGAAAAGTAAGGACTGGGCAACAGTTATCACAACTCAGTGATGAAGACCTCGATAAAGAAGTGGATCAAATCTATGTATATGCGAGAGTATCACCAGAACATAAGCTTCGTATCGTTAAGTCACTGCAGCGAAAAGGGCATGTTGTCGCGATGACGGGTGATGGTGTGAATGATGCGCCAGCAATCAAGGCTGCGGATATTGGGATTGCGATGGGGATTACCGGAACGGATGTTACGAAGGAAGCTTCGGCACTCATTTTGAGTGATGATAACTTTTCTACGATCGTTGCAGCGATTGAAGAAGGCCGGAACATCTACGAGAATATCCGGAAGTTCATACGTTATCTGCTCGCATCAAATGTAGGTGAGATTTTAACGATGTTTTTTGCGATGATGGCAGGTCTTCCGCTTCCGCTTCTTCCAATACAGATTCTTTGGGTGAACTTGGTTACCGATGGGCTCCCTGCCATGGCGCTCGGTGTCGATCAGGCGGAGAAGGATTTGATGGAACATAAGCCGCGTTCGGCGAAGGAAAATATTTTTGCCCGTAGACTTGGGTGGAAAATCATCAGCCGCGGTGTACTGATTGGATTATGTACACTTGCTGCATTCTGGATTACGCTTCGTATAGATCCGCATAATCCTGCTCATCTGGTGAAGGCACAGTCCGTGGCTTTTGCAACACTGGTTATGGCGCAGCTCATTCATGTTTTTGACTGCCGAAGTTCAAGATCGATCTTTCACCGAAACCCACTGCAGAACAAATACTTGGTGCTTGCCGTTATTTCCTCTGTAGTACTGCTATTAGGCGTGATGTATACACCTCAGCTCCAGCCGATTTTCAAGACGACGCCGCTTGATTTGAGAGAATGGGCACTTGTTATCGTTGCTGCAGGAATACCTACGTTCTTGCTTGGTGCGGGAAGCGTATGGGGAGGCCGAAAAAATCGGCGCAGACTGGCTACGAGCGGGTACACACCGAAAAGTACAAAATTTTCAGCATAAAATCAATACAATTCCTCCACTCCTTAAGCTATGCTAACCTGAAAAGTCGCTCAATCAGGTATTGATTACTAGGTTGTAGACGATGATTACATCGGAGCCATTTAGAGCCCAAAGGAGTGGAATCTTATTATGGAATTTACGAAAATGCACGGACTTGGGAACGATTTTATTGTGATATATGGTGAGAAAGAGCTGCCTTCTCAAGCCGCAGAACTAGCAATCAAATGGTGCAATCGTTTTTTTGGAATCGGTGCCGATGGCTTGGTATATATTTTACCTTCAGAGAAAGCTGATTTTCAGATGAGAATTATTAACTCAGACGGTACCGAAGCGGAACAATGTGGAAATGCGATCCGCTGTGTAGCCAAATATGTATATGACCATGGTCATATCGATCGTGAGAATATTACGATTCAGACGATGGGAGCCGGCGTACAACCTGTGAAGCTGACGGTAGAGGATGGGAAGGTAAGTAAAGTTAGGGTAGATATGGGCGCGCCTGTACTGGGTGGTCTCAAGATACCTACTACAATAGATGAGAGTCCTGTAGTGAATCAGCCGATTGAAGCAGGAGATCGCAGTTTCCGGTTTACGGCCGTATCCATGGGGAATCCGCACTGCGTTATTTATGTGGAGGATGCAGTGAATTTTGACCTGACCACCTGGGGTCCGAAACTTGAAGTACATCCTTTCTTCCCTAAGAAAGTAAATGTTGAATTTGCTACGGTAAAAGACAGAGAGCATATTGACATGAGAGTATGGGAACGTGGGGCGGGTCCTACACTGGCATGCGGGACAGGAGCTTGTGCAACGCTTGTATCTTCTGTACTGAACGGGCTTACTGAAAGGTCGGCTTGGGTTCGTCTGAAGGGCGGGGATCTGTTCATAGAATGGAATGAAGAAGATAATCATGTTTATATGACAGGACCAGCAGCATTCGTATTCACCGGAAAGATAATTGAAAATGAGCTTTGACAAAAAGAGGGAACATACTTGTTCCCTCTTTTTATGTTTTTATGTTACATTAGTGTGAAATATAGGAAATGTGGCGGGAGGAGAATGAGGGTGGATCTACGTGGAGCGTTACAAAAGGAAATCCTGATTGGCGATGGGGCGATAGGTACTTATTTATATCAAAAGGGTATTCCTGTCGGAATCTCCTATGAGGAACTGAATCTAGAATCACCTGATGTCATTCATGATGTACATATGCAGTATATTGATGCGGGCACACAACTGATCGAGACCAATACGTATTCGGCTAATTACGATAAACTCTCCAAATTCGGTCTAGAAGACAAAGTGGTGGACATTAACCGGGCGGGGGTTCGCATCGCCAAGGAAGCTTTGAATGGAAAAGGATATGTAGTGGGAGCTGCGGGTTCGATTAGAGCAGGTAAACGTTCTGATATTTCGAAAAATAAGCTCGGGTATTATTTTGAAGAGCAAGTTACCGCTCTTATAGATGAGGGCGTTGATGGGATCATGCTCGAAACCTTTTATGATGTGGAAGAACTTTTGATCGCACTTCGCAGTATAAGAAAACAGTCTGAACTTCCTGTCATTTGCCAGTTTGCAATTGATGATATTGGAAGAACACTCGATGGTTATACCATGCCGCAAGCCTTCTCGATCTTACACGGAGAAGGAGCAGATGTGATTGGATTCAACTGCCGCTCAGGTCCAAATGCCATCATGCGTGCTATGGAAACGGTATCTGATATCGGTATTCCTATGTCCGTATTTCCTAACGCAGGGATTGCTGACTATATTGATGGTGAAGTTCGTTTTGGTGCTTCTGCTGAATACTTTGGACAGACAGCTGTTCGTTTTGCTGATCTGAACGCTCGAATTATTGGCGGCTGCTGCGGTACAACACCTGAGCATATTAAGGCGATTGCCGAAGCACTTGCATCGTATAAGCCAGCTCTTCTCCCGCCTCTCGATGAAGAGGCATTATTTACACGTGATGAAATTAGGGGTTCATTTGCATCCACGGATCAATATGAAAAAATACGGACAGAACCTACCATCGTGGATCTGGTAAAAGAACGCCATACCGTTATTGTGGAACTTGACCCGCCTAGGGATCTAGATATTGAAAAGTTCCTGAAAGGTGCTAAATGTCTTAAAGCAGCAGGGGTTGATGCACTGACACTAGCCGATAATTCACTGGCTGTTACCCGTATGAGTAATATGGCACTAGGATACCTTGTGAAGGAACAGACGGGGATGAGGCCGCTAATTCATATTGCTTGCAGAGATCGAAACTTAATCGGCACCCAGTCCCATCTGATGGGGTTTGATGCATTAGGCATTGATCACGTGCTTGCAGTAACCGGCGATCCGGCAAGGTTTGGAGATTTACCCGGCGCAAGCTCGGTATATGATATGACTTCTTTTGAAATTATTCGAATGATCAAACAGCTGAATGACGGGATTGCTTTCTCAGGTAAGCCGCTGAAACAAAAAGCGGATTTTGTAGTGGGTGCTGCTTTTAATCCGAATGTAAAATATTTAGAAAAGGCTGTTCAGCGTTTGGAGAAAAAGATAGCGGCAGGTGCGGATTACATTATGACCCAGCCTGTGTACGATAAAGATTTGATTGTTGCGCTTAAGGAAGCGACCAAGCATCTTGAAATTCCGATCTTCATTGGGATCATGCCACTTGCGAGCGGCCGGAATGCCGAATATCTGCATAACGAGGTTCCAGGCATTCTGTTATCGGATGCGGTAAGAGAGCGGATGGCAGGGCTTGAAGGGGAAGAAGGCAGAGCGACAGGAACTGCGATCGCCAAGGAATTGATAGAAGTTGCCATGGAGCATTTCAATGGAATCTATATTATGACGCCGTTTATGTTCTATGGTATGAGCGAAGAGTTGACGAAGTTTGTATGGGAAAAGTCGAGTCACATCATGGAGAAAAAAGGATCACCAGCAATTATAAATTAAATTTTATTATGGATTTACCTAAAAGGTGCCTTGCTGCGAAGATGATTCTGCAGCGAAGGCACCTTTTTTACAATGCCCGAAAGAGTTTTCGCAGCATTACGGGCAGAGGTTTGCTTTTTCGGGTAGATGGATCGATCGTTACGCTAGAAACTGCCGCGTCTGCACAGATATCATCCGTCTCATTGATAATGGTTTGTTTTAGTACATAACTTGAATTTCCGGCTTTCTCTGGTTCGGTAATGACAGTGAGCCGTTCACTCTGAACACATTCTTTACGATAGTTAATATTAATATTAACAGTAACGGTTTGGAATCCTTCTTGAAGCAGTTTATTATAGGGGAGGTCTGCGGCTTCGTACCATTCCTCTCTTCCCCATTCGAGATACTCTAAATACTTTGCATTATTGACATGGCCATTCACATCAATTTCGGTTGGACGAACAATAAGTTGAAGTTCTGTTTTCATGAGATGGTCTCCTTATTAATGTTCAGCATCATTATTATGAAGAAGTTTTATTTTATTCTACTAGGAAGCCCTTTTTTAGGCAATGATGGTAGGAATTAAACGGAGATAAAGCACAATGTTCATACTTGTTTCAACCACTATAATCCGATACAATAGTGTAATGGATGTGATGCCGATGTCATTCAGCATGACCGGATACGGTCAATATTCGCTCAGCTATGGCGGCTATAATGTATTGTTTGAAATGAAGTCTGTGAACCACAGATATTGCGAAGTGGTATTCCGAATGCCACGAGAGTGGACACGCTACGAAGATGGACTTCGTAAAATCATACAGCGCGAGCTTAGGCGTGGACGGATTGACGTATTTATAACGAAGGAACTTTCAGTCGAGAGTCATCTGAACCCAGTCCTTAACGAACAGGTAGTGGCTTCTTACCTAGAAGCAGCAAAAGAACTCCAGCTTCGTTATGGAATGAGAGGGAATATGGAAATATCAGATGTACTTTCGCTTCCTGGTGTGCTTCTGAAACCGGAGGAAGCGATTCTCCGAGTGGCAACAGAAGATGAAGCTTGGGACACTGCGCTGCAAGAGGGGATAACTCATGCCCTTGAGGAGCTGGTGGAAATGCGAGCTCGTGAAGGAAGTCACCTTGCGAAAGATGTAGAGACCCGGATTTCAAGTTTACAAGCCTGTCATGAAAAGATGGTTCAACTTGCACCTCATGTAGTAATCGAATATCGAAATAAACTGAGGCAGCGATTGGCTGAAATTTCAGATGGACCTTTTGATGAACATAAATTTGGTATGGAGATTGCGATTTTTGCGGACCGATCCAACATAGATGAGGAACTGACTCGTCTCTCTAGTCATCTTACGCAGTGCAGGCAATTACTGACCAGTCCTGACCCTGTAGGTCGCAAGCTTGATTTCTTGATTCAGGAAATGAATCGTGAAGTGAACACCATCGGTACGAAAGCTCATCATCTGACCTTGGTTAATCTCGTGATGGACATGAAGGCCGAGCTTGAGAAAATTAGGGAACAGGCTGCAAATCTAGAGTAGTCTAGGGTGAAGGTAAGCTTGCTGCCAAATAACAACAATGCTTTGCGAGAAGGATCAAAAGTTATAGGGGGACGAACCTGAATATGGCGATTAAACTCATTAACATAGGATTTGGTAATATCGTTTCAGCGAATCGTATCATATCTATTGTTAGCCCTGAATCAGCGCCTATCAAAAGAATTATCCAGGAAGCACGAGATCGCCATATGCTCATTGATGCTACATATGGACGCAGAACACGTGCTGTAATTATTACTGACAGTGATCATGTGATCTTGTCCGCAGTGCAGCCGGAGACGGTTGCCCATCGTTTATCTTCTAAAGACGATGACAACGACGAATAAAATGGAGTGTAATATGTCTAAGGGATTACTTATTGTATTATCTGGCCCATCGGGTGTAGGAAAAGGAACCGTGTGTACTGCTTTGCGTAAACGAGTTCCTAATTTGACGTACTCCGTGTCGGCAACGACACGTCAGCCAAGACTTGGCGAAGAAAACGGAGTGAATTATTTTTTCAAAAGCCGTGAACAATTTCTTGATATGATTGAAAAAGATGAACTACTAGAACATGCGGAGTATGTGGGTAATTACTATGGTACACCGCGTGATTTTGTAGAACAGACGCTTGAATCAGGCAAAGATATTATTCTGGAGATTGAGGTTCAAGGAGCACTTAAAGTAAAAGAAAAGTTCCCAGAAGGGATTTTTGTATTTTTACTGCCTCCTTCGCTCGAAGAACTGAAAGACCGTATTCAAGGTCGCGGTACGGAGAATCAGGCAACGATTGATCACCGGATGACCGTCGCTGCTGAAGAGATCAGTCTTTTAGAAAAATATGATTATGCTGTGGTAAATGATGAAATTGATTTGGCGTGCAAGCGAATAGAATCCATCATCATCGCCGAACATTGTAAAGTAGCGAAAAAATAGAATCGAATGAGGTGTTCGTATTGTTATATCCATCTATTGATGAAATGATGAACAAAGTCGACAGTAAGTATTCTCTTGTAGTTGCTGCATCCAGACGTGCTAGACAGCTTCGTGAAGGTGAGAAATCCGAACTTAGAAGTCCTAAATCTCATAAACAAGTGGGCGTTGCCCTCGAAGAGATTTATAACGACATCATTAAAGTAGAGCCAGGTACTGACGAAAAAGAAGAAAACGAAGCATAATTCAAATTCTATCCATCTATATTTACAGAATTACTAAATAGGTAACACCCTGATAAAAGTGACAACCGGAAGGTTGTTATTTTTTTCTTTCTACTTCTTTTTTTGCTCTATTAACGAAAGGCACAAGCGTAGTCATTGCCATAATCTATGATAAGAACAGGGGGAGCGCATATGTTGAGAGGTAAAAAAATTGTGCTTGGAGTTACAGGAGGCATTGCAGCATATAAAGCGGCGGCACTGACAAGCAAGCTCGTGCAAAAAGGTGCAGAGGTACATGTAATTATGACGGAATCTGCTAAAAAGTTCATTACGGAACTTACCCTGCAATCATTGTCACGGAATCCGGTTTATACCGATACATTTGATGAACGAGATGCTTCGGTTGTCTCTCATATCAATTTAGCAGATACAGCGGATCTTGTGCTTGTTGCACCGGCTACAGCGAATACGATTGCCAAAATGGCACATGGCCTTGCCGATGATATGCTGACGACAACACTCCTTGCAACTACAGCTCCTGTTATTATCGCTCCTGCTATGAATGTCCATATGTATGAACATCCTGCGGTTATTGCGAATATGAATACCCTTCATTCCAGAGGTGTTCATTTTATTGAACCTGGTGTAGGTCAGCTTGCCTGTGGCTATGTAGGAAAAGGAAGGCTCGAAGAACCGGAAACCATCGTAACTGCTTTAGAAACATTCTTTGAACATCGTTCTCAAAAAGGGTGCTTAGCAGGGAAAAAAGTGGTCGTTACCGCAGGTGGAACCATCGAGCGGATTGACCCTGTTAGATATATAACGAATGACTCGTCTGGGAAAATGGGTGTGGCCTTTGCAGCCGCTGCGAAAGACATGGGGGCGGAGGTTACACTTGTTGCCGCTAATATGCAAGTTCCCTATCCAGCAGATGTCGAAGTAGTGAAAGTGCAGTCAGCTCAGGAGATGTATGAGGCAGTCCATAAACTATGGCCAAAGACGGATATTATGGTCAAAGCTGCGGCCGTGGCAGATTATAGACCTGCGGAAGCTGCGAAACAAAAAATTAAGAAAAAAGACGATACATTCACGTTGTCTCTCGTCAAAACGATAGATATCTTAGAATCACTCGGCAAAGAGAAAACACATCAATACCTGATTGGATTTGCAGCGGAAACGAATGATGTTGAATTTCATGCAAAAGGCAAACTAGAACGAAAAAATGCAGATCTTATCGTTGCTAATGATGTAACGAAACCCGGAGCCGGATTTGGAACGGATACCAATGCGGTTGAAATCTATGACAAACATGGTTTAGTCAAAGAATTAGCTGTAATCTCAAAAGACGAAGTGGCAAGACAAGTATTTCAAATTGCAATTTCGCAAATGGAGGGGAGGGAGTAAATCCTTGAAGATCGCGAAAGTAATCGTGGATGTACCAGCCAAGGATACTGACCGCGAATTCGATTATTTAATTCCGGAATCCCTCTTAGGCTGGGTAGAAGTAGGAAGCAGGGTGGGAGTCCCTTTTGGTCATCGAACGGTTCAAGGGTTTGTAATCTCGATTGCGGATCATACAAACTCTACTTTCAAGTTGAAGCCAATTGGAGAATTACTTGATCTTGTGCCTCCGCTTTCACCGGATCTCATTGAACTCGCAGGATGGATGAGCAAGCGATATGCTTCCAATCGAATTCTTACGCTGCAGGCAATGATCCCAACGGCTCTAAAAGGAAAGGCCAAGCGTTATATCTCTGTCAACAGTGAGGCGCTGGAACAATCCGCCGCAGATCCGAATAAGGATAAGGATTCATCTGTACCTAGGCTTATTGACAAGACGGACAGCGTATTATTTGATCTGCCCGAAGATGATGAAGAATTCAAAGTGAAAAATGAAATCGTTCGATATGTTCGAAGTAAGGAACAAGTAACATTAGATCATTTAGGTAAACGTTATCCTGAAGACGCTGACCTTATTAAGCAATTGCTTCTTACGGGTGTGCTTCAAGAGAACCAGTCGATTAAGGATAAGCTGCAGAAAAAAACGCTGCGATCCATTGATCTTGCTGTTTCATTAGAGGAAGCAGAAGCTGCTCTTGCCGATTTTCCGGCAAAGGGAAAGAGGCAAAAAGAAGTGCTTTCTTATTTGGTGGAGATGAGCTCTTTTCTGCCCATGGCATTAAAGGAAGTGCTCTCTGGCTTACAGGTATCTGCGGGGACGGTGAAGGGTCTAGAGGATAAGGGGCTAGTTGTACTTGAAGATGTTGAAGTGTTTCGTGATCCTTATAAGGGTCGCCACTTCACACCTACCCAGCCGCTATCCCTAACTTTGGAGCAACAGGCCGTATATCATAAGATTGTGGAGAAATTGGACGAGCGTAAACAAGGGGTATTCCTTTTGCATGGAGTAACCGGAAGCGGAAAAACAGAAGTGTATTTACAGACAATACAGCGGGCGATTGAGCAAGATCGCCAGGCGATCGTCCTCGTCCCCGAAATATCACTCACCCCTCAGATGGTAGAGCGATTTAAGGGGCGTTTTGGTGATCAGGTCGCTGTTATGCACAGCAGACTCTCTGGCGGAGAAAGATACGATGAATGGCGTAAAATTCGTGAAGGTAAGGCAAAAGTAGCGGTTGGGGCGCGCTCCGCAGTATTTGCCCCTTTTGAACACCTCGGTCTCATTATTATTGATGAAGAACACGAGACTTCTTATAAACAAGAAGAAACGCCGAAGTATCACGCAAGAGATGTGGCTGTTGAACGTGCTCGTCAGCATGGAGCTGTCGTTATTCTAGGATCAGCAACTCCTTCAATGGAAAGTTATTACGCTGCAAAATCCCAAAGCAATGATGAATTTGCTCCTGTTCTGCTCGAAATGCCTACGCGTGCGCTAGGTAATGAGCTGCCTTTTGTTCACATTGTAGATATGCGAGAAGAACTCAAAGATGGCAACCGCTCCATGTTCAGCCGGGCTCTACACAAAGGGATTGCCGAGCGTATTGAAAAGGGCGAACAGACGGTATTGTTATTGAATCGAAGAGGTTATTCTACCTTTGTGATGTGTCGAAGCTGCGGTTATGTGGCTACTTGTCCTGAATGTGATATTTCGTTAACTTATCATCAGCGGTCAAATAATATGAGGTGTCACTATTGCGGATATGCAGAAGTGGTCCCAGAGATATGTCCAGACTGCGGGAGTGAACATATTCGTTACTTCGGAACCGGTACCCAGCGGGTAGAAGAAGAACTAGCGAAGTTGTTCCCTGGGGTTCGAGTGATCCGTATGGATGTAGATACAACAACAGAAAAAGGATCTCACGAAAAACTGCTGAAAGCTTTTCGGGAGAAAAAAGCTGATATTTTGCTTGGAACGCAGATGGTAGCCAAGGGGCTTGATTTTCCAGATGTAACGCTCGTCGGTGTTATTACTGCCGATTCGGCGCTAAACTTACCTGATTTTCGTGCTGCCGAGAAAACATTCCAATTGCTGACTCAAGTCGCAGGCCGAGCAGGCAGGCATCAATTGCCTGGGGAAGTATTTGTTCAGTCCTACACGCCAGAACATTATTCTATCATTCATGCAAGCAAACATGATTTCAACCATTTTATTAGGGAAGAATTAAAGCATCGCAAGATTTTGCAATATCCTCCCTATTGCCGTCTGATCCTCGTCACCTTCTCACATGAACAGCTTCCGCTGCTTGTGCGAGCTGCCGAGAACTACACTAGAATGCTCAAGGAGCAGGCTCAGAAGCGTGGGCTGCTTGGGAGTCTAGATAAATTCAGCGCAGACGCTTTGGATGTGCTTGGACCGGTAGCCTCTCCGATGGCGAGATTGAAAAATAGATACAGATTTCAATGTATGGTAAAATGGCGTGGTGATATCGATGCGATCGGACTTGTTCGTGACATCGCTCGTCATATGGAACAAGATTTTCAAGGGAAAGATTTACTGATTAGTATAGATGTTGACCCGCAAATGCTGATGTAAGCCAAGCGGTTTGATCATAGAATAAAATATAACTTATAAGCGTATAGGATGGTGTCCATAAAGATGTCGATTCGATTAATTGTAAAAGAACCTGATGATGTATTACGTAAAGTTGCGAAAGAAGTTACCAAAATCACGCCTAACGTTCAGAAACTACTGGATGATATGGCTGATACAATGTACGACGCTGAAGGGGTAGGTCTTGCTGCTCCGCAAGTAGGGATTTTGAAACGCCTTATCGTTATTGACACTGGGGATGATCACGGTCTGATCAAAATGATTAATCCGGAGATCGTATCCAAGGAAGGGGAGCAATTTGGTCCCGAAGGTTGTCTGAGTATTCCTGGTTATAACGGTGATGTACGCCGTGCAGAGACAGTAACTGTAAAAGGACTGGATCGTGAAGGAAAAGAAATTACGATTACAGGAAGCGGTCTGCTTGCACGTGCTTTCCAACATGAAATTGATCATCTAAACGGAGTTCTGTTCACAGATCTTGCTGAAAAAATATATGAAATCGGAGCAGATTTGCCGAATCGTAGCAACAGGGGGTAAGGATATGAATATTGTTTTTATGGGGACACCTGATTTTGCAGTGCCTGCACTTGAAAAGCTGCTGGCAGAAGGGTATTCCGTAAAACTCGTAGTAACTCAGCCTGATAAACCGCAAGGACGTAAAAAGATATTAACCCCAACTCCTGTAAAAGAGGCTGCGCTGAAACATGGAATCCCTGTGTTTCAGCCTCGCCGTCTTCGTGATGAAGAATCGGTGGCAGAACTTGCGAAATGGGAGCCGGATCTGATTGTGACGGCTGCTTTCGGTCAGATTTTGCCTAAAGCTGTTCTCAACATGCCGAAGTACGGATGTGTTAATGTTCATGGTTCCCTATTGCCCAAATACCGCGGTGGAGCTCCAATCCAGCGTTCGATTATTAACGGGGAAAAGGTTACAGGTGTTACGCTCATGTATATGGCGGAAGGTCTCGATACGGGGGATATGATCTCCAAAGTGGAAGTTCCGATTACGGATGAAGATACGTCAGGTACGATGTTTGCCAAGCTGAGCGAAGCGGGGTCGGATCTGCTTCTTCGCGAAATGCCTAATCTGATTAGCGGTAAAGTGACGGCAATTCCGCAAAATGATGAGGAAGCGACTTACGCGAAGAACTTGACAAGAGACGATGAGAAAATTGATTGGGCGCGTTCTGCAAGACAGATTTACGATCAAATTCGCGGTCTTGTTCCTTATTCAGGTGCTTTTACACTGTGGGACGAGCAGGTATTTAAAGTGTGGTCGGCGGTAAATCCTTCGGCGTTGCCGGATGAGTATAAACAGGCATCCAGCGGACAAAAAGAAGCCGAAGCGGGAACCGTACTTTCCTTATCTAAGCTTGGTATCGAAGTGAAAACTTCAGATGGCTCGTTATGGCTCCGTGAAGTACAGCCTGCAGGTAAAAAAGTCATGCAAGCATCGGATTTCGCTCGCGGCGGATCTCTCAAAGCAGGGACGGTGTTGAAGTGAAGTCATCTGAGCAGCATAAGGCTATTAAGAAACAGTCGGCTCCTCCTGCACCTAAGAAACGGAACATAACCAGTCGTGAAGCTGCTATGAACATTTTGACCGCAGTGGAAGAAGAGGGAGCATACAGTAATCTGCTCTTGAATCAGGTATTAAAAGGCGCAAATCTAAGTCCTGCTGATGCAGGCCTAGCAACTGAACTCGTATATGGAACCATAGCTCGGCGTAACACATTGGATTATTTCCTGGAGTCCTATGTTGCGAAAGGTTTAAAAAAACTAACCCCTTGGGTTCGGAATTTGCTCCGGCTTAGTCTGTATCAAATTCTATACCTTGACCGGATTCCTGATCACGCAGCAGTCAGTGAAGCCGTAAATATTGCGAAACGTAAAGGTCATCAAGGTATTTCAGGTATGGTGAACGGGGTACTGCGTAACATGCTTCGGAATCTTGATCAGTTAAAAGTTCCAGAAGATTTACCAGCAGTTAAACGTATTGCCCTGACGCACTCTCACCCAGAATGGTTGGTGAAAAGATGGGTCGCCCAGTACGGAGAGCATACAGCCGAAGCAATGTGCCGTGCCAATAATGAAGCGCCGCCAGTCAGTGTTCGTGTTAATACGACCATGATTTCCCGCGACAAATTAATGCAAGAGATGGAACAAGCGGGTCATATCGCAGTGCCGTCCATGATTAGCAAAGACGGAATTATTGTATCAAGCGGCGGTAACATGGCACTTACCTCTTGGTATCAAGATGGTATGTTGTCTGTACAGGACGAAAGTTCAATGCTTGTTGCCGAGGCGGTAGAACCGAAGTCGGGAATGACTGTGCTGGATTGCTGCGCTGCACCGGGAGGCAAAACATCACATATAGGTGAGAAGATGCAGGACCAAGGTTCTATTATTGCGAACGACATTCATCCACATAAGGTGAAATTAATACAGGACCAAGCAGATCGGCTTGGCCTCGGAAGTATTGAAACGGTATGTCACGATGCTTTGGATCTGGATGCGTATTATCCAGAGGCTTCTTTTGATCGGATTTTGCTGGATGCTCCTTGTACAGGATTCGGAGTCATTCGGCGTAAACCGGATCTTCGCTGGGCGAAGACACCGGAGGATGTTGAATCGATTAGCAGTTTGCAAAGTGAACTTCTCAGCCGGGCGTCCAAGCTTCTTAAGCCAGGTGGTATATTAGTCTATAGCACTTGTACTACGGAGCCTAAAGAGAATGACCAGGTTGTCCGTGAATTTCTCTCTTCACACCCTGATTATGCAGCGGTGGGACCTGCAGAGAGCATGAACGAAGAGGTTAAAGCCTGTGTTACCGAAGAGGGGTATGGAATTCAGATTCTTCCTCAGAACTTTAATAGTGATGGTTTTTATATTGCGAGATTAAAACGTCTTGTATAACTTGTGTAGAAAAAAGGATGTTGTATCCTTGCCTGATGTCTGCTAAGCTTTATAAGATTTTAATACCATAGACAAATGATTGCCGCTGTAAACCGTAAGGTTTAGGCGGCTTCTTGTTGCTTTTAAGAAGCTTGGTAAGCGGCAAATCATATTCACGTATGATAGGCTGTAACATCAGCTTTCATGGATGAATGCGGGATTATATGTTAAAATGGGTAGAATGATAAGATGACGATGTTTATGCTTTACGATACTTTATTTAAGAAAGAACAGGTGTTGAAACTAATGACTAAGCCTTTTATATATGATTACACGCTCGAAGAGCTAGAAACGTGGGCTCGAGAGAATGGTGAACCTAAATTCCGTGCTGCGCAAATATACGATTGGATCTATGTTAAACGTGTAAATGACTTCTCTGAGATGACGAATCTTTCGAAAGCACTACGTGAAAAACTTAATGATCAGTTCCAGTTTGTTACCCTGCGTGAAATCACTAAATTTGAGTCCAAAGATGGAACCGTTAAATTCCTATTCGGACTCCATGATGATCATGCAATTGAAACAGTAATCATGAAACATAATTATGGAAATAGTGTTTGTGTAACTACGCAGGTTGGATGCCGTGTAGGTTGTACTTTCTGTGCATCCACACTCGGGGGACTGAAACGTAACCTTACCGCAGGTGAAATTATTGCTCAGGTAGTTCGTTCTCAGCAAATTTTAGATGAGCGCGGCGAACGTGTAAGCAGCATCGTTATTATGGGTACAGGAGAACCGTTTGAGAACTATGATGAAACGATGAAATTCCTTAGAACGATGATCCATGAAAAAGGACTTAATATCGGACAGCGTCATATTACTGTCTCTACAAGTGGGATTGTTCCTAATATTTATCAATTCGCGGATGAAGACACGCAGATTAATCTCGCAATTTCCATTCATGCGCCAAATGATAAATTACGCTCCAAACTTATGCCGGTTAACCGCCGTTTTCCTTTTGATGATGTGATGGAATCTTTGCGTTATTATCAGGCAAAAACAGGACGCCGAATTACTTTTGAATACGCACTAATCGGTGGGGTTAATGACCAGCCTGAACATGCAGAGGAACTCGCAAGTGTAATTAAAGACATGATATGTCACGTGAACCTGATTCCAGTTAACCATGTACCAGAAAGAAAATACGTAAGAACGGCTCGTAAAGACATATTCCAGTTCCAAAAAATCCTTGCTGATCAAGGAATAAATGTAACAATTCGTCGGGAGCAAGGACACGATATAGCGGCAGCATGTGGACAGCTGCGGGCTAAGCACATGGAAGCATGAGGTGAGTGATGAAGGTGATGAATACAGTACATGTCAGCCACGTAGGGCGGGTTCGTTCCGTGAATGAAGATTCAGCCTGGGTCCGCCAATTAGATCAAGGTTATATTCTTGGTATTGTAGCGGATGGCATGGGAGGTCATCTGGCCGGGGATACAGCGAGTCGTCTCGCTGTAGAAACCGTCTCACAGGACCTGTCCGGGCTTGAGACTGAACTGCCTTTATCGACACTGTCAGCTGCGCTCAGCGATGCAATTCTGCATGCGAATGAGGTGATTTTTCGTCAGGCTGCAGAAAATGAAAAGTTTCATAATATGGGAACCACCGTTGTTGCTGTTCTGATGAGTGATTCAACCGGGGTTATAGGCCATATTGGAGATAGCAGAGCTTATCTTATATCAGATCGTAAAATAGTACAGCTGACGGAGGATCATACCCTTGTAAATGAGCTGTTTAAAAACGGTCAGATCAGTGAAGAAGAAGTTCAAGTTCATCCACTTAAAAATGTCGTCACGAGAGCACTTGGTACAGATGAGGAAGTAGATGTAGATCTCTACTCCGTCCAAATGGAACCAGGAGATGTACTGATGCTTTGCAGTGACGGCTTAAGTAATATGGTCAGCAGTGAACAGATCCTTACGATTGTCGGACAAGCAGATCTCCTACTGTCAGAACGGGCGGAAAGACTGCTTCAACTGGCACTACTTGCTGGCGGGGATGATAATATAACGGTTGCCCTTTTTGAGATGCCCGAAGCGGTAGCTACCGGCAAGGAACAGGGGGGTAACATATGATTGGACACCAGCTTGGCGGTCGTTATGAAGTAATAGAACGCATTGGCGGGGGCGGCATGGCCTTGGTATATAAGGCTCAGGATATTTTGCTGAACCGCAATGTCGCAATCAAAGTTCTTCGCCAACAGTTTGTACATGATGAAGAATTTATTAGACGTTTTCGTAGAGAAGCTCAATCGGCTGCTTCTTTGTCCCATCCGAATGTTGTCAGTATTTACGATGTGGGTCAAGAAGACGAAATTCATTACATCGTAATGGAGTATATTGAAGGACAAAACTTAAACGAAATTATCAAAGAACGTGCGCCACTGCAGGTTGAGGAAGCGGTAAGAATTGCTTGTCAGATTGCGGATGCACTTGATCATGCACATCATAACCAGATTATTCATCGCGATATTAAGCCGCATAATATTTTGATTGGCAGAAACGGCCGGGTAAAAGTAACAGACTTTGGGATCGCTCGGGCTGTAACTTCGACGACAATAACACAAACCGGTTCGGTCGTTGGTTCGGTACATTATTTTTCACCTGAACATGCTAAAGGGGTAGTGACTGGTGAAAAATCAGATTTATACTCTCTTGGTATTGTTCTATATCAAATGCTCACAGGACAGCTTCCTTTCTTAGGGGAGAGTCCTATCAGCGTTGCACTCAAACATCTTCAAGAAGATTTTGAGGAACCGAGGCTTTTGAATCCGCTGATTCCGCAAAGTGTTGAAAATATTATTCTCAAATCGATGCGTAAAGATCCAAATGAGCGATATCAATCGGCTCTTGAAATGCAGACAGATCTTGAGACTTGTTTGTTTCCTGATCGGCTCGAGGAACCGAAGATGATGTTTGACGATGAGTTTGATATCGATCAAACGCGAGTCATTCCTGCTATCAAACCAGAACAGTATACTGCTGTTAACACAGATACAGCTGGGATGGATCCAGCGCGTGCAGATCAGAAAACGAAGCCAAATAAGAAATCTAAGAAAAGGGCAACTTTTTGGGTAACATTAACTCTCATTGTCCTTGTAGCCCTTGCTGGAGTCGTCTTTTATGTAGAGAAAGTACTGGTTGTGCCTAACGTACCTGTTCCAAGTGTTATTTCTTTGGATGAAGATGCGGCGAGAAAGCTTCTTACGGAAAGTGGACTTGAAGTCGATGAAGTCTCTGTAGAATACAAAGAGGGAGTCGATCCTGGAATTGTATTTGAACAGAGTAAACCCGAAGGCAGTCTTGTTAAAAAAGGTTCCTTAATTGATCTAACCGTTGGTGCTGAAAAACCACAGGAACAAATGGTGGATGTAACGGGAGAAAATTACGAAGACGCTGTTCAAAAGCTGCTGGCTCTTAATATAAAAAATGATAATCAGATCAAAAAAGAAGAAAGTTTCAGCGATCAGGTTGTAGGGACGGTCATTAGTCAGTCGATCGCGCCAGGAACTGAATTTGACCCAGATACAGCTGAGATTATTCTTACTGTCAGTAAAGGCCCGGAATTGGTATTGATGCCTGATTTGATTAATAAGTCTCGTTCTGAAGCTGAAAAATTGATCAAGAATAATAACTTGAAACTAGCTGAAGTCAAAGAGGAATCTAGTTTTCAAGTGGAAAAAGGCAAAGTTACACAACAGTGGCCCGTTGATGCAGGATCTTCTATTGCGCCAGGTACAGAGATTACAATCTATGTAAGTACCGGGTACTCGCCAGAGACGATTGAATACACGTTCGCATTCCTTATTGCACCTAGTGAGGATGGGAAAAACAGTAAAGTACGAATCGTCTACACGGATGCTCGAGGGGAAAATCAAGAATGGGGCACCAAAACGATTAATAAAGTACAGACATTCTCTGTTCCGCTGGTGCTTGCTCCTAACCGTGATGGATATGTAACGGTTTATCGTGATGGGGAACTAGAGGATACTTACAGGGTAGGATACTTTGATGCTAAGAACGGCAATGTAGAGATCCCTGAGATCAAATCGATTTCTCAGCCAGAGGAAGGCGGAGGAGGAGACGAAGGATCGGAGCCCCCTGCAGAAGAGCCAGAAAAAGATACCACAGCTAATGATAATAATGGTAACGGTAATGGAAACGGAAACGAGAACAGCAGTGAGAAGAATGACAATCAGGGTAATAATGGAGAGAATGGAAACGATAAGAACGATGATCAAGATAACGGTCAGGGAGATGAAGATCCATCCGATAATGAGGATGGTAATGAGTGATAGACGAAATATGAGTAAACACTCTTCATTTCAGGCGCCGATTAGGCGCCTGTTCTTATATTCCATAGCGATATTAAATGTATAAAGGACGGTGGATTCATGCTCGATGGAGTTATTATTAAAGCATTAAGCGGATATTATTATGTTAAGCCACTTGGGGAGGGTGGAGCTCCGATCGATTCGGAATCCTCCGTTCAATGCCGGGGGCGTGGGGTCTTTAAAAATAGAGGAATCTCTCCACTGGTTGGCGATCGAGTAAAGTACGTTCTTACCGAAAATGGAGAAGGAACGGTTACAGAAGTTATGCCCAGAAAGACAGAATTGATTCGGCCGCCAATGGCAAATGCTCGTCTTGCCGTACTTGTATTTTCATTAAAAGAACCAGAAATGAACGTTCAGCTGCTTGATAAATTTTTGGTACATATTGAGCAGGCGGGTCTGGATGCTATCATCTGTCTAACCAAAAGTGACTTGGTGGATGCAAAAAGCGAACAAAAATATAAAGATCTTATTGAGCTCTATAAGACGATCGGCTACGAAGTTATTCGTACAAGCTCTAGGGAAGGTTTAGGTTTTAACGAGCTGAAGGAGCATCTTGCTGGTGAAATCAGTGTATTCTCAGGACAATCGGGTGTAGGGAAATCATCGCTGCTGAATGCAATGATGCCAGGACTTACACTAGAAACAAACGAAATCAGTATGAAACTTGGCCGGGGGAAACATACCACGCGTCATGTAGAACTGATCCCACTCGATAACGGTGGTTTCGTTGCTGATACTCCAGGCTTTAGTCAACTAGATTTCCTTGAGATCGGTGTTGAAGAGCTCGGAGAGTGTTTCCGTGAATTCCGTGAATACTCAGGCGGATGTAAATTCAGAGGATGTACACACACGCATGAACCAGGCTGTGAAGTGCTTCGTGCCAAAACAGATGGTCTGATTGCAGAAAGCAGATATCATCATTACGTTCAATTTTTAGAAGAAATGAAGGACAAGAAGCGGAGGTACTAACTATGACAATTAAAATCGCACCATCTATCCTATCCTCAGATTTTGCACGCCTTGGAGCGGAAGTAGCAGAAGCGGAAGCTTCTGGTGCGGACTGGATCCATGTTGATGTTATGGATGGACATTTTGTTCCTAATATTACGCTGGGACCACCGATTGTAAAAGCGATCAAACCACATACAAGTCTCCTGCTGGATGTACATTTAATGATTGAAAATCCAGAACTTTATATTGCTGATTTTGTAAAAGCAGGAGCGGGTATGATTACGGTGCATGCAGAGGCCTGTGTCCATCTGCACCGTGTGATTCATATGATTAAGGAACATGGCATTATGGCAGGCGTAGCGCTCAATCCAGGCACTCCTGCAGCTCATGTAGAGGAAGTACTGGATGACGTAGATATGGTGCTGGTTATGACTGTGAATCCTGGTTTTGGAGGACAAGCATTTATTCCGGGCACAATACGTAAAATCCGCGAAATTCGCAGCTCGTTACGTGAAAGAGGACGTGCTGATGTTCACATTGAAGTAGATGGAGGAATTACGAAGGAGACGGCACCGCTTGTAGTGGAGGCAGGAGCAGACGTACTCGTTGCTGGCAGTGCTGTATTTGGAAGAGAAGATCGTGCAGCAGCGATTACTGAGATACGTCAAAGCCTCGGAGGATAAAAATGACCTTTAAAGAAGCAATGTGGACTTCGCTTATTAGTCTTGTTACGGGAACCTTATTAGGTTCCTTTGCATTACTCCCTTCTCCTATTAATGCAGTCGTATCGCTTCTTGGTGTTATTCTTGTGATTTGGTTTTTTCGTAAGTTTGAGCGAAAAGGGATTCGCATTACTTTTGTTATTTTTACCGCGGTATATTACCTTTTATTTATCTTATTATGGTCGGCATATACCTTTATAAAAATGAATCCGCCGCAGGTTTAAGCAAAGCTTGTGGCATAGCAAGAGAGTATTCTGCATAAATATGGTTACATGAGCGCGATTCTCATGTAGCCTTTTTTCGTATAATCCTGGTTTTGATTCTGAGCGAATAGGAAGGCTTCTGGTACGATAAAAGGTGGAGCGCATGAGGATGATGGGGAGGGTTAAGTATGAAATTCTACACGTTTAAGCTTCCAAAGTTTTTAGGAGGTTTTGTGAAAGCGATCCTAAACACGTTCCAGAAATAAAATCGGCTTGAAGTGTGTCCATTTTACGCTGAGAAGAGCTGGCATAGGAAGGGTCGCCGGAAATCCAGACATGAAAAAAGCACCTAGTCAGAAGGCGAGGTGCTTTTTGTCTTTGTATTCTATAGACGTGCTAAGATTATACGCGAGTTACTTTACCGGCTTTCAGAGCACGGGTGCTAACATAAACGCGTTTTGGCTTACCGTCCACCAGAATGCGAACTTTTTGAACGTTTACGCCCCAGGAACGGCGGTTACGGTTGTTAGCGTGAGAAACATGGTTACCGCTACCCGGTTTTTTACCTGTCACATAACATTTGCGAGACATAGATTACACCTCCTATTCTGAAAGTAACCGTTATCCGCAAGGTCAATGGTTGTACTTCAGACCAAATTTGGCCATACTTAATCCAATACACCTGCATAAAACAATACTTAAATATAATATCATATAAGAAAAAGCTTAGTCAACATAAACAAAAACTTTATTTATTTCTCTTCATGATTATAGTACAATGAGGTATAGTCCATAATACTGCGGAAAGACCGCTGTCGCTTGAGTCACTACTCAGCGGAACAACGGATGTTAGAGCTTTTCTCGAAGGCACCAGCCTTCTTAGAACAAGCTCCCGCATCAAGCTAGGAAGGGGAATTCTCACTTGAGTAAACGTTCTTTAAATGGAACAGATTTCAACGCGATGGTTTTAGCCGGAGCGGATCAATTGCATAAGCATGCTGAACACGTCAATTCCCTCAATGTATTTCCTGTTCCAGACGGAGATACGGGTACAAATATGAATTTGACAATGAGCGCTGGTGTGGCCGAACTTAAAAGAAACAGCTCTAGTTCCATTGGAAGCTGTGCAGGGATTTTATCGAAAGGCCTGCTAATGGGCGCACGGGGGAACTCGGGTGTGATTTTGTCGCAGTTGTTCCGAGGCTTCAGTCGTTACGCTGCCCCATACGAGGAGCTGAATACGATTCAATTTGCTGCTGCCCTCCAGAGCGGTGTGGATACCGCATATAAGGCTGTAGTAAAACCAGTAGAAGGTACAATCCTCACGGTTGCTAAGGAAGCGGCAAAGCATGCGACTTATTATGCTCGTCGAACCAATGACGTTACTGAACTTATGAGTGAAGTATTAAAAAAAGCAAATGAAACTCTTGCCTTAACACCGGAAATGCTTCCTGTACTTAAACAGGTAGGCGTTGTTGATTCCGGCGGAAAAGGGCTTGTATATATTTATGAAGGTTTTATGGAGTACTTACTAGGCGGAACTGCCGAAACAGATTCGAAAGTTCAACCAGCTAAGGAAATGACTCCACCGGCTCCTGCTGCAAAAACGATGGTAACAGCACCTTCGGCTCTTCGTGAACTTCCTAACACAGCGCAAGCTAGACTGGAGACGGAGGATATTGAGTTCCTTTACGACATGGAATTCTTTATTAATCGTCAGTTAGGTGATGCACAGGGAACGCCATTTGATGAGGATTATTTTAGGAAAGCGTTATCAGTGAATGGAGATTCCATCATCATTATCTCAGATGATGAAGTCATTAAAGTACATGTTCACTCCAAAACACCAGGTGATGTACTTAACTTAGCGCTTCAATACGGAGAAATTACACAAATTCATATCCTTAACATGCGAGAACAGCACCGTGATTTGCTGACAGCTGGTATGGATGCTGCTGCAGAGCCAGGGCTATTTGCGGATATTCCGCCAGAACAAGAGCTTACTCCGGAACTGTCAATACCGCCGGCAGATGAACTTGCTCCATTTGGCTTTATTGCTGTTTCTTCTGGTCAAGGGATCGAAGATGTATTCAAAAGTCTTGGGGTAGATATTGTTCTATCCGGTGGACAAACCATGAATCCAAGTACAGAAGATTTTGTGAAAGCCATTCACTCCATTGACGCAGAACATGTATTTATTCTGCCGAATAACTCAAACATTGTTCTTGCTGCTAAACAGGCAAGAGATTTGCTAGAAGGAGAGCGTCTTGTTACCGTCATTCCAAGCAAGACGATTCCACAAGGGATTTCCGCTGCTTTTGCTTTCCAGGAAGATGAAAGTGCAGAGTCCAATGAAGAGAACATGCTGGAAGCTATTGCTCATGTTCGCTCTGGTCAAGTCACCTATGCGGTAAGAGACACGGTATTTGATGATCTTGAGATTAAAGCAGGACACTTTATTGGTATCCATGATTCCAAAATTGTGGCTACCGAGGAAGGTCTCATTCCTACTTGTGAGCAGCTGCTGAGCAAGATGATTGAGAGCGGTGATGAAGTAATAACTATACTGTCAGGTGAAGAAGCCGATAAGGCAGATACAGAGCGCCTTGCATCATGGCTTGCTGCTGAATATCCAAACGCAGAGATTGAAGTACACGAAGGCGGTCAGCCAATCTATGCCTATCTCTTCTCGGTTGAAGCTTGATCATAAATAAGGGGGTCCTTTTTCATGAGCCAAGTTTTCATTGTAACGGATAGTACTGCAGATATTCCTGATGAACTTGTTGCGAAATATCAGATTCATGTGGTTCCACTTCGAGTCGTATTTGATCAGGAAACTTATCTTGATGGGATCGAACTGAGCCCGGCTACGTTTTATGAGAAACTTGGAGATGCTAAAGTACTGCCTTCCACTTCTCAGCCTTCGCCAGTCGAGTTTATGAATGTGTATAGCCAAATTTTGAATGAGCATCCAGGCAGTCAGATTGTTTCTATCCATTTATCCTCAGGTATGAGCGGAACGTATCAATCTGCACTGCTTGGTAAATCGATGCTTGAAGATGAGCAGACGGTAGAGATCACGGTTATGGATTCTAAATCTGCCAGCTATGGATATGGACTGCTCGTTGTACATGCTGCACAGCTGGCACAGGCGGGAAAGAATGCAAAAGAGATTGAAACCGCCGTACTTAGGCTTCATCAGCAACGTAAGCTGTATTTCTTAGTAGATACCTTAGAATATTTGCAAAAAGGCGGACGAATCGGAAAAGCTTCTGCTGTGTTGGGTACCTTGCTTAATATTAAGCCTGTTCTATCGATAGATAATGAAGGAATTATCTATGCTGTCGAGAAGATTAGAGGTCAAAAAAAAGCAATGGAACGCATCATTCAAATGTTTGAACAAGATTTTGCGGGAAAACGAATTAATATTGCTGTCGGTCATACAGCCAATCCTGCCTCGGCTGAAGCCTTTATCTCACTGATCCAAACGCGGTTTGAACTCGGTGAAGTGGTTTATCCGAACATTGGTGCTGTTGTTGGCAGCCACGTAGGTTTTGGAACGATCGCTATTTTTGTATGGCCGGCATAAAATGAGGGATGCTTTATGTTGTTAGAAGAAACATCGGTGAAGCAAGTTAGCGGCGTGAGTGCTCTTAAAGAAGAAGAGCTTCACGCCTTTGGCATTTATACCGTGAAAGATTTGCTTGAGTACTATCCTTTCCGTTATGAGGATTACCGTTTGCGTTCTTTAACAGAGGTGAAAGATGGGGATCGGGTGACGGTTCAGGCGAAAATCATGGGTGTACCTGTGTTGCAGCGGTATGGTCGCAAGTCGAGACTGACTTGCCGGATGATGGCAGAAGATTTTATGTTTTCAGCAACATGGTTTAATCGTCATTTTCTGAAAGATCAGCTAACGCCTAATCGGGAGATTACGCTCACGGGAAAATGGGATCAGAAACGAATGCAGCTTACTGTCTCGGAGTCCGAATTTCCAGACAAAGGTGCAGTGCGTACTGGCTCTGTTCAGCCTGTCTATTCGATAGGCGGGAAGATGACACAGAATTGGCTGCGGAAGACCATTAACCAAGCCCTTAAGCAATTTGGCGACCTAGTACCGGAACTGCTTCCTGCTGAACTGCTTAATAAATATAACCTCATGCCTCGTAAACGGGCTATCGCGCTGATTCATCAGCCTGGTGATCCGCAGTCAGGTCAAGAGGCACGTAGACGTATGGTATACGAGGAACTCTTTTTATTTCAACTGAAAATGCAGGCTTTTCGTGCTATAAATCGAGGGAAAAGTGATGGAGTCGTACATACCGTTTCCAATAGCACCATTCGAGAGTTTGTTCGCAGTTTACCTTTTGAGCTTACGGATGCTCAGAAACGAGTAGAGCTGGAAATTTTGCATGATATGCGCTCTCCGCACTGCATGAACAGGTTGCTTCAAGGAGATGTTGGTTCAGGGAAAACAGTCATTGCTGCCATCGCTTTGTTCGCTGCAGTACGTTCTGGATTTCAGGGGGCATTAATGGTGCCGACTGAAATATTGGCAGAACAGCATATGCGTTCGCTTGAAAAGCTGTTTACTCCTTTTGATATTCAAGTGGCTCTGCTCACTGGGAGCACACCGGGCCGTAAACGAAAAGAGATTTTAGCGGGACTGCAAATGGGGCTTATCGACGTGATTGTAGGTACGCATGCTCTTATTCAAGATGATGTGTTTTTCCGAGATATTGGTCTTGTTGTTACAGATGAACAGCATAGATTTGGGGTCAATCAACGCAGTGTACTGCGCCGTAAAGGATACAATCCGGATGTTCTTACGATGACAGCTACACCGATCCCAAGAACACTTGCCATTACAGCCTTTGGAGATATTGATGTGTCAACCATTTCTGAGCGTCCTAAAGGAAGAATCCCAATCTCTACGTACTGGGTGAAGCACGATATGATGGACCGAGTCATCGGTTTTATTACTCGAGAACTGAGTCAAGGTCGCCAAGCGTACCTGATTTGTCCTCTTATTGAGGAATCAGAGAAGCTAGACGTCCAGAATGCGATTGATCTGCATGTAGCGATGCAGCAAGCTCTTCCTCAGTATCAGGTAGGCCTTTTGCACGGGCGAATGACGCCGTCAGAGAAAGAAGAGTCTATGCGGCTGTTCTATGAGAATAAGACTCAGATGCTCGTATCCACTACCGTAGTCGAGGTGGGGGTCGATGTACCTAATGCAACGCTCATGATTATTATGGACGCAGAGCGATTCGGACTCTCCCAGCTTCATCAGCTGCGCGGGCGTGTGGGAAGGGGTTCCCATGCATCGTACTGCATACTTATTGCAGATCCCAAGTCAGAAATTGGCCAAGAGCGAATGAAGGTGATGACAGAAACGGAAGATGGATTCGAAGTTTCACGGCGGGATTTGGATTTGCGGGGACCAGGGGATTTCTTTGGAACGAAGCAAAGTGGTATGCCTGATTTTAAAATTGCAGATATGGTTAGCGATTTTGAAGTGCTTGAGGTAGCCCGTGATGATGCAGCATCACTCGTATCTAGTGAATCATTCTGGACTTCTCCAGGATATGAGGCGTTACGAGGTTTCTTGCAGAAGGAACAAATTTTCCAAGGCGATATCATGGATTAAAGAATGTTTATAAAATAGAGGTCAAGTGGACGAGCACCACTCGCATATAGTAGTGAGGGACTACAATACGCGGGAGGTGTAACGTTCTTTGAGCTATCAAAAATATGGCATTAGTCCGCAGCTGGTGGAGCGCATCAAGACAAAAATGAAAAACCCGGCAGCGAAGGAACGAGTCAAATTACTGGTTGATGGAGTTACAAAAACAGATCTTCAGAATAGTGCCAAAGTAAGACGACTGGTAAAATCGTCTGCTGCTATATTGAATGAGAAATTTTCGCCGGCGGATGAGGAGCGTTTTGTTAAATTTGTTGTTGACCAAAAGATAGATCCGAACAATACCTTGCATCTTATCAAACTATGGGGAATGTTTCGCTGATTAGGGTACAGGTGATCTTTCTGGATTACTATTGATCTGAAATGATGTCTTGCATTTTATGCGGAAAAACCTACAAAAAAAGAGGTGCTGATCTCATTCAGCACCTCTTTTTTTGTAGTTATCGTTTGAATGTAAGCTAGGCTGCGTTCGTTATACCGGTGAGATCAGCTCGATACTGTCATTCGCTACCTTACCCACGGCAGCGGACACCGGATAAGCCTGCATCTGACTCGCAGGATAGGGGATAAGCAGTGGAGATACCTCTTCTGGGCGCTGAACCGATCGATTCAGCCACTGTTCTTCCTGTTCCGGAGGGATGACAACAGGCATACGATCATGAATGGGAGACAGAAGAGAATTCGGCCTTGTAGTAATGATGGTACAGCTGCTTACTTTTTGCCCTTCCGGGCTTATCCATATGTCGTATAATCCCGCGAAACTAAAAATACCCTTGTCTTGCATTGTGATTCGAAAGGGTGATTTTTTCCCATTCTTCTGCTTTTGCCATTCATAGAAACCATCGGCTGGTATAAGGCAACGTTTACGAAGAAAGGACTCGCGAAAGGCAGGTTTGTCTAGAAGAGTCTCGCTGCGGGCATTAATTAATTTACTGCCGATGCTGATATCTTTTGCCCAGTGAGGGATCAGTCCCCAACGGAGTGTACCCGCTCTTCGTTTAGTACCATCATGTATAATCGCAACAACCTGCTGGGTTGGAGCAATATTATAGCGGGGACGATAATCTATATCGTCTGGAATATCATCAAGCATATAACGAAGCAATAATTCTTCCATCGTGACCCCAAGGGTGAATCTTCCGCACAAAGCCAGCACACCTTCCGTTTTTGTATCAGTATAACGCCTTACTCCTTAGAAAACCTGCCTTGAAGATACAGCAGGTTAGTTAGCATGAACATCAATAATATGTCTCATTTTAACATCATGGAGTCCGGCCAGGTCCTGTATACGAATCGTTCTTCCTGCCTGATCAAATTTGACAACGGTTCCGGTAAGATGGATATCTTCCCACTCATCGAACAAGACGATCGTCACAGGCTCTTTTAACATCAGTGATTCAGCAAGTAGACGTGACATTTCTTCGAATGCTTGTGAATCAAGAATCGGACGGGTCCTGGGAGCTAATTTTTGCTGATGTTGTACATAAGCTTCGCGATGTTCAGGAAGCATCATTCGTGAGGATTCAAATAATCCGTTTTGTTGTAATTTTTTACTCATCGATAGTGACCTCCAATTTTGCGGGAACGATCATGTATCTGACCTGCATGCTCAAGAGAGGAAGCACGAATAATAGCAGTATCTCCAAACTTGCGTTTGATCGCATCTGTTACTTTATCAAGTTCCCGTTGTTGCTCTCGGTTATCGAACCAGGTTAATTGATATTCCGTATCGGGGATCAGTTCTGTAAGAGATACACCCACTCTTCTTACGGGCTGACCATCCCAGTAGCGCTGGAATAACTCACTGGCTGCTTTATAAACTTCTGCGGTAATTTGCGTGGGTTCCTTTATTTTCATTTGTCTGGAAAAACCGGTGGGTTTGTCAAAATCAATTCCTCGGCAGCCTACAGATACAACATGGCCCATAAGTCCTTTCTCCCGGGCCCTTCTTGCGACAAGTTCAGCCAGTTCCAATAGGACCACACGAATCTCTGACCATGTAGTGTAGTCTCTCGGAAGGGTCATTTGATGACCAATTCCTTTTTGTTGCTGCATAAAAGTGCTGGGTCTTACAGGCGAATCATCTATTCCGTTCGCGATACGCCATAAGACTTCGCCATTGACACCCCAACGGTCACGCAGACGAGGGAGAGGAGTGCGGGCTAAATCTCCAATTGTATGAATACCCATCTTATAGAAATGATGAGCCATTCTTGAGCCGACCATAAACATGTCTCGAATGGGCATCGACCAGAGTTTCTCAGCTATATCTTCCTTCGGAAGAATATAGATCCCCGTTTTATTTTTCTTAGCAAACAAATCACAAGCCATCTTGCTCACGACCTTGGCATCGCTGATTCCAATCCGTACCCGTACTCCGGTTTCAAGCCAAACTTGCTGCTGGATCTGGCGAGCGATTTCTTCTGGTGTACCGAATAGTCTTAGACTGCCCGTTACATCGAGAAATTGTTCATCAATGCTGTAGGGCTCCACAAGATCCGTATAGGATTGCAAAATACTTGTAATACGGAGAGAAACTCGGATATATTCTGCCATTCGAGGTTTCACCACAACAACATCCGGACATTTAGCGATTGCATCTGACAGGCGCTCGGCTGTTGTAATTCCATAGGTCTTGGCCAGTGGACAGGCTGCAAGAATAATTCCAGACCGGCGAGCTGGATCACCAGCAACGACAAGTGGGCGATTTGTATACTCTGGATGGGCTGACTTCTCCACACTGGCATAAAAAGATTGACAGTCAGCCAGCATAATCACACGTTTTTTCCGCTCCATAAGACCATACTCCTCTTCAATCGTTCCGTATTAGAACACATGTTCTTATTTTATAAGAATAACGGAGAAATATACATACAGCAACCGGAATTTTTTTGAAAAGAGATGAGAATTTCTGAAATACTCAGAAAGTATTAGAAATTAGGAAAAAGGACATGGTTTTTAACACAAAGAGCGAGTGATTTGAGACCAGGGAGTCAGGAATTAGGGAATTATAAGCAGAATGTAAAGGAATATTAAATAGATTTGTCCTAGATACAGGACCATCTGCTTCTTTTCAAATGTTTAATATTTCAAGAATGCTGTTGTATCAAGGCTTTTCACGTTTTTGATATCGGACTATAGTATCAATTTTGTAATAACTATGGTTAAAATTGTAAACAGAGAGCAACTTTAGGTTATTACTTGCGTTACATTATATAGACAGGAGGGAAGGAGAATAGGGCTGTAACTACTGATGAGTAAGGCTTTTCCTTGATTATTGAAAAGAAGTTCAGGTGTTACTTTGGTGTAGACAGAGCAGGAAAAGAAAAGTGGATTTTTAGGATGGTCGGCCCCTAAACCCAGGATAATGATTTTGAAACTGGGCAATATTATCCAATCTATCTTTCCTTCCATTTGCCTAGTTACAAAAGGGAAAGCTTGGCGATATAGTTAATAGAGAAGTTACAGACATTCGCCAAACGACAGAATCCGATTCTGCATTGCAGGCGACCTGTAAATTAAGGGAGGCATTGCAACTATCGTTTTTGCCTTACGATGACTAAGAATGATTTTTAGAAGTGGAGCGAACCAGGAACCATGAGCAGACGACAGAGAAAACGATTTGCCGTAGGGATCTTAATTGGCATTCTTATTTTTGGCGGCGGAGGATGGGCATTATACTCGTACATGAAACCAGCGCAAAACACTTTTACAGCAGAAGACGGAACGAAAATGAAATTTAAAACAGAAGGCAATCAGTTCTTACAATACAGCCAGGAAGGAAATTGGCAGGAACTGTTTGTGAAGGGTGTTAACCTGGGTTCAACGAAACCAGGTCATTATCCAGGTGAATTTCCGCTTGTAAAAGAAGATTATCTTAGATGGTTTCAACAGATTGAAGATATGGGCGCAAATGTAATCCGAATCTACACGGTTCATCAGCCCGTATTTTATTCAGCGCTCGCAGAGTATAACAAAGGCAAGGAACATCCGCTGTACTTTATGCAAGGGATCTGGTCACCAGAAGAACAGTTAATTGAGCAAAGGGACGCTTTTGCTGAAGGAATTGAAGAAAAATTTAAAGCGGAAATAAAAAAAGCAGTATCAGCCGTGTATGGGGATGCGGATATCCCGCATGTGAATGGAGAATCGAGTGGTAAGTACAAAGTAAATGTAGGCCAGTACTTGCTGGCATGGCATCTGGGGACCGAGTGGGACCCGCAGATGGTAGATGACACAAATAACAAGTATCCGGATCATCCTCGTTACGAGGGAGAACACATTTCTGGTACAAAAGAGGCGAGCCCCTTCGAGAACTGGCTTGCTGAGCTGCTGGATGAAGTAGCGAAAGAAGAACAGAAATACGGATGGGAACACCCTTTAACTTTTACCAACTGGGTCACGACTGATGTGCTTGAACATCCAGGCGAGCCTCTATTTGAAGAAGATTTGGTAAGCGTAGATGCAAGACATATTGAACCCGTGAATTGGCAAGGCGGTTATTTTGCAGCCTATCACGTCTATCCTTATTATCCAGACTTCTTCCGTACAGACAAAACGCTGCAAACGATAAAAGATGAGCAAGGGGAATACAACACGTACAAAGCGTACTTACGTAAGCTTAAATCCGAGTTTCCCGATCTACCTATAATGATTACAGAATACGGAGTTCCGGCTTCTCTTGGTATATCTCATTATGGTCTCGGTGGAAAAGATCAAGGTGGTCATAATGAGCAGCAACAAGGCGAAATTAACCAGTCGCTAACGAGGGATATATATGATGAAGGATATGCCGGAGCAGTCCTCTTCATGTGGCAGGATGAGTGGTTTAAGAAAACATGGAATACAATGCCGCTTGAAATTCCTGCAGATCGTAAAGCTTACTGGCTGAACGTACTCACGAATGAGAAAATGTTTGGAATTCTGGCCATGGAAGCAGGCAAACAAAACCAGCTGTTTATCGATGGGAAACTGGACGAGTGGTCCAAGCTTCCTGCTGAACAAATTCAGCTTTGGCAGGGCAATACAGAAGGCATCGAAAGCATTCAATTAACTCATGATGAAGCTTACCTATATATGGGGATTACGCTCGATGAACCCTTCGATCCGTCCAAGACGAAATTGAATCTTGGAACAGATACGCTTCCTGGCGGCAATCAGCCGCTTGAATCTCTCCCAGGTAAAACACTGGAAGGCGGGGATCTGGAAACGCTGATTACAATAGGTAAGGATAAGGAATCGGAAGTAGCAATCGCAAAAAGCTATGACTTTAACCAGCGGTTATATGGGCCAGAAGGCTATTGGATGCTGGAGGAACAGACAAAGGCTACACCGTCATTTGTTCCTTGGAAGCTGGCCATCAGTCTGATGATGAGCCCGCCTGATACTAAATATGCCCATCCTTATATGGATGAAGTTGTAGGCCTATTAAACCGGGGCACAACGAATCCGGATTCTGCTGATTTCGATTCACTAACCCTTTGGCAGTACGAAGGGAAGGAAATAGAAGTTCGTATTCCATGGATGCTGCTTGGTTTTGGAGATCCGAGTTCACTGCAGGTTATTGATTATAGTCCGTTAACAGAAAATAAAGAATTTCAGACGGTAACAACAGAAGGCATAAGGCTGATCCCTTGGCTGACTGATCTTAGCAGCGGTGACGTATCTTGGCCTGGCGGCACAGAGGATACATTTGATATACAAGACGTTCAGGCTTATTCATGGGAACCATGGGAAACAGTGAATTATAGTGAACGTTTCAAAAAGAGCTATGATCTCATGAAAGAAACGTACTCAGAATTACAATCGCGAGAAAAATAAAGGAGGATACTTATCCATGTTTTCTAATTTGGCCCTAGCGTACATTTTCCTATATTTGTGCGCAGGACTCATTGTAGTGGGGATTGGTCTGCTCATAACGATGAAAACGACCCACAATGCAAAAGAACGCAAAAAAGAAGAGTATGCAAATAAACACAAGGACTACTTCGTTTATGTTCAAGCGAACTTGACGGGGAATGAAAAACTTCAACTTCCACCAGGGAAATTAACAAGAATTGAAGAGGAAGTCATTATGGATCGCTTAATCGTCATCCATGATCAGATTAAGGGAGAGCATGCTGCGAAACTTCGCGACATAGCAAGGGAATCTGGTTTTATTGCGAAGCAAATGAAACAGCTTGACAGCATTTCCAGCAACAGAACAATTGAAGCTGCTTACAGGCTCGGCGGAATACGAGGTGCCGAAGCGACGACAGCTTTATTGCAAGTGCTAAAAGAAGAAAAAAAGGTAGCTCACGCAGTCATATACGCCAGAGCGGTAGCAAAGTGCGCAGAACGACCTGCTGAACTGAAAGAGATGCTCAGATATCTCCTTGATAAAGGAAGACCAGTTTATGAACTCGCGGCAGATATTTTAATGGAAACGAGTCTTACACCGAGTAATCTGCTACAAGAACTGCTTGAGTCCGATCACTACAATGATGTAAAAGTGGGACTCGTCGCTTCGTATGCTTATACATCTCCAGAAGTGATGCCGTCTGTCATTCGGTTGTTCCGTTCCAAGGATGAAACGATACGTACAGATGCGATTAAACTTTATCTAAGCAGAGGTCCTCTACTCAAGGATCAAACGATGAAAGAATTAATGCGAGATTCAAATCCTGAGGTTAGAACAGCGATGGCAAACGCTCTTGGATCCATCCATACAGAAGACAGTATCCAGCTGTTACAAAAAGGACTGAGCGATGTAGATATGCTTGTGCGTAATCAAAGTGCAGAAAGTCTTGCAGGACTCGGTGTGCGCGGTTTTGAAGTGCTGTGCGAAACAGCGGCTACGGCAAGCGGTACGGCTAGAGAAGCAGCTCTTGCGTATACAGAGCGTGCAATGGCTACGGCTGACGGTCAAGAAGAAGTTGAAAAAATGATGACGCTGAACAAGAAGAAACTAATCTATCAACGTTATTTTGGAGCTTCACCGAAAGAAAAACAAACTCGCCGTATGTCAGAGGTTATTGGAGGGGATTTCACTGCTTAAGGATATATTGCTTGGATATGGAATGGTTATTATTTATTACGTTATTTTCGTTACTGTCTTATATTTCGGAATTTTATGTTTTTCCTACAAAGATATCTTTACGATTCGCCGCCGAGCAGAGTATTCCAGTTTTAAAAGCTTAGCGGGATCGGATGTCGTTCCTCCTATATCGCTTTTGGTACCTGCGTATAACGAAGAATTGACGATTATAGAAAATGTAAAATGTCTGATGACACTCAACTACCCGACGTATGAGGTCATAGTCGTCAATGATGGTTCTACAGATAAGACGATTCAAGTACTCATTAAAGAATTTGGACTTGTTCCCGTTCAAAATCCGATTTTCCGTGGAACCATCCGGTGTGAGCAGGTTCGCGGTGTATATCATAATCCGGATTATCCTTTTCTTTACCTCATTGACAAGAATAATGGTGGTAAAGCCGATTCACTGAATGCCGGAATAAACTTTTCACATTTTCCTTTGATCTCATCGATTGATGCAGATTCTTTACTTGAGAAGGATGCACTTATTCGCATGGCTCGTATGTATCTGGAGAACCCAGAAGAGACCGTTGCGATCGGCGGAGATGTCCGTATTGCAAATGGCTGCAAAATTGAAAATGGTGCTGTAAAAGATGTATCACTTCCACGTAAAATTTGGCCGATGTTTCAATCCATTGAATATTTAAAAGCATTCCTTGGTGGACGAATTGGTTGGAGTTCACTAAATGGACTGATTATCGTTTCAGGTGCTTTCGGCGTATTTAAAAAAGAGGCTGTTATTGCAGTAGGTGGATACCGTGATGGCTATCCCGGAGAAGATATGAACATCATTATCAAGCTTCATCGCTATATGCTAGAAAACAAGAAAAAGTATCGTATTGCATTTTGCCCAGAGGCAGTCTGCTGGACTCAAGCACCAGATACGTACCAGATTATTTCGAACCAACGTAAACGTTGGGGTCGGGGAAACCTGAAAAATATGCTGGAGAACGGAAATATGATGTTCAGACCCAAGTATAAAACAATGGGAATGCTCACAATGCCGTACAACATCTTTTTTGAGGCATTGAATCCTTATTTCCGGATTACTGGACTTTTGGCTTTAGTAGGTTACGTTATGCTGGATATGACGGCTTGGCCTGTTCTAGTGATTTTTGGTCTCCTTAATTTCTTAAGTGGTTATCTGCTGAGTGTAGGAGCTCTGATTCTGGAAGAGATTGCTTTCCGCCGTTATCCGAAACCGTCTGATCTTGTGAAAATGTTAGCTTTTTCTGCGCTTAAGTTTGTAGGGTATCATCAGCTTGGCGTCCTTTGGAGAGTACAAGGGCATATCCAGTTTATGCAAAAAAATAACTCTTGGGGAACGATGACAAGACAGAGCTGGGAAGAGCCAAAAGCCGAAGAGGCAGCTTAAGAAGGTAAAAGTGAAATGTTGAAAGGTGGAGATGAGTCTTATGGCAAATACAGTAACTCTTGAGCGTCAGATGAAGGACAGTGTATATGACATTCTTGATGAGCAACTAAAAGGAATGGCTAACGAGAACAGCGGCGTTGTGTTTGTTCACTGCATAGATCGAGAGCAACAGCCGGATGCAGAGTTGCAGGATATTCTTACGAGGACCTGCGAGACGGAATATCAGGTTTGGAAAGATACGCAGACAAATACGATTGCAGTCTTCCTTCCCTTTATGTCACTCAACCGCACACACTATCAGGCACTGTTAATCAAACAGGGCCTGATGCAAACCTTGCCCGGTGTCGATCCGCGTCTAACGATTGCAAGCTTCCCTGAAATGGGGAAAGCAAGCAAACATTTGCTGAAAAGTATGGCTGAATCTGCAAGACTCAGTACGGATGCAGATATCAAACTATATACACCAAATGAAACAGCGGTACATCCAGGAAAGATTCTTATTGTAGATCAAGAACAATCAACAAGAGAATTTCTTCAAATCCGCCTTGCTTTGCAAGGATATGAGATTTATGAAGCGGTGGATGGACTTAGTGCCCTCGATATGGCTGTAAAAGTGGAGCCGGATCTTATTTTGACCGAACTTAATTTGTACGGTATGAGTGGAGTTCCCTTTATCCATCAGATTCAGAATCTGGATCTAAAACAGCAGCCAAAAGTAATTGTTTTGACAGACCAACGAGTAGAGCAGACCATCACACAGTGTTTTGAAAAAGGTGTAGAAGATTATGTAACCAAACCTTTTTCTCCTGTGGAACTCGATGCCCGCATTCGTCGTTGTTTTCAATAGAAATCATAGATCTTACAGTAATCGTAGCTTGTAAAATAGTAGATTTCAAACTGATAAGGTAGTCCTGTTTTAACACATAAAACAAAAAGTGAGCTGTGTATCATGGTAACTAAATGATACAGCCTGCTTACCTAAAATTCCATTTGGAGGGTGAAGTACTGTGAAAGAGCAATTCCATACTTTAATGAACGCAATTGAAAGCAAGAAAGCCGTGTTGGGTGTAGTAGGACTAGGATATGTTGGCCTGCCGCTCGCAGTAGAAATGGTAAAGCAAGGATTTACGGTAATCGGTATTGATTTAGACCCGTCCAAAGTGGAGAGTATTTATCAAGGCGAGTCCTATATTCATGATATTTCTTCGGAAGACCTGAAAACGGTAATGCAAAGCGGTCGCTTTCAGCCGACAACAGATTACAGCATGCTGCGTGTGATCGATGCACTGAGTATCTGTGTACCAACACCACTCAGTGAAAACCAGGATCCGGATACATCATACATTGAAACAGTGGTAGAACAAATCAAATTGCACATGAAGGAAGGTATGCTCATCACGCTTGAGAGCACAACTTATCCTGGTACAACGGAAGAATTGATTGAGCAAAAACTTGAGGCTATTGGTAAAAAAGTAGGAGAAGATTATTTCCTCTGCTTCTCACCAGAACGTGTGGATCCGTCAAACGGCAGATATACTACTTTTAATACACCAAAAGTAATTGGCGGTACTACGGAAGAATGCTTGAAACTCGGAGCAGCACTGTATAGCCAGTATGTAGAAACGGTAGTTCCTGTATCTAATCCAAAAATTGCGGAAATGTCTAAGTTACTCGAAAATACGTTCCGCAGTGTAAATATTGCGTTTGTAAATGAAATGGCAATGATGTGTGACCGTATGGGGATTGATATTTGGGAAGTAATTGACGCAGCTGCGACAAAACCATTTGGCTTTATGCCGTTCTATCCAGGCCCAGGCATCGGTGGACACTGCATTCCGCTTGATCCGATGTACTTATCCTGGAAAGCGAAAGGATTTAGATTCTACAGCCAATTTATTGAACTTGCTCAATCCACAAATGACAATATGCCGTACTACGTAATGAACAAAACAGCAACGATTCTGAATGAATATGCGAAATCAATTCGTAAATCGAACATATTGCTGCTCGGTATGGCGTACAAACCAAACATTGCGGATCTTCGTGAATCTCCAGCTCTTGAAGTTTACGAGCTCTTTAAAGAAGCGGGTGCCAATGTAGAGTACTTCGATCCGTATGCAGATACTTTCCGCGATAAACATGGAGAAACGGTTCATAGTGTGGAGTATAACCCTGCTAACTTCAAAGGTTATGACTGCATCGTGTTAATTACGAACCATAAGAATCTAGAGTATGATGAGATCGCATCGCTGGCCGTACCTATACTCGATACTCGTAATGCATTCAAGGAATACCCATTACCGCACATCTATAAAATAGGCCATTCTGTACAGCATCCCGTAGCATCGCAGGAAGAAGCGGTATTTGCTTAAGAAAAATGCGGTGAACGCTGCGCAGAAGCCATCGAATAAAGGAGGATATGCATGGAATACGTGGCCGGCATGGGTAAAAGGAGGCAGCTTGGTAATTATCTTTGTCCTTTTACTTATCCTATATTTCATGCTGAAATCACCTGGGGTGAATGAAAACAAAGCGACATGGCTATGGGATGCTTCGATCATTGAAGAGCGTACGGATGAAATTGTGATGTTCTTAGCAGAACAAAAGGTGAATACTGTTTTTCTGCAAACGAAAGAGAGCGTGTCTGATGAAGCATATCGACATTTTAATGCGGAAGCAAAAGCTCACGACATTTCAGTCCATGCACTCAATGGTCACGCAGACTGGGCCTATACAGAAAAGCGACAAGAAGGCACGGTATGGGTTGAATGGGTAAAGAAATTTAACCAGGAAGCAGCACCAGAGGAGCAGTTTGCAGGTGTACAGTTCGATGTCGAGCCTTATCAATTGCGGCGATGGGAACAAGAGGAACAAGCAGTCATTGCAGAATGGAGTGCAAATATAGAGGAATGGATTCAGGCAGGGTCTGAAGGCAATCTCTATATGAGCGCAGCGGTTCCTTTTTGGCTGGACAAGCGAGAGAGTCCGGATGGTGAGGGTACACTCAGCCGGTGGATGATTGATCAATTTGATGCCATTGCCATCATGGCTTATCGAGACAGCGGTCAGCAGATGTATGATCTCTCCAAGGAAGAACTTGCTGAAGCAGATGAGCTGGACAAGCAGGTATGGATCGGTGCCGAGCTTGGTCATACCGAGGAAGGCGAACATCTAACCTTTTACCGGAAAGCAGTTACGAATATGGAATCAGAGATGGAAGTAGCGGCTGAACTTGGCACAAAACATCATTCCTTTGCCGGACTTGCGGTACATCATTATGAAGTGTGGTATGAGAAAATGAATGATGATGTATCTCTCGTCCGTAAAGAAAATGAATAGTCAATCCTAAATCTTGTTTGCGGAAATAAGAGATAGTAAAAAGAGAGAACGGTATGCTTACTTTAATAGGCAGACTGTTCTCTTTTTTTGTTGTTGACAGGCTGTCTTAAATCATTATAAATAAGATGGTGGGTTCCACTTCAAATACAATACATAAGGGAGCAAAAGTATTACGATGAGTAAACTCGAAGTATTACAGAATCCGAAACAACGTAAGCTGCTATTTAGTGCTGGACTAAGCTGGATGTTTGATGCCATGGAAGTAGGTATGATGTCCTTTATCGTAGCTGCTCTGGCGAAGGAATGGCTCCTCAGTCCAGGCGAAGTAGGGCTGATCACAAGTTCCACTTCCATTGGTATGGTCGTGGGAGCTGCTCTCGCAGGCACGCTGGCTGATAAGTATGGAAGAAAAGCTGTTTTAATGTGGACACTGCTTATTTTCTCGGTAGCAAGTGGATTTTCAGCTTTAGCTACAGGGTATGTGTTCCTTTGCCTCATTCGTTTTGTGGCAGGGATAGGTCTTGGAGGAGAACTTCCGGTCGCTTCTACGCTTGTATCCGAATCGGTACCTGCTAAGGAAAGGGGACGAGCCGTTGTTCTGCTTGAAAGTTTTTGGGCTGCAGGCTGGATTATATCGGCTCTTATTTCTTATTTCATCATCCCCGAGTACGGATGGCGTGTAGCTTTTCTAATCGGTGCATTGCCTGCATTTTACGCGCTGTACTTACGCAAAGCTATCCAAGATCCACCTGATTTTAACAAGAAAAAGGAACTGAAAAAAGTTACCTTTGGAGAGAAATTCAAATCGGTTTGGTCCATAGAACATCGGAAGACCACGCTGATGTTATGGATCTTATGGTTTACGGTTGTATTTTCTTACTATGGTATGTTTTTATGGCTGCCAAGTGTCATGACGTCAAAAGGATATGAGCTCGTCAAAAGTTTTCAGTATGTGCTTATTATGACGCTCGCGCAGCTGCCTGGTTATTTTACTGCGGCTTACTTTATTGAGAAATTCGGGAGAAAATTTGTACTTGTCGTATATTTAGTGATGACAGGATTCAGTGCGCTCTGGTTTGGAAATGCCAGCTCGGAGATATCCTTAATTATTGCAGGAATGTCACTTTCTTTCTTCAATCTAGGGGCATGGGGAGGCATGTATGCTTATACACCGGAGCTGTATCCACTGAGAACACGCTCTACTGGAGTAGGATTATCTGCATCCGTTGGCCGAATCGGAGGCGTGATTGCACCACTACTTGTAGGTCTTTTGGTCCAAAAAGGGGTGCCTTTTAGTACAATATTCACCATGTTCTTTGTTACGGTATTAGTTGGTGCAGCAGCGGTACTCGTGCTAGGTAAGGAAACAAAAGGGACGGAACTTGTAGATTAGGTCCATCGGCAGATGTAACAAAATTGTAACTTATGTTATAGTACACATTAGGTGTTACTTTTAGCGCCGCCAAATTCAGTGATGAGATTTTTTTATGTAGTACGTCTTATCACGAATGAAACGGAGGATATGTAAGACTAATGAAAAAAATACCCACACTTATCTTAACATGTGCCTGTGCTCTTTCCATATTGGGTGCATCATCAACAGCTAGTGCTGCGACACTACAGAAGGGTAGTAGAAGTTCCGAAGTAGTTGAGGTCCAAGAAAGACTGAATAAAATAAAATATTTCTGGGCTGGCATCAGCGGTTACTATGGAGACAAAACGGTTGCAGCTGTGAAGAAATTCCAGAGGGTGAACAACTTAGCTGTCGATGGAAAGGTTGGTCCCAAGACAGAAGCCAAACTGAAAGCCAAAGCGCCGATTAATAACAAAGTGTTAAAACATCTGGCAGGTATTATTCAAGATGAAGCTGGCGGAGAATCATTTACTGGACAAGTTGCCGTAGGAGCTGTCATTCTAAATCGTGTTCAGAACGGGGCATTTCCGAACGCCATTACGAACGTGATTTTTCAAAAAGGGCAATTCTCACCTGCAGCGGATGGCAAACTAAGTGTGCCAACGGCGGGTGCATATGAGGCAGCTCGCAGAGCTTTGACAGGATATGATCCTTCTAAAAATGCTCTATACTTCTATAATCCGAAGTATACTTCATCTTCTTGGATGAGTTCTAGGCCAGTTACACAAAGACTTGGTAATCATGTTTTCACAAAATAAATATTGAATTTGTAAGAATGAAGTGCACTTGAAAAACGCTTCGCCGGGAGAAAGCAGGAACAGTTCCCTTTCTCTCGGCTTTTTTTTCAGGATCGGCAAAGCCAGATCCCACTATTAAACTTACATCACGAATCTGGAGGTTGTCATAGATTATATGAACAAATTAAATAACAACAAAAAGTGGAAAAGATTCACAGCAGGTTTACTTTTAAGCGGATCGATAGCAATAGGTACGGTAGGGATGGCTTCTCCGGCCAGTGCAATGCTTCTTCAAAAAGGGACTCAACATTCTGAAGTTGTAGAACTCCAAGAGAGACTCAGAACGCTTGGGTACTTGTCTGCTGGAGTAACCGGATACTATGGATCACAAACAGAGAAGGCAGTTCAAACCTTCCAGAAGCGAAGTGGACTGGCCGTAGACGGAAAGGCAGGCAAACGAACGATAGCCGCTTTGAAGACGAAGGCACCTGCCGCAGGATCTACACTGAACGCTTTAGCTAAAGCAATAAACGGTGAAGCGAGGGGCGAATCATTAGAAGGTCAGGTAGCGGTAGCTGCTGTCATCCTTAACCGGGTCCAGTCTAATCAGTTCCCAAGTTCCATAAAAGAGGTTATCCTTCATCCTAGACAGTTTACTGCGGTGGATGACGGTCAGTATAACCTTACTCCTAATTCATCAGCTTATATAGCAGCAAAGCGTGCGCTGAATGGTGAGGATCCAACAGAGGGAGCTCTCTATTATTATAATCCGAAGATTGCTACATCTGCTTGGAGTAAGGCACGCCCTATTATAAAAACAATAGGGAATCATGTTTTCACAAATTAGGAATTAAATTATAGAATCAATAAGATGATTTCTTACAAGAGGTCACTGAATAAGTCCCCTCATAAAGAAAAGGTACGGCTCCTCAAAAACAGTTGAGGGGCTGTACCTTTTTTTGGGCTGTATATAGCGGATTATAATAAGATGTAGTGTTCGTGGATGATTAGATAACAACAAACCCCGGTTCTGAGCCCTTATGCGGCACTGTAGGACATTACTTACACCCGAAGGAACAATATAACTTCATCATCAATGTGCTGGCAACGAAAGCGCGGTACAACTCGATGTCAAGTAAGAAACTTCTAAGACAAAAGAAGACATTCATCTCCAAAACGCGGAGTGAATGTCTTCTTTTAATACTAATCTATAATATTAGAGTACACTTTTTGCTCCTACATATTTAGGACCCCAGTAAGTGTTACTCAAGCTGTCGATTTTAATACCACTGGAAGTAGTGGCAGAAATGAAACTATTGTTTCCAACGTAAATGCCGACATGAGAGACAGATGAACCTGTTGTATTAAAGAAAACAAGGTCGCCTTGCTTCAAATTACTTTTTGATACAGAAGTTCCTGTTTTATACATGGAAGCAGCTGTACGCGGAAGAGATACATTGTGTTTCTCAAAAACATATTTCACAAAACCAGAGCAGTCAAATCCACTTGGAGTAGAACCGCCATATACATAAGGTGTACCTATATATTTTGTGGCTTCTTGGACAATACTTGTTCCTTTTACATGATCATTTCCTACGAGAATCGGGCTATACGTTTTACCTGTTGTATTTACCATGGCAAGGGAATAGCTCTTTTTCCAAACCACGTCATTACCCATTGCTTCGGATATAAAACGAAGTGGAACGTATGTACGGCTAGAGCGAATAAACACTTGTGTATCAAGACTTACACTTTTTCCGTTGACTGTTGCTGTTGTGGAACCTGTTTTAATTTTAATTGTAGTTCCATTTTTTTTAATAGTAACCGTTGTAGTTGAACCTGATTTAGAAGAACTTACGGTATAATTCATTTCTTCTGCAAGTTTACGTAATGGAACTTGCGTTCTATCGTTATTATCTAGAAAAGGAGAAGCATCCTCAAAATTAACAAGACTATCATTAAGCTGTACATTTACACTATTTGAACCTGAAGAAGAAGCATCTACTTGCGAATTTCCGAGTACTAAGCCTGCTCCAAGCAGAGTAGTTAACAACATACATTTACCAAATTTCATCATTATTATTTATTCCTCCGTTAGCCTCCGAGGTTAGTTGACGGGTTTGAGTAGAAGGTACTCTAGGATCTTCATCATCCATTCACCCCAAGTATGTAAATCGTCCCCCGTACTATCTAGTAGATTCGGCTTTATTAATATTAATCAACTGTAACTAATATATAATAAAAAAAGCATTGAATGTTACAAAACTGTAACCATAGTTTCGCTTTTCATACACTAAAACTTGGCAAAGATCTTAATTATATACTTATATAGAGAGGTTAAATTCATTTAAAAGGGTTAATTTATCACCAAATCGAAGAGTTGAAACACCTATTTAGGTTACAATATTGTAACCTAAATTATTAATTTTCCTGTTTTTATTACAAAATATTTATCTATTATTTCATATAAAACCCTTAATTTTCTAGTTCTTTGGTAAAAATATAACAAAAAAACAACCCGTTATTTTAGAAATAACGGGTTGTTGGGGTGATCATTACAAAGATGTTATCAAATTATGTCGATTTATTACGTCCTGTTATTAGTAAAAGGAGGAATGAAATGACAATAATAGAGATCGTCCACACCCAAGCCATGGTTGTATTACCGCTGTCTACAGCGATATATATAGCAGTGGGTACAGTCTGCGTTTTACCTGGTATATTACCTGCAATCATAAGTGTAGCCCCAAACTCTCCCAGCGAACGGGCAAATCCAAGTATATAAGCGGTCATAAGAGAAGGCCATACAAGAGGAAGTGTAATATAGCGAAAGACTTGCCATTCATTTGCACCGATGGAGCGTCCAGCTGCTTCAAGCTCTTGGTCCACGGACGAAAATCCAACTTTCATCGTCTGATAGACCAGAGGGAATGAGACAACAATCGAAGCGATAACGGCTGCCCACCATGTGAATAGAAGTGGAGCTTCAAAAATACGCTCTATTAGTGAACCAACAAAGCTGTTTCTGCCAAAAAGAACGAGTAACAAAAATCCAACGACAGTAGGGGGCAGCACAATGGGAAGCATGAAAGCAGTCTCGAGAAAAAGTTTACCGCGGAATGTTTTCCTGGACATCCATTTAGCGAGTAAACTCCCTACAATGATCGTTACAAGGCTTGAGAGCAGCGCGACAATCATTGACAATCGTACGGGCGCCCAAAATAAATTCCAGTCCATCATAGGCATCGCTGTCTAAAGACCTTTAAACCCGTACTGCTGAAATATAGTCTTGGCCTCATCAGATTTAAGGAATTCATAAAATACTTTGGCCTCCTCTATGTGTTTACTTGCCCTCGTAATGCCCATTGGGTAATGGATAGGTGCATAAAGCTCTGGATCAACCATATGTACAATATTAACTTTAGAAAGAAGAGCATCTGTTTTATATACGAAACCTGCATCAGCATTACCCGTTTCAACGTATTGTAATACTTGACGGACATCCTTGGCCTGTATAACCTTCGGAAGCAGTATGTCGTATAATCCAAGGTTTTCGAGTGCTTCTTTGACATAACTACCGGCAGGAACGCTCTCTGGAATACCGATGGCCACTACTTTTACTTCGGGTTTTGTGAGATCGGCCTCAGAGGTTATATCAATCTTGCTGTCATTTGCGGACACAAGCACCAGCTGATTCGTCAGTAATGTTTCAGAGTATCCTTCCAAGATCTGATTGTTGTCAATCAGTACCTGCATATTCTTGTCTGCCGCTGATAGAAAAAGGTCAACGGGAGCGCCTTGATTAATTTGCTGTTGTAACGCGCCCGAACTGCCAAAATTAAAAGTGAGCTGGATTTCCGGGTGATTCTCTTCGAAGATCGGACGTATTTCTTCTAGAGTATCTGTTAAGCTGGCTGCTGCTGAAATGGTAAGCTCTGTGATCTCTGATGGGGTAGAGGTTGATTCTGAACCAGATTGCTGTGAATCTTGTTTGTTAGATGTAGAAGTGCTGCATGCAGCTAGAAAAATTATGAAGAGGAAACATAAACAAATATAACTAACCTTATTCACTTTGATCATAATATCATCCTATCGTTATAATTGAGTATATTTAGATATAATTAATTATTATATTATGAATAGATAAGATGACAATACTAAATAGCAAAAAGAGATTATGATACAATGCGGGTATAGATTTGCCATGGGGGTATCGCAAGTGAAAGATAATATATCTTATACAACAGAGGAAATAGCAAAGCTTTTAAAAATATCCAAACTGACCGTATATGATTTGATAAAAAAAGGAAAGTTACCCGCCTATAAAGTCGGCAAACAAATGCGGATAGACCATGCGGATCTGGAGGCCTACAAACAGTCTTCCAAAGATTTTGTTGCAAAGCCAGCTCATGATAAGGAGAAACGAGAATTACATATTGCCTCCCAGAATAGTGGAGTAAGACAGGTGGTTATTACGGGGCAAGACTTGAGTCTGGATATTCTGGCGAGTCATCTAGAGAAACAATCACCGTTTCTAAGACCGCTGCGTTCCAATGTGGGGAGTTTAGACAGCCTTATCTCCATGTATCAAGGGAAGTCGGATATTGTCAGCACTCATTTGCTTGATGGAGATACAGGAGAATACAATGTTCCCTATATTCGTAGGCTGTTAGTTGGTTCTTCCTATATTGTTGTAAACCTGATGAGTCGATGGGCTGGATTATATGTAGCACCAGGCAATCCGCACATGTTAGAGGGATGGTCTGATCTTACGAAGCCGGGGCTTCGGTTCGTGAACCGCGAAAAAGGGGCAGGGGCTAGAGTTCTTGTAGACGAACAACTTCGTATCCATGGTTTGGACAAATGGTCGATCCAAGGATATGAGAGTGAAGAAACCAGTCATTTCGCTGTAGCAGCAAAAGTTGCCTCCGGTGAAGTTGATGTTGGGGTAGGAGCGATGAAAGCAGCATCTGTTGTAGCTGGTGTCGAATTTATTCCGCTCATTAAAGAACGTTATGACCTTGTCTTGCTGGATCAACCGGAGAATACCTTACTCATTGAAGCCGTGCTTGATATCCTCCGTTCGGATGCATTTCGTCATGAGCTGAATATGATTTCTGGATATGATCTTTCGGAGACGGGGAAGATCATGCTGAGAATGTAAATGTACTATATAGAAGCTTTAAAAGAACCTGGCTGTATAACCGGGTTTTTTCGTCTGCAAAAAAGAATTATCTTTCATCTATATGCTGCTCTAACAAAGATCAAATTCAGTCGGCCAGATCAGATACCCTCTTGTTTTAGTCCCTTTATGAATGTCTTTAAAATAGGAAAGTAAACGAGGACGTGACGGTCCATTCAGTACGAAGACCATATATTCGGCATATGTTTTTTGTGTAATATCATAAACCCAATCTAGCTGTCTAAGAAGCGGCGATAAAGAAGAAATAGGAAGAAGCAGGTGGGTGTTCTGAAGCGGGCTTAGCTTCCCTTTTAAATAGGATGTAATGTAGACAAAAGCTTCTCTGTCACGTGCAATGAACATGGTAATGAGGCTGGGGTCTGTCTCGCTGTAACGTATATAACCTGCTAGTTCTTCACCGATCAGAATGGAGGATGCGCGTATGGTGTTAGATGGGCTAATCCAGTCGAGCAGCGAATGTCCCGGAAGGATTGCAAAAGAAGAAGGTCCATACGTGGTTTCCCACATGTCATATAGGGTAGGAAGATCACTAGATTCTACACGCCGCTCTCGAATGAAGGGTTCTGCTTCTGTTACAAAGATCGTCTCGAGCGGGATTTTCACTTTTTCGTCCATCCATGCGTTGCTTCTGAAGCCAAATCGTCGATAAAAATGCGGATGGCCCAGTACAGTAGATAATTCAAATCCCTTCTGCTGAGCACGGTGTATTCCTTCTGTAATTAAAGCAGAACCAATACCAAGCTTTTGATAATCGGGATGAACGGATAAAGGAGCCAGGATTAGATTTTTCACTTTGTTTCCTTCTATTTGTACTTCTTGTGGGGTAAACAGAATATGACCGATGACTTGATCGTTCTTTATGCAGATTAGGGAGAGTTCAGAATCAAAATCTTTTCGTGTACGAAGGGCACTGACAAGAGCGGTTTCTCCCATACCAAAGTTATAGGCAAAGGCTAGAGCATGCAGTTCCGCAATCGCATGGAAATCAGAAGGAAGTTCGGAGCGAATGATCCAGGAAGTCATGATATACACCTCATCTCTTTTTACTAAAGGTGAATTCTTATTAGTCTTCTAGAATTAGAATGGCGTTACCCTCGTTTTTTTATGCATTAGAGAGGGAGAAAAAAGGGGAGAATATGAAAGAAAGGGTAGTTGCTAATTTTTTTTGTTCATGAGATAATTGGAGTTTGCCTAATAAGAATATGATAAGTGTTGGAGGCGTAACCATGGAGCGATATCCTTTCTCCTATGATCCGTCAGAACCATTCGTCAAGCAGGTCGGCGATTGGGTAGCGGATGTTTTTTATGATGTGTTACCTGAACATGGATTTGATATCCGTGATGAACAAATATTTATGGCTTACCAATTGGAAAGAGCCTATGCCAATAAGAAAACCATTTTTGCTGAAGCAGGAGTAGGCACAGGAAAAACACTTGTGTACCTGCTGTATGCAGTTAACTATGCAAGGTATACACGGAAGCCCGCAGTCATCGCTTGTGCAGATGAGTCGCTCATTGAGCAGCTTGTTAAACAAGAAGGAGATATTGCTAAACTTGCCCGTTATTTGGACTTACAGATTGATGCGCGGCTTGGAAAATCTCCGGATCAATACCTCTGTCTCAAAAAAATAGACGGTGTTCGTCTTCAGGATGAAGATGCAGCTGTCATTGAAGACGTATATGAAACGCTTCCTGATTTTGTCCATTCACCGGGCACAATGCAATCTTTTTACCCCTATGGAGATCGTAAGGAATACCCGAATCTAAATGATGAACAGTGGAATAAGATTAACTGGGATTCTTTTCAAGACTGTTTTGTATGTGATAAAAGACATCGCTGCGGTATGACACTGTCTCGTGATTATTACCGCAAGGCGACAGACATTATTATCTGTTCCCACGATTATTACATGGAGCATGTATGGACTTATGAAGGAAGAAAAAGAGAGGGTCAGCTTCCCTTGCTCCCTGAACATAGTTCGGTTGTATTCGACGAAGGACATCTACTTGAATCTGCTGCACAACATGCCCTTAGTTATAAGCTGAAACATAGTGCTTATGAAGAGATTGTTACTCGGTTGTTGGATGGAGAGATCCGGGAGACACTCGCGCTCCGAATTGAGGATTCTATTGATCAGAGCCAGCTTGTGTTTGCACTGGTTGCAGAGCAAAGTACAGCAATACCGGGTTCCGACCGAAAACGTGTCCGAGTAGATGATAAACTGCGGACTGAACTGAATCGTTGGAAGAGTACCATTGAAGCGATTGATGAAGAACTCGTATTTGAAAGTGGACTTCATACACTAGATGAATATAAGCTGCGTATTGTTGAAGAACATCTGGAGATGATTCAAACGGCACTTCACCTGTTCCGTGACTCAGAAACTTATATTTGCTGGGCAGAAGAAAATGAGGATGGCTCAGCGACGCTTGCTATCATGCCGCAAACAGTCAAAGAAGTATTAGAGGAACGAGTATTCGGACTGCAAATGCCGATCGTATTTTCTTCAGCAACCCTTTCAGTCGATGGATCTTTTGATTATGTAGCAAGCAGCCTGGGGATCAGTGATTACTTATCCTTCTCTGTAAATTCTCCATACGATTACGAGAAGCAGATGAAACTGATCGCTCCAAGTGAACTCCTTGGAGAAGGTGATATGCGAATGGAAGTTGCTGCAGCGAAGAAACTGGCGATGGCAGCAAAACTGATCAAGCGTACGGAAGGACGAGCTTTATTATTGTTTAAAACCATGAATGAACTTCGTGAGTTTAAGCAAGCAGCTTCCCATCATCCTTACTTTGCATCCTATAAGATGCTTTATGAAGGAGATCGGGAGATCAGCAGTCTGATTGCGGAATTCCAAAATACCGAGGAAAGCGTACTTTGTGCGGCTAGTCTATGGGAAGGACTGGATGTACCTGGACCTTCGTTGTCCAACGTTATTATTTGGTCACTTCCTTACCCGCCGGAGGATCCGGTATTTATGGCTAAGCGGGAAGCTGCTGATTCAGCATATGAAGAAGTAGACCTTCCATACATGCTGCTTCGTCTGCGCCAAGGATTAGGAAGACTCATTCGTTCTTCAACAGATCAAGGGATGGCTGCTATTCTAGATGCGGAAATTCTGCTTAATTCAAATGTGAGAGAGCGAGTGGAAGCCGTCTTGCCACCCGGAGCTACACTTTCAGTAGAGGCACTGTAGTTCGTAATTCGAATTAAGTGTAAAAGAAACATTAAAAAAGAAAAGACCTGTTTTGTACCCAGTACAAGTCATAAAGTAGACTTGAAGTGGTCATAACAGGTCTTTTTATATTTTTATTTTTGTGATCATCATGATCTTCTACAGACGAAACATTAGAACATGCCCATACTTAAATATCTTTCGCCCGTATCTGGAGCGATACAAAGCACTTTATGTCCAGGACCTAGACGTTTTGCAATTTGTAAAGCAGCCCACACCGATGCTCCTGAAGAAGGCCCCAGTAGTAACCCTTCTTGTGAGGCGAGTTGGCGCATCGTATGAAGAGGTTCCTCATCCTTCACCTGGATGATTTCATTCCAAACGTCTGTATTCACAATCGGAGGTATAAAACCGGGACTTGTGCCAACTAACTGATGGGGACCAGGCTTACCGCCGGATAGTACCGGAGAACCTGCAGGTTCTACCGCATAGATATTTATACTCGGAAGGTGTTCACGAAGTACCTCACCTGTTCCTGTAATCGTTCCTCCTGTGCCAGAAGTGGCAATAAAGGCATCTAGTTTGCCTTCCATTTGGGAAAGGATTTCAAGTGCAGTCGTAGTCCGGTGCGCATCTGGATTTGCACTGTTCTCAAATTGTTGCGGGATAAAGCTATGAGGGATGCTTTCTTTTAGCTCATTTGCTTTACGAATCGCGCCAGGCATCCGTTCTGAAGCGGGAGTGAGTATGACATCTGCTCCATATGCCTTTAGGATCTGAATGCGTTCCTTACTCATATTATCGGGCATGACAAGGATGGCTTTATATCCTTTGGCCGCCGCATTCATGGCTAGACCAATCCCCGTATTTCCACTCGTCGGTTCAATAATGGTAGAACCAGGCAGAAGTAATCCGTCAAGCTCTGCTTGTCTAATCAGATTGAAGGCAGCGCGGTCTTTCACACTTCCACTGGGGTTAAAATACTCAAGCTTTACATAAACTTCAGCATGTTCAGAACTTGGAATACGCTGTAACTTTACAACTGGCGTATCTCCTATGAGATCTGTAACATGTTGAACAACTAACCGATTCCTATGTTTCGAGGGTGTTGTCTGCCTAGAATTCATGCCTTTAATCCCCTTTACTATACATGTTCCTATTATTATGACATGAAATTCTATAAAGTGTAATGATATGTAAACAGCTCCCTATTTCAATTTTCAGTCAAGTTTACCCCGAGAAAAAAGCTGATTTCTTTTTTTACCTCTGTTTTAGCAAAGGTCCATAGAAGAAAAAGGCGCCGCCGATATCCTCTGCATAAATAAAGTGCTTCGATGCCCTCTTTTTGTTTGGACTCTTCATATACTCGGATCCCGCGAGTACGCATGTCTGAACGAAGGTTGGTTAAGGTCACTGTAACTTCGGATTGAAGCTTGGAAAGACGCAGTATGTAGACCTCGGGCATGTGCAGAGAAACCTGGCTTATCGTATCAATATCCTGTTCCAGAACATCTAGCATTAATGTGTAGATAAGATACTTTTTGATCAGCAAATGGTCCGCCTCAGAGGGAGCGGGAGGGGTGGATGGCACCGTCATCCTTTTCACTTCCTAGCTATGGGTAGAATAATTGGTTATTTGTGATTTACAGAACATATGTTCCTGTTCTATACTATCCAATATAAGATTTCATTATGCTTTTTGGCAAGTGGATAATCTAGGAGACTGCTGGAGTTGTTTGGGAGGGGGTGATTGCTTATTGCTGCATCATCTTGAAATATACGTTTCTAATTTGGATACACAAGAAAAAAGGACGGGCATCACCCCATTGAAAGAGTGAGCCGTCCTAACCTAGTTTAGATATGGTATGAAGAGGGTTCATACTTAAGCCATATATTGCGGTTTGTCGTAGAGAGCTTCTTTTTCCAAAATGACCTTGTACGGACGCTCTTTGCCCTTCAGTGACGGACCTAACGTAGTTATAGGCTGTTCTGGTTTTTTGAAACGGTCGTCGCTGTCACTTTCGTGTGCAGGTCCGGTGGAATCCGGGGTAGCGCTCAGACGCACCTTGGGGGCTCCTCTTTTCTTTGTGAGCCTTTGTCTGATCGGTTTCATCCCATTTCTCCTCCTAACAGGTCATGAATAGCACTGAATAATTGGCGATTATCATGGTCAATCTGCTGAAATAATTCGTCACCTGCCTCGAGATGTCCCACAAGATGCACGGTGAATACATAATTACTTGCTACAGGATAGCACAGCATATACTCTTTCTCAAGATAATCGTCATATAGGTTGACCTTGATTTTATTCTCCTTAAAAGCATCTACGGTAAGGATCCGGCTTGGATCATCCGGGGATTTCCCATCGTTCACATCCAGTGAATATTTCCGTCCAATCTCTCCCACATTTCCTGCCACTTGCTGAAGATATCCAGATTCTGTCGTGCGATGAACCGTAGTTCCTCGGACGAGAAAATGAGGACGGGAGACAAATGTGGTTCTCAGCGTATCACTCATTCGGTGAAGCATCTGGTCATCTGCCTTACGGGAGCGCAGCAGTTCGCGAAAGAAACGAAGCAGCTTGAGCAGTTGGATTCGTTTATTGTCTTCTTCTTGGCGGACCTTGTTAATTTCTTTTTGAACCGTAAGGTCGGTCCATGGGCCTAGCATTTCCATAACTTCTGTAATTTTATTACAGGCTACTGCCACGGCGGGAGCCCATTTGCCATCTGAACGAATTTCATAATGTAATGACCCGAGCCCAAGTAGATCGGAGGGCATTCGCATTCCTTCCACTTGTGCTGTATCTTCGAGTTCCTTTACATGCTCTGGTAATATAAAGAATATGCGTTTTCTACCCAACTTGCTCATAAAAAGACCCATCTCGAATAATGTGTTGTCCCGTACCGTTGCTACCACTTTGCCACGAATTTTCGCGACGTCATCTGGATGGAAAATAAAAATGGCGAAGTCATTATTTTGTACTTCCTTCTCTAGATCCTCCATGGTATAATTCCCCGGATTAAATACACCGGTATACCAAGGAGTTACTTCAGCCGCATATCTTAGGTTTTCATGCACCGCTGCGGCTATAGGCTTCGCTTCAAGAGAACATCCAATGAACGCTCTAGGCTTCTTAGTCATCATAGTCCGCTCCGCCTCGCTTAACGGGATTCAGTTTTAATTTAGATCTTTTTCTATATTATACCATTTACCCTTTTTTGACGAACCCAAAAACATCACATGGCAAAGAACGAGTCATTAGTACTAGTTCCCTGTGTCTGAAGCAACATTAAAATAAAGAGAATATGCTACAAATTTCATAGATCAATATATGAGTGAAACCTTGGATCTTATGAAAGAGAAATTTGACAACTTGTTTAACAATAATGAAAAATCATTCATTTTTGACAATATGCCGTTCCTAAACACAAGATGTGCCACATAAATTATAAGGGAGAGCTACTTTTTTACTTTTTCTCTATGTTTAAAGCATGTTATAATAGGGGTAATCATATGTATAAGAACTGCTCGTGCGAGCAAAATATATGGTTACACAAGAAAGGATCTGGATACCATGAGTCCCCGAAGGACAGAGCCCCAAAGGACGATTTGGAAACGCAACGATTCCTCCTATACTTAGCTTCCCTTACGTATTGTAGAACAAGTCACCCAAGAATGAAGACGGTACTTATGCGTAAGGAGAGGTTATTAATGAAAATTCGAAGGATGAATTCCTCAATAGTGCACCTCCCGCATAGGTACGGTCTATCGACCATACTACAAATAATGCGAGGGAATCTGTATGAGGACAATAAAGCAACAACCAAAGAAAGAAACTGAGAGGTATGGTAATAAAGTTCCTGCACTGCCTGCTTTTTTGAAAAGCACAGGTATGATGATGTTAGGAACAATGCTGATGGCATTTGCGTTTTATCATATTAACTATGTCAATCATTTATCAGAAGGTGGATTCGTAGGGCTTGCCTTGCTTGGAAGTTATGTGGCTGGATGGCCGGCTGCGCTCACTTCTTTATTACTCGATCTGCCGATTATTTTGATTGCTTGGTATTTGATGGGACGTAAATATATGTACAAAGCATTATTAGGAGCCATATCGTTCTCCTTGTTTTATGAATGGTGCGAGAGATATTCTCCGCTTGTCATTGATCTGCACGGAAGCTTGCTTGCTGCAGCTATTTTCTCCGGTATTTTAACGGGGATTGGTGCAGGACTCGTTATTCGAAGCGGCAGTGCGACCGGTGGAGACGATATTCTAGCGGTAATCATAAGTCAGCGGAGTCGGTTTAAGATAGGTACTGTATTCTTTTTGATGGACGCAGTGGTTTTAGTAGTATCTCTTGCTTTTATGCCGCTGAAAGAGACCTTATATACCATACTCGCTGTATGGATATCAGGGAAATTGATTACTTTGATTACACAAGGGTCTATTCAGTCTCAACCCAAAACAGAAGCAGTGCCGACCGTACCATATAAACAAGCAATACGAAATAAAGTGAAAATTTCATCCACCGTACAGGTTGTACAGTCTGCCCCCAAACCTGCAAAGGCGATTCTTACGAATAGCCAGCGGAGCTTAACGGGAGTAAAAGTACATCCATCAAGTACAGGAGGTTCCTAGTTAAAGGGCTACAAGTAAATAGAAAAGAAAATTGCGTCTGGATTTGATATCCAGGCGTTTTTTCGTTGCGGAAGCTTATTAAGATAGTGTAACTTCAATAATATGAAATTGGGAATGTGAAGGGTGGGGGACTGTGGGTACTATGCTATCTAACAAGAGAACATTAGGCGGAATAGTATTAATCGTCGTTGGAGTTCTGATCTTATTAACTAAAACAATACAAGTTACAGGGGCTGATCATGTGAATGATAAGATGCTCCTGGTCGGAGGGGTGGGAGAATCCATTCAGAGTCTACCCCAGCGTGAAGTGACCTTGTCTTATTCTGGGACAGTGGAGAACCATGCCAATCAGTCTCTAATGATTCATTCGGTAGAACCGATTTTGTCAGTCGAGGCATCTAACCTGTTAATCCACCCAGAGAAACAAATTCTTATATATGATCGTGTTTTAAAGAAAAAAGAGAATCTTCAAGTAAAGGGAGAATTTCTACTTGATACGAGTCAGCTGACGGAAGAAGAAATGAGCAAGTTACTGCCTGGTGTGATTGCCTATAAAATTACATATAACCAAAATCACGAAGTTATGCTAAACCTAAGTACCCTGAGTCAATATAGATCATCTAGGTAGAGATTAATTATAACGTTTCTTTCACTGTCTCTTCTCTGCAGAAGGGAGTTATAATGTGGTTGTCGGGCCGACGCAATTCGTTCTGAAAGGAGATGATCCATTTGATCAAAAACCGTGAGGTGACTTTCGCTTAGGCGAAAGAAGCATTGATAAGAGGGGAGGACAACGGTCTCTCCTCTCTTTATAATCATCTGATTTGAAAAAAAAGGGAATTATAAAATAATATGGGTTGTATATCCGAACCTCCATATTTATAATAAATGTAGATTGAATCCATTTGATAATACCTTTAGTTGCTTTAATCAGGACGACATATAGATCGAAACGGTTTCGTTTGTCTATATTCGTTACCAATTAATCGTTTTAATGAGTTAGGAAATTGATTGGATTACATATCAAAAACAAGGAGAGGAGGAAGCGACATGATGACATACCAGTACGTTCAAATACCACAACTTCATATGAAAAAACCAAGGTGTCATAGATAATGATTATTTGTAATGAAGCTGAGTTACTCCGATTTGAACAAAGGATTTTAACTTTTGAGTCAAGTCAAAGCGGCACTACACCTATGTTTATACGAAATGAACTACCTTTGGAGCAGAACAGATCCAAGGTTTTTTTTGTTTTAAGCGGCATAGTTCGCAGTGTATTCTAAAACCAACTAATCGAAAGGAGGCGTAAGCATGCAAAATTTATATGGCGCATGGAAACAAAGTTTGAGATCAACAATATCCGTATTCGAGGAGGACCTTTATCGTGAGGTACAAAAATGGAAGAGAAGCGCTTCCCCCTAGCCTGTTAAAAGAGATTCAAAAATATATTCAAGGTGATCTGATCTATATACCTAAAGCTACGGAAGAACGAGCAAGATGGGGTGAAAAAAGCGGAGCCCGCAAAGAGCTGGCTCAGCGTAACGCAGAAATCACTCTTCATTATTCCAAGGGATGGACCGTACCTGAACTTGTTCAGAAATATCATCTTTCAAGCGAAAGCATTCGTAAAATTGTTGTGAAAACATGGTAGTGAATAATATACACCGGCAGGAAGGTTACTTACCTTTCTGCCGGTTTTTTGTTATGTGCATACACAATAAAAGGAAGTTTGATTGTACATGATTTACTCGAGGAGTACACATACTTGGTATGAATAGGATGCCTATGATCATAATTTGCATGATAATCAAAACATTGTGAGGAGAAGTAAAATGTTGAAAACAAAAATCATATGTACAATGGGACCCGCTTGTGATTCCATCGACTTACTGAAACAGATGATACAGTCAGGAATGACCGTTGCTCGGATAAACATGGCTCACGGAGAGCTGGAAGAGCATGTGAATCGTATGGAGCGGGTTAGAACAGCTGCGAAGGATCTTGGAACTTTTGTACCCATTATGCTGGATATTAAGGGCCCGGAAATACGGATTGGTAAATTAAAAGAGGCTTTCGTTACTTTGGAAACGGGAAAAGAACTGATTTTGACGACGGAAGAAATTCTAGGAGAGGTTCACCGAATTGGTGTGAATTATCCTGAAATGAACGAGGTTGTAAACCCGGGAGATACGATTCTTATTGATGATGGACTCGTAGCCTTAAAGGTGAAAAAAGTAGAAGGTACTGAAATACACTGCGAAATTCTAAACGGGGGCGTTCTGAAGCCGAGAAAAGGGGTAAATCTGCCCGGCATCAAAACGACACTCCCTGGGGTTACCGAGCGTGACAAAAAACATATCGCTTTTGGTCTCGAAAATAAAATTGAGATGATTGCAGCTTCTTTTGTACGTAAAGCAGCCGATGTGGAGGAAATTCGATCAATACTGAAAAAGAACCATGCGGAACATGTTCAGATTTATTCCAAGATTGAAAACCAAGAAGGCGTTGACAATATTAAAGAAATCATTGAAGCCTCTGATGGAGTGATGATTGCCCGGGGCGATCTTGGTGTGGAAGTGCCGATTGAAGATGTCCCTATGATGCAGATTGATATTATCAAGAAATGTAATCTGGCAGGTAAACCGGTGATTGTAGCTACTCACATGCTGGATTCAATGCAGGTAAATCCACGTCCAACTCGGGCAGAAGTAAGTGATGTATCAAACGCGGTGCTTCAAGGTGCTGACGTTGTGATGTTATCAGGTGAATCAGCAGCCGGTAAATACCCGCTGGAGTCGGTTAAGACGATGGCAGCTGTTGCCCAAAAAGCAGAGTACCTCATTGATTACCGCGATAATTTCTTCAAAAAGCGGGAACAACATGCGACCAATATTACAGAAGTGATCAGTCAAAGTGCCGTAAGTGCTTCCCTTGAATTGAATGCGAAAGTGATCATTGCTTCCACTGGAAGTGGGTTTACGGCAAAAGTCATTTCAAAATATCGTCCCAAAGCTCCGATCTTAGCGATTACTTCTAATGAAAAAGTACTATCTCAAATATGCCTCTTCTCTGGAGTCTTCCCGTACCTTGGGGAAAAAGTAAACTCGACGGATGAGATGTTTGAATCGATTACCCGGAATGCAGCTACCAAAGGATTTATCTCATCTGGAGATACCGTGGTTCTTTCTGCAGGTGTACCTATCGGGATCTCAGGCACAACGAATCTAATTAAAATTGTACAAGTGTAGAATTCTAAGGTAAATAAATAGGACTCAGTAACGAAAGGTTTAGAGGCTGTGTAGCTTCTAATATTACCTTTCGTTACTTTCTTATTTTTACTGAAAAACAAGTTTAAGGTGAGAATATTTCACCTGCCTTGGGAATTTAAATCAAGATGCGTTAGGGAATGAAATAAACAGGAGGTATAGTTATATGCCCAATTGGATTGAAGTTGCACTCCGAACGCTTTTAGCGGTCACCGCGCTTTTTATAATCACAAAAATATTGGGTAAGCGCCAAATATCCCAACTTTCTCTTTTTGAGTACATTACAGGGATTACACTCGGTAACTTGGTTGGATATATTTCTTTGGACTTGGACAGCACTTGGTACTTGGGGTTTGTAGCTTTGGCAGTATGGATTGTGGTATCCGTCGGAGCCGAGTACTTCACTATGAAAAGCAAAAAATTCCGAGATATCGTTGATGGAAAATCAACGATCCTTGTAGAGAACGGTGCACTAATTGCTGATAATTTACGCAAAGAAAAACTTACAGTCGACGAATTTCTAGAACAGCTGCGTAAGAAGGATGTTTTCCGAGTAGCGGATGTAGAATTTGCTGTTATGGAGCAAAGCGGAGAAATTAATGTAATGCTCAAAAAGGAATTTCAGCCCCTTACCGCAGATGCACTTGGTTATCGACTAATGAAAGAAAAAGAGTCTAAAACCATCATTATTGATGGACGTATTCTGCCTGAGTCTCTGAAGGATACAGGACTTAGTGAAAGTTGCGTTCAGAAGCAACTAAGAGATTTACATCTACCCCTTAAGCATGTTTTTATAGGGCAAGTGGATAGTAAAGGCGAATTGACGGTTCAAACGGGGAGCAGAGCTTTACCTAATTCTGCTAAAACTCAGCCTAATGCTCAAATATCTGATCTTGTTGCACAGTTCCAAGGTGAATTAACGATGCGCAAGAAACTGGCGCGAAGTGATAAGGATCAATTGCAGTATCAAGAAGCGCTGGATACATTGAATCATGCAATGAGCTCATATCAGAGTACGAAAAAGTCGTAACATAGCGATATGTAACGGCTTTTTTCTTTTCCTTTTAAATATACTCATAAAAGCCATAAAAAGGTATACTGTAATGCAAAAGATCTTTCTACATTTGGAGGAGGGTTTCATGCATGCAAAAGGCAGTCATCGGTATAGATATTGGAGGAACAAACATAAAGGCGGGGGTAGTTACACTTAAGGGTGAATTCATTCTTGACCGCACCATTCCTACATACTCGGAGAATGGCAAGGAAGCCTTATTAAACAAAATAGAGGAGATAGCTAAAAATTGTTTGCAAGAGGCGTCATATAGTAATCTGCATATCCTTGCTCTTGGAATAGGAACCGCAGGGTTTATTAACTTGCAGGGAGAGATCGGAAGTGCTACAGCCAATTTGCCCGACTGGAAAGGAACTCCGTTACGAGCAGAATTAGAAAAGAGAGTCGGGATCTCTGTTTTTGTGGATAATGATGTCAATATGCTTGCATTAGGGGAACTGTGGCAAGGTGCCGGGAAAGATCTGAATCACTTTCTATGTGTAAGTTTGGGGACAGGTATTGGGGGATGTTTGATTTTGGACGGACTTCCTTACCGAGGAAGGAGCGGATTTGCAGGAGCATATGGACACCAAGTGATACAAATGAAAGGTATACCATGTACATGCGGATCAGCAGGATGCTGGGAACAATATGCTTCAGTCACTGCCTTGAAAAGACAAACAGCAGAAGCACAAGAAAAAGCCTGGGCTGATCAACCCAGACTCATATTTGATGAAGCGAGAACAGGTAATAAAAAAGCACAAGATCTTGTACTGCAATATACGGAATATATTGCAGTCGGCCTATCCAATCTGATCCATCACTTTAATCCACCTGCTGTGATCATTGGCGGTGCTGTAACAGAACAGGGGGACATTTTATTCGAACCCATTCGTACCTTTGTTCAAAAGTATACAATGGATGGTTTTGCGAATCATCCGGATGTGCCTATACTTCCTGCAGCACTTGGAAATAGAGCCGGAATCATGGGTGCAGCAAAGCTTGCGATTGTAAGAAGCGAGGCTTAGTTGTAAATTTTTGATGTTTGAATCTTACCCTGCTTGTCATGGATGATGAGACGAATGTTTTTGGATGAAACGATTTCCTTCGCCGCTTTTACAGCCTCATCTTTCACATCATAGATATGTTCGGGTTTCTCTTTCCCTTCTTTTTTCACAGCCCAACCTTCCTCGCGAGGTACAACATGGATATTTCGGTGTTCACCGCTGTGAGCTGATGAGTCTGATTTTTTTGGAGAAGAATGATCAGATTTACCGTTTTTGTCTTGATTTTTCGTTTCTCCCTCAGGGTGATTCTCATTCCATTCTTCTGCTTGTGCGGTAGCAATAGCTATAGAACGTCCTTCTTCATATCCTTCGCCGAGCAGGGCATTGGCAATTTCAATGGCTTTATTGCGTACACGGGGCTCTAGGTTTTTCATGGATGGGGGGTAATCTTTTTTATTCCAAGGCATATGGGTTCCTCCTCTAATCAGAATTTATATAGAATAAGATCTTAAAATTGCGTTGTAATGAATTACCCTTTTCAATGGTAACAAAACAGAAGAGAAATGAACTGGACTTCTGAACTAGTGGGTGAGGAAAAGGAGTAGACATAGATGATCTATCAACTGGCATTACCCTTTTTATTTACGATGATTATTCATGCAGCAGACAGTATGTCTTATGCACTGCGGCTCGGTGGAATGAGGACGCGAAGAATAACAATTGCGATTTCTTTATCTGGTATGCTGCTCTTATTATCCCGCATGTCTAATATGGCACAAGGCCCGCTGCTCGGTTCTATGATTGATTCCGCTAGAGAAAGTGGTGGGGGTTCGATTCAACTGGGATTACATATCATTATTCTGGCTGCTGCGGTGGGCACGATGATCGCCATCTTTTTCTTTCCAACGACTGTACGCTGGTCAGCTAGAATGGTTGTTCATTTAGAGAAGGCAGGCTCGATTCCGGCAATGATGAAGTCATTATTTCATGTTTCGAAAATGAAGAATGCGTGGTCTTATGTTTGTCTGCCTCGGTTATCCATGTTGGGACAGCTGGTGACAGGAGGAATCCCCCGCAGACTAATGCTGCTTAATATGATCGTAACTGCGATCTATACTTGCGGTGTACTAGCTACTTTGTACGCTGCTTATATGAATCCCGAACAAGCGGTAACGGCTTCGCAATCAACTGGGTTAATCAATGGGATTGCAACCATCCTTCTTGCCATGTTAATTGATCCGAAATTGGCTCTCTTAAGTGACCGTACGTTACGCGGTGAAATTCCCGTTGCCCATATGAATAAAATTTATGGTTCCATGCTGGTTTCGCGGCTTGCTGGAACGATGGTAGCCCAATTTCTCTTGATTCCTTTTGCTTTCTGGATCAGCTGGATTGTCGGTTTTCTATAAATCAAAAAGCGCACACTCCATACTTAAGGAGTGTGCGCTTTTATTTAGATCTAAATATTAATTTTCAAAAAGAGAAAGATATTCGCCATATCCTTCTTTTTCCATATCTTCTTTAGGTACAAAACGAAGCGCGGCAGAGTTAATACAGTACCGCAATCCATTCTCACCAGGACCATCATCAAATACATGACCAAGATGGGAATCTGATTCCCGGCTTCTTACCTCTGTACGAATCATAAAATGGCTGAGATCCGTTTTTTCTTTGACGCTGTAGCTGCGTAAGGGACGAGTAAAGCTTGGCCAGCCGCATCCTGCATCATATTTATCTGTTGAGCTGAAGAGCGGCTCACCCGACACGATATCAACGTAGATGCCATCACCCTCGTGATCCCAATACTCGTTTTGGAAAGGAGGTTCTGTTGCACTATTTTGTGTTACTTCGTACTGAATAGGAGTCAGGCGTTCTCTCAGGTTATCTTGTTTCTTTTTGGAAGACCAGTGCTGCTCTATGAAGTCTTCCCGTCCTGAACCTTTGCGATATCGCTTGTAATGAGCAGGATTCTTTTTATGATAATCTTGATGATGTTCTTCAGCTTCATAGAATGTAGATGCCGGAAGAATGGGCGTAAAGATTGGTTTATCAAAACGTCCGCTAGCCTCAAGAGCTTGCTTCGAAGCTTCTGCTTTTACTTTCTGTTCTTCTGTATGATAGAAAATAGCAGTTTGATAAGAAGTACCGCGGTCATGGAATTGACCGCCTGCATCGGTAGGATCAATTTGTTGCCAGAACAGGGTCAGTAATTTCTCGTAAGGGAATACTTTCGGATCAAAAGTGATTTGTACAGCTTCTACATGACCCGTTGTATCCGAACACACTTCCTCGTAGGTTGGGTTTTCTGTGTGACCGCCTGTGTAACCTGATTTTACTTGCAGGATGCCTGGAAGTTCTTCAAAAGGTGACACCATGCACCAAAAACATCCTCCAGCGAATGTTGCTTTTTCTGTATATAATGGTTCCATAATATAATTCACTCCAATCTTGATGAGATAATCGAACTTAAAGGTTTTGCGTAGATGTATTATATCCCAAACCTGAGCTGTAAACCAATCTTTGGTTATGAAGCGTCCTCTTGTATCTGCTTTAACCTTATTCGGTACGATACAAACGCAAGTACCAGAAGCAGGAGATAAATGATAAAAATCGTAAGCGTAGCAAGCGGATGCTCTGCAGCATTTTTACCCGCGTATGCATATAGCGCAATGCTCGGCAATCTTCCGAGTCCCGAAGCAATCATATAACTCCAGAAAGGGAGAGCCGCCGTACCCGCATAAACATTTACTGCCATTTGGGGAATAATCGGAATCATTCTTGCCAGAAGCACAGCGCTGAAGGTTTGTTGCTGCATCATGGTCGTCAGTCCTTTTACTCCCGGAATCTGTTTTAAGTAACTGTCGCCCGTATTTCTGAGCAGCCAGCGGAACACGCCGTACGTAATAAGGGACGAAATCATGGTACCCAGCCAGCTTACAATGCCTCCCATAACAGGACCGAATGCATAACCTAATAAAGCGATAATGAGCTTAAACGGCAGGACGGGGAATATCGCAAAAACGGTGGTAAGGATCGTGAGATTTGTATATGAAGCGTTATTTTGTGACCAATCCATGATCTCATTTCGATAAATAAACAATACCCCGAGTAAAGGAATATACAATAAACAAAAAAGAAGCCATTTTTTCAAACCAAATCATTCCTTACAGGTAGTATGATCTCCATTATAGTCTAACGAAGAGTGAATGGATAATCTCATTTGAATTGCGATGCGTTTTGCTTGTTTTTTGCTTGCTTGATACACTAGTTGAAGAATAAAGATGAAGTGAGGGATACGGGATGAGTACTTCGAAACGAATCAAGGTTGCCATCATTGGACTAGGTGATATTGCAAGGAAAGTATATTTGCCTATATTATCAGTTCATCCGAGTGTTGAAATGGTAGGTGTGATGAATCGATCCTTTACCAAAGTTCAAGAAGTAATGCATCTGTACCGGATTCCGAAAGGGACGTCTTCAATAAAAGAACTGCTTAGTTGGGAACTGGATGCTGTGTTTATACATAGTTCTACTGAATCGCATTTTGAGATTGTTATGGCTTGCATTGAACAAGGGATTGCTGTTTACGTAGACAAGCCTTTATCCTATCATTTGAAAGAGTCAATAGAAATGGTTGCTTTTGCGGAATCGATGAATGTTCTCTTAGCTGTTGGTTTTAACCGTAGATTTGCGCCCCTCTATCGAGATGCGAGAGATTGGATCGCTGAAAAGGGAAGCATCGAAAATATGTCTCTAAGCAAACACCGTAGTAAACCAAGTACGGATTCTGCTCGGATAACCGTATATGATGATTTTATTCATATGATCGATACTTTATTGTGGCTTAGTGGTGAAGATGTTGAATGGATATCGCATGGTCTTCATATCAGTTCAAGCGGTCGTCTGCTGCAAGGTTATGGTCATATCCGTTTTGGTGAGAAAAAAGATAATTTCGGATCGATATCTACTCACCGCTTGGCAGGAACAGATCTTGAGAGAGTGGAACTACACGGTCGTAATCGTTCGATCGTGGTCGAACAGATGGAAGCTACGAGAAGATGGGAACCGAATTCCAGTGAAAGCATTCGTACGTTTGGAAGCTGGGATTCTATTCTTGATCGGAGAGGGTTCACTTTTGCAGTACAGCATTTTCTGGATCATATAGATAAAGAGCCAGAACAGTGCGAACTGCATGCTGCACATGTACTGGCAAGTCATGAACTGGCAGAACAAATTCTAAGCAAAGCGTAATTTTATATTATGGAAGTAAATACAGGAGGAATTTTTATATGGATCATAAAACAAGAGAAGAACAAATCATTGAAAGCTACAGACAAGATGAGGATATGATGATTCTGGTATTTGCACAGTGGTGTGTAAACCACGGATTAAATCCCGAGGAGTTGTATCAACAAGCGTACCCTGATCAAAAACATAACGAGAGACTCCAGCATGTGCTGAGTCTTGTTGTTCCTAAAGAAGAAGCAGGAGAAATTTCTAATGATACACTCCTCGGTGTCTTATCTTTATATGGCAATGAAGATCTTGCGATGGTCGTATCTGAGGTTATTGCAAACCAGGTGAATAAACAGAACAATTAAAGCAGTTGTTCCCGGTGTATGGTGCGGAACTCTCTAGGTGCCATGCCATATTTTGAGCGAAATACTCGGTGGAAATAAGTATAGCTGTTGAATCCGCAAGATTCAGCAATATGTTCAAGCGGCATCGGACTAAAAATAATGCGTTCCCGGGCCATATTCAGTCGAACATCCATAGTGTACTGCATAATGCTGGTATCAAAAACTTCTTTAAATAAGTGAACAGCTCTAGACACGCTAATCCCCACACTTGATGCTACATCTTCTAGTTTGAAGAGAGTAGAGGCGTTTTCCACAATATAATTTTTTATCTGAAAGGCAAGATAGCCGTTTTGTGTGGATGTAGGCTGTTCAGAGAGAAGTCGATCAATTTCCAAACACAAGATTCGCATATAGTAACTTGGGATCTCCGGGTAAGGATTGGCGATCCGCCGCTGTTCAAGTACGATTTGACGGAATAAAGTAAGTAAGTTCTCCGTTAATTCAACCTTAATCAGTGTCGGACGCCTTTTTTTATTCCACCATTCATCAACCCACTGCCCGCTAAAAAAAATATGATAATCCCCACTTTCTACGAGGACCTCTCCTAATTTATTCTCTTCATTGTCGATTTTTAATTCGTACGGCTCGGTAGGATGATATAAAAGAAGATCTCCTAATTCGATGTACGTTAATTTACCATTTACGATGGCGCGGCAACGACCATCCGTTTGCAAACGTAATAAGTAATTCTTAACTCCGTCTGGCTGTGATACATAGTAAGGTTTACGATGAAAAGAGAAGCCGGCTGTAAGAACCTGGCAGATTTGATCGACTGACATATAAGAGATCTCCTTGAATGAAAATTATGACCAGATTGTTCATGTTTTTATCATATACTTCATTTTAATTTAAAACGAAATCGAATACTATAGAACCATGATTTAAGAGTTATATTTTCCAAAGGCTATTTACGTCAGAGGAGTGACACAACTCGTGGAAATAAAAAAAATGAAAGCAGGCATCATCGGGTGTGGTAATATCAGCAGTATCTACCTTACCAACCTGAAGAAAAGTCCTGTCGTTGAAGTCGTGGCGTTAGCGGATCTGATCCTGGAACGCGCCGAGGCGCGGGCAGCTGAATTCAGTGTAGAAAACGTTTACACGGTGGACGAAATGCTAAATAATAACGAAATTGAACTGATTTTAAATTTGACGGTACCCGGCAGTCATGCCTTAACCAATATTGCGGCGCTGCAAGCAGGAAAGCATGTTTATGGCGAAAAGCCTTTTGCGATTTCACTTGAAGATGGTCGTAAGGTAATAGAACTTGCGGAAGAAAAGGGGCTCTATGTAGGATGTGCTCCGGATACGTTTATGGGTTCAGGTATTCAGACTTCGATTCATGCTATTCAAAACGGCCTGATTGGCACCCCCGTATCTGCTACTGCATTTTTTATGGGAGGCGGACCTGAATCTTGGCATCCGGATCCGGAATTTTTCTACGCTTACGGCGGAGGACCGATGCTTGATATGGGACCGTATTATTTAACGGCACTTGTCAAATTGCTTGGGCCAATTAGAAGAATAAGTGCTTCAACAGGAATCCAGATTCCAAATCGTGTTGTTGGTTCTGGGCCAAAACAAGGGCAGAAGCTGCAGGTACAAACGCCAACGCATTTAGCAGGAACCCTTGATTTCATGAATGGAGTCATTGGAACCATGATTGCGAGCTTCGATATTCCTGCAGGGTCCAATGTGCCGTTGATTGAAATTCATGGTACGGAAGGCACACTGCAAGTTCCAGACCCCAACTTTTTTAATGGAGAAGTGAAGCTAAGAAAATATGGATCAGCGGAATGGGAGACGCTCGAGCCTGTGTTTGTGAGTGAACAGAATGAGCGCGGAGCAGGACTGAATCAAATGGTTGAAGCCATTCATAGTCAGACACCTGCTGAAGCAAGCGGGCAACTTGGTTATCATGTTCTTGAAGCAATGCATGCTTTTGAGCGTTCTTCTTTAGAAGGAAGACATGTTCTACTAGAAAGTACTTTGCCAGAATCTAAAGTGGATCAACAAATCATGGAATTAAGTTTTGTAAATGAGATCGTTTCCTAGTCTACGTAATAACTAATCCAATCAGCAGAGGTGGCTCCTAATGTTAAAACTCGGGCTTCAATTGTACACACTACGTGATTTATTGGAACAAGATTTCAAAGGTACTTTGGCTAAGGTTGCAGAACTAGGATATCAAGGAGTGGAGTTCCATCATTTTTATGGATACTCAGCGGAAAAAGTTAAGTCATTGCTTAATGAGCTTGGTCTCGAAATTGTTGGTACTCATGTACAGTACGACAGTTTGGTAAACGATTTTGATCAAGTGGTTTCTTATCACAAAGCGATCGGTAATCGTAACATTATTGTACCTCATTTATCGGAAGAACAGCGCAGCGACTGGAACTTGATCTTCGCGAATCTCAAGGAGATTAGTAATAAATTGAAACAACACGATATGGTACTTTTGTATCACAATCATGAATTTGAACTCACGGAAAAAATCAATGAAAAAACAGCGCTGGATACGTTATTTTCTACACTTCCTGAAGAGGTGTTAGCTGAGCTTGATACCTGCTGGATCCACTATGCTGGTTATGATCCGGTCGAATATATCGCTGCATACGAAGGAAGACTGCCGATTGTTCACTGGAAAGATCTAAAACGTAATCCAGATGGTAGTCCGCTGACGGTGGAGCTTGGTCAAGGTGAAGTAGATGTAGCAGCAGTTGGTGATGCAGCTGATAAAGCAGGGGTAGAGTGGATTGTTGTCGAACAGGACATTTGTACGAATCCCCCCTTACAAAGCATTGAAACTAGCATCAATTGGATCAAACAATATGTTAATAACGGAGGAAAAGTAAATGTCTAAAACAGTAAAAGTAGCCATTATCGGTTGCGGAGGTATTGCAAACGGTAAACACATGCCAGCTCTATTCAAACAGAAAAATGCAGAAATGATTGCATTCTGTGACATTGAAAAGTCTCGAGCAGAGGAAGCAGCTGAAAAGTTTGGTGTAGAAGGTGCAAAAGTTTACACAGATTATAATGAGCTATTAAAAGATCAATCTATTGATGTGGTTCATGTTTGTACACCTAACGATTCTCACTCGGTTATTACCGTTGCAGCACTGGAAGCGGATAAACACGTCATGTGTGAAAAGCCAATGGCAAAAACGACAGAACAAGCACAAGAAATGATTGATGCTGCAAAACGTACCGGCAAAAAGCTGTCTATCGCATATCAAAACCGTTTCCGTAATGATAGTTTGTATCTGAAACAACTCATAGAAGAAGGAGATCTAGGGGATATTTACTATGGTAAAGCGATCGCTCTTCGCCGCCGTGGTGTTCCTACTTGGGGAGTATTCTTGGATGAAGAGAAACAAGGTGGCGGGCCGTTGATTGATATTGGTACACATGCACTCGACTTAACTTTGTGGTTGATGGATAACTATAAGCCGAAAAGTGTAATGGGATCTGTGTTCCATAAACTAAGTGACCGCGAAAATGCGGCGAATGATTTTGGTCCTTGGGATCCAGAAGAGTTTAAAGTAGAAGATTCTGCCTTTGGCTTTGTAACTATGGAGAACGGAGCAACAATTCAGGTGGAAGCAAGCTGGGCACTAAATATCGTAGAAACAGGTGAAGCTCAAACCCTTCTAGCTGGTACAGAAGGCGGAGCGGATATGAAAGATGGCCTTCGTTTGAATGGAGAGAAATTAAGTAGATTATATGATCAAAATATTAACCTTAACGCAGGTGGAGTTGCTTTCTTCGAAGGTTCAAGTGAAACAGAGTCGGATCGGGAAGCAAGAATGTGGATTGAATCGGTTATTCAGGATAAAGAACCGCTGGTAAAACCAGAGCAGGCACTGGTTGTTACTCAAATACTTGAAGCTATTTACGAATCTGCTCGTACAGGTAAAGCAGTGTATTTCGACTAATATAAATGATCATAGAAGCAATCAATTATTGGGTAATAGGAAGTAGAGCCCGAAGTAAGCAGGTAAGAATCTAGTTACAAGCTCACTTCGGGTTTTCTTTACCCGGCTTACAACCTACTTAACATAGAACTAGGAGGGAATTTATTATGAAATTAGGCGTATTCGCTGTTTTGTTTGGTGACAGAACATTGGAAGAAGCACTCGACTATATCGCTTCCCAGGGACTCGGTGCAATTGAAATCGGCACAGGTGGAAATCCAGGGGATGCACATTGTAAACCAGCAGAACTTCTAGAGAACGAGACGAAATTGAAAGAATTCAAAAAGGCAGTTGAATCTCGCGGTTTAATTATCAGTGCACTAAGTTGTCATGGAAATCCGCTTCATCCTCAAAAAAATATCGCCAAGAAATTCCATGATGATTATGTGAATACAGTAAAACTTGCTGAAAAACTTGAAGTACCGGTCGTTAACACCTTCTCTGGATTACCGGGTGATCATGAAGATGCTAAATATCCGAACTGGCCTGTAGCTCCTTGGCCAAATGATTTTCAAGAAGTATTGAAATGGCAGTGGGAGAACAAACTGATACCTTACTGGACGGAATGGGGAAAATTCGCATCCGATCATCATGTTAAAGTCGGTTTAGAACTTCATGGAGGTTTTTCCGTACACACACCAGCTACTTTACTGCGCTTGCGTGAAGCTGCTGGAGAAGCTATCGGAGCCAACCTTGATCCATCTCATATGTGGTGGCAAGGAATTGATCCTGTAGAGGCTATTAAAATTCTTGGGCGCGAAGGCGCCATTCACCATTTCCATGCGAAAGATACAACAATAGATCCGGTTAACGTAAATATGTATGGTCTGACTGATATGCAGTCTTATACGAATATGCAGACTCGTGCTTGGCAGTTCCGTACGGTTGGATACGGTCATGATATAAAAACGTGGGCAGATATCATAAGTGCCCTAAGACTTGTAGGATACGATTATGTTGTCAGCATTGAGCATGAAGATGGCTTAATGTCGATCGAGGAAGGTTTTTCAAAAGCCGTCCACAATCTCAAACAGGTTTTGATTGAAGAACCTATTGGCGATATGTGGTGGGTGTAAATTTTTTAGGGGGAAATAACATGGTTAACGTCACGATTTGGAATGAATTTGTCCATGAGAAAATTCATGATGAGGCGAAAGAAGTTTATCCGGAAGGAATTCATAAAGTGCTTGCTGATGGTCTAGCGGGGGAAGGTTACGCTATTCGCACGGCTACGCTTGATCAACCTGATCATGGATTATCCGATGATGTCCTAAATACGACAGATGTACTTATCTGGTGGGGGCACATGGCACATGATCGAGTAAATGATCAGATCGTAAGTAAGGTAGTGAAACGGGTATTAGACGGCATGGGATTTATCGTACTTCATTCGGGTCATTTCTCTAAGCCTTTTAAAGCCTTGATGGGTACTTCTTGCGATCTCAAGTGGCGGGAAGCAAAAGAACAAGAAATAATATGGTGTGTGAATCCTAATCACCCTATTGCGGAAGGAATCGAAAGTCATATCGTGCTGGAACATGAAGAAATGTATGGTGAGTTTTTTGATATTCCTACGCCAGATGAACTTATTTTCCTGAGTAACTTTGCTGGTGGAGAAGTATTTAGAAGTGGATGTACTTTTAAACGAGGCGAAGGTAAAATCTTTTATTTCCGTCCCGGGCACGAGACATATCCTACCTATTACAATCCACAAGTGATGAAGGTTATCAGCAACTCCATCAGATGGGCTTATCCTACTCCGCACACCAAACCAGTGTATGGTTACAGTGAACCCGTCAGACCGCTAGGAGATATTCTTGTTTAATAGAAACTACTTGGAGGCGCGGGATACGATCATAAGCTTTATAGCGCCACGGGTAAAGGAAAGGGCCGTCTTAGGACGGTCCTTTTTAATGAATACACAGAATAGAGTCATCCTGTTCCATATTGGGTAATATTTGTAATAGGATCTTTTCTACCTATTTTTAATATTTCGTTTTCTTTCGGGTTAAAATATGTTAATATGAAATATACTAACTTATAGTAAGTTGTTTTTCATGGAATTTCTGAAGAGGTGAAAATAATGGAAAATCCACATCTTAAGATGTGTCCAAGGTTCGAAACCGCTTTTTCTTTTTTAGGTAAAAGATGGAACGGACTAATTATTAAAACATTGTTGGACGGGCCTAAACGGTTTAAAGATATTTCTAATTTAATTCCACAGATGAGTGACAAAATGCTATCTGAGCGAATGAAAGATTTAGAAGCGGAAGGTATACTAACACGTCATGTTTATCCTGAGACTCCAGTTCGTATTGAATATGAACTTACAGAGAAGGGAAAGGCGTTAAATCCAGTTATGTCCCAGATTCAAACTTGGGCTGAAGAATGGATTGATTAGTACAAAAAATGATTTGAAGTAAAAACAAAGCACAGTACGGTTAGTTTTGCTTTTAAAGACTCTTTATTTTCCTAAACCGAAAATAAGGAGTTTTTTTCAAATAGAAGTAGTCCATGCACCTCTAGGCGAATTTTTGAGTATAATTCCGAAGAAGCCAATTATGGCGTAGGGAGGCTGATCACATGAATAAAATGTTCGTGTCCCGCAAAGTGGGTTACCCAAAATACGAAGTTGATGTGCTTGAACGTGCATCCCTACAAGTTCAGTCGATCTATGACAGAGCAGCCACGATGGCTAAACACTATTATCTCTCATTAGACCTCAGTTACCCCAACGCTTTACAACAGGTGTCACGTACTTATTTTCAAAAATGGATATACACAATAAAGGGATGGAAGTTTATTGGGAGTGAGTATACGCCAGAAAGCACAGAGAATGACTCTACCATTACTCCGCTTATGAGTCTATGTTTACAAGCACTGATCTGGTCACAATATGAAGAAATTCGGCTGCTGCATCCTTTTCTCGGGGAAGAAAGCTTTTATTCAGAAGAGGAACTTGATATTATAGCAGCCTATTTTGTGCCTACTTATTTTTCAGAGAGACCTTTACGTACTTGTGGTAAACCGTATCGTAAACGAAATCTGTCCATTCCCATTTATCAGGAGAATTTACGAACTTCTTCGCTTGTTTATTCTGGTGAATCTGAAATGATAGAGGAGCGCTTAACAACAGGAGTATATATATCGGATCGGCAGTTTAAAGGGCTCGGACCCTACATAAAGAATAGGTCTGGAACGAGGATCTTTATGCAAGCCGCAGTGGAATAGTTTTGTTTAAAATGTGAAGCCCTTCACAGGGCTTTTTTTGTCATTAGTTGATATCATGGTATAGATAATAGTATGCTAGAGTTATGTGATTGGCGGATATTGTCAAATTTTAGCAATCATTAAATGAACCACACAATTGCTCATAGACTGAGGCCAAAAAAAGTAAGGTGGTGTTAGCATGAAAGTGCGAAATCCAATTACAATCCCATCTATCATTCTACTCATGCTCGTTATGTTGATTTCGGGTTGCAGTACATGGAATGAAGACGTAGGTGGAGCCGAGGAAGGAACACCAGGTGAGGTGAATATGATTGTGGAAGGTGGATCTTTTATACCGTCTATGAATCAATCCTTGCATTTACGTTATGATGAAGGTATGACGGTTTACGAAGCGCTTGATCGTGTAGCGAGTCTATCGAAGGAGTCCAATCAGATTATTTCGGTCGGATCTACTGTACTTGATGATACGTTACAGTGGAAGGTAGAGAAAAACAACAAAGAAATCAGTGCTGATATGTGGGGACAATCCATAAAAGACAAAGATTCATTGAAACTGTCTGTAGTACCTGCTACACCTATTGATATGAGCCAAACGGGTGGTTCGGGTGTTACTCTCGAGTTAAGTGGGGGATCGAATAATCCAGAATTACGATTAACAATGGCTAGGTTGTATGATCCCACGCTCACGGTTAGAGATCTACTAATGAGTACAGCATATGTGCAATTGTCCGATAATAAAAAGTATCTTCAATCTATAGATGGTTATACTCCACGGATTTCAGAGAGATGGATGATGAAGGTGAATAACAAAGAACTTGCTGAACATGGACTTGATATGGTTTTAGATCCAGGCGATGAAGTGCGAGTGGAAATCGTAGAGAAAATCTAGCAAAACACAGAATCATGTAGAGATTAAAAAAACCGATCTCCTCCCAAAGGAAATCGGTTTTTTTCTATTCTAAATACGGCAGATTTCGATGGGGCATTGTTCACATCTGCAAATTTCACGGAGAGAACTGAGTTCTTTAATGATAATGTAGCCACCTTCATAAGCAAGAGAACCTTTTTTTCGAAGTTCCCCGAGCATTCGGTTTACGCTTTCTCTGGTAGCTCCAATCATGTTAGAGAGATCAGTGTGTGTCAATTTCCTATTAATGCGAATACTTCCATCGGATTGTTGTTCACCGTAAGTATTGCCCAGGCGAATCAGCGTAGAACATAGAGCTCCTTGTTTACCATACATCATAAGATCACGGAATTTAGTCTGTGTTATACGGTGATAAATTCCCATCCATTTCATAAAGTCAATTGCGAAGTCACCATATAAACCAATTAATAGTTCAAGATCAGCCGTTTCTATAATACCAACTTCACTTTCCTCAAGCACTTCTGCAGAGAAGCTGTGTCGACTTGAAAAGAAGGGGTCTGCATGACCTGTCATATCTCCATCTTGATGGATGTACATGATGAGTTCTTTTCCTTCATCTGTTGATTTAGTAACTTTGATCCGACCCTTCTTTATATAGAAGAGTTTATCTGCTGTATCTCCTTCCCAGAAAAGATGAGACCCTTGGGGGAAAGTTCGATCTTTCATGGAGTCAAAAAGGCGGTTCAAATTTTCCTTAGAAAAACAGCTGGTATTTCCTTCAGTCTTTTCTAATACATTAATATGAGTCATGTTAATTCCCCCTAGCTTTTATCGTAAATAAGTTCGTTAACCTGAAAACAAGTCGTTTATTAATGTGATTTAAGTCTTTGAATAACTCAAGTATATACTTATGAATTTGATTTTTGGGCTTTGAATAGAGGGAAACTGTGACGATATTTTAAACTTTGTGATTCATTTCACTACTTGGAAAGGAACCCTTGAAACTTTGTGAACACATTCACATATTATGTGAAAATAATCACAAACTTTAAATTTTTATTATGATACGATGATCTCGTAGAAAAGAGAGAAACAAAATATATAGACATTTTGGTAGGAGGATGAATCACATGGCTGTTAATAAAGAAGAAGTAACAAAGGAAGCAACTGCCAAGGATTACATTAATGAAATCGTACTAAAAGGAAAAAAAGCTCTCGAATCTTTTATGAAACTTGATCAAGCTGCAATTGACCGAATTGTTCAAGCTATGGCACTTGCTGGGCTGGATCAACACATGCCTTTAGCTAAAATGGCTGTAGAAGAAACAGGTCGCGGTGTTTATGAAGATAAAATCATTAAAAATATTTTCGCTACAGAATATGTCTATAACGGAATCAAATATGACAAGACAGTTGGTGTCATTGAGGACAACGAATTTGAAAACTGCCAAAAAATAGCTGAACCTGTTGGCGTGATAATGGGGATTACACCTGTAACGAACCCAACCTCAACGACCATGTTTAAAGCACTGATTGCTATTAAGACTCGTAACCCCATCGTTTTTGGTTTCCATCCATCCGCACAAAATTCGAGCCGTGAGGCAGCACGTATTCTAAGAGATGCTGCTATTAAAGAAGGCGCACCAGCAGATTGTATCCAATGGATTGATGAACCTTCCATGGAGAAAACAAATGAACTCATGAATCATCCTGACATTGCGCTGATCCTTGCTACTGGTGGAGGGGCTATGGTAAAAGCTGCGTATAGCTGCGGTAAACCCGCTCTTGGCGTAGGACCTGGTAACGTTCCTTGCTTCATCGAAAAAACAGCTGACTTGAAACAAGCGGTGAATGATCTAATCCTATCTAAATCTTTTGATCATGGAATGATCTGTGCATCTGAGCAAGCCGTTATTATCGAAGAACCCATCTACAATGAAGTTAAAAAAATGCTAATAGACAATGGATGTTACTTTGTAACGAAAGATGAAATAGCAAAACTTACAGCAGGTACAATTATCGCTGAGAAATGCGCTGTTAATCCAAAAATAGTAGGTCAATCTGCAGTGAAAATTGCTCAAATGTGCGGAATTCATGTTCCAGAAGGAACAAAAATCCTAATCGCAGAGATTGACGGTGTTGGACCGAAATTCCCGCTTTCTGCAGAAAAACTCAGCCCAGTACTTGCTTGTTACAAAGTGAAAACAGCTGATCAAGGGATTGAGCGTGCAGCGGAGATTGTTGCTTTTGGCGGAATGGGACACTCTTCGGTTATTCATTCCAATAATGATGATGTGATTAATCGTTTTGCAGACCGTTTGCCAACATGCCGCATTTTGGTAAATTCGCCTTCAACACATGGTGCAATCGGTGATATTTATAATTCTAATATTCCTTCCCTTACACTTGGCTGTGGATCGTATGGTCGTAACTCGACTTCTTCTAATGTGACAGCAGTCAATCTAATTAACGTTAAAAGGGTGGCGCGTAGAACAGTGAATATGCAATGGTTTAAAGTTCCGAACAAAGTATACTTCGAAAAAGGTGCTACTCAGTATCTTGCCAAAATGCCGGATATTTCCCGTGTTCTCATCGTAACTGATCCAATGATGGTAAAACTGGGCTATGTGGAAAAAGTGGAACATTACCTTCGTCAGCGTCGTGTGCCTGTTGCCATTGAAGTGTTCTCTGATGTAGAGCCAGATCCATCGACAACAACGGTAGAACGCGGTACGGAACTTATGAAGCAATTCCAGCCTGACTGCATTATTGCTCTTGGTGGAGGTTCGCCAATGGATGCTGCTAAAGCAATGTGGCTGTTCTACGAGTACCCGGATACAAGTTTCCACAACTTAAAACAAAAATTCATGGATATTCGTAAACGGATTTACAAATATCCGCGTCTAGGACAAAAAGCACAATTTGTTGCCATCCCAACCACTTCGGGTACGGGTTCTGAAGTAACTTCGTTTGCAGTTATCACAGATAAGAACAATGGCAACACGAAATATCCGCTGGCTGATTATGAGCTGACGCCTGATGTAGCGATTGTAGATCCGGAGTTCGTATATAGTTTGCCTAGAACAGCAGTTGCTGATACAGGAATGGATGTACTAACTCATGCGATTGAAGCATATGTATCAGTAATGGCGAATGACTATACAGATGGGCTTGCCATTAAGGCAATTCAGCTTGTATTTGAATATCTCGAAGCATCGGCACTCACTGGGGATAAACTGGCTAGAGAAAAAATGCATAATGCATCGACCATTGCAGGTATGGCGTTTGCGAATGCATTCCTTGGAATCAACCATTCCCTTGCTCATAAATGGGGAGGACAATACCACACTGCTCATGGACGTACGAATGCAATCTTGTTACCACATGTTATTCGTTATAATGCGAAGAAACCAACGAAATTTGCATCTTTCCCTAAATATTCGCACTTTATAGCTGATCAACGTTATGCTGAAATTGCAAGAATTCTGGGATTACCAGCAAGCACAACAGAAGAAGGGGTAAACAGCTTGATCCAAGCTATTCGAGATCTGAATAGAAAACTCGGTATCCCTGAATCGTTCCAAGCACTTGGTTTTGAAGCTAAAGATTTTGAATCGCGTGTAGATTATTTGGCGGATCGCGCATTCGAAGATCAGTGTACAACAGCTAATCCGAAGTTACCTTTGGTAACAGAACTCGCGGATGTGTACCGTAATGCATTCTATGGTAATTTTGATAAATAAGAAATGGTAAAAAAAGAGCCGAGCTGAGAGGGGGTATTCCCGGTTAGCTCGGCTCTTTTTTAAGAATCAGGAAAAAGATATTGTTGGTGTCACATACAGGTCTACCGACCGACTATAACAGAAAAGTAAAAATAGAATAACAGTTTAAACTTTGTGATTTATATCACAGAGTAGGTGTGAGATATGTTCTATAATTTGAGTTGTAAAGCAGTTCCATGAAACAGTCGCTTCCCTTGAAAAGTGAAGAGAAGGGGTTATAACAAGCTTGGAAGTGAAAACAGTCACATAGTGTGGCAGCTGTAGTAACAGTTTTACAGTTAGTAGGAGTACAGCTTTTCATGGATTTTGTTCGGACCAGGCCCTTCCTTCACGCCTTGTCCTCTCAATGAGTCCAGATCAAACCATAAATTATTGGAGGGATTACCATGGCGGTAACCGAAAAAGAAGTGCAAAGTGTACAATCCGGTTGGAGAAGCTTTCAAAAAGGCAAATGGACAAAAGAAGTAAATGTAAACGACTTTCTACAAAAAAACTTGAAACCTTATCAAGGAAATGAAAGTTTCCTGGCAGGGGCAACTGAAAATACAAAAGCACTTTGGGAGATCGTAATGGATCTTACCAAAAAAGAAAGAGAAAATGGTGGAGTTCTCGATGTAGATGTAAATACACCTTCTACGATCGTTTCTCACAAACCAGGTTATCTTGATAAAGAGAAAGAGCAAATTGTAGGGGTACAAACAGATGCTCCATTCAAACGTTCTATCCAGCCTTTCGGTGGTATTCGCATGATGGTAGACGCTTGTAAAGCATACGGATTTGAACTTCCGCAAGAAATTATTGATATGTTTACTACCATCCGTAAAACGCATAACCAAGGGGTATTTGATGCTTATACGCAAGATATGAGAAATGCTCGTAAAGCAGGGATTATCACAGGTTTGCCAGATGCTTATGGTCGCGGTCGTATTATTGGTGATTATCGCAGAGCAGCACTTTACGGTGTAGACTTCCTAATTAAAGATAAAAAGAGAGAACTCGATGAACTCGAAGTTGATGTGATTGATGAAGATATCATCCGTCTTCGCGAAGAACTTTCAGAACAAATTCGTGCTCTGCAAGAACTGAAACAACTGGGTGAAATGCACGGTTTCGATATCTCTGGCCCAGCACGTAATGCGAAAGAAGCTTTCCAATGGGTATACTTCGCTTACCTTGCAGCAATTAAAGAACAAAACGGTGCAGCAATGTCTCTTGGTCGTGTATCTTCCTTCCTTGATATCTACATTGAACGTGATCTGGAAGAAGGAACACTGACTGAGCAAGAAGCTCAAGAGCTTGTAGACCATTTTGTAATGAAACTGAGAATTGTTAAATTCTTGCGCACACCAGACTATAACGAGCTGTTTAGTGGAGATCCAACATGGGTTACTGAATCCATCGGTGGTATGGGCATGGACGGAAGAACTCGTGTAACGAAAAACAGCTTCCGCTTCCTTCATACGTTGTATAACCTTGGTGCAGCTCCAGAGCCAAACTTAACCGTACTTTGGTCTGAACAACTGCCAGAAGGGTTCAAAAAATATTGTGCGAAAGTTTCCATTGAAACTAGCTCCATTCAATATGAGAATGACGATCTGATGCGTCCGATCTACGGTGATGACTATGGTATTGCATGCTGCGTATCCGCAATGCGTATTGGTAAACAAATGCAATTCTTCGGCGCACGTGCAAACTTAGCTAAAGCACTTCTGTACGCAATCAACGGTGGTGTTGATGAAAAACTGGGTATGCAAATTGGCCCTGAGTATCCTGCAATTACATCTGAAGTATTGAACTATGACGAAGTTATGAAACGCTTCAAACCAATGATGGAATGGCTGGCTAAACTCTATATGAACACACTGAATGTGATTCACTATATGCATGATAAATACAGCTATGAGCGTATTGAAATGGCACTGCATGATCGCGACGTTCTGCGCACGATGGCTTGCGGTATCGCTGGACTTTCGGTTGCCGCTGACTCCCTGAGCGCAATTAAATACGCTAAGGTTCGTCCAATCCGTGACGAGCGCGGTATTGCTGTTGATTTTGAAATTGAAGGCGACTTCCCTTGCTACGGTAACAACGATGATCGTGTAGACCAAATCGCTGTTGAACTTGTTGAATCCTTCATGACAATGATTCGTAAACACAAAGCTTATCGCAATGCAGTACCTACACAATCCATTCTTACTATTACTTCTAACGTTGTATATGGTAAGAAAACAGGAACTACGCCAGATGGACGTAAAGCAGGCGAACCGTTTGCACCAGGTGCGAACCCGATGCATGGACGTGATAAAAAAGGTGCACTAGCAAGTCTTAGCTCAGTAGCAAAACTGCCATATGAGCATAGCTTAGATGGAATCTCTAATACGTTCTCTATTGTTCCAAAAGCGCTGGGTAAAGAAGAAGACAACCAAAAAACAAACCTGACTTCGATGATGGACGGTTATTTTGGAAGTGGCGCGCATCACTTGAACGTTAACGTATTTAATCGCGAACAATTGATTGACGCAATGGAACACCCAGAAGATTATCCGCAGCTTACTGTTCGTGTATCCGGTTATGCGGTTAACTTCATCAAATTGACGAAAGAACAACAACTTGATGTGATTAACCGTACGTTCCACGGCAGCATGTAAGTAACCCCAAAAAAAGTACGCACAAGCGGGTGCGTGGAAGGATGATGAAATGATGATAAACGGACATATTCATTCATTGGAAACTTTCGGCACTGTCGATGGGCCAGGCATCCGCTTTGTGCTCTTTATGCAAGGCTGCCATCTCAAATGCCAGTATTGTCATAACCCAGATACTTGGGCACTTGACGGCGGGAAGACAATGACACTGGAAGAAGTTCTAAGTGAAATTGAGCCTTACTTGAATTACTACAAAAATTCTGGTGGCGGTTTGACAGTCTCTGGTGGAGAACCAACGCTTCAAGCAGGGTTTGTAGCAAGACTTTTTCAAGAAGTGAAAAAACGTTGGGATCTTCATACCACACTGGATAGCAATGGATTCAATGATATGAACCGTATAGAAGAACTAATTGAGGCAACGGATCTAGTTCTTCTTGATTTAAAGCATATCAATGATGAAAAACATAAAGTATTAACTGGAAAATCCAATGAACGGATGCTGGAGACAGCTCGCTGGTTATCGGATCATGGTAAGAAAATGTGGATTAGACATGTATATGTACCGGGTATTCATGATGATGAAGAAGATTTGCGTAACTTGGGTCGATTTATCGGGACACTGAAAGGCGTCGAGAAGTTCGAGATTTTGCCTTATCACCAAATGGGTATTTATAAATGGAAACTTCTAGGCAAGGAGTACCCGCTAGAAGGAGTACCTTCTCCTACACAGGAAGAAGTGGATCGTGCATACCGCCTCATCGAAGAAGGCCGTACAGAATCACAGAACCTTCAATTTTCTTACTAATAATCGTAAGAATCGTAAGATATGTTATAAGAGAGATCTCCCCTACGAATTAGCGTAGGGAGATCTCTTTTTTTGTTATTCGAAGATTTTATCCGTCCACTTCTATCCTCATCTTTAGTAGATTTCTTCCATAACAAAGGGGTGAGACTACCTGCTACTTCCCCGAATTTCTGCTAGTTAGTTTCCATACTGACAAAAAAATATTCTCTGAAAAGCATATAAACAGCATTTCTTTGATGCCCGGTTAACTGTCAAAGTATGCTGTTTTTTGTTGTTTCCCGTAAGGTCCAGAGCAACTTTTCAGGACTAGGTGCGTCTAATACTATGACATGATAAGGAATATATACAAAATAGATACAGAGGGAGTCGGGAAATGAATTTTAAGAAATTAACGCTGCTCACCATATTAGCTCTATTCTCACAAGTGGTACCAGCATACACAGCAAGCGCAGAACCGGTAGAGAATGACCCCGTTTCAAGTACGATTGTTCAGGAAGTTTCACAGCTTGAGGAAACGGCTAACCAAGAAGTGAAAGTAGAAGAGAAAACGGATATGTCCGGTATAACAGAACAAAAAGAAGATAGCAATAATGGAACTCCACAATCCACCAATGAAGAATCTACTGTTAACACAGATGGAACGGTTACAGGTACTGCGGAAGAAGTTACAGCGAATCCAGAGGATGCCATTCTAACAGAAGAAGATCCAGTGGTTCCAGAAACCCCAGAAGTTCCCGAAGTTCCGGAGAAGCAGCCACTCAGCAACAGTCAGCTGATCCTCTATTATAATAGTAAAAAAATGGTCCAAGACGGTGTGACTTATTATGCACCACAACCGATGCAAGTGAAAAGCGGTGTATCTTATGTACCCATTCGCGCCTTGGTTGATCGAGTCGGCTACAGAGTTTCATATAATAACACTACAAAGGAAACGAGTATCATTCAAGGTAATAATGAACTGAAGTTCAAAACGAACAGTAACAAATATAAGGTTAACGGAGTTTCTAAAACAATGAAGGGGACCTCCTATCAGACTCAGAATACCTTTATGGTGCCTCTAACAGCGATCACGGGAGCACTTGGGATCAAGTATAGCGTAGTTAATAAAAGCATTGTTATGAATTTATCTACCAAACCAATTGCTAACTTCAGCATATCACCTAAGGAAGTCTATGCGGGACAAGCTGTTACATACAAGGCAGATGGGTTTTCTCCAAAGGGTCTGTCCATCATAAATGAACGTTGGGAAGGGAAAAAGGACGTATTTGATGCTCCGGGTAAATATACGATCAAATACTATGTACAAGACGCTAGTGGTTCTTGGAGTGATCCTTATTCACTTACGGTCCATGTCCTGCGTCCTAATCAGCCGCCGGTAGCTTTGTTTGTGACAGATAAAGAAGAATATAAAATGGGCGAACTCATTACGTACACAGACCAAAGTTCGGATGATGAAGCCATTGCCAAAACAGAATGGAACAATAATGCACTTGCCTTTTTTACGCCAGGTCCAAAAACAATCAGTCTGACCGTGAGGGATAATAAAGGTTTAACAAATACTTATCAAAAAACAATTATCATTACGAATGAAACACTCTATTCAGTAACCGAGTTTAATCAGTTATTTACGCCCATCGGAGAAAAATTTTCTTTCGACGGATCTGTTGTGCCTACGTGGGCAAAAGTGAATTATTCCTATACGGATAAACCAAGCACGTTACTTCGCAGTAACAGCCCGGAAACCGTGTATAAGGAAGGTATCGTATACAAAGATACCGCGGTAGGTAACACTCGTTTCTTAATCCACCATATGAATAATACGGGTAAAAGAGTGAAAATGTACGTTGTAGCAACAAATAAAAACTCGGCAACAGCAACCCTTCGTACAGAGAACTTGGGATTTGCTGGACCTACCACCATTGCACAGGCAGCAGGCAAAAAAGCGGTCGAGCGTTATTTTACAACGATTCAGGATGATTCAAAACGTACATCTACTTCATTAAAGTCAGGGGAAAGCAAGCTGATCCTGACGGATATGAGCAAAACAAGCATGAAGCAACATGAGATCGTTTCTTTATTATCTGATGTGTATAGCGATTATCCGATTGAATATAACGTGATTATTATTGACGAAAATCTAAGTCCGTTAAAGGTACTTTATAGACTTCCTATTCTTGATCGGGATGGAGTTCATAATCGGGGTACCTACCCAAATGCCACTCGGGAGATTACTTACAGTGACCGACTTGGAGAAAAGCCAGAACGACTCGTGATAGGGGATAATAAGGATGACCCGAATCTAACGGGAATGGACCCGATGATCGGTGTGGAAGCTTCTAACTCTGGTAACTTTGGAGTGCTTTATAAAATAACGCTAGAGCGCGTTGCACCTAATACGCTCATCTCCTTTAATCCAAGAGGAGGCACGTATACGGGGTACGCTATGGTCAATGGAGAGATAACTCCTCTTTATTCAGATGGCGCAGTGAGAGCTCCTAATGAACAGGCCGTATTATACCGTACGGGAGAATATGAACGTAAAGTAGTAATTTTATTGACAGCAGCACCAGCAAGCAGCCTTCCCGTTAATTTGCTGATTGCACCTTTACCAAGCAAAAATTAGGGATGAATAGAATAGCAGGTGGAAAAGGACTCTTTAATTCATAAAGAGTTCTTTTTTACATAGCTATAAAAGGTAGTTCTATGTTCGTTGACGTGGTACTCCATTTCAGGCATTATAGATATATAGACAGATTTGGTATGACGGGAGGGTAAAAGTCATGCTGTCAACGAATCAGATTATCGAAGCCATGTCTAGCCAAGGACTTCGTATTACGGATCAACGTAAGACGCTTGCTAGACTTTTTGCTGAAACAGAAGGTTATTTGTCACCAAAGGATGTATACGAATATATGGGCCGGACGTACAGCGGGCTCAGTTTTGATACGGTTTATCGAAATCTTAGAGTCATGCAGGAACTAGGTGTACTTGAACAGGTCATCTTTGAGGATGGAGTCAAATTCAAGGCTACTTGCAGCTCGGGACATCATCATCACCATCTGATATGCCTTCAGTGTCAAAAGACACTTCCTATTGAGTTTTGTCCAATGCAGCTTACGGATACACCAGATCAATTTCAAGTGGTGGAGCATAAGTTTGAAATCTTTGGTTATTGTAAAGACTGTCAAGCATCTGGAAAACTATCGCCTAAGGCAGATCAGAAACAAGCTTCTTCAAAGGGTCAGTAAAGATGAAGGTTACTCGTACGATTGCAAAAGCACCCGTTACGTTTTATCGGAAATTTATATCACCACTGAAACCTCCGAGCTGTCGTTTTTATCCGACTTGTTCGGCTTATGCACTAGAAGCGATCGAAGTTCATGGTGCGGTAAAAGGTTCATTGCTCTCCGCTAAACGAATTATGAAATGCCATCCATTACATCCAGGGGGCGTGGATTTGGTTCCGCCTAAAAAAGGTAGCCAAAATTCTTCTACATCGTAGGCGTAAAGGCATGTGATAACCTTGACATGGATTACGCTCGTTTAGTATTATTTTGATAAATTCATATGTTTCTTATGAAGGGATAAGTACAGTTAACATCTGCAGTACAGAGAGCCGGGGAAGCTGCAAACCGGTCTGTGGAACACTGGAAAATGGTCCTGGAGGAACCACTTTCGAGCTGTCTTCTATATACATAGGAAGAGGTAAGGGAGTGGCGTGTTCCAGCGTTAATGGGTCCGGTTGATGAACACAACATAACCGGTTGAGCCTGCGATCCGTGAGGATACAGGGAATTTGGGTGGTACCACGTGAGAATAACAGACTCTCGTCCCATAGGGGATGAGGGTCTTTTTGTATTGTCTTCTGGTATTTTCGCAGAATGACAGGGCAACAATTATTTTACTGGAGGTATAATAATGACGGAGAAAAAAACATTTTACATTACAACACCAATCTACTATCCAAGTGACAAACTTCATATTGGGCATGCTTACACAACGGTAGCAGGGGATGCGATTTCAAGGTACAAAAGACTTAGAGGGTACGACGTTCGTTATTTAACAGGTACGGACGAACATGGACAAAAAATCGAACAAAAAGCGCAAGCAGCAGGTAAAACACCGATTGAATTCGTAGACGAAATTGTTGCAGGTATCCAGGATCTATGGAAGAAACTCGATATCTCTAACGATGACTTTATTCGTACAAGCGAAAAAAGACATACGAAGGTTGTTCAAGATGTATTTGAACGTTTGGTAGCACAAGGTGATATTTATAAAGGGGAATATGAAGGATGGTACAGTATTCCTGATGAAACGTACTATACAGAAACCCAACTTGTGGATGCAGTGAAAGATGACCAAGGTAATATCATTGGGGGAAAAAGCCCAGATAGTGGACATCCTGTAGAACTTGTAAAAGAAGAATGTTATTTCTTCAAAATGAGCAAATATGCAGATCGTCTTTTAGCGTTTTACGAACAAAATCCGGAATTTATTCAGCCGAAGTCTCGTAAAAATGAGATGATAAACAACTTTATCAAACCAGGTCTTGAAGATTTGGCTGTATCTCGTACAAGTTACGATTGGGGAGTAAAAGTGAAAAGTGATCCGAAACACGTTGTTTATGTGTGGATTGATGCACTGCTCAACTATATTACTGCACTCGGTTATGGTACAGATGATACAACACTCTATAATAAATTCTGGCCGGCTGATGTTCATCTTATGAGTAAGGAAATTGTCCGTTTCCATACGATTTATTGGCCAATTATGCTGATGGCTCTGGATCTTCCACTGCCGAAAAAAGTCTTTGCTCATGGCTGGCTGCTTATGAAAGATGGTAAAATGTCCAAATCCAAAGGAAATGTAGTGGATCCTGTTACTTTGATCGATCGTTATGGTCTGGATTCCTTGCGTTACTATCTGCTTCGCGAAGTTCCATTTGGTTCAGATGGTACCTTTACGCCTGAAAGTTTTGTAGAACGTGTGAATTCTGATTTGGCGAATGATCTAGGTAACCTATTGAATCGAACTGTAGCGATGGTTCATAAATATTTCGATGGAAAAACGCCGGCATACCGCTCAGGAGTGACACCATTTGATGCGACATTGGAAGAATTGGCACTTACGACGGTACAAAAAGTAGAAGAAGCGATGGAAAATTTGGAATTCTCCGTAGCGCTTACTTCTATTGGACAATTTATTAGCCGTTGCAATAAATATATTGATGAGACTCAGCCTTGGGTTCTTGCGAAAGATGAAGCGAAAAAAGAGGAACTGGCTTCCGTTATGGCTCATCTTGTGGAATCCCTTCGTGTAGCGTCCATTTTACTGCAACCATTCTTAACGCAAGCACCGCGTAAAATCTGGGAGCAACTTAATATTCAGGAGGGTGAGCTAACTGCTTGGGATAGCACAAAACAAGCAGGAATTATCCCTGAAGGCAATGAGCTTCGTAAAGGAGAGCCGATCTTCCCTAGACTAGATGTGGAGCAGGAAGTAGCGTATATCGCGAATGCAATGTCAGGTGGATCAAAACCAGAAGCTGTGAAAGAAAACGAAGCCAAGGAAGTTCCAGCACCGGAAGGCTTACCTGAGATTGGAATTGAGGATTTTGCTAAAGTGGAACTTCGCGTAGCACAGGTTATTGCTTGTGAGCCGGTGAAAAAAGCAGATAAACTGCTGAAACTACAGCTTGACCTTGGTTACGAACAGCGCCAAGTTGTATCTGGTATTGCTAAATTCTATACTCCTGAGGAAATGGTAGGCCGTAAAGTCATATGTGTAACGAACCTGAAACCAGTTAAACTTCGGGGTGAATTATCCCAAGGGATGATTTTGGCTGCGTCTCATGGGGATCAGCTGACTCTTGCTACCGTTCCAGAAAATATGCCGAACGGGGCTATTGTGAAGTAAGATTTTATATAGGCTTATAAACAAATGAATAAGTGCATACTCGTAGAAGGAAGGACTTATGTCAATTCAGAATACGATATGCCGATGAGGCGTCCTTTCGGGGGCGCTTTTTTCCATTTGAAAAAGTATTGACATCCAAAAGGCGGATACCTATACTACTATTTAGCAGTAATCGTTACGATTACGATTAAATGTGAAATAAAACAATGTAAATATGGAGTGGATAAAATGAAAAACAGACTTACGAATTCAGCAAGAAGGTCTCGAGTTTTTATGACAGTTGCCTTATGCAGTATCATGATGCTGATTATATCCGCATGTGGAAACAATTCTTCAGAAGGGCAAATATCAGAGGATAAATTTAATGTAGTCACTAGTTTTTATCCGATTTATGAGTTTACGAAGGCAATTGGCGGAGATGATGTTAATGTTATTAATCTGTTGCCAACGGGTGTTGAACCCCATGACTGGACACCGCGAAGTCAAGATATCGTAAATACATCCAAAGCTGGTTTGTTCTTATATAATGGTGCGGGCCTTGAAGCATGGGTTCCTAATTTCCTAAAAGGGTTAGATAAAGATTCCAATGTTAAAGCAGTGGAAGTAAGTGCAGGCATTAATCTTATCGATTCGGAAGAGGAAGACCATACCCATGATGGTGAAGCCCACGATGATCATGCTCATGAAGGAGAAGAACACGATCATGCCCATGAAGGTGAAGTTCAAGAAGATGATGGACATAATCATGGTTCCATTGATCCTCATACTTGGGTAAGTCCGAAGTCGGCACTTGTCATGGCAGAGAATATCAAGAACAGTCTTGTAGAAGCGGACCCAGACCATAAGACGGGCTATGAAGAGCGTTATGATGAACTTAAACAGCAACTGGTAGATCTCGATGCGAAGTTTACAGAACAACTTTCTAACGTATCTCAAAAAGAAATTGTTGTTTCTCACCAGGCATTTGGATATTTAGCACGTGACTATGGACTCACACAACATTCAATTATGGGACTTTCCCCTGATGCAGAACCAACAGGACAAGATATTGTGAAACTTGCTAATCTGGTGAAAGAAGAAGGAATTCGTTACATTTTCTTTGAAGAGTTAGTCTCTGATAAACTAGCCAAGACCCTTGCATCTGAGGCGGGCGTAGAAACAATGGTTCTTAACCCGGTAGAGGGACTAACACAAGAACAATTGGCGAATGGAGATAATTATTTCACCCTGATGGAGAAAAATTTGCAAAATCTCGTAACAGCTTTACAATAGAATGTGATCATACTTGATACTTTATCAAGGTTAGCTTAAGAAGAAGGAAGGAAGACCATGCAAAAAGCTATTAATTTATGTCATGATCCGGTTCTTGAAATTAAGAATCTCTGTTTTTCATACGGTGAGCAGCAGGTCATCGAGAATCTGAACCTTACGGTGAAGGAAAGAGATTTTGTTGGCGTCATTGGATCAAACGGAGCGGGAAAAACGACGCTCATGCGCATGCTGGTCGGATTGTTACCTCCAGGCGATGGAGAGATCCGTTTGTTCGGTCAACCCATCGCTAAATTTAAGGACTGGGAACGGATCGGATATGTACCGCAAAAGAACGCTTTTAATCCGCTATTTCCAGCAACCGTTCGGGAAGTTGTTCTTTCCGGGCTTTATAATAACAAGCATATTTTCCGTAAAATGACGAAAAAGCATAAGCAGCAATGTGATGATGCTCTTGAAGTAATGCGGATCCAAGATTTGGCGGATAAAAGAATAGGACAGCTATCCGGAGGTCAACAGCAACGTGCATTCTTGGCCCGGGCGCTGATCAATCATCCTGACCTGCTGATTTTAGATGAACCTACGGTAGGTATTGATGCTGAGACACAAGCAAGTTTCTTTGAGATGATTACTCACATGCATAAACATCATCATATGACATTCCTGATGGTATCGCATGATATTGAAATGATCAAAGGATATCTTGGAAACGAACCTCAGCAGGTGAACGGTAAAATTAATTTCTATGTTCGTCATTCCCATGATCTGGAGAACTGTGTTCAGACAGATTTGCAACATTCGGTGTTATAGGGTCAAAGGAGTCGTGAAGATTGGAAATTTTAACGAGTGATTTTTTTCAGCGGGCATTAGTCGGGGGGATATTTATTGGTATCACCGCACCGCTGATTGGTTTGTTCTTAGTACTGCGTAGACTCTCTATGATAGGGGATACTTTGTCACACGTAACGATTGCAGGTGTGGCTTTTGGTTTCCTGATTGGGGTCTATCCGATTGCGGCAGGGCTTGTTTTTGCAGTAATTGCATCATTTGGTATTGAAAAATTGCGTAAAGCTTATAAGAGTTATGCAGAATTATCTATTGCGATTATTATGTCAGGCGGGGTAGCACTAGCTTCCTTGTTCTTCACCCTAGGTAAGGGTTATAACGCGGATGTGATGAGTTATTTATTTGGCAGTATTTACACTCTTGATCGCACGGATCTTATGGTTGTGGGTGTGGTTACTGCGATTGTCATTTTGGTGGTCAGTTTATTTCACAAAGAATTTTTCTTGCTCAGCTTTGAAGAGGACGCAGCAGCCGTTACCGGCCTTCCTGTGAAAATTCTAAATATGCTGCTTACGATTATGACGGCACTAGTCATCAGTACCGCCATTAAAATTGTTGGGGCGCTACTCGTATCTGCTTTATTAACGATTCCAGTAGCGATTAGTTTGCTCATAGCAAAGAGTTTTCGGACTTCGATCATTTTATCGGTTATCATTTCGGAGATCGCCGTCATTGCAGGGCTTGTCATCGCAGGGATATGGAATCTGGCACCAGGAGCAACCATTGTATTATTGCTGATTGGATTGCTGGTGGTCATTATGCTCGGGAAAAAAGGGATTCGAACTTAAGATTTGTCTAGTCGAATCCCTAACTCATGAGGAGGCGTTCCTTAATGCCTGATGTAAACGTGTGGCTTGCTTTCGGGGCAGGTATAGCTTCGTTTCTGTCCCCTTGCAGCTTGCCGCTGTATCCTTCGTATTTGTCTTACATAACCGGTTTGTCTGTACAGCAACTGAAGAATGAGCAAAATAAGAAAGAAATACGTTTACGAACCTTAAGTCATACGCTTGCTTTTATCCTTGGTTTTTCCGTTGTGTTCTATACTTTGGGGTTTGGGGCAGGAGTGTTTGGAGAGTTCTTTCATGAGTATAAAGATTTGATTCGAATGTTATCAGCTGTACTCATTATCGTCATGGGACTCATGTTAATTGGGCTTTTTCAGCCTCAGTTTCTAATGAAGGAACGGAAGATGGAGATGAAGTGGAAACCGGCGGGTTATCTCGGATCTTTTATTTTTGGAATAGGGTTCTCTGCCGGTTGGTCTCCTTGTATCGGGCCTATACTTACCGCTATTATCGCTATGGCAGCAACGGAGCCAGGAGCTTGGATCGGTTTGATTACAGGTTATACGGCAGGATTTGCAGTTCCATTTTTCATTCTTGCTTTCTTTGTAGGTACGACAAGATGGATTACGAAGTACTCTGGTATTTTAATGAAAGTCGGAGGCAGTATCATGATCTTGATGGGGATTTTACTCTTTACCGATCGAATGACCCAGATTACGATTTGGCTGCAGCGGATTACTCCCGATTGGATGATCATTTAAAAATGTTTTCGTTTGAATGTAAAAAGGTGCTTCTCTATAACCGTCAGCTATTGACGGAGTATAGGAAAGCGCCTCTTTTATTGTGTGAAAAAAGAAATCAGTTTTTACGTGAAGTACTCGATTTTAGATTCCGGGAAATATTCGAAAATCCGTTCCGTAATAAATTCGCGTAACGCTTGTTGTTGATCTTTTGGATACACATATTTGTATTGCCCGTATTTTCCCCATTTGGTTTCCCGTTTGGCAATATCCATCTCCAGCTTGGATTTTGGATAACGTTGTTCGATTAAATTTTTAGCTGTTTTTGTGAAACGATGCTGAATCATTTCAAAAGTTAAATCTTCGGTAGCATCTTTAGGAAGAGTCTTCGCTAATCGTTTTAAAAGATCGCCGTATCCTTCTTCCCAGCCCTCATGCCATATAATGGGGGCAATAATAAACCCTAATGGATATCCCCCATGTGCAATTTTTCCAGCTGCTTCGATTCTTTCCTCGAAACGGGAGGTCGCAGGCTCAAAGTTTTTAATGACATAGTCTGCGTTAACGCTGAATCGAATGCGCGTATTACCATTGTGCTTCAAGTTAAGCAGAGGTTCTACATGATGGTATTTGGTTACAAATCGTAATCTGCCGAATTCTTCATCTGCCATAAACGTAATCAGGTCGGCTAGGTTCCCTGTAATATGCTCTAGACCTACAGGGTCTGAGGTACAGGCAGCTTCAAACCGAGTTATCTCTGGCTTGCGTTCTTCAATATAGTCCTTAGCTGCTTGGAGAATATCACCGGTATTCACATACACACGGACATAGGGTTTTGCCCCGAGTGTGGTTTGTAAGTAACAATAATGACAATGGCCCATACAGCCAGTAGAGATGGGGATTGCGTATTCTGCAGATGGCTTAGATTGATCAAATTTTAATGTTCTGCGGATGCCGACTACGAGTGTTCGCTTAGCGATCCGGTATTTCTCCAGATCCGTTTCTCCAGGCAAATTCGTGATTCGGTTGTGGGAAGTAGTCATATGATATTCGATGTTTTTTTCTTTTACCCATTCCAGAATACGTTGTCCTTTTGGATAGTCGAGCGAACTGGGTTCAAAATAAACAAGATCAGGGACAAAAGCTTTAGTGGGCCTAACTTTGCGTTCAGGTCTTTCTAAGACTTGAGTCGGCATGAAAAAGCTCCTCTCACATTGTAATTCACTAAGTATTTTGCCTTGACAACCGTCTTCTTAAGCATGGAAACATTACGTATAAAACGGGGTGCTGTGCCCTTCGGGACTTGCAAATCATAATGAATAACATGTATCATAACAAGAGCAAACTTACTCGGCCGCAAGGACGCTAGTTCATTAATGAAATGAGGTTAGGCACATGCCAACGCCCAGTATGGAAGATTATTTGGAGCGAATTTATAAGTTAATCGATGAAAAAGGGTATGCGCGTGTATCCGATATTGCGGAAGGACTCGAAGTACATCCATCCTCAGTAACGAAAATGATACAGAAGCTGGATAAAGACGAGTATTTAATCTATGAGAAGTATCGAGGCCTGATCCTTACCCCAAAAGGTAAAAAAATTGGTAAAAGACTGATGGACCGCCATGAGCTGCTTGAAGAGTTTTTGACCATTATCGGAGTACAGGACGAAAATATATACAGAGACGTGGAAGGGATTGAGCATCACCTCAGTTGGGATTCCATTACTTGTATTGAGACTCTCGTGCAGTACTTCCGCCGTGATGATGCAAGGTTGCAGGATCTTCGAAACGTTCATAAGGAACTAACAAACGAATCTTGAAAAACTATCAAAACACCATCCTAGTTCCATAGGATGGTGTTTTTCTATTCAGTCGCAACTTTCAGCATATAAAGACGTCTATAACTATAACAAATGGGTTATTTTTCTAAATTTATATGCTTGGAGGACAATGTTTTATGAGGAAAGTTAAAGAGTGCCTTGCTTTGTTATTGGTTGTATTACTTGTACTGCAGGGAGCACCGACTATCTCGGTAGCAAGTTCGAGTGAAATTACGATTTATTTAGATGGAAGTCAGCTTAACACCGATGTAGCCCCTTATTTGAAACCGAAAGATAATGTAACGATGGTTCCACTTCGGGTAATTAGTGAGGGAATCGGCGCTTCAACTAAATGGAATCAGGCTACGAAAACTGTAAACATTCAAGGGCTGTACACTTCAATTTCATTAACGAATGGGAAGACAACCGGAATGGTAGACGGGAAAACTGTAAATTTAACAACTTCAGTAGAAATTATTAGAGGCCGAGTTATGGTTCCTCTTCGGTTTGTAAGTGAGCATCTAGGCTTACAAGTGACATGGAATCAATCAGCTAAAACGATTCAACTGACTACAACAAATTTATGGCCAGCAGACCCTGAGATTCCAAGTGTGCCAGGTGAACCTAGTTCGGAAATAAGAGGGGCCTGGATCTCTACAATTAATGGAGACTGGCCTAAATTAGGTTCTACTAAAAATATCGCCAAACAAAAGCAAGATTTTATAAAAGAATTAGATGCTCTTGAGTCTATGGGGATTAATAGCGTATATGTGCAGCTTCGCGGTGCATCCGATGCTATCTATCCATCGACTCTCGTTCCATGGAACAGAGTCCTAACCGGGTCGCAGGGGCTGAATCCTGGATATGATCCCGTTGCATTTATGGTTGAGGAAGTACATAAACGGGGAATGGAGTTCCATGCTTGGTTTAATCCGTTTCGTGCAAATACCACAACGAATACAAGTACGCTTGCAGCAAACCATGTCATAAAGCAGCACCCAGAATGGATCGTAACGGCTAAAAACCAAATGTATATTAACCCAGGTATTCCTGAGGCAAGACAACATATTATTGATGCGATTATGGAAGTAGTGAATAACTACGACATTGATGGGGTTCATCTTGACGATTACTTCTATCCATCAAACACCACGTTTAATGACAACGCTGCTTATAAGCAATATAATGCGGGCAAGTTCAAGAATATAGGTGACTGGAGAAGAGACAATATTAATCTTTTTGTTCAGAGTCTGGGACAAACTATTAAGCAGTCTAAAGCGTCAGTCGAGTACGGTATCAGTCCTTTCGGTGTATGGAGAAATATAACGAAAGATCCTACAGGGTCAAATACCAAAGCAAGTGCGGCGTATGACGATATGTATGCTGATGTTAGAACATGGATAAAAGAAGGATGGATCGATTATGTGGCTCCGCAGATCTATTGGAGTATGTCGTTTACCGCTGCCAGATACGATGTGCTGGTAGATTGGTGGGCTAACGAAGTAAAGGGAACAGACGTTGATCTTATTATCGGTCATGCTCCTTATAAGCTGGGAACTGCAGAAGTTGGCTGGCAGACATCACAAGAGATCATCAATCAACTGAAATACAATGAGCAGTATGATGATATCACAGGTTCCATATTCTTCAGCAGTCAGTATCTTACTAAAAACCCGCTTGGATTAATTCAAGCGCTAACCTCATACTATACGAAATAAAAAAATCGAATGGGATCAGACTTTATAACTGAGGATATCAATTAAACAATATACAAAAGAACCCCGCAGACCTAAGGTCTGCGGGGTTCTTTTGTGATCTTTAATGATATTTAGGAACATCTGGATCATCTTTATCTCTCTTATTTCCTTCGATTACGTGGAATGGGTACTCTTTTCTTTTTTTGGTTGTTGTTGATTTTGCTCCATTTTTGGATTGACTAAGCTTTGCCATTGTTGCAGCTGACGGTTTGACTTTCGGGTATTTCTTCTTGGTGTTAGCGTAACCGGCTGGTGGCTTCAGATAAAACCACAACATCAACCCAACTAGAATGATAGGAAGTATGAGTTGATTCCAAGCACCGCTTATTGCATATATAATCAACTGATAAACTGCCAAAGCCATGACCGTAAAGAAAATAACACCATGTTTCAACATCTTCCATCTCATCCTTTCACAGGATCCAGATTTCCGCTTGCATAAGATACGTTTACCGTAGCATTCTCAAGTTCTGCATCGAGTTCACGCATCCGATTGAAGGAAGCGATAGACACTTCTACCTGATCATCTGTCGGTTCTTTTGTAGTTAGCAGCTGAAGCCACAGACCAGGGTATCCAAGATAACGGAGGACAGGAACATCACGCACTGCATTCGTAAACTTCAAAACTTCGAAAGATAGCCCTAACACGACCGGTAAGAGCATCAGACGCTGACCTACACGTTCCCACACATTATCATATGGGAAAGGGATGGAGAATAAAGAATAGACCAGCACCCCAACGATGACACTCAGAACAAGAAAACTGCTGCCGCAGCGATAGTGGAGGCGGCTGAACTTTTGTACATTTGTTGGTGTAAGCTCTACTCCTGCTTCATAAGCACTGATTACTTTATGCTCTGCTCCATGATATTGGAACAGTCTCTTAATCGTCGGGGTAAGCGATATGACGTACAAGTATAAAAATACTAGCATTATTTTAATAATACCTTCAATAAAGGTGTGACTAAATTTACTCAACCCCGTGTTACCAAATAAAAAATCTTCGATAAATACGGGCACAGCGGTGAGAACGACCTTACCAAATACAAAGGACAATACACCGACAGCAGCTACTCCGATTACCATGGATAGGCTCCAACCGGAATTTTCACTATCCTTCTGTTCTTGTCGTTCTTCTTCTGTCAGTTCATCGTCTGCATAAGCATCAGCAGAAAAGTTTAAATGTTTGGTTCCTTTGGCACTCGAGTCAATTAGACTAACAATCCCGCGTAAAAAAGGGATTTTACGTAGTTTTTTAACCCAGGATTTATCTTGTTTCGGGACTTCTAAAAAAGCGATCTCCTGGTTTTTTCGTCTTACTGCTGTAACATTTACATGCTTTCCGCCAAACATTACGCCTTCTATGACTGCTTGGCCGCCGTAAGCTACTGGTTTTGATTCTTGAGGCAAAAGTTTCACCTTCCTATTCTCTTCATTACCTCTATTGTATCTTTTTTAGCCAGCAATTTCTAGTTTTGAGTAACGATTTGGAATTTGCATATACTACATGCTATAGCATGAATTTACATGACGATATTTTTAATAATAAGGAGACGATTTGGAGTGAACCATCAGCAGAAAAGAACAAAACGAACAAACCCGCTGCTTTTCGGTTTGGAAATTGGATTTTTTGCCGGATTATTTTGGGGAGGAATTCAGTGGGTTTTCTATATTTTTCATTTTACAGTGATTCCGACTGGATTTATTGCGGAACCTTTTTTCAAACACTCTTTTATTTATTCGGCACCGGGACAATGGCTAGGATGGGCATTTTTCATCGGATTTTCGATCCTTGCCACCCTACTTTACATATTAACTTTGCGTAAACTTAGAGGGCCAATTCCTGGATTACTATACGGTATCGTCTGGTGGTTTCTCATTTTCATGTGGCCTGGTCCAATCCTCGGTATGGTGAAACCCATTACAGAGGTGACGTGGGATACGATTTATGCAGAATTTTGTTTGTTTTTACTGTGGGGATTGTTTATCGGTTATTCTGTAGCTGTCGAGTATACGGACGAACGGAAACGGGAGCCAGAAATGGCATAAGGCTGCAATCAAAAAAACTTCTCAATCCCTCGTTCATTGTGTTAAAATAGCAAATGGTTATCGGCAGGGAAGGTAGTACACAAGGATGAAGCGGTATTTCGGTTTGTGAGCTACACGTACTGCAGACTTTCATGAACGTACCATCGTTTTTTGCACACGTTATGATGGCACCAGAAACATAGCCTTATTTGCTGGGTTCATTCTACAGCTTTACATCTGATCTACAGACCATGATTTGACGATCTGGAGATTCACGAAGAGAGTGAGATAAGGAACTGGCTTGAAGGCGAAGAAAGAAGGTATAATCATGGAGAACAACCGCGTGTTGAAACTACGTAAGGCAATGAAAGAACAAGGACTGGAAGCCATTCTGGTGACGAGCCCGATTAACAGACGGTATATTACCGGCTTCACTGGTTCAGCAGGTTACGTACTCGTAACGCTCCAAAAAGCGTATTTGCTTACTGATTTTCGTTATATGACACAGGCTCCGCAACAAGCAAAAGAATTTACTGTTCTTGAGCACGCTGCGAAACCAATGGAAACAGTAAAAGAATTACTGAGTGAAGAAGGAATTCAGTCTCTGGGATTTGAGAAGGATTTGATTACGTTCGCAACGTATGAGGCGTACACAGATCAAGTGAAACCTGTGAAATTGGTTCCCGTGAGCGGACTTGTTGAAAAACTTCGGTTATATAAAGATGAGAACGAGATTGCGATCATGCAGCGTGCTGCAGATTTGGCGGATGCTGCTTTTGCTCATATCTTGACAGTTGTAAAACCAGGCATGACAGAACGCGAAGCAGACCTTGAACTTGAATTCTTTATGCGCAAGCATGGTGCAACATCTTCTTCCTTTGATACGATTGTAGCTTCTGGGATTCGTTCAGCAATGCCGCACGGCGTTGCCAGCAATAAGGTAATTGAGAAAGGTGATTTTATCACTTTTGATTTTGGCGCACTTTTAGATGGTTACTGTTCAGACTTGACACGTACAATTACAGTGGGGACACCAGCAGCCAAATTGCTAGAGATTTACGATATCGTACTTGAAGCTCAATTACATACTTTGGAACATTTGAAGCCGGGTATGACAGGACGGGAAGCAGATGCGCTCGCAAGAGACATAATTACGAAATATGGATATGGCGACCATTTTGGTCACAGCACGGGACATGGTCTCGGTATGGAAGTTCATGAGTCACCTCGTTTATCCAGACATAGTGATGATATTCTCGAACCAGGAATGGTCGTTACCGTAGAGCCAGGAATCTACCTTGCTGACATCGGAGGCGTTCGAATTGAAGATGATGTCGTAATGACTGAATCTGGAATTTCTATTTTGACGCATTCAAAGAAAGAATTAATAACGTTGTAATTATAATTAGGAGGGGTTTTTTAGTGATTTCAGTTAATGATTTTAAAACAGGTTTGACCGTTGAAGTTGACGGTGACATTTTTACAGTTCTTGATTTCCAACACGTTAAGCCAGGTAAAGGAGCGGCATTTGTTCGTTCTAAGCTTAAAAACCTTCGTAATGGTAACACGGTAGAAAAAACATTCCGTGCTGGTGAAACAATCGGTCGTGCACAAATCGACAACCGTGGTGTTTCTTATCTGTACGCAAGTGCAGATGAGCATACTTTTATGGATAACGAAACTTACGATCAATTCACGCTCACTAGTGACCAATTGAAATGGGAACTTAACTTCCTTAAAGAAAACATGAATGTAAACATCATCAGCTACAAAGGTGAAATTCTTGGAATTAACCTGCCGAACTCTGTAGAATTGAAAGTTATTGAAACAGAGCCAGGAATTAAAGGTAACACAGCAACAGGTGCTACTAAAAACGCAAAAGTAGAAACAGGTCTGAATGTACAAGTACCTTTGTTTATTAATGAAGGCGATGTTCTGATCATTGATACTCGTGAAGGTAAATACAGCTCCCGCGCATAATAAAGACGACATTCTTTTTTGAGATACGTTTATATACAAAGTCCTCTGCTAATCAGCAGGGGACTTTGTTGTGTTATGAGGAGAAAAGAGGAGCTTACAGAGACTTCTTCAATGATTTACAGTAAAAAAGGGTTACCAGTTTCCAAATTTCGTATTATACTGTTTAAAAGTAAGGTAAGCGTAAGCCAGCTTATCGCCTATATAAAATGATGTTTTATACTTGTAAGGGTAGGGAGTGAGTTTGGTTTGTCTTTGTTTGTAATGAAATTCGGAGGAAGTTCCGTCGGTGATACGGAACGAATGCAGCGAGTAGCAAAACGCGTAGCCCAGAAACAAGATGAAGGACATCAATGTGTCGTTGTCGTCTCCGCTATGGGGGATACAACAGACGAACTCATTGACCAGGCAAAAATATTAAACGATAAGCTTCCCGCACGTGAAATGGATATGCTGCTCACAACGGGTGAGCAAATTTCGATCGCTTTATTATCAATGGCAATTCAGAGCTTAGGCCGGGAAACCGTCTCCTATACAGGATGGCAAGCAGGATTCCGGACGGAGCCGATTCATGGAAAAGCACGGATTACGGATATACAGCCAGAACGGGTATTACGATCTTTGAAAGAAGGCAAAATTGTAATCGTTGCCGGATTCCAAGGTATATCCGAAGAAGGAGAAATTACAACACTCGGACGCGGTGGATCTGATACGACAGCAGTGGCACTAGCGGCTGCGATCAAAGCCGACGCTTGCGAAATATATACAGATGTTGACGGGGTTTATTCTACTGACCCTCGAATCGTCAAGGTTGCTCGAAAACTAAGTGAAATCTCGTATGATGAGATGCTGGAGCTTGCTCACCTGGGTACCGCTGTGTTGCACCCGCGTGCAGTTGAATATGCGAAACATTCGAAAGTGCCTTTAGTGGTTCGATCCAGCTTTACTTATAATGAAGGAACGGTAGTGAAGGAGGAAGCAGCATTGGAACAAGGCGTAGTGGTAAGCGGTATTGCCTACGATAAAAATGTAGCGCGTATCAGTATTTTGGGAGTTGAAGATATTCCGGGCGTGCTTGCAGGTATGTTTGGTGCGTTAGCAAAAGAACAAATCGATGTCGATATTATCGTACAAAGCGGTATCAGTGATGGCAAAGCGGACTTCTCCTTTACTGTTAATTTAGACGATAGACAGCGTGCTATTGATGTCATTCAAGGAATGGAAAGCATTCTACCATTTCGTGAAATAACATCGGAGGATGGGCTTGTGAAAATATCAATTGTTGGTGCAGGCATGGTCAGCCATCCAGGCGTTGCTGCTCAAATGTTTGATGTCATTTCAAGCCAAGGTGTCAATATCAAAATGGTAAGTACATCAGAGATTAAAGTTTCCTGTGTAGTGGAAGGTACAAAACTGAATGAAGTTATACGTGCACTCCATACAGCTTATAAACTTGACACAGAAGTGCAAGCTTTTGTAGGCGGACCACAAGATCGAAGATAATTACGGCAGTACAGCACAAAAAGAGGCTTACACGATGAATAACGTGTAAGCCTCTTTCTATATTAATTTTTGTTCTTGTGATTTCCATGGGATTAAAAGATGATCCTCCATAAAAGGAACAATTGTAAACGCATTCCTCATTAAACAATAATCCACATCTTTTTCATGTCCCTGCTTGGTTAATCTTTTCGCCTCACTGCTCTCTTTTAGCTTATTTCGAAGGTCTGCCTCGCAGCCTAGATAGGCTTGATGGACAACCAATCCTAGGTCATTTAGACGCACAGGCGCTACAGTTGATTGTTTTATATATTCAATAAGCATTCCCGCACAAAGTGCATCTTCCATAGTTAACCTGTCCTGTTGACCCGCACATAAAATAGCGATATCCAGATCAACTTCCGTGAGTACCTGTGCACAAGCTTTTGCATTCAAAAAAGCTGCTGTGAATATATAGGAAGCTTTTCCTGCTTTAATTAAAGCTCTAGTACCGCTGGTGGTAGTCATAATTCCTTTTCGTCCTTCTACTAAATCTTTTGTATATTCCAAAGGTGAGTTCCCCGCATCAAATCCAGCTATTTTTTTACAGAATCGTTCACCGCCTAGAAACATCCCTTCATGCCCAAGTTGTTTAGCTTGAGGCACCGTTTCTACGGGCGTAATGCAGATTGCCCCTTGTGCTAGTGCAGTAACAATGGTACTCGTTGTTCGAAATACATCGATAACCACTGCGCTGCGGTGAATCACATCTTCTGTGCGTATTTCACTGGCACTGGCAACAACATCGATACGCATAGGTGTACCTCCCTAACTTGTTTTTGCACTGTTTCTCTACATCATCCAGCCTATCTATTCTTACTATATGCATCAGGAGGGGGGCAGGTGCCTACCTCTTTTTTTTCTGTGGATATAAATAGACTAGTTTTGGCATATGTTCTAAGACAACTTGCTTCAGGGAGGAAATTTATATTGGACAAATATGTACTGTCGATGGCTATTTTACGTATATTCTCAGGATCTGCTGAATTGATTGCCGCCCTGCTTATGCTGAAGTTTAATCAGGTCGAGAAAGCACTTGCCGTGAATTCCGCACTTGCATTTGTTGGTCCGATGATCCTTATTTTAACGACAACCATTGGACTAGTAGGGATGGCAGACAAGCTTTCCTTTGGTAAATTGGCGTGGGTATTTATGGGAGTAACTTGTCTCTTAATTGGTATTTTAAAAAAATGATAGATTCCCGTCATAAAAAACGTGTACAGGCATAAATATGGGGTATGACCAACAAACACGGGCCCCCAGAAAGGGCCTTGGAAAAAGCCCTATCATCTAGGGAATGGGGGTGCCGGATAATGAAATGGCTTGAGTTGTTTCCTGAGTCGCTAAAAATACTGCTGATGCATCTTCCTAGGCCGCTTTTAGAAACATTAGAAGAAGTTCGGATTCGCGAAGGAAGACCTCTCGAAATTAACACGAATGGGGAGCATTATTTTGTAACCCGGCTTTCTGTGCCCTCAAAAATACAGTCAGAAGCGTATTGTCCATCTAGGGAGGATACTCACCGATTTTTAGAAGTAATCAGTAATCATTCGCTGTACACCATGGAAGAAGAACTACGCAAAGGTTTCATAACGATCCCAGGCGGTCATCGAATTGGACTTGCTGGAAGAACGGTACTTAAAAACGGAAAAGTAGAACATTTAAGAGATATCAGCGGATTTAATGTTCGGATAGCCAAGGAGATAAACGGTGCAGCGGATCAGATTATTCCACATCTTATAGACCACCGAACTTCTCGAATCAAACATACGCTCATCGTTTCTTCTCCACAGCAAGGGAAAACGACACTGCTTCGAGATTTAGCTAGACAAATCAGTCATGGAAGCGAGAAAAGAAGAAGCTTTAAAGTGAGCATTGTGGACGAGCGTTCCGAAATTGCCGGGAGTTATAAAGGTGTTCCTACCTTCGATGTTGGACCAAGAACAGACGTTATGGATGCTTGTCCGAAAGCAGAAGGGATGATGATGCTGCTGAGATCCATGTCACCCGAAGTGCTGATTGTAGATGAGATCGGCAGAGAAGAAGATGCAGAAGCGATAAAAGAGGCACTGAATGCGGGTATTTCCGTCATTGCAAGCGCACATGCGAGGGATATGGCTGACCTGAGCAAACGCCCATTCATTAAGGAGCTAATTCAGGAAGAATTGTTTCAGCTGTACGTTATGATTGATCGCTTCGGTAAAAAAGTGACGTACAAACTGGCAGATAGCAAAAACAGAACCATACAGCAGCAAGGCATTACGAACGTAGGTGGTGCTCATGCTTAAACTGATAGGTGCACTGATGATCCTGCTTTCAGGAACTCTTCTAGGCATGTATCAAGCCAATCTTTTTGCTTCTAGGCCCAAGCAGATTAGAGAGCTTGTTCTTATCTTCCAACGCCTGCTGACGGAAATTAATTATAGTTATAGTCCGCTTGCCGATGCACTGCAAAAGATAGGATCGCAAGCGAGTAAACCACTCGGACGTCTTTTCATAGCAGCTGCAGAGCATATGAACTCTCCCAAAGGGCATTCGGCTAACGAAAGCTTTCATTATGCAATAGACAAATACTGGAGCCAGACGGCTATGAAACAACCAGAGAAAGACGTGATACTTCAGCTGAGTTTAAGTCTCGGGACAAGCGACAGAGAGGAACAAAATAAACACATTACGCTTGCCATCCAGCAATTGAATCATGAAGAAATCACGGCTCGGGAAGATCAACTGAAGTATGAAAAGATGAGCCGCAGTCTTGGTCTTCTGGTCGGGGCGCTGATCGTCATCCTGATCTTATAGTGAGGTGCCAGAGATGAATTTAGAAGTGAATGCGATTTTCCAAATCGCAGGTATCGGCATTATTATCGCCATGATTCATACGGTACTAAAGCAAATGGGAAAAGAAGATATGGCGCACTGGGTAACGTTAATCGGCTTTGTGGTGGTCTTATTTATGGTAATTCGAATGCTCGACAACTTGTTGCAGGAGATTAAATCTATTTTCCTTTTTCATTAAATAGAGCCTTATCTAAACAGGTGATTAGAAATGGAAATCATTCAAATCGTAGGACTTGGACTCATAGCGACCATTCTGATTCTTATAGTAAAAGAACAAAAGCCGCTGTTTGCTTTTCTAATTGCAACGACAGCAGGGATCCTAATCTTCATGTTTGTTATCGGTAAAATTGGTGCTGTGCTTCAGGTACTCGAGAGGATGGCCCAATCCTCCGGAATGGATGAGATCCATCTAAAAACAATACTGAAAATCATCGGTATTGCCTACATCGCAGAGTTTGGCGCACAAATTGTACGGGATGCGGGACAAGACAGCATTGCATCCAAAATTGAACTTGCCGGCAAAGTGCTGATTCTGGTACTAGCTGTACCCATTATCAGCATTATTATCGAAACAGTGATGAAGCTGTTGCCGGTATAAAGAGGTGGAGGAAGTAAGATGTGATGAAAAATTCCAGTGGTTCCCGCAATCAGATCGTGATTGTCACACTGATGTTGTGTTTTTTCTTTGCTCTTGCAAACCAGGTTTTTGCGGACTCCCCTGTAACCGACTGGGCAAACAAGCAAGTTGAGCAGCTACCGACAGAGCAGGTGGAACGGTACTGGCAGTCTCTTATTGATGAATACGGAGGATTTTTCCCGGAAGGCAAGTTGCCCTCTTTTATGGACATGCTGATGCCCGGCGGAGAAGGACTAAGTGTCAAAAATATGTTTGGAGCTATAGGTCAATATTTGTTACATGAAGTTCTCTTCAATGCAAAACTTCTCGTTACGATCATTATGCTAAACATCTTGAGTATGATTCTGGAAACACTGCAAACGGCCTTCGAAAAAAGTACGATCAGTAAAGTGGCTTACGCCATTTGTTATATGGTTATTATCGTAATTTCGATTAACAGCTTCAGTGTCGCCATTGGTTACGCCGAAGATGCAATTGATCGAATGATTAATTTTATGCTCGCTATGATTCCCTTACTGTTTGCCTTACTTGCATCTATGGGGAACATCGTTACCGTCAGTGTCACACATCCGCTTATTGTATTCATGATTCACACGATTGGAGTACTGATCTATAAAATCGTATTTCCGCTTTTGTTCTTCTCAGCTGTTCTGCACTTAGTCAGTTCTTTAACGGACAAGTATAAACTTACTCAGCTCGCCAACCTGCTTAGACTGATTGGAATTGGAGTGCTTGGAGTCGTACTAACTATTTTTCTAGGCGTTATCTCTGTTCAAGGGGCTACAAGTTCGGTTACAGATGGAGTTACGATTCGAGCAGCAAAGTATGTATCAGGCAATTTTGTTCCCGTCGTGGGAAAAGTTCTCGCAGATGCAACCGATACGGTCATTACCGCATCACTGCTAGTTAAAAATTCGATTGGTCTTGCGGGAGTCATTATTATTTTGTTCTTATGTGCATTCCCAGCTCTAAAAATTTTGACTCTCGCTTTTATATATAATCTCGCGGCAGCCCTAATGCAGCCCCTCGGCGATACACCGATCGTAGGATGTTTGCAGGCGATTGGCAAAAGTCTTATCTATGTCTTCGCAGCGCTTGCAGCGGTCAGTCTTATGTTTTTTCTTGCAATAACGATCATGCTGACAGCTGGAAATATGACCGTAATGTTGAGGTGATCCAAATGAAGAATCAGAGGTACCCTTCGGTTAGAGGACCTAATAACAAGAGAAGGTAAAAACGTACAGCACGGAGGTGGATGCAGTGGAATGGCTGAGCGGATGGTTACGAGAACTGATACTGGTCGTTTTACTGGCTACCTTTGTGGATATGCTGCTTCCGAATCGTTCCATGGAGCGGTATGTCAAGCTTGTACTGAGTTTACTTGTCTTGCTGACATTAATCACCCCCTTAATCAATCTGCTCAGCAGTGAACCAGATGCAAGACTTAAGGAAGCGCTTAGGGACTGGACTAAAGATGGGGGACAGACACAGGCGATGACACTGGATGACATCCTGGATGAAGGGGAAAAGCTCCAGAAGCAACAAGATATAAAGGCAAAAGAATGGGCGGCTAAAGAAGTAGCAGATCAGATCAAAGAGCAGATCGAACGAGAAACGGAGCTTCCGGTTGAATCGGTCAGCGTTATCCTTGGAACCGAGAAAAAAACGGAGAAAAGTGCTGAACTAACCTCCATCACCCGTGTAAAAGTCACGATGGGACAAAGTAAGGAAGATAGACAGGTAACGAGGAGCCCAGAAAACGGACCCATTGAAATTACTCCTGTAGATCAGAATCCCATTACAGTCCGAATATCTGATCCTGCAAAAGAAGAGGATGCACCTGAAGAGAAGCAATATGATTCAGAAGAAGCAATCTCTGTTATGACAGGAACAGCAGCAGATCAAATCACTTCTTTGATTGAAGGACAGTGGAAGGTCGATGCCAAACATATCATTATTTTGAAGCCTGAAAGCAGCGGAGAACTGTAAGCCTATTAAACCGGAAGGAGGAGCTGAAATGGGGAAACTGAGAAACAGTTTGAATAAATGGATTGGGTCTTCTGAAGAAGGATCAACAAAACGAACTCAAACCTTTCGGTGGTTAATTATTGTAGGCTTGATCGGTGTGGCTATCATCATTATTAGTTCTTTCATTAATGTGAAAGAGATCGATACAGAAAACGTGGGGAGAGAACCCCCGCTGGACAATAGTGTACAATCTGCTTTTGGTTCAACGGAAGGTGAGATGACCCCTTTTGATACCACCGAGCACGCTTTTGAATCCAAAATCAAAGGGATACTCGAACAAATTGTAGGCGTCGGTACGGTGGATGTCATGGTTACCATTGACTCTACAGAGGAGATTGTGGTCGAGAGAAACCGGCAGGACACACAGCAAAATACGGAGGAAACAGACGCAAATGGTGGGAAACGCAGTATAACTCAGTACACAAGAGATGGAGAAATTGTAACCTATGATATTTCAGGGGACCAAACTCCCATCATTACAAAGAAGATAAAACCTCAAATCCGTGGTGTACTTGTTGTTGCAAAAGGGGCAGAAAATAAGATTGTTAAAGATCTCATTACAGAAGCTATCGAAAAAGGATTAAACGTCGAATCCTATCGAATATCGGTTGTACCCAGGAAACAAGAGTAGATGAATAGACGCAAAGCTTCTCACCTATAGGTGGGAGATTTAAAAAAACTTAAATCATTTTGGGAGGAATAAAACAATGACTAACAAAAGACAAACGATATGGCTCGTGTCCATGCTGAGTCTAATGGTCGTACTTTCGGCGTACTATTTGTTCACAGAAGATACGGGGACATCTAGCCAGGTAGCAGAAACACAGCAAATCAAAGGTACCCCTAGTGATGCACAGGAAGCTTCCGCAAATAATCCGCTGGATGGACTTGTTGTGAACGAAGTCGTTACAGAAGGTCTGGTAACAGGGGAACAAATAGATGAGACCGGAGCTCCCGTTGCTCCTGATGCGGTCAAAGAAGAAGAAGTAACCTCAGAAAAAACGGATGAGGCAAAGACAGATGAAGAAGTATTAAAAGAAATGGAAGCTCAAAATACATCTGCTTCTGCTGCTAACATATTTGAGAATTATCAATGGGAGCGTACTGCTGAGAATTCCAGAATAGAAAGTGAACTGCTTGCAACAGCAGGCGATAATAGTAAAACACCGGAAGAGAATGCAAAAGCAGTGGAGCAATTGCGTATACTAGAAGAGAAAAATTCAAAGATTACTGGGATTGAAGAGCAGCTTTCTCAGCAATATACAAATGCAATAGTAGAAGAGGATAACGATCAATATAAAGTGGTAGTGATCAGCGAAAAACTGGAAGCTAAAGATGCAGTTACGATCGTTGATATGGTCATTAACGAGCTTGATGTAACACAAGATAAAGTTCGAGTACAGTATGTAAAAGAATAAACAGCGTGCTCACTTTTAGGAAAGAGCCTCGGGACAACGTTTCCGGGCTCTTTCCATTTTTAATGATTGTGATATAATACATAACGTTATCACTGTCCGAGTGAAGATGGCAGTATGCCGAAGGAGTGAACTATAATTAATGTTTAAATTAAATGAAATTAAAGAATTAATAAAGCTGATCGATGAAACTTCAGTGCAAGAGCTTGAGATTGAAAACGAAGGTTCTAAACTGACCATACGTAAGCCTGGCCCGACTGAATATGTACAAGCGCCAGTGAACGTAAGCACATATCCGCCTGCAACTCAGATGATGCAGCAAAATTATACACCTGGAAACCAAGCAGCGCCTGTTCAAGAACCATCTGAGAAGACGGAATCAAATTTACATAAGATTGTTTCGCCAATGGTTGGTACATTCTATTCTTCACCATCGCCAGAAGCAGCAGCCTTTGTAAGTCCAGGCAGCAAAGTGACGGAGAAAACAACGGTATGTATTGTGGAAGCAATGAAACTTATGAACGAGATTGAAGCGGACGTTAAAGGCGAGATCGTTGAAATTCTTGTACAAAATGGTCAACTTGTTGAATACGGTCAACCATTGTTCTTGGTTAAATCGGAGTAATCTCCTATTGGTGAACCACTCTGTAGTACGGTTTCATTAGAGTAAAGCTCCAAAGGAGGATATATAAATGAATTTCCAAAAAATATTGATTGCTAACCGTGGTGAGATTGCTGTTCGGATTATTCGTGCCTGTAAAGAACTTGGCATCTCAACGGTAGCTGTCTATTCAGAGGCGGATCGAGATGCACTGCATGTGCGACTTGCAGATGAAGCATACTGCATCGGACCTGTCCTTTCAAAAGAAAGTTATCTTAATATTACAAATATTATGAGTGTTGCAACCCTAACAGAATGTGATGCAATTCACCCTGGCTATGGTTTTTTAGCCGAGAATGCTGATTTTGCAGAAATTTGTGAGTCTTGCAATATATCGTTTATTGGCCCATCAGCAGAAGCTATTACCAAAATGGGAGACAAAGCGGTTGCAAAACAGACGATGCGAGATGCAGGTGTACCTGTTATTCCGGGATCTGATGGACTGGTTGAAGATTTAGATCAGGCAGTTATGATTGCCCGCGATATCGGCTATCCTATTATTATCAAAGCTACCGCAGGCGGCGGAGGTAAAGGGATTCGCATCGCAGAGGATGAAGAATCCCTTGTCAAACAAATTACAGCAGCTCAACAGGAAGCACAAAAAGCTTTCGGAAATGCTGGCGTTTATCTCGAGAAATTCTTAACAGGTATGAAACACGTAGAAATTCAAATCATTGCTGACAAGCATGGTAATGCAGTTCACTTAGGGGAAAGAGATTGCTCCATTCAGCGGAGAAGACAAAAGCTGATTGAAGAAGCTCCGTGTCCTATCCTAAGCGAAGAAACGCGTCAAAGTATGGGGGATGCTGCAGTCCGCGCTGCACTGGCTGTAAACTATGCTGGAGCAGGAACCCTTGAATTTTTGCTCAGCCCAGACGGGGATTTTTATTTCATGGAAATGAATACCCGTATTCAGGTAGAACATCCCGTTACAGAAATGGTTACAGGCGTCGATCTGATCAAAGAAATGATTTCTGTAATTGAAGGGAATCCGTTGTCCTTTACCCAGGAAGAAGTCATGATTAACGGATGGTCCATTGAATGCCGAATTAATGCAGAAGATCCAAGCCGTAATTTTATGCCTGCTCCAGGTAAAATCAATTTTTATTTGCCTCCTGGAGGTCCAGGAGTAAGAGTAGACAGCGCTGCGTACCAAGGTTATAACATCCCGCCATATTATGACTCTATGATTGCTAAATTGATTGTATGGGCTCCTACACGGGATGAGGCAATCAGCAAAATGAGACGTGCGCTTTCTGAGTTTGCGGTAGAAGGTATTCCTACTACGATACCATTCCATATGAGATTGCTTGAGCATCCGGTGTTTGGCAAAGGCGATTTTGATATTAAATTTTTGGAAGAAAACGAGATTTAATTGTCATAATAAGCTTGTTTGTCATAATGTCCAGCGAATGCTATAGTATGAATAATAAGTACGCGTGTCTTCTTGTGGACGTGAGGAAACTTAAACTTTGAGAGGTGTGTTGATATCATGAGCACATTGCCGACGGAATTCGAAAGAACTGAGATTGGTGAAATTCAGATTGCACCAGAAGTGATTGAAGTCATCGCGGGTCTTGCAACCGTTGAAGTCAGCGGCGTAGCAGGAATGAGCGGTGGATTCGCTGGCGGTTTTGCTGAACTGCTTGGTCGTAAAAATTTGTCCAAGGGTGTAAAAGTCGAGGTTGGCCAACGTGAGGCTGCAGTTGACGTTTCTGTGATCATCGAATATGGAAATCGTATTCCTGATGTAGCTTCTTCCATCCAACAAAATGTGAAACGCTCCATTGAAAACATGACAGGCTTAACTGTTGTGGAAGTCAATGTGCAGGTACATGATGTTCAGTTCAAAACGGCTGAACGTATGGATGACCAGACTGAGCTGACTCCACAGCGTGTGAAATAAAATAGTTGACCTAAACCCCCGGTGATCGCACCAGGGGTTTAGTCCTTCCTTTTTGATTGGATTAAAAGCTTTTTTTATTTGTTGATTGAGGAGGTTACTCTGTTCGTGGCTAAAATACTGGACAGGCTTTTGCTGTTTATCTACAGTTTAAGTGTTGGCATTATATCGGTACTGATAATCCTCCTTTTAAGCGGTCTTGCTCCTAATATTGTTCCGAGTCAGTATAATGAAATGACAACCATTATTGTTATTTCAGCTGCCGCTGTTCTGTTTTTACTTAGTATGCGGTTCTTCTATATTTCTGTTCGCAGAGACCAAGGTTCGCTGCCATCTGTTGATCAGCGGACGGAGTATGGCGATGTCCAGATTTCGATGGAAACGATTGAAAATCTGTGTTTGAAGGCCTCATCTAAATTCCGAAGTGTACGTGATGTAAAGTCTCGTATCCATGTTACGGAAGCGGGTCTAGAGATTACAATTCGTGCGATCGTTGACGGAGAAAGTTCGATTCCACAGCTGACCACAGAATTACAGAAAGCAATTCATGACTATGTACAAGAAATTACAGGAATCCCGGTATCTCATGTATCGGTATACATTGCTAATCTTGTGCAATCACCGAACTATAAGAGCCGAGTAGAATAGAGGTGACTCACGGATGCCGTGGAAAGAAATCTGGGAGAGTCATAGAGGTCGGATTATTGGAATTGCCGGAGGGTTACTTTTCGGTATTGTTTATTTGATGTTTGGATTTTGGGATATGTTGTTCTTTGCACTCGTGGTGTTTATCGGATATACGCTTGGCAGAAGAAGTGATGAGAGATTACCCATCGTTTTTCCTTGGAGAAACTGGATGGGATATCTATCTGAACGCTGGCGTCCATTCAAATAAGACCTGTGATATGCTATTTTTGCCAAAAAGAGCTGCAGTTTCTTCATGTCCATTTTTGGGAAAAATCAGCATGCCATAGGTTTTTTTTGTGTAAAGAATAAGGATAATAGGTTATGTATATGAGAAAGAAGCAGGAGGCAGGAAATGAAAAGACGTTTGGCGAGGGAATTTGTAGTACAAAGTCTGTATTCAATGGAAATGAACGCTGTGGAGGCTGAGCAAGCAGTAAATATGCTGTTTAATGAAGCCGCGGAAGAGAATGAAGGAGAAGTTGAAGTTAAGAGTGAAGATGCAATGCGTGCCTACGTACTTGAGCATGTTCGTGGGGTATGGGAAACTAAAGATGCACTCGATAAACTTCTTGTCGATTATCTGAAAGGGTGGCAAGTAAGCCGTTTATCCAGAGTTGATCGTCAAATTTTGAGATTGGCAGCTTATGAGATGTTGTATCGTGAAGATGTACCAGCAAAAGTATCCGTTAACGAGGCGATCGAGTTGTCCAAGCATTTTGGTACAGTTGAATCCGGTAAGTTCGTTAATGGTGTACTTGGAAAAATGATTCAAGATATTGATACTTTGAAATCAAACCTCTAGTCAAATCAAGGGAGAGAAGAGACATGACGGCAACGATTATTAGCGGAAAACAAGTATCTGAAGAAATTCGTAGAGGAATAACAGAAGAAGTGGCACAGCTGAAAGAACAAAATGTTGTTCCAGGGCTTGCTGTAGTTCTTGTTGGAGAAGACCCGGCTTCACAAGTTTATGTACGCAATAAGGAAAAAGCGTGCTATGATCTTGGTTTCTATTCTGAAGTACACCGCCTTTCTGCAGATACGTCTGAAGAAGAGCTTCTTGCACTAGTTGATCGATTGAACCGTCAGATGAGTATTAATGGAATTTTGGTGCAATTGCCTCTACCGGGGCATATTGACGAGAAGAAAGTGATAAATGCAATTTCCGTGGACAAAGATGTAGATGGATTCCATCCTATCAATGTTGGTAATTTGGTGATTGGAGACGACAGTTTACTTCCTTGTACGCCGGCAGGAGTTATTGAACTTATCAAGCGTACAGGACTAGAAATTAGCGGGAAACATGCAGTTGTTATTGGTCGCAGTAACATTGTAGGTAAACCGGTATCTCTGCTTTTACAACGCGAAAATGCTACAGTGACCATGTGTCATTCACGGACAGCGAATATGCGGGAACTAGCAAAGCAAGCAGATATCCTTGTTGTGGCCATTGGACGTGCTAATTTCATTGACGCAAGTTATATTAAAGAAGGCGCGGTTGTCATCGACGTAGGCATGAATCGTCTAGAAACCGGTAAACTCGCAGGCGACGTTGATTTTGAAAGTGCAAAAGAAGTATCGGGTGCGATTACACCTGTTCCAGGCGGAGTAGGTCCGATGACAATTACGATGCTCATGCAAAATACGCTGCTTTCTGCAAAACGTGCCCATGGCCTGAATTAAAAAGGAGTGTTCTGATGGCAGAACAGCGAATTTACTCTATAAAAGATATCAATCGGTATATTCGAATGAAGATGGATTCAGATAACCTGTTGTCTAGTGTATGGATTCGCGGGGAAATATCGAATTTTACGCATCATTCGAGCGGTCATATGTACTTTACCCTGAAAGATGAAGGAAGCCGTATTAAGTCAATTATGTTTGCAACACATAATCGACGACTTCCCTTCATCCCGAAGGAAGGAGCGAGAGTAATCGCTCAAGGAAATATCACCGTATTTGAACGAGATGGACAATATCAATTTTATGCAACCCAAATGCAGCCTGACGGTATCGGCAGTCTGTATTTGGCTTATGAACAATTAAAAAAGAAATTAGAGCAGGAAGGTCTTTTTGCTGCGCAGCGCAAACGTCCTTTGCCACGATATCCAAAAACGATTGGCGTAATCACCTCACCGACTGGTGCAGCAGTGAGAGATATTATTACCACCATCACTCGCCGCTATCCACTTGCTGAGGTTATTTTATATCCTGTGGTTGTGCAAGGTAAGGCTGCTGCGGCATCAATCGTAAGAGCCCTTCGCGCGGTGAATCAAATGGCAGAGGCAGATGTGGTTATTGTAGGACGCGGAGGTGGTTCCTTAGAGGAACTGTGGGCATTTAATGAGGAGATTGTCGCAAGAGCGATTACGGAGTCAGTAATTCCGGTTATCTCAGCGGTAGGTCATGAAACCGATTTTACAATTGCTGATTTTGCCGCAGATGTTCGTGCAGCAACTCCAACAGCAGCGGCAGAAATTGCCGTTCCGCACCAATTGGAACTTAAAGACCAAGTTGACGTTATGAAGCGTAGGCTCAAGCAAAGTTTGATGACGAGAGCAAGACATGGAAGAGAACGTCTAAATCAGTTATCCCGTTCATCCGTGCTTGTAAACCCAAGCCGTTCTCTGATTCAGCACACAGAGCGATTAGATCAGTTAACCATGAGACTTTCACGATCTACAGATTCTAAGCTGCGCTTTGCGCGTGAAAAACAAGAACGGATGAAGATATCTCTGTCCAGATTTAATCCTTCAGACCAAGTTGCCGCAGCTCAGAAGCAGGTTGTACAAAACCGAAGACAGCTCGAGGCTGCAATGCGGATTCAAATAAAAGAAACACGTCAGAAGCTAGGATCAAATCTTCGGCATCTGGACGCATTAAGTCCTTTGAAGGTAATGTCGAGAGGCTATAGCCTTGTCTATAATGAGGACGAAAAACAGCTTGTGAAATCAACCAACGATGTATTACTAGGTGATGTAATTAAGATCAAGCTGAGTGATGGCGGACTCTCCTGTCAAGTGTGGGAAATAAAGGAGGATAATAAGGATGACAAATGAAGCAGAACTCAGTTTTGAAGCAGCGATGGCTGAACTCGAAGTAGTGGTTAACCAGCTCGAACGGGGTGATGTTCCGTTGGAACAAGCGATTGAGCTATTCCAACGTGGAATGAAGCTGTCTCAGCTCTGTAATCATAAGCTTGAGCAAGTAGAACGAAAAATTGAAATTATAGTTGAAGAAGATGGGGCTTACCGAAAACAAGCATTTGGTGGCATGGAAGAAGAGGGCGGTGTCTCTCTGTGACGAGACCTTCCGTAGAACTCTATATCCAGAACATCGCTGACATACTCATGAATGAACTTGAACATGTTATACCGGCCGATTGGGATGTACCAACACATCTAAAAGATTCCATGATGTACTCGCTTATGGCCGGCGGAAAAAGACTACGCCCTGTACTGGTGATTGCAGCTACAGAAGCCTTTGGAGTCGATCGTAAAGCGGCACTACCGGTAGCCGCTGCCGTAGAAATGGTGCATACCTATTCACTTATTCATGATGATCTTCCGGCAATGGATAATGATGATTATCGCAGAGGGAGACTCACGAATCATAAAGTGTACGGGGAAGCTATGGCAATTCTTGCGGGAGATGCGCTGTTAACGCATGCTTTTTACAGTATCATTCAGTCCGGTAGAAAGTATGGCATCCCTGCGGATCGTTTGCTTGATATCGTTGAAGACTTATCTGAGTATGCGGGTGCACGAGGAATGGTCGGCGGTCAGGTTGCAGATATGGAAGGTGAGCAAGGAATGACCTCTATGTCTCAATTAGAATATATCCATCTTCACAAAACTGGAGATTTAATGATGTTTTCACTTGTAGCGGGAGGTCGGATCGCGGGAGCAAATGAAAAACAACTTCAAGCTTTACGTATTTTTGGACGAGATTTGGGACTTGCTTTTCAGATACAGGACGATATTCTTGATCTGATCGGTGATGAACAGAAACTCGGAAAGAAAACACAGAGTGATGTTGCTCAGCAAAAGGTAACTTACCCCTACTTTATCGGAATGGAAGAATCCGTAGCTGAAGTGAAACGCCTCACACAATCGGCAAAGGATGCTCTTATTCAAGGGGGAATTCCTGACCCGAGGCGTCTATTTGAAATAGCAGATTATCTCATGAAACGGGATCATTAAATGAAAATCGCCTAAATTCATGATCTGAAAATGACGAAATTTATGATTTAGGTTGTGATGTGATATAATGAAGACTATGTTTGGAGATACTTATCAAAAATTTATGAAGGAAAGCGGGGATTTACGTGCTGCTTCCACAAATTAAGGAACCTAACGATCTGAAATCATTGTCTGTGGATGAACTAGGCTCTCTATCTGAAGAGATACGTCAATTTCTCATTGAGAAGCTATCATACACAGGGGGGCATCTGGCGCCGAATTTGGGAGTGGTAGAGCTCACGGTTGCCCTGCATTACTGCTATAACAGTCCACAAGATAAAATGATATATGATGTTGGTCATCAATCTTATGTTCATAAGGTACTTACAGGCCGGATGGATCGATTCGATACGCTTCGCAAATATAAGGGAATGTCTGGATTTGTGAAACGAAACGAAAGTGAGCACGACGTCTGGGAAGCCGGTCACAGCAGTACTTCACTGTCCGCTGCCATGGGGATGGCATATGCTAGAGATCTAAAAGGCGAAGACAATAAGGTTATTGCGATTATTGGTGATGGCGCATTAACAGGCGGTATGGCTTTTGAAGCACTGAATCATATCGGTCATGAACAGAAAAAAATGATGGTTATATTAAATGATAATGAAATGTCTATTGCACCTAATGTAGGGGCTATGCATAATTACTTGAGTAAAATTCGTTCGGACCGTCATTATTTGAAAGCTAAAGATGAAGTCGAATATTTATTAAATAAAATTCCTGCTATCGGCGGAAGATTAGCTAAATCAGCTGGATGGCTAAAAGATAGTCTTAAATATATGATGGTACCCGGTGTTCTTTTTGAAGAGCTAGGTTTTACTTATCTTGGACCTGTTGATGGTCATGATCTGCCGAAACTTATTGAAACATTTAAACAAGCAGATAATGTAAATGGTCCGGTTCTTGTTCATGCAGTAACAACCAAAGGTAAAGGTTATAAACCAGCAGAAGCCGATTCTGTTAAATGGCATGGTATTTCCCCATATAAGATTGAATCAGGGCAAGTCCTGAAATCAGTGGGAAATCCGATGTATACCGATATATTTGGTCAAACTCTTATTGAACTTGCAAAACAGGATGAGCGAATTGTAGCTGTGACTCCTGCCATGCCGGGCGGTTCAGGACTTATACCATTTAGTAAAGAGTTCCCTGACCGGATGGTCGATGTAGGAATTGCCGAACAGCATGCGGCAACGATGTGTGCATCGCTTGCTATGGAGGGGCTTAAACCTGTATTTGCTGTTTATTCAACCTTCATGCAAAGAGCATATGATCAAATCGTACATGATATTTGCCGGCATAATGCCAATGTCATGTTTGCTATTGACCGTGCCGGTTTCGTAGGACCCGATGGGGAGACTCACCAAGGTGTCTATGATGTGGCTTTCATGCGTCATATTCCGAATATTGTAATCATGATGCCTAAGGATGAGAATGAACTTAGACATATGATGAAGACGGCACTGGAATATAATGATGGACCGATTGCTTACCGCTATCCTAGGCTTAATGTTGTCGGTGTTCCGATGGATCAGGAACTGAAGACGATTCCAATTGGTTCGTGGGAAACACTTAGACAAGGTGAGAAATACAGCATCATTTCTGCTGGCCCTATGATTCAGGTAGCGGAAGAAGCTGCGGAAATGCTGAAACGAGATGGCATGCAGGTAAGTGTAATTAATGCCCGATTCTTCAAACCACTGGATCATGAACTCCTAATGGAGCTTGCTCAAAATGATACGAAAATGATTGTACTTGAAGAAGCTTGTGAAGCAGGCAGTCTCGGAAGTAGCATACTTGAATTTTTCTCCCAAAAAGGAATGTATGAAGCGAAAGTTCATCTTATGGGGATTCCCGATTTGTTTGTTGAACACGGCAGTGTGAAGGAACAACGGGAAGAGGTAGGTCTTACGGCAGAATCAGTGTGTGAGGAAATGCGCAAACTGAAGTTGCAATATGCTTATGATCTTCCAAAAACAAGTCTGCCTTCCTGAGCCCATCACTTAAATATTTTGGAACAGGAGAAACTCATGTCAGTCCCTAAAGAACGAATTGATATATTATTGGTTGAACAAGGATTTTATGCAAGCCGTGAAAAAGCAAAAGCCGCCATTATGGCGGGGCTTGTTCTGGCGGATGAAGAACGGATCGAGAAACCAGGAATGAAAGTTCCTAGGGAGTCCGTCATAAAAGTAAAAGGTGCAGTGCATCCTTACGTGGGCCGCGGGGGTTTGAAGCTGGAAAAAGCAATCAAACACTTCGATCTGAACATGGAAGGAAGAACGATGCTCGATATTGGTTCGTCTACTGGCGGATTCACCGATTGTGCTCTGCAGCATGGCGCTGCTCATGTGTATGCAATTGACGTGGGTTATAATCAGCTGGATTGGTCATTACGTAATGATCCGCGCGTAACAGTGATGGAAAGAACCAATTTCAGATACGTAACTCCTGAAGATCTTGCAGGCCCTGTACCTGATGTGGCGAGTATTGATGTATCTTTTATTTCCTTAAAAATCATTCTTCCTCCGCTGCTGAATCTGCTTAAGCAACCCGCAGATATTGCTGCACTGATCAAGCCGCAGTTTGAGGCTGGTCGTGAGAAGGTTCCTAAAACGGGTGTTGTACGAGAGCCTAAAGTGCATGCAGAAGTGCTGCATTCCATTATTGCATATGGAAAGGAACTCGGCCTTGAACTCCAAGATCTCACCTTCTCTCCAATTACAGGAGGCGAAGGGAATATTGAGTTTCTTGCACACTGGAGATTGAATCCTCCTGAGATGAGGACAGAATCATCCATAGATACAGATGCTTTGATACAGTCTATTGTGAAACAAGCATCGAATACATTTACCTGAAACTCATCTTCGGATGAGTTTCTTTTACTGAAAAGGGATACTGACCGATTAACCACTACAGGAAATTGAACATCGTTCACGAATATTTTCTGTAGAGGTGGTTTCATGGAAGGTCAGTATGACAAAGTGGTTATCGCTTTTTTTGGTTTAACCGTGATGATTTGGATATTATATGGTGTACGTAAATGGCTTCAAGACCCAGCGCCTGAACATATGCCGGATCTTGTATTAAACGAAGAAATTCAGGAACATCCAGCGCTTCGCATATTAGAGAGAGAAGGATATGAAGTAATTGGCGGGAAATTAAAGGTTCCGCTTTCTTTTCAGGTGGATCAAAATACGCTTTACAGCAGATTATTTATTGATTATGTAGCTGAGAAGGATGACGAGGTTTATATCGTTAAAATATCCCGAAGCCGGATGCCCGTTGAATGGACTGGGTCAGGGATTAGAGATCGAATGCTTCTGTATCTGTTGCTATATCCAACCTGTGATGGTCTTCTTTATGTGGATACAGTGGAAGATACAGTCAAGCGCATATCATTACTGGATGAAGATGATTATTTGTATGATCCAGGCGATGAGTAAACATGAATAATAAAGAGCACGACAATTGGAGGCATGTATGAAAGGGCAACGACATATTAAAATTCGCGAAATCATCAGTCAAAATGACATCGAAACACAGGACGAGCTGGTGGAAGCACTGCGTAAGTCTGGATATCAGGTAACGCAAGCTACCGTCTCAAGAGATATTAAAGAACTTCTTCTTATAAAGGTACCTACAGAAGATGGCAGATATAAATACTCTTTACCGACGGACCAAAGATATAACCCGGGCCAAAAATTAAAGCGGGCTTTAGTCGATAATTTTCTTAGTATTGATCACACAACGAATCTTGTGGTTATGAAGTTCCTTCCTGGGACAGCAAATTCGGTGGCAGCGCTCCTTGATAACATTGAATGGCCGGAAATTATGGGGACGATCAGCGGTGATGATACCATTCTTGTGATTTGCCGAACGGAAGAAAACAGTAAGTCATTCATTAATCAAATCATGGGATATATTTCGTAAATGATAATAAAAAGTGAGCGAACATACGTTTCTTTTTCGGAGAAAATAGTGTAAAGTATAAACAAAGATGAAAAAAGCAACGGACATTCCTGAGTAATTTTGGGAACATAAATACACGTAATTCACATGATCATCGGAGGTGCAATGCTGTGCTTTCTACACTATCTATTCGAAATTTAGCAGTTGTTGAAGCTGTGGATGTCCATTTCCATTCGGGATTTCATGTACTTACTGGGGAAACGGGCGCAGGTAAATCAATTATTATAGATGCACTTGGTCTTATTGCTGGAGGTCGAGGATCTGCTGATCTCATACGATATGGCTGTGATAAAGCGGAAATGGAAGCGATGTTTGAACTTCCAGGATTTCACCCCGTATGGCAGACATTATCGGGGCTTGGTATCCAGGCTAAACCAGATGAACATTTGATTATACGCCGCGAACTCATATCAACAGGGAAAAGTGTATCTCGAATCAATGGACAACTAGTAAACTTGACCATGTTACGTGAGGTTGGAGAACAGCTCATTAATATCCATGGACAACATGAACATCAAAGTTTATTGCGGGCAGAGAAGCATCTAGGTCTGCTCGATACATATGGAGAAAGTATCATTGGTCCGATAAAGCTGAAATATACAGAGCAATATAAAGCATTTGTAAAAGTAGAAAAAGAAGTTCGTCAGCTTCAAGAGTCAAGCCAAAAAGCCTATCAATTACTTGATATGTATCGGTTCCAGTTAGAAGAAATTGCTGCTGCTAACTTGGAACCGGGCGAGGATGAATTACTGCATGAAGAAAAGGTCAAACTATCCCATAGCGAAAAAATGATGGATTCCGTTGCAGGAGCTTATGATATTCTCCAAGGGTCTCAGGGGCTAGAGGCGGTTAGTTACGCGATCTCTAAGCTTGAAGACATAAGCGGATATGACCAAAAAGGGATTAAACCTATATTAGACCAGCTTCAGTCTGCTTTTTATCAATTAGAAGATGCTGCTTTTCAGCTTCGCGGGTATCGTGATGATATTGAATTTAACCCAGCAAGACTTGGTGAAGTGGAAGAACGATTGAATATGATTACCGGATTAAAGCGCAAATACGGAGACAACGTGGAGTCTATTCTCCAATATTATGCCCAAATCGAACGGGAAACGGATCAACTTGAAAATAAAGATGAGCGCATGGAAAAATTACTCGCTGAACGTGATCGTTACTTGGCAGAATTACTCATCACAGCAGAAAAAATGAGTCTGGCTCGTAAGAAATGTGCAGAAGAGCTATCCGAAAAAGTGGAACGAGAACTAAAGGATTTACAGATGGAACGAACATCCATGAGGGCTCAGATTTCTGTTGTAGAAGATCCTCGCGGAGTGGAATGGAATGGTCAGCGGATTCGAATTACGAAACAAGGAATTGACAGTGTAGAATTTCTGATATCCGCAAATCCGGGCGAACCCCTTAGACCTCTAGGTAAAATCGCCTCTGGTGGTGAGATGTCGCGAATTATGCTTGCCCTTAAGAGCATCTTTGCAAGACATGATCAAATCCCTGTATTGATCTTTGATGAAGTCGATACCGGAGTAAGCGGAAGAGCAGCTCAATCCATTGCCGAAAAATTGTTCCTTCTATCCTCCACTTGTCAGGTTTTTTCAATTACACATTTACCACAAGTGGCTTGTATGGCAGATCATCAATATTTAATCGAGAAAAAAGTGCACGATGAACGGACAATGACACAGGTCGAGGAACTTTCTGAAGAGGGACGGATTATGGAGCTTGCAAGAATGCTTGGCGGTGTTGAAATTACAGAAAAAACAAGACATCATGCACAAGAAATGCTTAAACTTGCGGAAGCCAAAAAAGGGGCTGAAGTACTTACGGAGCAATGATTGACAGTAATAAAAGACCAAGTCCAAGGTTATGTTATAGTTACGCAATTGGCGACCACCTTTCGTCAAGCGAACGAAGCAAAGGGAGTGTGACAGCCACTTGAAGCTTAACCTTGGAAAGAAACTTATTGGACTTATTGTTGTCTTATCTATCTGTCTGTTCGGACAGACCCTATTGCCCGTGTTTAGTTATGCCTCATTGCCAGATGAGCTTCGTTTGTTAGCTGGACGGGAAACACACCTCGAAGTATCTGCGCCTGTGGATGCGACTGTCTCTGATCAATCAGAGGTGCTGCAAGTAAAGACTGAAACCTCCTCTAAACGTTCGGTTTCTTCCAGGCAACATTCCATTCATTTGAACCCTCAACAAGAGGGAACGACGAAACTTACATGGAAGTTGTTTGGTAAAATCCCACTTAAAACGACAGATGTGCTTGTCGTGCCTGATTTGAAGGTAGTACCCGGGGGACAAACGATTGGAGTTAAGGTAAAGTCGGCTGGTATTCTGGTAGTAGGTCATCATTTGGTACACGTGACGAGTAAGGAACCTGTGTCACCAGGGGAAGAGGCAGGAATCAAACTGGGTGATTTATTGACTCATATGAATGGCGAAGCAATTACGGGAGTAAATGCTGTTGCTGATACCGTTCTTGAGTCAGGAAAAATGAAGAAACCCATTGATATTACCTTATCTCGTCAAGGGAAGATCATCAAGACAAAGTTAACTCCTGTGTTTGATGAAGAAGATCAGGTTTGGCGTCTTGGCCTTTATATCCGGGACTCAGCCGCTGGTGTTGGCACATTAACTTTTTACGCACCAGATCAAGGTGTCTATGGAGCTTTAGGCCATGTAATCACGGATATGAATACGCAAACGCCAATTGTGGTTGGCAGCGGCGAGATTGTTCAGTCTAATGTTACCTCCATCGCGAAGAGCGAAACGGGCGATCCGGGTGAGAAACGAGCTATCTTTACTAAAGAAAGCAGAATTCTTGGAAATATCGAGAGAAATACTCCCTTTGGAATTTTTGGTAAGATGGCTGTTAATCCAGAACACAGTTTATATCAAAAGCCAATCCCCGTCGCATTTGCACATGAAGTGAAAGAAGGACCCGCTGAAATTTTAACGGTTCTCGAAGGACAAAAAGTGGAACGATTCACGGTTGATGTTGTCCATGTCTCACCTCAAGAAAATGCAGCGACGAAAGGACTTGTTATTCGAATTACCGATAAACGTCTAATTGATAAGACGGGTGGAATTGTACAGGGTATGAGCGGCAGCCCTATTATCCAGAATGGGAAACTAATTGGAGCAGTAACCCATGTCTTTGTAAATGATCCGAAATCGGGTTATGGATGCTTCATTGAATGGATGTTAGAAGATGCTGGCGTAGTTATACCAAATAAGCAAACAATGAATCTTAAGGCGAGTTAAGCCTTAAGATTTTTTTGTCGAATACAAAAGAAGAACATCATAAAATGAAATAAAATACAATATTATAAATCAATGGCTAAAAAAAATAAAGAAAATATTTTTCGACAGAAGGATTTTCCTTTTGTGTGTCGAAAATCTTAAGCTGTAAGGGAATGAGAATCAACAATTGTCTAAGGGAGGAAATACATTTGCAAAATATTGAAATATTATTGGCTGATGATAACCGGGAGTTTACTAATTTACTAGCTGAATATATATCTAATCAAGAGGACATGGAAGTAACAGGGATCGCATACAACGGTGAGGAGGTACTTCAGATCATTCAAGAAGCAAAAACTGTTCCAGACGTATTAATTCTGGATATCATCATGCCTCATCTTGACGGTCTAGGGGTGCTTGAACGCTTGCGCGAAATGAATTTGTCTCCACAGCCTAAGGTCATCATGCTCACTGCTTTTGGGCAAGAGAATATAACTCAGCGTGCTGTACAGTTAGGAGCTTCTTATTATATTTTGAAGCCGTTTGATATGGAAGTTCTTGCAAATCGAGTAAGGCAGCTATTTGGTGCACAAGCAATCGCAAGCAATGGTTCTCAAATGATATCCTCCTCCCATAAATCAAATGTTGTTCCTATCGGAAAATCAAGAAATTTGGATGCAAGTATTACTTCCATCATTCATGAAATTGGTGTACCTGCCCATATTAAGGGGTACCAATATTTGCGTGAAGCGATTACTATGGTATACAACAACATCGAAATACTCGGAGCTATTACCAAAACATTATATCCGGCGATCGCGGAGAAGTTCAAAACAACTCCGTCACGGGTTGAACGTGCGATTCGTCATGCTATTGAAGTTGCTTGGACTCGGGGTAATATCGACTCGATCAGTCATTTGTTTGGATATACGATAAACATCAGCAAATCAAAACCTACAAATAGTGAATTTATTGCTATGGTTGCAGATAAGCTGCGAATCGAAAATAAAGTATCTTAATGATGAATTGGAATTGGTTTGTTGACACACATGGACAAAGCCCTTCGAACCTTATAATAAAATGCGCTTACCGGAAGAGAAGGTAGGCGCTTTTTCGGGAATGATGAAAGGGGAAGAGACCTATGTTATGGTTGTCGATCATAGGTATCGTTGCTTTATTCTTAGTTTGGTTGACTTATAAACGATATCGCATAGGCAAGATTGAAAATAATTCCAATGTGGTCTATTTGGATCATTATCGCAAAATGAATCAAAATAAGACGATGAAAAAAGTCCAAAAATGCGAAAAATGCAATAAGTATAAAAGACTTCATTTTTATGCAAGTCCTTCTGGTAAAATTACAGGTTTATGCAAGGAATGTGAAGTTAATAATAAAAGTAATAAGATGCTTAGAATATAACCAAAATCCATAGTTTACGACAAGTCCCACTTTTGGTGATAATTACATGAGAATAGCCTTTGCTTTCGTTAAAGAGTTGTAGTACATTAGCAGAGAATAAGGAGGTTTCTAATGTACTCAAGCAAACAAGACGACACACTATATATTATGACATACACACTGAACAGCGGTGTTAAGGGGACAGTTCCATTGTCCAATAAACAGATTCAGGAATGGATTCATTGTTACAGGAATGATACGAAGTTTATTGCAGAGATCGGTAAAGAATTCTTTGGATTAAATCCTTCACTTGTATCTGACTTTAAAGTTCAAAATCAGTTCTCTGACTATCAGAATGTAATCGTGCCTGTTCAACAACAAGATAATATGGATCGTCTATCAACCGCATATCGTGCCAATGAAATTTTGATGAAAATTGATTGCAAATGTGGAACTGCTTATGTTACCGAGTCTCCGTATAAACGAACGAAGTGGTATTGCACAAAGTGTAAGGAAATTGTATTCTTGGACCCGAAAAAAGGAATGGTAGAGACATCCCGCGGTGATGCTTACTATATGACTAATAAGTATTTTGTTACACGGGAACAATAATGAATAGAATGATGTGCACAGCTACCGCTTTGTCGACAGCTGAAAAATAAAGGAGTGCCGGGCGTATGCCGGACACTCCTTTATTTCATTTCTTTAATTGCATTTCACTTTATGAGGAGGAACAAAACATTTGCGGCATCTCGGTTCGTATGCCTCGGAGTCTCCGATCATGACGACAGGACCAAGGGTGACCGGTTCTCCATTGACGATACGCTGGGTAAATGCTGCATCAGGGCTTCCACATACAGCGCAGAAGGCAGATAGTTTTTCAATATCATCAGACATGGCGAGCAAACCGCCAACAAATCCGAATTCTTTACCGCGATAATCCATATTTAAACCATCGACGATGACGTGTTTCCCGCAATAAGCGAGTTCTTCCGCGATATCCATGATTTCTCTGCTGAAGAACTGTACCTCATCGAAAGCAACAACATCTGCATCTTTTGTTTGTTCTAGAATTTGTTCCACGATTTGTGGAGTAAGTTGTTTTGGAATGGGGATTGCAGGTAATTTGTAACCGATCCGACTAACGATTTCGTCAATTTCAAATCGGTCATCTTCAACAGGTTTATAGGCAACGACCTTCCGGCGTCCATATTTCATTAATTTTTGACAGCGTCTGATCAGTTCCCCTGATTTTTCACTGAACATGGGTCCGGTAATAACAGTAATACGACCTTTTGACACAGCGATATCTTCCTCTCTTTAGCACAATCCGCTCTAAAACTTTTGGTTTCCCCAAAAGAGCCATTATAGATTAACATAAATAAAAGCACAGAAGCCACTATTTTGTTAGATCATGGTGTGTAAAATTATGCACAATTTCTTCCTAACATGATATGGTTGATAATGATGAGGTGATAATGATGAATAATGATGAAAAATATAATGCCTGGCAAAAGAAGTTTGAGTTATTACAAGAAAAGGGAACACTTACTCCCGAAGCAGAAAAATTCATAACTGATTTATTAGCTGAATTTTCTGCTGTACAAGCACAGAATCAACGGTTAAAAAAACAAATATTGCAAAAAGCAACAGGGGATTCGAAAATGTCCACGAAACTTAGAGAGGCATTGTATGAATAGCAGAAGATAAAAAGCCTTCTTAATTGTTAAGAAGGCATAAGATTAATTATTTTCCAATTGGTCTACGGATCTTGCTTCTTTCGGTCTCTCATCGCTTAACTTTTCCGGAAAAACGATTCCCAGTGTAATTCTAGCGATCATGGCAATCGTAATACCGATCCCTGCAAACATGTAAATGATCGTAAACAACTTCCCGAAAGTCGTAACCGGAGCGAGCGTTGGATGACCGATGGTTGTTAAAGTGACTGCAGAAAAGTATAGCGCATCAATATAGCTCATATTTTCCACACTGGAATAAAAAAGAGTTCCTGAGAGCAGGGTAGCCAGGGTCAAGGTTAAAAGAGCAAGAAATCTCTTATCTTTAAAACCATGAAATAATCCTTTGAGTAATCTTTTGAGTGTAAGTAAAAATGAAATCATGGTCAGCTGCCCCTATCATCGAAAAAGATATATAGGAGTAACATTATATTGAATCCAGCGGTAAAGGTAAAGTTTTCATGGAATTCACCGGGCTATGTATCGATATCTTGTCTTTGTTTGAAACGAGGTCCGACATAATTACGTTTTCGATCTCGAAAAAGAATCCAGCCGCCAAGGAAAGCCATGCACGTAGCAAATAGAAGAATCCCTAAGCTGAAGTGAACCCATTCAAAGCGCGGGACGTTGATAAGATCATCACCATGATCAGCATAATAATGAAATAGCGAATCTTTGATCATTAAAAAACCTTTCATGGCTCCAAGACCAGGAATAACGAGGATGACAATGGCAAGAAAGCGGGAAAGCATAAGCTTCATCGTGCAAAACCCCTTCTCATACGCATGTAGTATTTCTATATGATACCTTGTCTTCTAGTTACTGTCTATTGGATGGTCTTGTTTTGTGATTCCAGAGAAGTGAGAGTACAATAGAACATAAATTAATAACAACGTGGAAGAATTGGGGGAATGATTTTTTATGGCAATAGAATGTGATGTGGCAATTTTGGGTGGGGGAACAGGCGGCTATGTAGCTGCGATCCGAGCTGCGCAATTAGGAAAATCTGTCGTTATCGTAGAAAAAGATAAACTTGGCGGAACGTGTCTTCACCGAGGCTGTATTCCAAGTAAGGCACTACTTCGAAGCGCAGAAGTATATGCAGATATTAAAGACAGCGTGAGTTACGGTATTGAAACCTCGGGAGCGACTTTAGTATTCCCTAAAGTGCAAGAGAGAAAAGAAGCAATCGTTGAGCAGCTCCATCAGGGTGTTCAATATTTGATGCGTAAAAATAAGATAACGGTTTTACATGGAAAAGGAAGAGTAATTGGTCCTTCGATTTTTTCTCCAAAAAGCGGAGCTCTTGCCGTGGAACTTGATAACGGAGAGATGGAAAATGTAGTGCCAGCAAATCTAATTATCGCTACGGGAACTCGTCCCCGAATGCTACCAGGACTGGAACCTGATGGCGACAAGATTATGACAAGTGATGAGGCTCTTCGAATGGACGACCTGCCGGATTCCATAATTATTGTTGGCGGCGGAGTTATTGGAGTAGAATGGGCATCCATGCTTTCTGATTTTAATGTAAAAGTGACTCTTGTTGAGGCAGCAGATCATATTCTTCCACAAGAAGATCAAGAGATTGCTGCTGAAATGAAACGTTTGCTTGTCAAACGAGGAGTAGAGGTAAGAACAGGTTCCCAGGTCAAGACGGATACATATATAGACCATGGTGATTCACTTTCTATTGACATACAGTCCGGAACGGAAAGCGAAACTTTAACAGCTTCAAAAATATTAATCTCCGTTGGACGAATAGCGAATGTCGAGAATATTGGCATTGAGAACACGGATATCAAATTATCTAATGGATTCATTGAGGTGAATAAACAGTTACAGACTGCTGTTCCTCATATTTATGCGATTGGAGATTGTATCGGAGGGCTTCAGCTTGCCCATGTTGCATCGCATGAAGGGATCCGTGCAGTACATCATATGTCAGGCGAAACGGTGCATGTGACACCGGATCAATTTGTTCCAAGGGCTATCTATTCCAGACCTGAAGCAGCAAGTGTTGGATATACAGAAAAACAAGCTAAAGAACTTGGCTATAAGCTGAAGATCGGTAAGTTTCCTTTTCAGGCCATTGGTAAAGCTTTAGTACATGGGCATCAAGAAGGTTTTGTTAAAGTAATCGCGGATGAGAACACCAATGATATTTTGGGAGTTCATATGATTGGAACTCATGTTACAGATCTAATCAGTGAAGCAGCGTTAGCTCAGCTATTAGATGCAACTCCTTGGGAAATAGGACAGCTTGTACATCCTCATCCCTCTTTATCGGAGATTATGGGAGAAGCGATGCTTGCCGTAGACGGTAATGCAATCGGAATGTAAATGTCTGCTTTTGCCGTTATCAAGTAAAGGTTACGAAACATGACACTTGTCATCAATGTGTGTTATATCTTTTCTTTTTGTAAACAAAACGAGTATAATGAGCTTAAGCCAAGTCTTAGTACCAGGTTTTAAGACAAGACAATACCTAAGACGCTTGAGCTACTCTAAAAGGAGGGTTCGCAAGTTTTGAACTTAAATAATATGACTTCTAAACAGTACAAACATAATGAGCTTGGTCTATCGGATGGTCAGGTTATTGATATGTACAAATATATGCTCCTGGCCCGTAAATTTGATGAACGTTGCATGCTTTTACAAAGAGCGGGAAAAATCAATTTCCACGTTTCCGGTATCGGTCAAGAAACAGCTCAGGTAGCTGCTGCTTTTGCGCTTGATCGTGAGAAGGATTATTTCCTGCCTTATTATCGAGATTATGGATTTGTTATGGCGGTAGGAATGACGCCGCGCGAACTTATGCTGTCTGCTTTTGCGAAAGCAGAAGATCCAAATAGTGGGGGGCGCCAAATGCCTGGTCATTTTGGAAGCAAACGACTACGCATTGTAACAGGTTCAAGTCCTGTAACTACGCAGGTGCCTCATGCAGTTGGCTTTGCACTTGCTGCGAAAATGCAAAAGAAAGATTTTGTGTCTTTCGTTACTTTTGGCGAAGGATCAAGTAATCAGGGGGACTTCCACGAAGGAAGTAACTTCGCAGGGGTTCATAAACTTCCGGTTATTATCATGGTTGAGAATAACCAGTATGCCATCTCTGTGCCTGTTCATAAACAACTTAGCGGAAAAATAAGTGATCGAGCTCTAGGATATGGTTTCCCAGGAATTCGTGTTGATGGTAATGATGCACTTGCGGTATATGCTGCTGTAAAAGAAGCCCGCGAACGTGCTGTAGCAGGAGAAGGTCCGACACTAATTGAGGCAATGATGTACCGATTGTCTCCACATTCCACTTCAGATAACGATCTGGCTTATCGAACGAAAGAAGAAGTAGAAGAAAACTGGGAAAAAGATGGCCTTGCCAAAATGAAACAATATTTGTTTGATTGTGGATTATGGGATGAAGAGCGAGATGCAGATCTGGCTGCACAGCTTAGTATGGAACTGAAAGAAGCGACGGAATATGCAGACAATGCTCCATATCCGAAGCCGGAAGATACCCTGCTGCATGTGTATGCCGATGATGAGTCAGGAGGGAAACAATAAGATGGCTGAAATGGAGTACATTGATGCGATTAGACTCGCAATGAAAGAAGAAATGGAACGTGATGAGACGGTATTTGTACTTGGAGAAGATGTAGGGGTTAAAGGCGGCGTGTTCACCACAACCAAAGGACTTATGGATCAGTTTGGTGAAATGCGCGTTATGGATACACCTCTATCGGAATCCGCAATTGCCGGGGTTGCCATTGGTGCTGCTATGTATGGAATGAAGCCGATTGCGGAGATGCAATACTCTGACTTCATGCTTCCTGCTACGAACCAAATTATTAGTGAAGCGGCTAAGATCAGATATAGATCTAACAATGACTGGAGTTGCCCTATTGTGATTCGCGCGCCGATCGGCGGCGGTATTTTTGGTGGTCTATACCACTCGCAGTGTCCGGAATCCATTTTCTTCGGAACCCCGGGGCTTAAAATTGTAGCACCTTATACCGCATATGATGCGAAGGGACTTCTCAAAGCGGCTGTGCGTGATCCGGATCCGGTGCTTTTCTTTGAAAACAAAAAAATGTATCGTCTCTTGAAGGAAGAAGTACCTGAAGAGGATTACATCGTACCGATTGGCAAGGCTAATCTACTTCGTGAAGGTGACGATATTACAGTTATCGCTTACTCACAGCCGCTGCATTTTGTAATGCAAGCCGCTGAAGAGCTGGAAAAAGAACACGGAATAACTTCGCATGTTCTGGACCTGCGTACACTGCAACCGCTGGATAAAGAAGCGATTATAGCTGCTGCAAAACAAACAGGAAAAGTGCTTATCATACATGAAGATAACAAAACAGGCGGAGTTGGGGCTGAAGTTTCAGCGATTATTAATGAAGAATGCCTGTTTGATCTGGATGCTCCGATTGAACGTCTTTGCGGTCCTGATGTGCCTGCAATGCCGATCAGTCCGCCAATGGAAAGATTCTATATGCTAAGTAAAGATAAAGTGAAAGATGCAATGCTTAAGCTTGCAATGTATTAATGAATAGGTCTCCTCAGATATGAGGTTGAAGAATTGGAGTGACAAAACATGGCAGGACAAAAGAAGTTGATTGAAGTGGTTATGCCGCAGCTTGCGGAATCACTCGTATCTGCGACAATCGCCAAGTGGTTAAAAAAACCGGGAGATCGGGTAGACCAATATGAACCGATCTGTGAAGTGATTACGGATAAAGTAAATGCAGAGATTCCTTCTACGGTAGAAGGAATTATAGGTGAACTTACAGCAGAAGAAGGTCAAACGGTTGGAGTAGGCGAATTGATCTGCCGTATGGAAGTTCATGCTGCAGCAGGAACCGGAATTGTGGGAGAAACTTCCGACACAAGTACTTCAGATCATTCCGCTCAACAGGTGGTTACAGCGAGTGCTACGGAAGGTTCCATGCGCAATCGATATTCACCAGCCGTTCAGAGTCTTGCAGCGGAGCATGGGATTGATCTTAGCCAAGTGCCGGGAACAGGAATGAATGGCCGAATTACGCGTAAGGATGTACTCCGTTATGCAGAAGGCGGAAATACACAGCAGCAAACGTCAGGACTGGTGCAGGAAGAACCTAAACAAACACCACGTCATGCATCTTCTGAACCACAAAATCTATCGATGGATCCATCTATTTCTGTCCGTCACTCTGGCATTCATTTATCAGAGACACCAAAATTGCCGAAGATTGAAGTCGATGGATATACGCAAGGAAGAGCAGAACAGTACATCGATATTACGCCGGTTCGTAATGCAATCGCTAGAAATATGCGTCAGAGTGTATCAGAGATACCGCATGCTTGGACGATGATTGAAGTGGATGTCACGAATCTCGTTACGTTGCGTAATAAACTGAAAGATGAGTTTAAGCGTAAAGAAGGGATTAATTTAACTTATTTGGCTTTCCTTTTGAAAGCAGTAGTTAATGCGATCAAAGATTATCCGATCATGAACTCGGTATGGGCTGTTGATAAAATCATTGTAAAACGTGATATTAATATTTCTCTAGCGGTAGGAACAGAAGATTCGGTCATGACTCCCGTTATTCAGCGAGCAGACACCAAAAACATTGCTGGACTCGCTCATGAGATTGAAGATCTTGCGAGAAGAACTAGAGAAGGTACTTTAAAGCTGGATGATATGCAAGGAGGAACATTCACCGTAAATAATACGGGTTCGTTTGGTTCTATTTTGTCTTATCCTATTATTAACTATCCACAAGCGGCTATTCTTACGTTTGAATCTATTGTGAAAAAGCCAGTCGTTATTAATGATATGATCGCTGTAAGGTCAATGGCTAATTTATGTTTGTCCTTGGATCATCGTATTTTGGATGGAGTCATCTCAGGAAGATTCCTGCAACGAGTAAAAGAGAATTTAGAAAGTTATTCTTTAGACACGAAGCTATACTAAAACATCTGTGGTATGTGGTGAGTTAATCATGGGGAGGTATATTCGTATGAATAGACCGCTTGTTGTAAGCTATACCGATATGATGGATTACGGTGAAGCATGGGATTTACAGAAAAGAATGGTCCATGACATCGATGCCGGAGAGCAGCAGGAACACCTGCTGCTTTTACAGCATCCACCTACATATACGATCGGTACGCAGCGACATCCGGAACATCTGCTGATTAGTGAGGAAGATCGGAAGAAAAAAGGAATTTCAGTCTATCAGATCGATCGAGGCGGTGACATTACCTATCACGGACCCGGTCAGCTAGTTGCATACCCCATCATGTTTTTGGGCCGAGGTAAAGAAATCGACTTACATGCTCATTTAAGGAATGTGGAAGAAGTAATTATAACGTATTTACGATCCTATGGTATTGAAGCAGGACGCAAAGAGCAGTATACAGGAGTATGGGTGGGAAACTTCAAAATTTGTGCCATAGGCATTAAGTTTAATCGGAGTACTTCGCACCGGAGAGATTTTATTACGAGTCACGGCTTTGCATTTAATATCAAATCAGGTTTACAGAGCGAGGGATTCGGTGGGATTGTTCCTTGCGGAATCGAAGAATTTGGGGTAACTACTTTGGAAGATTGTACAGGACTTGTTCATAGTCCAGAACAGGTAGCAGAGGAACTGGTCCCTATCTTCGCCGATCAATTTGGTTTTGATCCGATTTGGGCCGCAAAAGTATACGCTTGAAATTTCAAGTAAGAAATGAAAATACCCTCCCTGTTCTTCTGAGAAAGAAGCTTAGAGAGGGTTAAGCTTGTCCTATTCATTTTTGTCTAAATCTGCTTACCCAAAGAGCAGTGGTTCAATCACAATTAACAGTGTTGAGGCAATCATCGCAATTAACATCAAGTAGATCACAACTTTAAACCATTTTTTTTGTTGCATCAGTAAGCTCCTTTTATACCATAATTATAATCTATTGTAACGTATCCATAGCATAGTGAAAAGTCTAACTAGAAGGGATGATAACCATGATTAATCAGGAACGGATAACAAAGGAATTTATGGACCTTGTCCAGATTGATAGTGTAACCGAATATGAACAGCAAATTTCTGAAGTTCTCAAAACGAAGTTTACGGAGCTTGGACTCGAAGTCAAGGAAGACAACACCAAAGAAGAAACAGGGCACGGCGCAGGTAACTTGATTGTTACATGGAGAGCACAAGGAGCGGATGAGGCTCCAAAACTGTTCTTTACTTGTCATATGGATACGGTTGCTCCTGGCGAAGGGATCAAACCGCAGATTTCCGAAGATGGATTTATTCGCAGTGATGGGACAACGATTTTAGGTGCGGATGACAAAGCAGGTATCGCTGCTCTTTTTGAAGCGATCCGTGTCATACAAGAAAATAACATTCCTCATGGTCAGATTCAGTTTGTAATTACCGTAGGTGAAGAATCGGGATTGCTTGGAGCAAGAGCAATGAAGGCGGAGGATATTGACGCAGAATTCGGGTTTGCCCTTGATTCTAACGGTGAAGTTGGTGGAATCTGTGTTGCGGCACCAGCGAGAGCGCAAATTACAATGAAGATTACGGGGAAATCAGCTCATGCTGGTGTGAATCCTGAAGACGGAATCAGCGCGATTCAAGTCGCTGCCAAAGCAATTGCGGCGATGAATCTGGGACGTGTTGATCATGAAACTACAGCGAACATTGGAAGTTTCTCCGGAGCAGGTCCACTGAACGTTGTTTGTGACTATGCTGAAATTTTGGCTGAAGCACGGAGTATTGTTCAAAGTAAAGTGGAAAATCAAGTTGAACACATGAGAAACTCGCTGCAAGCTACTTGTGAGCAGTATGGAGCAAAAGCTGAATTTGAAAGTGATATCGCTTATCCTGCTTTTAAATTAACAGACGAGGATGAAGTTGTAAAACTCGCAGCACGTGCGATCACAAGTGCGGTGCTTTCACCAAAAACATTCCCTTCCGGCGGTGGAAGCGATGCGAATATTTTCAATGGTTTTGGCATTCCAACGGTGAATCTTGCACTTGGGTATGAAGATATTCATACAACAAATGAGCGAATCAAAGTAAGCAGTCTGGTAGATGCAGCGCGTGTCGTAGTATCGATTGTGAAAGAATCAGCAAAATCGTAATATAAAAACAGCATATAAGAAGGTCTGGGCATGAGTACGCACCAGACCTTTTTTGTAAATGAAAATGCAAAACCGCTTTATTATTTACTATTTCGAATTAAGGGTAATACGTTATGAGGCTTTCGAATGAGGTCGATGACCTGCATATCTGGTCCGTAATCTGACAACCAGTATCTGAGCGTATTCATAATCTGGTGTGCTTGTCCGGTCATATATAGCGATTCATGGGTCTTATAGCTTTTCATCAGGGCTCACTCCTAAATAAAGTCGTATATTACACCGTATGCCCATGAAGTCTAATATAATACTTTTTGTTTGCTTACATTTATGAGGAGGTTTTATTATGAAGGAATCAATTATTCGTCAAAAGCATCCAAAACTTAATCATCCGGATTCTAATCCGGCATTAGTGGAAACAACCGTATCTACAGAATCTATCTTTGAGGGGAAAGTCGTTTCTCTTCACGTGGATACCGTAACCTTACCGAATGGACAGACCGGCAAAAGAGAAATTATAAGACACCCGGGAGCGGTTGCTGTTCTGGCAGTTCGCGGAGATCGTATGCTGGTTGTGGATCAGTATAGACAGGCGCTAGGAAGAACCGAGCTAGAGATCCCAGCAGGTAAGCTGGACCCAGGCGAAGATCCTGAAGAAGCAGCAAAAAGAGAGCTCAGAGAAGAAACGGGATTCCGTGCTAAATCCCTTGTACCCCTGCCTGCTTTTTATACATCCCCTGGTTTTGCTGATGAGGTTATCTATCTGTATATGGCTGAAGAGCTCGAGGCAGGCGAGATGGAACTAGATGAAGATGAGTTTCTCGAAGTATCGGAGATCACTTTGGATGAAGCTTATTCACTTATTAAAGAAGGACGGATCAGCGATGCCAAGACGATTCTTGCAGTCTACGCGTGGCACTTATACCAGCTGACAGGGAAGTTCTAAGATGGCTCAGCAAGTATCTGAAAGAGCTCCATCGCTTCGCACATACTATGCAGATCTTCATATCCATATTGGCAGAACCAACAGGGGAGAAGCGGTAAAAATCAGCGGCAGCCGGGATTTAACTTTTCTTAACATTGCGAAAGAAGCGGCAACCCGCAAAGGAATTGAACTGATTGGTATCATCGACGCCCATGCTCCTGTGGTACAGCGTGATATTAGAGAAGCACTCGAATCAGGTGAGATGAGAGAAATATCAGGTGGAGGCATTGCGTATCAGAATACGGTGATTTTACTCGGGACAGAGCTTGAAGTGAGAGAGCCTGGGCGAAAGGAGTTCCATTTCCTTGCTTATTTTAGAACGTTATCGGATATGGAGTCCTTTACGGCCTGGATTACCCCTTTTATGAAAAATGTGAATCTTAGTTCGCAGCGAGTGTACGTCCCTGTACAAGAACTTCAAAGGGAGATTATACGCCGTGGTGGACTGTTTATTCCTGCTCATGTGTTTACACCCCATAAAGGTATTTATGGAAGCAGTGTATATCGGATGGAGGAAATTCTAGATATAGCTGACGTATCAGCAATCGAACTCGGACTTAGTGCGGATTCTGAAATGGCAGGTTATATTAGTGAACTGGACAACATTCCTTTTCTGACGAATTCAGATGCGCATTCCCTTGGTAAAATTGGGAGAGAGTACAATAGTCTTCGGCTGTCAGAGCCTTCATTTGATGAGTTTTGTTATGCTTTACAAAATAAAGACGGCCGCCGGATTGAAGCGAATTATGGTTTGAATCCGCTGCTCGGTAAATATCACCGTACTTACTGCGCAGCATGTAACAGTATTCTCGATGAAGCCAAGATCACTGGAGAGCGTTGCCCTTATTGTGGAAGCACTAAATTGATTCAAGGTGTACTTGATCGGATTGTAACAATTGCGGATCGTGACAAGTCTTATATTCCGCCTGAGCGACCTGCTTATCAATACCAAGTACCGCTTGAATTCATTCCGGGGCTTGGCAAAGTGAAATTACGTTTATTACTTGAAGCTTTCGGCAGTGAAATGGCGATACTGCATCGTACGAATGAAGCTGATTTACGTAATGTTGTGGGAGATGAACTCGCGAGATATATTATGATGGCAAGAAACGGTGACCTGCTACTGAACTCAGGCGGTGGAGGAACCTACGGGAAAGTTTCGAGAAGATGAATTCAGGTTCGGGTCATAGAATGAGAGAGAAATTCATAGAGTAGGGTATGTAACCAGAAAGGGGACGACCTCTCGCCATGCCATTTCTCAAACATACATTCAGAGACCAAACGCCACTTTATGTTTTTGTTGCTGTATTATTTCTGGTCGGGGTTATTTTCGGTGCATTAATGGTAGGAGCACTAACCCTGGATCAGCAGCAGGATCTTGCGGGTTATTTGGATAATTTTTTTGTAAGCATCCATCAAGGAAACGTAGATGAATCTCATTCTTTTTTTGACATTACGATGCTGCATTTGAAGTGGATTGGACTTATTTTTATTCTTGGCTTATCCGTCATCGGTCTTCCGGGTATTCTGGTTCTGGATTTTCTAAAAGGGGTGCTGATCGGTTTTTCTGTTGGATATTTGGTTGCTCAGTATTCTTGGAAAGGATTGCTGCTCGCCTTGCTGTCTATTGCTCCTCATAATCTGTTTTTAATCCCTGTCCTGATGATCAGCAGTGTGGCCGCAATCACCTTTTCGCTTCATATGATTCGCAGCCGTTTTTTTATGCAGCGAAATCAAAGTTTAAAAAGACCACTTACCAGTTACATTACTTTAACCCTGGCCATGGCCCTTCTTATGGTCGGAATCTCTTCCTTCGAGACCTTTGTGACTCCTATGTTAATGCAGTGGGTGACCCCATTATTTATTAAGGTGTAAACTGAGGACCCAATCTCTCATAAAACCCTGATACTGTTGACTTTATTTCGTAAGTGACCCTATAATAAACAAGTGGGTTTACGTACACGATGCAGTGATTTCCGAGGGGGAGGGATAATATGGAAGCACGGATCGACAAGATAAAACAACAATTACAATCTCAAGGCTACAAACTAACGCCCCAACGGGAAGCGACAGTTCGAGTCTTGCTAGAGAATGAAGAAGACCATTTGAGCGCAGAAGATGTGTTCATGTTGGTTAAGGAAAAAGCTCCCGAAATCGGTCTTGCAACCGTATATCGAACCCTGGAACTGCTCAGTGAGCTGCATGTCGTTGAGAAGATTAATTTTGGTGACGGAGTAGCCCGTTATGATTTGCGCGGTGACACAAGCAAGCACCATCATCACCATTTGATATGCGTTCAATGCGGCAGTATGGACGAAATACGAGAAGATTGGCTTGGGCCGCTTGAAGAACGTTTAGAGCGTGAGTTTAATTTTACGGTTCTAGATCACAGACTTGATTTTCAAGGAATCTGTCATCGTTGCAAAGACAAGAACGATCAGAAGCCGAAGAACTGATATAAAGACAAGCATGAGCAAGCTCTCACCGAGTCAAGTTCGGGGGAGCTTTTTTAGCATGTACACGTATAGGGTAATACCTTGTAAAATATAACATGAATTCGGTAACTTTCGCTTTTCGCATGCCTAAAGGTGGTCATAGTCGGGTTGACAGTTTCATAGGCTGAATCATAGCCGAATTGTCATCGGGGAATACTACCCAAACCCTTCATAGGGCAACAATATCACTTTAGGAAAGGCGGAAGAAACTCATGGTATTTTCACTTCGCAAATGGCTTCGCATGGTTCGTTTGTTTATCATATTTGCTGCCCTTGTTTATATGTTTTATAATGTGTTCGATTTATTCTCAAACTGGATCACTCCTGTGGATCATTACAAGATCCCTGAGGGTAATGCACTCAAAGTATTTCATCCCGAAGAAGGAATTCAGCTTGCAGCCGAGAAAACAAACTTAATGAATCGTCTTCGTTTTTTCTATTGGTATGGTGAATAGAAGTGTGGACTTGTTAACTTAAAAATTCAAAGGTAAGGAGCTGTAAGGAAAACGATGAGGAAGTATGTGCAGCCCTACATGGATTATTTGCAGGAGGATAAAGGGTCTTCTGTCAGTACGCTTGAGTCGTACAAACGTGATATCGAACAGTTTATTGGGTATATGATTAGAGAACAGCATATGGATGCGGATGTGGAAGCGTCTGAGATTACACGTACACATATTGTACTGTATCTATCCTATTTGAAAAAAGAAGGGAAGGCGGCTTCAACCATTGCGCGAAATGTCGTTTCCCTTCGTTCTTTTTTTCATTATCTTATGTTTAAAGGTTTGGTTTCTAAAGATCCGACCTATCATCTGGATTCACCTAAAACAGAAAAAAGCCCGCCCAAAATTCTTTCTATTTCAGAAGTGGACAGGCTTCTCAGCATTCCGGATCCTTCTGTGCCTTCGGGCCTGAGAGACAAGGCCATGTTAGAGCTTTTGTATGCGACGGGAATTAAAGTTTCAGAGCTTGTTCATCTAAACGTAGAAGACCTGAATACCCAGCTCAAATATGTTCGGACTGGAAGAGACAGTGCGAAAGAAAGGGTAATACCTGTGACGGGAATTGCGGCCAGGGCAACGACTGAATATCTGGAGTCTGCTCGCAGCAAACTATTAAGGGAACATATCGATGAACAAGCTTTGTTTGTAAATACGAATGGTAGCCGGTTAACACGGCAAGGCATATGGAAAATGATAAAAAAGTACGCAGAAGAAGCGGGTCTCGCTGGCGAAGGAATTACACCGCATACGCTTAGACATTCTTTTGCTGCACATTTGCTGGAGAATGGTGCTGATTTAAGATCAGTGCAGGAAATGATGGGGCATGCCGATATCTCGACTACTCAAATTTATAATCAAGTGGTCAAACGTAATATGAAAGATGTCTACGATCATTATCATCCCCGTGCCTGATTTTCGAACGAACACTATATGTATATAAGATGAATTTTTGAACTAGGGAAGGGGCAATACATCATGACGAACAGAGAATCACGCTTTAAACGGATTTGTTTCATTGTGCTGGATAGTGTAGGAATTGGAGAACAACCAGATGCGCCTGAGTTTGGTGATGCAGGTGCTCATACCCTAGGTCATATTTTGGAACGTGTTCCGGGTACAAAGCTTCCCAACATGCAAAAATTAGGGCTTGGAAATATTGCTTCTATTCCGCCTTTGTCTCCTGCTGAAGCACCTGCAGGGTACTATGGAAAGATGAAAGAAGTATCTGCAGGTAAAGATACGATGACAGGACATTGGGAATTGATGGGGCTTAAAATTGAAACTCCATTTAATACATATCCTGCCGGATTCCCGCAAGATTTGATTACTGAATTTGAAAAACAGACAGGCCGTAAGGTCCTCTGTAATAAACCGGCTTCCGGTACCGAAGTTCTTGAAGAGTACGGTGAAGAGCAAATGAAGACAGGCTCTTGGATTGTATATACATCCGCAGACAGTGTATTCCAAATTGCTGCGCATGAAGACATTATTCCGGTAGAGGAGTTATTCAAAGCTTGTAGGATTGCTCGTAAACTTACGCTTGCTCCTGAACACTCGGTAGGACGTGTAATTGCCCGTCCTTATGTGGGACAACCTGGTTCTTTCAAAAGAACGCCTAACCGACACGATTACGCCGTAAAACCGCCAGAGCCAACAGTAATGAACTCTCTGCAAACTTCTGGCTATGATGTGATCGCAGTAGGAAAGATTAATGACATTTTTGATGGAGAAGGGGTAACCGCATCTTATCCATCCAAGAGCAATGAACATGGTATTGAACTAACCATTGAGCAGCTAGGCAAGGATTTTAACGGACTTTTGTTTACCAATTTAGTAGACTTTGATTCCTTGTATGGTCACCGTAGAGACCCGGAAGGGTATGCAGGTGCTCTTGAAGTATTTGATAAATCCTTGCCAGAGATTATGGAACGCATCGGTCCTGATGATCTGCTGATCATCTCTGCTGACCATGGTAATGATCCTGTGCATGCGGGAACGGATCATACGAGAGAGTATGTACCTGTGCTGATCTATAGCCCGTCTTTACAAACACCAGGAAAAAGCATTGGCATAAGAGATACGTATTCTGATCTCGGTGCGACGATATCTGATAATTTTGGCACTACAGCTCCACTGCATGGGGAGAGTTTTTTAAGGGAACTTATTTAAGGGGGACAACAAGGATTATGACACAGCTAGCGCAGAACAGCGTAGGGGAAGCAGCAACTTATATTCAATCAAAAACGAACATCATTCCTGAAATCGGGCTTATTCTTGGCTCAGGACTCGGCATTCTTGCTGAACTGATTCAAGATGCCATCGCAATTCCGTATGAAGATATTCCTCATTTTCCAGTTTCTACAGTGGAAGGGCATGTTGGGGAATTATTGATCGGAACCATTGAGGGGCGTCCTGTAGTGATGATGAAAGGCCGTTTCCATATGTACGAAGGTTATGGTCCGGAAGTAACCGCATTTCCGGTACGTGTCATGAAAGCGATTGGTGTTCAAAAGATGCTTGTAACGAACGCAGCGGGGGGCGTAAATACGTCTTATACGCCTGGAGATCTGATGATTATATCGGATCATCTCAATATGACAGGCCGTAACCCGCTGATCGGACCGAATGATGATGATTTTGGAGTTCGTTTCCCAGATATGTCCGAAGCGTATAGCCAAAGACTCCGTAAGCTTGCTAAAGAAACGGCGGATAAGCAAGGTTTTGCGTTGAAGGAAGGCGTATATGCTGGTCTTCTTGGCCCTAACTATGAGACACCGGCTGAAATTGTTATGTTACGGACACTAGGCGCGGATGCAGTAGGAATGTCTACGGTGGCTGAGGTCATTATAGCTCGTCATGCAGGAATAGAAGTGCTGGGGATCTCTTGCATTACCAATATGGCTGCAGGTATTCTTGAGCAGCCGTTATCTCATGAGGAAGTCATGGAAACGGCTGATATGGTAAAAGAAAAATTCTTGAACCTGGTCATGTCACTTATTCCACAAATGTAGAAGAATACGGTACGGATCATAGCAATAGAATTTTGACTAAAGGGGAATGACAAATATGTCTCAAACTACAGGTAATCTGACAACAGATTACGGTGCACGTATTGAAGAAGCTGCAGCTTATATCAAGCAAAAACTAGGCAAGTATGCTCCTAAGGTTGGTCTGGTTTTAGGTTCCGGTCTCGGTGACTTGGGTGATCAGATTGAGGATGCAGTCTATATTCCGTATAACGAAGTTCCTCATTTTCCTGAATCGACCGTTGCAGGACATGCGGGCCGTTTTGTTATTGGTCAGCTTGAAGGCAAAGATGTAGTGATTATGCAAGGACGTTTCCATTACTATGAAGGTTATGATATGCGTACTGTTGTTCTACCCGTATATGTGATGGCACAGATCGGTGTAGAAACGCTGATGCTGACGAACGCTGCAGGCGGTATGAATCGCGGATTTAAAGCAGGAGATCTTATGTTAATTACAGATCACCTCAATATGACGGGAGCGAATCCCCTGATTGGTCCCAATGATTCGAAGCTTGGTGTTCGATTCCCTGATATGTCTGCTGCCTATGATCCAGAATATCGTGCTCTCGCTAAAAAACTTTCGAAAGAAATTAAAGGTGAGGACGGCACCTCTTTGGAACTACAAGAAGGGGTATACTGTGGCATCAGTGGTCCTACGTATTCAACACCAAAAGAATCCACCATGTTTGCTCTTCTTGGGGGAGATGCAATTGGGATGTCTACCGTAGGTGAAGTGATTGCAGCAAGACATGCAGGTCTACGTGTACTGGGTATTTCTTGTATTACAGATATGGCGATTGGAGAAGAACTTGAACCTCTAACTCACGAACAGGTAGTTGCTGTCGCAAATCGAACTAAACCGAAATTTATCGGTCTTGTACGTGCTTTCGTCCGTGAAGTGTAAGCAACGATTCACTGAGCTTTTTTAAATACGGTAATAAGGTGTGGTCAAGCATATGAGAGCTGTTGATATAATACAGAAGAAGCGCGATGGACATGAGTTGTCAGCAGAAGAAATTACGTTTCTAGTTCAGGGCTACAGCCGTGGTGAAATACCGGATTATCAGATGTCTGCTTGGGCTATGGCGGTTTATTTCCAGGGGATGACGGCACAGGAGACAGGTCATCTTACGATGGAAATGGCAAAGTCAGGAGATCAAGTGGATCTGTCCCCGATTCAAGGCATTAAAGTAGATAAACATTCTACTGGGGGAGTAGGAGATAAGACAACAATTGTACTCGCTCCTCTTGTTGCCGCAGCGGGTGTTCCTGTGGCGAAGATGTCAGGCCGAGGATTAGGTCATACCGGTGGTACCCTTGACAAGTTAGAGTCGATCTCGGGCTTTACCATTGAGCTCACCAGAGATGAGTTTCTGAGTCAAGTGAATGAAGTGGGAGCAGCTGTTATTGGTCAGAGTGGGAATATGGCTCCCGCAGACAAAAAGTTATACGCTCTCCGAGATGTCACCTCGACGGTTAACTCCATTCCACTGATTGCAAGTTCAGTCATGAGCAAGAAGATTGCTGCCGGCGCGGATGCCATTGTACTGGATGTGAAGACAGGCAGTGGAGCTTTTATGAAAACACTGGATGATTCGATTCGTCTTGCAGAAGCGATGGTTGATATAGGGACTCATGTCGGTCGTGATACGGTTGCTGTAATCAGCGATATGGATCAGCCGCTTGGTTTTGGCATTGGTAATGCGCTGGAAATCAAGGAAGCAGTTGAAACCTTGCAAGGAAACGGACCGGAAGATCTTCAGGAAGTCAGTATCATTTTGGCTTCACATATGTTGGTATTGGGTGGAAAAGCAGAGACTATAGAAGAAGCACGTATTGTTCTTGAAGATCTGCTGAAAAGCGGAGCGGCTTTTGATAAATTGAAAGAAATGGTTGCTGCTCAACATGGAGATGTAGGGCAAATAGAAGATGTAAGCAAACTTCCTGGAGCGAGTCGCACACTTGAGGTGAAAGCAGACACAAGTGGTTATGTGGCGAGTATCGAGGCAGAAGCGATCGGTATTGCAGCTATGCTACTTGGCGCTGGACGCGAGACAAAGGAATCTGTCATTGATTACGGAGTCGGCGTTACCCTTGTGAAAAAAGTCAGTGATGAAGTAAAAGCGGGAGATACGCTTGCCGTTATGCACATTAATGAGGCGAGTGAATCGAAGGTGCAGGAGGCGGAGAATAAGCTGAAACAGGCTTACAGCATTACAGATGCTGCCGTACCTAAACAACCGTTAATTTATGCACTTGTTACAAAACATGGCGTAGAGCGCTTCGTATAGCTTTTAAAAGGCGATATAGATGGTTAGAAGCAATGAAAAGAAGCAGATGTCCGTAAAAGGATATCTGCTTCTTTTTTCTGTTTCTAATTACAAGGCTCTTCTAGGGGGAGTTTTTCACTTTCCATTTGAACCGTGGAGTGAGAGATATGAAATTTTTGTTCTAACAATGATTTTACTTCGATTAATAGTTCATCTCGGTTCGCCTCTCCAGAGACAACTAAATGAACGGTAAGGGCCGGAAAGTCAGAAGTAATAGACCAGCTATGAAGGTCATGAAGACTTAGAACCGAAGGAAGTTTTAAAAGCTCTTCCCGAATATCGTCAAGGTTAATAAAATCAGGTTTTCCTTCCATCAGAACATGAACAGAGTCTTTGGTAATTCGGTATCCGCTGATTAAGATCAGCACAGCAACGATTAAGCTGGCGATTGGATCTGCAATAGACCATCCAAAAAGTAGGATAAGCAGACCCGCTATAATGGCTCCAATGGAGCCAAGCAAATCCCCTAGTACATGCAGAAAAGCACCTCGTAAATTCAAATTCCCTTTTACATCGCCGCCGGACATTAAGATATAAGCTACAACGATATTGATAATAAGACCGATGATCGCTACAGCTAGCATTCCGCTGCTAGCTACTTCCGGTGGAGCTGAGAACCGCTGAATGGCTTCCCATATGATCGTAATGGAAATGATCAACAAGGTTAAGCCATTCAGAAAAGCAGCCAAGATCTCAAAGCGTTTATACCCATATGTTTTGGATGAACTGGCTGCCTTTTCTCCGATTTTAAATGCAAATAAAGCAAGTCCCAGTGCGATCGCATCGCTAAGCATATGTCCTGCGTCTGCAAGAAGAGCCAAGCTGCCCGTATATAGGCCGCCGATGACTTCGACAATCATAAATGCCGTAATTAGTAAAAAGGAGAAGAAGAGAACTTTTTTATTGTCTGTATGGATGTGATTGTGACCTCCGCCGCCATGGGAATGTCCGTGGTGATCATGGTTGGGGTGGTGGTCTCCATGACGATGAGAATGATGATGCTTATGATCTTTTGTATGCTGATGTTCTTTCATGTTGTTTGCCTCCATGTGATTCCAAGGATGTAGTCTAAAACTTCGCTTATTTTATGTAACAAGACAAGTTACATGATATTACCCCGTACTTACCTTACGTTGAACAGGCTTGGACGTGAAGCATTTCATCATTAGTATTAAAAAAGTATAACAAAAAGATATCAGGATTACCCTGATATCTTACAACATTTATTGATCTTTTAGCTTGATTGGTATCGTTATTTTTTCATTCAAGTGATCTACAGTATACATATTAACGAAGATATCCAAATGATCTGGTGCGAAGTTTTCATATACATCCATACTTTTGTTTTTACCATCACCCTTAAAATTAACGATAACCGGTTTACCATATACCTTTTCTTTACCATCATAATAATAGGTTTGGTTGATCCCTCCAAATGCAGAATCCTGGCTGCTGGACTCTACATATAGCTGCTCATCCTTCAAATAATAAGTCCAATCTACCGTAAAACCGCCGTATTCGGTTTGAAGATGCTGTAGTTTGGTTGAAATATCGGAAAGTTGGATGGAAGTTTCTTCGTTTCCGTGATGCTCGTCTACACGTTTCTTAGCTGTAAGAGAAATAGGCTGTTCGTGAAGAGAAGAAAGATCCATATGCATCATTTCAAACCGAAGTTCCGTTTTTTTGGATGGCTTTTTATGATAGTTGATACCGCCAGTTAATCGTTGCCCACCGATCTCAAGCTCGTAATCGATAAATGGGATATGAGCATATTTTTCTTGATTGGTGATGATGAAACGAACTTCGGATGGAGTTACGATCATCTCTGTAATTTTGCTGCCTTCCAGCATTTCAGGAACAGGTAGGTCTAACTTCTCTCTAATTGTACTGTTTTCTAATTTGGATTTAGACAAGGTCAGATCTATTCCCCAATCTCCTGATGTACGGCCTGTTTCGCGCTCATAAGAGAGAGTGAAATGAGTTCCTTCAGCTGTCAGTTGTTCCATGGTATAGATCTGTTCAGATGTGGTTTGCTCTGAGCGGGAACCCGGTATGCCGTATACGTTTTTTGATCCTCTAACGATATTATTTTTAGCATCCAATACGGTAAAGGTAGTCCAGGTACGCTCCCGCTGAGGCTGATTAAGACCTTCAAAGTCAACACTGGTGTGTAAAAGCGTATCTTTTTCGGATTGTTTAAAGGTCTCAATGGTTACGGTGCTAATCCCATCTTTCTTCACTTGGAATGTCTGGGTTTCTTGATTTGCAGCGTTATAGGAGAGTGGAACCTCTGTTTTTTCTGTAAGGACGACATCCGTAATCGAGAAATGAAGATCTTCTTTCTTATGACTCAAAACATAATCGGTTTCAAAATAGCCCTGATATTTACCGATCTCCGCATTCCATCTCTGATAGTAATTACCTGGGACGATTGTCCCCTCTGAATCCAATAGCTCGACTTTGTCGTAACTCAGAGTCTCGTTTTTATAGGATGCCCCAGGGTTCAGTGTGTACAAGAAGACGGTTCTATTTTCATCGGAAAAAGCCGTATCCACCGTAAGTGTGATTCCGTTTTTAGTAACTGACTGATTGATGGTTTGACCAAGTCCCTGTTCCCATAACGTATAAATGCCTGCCTTATGAGAAAGTACATCCGTCCAATTGTAATGAATGGCGGCATATATCGGTGTTGAGATCATTACTGCAGAGATTCCAATGATCATTGCTGCTTTGCTGTAATTATTACGTGAAGACCGCTCTATTTTTGAATTTTGCTGAGGTCTTTGATTCTGTTCGATCTTGTTCCACATCACTTCAAAATCCGGATAGGTGACAGGGGGTGCCATTTGTATTGCTTCTCTGATCTTGTTATCTTCCATAGGCTTCAATAGAGTTCTCTCCCTTCAAATCGTAGAAGTCTTCCTCTTCGAGCTTGTTCCTCATTATTTTCAACGCTTTATGCAATCTTGATTTTACCGTTCCCACAGGGATATGAAGTACGTCTGCAATCTCAGCGAGTGTCAGGTCATTAATATACCTTAGCGTAATCACCACAAGAAACTTGTCTGGAAGCTCCTTGAATAACTTTTGCCAATCGGCTGTCGTAGACTTTTCTTCTACAATGGTTTCCAGTAGTTTTGAAGAAGTTTTTTTCTCCTCATGTAACTGCTGTATATGATGTTGTTTTTCTCTTTTCTTCCGGTTTTTTTTGATTAGATTCAGACAATGATTTGTTGTAATCCGCATGAGCCATGCTTTTACATATTCCACCTTTTGAAAGTCTTGTTGAAAGACCGTTACAAAAACATCGTGACACGCATCTTCGGCATCTTGTGCATTTTGAAGAAGATAATAACAGGTTCTATAGATCTCTTTATTGTATGTATCAAACAGTTCACGTTCGGTCATTTGGTTGTTCCCCCTTTCGTTTGCTGATGTATATAAAACAAATAAGCTGCAAAAAAGGTTCATTATTTATCTTCGATATTGGAATAATTTCCATTCAATGTGACGAGAATGTATAGCAGTATGACGCCACACATCAGTTAACTCAGGGATAGACCGAAGAGGAGGATACGGGTACTTATGAAGAAAAGAATAAAAATACTAACCGCTCTTTTGTTGACATGCGCCATTATTGTTCCAGGTACCGCAACAGCCGAGGAGCCGATTAAAGAGCAAAATAATGTAATCCCTCCCGTTGAACTTGCGGAAAATGCAGTTTCGGCGGTGCTGCTTGACGCAGACACAGGGACCATTATCTATGAAAAAAATGGACATGAGAAACTTCCTCCAGCGAGTATTACCAAAATTATGACCATGTTATTGGTTGTGGAAGCGATTGATTCTGGGAAATTGAAATGGACCGATAAAGTTCGTACAAGTGAGTATGCTGCATCAATGGGCGGGTCACAAATCTTTCTTGAAGCCGGAGAAGAAATGACGGTAGATGAGATGCTCAAAGGGATCGCTATGGCTTCAGGTAACGATGCATCCGTGGCCATGGCAGAGAAGATCGCAGGGTCGGAAGCTGCATTTGTCCAAATGATGAATAACCGTGCTAAGGAACTTGGGATGAAGGATACCAATTTCGCTAACTGTAACGGGCTTCCCGTTGATAATCATTATTCATCTGCACATGATATTGCGATCATGAGCAGAGAGTTATTGAAACATAAGGATGTTACGAAATATACAGGAGCTTATCAAGATCACTTGCGTAAAGATTCCGAAAAACCATTTTGGTTGGTTAATACAAATAAATTAGTACGATTCTACCCAGGGGCCGATGGTCTCAAGACAGGTTATACATCAGAGGCTAAATTCTGTTTGTCTGCGACCGCTGTAAAAGACGGCATGCGGGTGGTAGCAGTGGTACTTGGTGAACCGAATACTAAAACCAGAAACAGTGAAGTTTCTAACATGCTTGATTACGCTTTTTCTCAGTATATGATGAAAACCATCTATAAAAAAGGTGACGTTATAGGCAAAGTACAGATAGAAAAAGGGAATACCAAAGAGATTGAAATCATTGCCGACACACCTTACAGCGTCCTTATGAAAAGAGGAGCATCGGATGAAACGACACAGCAACTGACCATTCCAACGGAGATTGAAGCACCTATAGTCAAAGGTCAGGTCTTAGGAAAATTGATCGTTTCACAAGATAACAAAGTTTTGAAAGAATTTGAGATCAAAGCAGCGGTAGATGTGGAGAAAGCAGGTTTCTGGAAACTCTTTAAACGGACAACCTCCGATCTATTTCGCTAAAAAAAGTACTTTTGTAGATTCATGAGAGTTTTCTTCTAGTTTTGTCGCGGAGCAGGAAACCATTTTACAGATGTAGAAATGGTTGGCTATGACAGGGAGGAGAGTGAGCAAGCATGAATTTGCAAGTGAACATGGAGCACGATCGCGGGGTACTCATTGTCCGGCTTACAGGAGAGCTAGATCATCACACGGCAGATGGCGTTCGTATGCAGATGGATGAAGCAATTCAGAAGCAACAGTGCAAGCATCTCGTACTTAGTTTACAAGATCTTCAGTTTATGGACAGTTCGGGTCTCGGTGTAATTCTAGGACGCTATAAACTGATCCATCATAAAGGCGGGAAAATGGTGATTTCGGGCGCTAATCCGGCGGTTCACCGTTTGCTTGATATGTCGGGCTTATTCAAAATAATGCCGGTTTTTGATAATGAGGGAAGTGCCCTCTCGGGTTTGGAGGTAGTCTCATGAAACCAGGACAATCGAATTTTATGAACTTGCAGTTCTCTGCGAAGTCGGAAAATGAATCTTTTGCTCGTGTGGCAGTTGCTGCCTTTATTTCACAACTTGATCCAACGATGGATGAACTGAGTGATCTGAAGACGGTGGTATCGGAAGCGGTAACCAATAGTATTATTCATGGTTATCACAGTGATGAGAACGGTGTGGTTACGATTAAGGCGGAGATTCTAAACGATACCATTACTCTGGTTATTGAAGATAATGGACACGGAATAGAGGATCTCGAAATGGCGAAGCAGCCACTTTATACTTCTAAACCGGAGCTGGAACGTTCAGGTATGGGCTTTACGATTATGGAAAACTTCATGGACGAATTTGAAGTGTCAAGCGAGCTTGGACGCGGGACTTCCATCATCATGAAGAAGAGAATAGAATCCAAGAAAGCACTGTATAATTAGGGGTTGGACCTATGGAAGCAGAAACGAAACATAAAACACACACGTATCTAGAAGATGCGGAAGTCAAACGCCTCATTGCTCTCTCCCAAAGCGGGGACAATGTGGCCAGAGACACGCTTGTCAATTGTAACATACGTCTTGTGTGGTCCGTCGTACAGCGGTTTATGAACCGTGGATACGAGCCTGAGGATCTGTTTCAGATCGGCTGCATCGGGCTGCTGAAATCAGTAGACAAATTTGATCTCAGCTACGACGTCAAGTTCTCTACGTATGCAGTGCCAATGATCATTGGTGAAATTCAAAGGTTCCTAAGAGATGACGGAACAATTAAGGTAAGCCGGTCACTTAAGGAGACAGCGAACAAAGTTCGTAAGAAGAAAGATGAGCTCTCTAAATATTTAGACCGGTTACCGACAATTAAGGAAGTGGCAGAGGCCTTAGGGATTACACCTGAGGAAGTTGTTTTTGCTCAGGAGGCAAACAAGCCTCCGACTTCCATTCATGAGACGGTGTTTGAGAACGATGGGGATCCGATTACCTTAATGGATCAGATTGCTGACGAATCTCAGGAGCGCTGGTTTGATAAACTTGCATTAAACGAAGCGATTGGAAACTTGTCAGAGCGAGAACGCCTGATTGTGTATCTCCGATATTACCGGGATCAGACCCAGTCTGAAGTGGCTACAAGGCTCGGTATTTCTCAAGTACAAGTATCCAGATTAGAGAAGAAAATCTTACAGGTCATTCGTGATCAGATTGCGCTGTAACTGCGTGATATGAGATTGGATTTGCGTAATATAATAAGTTGTTAATTCGTTTAACAACGAGAATTAAAACTGAATGAGACCCGATCCTAGTAATAGGATCGGGTCTTTTTTGTGATGTTAATTTAGGTAGAGCCGATTCTCTTTCCTATTGAAGGAATAAATAAGAGACTAAATCTCCATACTATGTCTAATTTCGCAGTATAAGGAGTGACGTCAGGATGAATGAAACATCCACTCCTGTAGTGTATGTTCGGCTACACAGCCGAATTAAAATAAAGATGGGCAGTACCCTTCAAATTAAGCATGTTGCTAATATTTTGAGTGATCCGCCTGAGTATGAAAAACAATTACGGGAAGCTGTACTGATCCATACGGAAAAGAAGGATGGAACATTGTTACTTGTTGACGTGCTCCCTCTAATTGCACGGATTAAACAAGTAGTCCCGAGAGCTCAGGTCGAGACGCTTGGGAGCAGTCATACCTTAGTTGAATTGATGCCGAGTGAGCGACCGCCTTCCAAATCCCTTTTCGTGTTGGTATGGCTTTTACTATTTTTCGGGTCAGCTCTGACGATTATGAACTTCCATGCGGATGTCAATATGAAAGAGGTTCATGTTCGTGTTGTTGAGATGCTTACTGGATATAGGGATGAGAATCCTTATATGTTTCAGATTGCTTACTCTATTGGGATCGGTTTTGGTATGGCCGTATTTTTTAACCACTTATTCAAGAAAAAATGGAACGATGAGCCTACTCCACTTGAAGTGGAAATGTATCTGTATCAGCAAAATGTAGATCAATACACGATCAGTGAGGAATACGAACGTATTAAATCCACGATTAGTGCGGATAACGTAAGCGGCAGGGATTCGCTATGACTGTACTTGACGGCGTCATACTTATGTTTCTTGGTGTCGCCAGTGGTATTGCAGTTGGGAGTGGTGTGATTGCCCTGTTTATCGTACTGGATATTATTCCACGTCTTGCACAATTGACTCGTTCATACAACAAGGCACACGCATATGAAGTCGCAATGATATCCGGCTCACTGATCGGAACGGTAGCTGATTTTTGGCATTTGAAAATAAAAATGTTGCCGATTGTAGCAATTTTTGTAGGTTTATTATGCGGTGTATTTATAGGTCTTCTTGCAGCTGCATTAACCGAAGTGCTCAACGTACTTCCTATATTAGCGAAAAGGCTGGGAATGAAACCGTACCTATTTGGATTACTTATGGCTATGGTTTTTGGAAAAGTAGCAGGTTCATTATTTGATTGGTTTGTCTTTGATAAATAAAGGAGGACCTGATTATGGCTGAGGAAAAAGAAAAAGAAAAAATGAGAGAAGCCGAACTCAAAGAGAAAAAGCACAGTGAACAGTCAGATTCAATTGAAGAGTCCGTTATTTACTGGCAGGGAAAAGATACAGTGCTTCCTGAATTTGATAAGCTCAAGGAAACTTTTAAGTATGTCATGGGACTTGGAGAAAGTTTTGATATTAACTTCCGGGAGATGACTTTTGGCGGAAGACATACGGGATTATTATTCGTAACAGGTCTTTCCAAAGACACCGTCCTAACGGAAATACTAGAGAGGCTTTCCTATGTGAATTCTAGGGGAATGAATGTTGATGCAGCAGAAGATTTCTTTGAGTATTACATTCCCCATATCCAGGTAACGAAATATACGGAACTTAGTAAAATCTTTATTCAGGTAATGAGCGGAATGAGTGCATTCTTCATTGAAGGCGAAGAAACCGCACTCGTTATTGATACACGTAGTTATCCGGCCCGAAATCCGGAAGAACCATCACTGGAACGAGTAGTTCGCGGATCAAGAGATGGATTTACAGAAACGCTGCTTACCAACGTTTCTCTCGTCCGCAGAAGGCTGCGTGACCCAGGATTCAAGCTTGAACTGTTCCAAGTTGGTCGTAGGACAAAAACAGATGTTTGTATTGCCTATATTGATGATATTGTCGATAAAGTTCAAGTCGATAGTATTCGTGAGAAGATTGAAAAGGTAAACATGGATGGAATCCCGCTTGCAGATAAACAGCTCGAAGAAGCGATTATTAAAGAAGGATGGAATCCGTTTCCCTTAGTCCGATACTCGGAGCGGCCTGATTCTGTAGCTTCCCACTTGCTGGAGGGCAGGGTTGTTGTTTTTGTAGATACATCGCCAAGTGTAATGATTATGCCGACGACATTTTTTGACCTTTGTCAGCATGCGGAAGAAAATAGACAAACACCTTTTATGGGAACTTATTTGCGGCTAGTCCGTTTTTTAGGGATCTTTGCCTCTTTATTCTTGTTACCTCTATGGATGCTCTTTGTCATCGAACCTAGTTTGAAACCAGAGGGAATGGAATTTATCGGACCCCAAGAAAATGTGAAACTACCGATTATCATGCAGTTTCTTATCGTCGAAGTCGGGATCGATCTGATGCGGATGGCAGCCGTACATACGCCTACCCCGCTAGCCTCAGCGATGGGGCTGATTGCTGCCATTCTCATCGGAGATGTCGCGGTCAAAACAGGACTCTTTGTAAATGAAGTGCTCCTGTATATGGCAGTTGCAGCCATAGGAATGTTCGCTACACCAAGTTATGAACTCGGTCTGGCGAACCGAATTATCAGGCTGATCTTACTTGTTGTCGTAGCTGCATTCAAAGCCCCGGGGCTTATCATAGGGACGACAGTCCTGATCTTAATCCTTGCTCTCCATCGTTCATATAATTCGGCGTATCTCTGGCCGTTTATACCTTTTAATGCAAAGGCAATGATGGAAACGATTATTCGTTCACCGGTGCTTGCATCTAAAAAGAGACCATCTTTCAACAAGCCACGAGATAATACACGGCAGCCAGTGAAGGAAGAGTAAGGTTAAGAAGGGTAATTAAAATACAAATGTTGTGCCGATTAATCCATATATACGTAAAGCCAATTTCTGCTATACTGATGTAAAATTAGATGGAATCATTCCAGGAAAAGTGAGGAATTGCCAATAATGTATTTACACGGTACTAGCAAAATTAATGCTTTAGGTCATCTTGAAATCGGTGGCTGCGATACGGTTGAACTTAAACAAGAATATGGAACACCGCTATATATCGTAGACGAGCAATTGATTCGTCAGCGTGCAAGAGAATATATGGATGCATTCAAAGCATCAGGACTCACCTTTCAAGTAGCCTATGCAAGCAAAGCTTTCAGTGTAAAAGCAATGTGTACTCTTGTGGAACAGGAAGGTCTTTCCCTGGATGTGGTTTCAGATGGAGAACTTTATACCGCAATGCAAGCGGGTTTCCCGGCAGAACGCATTCATTTTCATGGAAACAATAAAACACCTGACGAAATTGAAATGGCATTGGATGCAAAGATTGGTTGTTTTGTAGTGGATAACTTTACTGAGATTCATCTCTTACAAGCCATGGCAGCAGAGAAGAATCAAACCGTGAAAATTTTGCTGCGGATCACTCCCGGTGTTGAAGCTCACACACATGAATATATTTCTACAGGACAAACGGATTCGAAATTTGGATTTGATATCGGTAATGGATCTGCTTTTGAAGCTATTGAACTGGCAAGTAAGCAGTCTCATTTACAGCTCCTTGGGGTACATTCTCATATTGGTTCGCAGATTTTCGAGGTGGAAGGTTTCCAGATGGCAGTAGAGCGTGTTGCTGGATTTGCGAGAGAAGTAAAAGAGAAGCTCGGACTTACCTTCCAGGTAGTTAATCTTGGCGGTGGATTTGGGATTCGTTATGTAGAAGGAGATACACCTCTCGAAGTGTCACAATACGTTAAAGCAATAACGGATGGTGTAAAAAAACATTTTGCGGGTATTGGGGAAGAACTTCCTGAAATTTGGGTTGAACCTGGTCGCAGTCTTGTCGGGGAAGCAGGAACTACACTGTATACAGTCGGTACAAGTAAAGATATTCCGGGTGTTCGTAAATATGTTGCTGTCGATGGCGGCATGTCAGATAACCCTCGCCCTGCATTATATGAATCCCAGTATGAAGCTATGCTTGCTAACCGTGCGAATGAAGCTGTAGCGGAGACGGTATCCATTGCAGGAAAAGCTTGTGAGAGTGGAGATATGCTGATATGGGATTTGGCGCTACCTAAAGTTGAAACAGGGGACCTCTTAGCTGTAGCTTGTACGGGTGCCTATAACTATTCAATGGCAAGCAATTATAACCGCATCCGCCGGCCGGCTGTTGTTTTTGTACAGGATGGACAAAGCGATTTGGTTGTTCGTAGAGAGAGTCACGAAGATATCGTTCGGAATGATCTGATTCCCGCACGTATGAATAAGCAAACGGTGACTTCATAGTTCAGGTGTGTCACGTTTAAAACATAGACAGCAGATGAGAGAGAGCTGAAAAGCTCTCTTTTTTTGTTTTTATGTGCCTGTCACACTTTTAACAAACAGGTTTACATGAGGTTGCAAATAGAGTGAAGAGATGAAAAGCTTAAAGTATTGATTTGGGTATAATAACAAACTAAAATAATGACTATAACAGAGGAGATTGATAATGATGACGAAACAAGAAATGAATAAGGTTAAAGTATACCTTGCAAGTCCGTTTTTTAGTGAGGAGCAAGTAGACAGAGTGCAGAGAGTGGAGAAAGCACTGGAGAATAATCCTTTTGTCGGAGAGTTTTTCTCTCCAAGACTTGAGCAGCTAACACATCTAACCATGTATACAGCAGAGTGGGCAGATGCAGTTTACCGTAATGATGTTCATCATGTTGATTGGGCTGATGTTGTAGTAGCCGTGATTGACTATGAAGGAGAGACGGAGCTACATGGAGCAAGACATGGACATGTTGACAGTGGTACAGCCTTTGAGATTGGATATGCCATTGCTAAAGGGAAGCCTGTTATAATTGTTCATGAAAAGTCAGGTATTGTTAACTTGATGATTAGCCAAAGTTGTCATGCTTACCTAGAAACTGCTGAGGCAGTTGCTGATTATGACTTTATCCAAATGCCTAAGATGCCATTCACTGGAGATGTAATGTAAAGACACGAATGAAAAAATAGTATCTGAGTGTTCACACCATGAATCCTGACTTTACAGGTTCTATCTTTTTAATTATATGGACTATCAAAGTTGCTTTAGAGTGTTTACTCATAGTATGCTATTGGAGGCAATTTATTTTGTAGGAGGAATTACAATGGCTAAAAAAGGATATATTGTTATGGAAAATGGGGAGAAAATGGAACTTGAATTTTACCCAAATGAAGCTCCTAACACAGTAGCAAACTTTGAGAAATTGGCTAACGAGGGATTTTATGATGGAGTTATTTTCCATAGAGTAATCCCAGGCTTTGTTAGTCAAGGTGGAGACCCTACAGGTACGGGTATGGGAGGTAGTGGAACTACGATCAAATGTGAGACTGCAGGAAACCCTCATAAACATGAGGCAGGTTCTTTGTCTATGGCTCATGCAGGTAGGGATACTGGCTCCAGTCAGTTTTTCATCGTACATGAACCACAACCACATTTAGATGGTGTTCACACTGTATTTGGTAAAGTAACCTCAGGTCTTGAAACAGCCCTTAACATGAAAAATGGGGACAAGATGGTAGAGGTTAAAGTATTTGATGTTGAATAGGATCTAACCCGTAAACACCCCTGCTCAGGGGTGTTTTTTCATTTATGGAATGAATTTTTTATAGATCCTGTTGATTTTTGTAGATTACGGTGCTACTATTTCATTAAGCTTTTTACAATTTCATATCGATTTTCCTTCGGGGCAGGGCGAAATTCCCTACCGGCGGTGATGACCTCTATGGTACGTAATCGTATTATTGATCAGTCTAAGTCCGTGACCCGTTAAGCGTATGCTTACGGTGGATCTGGTGAAACTCCGGAACCGACAGTATAGTCTGGATGAGAGAAGGAATAGAAAGTACATAGACGTTATATGTTTATTTACTGGCTTTCAAATCAGTTGAGTTAGCAGAAGTTTTTCTATTTGCTATGTCTATTTATTTGACATATCTTTGATGAAGAGCTGCTTATTAGCGATTTTGATTTGTTATGCTTTTATTCGTTGTTCTCTCAGGGCCCCCGTCCGATATTATGTATCGGTTGAGGGTCTTTTTGTTTTCTAGTGTATGTAAGAGGCGCAGTGAAATGAGGTGATAAGTATGGACGTGATGAATGATGAATTCTACATGACACTTGCACTCGAAATGGCAGAAAGGGCACAGGGACAGACAGGAATTAATCCGGTTGTAGGTTGTGTTATTGTCAAAAATGGCCGAATGGTTGGTCTCGGTACTCATCTGCAAAGAGGTAAGGGCCATGCGGAAGTACATGCTCTAGAGATGGCTGGGGAAGAAGCGGAGGGTAGTACCGTTTACGTTACGTTAGAACCTTGCTCTCATTACGGTAAAACACCTCCTTGCAGTGAAAAGCTGATCAGAGCCAAGGTAAAAAAGGTGATCATAGCCTGTGAGGATCCGAATCATGAGGTTGCGGGTAAAGGAATCTCTATGCTTCGGGGCCAAGGAATTGAGGTTGAAGTAGGATTACTTCAAGACCGTGCGAGATATCTTAACGAAAAGTTTTTTAAGTATATTACGACAGGACTTCCTTTTGTAACGCTCAAGACTGCTTCCACTCTAGATGGGAAAATAGCTGCCAAAAGTGGAGATAGTAAGTGGATTTCGAATGAAAAAGCGAGGGAACATGTTCACTTGCTCCGGCATCGCCACCAAGGAATTATGGTCGGGGTAGGGACCGTAATAGCAGACAATCCCGAGTTAACTACCCGGTTAGATGTGGATGGGATAAATCCCGTGCGAATCATTATAGATTCACAGCTTCGAACCCCTCGGGACGCGAAAATAGTGCAAGACGGCCTTGCCCCCACCATACTGATTGCAACGGAGGGAGCAGATAAGGAGCGTGCTGATTATTTTGAGAAACAAGGGGTTCAGGTCATTCGCTGTGGTACAGGACCAAGGGTTGATCTCTTGGCAGCACTTCGTAAACTGAGTGAACTTGAAATTGGTTCGATCCTGCTCGAAGGCGGGGGTACATTAAACGGTGCTATGCTGGAGAACAAACTGGTGGATCGGCTCGTTATGTTCATGGCTCCCAAAATTGTGGGTGGATATAACAACCTCGGCAGCTTCCGTTTTGAAGGAGTAGAACGCATGAGTGAAGCGATTACGCTGAGGAATCTTGAGGTAGAGATACTGGATGACAATATCCGTATTTCAGGTTTACCCGTCTGGCGGAAAGTGGATAAGGAGTGATGTATTTTGTTTACCGGCTTAGTTGAAGAAATAGGGAAAGTGCGGAGTATAGGCCGGAAGGGAGAAGCGATGGTGCTTGGTATTTCAGCTAAGCGAGTAACGGAGGACTTAAACATTGGTGACAGTGTAGCTGTAAATGGAGTATGTCTAACCGTTACGTCGATCGAAGCTTCCGGATTTCTAGTCGATGTGATGCCTGAGACTTATAGACACACGAATCTGAAATTATTGGGAAATGGAAGCCCAGTTAACCTCGAAAGAGCCATGTCTGCAAAAGGTCGATTTGGTGGTCACATTGTGCAAGGTCATGTTGATGGCACAGCCCATATTACTTCTATTAGAAGAGATCAAAATGCGGTCGTATTTAAAATAGCTCCGGTGAGTACAGAAGTATTTCGCTATATTATTCCCAAAGGATCGATCACTGTGGAAGGAATCAGCTTAACCGTTGTGGATGTTACGGGAAGTGATTTTACAGTCTCCATCATTCCACATACGCTAGATCAGACGGTGCTGGCTTATCGAAATACGGGTGATCTTGTCAATATTGAATGTGATGTCATCGGAAAATATGTAAACCATTTACTCCGATATCACGAAAATAATGGACCTTCACAGAAGGGGAAATCTGTTGCACTCAGTTATGAGTTTTTAATATGGTTTTTCATAAATAAAAAAATTCATACATCATTATAAGACTAACAAGTGAAAGCAGGTAATCATGATGGAAAATACATTCCTGTTTCATACAGTAGAAGAAGCAATTCAGGATCTACAAAAAGGAAAGGTCGTTATCGTCGTAGATGATGAAGACCGTGAGAATGAAGGGGACTTTGTTGCCCTGGCCGAACTTGCTACGCCAGAAGTCATTAATTTTATGATTACTGAGGGCCGTGGCCTTGTATGTGTTCCGATTACACAAGAACGTGCAAATGAGTTGGAATTAAAACCAATGGTACAGCATAATACCGATTTTCATGGTACAGCCTTTACGGTATCTGTAGATCATAAGCTGACAACGACAGGGATTTCAGCGCAGGAACGTTCGATGACGGTGAAATCGCTTATTGATCCTGAGGCTGTAGGGCAAGATTTCAGAAAACCAGGGCACATGTTTCCTTTAATTGCGAAAAAAGGCGGGGTATTAAGACGAGCTGGACACACGGAAGCCGCGGTAGATCTTGCGCGAATGAGCGGAGCTTATCCAGCTGGTGTGATATGTGAGATTATTAAAGAAGATGGATCAATGGCACGTCTGCCTGATCTGGTTGAAATGGCTAAAAAACATGATCTGAAACTAATTACCATTAAAGATATGATTGCTTATCGTAACTCGCAAGAAAGACTTGTAACAAGGGAAGTTAGCGTTCGGATGCCTACCGATTTTGGTGTGTTTCAGGCCATCGCTTATACCAATGAGGTAGATAACAAAGAGCATATTGCTCTTGTCAAAGGAGAGCTGAATACAGATGAACCTGTTCTGGTTCGGGTCCACTCCGAATGTCTGACAGGTGATGTTTTCCACTCTCACAGATGTGACTGCGGTCCCCAATTTGAAGCAGCTCTTCGGCAAATTCACGAGAATGGAAGCGGCGTACTGCTCTATATGCGACAAGAAGGACGAGGAATTGGACTTATTAATAAATTAAAAGCTTATAAGCTGCAGGAACAAGGACTCGATACCGTTGATGCTAATTTAAAACTTGGTTTTCCGGCTGATCTAAGGGACTACGGCATTGGTGCACAAATTCTAAAAGATCTGGGAATTAGTAAAATCAGACTTCTTACTAACAATCCGCGCAAAATCAAGGGACTGGAAGGGTATGGTCTAGAAGTTGTGGAACGAATTTCCATTCAAATTGCAGAGAACGTAGAAAATACTTCCTATCTCCATACGAAGCAGGCAAAGCTGGGTCATATGTTAACGTTTGATGATATTGAACAGAACGAGAATAAAGAGTTGTAAACGACACGAAAGGGAGATGTAGATTATGGCAAATGTTTTTGAGGGGAATTTAGTTTCTGAGGGATTACGATATGGAGTCGTGGTAGCACGGTTTAACGAGTTTTTAACAAGTAAGTTATTATCCGCTTCACTTGATGCTTTCAAACGCCATGGAGTACAAGATGATGAAGTCGATGTCGCATGGGTTCCTGGTGCTTTTGAGATTCCGCTTGTAGCCCAAAAGATGGCGGAGAGCGGCAAATATGACGCCGTTGTCACGCTGGCTACCGTAATTCGAGGTTCAACAACGCACTATGATTATGTATGTAATGAAATGTCCAAAGGAGTTGCCGCGATTAACCTAAAAACAGGTGTTCCTACAATCTTCGGTCTGGTTTCCACAGAGAATATAGAACAAGCGATTGAGCGTTCTGGAACCAAGGCAGGCAACAAAGGTTGGGATGCTGCAGTAGCAGCGATTGAAATGGCAAACTTGACGAAACAGCTAAAATAGTGCTTATTTAATGTAGTGCCCTGTACTCGCATCTTTTGTTACAATACAAAAGATGCGGGGGCAGGGTTCTTGTATTTTGTAACTGTAGCGGGAGGATGCGTCCATTGACGGTTGTAACCTATAAGCTTGAAACGTTTGAAGGACCTTTGGACCTTTTATTGCACTTGATTGACAAACATGAAATTGACATCCAAGATATTCCGATCAGTCATATAACAGATCAATATATGGACTACATTCATTCCATGCAGGAATTAGAACTTGATATTACAAGTGAATTTCTTGTCATGGCGGCAACCTTGCTTGCGATTAAATCCAAAATACTCCTTCCGAAACCACCAGTGTTTGCGGATGATGAAATCTATGATGATTACATGGAAGAGGAAATGTACGATCCTCGCGCTGAACTTGTACAGCGACTTATGGAATACCGTAAATTCAAAGGAATTGCCCGTCATCTGCACGAGAGGGAATCGGAGAGAAGTTTGATCTTCTCGAAGGAACCGGAAGATCTGACTCCATATGTTCAGGTAGAACCAAGTAATCCGGTGCAGGGACTGCATACCTCGGATTTAATAGCGGCTTTTCAAAAAGCGCTAAGCAGATCTTCTAGGCAGCCAGCTGTGGCTAAAATTCATCGGGATGAAATTTCGGTCAAAGATCGGATTCGTGATGTGGCAGGAGCACTGCAAGCCAAAGGATATGGCGGGAAGATGCTTTTTTCCAAGTTGTTTCATGAAGAAATGATTCGTCAAGAAATTGTAGTAACGTTTTTAGCGATTTTGGAGTTGATGAAAATGAAAAAAATTGTATGTTACCAGGAACGATTGTTTGAAGATATCGTGATGGAATGGAGAGGGGAAAAACAGATCGATGGACTTGCGAACATTGAAATCGATTATTGAGGGACTTTTGTTTTTAGCGGGAGAGGAAGGGCTGGGTGTTAAGCAGCTCTCGGAAATCGTTAACGAGTCTCAAGATATCGTGGCTGGTGCCCTCGAGGAGCTAAAACAAGAATATACAGAACAGCAGAGGGGTCTACAGATTCTGAAAATTGCCGGCAATTTTCAAATGGGTACACTTCCGGATCATGCTCCATATTTTGAAAAACTAGCCTATTCGCCGTCACGCTCTTCTCTATCCCAGGCAGCACTTGAAACGCTGTCCATCATTGCGTATCGCCAACCGATCACAAGAATTGAGATCGAGGAAATTCGAGGAGTCAAATCGGAACGAGCGATTCATACGCTGGTCAACAAGGATTTGATACACGAAGTAGGAAGAGCGGAAGCCATTGGCAGACCAATTCTCTATGGGACAACGAAAGCATTCCTTGATTATTTTGGTCTTGGAACAATTAAGGATCTGCCGGAACCCAATTTATTTGAGGAAGCCGACCCGCAAGAAGAAGAAACACAGCTTCTGTTTACTAAGCTTGAACAGAATTTGCTGGATGAAGACAATCAACAAAATAGTTAAATGAGAAACCGATGCTCTTTTATAGAGGATCGGTTTCTTTTTGTTCACAGCAGAATGCTTTCCAATTTTTATGAACATACTAGACTAATGTATGCAGGGAAGTAAGCAGAGACTTATAAAACAGGAGGAAACCGTGTGTGGATTTGGATTGGATTGATATTTTTAGCTGTTATTATTCTACTCCTCATCTTGGTCTTGTTATCCAATATACATATTGAAGCTAGTATAAAGACGCGAGACACCCAAGCAGAAATGGAATTTCAGGTGAAGTTGATATACGGCATAGTCCGTTTTCATTATGAACTTCCACCTGAGAGTTTTGAAGAGTTGAAGATACAGCTTGCTCAATCTGTAAAGAAGAAAATAAATGAAAAAAAGCGTGACGATGGATCTCAAGAAGCTGCTTCCACCAATAAGCGAGGTCAAAAAGGATTCCATTATCAAATCAAGGAGCTAATAAAAAGTGCTTATGCGCTCCGTATTTGGGACACAAAAGATTTTTCGATGCTACGTATTACGAAATTAACTTGGCAAACAAGGCTTGGTACAGAGGATGTGGTAACCACTTCTGTATTGACTGGATTGTTATGGGGGATTAAAAATACGATGCTCGGATGGATGTCTTATAAAGTGAAATTTACTGACGGACCTGATCTAAAAGTGAATGCGATTTGGGAGGAACAGTGGGCTCTTGATACCCTTCTGGAGTTTCGGGCTTACATTCGATTTTTCAGGTTGATGAAAATCTTCCGTACGCTAAGTCGTGGTATCGTGAATGCGCATGGCGGAATTTGGGCTTGGCACCGTGAACTAAAGTAATGGAAAAGAACAAACAATTTTTTTTCATCAATACACACATAGAGAGACTGAAAGTTGGGAAACCTATATTATGTCAAACTATTGATAAGCAGGAGGTATGTATTCTATGTCAGATCATCCGATTCAAGGTCTAATGAAAACAGCCATGGAAAATATTAAAGCGATGGTTGATGTAAATACCATTGTAGGCGATGCGGTAGAAACACCAGACGGTACCGTTATTTTACCGATTAGCCGTGTTGGTTTTGGTTTTGCAGCAGGAGGCAGTGATTTTCATCTAGAAGCAGAACAGCAGTATGATCGCAGTGGCGCTCATTCGTCTTCAGCAGTTCCTTTTGGCGGGGGTAGCGGGGGCGGTGTATCCATACATCCGATTGCCTTTCTCGTTGTAGGAAAAGATGGAGTTAAAATCGTTCCTCTAGATAACAATACGCATCTGTTTGAGAAGATTATTGATCAAGCGCCTAAATTAATCGATCAAATGCAGCAACTTTTCAATAATAATCAAACAAACTCAACAACGACTGCATCTTCTTCCCAGTAGCAACAAAAAAACAAATTCCCTTCCAGTCTTGTGATGGAAGGGAATTTGTTTTGGTAACGACAAGCAGATTGTCCTAACGAGGACATACTTCGATGGACAAGAACATAGTATAGTACAAGATTCTGCAAAAGGACCCGGAGGAGAACTTATGAAACTATTGAAAAAATGTATTGTGTTGCCGCTAGTAGTAACACTTATGTTATCACCTCTTACCGCTTATGCTGATCATAAACTAGACCATAAGGAACCCCCAGCACTTCATACCAATGCAGAGACCGCTTCGCTCATTGATGTGAGTTCTGGTCGCATTCTGTACAGCAAAGACGGAGATAAGGAAATGAGAATTGCGAGTCTAACCAAAATCATGACAGCTCTAGTTGCCGTGGAAAAAACGGACTTAAAAAGTATGGTAACCGTAAGTAAAAAAGCAGCCGGCAAAGAAGGTTCCTCTTTGTATTTAAAACTAGGAGAGAAAATGTCTCTGGAGAATATGTTGTACGGTCTGATGCTCCGCTCAGGAAATGATGCGGCTACCGCTATTGCGGAGCACGTTGGGGGGTCAGAAGAAGGGTTCGTCCACTTAATGAATCTGAAAGCTGAGGAAATCGGGCTCAGCCATACCCAGTTTAAGAACCCCCACGGGCTTGATGCCGAAGGTCACTATTCTACAGCCAATGATATGGCCAAGCTAACCGCGTACGCACTTCATAATGCGGATTTCAAACGCATTGTCGGTACGCCGCAAAAAAAAGTACCTAATCCAAATGAAACCTGGGATTATAATTGGCTGAATAAAAACAAGATGCTACGGCTTTATGAAGGAGCTGACGGAGTCAAAACTGGGTATACGAAGCTGGCATTTCGGTGTCTTGTGAGTTCTGCAACTCGCGAAGGGCAACAACTTGCAGCCGTAACTTTAAATGATGGGGATGATTGGAACGATCACGCTAAAATGTTGAACTATGGATTTGAGTACTATCCACTTGTGGATCTCGCGCGAAAAGGTCAGTCGATACAACAATATCAATATGTCACGGGTAACTCATTTAAATATCCATTACTTGTATCCGAAGCGGAAAATATCAAAACAAAGCTGATTCTTTATGATCAGCAACTGGAAGAAGCTAAAAAAATTGTGGATAAAGATGCAAACTTTGGACTTAAAGGACGCGTAGAATTTATGCTAAATGGAGTGAAAATCGGTCATATCCCTGTGTATAAAAAGGTAAGCTTTATTCCTAAAGATACTTCAGCCGAAACTTCTGTCTTATCTTATAATCTGGTCCATAAGAGTACATTTTTAAGTTCGATCCGAGAAGTTCTCGGCCAACTATTCACAAGAGAATAAAGGAATCCGAAGCGGGAGGGGTTCACGTTGATAAATGTCATTTGGCTTGCCATGATTGTGATTGGATTTTGTTTTGCAGCGGCAAAAGGGAACATTGAAGTGGTTACTCAGTCAGCTTTTGATGGGGCCGCTACCGGTGTAACGGTTTGTTTTGGACTCATTAGTGTTCTTGTCTTCTGGATGGGGATGATGAAGATGGCGGAAGATGCTGGCCTGCTGTCTAAGATCGCCAAACTTTTAGGACCCGTTGTGAGTTATTTATTTCCAGATGTTCCTAAAAATCATCCTGCCATGGGATATATTCTCTCCAATATGAGTGCTAACTTACTGGGGCTTGGTAATGCGGCTACTCCAATGGGAATTAAAGCGATGCAGCAACTTCAGGAACTGAATCCGGATAAACAAGTAGCAAGTCCTGCGATGTGCACATTACTAGCTTTAAACACAGCGAGCATTACGCTGATCCCGACCACACTGATTGCAATCCGGCTGAATTATCATTCTGCGAATCCCGCTGAAATTGTGGGGACTACCCTGGTTGCTACAGCCTTTGCAACGGCGGCAGCCATTATACTGGATCGGTTTTACCGAAGCAGATTACCGAGGACACCTAAACGCATAATAAATAGAAAACAGCCACCGCAGGCGGAAACAAGTGTGAAAGGGTGAGCACATGTTATCTTTTATTAATCTAATCTCTACATGGGCCATTCCGATCATTATCGCTTTTGTTCCATTATATGCCTATTATCGTAAGGTCCTTGTTTATGAATCCTTTGTAGAAGGAGCCAAGGAAGGTTTTGGCACTGCGATTTCTATCATTCCTCAACTCGTGGCTATGATGGTGGCGATTAGCGTATTTCGCGCTTCGGGGGCACTTGATTTCTTTATGAGTTTCTTTACTCCTTTGTTTCAGTGGATGGGGGTTCCTTCTGAAATATTACCTCTCGGTATACTCAGACCGCTGACAGGGACGGGTTCTCTTGCTTTTACAACGGATTTAATTGGAACATATGGTCCAGACTCCATGATTGGAAGAATCGCTTCAACGGTGCAAGGAAGCACGGATACGACGCTATATGTACTCACTGTTTATTTTGGAGCTGTCGGTATTAGAAACGGCAGATATGCACTCAAAGTAGGGCTTTTTTCTGATCTTGTCGGCTTTGTAGCAGCTATCTTTATATGTCTTCTTGTCTTTGGTTAAACCCCGTTTACGCTGAGATCAAGCCCTTGGAGAGTGCTCTGAGGGTTATTTCCTTTTCATAACCTTGTTATTTCTCCTTCTGATGGGTATCATTAATTCCTGAGGTGACTTATTGAATATGGAGAGATTACAAAAAATTATTGCACAAGCAGGGATTGCTTCCAGACGTAAAAGCGAAGAGCTTATTTTGTCCGGTAAGGTTGAAGTCAACGGAGAAGTAGTGACCGAGCTTGGTACGAAAGCAAATCCCGATGAGGATATCATTACGGTAAACGGTAGACCGATTCGTAGTGAGAAGAAAATTTATGTCATGCTGAATAAACCAAAAGGAGTCATCACAAGTGCTTCTGACCCAGAGGGCAGAAAAATTGTGTCAGACTATCTCAAAGGGATCAAAGAAAGAGTCTATCCGGTAGGAAGACTAGACTATGATACCGAAGGACTGCTCTTGCTAACGAATGATGGTGAATTTGCACATCTGCTAACGCATCCAAAACATCATGTACCTAAGACTTATCTGGCTACAGTAAAAGGAGTTCCGCACGGAACTGCACTGGATCAGTTAAGAAAAGGGATTATGCTGGACGATGGAATGACACATCCTGCAGAAGTGGAATATAAGGATGTAGATACTGACAAGAAAGAAGCGGTCATTAGTATTACGATTCATGAAGGACGTAATCGTCAGGTTCGTCGTATGTTTGAAGCAATCAACCATCCGGTGACAAGACTGAAACGGATATCTTTTGGCGGACTTCTCCTTCAAAACTTAAAACGGGGATTATATCGCCACTTGACGAAAGAAGAAATCAATAACTTGATGCAATCTGCCCAATCCGGAGCAGAAAAGAATAACAAAAAATAAATCCGTAAGGACACATAATTTTCAAAAAACAGACGAAATTTTGTGACATTTTTCGTTATAATTATCCATAGGCTGGATAATTAGACATAATTGTCATAAAAGGAGCGCATTAACGATGGGAAGATCAAAAAGAACCGTTCAGGTTATTATTTTGATATTCATTGTCATCTTGGGTGCCTACGCCATTGGCTCGTCTGTTTTTGGTTCGGATGAAAAACCCGGTGTCGGTGATCGTGTGCCTGATTTTGAACTGCTTGGAATGGATGGTAAAGTTCATACCCTTGCAGAATACAAGGATAAAGTCATGGTTATCAATTTTTGGGGAACTTGGTGCGAGCCATGTGTCGATGAAATGCCCGCCTTGCAGAAACAATGGGACAAATGGAAAGAACAAGGCGTGGTATTCATCGGCGTAAATGTAGGGGAAGATCAGATGACGGTGAATCAGTTTGTTCACGGAGTCGGTGTGGATTTTCCAATTATGTATGACAAGGGAAGAAAAGTGACGGGTGAGTTTGGTATTGCACCGATGCCTTCTACTTTTTTTGTATCTAGAGACGGAAAAATCTCCGAGAAATTTGAAGGTCAGCTGAATTTGGACACGTTGGAGTACAAAATCAAGCAGCTAGTTAATTCAAATTGAGGGGATAGGAGGTTAACGTCACCATGATTCAAAACACAAAGTGTGAATGCGGCCACCAGAATCCAGTGGGTACCGTACTGTGCGAAGCCTGCGGCAAACCGCAAGACGAAAAAGATCTTGTTTCCACTGAACTGCTTGAAATGCGTTATGACGGCAGGGCAAGGCGTTCACAACGAAGTAATCCAAATGCGATTGACCGAGTGTGGAATTTCTTTTCATCTGTTAAAGTGGCGATCTATCTGATCGTCTTTACTTTGGTTGGAGCCATGCTTGGAACGATTTATCCTCAGGAGAATGCTTTTATTAATCTAGATCCTTCTGTTTACTACAAAGAAACGTATGGTTTACCAGGAAACATCTATTACATATTAGGACTTTCACATACATACGAATCCTGGTGGTTTATTTTACTGCTTGTTATGATCGGTGCTTCTCTTGTTATCTGTAGCATAGATCGAGTGTTACCTCTTTACAAGGCACTGAACAAGCAACGTATTCCTAAACATATGCAGTTTCTAACAAGACAAAGAATTACCTACCAGACAGAAATGCCTGAAGATCAAGCAAAAGAGTGGATAGAGAAAGCGGTTACTCCGCTCAAGAAAAAAGGATATCGTGTAAAAACAGACGAATCTGCACTGCTTGCAGAAAAGTACCGTTTTAGCCGGTGGGGTCCTTATGTTATACATATTGGACTAATCATCTTCTTGCTCGCGGTATTAGCACGAGGACTGCCTGGCCTGCATATGGACAAGCATGTTGCTTTTCCGCAAGGTGAGATTGTGAATTTACCGGATACTACGTTTTATCTCGAAAATGTAAATTTCCGAGTGGAATATTACAGTGAGGAAGAAACACCGGTAGAGTTTAAGAATGTTGGAAGAATTGTTCCTAAGCTGTTTGAGACAGAAGCTAAGCTGTATGAATGTACAGCCGATTGTACAGATCTATCAAAAGAGCCGCAGCTGAAACAAGTAGATCATCATTTTATTCAAGTAAATGACCCATTAGATTACAAAGGACTCAAAGCATATCAGTATGATTATGATTTGACTCCTATTCTGAGAGCTGTTTCGCCAGAAGTGATCGATACGAAGACGGGCGAATCTTATGGAACGATTGAGCTAAGTATGAACAATCCACAGCTTGAGTATGAAGCTGGACCTTATCATTTGAAACTGACTAGCAAATTTATGGATTTTGGCTTAAATGATCGGGGAGAACCGGTATCCAAAACTCCGAGTCCCAATGCGCCTGCCTTTTTATTTACAGTTACAGGCAAGGATCTTCCCGCAGATGGGGTGAAGTATCTTTATTTTCCTAAGGAAATAGATAAGGAACGCTTTCAGCAGGATCTGATTAATGAAAGACTAAGTGAAGGAATCATGCCGCTTAGACTTGATGTGAATGGAATGGATAATGTCGACATCATAAATTCCACTACTTATCTTAATATTCGTGTAGATAAAGCCATGCCGTTTGTTTGGCTGGGAGCCGCGATTGTTATGCTTGGTCTTATTATGGGATTCTATTGGCAACATCGCAGAATTTGGATTCGTATTGACCACGGAACTCTGACCTTAGGTGCCCATACAAATAAAAACTGGATTGGTCTTAGGCGAGAAGTGGCTGATGTGCTGAAGAAAGGTAATCTTATAGTGGATGAAAAGTCACTGGACAACGGAGGGAATAAAGCGTGAACATGCTTAACGTAAGCAGTAATGCATTTATGATTGCCTTTTTCTTATATTGTGGAGCTTTTATCGTACATGCAATCGCCGTTATGGGTCGTAAGTTCAGTAATCGAGAGCCGGAAGCCCATGTTAAAAAATGGGGAAGATTTGGTTTGATGCTTACATTAATCGGTCTAGTATCGCAGCTCGTTTATTTTTTCACTAGGTGGGCAGGCGCAGGACATATTCCCGTATCTAATATGTATGAATTTATGACTTTCTTGTCTATGATGGTCATTGTTGCTTTTGCTGTACTTTACATGATATATAAGACATCACTTCTCGGACTCTTTGCTCTGCCGATTACAATTATACTGATGGCATATGCAGCTGTCTTTCCACAGGAGGTACAGCCTCTAGTTCCATCCCTGAAATCAATTTGGCTGAATATCCACGTTACGCTTGCTGCTCTTGGTGAATCTTTCTTTGCAGTGGGCTTTGCAGCAGGTTTGATGTATCTGCTTCGAACGGTTAAATTTGATAGTTCTGCGAAAGTTGATAGAAGACAACAAAAGTGGCTTGAATTTACGTTAGTTGTTATTATTATTGTTATAGGATTTATTGGTACCGTATTTGCCTTTCGTGCAAGCGGATACGAAGCGGTTTTTGTTCAACAGCAGGTGACGGACGTTGACACCGGGGGGACAAATAATAGTAAAATAGAGAAAGTCATTTATCACATGCCGCCTCTTGTAGCACCACATAACAGTGATACAGAAAGCTATACTTCATTCCTTGGAATGAAAGAACCTTTATTTGAAGCACCTTCATGGATGAATGGTGTAAATGCAGGTCGCAAACTGAATACAGTCATATGGTCTGTTATTTCAGGACTGCTGTTATACGGAGTGCTTCGATTAATCATTAGGAAACCACTGAGCCGAGCACTGAGTCCTTATCTAGCGGATATTGATCCTGACGATTTGGATGAAATCAGTTACCGTGCAATTGCAATAGGTTTTCCCATCTTCACCTTAGGTGCACTTATCTTTGCCATGATATGGGCAGAGATCGCCTGGGGACGGTTTTGGGGGTGGGATCCCAAGGAAGTATGGGCACTTATTACTTGGCTCTATTACAGTGCTTATTTGCATCTGCGTTTGTCTAAAGGTTGGCAGGGACGTAATTCCGCGTGGCTTGCTGTACTCGGCTTCCTGATCGTGATGTTTACACTGGTTGGCGTGAACTTGATTATCGCTGGACTTCATTCCTATGCTGGAACAGAATAACTGGAAATGAAGTTTATGTTTTTATTCAAATAGAGCATACTATGAGAACTGGTTTAAGAAAGTGAGGCGAATCGTACGAATGGCAGATCATGAGAACCGGATACTCGTCGTCGATGATGAAGAAAGAATTCGGCGTTTGTTGAAGATGTATCTGGAAAAAGAAGGCTATGACATCGACGAGGCGGAGGATGGTGAATCCGCACTCAGTAAAGCGACATCAGAAGATTATGGCTTGATCTTGCTGGACGTAATGTTGCCGGGTATGGATGGTATTGAAGTATGTACTAGGCTGCGTCAAGTGAAATCAACTCCCGTGCTTATGCTTACAGCCAAAGGGGAGGAGATCAATCGCGTACAGGGTTTTGAAGTTGGGGCAGATGATTATGTAGTGAAGCCTTTCAGCCCTCGTGAAGTGATCTACCGAGTTAAAGCTATCTTGCGTAGAGCTTCTGCAACCGCTTATCTATCTAAAGAAAGCAATTCAAGCAATAACATCGTGTTTCCTCACTTACTTATTGAGCATGATGCTCATCGGGTTACAGCGAATGGGGCAGAGGTGAGTCTTACTCCAAAAGAGTACGAGCTATTGCATTATCTCGCTGTGTCGCCGGATAAGGTCTTCTCCAGGGAAGATTTACTCAAAGACGTGTGGAATTATGAGTTTTTTGGCGACTTACGTACGGTAGATACTCATGTGAAACGTCTTCGTGAGAAGCTGAATAAAGTTTCTCCAGAAGCGGCATCCATGATAACAACGGTATGGGGAGTTGGATATAAACTGGAGGTTCCGAAGTAGTGAAGTTCTGGAAGTCACTAGTCGGTAAGCTTTGGTACACCATCATTTTATTAGTTGCCTGTATTCTCATGACACTGGGAGTATTTCTACTCCCCTATATTGATATCAATTTCTCGGCAGATGAGTCCGGAGAAATTAAAAAGATGTTTGTGCTTGTCTGTATTATTGGATTTAGTTTAACTACTTTTTTTGCACTTTTTCTTCTAAGTAAAATAACACAACCGATGCAGAAGCTGATTCAAGCGACAAATGAGATTCGTAAAGGAAATTATGATACGAGACTATCTCTTGTTACAAGCGATGAAATCGGTGAGCTTGCGAGTACTTTTAATCATATGGCGGGAGAATTAGAGGATACCATTCGGAACTTGAACCATGAGAAAGAACGTGTGGCTAGTGTCCTGCGCAGTATGAGGGATGCGGTTGTCTCTTTTGATAGTGAAGGGAAGATCATTTCTACGAACCCGCAAGGAACGAAATTAATGTCTGCCTGGCAAGGAATCGAATGGAACAAGATCGATGTGAGGTACTCTCCTCAGGAACAGAATGGGGATGCAGGTAATGATGTCCCTGAACCGCTGAGACCCTTATTTAAAGCGGTGGTAAGCCATGGGGAAGACCAAAGTGCAGAAGTGCATGTGAAACAGAGTGTATGGTCCGTACAGATGGCTCCTTTGCATACAGAACCAGGGAACCGAGGGGCAGTTGCTGTGCTGAGGGATGTGACGGAAGAAGCACACCTAGAGAAGATGCGCAGTGACTTTATAGCCAACATTTCTCATGAGATCAGAACTCCATTATCGATGATTCAAGGGTACAGCGAGGCGTTGCTTGATGGAATGGCGGCTTCTCCAAAAGAAAGCGAAGAACTCATACAAGTTATTCATGATGAATCCCTGCGGATGGGCAGATTAGTTAGGGATTTACTAGATCTTGCTCGAATGGAAGCAGGGCATACCGATGTCACCCTTAGCAGAGTAGATTTGAACCAGCTACTTGATCGTGTTTACCGCAAGTTTAGTGTGGCAGCTAAAGAACAGGGGTTACTCTTAGAGTATAAGCATCCAGATGGACCTTTGATCCTAGAAGCGGCTGACGAAGACAAGCTGGAGCAGGTATTTACCAATTTGCTTGATAATGCTTTCAGACATACTCCATCAGGGAGACATATTTCTATTATTTCGTCTACGAAAAATGAGAATGAACTGGAGATTCGTATTCAAGACAAAGGGAAAGGGATTCCTCGTGAAGATCTGCCTTTTATCTTTGAGAGATTCTATAAGGCAGATAAAGCGAGAGTTCGTGATGTAGGTCGTGGAACGGGTCTTGGGCTTGCCATTGTTAAGCACATCATTGATGCGCATCAAGGCACAATCGAAGTAGACAGTATTCATGGAGAAGGTACAGAGTTTACGATTCTACTTCCTATAAAACAACACAAATCGGATAAATCAAAGCTTACTTGATCTTTTCTATGAAAAAGCACCTTGTCTAAGGTGCTTTTTTTGTTGAACAGTACCGATTAATCTTGTTCAACGTGGAACAATTGGAGACGTTAGAATCGAAATACATATGTAGAATACAAATTACATAGTAGAACACAAAACAAAACATAAAAAAGCTAGCCCTATGGCTAGCTTTTTTATGTTTAATATTATTTTTGAAGTACAATTTCCTGTGCCGTATTCAGTTCAGGCAATTCAGTAAGTTTTTGGAGTACTTCTTTTGGTACTTCTTTATCTACCGTCAGAATCATAATTGCAGCACCGCCGATAATCTTACGTCCTACTTGCATGGAGGCGATATTGACATCATTTTCACCAAGAAGTGTACCTACCAGGCCGATAATTCCTGGTTTATCGTTATGAGAGATGAAGATTTGGTGATCTTCAGGAGCAAAGTCTACTGGGAAATGATCGAGTCTTACAATACGCTCACCATATCCAGCAAGAAGTGTTCCTGCAATACGTCTTTCTTGCTCATGTTGGTTCTTAAGCGTTACGGTAATCAAGTTGGTGAAACCTTTTGTACGTGGAGCTTGAGATACGACCACGTTAATTTCACGAGTTTTTGCTAAATGCAGGGAGTTTACGATATTAGCTTCACTGCCAAGATGCCTTTCAAGTATGCCTTTTAGAACATAACGAGTCAGCTGCTGGGTATCGACTTCCGACAAGTCACCAGAGTAGTCAATATGAATTTCCTGGATTGCTTCATTTGCCATCTGTGCTGCGAAGCTTCCTAGGGTTTCACCAAGTTTGAAATAAGGTTGAATAATATTCATAACACTTGGAGCCACTGGAGGCATATTAACCGCATTTTTGAAAGGTTCGTTCCGTAAAATATGAAGCACTTGCTCAGACACGTCAATCGCTACGTTCTCTTGTGCTTCTACTGTGGATGCACCAAGGTGAGGGGTAACGATGATACTCGGATGACTTAAGAATGGATGATCTGCTGCAGGAGGTTCACTTTCAAATACGTCAAAGGCAGCACCTGCTACAATCCCTTCATCAATAGCTTCAATTAGAGCCATCTCATCAATAATTCCACCACGCGCACAGTTGATAATTCTCATACCTTTTTTCATGACTTCGAATTGCGGCCGAGCAATCATGTGTTTTGTTTCTGGAGTCAGTGGTGTGTGAACCGTCATGAAATCCGCATTACGAATAATGTCGTCAACGGAAGCAAGGGTAACGCCCATTTTTTCAGCACGTTCTTTCGTTAAGAACGGATCGTAGCCGAGAATGTTCATTCCAAACGCTTTGGCTCTTTTTGCTACTTCACTGCCGATTCTACCCATACCAAGGACACCAAGTGTCTTGTTGCGAAGTTCTACGCCAAGGAACGTCTTACGGTCCCATGTACCGTTTATCGTCTTAGCATAAGCTTGAGGAATATGTCTCGCTAGAGCCATCATCATCGCAAATGTATGCTCACAAGTTGTAATTGTATTCCCATCGGGTGCGTTAATAACGATAATACCTCGTTCAGTAGCTGCTTCGAGATTGATATTGTCAACACCAACTCCGGCACGACCAATAACTTTGAGGCGTGTGCCGGCTTTCATAATGGCAGGAGTTACACGGGTTTGACTACGTACAAGAAGTGCATCATAATCTCCAATAATTTGAATAAGTTCATCTTCCGAAAGACCCGTATTTTTGTCGACAACAACATCCTCAGCATCCATAAGTTGCTGAATTCCCAAATCACTGATTGGATCAGATACCAAAACTTTTAACATTGATCATCGTCCTCCTTGATTTTGAACAACATGTATAGAATAAGAAGCGGCATTCACGTATAAAGCTAAGCCATTTCCTTAAACTCGGTAAAAAATTAATGCGTTGAAGTGACATAGTGCAGCTTTGTAACAAAATAATCTGTTCCTAGAACCTGAAGGAATTAACGCAAAAAAACTCTCAATCCGCATACTACTACCGTAGTAAGGGACGAGAGTTGTCGTGGTGCCACCCTAATTCGCTATCGCTCTTGTTAGAAGAGCAACGGCCTTAATGGTCTACAATAGACCAGATTCATAACGTGAATCACGCGACTATATCTACTTTAAATTCGATATAGTAACTCGGGAGCGCTAAAAAATACTGTATGATTACTGATTCTCACCAACCATCAGTTCTCTGAACAATCGGTACAGTTCTTTTCTCCGTCATCGTTGTTTAGATATTGTTAAATAACAATTTTTCATAATGTATCATGTGTAACATCGCCATGTCAATAGTTGTATCTACTAAAAAGAGGAAGAAAACCCAACGCTTCCTCCTAAATTTTTCCTCCATATCTTGAAGGTTCTTGAATCTCTTAAGTATTTTAGATATCATTTAAATATTCCCTTTATTTACATCAGAGATAGAGACATCATTTATAGAATAGGAGTAAGAATAGGCGAGAATGAAAAAACAACAGTGGAAGAAATTAAAATTTCAAAAAATTGAGCCTCATCAGCTAACGGATCGCCTTCTTCTTATCAACCTTTATTTAACACAAGCATTAACATTAATTATAGGTATTATTTGGATTTTTTTTCAAAAGAGAAATCCCCTGGAGCTACTGAGTTTACCTCAAGGCTGGCAATTTGTAATGTATGGTCTTGGACTAGCTGCACTCATGCTCGTAGTTGATTTCTTGTTATCGGCGGTTATGCCTGAGGATAGTATGGACGATGGCGGTATTAACCGTATGTTATTTCGCAAAAGACCTATATGGCATATCATAATCATCGCTGCCGTTGTGTCCGTTTGTGAAGAGCTTTTATTTAGAGGTGCCATTCAGCATTCCTTCGGTCCTTATTGGACAAGTATCATTTTTGCCTTAATTCACTTTAGATATTTAAATCATTGGCTTCCTACAGGCTGGGTTTTTGTATCCAGTTACGGTTTAGGATATATTTATGAGCAATCTGGAACGTTATGGGCTCCCATACTGTGCCATTTTGTAATTGATTTAATATCCGGACTCGCCATTCGTTTTCGGAGGGAAACATGAACCAACAACTAAGTAGATCACAAAAGTATGGTCATCATCGTCGTCGTAAAGAGGGAAAGGAAATAAAACCTTCTAAGTCGTTTCATAATGTCGTTGAGAATAGTAAACCGAAAAGTAAAACAGTTACGAATAAGCCAGTACACAAGAAGCCTGTGAGTAAAACTCAGCCCGTTCCTGAGTTATCAAGGATGCAGCGCAAACTCCAGGCTGAACAAAAACAAAAGCAAAATAAGGAAGCAAGCGGTCGTATTCAAGAAGCAGAAACACTTCCGACAAGAGCAGAACTGTTTCCATCTCGAAGAGTAAGACTCAGCAAGTGGTTCATCAACTCACTTATTTTTATTTTTATTCTTCTGACTGGATTTCTTGTTTATTGGGGGATTATAGGAGCTCCTCCACTGAATACATTAGTCCCTTAGCAATCCTAGATTTATCACGTGATACGGTGCACTAGAAAGTTTTCTTGTATGATTGACGCATGACTTTTCCTATTTACGTGAACAATAAGGAATGCATCCTAACATACAAGGAGGTTTATCAATGAGAACTTCTTCGTTTCTAATGGGCTTAACTGTTGGTGCTGTAGCTTGTTCTGTCCTTTCTCAAAAAGGAAATATGCCTACGGCAAAACAAGCGAAAAAATATCTGCATGATGCTAAAGAAAAGGTGATGGATATCACCTTTCCGGGCATGGATAGCATGCTGAGTAAAGCATTGACAGATGAGAACACAACGAATGCGGGGTCAAATTCTAAATCTTCGGCAAATAAAGTATCGACACCAGAACAAAAAGCCGAAAATTTAGATTTGATCAAATCTTTTATCCGTTCGAATCCGGACGTGAAAAAAGAAGTAGAAAAAGTACTGGCGGAATCCCATACAGCGATTCCTGGGTTGTAATGAAATAAGGATTTGAAGAAAGAATCATTTGCAGATCCTTATTGGACTGTAAATGATTCTTTTTTATCGTTTTTATTACGTGCATTTGTGGGTATAAAATGATAACATACTTACATAATCCATTTTGATCACATACTCACAGAATACAACATAATCTGTTTATAACACATGCTTAATAAAGGGGAGATCCTGTATGAAAATAGAACGCTTAAGCAATGACAAGATACGGATTTTCCTGACTTTTGATGATTTAAGCGAGCGTGGTATCCAGAAGGAAGATATGTGGCAGGAAGAACCTAAAGTTCATGAACTGTTTACGGAAATGATGGACCAGGCCTACAGCGAACTTGGATTTGATGCTACTGGCCCTTTGGCCGTTGAGGTCTTCGCGTTACCAGCTCAAGGAATGGTCGTTATTGTCACAAGAGGCAAATATGATCGTGAACGATATGGTGCATTACACGAAGATGATATAGCAGATGAAATATACGAAATGGAAGTAACACTTGAGCAGAGTGATTCTGTGATGTATGTCTTTAAGGATTTTGAAGTATTGATTGAGGCTGCTCACATGCTGAAAGCTAAAGTAACGGAAGCTGGACGTTTGTATCATTATAAGGACAAATGGTTCTTGCATCTTGAACCGGACGAAGTCGACACTGAACAGCACGGAGCGCTCATTGCCCTTCTTGCTGAATTTGGCGAGGGAAGTTCTGTTACGAGTGCCGTACTCGGAGAATATGGCAAGCTTGTTATGGCAGAAAATGCAGTAGGAACGATTTGTGAACACTTCAAACGTCATGATTCTTAGATTTTAATGAGTAAGTATGTGAAACCATTATGTTGGAGGGATGTTCGGTGCTTTTGTTCTCGGTCTTGACGGCAGCAATTGCGCCGGGGCTTTCCCTGCTTACGTATTTTTATCTCAAAGACCGTTACGATGCCGAACCTCTCCATATGGTTATTCGAATGTTTTTTTTCGGACTACTTATCGTATTTCCCGTTATGTTCCTGCAGCGAGGGTTGATGCTTTTTCTTGGAGATATCGGAAATCAGCCGTTTCTGCATGCATCCGTAGTTTCTGCGGGGATTGAGGAAATACTCAAGTGGCTTGTTTTATTTTTCGTTATCTATCATCACACTGAATTTGATGAGCCCTATGACGGAATATTATATGCGGTAGCCATCTCGCTTGGTTTTGCTACAGTGGAGAATTTGTTATATGCATGGGCTGGAAATGCTTCTATGAGTTTCATGCTTTATAGAGCGTTGCTCCCTGTTTCAGGTCATGCGATGTTTGGTGTTATTATGGGATATTATATGGGCAGGGCTAAATTTAGCGACAAAAAGAACTTGCAACGCAAGTTTCTTGTCATGTCGATTCTTCTTCCGATTTTCTGGCATGGACTTTACGATCTGATTCTTGGTGTGGAACAGGCGTGGTATTGGTTTATCGTACCTGTTATGCTCATCCTTTGGTATGGAGGTATGGGAAAAGTTTACCGTGCTAACAATCGTTCTCCGTTTCGTTTTGTAAAACGTGAGGAAGAGGTTAACCTGTAATTGATTTGGATACACTTGTTTCTAGTTGGCAGTATTTTTCTGTCTAGTAGAGGCAAGTGTTTTTTTATGTTTATGACCAAAATCAACCAGGGAGTGAGGATTTGAATCATGAGAGTAAAAGTGAAGATTCGCTGCAAACAATGCGGTGAAAGGTTTGTCTTGCGCGGTAAAAAAGAACGGGGAAGAATTGAAACAGGATTCAAGCAGTGTGTCTGTGATAACAGGGACATGTTTGATATTGAGGAAGAAAGCTTCTGATTTTGCGATCATTCATGTATAACCTTCCTTTCTTCTTGTCACAATAAGGTCATCGTACCTGAAGAAAGGAGCAACACAAAAGATGTATAAAAAGATAAGCTCGGTGTTATTCCCAATTGTATCAATACTGCTCATTGGTTCTTTGATCTGGGGGTATCAACAATATCAACAACGTAATGCAGTAGCTTTAAAATCAGAGAATCAATATCAACGATCATTTCATGATCTCTCGTACCACATGGACCGGATTCATTCAGAGCTAGGGAATACGCTTGCGGTTAGCAGCGCATCTGATGGAATGCATAAAAAAGGGCTTATGAATGTATGGATGCTTGCGAGTCAGGCACAGAGTGAACTTAATGATCTTCCACTCACATCGCTTCCAGTAAACAAGACAGAAGAGCTTTTGTCTCGCATATCTAAATTTGCGTATCAGACATCACTAAGAGATCTTCATGAGAAACCGTTAACAGCTCAAGAAAAAGAGAATCTTAGAACGTTGTACAAGAATTCAGCTGAAATCAATAAAGATTTGGATCAGGTACAATTTTCTGTACTCTCTGACAACCTGAAGTGGGGCGATGCAGAAGCTGCTTTGACCGCCGGGGGCAACAATCAGAATCAGCAGCAGAATGTAATAGTGGATGGTCTTAGTGCATTGGATCAAAAAGTAGGCAACTATCCTCCTATGGATTGGGGACCATCCGTCTCGAGTCTTTACGAGCATCGTACTGTCCGTAAACTGGGCGGAGTAACGGTTACTCCAGAAGATATTAAACGAAAAGCACAAAAGTTCACGGACATAGATAGTCCCGAAATTCAGGTTATTCAAAACGGGAAAGGGACAGATTACAGGTCCTATACCGCAAACCTTACCGCACCAGACGGTCATTTGATTCGTATGGATTTTACTGTGGATGGCGGCCTGCTGATTTCATATAACGATGAAAGAGAAGTAGGTCCAAGACAAGTGAATCGAGATACAGCAATGTCTAAAGCCGATCGTTTCCTTGAGAACAAAGGATATCGCGAGATGAAAGCTGTTGCTTACAATGAATATGACAATCTAGGTAACTTCACTTATGTAAGAGAACATGATGATGTGCTCGTTTATCCTGAGAAAATCACGGTCCGTGTAGGTCTAGATAACGGAGAGGTGATTGGGTTTCAAGCATCTGAATTCCTTAACGAACATAAAGATGACCGTGAATTTGCAGAGCCGAAAATCAAGCTGAAAGATGCAAGAGCACAGCTGAATCCTGATTTTAAAGTATCCTTTACACGGAAAGCGTTAATAAAAAATGAATTCAGTGAAGAAGTGTTGTGCTATCAATTTGGCGGAAAAATCAATGATACCATGTACCGTATATACATTAATGCGGAAACTGGTGTAGAAGAAGCAGTAGAAGAAATCCCTAGACCAACCGCAGGATCTAAAATGTAGATCGGAAGCTTCTCCTTTGGAGAAGCTTTTTTTTTGCATTTTTCTGAATGTAAATTCATAAACGCATGGTATAATATTCCTGTTATATTTCAAGGTTGTGCGACTATAGACAGGGAGTGAATGAAGTTTGTATCCGAAAGTAAATGATGTGTTGTTCATACAGTTACCCTCAGAAGGTGAGAAAGAAGCGAATTACGAATTTCGTTCGAGAATTGCCGAAACAGATGAAGATGATATCTATATGGAAGTTCCGATTCGTGAAGGGAGCGGGCAACTGAAGAAACTTCATATGGGCGATGAGTTGGCGATCTACTTTCTAACAGAGGGTGGAGTAAAGCATTACTTTAATACATACGTGACTGGTTTTAAAGAAGATGTAATCAGAATGGTGAAGTTTCGCAAGCCATCTGCAGAAGAAATTTTTCAAATACAGCGGCGTAACTTTTTACGAGTCCAGTCCGAATTAGAACTCGCTGTTAAGTTTAAACATGATTTTACACGGTTTCTAACCTATACCCATGATGTAGGCGGAGGAGGCGTTTCTTTTTTAGGAGACGTCAAACATGTAGTAAAGGAAGGACAGACTCTTTCTTGTTGGTTGTTGCTTCCTTATAAGAACGGAGAGCTCGAACATGTACCTTTTGAAGGAGTCGTGGTTCGAAGTATGACCCTCGAAAGTGGCCGGCAAAAAGCTATGCTTGAATTTACACAAATCTCAGATATGGAGCGTCAAAAAATAATAAAATACTGTTTTGAACGCCAACTTGATTTTAAAGGTAGATAAATGAATTCGTACAGTATTAAATTACTCATCAGGGAATGATTATTTATTTCTCTGGGCACAATGAACAAAATTGTTCTGCAGGAGAGATGAGAATGAAACAGTCAGGTGAGGAAGCCCGCAGATATGAAGCTTTATTTATGAAATTCAGTATTCAGGTTGAACGCAGCCTACAGAAATTGCTGATATGTCTTTTTCTGTTACTTCTCGTTTTTCAAGTTTTGCTTCATAACAGATACACAGCACCTTATATGTCGGGCGTGTTTCGGCTTGAGGGAACACCCCTGCCTGCTTCTTTCCAGACTTCAAATATGCTGAATAAAGAGTGACCCTTTTTGCATCAGTGCTGGTTGTGTGGTATAATTTTCTCGTCGCAGGCAATGCCTGCTTTTTTCTTGAGGCTTAAGTTTGAGGAGGAATGCCCCGTTGACAAGCCAGAATACAGCAGAGAACGGGAAAATGAATGTGGCTATTGACGGTCCCGCAGGAGCTGGGAAAAGTACCGTTGCTAGACGCGTGGCGAGCAAACTGTCTTATGTGTACGTGGATACAGGCGCTATGTATCGTGCTGTAACCTATTATATGCTTCGCCATGAGATTAAACCGGAAGAGGTAGATACCGTACTTGCGCACGTTAAAAAACTGGATATTGAACTAATACCAGCTGATGGCGGGCAGAAGGTATACCTTAATGGGGAAGATGTATCAGGGCCGATCCGTTCGAGAGAAGTTACTGGAGTAGTATCCTTATATTCGCAAATCGAAGATTTGCGTCATCACCTTGTTGAAATGCAGAGAAAGATGGCACTTCGCAAGGGCGTTGTTATGGATGGAAGGGACATCGGAACGACGGTTTTACCAGATGCAGAAGTGAAAATTTTTATGACCGCAAGCGTTAGGGAACGTGCACTTCGTAGGTTCAAGGAACTCGATAAGACGGAAGAGGTAACACTCGATCAGCTCGAAAGAGAGATTGCGGCTCGGGACAAGCTGGATCAGGAACGTGAAGTTTCGCCGCTGCGTCAAGCAGAAGATGCCATCGTTCTTGATACCACATCAATGAGTATTGATGTGGTTGTTGAACACATTGTAACGCGCTGTATGGAAGTCAGGGGAGAGGTTGGATTATGATTTATTCAATTGGTCGGTTTCTGTTAAACGTAATTTACACGGTTATATTTCGTTTAGAGGCCATTGGGAGAGAGAATATTCCCCGCGAAGGCGGCGTGGTAATGTGTTGCAATCACATTAGTAACTTTGACCCGCCAACTCTTGGAATTAAGATTCACCGCAAAATTCGATTTATGGCGAAAAGCGAATTGTTTGAAGTTCCGGTGCTTGGTCCGATCTTAAGAGGTCTCGGAGCGTTCCCAGTGAAACGGGGCGGTGTGAGCAAGGAATCAATCAAGACAGCGCTTAACATTCTTCGGGGTGGAGAAGTCTTGGGAATCTTTCCGCAAGGCAGTCGCCATAATGATGGTGGTATGGGAAAAAAAGGAGCTGCTAGCTTTGCGCTGCGAAGCGGAGCTGCTGTAGTACCTGCTGCTGTAATCGGTGAATACAAACCTTTCAGAAAAATGAAAATTGTTTACGGTGAACCCGTTAACCTGGATGAATTCAGAGATGATCCTTCGGGAGAGTCACTTGAACGGGCAACGGAAAAAATTATGTCTAAGATTGATGAAATGGCGAGAACTGGTGTACCATCTAAGCCATAAAGCCAATGAATGACACACCATATTTTATGGTAAGCTAAGCATTACCAGGTTATGTTTTGAACTCTGCTACGGCAGGTTTAAATAAATGGGGTTTTTGAATTGAGGAGGGTATTGATTATGTCGGAAGAAACTAAAAATCAAGAAGTAACAGAAGCAGCAACCCAAGATGAATTGGATTCATTCGTATCATTAAAAAAAGGCGATACTGTAAAAGGAACCATTGTCAAATTGGAAGATAACCAAGCTTATGTAAGTATTGGATATAAATATGACGGTGTAATTCCGGTTCGCGAACTTTCCTCTGTACAAGTGGATAATATCGGCGAAGCAGTAGAAGTTGGCCAAGAAGTGGAATGTAAAGTAGTTAGCATCGATGACGAGAAAGAAAAGCTAGTTCTTTCTAAACGTGCAATCGACAGCGAAAATGCTTGGGAACAACTTGTTAAATACCAAGAGTCTGGTGAAGTATTTGAAGTTGTGGTATCTGATGTCGTTAAAGGCGGCGTAGTAGCTGACGTTGGCGTACGTGGATTCATCCCTGCTTCTATGGTTGAGCGTCATTTTGTAGAAGATTTCAGTGATTACAAAGGAAAAACTCTTCGCGTTGTAGTTAAAGAACTGGATCGTGAAGCAAATAAAGTAATCCTTTCTCAAAAAGATGTTCTCGATGCAGAACATGAAGTTAACAAACAAAAAGTGATTGCTGAACTTACCGAAGGACAACAAATTGAAGGTACTGTACAGCGCCTGACTCAATTTGGTGCTTTTGTTGATGTAGGTGGCGTTGACGGTCTTGTTCACGTATCCGAGATTGCTTGGAGCCATGTGGATAAACCATCTGACGTTCTTTCCGAAGGTGAAAAAGTGAATGTTAAAGTACTAAAAGTTGATCCTGAAAAAGGAAAAATCAGCCTAAGTATTAAAGCAGCACAACCAGGTCCTTGGGAAACTGCTACAGAGCAGTTTAAAACGGGCGACATCGTAACAGGTGTAGTAAAACGTCTGGTTCAATTTGGTGCTTTCGTAGAAATCGCTCCAGGTGTAGAAGGTCTGGTTCACATTTCCCAGATTTCTCACAAACACATCGGTACTCCGCATGAAGTACTGAAAGAAGGACAAGAAGTTCAAGTGAAAATTCTGGAATTGAACTCTGCTGAGCAACGTGCCAGCCTGAGCATCAAAGAAACAGAAGAAGCTCCTGCTGATGCAGCGCCTCGTCCTGAAAAATCCAGAAAATCACATGCACCACGTGAAGTAATCGACAACCCTAACGTTTCCATGAGCAACGAAGGATTGAGCGTTACACTTGGCGATCTTTTCGGAGATAAATTAAGTAAATTCAAATAATGAAGTCGCGTTAAGCTTATCTTCATACAGGCAACAAACAGGTTGCTAATCACGATTGGCGGACCCTTCGGGGTTCGCCGATTGTTGTTAGAACCTGTTTTTTGGATAAGGAAAGCATTAGCTTAATTATCTTTTTTTTGCTATGATGAAGCGTAAGAAGTGACAGGAGGAGTGTATTTTATGGCAAGACCCGTTGTGGCTATAGTCGGACGTCCGAATGTAGGGAAATCAACAATTTTTAACCGGATCATCGGCGACCGGTTGGCCATTGTGGAAGATAAACCGGGAATTACGCGTGACCGTTTGTATGGTGTGGCGGAATGGAACGGCAAACCTTTCAGTATTATTGATACGGGAGGAATCGAAATTGATGGTGAAGATATCATTCTGAGATCCATCCGTATGCAAGCAGAACTCGCTATTGAAGAAGCTGATGTTATCGTATTTATGTGTGATGCGATGACGGGAGTTACACAAGCTGATGAAGAAGTAGCTCAAATTCTGTATCGATCCGGTAAACCGATTATCGTTGCAGTTAACAAAGTAGACAATATGGGTCGAAGCGACCTCATTTATGAATTCTATTCTTTTGGTTTTGGTGATCCTATTGGCATCTCCGGAAGCCATGGTACAGGCATTGGTGACTTGCTTGATGCAATTGTTACTAATCTTCCTGAACTCGAGGAAGATGGGTACGATGAAGATGTAATCAGAGTTGCTCTCATCGGACGACCGAATGTAGGGAAATCATCACTTGTCAATGCCATCCTTGGGGAAGAACGCGTTATTGTAAGTGATATTGCGGGAACAACAAGAGATGCCATTGATACTCCGTTTGAAAAAGATGGCCAGCGTTATGTCCTTATTGACACGGCAGGTATGAGAAAGCGCGGTAAGGTGTATGAAACGACTGAGAAATATAGCGTAATGCGCGCGATGCGTGCGATTGAACGTGCTGATGTCGTACTAATTGTCATTAATGGTGAAGAGGGAATCATTGACCAAGACAAACATATTGCTGGTTATGCATATGAAGCAGGTAAAGCTTCCTTATTCGTGGTCAACAAATGGGACGTCGTAGATAAAGACGACAAAACCATGCGTGAATTCGAAAAGAACATTCGGGATCATTTCCTATTCATGACCTATGCACCGATCGTATTCCTTTCTGCTAAAACTAAACAGCGCTTACAAAAATTGCTTCCTGTAGTACAGCATGTATCACAGCAGCATGTAATGCGTGTTCAGACTCATTTACTTAACGATGTTGTATCGGATGCAGTGGCTATTAATCCGCCGCCAACAGACAAAGGAAGACGACTGCGTATTAACTATGTAACTCAAGTAGCAGTCAAGCCTCCTACGATTGTTGTTTTTGTAAATGATCCGGAACTGATGCACTTCTCTTATGAGCGTTACCTTGAGAATAAGATACGTGCTGCTTTCAATTTTGAAGGTACACCTATTCGTATATTTACTCGGCGCAAGTCCGACGAAGGTTAGGGGAGAAACAATGTGATTTATGCTATTATGGCTATAATCATCAGCTATCTTCTAGGTTCCGTAAGCTTTAGCTTTTTGCTTGGTAAACTATCAAAAGGCATAGATATACGGGATCATGGAAGCGGCAATGCAGGCGCAACGAATACATTACGTGTCCTTGGAAAAGGACCGGCTATTCTTGTGCTTGTACTTGACGTTGCAAAAGGGGTCGCAGCGATATGGATCGGTAAATGGCTTGGCGGTGAATCACTATGGGTTCCAGCTCTGTGTGGAGTCGCTGCCATTGTTGGTCATAACTGGCCCGTATTTTTCCGTTTTCGTGGAGGGAAAGGGATTGCAACCGCTATTGGCGTGCTTGCAACCCTTTGTTTCTTACCAGCTTTATATGCAGGCATTATAGCGATTATGTGTATTGTAATCACAAGATACGTTTCCTTAGGGTCTTTAATTTTTGTATTCCTAACACCTCTGTTCTTATTTATCCTTCTTTATCCATGGCCTTTATTTTGGTGTAGTCTCATTATTTGTATACTTGCCTTCTGGAGGCATCGGACGAATATCATGAAACTTATACGTGGGGAAGAAAATAAGCTGGGATCTCGTTCATCAAAAGGGGGTAAACGGGTTGTCTAACAAAGTAACGTTACTGGTAGCTGGAAGCTGGGGGACTGCACTGGCAAGTGTTCTTGCAGACAATGGCCATGATGTGTACATGTGGACACGAAGTAACGAGCAAGCTGCTGAGATTAATGAACAGCATACGAATGCTCGATACTTACCTGGTATTATCTTATCCGAACGGATTATGGCTACAAGTGATATGAAAGAAGCGGTAGAAGACAGTCAGGCTATTATTATCGTAGCTCCTTCATCAGCGATGCGTTCCGTGGTACAACAGCTGAAGCCTTTTTACAAAAAGGGCACACTTATTGTACATGCAACAAAAGGATTCGAAACGGCAACTCTCAAAAGAATGTCTGTCGTCATTTCGGAGGAACTCGGCTGTCCGGAAGGAGATATTGTAGTGCTTTCCGGTCCGAGTCATGCGGAAGAAGTCGTTCAGAAAAAACCGACGACAACTGTGGTGGCATCTTTAAATGATGAGCTTGCTAATCGTGCTAGAGATTTGTTCATGAATGTGAACTTTCGAGTATACACCAATCGAGATTTGCTTGGTGTTGAACTAGCAGGTGCGTTTAAGAATATCATTGCTTTAGGTGCTGGAATGTCGGACGGTCTTGGATTTGGAGATAACGCCAAAGCAGCGATCATAACCCGCGGCCTTGCGGAGATTTCCCGAATTGGAGTTGAGATGGGGGCTAACCCGCTTACCTTTTCGGGACTCGCTGGCGTAGGGGATTTAGTCGTGACCGCAACAAGTAAGCATAGCCGTAATTGGCGTGCTGGATATTCACTTGGTCAAGGCAAGCCACTACAAGAAGTACTGGATGCCATGGGCATGGTTGTTGAAGGAATTCGTACAACAGAAGCAGCTCATGCAATATCACAAAAGTATAAAGTACAAATGCCGATCGCTGATCAGCTTTATAAAGTGCTTTTTACAGGTAAAGACAGTCGTACTGCGGTAGAAGCATTGATGGGCCGTGATCCTAAGACAGAGATGGAAGTTATGAAACTTGAGACGTGGGAACAGTGGCACACTTAAGTTAATGGGCTCTTTTCTCATTTCTCTAGTTTCCATCACCCTTCGATAAGACAGCTCATATAATATGTTGAGTTTTTGTCTTAAGGAGGGGAATAAATGGCAGATCATATTTCTAAGGATGCTCTAAATGCAATTAATAAAAAGACAGGGAAGAAGATCTCGGAAGGCGCAGTGAAAAAGCTGGCTAGTACGGTGAAACCTTCAACTTTACAAAATGAGGATCAGCTGAGAACGTTGATCAAACAAGTTTCTGCAATGGCGAAAATACCTGTCAGTGAAGAAACGATTCAAGAAATCGTGAATGCGATCAAGAAAAGCGGTATGAATCCGAGCAACATGGAAGCAATCATGAAAATGATGATGAAAAAGAAATAATATATCTGCTGAGAAAGAGTATTTTACCTCTTTCTTGTGATGAAGAACAAAGATGGGCTTCTGCCTATAATCTTTGTTCTTTTTTCTTTTTACAAGAGGAATAGGCGTGTTTTCATGTTATAATCACTATATCTGAGAAAAGATGGGAAATACATTATTTTCTGGATCTATAGAGGCATTGGAGGATGAAACATGGATGCAATGGACAAGATGTGGCTTTCGATTATCGCTGTTTTAATTATGGGATTGTCTGTCTTCTTGATTACTTTTGCACGTGCGAAGACAAAGGGTATAATAAAAGGAGTTTTATCTCTGCTTGCTTTTATAATTATGCTGGTTGGGCTTCTTAGTGGTCTGGTATCCATTATGTAATTATAACAAGGAAGTCTGAATTCATTATACGATTGGAGTCATGATAAGTGCTTGATACAGCTTTAAACGTCTTAGGTATGGCATGGAACCCGAAGCAATACAAATGGCTGTTAGGAGGAAGCTGCAGCCTTCTGTTGCAGGGAGTAGAACTAACGGACCCGCCAAATGATATTGATGTGTATGCTGATTTTGAAATCGCCAAACCATTACATAAAGAGATCAGTTCATATTCAGTCGATGAGCAGCGTCTTGATCGAAGCGGTACCTATACTTCTTTGCTCAGTCATTATCAGATCGGTGAAGCTTCTTTAGAATTATCTGGAGGATTTGAAATTTGTACCTCGGATTCACTTTATCGTACAGATATTGCTTTTTTGATTCCTTATGCACAGAAATATAATATTCCAGGTACGCATCACTCCATTTTTATGACACCGCTGAGTCATGAGCTCCTGTTTAACATCCTTCGTGAGCGGGCAGATCGATATGATCTTATAGCTAAGAAAATGAATGAGAATATAGAAGCCCATACCCCTTTATTACAAGAATTGATTCGCCGTAATGTGTGGTCAGCAGAACATCTGGAGCAATTGGAGGATGTGCTAGGATTGAATGGCGATTCACTACGAGAACAGGGTTGGCTCTGATACAGCTAGAATGCACGGACAGGCAAGGGGGCAAGTGAATGAAGGTAACATTTTTACCAAGTGGCAAACAGGTTGAAGTGAAGCAGGGAGTGACCTTACTTCAAGCAAGTCGTTTAGCGGGGATAACGATCCCTACCAGGTGCGGAGGCAAGGCTGGATGTATGATGTGCAAAGTCGACGTTCCAGTGGGGGAAGAATGTCATCTGAGTAAACCAGGAGGAGCTGAACGTAACAAGCTGGGCACATGGCTCGAACATGGGACACGTCTAGCTTGTCAGGCTACAGTTCAGGACTCGGTCACAGTTCAAGTACCTGAGGACAAGCTAAAAGCAGCAATTCGGAAACAGCTCGAAAGACAAGCAGAAGAAGATACCCTTTGGTAAGATTCCTGAAAATGATAGCTAGATTCTAATAAAGGATGGGCTTAAATGAGGAAAGTGTATGGTATCATCAGAAAACAACGTGTTTTTCTATGTGCTGCTATGACTGCGATTCTGTTATTACTGACGGGCTGTATGCACTCTTCAGGTGAAAGTAACAAAGACGCGTGGGCTACGAATTATGATGGGAGTGTCTCGAGGGTTCAAAGTGCAATGGATGCCTTTCAGGAATCGAACGGTATTTTGCCGCTGATTACTGCTGGGGCAGAAGTCCCTAAATATGAGAAATTTCGAATTGATTTGAGCAAACTTGAACGAGAGGGATATGTTGATGATATTCCAAAGGCGGCCTTTGAAAAAGGCGGAAGTGCGTATTTTCTCGTACAAAATGAAGAAGTCGATCCGATTGTTAAAGTAATGGATCTCCTAACCGTCCAAAAAGTAACTCTAGTTCAGCGTCTAGTTGATTCTTATTACGCCTCTCACGGAACATGGCCAGCGAAGGAAGAAATGTACCCAAACATTCATCTAGTGGATACAGAAGCCATTCAAAGCTCGGGAAACCGGATTGAGGATTTGGCAAGTGTGTACTCTGGTGAAATACTTCCTTATATCATAGATGCCGAAGGAACGGTTTATGCAGATTATGCTTTTGACATCATGCAGCTCATTGATCGAAAAGAAATCAAGCCGAAAACATCTGAAGACTTAAGGAAATACCTAACAGAAGAATCTCATTTTGTGCCTGTAAAATCACTTCCTTATACGTGGATTGATGGTCAGCCCATTGCTGTTCCTACCCTTCCGTAATCATGGTCTAGCATGAATACCGTCCCTTTGAGGGGCGGTTTTTTTATATATTAGAGTCCCAATCGTCATAATTGATAGCTAGCATTCATATATTAAGTGTGGATGGTCTTTGAAGATAGTGAATCTTCTTAAAAAAGAGAGTGCTTCAAGATTAACCACTAAAAAAATAGAAAAGACGTCATACTGCGCAGGTCATGTACATACTATGATACTAGTCCAAAAGCATGTACGAGTTACGCCGCTCATCTTTCTTTCATCAGAATGTGATATGTCGGCGGCGGACGACTTCCGGGCAATCGTTATAACTGCTCTACCGTTGCAGGGATTAACGTCTTCTGATTGAAAACGAAGCGGATGCTCTTTAGCATTTTTCCTTCGGAGTATGTTTAGGAGGGGATTTCATTTGGAAAAAGTAGACATTTTCAAAGACATTGCTGAGCGAACCGGTGGAGACATTTATCTCGGAGTAGTCGGTGCAGTTCGCACAGGAAAATCAACATTCATCAAACGATTTATGGAAACTATTGTTTTACCTAACATTACTAACGAGGCAGACAGAGTAAGGGCAATCGATGAACTTCCGCAAAGTGCAGCTGGAAAAACAATTATGACCACCGAACCTAAATTTGTTCCTAACAGTGCCGTACAGATCAAAGTGGCCGATGGCCTTGACGTTAATGTCCGTCTTGTGGATTGTGTAGGATATGCGGTGGAAGGAGCCAAAGGTTATGAAGATGAAAATGGCCCTCGTATGATTTCTACACCGTGGTTTGAAGAACCGATTCCTTTTCAAGAAGCAGCAGAGATTGGGACACGAAAAGTCATTCAGGAACATTCTACACTCGGTGTAGTGGTTACAACAGATGGCACCATTGCAGAGATTGCACGTGAATCCTATGTGGAATCCGAAGAAAGAGTCATCGCTGAACTGAAAGAAGTAGGTAAACCTTTTGTTCTCATCATAAACTCAACAAAGCCTAAGGGCGAAGAAGCATTGCAGCTTCGTGCTGAACTTGCTGAAAAATATGATGTCCCTGTCATGACGCTAAGTGCGGCAACGATGACAGAAGAGGATGTTACCGGTGTACTTCGAGAGGTATTATATGAATTCCCAGTTCACGAAGTAAATGTTAATTTACCAAGCTGGGTTATGGTGCTGAATGAAAATCACTGGCTGCGTGCAAGTTACGAGAATTCAGTTCGGGATACGGTAAAAGATATTCGCAGATTAAGAGATGTGGATCACGTGGTGTCTCAGTTTATGGAATACGAATTTATCGACCGAGCAGGACTTAGTGGAATGAATATGGGGCAAGGTGTTGCCGAGATTGATCTCTATGCACCAGATGAGCTTTATGATCAAATTTTATATGAAGTAGTGGGAATTGAGATCAGAGGTAAGGATCATCTCTTGCAACTGATGCAGGACTTCTCCCACGCCAAAAAAGAATATGATCGTTTTGCAGAAGCACTGGAAATGGTCAAAACAACAGGTTATGGAATTGCGGCTCCATCGCTTGCTGAAATGGCTTTGGATGAACCTGAACTTATCCGTCAAGGAACAAGATTTGGGGTTAGACTGAAAGCGACAGCACCATCGATCCACATGATCCGTGTCGATGTAGAGTCTGAATTTGCACCAATCATTGGTACAGAGAAACAAAGTGAGGAACTGGTCCGATACCTCATGCAGGATTTCGAGAATGATCCGATCAAGGTATGGGATTCAGATATGTTTGGCCGTTCCTTGCATTCCATTGTAAGGGAAGGTATTCAAGGTAAAATCGCCATGATGCCGGATAATGCAAGGTATAAACTCCAAGAAACTCTTGGACGAATTATCAACGAAGGTTCTGGCGGACTTATAGCAATAATACTGTAATTCATGGCCTGGCCCATAGATTTACCACCAAAATAACCGTAAGGGTATCTCCCTTTCGGTTATTTTGTGTATCTTACGTCACTACCAAAATAGGGAAAATAAGCAATAAGTAGTGTGGCTTTTTATCAATTTTAACCCAAGAACGTTGATTCTACTTGAAATTGTGTTCTGACTGTATTACTATAAACCTTGTTCCGCTTGAGGGATTATAGATTCTCTTGAAGTAGCAGAGAAAAATTTGATTTCATGCGGAGAAAGTATGAACCTATGAACAATATCAATGGGGATAGGTATATCTTATGTATATTTTGTGATGAAACGGGAACAAAGTATAACACTTAGATAATAATCTCAGGAGGTGAATTGACTTGAATAAATCTGATCTGATCACACAAGTAGCTGAATCTACTGAATTGCCTAAGAAAGATGTGACTAAAGCGGTTGATGCCGTATTTGAAGCAATTTCTGAAGCATTGCAAAAAGGTGACAAAGTACAACTCGTTGGTTTTGGTAACTTTGAAGTACGCGAGCGTTCTGCACGTAAAGGACGTAACCCGCAAACAGGTGAGGAAATCGAAATTCCAGCGAGCAAAATTCCTGCTTTTAAACCAGGTAAAGCGCTCAAAGACGGAATCAAATAAGATTTCTACATACTCTTATGTAATCGAAAAGTCCGTGAATTCGTTCACGGCTTTTTTCTTTTTATTAGGAAGGGGTGAAGTTCATGGAAGGTCCGATCAACAGCGGGGATTATATCGTGATCAAGGCAAAAGAAAACGGTGTTCATGTCATTGGTTTGACACGAGGTCATGATACCCGGTTCCACCATACGGAGAAGCTCGATAAGGGTGAAGTTCTCATCGCACAATTTACAGATCATACTTCTGCTATTAAAATTCGGGGCAAAGCAGAAGTCATGACAAAACACGGTGTTATTGAATCAGATCAATAAGAAGAATGGGGAGATATGAATCCCTTCTCTTGATTTTAAAAAGCAGGCATAGCCTGTTTTTTTCGTTGTACAATAGAGTATGGGCCTTCTGTTAGATGTTTACACTAAGAAGGACAGGAGGTCTATCTATTGAAAAAGAGAAGAGTATTACCCCTTGTTCTCGTCGTATCGCTTGGTGCAGCGGTACTTTTGTCCACGTTTGTTACGGGGCAAAGTGCGAAGTGGATGGCAGAAGAATCAAAAGAAGTGCTTTCGGCAAATGAACAACTAACACTAACGGATAAAAATTTGGTTGACGCTTTACATGATCTTTCTTTACATACGCCGATCAGTAAAGTGAAATGGAGTGAAAATGTGCTGACTCTGGATCTTAAAGCAACCGGGAACTCCATCATACCCTCCGACATTTATATAGATATTGCTAGTATCGCGTCCTTTTCCATGGAACGAACGAACAATGTAAATCAGCTTATGCTCCGTGTACTTGCGGAAGATGAATGGGCAGGGAAGAGACATTTACTCCTCTCTGCAGATATAAAACGCACCGAATGGAACAGAGAAGCATTGATGAAGTTAAGAGAATGGAAAAATCCGGCGTTACCTGACGAACTGATTCAAAGGTTCCATATGACAGAGACAAATCTATGGCGTGAGCAGTTTATTTCCTCTGAAAACGGTTATTGATGCCCTGTGCGGGCATAAGAAACATATGTTATAATAGATAAGATTGTGACGAAGATGATTGAATATTTTTGAATGAACGCTCGGAGGATTTATAATGATTTCATACCGCGTAGCAAATCTCGCAAAAAAATATACGGATTATGATATGATACAGCGGCATACGGATTTGCCGACGTTTCCTAATAGCCGTGTACAATTGCTTTACACGTTTTTGAACCAAGGGCAGAGACATTCAATTGAGGACAGCGAACTCTTTTCCTTAGTTACAGCACTTGTACAAATGGGACTAGATACGCATGAAATGATTGATGTTCAGGAAGAAAATCTTGGAGAGCAAGATATGCGTTCTCGTCAGTTAAAAGTGCTTGGAGGCGATTTTTTTAGTTCGCGGTTTTATCAATTGCTAGCGCAAGCCGGTCATATATCGGTTATTGCTTCGCTCAGTGATGGGATCTGCCGATTAAATGAACGGAAGATGAGCCTTTATGACCGTATGAAGAAACAAAAGGTTTCCTCCGAAGAATATGTACAAGAATCGGTACAGCTGAAGAAGCAGCTGTTTCTTTCTTTTCAGAACATCATTTCGGAAGAACAAGCGGAGCTGTATGACCAGCTTCTAACGTCAATTTGTCTTTTAGATACGCTTGTTGAAGAACGAGAAGCTGCAAACGATGTTGAACGTTCAAAATCAAGATTCGCCTATTTACACATTTATGAGAATGAAAATTCGGATGTACGCTCTGCCTTGGCAAAAGGAAAGGTTACACCGTCCGAGTGGAATGAACTGATCAGTAAGCATAAAACAATCGAAATACTGACGAAGAAGATAGATCAGTCCGTACTTTCGGTTCAAGGTCTATTAGAGAACCATGTGCACGATCATGTGCTTCGTGAAGAACTAAAGACCCTCTTAGAACCCTATTTCTTACATAGGGCAAGTGCATAAGTTTATTGTTCGATGAAAAGTGAATAAAGGTGGTATTTATACATGCAGCATGGGGGGAACAAGCCGAAGGAGCAGTACGTCCATTCGGTTTTTCAGAGTATTGCTGGTAAGTATGATGTAATGAATGACACGCTTAGCTTTAGACGTCATAAGGCCTGGCGCAAATTTACAATGAAAAAAATGAATGTACAGCCTGGACAAACAGCACTCGATGTCTGCTGTGGTACATGTGACTGGACGCTTGCACTTGCAGAAGCAAGTGAAACAGGTCACATCGAAGGACTTGATTTTAGCAGCAATATGCTGGAGGTAGGTCAGCGTAAAGTTGAAAAACTAGGCCGTAAACAGCAGATTACGCTCGTTCAAGGGAATGCGATGAGTTTGCCTTATGAAGATAATAGCTTTGATTACGTAACAATTGGCTTTGGTCTTCGTAATGTGCCGGATATCAAACAAGTATTAAATGAAATGAAGCGGGTAGTAAAACCAGGAGGGAAGGTCGTCTGTCTGGAACTCTCCAAACCTACCTGGCAGCCGTTTAAAGGTTTGTATTATTTTTATTTCAGAAATATGCTCCCTTTTATTGCCAAGCTGTTAGCAAAGCGTTATGAACAGTACAAATGGTTACCTGACTCCCTTATGATGTTTCCTGGAAGAGCGGAACTCGAACAGATTTTCAAAGAGACCGGCTTACAAAACGTCACTTCCTTCGCCTTGACGGGCGGAATAGCAGCATTACATATCGGGATCAAGGAGAGTCAGCATGTTTAAGAAAATAGGTATATTTCTAGAAATGATTAAAATTGAGCACACGCTGTTTGCGTTGCCTTTTGCGTTTATGGGTGCTGTGCTTGGATCGACAGAAATAACGGGCCATTTACCGAGTTGGGCTCAGATTGGCTGGGTACTGCTCGCTATGATTGGTGCGCGTAGTGCCGCTTTTGGACTCAATCGGATGATAGATAGAGTGATTGACGCCAAGAATCCTAGAACGGCTGGACGAGCCATTCCAGCAGGACTTCTCAGAATTAGTGAAGTTGTTATTTTTGTCATTATCTCTTTTATTTTATTATTTTGGGCAGCATCACAGCTTAATCCGCTTTCGGTGAAACTTCTTCCGATCGCCGTATTCATGCTCGTTATTTATTCTTATACAAAACGGTTTACATGGGCTTGCCATATCGTACTAGGTTTTACTATTGCCCTTGCTCCGCTTGGCGGATGGGTTGCAGTAACAGGAGAAATTAACCTGAGCAGTCTTGTTCTTTTTGTAGCTGCCGCTTTTTGGACAGCAGGTTTTGATATTATTTATGCGTGCCAGGATATTGAATTTGATAGAGAAGAAGGCGTGTATTCCATTCCTTCGCGCTTTGGTATCGCTGGGGCATTGACGATTGCCAAAATATTTCACATTATTACCGCGGCTGGCTTTATTGCCTTATTCTTTATTACAGGTTTAAGCTGGATTTATGCAGTAGGAATCTTGATCTCTTGTGCGCTGCTCATATATGAGCATTACATTGTGACACCGAGTGATCTAAGTCGTTTACAGACGGCCTTCTTTACTCTGAACAGTGTAGTCAGCATCGTAATCTTTGTCTTTACTTTGATTGATGTGGTGGTGTTTTAACTTGACAGCAAACCGGTTGAAAAGACTTGCCGTTGGTATTACAGGGGCAAGCGGCAGTATATACGGAATACGGCTGATTGAAACTTTACTTGATAAGGCCTATGAAGTGCACCTTGTCGTATCCAATGCAGGCTGGCGTGTCATAAAAGAAGAACTAGGCTGGAACGTTACGGACCGGGAAGGGATTTTGAACGAGAAGTTCGGGAGCCGTCCCGGTTCTCTTGTTTATCATCCCGTAAATGACATCGGTGCTTCAATCGCAAGCGGGTCATTTTTAATGGACGGGATGATCATCATGCCCTGTTCTATGGGTACCTTATCAGCCATTGCTCATGGAGCCTCGGATAATCTGATGGCTCGCGCAGCAGATGTGATGATGAAAGAGGGGCGTTCCTTAGTTCTGGTTCCGAGAGAGACGCCGCTTCATGCGATACATCTCGAAAATATGTTGAAGCTGTCTCGCCTTGGAGTCAAGATGATTCCTGCGATGCCGGCCTTTTATTACCATCCAAAAACGATGGATGATTTAATTAATTTCCTTGTTGGAAAAGTACTAGATACTCTTCATATTGAGCATGACCTGTTTACGAGATGGGGGGAGACAACATGAATACACACAGCAAAACCGTTCTCGGTAAAATTAGTTATACCAATGCTTGGCCTATTTTTCATTACTTTGATCCCAAGAAACTTACCCATCCAGTCGAGATGGTTACGGAAGTCCCTGCTGTACTGAATCAAAGAATACAGGAAGGTACACTTGATCTAAGTGCCATGTCTTCTTTTGCTTATGGTATGGAATCAAAGCGTCTAATGGTATTGCCAGATATATCGGTAAGCAGTATAGGCGAAGTGAAATCGATTTTGCTCTTTAGTAAAAAGAAGATAGAAGATCTGGGTAGCGGAACAATCGCTCTGACAAATACGTCAGCTACTTCTGTGAATTTATTGAAAATACTAATGACGAAATTTTATAAATTGAGTCCTGAATATATATCGTTAGAACCGGATCTTCCTTCTATGATGGAGCATGCAGATGCAGCTTTATTGATTGGCGATTCTGCGATACAGGCATCTTGGACAGATCATGGTTATTATGTATACGATCTGGGCGAGAGATGGTACCATTTCACGAACCACAGCATGACTTTTGCGGTATGGGCTGTTTCATCTGATTATGCGAAATGTCATAGCGAAGTGATTCATGAGATCACAGATGCTTTTATAGCAAGTAAAGAAAAGATTTTAAAAGAACTTACTCCGGTTATCGATGAAGCGATAGAAAAAATCGGAGGAACAAAATCTTATTGGTATGATTACTTTACGAATTTATGTTACGATTTTGGTGAAAATGAGTTGCAGGGTCTGCAACTGTATTTCCGTTATGCACATGAGCTTGGTCTCATGGAGCATGAGGTCCGGCTGGATCTCTGGAATGAGAATAAGCTGATACGGGTGACGGAATGAAACTACTGGATATATTGACTGAACTAAAAAAAGATATGAAGTATATCGAAAAAGAATTGTATAAAAGTGTGGAAACGGATCAGAAGCTGCTTGATGAGACTTCCTTACACTTGTTGAAAGCGGGCGGTAAAAGGCTGCGTCCCGTCTTTGTTTTGCTAGGCGGTAAATTCGGAACCTACGATATTGAAGTCCTCAAACATATCGCTGTTCCGCTAGAACTCATTCATTCTTCTTCTCTTGTCCATGATGATGTTATTGATAACGCGAAGACACGCCGCGGACAATTGACTGTGAAATCCAAATGGGATAATCGGATTGCAATGTACACAGGAGATTATATTTATGCTAGAGCCATGCTTATGATTACGGAACTCCCGAATCCACTGATTCATCAGACCATGGCAAAAGCGATGGTTCAGATGACGATTGGTGAAATGGAACAAATCCGAGATTTCTTTAATACGGATCAGAGCATTCGGAATTACCTACTTCGTATCCGCCGTAAAACAGCTCTACTGATTGCAATCAGCTGCCAGCTAGGTGCCGTGGCTGCGGGAGCTTCCAGTGACATTTGCAGACGTTTATACAGCTATGGCTACAATGTAGGGATGGCATTTCAAATTCAAGATGACCTGCTGGATCTTAGAGGTACAGAGAAACAGCTTGGTAAGCCGCCGGGAAGTGATATGCTTCAAGGCAACATTACAATACCCGTCATTTATGCGTTACAGGATGAGAAGATTAGACCCGATTTGTTGCAGCTGATTGCTAACATTCGTGATCAGAATGATATTGGTAGTGTTCGCGCTGCAGTGGGTATGATTAAAGAGAGTGCGGGAATGACTAAAGCGGAGGAGCTTGCTGACCGATATATGAATAAAGCTCTTGATGCCTTGGAAGGACTTCCTGACATCAAGACAAAGAAAAATTTGCGGGATATCGCTCATTTTGTCGTAAAACGTTCATATTAATCAGGCAGGAAGATGTTCTCACCAAGTCGAAAGCTTACCTAAGCAGCGCATTCATAACTAAGCCTGGAGGAGAATACACATGGAACGTACTTTTTTGATGGTGAAACCAGATGGCGTACAACGTGGACTAATCGGACGAATTGTTAGTCGGTTTGAAGATAAGGGTTTTAAACTGGTTGCAGGGAAATTCGTACAGATGACTGACGAACAAGCAAAACGTCATTATGCAGAACATGAAGGCAAGCCTTTCTTTGAGGAACTCGTGTCCTTTATTACATCTGGGCCGGTCTTTGCCATGGTATGGGAAGGCGAAGATGTAATTGAACTTGCTCGGGTGGTCATTGGGAAAACCAAAGTGAAAGAGGCGCTCCCTGGAACGATTCGCGGGGATTTTGCGGCAGTTACTCCGCATAATCTGATTCATGGTGCTGATTCTCCTGAAAGTGCAGCTCGTGAGCTTTCTAACTTCTTTAATGAGGATGAACTGGTAACTTACAGTAAAACGATTGCTGCCTGGACATAAACGAGTGATCTTTCCGTAAGAAGGAAGGAATCAAATGTCACTGCTTGAAAAAGGTTCGGAACAGGATGACTATGTCCTGTTTATTCATAAGATCAAGACAGCTACTGGAATTGATCTTGCCCAGTATAAAGAAGCTCAAATGAAGCGGCGATTGACTACCCTTAGGTTAAGACATGGGTACGATTCTTTTGCCGCTTTTTTTGAAGGGATGGAACAGAATAAAGCACTATTTCTAGATTTTCTAGATCGAATGACGATTAATGTGTCTGAATTTTGGAGGAATCGGAATCGGTGGGAAGTACTGCAAAACACATTGCTTCCTTCCCTTACTTCCCATCTTCCGCTTAAAGTATGGAGTGCCGCTTGTTCTACGGGAGAAGAGCCCTATACACTGGCAATGATTCTTGATATGGCGGGTTTGCTTTCAAGTAGTAAAATCATAGCCACTGACATTGATGATGGGGCTTTGGCGAGGGCAGAGCAAGGTACATATCTGGAACGTTCCTTAAAGGAAGTTCCTGAGCAGGTAGTCAAAAAATATTTCAAACCTGAGGGATTGCATTATAAAATTGATCCTAAACTTGCGGAAGCTGTCCATTTTAGTAAACAAAACTTGCTATTGGACTCCTTTGAGGACGGGTTTGATTTGATTGTGTGCCGAAATGTGATGATCTATTTTACTGAAGAAGCGAAGCATGTGCTTTATCAGAAATTTGCAAATGCACTTCGTCCTGGCGGGATTTTATTTGTGGGGAGTACAGAACAAATTTTTTCACCGGGAGAGTACGGCCTTGAAGGAGCAGAGACATTCTTTTATCGTAAAAAATAAATGCATAAAGAACAGCTGAAATGTCTCATACTGTAGCAATCAGATAGGATGGATAGATCTGGAGGCTAAAGTTATGGATAAACGAGTTGTGATTACTGCCTACCGGCAGGGAACGATTAGTATTTTGGAATGTGCTCAGATTCTTGGACTCGATCCTTCTCAAATGAAACAGGTCCTTGGCAGTATAAAGCCCGATATTATTCTGCAAAATAGCAAGAGATCGAGGCAGACCAGTCTGATGGGAAGCAAGTAAAGTCAACATGAAAAACACGCAGGTTCATGAATTTGAATCTGCGTGTTTTTTTATGAATAAGAACATTTCTTGTCAAAGATATCATGCTATACTATAATGATCAAAGATTAAAGGTTTTAGCAGTTTAAAGCTTAACAGTATAAAGGGGGAACGTATTATGAGTCTTCGTTATTTAACCGCAGGGGAAACGCACGGACCCCAATTAACCGCAATCGTTGAAGGTCTTCCGAGCAATATGAAAGTGGATTTTGAGGAACTGAATTTCCAGCTTCATCGCCGTCAGAAAGGATATGGCCGAGGACGTCGTATGCAAATTGAGAAAGATACCGCTGAGTTTGTTGGTGGAATTCGTCACGGATATACAACCGGGGCACCAGTGGCGCTCGTTGTTGAGAATAAAGACTGGACGCATTGGCGTAATATTATGAACATTGAACCGATTGAAGGCAGTGATGAAGAGAAGCGCAGAGTGCATCGTCCACGTCCAGGTCACGCAGATTTGAATGGCGGGCTTAAATATAATTTGAAAGATCTCCGTAATGTACTAGAACGTTCTAGTGCAAGAGAAACCGCGGTACGTGTTGCTGTGGGCGCGCTTGCACGTCAACTACTCTCGGAGTTTGGTATAGAGGTTGCCGGTAGAGTGCTTCGGATCGGAGAGATAGAAGCTCCTTACGAAGATCTTCCGCTCGAAGAACTTCGTGCTCGTACAGAAGCTTCATCGGTTCGCGTTACGGACGAAGCAACAGAGAAAAAGATGGAAGCTTACATTGATCAAATTAAGCAAGAAGGCGATTCCATCGGCGGAATCGTAGAATGTATTGTAGAAGGAGTTCCTGTTGGTCTTGGAAGCTACGTTCAATATGATCGGAAGCTAGATGGACGTATTGCACAAGGGGTCATGTCAATCAATGCATTTAAAGGTGTAGAGATTGGAATTGGATTTGAGGCGGGTACGATTCCTGGCTCCCAGGTTCATGATGAAATTCTGCATACAGAAGATAAAGGGTACCACCGTGCAACGAATCGCCTTGGCGGATTTGAAGGCGGGGTAACGAATGGCATGCCAATTATTGTACGCGGAGTAATGAAGCCCATTCCGACGCTTTACAAACCGCTGCAAAGTGTAGATATTGATACTAAAGAGCCGTTTACCGCTCAGGTGGAACGTTCAGATGCTTGCGCTGTACCAGCTGCGAGCGTTGTAATGGAGCACGTAGTTGCTTTTGAAGTAGCTAAAGCATTCTTAGAAAAATTCGGTGGAGATTCTATAGAGGAGATCCGGGCTAACCTCGATAACTATAATGCACAATTGGAGCGTTACTAATGATGCGGGAGTTAAAGGTTGATCTAGGAGAACGATCGTATCCCATCTATATTGGCAGTGGTCTTCTTGAAACAGCAGGAGATTATGTTCAAAAGCATGGAATCAGCATAAAAAGTCCCTTGCTTGTTATTACGGACGAGAAAATTGCTCCTCATTATCTGGACACACTTCTCACTTCTCTGAAGACTGCCGGGTATGAAGTAGCATTTGCTGTGGTACCGAGCGGTGAAACCTCTAAGTCGCTGAAGGTTTATGAAGAGATGATGACAAGTGCTATTGAAGCAAAGCTGGATCGCAGCTCGGCTATTCTTGCGCTTGGAGGCGGAGTGGTTGGAGATTTAGCTGGATTTGTAGCCGCTACTTATATGCGAGGAATCAAATTTGTACAAATCCCAACGACGATCCTAGCTCATGACAGCAGTGTAGGTGGGAAAGTCGCAATTAATCATCCACTCGCTAAAAATATGATCGGTGCTTTTCATCAGCCGGAGCTAGTCCTTTATGATGTTGACACCCTAATGACATTACCGGATCGTGAGGTATCAGCAGGTCTCGCAGAGATGGTAAAGCATGGACTGATTAGGGATGCAGCATTTGCCCATTGGTGTGAAAAAAATGCGGATCAGTTATTATCTCTTGATAAGGATGCCTTAGCGTATGGACTACTCAAAGGTTGTGCGATCAAGGCAGAGATTGTTTCTCAGGATGAGCAAGAAAACGGAATTCGCGCTATCCTGAATCTTGGTCATACCATTGGTCACGCGATTGAAGCCATTGCGGGTTATGGTGAGTTCCTTCACGGAGAAGCCATCTCTATCGGGATGGTAGGATCAGCTAAGCTTGGTGTCATGAGGGGAGCAGATGCTTCACTATATGAAGATACAAAGCGGATGCTTAAGGCGATTGGACTACCGACTTCCCTTCCCGAGCATCTGAGTACTGAGGATATTATGTCTGCGATGATGCATGACAAGAAATTCAGAGAAGGTCATATGGTCTTTATTATTCCAACAGCAATTGGTGAGGTCATCATTGCCAAAGATGTGCGGGCCGAGGATGTTCGACTGGTGCTTGAGGAACTGAAGAAGGAGGTGTGAGATCGGATGTACACAAGAGGTATTCGCGGTGCAACAACCGTTGTAAGTAATACGGAAGCAGATATTGTGAATGAAACGAGTAAACTTCTAAAAGAAATCGTCCAAAAGAATTCACTTGATCCTGAGTCGATCTGCAGTGTATGGATTACACTGACTAAGGATCTTGATGCTGCATTTCCAGCCAAGTCTATTCGTGAATTACAGGGATGGGAGCTGGTTCCCCTCATGTGTTCCCAGGAGGTACCTGTCAAGGGATCACTGGAGAAGTGTATTCGATTCATGATTCATGTGAATACGGACAAAACGCAAAAGGAAATGGTTCACGTATATCTAAATGGGGCTAAGGCTTTGCGGCCGGATTTAGCAGAATCATCGAATACATAGGTGAAAATGGCTCCTTGCCAAGACATGTAGATATAATGTATAGTGATTGTTAGCAGAGATGAGAAGAGTTTAGAGTTTAGATAAAACTTTAATTGAGTAGAGTATAGCAGAGCTGAGACGAGTTCCTATGATTTATGGCTTATGTGCGGCAGCGCATATGGGTAGCATAAAGAGTGAGGAACAATCATTGAATTCATACTTTAATGTATGGACCAATGTGGAGAGATGAACATGGATTTTAGCGATATCGTGTACTTATGAATCACAGCATGGGCCATATTTATAGAAATATGGATGCTGTGAATAAGAGTTTATATGCTTCCTTCGATCAAGTATCTTGGGATAAGACTCTTTTTTGTACATAGATAGATAAACCTCCATGATCGGATCATGCTGTTTACACTTAACTTTATTATTGTTTTTATGAACCTCTACGTTCTCGTAGAGGTTTTTTTGCGTAAGCACCCCACTACTTTCATCCATCTACACTCTGCCCATTTTAATTAAAAGGAGTGTTTTATGATGAATAGCGAAGCACAGCAAGTATTAAAATTAGCAACAGAATATAATCTGATTCCTGTTGTAAAACGGATTTTAGCCGATATGGAGACACCCATTCGATTGTTTAGCCGTTTTGCAAATGAGGAATATGCATTTTTATTGGAAAGTGTTGAAGGAGGAAGCCAGTGGGCTCGATATTCTTTTATTGGCACAGCCCCTTTTTTATCGATAGCAGGGAAAAATGGTGTATTAACACTCACGCATAAAGGTCAAAAATCACAAATGAAAGGAAAACCGATTGAAGAATTGAAGGCACTGCTGAGGCAATACCGCAGTCCAAAAATAAAGGATTTGCCTCCCTTTACTGGTGGAGCTATCGGATTCTTTGGATATGACTTGCTTCAATATTATGAAAAACTTCCGAAACATCAAGTGGATGACCTTCAAATGGAAGATATTCAGTTTATGTTCTGTGATGAAGTTATTGTCTTCGATCATGTGAAGCAGCAGATCCTCCTTGTGGGCAATGTACATGTGAATCCGGGAGATCTGGATCAAGATATTCTTGAAACTTACCAAAGAGTGACAGATCGGCTGGAACAGCTCGCAAGTCAGCTCGCAGAAGAAGGACCTTCGGAGAATGTGAATCGTCGATCGATTCCAGACAGTGTAGAGCTGGGGACGGTGCACTCGAATCTGACGAAAGAAAAGTTTCTCGAAAATACGGAGAAGGCAAAGGAGTATATTCGAGCCGGAGACATTTTTCAAGTGGTATTATCCCAGCGTTTTCATATCGAGACGGAAGTATCACCTCTTCAAGTATACCGTGTACTCCGAACACTAAATCCTTCTCCTTATATGTATTATCTGAAAATGGAGGAAGAGATCATCGTAGGTACTTCACCTGAACCGCTTGTAAAAGTGGATGGAGGCCGCGTGCAAACAAGACCGATTGCGGGAACTAGGCCACGAGGAAAGACAGAAGCACAGGATGCTGAATTAGCACAAGATTTACTTACTGATGAGAAAGAACGTTCTGAACATCTTATGTTAGTGGATCTTGGTCGTAACGATATCGGAAAAGTCAGTGAGTTTGGCAGTGTCACATGTGACTCGTTTATGGAAATCGAGAAGTATTCGCATGTGATGCACATGGTATCGAATGTCTCTGGCAAACTCAGAGAAGATCGTGATTTCTTTGACGCATTTCTATCATGTCTGCCCGCAGGTACGGTGTCTGGGGCTCCTAAACTGAGAGCAATGGAGATTATTGCTGAATTGGAACGAGAAGCGAGAGGAGCTTATGCAGGCGCAATCGGGTATCTCGGTTTTACAGGCAATATGGATACATGCATAACAATTCGTACCATTATTTTTAAAGAGGGTAAAGCTTACGTGCAAGCAGGGGCTGGAATTGTATGGGACTCGGTACCTGAAAAAGAATATGAAGAAACTGTAAATAAGGCAAAAGCTTTGCTGACCGCCATTCGCTACGCAGAAGCGATGTTTCCTGTACAGCCATCAGCTCCAGCGTATGCTAACCAAGACTACATTTGTATGTCATCAAATCAAAAAGGATAAGGAGGAGGAGAACATATGAGTATGCTAAGCAGCGTGACTGCCATCCAGCAGGGTCTACATAAGATATTAGGTGGGGATCATCTGTCACAGGAAGAGGCAAGGCTTGTTATGTCTTGTATCATGAATGGAGAGGCGACCTCCTCACAGATTGGCGGATTGTTAACTGCACTTCGCATGAAGGGCGAAACGGTGGATGAGATTACAGGTTTTGCCCAGGCTATGCGGAGTTCTGCTAATAAGATGATTACGGACCAGGAAAATTTGCTCGATACTTGCGGTACCGGAGGCTCCGGTATCAGTAAATTTAATATTTCTACAGCTTCAGCGATCATTGCCTCCTCCGTATCGGTACGGGTAGCTAAACATGGTAATCGTTCCGCAAGTAGTAAAGCAGGTAGTGCGGATGTACTTGAAGCGTTAGGCGTAAATATTCAGCTGAACAATACGCAAGCTAAGGCCTGTTTAGATGAAATTAATATTTGCTTCTTATTTGCCCAGCTTTATCATCCATCAATGAAGTATGCCGCAGCGCCTCGTAAAGAATTAGGTTTTCGTACCGTATTTAATATGCTAGGTCCACTTACCAATCCGGCTGGAGCGGATCGGCAGGTATTAGGACTATATGATATCAACAAGACCGAGATTATTGCTGAAGTACTAGGAAGGCTTGGTCTCAAAAGAGCACTCGTGGTGGCAAGTTATGATGGTCTTGATGAGATTAGCATTTCAGACAAAACAAAGGTATCTGAACTTAAGAATGGAGCCGTTCATACGTATGACATTCATCCCAATGACCTTGGTCTTCGTGTACATCCGCTAACTAGTGTGCTTGGAGGCAATGCGGCTGATAATGCAGAGATTATAAAAAATGTCTTATCAGGGGAAATAAGCCCTTATCGTGATATTGTTCTTGCAAATAGCGGTGCCTCAATCTATGTAACCGGTCTTGCGGGAAGTTTGGCTGAAGGCGTTCATATGGCAAAGGGTGCTATTGATTCCGGCAAAGCCTATGCAAAGCTGACACAACTTATTCAGAAAACGGGGGAGTATGACCATGAGTACGTATCTTGATCGCATTGTAGCCACCAAAATAGAAGAAGTAGCAAAGCTTAAGCAAAGCTTTGATCTTACTGCAGCTGAAAGAAAGATTGCACAAATGCCAAACACAAAAGGATTTGAGCAGGCCTTATCGAGATCGCACAGTTGCGGGATGGGACTTATTGCAGAAGTGAAGAAAGCATCCCCTTCAAAAGGTCTGATTCGCCCTGATTTTGATCCTGTGCGTATTGCTAAAGCATATGAAAAGGCAGGAACGGATTGTATATCCGTTTTGACAGACGAATTGTATTTTCAAGGCCAGGCCGCCTATTTAACGGAGATTAGAAACGAAGTGAATGTTCCCTTACTTCGTAAAGATTTTATCATCAGTGAGCTTCAGATTACGGAAGCACGCTTGATTGGTGCAGATGCGATCTTACTTATTGCCAGCATTCTGACACAAGAGCAGATGAGGGCCTATCACCAGTATGCAAAAGACCTTGGTCTTGACGTTCTAGTTGAAGTGCATGATGAGCAGGAACTTACACAGGTACTTGATCTACATGTTGCCACTCTAATTGGAATTAACAATCGAAATCTGAAGACTTTTGAAACGGATCTGAATACAACCGCTCTCCTATCGCAACAGGTTCCTGTGGGCATCACTTTGATTAGTGAAAGCGGCATACGAACAAAGGCGGATGTTGATTTTTTAAAAACAACAGGTGCAAAAGGAATTTTGGTTGGAGAACAGTTTATGCGTAACGAAAATGTACGTGAAGCCGTGCTTGAGATGATGGGAACGGGGAACTGAAATGATGTCTATTCGTAAAGAAAACGAGAAGCCGCTTGTAAAAATATGTGGACTTCAGGACGTTGAAGTGCTAAAATCTATGAAACACTTAACTGTCGATTTTATTGGATTTGTTTTTGCAAGATCAAAGCGTCAGGTGACTGCAGCGCAAGCAGCAGACCTAGTGAATGTATTATCAGCATGGGAAGTGCGTCCATTACCAAGATCTGTCGGGGTATTCGTAAATCCCACAGTGGAGGAGATCGAAGAAATTCTTCGTCAAGTATCGCTCGATGTGATTCAGTTACATGGTGATGAATCTCCAGCATTATGCCGAGAACTAAGAGCTAAGTTTGGTGTAAATGTATTCAAAGTGTTTTCTTTGAATAACGATCCTAACCAAGCGGCTGAAGATATAGATGTAAGTCTCGCTCCCTATGAAGGAGTAGTAGATGCCATTCTTATAGATACCTTTGATCCTGTATACGGAGGCGGTTCTGGTCGAACTTTTTCCTGGGAACGAAGCACTCCCTATCAGTTATGGGCACGGTATATGCAAATTCCGCTGTTTGTAGCCGGAGGATTAGAGCCTGATAATGTACATGAACTTGTTATTGGTTATGCACCAGATGGTGTTGATGTATCAAGCGGTGTAGAGACAAATGGAATAAAAGACATAAATAAAATGACAGCTTTTGTGGAAAGGGTGAAGAAGGCATGACACTAGTACCGGATGTATATGGTCGTTTTGGACCTTTTGGAGGACGTTATGTACCTGAGACATTGATGAATGCCCTGATTGAACTGGAAGAGGAATTTAAACGTTTTTCCGAAGATGATGAATTTAATGAGGAACTCCGTTATTTGTTAAAACAATATTCAGGCAGAGAAACACCTCTCTATTACGCTGAACGCCTTAGTCATCATTTGGGTGGTCCAAAAATTTATTTGAAGCGAGAAGATTTGAATCACACAGGCGCTCATAAAATTAATAATGCACTCGCACAGGGACTTCTTGCAAAACGGATGGGCAAAAAGAAAGTCATCGCGGAGACAGGAGCAGGACAGCACGGAGTAGCTACTGCCACCGTTGCAGCGCTGTTAGGTCTTGAGTGTAAAGTATTCATGGGTGAAGAAGATACAAAACGGCAGCAACTGAATGTGTTCCGTATGAACTTACTCGGAGCGGAAGTCATTCCGGTTACGTCAGGTTCTCGCACGCTGAAAGATGCGGGCAACGAGGCCTTAAGATACTGGGTAAGTAACGTGGAAGATACGTTCTATATATTAGGTTCTGCAGTCGGACCTCACCCGTATCCGCTCATGGTCCGTAACTTTCAGCGTGTGATTGGTGATGAGACCCGTCGTCAGATCCTGGATAGCGAAGGCAGACTTCCGGATGTTGTAGTTGCACCTGTTGGCGGCGGAAGTAATGCCATTGGTATGTTTTATCCTTTTGTTGAAGATGAAGAAGTGCAGTTGATCGGCTGTGAGGCTGCTGGCAAAGGGGTGGATACGGAATTCCACGCTGCAACGATGAGCAAGGGAACACAAGGAGTGTTCCAAGGTTCAATGAGTTATTTACTTCAAGATGAATATGGGCAAGTTCAAGAGGCTCACTCGATCTCAGCTGGACTTGATTACCCGGGTGTAGGTCCAGAACATTCCTATCTGAAGGACATTAAGCGTGCTCAGTATGTTCCTATAACAGATCAAGAAGCGCTGGATGCACTACAGCTACTCAGCAGAATTGAAGGAATTATTCCTGCACTTGAATCCGCACATGCGGTTGCAGAAGTTGTGAAATTAGCTCCAACCATGAAGAAAGATCAGATCATTATCATATGTCTCTCAGGCCGGGGAGACAAAGATGTGGAATCCATTATGAAATATACCGGAGGTGGACTCGCATGAGTATCCGATTAAACCGGATGGATGAGACCTTCCAAACCCTACAAATGAGCGGAAAAACAGCACTTATTCCTTTTATAACAGTGGGTGATCCAGATCTGAGCACGACTGTTGAGATCATTCGTGAACTCGAAAAGGCAGGGGCTGATGTGATTGAACTAGGCGTACCTTATTCTGACCCGCTTGCAGATGGACCCGTCATTCAGCGTGCTTCTGAACGAGCACTAAAACAGCAGATTACGATTCGTACATGTATGGAGACCGCTAAACGTGCACGTGCAGCAGGAGTGAAGCTGCCATTTGTACTCTTTACATACTACAATCCCGTGCTTCAGACAGGTCTGGAACTTTTCTTCGACTTGTTAGTAGAGCATGATATTAGCGGTATGATCATTCCGGATCTTCCGATTGAAGAATCTGCACAGATTCGTGAGTATGCGGATCGTGCCAATATTCATCTTATTCCCTTAGTTGCGCCGACATCGAAGGAAAGAATAAAGAAAATCGTCTCGAGCGCAAGAGGATTTATTTACTGTGTATCATCACTTGGGGTAACAGGGGAGAGAGCTGCATTCCACCAAGAAGTAGATGAATTTATTACAACGGTAAAATCATATACAACTCTTCCCGTTGCTGTTGGCTTTGGGATATCCAGCCGTGAACAGGTAGAACATTTTTCTGAAATTTGTGACGGGGTTATCGTAGGCAGTGCAATTGTTAGAGAGATCGAGAATACGATTCCTTTGCTATCAAAACCAGATACGAAGGAAGAAGGACTTTTGCAAATACGCCAGTTTGTGGCACAATTAAAAGTATAATTTTGGATTTTTTTCATTATCCACAAGGGAGGGCTTGCTTATGAAACATAAATCTACTATTGGTAATTTACCCGTATATAAACCAGGAAAGCCCGTTGAAGAAGTGAAAAAAGAGCTGGGACTCAGTGAAGTGATTAAGCTTGCATCGAATGAAAATCCTTATGGCAGTTCGAAGCTTGTGGGGGATGCAATTCAGGCAGAACTTGCAAATCTGAGTATTTATCCGGATGGTTCTGCAGGAGAACTTACAGCCGATTTGGCCGTACATCTGGGTGTGAAAAATGATCAAATTATTTTTGGCGCAGGTTCGGATGAAATCATTGCCCTGATCGCTAGAGCCTTTTTCGTTCAAGGTGACGAGACAATCATGGCGGATCAAACTTTTTCAGTATATAAAAGTAATGCAGATATCGAAGGAGCAGTAAGTATCGAAGTTCCGCTTGTTAACGGTACGCATGATCTGGAAGGTATGTTATCAAAAGTCTCTTCCAAAACAAAAATCATCTGGGTATGTAATCCGAATAATCCAACAGGTACCATTATCACTGAGAAAGAGCTTACTTCCTTTATGGATCGTGTTCCTTCTGAAGTGATGGTCGTTCTTGATGAAGCTTATTATGAATATGTTACAGATAAATCCTATCCGGAGACGATTCCTATGATGGAGAGATACACTAACCTTGTTATATTGCGAACATTCTCCAAAATTTACGGACTTGCGTCTTTACGAATAGGTTATGGTATCGCGAGTCCCGAAGTGATCTCATTAATTAATCAAGTCAGAGAACCTTTTAATACAACAAGATTTGGTCAAGTTGCTGCTCGTGCTGCGTTGCAGGATCAAGATTTTGTAAAAGCGTGCCGTGATAAGAACCGTGAAGGTGTCACTTATCTACAAACTGCATTTGATCGTTTAGGTCTTCACTATTTCCCTTCACAAGGTAACTTTGTACTTGTACAAATCGGCAGACCGGCTGCCGAGATGTTTGACATCTTACTGCGACAAGGGATCATTATTCGTTCTGGGTTCCAGGTTTATCCTGACTACATCCGGGTATCTGTCGGTACACCGGAACAGAATCAAGCGTTCATCAAAGCTCTAGAGCATGCGCTTACCCCTGAACGCTCGGAAGTATAGTACATTGGGAATGAAAACAAAAGAAATAAATTGCAAAATTGCAATCTTTGGCGTGGGACTCATTGGAGGGTCTCTCGCCCTTTGTTTTAAAGGGAAGCCGGGAATAGAAGTAGTTGGTTACGCGCATGAGCCGGAAATTCAAGAAAGATACCTAAAGAGCGGCGTACTTGATCATGCAACCTTATCCATGGAAGAAGCGGCACTGGATGCGGATTTCATTTTTTTAAGTGTACCGGTCGGCATGTTAAATTATTATCTTCAAGAACTGAATAAACTTCCGCTAAAGAAAGGCTGTATCATTACGGATGTAGGCAGTACGAAAACCTCGATAACAGAAGCTGCGAAGACACTCGATTTCCGTGATGTTTATTTTATTGGCGGGCATCCTATGGCAGGTTCTGAACGATCTGGTGTAGAGGCAGCTTCACCATTGCTATTCGAAAATGCATATTATGTGCTCACGCCTCAGCCGGAGATAGAGGAAGACGTCTATAATAAGCTTGATAATCTGCTGTCTTATACTAGAGCACAAGTCATCAGGGTAGAACCTGAACATCACGATGATATTGTGGGAGCTATTAGTCACTTACCTCATATTATTGCGGTAGCCCTGGTCAATCAGATCAGCAGCTATAACCAAAATGAACCTTTATATCAGCTGCTTGCAGCGGGGGGGTTCCGTGATATTACCCGTATTGCGTCGAGCGATCCGGTCGTATGGCGTGATATTTTACTTAGTAACCGTGATGTATTACTGCGACTTCTTCGAGACTGGAATAAGCAAGTAGGACAGTTCACTCAGGTGCTGGAGGAAAGCAATGGGGAAGCGCTTGAAGCTGCTTTTCGTGAAGCTGGTTTATTTCGAGATCAATTACCAGAGCGAAGAAAAGGAATCATCAATGCTTTATTTGACATCTATATTGATGTTCCGGATACCCCGGGAATTATTGGCAAAATTGCTACGGAACTGGGGACGGCTCGGATCAACCTGAGCAACATGCAGATTATTGAAAGCAGAGAAGATGTACCAGGCATTCTCAGATTGTCCTTTCGACAGGAAGATGATATGGAGAGAGCAATTGAACTTCTTACCAATCTGGGATATACCGTACGAAGCTAAGAGAGAGGGAAAAGCCCTCTCTTCTTTGTTTATAAAATCGCTTTATTTAAGTAAATATGCAATAAAATAGATAAATGTATAATTATGGTTGACAAAATGAAAACGGATACATATAATAAAAGTACAGTATGGTTTCTCTCCACTCCTATCCAATAACTGGTTGCATATCATTACGGCAAGCTGTGAACATTGTTCACAGCTCTTTTTTTGTCTAATTTAAATAAGACAAAAAACTTTACAAATAAACCGTCCGGACGGTATACTTAATATGTTTAGTAATTGTATTGCTTTATTAAAGAAAGAATAAGAAAAGAGATTATAAAACACACATGTGGAGGTTAGAAATGAATGCATATGTAATCCTAGCATTTGCCATTATTGCGGAAGTGTTCGGAAGTTCAATGATGAAATTATCTAATGGATTTAAAAAACTGTACCCAACGCTTGGGGTAATAGCGGGGATGGTCATGAAGATTTTACGGATTATCTTTAGCTTTAAAAACAATCCCATTAGGTACTGCTTATGCAATATGGTCTGGAGTAGGTACTGCACTTACTGTATTAGTTGGGACCTTCGTATATAAGGAGAAAGTAACCACAAGAAAAATGATTGGAATATTATTGATTATTGTTGGAGTAGTTGTAATGAAACTTGCGACAGATTAATGAAAGGAGATCCGTACATGAGACAGGGATATATTTATTTATCAATAGCGATTTTGGGTGAGATTTTTGGTACAACCATGCTTAAAATGTCAGAGGGGTTCGCCCATTTATTACCTAGTCTAGGATTAATCATGGGGATGGGACTCGCCTTCTATTTTTTATCATTAAGTTTAAAGACAATTCCTTTAAGCTTAGCCTACGCGATTTGGTCTGGAGTAGGAACGGCTTTAACGGCACTGATAGGGGTTGTCATTTGGAACGACCCCTTTGGCATTTTAACGGGTGTCGGACTTATTCTTATCATTGGTGGTGTAGTTATTTTAAATACATCCAATGCAACTAGGACAGTTCAAGAATCATCTAATTAGAAGAAAGGAGTGCCTTATGAGAAGTAATTCCAAACGAGGAGAGATATTAGCTTCTGCTTCGTATATTGTCGAGAATTTAGGAATGGACAAATTAACCTTAGAGGCCGTTGCCAATAAAACTGGGATTAGTAAAGGTGGCTTATTGCATCACTTTCGTAACAAAGAAGCTTTAATTGAAGGAATGATCATCGAGTACACAGAACAATTTATTGAGGAACTTACATCGATTACAAGTAAATCGAATGAGCAAGGAAAGTGGATAAGAGCGTACTTAAACGTAATACTCAATGATAAAGCGTTAGTAAGCGGTCTAGCGGCATCTGTTGCGCAATGAATTATAATCCTTCTTTGCTTGACCGAATGCAGGAAATGTATCGTGTAATTACGAATGGAATATCTAATGATGGCGGCGATGTAATTGATTCAACCATTGTGAGACTAGCCGCTGATGGTCTGTGGTTTTCTGAAATTTATGGATTAGGAAAAATGGATGAAGATACAAAAGAAAAAGTAATAAAGAAACTACATGATATGATAAATAAAGATTTTCAAAACTAACAGTTCCTGGATAAGAAGCTTTACAATCTAACTGTCGTTCTGAAAGATGAATAGCAGGCATCGAATATAATTCGTTGCCTTTTTTTGCGCTCTCTTAGATAGGATCGTGTGAATAAAAACAAAAAAATTAGCTTCCATTGATTAACTGTATAAAATCTATAATGTCGTGTAAGATTGATTTTGTTCTATATATTGGTTAAATAGAGAACATCAGTCATCAAGATCATTCACAAAGAAGAAGGTATAGCAATGTTACTATTTATAATGTTTATTTGTCTTTTATTCTCCATACTCTTTATAGTGAGAGAGGGAGAGGATATTCTCAAAAAAGTTGCTTTTGTAGTGTTAGTTACTAGTGTACTATTAAGTATACTACTTCTTAATCATGCTACATTTGGTGGTATGAATAACGATATTGAATTTCTTTCAATCTTTGTTTTCAGTGCATCCTCGATTTTTGAAAAAGTGGAAATATTGTTCTGTATTTCTTTAATAGCAATGACTGTCTATATTTTTTCTACTAAAAATCAATGATTTTTAATCATAAAATTTTAATAACACAGATTTTAAACAATGGGTCACGATCAATTCGGCGCCTATTTTTTTGCTTATATGACTAGATCAAACGGGTCCACTTAGTCTTAAAGTAGTATAGACGTAAAATAAATAACAAATTTTTCATAAATTAATAGGGAATCTTTGGTTGGTAATATGGTATAATGTTCCTTGGGTTAATAGGTATGATTAGGAAAGTGTTACTACATAAGGGTTTACAAGAAAGAGAGTAAGAACTAGATAGCTATTTACAACATCATAACAAAAATTACATTTCTGTAATTATATTCAATCATATTATAGGGTTCCTGCTCTAAAAAGTGTTGTTACAGGCATTTTTATATACCTGGGCACTATGGAACTGCAAGGAGGAGCTTAGACCTAATGGATGATTCAGAGTTGATTAAAGAAATAAAAGCAGGAAATATTGAGCTGTATTCTGAGCTCATGGGACGATATGAAAGAAAGATGTATGCATTTGTCTACCACATGCTTCGCAGTTCTAGACTTGAACATATGTCAGAAGATTTAGTATCAGAAACCTTTTATAAAGCTTACCGAAGTTTGAATTCCTTCCGCGAAATTGATGCATCTTTCTCTACCTGGGTGTATACTATTGCTAGAAATACGGTTCTTAGCGAACTTCGAAAACATCGAGGAAGTAATATTCCGCTGGAAGAAAGTGGAGTTATTCCTGTTGCTTCTTTGGATACAGCTCCTGAACAAGCGATGCTGAGAAATGAACGTGTCATTAAAGTGCGTGAAGCAATTAATAACTTGCCTGATAAGCAGCGAACCGCTCTTATTCTCAGAGAATACGATCAGCTCGAGTATCAGGAAATTTCGGATATTTTAGGGCAGACCGTTAGTTCCGTTAAATCTTTATTGTTTCGTGCACGGATGAGCGTCAAGAATCAGTTGCATTCGTATTTCTTTGAACCGATCTATGAGGAATATGAAGGGATGAAGAGTCAATGAATTGCAACGAAGCCCAGGAGTGCATGGCACAAGTTTGGGATTTGTCCGCACAGCATCCGGTACGAGTTGAACTGAATAACCATATAAAAGAATGCCCAGAGTGTGCCTTTGAATATAGTAAGTGGGAAGAATTATACGATCTGATTCCCGAGACTTCAGATCCTGTTCCCGAAAAATCGCTTCAATCGATGCACGGTAAGGTAATGGACAAGATATACAGCGATCATCCGCATATTCAAAGAACGGATATCAAACCCTATAAATGGACGAATACGACGGCGATTCGCTATTCAATCTGGATTTCTGCTTGTTTAGCCGTATTGTTGTGCAGTATTGTGCTGATGGTATGGAAGGTGAGTTCTAACGGCGGCGATGCAAGCATGAATAACGGTGCTGGGATTGTTCCTACCGGAGTAGCGAATAGTGCACCGGCTTTCAGTTTGTCTAACCATGATCCAAAGGGGGCTTCTGGAATTATTGAACCTTTTGTAGCAGGGATCCCAGCTTACCCTCAGTACTGGATGTTCTTATCTCTGCTAGCTTTGGGGATGGCTCTATTCTCTTTACGCAGAATGCATCACATTACAAAATAACAAAAAGAGAAGGAGGCATATCTTGAAATGAGAATTGGTCTAATACGTCACGGACTTACTGATTGGAATGTAGCTGGACGAATTCAAGGACGCAGCGACATACCTCTTAATGAAGAAGGCAGACTGCAGGCAAAGCTGCTTGGAGAACGTCTTCTTACTGAACCCTATGAATGGGACTATATTATAACGAGCGGATTGTCTCGCGCACAGGAAACAGGAGAAATCATAAGCAGTATTATTAATGTTCCCATGCTTCCGCCGGATGAACGTCTTCAGGAAAGATCTTTTGGGCAGGCAGAAGGCCTAACGCAAGAAGAGCGAGAAGCTAAATGGGGAGTAGACTGGAATTTATTAGATTTAGGGCAGGAAAAGGAACCTGATATGCGAGTAAGGGCCCTTACATTTATTAATGAATTGGCGCAGACTCATCCTCATCAGCATATTCTCGTTGTTTCACATGGGGCTCTGCTTGCTCAGTTATACAGAGCACTGTACGAAGATCAATATACCGAGAGAATTGGAAACTTGTCTCTTACCATACTAGAGAACGAAGAAGAAAAATGGAATCCCTTGCTTTATAACTGTACTAAGCATTTAATGGATCCTTCCTTTGAAAAATCAAAAAAATAAAAGCTGCGTAAATAACCCGAATACAGATTCGGGTTATTTTTTTTGCTGTAAAGGAATAAATGTTGCAATAATTCCCATAATGGTAGTAAAACGGCGAGGCGATGGGACAATGAATTTAGCGGATCTTCTCACGTATGCTGACATTGGTCAGCTGAACCGCATTGCAAACCATTATGAATGTAGCACCAACACCCATTCCAAACATGAATTAATTCAGAGTATTTTAGTTACTCTTGGTAATTCTTCTTTTGTTGAAGAATTGATTCATGATCTTCCAGAGGGTCAGCTTAGCTTTCTGAATGCGCTACTGTTTGATGGAAGGGTGAATTACAGCATAGAAGAGCTTACGGCCCTTGCCAAGCAAGCAATGGAACCCAAGGGAGAACGTCCTGCTACGTATTTTCGCGATATTGTTGTTCAGTTTACGAAACGAGGCTGGTTATTTAACGGTTCAACACAGCAAACCAAATATTTGTATCGTGTGCCCCAAGACTTAAAAACGAAATTTATGGGTGTAATCCGTTCGAAGTTTTTGCAGCTTGCTGAAGTTGTCTCTGAACCTTCTGTCTATCGTGAAGAACATCATTTAATGTTCGAAGATATGAAATTACTGCTTAAATTCACTGATCAGTATGAAATTCCTCTGAATCAGGAAGGATTTATGTATAAGAGGACGCAGCAACAGCTCCTTGATTTTCTACATGTAAAAGAACCATTGGTAGGGAAAGCAGGATGGCGTTTTGGATATGGGAGAAGCTATAAAGAATACCCTGATCGCTTAGCTCTACTGTATGATTATGTAATTCATCAACGGTATATAGCAGAAAACAATGGAATTCTTGCTATTACTGATGAAGGCACTCATGTTTTTGAGAAGTCATCAGACGAAGAGTTGATGCAGATTTTTCGCTATTGGTTAAGACTTTATAAAGGAGCCATTCCGAGTCTTGCTTCTATTGTGTATTGGATTGGGGAGTGTGCGAAGGAATGGGTTACTGTTTCCTCCTTGCTGGAAAGCATAGGTGAGATCATTCATCCCTTTTATTACGATACGAATGAGGCTGTTCTTAAACAGCGAATACTTCAAATGATGATGCATCTAGGAATGGTTCGAATCGGAGAACATGAGAAAAAGGGACAGGTTGTTAGAATGACACCTTGGGGAAGCCGGTTAACGGTAACCTGCAATGCGGTTCAATATACATCCCGTTAACCTGTGAAAATAACTTAGCTTAGCCTGAAAATATAACAATTGGTTGGAGGTGCATCCTATGGATAAAATGAAAGTTACTTACGAGGTCATGTTAGGACTGGCTGCAGAAATGGTCTGGGACGCGGCATTACGCAAACATCGGAGTGAACAATTGTATGATGAAATTGACAAAGCACTGGCATCGGGGGATGAAGTGGCTTTCCGCAGCCTGACGGATGAACTGAGATTAATTATTTCGTAAGACTATACTTTGTTAAAAGAAAAACCCTTCTCAGTAGAGAAGGGTTTTTTGTGATTCTATAGAAACTCTTTCCAGTTATGGTTTCGAACCTTATAATAGAAGTAATAATTAAAGAGGAGGCAGGGTCTTGAAATTCAGCGAGATTACATCAGAAGAATGGGTAGAATTACAGCATTACCTAGATACATGTCTTATACCATACACCGCACTGACAGGACAGGAACCTCCCTTCGAAACGGTACGTGCCCTAGAAAGGCTAAGAGATTTCTTGGATATTGTTGAAATCCCTTTCAAGGGACGAATTGTTACCTATCCTGCGGTTCATTATAGCCAAGCTTCGCAATTTCAGCAGTTGAATGAATTATGTTCACATCTAAAAGCGGGTAGTTTCAAATATGTCATTGTAATGACCGCTGACGAGGTATTAGTTCAAGCTGATCTTCCTGAGGCAGATCTAGTGTTGTCTTTATCTGCACTTTCCTCGAGAAAGGATAAGGATGAATTAAGCAACGTTATTGTAAACGAATTCAAAAAGGATATCCAAAGTCAAATCTATCAAATGTGGATTTAATTCCATTTCATAAGGATATGTGACAAATTACCAACATTTTCATTGTAACGCTTCCATTCCCTGTTTGAAAATATGTGACAAATTCTTGACGGTCCTTGTAGGCTACTATAGGATAAGGTATGTCATAGTAATTTGTGGAATATTTTAAGAGAAGAATGAAATATTTGGATGAAAAAGGGGGTCGGAAGAGGATGAGCAATCACAATGACAGTGAGCATAAAGTGCCTAAGCCACCCAAGCGGAAAGAGATGTCACGCAGACAGTTTCTGACGTACACTTTGGGCGGAGCTACCGCATATATGGCTGCAGGTGTCGTTTTGCCTATGGTTCGTTTTGGTGTGGATCCGATATTGCAAAAGAAAGATGAAGGCGCTTTTGTAAAGGTAGTTGAAGTGAGCGAAGTGACTTCGGAGCCTCAGGAATTCCACTTTGAACTGAAGCAGCAAGATGGTTGGTACACTAGCAATTCTTCACTAATTGCGTGGATTCGCAAAGGGGAAGACGGCTCCATCTATGCATTGTCACCGATATGTAAGCATCTTGGATGTACGGTTGGTTACAATAACAATCCTGAGCTGCCAAATCAATATTTCTGCCCTTGCCATGGTGCACACTATACACAAGACGGGAAACAGTTAGCTGTAGCTTCCAAGCCGCTTGATGAGTACACCGTTAAGGAAGAAGAAGGATGGATTTACCTTGGGGAAATCATTCCGAATCAGAGAGTCCAATAGGAAGGCGTGAGTAGATGTTTAAAAATATTTACAACTGGGTCGACGAACGTCTGGATGTCACTCCTATTTGGCGTGACGTTGCTGACCATGAAGTTCCTGAACACGTAAATCCAGCCCATCACTTTTCAGCGTTTGTATATTGCTTTGGCGGACTTACATTCTTCATCACGGTAATTCAGATTCTATCGGGAATGTTTCTAACGATGTATTACGTACCAGATATTATTAATGCTTATGCTAGTGTAGAGTTTTTGCAAACCCAGGTCGCTTTTGGTCAGATTGTACGGGGAATGCACCACTGGGGAGCCAGTTTGGTCATAGTGATGATGTTTTTACATACGATGCGGGTGTTTTTCACAGGATCCTATAAAGCTCCACGTGAGATGAACTGGGTCGTAGGAATGTTAATCTTTTTCGTTATGCTTGGACTAGGATTAACAGGTTATTTGCTGCCTTGGGATAACAAAGCTTACTTTGCGACCAAAGTAACACTCGAGATCGCGAATACGGTTCCTTATTTGGGACCTATTATCAAAGAACTTTTACAAGGCGGTACGATTGTTGGAGCTGAGACATTAACGAGATTCTTTGCCCTGCACGTGTTCTTCCTTCCTGCTGTTCTACTTATTTTACTTGTAGGCCATTTTATTATGATCCGCCGACAAGGTATCTCCGGACCACTATAATAGAAGGGGGGAAACGCCTATGGCACACGGGAAAAAATCAGACGAAAAAGTTGTTTTTGTTGGAGATTCCAGGGTACGTAAGGGTGAGGGATTTATTACTCCGCCTGACTATACCGCTTATCCCGGGAAATCGGAGGCTTTTATACCGAACTTCCTGTTAAAAGAATGGATGGTAGGGGTTGTTGTTCTTGTTGGCTTCCTGGTACTTACCATCTCAGAACCAGCGCCGCTTGGATATCCAGCCGATCCGGGTGCAACAGTAATACCCATGCCTGACTGGTATTTTTTATTCTTATATCAATATCTGAAGTATCCTTATGCTTCCGGTGATTATGTTGTTCTTGGTACACTTGGGGTATCCGGCGTTGCTTTTGGTGCATTACTTCTTGCTCCATTCCTGGATACGGGAAAAGAACGTCGTTTCTATAAAAGACCTATTGCATCAACGCTTATGTTGTTATCTATCGTTTCGGTCTTCTATCTGACCAATGTAGCGTGGACTCATTACAAACATGAGCTTGCAAAGTCCGGTCAAGAGCCAGAACATATCACACGTGAGAAAGAAGCACATGAGAAACATAATGCAGGGCTTCCTACTTCAATGGCGCCTACTACAGAAGAAATAGCCATTGTAGATCCAGACGGAGTAGGTGCTGATATTTACAAAAAAGCTACCTGCGTAACCTGCCATGCTGCGGATCTGAAAGGACAAATGGGACCTTCCCTTCGCGGGATCGGTGATGCTCATAGTAAGGAAGAACTTCTCGGTATCATTCATGATGGTATTGGCGGAATGGGACCTCAATATGATGACAACATCGCAAAAGGTTTAACTGACGAAGATATTGACACTCTTGCAGACTGGCTTGCTTCCCAGAAATCGGCAGAGTAATATAGAATACGGGTTACGGAAAAAGGGCCTGACTGCTCATATAAGCAGTCAGGCCCTTTTTAGAGAGAACTCTGTTATTCTATTGAAGTGAATATCACATCATAAAGGAGGATGTACGGCACGTGTTATCCCTATCTTTGTTTTGGAGCCGCTCTGTGCTGATGAACCGCGGTTTTTTATGGCTCTTATTTTGGTGTAATTTGCTCGGCACAGTTTATGGATACATATGGTATGATGGTCAGCTTGCTTACACACTTCAAAATTACCCGGTAGCTCTCCTTGTGTTTGTACCGGATAGTCCTACCGCTAGTTTATTCTTTACGCTGTCCCTATTATTTCTGTTATACCCGCCAACGAGGCGTTCACTTAAGAATGTAGGCCACGTGATTCAGGGGTTAGCGGTCGTCACATCAATCAAATATGGAGTATGGGCCGTTAGTATGATTGTAGCTGGCTGGTCGTTTGGCGGAGACGTGATCTGGCAGGATTTTATGCTGATTGCTTCTCATTTAGCGATGGCAGTTGAGGCACTTCTCTATGTTCGCTTTTTTGGGTTTGGTATGGTTAGTCTGATCATAGCAGCTGGGTGGACCTTGTTAAATGATGTCATGGACTATACCTTCGAAATCTATCCCTATCTTCCTTATGAGCTTAATAATTACGTGGGCGGAGTTCGGACCTTTACATTTACGCTGACTATTCTTAGTTTTATAGCAGGCTGGATCGCCTTAAAGCAGGCGAAACGGTTATAGTTCTAGGTGGACATCTCTCTTCATACGATACAGTAGGAGGGGATGTCCTTGTTTTTTGGAAAAAAGCGTTCTTCCTTACTAATGGTTGGTTTTCTATGTTGTACACTACTGAGTCAGATTTTCTTGCAGAACACCGCATATGCGGAAAATTCGGATGAAGCGAATCCAAACCTTGTAAACCAAGCTGAACAACTCAATCAGATCGCAACCTCCTTATATCGGAATGCCCTCGACTATAATCTTTCAGCGGTACGTGAAGATATAGGGGATTTAACGAGTCAAGTAGAGCGATTCTCGTTTGATGGGTTAACTACAGTAGAAGGGATGCATGCGCTCACGGAGACGATTGTGGAAGTGAAAGAAGCGACAGCCAGTGTGCAAGCCGCTTCGGACTCTTTACAGCATGCGTCTGCGAAACTTAGACTGGCAGTGGATAGTTTGGCTCATCCGGATAAACCGTTATGGCTTCAATACTACAAGATTATGAAAGAAGACTTATCATCGATTGAACAAGAAGTAATGAACGAACCAGGAACAGATATCACTGCAAATTATTCGGAACTGGAAAGTCACTATGAAACGATTCGTCCTGCAGCTATCATACGGAGACAGCCTTATGAGATTGAAAGATTTGATTCTTGGATGTCTTATTTAAAGGGACTTACCATGAGTAATGGAGTGAAAGGACAAGATATCCTTGATGCGGTGAAGCAGGGGGATGAATTTGCTAATGCTTTGTTTGGTAAGGAAAAGGACGCAACCGCTTTTGTTCCATTTGCCGCAGGTCCTGAACCATGGGCAGCTAATTTATTCCTTGGTTCTGCGATTGTGGCGGTGCTTGCGTACGTCGGTTACCGTAAGTACAGAGGGAATCATCAATCATATTTTTAGTTTAATGAATAAAAAATAAGAAGAAAAATAGTCCGGATTTCCGGGCTATTTTTCTTCTTTGAAACCTTCCCCGTGGACATCATGCACCTCATTGATAATGAGAAATGCTTTTGGATCAATGGATTTTATAATCTGATGGAGTTCTCTAATCTCTTGTCTAGAAACAACAGAGTATACAACATGCTTCGCCTTTTTTGAGTAGGCTCCAATCGCTGGAATCAGCGTAACCCCGCGTTCCATCTGTATGGTTATTTTATCGGCAATTTCAGGCCCATAGTCACTAATGATCGTAAACGCTTTTGCAGCGTATGCCCCTTCTTGAATGAAGTCAATGACCTTGGATCCAATAAATACGGCGATAAGCGTATACAGAATTTTTTCAAGAGGTATGTAAATAAGGGAAGATCCAATAATAACAATATCAATGGCGAGCATCACTCGTCCGATACTGAGTCCCGTTTTTCTCGACAGAATTCTGGCGATAATATCAGAACCCCCGGTTGTCCCCCCGGCCCGAAACACAATCCCCAACCCAAGACCAATGGTAACGCCTGCATACAATGCAGCAAGTAAAAGATCATGTTCTGTTTCCAAAGGAACGATATAGCCTGCATCAATTAATCGTTCGAATAAACCGAGGAAAATGGTTAGAGCGACGATTCCGACACCAGTATAAATGATTTGTCTTCCTCCAAAAACTTTCCATCCCAGTAGAAATAGGGGGATATTAATAATAAGAGTAGAAATGGAAGGTGAAATACCAAAAGCATAATTTAGAAGCACGGTAATACCCGTGACTCCGCCTTCCATCAACTGATTGGGAATAATAAAATACAGGAGACCGAACGCAAAAATTGCGGTGCCCAGGAGGATCGGTACAATGATCTTAAGTTGCGCTGTAATCTTGTTCATTTGAATGAATCCCTCACTAGTATTAGATTTGCCTAGATGCTCAAATGTAGTATGCCTTTTTCATGAGATGTTTAAAAAATGATTTGTTTTCACTTTCTCAATACGTTAACATATGGATGAAGTGAGTTGTAAACATTGGTTAGTAAGGAGTATGCTCACATGGAAAAAACTTTATTAGAGATGCAAAAAGAAGTGGACGATTATATATCCCAATTCAAAGAAGGTTATTTCAGTCCGATGACGATGCTCGCTCGAATGACAGAAGAAGTGGGAGAACTTGCTCGCGAAGTCAATCACGAGTATGGAGAGAAACCTAAAAAAGCAACGGAAGCAGATAATTCCATTGAACTGGAGCTGGGCGACATCTTGTTTATTACCATTTGTTTTGCCAACTCGCTCGGAATTGATCTAACCGAAGCTCATAATAAAGTGATGCACAAATTTAATACGCGGGATAAGGATCGCTGGACGAAAAAGGACACCGATTAGGCCATTCTTACATATGCTGTACTGACCGACGATACGGGAGGTGCAAGCTAACGTGAATGCTGACGATTACATTCAAGAAGCGTATAAAGCCATATTTCATAATGACTTTGAACGGGCTGTTTACTGGTTTGAAACTGCGATCGCAGAGGAACCCAATAATCCAGAAATTCATTATCGCTGCTCCATTACGTATGCTCGTAATGGAAAGCTTGATCAGGCTTTTGTTCATGCGAACAAAGCGGCTGAGATGGCACCGGGGCATATCGAATATCTCATCCACATCAACCGTCTCCAGTCCAAAAAGCTGACTGCCATGTCTCGTGTTCTCATTGAGTCGGGAAATGCAGATCCGAAGAAGAATTACGAAAAGGCACTGGAGCAATTAAAACAGGCGATCACGCTGGATCCACTCTATACAGAAGCGTATGTATGGCTCGCAGTTGCTTATGCCGAGATGAATGATTATATACTGGCTATTGCTGTATTGAAGGAAGCGATCGCGATGGAACCGCAAAATGAACAATTAACAGATCTGTTATACGATTTTAATAAACGGATGAGAATATATTTCCAGAAACCATCAACCTAGTTATCTAAGGAGTGTTCGTTTTGGCTGATAAAATTAAAGTTATTGTTGTAGGTGCAGGGGGGCGTATGGGTCGCGAGGTTGTTAAACTTGTGATTCAAGATGAGGAATTAGAACTTGTTGCTGCAGTTAACCGTTCCGAAGCAGGTACGGATGCCGGCCAACTGGTAGGACTTAAACCTTGCGGAATCATCGTTATGGATCAGCTTGAAAAAGCTCTGAGTCAGACCGATGCTGATGTTATGGTTGATTTCACAACGCCTCAATATGCTTATGAGCATACCTCCCTGGCCATTTCTCATGGGGTTAGACCTGTGATGGGAACAACAGGTTTTACGACCGAACAGATTAAGGAACTGGACAAGCAATGTGAAAAACAAGGGATTGGCGGCTTAATCGCACCAAATTTTTCAATTGGGGCTATTTTGATGATGAAATTTGCTGCACAAGCGGCAAAGTATATGCCAAACCTCGAAATTATTGAGTATCACGGAGATCAAAAACTCGACGCACCATCAGGAACAGCTGTAAAAACAGCAGAGATGATTGCAGAGAATCGCAAAGAAATACGCCAAGGAAATCCAAAAGAAGAAGAAACAATCGAGGGATCACGCGGCGGGTACTACAATGGTTTCCGTATTCATAGTGTTAGACTTCCAGGCGTCTTTGCGCAGCAAGAAGTTATTTTTGGTGACTTCGGTCAAACGCTGAAGATTAGACATGACTCCTATGAGCGTGCCGGTTATATGCCAGGAGTTAAGATCGGGATTCAAAAAGTAATGGAGTATACTGGGATGATTTATGGGTTTGATCATTTTATAGACTAGTTGTTTGTGAAAAGCCTCAATTTATAGACACAGGGAGAGAACAGATATGTTAAAAATTGCTTTTATCGCTCATGACCGTAAAAAGGATGAAATGGTTAACTTTGTAACAGCATATGAACACGTATTTGTTGGACACCAGCTTTATTCAACGGGGACAACTGGAAAACGTATTATGTCAGAAACGAATTTAGAAATTCATCGCTTCATGTCAGGCCCGCTTGGCGGTGACCAGCAGATTGGTGCCCTAGTTGCTCAAAATGAGATGGACTTGATCATTTTCCTGCGTGATCCATTAATGGCACAACCGCATGAACCGGATATCAATGCATTACTTCGTCTATGTGATGTCCAAGGTATTCCACTTGCCACCAATGTAGCTACGGCCGAAATTTTGGTGAAGGCACTCGATCGTGGAGATTTCGCATGGCGTCAGCTTGTACATAAATATAAACCAGGTACCGACGGCACAAATTCTGAAGTCTAATAGAAAAAATTATTCTTATGTAAAAGGAGGCCCTTCTTTGAGTCAAGCGGGTAAGCACTTAAAAATCGGGATTACCTGTTATCCGTCTCTAGGCGGTTCAGGTGTCGTAGCAACTGAGCTTGGAAAAAGGCTCGCCGAAAGAGGGCATCAAGTTCATTTTATTGCGAACAGTATACCTTTTCGACTTGGACAATTCCAAAAAAACATATTTTATCATGAGGTGGAAGTGAACGATTATTACGTCTTTCGCTATCCTCCTTATGATTTATCTCTAGCCACCAAAATGGCTCAAGTAGCAAAAGCACAGCAGCTTGATCTGCTTCATGTACATTATGCGGTACCACATGCGGTATGTGCCTACTTGGCTAAACAAATGGTGCCGGATGATTTAAAAGTAGTGACCACTCTGCATGGCACCGATATTACGGTACTTGCACAGGATGAATCGCTTAAAGACTTGATTCAGCTGGCTATTAACAAAAGCGATGCAGTAACAGCTGTTTCAAATGATTTGATTCGCGAGACTCATGAATTACTTGATATTACGCGGGATATAGATCTTACGTATAATTTTGTGGACGAAAGAGTGTATTATCCAAGAGAAGTTTTGTCCCTGCGGAGAGATTATGTAAGTGATGAAGAGAAGGTGCTTATGCATATCTCTAACTTCCGTCCAGTGAAGCGCACCCTGGATGTCATTGATGTGTTTGCTAGAGTTCAGCAAGAGCTTCCCGCGAAGCTTATACTCGTTGGTGAAGGACCCGACTTGCCTAAAATTCAATGTAAAATCCAGGAGCTTGGTCTATCTGAAAAGGTCCTCTTTCTCGGCAAACAAGATGATGTAGCTCAAGTGATTTCGATGGCTGATCTATTGTTGCTTCCATCCGAAAAAGAAAGCTTTGGTCTGGTTGCTCTTGAAGCAATGGCTTGCGGTGTACCAACGATCGGATCTACAGCGGGCGGAATTCCAGAACTTGTATTACATGGTCAAACAGGGATGTTATCCCCGATTGGAGATACGGAACAAATGGCAAAAGATGCTGTCCGTTTGCTTACGGATGAAGATCTTATGGATAAATTCAAAAAGGCTTGTCTTGAAAGAGCAAGCGTTAACTTTAATATTGATAAAATAACGGATCAGTATGAACGAATTTATGATCGGGTACTAACACAGAAACCGGCATCAATTTTATAGAAATCCCTGTGTGGATGAGGTTCGGTAAAAGGAGTAAGTGGAAATGAAAAACTGGAATTATACGCTTCCAGCGATGGCTGCTGGCGGAGAACAAGTATTGCAAAAACTAAACGACCATGGTTATGATGCCTTTTTTGTCGGTGGATGTGTGCGGGACGAGCTTATGCATCGAACGGTTACGGACATGGACATTACGACTTCGGCAACGCCTGAACAGGTTATTGCTCTTTTTCCGGACTCCATTCCTACCGGGCTTCAGCATGGGACGGTTACGGTGCGAAGTGACGGCTATCATTATGAAGTAACGACTTTTCGTACCGAGAGTGGGTATGAAGATTATCGAAGGCCGACCGAAGTCCATTTTGTGGATCGAGTAGAAGATGATTTAAAACGAAGAGACTTTACGATGAATGCGATAGCCCGTAATGTAAAGGGCGATTTGCTTGATCCTTTTCACGGTCAAGAGGATATTAAGCAAGGCCTTGTTAAGTGTGTCGGGATCGCAGTAGAAAGGTTTGAAGAAGACGCCCTTCGCATCATGAGAGGCGTTCGTTTTGCTTCGGTTTTTAATTTTGAACTGGAGACTGACACTTGGTGGGGTATGATTCGTCAGCGTGATAAACTCGCATATATAGCGATGGAACGAGTTCGTACGGAGATGGATAAAATGATGGCTGGTCCTTATCCTTCTAAAGGTCTTCAGCTCCTTATAGACAGCAGCATCTTGGAATATGTGAAGGCGCCGATAGGTTTCACTTCATTGGACCGAAATCTTACTGGATATTTCGATCGACTTCCTCAGGATGCAGTTTACCGATATGAAATGATGCTGTTGCTACTTCAGGTGGGTTCTTCTGATGCCAATACCTTACTTCGTGAATGGACATTTTCAGGTGAAACACGAGATCGAATAACAAATATGCTAGCTTTTCATGAGCAAATGATGAGTTTATTTGAGAAACTTGCCTTAAACAGGGAGCAGATGGAGAAGACGGAACTATTCAATTTGCTGCGTGCAGACTGGATTCCTTTTGTCCTCCGGTATGGAAGAGAAGCGGCTCAAGACTGGATTTTGATTAATAGGGAATTAGCGACAGAAGCGGATATCTTGTCTCCCGCGTATAAAAATCTTTGTCCCTTGCTACTTTCAGAAGCAGAAGGTTGGACTGCTGAAATGAATGTATATCATGTGAAGGATCTGGCACTCGGAGGTGCTGATTTGATGAGAATAACAGGGCGCAAGGGCGGACCTTGGCTCGGTTTAACCATGAAGAGACTTTTACATGAAGTAGCACTTGGTCAGATCCCTAATGACCATCAATCTCTATTAGATGCAGCGAAGAAGGTGATTGAAGATGAAGTTTAAATTGTTGCTGGATTTATTTAATGAAAAATCAAATGATTTTCTTTCCGGGGAAGAAATCAGTAACCGATTATCCATCAGCAGAGCAGCGGTATGGAAACAAATTAACCAATTACGAGAGCTTGGTTACGAATTTGAAGCGGTGTCACGTAAAGGATATCGTTTACTGTATAAACCAGATGAGTATGAGCAGAAGGATCTTATGCAAAATATAAATACAGCCGTTTTTGGAAGCAGGGTTCATCTTCTGGAATCAACTTCCTCGACGCAGATTGAAGCAATCAAGCTTGCAGAAGAAGGAGCCGAAGCAGGAACACTGGTGATTTCGGATACGCAGACGAATGGGCGGGGGCGTCTTGGACGCAACTGGTTCTCCCCTGCGGGAAAAGGCATCTGGATGAGTCTTGTCTTACGCCCGGAACTGCCAGTTCGATTTATGCCTCAGTTAACGTTGTTAACAGGCGTAGCCGTATGCAGTGCGATCCGAAATGTTACGGGAGTGGAAGCGGGGCTCAAATGGCCAAATGATATTTTGATAAACGGCCGTAAAGTATGCGGTATTCTTCTTGAAGCAGCTACCGAAGATAACAAGGTAAGATATTGTATCGCTGGGATTGGCATAGATGTAAATTTGTCTGAACAAGATTATCCGGAAGATCTGCGAAGTATTGCTACTTCCTTGAAAATAGAATCTGGAACTTCTGTATCCCGTTCAAGACTGATCGGTGAAGTAATGAATGAACTCGAAGCGAGATATCTGCAGTATGAGACAGCAGGATTTGCTCCGATCTTGAAAGAGTGGGAAGCCTTATCGGCCTCACTAGGAAAACGGGTGCGTTCTGTAGCATTGAATCAGGTAATCGAAGGAACGGCAATCGGTTTATCCGACAGTGGTGGTCTCGTGGTTTTGACGGAAGAAGGACAGAACTCTACTATTTTTTCGGGTGAAGTGGAGATAATACAATAAGGGCAATAGTCCGAGTAAACATGTGTAAAAATCGGATGGCTTCTTCACTAATCTAAGAATGGTTCATCCTGTATGCTTTAGATTAATTATTCCGGGGCATAGACATTTGGTCTTTTTTTGGTATACTTTCTTCTTGAGGCGGTATTAAATTCATGCAATTTGAACTGCACTCATCAAGTTAGTCTGCTTTAAGAATTATTATTTTATAGGTTTGTTGGATTCTGCTCTGAGCCGAAGAGGACCGAGACAGAAGGGACGATCGTTAAGTGACTCTTTTTTGACTTTTGGGACCTTTTTAGTGACAACTAAAAGGTTTTTTTGTGTGTTCATTATCTAAACCACTAGGGCCCAGCTGATGAGAATCCGTAGAACAGTTCACATTTTCAACATCTTAGACTTACGGTCGATATCAGAAACAGAAGGGAGCCACATCGAAATGGCTGCAATTAAAAAACCACTTAATATTGTTAAAATGAAAAAAATGAAAGAAAATAAAGAACCGATCACAATGGTGACGGCTTATGATTATCCTTCCGCGTTACTTGCTGAGGAAGCGGGAGTAGATATGATTCTTGTAGGAGATTCACTTGGTAACGTTGTACTTGGGTATAACTCGACAATTCCTGTAACACTCGATGATATGGTTTACCATAGCCGCTCTGTTGCACGTGGAGCTGAGCATACGTTTATTGTTGCCGATATGCCTTTTATGACGTATCACGGCAGCATTGACGAAAGCTTGCGCGGTGTTCGCAGATTAATGCAGGAAGGGCATGCCCATGCCGTGAAACTCGAGGGCGGAGCTGAGATTGCGGACACGGTTCGTACCATTGTTTCTTCAGGTGTTCCTGTTCTCGGACACATTGGACTCACGCCTCAGTCTGTGAATCAAATTGGTGGATTCCGAGTACAAGGAAAAGATGCACAAGATGCAAAACGATTGCTTGAAGACGCCAAGGCTTTAGAGAAAGCAGGGGCTTTTGCAGTTGTACTGGAGCTGGTAACCGAAGAAGTAGCGGAAGCAATCTCTCGTGAACTTAGCATTCCGACGATTGGTATTGGTGCAGGACGAGGGTGCGATGGGCAAGTTCTTGTGTTCCATGATATTGTTCAATATGCTTCTCCTTATATTCCTAAACGATTTGTTAAAACGTACAGTGATGTTGGTTCTCTCATTCGTGAAAGTATTGCAAATTACGTAAAAGAAGTAAAAGAGAAATCTTTCCCAGCTGAGGAGCATGTATTTACTGCAGAAGACGGTGTCGTTGAATCGCTGTACGGAAATCGTAAAGCAAAGGTGGACAACTAAGATGATTACCGTACGTAGAATTCAGGAACTAAGATCTCAGATTGCAGCGATGAAGAAGCAAATTTCCAAACCGGAAGGAACAGTTGGGTTTGTGCCTACAATGGGTTTTCTGCATGAAGGTCATGCCAGTTTAATGAAACAAGCAAGAAATAAAACCGATATTGTGGTTCTGAGTATTTTTGTAAATCCGATCCAGTTTGGTCCGAATGAGGACTTTGAAAGTTACCCGCGTGATGAGAAGAGAGATCTTGCAGTAGCTGAAAAAGAAGGAGTAGATATCGTATTTATTCCTACAGTCGAAGAAATGTATCCTCAGCCAACGAAGACGACGATTCAAGTCTCTGGTCTGACAGAACGCCTATGCGGTACTTCTCGCCCAGGTCACTTTGACGGAGTAACAACCGTTGTCGCCAAACTTTTCAATATAGTACAACCTGATTTCGCCTTTTTTGGCATGAAAGATGCTCAACAAGTTGCAGTGCTGACGCAAATGGTTACTGATTTGAATATGCCTGTAACGATTGTTCCTTGCCCCATCATGAGAGAGGACGATGGGCTCGCTCTGAGCTCTCGTAACGTCTATTTAAGCAGCGAGGAGCGTTCACAGGCACTCTGCTTGTCACGTTCACTTTCTCTTGCTGAGAAAGCAAGTAGAGAGCATACTGATATCACCATTGGTGAGCTTCGCAATCTAGTTACAGCGGAGATTAAAAAATCACCAGCTGCGGTAATTGACTATGTGGAAATTTTGACATTTCCCGGTTTACAGCCTCTAGGTGAGCAGCAGCAGCTTAACGATTTAGAGGATGTGATTGTGGCATTAGCGGTTAAATTCGGTAAAACTCGTCTGATCGATAATCATCGTTTACAGAAAGTGAAGGTGTTCTCGCATGTTTAGAACTTTAATGAAATCAAAAATACATCGTGCAACCGTAACGGAAGCAAACTTGAATTATGTAGGAAGTATTACCATTGATCGCGATCTAATGGAAGCAGCTGATATTTTTGAGAACGAGAAAGTGCAGATTGTGAATAATAACAATGGAGCCAGACTAGAGACTTATGTTATCCCTGGGCCGCGCGGGTCTGGAACGATCTGTCTCAATGGAGCAGCAGCTCGTCTCGTTCAGCCAGGAGATACGGTTATTATTATCTCTTATGCGATGATGGATGCAGCGGAGATGGCAAGTCATAAGCCCACTGTCGTATTTGTTAATGATGCGAATAAACCGGTTCAAACGGTTCAACAGGAAGTTCACGCCACAATCATGTAATCCATGGGAATAAGGAATGAAAACTGCCCTTTACGCAGAAAATGTGATTAGGTTACTGCACTAATCCATTTTACCGAGGGTGGGATGCAAGCCATGTTCCAACATTTATTCGCCGAAATGAATGATGCGCTCGACGAGATTGAGAAGTATTATTCTGTTGCACCTGCCGTTAAGAAACAAGAGATGTTACGAAAGTGGAATTTGCTAAAACAGATGAGTGATGGAATTATGGATGAGTGGATGTCATTTGAAGAAAAAATGGCTCGGATCCGGGAAAGCGGTTTGTTCCGTGGAACTGATCCCTTCGCCATGATTCCAGAACTTAAGCTTCAATCTTTTGTCAAAGGACAGGGTTATTTTAAGCTTCTTATGTATAAGCACGCGGCTGAAGAATTTAACAGAGTCGTTGAATTGTACCCGGAAAGTTTAATGTCTCGTCTGTACTTAGCTGTGTCGTATCTTCATTTAGAAGAAACACATGTCGCCGCAAAGGAACTGAATCGAATTTTGCTGAACAGCGATCAGCCTAGGTTAAAAGCGCTGGCATATAATGCACTTGGATGCATCCATGCCAAACACACGGATCTGGAGAAAGCTCTTTCCTGTTTTGCACTTTCTCTAAAGCTTGATCCAAGTTTGCAAGAGCCGCTGTACAATCTGGAAGCATGCAGATCAAATAGCGGAAAACTCCATTATGGAACGAAGTTGCTTGCTCTCTCCTAGAGAGGCATCAAAAGGCAGTGCATCAAAAAGGCGATGTCTCTTTATTTGACATCGTCTTTTTTTGTGTCTAATGTTCAAAAGTCTTTTTTTTTGCTATGCTACTAAAGAGACTGGATGAAGGGAACGTTTAATTGTAATGAAATTTGCTGTGCTTGATTTTGAGACAACAGGTACCCAGTCTGACGGTGAAATCACCCAGGTTGGACTTACCATAATAGATCATGATTTAAGTATAAAAGAGACCTATAGCTCTTATGTCAATCCCGGCGTTCCCATTCCACCTTTTATAACTGGACTTACTGGAATTTCGGACGACGATGTCAAAGATGCACCTCATCTTGAAGAAATGATGATGGAACTTGTTCCATTGTTAAATGATGTTGTATTGGTTGGCCATAATGTAGCTTTTGATTTTTACTTTTTGCAAAATGCGTTAGATCGATGCGGATACCTGCCATTTACAGGCCGTATTTTGGATACGATGGACTTCTTGAAAATTTGTTTTCCTTCGCTTTCCTCTTACCAGTTAGGTTATGTTTCATCTGAATTTGGATTTGAACATGACAGACCGCACCAAGCGGATAGTGATGCACTGGCAACCGCACATGTATTTCTGAAAAGCATCGAAGAACTCAGAGGCTTACCTTTGATTACACTGCAGCGCCTTACAGATCTCTTTCCTGCAGAGGAAAGTGATTTTGGATGGTTTTTGGATGGACTATTGGCAGAGAAGGAAAGCGAGCCGATTCAGGACCTGGACAGCCAGAAATACTACAGGCAACTTGCGCTTGCCATTGATGATTGGTCTACGATTGCTCCGCCACGGGACGAACGTGCACCGAATCCTTTGGAGAATGAATCGTTTAGCGAGTATATGGAGAAGGTACAGCAGAATTTAAAAGAAAAACTTCCCAACTATGAACAAAGGGAAGCACAGAATATGATGTTCGATGAAGTCAATAAAGCTCTTTATGAAGACAAGCATTTATTAATTGAGGCGGGAACAGGAACAGGGAAATCACTTGGATATTTGTTACCTTCTATTTACCAAAGCGTAAAGCAGGAGACCAAGGTTACGGTAAGTACACATACCATAAATTTGCAGGAACAATTGCGAGAGCGTGATCTACCTCTGTTAACGAAAGTCGTTCCTTTTCCTTTTAAAGCAGCGATCTTCAAAGGCCGTGGACATTATCTTTGTCTGCGTAAGTTTGAACAGAAGCTGAATAACAAAGAATTTGCTACACCCAAAGAAGACGTATTTACTGCTGCTCAGATGCTCGTTTGGCTCACGCAAACCGAAACTGGAGATGATGAAGAACTAAACTTAAGCCACCGGGGAACCGATTTCTGGGAGACTGTGCAAAGTGAGTCTGAATCCTGTTTAGGACGGAGCTGTCCGTGGTTCAAAAAATGTTTCTATCATCGGGCACGTCATGAAGCGGGTATTGCAGATGTTGTAATTACAAATCACTCCAAACTGTTTACGGATGTGAAAGCCAGTCATCAACTGCTCCCAAGTTATGACTACCTAGTTATTGATGAGGCTCATCATCTAGAAGACGTAGCTGGTAAACATCTGGGGATGCATATGAAATATTTCTCAGTGGTCCATACGCTAACAAGGCTGTTTAAGGATAGCCGTAATGGTCAATTTCCTGCACTTCGTCAACAGATCAATCAGTCAGGACATGAGAAATACGTGGAATGGACTTCAGCTATTGACGAGTTGTTTCCATTTGCCCTGGAAGCGAAGGAAGAATGGGATACACTGAGTGATATGTTATTTAGGCTGTTACCAGAGAGAATGGATGCTGCACCAGGAGATTCTGGACAGTTTTCACTTAGACTGAAGCCGCAGGCTAAGCCAAAAGCATGGGACAAAATCTCAAAACACGAAAATCAGTTTTATGTCACAGTAGGCGAAATGGTACGCAAAGCAGATAAGCTGCTTGGAGAAGTGAGAGAAGAATTAGACGATTATGCATCGGATAGTTTAATTACAGATATCACGGGTCTTGTCAGAGACTTAGCAGAGCTGAGGGACAATCTCAGACTCTTTATGCGGCTTGATGATACAGGCACCGTATACTGGCTTGAAGCAAGCGGTCAGTTTAGAAGTAAGTCTCTTCAGCTGTACGCAGTCCCTGTTGATGTAAGTTCGCATTTAAAAGAACTGTTTTTCGATAAAAAACACAGTGTGATCCTGACCTCTGCTACGTTATCTGTAGACAAGTCATTTCAGTTTATGATCGATCAACTAGGGCTTTTAGAAGCACAGGAAAAAGGCAGACTTATGACGTCCTTACTTCCATCGCCATTTAATTATAGGGATCAGGCGCTTTTGGTCATTCCTCGAGATTTTCCGAGTGTAAAAGGAAGTGTAGGGGATGATCACTTTGTAAGTATGCTTGTGACTTCACTAGCAGAGACAGCGAAGGCAACCAAAGGCAGAATGTTGGTGTTGTTTACGTCCTATCGTATGCTGAGACAAGTCCATGAACCTCTAAAAGAAGCACTTGCAGCTAGTGACATTACTGTGCTTGGACAAGGGGTAGATACAGGCAGTCGAACCAAACTTACACGCCGGTTCCAAGAGGCTAAGGCTTCTGTATTGCTCGGGACAAGTAGCTTTTGGGAAGGCGTAGATATTCCGGGAGAAGCTTTAACGTGCCTTGCGATCGTGCGACTACCTTTCCAGCCGCCTAGCCATCCAGTGGTGGAAGCAAAAAGTGAACTTTTGGAAAAAGAAAAGAAAAATCCTTTTATGAAACTTTCTGTTCCGCAGGCCGTGATCCGGTTTAAACAAGGTTTTGGACGGCTTGTTCGTACATCAAAGGACAGAGGCATCGTTATTGTTTACGATACAAGGGTTATTGAATCTTATTACGGAAAGTACTTTTTATACTCTCTGCCAGGTCCAAAAATGGAACATATGGTTACCGATAAGATGGTGCCACGGATTAGTGAATGGCTGATGGAACATGAAACGAATAAAGAAACAGACGGAAGATAAGAAATTGTGTTTTTGATGTAAGGGGGAGTTCACATTGAAGTCGGATAAAATTTCAGAGGCAGTCGTTCGTCGGCTGCCCGTTTATCTGCGTTATTTACAGGAGCTGTACAAAAGAGAAGTTACAACGGTATCATCTCAAGAACTCGGACTTAAATTGGATCTGAATCCAGCACAAATCCGCAAGGATTTAGCTTATTTTGGTGATTTTGGACGGAAGGGAATCGGATATGATGTCGCTTATCTTATTGATAAAATCCGTCAAATTCTCAAAATTGATCAAGTCATTAATGTTGCTCTCGTGGGGGCAGGTAATCTCGGTCAAGCGTTGTCTAACTATAACCGCTATGTAAAAGACAATATGAAGATTGTTGCTGTATTTGACTCGTATGATAAAAAAATTGGAACTATGATTAATACACTTACGGTTCAGCCAATGGAAGAGTTACAGAATACAGTAAAGGAACGTAATATTCGGATCGGAATTATTACAGTACCTGATTTTGAAGCTCAGCGTGTAGCGGATTGTATGGTTGAAGCAGGTATAGAGGCTATTCTTAATTTTGCGCCCATCATCATCAAAGCTCCGCCACATATTCGGATTCACACGGCTGATTTCACAACCGATCTCTTAAGCCTTGCTTATTATCTTGAGAGCGAAGAAGGAAAGGAAGAAATAGAAGATGACAAGTCCTAAATGGCTTATAAAAAATGGACAATTTGCAGTTAGTGATCCAGAATGGCGAATCGTTAAAGGTTATATGCTTGTTGAGAATGATAAGATTGCCTACATAGGCGAGAAACTCCCTGAGGGGGAAGAAGAAACAACAGCTTTTGACGGGAAAAATCTACTCTTTATTCCCGGTCTGATCAACACACATGGTCATGCTGCGATGTCACTTCTGAGAGGTTATGGGGATGATCTTGCACTCCAAATTTGGCTTCAAGAGAAGATGTGGCCAATGGAAGAGAAATTTACAGCAGACGATGTGTATTGGGGAGCGTCCTTGTCGATCCTTGAGATGATTAAAGGGGGTACAACCGCTTTTCTTGACATGTATGATCAGATGAATCAAGTAGCTAAGGTAGTTGAAGAGTCGGGCATACGTGCAAGCCTGATGCGGGGTGTTATTGGATTCGGTTCAGATGAACTGCGAGCTTCTAAACTTGCGGAAGCAACTTCTTTTGCTAAGGAATGGAACGGACAGGCGAGTGGCAGAATTACGACGATGCTATCTCCTCACGCACCGTACACATGTGGTCCTGAGTTTATTGAAAAATTTGTTCAGGCTGCACATGACTTAGACCTGCCGCTCCATACGCACATGTCTGAAACCAAGGCAGAAGTAGAGCAGAATGTGAAGGATTATGGGGTCCGTCCGGTAGCTCATTTAGAGAAATTGGGCTTCTTCTCACGTCCATCCCTCGTGGCGCATGCCGTTCATTTAACGGATGAAGAAATTGAGATCCTTGCTAAATATAATGTTGCTGTAGCGCACAATCCAGGAAGTAACTTGAAACTAGCCAGCGGTGTAGCTCGAGTTCCGGAGTTATTGAAGGCTGGGGTTGTTGTATCGTTAGCAACGGATGGACCTGCAAGCAATAATAATCTGGACATGTTTGAAGAAATGCGTCTGGCTGCTCTTATTCATAAAGGAGTCTCTGGTGACCCCACGGCTGTTCCAGCGACAGAAGCTCTTCGTATGGGAACGGAATATGGAGCGAAATCGATCTACGTTGAAGATACGGGGACGCTTGCAGTAGGCAAGAAAGCAGATTTTGTAGCGATTGATTTAGATCAGGCGCACTTTTTGCCGTATTCCGATTTGATCTCTCATGTTGTATACTCTGCAAGTGCTAAAGACGTCAAACATGTATGGGTAGATGGCAAACAGTTGTTAAAAGATGGAGAAGCTCTTACTTTAGATGAAGAACGTATTAAACGAGAAGCAGAATCTGCATTTAAAGGACTGAAAGCCCGCTAACGGACGAAGGGTGAGAAGGGAGTCCCGCCTTGAGGAGAAATAGAAAAAAATGGATATACATTAGTATTCTTACGGTATTACTAATCTTATTTGGAATTTATCAATTTTATGTTTACGTAATGAAAGATCAGTGGGCGGAAAGGGACCTGGCGGTGTCGATTGCAGAGCAACAGGCGCAGCTTACGTCGGTTACAAAAACACAAAAGTCCGTTTGGGGAGAAGATTCGATTTATTGGACGATAGAAGGCATGAGCAGCGAGAATAAGCCGATTATGGTCTGGGTACAGTTCGGATTGGATCATAAGCCAGTCACTGGAGAAAATAGTGTTCATAGCGAACTCATTGATAATAGTATTTCTGAAGATGAAATGTACGCCAAAATCGCTTCAGAGTTAGGCGATATTGAGATTATTCATTTGCATCCAAGTTACTACAATAAAACTTATGTATGGCAACTTTTTTATAAGCAAGAGGGCAAATATGTGTACCGATTCTATCAATTTAGTGATGGAACCGAAATAGGTAATGGATATCAATTGCCTAATTAATTCGTAAAAGTTGATATAACAAATAAACCCCGGATGAACTTGATCAAGTTCATTCGGGGTTTTTATTATTGTGAGATAGAAAATGTTGCATAGTTTAGATTTCACGCTTACAGTATGTTATGCTATATTTATAGATTTTATTTACAGTAAAAAGACGAAAAATAAGGGAGGTTGTCACTTGAAATTACGTCCCATTCCAATTGCGGTATCTTTGTTTGTTACTGCAACACTGCTGTTTGGCGGTTGGTTTGTGTATCGTCAGGTGGCCATGTTTAAACCGATTGAAAAATTGGTTTCAGCATACGAAGGTGTCAACAATGTTCAAATAGATATTACCCCAAAGGAAGTGAATTTGAATCTCGATTTGGAGCCACAAACGAATCTAAGGGGTCTAGTTGAACTTATTCATACAGATGGAAGTCAGTATATCAAGGGAAAAAAACTTAAACTTGACGTGAAAAATCATTCTACAGAGGAACTCGATGAATTTTGGTCAAGCGCCCTGTTTACGGTAGCAGAAGCAATGGAAACTAGGCAATATACTCAGATTCCAGAAGAACTGCAGAAAATGAGTGATGGCAGCATACAAGTAGATTACGATATGGATGATCAAAATGTGTATGTAAGTCTATCGGATGGAGAGGCAAGCAAGTTTATTATTTTGCCGAGACAGTCGGCAACGATGGGGGTATGGCCAAATGCCTAAATGGACCAAAGAAATCTTGATTGGCGCGGTGCCCGTCATTTTTTTATTTCTCGTCTATATTGGGGTGAATGTAGTTCCTTTATTGCTTATGGGGCTTCTTGTTGGAGGTGTTTTTCTTCTCATGCAGATGCGCGGCGGCCTGACCGTCGGTGCAAGCAGTGAAAGAAAGCGAAAAAAGGCAGGTCCTCGAAAGCTCACTTTTGAGGAAATAGGCGGTCAAGATAGTGCTAAACAGGAGCTTAGAGAAGCACTTGATTTTCTAATCAGACATGAGGAAATACAGAAATTTGGTATCCGTCCTTTGAAAGGGATTTTGTTAACCGGTCCTCCGGGAACAGGTAAAACACTCATGGCTAAAGCAGCTGCACATTACACGAATTCAGTGTTTATTGCTACATCAGGCAGTGAATTTGTAGAAATGTATGTAGGTGTGGGTGCGGGACGTGTTCGAGAATTGTTCCGTGATGCGAGAACGCGAGCAGCCAAGGAAAACAAAGAAAATGCAATTATTTTTATTGATGAAATCGATGTTATTGGCGGGAAGCGAGAAGGCGGACAACAACGTGAATACGATCAGACTCTGAATCAGCTTCTGACAGAAATGGATGGGATCTATACATCCGATGCACCGCGTATTCTAATTATTGCGGCAACCAACCGTAAAGAAATGCTCGACAGTGCCCTGCTTCGTCCGGGACGTTTTGATAGACATATCCAGGTGGACTTGCCGGATAAAAAAGGACGCAGACATATTCTTGAACTGCATGCCAAAAACAAGCCGCTTGATAAAAACATTAACATGGACAAAATTGCAGAAGAGTCCTATGGCTTCTCTGGTGCACAACTGGAAAGTTTAATGAACGAAGCGGCGATTTATGCGATGCGGGATGATAGTCAGTATATTTCGCAAAAACATCTATCCATGGCTATCGATAAGGTTATGATGGGTGAGAAAACAGACAGAGAATCAAATGAAGATGAGAAAAGACGGGTAGCAGTGCACGAATTAGGACATGCCATTGCGGCTGAAGCCGTACGTCCAAATAGTGTTGGCCAGGTTGCCTTAAGTCCGCGTGGACAAGCCCTAGGGTATGTAAGACATAACCCCCAAGAAGAACAATACTTATACACCAAAGAGTTTTTAGAAGCTCAAATTATGATTGCACTAGGCGGTGCAGCGGCAGAAGAGATTTACTACGGGGGCCGCAGTACGGGTTCCAGAAATGATTTTGAGCAAGCATTAGATATTGTTAAAACAATGATCAGCTCTGGACTTACAGAACTCGGGATTGTGCATCTTGAGATGGTCTCACAGGCGGAAATGCTGAAAGAAAACTCAGCTATATTAAATGACCTTTTCTCCCGTACAAAACAGCTGTTGATTGATCATGGTCCTATCTTTGATCAATCATTAAGCATTCTGCTTAGAGAAGAAGTGTTATCTGGTGATGAATTTCGCAAATTATTCAAAGAAAGTACATTAATACCAGCATAATTCTATGTGCTGGTTATTTTTTTTTACTTTTGTTTCGTGCTAAGATATTATTAGATGTTGGGTCATAAAATGTATTTTTCGACAAAGAAGAATACAAAATATTACAAGAGACCAAGAAAGGGATGGAGCAGTAACCATGTTGTTTAAAAAAATAGGAGTTATCGGCGGAGGTACAATGGGCCAAGGTATAGCAGAAATGCTTGCAGCCAAAGGCCTTGACGTCTTGCTCGTAGAACAAACCCCTGAGAAATTAGATCATTCAGTAGCTATGATTGAAACAGGGCTTGATAAGAAATTGGAGAAATGGGCTATCACCCAAGCAGAGAAAAAATTGATCTTGTCCCGAATTCATAAAACGACAAGTTATGAGGAACTTTCTGCTTGCGATTTGATCATAGAGACCATCACTGAAGATCTAGAAGAGAAGAAAGTTCTCTTTAGAAAACTCGAAGAAGTAATTGGAAAAGATATTATTCTAACAAGTAACACTTCTACTCTTAGCTTAACGGAGCTTGCTGGTGCAATTAACACGCCTGAGCGTATGATTGGACTACACTGGACACATCCAGTTTCCAGCATTGATATGGTTGAAATTATTCGTGGTCTTAAAACATCTGATGAAACGTTCGACGCAACAAAACAATTTGCAGAAGAAGTACTCGGCAAAAAAGGAATCATGGTTTATGAGTCCCCAGGATTTGTTACTTCTCGCCTAATCTGTCTTCACATTAATGAAGCTCTTCACCTGCTTGAAGAGGGAGTAGCTTCTGCAGAAGATATCGATGAAGCGGTTCGTATCGGTTACAAATTCCAACATGGACCACTAGAAATGGCGGATCGTTTCGGTCTTGATTCTGTTCATGCAGCCCTTGATGGAATGTTCCGTGAGTTTGGCGAACTGAAGTATAGACCGTCTACTGTTCTTAAGAAAATGGTGCGCGCTGGACAACTCGGCGTGAAAACAGGAGAAGGCTTCTTCAAGTACGACAAGGATGGTGACCGTGTATGAAAATTTTAGTTATTAATTCAGGTAGTTCTTCTCTGAAGTACCAAGTGTATGACATGACCAGCGAAACAGTTCTTGCAAAAGGACTAGTTGAACGTATTGGTATGGATTCTTCAATTTTGAATCACAAACCTGCAGGTAAAGAAGAAATTACGGAAGTTAGTGAAATTCTAGAGCATACAACTGCTATTCGTAAGGTACTCGACAAATTGACTCATGAAGTTCATGGAGTAATGAGCTCGATATCAGAAATTCAAGCAGTTGGCCATCGCGTAGTACACGGCGGGGAAGCTTTTAAAGAATCAGCTCTTGTAACAGATGAAGTAAAAGCAGAGATCCGTCGTCTGATCGACCTTGCACCGCTTCATAATCCAGCTGCGATGATGGGTATTAATGCGGCTGAAGTCAATATGCCAGGTATTCCTCAAGTTGTTGTATTTGATACAGCATTCCATCAAACGATGCCTGAACACGCATACCTGTATGCTATTCCACGCGTTCTTTATAACAAGTACAAAGTACGTCGTTATGGTGCGCATGGTACTTCTCACGAGTATGTGAGTCAAGTAGCTGCAGAATTCCTTGATCGTCCGATCGAAGACTTGAAGATTATTACTTGTCACGTCGGTAACGGAGGTAGTTTGACGGCAATTAAGAATGGAGTTTCTGTTGATACTTCCATGGGAATGACACCTCTTGAAGGTTTGATGATGGGAACACGTAGTGGTGATCTCGATCCAGCGATCGTACCTTATGTAATGAACAAGGAAGATCTTACGATTAATGAAGTGAATTCCATGCTGAACAAACATAGTGGATTGCTTGCAATCTCAGGTATCAGTAGCGACATGCGTGAGATTACAGAAGGAATGGAGAACGGTGAAGCTAACTCTACCCTTGCTTTCAATATGTACGAGTACCGTCTTCGTAAATACATTGGTTCCTATGCTGCAGCGATGAACGGTGTAGATGTAATCGTCTTTACAGCAGGGGTTGGAGAGAATTCCGTTGTACTTCGCCAGCGTGTTCTGGAGCAGCTGACTTATCTTGGTATTGAGGTTGATGAAGAGCTGAATAAAATCCGTTCTGGTGAACCGCGCCGGATCTCTACAGCAAATTCCAAAGTAGAGGTTCTCGTGATTCCAACGAATGAAGAACTTGTGATTGCACGCGATACACATCGTATTGTAGGAGCAACTCAATAATTAATCTTATATTAGCAGGGAGAGATCGGAATGAGCACGAAAAGTGACATTCGCAATGTCAGCAAGCATGTTGGAGAGACAGTGACGATCGGTGCTTGGATTAATAACAAGCGCTCCAGCGGTAAAATTCAATTTTTACAGCTTCGCGACGGTACAGGCTATATCCAGGGAGTTGTAGTGAAAAGTGAAGTTTCTGAAGAAATTTGGAACAACGCCAAATCTCTTACTCAAGAAAGTTCACTTTATGTAACAGGAGTGGTTCGTGAAGAGCCGCGCAGCCAGTCTGGATATGAACTTACGGTAACAGGAATTGAAATTATTCATTTAACTGAAAATTATCCAATTACACCGAAAGAACACGGTGTTGATTTCCTAATGGATCATCGCCACTTGTGGCTTCGTTCGAACAAACAGCGTGCAATTATGGTGATTCGTGCGGAAATTATCCGCGCAGTTCAGGAGTATTTTGATACCAATGGATTTACGATTGTAGATCCTCCGATCCTGACACCTTCTTCTGCTGAAGGGACAACCAACTTGTTCCACATCAAATACTTTGATGAGGATGCATACCTGACACAGAGCGGTCAGCTTTATATGGAAGCAGCTGCAATGGCTCTTGGTAAAGTTTATTCCTTTGGTCCTACTTTCCGTGCAGAGAAGTCCAAAACTCGACGTCACTTGATTGAGTTCTGGATGATTGAACCGGAAATGGCATTTGTGGATCATGAAGAAAGCTTGCGTATCCAGGAACAATTCATTTCACACGTAGTACAGTCGGTAGTGAAAAACTGCCGAAAAGAGCTGGAAAGCATCGGCCGCGATATCTCCAAACTTGAGAATATCCAAGCTCCATTCCCTCGTATTACTTATGATGAAGCAATTACTTTCCTGCAAGGAGAAGGTTTTGATATTCCATGGGGTGAAGATTTTGGTGCTCCTCATGAAACAGCGATTGCCGAAAAATACGACAAACCTGTATTCATTACTCACTATCCAGCAGGAATTAAAGCTTTCTATATGAAACCAGATCCGAACCGTCCAGAAGTGGTATTGTGTGCAGACATGATCGCACCGGAAGGATATGGCGAAATTATCGGCGGGTCCCAGCGTATTGATGATCCGAAACTGATGGAAGAACGTTTTGAAGAACATAATCTGTCCCGTGAAGCTTATCAGTGGTACTTGGATCTCCGCACATACGGATCTGTTCCTCATTCCGGGTTTGGTCTTGGACTTGAACGGACAGTAGCTTGGATTTGCGGACTTGATCATGTACGTGAAACGATCCCATTCCCACGCACACTGTATCGTCTTTATCCGTAAGGATCGTAGGAGGTATGTAAATGAGCGAACCAGGTGAGGGTACATGGGTGAAAGGTATTGCTTACGGGATGTCTATGGGGAGCGTCCAGCTCCCTTATGCATTGCTCCGTTATTACACCCGGCTTGGTTTGTCAGATGGTGAAATGCTTCTGATTCAACATCTGATATCATTTCAACAGCTGGAGGGAAATGATTTTCCAACGCTGGAGGAATTGGCAGTTCGAATGAACATACCGCCGGATCAGGTTGCTCGTGGCTTGCAAAGGCTGATGAGAGATGGTTTTGTTAGTATAGATGAGGATATGGATGAAGCGAGTGGCATACAATATGAGCGGTATAATGTGCTTGGATTATATGTAAAACTTGCGGAATGTCTTCAGGAAGAATCATCTTCTCCTGCTTTTGCACGAAATTCCGCAGCATTATCTTATCAGCAGAATTCAAGACAAACGATGGAAGAAGTCGAAGAACGTAATATGTTTCGGGTTTTTGAGAATGAGTTCGGCAGACCTCTATCTCCCATGGAATATGAAACGATCTCCGGCTGGATCGATCAGGATCGATACCCTGAAGAGTTGATATTACTTGCTCTGAAGGAAGCTGTGTTTGCTGGGAAAGTTCATTTCAGATATATTGATCGTATATTACTGGAATGGAGTCGCAATAGGGTTAAGACAACCGAGGATGTAAAAGCATACGCCGCCCGCTTCCGTAATAGTGGACGTTAATTATATAGGTAAAAAAAGGCACTCCTTTATAAGGGGTGCCTTTTTTCGCTCTTTTCGCGATAATATGAATAAAAGGTTGGTAGAATTCAAAAAAATATTTCTTTTATATAAAACTTGCAGGGATGTGATTCGTTCATACGTCTACTTATATGGGGAAGGAGGAGAGAGACCATTGATGAAGCTAGATTAATTGAACAAATTGTCCAAGGAGATCATGCGAAATACCGTGAACTTATTAATCAATACGGAAAACATATTTTTCAAGTTACGTATTCCGTTCTTCATCATGTTCAGGATGCTGAGGATGCCGCACAGGAAGCTTTCGTACAAATCTTTAAATCTCTCCCCCAGTACCGATCGGAAGGGTTTAAGACTTGGATTACACGAATTGCACTGAATAAAGCGATTGATATGAAGAGAAAAGTGAGCCGCAGAGTGGTTACCGAAGCGGGACATGAGAACGATGTAATACATATACCTGACCGGCATGCGGATACGGTGTATCAATTGCTTAAGAAAGAAAAAAAACGAGAATTGCTGCAAAAAATCAGAATGCTTCCTCCCAAGTATCGTGATATTATCATTCTCTATTACCTAAAAGAAAACAATTATGAGCAGATAGCGGAGGAATGCGGTATTGCTGTAAAAACCGTAGAATCTAGATTATACCGAGCAAGAATATGGATAAGGCAACATTGGAAGGAGGAAGAATGGCGTGAATAACCATAATAATGACCGCTATGCGGGTTATATCAAAGGGACGCTTACCCAAGCAGAGAGAGAAGAGTTAGAACAACGGCTCCTTATAGATGACGAAGCGCTAGCCTCCTATCTGATGTCCCTTCAGTTATTGAGTCAAAATGAACAAGTGGAACATCAAAACAAGAACAACGTAATGTTTACTTTTCCGGATATACCAAATCAAACGGCATTCACCAAGCGGATCATGAAGCAAGTTAGTTCTATGGTAAGAAGAGAAGAAAGAAAGAAGAAATCAGGCAAGCATCAGTGGGAGCATCTTCTCAGTCATAAAATGATTCACTATATGGTAGCCGCTTCGATAACTGTGATTTTTATATCTACAGGTGTGTTTGATCGGTTGGCCCCTGGTAATGTATACAAGATCGAGACCCAAGCAACACCCTCTTATAGTGAGATATTGACCCAAAAAGCCACAGGCTGGCTAGATACGCTTAAACCAAACCAGAATGAATAGATTTACATTCGTTTTATGAAAGGGAGACAATGAGATGAATATGCAGCAAGACAGAAGTAAACTGCTTGCCTTTTTACTTAACTTTGTGCCGGGACTTGGACATTATTATTATAAGAGCCGGATAAAAGGCTTTATTTATGGATTTTTGTTTTTTGGAGTGGTAGGATTGGCTTTCTTAGTTGCTCTTGGAAGTGAAATGGAGTTTGCTCTCGTACTGTTACTAGGGGCTGCATTTCTGTGGCTTATCAGTATGTTCGATATGGTCATTAAACTACTGCGTGCACCCGATCATTCTTTGTATCCGCTGGGTTATCCAGGCTATGTTCCCAATGCAGAGACGTACGGGCAAACTGGGCCCGCAGTAGATCCAAACGTAGACCCTAATCATTCCTTCTACGGCATGCAACACGATCAAGGACCTGGGATGGGACCTTCTCCTGGTTTTCCGCCACACGAAGGATACGTATATCCGAATCAAGGAAAAGGAAAGGAAAGTGAACGGTTTTTCACGATTCTCTTATCGTTCGTCCCAGGACTCGGACATTTGCACATGGGGCTATTGCAACGCGGACTTTCTTTTCTAATCGGCTTCTTCGGACTCTCGATTATGCTACTATTTACGGCGTTCATTTCAGGGGAAGAAGTCATCCTATTATTTTTACTTCTACTGCCGGTGATGTGGCTGTATTGTATGTTTGATGCGGTTCAGCATCTGCATCGTAAGCAAGCGGGTGAAATTCTTGAGGATAAGACATTGTTTGAACAGTTGGAACACGGCCGCAGTCATGGTAAACGTAGTAAGGTAATCGCGACGTTACTTGCTGCTTTCCCTGGGGCAGGTCAGATGTATTTAGGACTTCAAAAAAGAGGGCTTCAGCTTATGGTGATCTTTTTAGGGAGTATCTATATTTTGGACTTGCTGAATTTATCGCTCTTCCTCTTTCTGATACCGGTCATTTGGTTCTACAGTTTCTTTGATGGGCTTCAGCAGGCGAGCAAATATGGAAGAGAACCCTTATACGATAAACCGGTAGTCGAAGCGTGGACGCGTTATCAGCGGTGGATCGGTGCAGCTTTGTTATTCCTTGGTGTGTACTATATTTTGCTAAGACTCGTAATTCCAGAGCTTGAGAGCCGCTTTGAGTCTCTACAAGTCTTTTACAGTCTTCAATCTTATATGAATACCCTGGTTGTATCACTTCTCTTGATCGGTGGCGGGCTGAAGTTGCTATTTTCTCCAAAACATAAAGAAGATGAAGGTGAAAGATTGCTCAGAGAACTAGAACGTGATATGGATCTATCCTCTTATCAAGATAAAGTGTAAATTCGCGTAATATAAACGATGATAAATAATCGTAGAACAGCCGACTAGGCGTTTCTACGGTTATTTTGTATATTCTGTAAGTAGCAGAGAAGAAGTTATCAGACAGTCTTTTAATGGGTTTAGAAATTTCAGTAATGTTTGAATGGCTTGATTATAAAATAAGGGTCACATAACAAACCCAGTACCCGTACCGGGTTTGTTATTGATACTCACTAATAGCTTGACCATTCTATTGCCGATCAGATATTATGAGGCCATTATACTGCCAACAAGGGGAAATAACGTAAAGTTGGAAACTACATCTTTAAAGAAAAACGCTTTGAATGCCTTTGATACTATGTTGGAATTAGAACATTAGCAGGAATTGAATGGTGGGATTCATGTTATGTTTGGCTTAGAGAATGAGTTTGAGGAAACCAAGTCCAAGATACTTGATGATAAACTAAATTCGAGCGGTAAGGAGCGGCTAAATGTATAGGATTGCCATATGTGATGACGATGAGCGGCAGAGAGAACAGGTCAGGCGGATGCTGCTCGCTTTATCTGTAAAAGCAGGGGTCGAGTTTGAGGTGATCGAGTTTAAGTCTGGTGAACTGTTGATTGCGCATTATGAGTATCGGAAAGCTCCCTTTCACATTCTCATTCTTGACATCGAAATGAGCAGGCTGAACGGTATTCAGACCGCGCAGAAGCTAAGAGCGATGAAGCGGTATGACGAACAGATTGTATTCTTGACAAGTTATGCTGAATATATGCTGGAGAGCTTTGATGTGGTCACCTTTCAATATCTAATTAAGCCGGTCGAACCGGAAATCTTTGAGATGAAGATGTGGAAGCTGTGCCAATATTTTCAGGATCGTGAGCAGAATATTCTGATTATCAAATCGTCGTATGAGGAGATTGTACTGCGGCAGGATGATATTATCGCGATTGAAGCTACTAAGAGTTTGACGGTGAAAAGCAAGCTGAAGTTCACGACCGTCGATGCCGTTTACGACGATGGCCGTGGTTTGATCTCAAGCTATGCAGCAGAATTGAAGAACAGCAGGTTCCTGCAGATTCACCGCTCTATTCTGATTAATCTGCTTCACGTACATAAATTTGCCGGCAGTAAAGTAGTGATGTCAAATGGAATGGAACTTCCGATTGGTCGGTCTAAGGTCAAGGAAGTCAAGGATGCTTGTACTAAATTCATGGTCATGAAGGGGGATTGAAACATGCATCTCAGTCTCCTGCTGCTGAACACAGGTGTCGCGCTGGTCATGGCCGTACAAGTGAACTTTTACTTTAACTCCGTCTTGGGCAAGGAATATAGCAAACCGGGAAAATGGGTGTATATTCTTGCATTCCTTATCTTAAATATGGTGTATTTGTCTGTATATTTTTCATCGCTATGGTCCTCGCTAATTGCGCTGGCAGTAATCTTTTGTCTATCTATGGGGTACGAGGCGAGCATTCGTCTGAAAATCGTATTTTCCGTCCTTTATACGGTGCTGCTTACGCTCGTGAATAACATTTGCTTGTTTTTGCTGGATCCTTCAATCTCTGTGGCAGCGGAAGATTCCAGCTTCACCCTCGAATCTGGGCAAGTGTTATTTGCCTCTAGTCTTTTGCTTAGCTGCACAGTAATGTTCGCGGTCATTCAGATTATCCGGTTCTTCGCCAAACGCAGAAGTTATCCGCTGCAATTCCGGTATTTCCTGCTGTTTCTCATTGTGCCGATTATAAGCGCTTACCAGGTGAACGTACTGACTGTGTACAGCGAAAAAAATATCCATTATTTCCTGTCGGTGTCCGGTTTCATTGTTCTGAATGTTCTGGTAGTCTATATTCTCGATACAGTGATTGCCAGATTTCAACTTCAACACGAGAATGCTCAGCTTCAGCATCAGATGGATTACCAGGATGCCAATTATGAAAAAACGGTGCACAGCTTCAAAAAAATCAAAGGTATGATTCACGATACGAACCAACATTTTCTGTATGTGAACGAATGTATTGAACGGGGGAGGACAGCCGAAGCGAGCGAGCATATCCGGATGACGTTGAACATGATCGAACATGCCTATCCCAAAGTGAACACTGGTAATTTGGCGATCGACGCATTGGTGACCAATGCACTGAACATCGGACAGGCTAACGGGATTAGAATGGTTACGGAGCTTCGTCTATATGACCGGGAACTTGAGATTGAACGTTATGATCTGTGCGTGGTGCTTGGCAACATGCTTGATAATGCAATTGAGGCTTCGAAAAAAGTGAAAATCACTACCGACCGCTATATCTGGCTGCACATCCGTTCCAGCGAAGCTGCACTATTCATCCGGATTCGCAATCAGGTAGACCGGGAGGTGGCAGATTTGGACAGCCGGAAAGCAGACTCGGATCACCACGGTTTTGGACTGACAAACATTCAGCGTATTTGCGATAAATACGGCGGTCATATGACGATCGAAACGGGGTCTCAGACCTTTGATAATATGGTTGTACTGCCATTTGACACTAAGAATTCCCAGGTATAATACCATTCGGGGATTCTTTTTTTCGTTTCAGGACATTTTCGGTTTTTCTGCCTTTTTCCCTTGTATGCTGAAGTCAGAACAATAATCTGAAACAGAGAGAGGGAGTAGAAAGATGAACAAGATGAAACGGATGAGCGCGACAGTGATGGCTGCGCTGATGCTGGTGCTGCCAGTGGCAGAAAGTAAGGCACAGGCAAATAGTGGACCAGTAACAGGAGACTTAGCCGGGAAGAAAGCGATCGAAATAGTAGAGACACTTATCGGCAACTATGGCGTTAACGGCGTCCAATATGCAATCCGAGACGAGGGTAAAGTTGTTCTCTCGGGAGGTCTCGGAGTGAATGAGGCAGGAAAGAAAGCGCCGATTACGGAGGATACGATGTTTGGTATCGGCTCCGTCAGTAAAATGTATGTGACCGCCGCAACGATGATGCTTGCCGATGCTGGCAAGGTGGATATTGATCAGCCACTACTAAAATATATTCCCGAGTTCAAAATGGCTGACGTAAGGTACAAGCAAATCACACCCCGTATGCTGATGAATCACTCGGCGGGACTCTATGGTTCACATTACAAAAACAGCATATTGTTTAATGACAATGATACGGAGAATCACGACAGCCTGCTCGAAAACCTTCGCTCCGAGCGATTGAAGTCAGATCCGGGTGAGTATTCGGTCTACGCTAATGACGGATTTCAATTGTTGGAAATTCTGGTCGAACGGGTGAGCAACATGAGTTACAGCGAGTTTCTGGCCCAAGGCATCAGCGGTCCGCTGAAGCTAACTTCTACGAATACGCCGCTCGACGATTTTGATCGCAGCCGGCTTTACCCGGTTCGTTTCCCGGGTATTCAAGGAAAGCTGCCAACAGAGAACGCTAACGTGCTCGGAACTGGCGGCATCTATTCGACTGCAGAAGAATTGACTCTGTTCTCGGAAGTACTGACGGGAGAACGGCCCCATTTGCTGTCCGAAGCGTCGGTTTCCGCCATGCAGCAACCTGAATATCGCAAAGGCGTCTGGGTCAGTGACGAGTCGAACATCTTCAGCTATGGGCTCGGCTGGGATTCGGTCGATCTGGCTCCTTTCGACGATTACGGCATCAAGGCATTGACCAAAGGCGGAGATACCATTATGTATCACTCCGCACTCATCGCTCTGCCGGAAAAAGACATTTCAATTGCGATGCTTACCTCAGGCGGCTCTTCCATTCTGAATACGGCTGCGGCGACCAATATTCTACTGGCGTACTTGAAGGAGACAGGGGACATAGCGAAGATTCAGCCAGACAAGACCTTTCAAGTTTCCGTTAAAAAAGACATGCCAGACAACCTGAAATCTTACTCCGGCTTGTATGGAACGGCTGGATCAACGCTCCGGATTACGGTCGGCAACGGGAAAGTAGATCTTCCCGGGATGATGGACGGGTTGATTCCTGCGCAAACCTATGTATATACCGGCGACCACGAATTTACCAGTAAGGATGGAATCACAGTTATCAGTTTTGATGAACAGAAGAACGGACACACGTACGTTAGAGTCAAGAGCTACCTGGACTTTCCCGGCATTGGGCAGTCAGTGATTGCCTATTACGAATGGCAAAAACTGAATGACAATCAGCTGGGTGGTACAGTCACGAATACCTGGAAGGAGCGAAACGGGAAGGCGTATTACGCGGTAGATGAGAAGATTAATTCACTGTTCTACCTCTCTCCGGTGGTCCTTACAAAAAAGGTTGCATTTGATAAGCAAGCCGGGTATGCGAACGGAGCAAAAATCATGGACATCGACCATGCGGTAAATATCATTGAAATTCCAGTGATGAACGGTCGGGATGTCACCGACCTGACCTTCTTCCGGAAAGATGACATCGAATATTTGCAGGCCGATGGCCGGACCTATATCAGCGAGGCGGCTGTGAAGCCGATCTACGCAGGTTCAGCCTCTGATGTCAGCATTCCGGCGTCAGGTAACGCAAGATGGTTTAAGGTCGGTGAGGGTGCAGTAAGCCGAACCATGACGGTTGATCTGCCGCAGCGTGGCGGCTTCGCCGTTTACGATGCGAACGGAGTGCCGGTGAATCTTTCGACTGCCACCGGTAGTCGCACCGCTGTTCTGCCGAAAAATGGTTTGATTGTATTCGGCGGCGGAGCAGGCGAAGTATTTAAGATTACGCTGGGGGCTAAGTAGTTCGAACGTTAAGTATCTCTGTAAAAGCTATGTTTGAATACCAAAAGGAACTAGATGGCACCCAACTCGGATACCATCTAGTTCCTTTTAATAGTTGATATATTGATTGACTGTTACCTATGTAATGGGAACAATCTATGGTTGATATATTTGTAATATATTATTTCGAATGAGGTGCGGAGAGTATGCACACTGACTTCACTCTCTTGGGTTTTCTTGTTTGGTCACTTGAAAACTTCGTCAAGTGGGGGTGAAGTCCATTTTTTATATTCAAAATTCCTTCGTGTAGCATGAGTTTAGGTTAATGCAAATGCTTAAGTAAAAGTTGGCGGTACATTACTTCAAACAAGAATTCAAATGCCTCCAGATGCTTTCTTGCTTCAAACGCGTTTTTTCCCCACACATAAATGCCGTGATTCCGAAGCAGGATCCCAGGAACGTTCTTCTGAAGTACGCCAGGTACCAGCTCGGCAATGGAAGGGATATGTGCATAGTTAGGAAGAACAGGCACCTCTATAGTGGCATTTTCCTCCCAGATGTTAAAAGCTTTAATAAGTTCAATGCCTTGAATTGGTACATGACCTTGGTCACCGTAATATTCACTGATCAGGTTATTGAACACGGTATGTACATGAAAAACAGCCCCGCAGCCAGTCAAACGATAAATTTCGCAGTGGATTAATGTCTCCGCACTAGGTTTTAAGTTGGTCGCTTCGCAAGCTTTTCCATCCTTGTCTACAAAGAGGAAGTCTTCCGGTGTGCGGGCTGCTTTGTCTTTACCGCTTGCGGTAACTGCAAAATGAAACTGCTTGGGATCAAAATCTCCAACACGCATGGATAGATTACCGCTTGTGCCGGGAAACCAGCCTCTTTTTGCAAAATCATCTTTTACATCGGCTAGTTCGGAGAGAACACGGTTTTTTTCTTCTGTGGTGATAGCTGAAAAAGTCATTTTATTGCCTCCTGAGCTCGTTTCAATTGTAAGTCCTCTACTATATCGAAGAAAGTAGTAAAGGGAACATGTGGAACTTGTAACTCTTCACATTTCTTCGTCAAGATCGAACGGGAATAGACTAGGTCAGCAATTTTAGCACCTTGGAAGTCTGTGAGACTGTCACCGATGAGTATACGTTCATAGGAATTTGGATCGAATGTACGCATAATGGTTGCTTTACACATCCCGCAATCATTCGTGCAAGGGGCTTCACAAGGATGAGGCCAAAGAATCTGAATATGATCTCCCGTAAAATCAGCACGGTTACAATAAATATGATCATTTGGAATCCCAAATGGAGCAAGCAGAGGATCAATAAAGAAATCCATACCGCCGCTCGTTACATAAAACTCTATCCCTTCGTTACGTACATAGCTAAGGAACTCAGTAAAGCCATCGCGTATCCCCGCTTGTCCTAGAACAAACTCGATCACTTCATTCTTTTGCGCAGAAGGAATGAGAGCGAACATGGCGCTTACCCCTTGTTGCAAAGAAATCTTCTGATCGACCGTATCTTTCATAATCGGCTCATAACCGGCAGGCTGAAAATGCTTCATGATGGCTACGATATTATCGGATAACGTGATCGTTCCGTCAAAATCGCAGAAAATAACGGTTTTTTTACTCACTTATTTTTCTCCTCCCCAAAGTTGCAGGGCACTTTTCAGCTCAGGACGGGTAGAGGCATAATCCGAAAGCGGTATTCCTTGCTGTGCTGCTTCAATCGCTTGAACAAATGCACGTCCTCCAGCTTCTGTACCCATCGGATGACCGTGAATTCCCCCGCCTGCATTTACAATAACATCTGTACCGAAATCTTGTAAGATCAGTGGAACAAGCCCAGGATGAATTCCGGCAGATGGTACAGGCATACTTTGTTTTACGGACAGCGCTGAGGTTAACAGCTGTTCTTTAATTCCCATATTTTCTTCCCGCGGCATCGTTACAGATCCGTAAGGCGAAGGGAAGAGAACGAGATCGGCTCCCGCAAGACGCATGAGCTGTCCAAGCAGGACAGATGCAGAGATACCGTGATAAGGAGAAGGATAATAAGCGCCAGCAAGTGCGGGATGAGCCATAATCGGTACCGGAATTTCTGGATCTTTACTCAGTTCGTGCAGGACATCATACCCGTATGATAATACATTAAAGAGAAGAGCGTTAGCACCTGCATCAATCGCTTTTCGAGCTTGCTCATGTAGACGAGAAGTCGGACCGGTGAGATTTGTTGCATACAATAATTTTTTACCGGTTTCTTTACTCGCTTCTTCCGCAGCTCGAATACATACTTCTACCCTTTTTTCAATGGGAGTCAGTTCATTCTCGAATAGAATTTCATCATCTTTAATTAAATCCACACCGCCAAGTGCCTGGCGCAGAAATTGTTCCCGCAGTTCTGCTGCATTAAGACCGATCACTGATTTAAAAATACTCATCAGCAGCGGGCGATTCGGTACACCGAGAAGGTTTCTTACCCCTTGAATACCAAACTTAGGTCCTGGGAAATGGGAAGCAAAGGCATCAGAAAAACCAAGCTGCATAAGCTTAATTTTGCCGTCCATTGATATTTTTCCAAATACCGTAACGAGCAGTGCCGGGATGTCTTTGCTGAAATTAATATCGGGATATGCAATCGTTACATCTCCGTAACGCTCTCCGGATTGTGCGTTTTCAGGTTCATGTACTTGCACTTCAAGCACTTGTCCTAAGTGCTGTTTCATTGCCTCTCTTTTTACTTCCGGTAATTCCGTCCAGCTTCCCACAGTCATACCGACAGCAATGGACTCTGCTTTTTTGTGGAAATTCGCTTTATCATCGTAAATCCGGTACGTTGCTGTACAATAATTCAATTGATTTCCTCCTTTAAGGCATTGCCCATTTCACGAGAACGCTCTGCACAGCGATCCACAGCAGCAATAACCGTCTCTTTGAAATTCCCTTTAGCTAACACTCCGATAGCCGCCTCAGTTGAACCATTAGGGGAAGTTACTTTTTTGCGTAAATCTTGCGGATTTTCACCAGTTTGCTGCACCATTTGAGCTGCACCAAGTACGGTCTGTACGGTTAGTTCACGGGCTTGCCCCAAAGTAAGTCCGCCCTTCACACCTGCTTCGATCAAGGATTCCATCATATAATAAATGTAGGCGGGCCCGCTTCCTGAGACTCCGGTTAAGGTTTCAATCGTAGATTCGTCGACGATAGTGACAATGCCTACCGCCTCAAATAAGGTGCGGACTACCTTTTGCTCTTCGTTACTCACTTCTTCTGAAAAAGCAATACCGGTTGCACCGAGACCAATCGTACTGGACGTATTTGGCATCGTGCGGACAACCGGATGTTTTTTGCCAAGAAGCGTCTGCATTGTTTCTATAGTCATTCCGGCTATAACCGACACCACGAGTTGCCCAGGGGATAGAAGCGGTCCAAGATAACGGAGGGCTTCCGCCGCATCTTTGGGTTTCATCGAGAGGACGATAACATCAGTCGTTTGCAGCACATCTTCTTTGGCAGCTGCTTCACGTACCGTAATGACTCCATATTTATTTTCTAGTTCTTGAAGACGTTCTTTATTGCTGCGGTTCATCATGGTGATGGACGTAGGAGAAAGCACACCTTTTGAAATGAGCCCTCTTGCAATCGCTTCGGCCATGGACCCCGCTCCATAAAAAGCAACTTTTTTCTGAATGAGTGTATGAATTTCGCTCATCGATGTCATTCCTCCTGATTCATTATTTTACTGTCTGATTTGTCCCGTTCCGTAAATACGATATTTGGTTGAAGTAAGTGCAGGGAGTCCCATAGGTCCACGTGCATGTAGTTTTTGCGTGCTAATTCCGATTTCTGCACCATAACCAAATTCAAAACCGTCCGTAAAACGTGTTGATGCATTGTGATAGACCGCTGCTGCATCTACCTGTTGCATGAATTTTGAAGCAATAGCCTGGTCCTCGGTAACAATACACTCGGAATGCATCGTACTGTACTGTGCAATATGATCCAGAGCTTCTTCTAAATCAGTAACGATCCGGACATTAAGAACATAATCGTTATATTCCGTACTGTAATCAGCTGAGGTTGCAGGTATAGCCCATGGAACGAGTTTAACAAAAGCGGAACAGCCGCGAAGTTCAACAGAAGAGTTTTTAAATGCTTCCGCAAGCTTTATGATTTTCTCGTTTCCAAAGTCCTTATTAATTAAAAGAGTCTCCATAGAGTTGCACACCGAAGGACGTTGTACTTTTGCATTAAGAGCAATATTAGTAGCCATTTGCTCATCTGCGTCCGCAGCAATGTAGGTATGGCAGATTCCAGCACCGGTTTCAATAACAGGAACGGTCGCATTTTCAACCACATTTTGAATGAGAGAGGCGCCGCCTCGAGGAATAATGACATCGAGCAGACCTTTGCATTTTAACATTTCATCGACCGAAGCACGATTAGGATCTTCAATCAGCTGAATGGCTTCAGCTGGAACTGGAGTAGATGTAAGAGCTTGTTTTAATACTTCTACGATCTTTTGGTTTGATGAAAGGGCAGAGGAACCACCGCGCAGCACAACAGCATTTCCCGTCTTGAGGCTGAGTCCGATTGCATCTACCGTGACATTGGGTCTAGCTTCGTAGATGATTCCGATCAGTCCGAGCGGTACCCGTTCCTTTTCAATGCGAAGACCATTAGGACGATTAATGACTTCAAGAATGTCTCCAATAGGATCATTCAGCTCAGCGATCTGGCGAAGTCCTTCTGCAATGGTGTGAATCCGTTCTTCATTCAAGCTGAGCCGATCAAGCATAGCAGCAGGGGTGCCATTCTCCTGACCACGTGCAAGATCGAGCTTGTTGGCTTCAATAATAGAGGACTGCTCTTGAGTCAGTGCATCTGCCATCACAAGAAGAGCTGCATTTTTAACGTCAGAGGATAGACTTGCTAGTAGGGCAGTCGTTTCTTTAGCCAGTAAGGCTTTTGTTTGTACTTCACTCATTGAAATTCACTCCTTTAATTAATTTAAGTTAATCATCGTTAATTTTAAGTAGAAAATAGTCTAGGAGAACTTCTATTCGTTATTTCAGTGTGATCCATTCATCCCTATGAACTACTTCTAGACGGCTCATGTTTCCTTCGAGCTTTTTGAGAGCTTCCTGACTTGAAAGTCCTCTAATCATGCGCAGTTGTTCTTCATCGTAATTTACGATACCACGTCCGATCACATCACCTGTCACATTAATGACCTCGATGACATCACCGGCCTGAAAATGACCTTGGACTTCTTGCACTCCAACAGGGAGCAGGCTGTGACCATCGTGAAGTAGCGCCTTTTCGGCTCCTAGATCGACTTGTACAGAGCCGAGTGGGGATGACATAAATCCAAGCCACTGTTTTTTACGAGGCAGTGAATTCAGGCGAGTATCAAAATAGGTACCTTTTCCTCTATCATAAAAAGCTGCTTTCAAATCTCCTTGTGTGAGGACACGTCCTACAAAGACGGGTACTCCGCCTCTCGTAGCAACCTTGGCTGCATCAACTTTGGAACGCATACCACCTGTACCGACGGCTGAACCGCTTCCGCCAGCAATGGCATAGATTTCATCTGTAATTTCATCAATTCGGTCATACTTGACTGCATCGGCCTGTTTCCGGGGATCAGCAGTATATAGTCCATCGGTATCCGTTAAAATGAGGAGCTTACTGGCTTTAATAAATCCAGCCACAAGCGCAGACAGCATATCGTTATCGCCGAATTTCAGCTCGTCGACAGATACCGTATCATTCTCGTTAATGATGGGGATCACTCGCTGTTTTAATAGCTCATCAATCGTCATGATGGCATTTCCCATCCGTTTGCGGTTTAGGAAATCGGTTCTTGTCAGCAGGATTTGTGCTGTCTTGATTTCATGTCCCGCAAAAGCTTGTTGATATGCTTGCATAAGGAGAGCCTGCCCTACAGCTGCAGCCGCTTGTTTTTCATGAAGCAGCTTGGGCCGTGATGTATATCCAATATGACCAAATCCAGCAGCAACTGCACCTGAAGTGACAAGAAGAACTTCATGACCTTCGGCGTGGAGTGCAGCAATCTCAGCTGCGAAAAAGGCAACGGCTTCTTTATGTAATGAGCCTGTATCGGTGGTTAAAGAACTGCTTCCAATTTTAATAACAATGCGAGAAGACACGACGGTAATTCACTTCCTTTCTAACCTGAATGAATTTCATCATTTATTTAAAAAATTTGAAACTAAATATACTCTTCATGTTACAACGATAGATCGTATGAAAGTGGTTCCTTCAGACAAAATAAAAAAACTTTCGTCCTTGTAATGCAAAGGACGAAAGTTAAATCTTCCGCGGTACCACCTTTGTTGATGATCTAGATCATCCAACTCGTGACCTTATAACGTTAAGGGAAACGTCCTATTTTCTTATTAGGCCGCTCAGGGGTAGGTTTCGGAAATGTTCGTGGTAAATTCTTTCAGCCAGGCGGAATTTACTCTCTATGACACGAAGGGATTTCTTACTGGTCCCGTCAACACGTTTACAATTTTAAATTACTGATAGAATACCATGGAAGATAGACCGTTGCAAAGAGAAATAAGCGCAGATCTTGTGGTATTACGAAAACAACCCAAGCTTTCCGATTCGTCTCGCTGCTTCCCGCAGTCTTTCTTCATCACTAAGCAGTCCTACCCGGACGTATCCCTCACCATGCTGTCCAAAACCGATGCCTGGGGCTACAGCTACTTTTGCTTCTCGAAGCAGAAGATCAGCGAACGAAGCAGAAGTATAGCCTTTAGGCACAGGAAGCCAGCTAAAGAAGGAACCGCCTGGTTTCTTAGCGTTGTAGCCGATATTTCCGAGTTCACTAAATAGAGCATTTCGACGAGATTCATAGCGTCCGACAAGCTCAGTAACACAATGCTGAGAAGAAGTCAGTGCCGTCTGCGCAGCTACCTGAATGCCTCCGAATAAGCTTACATACATATGGTCTTGTAACTGATTAATAAGTTTAATAATCTCTGCATTTCCAAGAGCAAAACCAACTCTCCAACCTGCCATATTATAAGTTTTGGATAAAGTGTAGAATTCAACGCCTACTTCTTTGGCTCCCGGTGTCTCTAGAAAACTGATAGGACGATGTCCGTCAAAACCAATAGCTCCATAGGCAAAGTCACTTGCAACAACAATACCATTCTTCGTCGCGAACTCTACCGTATCTTCATAGAAGGAGCTTGGAGCAATGGCAGCTGTCGGGTTATTCGGATAATTGAGAAACATTAGCTTTGCTTTATTGGCATCTCGCTCTGAAATCGCACGGTAGTCAGGTAAAAAGTCATTAGACTCCAGTAGCGGCATAAATGACATTTCTGCCTTGGCAAGAGCGACTCCGGACCAGTAATCAGGATAACCTGGGTCGGGCACGAGACACACATCTCCCGGATTGAGTAGAACTTGCGGAAGTTCTACAAGTCCTGTCTTTCCTCCAAACAAAATGGCTACTTCGGTTTCAGGATCGAGCTCAACACCATAATCCTCTTTATAGCGGTGAGCAATCGCTTCTTTTAGAAAAGGAAAGCCGCTAAATGGAGAATATTTATGATAAAGCGGATTGTCCGCTGCTTCTTGCAAGGAAGATACAATATGCTTCGGAGTAGGTGTATCCGGATTTCCTTGTCCTAGATTAATGACATCATGTCCTGCCATGATCTCACGGTTTACATTTTGAACTAGCGTGGCAAAAAACTGAGTAGGCAGATGATTCATAATCTCAGCAGGTTCGATCGTAAATCTGGATTTTGCAGGCTGAACATGAGAAGAGTTCATTTCATCACTCCGGTTTCATCATAGTAAAAAGTAATATAAATCTATCACGATTTATCCTAGCTGTATAGATGGAATTCACATCTATGACTTGTGTGATTTGGAAGAAAACGTCTATGATAGGATGAACTTATTTTATATGAACCTGGTTGAAGTGTAAAAGGAGAATAAGATGATGACAAACCTAAATAGTGAGATTAGTAACGTGTCAGAAGAAGCGAGGAATTCATCCGTTCAGATTGTACTACTTCAGAGTGATATTCAGATGGGAAAGCCCGATGTTAACCGTAAGCATATGCAGAAGCTTATACAGCAGGCGATGGAGAAGGGTCCGAATACGGATATCATTGTGCTGCCCGAAATGTGGAATACAGGATATGCACTTACCGAGATTCATGAACTGGCAGATCAACATGGAAACATAGAACGAGCGTGGCTGCAAGAATATGCTGCCCGATATAAAGTGAATATTGTTGCAGGTTCTATATCTGAACTCGTGGAAGGTAAGATTTATAACAGTATGTATGTATTTAATAAAGAAGGCAAAGAAGTGGCACGGTATGCAAAAATGCACTTATTTAGGCTTATGGATGAAGAGAAATACCTTGCATCCGGAGAAGAGCCGATTACTTTCAGTTTTGACGGTAACTGGACTGCGGGAGCTTCGATTTGCTATGACATCCGTTTCCCTGAACTTGGAAGAACGCTTGCCTTAGCTGGGGCGAAGGTGTTATTTGTGCCGGCGGAATGGCCGCATCCACGTTTGCATCACTGGCGTACCTTACTTATGGCCAGAGCAATTGAGAATCAGATGTATGTGGTATCCTGCAATCGTGTTGGCGTCAGTAAAGATACGACCTTTTTTGGTCACTCCATGATCATTGACCCGTGGGGGGAAATCGTGTTGGAGGGTGGAGATCAAGAGGAGATTCTTACGGGTGCAATTGATCCGGCGCTGGTAGATGAAGTACGGGGTAGAATTCCGGTGTTTGAAGATCGCAGACCAAACCTTTATTTTCCACAACAATAAAAAAATGAATTGAATTGTTTCGTACCCTAGGTAGAAGGTTAATAGATAATATCCCGTCACCAAAAGGAGATGATCACCATGGAAGACCGTAAGGCTAACCATTTGGAAGAGAAACTCAGGCGACAAGTTCACAAGTATGTGAGGGATGACAGAGAAAGACCTTTCCTAGAGAGCATGGATGGAGATTTATCTCCCCCCAGTGTCTGACCGAGACTGGAGACAGGTAAGCCAAACAGGCTGGATTCCAATGCATGAACCTAACAAATATGTAAAACATTAAAGCGCAAGCATACTAACTTATATTTGGTCCTTTTTGAAGCAGTGAGTAATTACGGTAAAAAGACAGCAAAACAGCCCGGACATCCGGGCTGTTTTTGTGTTCATTTTTGCCATTCGGTAGACAATTCTTCAATTGTTGATCGAAAGGTTTCTATAAAAGCTTCCGCAGCTCCGGATAGATAGCGTCCTTTACGATAAGCAATAACGAGTGTGCGACTAGGCGCAGCTTCAATGGGCAGGTATACAGGGACGAATTCACTTCGCGGCGTCCGTGCGATAAACCTGGGAACAAGGGTAATTCCCATCCCTGTAGCCACAAGCGATTGTACGGTTTCCATGTTATTGCTCTCGAACACCACTTTAGGTTCAAAGCCTGCTGCTTGGCACAAGTCGAAAGTCAGTTTGCGAAATCCCTGGCCTTTTTTAAGTACGACAAAAGATTCTCCCGCAAGTTCTTCTAACTTAACTGGAGACGAAGAAGCTGGATCACGGAGCGCGAGGGGATGATCTTTGGGAACTGCGAGATCGATTCGTTCTTCGCCAATCTCGATGTAAGATAGGGACGGCTCTTGAAGAGGAAGTGATAGCAAGCTGAGATCGCTCTTGCCGCTGGCTGTTAATTTTTCAAGGTTCATAGAAGAGTCCTCTAGCAAGGTGATTTCGATATCGGGATAATTTTCGCGAAAAGTAGGAAGGACATGCGGCAACAGATGGGAGCCTGTAATCGGCATACTTCCAACAATGACTTTTCCTTTACGAAGCTGCGAGATATCCGACATTTCTTGCTTAAGAAGTTCAACGGCATCAAGAATGTCACTTGCTTTCGATACAAAAGAAGCACCTGCATGTGTTAGTTCCACAGAACTTGTATTTCGCTGAAAAAGTAAAACCCCCAGTTCTTTCTCAAGCTTAGACAACTGCTGACTTAGCGAGGGCTGAGCAATATGAAGTTTTTCAGCAGCTCTTGAAAAGTTTTTTTCTGCCGCAATTTGAAGTGCATATTGTAATTGTCTGAGTTCCATAATGGTTCACCTCAACTTTATATGAAAATACATATACCAGGAATATTCTGCTTTTTATTATATAGGTATTTCCTCTAATGATATATCTAATTTATTGAAAGGAATAATAAGTGCATAGCGTGCTGGCCATTGTTGAATAATGAGGAGGACATTAGATCTCTATATACATAGAGAATAAAAGAAGGAGATGCTTAATAGTTGAAAAAATCACTTACTAGTAAAATAAAGCGAAAGCTAGCTGCAGGCTCACTCCTGCTCATTCTATGTTCTTCAAGTATATGGTTTCAATATAAGGTACCTACTGTTCATGCTGAACCTGCTTATGCGAAATGGGGGATTATTGCTGTAAAGAAAGCGGAGACCGAGTATGGTGCTCCTGTGAAAGATTATGCTCACATCGGAAGAACCGTTATTTCGGAATCTAGAGCAGAAGAGAAATTTCGTCTAGTATTGAAAAAAGAAAATAAGGAATTCACGGTTGAGGTCACGGTCCGATTTAACCCGCAAACGGATGAATTATCAAATGTTGATTTTACAGCTATTAATTAGCGAGGGAATGTATGGAAACCAAGGTTAAGTGAGAGGGAAAACTCATTTTAGATACACCTTTCACTTAACCTATGGAATTTGTGCATGGCACCACGAAATAGTCTATAGGGTAATCCTATCAGTTCTATAGTTTTTATATCTTGGAACAATATGTATTCCTCATGCTATATTGAGTTCATGAATAGAAACGACATGTGATGTCCTTCTAAATAGAGAACGAAAATTTAGCTGAGGTGAATAAAATGAGCAAAAAGACGATGTTCGAAAAGATTTGGGATAATCATGTGATTATGCAAGAAGAAGGAAAGCCAAGCATTCTTTATATTGATTTACACCTCGTTCATGAAGTTACCTCTCCGCAAGCATTCGAGGGACTACGTTTGAGCGGACGAAAGGTTCGCCGTCCTGAGCTTACTTTTGCTACGATGGATCATAATGTACCGACGAAAGATCGTTATAATATTACGGATCCAATCTCAAAACAGCAGATCGATACCCTCTCTGCAAACTGCCGTGAATTTGGCGTGAAACTGTATGACCTTGACACTCTTGATCAAGGGGTCGTTCACGTCATGGGCCCAGAACTCGGTTTAACTCATCCTGGAAAAACAATTGTATGCGGTGACAGTCACACTTCCACACATGGTGCATTTGGTGCACTTGCCTTTGGTATTGGAACGAGTGAAGTAGAACACGTACTAGCTACCCAATGTTTACAGCAAGCAAAAGCAAAGACAATGGAAGTTCGCTTTGTCGGCCAACGTAAAGCAGGCGTCACTGCTAAAGATATGATTCTAGGTGTTATCGCTAAATACGGGACTGATTTTGCTACAGGTTATGTTATCGAGTATACAGGAGAAGCCATTCGCTCCCTCAGCATGGAAGAACGCATGACCGTATGTAACATGTCGATCGAAGGCGGAGCAAGAGCAGGAATGATCGCTCCAGATGAAACGACTTATAATTATCTCAAAGGTCGTCAGTATGTACCAAAAGACACAGATTTTGAAGCTGCTAAACTGAGATGGGATGAACTCACAACGGACGAGGGAGCAGAGTTTGATACGGTTCTTGAGTTCGATGTAGAGTCACTGATTCCACAAGTAACCTGGGGAACAAGCCCGGGAATGGGAACCGATATTTCCTCTCGTGTTCCAGTTCCCGCTGAACTTCCGACGGAAAATGAACGTAAAGCTGCTGAAAAAGCAATTGAATATATGGGACTGATCCCAGGTACACCGATGGCTGATATTGAGATTGATTACGTGTTTATCGGTTCTTGTACAAACGGTCGTATTGAAGATCTCCGGGCAGCAGCCGATATCGCGAAAGGATACAAGGTATCTGATCGTGTTACCGCAATTGTTGTACCAGGTTCAGGTCGAGTGAAAATCCAGGCAGAAGAAGAAGGACTGGATAAAGTATTTATAGAAGCTGGTTTTGAATGGCGTGAAGCGGGATGCAGTATGTGTCTTGCTATGAATCCAGATGTGCTTCAACCAGGACAACGTTGTGCTTCAACGTCTAACCGTAACTTTGAAGGTCGTCAAGGTCGAGGCGGACGGACTCATTTGGTATCACCAGCAATGGCAGCCGCAGCAGCAATTAAAGGGCGTTTTGTAGATGTTAGGGATTGGAAACTGAAATCAGAAGTTGCGAACTAACGCGGAGAGGAGCTATTAATATGGAGGCTTTTACAAAATTATCAGGTATTGTAGCACCCGTTGACCGGGTAAACGTGGATACAGATGCGATTATCCCAAAACAGTTTTTGAAACGAATTGAGCGTACAGGCTTTGGGCAGTTTCTATTTTACGAATGGAGATTTGATCAAGAAGGAAATGAGATCACTTCCTTTACTTTGAATCAGCCGGAGTTTAAGGGAGCGTCAGTTCTCTTATCCAGAGCGAACTTTGGATGCGGTTCTTCTCGTGAACATGCTCCATGGGCGATCATGGACTTTGGATTTCGGTGTGTCATTGCTCCTTCTTATGCAGATATCTTCTATAACAATTGTTTCAAAAATGGAATTCTTCCGATTAAATTGTCTGAAGAACAAGTCGAAGAGCTATTTCAACGTACAAGTCAGCATGATGGATATCAGTTAAACATTGATCTTACGAATAAAACAATTACGGATGCATACGGATTAGAGATTCATTTTGATCTTGATGAGCATCGCAGACAGTTTCTTTTGCAAGGACTTGATGATATCGGTTTGACTTTACAGCATGCTGATGCAATTTCGGAGTATGAAAATAAGCACTCATCTATTTTGTTCGGCTAAATTTTAAAATAGAAAAAGATCTGATGGTCCATGTGATCCTCAGATCTTTTTTTGTGATTTTCTTGTGAACGAAATAATTATAATTTTTCTCTATTAAAAGTGCATCTAACAGAAGATAGATTTAATATTTTTATCGGAAAATGTTAAATAATATGCTAAAATGTTACAATAAGACTGGATGATTTCCCTAATTATTTCAAAAAAAGCGGCGATAATCCGCAACTTTCACACTTTCCCCTCGTCTATAAATAAGTTATTAGTAAATTTAGCTAATATATTAGCAATGTTTACTAGAGCGAAATAATACAGAATTGGAAGGGTGAAGGATGAAAAAGTTAAAAATTTTGGTCGCGTTGCTCTGTTTTGTATGGTTATTTCCTGGATATGGACAAGCAGCCACCAACATCAAGATTTATCTCGATGGTAGTCAGGTAAGTTTATCTTCTGGTGCAAGTGCTGAGCTCATCAGTAACAAAGTCATGATACCTATTCGTGTCGTCTCAGAGAAACTAGGATACAGCGTCGGTTGGGAACAGAAGACGAAGACGGTTACTATAATTCAAGATGAAAAAGTAATAAAAATGGTAGTAGGACAAAAAACTGCCACCGTTGACGGTTCCAAAATAAGTCTCGATATGGCTCCTATTATTAAAAAAGGGACGACGCTTGTTCCGATTCGTTTCATTGCAGAGGCAATGGGAATGAAGGTGAGTTGGAACAACCAAACAAAGTCCGTTTATCTTGTATCTCAACATAGCGGCTCTGGCGGTGAGACGATTCAGCCCCCCAATGCAGGTAATGAATCCGATTTAACCCAGGTGAATGGGATCAGCTTTACAGACAGTAAACTTATGATCGCAACAAGCGGAGGAGCCGTACCTTCTGCCTTCGCAATGACTTCGCCGAACCGGGTTGTGGTTGATATTCCTCATGCGGAATTCAGTAGCCTTTTTGAGGGGACGCAAGCGCTGGACCTGACTAAAAGCACAGCAGGGCAGATCATTGTGGATGGCTATCCAGGTGTGGATAAAGTAAGATACTCCCTCTTTAGTGAAAGTCCATCGACAGTTCGAGTTGTTGTGGATCTGAGTAAATCCATGACGTACAAGCTGTCAACAACTTCAGCAGGTCTCATTACCGTAACGTTTAACACAAGTGGAGAGGATTCAAAACCTACTCCGGCGGTGAAGAAAACAGTGGTTATTGATGCCGGCCATGGAGATCAAGATCCAGGTGCTATTGGTGTGACAGGCAAGAGAGAAAAGGATTTTAATTTATCCCTTGCACTGAAAATTGAACAACTATTGAAAAAAGAATCAGCTATTAAAGTAGTTATGACTCGGGATGATGACACATTCCTTAAACTATCTGAACGTGTTAGTCTGGCGAACAAAGCGAAAGCAGATCTTTTCCTGTCTATTCATGCAAACAGTGGTCCGGCTGCAGCTACTGGTTCTGAAACCTTTTACTACCGTGCGAACAGCAAATCACTTGCGAGCACAGTCCATAAATATATGGTACAGGCTGCTGGACTCAAAGACCGCGGAGTAAAAACAGGGAACTTTGCAGTTATCCGTGATACAACAATGCCCGCTATATTGCTAGAGGTTGGATTCCTATCCAACAAAAATGACGAAGCAGCTCTCTTTAATGAAACATTTCAGAACCGAGTTGCTGAAGGTGTTGTTAAAGGCATGAAAGAATATTTAAACGTGAAATAAGAGAAGTGAAGGGGGATTTGACTAATGAACAATAAAAAGTGGTGGATGATCACTCTTCTTGCAGCCATGCTCTTGGTAGTAACGGCTTGTGGAGCGGACAAACCTACGGCAGCTCCATCCGAGCAGCAAGGTAGCGGTGCAGAAGAACAGGATGGTGCAACAGATGATTTACAACCGACTGAAGATCCCGTTAATACAGAAGAACCAAGTGATGATGTGACAAATGGGGATACAGGTGCCGATACAACTCCTGCAACCGGAGGTGCGACTGATGGTTCGAACAACGGAGGGACAACCGTTCCTTCGGAAGAGACTAAGCAAGAAACGATCACACTATATTACACAGACCCCGAACTGTTGGAATTAAAAGAAACAAATGGTGCTATCTCCTTTAAAACCGACTGGAGTAAATATGAGGCGGCTTTCAAAGCACTGCAGAAAAGTGATAGTGAGGAATTGATTCCCCTTTGGTCGGAAGAGATTACAATAAATAAACTGGAAGTGGATGGCGGAAAGATCACCCTTGATCTTAAAATTCCAGCTACTGCTAATCTCGGTTCCGGTGGCGAACAATTTGCAATTGATGCTCTTAAACAAACCTTCTTCCAGTTCGATGAGGTTACATCCCTTGAACTACTCGTCGATGGAGAACAGAAAGAAAGCTTGATGGGACATGTTGAACTTGAACACCCCATGACAAAAGAATAGGGAGCAGGACAATCGTTTGTCCGGCTGCCGACATGGCAAGAGATTTGATGTGCATATAAGAGAGGAGAAATTATTTTGACTTTCAAACCTAGCAATATCAATTCCATTCCTTCTAAAAAAATGGTATCTGCCATGCTCGCCAGCCTGATGGCGCTTAGTGCCTACGCAGGAGTAGCGGGAGCTGAAACAGCTCCCGTTTCTGTTACGGCTAAAGCGGCAACAGGTATGTTCAGTGATGTGAAAAGCGGGTATTGGGCAGAGAAACATATTTACAAGTTAGCATCTCAAAATATTCTTCTAGGTAACAACGGATTGTTTAGACCAGGTGATGCAGTAACCCAGCAAGAAGCGATTACGATGGCCATTCGATTTGTGAATAGAGAATCAGAGCTACCAGCTGCTGATAAAGCAAAACTTCCAGCAGGGATTTCAACAAGCAATTATTTTAAATCCTATGTTTCCTTGGCATTTGATCTCGATCTAGTTGATGAGAAGGAAGAAGCAAAAGTAAAGATTGATAAAGGGACATGGGGAGAGAAAAAAGCTTCTCGTGAATGGATTACAAAGTTGTTAATTAGAGCCATCGATAAAGAAGCAGAAGCGAAAGCAGCAGGAAATGCGCCTACCGATTTTGCGGATAATGACAAAATATCGGATGGTGTGAAAGGCTACGTAAATGTAGCGGTTGATTTGAATATTGCCCAGGGAATATCAGGAAATAAATTTGATCCACAAGGAAATGTAACTCGTGCTCAGTTAGCGACGTTCTTTAGCCGTGGCGGGGGATACAAAGATTATTCTTATGCAGGACAACACAAGGGATACATAACCGAACTGACAGATAGCAAAATAACCTTGTATACCGGTAGTACATATGTAACATTCACAAGAAATGCAAATACGCCTTTCTTTACGAGTACTTCTGAGCAGAAGATTACTGCGACAGATATTGCATTATACAGTGAAGTCATGGTAACCGGTAAAAACCAAACGGCAACTTATGTAGAGAGCTTAAATAACACACCGAAGACGGAGTCCGTAGAAGGTAGCTTTGAACGGTTGTCTGGAAACAAACTATGGTTATTTGCTGGAGATACGTATCAAGAATACACATTCACAGATAAAACTGTATTTTACGATCAAAATGGTAATGTCATTAAAGCTGCGGACTTAACTGCCGGAAGTGTTATCGAGATTCAGAGAGAAACATTTACTTCACAAAAAAATCCAGTTGCTGTTCGTGTGAAGTCAGGCGTGGTAAATAAGACGGCTACAGGTAAAGTTCAATCTGTTGATCCGACTTTGAAAACAGTTACCGTGGTGAACGAATCGGGGACTGTCGATGTACTTAAAATTCAAGATGGAATCAGTGTGATTAGATATCAAAATGAGATCGTAACTCTATCTGAGTTGAAAACGGGAACAGCAGTGAAGTATACGATCAAAGATAGTATCGCTCAATCGATTGAAATTACAGCAGGTGTAGAACGTACGGTTCGAGGTACGCTCTATGAGCTTGGTGCTAATCATTCGACGATTACCTATATGAGAGATGGCGGCTCGCTAGAAGTAAAGCTTCTGGCTTCAAATCCTCAGATTGTAATTAGTGGAATAGAGCAGCCGATCATCAGTGATCTGCTGGCAGATGGCAAATCAGGTGATGTAATAGAAATCACGCTGAATAGTAATGAAGAGGTTACTAAAATTGAAGTGCTGAATCGTCAAATGGAACGGGTGAATTTGGCTACAGTTGTTTCTTACAACAATAAAACGAAACTACTTACCGTACTCGACGCGAACAAGAAACCTCAGGTTTTTACACTTGATGAAAAAACAAAACTTGAGTATAACAGCACGTCTCCGACCCTGGCAGGTATTGAATCTTATCTGACAGAAGGCCGTAAAGTGAACCTTAATACGATTGGGACACGCGCTTTATCCTTGTCCATTGTTTACAAGTATGAAGGAACAGTTACAGAACTGAGTACAAGCTCCAAGAACGTGAAACTGCTTCAGACGAATGGTGAGAGCATTACTTTACCTTACCAAACGACACCTTCTGTAGAGTTATATGGAAAGAGCAGTGCTTCCTTGTCTGATGTAAAAGCAGGAGATCAGATTACGGCTATGCTAGGCGCAAATCAGGACGTGATTAGTAAAATATATGTGAAATCTGCAGTGCAATTTGAACTGCAATCACTGAATTTGTCTACCTACCGTGCCGAGCTGAAAAAAGATGGAGCTACAAGCCAAATTTATGTAGACAAACTAGCCATTACAGGCGATAATGGAGCAGCTATGAAACCAGCTGATCTAAAATTAGGTTCGCTTATCAATGTATCTTTTGATGGAAATACGCCGCAGTCCATCCAAGTTGTAAAACAAACATGGGGCGAAATTAGCAGCATTAGTGGAAATACAGTAACTTATAAGACTGCTTCGGGTTCAAATGAATCTGTGAATACGAGTAAGGTTAAAGTTATCAAGAATGGCAGCACGTCTACCACGCTTGGTTCGCTTACTACAGCTGATCATGTCATCTTTACCAAAGATGCAGATGGAACTTCAGTATTTCACGTGCTTTCACCTGTATCGAAAGCGTTCTGGACATATAGTGCGTCTACCAATGAACTACAAGTGAAACGTACTTCTACGACAGACACTAACTATCGCTTTCAATTGTCACCGAATGTTTACATTCATCAAGGTGATAGTACTTTGAGCGTGCAATCTCTCAAAGATAATGATAATATTGTATTGTATCTGCTCAATAACGTAGTAGTTGAGATTTCCAAACCGTAGTCATTTCTTTAAGCAGTAAGAAGAATGACCGTCTTGATACGGACTAGCCGTATCAAGACGTTTTTTTTGTAGGGGGTAAGCTCATCATTGAATGCAACGATTGTACGTCACATTCTTGATACCATCGCAAACATGTTTCCCGATGCACATTGTGAACTAAAGCACAACAACGCGTTTGAACTTACCATTGCGGTTTTGTTGTCGGCACAATGTACGGATGAAACGGTAAATAAAGTGACAGTGGACCTGTTCCAAAAATATAAAACTCCTGAAGATTATATTGCTGTTCCTCTAGAAGAATTGGAACAAGATATCAGAAGAATCGGTTTGTATCGCAACAAGGCGAAGCATATACAGAATATGTGCCGTATTTTGATAGAGCAGTATGAAGGAGAAGTGCCAAGTGAACACGATCGCCTGGTTCAACTACCAGGAGTAGGGCGAAAAACTGCAAATGTGGTAGTCTCCAATGCTTTTGGAGTTCCAGCAATTGCAGTCGATACCCACGTAGAGCGTGTGTCGAAACGATTGGGTCTTGCGGGGTGGAAAGATTCCGTTCTTGAAGTGGAGAAAAAGCTAATGAAAAGAGTACCCATGGATGAATGGACGATTACCCATCACAGACTAATCTTTTTTGGCCGATATCATTGTAAGGCACAGTCACCTAAATGCCAGGTCTGTCCGCTTCTGGACGTCTGTCGTGAAGGGAAAAAGCGTATGAAAACGTCCCAAATCAGGAAAGATAAGGAACGAGGGTCATCCGCTTTAAACCAAGAAAAATAGTAAACGAATAGTAGAGGATGAGAAAAAATGAAATGCATTTCCGTGTACACAGACAAATTTGACGCTTTTTCTGATATTTTTGAAGAAGTAGTTGCAACTGAAATGAGCGAAAATGAAGAAAAAGAAATCGAAGGAATTACAGTAAGCCATTCCGGCGATGTTCCTGAGCATTACCTTGAGCGTATGTCTCAAAAAACTGAAGTGGTTGTCATGAAAGATAAGTTAAGAAACATTACGATCCTGCAGCATGGACAAGTATTCGAAATCTTGCTTCCTACGCTTGAGAATGCAGTTCAATAATGAATCTGTAAAATAATAAATAGGCTGGATATTTCAGAAACAGATTATTCAGCGATCAACCGAGTTCCACGTTTCGATAAGAAAGTGATCTTTCTTATCGAGCGAGGGACTCGGTTTTATTTTTGTTCAGAAAGATTTTGCGAAATTAGGTTCAAATCTCCAGTTCTGAGTGATAAAATGTACATATTTGGTTGAAAAGAAAAGTTGAGAAGGAGCCTGACTAGGACATGCTGACGCACAGGAGCAGACAGAATGAAGAAATGCGAGAGCGTTTACAAGAACTGCAACAGTTTTTTATTCAGCACGAGGACATGACAGCATCATCTGCCATGGAAGATTTACTTCAGAAAGCGGCGGTAGATGAAGTAACGATCGCTTTTTGTGGTCATTTTTCAGCCGGAAAATCAAGTCTGATTAATAGTCTATGCGGTAAAAAAGTACTCCCTGCAAGTCCTGTACCTACGAGTGCCAATGTAGTGGCTATTCGAAATGGACCAAAGTTAGCCAAAATATATCAAACGGAGCAAGAAGGTGAACGAGAGTTCTCTTCCTCTGAAAAAAGTCCCATCGTAGCTATGCCTGAAGAATTAGATGAGTATTGTAAGAATGGTGAACAATACTCTTTTATTGAAGTGTGGGATGAGGTTCCCCTTCTGCAAGAGCATGCTGTTCTGCTGGATACCCCTGGTGTAGATTCGACGGATGACGCTCACAAGAAAGCAACGGACTCCGCTTTACATCTGGCTGATGCTGTTTTCTATGTGATGGATTATAACCATGTACAATCGGAAAATAATTTATCTTTTGCAAAAAGCTTGTCCGATTGGGGGAAGCCCCTTTATCTAGTCGTGACCCAGATTGATAAACACCGAGAACAAGAGCTTAGCTTTTCAGCGTACCGAAGTGCGGTAGAGGAAGTATTTGCTGCGTGGGAAGTTACATATGCGGGTCTCTTATTCACGACGTTGAAACAAGAGACTCATCCCTATAATCAGTGGAATGAACTAGTTCAACTGGTGAAAACACTCCCTGATCTCCGATCAGATCTTATTCAGCATAGTATTGCCTCGTCTACACGTCATGTAGGCGAAGAATTTATCAAGAACTGGGAAGAAAAACATGAGGATATGAAACAACGGATGCTGGATGAGCTTGGAGGAGAAGAAGGTGCCGCAAGACTGGCTTCTGAGACCGCGCGCTTTAATCAAGAAATTGCGCAAATAAGTGAAATGACTGCTGAAGAAAGAAAACATTTCCGGACGGAGGCAGATCAGTTACTGTCTTCTGCCAACATCACACCTGCCGACGTAAGATCAGCGGCCGAGAGTTATCTAGAAAGCAGACGCCCCGGGTTTAAAGTTGGTTTTTTATTTAGCTCAGGGAAGACCGAACAAGAAAAAGACGCACGTCTTCAGCAATTTTGGGATCTCCTCACGAGACAAGCGGACGGGCAAATTTCGTTCCATCTTCAGAGTTTGTTAAGAGGGCTCGGGCAGTCCCATGGATTATGGAATGAAGAGTGGAACGAGAAACTAGAAGCGAATTTGTACACTCCTGAGATAGAACTGATTACGAAACGTAAAGCACCTGATACGCAGATCACAGGGGAATATGTCCTCAATTATTGTAAAGATCTACGGGCAGATCTGATTGCTTCCTATCGGAGATCCGCTCTTGAATTAGCGGATGATCTACTTCATGAGCTATCAGAGAAGAATGCACCTGTCCTTGTGGCTTTAGAAGAACAAAGAAAGCAATTAGATATGAAAAATAAGGTTGCTGATCAGTTATCCCAGTTGGAGCAGAATATTCAGGATACGGCAACAACGGTACGTGTGATGCTCCCGGCAGCTACAACATTCACCTCGGAACGATTACCAGAGGTCAGTCACAGGACTGCACCGCTGGAGACAGCTGCGGTTCTACCCGGCACCGGTGTAGATTGTAATGTTGCTACACCTGAGCATACGGGCTCCCTCAATGTGCGAAAGGAGCGTCCGGCTCTTGCCGCTAGGCGGCATGAGCGACTGTCTGCGGCTGCGGCAAGATTACGCGAGGCCGCAGCTCATCTAATCCCTTATTCCGCCATGAACTCGGCGGTACGTGGACTGAATACACGCGCGGCATCCTTTGCCGGCGGAACATTCACTTTGGCGTTGTTTGGTGCGTTCAGCGCCGGCAAATCATCGTTCGCCAGTGCTTTGCTTGGCGAAGCAGTACTACCGGTATCGCCGCACCCAACCACAGCGGCAATAAACCGGATAATGGCGCCGCCAGAAGGTATGACCCACCGGACAGCACAAGTGACAATGAAGTCCAAAGACAGCATCTGGGCAGATCTGACGTTTTCTTTTAATCTTCTTGGTCTTGGTGTTCCAGAAGAGAAGACATGGAAGACCACTGTGAGTGAGTTAACTCCGCAGCAAGTACATCCAGCCGGCCGCCCGCATTACAGTTTTTTGAAAGCTGCAGCCCGGGGATACGAGGATGCTTTATCTAAGCTGGGACAATCTTTTGTAGTAAATATGGAAGATTACCGTGCTTATGTTGCTGAAGAATCCAAATCTTGTTTTGTAGAATCGATTGATCTGTATTACAGCTGTGAGCTAACGAATCAGGGGATCATCATCGTTGATACACCGGGAGCTGACTCCATTAATGCTAGACATACCGGTGTTACGTTTAACTATATGAAGAATGCGGATGCTTTAGTGTTTATAACGTATTACAACCATGCTTTCTCTCAGGGAGACAGGCAGTTCTTGAATCAACTGGGCCGGGTTAAGGACACGAAGTCCCTTGATAATATGTTTTTTGTGATCAATGCAGCGGATCTCGCAGCTTCTTCCGAGGAATTAGAACGGGTTAAAGAGCATGTCAGCCAGAAATTACAACAAAACGGGGTGCGTTCTCCCCACCTCTATGCAGTCTCCAGTCTGCAAGCCCTTGATGCCAAACAAACCGGAAATGAAGACAAGCTTACTGAGTCAGGTTTTACGGAGTTTGAACAAGCGTTCAGCACATTTGTAGGAGAAGAATTACTAGATATTGCTCTGCTTGAAGCAAATAAAGATATTCTCATTGTCCGCACAAGAGTAGAACAGTGGGTGCAAGATGCACGTCAGGGAGCAGAAGCGAGAGAACACCGTAAAGTAGAACTAGAAAAGGCACTTACACAGGGGGTGCAGCTTCTTCAGCTACTGGAAAAGCAATCAAAAGATCACGAGATCGCTCAAGAGACTCAGGAATTAATCTTCCATACGGGTCAGCGTATTGGTTATCGCATTTCAGAGTTTATGTCCGAAGCATTCCACCCCTCTGTACTAAGAGAAGATGCTGGTGATTTAAAAGCTATATTTATCTCTTCCGGACGGGAACTGCTTCGAATGCTGAATCTTGAAATGCAGCAAGAACTGCTTGCAACTTCCATCAGGCTGGAGAACAAAGGGAAACAGCTGGTTACTTTCGCCGCAGAGGAAATGGCTAACAAACTCAGTGGGCTGACATCAGGCATCTCTCTGTCGGTCAGTTTATCGAAGGGTTGGGAAACTCCGTCTCTTCGGACGGGAGAGGAACAGGGGAGTATTGAATTCAAACTGTATTGGAAATACTTCAAAAATCCAAAATCCTTTTTTGAAGGCAACGGCAGAAAAGAGTTACAGCAAGTACTTGAACCAGAACTTAAACAATTCATTAGTCAACAGTTACAGGAGAACGAGACTCTTCTTAAAGACTACTATCAATCACTGATTCGGACATCGTTTCATGAGGTTTCCCTAGATCTCGGTGAGCAGTGGAAAGAGAATATATCTGGACTAGTCGCAGCCCTGGATTTAGCAGATGACTCAGAAAAGTTAGTCCTGCTTGCCCAAAAATTGTCCTTACTTGAACAGGAATCACCTATTTAAGAGTACAAAAAACACCCTTCTCCTGCAATTTTAGCAGCGGGGGTGTTTTTTTGTGCCAATGACCCTGAATAGGGGAGGATAGCTGACCATTTCATTGAGAGATGGGGATTATTTCCTGTTATTGCCCATTCATACGAAAAGAAGGCGGAATATGAGTTGATTCTCGCTTTGCCGAGGTGGTAATGCGGTGATAAACTTCATTAATGTTCGTAAAAAAGTAAATATTTTGAAGGAGGAGAAACATGGATGTTCTCAGGCAACTGCAGAGCTTCTTCTGGACCAAACGTAATTTGTTGTTTTTATCAATACTTTGCTTGGCCTTAGCGACTGCACTCGGGCTTATATACCCGAATCTACTGAGGGTACTCATTGATGATATGATAACGCCTCGTAATTTTGAAGGCGTTCCCATGCTTGCCCTAACCGTACTCGGGGTGGTCATTCTAAAATCATCATTGCAGTTCTTGCATGGCTTTTTTGGCGCTAGGCTTGGTAACTATCTTGCTTATCGTTTACGTAACGCATGTTACGAAAAACTACAGTTTTTGTCTTTCCGCTATTATGATACGGCTAAGACAGGGGACCTGATGTCACGGCTAACCGGTGACCTTGAAGCCATCCGTAACTTTATCGGATTCGGTTTTGCTCAGATTTTAAATATGGTTCTCATGGTTCTGTTTGGGTCGATTATGATGTTCTCGATTAATTGGCAGCTAACCTTATTTACAATGATCTTCATGCCAATCCTTGTGATGGTTGCTCTCAAATTCGAAAAACAAATTCACCCTGCTTTCCAAGAAATGCGGCTGGCGATGAGCTCACTTACGACAGCTGTTCAAGAAAATGTAACGGGAGTGCGTACCGTTAAATCGTTTGCTCGTGAGCCACATGAGGTAGATAAGTTCTCACTTCGGAATGAACGCTACAAGTCGAATCAGATCTTTGCATCATCATTATGGGCTAAGTTTTTCCCGATCATGGAACTTCTGGCTTCGATGAGTGTTATCTTACTTCTTGTTGTTGGCGGCAGATTAGTTATACAAAAAGAATTATCACTAGGCGAACTTGTTGCTTTCTTTAGTTTAATTTGGTACATAATCGGACCCATGTGGAATATTGGCTTCCATATCAATAACTATACCCAGTCCAAAGCCTCCGGTGAACGCGTACTGGAGTTACTTAATCAGCCTATTGATGTTCAGGATACAGAGGATTCTATTATTCTTGCTCCCGAGCAGGTTAAAGGGCATGTTTCTTTTGAACATGTGACCTTTGCTTACGGAAACAAAATAGCAGCAGTTACAGATATTAATCTGGAAGCACCACCGGGAACGGTTGTTGGTTTTCTGGGGGGGACAGGATCGGGTAAATCAACAATTATTCAGCTGTTAATGCGCGCCTATAATATTAATTCAGGTTCGATTAAGATTGACGGCATGGAGATCAATGATATCAATATTCGAACTTTACGGAGCCAGATTGCGGCCGTGTTCCAAGAGACATTCCTGTTCTCATCGAGTATTCGTAATAATATTTCATATGGTTTAAAAGACGTATCTATGGAGGAGATCATCCGCGCTGCTAAACTTGCCAAAGCCCATGATTTTATCATGGAAATGCCGCTTGGCTACGACACGATTGTCGGTGAGCGGGGAATGGGTTTATCTGGTGGTCAGAAGCAGAGAATTGCCATCGCGAGAGCATTACTCAAGAATCCTAAAATCCTCATTCTTGATGATGCGACGAGTGCAGTTGATATGGAGACAGAACATGAGATTCAGTCAGGATTCCAGGAAGTTATGCGAGGTAGAACCACATTTATCATCGCCCATCGGATTTCTTCTTTACGACATGCCGATGAAATACTGGTGCTTAACGAAGGTCTCGTAGTACAGCGGGGGACGCATGACGAACTGATTAAAGTTCCTGGGCAATACCAAGATGTTTATCATATTCAATATGCGGATCATATCGCTCGTGAGCAGCGGGCACCCGGAAAGCAGGTGAACTCATGAGTGCAGATACAGCAGCAGACAGCAAAAAGATTCGAGGTACCAAGGAAAATAAAAACCAGGAACGGTTTGTCTATCAAGATGATGAGGTTATAGAAAAGCCGTTCAACTGGGGAGAGTTCACTCGGTTGTTCGCTTATATGAAACCTTATGCAAAACAGTTACTGCCCATCATTATTGTTATGATGATACTCGGGACAATCACAAAATTGACCGTCCCTTATCTGACAAGTCTTGCAATCGATAAAGCGATCGCACCGACAGAAGGTTTGCCGAGTCTCAGACTGCTATACTGGATTGCAGGAGGAATTTTGCTCCTATATATTATTCAGTGGGCAGCGGCTACTTACCGAATTAAATATACGAATATTATAGGACAGCGGGTTATTTACGACCTCAGAACCGATTTATTTAAACACATACAGAAATTATCATTCTCCTTTTTTGATAAAAGACCTGCCGGTTCTGTTATGGTTCGAATAACCAACGACATCAACTCATTACAAGATTTGTTCACCAACGGGGTTGTTAACCTGATGATTGACTGCGTACAGCTCGTTGGAATTATGATCATTTTGCTCTTTATTAACTGGAAACTGGGGCTCGCGGTGATTCTAACGGTGCCGGTGATGTTCCTTATATCGACGAAACTGAGAGTTCGAATCAGGCGAGCATGGCAAGATGTACGTATGAAAAATTCACGGATCAATTCACATCTTAACGAATCTATTCAAGGGATCCGTGTGACTCAAGCTTACACACAAGAAGATGAGAACATGAAGTTCTTTGATCAAATGAATGCGACAAGCCGTAAATCATGGAATAGAGCTTCGACAATGAACCAAGCATTCGGACCGCTGATCGAAATTACTGGCGGGGTAGGTTCCTTGATCTTATTCTGGTACGGGGCATTTCTTATCCAATCAGGTGAACTAAGTATTGGTCTTCTCGTTGCTTTTGCTAATTATGTGGGGAACTTCTGGGATCCAATTAACCGGTTAGGCCAGATGTATAATCAGCTTCTTGTCGCTATGGCATCTTCAGAACGTATTTTTGAATTTATGGATGAAGAACCTGGCATTGCAGATAAGCCAAATGCGGTTCCGATTCCATCAATCAAGGGCGACATTAAATTCGAACATATTGTATTTGAATATGAAAAAGGACGTCAGGCGCTCAAAGGAATTGATCTTGACGTTAAAGCAGGGCAGTCTATTGCACTGGTTGGCCATACTGGTTCAGGTAAAAGTACCATTATTAATCTGCTTAGTAGATTTTATGATGTGACAGATGGCAAACTGACGATTGATGGCTATGATATCAGGGATGTGACGATTCGCAGTCTGCGAAGTCAAATCGGTATTGTACTTCAAGACACTTTTATTTTCTCCGGTACAATTCGGGATAATATTAGATTTGGGCGCCTAGATGCGACCGATGAAGAGGTAGAAGCAGCTGCAAAAGCAGTTAATGCACATGAATTTATTGTGAAACTTCCCGGCGGATATGAGACAGAAGTGGAAGAGCGCGGAAACGTACTTTCCATGGGTCAACGTCAGCTGCTGTCATTTGCGAGAGCCTTGCTGGCAGATCCGAGGATCTTAATCCTTGATGAAGCAACCGCGAGCATTGATACGGAGACGGAACTGAAAATACAAGAAGCACTGAAAGTGCTTCTAAAAGGTAGAACTTCATTTATGGTCGCTCACCGTCTTTCGACGATCCGGAATGCAGATAATATAATCGTGCTGGATCATGGTGAAATTAAAGAACAAGGAAATCATCAACAACTCATCCAGCAAAAAGGAATTTATAACGGATTGATTGAACAATTCAGATTTTTGTAAATTTTGTTCGTTAGAAAGCGAAAATCTATGTAATATTCACAAGAAAAAAGTCGAGCACTCTTGCATTCTGCCGCAATAACCCCGAAAATAGAGAAATGTAGTAGATTTCTCACATAGGGGGATGGGAGAGAATGTGGGGTGCTCCTTTTTCGGCTGAAGCCAAAAAGTTGCTGCTGCTTGGCAGCGGAGAGTTAGGAAAAGAAGTCATTATCGAAGCCCAAAGACTTGGCGTTGAGACCATAGCGGTCGATCGCTACGATAATGCTCCTGCGATGCAAATCGCCCATAGGTCATACTGTATTAATATGCTCGATGCAGAATTGTTACAAGAGATCATCCGGAAAGAGCAACCCGATGTGATCGTTCCTGAGATTGAAGCCATTGCAACCGATGCACTAGTTCAGCTTGAAGAAGAAGGATTTCGTGTAGTTCCAACAGCTAAAGCAACAAAGCTGACGATGGACCGGGAAGGAATCCGGCGCCTTGCAGCAGAGGAACTTGGCATTTCTACAGCTGCTTATCGATTTGCAGATAGTCTGGAGACACTACAAGCTGCGGTTCGTGAACTAGGAACTCCTTGTGTAGTAAAACCGCTGATGAGTTCCTCTGGTAAAGGTCAAAGTGTATGCCGTACCTATGAGGATGCTGAATCTAGTTGGAATGCTGCCTTGGACGGTGCTAGAGCAAAAACAACTCGTGTCATTGTTGAAGCATTTGTTGAATTTGAAAGTGAAATTACCCTGCTGACAGTCCGTTCTGTATCTGGAACGGTATTCTGCCCACCTATTGGACATATCCAAAAGGATGGGGATTATATAGAATCTTGGCAACCACATCCGATGAGCGAAGAGCAGCTGAATGAAGCCAAAGAAATCGCAAAGAGGATTACAGATAAACTTGGAGGTTATGGTTTATTTGGGGTTGAACTTTTTCTGACGAAGGATGGAGTTGTATTTAGTGAGGTTTCTCCACGTCCCCATGATACCGGAATGGTAACGATGGTTACGCAGGACCTATCTGAATTCGCACTCCATGTAAGGGCAATTCTTGGTTTTCCAGTTACCGGAGTGGAGTTGTTAACACCAGGAGCTTCTGCTACACTAAAAGCAGATTCTGAGACATCATCCTACAAAATTATTGGAGTGTCAGAAGCACTATCTTTACCAAGGACTCAGGTCCGTTTATTCGGAAAACCTGAGACTAAAGTAGGAAGAAGAATGGCAGTAGCATTAAGTGCATCAACTAATGTAGAGAGTGCACGAGATACGGCAAAACAAGCCGCAAATATGTTGAAAGTGGAGGTTAACCATGTTAAGTAATGTAGAGGCCCCAGTACTGACGATTCGAGCGTGTGAACTGCACGATGTGGATGCGGTGACGAGTCTGATGCATGAGGTCAGATATCCAGCCACCCCTGGAGTCATGAGGGAACGCATCCAGATGAGTCAAACAAGCGAGAGAGCTTGTATGTTGGTAGCGGAAGTAGAAAATGAAGTAGTTGGTTTACTAGGTTTGCAATGCATTCAGTCTCATGCAAGCCGTAATCAAGCGACACAAATCACTTCCCTTATTGTCCGTCATTCACACCGAGGTGAAGGAATTGGGCGTAGACTACTGGAGCTGGCTGAAAGTTGGGCACGTGAACATGGGAGCGAAAAATTGCTGATTATCGAAGGCAATCGGGAACAACATAAGTCCTCATATCCATTTTACGAGCATATCGGTTTTATCAAACATGGGTATCGGTTCAGCAAATCACTGTAATCTATATATACGAGACAGACTCCATTTTTAATGAATTCAATATAAAATAAGGACAACCTAATGGTTTTTTTGCCGTTAGGTTGTTTTGTTATGTTTTTCTTTATCATTACATCATTGTACAACTCGGGACATTTTACTGTACTTTTTATTACAAAACAATTCTGATTCTATACTCTCAAAAAGTTACGACTTTTTAACTATTTCCATAAATTATGGGTTAACAAACTTATAAACTGCTGATATAATCCTAAACATACCAGTTACAAAATTGTAATAATTAATTTGGGAGTTGAAGTATTTTGAAAAAGAATGTTCTTAAAAAAACGATCATTGCAGGAAGTCTCTCTGCTGTTCTTGCAGCAGGGATGCTGATTCCTGGAGCAGGACTTGCATCCGCTCATTCTCTATCCACTCAAAAAGGTCAAAGCTATAGCGAATATATTCAGCAGTGGTTGCAGCAGAATGGTTACACAGGAGGGACCGTACAAAAACCGCAATCAGGATCGAATAATAATTCGAACAGCAGTACGGATAATAACAGCACAAGCCAAAATCAAAGCAGTTCTTCTGTCGTATCCGCTTATGCTAAAGAAGTAGTATCACTGGTAAATAAAGAACGTGCGAAAGCTGGCCTCAAACCACTTGTTATTCACACGAATCTTACAAAAATGGCTGTAGCCAAAGCGCAAGACATGAATGATAACAACTATTTCAGTCATACGTCTCCAACTTATGGATCTCCATTTGATATGATGAAGAAGTTTGGAATTACTTATAAATACGCAGGTGAGAATATTGCTAAAGGGCAAAAAACTCCTGCAGAAGTGGTGAAAGCTTGGATGAACAGCCCAGGTCACAAAGCAAATATCATGAATGAGAATTTCACGTTGATCGGTGTAGGATATGTTAACGGCTACTGGGTACAAGCTTTTGTTGGAAAATAATACATTTCTAACCTTTGTTTAATATCAAACCTTATGATTTTACCTTTACATGCAAGATGCCATATTTTTTAGGTGCCATACTATTTTGTCGTTATTTTGAGATCTCCACTATTGTTGGAGGTCTTTTTTTTCGTTTTTGGCAGATAGTAAAGAAGAGAGAGGGCATTGATTTGCAAATAAGGACGGGAAGTTTTATGTTTACTGTAAGTAAATACAGTGCGAAGGGAATGTTTTTGTGAAGTCATCGAGCAAAATTTGGATCACTGTAAGTACCATATCCATCATTATGACGATCATACTTATTTATGGCTTTATGATAGCAGTTCAGGATATCGTGAATCCGTCAGGTGACACTGCTTTTATATCTGAACAGAAAGAGACGGCTATCACATCCCCTATAGAACAATCCAAAGAAATTAAAATTGCTGCTATTGGTGACTCGCTTGCCAAAGGTACAGGAGACGATGAAGGAAAGGGGTTTGTTCGCAGGGTTGTCAGTATGCTAAAGGAAGATGGAAAAGAAGTTAGAGTGACAGCAAATTTAGCGATTAATGGACTTACTGCTGAGAAACTTCTTCCTCAACTAGATGAAGCAGGTGTGAAGTATACACTGGAACAATCTAATCTTATTCTACTCTCCATCGGTGCGAATGATCTGTTTCAAGGTGCTCAGACCAATCAAGGAGCGGATATCAATATTCCGGACACTGCTGCACTATTTAATCTTTTGCCCAAAGCCTCAGGGTCGCTCGAAGAAGTGCTGAAAAAAATAGCTGAGATTAATCCTAACGCCGAGATTGTTTATGTTGGTTTATATAATCCATTCAATGATTTGCAAGATCTAAAACAAGTTGGGAATGCTGTAGTAACTGCATGGAATAGTAAAGTACTTGAGCTGATAAGTACCTATGATCAGATGGCTCTTGCACCGACATTTGACCTGTTTGAGAACAATGTATCAGAGCTGCTTGCCAGTGATCATTTTCATCCGAACGCACAAGGTTATGAAGAGATGGCAGAACGAATTATAGAAGTGCTTGGTATCACTGATCAACATGGAAAAAAGGTGGAGATGGGCGATGAGTGAATATCTGTCGCAAGAAATCGTATTATCTGTGAAGCATCTTAAAAAAAAGATAGGGCGTAAGTGGATTATTAAAGATGTTACTTTTGAAGTGCACGCTGGCGAAATCTTCGGATTTTTAGGTCCGAATGGAGCTGGGAAGACAACGACAATCCGGATGCTTGTTGATTTAATCAAACCGACAGAAGGGGTAGTTGAGGTGTGTGGATACCCTGTACACCAAAAACCCGAGCAAGCACTTAGGTATGTAGGATCTATCGTCGAAAACCCAGAGATGTATAATTATCTAACAGGGTTTGAGAATTTAGAGCATTTTGCACGCATGATTCCGGATGTTACGGAAGAGCGTATTTATGAAGTTACGAAGATTGTGGGACTGGGTCAGCGAATACATGATAAAGTGAGCACATACTCTTTGGGAATGCGTCAACGCTTAGGTATCGCTCAGGCGCTTCTTGGAAATCCAAAACTGCTTATATTAGATGAACCAACCAATGGACTTGATCCGAAAGGGATAAAGGAACTGAGGGCTTTTATAAAAAAACTGGCAGAGGAAGGTTTAGCCGTTCTTGTCAGCAGTCATTTGCTTAGTGAGATTCAGCTTCTGTGTGACCGAGTGGCTATCATTAATAATGGTGAAGTGCTCACCGTAGGTAAAGTCGACGAACTTATTGGAGACCATAGTAATATTACTGTCTGGCATGTAACACCATTTGATGAGGGATCCCGCTGGTTAACGAATCATCCGCGGATTAAGAGACTGCGAGATACATCTATGTTAGATGATACTTTGATCGCGAATCTTGGACCGAATGCGATCATTACAGAGATGCCGGAAGAACTAGTTCCACAAATGGTGAAAACCATGGTCATTGCGGGAGTGAAAGTGGAGGGAGTACAAAGAGTACATCCTACACTTGAACAGTTATTTTTACGAATGACAGAAGGTGAATCTATTGAATAGTCTCTTGCCTTTGGTAAAGAACGAGACCATTAAAATGATCAAGAAAAAAAGATTTTACGTGATTATACTCGTTTTGCTTGTATTAACGCCGATGTTTACCTATGCTCAGATGAAAGAGTCTGAATCAAAGCGCGAAAAGTTTGGAAATGACTGGCGACTTGAAATGCAGCAAGCAATCACGGATAATCAGAATTCACTCGGAAGTGACCGGGTACCAGAGGAATGGAAGAAATATCGTAGGATTTATATTCAACAGCTTCAGTATTATCTCGAGCATGATCTCAATCCCAAAGAGCCTAGCGGGGTTACGTTCACAAGAGAATTTATGAACAATTCCATTAACTTGTTTATTCCTTTGCTTGTGGTTGCCATGGCTTCAGATCTTGTATCTGGTGAGAGGACATCGGGCACGATTAAAATGTTGCTAACGAGACCTGTTCGCAGGTGGAAAATTCTGTTGAGTAAACTCCTTACCTTATTTTTATTCGTTTCTCTTCTTGTTCTTGCTGTATTTGTTATATGCTATCTTATAGCAGGACTCTTTTTTGGATATAAAGGATTTACGATGCCCATCTTTACCGGTTTTCAAATCAATGGTTCGGATGTGGATATGTCAAAAGTGCATATGGTGCCGCAGTGGAAGTATTTATTGATGCAGTCTGGGCTCTTATGGTTTGTCAGTATCATCGTAGCGGTCCTGTCTTTTATGGTGTCTACTCTAGTAAGAAGTACTTCTGCAAGTATTGTCATCATGATGGCTGCACTGATTGCAGGAAGTATCTTAACGAATATGGCTTCGTCGTGGAGCACTGCCAAATATTTATTCATGGTGAATCTTGGTCTCACCGGATACTTATCAGGTACTTTACCGCCGATTGAGGGAATGACTTTCGTATTTTCACTTGGAGTTCTTTCCGTCTGGGGACTCATTGCACTGGTTGTTTCATTCCTTGTCTTTACGAAACGGGATATCTTGAATTAAAATGGACAAGGATAAGAAAACATCTGTTTGCATTTTTCGAAGTTTTAAGGTAAAAACAGAATAGGTTTCCATAATTTGTCTATAGATTTTATAAGGATTTCTATAGAGAAGATCCGCTTGTATTGTGAAATATATTAATATTCTAAAAGTGTGATCATTCATAAATGAGTGAAGGCATAAGAGGGGGAGCATTTATGGCCCAGGAAATGGATCTATCTGCTGGAGTTTCCGGCAAAGATATAGAAGCCGGTTATGGCGCTGATGATATTCAGGTGTTAGAAGGACTTGTCGCAGTACGGAAAAGACCAGGGATGTATATTGGTAGCACAAGTACTTCAGGCTTGCACCATTTAGTGTGGGAGATTGTCGACAATGCGGTCGATGAACATTTAGCTAAGTATTGTAACAAAATTGAAATATCGCTACATAAGGATGGTTCAGTTACCGTTTATGATAATGGACGCGGTATTCCAACAGGGATGCACAAAACAGGAGTACCTACTCCACAGGTTGTCTATACAATTCTCCATGCTGGCGGTAAATTCGGCGGTGGCGGATACAAAAAATCGGGTGGCTTGCACGGAGTAGGCGCATCAGTTACCAATGCTTTGTCTGAATGGCTTGAAGTTGAGATTTATCGTGAAGGTAAAATTCACCGGATGCGCTTTGAATATTGGGTAGATAAAAAGGGTAAAGAGCATGTTGGTGAACCGGTTACGGGTCTTGAAGTGCTTGGAAATACGAATCGTACCGGAACGAAAGTTACATTTAAACCGGATAGCAGGGTATTCAAAACGGGGATTGCGCTCAGCTATGATACGTTGTCGGAGCGACTTCAGGAGATTGCCTTTCTGAATTCAGGTTTGCGGATTGTATTGAAAGATGATCGTTCCGGGAAAACGGATGAATTTTATTACGAAGGTGGAGCAAGACAGTTTGTTGAATACTTGAATGAAGGCAAAGACGTTCTAAGCGAAGTCATCCATTTCAATGCGGAAAAGGATGATATCGAAGTCGAAATTGCGATTCAATATAATGCTGGCTATACTGAAACGATTGCCTCGTTCGTAAACTCCATTCCAACTAGAGGCGGCGGTACGCATGAAACGGGATTCAAAACGGCGTACACACGGGTGATGAATGATTATGCCCGCCGTACTAGTATGATTAAAGAAAAAGATAAAAATCTCGAAGGAAATGACCTAAGAGAAGGTATGATGGCGGTTATCAGCGTAAAGATGTCTGAAGTCGAATTTGTAGGACAGACCAAAGACCAGCTCGGTAGCGCATCAGCACGTAGTACGGTAGATCAGGTCGTGACCGAGAACTTACAACGATTTTTAGAAGAAAATCCGCAAATTGCACAGACATTGATTAGAAAAGCAGTTCAAGCTTCAAGAGCCCGCGAGGCTGCTCGTAAGGCAAGAGATGATATGCGTACGGGTAAGAAACGCAGTGAAAGTACCAATCTTGGAGGCAAGCTGACACCAGCCCAATCCAAAGATTTTACAAAAAATGAACTATTTATCGTTGAGGGAGACTCAGCTGGTGGTTCAGCCAAACAGGGTAGAGATTCGAAGATCCAGGCGATCTTACCACTTAAAGGGAAACCGATGAATCCGGAGAAGGCGAAGCTTGCCGACATCATGAAAAACGAAGAATATCGTGCCATTACGGCCGCGATTGGGGCAGGTATTGGAACTGAATTTGCCGTAGAAGACAGCAATTATTCCAAAATTATCATTATGACGGATGCAGATACGGATGGAGCGCATATTCAGGTCCTCTTACTTACATTTTTCTATCGTTATATGAAACCTCTCATTGATGCAGGCAAAGTATATATTGCTCAGCCGCCGCTTTATAAAATTTCTCGTAAGTCCGGTAAGCAGCAAACCTCAAGGTACGCATGGACCGATGAACAACTACAAGATTATTTAAAAGAATTTGGAAAAGGCTTCGAACTGCAAAGATACAAAGGGCTGGGTGAAATGAATCCGGATCAATTGTGGGAAACGACGATGAATCCGGAGTCCCGAACTTTATTGCAAGTGCAGATCGAAGATGCAGCAAAAGCAGAAAAAAGAGTATCCACCCTGATGGGGGACAAAGTAGATCCGCGTAAACGCTGGATTGTAGAGAATGTTGATTTTACAGAGTACGAAGAATAGAAGGTGCTTTGAATGAGTTTACCAGAACAATTTTTGCCGGCATTTTTAGAAGAAGTCGTTGGTGATCGCTTTGGCCGGTATTCTAAATATATAATTCAAGATAGAGCCATCCCTGATGTGCGAGATGGACTAAAACCTGTACAAAGACGTATTTTGTATGCGATGTATGATTCTCATAATACGCCTGACAAACCGTATCGGAAATCTGCCAAAACGGTAGGGGACGTAATGGGGAATTATCATCCCCATGGTGATTCCTCCATCTATGATGGGATGGTACGTATGGCACAGCCATGGAAAATGGGCCATGTGCTCGTTGACGGTCACGGTAACTGGGGTTCACAAGATGATGACCCAGCTGCAGCGATGCGTTATACGGAAGCCAGGTTATCACCCATTGCTATGGAGATCTTACGTGATATTGAGAAACGTACGGTTCTTTTTAAAGACAATTTCGATAATACGGCGAAGGAACCCGTGGTGCTTCCTTCCCGCTATCCAAACTTGTTGGTTAATGGGGCGAGCGGGATCTCATCAGGTTTTGCGACCGAGATTCCTACTCACAATTTAAGAGAAGTCATTGATGCTTGTATTGCGGTGATGGAGAAACCTTCGATCGAGCTTGATGAGATCATGACCTTCATTAAAGGTCCAGATTTTCCGACAGGCGGCATTATTATGGGCGGCGAAGGAATCCTCGATGCGTATCGTACCGGAAAAGGTCGTATCTATATTCGTTCCAAGACAGACATCGAGAATCTTCGCGGCGGTAAGCAGCAAATTGTGATTACTGAAATTCCATATCAAGTCGTGAAATCACGTCTTGTTACTGCGATGGAGACGATCCGTTTAGAGAAAAAAGTCGAGGGAATTGCAGAAGTACGCGATGAGAGCGGCCGAGAAGGTTTGCGAATTGTCGTTGAACTTAAAAAAGATGCAGATGCACAAGGTATTTTAGCTTACCTGTTCAAAAAGACAGATCTACAGGTCACTTATAATTTCAATATGGTGGCGATTGTTAATAAAGCGCCGCATCAACTTGGTTTGAAACCAATTTTGGAAGCTTATATTAAACATCAACGCGAAGTGGTAACCTATCGTACCAAATACGATTTGGAAAAAGCAGAAGACAGAGCACACGTCCTTGAAGGATTGGTAAAGGCTCTGAATATCCTTGATGAAGTGATTGCGGCAATTAAAGCCTCCAAGAATCGTCAAGATGCACAAAACAATTTGGAATGGATGTTTGGATTCTCTGAAAGACAAGCGGATTCCATTCTAACCTTGCAATTATACCGATTAACGAATCTTGAGATTACAACGCTTCAAAAAGAGCTGGATGAAATCCAGAAAAAAGTGAAAGAGTTACGCAGTATTTTGGAAAGCGATCGTAAACTGATTGGTATTATACGTAAGGAACTGAAGGAAATACGCGATAAATATGGTATAGATCGTCGTTCAGCAATTCAAGACCAAGTGGAAGAGTTGAAAGTAAATCTTGAAGTACTCGTGAACTCAGAAGATGTGCTAGTGACCTTGTCAAATGACGGGTATATCAAACGTACGAGTATGTTGTCATTTACGAGATCAGGAGCAGAACGCACAAGTTCAGGTGTCAAAGATGGCGATCTGATTACCTCACTTCTTGACGTCAATACCCTTGATAACTTGCTTGTTTTCACTCAGCGAGGTCAATACTTCTTGCTTCCCGTCCATCAGATTCCAGAATTTAAGTGGAAGGAACCTGGTACGGCCATCGTAAATGTGATTCCTCTATCGAAAGAAGACAAAGTAATTAGTGTGATTCCTGTTCGTAATTTCGAACAAGAAGGATCTAGTCTCGTGTTTGTGACCAAACGAGGTCAAGTAAAACGTACCGAACTTAAGGAATATGCAACAAAACGATCTTCCGCTGTAGCTGCTTGTAAAGTAGCGGCTGGGGATGAAATCATCCAAGTACAATTAAGTACAGGTAGTAGACATCTCCTGCTTGTGACGAAAAATGGAATGAGCATACGCTTCTTAGAAAGTGAAGTGAATTCTATGGGCCGTGTATCTGGGGGAGTCAAAGGCATTCAGCTAAAAGACGACGATGAAGTAATCGCTGCACTATGGGTTGACGAAGATGAGGGTGAAGTCTTCACCCTCACGGAACTTGGATATGGTAAGCGTTCATTATTGCTAGATTATCCTCTGCAAACCCGTGGAGGTAAGGGAGTCATTACCTTTGAATTCAAAGAAGGAAAAAGAGTAAGATCCAATGGAACCCGAATCGTTGCCGCTTATCATGTGAAAGAGCCTAAATCACTAATAGCTTGGACAGAACAAGGAAAGACACTTCCATTCTCAACAGAGTCTGCACCGATATCCGACAAGAAAAGCGTCGGTAAATCGATTGTAGCCGCAGAAAAAACAGATTTGATTGTGAAAATTCTACATTTGTCAGAGTAGATCTAAAATAGATGTCATAACAAGTCCTCCACATGCCAAAATACGGCATGGAGGACTTTTTTTGATGCTTTTTTGGGAAGATTAAGAACCTTCGTCGATAAGGGTCGAGTGCCGAAAATGGGGAAGGATTCTTACTAAAAACATCGAAATGTTCATCTAACAAGATAATTCAGCTGGTGAATAGTAGAGCATGTAAATCAAAGTTCATTGTGTACATTTTGGCCTAATCCATTGAAAGGGGAGGAAATGAATGCATTCTTCCGAATTTGTAAAGTTGTGGTCTAGACTAACGAAGGACTACAAATCACATATGGAACAGGAACTGGCTCCTGTATTGACCGAAGCCCAGCTTACTGTACTGGAACTTTTACTGGAACACCCCAGAATGAAACCTTCTGAATTTACGCCTTATTTAGCTACTACACCGGCAGCAGTTACGATGCTGCTTGATCGAATGGAGAAACATGAGCTATTAGAACGAAGAAGAGATGATCGCGATCGCCGGGTCGTGTGGATAACACTAAGTGAAAAAGGAAGACTCGAAGCGGTACGCGGAATGACGATTCGAGAAGAATTCATAGATCAGACATTAAGTAAGATTTCATCGCATAACCAGCAATTGTTAGTGTATCTTTTGTCAAAAATCACTACACAAACGGCAACAACTAAACAGTCTTCTTAAAATAAAAAGGTCTAAAACCAGGAATATATTATATTTCTGGTTTTATTTATGTACATATTTAATTAAGAAAGTAATTACATATGAAAATAGTTGACTATTTTTATTATCGGTTTATAATATTACTTTGTAACCCTTATATTTCGTATACGAAATATTATATATAATAACTATTTAGGGTGAATATAATGATGGCTTATGATGAGATGTACCGTATTTTCAATTCTTTTCGCCAAGTATCACAGACGTTTCATCGTAACTTTTGGGTTGATGAGGGTAATGGTGAGATCGAAGTAACCAGGATTCAACTTCTCGTATTATCTATTCTGATTGATCATCCGAATATTGGTCTTTCGGAACTCGCTGAACTTTGTCATATGGGAAACAGTACGATGAGTGGAGTCATTGATCGTTTGGTTAAAGCAGGGATGGTTGTGAGGGAAAGATGTGTACAAGATAGAAGGTCACTCGAGCTTCATGTAACTGAGAAAGGCAAAGAAACCCAAGAAAAAATGTATCAATTATTTATGAAGCGGGTAGCTCCGATGATGGATTTACCAAAGGAAGATATAGAAAACCTTCTGCGCATTCATTCATTGATGATTCAAAAGATGGAGAAAGAGAGATGATTCGTTTTTATGAGTAGTATTGCTGTGAACCAGCCTTCTCAAGCTGGAGATGTAAAGAAAGGTCCTATTTTATTAGCAATGCTGCTTGGTGCGTTTGTTGCATTCTTGAACCAAACCTTGCTTAACGTTGCGCTACCAAGCATTATGGGAAGTCTAGATATAACAGAAACGACTGTACAATGGTTGTCTACCGGGTTTATGCTTGTGAATGGTGTATTAATGCCGGTCACTGCCTATCTGATGGCTAAATTTACGACCAGACAAATTTTTATCTCGGGTATGAGTCTATTTACGATTGGTACACTGTTATGTGGAATAAGTCCTACGTTTGCTATTCTGATGACAGGGCGTGTCATTCAAGCAGCGGGTGCTGCTATCATTATGCCTTTACTTTCCGTTGTTGTTCTTAATATCTTCCCAATTGAACAACGGGGTAAAGCAATGGGGATGATTGGGGTTGCCATGATTTTGGCTCCAGCTATTGGTCCTACGCTTTCAGGATATGTTGTAGAAAATTATGATTGGAGAACTTTATTCTGGATCATTTTGCCGATTGCAGTGATCTCTATCCTTGTCGGCATGCGTTTTGTTAAAAATGTAACTCCGATAAGCAATCCTAAACTGGATATCCCATCCGTTATTTTATCAACGATTGGATTTGGTGGTTTGCTGTACGGATTCAGTGATGCGGGTTCAAGTGGTTGGGGAGATCCGATTGTGGTTTCCTGTCTTGTTGTCGGAACCATTGCACTGCTTATATTTATATTGAGACAGTTTAAACTAGATACTCCGTTGCTAGAGTTCCGTGTCTTTAAAAATAGAATGTATTCGCTGAACACCTTAATTCTGGTTGTCGTAAATATGGCGATGTTCTCTGGTATGATTTTGCTTCCTATTTATCTTCAAACCACACGCGGCATCAGTGCATTAGATTCTGGTCTTCTCATGTTGCCAGGTGCGATTGTAATGGGGATTATGTCCCCGATTACGGGTGGATTATTTGATAAATTCGGCGCGAAATGGCTGAGTATTATTGGCTTGGTGATTACGGTAGTCACTACCTACGAATTCAGTAAATTAACAATGGATACCTCCTATAATCATCTGATTCTGATGTATACATTCCGTATGTTTGGTATGTCACTCCTTATGATGCCAATTCAGACAGCGGCGCTTAATGATATCCCGCAAAAGTTAAATGCACATGGTACGGTAATGTTGAATACGATGCGTACCGTATTTGGTGCAATTGGTACAGCGGTTTTCGTAACCCTTTATAGCAGTTCGCTCAAACAATACGTTATTGATCATACTACAGATGTAAATATGAATGATGCAGCAGCTGCAGCTAAATTAATGAAGGATGCCAGCATTCATGGCATTAACTTTGCCTTTATTATTGCTACCATACTGACGGTTGTGGCTTTAGTCTTTGCCTTCTTTATTAAAAAATCAGTACCGAAGGACGCTGCAGGTGCTCCTTCTGTTCAATCGGAAGTTAGCACAAGCCAATCTAATTGAGTTGTTAGCTAACTAAAAAAACCGTTCTGCTTAGCAGAGCGGTTTTTTTGTTGCGTACATTTTGTATTGTTAAACAAAGGGCTGACGTGCGGCACTTTGATATATACTTTCTTGCCATTCATTCCAAGGGTATTCTCTTGGTGGAATAGAGATAAGCTGCACATATTCTTTCGTTACCGGATGAGGAAAACCAACAGAACAAGACCATAAGGAAAGTTGCTGGCCCGGCTTATTCACAGAGGAGCCATACTTCTGATCTCCATATAAAGGACAGCCCATTTCTTTACATTGAACTCTAATTTGGTGAGATCTTCCTGTATGGAGCACAACTTGAATTAAGCTGAAATGATCATTTTGACCCAATACATAGTAGTCAAGCACAGCATCTTTACCGCCAGGTGTTCCTTTAGGAACAGCCGTAACGATATTTGTCTTCTCATCCTTAAGTAAGGTATGTTCAAGCCTGCCTTGACGTGCAGGGGGATGACCGTGAACGACAGCTACGTAGGTTTTATCAAATTTTCTCGTCCGAACTGCATCAGAAAGTCGGGAAGCCGCTTTAGAGGTTTTCGCAAAAATCATAGCACCTCCAACAGGTCTATCCAATCGGTGAACAAGTCCAAGATAAACATTACCGGGTTTATTAAACCTGATTTTTATATCTTCTTTTAACAGATTCAGCATGTCCATATCACCCGATACATCGGCCTGAGTAGGGACATTAACGATTTTTTCGACACCTAATAGGTGATTGTCCTCGTAAAGAATGGTGAGAGGAGGTAATTTACGACCATGTACCATCATTTAGGATTCCCAGCGTCCTAGGATACCGCACGGCAGTGTCATACCCGATTTCGTAATCGGAAGACCGATCTCACCTGCTGATATTTTTCCGCCATACTTATCCGTCATTGTCATGTTCAGCATGTTGGATAGAACTGTAGGAGAGATTCCCGTTGTATAGGAGTTAATCAGCATAAACAATGGGTTATCCGACAAAATTTCTGTGCAGGATTCAAGGAATGGATAGAGATTCTGTTCCAGCTTCCAAGTTTCACCGTTTGGACCACGTCCATAGGATGGAGGATCCATAATAATCGCATCATAACGGTTTCCACGGCGCTGTTCACGTTGTACAAACTTAAATACGTCATCTGTGATGAATCGAACAGGGCGATCTGCAAGGCCGGAAAGCTGAACGTTCTCTTTAGCCCACTGTACCATGCCTTTTGCAGCGTCTACGTGAACGACACTTGCTCCTGCATAGGCAGAAGCGACCGTAGCTCCACCTGTATAAGCAAACAGGTTCAGCACCGAAATAGGTCTCCCTGCATTTTGAATCTTGTCCATCATCCAGCGCCAGTTGGCTGCTTGTTCTGGAAACAAACCTGTATGTTTAAAACTCGTAGGTTTAATATAAAATTTAAGCTGATCGTAAGAAATCGTCCAGCGGTCTGGAATCGGCTTTTTCATATCCCAGTTGCCTCCGCCAGAGGAGCTGCGATGATAATGGCCATGTACATCGCGCCATGCACCCGTCTCTTTTTTTAGGGGCCAAATAATTTGCGGATCAGGTCTTCTGAGAATGATATCTCCCCAGCGTTCCAATTTTTCTCCGCCGCCAGTATCAATAACTTCATAGTCTTTCCAATCTTGAGCTGCGTACATGTAATTAATCCATCCTTCGTTTTTAACATTTAGATACTATTGTACAACAATTCTATGTTTTCATGCCAGTATTCCCCGGAATACTGCGGAAAAAACAAGACGAATTCGCTTGAGTAATGGTCTGATTCGCTTTTTTTGGGTAAACTTATGATATAGGAAGAAGGAGGAGAGCCATGGGAAACAGCAAAGCATGGATTTTATGGACACTCATTAGTCTTGGTTTGTTTTCGATTGTACTCTATATCTATTCGTTTATCGTATATCATTCAGGGCTTGATTTCGGGTTTATGATCTTTGGCGTACTTCCCCTTAGCATGGGATTATATGAGCTATCTCGTATGAAAAAAACCAAAAATAGAAGGATGGAAAAGCAACTGTTACGGCTTGCTATGGAGCAGGACCAGCTGCTTACGATCTCTGAAATTATATTGTATACAGAGATGGATCAGAAAACAGCGGAGCAGGTTCTAGATGAATTACGTAAAAAAGGACTTGTGAAAATAAAAGTTGCTGATAACGGAGTATGGGTATATGAATTTGAACCGCTATTAACTAAAGAACAGAAACTTTCCGCTGAAAGAGTATAGCCGTGGAGTAAACAAAATAATAACCTTTCGACTTACATAGAAAAGTAAGGAAACCCCAAACACGAGATTACGTCTTCGTTCATGAAGGCGTATTTTTTTGCATTTACAGAGGAGATAAGAGAAATAGAACTCATTTATTTGACAATGATAATCATTATCAAATATGATGAGACAATAACATGATAAAGTGAGGGATATAGCGATGGCTAACATCTTGATTGTATATGCAAGTTTAACGGGAAATACAGAGGAAATAGCTGAATTAATTGCGCAAGGTATAACAAAACAAGGTCATACTGCAGTACTAAAGACAGCCGAAGAGTGTAGGGCAGATGAAGTGCTGAATTATGACGGGTCACTGATCGGTTTATACACTTGGGGAGACGGGGATTTACCAGATGAATTCTTAGATTTCTATGAGGAACTTGATGAAGTGGACCTTACAGGGTATCCTGTTTCTCTCTTTGGAAGTGGAGATACTTCGTATGATTTATTCTGCGGAGCAGTTGATACCGCAGAGGCAAAGGTTAAGGAACGAGGTGCCGTGATTATGGAGCCATCTTTGAAGATTGAATATAGTCCTTTAGATGAAGAAAAAAACGATTGCCGCGCGCTCGGAACGCGTTTTGCGAATCGTTTAGCTAGCCTGATGAAGGAGGAAGTGCAGAATGGTACATGCTCCTGATGGCAGGGTGAACCGGATTTTGAATGACTATCAATTAGAAGAGATGTTATGGTCTGAGAAGTCATGGAACCGGATCAGAAAGGAAGAAAAGATACATGAGAAGTATGTTTGGAGACATCGTGTACAGTATGCGGTCAGTCACGCTGTAAATGAGTATTATACGCTTCTTCCCGAGGTTCGTAGAGAAGTGCCTATTCCGTATTTACTTGAAAAACGCTGGCCAAGGCAGATCGCTGATTTTGATTCTGCTGACCATTATTGGCATGTGAAATCCCAGGTTACGGATGAACTTACCCGAGTGGTATCCCAAAGAGCAGAGTTTCTATATCCGACTCTGCTCTTTGAAGAACTGAGCATTTTTGTTCCTGAGCTACAAATGGACTTATCTGTTATATTTCAAACCGCATGGCAGTTTGATACGAATGCTGCTACACAATTAACCATACATAAGTACATGGTCTCTTATCACCCTGAGGTGATGAAGGCTTATCAACATCTTGCAACAGTTTTCTGTGTTCATGCTTTTGAAACACTTCCCTATTGTATTGAAGTAGACTGTCTGATGGAAGGGAAGAAAGAGACCTATAAGCCTAACGATGAAGATTATCTTCTTGCACTGGATTATATAAAGCTTGCATCCCCGCTTTGTAGTTCTGAGGGAAGAACGATGGAATCTAATTCTTGGGTTCTATAACCATGCAATTTGAATTATTGGTCATCTTCGTCATCTGTTAGTTTCTTTTCTATACCTAAGAAGTCATGAATTAGCTGCTGATAATCTTCATGGTTATCGTAACTGTTAAACATCCGGAAATTGACGGTTTGAGCATTACCGAAGAAGAAGCGCTCAAACTGACTTTGCCGTCCCCCGAATGAGCCAGCTCCGAGTTCCCATGCCAGTCTGAATAGAGCTATACGATCTTTAGATGTGGACTCCAGACCGTGTAAATACTCTTGCACATAACTTCCAACTTCTGAAGAGAGGTCTTCTTCGTAAGGAATCATAATAATACCACTAGAGCCTAGCCGCTGAATCATATCCACCATTTCTAAATAGAAGGACGGAAATAGAATACTGGATGCAAGAAGAGGACTTGATGCTGGAACATAGTAACCATACTTATTTTGTTTTGCGCCTTCTTCGGCTGCAATTCTAAGCGCTTTAAACGTTTCGAGCATCGTCATAATCTTAGCTGTCTGGCCGATGATATTAGCATCAAAACTCACATTTTGTTCTTGAGCCAGCGATTCTACAAGTCCGAGGAAAAATTCTGTTTTTGCTATATACCGAGATACAATTTGATGCCCGATATGAGTATGGAAATTCCCATCACTGAATAGACGGTAACCGACATTTTCATCCCCGTAATAGAACATTCGGTCATGTGGAACGAGTACACGGTCGAAGATAACAAGTGTATCCATCTCTTCATATCTTGCACTGAGCGGATGGTTATACAGAGATTTGGAAGCATTACTTTCTCGGCAGATAAAGGTTATGCCTTCCAGGTCATTCGGGATGGCAAAAGCAAAGGCATACGGATTTTTATCATCAAGAGGATACAGTGTTGGCGTAGGAAATACCAACATCTCATCACAAGTGACTCCTTGTGTTGCCATCATGAAGGCACCACTGATGATAAAACCTTCTTCATTTATTTCCATGACTTTAGCTGTAATCGAATCCTCGAGCGAATCCACTTGGCCTGACACTTTACTGGCGAATGGCTGAATAAAAGCGTGAGATAAAGTGATATCATGTTCCCTGCAGTAAGCATAATAATTACGAAGGTTCATCGCATAAGCAGGGTTATGCTCTTCTAAAATATCAGCTGCCGTATACAAAGACATGAGAGCTGTATTCATGTAGTCTGGAGAGCGGCCCAAAAAACCATGATGCTTTGCAGACCAATGGTCCATCATGCGTTTTCTTCTTTTGATATCATCTGGATGAACAGGGGGAAGGAAAGAAAGCCCGACAGGTTCTCCCGTGAGTGGAGAGGGATACGTCATTTCATCTTGATACTCAGGATCACACTGTAAGTCGTATAATGCAGCCTGTGTTTTCATGAGTCCGCTGAACAAAGGGTGTTCTGAGTAAGGTCCCGGGATTCTTTTTCCTTGATACCATAGGTTTAAATTCTGTTGATCTATTCGCTCGATATACTGATTGCCATTTTTTATTGGCATAGCTTTCACCTCTTGCGCCTCGACTAGGAAGATAGACGGACATCTATCAGCTGTTAGGATACTGTACGAGAAAGAGGTTTTAAAAGTACCTTGTCCTGGACGTAATAGGCAAGATTGGGCGATATGTTGATACTTATATATTCAAGATAGATGACATTGGAAAAAGAAAGCTGGCATAAATAAAAGAAAAAACGGTCTCGTTAGGTTCACTTGAACGACTTGAGACCGTTCTTTTATGAAGGCAATAGTAGAGAGTAAGTTTCCTTACTTTAAGGATTATAGATCTGCTCTATCTGCAATCATGAGTTTAGGAAGAGATACGGTAAACGTGGTACCCTGCTCAGGAATACTGTCTACTGTAATTTCTCCACCATGGTTATGTATAATATTTTGTGTAATCATAAATCCAAGGCCAGTCCCTGTATCTTTCGTTGTATAAAAAGGTTCTCCCAGTGCTTTGATCTGATCTTTGGTCATGCCGTATCCTTGATCCTGAACGCTGATTTGAACTACATTATCATTTATTTGGAGATAAACATGAATCGTTCCTCCATGATTCATCGCCTCTAGTGCATTTTTAAGTAGATTAATGAATACTTGCTTCAGTTGATTCGCACACCCATAATGATGACGAATTGTCTGTCGGGATATTGTGTGAGAATCTGGATGTTTCGAAGAGCTGCCTGTCCATTCATTAATATTATCACTTGATCTAATAAAGCGATTACATTTAGTGGTGTACTGGTGTGATTCCTTTGAGGCTTGGATAAGACAAGCAGTTCATCGACAATGAATTCAATACGTTTCAACTCGGATTCAATAATCGAAATATATTGATCTGACTTGGCCTTAGAGGAGCGAAGCAGTTTCATAAATCCATTGATCGCCGTAAGTGGATTACGGATTTCATGAGCAATTCCTGCAGCGAGTTGGCCAGCAGTAGATAGCTTTTCGGATTGCATCGTTCTTTCTTTTTCTGCTTCTTGTTTTGAGATATCTTTGAATATCCCGATGACGGCATCTTGACCTTTGTAGGTAATCTGTAATGAAAATCCTTCAACATATTTCTTATGTCCATTGAAGCATCGGATTAGATAACGTACAGATCCTAATTCTTTGGTACTATAATATTTTTCTCTTCGTTCGAAGAGAGTGCTGTGACTTGAGGGATCTACAAATTGATCTATACTTTTCCCGAGTACTTCATCCAAACTTTCTGCATAGATCAATTGCAATCCAGCGGGATTCACATATTTAATAATTCCGTGTTTCGTAATCAGCACAGTGAGAGAAAGTTCTTCTAACATTTGTTGAAGAAAGTTCTCATTCTCATGTAAAGAGGACTTTGCAATCTGTAACTGCTCCTCTATATATTCTATTTTCGGCCTATTCTGAAATTGAGCCAAATAATATATAGGGGCTTTATTAATATCTAATACCAGAGAAACATGAATATGAAGAGAAATTTTCTGTCCCAAAGGACGACTATATTCTTGTTCGAAAGGTTGGTGAATGGTATTTCGATGATCGGGTTGAAGAGACCGACCCACTTGAATGATTTTATTGATAATGTTGTCTTCAATGAAGTGAAGGGGAGATGAACTGGTTTCAGGCGGTTTGTATCCTAAGAGATCATAAAGTGCTGGATTTGCATTTAGAATGGTTCCTTCCAACGAAATGAGAGCCATACCTATTGCAGCTTGTGTAAAAGCAAAGTCATAATTTTGTGGATGCACTGAATGTCTCCTCTCTTATCTGTGACAGGGATGTATATGATTTTAATTATAATCTTTGAAAAGAAAACGGCAACATTTATCTCTTATTAATAAGCAAAATAAGCCAACAATATATATTAAAATCAATAATATTACATTTAATTGACCTCAAGTTATATGTAATGTAAAATAAAGTAAATATATGATATTAAATAGTGAGGAGGGAAAATAATGCATGAACATTATCCTTAGCGAATCTCTCGACTTAGACACATTGGTTAAGTTGATCCAGATCAACTATACATTAGAGAATTGGGAGGAAGTTCTTTCGTTCTCAGATGAACTGATGAGTTTAGCAAAAGAAATTCACCAAGAACTCGTTGAAACGGAGTCCACTTCTCATGAATTTAAACAACATATTATTTATTATTTTGGTTATAGTTCTTTAATGAAAAGTCTGTCCTATCAGAAATTAGGTGAACTTAATAAATCGAGAGAGTACATATCGTTTTATGCAAATCTTGATTGGCTTAATGATTCTACGGAAACAGGAAAGTTTATAATAGAAGACTTTAAGTTTTTTGCTTCAGCAAATACATTGCAGATTGATGTACTAGATGGTAAACAAGAAAGAATACCTGAGTATGTTGAGTTTTTAGTCAACACCCCCGAACAAGCACTACAAGGATTAATAAATATCCTTCGCTCCGCAAATCAATTCAATTATGATGTGGAATCTGAGATTAATCAGTTAAAGCAACACATAAAAGACTACACTCATTACAAAGAGAAGGTTAAGGCAAAGACATTACTTGGCTTATCAGTATCAACTAGCTTTATATAGACACAAAAGACAAGAACACTCACTTGCGATTGATCTAACTCTGCATATTCTTTTTGCGGAGATCAGTTGGGTAATGATAAGTATTTTAAAAAAGCAATATCACTATTTGAAGTTATTAGAAAATTTGGTAGTGTCTCACAGTTAAAGATGTGTTATGATATATTAAACGATATCATTATGAGAGGAGACTTATCAGATGAAAAAAACCATTCTTTCCGTAGCACTCCTATTGGGACTATTCGTAGTAACTTTTCATAGTTACACACCACTTCAATTGGATCTAGCTGATCATGGATCTGAGTACACTGGTAGATAATTAATAAACTCTTTACATAAATACGTTTACCCGCACCATAATTTTAACGATACCCGCGAGCTTATATTCTAAGCTGGTGGGTATCGTTTTTTATTCGTGCTTCCATTAGAAAGCTCTCTAAAATGAGGATCAATGTGATGTGTAAAATAAAAAGGCTGTCCAGCGTCATTTTCATGACTTGGACAGCCTTTTCTACTGTATATCTAGATTAAACTAAATCGTAGAGATTAAGTACGGATCGTGGCCGTAATTTCTTCATCAAGTTCAAGGGTAACATCTTCACGATAAGCACGAATATTATACTCCTGGTGAACGTATCGCAGGATCGCTTCAATCATATTCGCTTCAACGATGAACTGGCTGCGACCTTGAGCCCATACCTCTGCACTGTATCCGGTATCTTCATCCCAGCTAAGTTCGACTTGAACATCCGTTGGGTTAATTTGTTTACGTTCTGCAGTGTGGATGCATATTGCATTCACGATCTCATCCATTGTAATAACCATATTTCTTAATACCGTCCGTTTCCGCCGTTGTTATTACCTGATTTTTCATTCTCCAGGCGACGTTTCTTAATAGATCTATAAATACCTACTCCAAGCATAACAATGACATAGATCGCTAAGAGGTTAATTGCAAGACCGAGCAGATCGCCGAGGAATCCCATGTTACCAAAGAGACCGCCGAACAACATCCCTGCAAGACCACCAATCATTAGACCTTTCATTAAAGATCCACCACCAAAAAATCCTGGTTTCTTAGCTGCTGTATTTGCAGAGTTATTCGTAGCATTGCTTTTTGTATTCGAGTTCGTGCTGTTATTAGAACGGCTAGGATTACTTTGATATGACTTGGTACCTGATTTAAATCCACCGCGGCGTGCATCGGCATGATCCGGAATTGCAAGAGTAGAGAAAATCAGTGTAAAAGCCATCATCACCATTAATATACGTTTCGTGCTGAACCATTTTTTCATATGAGTGAAAAACCCTCCTGGAATGTGATTTTTGTGACATAGATTATTTACGTGTGAGAAAATCATTGGTTTCATTTTTTTGCGATCATTAATGTGTGCTGGTTGCTTCGCGTTCTTGATAATGATTATTTATGAGGCCATTAACCCAATGGCACCATTCAATACCCGTTTTTGCAGTCATGGTTCCTTTCGTATTTACAATGTATTCCCCAAAATATGGACTGCCTGGTTGTACTGCTTCTTCAGGTAAATTGGCAAGCAATGCTTCATAATATGCAAGCCGAGATTCAAACCAATCTCTGCGTTCATCGACCCATCGCTTCATCACAATGGGATTGGTGACTTGGAAGCAGATCATACGAAGATTTAGTTCATCCCTTAAAGCCGGGGTGGACACGGGAGTGTACATCCAGTCCAATAATTTCTGAATACCTTTGTCTGTGACACGGTACATTTTTTTATCCGGTTTGTCTGTTTGTTCAACCCAGCGAGCCGATAGCAGTCCTTCATCTTCCATTCGGGAAAGAATTGGATAAATTTGACTATGCTTTGCTTGCCAGTGTGGCTGAATTCTTAGCATAAGATCATAGCCGGAAGATTCGTCACGTGTGAGTAACCCGAGCAAACCATAGGACAGTATGTTCAAGTGGACATTCTCCTTTACTAAGTTATAGCTACATCAAACATGAAATTAAGCGTTTTCTATAACTATAATATGAATAAAAGTGTACACTAATACTGTATGGTTTGACAACCGTTCTTCCGGTTTCCATCCGAAGAATGTATAAGTTGTGTCACGAAAATGTAATAAAAAAACAAGAGTCTACATTACGGAGTGTAATGTAGACTCTTGTTTCTCTATCTATTATGATTTCACTGCAAGATTTTTGTGTCCGTCAACTAATAGATCCAGCGCGCCAGTTTTTGGATCAATAATCATACCGTGAACCGGTACATCGGAAGGAAGGAGAGGGTGGTTGCGAATTAGATTTACCGTTTCCATCAATCCTTCTTCTACGTTGTTAAATCCGCGGAGCCAATTTTTAAGGTTAATCCCGGAATGTTCGATCGTGTTAAGGACCATATCTGGGATTCCTCTTTCTGTCATGTGATGGAGCATATCATCACTATTTAGTGCAGCCATTCCGCATTCATGATGCCCTACGACAATGACTTCTTTTGCACCAAGCTCGTACAATCCTACAAGAATGCTGCGCATTGCACTACCGAATGGGTGAGAAATAACAGCACCTGCTGTTTTAATGATTTTAACGTCACCATTACGGAAATTCATGGCTTTCGGAAGAAGTTCAACGAGTCGTGTATCCATACATGTAACGATCATCATTTTCTTTTGAGGAAACTTATCGGATATGTAAGCCTCATAGTCCCGGTTTTCTACAAACTGCTTGTTATGTTCCAGAATATCCTTGATGTTGTCCATGTTACATCCTCCTTGGTATTTACTAGCTAGTGATAAGGTTTAACTAATTAGTCCTGTGTTTCTTGAACACGAGTATCCTTCGGAAACAGATACATGCCATAATGTTGCCCGTTACTGGATAGTCTCAAAGAACGATCACCAGGATCTGTTGATAAAATAAGTTCTTCCTCAAAAAAAACAGCCTTTGATCCGTCAAGAATAAAGGTGAGCTCCGGGATATTGCTCTCCATTGTAATATCCAAATCTTCCGTGTTTGAAACAATATGAAATGCAGGAACGCCGCTTACTACACAACCGCAGCCTTCCGTGTCGTAAAACAAACGAATGACACCGGGCTTCTCACCAAGCTTATTCTTAAGAAGCTCTTCTGCAGCCTTGTTTACTTTGATTTTCATAGTCACTCGTTCCTCCTATATTACAAGATAAGTAATCTACTCTGTAAAGTTGATTATACGACTTACAAAAAGTATGATCAAGAGGAAGAGATTATATTGTAGATGAGGTGCATTGATATGGATCACAATATTCAAGCAAAATTCGAAGTTTTTTTGAATATGAATCGAAAAATAAAAAGTTATTATGAGGCTATCGGTTTGCTTGATTGGGATTTAGCTACGGGTGCTCCACGTAAGGGCGTAGATACACGTTCTGAGACAATTGGTATGCTGGCAACAGAAGCATTCAAAATTTCGATCTCGGATGAAATGAAAGAGCTCATTACTTATTTAACGAACGAAGATGTATTTAATCAGCTTCAAGAACAAAATCAGCGTTTAGTAGAGGATCTTAAGCTGGAAATGGATCGTATGCAGTCCGTCCCGCCGGATAAATTCCAGGCTTTTAGCGTGCTTGCGCCGAAGTCACAAGTGCAGTGGGAGAGTGCAAAAGAAAGCGGGGATTTTTCTGCCTTCGAACCTTACTTATCCCAAATCGTAGAAATGAAAAGAGAATTCATAGATTATTATGGCGTGAAAGATACGCGCTACGATACGCTGCTTGATATGTTTGAACCCGATCTCACGGTAGCAAAACTTGACGAAGTATTCAGCAGGTTGAAAGCGCGACTCGTTCCTCTGCAAGAAAAAATTAAAAATTCCGTACATAAACCGGATACTTCCTTCCTGGATCAAGCTTTCGATATCAAGAAACAAGAAGAATTTAGCCGCTATATTCTGGGGGAAATGGGCTATGATTTTGAAGCCGGAAGACTAGACGAAAGCGTTCATCCATTCGCTACAGGGCTTAATCCAGGGGATGTACGTATTACCACGCATTATTATGAAAAAGATGTGGCAAGCGCCATATTCAGCTCACTTCATGAAGGCGGTCATGCGCTATATGAACAAAATATCGATCCAAAACTGGAAGGCACCCTTCTTGCAGAAGGAACTTCCATGGGAATTCATGAATCTCAATCGAGATTGTGGGAAAATATGATTGGCCGTAGTCTGCCTTTCTGGGAGCGCTATTACCCGGTATTACAGTCTTACTTCCCAGAGCAGTTGAAAGATGTATCTGTAGAATCTTTCTACCGTGCAATTAATAAAGTAGAGAGTTCACTAATACGTATTGAAGCAGACGAACTAACTTACAACTTGCATATCATTATCCGCTATGAAATAGAGAAGATGTTATTTAACGAGAATTTATCGGTTTCAGATCTTCCTTCCGTCTGGAATGAAAAATATAAACAATACCTCGGTGTGACACCTCCTCACGATGGTTTGGGTGTCTTGCAGGATGTACACTGGTCCAGTGGAGATTTTGGTTATTTTGCATCATACTCACTGGGAAATATGTATGCTGCACAGATCGTTAACACGATGCGAAAAGAAATGCCGGAATTTGATCATTATCTTCGAGAAGGGAATCTTTCTCCGATTAAAGAATGGCTTACTGAAAAAGTGTACCAGTATGGTAAATCACGAAAACCTTCTGAACTTATACTCGCAATTACGGGAGAAGAGCTAAATCCGGATTATCTTGCAGATTATTTAGAGAATAAATATAAAGAGATTTATTCTCTATAGAGCATAGATAGAGAGAAGAATGCTTAGTTTTCAAAGTGAAAAAGACAAAGCTGACGGTCATTATGATCTGTCAGCTTTTTTTACATTGCGATGTGAAATATATGAAAACGGGCGGTGTCATCTCTTTGATTTCGTTAACCATTAGTAAGTTATTTGCATACTATATTCATAAATTGCATTGCTTACTTCGGGGAGGGTTCTATGATGAAAGGAAAAGGATGGTGGAAGCTGTTTGTATTGCCGGTTCTCCTGTTAAGCGTCGTTCTCAGCGGGTGTACGGGTGGAAAAAGCAGCGGGGATGTAAAGGTAAGGGTAGGGGAGGTTACTCGTTCCGTATTTTATGCACCAGAGTATGTAGCTGTCGCTAAAGGTTTTTTCAAGGAAGAAGGACTTGATGTAGAGATTCAAACGACTGCAGGTGGAGACAAGACCATGGCTGCTCTTTTGGCAGGGTCCATTGATATCGCCTTAGTTGGAGCCGAAACCTCCATCTATGTATATCAGCAGGGATCAGAAGACCCTGTAATCAATTTTGCTCAAGTAACGCAAACCGATGGAACCTTTTTATTCGCAAGAGATCAACAAGGTGACTTTGACTGGTCACAGCTCAAAAATAGTGAATTTCTTGGTCAGAGAAAAGGTGGTATGCCGCAGATGGCGGGAGAGTTTGTACTCAGTAAGAAGGGGATCGATCCTCACCAGGATTTGACGCTGATTCAAAATATCGATTTTGCAAACATTGCAGCTGCCTTTGCTTCGGGAACTGGAGATTATGTGCAGCTCTTTGAACCGCAAGCATCCATTTTTGAAAAAGAAGGCAGAGGGAAAGTGGTTGCTTCGTTCGGGGTGGAAAGCGGACATTTGCCTTATACGGTATTTATGACAAAGCAAAGTTATATAAAAGAAAGCCCAGAGACCGTAACCAAATTTACTAGAGGTCTTCATAAAGCACAGACCTGGGTGAATGAGCATTCGTCTGAGGAAATTGCGGATGTTATTATGCCTTATTTCAAAGATGCGGATCCATCGATCGTTACCAGCAGTATAGAGCGTTATAAAGCACAAGGAACTTATGCGACTGACCCGATCATTGACGATGAAGAGTGGAATAACTTGCTTGCAGTTATGAAAAATGCAGGAGAACTAAGAGAGGAAGTTCCCGCTTCGGCCATTGTGAATAACGATTTTGCAAATGATGTTATCTCCTCCAAGTGAAGTCTGTTTATCAAAGGAAGTGAGTGAATGACTTTAATAGAAATGAAGGATATTACCCATGTGTATGTGACCGAAAGAGAAGCAAAACTCGCGATTGAATCACTTCATTTAGAAGTAGAGCAAGGCGAGTTCATTAGTCTAGTCGGTCCAAGCGGCTGCGGTAAAACAACTATACTCTCTATGATCGCCGGACTCCTTTTTCCTACGAAAGGAGAAGTCAGGTTATCTGGAGATGTAATCAAGTCCCCCTCCCCCAAGGTTGGATATATGCTGCAACAGGATTACTTGTACCCGTGGCGGACCATTATGGAGAACATATTAATAGGTCTTGAGATTACGGGACAGCTTACGAAAGATTCTGAACAAAAAACAAGTGAAATGCTCGCAAATATGGGGCTTGAAGGGACAGAAAACCTCTACCCTTCTTCCTTATCAGGCGGGATGCGCCAGCGGGTAGCACTTGTGCGAACGTTGGCAACGAACCCTGACCTGCTCCTGCTCGATGAACCCTTCTCAGCACTAGACTATCAAACGAAACTTCAACTTGAAGATTTGATCTCTGCCATACTTCGAGAGCAGGGGAAGACGGCTATCCTGGTAACACATGATTTATCTGAAGCGATTGCGGTAAGTGATAAAGTGATTGTACTCGATAAAAATCCAGGGAGAATTCGCAGAACATTCGTCATTCCGGATGGAATCAGGAAGGCACAGCCTTTTTATGCGCGGGAACAGCCTGGATTCAATGAACTATTTAATGAGATATGGAGAGAACTGGAAGACACAGATGGAAAGGAGGATAACAGATGAAGGAGCAAGAAGGGTTGAATCAATCTCAAGGGCAGGACTGGCTTGGGCAAATCCATGGTCAGTATAATCGCAAACGAAAATCCTTGCGCCGAAAAGTCAGTCTTACCCAGATTGGTATTCTCATTATTATGTTTCTATCGTGGGAAGTCGCTGGAAGAATGAAATGGATTGATGTGCTGCTCTTCAGTTATCCTTCCAAAATCTTTGGACAGCTTGGTAAGGATATAGCCAGCGGTGAAATTTGGAGTCACTTATCCGTTACTGTATTTGAGACGGTGGTTGGGTTTCTGCTTGGAACCATTCTAGGAACGCTCATTGCCATCTTAATCTGGTGGTCCCCTTTCTTATCTAAGGTTCTTGATCCATACCTCGTTGTATTTAATAGTATGCCCAAAGTAGCCCTCGGTCCCATCTTTATCGTCATGTTTGGTGCTGGTTTTACCGCAATCATCATGACGACGATCTCCATTACTGTCATTATTACAACGCTCGTTGTATATAACAGCTTTAATGAAGTAGATCCGAATTATGTGAAGGTCGTTCGTACTTTTGGAGCGAACCGCAAGCAAATCTTTCGAAAAGTTATTTTTCCAGCTTCGTTTCCGGCGATTGTTTCTACTTTAAAAGTGAATGTGGGGCTGGCTTGGATCGGGGTTATCGTCGGAGAATTTCTTGTTGCGAAGGAAGGACTTGGATATCTTATTATTTATGGTTTTCAGGTATTTAACTTTACGCTCGTCATGTCCAGTCTTATCGTCATCGCCGTTGTTGCTACGATTATGTACCAACTTGTAGCTTGGCTTGAGCGCAAACTGATGGGAGGGCGTGAACTATAGCACAATGAATCAAAGTAATGTGAAAAAAACACGGAAATATGTAGATTTTGCGTCACCCGAATCAGTTACATTGTTCGGCTAACAAAAATCATGTACGATAAATACCTACGATCCGTTTGGGTAATAACAAGGTTGTCTGCATTCGTGTAGAACCTTGATTGCCGATAGAGATAGAGGAGAGATATCATACATGGGGTTTCGTGTTATTAAAACAGCTATTGCAGCTCTTATGGCTGTTCTGATTGCTGATGCGGCGGGCTTGCACAGTCCGACCTCGGCAGGTCTACTCGCTATACTTGGAGTGGACGTAACTCGCAAAAGAAGCCTGAAAACCATTTCGGCACGGTTTTTCGCGTCGGTAGTCGGGCTTCTTTTTGCATCTGTTCTGTTTGCAGTATTTGGATTTCACTACTGGGTGCTGGCAGCCTATATTCTGACCGCTTTTCCTGCGATTGTACGAGCAGGGTTCAAAGAAGGGATCGTCACCGGCTCCGTTGTTGTATTTCGGGTATTTAGCGGAGGGGAGATCAGTTTTGAGGTCATCGGAATTCAAATTCTGATGCTTATTATCGGTCTGGGTTCGGCTATGGTCGTGAATATGGCTTACATGCCGAAACCGGATAATAAACTGTTAAACATAAGACACGACATTGATGCATTATTTTCTGTGATTTTCAAGGAATTCGCAAACACCTTAAAGGATCCTTCCTATGTTTGGGGTGGAAAAGAGATTATTGAAGCAGAAAAAGTGATATCAAGCGGAATTGCCGCTTCTAAAATGTATCTCGAAAATCAGGTTATTCACCCAAACGAAGAATGGACGGTTTATTTTTACATGCGAAAGACGCAGCTAGATTCAATTCAGCATATGATGCATTTGATATCCCAAGTATATACAACGATGACACATGCCGAGATGGTAGCTGAGTTATTTGATCAGCTAAGCGCTGATGTTCACACCGAGTTCTATACGGGGCGTACCGAAAAACTGCTGCAAGAGATGGAAGAACAGTTTCGCGTAATGGACCTTCCAACCACTAGGGAGGAATTTGAACTTCGTTCCGCGATTAGACAACTCTGCAGAGAACTTGGATTATATTTAAAAATTGCGAAAAAAGATAAAGCTCCTTTTCCCGTGTCAGCTAAAGGAGAATAGCTTTTATTTCATAAATCTTTTATTAATAGAAAAAATAAGTGGCTTAATCAATCAACAAATGCCCATGTCCTGCATACATATAAATGGAATGATTGTATGGAGGAGGTTCAAAGATGTCATTAGGTCATAAACAACAATGTAGAGAGATTATAACGAAAGCGATCTGCGGCAAAGGTCGTAAGTTCTCTACCGTAACACATACTGTGACTCCGCCACATAATCCTACCAGTATTTTAGGTGCATGGATTATAAATCACGAGTACGAGGCGGTTGCGGCTGGTGACGGAATTGAAGTGATTGGTACTTACGATATCAATATTTGGTATTCTTATGACCAAAACTCTCAAACCGACGTTGCTAAGGAAACAGTATCTTATGTAGAGAATGTTCCACTGTCGTACCTTGATCCGAAACACCGTGCTTCTACAGTAGAGGTTTCTGCGGAGTCAACACAGGAACCGAGCTGCGTAGAAGCAAGTGTATCTTCAAATGGTGAGAGTGTACTTATTCGGGTGGAACGCGAATTCGCTGTCGAACTGATTGCCGAAACCAAAGTCAATGTGCTTGTTAGTCCTCATGGCTGTGGGGACGATGACAAAGATTATGATTTTGGTACAGTCGAAGCAGATTTCGATGAACTTGATCCAGATTCACTGGATGATGAACTGTAATTGCTTTTTCGATCTGTATAGTGCATCATATGCGCCGAACTCTTCGGCGTAGAGGGCGGCAGCCCTCCTTTTTTTTATTTTTTTAGTCTGAAGGAGAAGGGTGGAAGCGGGATGGTCGTAATCCGGAATTTACCTTTATATGAGCAGATGTCTATAGCAGAACGATCTGCAAGACTAATACGTTCGGGTCTCGGTTCCGCCCTCTCTATACATAGAGAGCAAGAAAATTATTTTAAAGTATATTATGAAGTACTAGTTAGTCAGCTGAAAGCATTGCGGGTTCGGAAGGTCGTATACACAGGAATAAAGCAAATTAAAGAGACGTCCGTACTTCGAATAGAAGAAACGTCCCGTCATAGAAGAATTGAACGTGCTGCCGTAAAGGCAGCTTATGCGCTGAATTTAGTGCACGCAGAGATTGTATTGGAATCATCGGAAAAAGGAGCTGTCATTACGAGTGTCAACGATTATCCTTGGCTCATAAGTAATGATATTCGTCTAATGTACGAACAGGCAATAGGGGAAACAGAGCTCGCTTTGGAAGCGGAAATAGAAGCGGGCACTGTACCGGTACTTGGCATGGACCCCGAGTTTTTGCTATTACGTGAAGACAGAACTATGGTTCCTGCCTCTCTGTTCTTGGAACGTCAAGGAGAAGTGGGATGTGACTCTATTACTCGGGATGGAAGAAGGATCTATCCTGTAGCTGAACTCCGCCCAAGTCCGAGCGCTGAACCAAGAGAACTCATGACACACCTTATGCATGCGTTTCGTACGGCTTCTTCTCTTATTACCGATCGTTCTTTAATCTGGTGTGCAGGAGGTATGCCTGTAAAAGGAATTCCTCTTGGGGGACACGTACATTTTAGCCAGGTGGTGCTTAGCTTCGAACTCTTGCGGGCTCTAGACAATTATTTAGCGCTACCTGTTGCCATACTGGAAGATCCGAGAAGCGCCGGAAGAAGACCTCGTTATGGATACCTGGGAGATTTTCGGGTACAACCTTACGGAGGATTTGAATATCGAACGTTGCCAAGCTTTCTAGTCTCTCCCATGATCGCAAAAGGTGTTGTGGCTATGGCAGGACTCATTGTTTCTCAGTACCGGAGACTAAACTTGCGGCCACTGGATCAGCCAGAGATACATGCCGCCTTTTATGAAGGGAACCGGGTTCTGCTCCGCTCTGTCATGGAGCCCCTTTTGCAAGAAATGATTCTTCTTCCTGAATACCGAAAATTTCATAAATATATCAACCCGTTAGTGTCTGCCTTATACGAAGGTAAGACGTGGGATGAAACAAGGGATATCCGGCCCATGTGGAATATTCCGCTAGAGCCATGACATGCTTAGTCTTTTTGTTATAATAGAGATCTGAACGATAGAAAGCCGTATCTTAGAAAAAAGATATGAAAGCTTTACAACGTGTAGCAGGAGTGGATAAATATCATGGCACAATATACGCCGATGATTCAGCAATATTTGAAAGTAAAAGAACAAGCGCAAGATGCGTTTCTTTTTTTTCGTTTAGGCGATTTTTATGAAATGTTTTTTGAAGATGCAACCCTTGCCGCTAAAGAACTAGAAATTACACTTACCGGCCGAGAAGGCGGAGGCGGCGAAAAAATACCGATGTGCGGAGTGCCTTATCACTCGGCTGATAACTATATTCATCGTTTAATTGAAAAAGGATATAAAGTAGCCATCTGTGAACAAATGGAAGATGCAGCGACAACCAAAGGGATGGTCCGCAGGGAAATTGTGCGTGTCATTACTCCAGGAACGGTCATGGAAGGCAAAACGCTTGGCGATAAAAGCAATAACTATATGATTTGTCTTACCCAGAAGAATGGGATGATCGCCATTTCCGCATGTGATCTGTCTACGGGCGAACTTTATTTAACATCAGCCCTTTACTCCGAGAAGTGGTTAAAAGATGAAATTGGGATTTACGAACCGTCAGAAATATTTGGTGACACAGCTCTTCTCCATACGGTGAAGAGTGAACTGATGACGGGGAATCGACCAGTTACTTTTACGGATTATGAGAAGAGTAAAGCGGACCTTGTGATTGAGCAGTTTGGAGAAACGGTATGGGCTAGACTCGGGGAAGAACGTCAGCACTGTCTGGCCACTTTATTCTCGTATCTTCATGAGACACAAAGACGATCTCTTGGTCAGCTTACAGAAGTATCGACTTATGAACCTGATAACTATATGATCCTTGATCCTTTTACTAGGAGAAATCTAGAACTAGTAGAAACGGTGCGCGATCGGTCGAAGAAAGGTTCCCTTCTGTCTCTTATTGATAAGACGGAAACATCCATGGGCGCAAGAATGCTCCGCCGCTGGATTGATAAACCTCTTTTGCAAAAGAATAAAATTGAAGAGCGTCTGGAAGCGGTAGACAAGCTGTATCATCAGTTTATCTTGCGTCAGGATATTCGGGAGCAGTTACAAGAAATCTATGATCTGGAACGCCTTGTCGGACGGATTGCATTTGGAAATGCGAACGGTCGGGACATGAATGCGCTAAAAGTATCACTTGCCAGGGTTCCTGCTTTAATTGAATTATGTCTGAACTCTCCATCTGAAACATTGCAAAAGATTGCAAGTTCCCTAGATCACTGTTTCGACCTTAAGGAACTGATCGAGGAAGCTATTGTGGATGAGCCGCCAGTTTCCGTACGGGACGGAGGAATGATTCGAGAAGGGTATCATGAATACCTCGATGAACTGCGTTATGCAAGTGTGAACGGAAAACGCTGGATTGCTGAGCTTGAAGCCAGAGAGCGTCAAGCTACAGGCATTCGTTCTCTTAAAATCGGATACAACAAAGTATTCGGTTACTATATTGAAGTGACAAAATCAAACGTAGCGTCCTTGCCAGAAGGACGGTATGAGCGAAAACAAACACTGGCCAACGCAGAACGTTATATCACTCCCGAGCTGAAGGAGAAGGAGACTCTTATTCTTGAAGCCGAGGAAAAAATGATGGGGCTTGAATATTCTTTATTCATTGAACTTCGGGATAAGCTGGCAGGTGAAGTAAAAAGACTTCAGCGCCTCGCAGAGCAAGTTGCAGAGATTGATGTCTATCAATCCCTTGCAACGGTGAGTGCCGAACGAGGTTTTGTAAAACCTGTAATTACGGATGCATTTGATATGAAGATTAAGCAAGGCAGACACCCTGTCGTTGAATCCGTCATGCGCGATGGTTCGTTCATGGCTAATGATACCTTGATGGAACAAGAAGATCCGCGTATTTTGCTAATCACTGGTCCGAATATGGCAGGGAAAAGCACCTATATGCGGCAGGTTGCTCTGATTACAATTTTGGCACAAATGGGTTCATTTGTACCTGCTGCGCAGGCAGAAGTTCCGATTATGGACCGGATTTTCACAAGAATTGGCGCAGGTGATGATCTCATTGGAGGTCAAAGTACTTTCATGGTTGAAATGGCAGATATTCAGATCATGACCGAAAAAGCAACACCGCGAAGTTTGGTTATTATCGATGAGCTTGGCCGGGGAACTTCTACAAGTGAAGGGATGGCTATTGCTCAGGCTGTGATTGAATATGTACATGATCATATCGGCTGCAAGGCGCTTGTATCGACTCACTTCCATGAGCTGTCTCATTTGGAGGAAAGTCTATCTTCTCTTCGCAATTACTCGATGGCAGTCCAGGAGAAAGAAGATGAAGTTCAGTTCCTGCGTAAATTGATCCCGGGGGCTGCGAGCAGCAGTTACGGTATTTATGTAGCTAGACTTGCAGGTCTGCCTGGCTCTATTATCGAGCGAGCGAATGGCCTCATCCATGAGACGATAGGTACAATGGACAAGCATGATATTAAGAAGAATGTACACTTAGAGTCTGCTGCTGGCAGAGAGCAAAGTGCTGCAACTTCTGAGGATCATACGTATTCTAGTCTAAGTTCTGAGCTGGATGAGCGTAAGACAGATGAATATGTCATGGAGTCACCGGTATTTGATACCGCTGAAGAGAGTACGCAAGATACAGAAGTCGTTCAGCTTTCGATTTTTGATGAAGAAGACATTAAGCCGAAGAAAAAAGCAACTCAAGCAGAGGTTGATCCAGCTGTGAAGCATATCATCAAGAAACTAAAAACAGCGGATTTAATGAATATGACCCCACTGGAAGCGATGCAGTTTGTGAATGACCTGAAAATGAAAGTAAATGATCTATAATTTAAAATATAATTGAAGTAAAGGGAGGGTTAAAAGGTGGCTAAAATTCATGTCCTGGATGAACATATTGCAAACCAGATTGCTGCAGGTGAGGTGGTAGAAAGACCCGCTTCGGTAGTAAAGGAGCTTGTAGAGAATTCGATCGATGCAGGCAGTACACGAATTGATGTCTCTGTATATGAAGGGGGACTTCAAACAATTCGTGTCACAGATAACGGCGGCGGCATAGATCCCGATGATATGGAAACCGCCTTTTACCGTCACGCAACAAGTAAAATCGAGAATGGCAGAGATCTGTTTGAAATTACGAGTTTAGGATTTCGAGGAGAAGCACTCCCGAGTATTGCTGCCGTGTCTAAAGTTCGTCTTGTCAGCTCGAATAAGGACGACGGGCGTGGAAGAGAGATTGTAATTGAAGGCGGTAGATTAATCCGACATGAAGATATTACCGCTTCTCGAGGTACTGATTTTACGGTAGAAGAACTGTTCTATAATACACCAGCAAGGCTGAAATATATGAAGACGATCCAGACAGAGCTCGGTCATATCTCAGATGCGATCTACCGAATGGCATTGTCACATCCTCATATCGCATTTACCCTAAGACATAATGGGAATATGTTGCTGCAAACGATTGGAAACGGTGATTTGGTTCAGGTGATTGCTGCCATATATGGAACTTCTGCGGCCAAAACGATGCTGCCAGTAAACGGGGAAAACCTGGATTATAAGATTAGAGGATTTGTGAGTCGACCCGATTTTACAAGAGCCAACCGGAACGGAATATCCACGATTATCAATGGAAGATATATTAGAAACTATGGACTGAATCAAGCACTGCTGAAGGCGTACCATACACTATTGCCTATTAATCGTTTCCCGCTGGCCGTATTACAGCTTGAAATGCATCCGTCGCTGGTTGATGTGAACGTGCACCCTGCTAAGCTGGAAGTGCGATTTAGTAAAGAAGTTGAACTATACGCTTTTGTAGAGGAAATAGTACATGCTTCCCTGCGGCAAGAAGTGTTAATACCGCAAGTGGTCAAGCAAACGATTGGTAAACCGGGCAGCACTTCTACTGTGCAGGAACAATTCCATTTTCCAAGAGGCAAGATCGAAGATCGTGCGGAAACAAAGCAGTTTTCTGGTTCTTTTGCGAAACAGTACACTTCTTCTATAGAAAAAGAATTACCTTCTTCTGAGATTAGAGAGAGATCGGTTAGTTATGAACAACAGGTTCAGAGTCCAGATCAGACGCTTCCTTCTAAAGGTTCAAAAGATGATCTTGATGAAGACTACATTCAGCCGGATGGGAAGCAGGAGAGTCTCTCACCCTTTAATTATTCAGAAGCTCCTTCAGAAGTGAGAAATGAACGTCAACAAGTAAAACAATCGCAGCTCAATAAGTCCTTTAAAGACTATTATCGTGATATCGCTGCATCCAAAAATAATAAACCAGCCGATCCCTATCATCATTCTTCAGAGAGACCGGAGCTTCCTGAGTTTCCAGAACTTTCTCTGATTGGTCAACATCATGGAACGTATTTGATTGCGCAAAATGATAGTGGTCTTTATTTGATTGATCAGCATGCTGCTCATGAGCGAATCAATTATGAGTTTTATTACAAGCAGTTTGGTAATCCAGTAGAAGCGTCTCAGGAGCTATTGCTTCCAATTACACTGGAGTTTACCCCTTCAGAAACAGAGCAGCTGAAAACGAAGCTTCCGTGGTTTGAGAAAGCGGGTGTATATCTGGAGCATTTTGGAGGGCAGACTTTTCGTGTTACTTCCTATCCTTACTGGTTCCCAAAAGGAAGTGAAGAATCGATCATTCTAGAAATGGCAGAATGGGTGTTATCGGAAAGGTCTATTGACTTATCGAAGCTCCGGGAAGCATCTTCTATTATGTGTTCATGTAAGGCGTCTATTAAGGCGAATCAGAAATTGACTGAAAAAGAGGCCGAGGTCTTGCTTGAAAGACTCGCTGAGTGTAAGCAGCCATACACATGTCCACATGGAAGACCCATTGTCGTTTCCTTTTCAACGTATGATTTAGAAAAAATGTTTAAAAGAGTTATGTAAATTGGAATAAGGAACGGAGAAATCATGTTAATTACAACTGGGGAAACAAAAAATGGGGATCTAGTGAAACGAGCAATGGATCTAGCAGAGGCCACTGGATCTTTATATGTCCCGCGAAATAAAACTTCTCTAGCGCGGCTTGCAGAAGAGTATAAGGATGATGAGATTGTTGTGGTCGTAAAGGAAGGAGCACGTCTTAGCCGTCAAAACGAACCAGAGCTTTCTTTTCACCCGAGCATGGGGTATGTCAGAGCGAAGCGGATTTTACGGGGGGAAAGTGACCCGATGCTGACGGCAGGTGACATCAAGGAAGGAGATACCGTGCTTGATTGCACAGCCGGATTAGGTACGGATGCCCTAGTTTTTGCTGTAGCGGTTGGAAAAAGCGGTCACGTTATTGCTTGTGAAAGCTCGCATTCCTTATACACATTATTACTCGAAGGAATGAAGTACTACCGTACAGGCAAGCCTGAGGTAAATGAGGCAATGAGATCAATTGAACTAAAACATAGTGATCACCTTCGTTTGCTCAAGCAGATGGAAGATAAAAGCGTTGACGTTATTTATTTTGATCCTATGTTTCGTAAACCGATGCTGGATTCGAGCGGCATAAAGCCCCTTCGTCCATTCGCAAATGATGCTGCGCTACAGATCGAGAGTATAATAGAGGCACGCAGAGTCGCAAGAAAGCGGATCGTTATGAAAGAAAAGGCCGGTAGCGATGAATTTACAAGACTGGGGTTGCGTGAACCCGATCGTGCGAGGTCCAAAATAGTGTACGGAGTGATTGAACTTGACAACGAGCAATAAGCCCAAGCTGCTTGTCCTTGTAGGGCCTACAGCGGTGGGAAAGACAAAAATGAGTATAGAACTGGCCAAAACATTTAATGCTGAGATCATTTCAGGTGATTCTATGCAGGTATATCGGCAGATGGACATTGGAACAGCGAAGATTAAACCAGAAGAAATGAATGGGATTCCTCATCATCTAATCGATATTCATGAGCCAGATTATCCTTATTCGGTAGCAGAATTTCAAGAGAACTGCCGCCACTTGATCGAAGATATTCATGCGAGAGGAAAGTTGCCTTTTATCGTAGGGGGCACAGGACTTTATGTAGAATCCGTATGTTATAATTTTCAGTTCTCGGAAGTGGGCTCTGATGAAGATTTTCGTAAGGAACAATTTGATTATGCGGATGTGCACGGACCTGAGAAACTCCATGAGAAATTAAGAGAAATTGATCCGCCGAGTGCCGAAAGATTACACCCTAATGATGTAAGACGTGTGATCAGAGCGCTTGAAATTTACCATATGACAGGCATGAGACAATCTGATCAGCTTGCCGCGCAAAAAAAAGAATCTCCCTATGATCTATTTATCGTCGGTTTGACAATGGATAGACAAATGCTATATAAACGTATTGAAGACCGTATTGATGAAATGATGGAAGAAGGTTTAGTACAGGAAGTAGCTTCACTGCTAGATCGTGGTGTAGGACCAGGCTGCATCTCTATGCAAGGTCTCGGATATAAAGAGATTGCTTCTTATCTTCGAGGAGAAATTCCGCTAGAAACAGCCGTAAGTGAACTGAAGAGAGATACGCGTCGATTCGCCAAACGACAGCTATCCTGGTTCAGACATATGAAAGATATTCATTGGGTGGATATGACGGATACTGCAAATTTTTCTACGAGTTTCGCTATGATACGTGATATAATAGCTAAAAAGCTGAATTTGAAGTAACATCATCTTCAAAACAATCTAATAGAATTATTGGGGGTACGGCTAAATGACCAAGTCCATCAACATCCAGGATACGTTCTTGAATCAAATGCGGAAAGAAAACATTCCAGCAACCATATTTCTAGTTAACGGTTTTCAAATTCGAGGTACGGTAAAGGCATTTGATAATTATACGATTGTTGTCGATAGTGACGGACGCCAGCAAATGATCTATAAGCATGCCATATCCACTTTTACACCTCAGCGCAACATCTCACTGATGCAAAATGGAAACAATGAAGAATAAAGAATGAAACTTTCTTAAAATGAAATCGTTAATAGGGATAAGGATTGGCGGAGCAACCTGTAAAGGTTGTTCTTTTACTTCCTACGGTATTTTTCCATGTTTCTACAAATACTAAAGAAAAAGACATAAGGTAGCATTCATCGTGCGTACCAAAAAGGAGTCAGGGAGGTATCATGTCAAACGATACACTGTCCAGATCCGGCAATCGCAACAATAAGAATAATAAAAAGAAACCAAGCGATAAAAAAGCCGGATCTAAGAAGAAAAAAATTACACGTAAACGCGTAGGTTGGACTTTATTTTTCACAGCAGCTTTTGCTATATTCATCGCACTGGCTGGGTACTTGTTCATTATGGTTAGTGGAGAACGCATTCTATCTGCGAATCTGGATAAGATGACGGTGAACGAAACATCGAAAGTTTATGATTCACAAGGAAACGAGATTAGTGAGCTTTCGATCGAAAATTGGGAACCGGCTACAGAAGAAGAAATTCCTCAACTCGTAAAAGATGCATTTGTTGCTACAGAGGACCGCAGATTTTATGAACATAAGGGTGTAGACCTTTGGTCCATTGCCCGTGCTGCGGTAAAAGACGTTATGGCCCGTTCGTTAGTTGAAGGGGGAAGTACAATTTCCCAGCAGTTAGCCAAGAACGTATTCTTGACTCGGGATAAAACATTCTTCCGTAAAGCTACTGAAGTGTCAATCGCACTAGCGCTTGAGCGGAATTATACCAAAGACGAGATCCTTACCATGTATTTGAACCGTGTGTGGTTCGGATATCAGGAATATGGAATTAAAGCAGCTTCGCAGTTTTATTTTGGTGAAGATGATCTAAGTGAACTGGAACTATGGGAAGTTGCGACACTGGCTGCGATTCCAAAAGGACCGTCTGCTTATAACCCTTCAGGGAACCCAATTGATTCCAAAGCTCGTAGGGGTGTAGTTCTTGATCTGATGTATGAGCAAGGATATATCACGAAGGAAGAGATGGAAGAAGCGAAGGAAGTTGAATACACTTACGAAAGACCAAAAGAAGAACGTAAATATGATTCGTATGTGGACTATGTTCTGAAAGAAGCTGAAGAGGTAACAGGCAAAACGACTGATGATTTGAATATTGGCGGATATCAGATTTATACAGCGATGAATACGCAGGCTCAGGAAGCAGTCGAAGAAGCTTTCAAAAATGATGATCTGTTTGAAGATAGTCCTGATGATGAGAAAGTTCAAGGGTCAATGGTTATTATGGATCATGAGTCAGGAAGTATCGTTGCTCTTCAAGGTGGACGTGATTATCAGCGTCAAGGCTTCAACCGTGCAACTAGCAGTTATCGTCAGCCGGGATCGGCATTTAAACCAATTGCATCGTATGCACCGGCTCTGGAGACAGGGAAGTTCACGAAAAACTCTAGTTTGAGTAATGAACAGCAATGTTTTGGTGATTATTGTCCGAAGAACTTGCACGGATATTCCAGCACCATTGGAATGGCTGATGCGATTACTAAATCGGAAAATATTCCTGCAGTTTGGTTGCTTAACGAAATTGGTGTAGGAACAGGCTACGAGTTTGCTAAAAAACTGGGCATTACGATGACGGAAGATGATCGTAACCTTTCGATGGCGCTCGGCGGTCTAAGTAAAGGGACGAATACACTGGAAATGGCTACAGCGTATAGTGCATTTGCCAATCGCGGTCAGTACCAGGAAGGTTATGCGATTACGAAGATTGTAAATAGTGATGGCAAAACGATCTATGAGCATAAAGATGATAAAGAACAAGTGATGAGTGAAGAAACAGCCTATCAAATGACCCAGATGATGCAAGAAGTTGTCAACAGCGGAACGGGTACGAGTGCTAAATTGAGCCGACCAGTTGCGGGTAAGACAGGTACGACGCAAAGTGGTATCTCTGGAAACAGTGCAAACCGTGATGTATGGTTTGTTGGTTATACACCGGAATATACCGCAGCCGTATGGATGGGGTATGATGAACCAGATGCAGAGCATATGCTGAAAAACAGTAGTAAACTTGCTGCTACCTTCTTCAGTACAGTTATGGAAAAGGCACTTGAAGGGGTAGAACGAAAAGAATTCTTTACTCCAAAGAATGAAATTCCTGACACTCCAGTGGCTCCTCCGGTAGAAGAACCGGAAGTAGAAGTAGATGTATCGGTCAGCGGTCTGAGTGCTTCGTATGATGTTAACCAAAAAGCGGTATCTCTTAGCTGGAAAGGATCATCTACCGAAGGTGAGAAGTACCGCGTATACCGTAAAGAATCTTCAGAAGGTTCATTTACTCGGATCCAGGATGGAATCTCAGACACAAGTGCAACCGATACGGGAGCATTGCCGGGACTCACCTATGAATACTATGTGACCGCAATTAATCCGGAAAATGGAGAAGACTCTGCTCCGTCGAACACAGTTACTCTCTTCATTGAAGCGGAAGAGGTTATACCTGAAGAGCCAGAGCAACCAGAAACACCTCCTGTGGATGAAGGTGAAGATTCTGGTGAAGACCAGAATGACACTGATAATGGTGCTAATAACGGCAACGAAAATGGCACCGGTAATGGATCTGATAACGGATCTAATGAAGGAAATGGCAATAATAACGGCAACGGTAATGGTAACGAAAATAGCAATGGTAACAATGGAGGAAATGAAAGTGGCGGCGGTGAAACCGAAACTCCTAAGCCTGGTGAAAACAGCGGATCTGGTGGAGAAAGTGAAACAACCACTCCAGAAGAAACGGTTCCACCTGCTAATGAGACTTCTCCTGCTACGAATGGAGCTACCACTCCCCAAGCCGATACCAACAAACAAGATGAAACTACACCCTAAATGAATCATTTCAATTCAAAAGAAGCCAGCAGGTGATCAAACCTGCTGGCTTCTTTTTGTTCTACGGGAAGCGACTTTGAGTGTATATCTTAAATATGGTAAGCTGTAAATACCTTGTAGATTGTTCTTAATTGAGATGCGAAATGTGCGAATTAAGAACTTGGATGTAGTGAAAGGATCACTTCATCAAAAATGATAGGCATCGTATTTGGATGTGAGTAATGAATGAAGAGGGATGAGGATGAAAAGAAAATTCGGAGATCGAGCCAATTGGCGAAGAATTACCAATCGGCAATTTGCTTGCCGATATGTGGAGAGTGAAGAATTCACAGGCTATTTATCCCTTTATACGATTCATGATTTGAAGGAACCGCTGTGGAAGACGTATGGTGGATATACGTTTTGCACTGCAGATAAAGGTTATTCTTGGCTTCAGTATTTTCCAAAAGATGAACATTATGTTGTGACAGCCATGTTTGATGATGAGGAGAAAATTGTTGAATGGTACATTGATACCTGTCGTAATCAGGGGATTACGGATCAAGGAGTACCTTGGTTTGATGATTTATATCTCGATGTGATTGTCCTCAAAGATGGAGAAGTATTTTTGCTGGATGAAGATGAACTGGATGATGCACTGGAGAAAGGCCATATTACAACAGCAGATTATGAACTATCAACAAGAACGGCGCAGTATCTTCTTCAGACGATTGATGCTCATTCCTTTCCTTATTTCAAAATGTCCCTGGAAGATCGGGCGAATCTATTTGAAAATGGTGACTTTAAGGAGTAGACATGAAGATAGAGAAGATGAGAAAGAGACTGAAATTAAAAGATGTTATCTACGCCACGAAAGCTAGAAAGCGATTTTTTAAGATAATCCTCTTGTTGGCTGTTCTCTTTTTACTTTGGATCGGGTATACCCAGTGGAGAATTCTTACGCCGAGCGAATCTAACATAAGCGGACAAAAGGTAGATGTCGGAATTGTACTTGGAGCCTCGCTTTGGGGAGATGTACCGAGTCCTGGTTTACAGGAACGATTGGACCATGCGCTGATGTTATATGAAAAAGGGACGTTTACTTATTTCATCGTGAGCGGAGGGCTTGATAGTTCTGAGCATAGGTACACAGAAGCTGAAGGGATGCAGCAATACCTTGTTCGGCAGGGAGTAGATCCTAAGTATATTCTTTTAGAGAATGAAGCTACGAGTACTTACGAAAATTTACTATACAGCAAACGCATCATGAATGAACATGGCCTCCGTTCTTCGGTCATTATTACTCATGATTTTCATGGGATGAGATCGCTTGAAATTGCTACGTTCCTTGATTATGATAAACCAATGATTTCACTAGCTGAATCCCTTGTCATGCCATTTTTACCTAGCCAAATAAGAGAAACCCTCGCCTACTCGAAGTGGAAGATTGATCAGATTGTGCTCTCTTTCTAACAACCTACTTCGCAAAACTTCTAATAACATTCGCTCCGCTAGAATACCTTAAGTAGAGGAAGTTAAGCCCCTGAAGAGTAGAGGTGAGCGTTAGATGAATGGAAGAGCGATGGCAGCTGGAGGGGGTCAGGAAGGTAGACCTTCCCGGCAAATAAATGTGGTACTTCGTAATCACACGGATTTGTATAGTGTACAGGGCGGCTCAACAACAGAGGCAGATACAACGCAGGCTCAGATCAAAGATAATCCTCAATTCGCTATGTACCAGGATATTCAAAAAGAGTTAGACGAACTCGTGGGACTTGAAAGTATAAAAGATTTTGTGTTTGAAATATATGCGTTTTTGCAAATTGCACAGATGAGGACCGAGGCGGGTCTAGTAAGCGGCTCTCATGTTTACCACATGGTCTTTAAAGGGAATCCTGGTACTGGGAAAACAACAGTGGCGCGAATTGTTGCGAAACTATTTCAGAAGATGGGGGTTCTGACCAAAGGACATTTGATTGAGGTAGAACGGGCCGATCTTGTGGGTGAATATATTGGACATACCGCTCAAAAAACGCGGGATCTGGTTAAAAAATCGCTTGGTGGTATTTTGTTTATTGATGAAGCCTATAGTCTAGCTCGCGGTGGAGAGAAAGATTTTGGTAAAGAGGCGATCGATACATTAGTGAAAGCAATGGAAGATCACAAAAATCAATTTATACTTATCCTTGCTGGATACTCAGAGGAAATCGATTTTTTTATGCAGACCAATCCGGGTTTACCTTCTCGCTTTCCCATTCAGATCGAGTTTCCAGACTACTCCATTGATCAATTGATCCAAATATCAGAACTTATGGCAAAAGAACGGGATTATATTTTAATGCCGCAGTCCATACTCAAATTAAAACAACATTTGCTAGAAGAAAAAAATGATACCTCTCAAGCATTCAGTAACGCAAGGTATGTTCGGAATATTATTGAAAAGTCGATTCGTCACCAGGCGGTCCGGCTGCTAAATCAATATTCGTCAGGAAGCCCGGGAAAGCTCGAGCTGATGACTTTGCGAACAGAGGATTTAAAACTTGAGACGAAATAAATGAAAAACAATAATACAAGCAAACGATATGAAAAATAAGGGGCAAACATGATGGCAAACTCCACGCACGAAACAAATATGGATATAAAAGATAGAGCAGTTTTAGTCAGTCTAGTGACGGATCAAGTGAAACGAAGTGGAATTAACCCAGAATATTCTCTGCAGGAACTTGTTAAACTGGCAGAAACAGCAGGGGTTGAAGTACTTAGTGTAATTTCGCAGAACAAGGAAAGAGCGGATACCAAATGGTTTATCGGAAAAGGAAAAGTAGAAGAACTTAGACTCGTTGCGGATGAACTGGGGGCGACTACGGCTATTTTTGATCAGGATCTCTCGGGTGCTCAAGTACGGAACCTGGAAGCGAGCCTCGATCTCAAAATCATTGACCGTACTCAGCTCATCCTTGATATTTTTGCCCAAAGAGCAAATACAAGAGAAGGAATTATCCAAGTTGAACTCGCACAGCACTCTTATTTACTTCCGCGCTTGTCCGGTCATGGCAAGAATTTATCACGTCTAGGCGGCGGAATCGGAACCCGTGGACCGGGGGAAAGCAAGCTTGAAACAGATCGTAGACATATTCGTAATCGAATCAGCGATTTGAAACGTCAACTGGAAGAAGTGACGCGTCATCGTAAACTGTACAGAGAGCGCCGCAAAAAGAGCGGGGTTATTCAGGTTGCTCTTGTTGGTTATACGAACGCGGGAAAATCAACCCTACTAAAGCAGCTGACTGCAGCTGATGTATACATTGAGAATCAATTGTTTGCTACCCTTGATCCTACTTCACGTACGATGGAACTTCCCAGCGGCAAAGAAATCGTTCTAACGGACACCGTTGGGTTTATTCAGAATCTACCGCATGATTTAGTAGCTGCATTCCGCGCTACACTTGAAGAAGTGAATGAAGCAGATCTTATTCTCCATGTAGTGGATGCATCGTCCGAGATGAGAGAAGATCAGATGAATGTCGTTCATAAGATCCTTGAAGATCTAGGAGCGGCCGATAAACCGCAGATTGTACTATTTAATAAAAAAGATGCATGTACGCCTGAACAGCTTCAAATGCTGCCATCTGGTAAAGGGTATAAGAAGATCAGTGCCTTTGACGAAGCAGATCTACTTAGCATTCGTGAGATGATTCAAGAGGAACTGGCAGGAGATACAGTTAAGTTCCGCATACCGGCAGAAAGAGGAGATATTACTTCAGTTATTTACCGTGTGGGTGATGTAATTAATACGGAATATGATGAAAGTGATGTTATATATGAAGTACAAGTTCAGCAAGGGGAATATGATAAATATGGACATATGCTGAAAGAGTTTATTGAAGTTTAATTATTTGACGTGATTTTACCGGATAACAAGATAACAACTAAAGTGCATATCATGTCAGATTTGTACGCATGAGGAGAGAAGATGAACATGAAGGCCGTTTTTTCAGAAGAAATTGTTCGTTTAGGACAAGAGATTGAAGAGAAGATTGAAAGTAAGTTACGAGAAGTCGATCGTATTATCGATAAGAATCAGTGGAAAGTCATTGAAGCTTTTCAGAAGAAGCAAGTAAGTGATTATCATTTTGCAGGTTCCACTGGGTATGCTTACAATGACCGCGGACGTGAAGTGCTAGATGAAGTTTATGCTGAAGTATTCGGGGCAGAAGCAGCATTAGTGCGTCCGCATTTTGCCTCGGGGACACATACCATTGCTACAGCGCTTTATGGAGTACTACGTCCAGGAGATGAACTGCTATATATTACAGGCACACCGTATGATACGTTACATAAAGTCATAGGAAAAGCTGGGGATGGTACAGGTTCACTACATGATTTTGGAATCACGTATCAGGAGACTGCACTTACGGCGGAGGGTTTGATTGATTGGAGTGCAGTGGAAGAAGCCATCAATGAACGTACAAAAGTGATCGGGATTCAGCGTTCCAGAGGTTATGACTGGAGATCATCTTTTACGGTGACGCAGATTGAAGAGATGGTTCAAAAAGTAAAGGCATTAAAAGAAGACGTCATTGTTTTTGTTGATAATTGTTATGGAGAATTTACGGAAGAGAAAGAACCTACCGAAGTAGGTGCTGATCTAATTGCAGGTTCTCTGATCAAAAATCCGGGCGGTGGTATAGCTGAAACCGGTGGTTATATTTGCGGAAAAGAAAAATATGTTCGGCTTGCTGCTTACCGGCTCACGGCACCAGGAATCGGCGGAGAAGTTGGAGCAATGCTTGGGACTACAAGAGGAATTTATCAAGGCTTATATTTAGCCCCTTCCACGGTCGGACAAGCAATCAAGGGAAGTATATTTGCAGCTGCAATGTTTGAAGCGGTTGGTTTTGTCACAAAACCTGCATGGCATGAGATGCGGACCGATCTCATTCAGGCTGTTTCTTTTGATGGCCCAGACCATCTCATTGCTTTTGTTCAAGGTATTCAGAAAGCTTCGGCAATTGATAGTCACGTGGTACCAGAACCTTGGGACATGCCAGGTTATGAGCATCCAGTGATTATGGCAGCAGGAACTTTTATTCAGGGTGGAAGCCTTGAACTATCGGCAGATGCACCGATTAGAGAACCTTACATAGGATATATGCAAGGTGGTCTTACTTACTCCCATGTGAAATATGGCGTTCTTATGGCACTGCAAACCATGAAGGACCGTAATTTACTGTGAGTTTTCCTTACATATCATTGACACTTCATATCATATAAATGTACAATGATGGTATATAGTATACTTGGAAGGTAGATGAACGACATGGGTGATGAAATCCGCAGAAATATGGCCTTATTTCCTATTGGAATCGTTATGAAACTTACGGATCTTTCTGCAAGGCAAATTCGTTATTATGAGCAGCATAATTTAATCGTCCCAGCGCGTACATCAGGAAATCAGCGTCTTTTCTCTTTTAATGATGTAGAACGATTGCTTGAGATTAAAGCTTTAATTGAAAAAGGGGTCAATATTGCGGGGATTAAGCAAGTAATGAACCCAGTAACAAAAGAATCAGAGGAAGCAACAGTTATTACTCCTGACACCGAAGTGAAACGAAGAGAGCTATCGGATTCTCAGTTGCATCGGATGCTCAAGCAACAGCTGGTTGCTGGTAAACGTCCAGGTCAGGTTTCCTTAATTCAAGGTGAGTTGTCACGCTTCTTTAACAAAAAATAAGTTTCTTGAGGCGTGAACTTGGGTGATAAGTTGAAATAGGACTTCAGGTTCACTTTCTTGACATGTGGAAGTGCGCCTGTGACAATGAATGGGGAACCAACATTTTCTAAGTAATAGCAATCGTGCTATTTCTGTTAGAAAACGGATCGGCTGTCCTGCATGCACTCATTGAAGCTGATACTTATATGAAGAAAAGGGAGAGGATTTTGTGAGTTTTACTAAAGAGGACATTATTCGTATTGCAAAAGAAGAAAATGTGCGTTTTATCCGTTTACAATTTACTGATCTGCTCGGTACGATCAAGAACGTTGAAATTCCAGTGAGCCAGTTACAAAAAGCATTGGATAATAAAATGATGTTTGATGGATCTTCCATTGAAGGTTATGTTCGTATCGAAGAATCCGATATGTACTTGTACCCGGATCTAGACACTTGGGTCGTATTCCCATGGGTTGCTGAGAACCGCGTTGCACGTCTTATCTGTGATGTATATATGCCGGATGGTACTCCATTTGCTGGAGACCCGCGTGGTATTTTAAAACGTGTACTTAAAGAAGCAGAAGAAATGGGTTATACTTCCATGAATGTGGGACCTGAACCTGAATTCTTCTTATTCCGCACGGATGCGAATGGTAATCCGACAACGGAACTCAATGACCAAGGTGGTTATTTTGACCTTGCTCCCATGGATCTTGGTGAAAACTGCCGTCGTGAGATCGTACTTACTTTGGAAGAGATGGGCTTTGAAGTGGAAGCTTCTCACCATGAAGTGGCTCCAGGACAACATGAGATTGACTTCAAGTATGAAGAAGCTATCAAAGCAGCAGATGAGATCCAAACTTTTAAACTCGTAGTAAAAACCATTGCTCGTCAGCACGGTCTGCATGCAACCTTTATGCCGAAACCTCTATTTGGTATGAACGGATCAGGTATGCACTGTCACCAGTCCTTATTTAAAGGTAATGTAAATACATTCTATGATGAGTCTGACGAACTTGGTCTGAGTAAAGAAGCTCGCCATTACATGGCAGGTATTCTGAAACATGCTCGTGCTATGGCTGCGATCACGAATCCAACTGTGAACTCTTACAAACGTTTGGTTCCTGGATATGAAGCACCTTGTTACGTAGCATGGTCAGCAAGTAACCGTAGCCCGATGATCCGTATTCCAGCATCACGTGGTCTGAGTACTCGTGTAGAGGTTCGTAACCCAGATCCAGCAGCGAATCCTTATCTTGCACTTGCAGTTATGCTGAAAGCAGGTCTTGACGGTATCAAACGTGAATTGTCATTACCGGCTCCTATTGACCGTAATATCTATATCATGTCAGAAGAAGAGCGCATTGAAGAAGGTATTCCTTCCTTGCCAGCTGACCTGAAAGAAGCATTGCATGAACTAATCCGCAGTGAAGTAATTACGGATGCACTAGGCGAACATGCACTTGCTCATTTCTATGAATTGAAAGAAATCGAGTGGGATATGTACCGCACACAAGTACATCAATGGGAACGCGATCAATATTTGACGCTTTACTAGAATGGAAAACCCTTGGCGCTCTTAGCGACAAGGGTTTTTTATTTTTTTGGAGGAAAGACGGAGGGGGATTAATTGTGGGTGGTCACCCCAGAAATACCCACAAAGTTTGTGTATTTCTCATATTTTTTGATCGAGTCTTTTTCTATTTTCTTTGATACGTGAGCGTAGATATCAGAAGTGATGCTGATACGACGTTCGTAGTTCTTTTCAAAAGTAGAGAAATGCGGAACTTTATCATAAAATCCATAGCCCAAAAACCAACGATACGCCATATTGGTTTGTACTTCTTCGATCGTTTTTCGCATGGAACGAATACCAAAGGTATATTGGGCAAGGGGTAGTTTAATTAAGATGACCGGATCGATGCTAGGCCGTCCAATTTTCGAATAATGATCCTGAACCAAATCGTAGATAAAGGAAAAATCGATCGCTGATTCGATTTTGCGAACCAATGATCTTCTGAGACGAGTTGATCAAGAGCAACCAATTTCAGGTTGGTCACGCTGAGTGGATGATTGTTTCATTAGTATGATTGTCACCTCAAATGAAAAGTTATTTCTATTTCATTATCTTTCTAATTATCTTGAATATATCAAATGTCGTCTTACTGTAAATCTTGTTATAGGTCGCTTTCTAGGGATTGGTAAGCCATCCCGTCCCCTTGGCATTTTCAGCCCTAAGCTATGTGTAAGTTGTCCTTTAATGCTTGTTTGTGCACTTATACGTTTCCTGGAACTTGGTTTCCTCAAATCACTCTTCACTCGACACCTCTAATTTACAAATATTATGAATCAAGATATATTCATCTTAACATATATTTTCCAAAGGAATAATTATACTAAATTACTAGCTCAATTCCTATGAACTAATACAAAATATACTATTGAAAGGTAATATATTTTTTTAAATTTTATCAGTGAGTTTGATATTGAAATGGTAAAGTAAGAGAGTAATATTATCGTAAATGATTTTAAAACATATTATTGAAAAATAAGGTTAATGAATAGTCTAGTATATCGAAGGAAAATTAATTAATTATAATAAACAATCATGCTATTTCCAATTAAAGGAGAGTTGAATGTGGACGCTAACTTAGAGAAGTTGATTAAATTTATTCGTAAAGGAGAGGTTGTTCCTTGGATTGGTTCTGGAATGTCATTAGGGGCTGGTTATCCTTCTGCAAGAGGGCTTTCTGAATCGATAATCAAGGAAGCGGTTACGGAACATCAAACTATTCTTGAGAGACATAAGGAAAATTTGCAAAAACTAACTGGAGAGTTTGTAGAGATGAATGGAGGGAGTAGACAGACGCTTATAAAGGTTTTAAGACAAGAATTTCGAAAGAGCCCTACTAATCTTTCGACTCACAAAATTCTAGTCCAGGTTCCACAATTCAAATACTTTGTTACAACGAATTATGATCGTGCAATAGAAAAGGCACATGAAGAAGTTTATTATGATAATAAATTAAATGTTGTAGTTAAAGATGAAGATTTAGCACTTATGGATAAAAAATTGGTTACACTTTATAAAGTTCATGGTGATGTGGATAATCCAAATCAAATAGTTATAACAGAAGCAGATTACACGGACTATTTCCGGCGTACCCATAGTAATTTGATATGGAATGAGATTAAGAGCCTGATACCTAAAAATTCAGTCTTATTTATAGGTTTCTCACTAGAAGATCAAAACATTGACTCTATATTTGCAGAGATAATCGAACATTTAGAACCAATTCAGAGAGAAATGTTCTTAATAGCACCAAATATGCCTGAGTATAAGGTTGGGAAATATGCTAAAAGAAATATCCACTATATTAATATGAGGGGAGAAGAATTTTTTAATATACTGAAAATAGAGATAGAAAAGAATATTGTTAATGATGTGCGATCAGGCTTTTTGTCTGTTAAAGAAGCATTACCGATTTTACAGTCTAAAGGTTTGGATACTAATTTTTCTCATGACAAAACGGGGAATCACTTCTTAAGATCTGCTAGTATATCGCCGGAGGTAGCTTCTGATAAAAAATTCTCAGGTTTATTAAGAGCGAACCCCCAAGTACTACAAGCAATATTAAATCAGTTGGAATCTGGTGCAACAGATGAAATTTTCTTACCAGAAGGTGAAGGGATTTCTATTAGAACCGAATTTGATGGTGTTGAATTACTGGATATTAACTTAATTAAAAATTTGTCTTTGACACCAAATCCAAGTTGGCATGGGAAATGTGATCTTGCACTGCATCCAAGCAATATGTACATAGAAGATGTAGATATAAAATTATTCTACAATCAGAGATTAGTTACTCTAATTTTCGATGTTTCTCCATTTAATGTTAAGTTTATAATTGGTACAGAAGATGAGTCGCAAAATTTTAAATTTGATTTCAACGGTGCTCTAATTCCCAATGTTTTACGAGGTAAACATGTTTATGAATTTTTTAGGGAATGGATAACAGGGAAAGAGTTAAGATTTTTTAGTGATAGTTTTCCTTTTCAAAATATCCCAAAAATACAAGATATAAAATTGGATAATGCAGTAGAAGCTTTAGATGCCAGAATCGAACTCTACAATAATCTATTGCTAATACAAAATAATTTTCAAGTTAAATTTAATATACCTAATGAATTAACTGAAGATGATATTAAGTCGATAACTGATCTTATAAACATTTCGTACGGGAAAAAGAAGAGGTTAGAAGAATGCACAGTCGAATTGGAGAATGATCATTCATTAATTAAAACTATTAACACGCACTCTTTTTCATACAAGTTCACTTTTAGCGAAAAGGAAACAATTAGACTCTTTGGGCAAGAGATAAATGTGGGTTTTCCAGTAATAGATTCAGAGGATTTTTATGTAGTTGATATTGATCGAACTTTAGAGGATTTACAAACTAATGCTAGTGTTAAACTTAAAATTAGGAGCCGAAGTAATAATATTTATCTTTATTTTGAGGATAATCCACCATCTGAAGATAAATAAAAGTAGTGGAGTAAAACGTGAAAAGCAGAGATCTGAGTTATAAGATCTCTGCTTTAAAAATATAAGTGCAAATTAAATTATTTTTATTTTTTAAAAAATTAATGAAAATCACGGAATAGGCCAATAACTTTACCTAGTATAGTTACTTTGGTAAGCCGGAGAGGTTCATATGTAGGATTCTCAGGCTGAAGACGTACATGATCTTTTTCTTTATAGAAAGTTTTCACTGTAGCTTCATCATCTTCCGTCATAGCTACGACGATTTCACCATTGTTAGCCGTTTGTTGCTGACGAACAATGACATAATCCCCATTGACAATACCAGCTTCGATCATACTATCTCCTACTACATTCAACATAAACACTTTCTCTTCTCCCACATATTGCATAGGTAAAGGGAAATAGTCTTCAATATTTTCTGTTGCAGTAATAGGAATACCTGCGGTTACTTTACCGACTACAGGAACTCTAACAACCGTCTGAGCAAATTGGCTTGTCTCATCTAACTCATCATGACTCAAAAGCTCAATTGCACGAGGTTTTGTAGGGTCTCTTCGAATTAAACCTTTTTTCTCCAAACGATCCAAGTGTCCGTGAACAGTGGAGCTGGACGCGAGTCCGACAGCTTCACCAATCTCTCTTACGGACGGTGGATATCCTTTTAATCGAACTTCATTTCGTATAAACTCCAAGATTGCTAATTGCCTGCTGGACACCTTCGACATACCGTATCAACTCCACTTAATAACGTTTGGGAAAATTATAGCATAGAACCTCCGTTCGTACAAACGTTAGTTCTAAAATAGAACGAACAATTGTTCTAAAAAGTTATTGTCCAAAACACATGTTCGTGTTATAGTGATCAATATAGAAATGAGAACAAATGTTTGGAGGACGATATATATGCTAAAATACAGTACATACAATAGTATCTATAGCAATGCAGAAGGAACTAAGAATCATACTTTACTTGGTAAGTTACTTCATCAATTTATTTATAATAATAGACGCTTTTTGGTTCGCCTGGTCATCATTCTTAGTGTTGCTTTTTTATGTCTAACTGGGTTTATGACGGTTCTTACTAATGCAAGTAAAATTGTTTCCTACCAAGAGTTTGTTGTATCTACAGGAGATTCTTTATGGTCGATTGCTTTGGATCATAAACCACATCGCATGGATACCAGGGAGTATGTTGAACAAATTAAGCGGCTGAATGTGATGGAAACGAGTGATATTCAAACAGGACAAGTATTAAACTTACCTCATGTAGAGTAAGAAAAGATGCTTTTTGTATTTTAGAATTTTTGTATTAAAAAAGTTTAATGAAGTCTTACTTTAATTTTACAGTTCATTGATGCTGTCTATATCGTTTTTTAATGCATGATCGGCAAGGGCGCAATTCACAATTGTGTCCTTTTTTTGTTGTTTACATAAGGAGGTCTTGCCATACAGGTATATACCTTGACAACCCTTTATTTACATGGCAAAGTTAAGGAGATTGTGCTTTTTTAAGGGAGTAAATTAGATGAAGGAAGAGGATTCCATTATGCTAAAACCACTTTTATTCCCATGAAAAAAAGATAGGTTTAATCATAGTTATGAGTGGAGAGTTAGTATATAACTACCATGATATAATAACTGGATTGCACAGATTTTAAAGGGGGATTTACATGGCAAGTTCATTTGAAAGAGCAGTCAAAAGGAATCAACACAAAGTAAATAAGAATCGCAAAAAAAAGGGACAACCCGTCCTTGGCTCCGGAATGGAAAATGAAGATATTTTTAAAGGAAGAGCATTTATATTTCCTTTCGTACTCGTTGTACTAGCCTTTATGTTCTTAACGCTTAGCGGCCTTACAAAAGGCGGCGTGGCTGGATTTGATTGGGTTGTATTTGTACTTTATATGGGACTAGCACTGATGTATTTCTTCCGTCGTCCTTATCTTAAAGTAGGTAAGAAACGGATCAAGACTATTAAGCTAAGCAGAGAACGTTCACTTGGTGCAGAAGACATCAAACGTATTGTGGTAGATAAAGGGTCTATTATTATTGAACACAACGATAAAGGCAGTAACTGGGCTTTTAGTCGTTTGCTTAATTTATATGATACCGACGCAATGGGCGAAAGATTAATTACCTTTGCACAGGCACATCAGATTCCGGTAGAGGATAAGAAAGCTCTAAAAGAAGCTAAATAAATCGATATACTCAAGGGGAGAGAACAAGATGTCAATTAAAGCAGTGATGTTCGACTTGGATGATACCCTGCTATGGGATGAAAAGAGTGTGGAAGAGGCTTTCTACGAAACATGTCTCTATGCCTCAAAAAAATGCGGTGTGGATCCTCATGAACTTGAAGTATCGGTAAGAAACGAAGCTAGAAAGCTGTATGAATCTTATGAAACTTTTCCATTCACGAAAATGATTGGCATCAATCCCTTTGAGGGACTATGGGCGAATTTTAATGCTGGAGAACAGCCTGAATTCAGAAAGCTCGAACAATTAGTACCCGGATATCGTAAAGATGCATGGACGAATGGACTTGCGGCACTTGGTGTGAATGATAGCGAACTTGGTGCAGAGTTAGCTGATAAATTTGGTAAAGAGAGAAGATCTCGTCCTTATATGTATGATGAGACTCTCGAAGTTCTCACAGAGTTGAAAGGTAAAGTGAAGTTGCTGCTTCTCACTAACGGATGTCCTTCTTTGCAGCAAGAGAAGCTCGATGGTGTGCCTGATTTGGTTCCTTATTTCGATCACATCATTATTTCTGGGAAGTTTGGTAAAGGAAAGCCGGATGCTGCGATATTCCATCATGCCTTATCCCAGCTTGATGTGTCCGCAGAGGAAGCGTTAATGGTAGGAGATAAGCTGACTACTGATATTAAGGGTGCGCTTTCTGCAGGCATTAAAGCAGTGTGGATTAACCGTAATGAGAAAACAAACGATCAATCCTTTCAACCTGATGTTGAAATTAAACATCTTACAGAAATTTACGAACTGTTATCATAATAGAACAACTTTAGATTTCACTTCCATGAACCGCTTGGCTGTTTGAATAAAACAGAAGCGGTTTTCTTTTATCTTCATACGAATAGAAGAGAGGATTTATAAAGATGAGACGATTATTTGTATTACTATGTTATGCGATGATCTCCCTCATATTATTGAGCGGATGCCAAAAGGAAGGAAGCGAATTCACGGAAATGAAATTACTTGAACCAATAAAGGTAGAACTCGTTGTTCCTGAAGGGGAAGCAGTTGCAGTCTCTGACCTTGTACAATTGGAAGCCATTGTTACTCAGCAAGATGAATACATAGATGATGCAGACGATGTGACATTTGAAATTTCTTTAGAAGGCAGTATAGGATTAGAAGTGGATACAACATACGATGGGGAGGGGAAGTATACCGCAGTGTATCAGTTTCCTGTTGAAGGAATATATAAAGTTACTTCTCATGTAACAGCGAGAGGGATGCATTCTATGCCATCGAAACAAGTAGAAGTTACTAAAAAATAGCCACAAAAAAACCACCCTATGAATGATCTCACAGGGTGGTATATTTACTTATCATATGAATTAGGCCTTGATAAAGCTAGGATCTGGGTACGGATCTGCAACCCAGCCATTCTGTTCAATAAACAATCGAACAGCGATGATTTGTTTGTTATCCATAAGTGTAAAGAAGTGAGGCGTGTTTTCAGGAACAGAAATGACATCACCTGGCTCAAGCTCTACGTTGAAGTAGCCTGTTTGTTCGTCACCTTTAATGATAAAGATCCCTTTACCAGAAACGATCGCACGAATCTCATCTTCTGCATGTGTATGAATTTCTTCAAACTTAGCAAGCTTTTCTTCCAGATCAGGAGTAGCTTCTGACAGAGTGATGATATCCCAGATTTGATAACCTCGGCGGGCAGCCAAATCTTTAATTTCGGTATCGTAAACATCCAGGATTTGTTGTTTTTCTTCATCATTTAATACAAAGTTATTTTGAAGTTCAACTGGAAGTTTTGATGCATCCCATTTTTCAAAAAGTACTTCATATTGATTGAGGAAGGAACGAACATTATCTTCACCTGTGATTCTTTCGTTCGTGTTTCGAATTAAGATTTCTGCCATTTACTTTCCCTCTTTTCCACTTGGTTTAATTGCTATTATAGCGAATATTCTCCTTTTTGTCGATTGACTTTTTGTCAGTTATCTTCATTAATATCCTGAAATCATTGTTATGACGCGGTTCTTCGCGATTTAAATATTCTTTCATAAAACTTCCTTTTCTGCTAAACTTAGACGTAACGTTTTGCGGGAGGTATGAGGGTGGATAAAATCAGTCTGCAAGAAGCATTACAGAAGCGAATATTAATCTTAGATGGTGCTATGGGTACCATGATTCAACAGGAAGACCTGACTGCTGAAGATTTTGGCGGGGAGGAACTGGATGGATGCAATGAAATGTTAGTGCTCACAAGACCTGAAATCATCCAGACGATACACGAACGTTACCTTGAAGCGGGTGCGGACCTTATTGAAACAAACACTTTTGGTGCAACTTCTGTTGTTTTGGCTGAATATGATATACAAGATAAGGCGAGAGAGATCAATCTGGCAGCTGCAAAGCTTGCAAGAGCAGCTGTAGATAAATATAGTACTCCAGAGTCCCCGCGTTATGTCGTCGGAGCCATGGGTCCTACAACTAAGACATTATCTGTAACAGGTGGAGTTACATTTGATGAACTAATTGAGAGTTATGAAGAACAGACTCTAGCTTTGATTGATGGAGGCGTTGATGCGCTTCTCCTTGAAACATGCCAGGATACCTTGAATGTAAAAGCGGGAAGTATTGGAATTCGGAATGCTTTTGAAGCTCGTAATATAACACTGCCTATTATGATATCCGGTACCATTGAACCTATGGGTACGACATTGGCAGGTCAAAATATAGAATCTTTTTATGTCTCGTTAGAACATTTGAGTCCGATATCGATTGGGCTTAACTGTGCGACAGGACCCGAATTCATGAGAGATCACATTCGTACACTTTCTGCCATGTCAAGTGTTGCAGTTAGTTGTTATCCAAATGCCGGTCTGCCAGACGAGAATGGTCACTACCATGAATCCCCTGAGTCTTTAGCTGTAAAAATCGCTGCCTTTGCGGAGCAGGGATGGCTTAATATTGCCGGAGGATGCTGCGGAACAACTCCAGAACATATCCGTGTATTAAAGGACAAGCTCGATCTGATTGAACCTCGTCCGCTAACGGGTACACACCCTCCGGCAATCTCCGGGATCGATCCTGTTTATATTGAACAAGACAATCGTCCTTATATGGTAGGGGAGCGGACGAATGTGCTGGGGTCGCGAAAATTCAAACGATTGATTGTCGAAGGTAAGTATGAAGAAGCTTCTGAAGTCGCTCGTGCCCAAGTTAAAAATGGAGCCCAGGTCGTTGATATCTGTTTACAAGACCCTGACCGTGATGAGACAGAGGATATGCGGAAGTTTTTAGAGTTGGTTGTGAAAAAAGTGAAAGTTCCATTAATGATTGATACAACCGATGCTGATGTGATTGATCTTTCTTTACAGTATTCTCAGGGTAAAGCTATTATCAACTCCATTAATTTAGAAGATGGTGAAGAAAAGTTTGAAAAAGTAACGCCTATTCTTCGTAAATATGGCGGAGCGGTCGTTGTAGGTACAATAGATGAGCGGGGGCAGGCCATTACCCGTGAAGATAAGCTTGAAGTAGCGAAGCGATCGTACGATCTTTTAGTTAATAAATATCATCTCCGTCCGGAAGACATTATTTTTGATACCCTTGTTTTTCCTGTTGGTACAGGAGATGAACAATATATCGGTTCTGCAGGAGAGACGATTGAAGGAATTCGTCTGATCAAGGAAGCATTGCCTGAAACACATACGATTTTGGGAGTTAGTAATGTTTCTTTCGGTTTGCCGGAAGCAGGTAGAGAAGTCCTGAACTCTGTATTTTTATACGAATGTACCAAGGCGGGTCTCGATTATGCGATTGTAAACACAGAGAAAGTAGAACGTTATGCTTCGATTTCACCAGAAGATAAAAAACTGGCGGAAGATTTGATCTACCGGACCAGTGACGAGACGTTAGCTGCTTTTGTAGCAGCCTTTCGTAATAAAAAAGTAGAGAAAAAAGAAAAAATCTCGAATCTTTCCCTAGAAGAGCGTCTTGCGAGCTATGTAGTTGAAGGAAGTAAAGAAGGTCTTATTCCGGATTTGGAACTCGCGAGAGCGAAATACAGCCCGCTTCAGATTATTAATGGTCCTTTAATGAAAGGGATGGAGGAAGTTGGGAGACTGTTTAATAACAATGAGCTGATCGTTGCTGAAGTGCTCCAGAGTGCAGAAGTGATGAAAGCCTCTGTATCCTACCTAGAACAATTTATGCAGAAGAACGAAACTTCTGTTAAAGGAAAAATCATGCTCGCCACTGTAAAAGGTGATGTACATGACATTGGCAAAAATCTAGTAGAGATCATTCTAGCCAATAACGGTTACCAGATTGTGAATTTGGGTATAAAAGTACCACCAGAACGAATTATCGAGTCTTTCCGTGAAGAGAAAGTGGACGCAATTGGTTTGTCTGGATTGCTCGTAAAATCTGCTCAACAAATGGTAATGACGGCGCAAGATTTACGTAATGCGGGTATTGACGTACCTATTATGGTTGGCGGCGCTGCGCTTACACGGAAATTCACAAGAACAAGAATTAGACCCGAGTATAATGGGATGGTCCTTTATGCTAAAGATGCAATGGATGGACTTGATATTGCTAACAAATTAATGGATCCGATGACTAGAGAAGTGATGGTTATGGAGATGGAACGGGAACAAGAAGCGGAGGCAAATGCAGCTGAAAAAGTAATTTCTCTTCCCAAGCTTACACGGGTGGAACGTTCCAAGATTTCAGTAGATGCTCCTGTATATCAGCCGCCAGATCTTGTAAGACACACACTTCGTAATTACCCAATTGGTCATATTCTTCCTTATGTGAACATGCAGATGCTGCTGGGTCATCATTTAGGGCTTAAAGGTAATGTAGAACAATTGCTTGCAGCTGGCGATCCCAAGGCAGTTCAGCTTAAGGAAACGGTTGATGAAATTATGGACCTTGCTGTAAGAGATGGAATTATTAAAGCGAATGCAATGTATCGATTTTTCCCAGCTCAGTCTAAAGGAAACGAAATATTCATATACGATCCAGAAGATCATACCAAAGTATTACACACGTTTGAGTTTCCTCGTCAAAAGGTCGAACCACATTTGTGTCTCGCAGACTTTCTGAAACCTGTAGAATCCGGTACAATGGATTATGTCGGTTTTCTCGTGGTAACAGCAGGACATGGAATTTCGGAACTCGCTCAGGTATGGAAAGAGAAAGGTGATTACTTGAGATTTCATGCTCTGCAGTCGATTGCATTAGAAGTGGCAGAAGGACTTGCAGAACGTATTCATCATATGATGCGCGATACTTGGGGATTCTCAGATCCTCCTGAAATGACGATGAAACAGCGTTTAGGGGCGAGGTACCAAGGAATCAGGGTATCATTTGGTTATCCGGCTTGTCCTGATCTTGAAGATCAAGGTCCACTTTTTGAACTAATGCATCCGGAAGATATCGGGGTAGAACTGACCGAAGGATTTATGATGGAACCGGAAGCTTCGGTTTCAGCGATGGTGTTCAGCCATCCGGAGGCGCAATATTTTAACGTGGAAAAAGCGTGAAAATGTAGAACAAAGTAAGGAATCCTCCGATCCTAAATCGGGGGATTTTTATCATTCATACAGTAAGATGAGGTGTAACATTATGGAATTGTATTTTTTAGGAACAAATGCAGGAGTACCGTCGCTACAGCGCAACGTAACTTCAATCGCCCTGCGGCTGATGGAGGAGCGCCGATCGATGTGGCTGTTTGACTGCGGAGAAGGCACGCAGCACCAATTTTTGAAATCACCGCTTAAACTTAGTAAGCTGGAAAAAATCTTTATAACTCATTTACATGGAGATCATATATTTGGTTTGCCTGGCTTGTTGTCAAGCAGAGCTTATCAAGGCGGCGTCACACCGCTTACGCTATATGGCCCTCCAGGAATTCGTAAATACGTGGAGACTTCCCTGGAGTTAAGCCAGTCCCGCGTGAATTATGAGCTGAACATTGTGGAACATCAGGGCGGCATTATTTTTGAAGATGATATGTTTGTAGTAGAGTCAGCGCTGCTCGAGCATCGGATTGATAGTTACGGCTATCGAATCATGGAAAAGGATCGCCCTGGAAGCATTGATCCTTCAAAACTTGCAGTGCATGGGCTCAAACCGGGTCCACTTTTTGGAAGATTAAAACGCGGCGAAAGCATAGAACTTGAAGATGGTGTTATTGTTCATCCAGCAGACGTACTTGGCTCACCGAAACCGGGAAAAGTCATTACGATTCTAGGCGATACGAGACCTACTCAAAATGTGGTACCTTTATCGGCAGGCGCTGATGTTATTGTCCATGAAGCTACCTTCTTGCATGAACTTGCTTCTACAGCGCACGAATATTATCATAGTACGGCCCGTCAAGCAGCTGAAGCGGCAAAAGAAGCGGGTGCAGGCAGACTGATTCTGACTCATTTTAGCTCAAGATACAAAGATGCAGAACATCTTGAACCCCTGCTATTGGAGGCGCAGTCTGTTTTTCCGGACACAAGACTTGCTATGGAACATGAGTTAATCCAAATCTGATTTTTATAACATTGGAAACAAGTAACACTTGAAAAAATAAACGAGCAAATTGTGTGTTATTTCTGCTTTGCAATCCTCTTAAAAAGATTGTACGATGGGCATAATGCTTATTTATATAAGAATATGAACTTGTCTTTTGAAAGGAGTACTACAGCTATGAATTCACCTAAAGCTTACTTGTTAGACTTAGACGGAACAATCTATCACGGAAAACATCGTATTGATGGAGCAGATTTGCTAATTCAGCATTTAAAAAGTTCCAACATACCTTACCTATATGTAACGAATAATTCATCGAGAACACCTGAAGGAGTAGCGGAACACCTAAGATCTCTTGGAATAGAAGCGGCCGGAGAAGAAGTGTGTACATCTGCAGTGGCAGCGGCTGAATATGTGGCTTCTGAATCACCTGGTGCGAAAGTTGCATTTATTGGTGAGGATGGACTGGAGAAAGCACTAATCTCCGCAGGACTTCATATTACTGAAGAATCACCAGAGTACGTAATTCAGGGTATTGACCGTGAATTTACATATGAAAAGCTGACAAAAGCACTTCGCTGGATTATGGGAGGAGCAAAATTCATTTTAACTAACCCAGATCTTCAGCTACCAGCAGACGACAGTTTGACACCGGGCGCAGGAACTTTGGGAGCAGCAATTGAAGCTGCCTCAGGTGTGAAACCCGTGGTGATCGGTAAACCTTCCAGCATTCTTATGAAGCATGCCATTGATCGTCTTGGTCTTCCTGCTAGCGAGGTAGCTGTCATTGGAGATAATATGCGAACTGATATTGCTGCTGGAGAAGCCGCTGGATGCCGTTCTATTCTTGTACTAACAGGAGTAACGACGGAAGCAAATCTAGAGACTCATATGCGTGCGACCGGCATTAAACCAAATGAAATTCATAAAGATCTTCATGAATTGATAACGACCATCTAACAAAGATAGTAAGGTAAACTACTTATATAGCATCAAGGGAAGGAAGAGGTTCATATGCCGGAATTACCGGAGATGGAGAACTACCGGAAGTTATTATCTGAACGATTACTGGATCATACCATTACTAACGTTACCGTTAATCGTGAAAAATCAATAAATGTCACCCCAGAAGTATTTGAAAAAGAACTTGTAAATGAGCGAATTGTTTATATTGAGCGCAGGGGTAAACATTTGATTTTTCATATGAGTACGGGTAAAAGACTTGTACTGCATCTCATGCTTGGAGGTGTGCTTTATGTCGGAACGGAGCAAGAGCGTCCGAAACGCACAACTCAAGTTGAAATTGAATTTGGTGAAATCGTTCTTTATTTTATCGGACTGAGGCTCGGTTATCTTCACTTATTAAGTGCGAAAGAAACGGAAGAGCTCATGTCGGATCTTGGTCCGGAACCTCTTGACTATCGTTTTACTATAGAAAAGTTTAAGGACCGGTTAAAAGGTAGAAGAGGCACGGTAAAAACAACACTTGTAAATCAGCGTGTCATTGCTGGAATCGGGAACTGTTATTCCGATGAAATCGCCTTTGCAGCCAGTCTAAGACCAGACACGAAAATACAAGATGTTCTTCTTAACGAGGATGCCGCATCAAGACTCTATCATGCGATCCAATCTGTTCTGCGGGAAGCGACTGCAGGCGGGGGTTATATGGAAATGCCGCTGTATGTTGGTGACGAGTTAACAGGAAAGTATGATGAGCAGTGCCGTGTCTACGACCGCGAGGGAGAGACCTGTACGAGATGTAACGAGGGGATTATTAATAAAGTAGAGATTACCGGGAAGAAAGCTTTTTTCTGCCCAGTATGTCAGCATTGACCTCTAACTATATAGGTAGTCACGTAAGTACTCGCGGTGGTTATTCGAAAGCAGCTCAAAGAGCATTTGATATGGGAGCCAATGCTTTTCAGTACTTTCCGAAAAATCCTCGAGGACTTCGTGTGAAAAATTTTGATCGGACAGAAGCAATGCGTTGCAAAGCCTTCTGTATAAAATATGGGCTTCGATCGATCGCACATTCACCCTATCCTACGAATCCCGCTCTGGGTCAAAGCAAAGGGGATCTTCATTACCAAGGAATGGTATCTTCCTTGCAAAATGATCTGCAGATTGCAGAAGCCTGTGGTTCAGCTGGTGTTGTAGTTCATTTTGGTCATGTGAAGATGAGTGATCCGCTTGTTGGGTATCATCACATTATTCAGTTTTTAGAAGACGTTCTCACAGGCTGGGAAGGCGAATCTAAGATATTAATCGAAAATCAAGCAGGGGATCATGGTCCTATGGGTACGACGATGGAAGAAATGGTGCAAATACGAAATTTGTCCCGATACGCTGACTCGATTGGTTTTTGTTTTGATACGTGTCATGCCTATGCGAGCGGTCTTTGGAACGGTTCAGAAGATCCAGAACTGCTTGAAAAAGGACGAAGTCTCGGTTATTTTGATGCACTTCGTGCCATTCATGTAAATGATTCAAAGTATGGATATCGTTCTAATAAAGACCGCCATGAACGAGTGGGTAAAGGATATATAGGGGAGAATGGACTAGCCTGGCTGTTACAGCAAAAAGACGTGAAGGGCTCTATATGGGTACTGGAAACTGAAACAGGTGAAGATGGAACTCATCAGAAAGACATGGAGTTAATTCGAACTTGGATAACTTGAAAGCTGTTATAGAAAGGTGGGGAAGAATGAACTTATTTTTGGATGATTATCGAACATGTCCACCTGGTTTTACACTGGCAAGAGATGTAGAAGAGTGTAAGCTGCTTCTTGTTGAATATGATGTAAATATTTTGTCGCTGGATTTTGATTTGGGTTATGGGAATCCGACGGGACTTGATATTGCTTCGTTTATCGTGAATAAACAGATGTATCCGAATGCGATTTATTTGCATACTTCAAGTGATGCTGGACGCAGAGCAATGTATGAATTACTATACATGAATAAGCCGGACCGTACCGAAGTTCATAATGGCCCTATACCGCAAGAGCTGCTTGAGCAAATAGCGCAAGCATCGAGAACCAGACAATGAAACAAATTGAACAGAATGAAATTTTACGCATGGCATGGGAAGGAAAAGCCTTTGCTCTGTATGTGTATACTCCTTTATGCGGCACTTGTCAGGCGGGTATACGGATGCTTGAAGTTGCAGAGTATCTTTTGCCAGAGGGGATTTTGTATGAAGCAAATATAGCAGACATTCAGAACGTCGTTCGGCAATATCAGATTACGAGTGTACCCGCCTTATTACTGTTTAGCGGAGAGAAACAACTGCCGACTCACATTTATAAAATAGAATCGGCACAGCATTTGTTGAATCAAATCAGGAGGGTGGTTTCTTCATGATTGGGATGCAAAATGTATCACTCCAGCGCGGTGACAAGCTTATTCTTGATGATGTAAACATTCAAATGGGCAAAGATGAAAATTGGGTCATTTTAGGAAGAAACGGAAGCGGAAAAACGACAATTCTTGAAATGATGATGGGCTATTTATTCCCTTCTAAAGGGAAAGTGGACGTACTGGGTTATACTTATGGCGAATGTGATGTGCGTGAAGTACGCAAAGAAATTGGCTACATTAGTCAAACATTAATAGAAAAGCTGGCGTTAAAAGATCCCGTGTGGGAAGTAGTCGCTACCGGAGCTTACGCTTTTTTGCGTTTCTATCAGCACATCCCGGATGAAGTAAAAGAAGAAGCGCATGCGAAACTTGCGGATATCGGATTTTCTCATCTAGCACAGCAACCTTTTGGGACTCTATCCCAAGGGGAACGCAAAAAGGTACTCCTAGCCAGGTCTCTTATGGCCCATCCCAAATTGCTGATTATGGACGAGCCCTGCGCTGGTCTAGATATGTACGAACGTGAGAATATGTTACTGGCTATAGACAATCTAAGAAAACAAGATATTGCTATTGTGTATGTAACGCATCATATTGAAGAGATTATGCCCTTATTTACTCATATTGCGCTTATAAAAGATGGGAAAGTGGCTGCGGCTGGTCCTAAAAAAGAAGTATTAACAAAGGAAACAATAATGGATACGTACGGAATTTCTGTGGAGCTGGATTGGTTTCATGAACGCCCTTGGATACGAGTATGCAGTGGAGGTTAATAAGAATTGAGTAATCAAGAACAGACGGCAGAAGGAATCACAACCCGTTTTATATGTACAGCAAACCATGGATTTGCTCCTTATGCACAAGAAGAACTTCGGAGAATGTTTGGAACGGTAAAAAGTACAATGCTTGTCTCTGGTGAAGTGTTTTTAGCTACTTTGCCAACATCCCAGGGAGAAGTTACAGAGCTAATCTATCAAACTCCCCCCATTTTTCTAAGACATTTGTTCCCTATCCACTTTGAAGTGGGGATGGACGAACAAGATCATGCATATGACCAGTTATTCCGATTTTTACTGAATCATAGTGCACTGCAAGAAGGCACATTCAGTCTGCAGGTGAGAAAAACAGAGCAAAGCAATTATGAAGGAACTTCCGGTGCATTTAAACAGCATATCTTACATGGCGTTGAACTTCTCCCTGCGCAGCACGTAGTGCAGGATGCAGATCTAATTGTATCCGTATATCTTACGGAGGAACGTTTATATGCAGGTGTATCCCGTGCAGAAGATAATCTTTCTGACTGGAATGGAGGAGCTGTTCGTTTTCAAAAGGAAGATGGGCAGATTTCAAGAGCTAAATTCAAACTGCTTGAAGCTGAGAAAACCTTAGGAATTCCTTTTTCATCTTTTCATCGTGCAGTGGATATCGGTGCAGCACCAGGGGGATGGACTTCCTTCTTGCTAGAAAGAGGGCTTGAGGTTACAGCAGTTGATCCTGCCAAAATGAATCCAGTCCTTCTTAAGAATCCTAGACTTAAATATGTATCTAAAAATGCAGGAGATGTAAAATTCAAGGAAAATGAATTCGATCTTCTCGTATGTGATATGAGCTGGAGTCCCAAACTAATGGCGAGATTAGTTACCGACTTACTTTACAGCTTAAGACCTGGCGGTACAGCTGTGGTAACTGTAAAATTAATGCACAAAAAACCGATGGCGCTGATTAAGGAAGTAATTAGTATGTTTGAAGATTCTCGAATGCAGATTCAGCATGCTAAGCAGCTTTTTCATAATCGGGATGAGATTACGCTGTATATGATCAAATATTAATTGTTGAAAAGAAGATTTGAAAAAGTACTTTACATTTGGTTCATTCCTGTCATATAATGAATCCAAAATTAACCAGTACGAAAAACGAGGGAAAGCATCCCTGTTGTGTGAATTTGCAAGTAATAATTGCAAATTCAGCAATAGGGGGCTTTCTCTTTTTTTATGTGCATAAGGAGGTCATTATGCGGTTTCCTTCGCGTTTAGAAAGAGGTTCTATCCTCGGAGGGAGATACCAGATTGTAAGGAGTATCGGTTCTGGTGGGATGAGTCATGTTTATATGGCAGAAGATTTAAGGCTTCTCGGAAAGAAATGGGCTATTAAAGAAAGCCTGGCGCATCCAGGATATCAAGGAAATGTAGTCACAGAAGCAGAGATGCTGATTGAACTTCAGCACCCTCGTTTACCGCAGATTGTTGATTTTTTTGAACCCGATGCTGACGGATATACCTATCTAGTGATGGATTATATTCACGGGATAACCCTTACTGAACATCTTAGCAAACATGATTTTATCCTGCCCTTTGACAAGATCATCCTGATGATCCAAGAGTTAATGGAAGTTCTTGATTACTTGCACCATCGTTCACCGGCCATCATATATCGTGATTTGAAGCCGGGAAACATCATGATTACAGGAGCTGAAGAACTTCGACTTATTGATTTTGGGATTGCTCGAAATTACAAGGAGAATCATCAGCAGGATACAGTGAAACTCGGAACCATCGGATTTGCTTCACCCGAACAGTATGGCAGTGGTCAGACGGATGTACGATCCGATTTGTATAGTCTTGGGGCACTTTTCTTATATTTAGTAACCCGAGGAGCACACAGTGAATGGATACCAGGGGTAGAGCAACTGCTTCGACATGAGGCACTTCGTCCTTATATTCCGATCATTAGAAAACTGCTTCGATCTGATCCATCGAGCAGGTATCAATCTGTAGAAGAACTTAGAGAAGAAATGTTCAAGTTATCACATCGCTCGTTTCCTGAAAACCAAGAGCAAGGAGCCGTATTTCCACACGGGACTAGTGTTGTATCTGTTATAGGCACAGGACCTGGCGTGGGTGTTACCCATACTTCGATTGCCATTGCTCATTATCTGGCTAGATTGAAATGCAAGGTAGCCATTATCGAATTTTCTCAGCGAGCGATTGCTTTTTCAAGAATAGATTCAATAGCTCATGGAGAAGAAGGGATAACAGAAGAACGGCGTATGTTTGAAATAACAGGGGTTCACTATTTCCGCAGAACAAGCAAGAAAGAGATTCTTCAACTTTTGAACAGCAATTATCAATATATTGTTTTGGATCTGGGATGTGAACGTCATCCCTATTCCGTGGAAGAGCTACAGCGAAGTGATGTGCCGATTGTGGTGGGAGGAGCAGCAGAGTGGAAGCAGTCAGATATCTATTTGTTCTCACGAAGTTATGAATCAACTGTTAAAACAAAGTGGAATTACGTTGTTCCTCTCGCCGGAAAAAACACCGTAGTAAGATTGAGAAAAAACTTAAAAACAAGGCATGTATACAGCTTGCCACTACAAATAGACCCGTTTGATCAAGAAGATGATGTAGATGAAGTTTTATCAGACATACTTAAGGATATCGTTCCTGCGATGAAGAAAAAAAGCTTTTTTTTCAAAAAAAGAAATTAGGAAAACAGCACTCAAAGGAAAGAGTGTAGATAGGAGTTCACTTGTGTCAAAACTTAGACGACAGAGCAAAAAAATGATCTATGCCGGTCTTGCAGGTGCAGGAGCTGCTAGTCTTTTACTCGGAAGTTATATGTTCTACGATTTTTATGCTGACAATGTGAAGAAGAATAAGCAAGAAGCACAGTATGAAATAAAGCTAGGCGAGCTTACACAGCAGTTAAAGGGTGAACAAAAAAATAGCAGGAAAGGTTATGTTGCTGCTAGGGATGTGAAGCCAGGTACATTAATTCAGAATTCGGATGTAAAAGCGATCCTGATCTCTGCAGACCAGTCACCAGCGAATCTAATGGATGATCTGGAGGATATAAGAGGCACAGTAGCAAAAATAGAACTGCAAACAGGAACAGTCATTACCGAAGCTATGTTGTATCAGGACGAGCCTACCCCAGCTGACCTAAGAAATCGTGAAATTTCAGTAATTAAACTGCCATCTGTATTATCAGCGGGGGAAATGGTCGATGTTCGTATTCAGTTTCCCACAGGTCAAGACTATATTGTTTTATCAAAGAAAAAGGTAGAGAAATTAAACGGTTCTACAATGTGGATTACATTAACGGAGGAGGAAATACTGACATTGTCGAGTGCAATGGTAGATGCTTACTTACATAAAGCGTCTCTCTATTCACTAAGTTATGTAGAGCCAGAGTTTCAAGAGAGTGCCATACCTACATATCCAGCTAACGAAAAAGTACTGCAGTTAATCGAGGTAAATCCAAATATAGTGGAACACGCGGAACAGGCTCTAGCAAAACATTTGAGAGGAACACTAGAGAGTGCACTTGCTTCCTCCCAGACAAACGTAGTTTCAGAATCGATTGAACAAGATCTTTTGACTTCACGAGGTGGAGGGCAAAGCTCTCCAGGAGAATCGTGGAACTCAGATCAAGATATGAACCGGACAAGTTCCGAAGGATCTAGCGGAACAGAAATATGGAAAGAATCCGCTGCTGAAGGATCGGAAAATGCCAAAGAAGTGTATGGTCCGTTAGCGGAACAAAATCAAATTTTATCACAGCCAGGGACGATAAATCCCTAAGTGAAGGGTGAAGGGCTAACCAATGAAAACATGGATATTTGCAGGTTTGGCGAGCAAAACAGACGTAACAATATATCTTAGTAAAATCCTAGCCAACATGGGCTTTAAAGTGTTGCTAGTAGATGGAACCGAATATGAACGCTACAGGTATAGCATCGACACTATTTTTTCACCTGAGTGGATCGCTGAATATGAAGGATTTGATGTAGCTTGCGGGTTTTCGAATTATAAGCAAATGGTAGGCTACTTATCTAGTGTGGGTGAGGATATAACCCATTATGATTTTATCCTTATGGATGTTGAACAATTGGATTTTTTACCAAAAGAAGAATGGATATCAGCGGCAGCAAGACTATGGGTTAGTACGTATCGTCGTGAGCATCTCGAGAGAGGCAAGGAATGGATTTATAAACTTCAAGAGAGTCTTCAAGTTGAAGAGTTACCGAACTTCTACAGACTTTGGACGCAGATTATGGATACGACAATAGATCAGTATGCATGGGGATTTTACAATGAAATTCCTATACATTTTCATGAAACACCTGTCTCAATTTATTGGAATGAGATGGATATTGCGCTGCAAATTGAAAATGAACATATCAAAAAAATTCGTGTAAAGCCTTTATCAAGGCAATATAAGAAATCACTTGCGCTATTGCTTGAACTCCTTACCGGATGGACCTATGTAGAGTCGAAAAAGGCCATATGCCTTGCAGAAAGGAAGAGAGCATGAGTATTGTTACTTTTTGGAGTCCATATCAGCGTAGTGGCACAACATCAAACATGATATCAGTAGCTTATATGATTGGATTATCTGAGCGTTTACGTTCCCTTGTTATGCATGTGGATTATGCAGGAGAAAGCTGTGAGTTAGGGATGCCGATTCGTGAAACGAACACTGACTTTGTATTGGATCAGTTATCAACAACCGGTTGGGATGCCATGTTTCGTTTGTATTCAAGTGGAAGTTTAACAAAAGAAAAGTTCAGAGATTGTACGGTGCCTCTTCTCAAGAACCAACTGGATTTACTTCCAGGAAAATATAGACTTCCTTTTACAGGAGAGATGGATCTAAGCACGAAGCAGATCTCTTCTATTTTTAAAATTACGAATGCGGCGTATGATCTGATATTACTGGATGCAGGAAGTGGAGAAAGTTGGGGGAGAGAGATCATGAAAGATAGCGATGTTGTGGTTGTTAACTTGAATCAGAATATGAGAGAAGTAGAACAATTCTTCACAAACACGAAGTGGAAGCAGGAATGGGAACAGAAGAAGATTATTATTTCACTCGGCCTATACGATCGTGACTCCAATTGTACTCCCGCCAATATTAAACGTCGTTTTGGTTATAAAGATCCAATCATACCTATTCCCTATTGCTCACCGTATAGAGATGCATGGAATCGAAGAGATATCGGTACTTACATTCATCAGACGATAAATATGGATAAGAAGAGTGGAGAAATGGGAGAACTCGCTGCGAGCATTCGTGAATTATCCAAAATCATAGTGGAGAGTGCTGGTTTGCGCAGTATTCTAAAACAACTCGAAAGAGGAGCATAATAGCTGGGAGGGAAGTCGTAATGAATATTTTCCTTCTGCTCATATTGTCTGCCAGTTGTATTCTTCTGTTACTCATGAAGTTAAGAAATAATCGAAAAATCACAGAAACCATCCCTACAAAAGGGAAGGAAGAAGAAGCAACATTAGAGCATGTAACAGAGTATGTGAAACAAGCGTTACATGAGTTAAGTCATAGCCAATTGGCAGATGCAGGACTGCATGAAGAGGAATACAAGCGAAAAATAAATCAAAGAGCTGAGATGAGAAGAGCTCTGAAAGATTGTATATCGGGTAGTTTGAGTGATAAACATTATGTGAAGAAATTAATTACTGATGTGCTTATTCATAGTTATGGACTGACAGAACGTAATATTAATGAAGCCATCCCATTTGATCGTCTCGATGAGTTAAGTATTCAGGACCAATTTGAGATTATATTTTATATTTACCAGCAGCAATTTGGAGCAGAAGCATTATCAAAGCTTATTGATACATATGATCTGGCAGAACTAAGAAGGCACTCTGAATCAGATTCAGGTGGACATTACGAGATTACATCGAAAGACATTGCGTATATTTTTGATTGTGAGTATCGAGAACTACATTTTCTCGACAAAGTTAATATTCTAGTACAACGAGTTTATCAGCATTATAAAGGATTTTCGGTTGTTGATGATATTCGGGATCAGCAGATTGACGGGGTAAGTGCTGGGGTGAGCGGAGTATTAGGTCATGAGATGAATCGGATTCCAGATATGCCATTTCATCTTCTTCAGGAAGAAAGCGATTATGAAATAGAATCAGAAGTTAGCCGCAGCACAGAAAGTGTATGGATTTTTTATAAAGGGAAGACGATTCATTTATCATTTTTGTCTTTTGGTTCAGAACGCGAGCTGAAAAGGGTGTGTCAGAATATATACAAGTACAATCATCCAGGTCAGTTGTCAGAATCCAAAGGATATAAGGTGAATGAGATGAAGGACGGTTCAAGGGTGGTTGTCGTTAGACCGCCTTTTTCGGAATCATGGGCATTTTTTGTTCGGAAATTCGATTTACCAAGTGCGACATTGCCAAAATTAATTACGGGCGTGAATTCGGATATGGTTATTGAACTCATTCGTTATCTTATGAAAGGCTGCAGAATTACCTCGGTCACTGGTGCGCAGGGCTCGGGAAAAACAACGTTGTTAATGGCGATGATCGAGCATATTTATCCTTATCATACTCTTCGTGTACAGGAAATGGCTTTTGAACTTCATTTACGAAAGCTGTACAGCAAACGTAATATTTTGAGCTTCCGGGAGACAGATCATATTTCAGGTCAACAAGGGCTGGATCTGCAAAAAAAGACCGATGGAACCGTTAATATTCTCGGCGAGGTTGCAAGTGATGAAGTGGCAGCTTGGATGATTCAAATGTCACAGGTAGCCAGTCTATTTACCGTGTTTACGCACCATGCCAAAACGTTTCCAGATTTAATTTTTTCTTTAAGGAATTCGCTTCTTAAAGTAGGAATGTTTAGACATGAACATATTGCGGAGGAACAGGTGGCAAGTGTGCTGAATTTTGATATTCATTTGAAAAAAGATGCTGATGGCGGTAGATATATTGAGCGGATTACCGAATGTATTCCGGATCTAACATCATCTCGCTCAGGTGGAGAAGCTTTTACCTATCGGAATATAGTGGAGTATCGTGCTGGCATGTACCATATGACCTCTCCGATTTCGTCAATGAATCAGCAGGAAATGATCTCGCAGATGAGCAGGGAGGATGCCTCAAGATTCGAACAATTTGCAGCGTCTTATTGGGGGAGTAGCCATGTCTCTTAAACAAATATTGCTTCTTATTCTGACTGTATCCATCCTAGGCCTGCTCATCATTTACGTTTTCATACAACTTATGAATCGTAAGCAAAATTTTTCACCTCATAGGATGGATAGCCAAAAAATTAGAAGTCCAAAAAATCTCAGGGCGATAATAAAATCCTTTCTCGTTCAATCTTATTCTTATTTAGCTAAAGTCCCTGGTGTTTCCAATTATATTCAACTTGTTCGCAAAAAATTAAGTTATCAATATGGAATGAGTGAATACTTGCTGCGTATAGAGACGATGAAGCTGACTTTTCTGATATGGGCTAGTTTCCTTATTTCAGGTATCGTTCTCATGACCATACAGCCGGGCTTACGTTTTTTCATGTTGGCTTTATTGGTAGGTGTTGTAGTCAACAGTCTATTCCTAGATATGACGGTCGCAAGGCAGGAGCGCAAACTGCTGTCTGAGATGGTGGAGTTATTCGCAGAAGTGAGGCATAGATATCATCAACATGGCATGGTGGAGGAAGCATTATATGAAGCAGCCGAAGTATCACAAGGAGAAGCTGCGAGACATGCGATGCACATTTACGCTGCGTTAACCTCTGTTCATCCAGATGAAGCTTTGGAACGTTATTATGAGACAGCCCCTAATCGATTTCTAAAAGCATTTGCTGGAATATCATACATGGTGATGGAGTTCGGAGATCAGGAGGCAAGACAGGATTCCATCTATCTTAAGGGAATTGGCAGTTTAACACAGGAGATACATCTGGAAATATTACGACTTGCAAAGCTGGATTATTTATTAAAAGGTCTTAATGTGATTAGTATCGCTCCGGTCTTTTTCACAAAACCCATAGAGGAATGGGCAAGAAACAGTTTTCCAACGATGAATGAATTTTATGAAAGTAAACATGGATTTATTATTTTATTGTCCATTTATATTATTATCATCGGATCCTATGCTTTATTGCAACAGATCCAGCGGACGCAAGAGACGGGTTATAGGGCAGGTGACCGGAAGAAGATATGGGAAAAGCGACTCTATGAGTGGAAATGGATGCGGCATTTAGTATCCGCTTTTGGTCCGAAAACGGGCACCCGGTCCTATGCATCTCTTGTTAAGCTTCTTCGGGATACGAATACCCATCTCAAATTGGAATGGTTTGAAGTTAGAAGAATTACCTGCTTTATCGGATGTTTCATTTTTGCCATGAGTAGTGTCGGTATCTTGCACAATATAGAAAGAAATCATATTTTAAATCAGCCTGTTGTGAATTCTACGGTATTTGGAGAATTGCCGCAATCCGAGAAGGAAACCTCACTATGGTGGACTTATCTTGACCAGAAAGTAATGCAAGATTTGAATATGAGTGCGAAAAGCACATACGAACAGATTGAGAATTCCTTGCGTCATCACTCAGATAAAAAGTTGATTCTTGAAGATATAAATACTTCAGCACATCGAATTGCAGAGAAGCTCCAGGCTTGGAATCAGGAAGTTTTTCGTTGGTGGGAACTGTTGTCTTGTCTGTTCATAGCTTACATAGGTTACCATCTTCCTGTATTGCTGCTTTACACCGAAAGGCGCTTCCGCAGAATGGATATGAGACATGAAGTATATCAGTATCAGACTGTCATTTCTATTCTTCGGGATATGGACCGAATGTCGGTTGAAGAGATACTCGAATGGTTGAACCGCTTCGCGGTGATTTTTAAAACCCCGTTACAAAAATGTCTTCTTCACTATGAACATGGTCCTGAAGAAGCGCTGGAACAATTAAAGGAAGAAATAACTTTGCCAGAGTTTCAAAGGGTGGCAGACAAGCTTATACTGGCGCTCGGTACAATCACGATAAAGGAAGCATTCGATGATTTGGATCATCAGATGTCCTTTTATTTCGAACAGAGAAGGCAAGAATACGCGAAGACGATCGAGACCAAAGCAGAATGGGGCCGGATCATTGGTTTCACACCGATGTACGCTTTAATCTTTCTTTATCTGGTGCTTCCGCTCATCGTGGTCAGCTTTACGCAAATGAATGTTTATTACGAACAGATTCAAAAAATATAAACGAAAAATTGGAGGCCCTACAAATGAATAATGCATCTTCCGCATTAAAAGTGGCAGCAGGTATTTTTCTTACCATTGCTTTAATAACGATTGTCGTCATTCTCTTTATTTCTGCTCAGGAGGCAACAAAGACAGCCCAAAATAATTTTGCTGATATTCAGACGGAATTATCACAAACATCTTTCACCGTTTATGACGGAACGACCATTAGCGGATCTCAAGTAACAAATGCACTGCGTAAATTTAAAGGAAAAGACCAGTTCGGTATTTACATTAAAACAGGGAAAAATGCAGCAGGACAATGGTATGGATATCCTCTTAATGTAACATCAGAGTCTTCCGCATATGGTGAAGTAGTAGCGCCTGAGGGGGCAACATTAGGTGCAGTTGAAAATACATTAAATGAACGTAAAAGCGAGTACGTAAATCCAAGCGGAAGATTTAAAGCTACCGTGGTGAAAGATAGTTCCAACGTGGTACGTGGACTCCTATTTACACAATCATAATTAGATGAAAAGGGGCGAGCAAGCTGGGAGAACATACACGAGACATCCTGTTTTTAAGTGCCGTTGTTAGCCTTTGTCTTGCTGCCTGTATTTTCACACTTTCTTTACTATCAGGCATGGACAAAGCTACGGAAGAGAGACGTAACCATCATGCAATAGAAGATGGAAGAATCCAGAGTGTGAGTGAATCACCCGTGACGGAATTAGTTAAGGGGGGATATGTACATGCACTTATCAATGATGTCATGAGTACTGAGAATAGAAGATCCTATGAATTCTACAAAATAAAAGTGAATGGTCTGGACTTAGAGAATGCAAAGATCGAAATGAATTCACGTTATCTTATAAAATACGAAAGAGATTCAGAGGGAGTTCTTAAAGAAATTTCTTTTTGGGAGGAGGGAAGCGCTCCTTGGTAGACAGTCTTTCAAAAATGCTTGCCGCACTGCTTGCTGTACTTCTATTGTATATTTATCCTGCGGCAGAGTCCGCTAATAGACAAGATGAACTTTCTCAATTGACTGTATATAATACGGTCACTAGCTTTGTTGATGCAGTAAGAACAAAAGGATATATCACTCCGACGATGTATAATCAGTTTCAACAAGAATTATCTTTAACCGGAAATACATATAACATAGAAATCGAACATCATCATAAAAAGTATGTCCCAGCGTATGAAGACTCCGCAAATCAGATGGGTTTTACAGGCGAGTTTGATGCGGTTATGGATGGTTACTATAACGAACAGATTATGCCTGTATTATATCCGGACAATCTCGTTCCAGTTGATGATCCTAGCCGAAGGTACTTTTTGACAAGCGGGGATTTTTTTCGAGTAGCGGTACAGAATACAAACCGAACACCGGGCACTATTTTTCAGGAGTGGCTTCATTTTGGAGCTGAATCCGTGTACAGGGTAACCGCCAATTATGGGGGAATGGTGCTAAATGAGGATTACTGATTATTCCATTCTTTTTGTCATTATCATGTTTCCTTTATTTTGGGTTTATTCTCTACATGGGACAGATGACCTTATGGTAATGAGGTTAGAGCAAAAATACAATCAGTCGATTCAGACTGCTGTACAAGATGCAAGTCAAATGATGCATCAGAACGAGGATCCATCGTTTGAAACACGTTATGATTCAGTCAAGCTGCTCAAGGTGGATAAGGATCTTCTGTTGAATCAATTCATGCGGTCCATTGCAATCAATTTTGGACTCGAGGACCTACCTGCGCAGCAAGCTTTTCTTACCTACCTGCCCGCTCTGGTCGTTATCGATTATGATGGGTTCTATCTTTATCGTTCCACAGCTTACACAGATGTTTTTGGAAATGAGGCAGAAAAGCATTTATGGACGGAGAAGAAATTGTATGTATATGAAGATGACGATGGCAACCTATTTCGATTCACGCTGGATGATTATGTACACGTATACGTTCAAGGCACGGATCAATGGATAGAGGGTTACCGGAATGAGCTACAATTGCTAACCTCTGTACCTTTATTGCAAGATGCAGAAGGATTTGAAAATGTAAGAAGACAAGTCATAGTCAGCTCAATTCAGGATCATCTTGCGAGCGCTATTACATATCATAATGATCATATACTTCGTAACGGGAATGGATATCAGTTTACACTTCCTATCATTCCACAAGAAGAGTGGTACAACACAATTGATGATGTGGGAGTCATGGCTTTTATTCAGGGAATTCCCGTTGGCGATCAGTATTACAATAATTATGCATTTGGAAGTGGAAGATTAGTAAAAAAAGACGTGATCATCGGTGCGATTGATGAATCGACAGGTTCTAAATATTACTATAAAAGCGGATGTGCCTTTCCTTATAGGCAAGTAGAAAGGTTCAACAATGCAAAAGAAGCAGCCGCCTCTGGTTACTATGAGCAAACTTGTTATGAAGGACAAGGCGGTTTCTAGTTTTTCTGAAATATATTTGTAAGAAGTTTATGGCTTATTTAAACTCCTTGTTTCGGTAGAGCTCTGTCTTGTGCTAATATATCATATTAGAGTGAAATATGAACAAGATAATATAGGCATACTGCCATACAGATAGGAGCCAATCGCACGATATGAGTTTATTGACTGTTGAAAATGTAAGTCACAATTTTGGAGATCGCACTTTATTTAAAAATGTATCCTTCCGCCTGCTTGCAGGAGAGCGTGTTGGGATTGTAGGAGCGAATGGGGTCGGAAAATCGACACTCATGAATATTTTAACGGGTAAACTGCTGAAAGACAGCGGTAAAGTGGAGTGGACACCAAAAGTTCGTTACGGTTACTTAGACCAGCATACGAAACTGACTCCGGGAAAAACAATTCGAGATGTCTTGAAGGATGCATTTTTACCTTTGCTTGAATTGGAAAAAGAAATGTTAGAAATCACAGAACGAATGAGTGATGCTACGCCAGAAGAACTTGAGCAATTGCTTGAGGAAATGGGAGAAATTCAGGAGCAGCTGGAAATCGGAGATTTCTACCTCATTGATGTGAAAGTGGAAGAAATGGCGAACGGACTTGGTTTGTCTGCTATTGGACTTGATCGGGATGTATCTGCACTTAGTGGAGGACAACGTACAAAGGTACTGCTTGCAAAATTGTTGCTTGAGAAACCTAATGTTCTGCTCTTGGATGAGCCTACTAACTATTTGGATGTAGAGCATATTGAATGGCTTACTCGTTACTTGAACGATTATCCGTATGCGTTTATGCTTATTTCTCATGATACGGAATTTATGAACAAGGTGGTTAATGTAATCTACCATTTGGAATTCGCGAAGCTCACACGTTATACGGCGAATTACGAAAAATTCCTTGATATGGCCGATGTGAATAAGAATCAGCATATTGATGCTTATGAGAAACAACAGGAGTTTATCAAGAAGCAGGAAGACTTTATTCAGCGTAATAAAGCGAGATATTCAACGTCAGGCCGAGCGAAGAGCCGTGAGAAACAACTAGATCGTCTAGAACGAATTGATCGCCCAGAAGAAGCTGCGAAGCCTATATTCGGATTTAAAGAAGCTAGAGCCAGTGGTAAAACGGTATTTGAAGGAATCGATTTTGAAATTGGTTATGACCGCCCACTCCTTCCGAAGATGACGATGACGATTGAGCGTGGGGAAAAAATTGCTATTGTCGGCTGTAATGGTGTAGGTAAATCAACGTTGCTTAAGACAATTCTTGGTAAAATTCCGGCATATAGCGGTAAAACGTACCTTGGTGACTTTTTGTTCCCTTCTTATTTCGAACAGGAAGTTCGTCCTGAGAAAATCACACCAATCGATGATGTATGGAATGAGTTCTCTCATCTGAATCAGCATGAAGTACGGGCACATCTTGCTCGCTGCGGTCTTAAAAATGAACACATCACAAGACCTCTAAATATGCTGAGCGGTGGAGAACAGGCTAAAGTACGGCTATGTAAATTAATGATGCGCGAAACGAACTGGATTCTATTTGATGAGCCTACGAATCACTTAGACGTTGTGGCTAAAGAAGAGTTGAAACGCGCGCTAAAAGAATTTAAAGGTACTGTGATTCTTGTATCTCACGAACCTGATTTCTACGAAGATTGGGTAACTAAGACTTGGAATGTGGAGGAATGGTCTCAAGAAGCGTAGTCATATGCTAATGAGTCTCTCTTTTACAAATTTTCTCATTTGTGATAGAATGAGCATCTGAACGTAACTTTATATCGACGAATCACTAGGGGGGCCGCTTGTCGGCTGAGATGGATATATTTCCAGACCCTTTGAACCTGATCTGGTTAGAACCAGCGTAGGGAAGTGGGCTAGCAGCTTGTGCTAGTATGAGTTTTGACGTATTGAATACAGTATATGGCTAAGTTGATGCTAAGAGGGAGAGAAAATCCTTCCTTGTTGCTTTATATCACTTTAGCGAATGCTCATTTTCAATTCCGCCTAACCAAACCACTCCTTACGAGGAGTGGTTTTTTTGCGTTCATTTTAAATCATACTCTCGGCACATCAGGATGGAGGAGAAAGAGAATTGTCAACAAAATCTATTGAATTTCATGTGATTTCTTCTCAGCAGATGAGTCATGATTTAGTAGAACTAAACCATTTTGTGGAGATTTGGCCGTATATCACTTCATTTCATCTTCGGAAGAAGGAAAGTAGTTACGAAGAAATGGAGAAGATCGTACAACATGTGGTAGAGCTAAAGATTCCTATGAATAAGTTGACCCTAAACCGTCACCAAGAGCTTGCGCTTGCCTACAAAACAGGAGCTCTCCATGTGGGAGTGCAAGAAATAAGCCACGCTTTGAAAACTTCATTGCACAGAAAAGAAGTGAGAAAAGAAGTGAAGCCTAAGGCATCAACGAAACGAGCTATAAGACTTGGTGTCTCTGTCCATTCACTGGAAGAAGCGAAGATTGCTGAAAAAAAGGGAGCAGATTATGTTTTTTACGGACATATGTACCCTTCTCATAGTAAACCAGGGCTGCCCCCCAGAACACTTGCTTCCCTTCAGGAGATTTGTGAAGTGATTAACCTGCCTGTGATCGCCATTGGTGGAATTACACCTTCGCGGGTTGAAGAACTGATGTGGGCGGGGGCAAGTGGGATTGCCGTAATTTCAGGAGTATTACAGTCGGAAGATCCGCTGGAAGCTGTCTATAGGTATAGAAAAGAATTAGATAAGTATGGGGATATCAAATAGCGGGCAAGGGATGGAGGGGAAGATAATTGACTTTAAACAGATTAGATCAGGAAAACAAACGGAATGCGGAAGTGCTTGTTATTGGAGGCGGTGTCATCGGATCCGCTATAGCTTATTACTTGTCATGTGACGGAATGGACGTAATACAGCTTGAAGGTGCTCATCAGGCGAATGGAGCTTCTGGTCATGCAGCGGGGATGCTTGCAGCAGGGCTTGAACATTTTTCATCAGAGGAAATTAGGAGATGGGCGCAGCGCAGCCAGCAGCTTATGGGACCATTAATTGATGATCTAAAGCTACACAGTGAAGTCAACGTAGCCATCAACGATAATGGCTTTGTCGTACCTTTTATGGAAGATAGGTACCAAGAAGAAAAATTCTCAAAAACCATAGATCAGACAAAGCAGGGACACTGGTGGGACAAGATCAAACTACAAAATGAAATTCCAAAAATCACGGGGAAAGCAGAAGGTGCTTTATTTTATTCCCAAGAACATCAACTGCTACCTGCCGAGTTAACCAAAGCTTATATCAAAGGTGCACAAAAGAAAGGAGCTACTTTTATCGATGACTGCTCCGTTTCAAGACTACTACTCGAAAATGACCGTGTTACCGGAGTAGAGACGAATCAAGGTATTTATACAGCAGATAAAGTGGTGGTTGCGGCAGGACTTGGCAGCAATAGAATTCTAGGGACTATCAACATTGAACTGAATATCTATCCTGTAAAAGGCGAAATGATAGCCCTATCAATGAATAGTGAAACTTTGCGCTATACGATCTATACTCCTGATGTTTACATTGTTCCCAAACCAAATCAGGAAATTTGGATCGGTGCCACGAGTATTCCTTACGGAAATGATAATAAAGTAAGTGTCTCTGGCCTGAATACCCTTTTACATAAAGCAGCAGGCTGGATTCCTGATATAGGTGAAGCTTCTTTTCTGCACACATGGGCGGGCCTAAGGCCACAAACAATAGATGGACTACCCTACATAGGAGCTTATTCTGAAGTTCAAGGCTTGTATCTTGCAGTAGGTCATTATCGCAATGGTATTTTACTTAGTGCAGTCACAGGAGAGACGATGAGCCGCTTGTTATCTGGAGAAACGGAAGATGAGATCGGTATCAGTTCCTTTTCAGCAAGCCGGATTATAAAAGAGAGGAGCGGAATTCATTGAAACTAAAAGTAAACGGACAGCACATGCAAATAGATGAGGATCAATTAAGTGTCAAAGATTTGCTGGAGTCACTAGACCTTGGCGTAAAGACCGTAGTCATTGAATGTAACGAACAAATTTTGACGAAAGATATGCATACAAACACATTATTAAAAGATGGAGACCATATCGAAATTGTACATTTTGTAGGAGGGGGATAATGATGTTAACGATCGGTAAATATAATTTTTATTCTCGGCTATTGCTCGGAACAGGTAAATTTGAGAATCTGGATGTACAGGGAAAGGCAGTTGAAATTTCAGAAACAGAGATTCTTACGTTTGCAGTACGAAGACTCAATTTAGATAAGAAAAACGAACCTCATTTTCTAGATCAGCTCGATCTCATGAAGTATACATTATTGCCTAATACAGCGGGTGCAAAAACCGCCGAGGAAGCTATACGAATTGCAAGGCTCGCGAAAGCTTCAGGTCTATGTGATATGATAAAGGTTGAAGTCACCCAGGATGAACGAACACTTCTTCCTGACCCATTAGAAACGGTAAAAGCATGTGAAATCCTGCTTGAGGAAGGCTTTATTGTCCTTCCGTATACATCGGATGATGTCATTCTTGCACAAAGACTTGAAAGGATGGGTGTTCATGCGCTTATGCCTGGAGCGTCACCTATTGGTTCTGGACAAGGCATTAACAACCCAAGGGCACTTGAATTAATTATAGAACAAGCGGCTGTCCCTGTTATCATTGACGCAGGAATACGATCACCTCGCGATGCGGCGTATGCCATGGAACTAGGTGCAGATGCCGTGCTTCTAAATTCAGCTGTATCAGGCGCAGGCAATCCGGTCGTGATGGCAGAAGCGATGAAATATGCAGTCTGGGCAGGAAGAAAAGCATACGAATCCGGGATGATTCCTGTGAAACGGTATGCAGCAGCAAGCAGTCCGCTGGAAGGGATGTTTGAGAATTGAACAAAGAAGTTTCATCTGCGCATAATAACGAAGATAATATAGAAGTTCAGCATTATGAACGATATTCAAGGCAGACACTTTTTGCTCCGCTTGGAGTCGAAGGTCAGAAGAAAATAATGGACAGCCATGTGCTTATTATCGGTGCGGGTGCACTAGGCACAGGAATCGCTGAAACGCTGGCAAGAGGAGGGGTAGGTCACCTTACGATCGTAGATCGCGATTATGTGGAGTGGTCTAATCTGCAAAGACAGCAGCTATATAATGAAGATGATGTTAAGCAGCGGCTTCCAAAAGCCGTGGCTGCTCAGAAACGGCTGCAGGCCATTAACTCTGAAATCACGATTGATATTCATGTTATGGATGCAGGGATTGATGAATTAGAAGAGTTAATCGAGGCTGCAGATCTAGTGATGGATGCGACAGATAATTTTGACACAAGACTCATTATTAATGATTTAGCTGTGAAATATGGCATTCCATGGATTTATGGAGGCTGTGTTGGCAGTTACGGGATTACCTACACTTTTATTCCCGGTAAGACCCCGTGTCTAAATTGTCTGCTAGGAGAAGTTCCGCTTGGCGGAGATACCTGTGATACTGCGGGGATATTACCTCAGACTGTACAGATGGTAACGGCTAATCAGACAATGGAAGCTTTTAAATGGCTGAGTGGGAATGATGATGTGATGCGTAAAAAGTTATTATCTTTTGAAATGTGGCGCAACGAATATACTTCAATTGGTGTAGATCGAGCGAAGAATCCAGCATGTCTTTCTTGCGGAGCGGAACGCACGTATCCCTATTTAAATGCTGCTAATAACGATAGGTCTGAGGTTTTGTGCGGGCGGGATACGGTACAAATACGTCCTGCCCGTAAAATAGAGTGGGATTTGGAGCAGGTTGCAGAGCGCCTTCGCAGACTGAATCAAGGCAAGGTAGAACGTAATCCTTTTTTGATTTCTTTTCAGCTTGATGCCCAGCGAATGGTTATTTTTAAAGACGGGCGGGTTCTCGTACATGGTACAAAAGATAAGGCAGCAGCAAAAACGCTGTACCACCGTTACTTCGGTTAATGCTTATAAAATATCATTCATAAAAACAACCATTCACAATGAAGTGAATGGTTGTTTGTTCTGTCATTACTCATCTTTACTCTCAATAACCAGGAGTAATCCTTCTTTTATGGTTATTGTTCCTGTTTCATTCAGCAGCCGATTACTGATTCCAAGAGATTCACCGATAGAGAGTACGGCGTCATGAAGTGGATACATAAATCCTTCGAGCGTAATTCCGGTAACCTCATTGGACAGAGGGATGAGTGATACATAAGGAAAATCACTACGCTGAACGATATGTACCGAGTCCGTTACTGATATATGGTTATGTTGATTTCGGATAGAACATGGAATCCCACGTCTTAGCACTTTAGACATAATCTGAATATTAGCAAGCGTATGATCCAGTCTTGTTCCGATTGCACCGTAAATGATAATTTCCTCAGGTTTCATTTCGATTGCATATTCTAAAGCCAATTCAGTATCAGATAAATTCTTGTTAATCGGGTCACAACTAACAAATTGTTTACTGTTTTGCTGTATTTTATGAAGTTGCTCTTCTGTAACCGAATCAAAGTCTCCAGCGGAGAGATCAGGTGTAATTCCATGCTGGACTAGGAACCATGCACCATAATCAGCACCGATGACGGTATCTCCCGGTTGTATTTCTTTGATATCACTTTCTTCAAGCGAGCCTCCCGTAAAAATTATTATTCTTTTAGTAGTCATTCTGACACCTTCTTGAATGTGATTTCCTTACTATCCTTGAGTATATAGGACATTTTCTTGTTGCACAATCTGCCAAAAGTCTTCTACAATGTGAAAAGTGTGTTATTAAAATGACTTATAAGGTGAGGTTAGAAGCCGCAGTGGATATGAGTGTTTTTGAAGTGTTCAGTATTGTAGGAACGATTGCTTTTGCGATGTCGGGAGCTTTTGTTGCCATGGAGGAAGATTACGATATCTTAGGAATTGTGGTACTCGGATTGGTGACGGCCTTTGGCGGGGGCGTAATTCGGAACGTTCTGATCGGAGTTCCTGTTACAACGCTCTGGAGTCAGGGCACCTTAATTATGCTTGCACTTATTTCTATTGCGATTGCTTTTGTGCTGCCTATTCCGTGGATTGGTCATTGGAAAAAAACAGAGATGTTTTTTGATGCCATTGGGTTATCTGCTTTTGCTATTCAGGGTGCGCTTTATGCTACAAAAATGAATCATCCGATCAGCGCCGTTATCGTAGCGGGGGTTCTAACTGGTATTGGGGGGGGTATTATCAGAGATTTACTCGCAGGACGGAAACCGATGGTGTTAAGAGATGAAATTTACGCGGTGTGGGCAATCATGGCAGGGCTTCTTATTGGACTGGGTATGATGAACAGTACAACGAGTCTGCTCATTCTTTTTACAGTAGTTGTTATGCTGAGAATGCTATCTGTGCACTATAAATGGAAGTTGCCTAGAAGATCTCTAAGACCAAGTGAAGAAGTGATATTAGAGGCTGGTGCTAACAACCATCAAACGAAAAGTTTGTAAGGGTAGGAGAGAGAGATATGATACAGGTTTTGTTTGTATGTTTAGGTAACATATGCAGGTCTCCTATGGCGGAGGCGGTACTGCGGCATAAGATTACAGCTCGTCATTTGGATGATAAAATAGTAGTGGATTCTGCAGGCACGGGGGATTGGCATATCGGTAAACCTCCACACGAAGGAACAAGCTCATTACTAACTTCCAAAGGAATTACTTTTGAAGGTATGACGGCGAGACAAGTGATAGAAGAAGACTTTGTTACATTTGATTATATTGTTTGTATGGATGATTCAAACGAACTCAATCTTCGCAAACTTCGGGGCGCGGAAAACGCCAAGATTATTAAGTTTATGGATTTGCTTCCTGAAGAGCAGGTTAGAGAAGTACCGGATCCTTATTACACAGGCAATTTTGATGAAGTGTACCGGCTTATTGATCTTGGGACGGAAGTATTGTTGAATCAAATTATAGAAGAAAATGAGTAATAAAAAGCCGGCTCTGTGAGCCGGCTAATATCATGATCTTAATGAAAGCGATATCATTAGGTCGATATGAATTGTTTTACCTGAAATCAACCTTTATTGAGGAAGTGCATTAATGCATCCGGCAATTCATTTTGCCAGAAACCCCATTGATGCTTCCCGTCTTTTTCAGCATAAGTTACCGCAGCACCGCGATCTTCTAAAAGTTTGCGGGTTTTCCGGTTTAGGTCTACAAAATCGTATACGCCTGTATCGGCTTCGAAATCCCTTTCTTGGAGTCCGACAATCATCCAAACTTCAAGTGAGGACAAATCGGATGCTTTCGCGTAAATGTCCTGGGATTCTTCATAAAAAGCACCAGACATACTGATTACTTTGCTAAACAGGTCTGGATACATCAAGGCCAAGTGCAGCGATACACTGCCGCCAAGCGAATCGCCGGCCAGAATACGTTCATCCTTCGAGCGTCGAACAGGATATTTTGCTTCAATGAATGGAATGACTTCTTCTGCAAAAGCAGAAGTATACATATCAAACCGGTTCCCAAAAGGAGCGTATTCCTGCGTTCGAACTTTCACATTAACTTCGACGCCGACAATAATAAAAGGTTCGATGCCTTCATCAAGAATAAGTCGGTTTGCAGTTGTAGCGATCCGACCGAAGTTAAAAAATTCTTCGCCGTCCTGACAGTAAACGACAGGATAACTTAATAATTCATTGTAACCAGGCGGGAGATAAATGCGAAGATTACGTGTTTCATTCAAAAATTGACTGAACATTTCTTCTTTTAAGATGGTTCTTTTTAAATAGCGAGAATCCGTCATGATTTGTCACCTTTTTCATCTGTTTTTGCAATCATCTTAACAATAAGATAAGATTAAACGTAAGTGCTTACGTTGTACAAGCAATGGTTTTAGCATGAAGCTGTTATACCATTTTATATCCCCTGTTATACAAACAAAAAAAGACTGAAGTTAAAAAAATCAACGTTTATCTTTGACGTATGTACCAAAACAGGTGTATAATAATTCTATAACAGCGGAACTTGATATTCAAATTTTTTGTTGAGGTGAAGAAAAAAATGAGCAAGGTTCCTTACGAAGTATATACAGAGGAAGTAGAAGCTCTTACTGTATTGTCTCCAGACGGTGAAATCGTTAATAAAGAGATGATGCCAGAGCTTTCCGATGATCAATTGAAAGAAATTATGTACCGTATGGTATTTACACGTACTTGGGATGATCGCGCAGTAAACCTGGGCCGCCAAGGACGTCTTGGATTCTACGCACCAGTATCTGGTCAAGAAGCTTCCATGATCGGTAGTGAGTTTGCCCTTGAGAAAGAAGACTATGTAGTACCGGGTTACCGTGATATTCCGCAACTCGTATGGCACGGACTTCCACTTTATCAAGCATTCTTGTATTCCCGCGGTCACCAACACGGTGGTCAAATTCCAGAAGGCGTAAATGTAATGATGCCGCAAATCATCATTGGTGCACAAATTCTGCATGCAATGGGTATTGCAATGGGCTTCAAATTGAAAAACCAAAAGAATGTTGCAATCACTTATACAGGTGATGGCGGTTCTTCTGAAGGTGACTTCTACGAAGGTCTTAACTATGCAGGGCGTTTCAAACTGCCAGTTATTTTCTTTGTACAAAACAATGGTTATGCCATTACAACACCTTTCGCGAAACAAACAGCTGCTCTGTCTATCGCACATAAAGCAGTTGCTGCAGGTATCAAAGGCATTCAAGTTGATGGAATGGACGTTTTCGCAGTAATCGCCGCTGTTAGAGAAGCTGCAGAACGTGCTCGCAACGGAGAAGGCGCAACTTTGATCGAAGCTTTGACATATCGTTATCGTCCACACTCCTTGTCTGACGATGCTTCTAAATATCGTACGAAAGACGAAGAAGGCGAATGGAATGAAAAAGATCCAATCAATCGTCTTGCTAAATACCTTGAGAAAAAAGGTCTTTGGACTGAAGAAGATACAGCTCGCGTGAAAGATGAAGCGAAAGCGAAAGTAAACGAAGAAATCAAACGCGCTGAGAAAACAGAAAAAATGACAATCTCTGGTCTGATCGACAGTATGTTCGAACACACACCAAAACATATGGAAGAACAAAAAGCAGATTTCGAATAATATCGAAATTCGGTAAAGGCTTTTTAGAAGTGTTTGCCACAGCATTTGTGGCTGAACCCTGATCCTTGTAACTGCTTGTACATATCAAGCTGACAAAGGTCGCTGGGTGGTCATAGGAACTGTTAAATGTTTAAGGAGGAAATGAAGCAATGGCACAAATGAACATGAAAGAAGCGATTCGCGATGCAATGCGCGTAGAGCTCAAACGCGACCCGAATGTCCTGGTTTTCGGTGAAGACGTGGGTAATGTTGGCGGTGTATTCCGTGCGACTGAAGGTCTTCAAAAAGAATTTGGCGAAGAACGTGTATTCGATACACCGCTTGCTGAGTCTGCTATCGGCGGTCTTGCAGTAGGTCTTGGTGTTACAGGTTTCCGTCCTGTTGCTGAAATTCAATTTGTAGGATTTATCTTTGAGGCACTTGACCAAATTGCGGTTCAAGCTGCACGTATGCGTTTCCGTTCAGGTGGTCGTTACAACTCCCCAATCGTGTTCCGTACACCTTTTGGCGGCGGCGTAAAAGCAGCTGAACTTCACACAGATTCTCTGGAAGGTTTGCTTACGCAAACTCCGGGTATTAAAGTAGTAGTCCCATCTAACCCTTATGATGCAAAAGGTCTTTTGATCGCATCTATTCGTGATAACGATCCTGTATTCTTTATGGAGCATTTGAACCTCTACCATGCGTTCCGTGCTGAAGTACCTGAAGAAGACTATGTGGTTGAACTTGGTAAAGCGAATGTTGTTCGCGAAGGTTCTGATGTAACGATCATTACTTACGGTATGATGGTTCACACTTCTGTGAAAGCTGCAGAAGAACTGGAAAAAACAAAAGGTATTAAAGTAGAAGTTATCGATCTGCGTACAATTAGCCCAATCGATATCGATACAGTCTTGGCATCTGTTAAGAAAACAAACCGCGCAATCGTGGTTCAAGAAGCTCAGAAGAGTTCCGGTGTAGCTGCTGAAGTCATTGCACAAATCAATGAAAAAGCTATTCTGCACTTGGAAGCTCCTGTTCTTCGTGTTGCGGGTCCAGATACAGTATATCCATTTGCGCAAATCGAAGACGCTTGGCTTCCTACACCTAATCGCATCATTACAGCTGTGAACAAAGTACTCGAATTTTAATTAGGGTTTTAATCTAGGGAGGTAATACGAGTGACTAAATTTAATTATAAATTCCCTGAACTAGGGGAAGGTCTTCACGAAGGCGAAATCATCAAAATGCACATCAAACCAGGTGATAAAGTTACTGACGACGATATCATCATGGAAGTACAAAACGACAAGGCAGTCGTAGAAGTACCTTGCCCTGTTAACGGTACAGTTCAAGAAGTATTCGCAAAAGACGGAGACATCTTTAACGTTGGCGCAATTGTAGCGGTAATTGATGCTGAAGGCGAAATTCCTGAGCAAGACGAAGAAGAAGTTTCACAAGAAGCAAATGCAGCACAAGGCGGAGCAGACACTACAGATTCCCCTGCTAGCAGCAGCCCAAGCGAAGCAAAAGAAGGCGGAGAGAAAGGTGTTTCCACAGCTTCTAGCAAAGAAGTTTTGGCAACTCCTAGCGTTCGCAAATTTGCTCGTGAGCAAGGTGTGGACATCTCTGAAGTTACGGGTACTGGCAACAACGGTAAAGTAACGAAAGAAGATGTAGAAGCATTCAAAAATGGCGGCGGTAAAGCAGAAGCTCCTGCGAAAGAAGAAACTGCACCAGCAAGTGCTCCTGCAGCAAGCGCTGGCGTTAGCACTCGTGCAGAAGAAGAGCGAGTACCTTTCAAAGGAATTCGTAAAGCTATTTCTAACGCAATGGTTAAATCTGCTTACACGGCACCTCACGTTACAATCATGGACGAAGTTGATGTAACTGAACTTGTTGCATTCCGTACTCGCATGAAACCAATCGCTGAGAAAAAAGGTACAAAAGTAACTTACTTGCCATTTATCGTGAAAGCACTCGTTGCAGCAACTCGTGAGTTCCCTGTAATGAACGCAATGATCGATGAGCAATCTAACGAAATTGTATACAAAAAATACTACAACATCGGTATCGCTACAGATACAGATAACGGACTCATTGTTCCTGTAATTCATGATGCAGATCGTAAGAGCATCTGGATGATCGCTGATAGCATTCGTGATCTAGCTGCACGCGGTCGTGAGGGTAAATTGTCTGCTAACGAAATGAAAGGCAGCACAATTTCTATCTCTAACATCGGTTCTGCTGGCGGTATGTTCTTCACTCCGATCATCAACTTCCCAGAAGTTGCTATCCTCGGAACTGGACGTATTAGTGAAAAAGCAATCATTCGAGATGGTGAAGTAGTAGCAGCTCCAGTAATGGCTCTGTCCCTAAGCTTTGACCACCGTATCATCGATGGTGCTACAGCACAAAACTTTATGAACTATATTAAATCCCTTCTCGCTAATCCCGAGTTGCTGGTAATGGAGGTATAATAATATGGTAGTAGGCGACGCTTCTCTAGATATTGATACTCTAGTCATTGGTGCAGGCCCTGGTGGTTATGTAGCAGCAATTCGTGCGGCTCAACTTGGCCAAAACGTTTTGATCGTTGATAAATCAGAACTCGGCGGTGTATGTTTGAACCGTGGTTGTATCCCTTCCAAAGCGTTGATCTCAGCAGCTCACGCTTATGAGAATGCAAAACACGCTGATCAATTCGGCGTAACTGCAGAAAACGTAAAAGTGGACTTTGCAAAAACTCAAGAATTTAAAAACGGTGTTGTTAAAAAAATGACAGGTGGCGTAAGCTCCCTGCTTAAAGGCAACAAAGTTGAGATTTTCAATGGTGAGTGCATGTTCATTAATGAAAACGAAGCGCGTGTATTCAATGATCATGAATCTCCGCGTTACCGTTTCAAAAACGCAATTATTGCTACAGGTTCCCGTCCAATCGAACTGAAACCTTTCCCGTTTGGCGGACGCATTCTGTCTTCTACAGAAGCTTTGAACCTGCAAGAAGTGCCAGCTAGCATGATCGTTATCGGCGGCGGCTACATTGGTGCTGAGCTTGGTCAAATGTACTCCAAATTCGGAACAAAAGTAACCATTATCGAAGGTATGGATACAGTTCTTCCTGGATTTGATAAAGACATGACTTCGCTTGTTGCGAAAAACATGAAGAAAACAGGCATCGAAATCGTAACGGGTGCAAAAGCAGAATCTGCTGAGCAAACAGATAAAGATGTAACTGTTAAATATAGCGTTAACGGCGAAAGCAAAGAAGTTACTGCAGAATATCTGCTTGTAACGGTTGGTCGTCGTCCAAACACTGACGGTGAGCTTGGTCTTGACCTGATTGGTGTAGAAACAGACGAGCGTGGTTTTGTGAAAGTGGATAACCAAGGCCGTACAAACCACAAACATATCTTCGCAATTGGTGATATTGTTGCAGGTCTTGCACTTGCACATAAAGCTTCTTATGAAGGTAAAGTGGCAGCTGAAGCGATTGCTGGAATGCCTTCCGTAGTGGATTACAAAGTAATGCCTGCGGTAGTATTTACAGATCCTGAATGCTCTAGCGTTGGTTACACTGAAAAAGAAGCAAAAGAAAAAGGATATAAAGTTAAATCCGGTAAATTTTCTTATGCAGCTAACGGTCGTGCCGTTTCCCTTGGACATCCTGAAGGTTTCGTGAAGCTTGTTGCTGAAGAAGACACAGGAATTGTACTAGGTGCACAAATCGTTGGTCTGGAAGCTTCTAACTTGATCGCTGAACTTGGTCTTGCTATCGAAATGGGTGCTACCCTTGAAGATATCGCATTAACAATTCATGCGCATCCAACGCTTGGTGAAATCGTGGCGGAAGCATCCGAAGTGGTTTTGGGACATCCAATCCACACAATGGTTCGCTAATCTCTTACGAGTTTAAGTAATTCATTTAAACAGCATAGTTTGCTTTGGAGGCAAGAGACGATCATTCGTTTTCTTTGCCTCTTTTTTTTGCTAATCGGAAGTGGCTCAGGTGGTAAACTGTGATAATATGAAGAAGTAAATTATGATATATAGGTACAGGGGTATGGAAAGGGGATTGTCTTAAAGTGAAAGACTATCGAGAATTACTTCAAGATATTATGGATAATGGTGTTAAAAAAGAGGATCGTACCGGTACAGGGACGATTTCTGTGTTTGGCCGTCAAATGAGATTTGACCTATCAAAAGGATTTCCGCTCGTGACAACAAAACGTATTCATTTAAAATCAGTCGTTCATGAACTGTTATGGTTCTTAAGCGGTGAGACTAATATAAGATATCTAAAAGAGAATGGCGTGCGCATTTGGGATGAATGGGCAGATGAGAACGGTGATTTGGGACCGGTCTACGGTTCTCAGTGGAGAACATGGAAAACACCTGAGGGTACGTTTATCGATCAAATCTCGAATGTTATTGACTCCATTAAAAATAATCCGGACTCACGGCGTCACATTGTTAGCGCATGGAATGTAGCAGAAATCGATAACATGAAATTGCCTCCATGTCATTTTGTGTTCCAGTTTTATGTAGCAGGTGGAAAGTTGTCATGTATGCTAACGATGCGTTCGGTAGATACATTCCTAGGGCTGCCTTTCAATATTGCAAGCTACGCTTTATTAACTCATATGGTTGCTCAGCAGTGCGATTTAGAGCCGGGTGACTTTGTTTGGTCTGGTGGGGACGTGCATATTTATATGAACCACTTAGAGCAGGTAGAGACACTTTTATCCCGCGAACCATACGATCTTCCTAAACTCGTAATCCACCGGAAGCCGGAGTCTATTTTTGATTATAAATATGAAGATTTTGAATTTGTAGATTATAAATATCATCCGACGATTAAAGCACCGGTTTCTGTATAAATTCTATTATTGATGAGGTGAGCGAATGAGCATAAGCATGATCTGGGCCATGAGCAACAACGGAGTCATCGGGAAAGATAACGGCATGCCTTGGCGACTTCCTAAGGATATGGCTTTTTTTAAGGAACAAACAACAGGACATACCGTCATCATGGGACGAAAAACATGGGAATCCTTTAACGGAAAACCGCTTCCTAACCGTAAAAATGTGATCCTCACTCGTAAAGAACAAACCTTTGATGGGGCTGATGTGATCCATTCCGTTGAGGAAGGGGTAGAGATGGCGAAAGAACAGCCGCTATTTGTCATAGGAGGAGCAACCGTATATACGGCTTTTATGCCGTATGCTGATCGATTGATCGTTACCAAAATTAATGAGACGTTCGACGGTGATACTTTTATGGATGATGTGGACTTGGAACAGTGGAAGCTGGTTGAAGAGATCCCTGGGGAAAAAGATGAGAAAAATCCATATGATTATACCTTTCAATTTTATGAGAGACGTTCTAATCTTGGATTTTTAGGTTCCTAGCGTTGTTGAGACATAAAACACTCATTTTATTTTGTGTTTACCTTCATAAAAACTATCTATCATGTTATGTGAACGAAATGCAGAATAATACAAATTATTATTCTCAAAATCCATTTAACATCTGTGATTCTGAATGCTAATATAGTTGAAATATCAGTACTTACAGGAATACTCAAGCCGTTTTTGATGGGTATCTAGTGTGAATGCACTCGAATGTTGTATAACCTAAAGTACAAATTTTTCTTTTTTGTGATACAATAATCGAAAAATTATACATGAACTGTCAACTATAGTGCTATTGTTCGGATTTCAGCATGAATAGCTCGCTAATGTTGGTCAGATGAAAATGGATGGGGGAACGTAACATGTCTACACCAACTGGATTTATGGAGTACAAAAGACAACTTCCGGCAGATAGACCGCCTGAGGATCGTATTCAAGATTGGGAAGAGTTCCATAAACATATGTCAGAGGAAGAGCTAAGAACTCAAGGTGCCCGCTGCATGGATTGTGGAACTCCTTATTGTCATGCCGGCATCGATATGATTGGCGGAACATCCGGTTGTCCGGTTCATAACTTAATTCCAGAATGGAATAATTTGGTGTATCGTGGACTTTGGAGAGAAGCACTTGACAGGTTGCATAAAACGAACAACTTCCCTGAATTCACAGGTCGTGTCTGCCCAGCTCCTTGCGAAGGTTCATGCACAGTTGGCCTCATCAGCCAGCCGGTTACAATCAAGACGATTGAGGAAGCAATTATTGAAAAAGGTTTTGAAGAAGGATGGGTAGTTCCGAATCCTCCTGAAAAACGTACAGATAAACGAATCGCTATCGTAGGCTCTGGGCCGGCTGGACTCGCAGCTGCTGCGCAACTTAACAAAGCAGGTCATAACGTTACTGTCTATGAGCGTGCTGACCGCATCGGCGGTCTGTTAACGTACGGTATTCCCAGCATGAAACTAGACAAAGGAGTAGTCCAGCGCCGAGTAGATCTGCTTGCTGCTGAAGGTATTACCTTTGTAACAAATACTGAGATTGGCAAAGACATTTCATCAGAAGAACTAGTGAATCAGTATGATGCGGTTGTCCTTTGCGGCGGAGCAACCAAACCTCGTGAATTTAACATTGAAGGCAGTCAGCTGAACGGAGTTCACTACGCGATGGACTTTTTGAATGGAACGATCAAAAGCTTGCTGGATACAGGACTTGAAGATGGAAATTACATTTCGGCAGAAGGCAAAAAAGTGATTGTCATTGGCGGAGGAGATACCGGTTCTGACTGTGTTGCCACTTCACTGCGTCATGGAGCAAAAAGTGTGACCCAATTTGGTACGCATGAAAAAGCACCACTAGAACGTGATCCTCTTATGAATCCTTGGCCGCAATTCCCGAATGTATATACTCTTGATTATGCTCAGGAAGAAGCAAAAGCACTTTTTGGCAATGATCCTCGTGAATTCTCCATCATGACTACGAAATTCGTAGGTGATGAGAATGGAAATCTTAAGGAACTTCATACGATTGAAATCCAGCGTATTGTCGATGAGACCGGCCGCAAAATATATAGACCCATCGAAGGAACCGAAAAAGTATTTGAAGCCGATATCGCACTAATCGCGATCGGTTTTGATGGACCAGAGCAAGTAATTCCTCAGCAGCTGGGTCTTGCAACAGATCGTCGTTCGAATGTGAAAGCGCGTTATGGAAAATACAACACGAACGTAGAGAAAGTATTTGCAGCTGGTGATATGAGACGTGGTCAGAGTCTGGTTGTATGGGCAATTAATGAAGGGCGCGAAGCGGCTCGGGAAGTGGATAAATATTTGATGGGCTCCACCGTTCTTGTTTAAAACTTCTGCATCCTAGACTCGTATATTCATATATTAGTGATCTATTAAAAATCCCTCTTAGATGGAAGGCAAAGGCCCTTCCCTAGGGGGCTTTTTATTGTTTACTCTAGTTACTGAACCTATGAACAACTTACGAATTGAGAAGTTTTCTGTTATAATGAGGTCTACTTAGAAGCAGGGAGCTTCCGTCATTACTTGAGGGGAGCTCCTTTTCGCTTGGCTAGGGCTACAGGGAGGAACGAACGCATGAAAACGCTGATTATCGCGGAAAAACCAGATATGGGACGCACTATAGCGGCGGTCGTTGAACCGCGTGCCAAAAACAATCGTACGTATCTTGAAGGTGAAAAATATATTATAACATGGGCCATTGGACATCTATTGGGGCTTGCACAGCCAGAAGCCTATGATAATAAATATAAGCGATGGAGTATTGATGATTTGCCGATTATTCCAGACCGATTCAAGATTACACCTAATCCAAGAACAAAAGACCAACTAAAAACCATTGGAGAGCTTTCACGCAAAGCCGATCTAATTATTAATGCATGTGATGCGGGGAGAGAAGGACAGTATATCTTTGATCTGATCCAGCAGCAATTGAAGCTGAGTCAACCTGTCAAACGATTATGGATTTCAGATCTGACTCCTGAGAGTATTAAAAAAGGGTTCGAACAGTTACATGATGCTTCGGAATTTGAACATTTAACGGAAGCGGCAAGAGCACGCAGTGAAGCAGACTGGCTGATTGGCATGAATGCATCCAGAGCATTTACGACAAGACATAATACACTTCTTTCCGTAGGAAGAGTACAAACCCCTGTACTTGCTCTAATCTATGACCGGGAAAAAGAGATAGAAGCTTTCGATTCTCTGACCTATTATGAGGTCTCAGCTTTATTTGAGCAGGAATCTACAGATTATCAGGGTATATGGCAAGGTGATCGATTAACTTCTGCCGAGAAGGCGCAAGAGATTGCGGATAAAGTAAAGGGCAAAACAGGGAAGATCGCAAAATATGATGTAAAAAATTCGAAAGAGCATCCTTATAAATTGTATGATCTGACTCTATTACAAAGAGAAGCGAATGCGAAATTTGGATATCCAGCGAAGAAAACACTCGATATAGCACAAGCCTTATATGAAAAACATAAAGTGATTTCTTACCCAAGAACCAATTCGAACTATGTCACAGAACAGAATATAGAAGGTATGCAAAAAACATTGCAATTGTTAAAACATACACCGTATGCTGATTTAGCAGAAAAAGCAAATCCTTCCCTTGTTCATAAGGGAAATAAAAGTGTATGCAATCCGCAGAGGGTAGAAGATCACCATGCTATTCTGCCAACGCTGAAGAAGCCAGGAACACTTAGCAAGGATGAAGGACAGATCTATGATTTGGTTGTGCGCCGGTTCTTATCACACTTTTATCCGCCGGCAGAATATAAACTGCATACCGTATATACCGAAGTGGAAGGTCATACATTTAAGACGAACGTCAAAGAACTGCTTTCTTTAGGTTGGAAAGTGGTACAGCCTTCGGAAGACAACCAGGCGAAAAAACGCAAGACAAAAAAGGGTGGGGAAGAGGAAGAACCCGAAGAACTTATTTCGGTTCCTTTTCAGGTTAACCCGGATCTGCCTGTGCAGTGTACAAAAAGTGAGATGAAAGAGAAACAAACGAATCCACCCAAAAGTTATACAGAAGGAACCTTGCTAAGGGCAATGGAAAGTGCGGGTAAGCAGATCGAGAATGAGGAGCTTCGAGATGCCATGAAAGATGCGGGCCTCGGAACACCAGCTACGCGAGCGGCTACGATTGAACGGCTTAAACAAGTCGGTTATATTACGATGCAAGGTAAGAAGATGCTGGTTACTCAAAAAGGTAAAATGGCCATCGAGCTCATTCGAAGTGCAGGCGTCGATTTGTTAGCTTCCCCGGAAATGACCGGACAATGGGAACGCAGACTGAGTCAGATCTCTAAAGGAGAAGCTGCACAAGATAAATTTATGGAGAACGTGAAGCGATTTACGATATCGATCATTGAAAAAGTACGGGTTCAGAAACCAGCTCCAAAAGATGCTTTTGGTGATGAGGATACACCTAGTAAAGGAAAGAAGACAGCGGGAAATCGGACGAAGAAACAGACGAGTTCACCAGCTGGGCAGTCTCGCTCTCAAAATACTACAAGCCTGAGTGCTCGAACTGCGGTTGCATCGGCAGCAACAACGAGTACAAAAAGTACAGGACCTGCTACATCCGTGCGTACCGCACTTGGCTCTTGTCCCCGCTTAGGATGCGGGGGGCAGATCATTGAAGGACGTAAAGGGTATGGATGCAGTCATTTCAAGCAAGGATGCGGTTTTGTCATCTGGAAAGAATACGAGGGAAAACAAATTTCGCAAAAAATGCTGGAATCTTTATTGAGTAAAGGGAAAACGCAGGTGTTATCTTTTAAAGATAGCAGGGGGACGGTAACAAAGGCGAAGATTACACTGAATGATCCGGTGACCGGCAAGCTATCACTTGAACCGCAAGAGTAAGTAAAAATCGAATGAAAAAAGAAGGACTGAGCTTGGAGAATTCCTTGGCAGTCCTTCTTTTTCATTTTTATAAATGAGCTTGTTGTTTAAGATACTCTGAAATAATCTTCGGTACATGAGTAAGGTCTTTGATCGTATAAAGGGAGTAGTTCTCTGGCTTATTTAATTCGATCAGATTGTACTGCCACTCCATATCTTGCTCGATGTATATAGCATGGACCCCTGCGGTGAGAGCAGGTTCAATATCAGTGCGAAGAGAGTTCCCGATCATCCATGTATTTTTACGATCCATTTGTCCTTCACTTACAATTTTTTCGAAAGCTTCAATGTTTTTGTGGCGAGTAATATAAATTCGATCTTCAAAATACTCCCCGAGCTTCATCTGATCAATCTTTCGTTGTTGAATCATATGCTCGCCGCCAGTATAAAGGTGAAGTGTGTGACCTTGATCAACGAGACACTCTAAAGTCTCAACCATACCTGGATAAGCTTCAATCTCCTGATCGTACACACTCATTCCCAACTTTTGAAGTTGTGCCTGTTCATTCGTATGGATAGGACGATTTACTTTTTTTGAAAAATAGACGTAGGTGTCAATTAATGACTGAGGGAAATGCTGACTTGCAAAACCAAAAATGGCAACGCCGGATACATCAATCTCCATTTGCTTATTCCGAATATCTTCTAGAGTAATTTGGTAGTCACAGAACCATTCTTGCATTAGTTCGAGGAACGCTCCGAGTGTAAGGTTAAAATACTTGTTACAATGAATGAGTGTGTCATCAAGGTCAAATATAATTTGCTGTTTTACATTGGATTTCATAGAATCTCACTCCTTATTTCTCTAATGATGTCGATGTCATAACCTGATATAAGATTCCAAATACATGCTCAGTTCCGATAATCCATCAGGACGCAAACAGTACTTCTCACTTTGCTCTTGACCCAGATGTGTTTGAAGGAGACCGGACACTCGAAGTGACATCAGATGGGGTCTGAGTGTGTCTTCCGTTTGTCCAAGTTCCTCTGAAATTTGTCTTAAAGATTTGGGCTTATTAGAGATATATCGTAAGAGCTGGAGGCGTTCGGGACTTGAAATCGCATCGGTCAGACGAAGTAAACTAATAGGCGGCTCGTCTTCCCGCCGCTCAGGCACATCTACAGGATATTGAATTAATAACATACCTTTATAAAAACAATACATATTAATAGGCCGATTATGAACAGTAGGGAAAAGTATTATTTTTTGAAGATCAGGCATCTCCTCGACCATTAACCCAGAAGTGGCATAATCAATCAATTGGTCCGAATTCATTTTTGTAAGAAGGAGTTCTTTCTCAGAACTGTCTTCTTCAATTAATTTCCGATGTTCGGGATTAAGATGTTGAAAATAATGCTCATCCCATATTTTAAGTAAAGGTATGTAGTCATCACGGATGCGTAATGTTTCCGCAAGTGTTACATCTGGAAGGATATGATGAATCTGTTTCCAGAGCTTTTCAGCAGGTTTTAAGCCGAGTTCATTAAGGAAGGGTTCAACTTCACTCGTTGTCTCTCTTAGTGCTGTCCAGGCATACAAAACATCATAATCGCTAAAGGGCCAGTTAGAAGCTACTTTCAATGATTCACGAACTTCTTCCTTTAGTGTGCTATCTACGGTGTCAATCCATTCAGGCCCGATATCAAGGCTCTGAACCCATCTTCTCGTTACATAAACCATAAAGCTATTCAGCAGCTCGTATATGGGAGTAACGTCTATTTTCACCTGATAACCCATCTGTATGAACAGACCTCCTATCACAGGTATAAGCTTACTATACAAAAAGTAAGTGTTCATTCCATTATCGCTTGTGTTTAGCTGTGTTGTCCACTATAATGTTGAATACTTTGTAACCCGTTTCTGAATGAATAAGCATATAATAGAAGATAGTTACAGGTCGTCAGAAATGGCGATTTTTTATTTTGTCATGCGAGCATAGGAGGGAAAGAATGTTTTGAGTAAGTCAGCTGGGGCAATACGACAGGAAGGTTCAAAGGCACATTTTAGTATTCTCATCGCCATTATTATTGTAGCTGGACTAAGTCAAGGTTTGCTTTTACCTGTTCTCTCTATTTTTATAGAGCAGATGGGCGTTTCTTCAAGCATAAACGGATTGAATGCTGCAGTCATGTACATAGGTTCTTTTGCAATGACACTGGTAGCTGAGCGAATCCTAGGGGCAGTAGGGTTTAAGAAACTAATCGTATCTGGTCTTATTATCGTTATGATTCCGCTCATGTTGTTTCCATTGATTCCTGATCTGAGATTGTGGTTCTTATTACGGCTTTTGGTTGGAATCGGAGACAGCGCTCTCCATTATTCAACTCAGTTATGGGTACTGCTTGTCACACCCGCAGCTTCTCGGGGCAGAAACATTTCGATATACGGAATGTCTTATGGACTTGGATTTAGTATAGGACCGCTCGGAATTAAGCTGCTGGGATATGGACAGATTGTACCGTTTGCTATTCTTTTTTTCTTCATGTTGATCGTTTTGTTATTTGCTCTGAAATTACCGGATACCCGGCCTGAAAAAATAATGAATGAAGCAAGCGGAGCAGGGAGATACCGCCGCAGCTTTACATTAGCCTGGTATGCACTCATTCCAGCATTCTTATATGGTTATATGGAATCGGGCATGAACAGTAACTTCCCTATCTATGGGCTTCGTATCGGATTTAGCGAGAGTGATATCTCCACATTACTTCCTTTTGTAGGGATCGGGGGACTGCTTCTTCAATTACCGCTTGGAGCTTTAAGTGACCGGTATGGAAGAAAGAGAATTCTTATGATCTCGGGAATCTTAGGCGGAGTTTTATTTATGCTGATTCCATCGGCGGGCACACAATTTTGGCCAACCTTATTACTATTAACGGTAGCTGGCGGGCTTGTTGGTTCGTTCTTTTCTCTGGGCCTCGCCTATGCAGCTGATATTCTACCTAAAAATGTATTGCCGGCTGCAAACGTTGTAGCTTCTTTTCAGTTTAATATAGGGAGTATTCTCGGACCTAATCTCGGAGGAATTATGCTTGGACTAGGGGCCCCGGGGGGCATGTTCTGGCTGCTCGGTGCATGTTATCTCTTGTTTGGAATTGCCGGGTTTTTCTTTAAGCAGAACAAACTATAACAAAAGAACACTTGTTCGCATGGAAAATCTACTCTATTTCCAATAAACTAAAGATATACATTCTACGGATAAGAGGAGATATAAACGTAAATGATCAGAGTAGAGCAATTGGCAAAGGCCGTTGGTTCAGATAAGATTTCCGTATTGAAAGAAATTAGCTTTGATATGCAGCAAGGCGAGTTTATTGGCATTGTCGGTGGAAGCGGAAGCGGAAAAAGCACTTTGTTACGATTGCTGGCTCTTAAAGAAAGTTGGGACCGCGGAAAATTCTCTGTGCATGGCACAGATATTTTTCAAGCTGGCTATGCTGGTAAAAAACAAATTAAACGTGAGTGGGCTTATTTAGAACAGAATCCCGAATTATTTACCAATAAAACGGTTCTTAAAAATGTTCTCATCGGCAGATCAGGACAAACACCTTGGTGGCGAATGCTGACAGGTATGGTTCGATCTGATGATTACATGGGTTCTATGGACGTGATAGAAAGTGTCGGTCTGCTCGACAAAGCGCATATGAAAGCTGGACAACTTAGCGGCGGTGAGCGTCAACGTGTTGCTGTTGCCAGGGCTCTAACCCACGGAGCGAAAGTGATTCTAGCGGATGAACCTGTTATCGGTCTTGATCCGAAATCAGCAGATAGTGTACTTGAAAATTTCAAGAAGCTATGTGAGGAAGAGCATATGACGGTGATTGCAGTGCTGCCTATCGAACTTGCAGAACGTTATGCCACTCGAATATGGGGGCTCTCTGAAGGAAGGCTCGCTTTTGATATTCGTGGCAGACGACTTACCTTACATGAGAAAAACAAGATTTAATGAATGAGAAGAGTGATCTGGTGCAAATCATAAGAAATTCACATAAACTTTTCTTTCTGGGAGCCATGTTGCTTTCTATATTTTTGATTAGTGGCTGCGGCAATGGACTGGATTCCTTTAATGATCCAAAATCGCTTATGAAGACCCCGCAAATGACGACGGAACGAGAAAATCTACTTAGTGTCATTCAAGGGGAACTTCCGGAAGGTTCTACGATTACCCAGCCCAGAGAGATGTCTAATAAGATTATTCAAAAAGATTTAAATAATGATGGCGTCATGGAGGCAGTCGTTTTTTATGATCTGCCTGATGATCCCGAGGTTAAGATTCGAGGCATGCTGCTTGAGAAGCAGGGAGATACATGGGTCAAGAAATTGACCTTTGATGGAATTGGTTCCGTTCTTAATTCCTTTCGTTTACAAGAGATTACAGGGGATGAAGGACTCGAAATTATGGCCGGATTCTCAAGCGGAGTAGAACAGAATGCGCAAAACTGGCTCGTTTCCTACACTTATAAAGGTGGTACTTTGCAGAAAATTCTGGAGATGCCCTATTCAAAATACGTAATTATGGATGAATTTCGTAACCCTATGGATTTAAATGGGGATGGTATTCATGACCTCACAATTATGAATATCCTGCCGACGACAGGACAAGGGACGATAACGGTATATCAATATAATGATGGAAGTTTTGAAGTGCTCGACAAAATGACGATTGATACCAAGATGCGAGATTTTTATAATGTATCAGCAGGAAAGATATCCAAAAACAAGACAGGGATTATTCTGGATATCGCATTAGATGCTTCGAATTCCTATTCTGACCTAATCTATATGGAAAATAATCAATTGGTTGAGGCCTTTAAAGGCACAGATATTACGTTTAAACCAAGACGAATATTAAGTGAAGATATCAACAACGATGGTATTGTGGAATTTGGTTTGCTTGAAGAACCGCCCGGCTGGGAACATTTTGTGGATAGTGAAAAATTGTATTTTTATTCTTTCTACCAATGGAATGGTGATGAGGGTCTAACCTTTATAATGCAGCAATATCGGGATGATCAAGATCGGTTTTATTTCAACTTGCAGCCTGAACAATATGGAAATGTTACACTGGATACGAAGTCAGTCAAAGATAAATATTTACGCTTTAAATTGGCAGATACCGATGAAACGGTTGCTGAAATTCAGTTTTTCTCACTGGACAGTTGGGAACGGGTAAAAGATGATTGGAAACAAATCGTTCGTTCTAGTAACCAGGTCATCGGATACAGATTGCCAAAACAAGCCGGTCAAAACACACCAAGTAATAATTTGCTTACAGATCCGGAACAGGAAGGGATGATTATAGAATGAGTAAAGTACTGATTATGGAAGATGAGGAGTCCATCCGCAGTTTTATCGTGCTTAATTTGAAAAGAAATGGATTTGACGTCCTGGAAGCGGCAGATGGTATGGAGGCAATGAAAATCATCAACGCTGTAAATGATATTGATATTGCCCTGCTTGATGTCATGGTACCTGGGATTGATGGGTTTGAAGTATGCCGCCGTATTCGTGAGAACAACGAACGAATCGGAATTATCTTTTTAACAGCAAAAGTTCAGGAACAGGATAAGGTATATGCTTTATCCGTGGGAGCTGACGATCACGTAAGTAAACCTTTTAGTCCTACGGAGCTCATTGCACGTATACAGTCTTTATTGCGCCGAGTGAATGTACACCGCGAAACAGCGGCCAAAGTGACATTTGAATCAGGTCCATTCTCACTCGACCTAATTTCCAAGCAGTTTAAGAGAAATGGGCAAGCCATTGAATTAACACCGACCGAGTTTTCTCTAGTCCAATTCTTCCTTGAAAAAGAAAACACGCCTCTAAGCCGGGATGTACTGCTAGATCATGTCTGGGGTAAAGAATATATGGGTGATCCTAAAATTGTAGATGTAAACATAAGACGACTTCGTCAAAAAATTGAAGGCAACCCTTCTGAGCCGGAATTTCTCCAAACGGTTTGGGGGCATGGCTACAAGTGGAAAGGTAGAGCTTAATGATGAAAGGCATTCGCAGGCAAATTGTGCTGCAGTATTTTATTCTTGTTCTGCTTGCGCTGCTTTTGATTGAATCCATCTTTCTGGTTGCGATGCAGAAGTATTACTACGATAGTATATATAACTACATTGAGTCTAACTCTAAAAATGTAATCAGATATTACAATTCATCATTTATAGACAGCAGTAACGAGAGTTCGTTCATATCAAATCTAATGTACTATCTTAAACTCGAAAATACATCGCTTGAAATCCTGGATACGGAAGGTCGAGTTCTTGCTCTTTCCTCTGGATTTGAATCGGATCGGGTAGTACAGACAAGTGATGTTCCGCAGGCCCTTAAAGGCAGTACAGGACGTTGGATTGGAAAAGATGTAATCACAGGTGAGTCTGTTATGGCAGTATCCACCAAAATAGATTATGGTAACGATAATGTATATATTGCTCGGTATGTAACAAGTATGGAGCGAGTGAATGATGCTCTAGTAGATATTTTAGTATGGTCAGGACTGATCGTAGTAGGGGTACTTGTGCTTGTCTTTACGATTAGTATTGGGCTAGCGAATTCCATTGTAAGACCGATCAATATCATTACAGCCGCCTCGGCAGAGATGGCAAAAGGTCGTTTTGACGTCCGCATAGAAGGGGACTATAAATATGAAATTGGTGAACTTTCTTCTACCTTGAATTATATGGCTGAGGAAATTGTGCGCAGTAATCAGGTGAAAGATGATTTCATTTCCTCCATTTCTCACGAACTTCGAACACCGCTGACAAGTATAAAGGGATGGAACGAAACACTCGAATCGGGCGGGTATGATCCTGAAGAAACAAAAATGGGTCTTAAAATCATCTCAAAAGAAACCAACCGTCTCATTGGGCTCGTTGAAGAACTGCTCGATTTCTCTAAATTGCAACAAAATGAGATGAAGATGGTTAAAGGCACGGTTAGCGTTCGTGAAGTTTTGCAAGAAATCATGCTGAATGTATGGGCTAAAGCGGAACAAAAACAAATAAAACTTAGACTCAGTGCGGAAGAAGAAGATTATTTAATTATTGGGGATGGCAACCGATTAAAACAAGTATTTCTTAATGTCATTGACAACGCAATTAAATTTTCTCACATGAATACATGGATTGATATTACGATAAAACGTGAGCAAGACCAGGTAGTTGTCATTGTTCAAGATACTGGGATTGGGATCAGTGAAGAACATCTGGAGCGTGTAAAAGATCGATTCTATCAAGTTGATCATCAACATGGTGGAACTGGGCTGGGTCTTGCCATTAGTCAGCAACTTATCGAGCTTCATGGTGGTACGCTTCTGATGGAAAGTGAACTTGGAAATGGAACAACGGTGACGGTAAAACTCCCTGCTTTAATCGAGGAAGAACACTTCGAATCGGATATAGATCCTGAAGAAGTCTAAACTGGAGAGGGAGAGGTTTATGGATCAAGGATTGAAAGTAGTAAGAACAAGAGAAGTGACTGATGGAATCATTAGGCTAATACAGGCAACGCCTGATCAATCGGAAGAGATTAGAGCACTGCTTGTTGAAGCAGCAGAGTGGATGGTCGATAATGGGCTTAAACATTGGACACCAGGTCTGTTTACATTAGATGCTGTACACCAATATTTTGATGTTCGTGATGTTTATATTGCTTATTTTAATGAGTCTCCAGTCGGATTATTTACCTTGCAAGGAGAGGATCCGGATTATTGGGGGACGTTAAATGATGAGGCATACGGTTATCTTCATCGATTGACCGTGTGCAGAGCTTATCGAAAACGGGGACTAAGCAACTGGATGATTGATGCAGCAGAAGAGATTGTTCTCGCTGCAGGAAAAAAGGGGTTACGTCTGGATTGTATAACCCATAGTCCGCAACTAAATGAATTTTATCAAGGACAAGGATTCATACACCAAGGTGTGACAGATATGGGCGATCGACAGGTGAATTTATATCAAAGATAAAATTTATAAAAGGTTCTAGACAGTGAAAATAGAGCATCCCAATCATGGGGTGCTCTTTTTGTTCAAAGATGGTATGATGAAGATAATCTTTTTTTAGCTTGAAGTAGCTCGAAGTTGGCCTGCTTTTTCGTACACGTCTTTGAGTAGACGGTTTGTTCGAACAGAAGGCTTGGCTCCGACCGTTTCTCCTGGACCAATGACAACTATTTCGTCTAGACTGCCTTTAATTACAGCCCCATCTCTAATGATAGCTCCTTCACCAATAATGGCGCGGTCAATAGTAACATTACGTCCAATACGAGCATTAGGCATGATTACACTTTCTTTGATTGTGGAACCTTTACCAATTTCTGCGCCGTAGAAAACAACAGAATGATCAGAATTCCCTTCCATGTAGCAGTTATCATGAACGATAGAATTTCTGGATAGTGTTGCTTTTTGTCTATGAGCCGAAAATTTTGTACGTCCTTGACGTGAATACATAGGCCATGCCTGAAGTTCTTCTTTCGTCAAGTTCACTCCGTTTAATACATCCATATGGGCATCCCATAAGGATTGCACAGTTCCAACATCTTTCCAATATCCTTCAAAGTTATATACATAAAGCGGGTCTTCACCCTTCAGCATAGAAGGAATGATATCCTTGCCAAAGTCATGACTAGACTCCGTAGAAGCCGCATCCTTAATCAAATGTTTTTTAAGGTGCTTCCAGTTAAACACATAAATACCCATAGAAGCTAGGTTGCTTTCTGGTTGCGCTGGTTTTTCAACAAACTCAGTTACACGCATGTCTTCATTTGTATTCAATACTCCAAAGCGATGAGCTTCATTCCAAGGTACTTCCATTACTGCAATGGTAGCTAATGCTTGTTTTTCCTCATGATACTTCAGAATTTTACGATAATCCATTTGATAAATATGGTCACCAGACAAAATAAGGACGTTCTCTGGATCTTGTGCATCAATGTATTCTATATTTTTATAGATAGCATCTGCTGTTCCGCAGTACTCATCTGATCCTGTATTCCAAGAAGGAAGAAGAGTAACTCCCTTATCCTTAGTTGTATTTAAGTTCCAAGGTTCACCTTTACCGATATGTCCATGCAAAGATTCTGCCTCATACTGTGTCAAGACTCCCACAGTGTCAATACCTGAATTTACACAGTTACTGAGAGGAAAATCAATGATTCGATAATTACCGCCGAAGTGAACAGCTGGTTTTGCGATTTTAGATGTCAGTGGAGCCAGACGTTTCCCTTCTCCTCCTGCCAATAACATGGCGATGCATTCTTTTTTAGCCATTTGTATTTCCCTCCCATAGTATGTTTCCGTGATATATTATTAAACGGAGCCCAACACAGATGAATCACCATTTTCTGAAAAAAGCTAAAATTAAATTTATATTTTCGTTTAGCTATTTTTCATTTTCATAATGGGGAAAATGGGGTAATAATGTTTTTGTAGTGTTTATTCTATTTTAAAAAGAAGGTGATCTCTTTGATCGAAAACAATGTACCGAAATCATTTATTTCCTCGGAAGATATTTATTTGTTTCACGAAGGAACTTCACATTTTAGTTATCATTTTCTCGGAGCTCATCCGGTTCAGGAAGACGGAGTGTCAGGCTATCGTTTCACAGTCTGGGCACCGAATGCTTCAAAAGTAGGCCTTGCTCTTGATCGCAACGGCTATCACGGTCTGGGAGAAGCGGATGTATTATATAAGATACCCGATTCTGGGCTTTGGAGTCGTTTTTTCCCTGACATCGATGAAGGAACATTTTACAAATATCATATTCTCACCTCTAATAATGAATCTCTGCTGAGAGCAGATCCTTACGCGTTCCACGCTGAAGTAAGACCAAATACAGCTTCCATTACCTCCAAGATCGAAGGTTATAAGTGGAAGGATGCTTCCTGGAGACGCAAGCAAAAAGAGGTGTATCAAAAACCACTTCATATATATGAGATGCATTTTGGGACATGGAAACAAAAAGAGACAGGGGAGTTTTATACATATGCTGAAATGCCTGAGTTATTGATCCCTTATCTGAAAGAAATGTCCTACACTCATGTAGAGTTTATGCCAATCACTGAACATCCATACGATTTGTCATGGGGATATCAAAATACCGGCTATTACGCTCCGACAAGCAGGTACGGGACACCTCATGAATTGATGTATCTGATTGATCAGCTACATCAGGCGGGTATCGGTGTTATTTTGGACTGGGTTCCTGCGCATTTCGCTAAAGATGCCCATGGACTTCGCATGTTTGATGGAACACCATTGTTTGAGTATGCAGATCCGCTTAAGGCAGAAAAACCGGGTTGGGGAACACTAAGTTTTGATTATTCCAAACCGGAGGTTCGCTCGTTCCTTATATCTAACGCACTTTATTGGATGGATATGTACCATATCGATGGTCTGCGTATTGACGCAGTAACAAGTATGCTGAAGCTGGACTTTGAGAAAGCAGAAGGCCAGTATTGTCTGAATGAAAAGGGCACGAATGAAAATGTGGAAGCCATCGATTTTATTAAACAATTAAATGAAACGATCTTTCACTATTACCCTGCAGCTTTAATGATGGCGGAAGAATCCAGTTCATGGTCTCAAGTTACCAGTCCTGTGTATGCTGGTGGACTCGGCTTTAATTACAAGTGGAACATGGGATGGATGAATGATACGCTTGAATATTTTGAAACGGATTTCTCTGAGCGCCCTGGCAGACATAATTTATTAACTTTCCCTTCGGTATATGCTTATAATGAGAACCATTTGCTGCCGCTGTCACACGATGAAGTAGTACATGGCAAGAAATCTCTTCTTAATAAAATGCCAGGAGATTATGAACAGAAGTTTGCGGGTTTGCGTGCTTTGTTAGGTTATTTTATAACTTCCCCAGGGAAAAAATTGCTCTTTATGGGTGGGGAGTTTGGTCAGTTTATTGAGTGGAAGGATGAAGAACCTTTAGATTGGTTTTTGCTTGACTATGAAAGTCACCGAAAGCTTCTCCATTTCTCCAAATCATTAAATGAGTTTTATTTACAAGAAAAAGGATTGTGGGAATTAGACCATAGTACCGAAGGATTTAAATGGATTTCGGCAGATGATCGCTCTCAAAGCGTACTTTCTTATGTAAGAAAAGGAAAAAAACCAGGTGACTCCTTGATCGTACTTATTAATCTGCAACCTGTATCCCGTTATCATTATAGAGTAGGCGTACATCGTTCGGGTTCATATACAGAAGTGTTAAATAGTGACCGTGTTGATTTTGGCGGACAAGGTCTTCTTAATGAAGAAGTGCGCACCGAAAAGATCAGCTATCATGGACAGCCGAACAGCATTGAGGTTACCTTGCCACCTCTTAGTATCGTTATCTTCAAGAAGACACCCAGAAGCAAACGTGCTTCAGTAAAGGGAGATCCCGTTTTGAATACTTCTTCAAAACAGGAAAATAGAAATAAAACAGATTCCCTAGAGAAAAAGAAGCCTAGAAGACAAACAAAAAAAATTAAAGATGGTGAACCGTCTCTTATAGAAGGAAGTACATCCAATTAAGTAAGGCATAATAAGGAGGAAGTAAGTAATGAATGTATTATATGTCGCAGCAGAGGGTCATCCATTTATAAAAACAGGAGGACTTGCCGATGTTATTGGTGCTCTGCCCCAGGCACTTATTAAAGAGGGAGTAGATGTGCGGGTAATTTTACCCAAGTACAAAAATATCCCTGACCGGTATAAAAAACAGATGGAGCCTGTTGAAGTGACAGAAGTAAATGTAGGCTGGCGCAAGCAATATTGCGGCGTTGAACAACTGGTTCATCAAGGCGTAACATTTTATTTTATTGATAATGAGTACTATTTTGGAAGAGACGGGATTTATGGTTATAACGATGACGGTGAACGATTTGCTTTCTTTAACCGAGCTGTTCTCGAAATCATTCCTTTCCTTAATTTTAATCCGGATGTAATCCACTGTCATGACTGGCATTCTGCCATGATTCCTTTGCTAAAGAAAGCACATTTTGATCATATTGCAGCTTATCAGTCCATGAAAACGGTATTCACCATTCATAACCTTCTATACCAAGGTGTATTTCCTTATGAAGTACACAGCGATCTGCTTGCACTGGATAGCCGCTACTTCACCTCAGAGGGTGTAGAGTATTATGGAAACCTGAATTTCATGAAAGCTGGATTAGTTTACTCTGATCATGTCACTACCGTTAGCCCTACCTATGCAGAAGAGATCAAAACATCTCATTACGGATATGGTTTGGATGGTCTCCTGCGTTCCATTGAAGGTAAATTGTCAGGGATCGTTAACGGTATAGACACAGATAGTTATAATCCTGCGACGGATGATCAACTGGCTATAACCTATGATATGCAGCAGCTCGAGAAAAAAGTAGAAAACAAAATTGCGCTTCAAAAAGAACTCGGATTACCTGTCAAACCAGAAGTTCCTGTGATTGCAATGGTGACTCGACTTGTGGAATCAAAAGGTCTTGACCTCGTAACCAGAGTACTTGATGAATTATTATATTATGATGATGTGCAGTTTATTCTACTGGGAACAGGAGAAGGTGAATTTGAGCATTGGTTCCGTGAAGCGGAGAAACGCCATCCTCTAAAAATGTCGGCACAAATTCGTTTCAATGAGGGATTGTCGAGAAGATTCTATGCAGGAAGTGATATGTTCCTGATGCCTTCTAGTTTTGAGCCGTGCGGGATAAGTCAATTATTAGCTTTGCAATACGGAAGTATTCCCATTGTGAGGGAGACGGGCGGACTGAATGATACGGTCCAAGCTTATAATGAATTCACTGGTGAAGGAACCGGATTTACGTTTACCAACTTTAATGCTCATGACATGCTCTATACGATTCGGCGAGCAGAGTCATTCTATAACCAATCCAAGCATTGGAAGAAGATTATGAATAATGCAATGAGCGGGGATTATAGCTGGGAAGTTTCAGCAAGAGAATATCTAGATATTTACGAGCAAATAACGGAATAAAGCATAAAAAATAAAGAAGGGTTCAATTGCCAAAAGGCAAGAGGACCCTTCTTTTATTCTGTTTCTATTTTCGATCCTATCGCATGTACAATTACATATTACGCATTACGTTGAAATTCATCTTTAATGGATGCAAGAAGATCGGGTTGTGATATGACGTCATAAGCAGTACCTGCTAATGCTTTTGCACCTAGAATCATTGCGTCAAGAGCCTGTTCTTTCATGGCAAGATCTCTGAATTCTATGGAATGCAGCGCATGTTTTTCATTAATAATTTTAATAAATGGATGGATCGCAGGAACACGTAATGAAACATTCCCCATATCCATAGAACCGTGATCGTTTCCGGAGACTATCTCCTTTTCATCGATGCCAAGCTCAGCAAGGTTTGTTGAGAATACGTCAGACAAGGTTTCGTTTGTATACATCTCATCATACGAAGTTTCATAATTGGAAGTTTTCAGTGTGCAGCCAGTTTGTAGTGCAGAACCTTCTGCAATTTGGATGACACGTTTCGTAAGTACATCAAGTTCTTTACGTGTAGCTGCACGTACATAAAACTGAGCGGAAGCGTAATCAGGAATGATATTTGCCGCCTCTCCGCCATGGTTAATGACACCGTGGATACGAACTGTACTTTTCACTTGTTGACGGAAAGCATTAATTCCATTAAATGTTTGGATCACAGCATCTAGTGCATTAATTCCCTCATGAGGAGTAGCAGCAGCATGGGATGATTTACCGAAAAATTCAAATTGAACAGCATCGATCGCGAGTGATTTTCCTGACTTCTCGAAAGCGTAGTACGGGTGAGTCATCATTGCGATATCGCAGTCATCAAATAGTCCAGCTGCAGCCATAGGAACTTTCGCACCTTTTGTTTCTTCTGCTGGGGTACCAAATACTTTAATCGAGCCGCCAATCGTATCAATAACAGATTTTAGACCAACCGCTGCACCTAAACCCATCATACAGATCAAGTGATGCCCGCAAGCATGTCCGATTTCCGGAAGAGCATCATATTCACATAACAAAGCAACTTTCGGGCCAGGTTTAGAGGCGGTATAGGTACCAATAAATGCAGTATCGAGACCAAGAACAGGGGCTTCCACTTCAAAACCATGATAGATCAGTTCTTCTTTCAGACGCTTGCTGGCAAGAAATTCTTCATTTCCGAGCTCAGGATTCGCACCAATATATAATGATATTTCTTTAAACCGGGAACTATATTGATCAATAGTGTCATTTATCGTTTGTTTGTTCATAAGATTCTCCCTTTGACTATGATTTGTCGATTCATCGTTGTGTAATTAAAAATCGTATATACATTATAGCACTGGCTTTTAGAAACGTCTTGTAATTCAGGTAAATCAATGGAAAACTATGAAAATAGAAAGAAAATACGTTGCATATTCATACATTTTCACTTATAATAGTTCAATCTTATAAAAATGATCTAGATTCAGCTAAGGAGAGACAGAAGTTGAAAAAAACAGTTCGTATACTTATGTTATTAATGTGTATTGTCTTGTTGCTTCCAGCCGGAATGGCTACCGTTTATGCAACCGACAATGTAAACAGCAAGGAAACGCTGGTTCTAGGGACGAGTGCTGATTTTCCGCCTTATGAATTTCATAAAACGATTGATGGACAAGACCAGATTGTCGGTTTTGACATTGAAATAGCAAAAGCCATTGCTGAAAAAATGGGCGCAGAACTTGTAATTGAAGATATGGGATTTGACAGTTTGCTGCCTGCCCTTCAGAGCGGCCGAGTTGACCTTGTCATATCAGGAATGACGCCTACGGAGGATCGTAGACAAAGTATCGATTTCTCTGATCAGTACTACAAAGCAAGTCAGGTGGTATTAGTTCGCAGTGAGGATTCCGATAAGTACCAATCAATGACGGATCTTGAAGGTGAAACAATAGGGATTCAAAAAGGGTCTATCCAGGAAGAGATTGCTCAAGGAATCAATAATGCGAAGCTAGTATCGCTTGATAAAATGGGTGATCTTGTCCTTCAGCTTGAAACAGAGCGTGTTAATGCAATTATCGTTGAAGATACCGTTGCAAAAGGTTACCTAAATAATAAAATTGTAATCGCTAGTGCAAGTCCTGCAGAAACGGACTCGGCAGCAGCGATTGGGGTTGCTAAAGGGAATACGGAACTATTAGAAGTCATTAATGCTACAATCGCAGAACTAAAAGTTGATAATGGAATTGAGAAAATGGTAGAAGAAGCGAGCTTGCTCGCATCCGGTAACCAAAAAGACCGCAATATATTTACGATTGCTTATGAATTCCGTCATTATTATGCAAAGGGTATTGGTTATACTCTGTTATTATCAGCACTTGGCGTTATCTTTGGTTTTCTGATTGGCTTACTTATTACTTTAATGCGTATGTCGGCATTCAGAGTATTCAGATGGATCGGTACGGCATACGTAGAAGTGTTACGCGGCACACCAATGCTGGTGCAGTTAATGATTATGCATTATGGACTCGCACTTGTATTTGGTCTTAATTTATCTCCGTTGCAATCGGGGGTTATCACCCTTTCGATTAACAGTTCAGCTTATTTAGCCGAGATATTTAGAGCAGGAATTCAGGGAGTGGATAAGGGGCAGATGGAAGCTGCACGTTCACTCGGAATGAAACGAAGTGCAGCACTTCGTCACATTATTCTTCCACAAGCATTAAAATCTGTTCTGCCTGCGATTGGTAATGAGTTTATTACCATCATTAAAGAATCATCTATCATTTCGATTATCGGTATGGCTGACATTATGTACCAAGCTAACTCGATTAGAAATATCACGTATGCAGGTCTAAGTCCTTACATCATCGCAGCAGCTATTTATTTCGTTCTAACCTTCATGCTTTCCAAGCTGCTAAGTCTATTCGAAAGGAAGTTGAGTGCTAGTGATAAGCGTTAAAAATTTGCATAAATCATTCGGAAAACTAGATATTCTTAAAGGAATTGACATTGAAATTGCGAAGGGCGAAGTGGTTGTTGTCATTGGTCCATCCGGTTCAGGGAAAAGCACCTTTTTACGCTGCATCAATCTGCTGGAAGTACCGACAAAAGGCGAAATATTATTTGAAGGTGCATCTATAACAGACCCGAAACACGATATCAATTCGACTCGTGAAAAAATGGGGATGGTGTTCCAGCACTTTAATCTTTTTCCACATAAGACGGTAGGTCAAAACATTACACTTGCTCCTACCATCGTAAAAAATGTATCTGCTGAAGAAGCAAATACCATCGCTGATGATCTACTGAAAACGGTAGGTTTAGCTGATAAAAAAGATATTTATCCGAATCAGCTTTCTGGCGGACAAAAACAACGGATTGCCATCGCAAGAGCACTTGCGATGCAGCCACATGTGATGTTGTTTGATGAACCAACCTCAGCACTGGATCCTGAGATGGTCGGGGAAGTTCTTGATGTCATGAAAAAACTCGCCGAGGGCGGAATGACGATGGTTATTGTTACTCATGAAATGGGATTTGCCCGCGAAGTCGGTGATCGTATTGTATTTATGGATGGCGGTAAAATCGTGGAAGAAGGTACGCCAGATGAAGTATTTGGTAACCCGCAGCATCCTCGTACTCAAGATTTCTTAAGTAAAGTGCTATAAATCATTAATAGATTAGGTATATAGAAGCTCTCTTCGCATGAATTTTATTCATGCAAAGGGAGCTTTTTTTATGTGAATCATTCGTAAATATAACAAATTGGTAACTATTACATACGCACAGGTTACAGAATTGTGATATATTAGCTACATCTTACGAGAAAACAACTAGAGAAGCTTCTATGAAGAAGCTAACTATAGGAGGAAATTATGTTTAAACGTTTCAAGAAATCTTCTACGGTAGCAGCCGCTTTGCTAGGTGTTACCTTATTAGCACAAAGTGTTCCTGCTCATGCAGCGCAAGTATATGTAGCTAAAGAGGGAGATACATTTTACAAACTATCTCAAAGATATGACATTGACTTAGATACTTTGATGAACGCGAATAAAGACATTTCGCCATATAATATTTATGAAGGATTAAAATTGACTCTACCAACAAGTAGTTCGAATACAGTGAGTTCTTCTAGCAATAATGCAGTGACAGCAAGCCTGAATGTAGACAGCAGCAATAAAGTGGTAGAAGCATGGGGGAAAACATTTAATTACAGCGAAACATTAAATGTAAAAGCTAGTGCGTATTCTTCTGACCCCGCAGAAAATGGCGGGTATGGAGCCGTTGACTACTTCGGCAATCCGCTGGAATTAGGTACGATTGCTGTTGATCCATCCGTCATTCCACTAGGAACGAAAGTTTTGGTTACAGGTCATTCTCATGATAATCTGCCTGACAAAGCTTTTGTCGCGACAGCTACCGATATCGGTGGAGCTATCAAAGGTAACAAGATTGATATCTTTATCCCGGGAAGTAAAAGTTCTGTTGCGAAGTTTGGTATCCAAGATATCAAACTCTATATCATTGAATAATTAATAAATTGATAAAGTGAATACAAAAGTAAAAGAGCACCTGTGTATCGGAATATACACAGGTGCTCTTTTATTTTGATTTTTCGATTCCTAGCAGTTCAGGCACCGTGACCAGTTCGTATCCTTGATTTTTCAAAGCTTTAATGACTTCAGGTAAAGCTTCGATCGTCCCTTGAAGTTTCGACCCATATCCGCCACCGCCATGCTGAAGCACGATCGCACCAGGTCTAATACCAGAGAGAATGTTCGTTAACACTTGCTCTTTGTTTAGTCCTTTCCAATCTACAGAATCAACATTCCAATTCACAATTTGGTACTTGTGCTCAGCTGCCCATATAAGCTGTTCTTCTGTGATTTCACCGTAGGGCGGACGAATTATTTTTGGAATATATCCTGTGATTGGAAGGATGGCTTGCTCCGTTTTATTAATCTCTGCAATAAAAGCAGACATTGAAATTTTATTGAAATCCGGATGAGTAAAGCTGTGATTACCAATCACATGTCCTTCATCATGAATTCGTTTGGCAAGTTCGGGATGGTTAACCACTCTTTGACCATTCACAAAAAAAGTCGCTTTTACCCCGGACTCTTTCAGAACATCTAATATTTGCGGGGTGAATCTTGGATCCGGTACATCATCAAATGTTAAGGCAATCCTTTTTATATTAGGTCCGTTCGTAACGAATGTACTCTTGTATTTTTTTCGCAGCTGGCCAAGTGTAAGTTTTGATTTTTCATCAACTTGCTTCTTCGGCTCTTTTACAAAAGGGAGGAGTTCTTTTGTCATCGAATCCGGCAGAAAAAAAGGATCTTCTATGTTTTTACTATCTTCCGGTGCGTAAACATATGTACGATCCAGAACGTATGCCGTGGCGGTTTGCGAAAAATATAACAGGAGGATACCAGATAATAAAGTAAATGCAACAAAAGAACAAATGAAGCGTTTCATGTAAGCATAACTCCTTATATTTGTGATTTATCGTTACGAAAAACAATCGAACAGTACATCACGGGTATTCGTATGTTATTGCCTAGACGCAACAAAATTATTCTTACATCAAATACGGTGGTATTTGTTTAGCCCCATTTATTAAATAAATGAAACTTCATGAATTACTGAACCGTATAAGGTAATTAGATGCATAAGTAGTGATTCATTACCAAGCAAATGAGTATATTAAGTAAAAGAAAACATATACGGGAGGAATTTTATAATGTCTCTATTTAAAAGATTTCGTGATTTAACCATGTCTAATATTAATGCTCTGATTGATAAAGCGGAAGATCCAATTAAAATGACCGATCAATATATCCGTGATATGCAGAAGGATTTGGAAGATGCGGAGAAAGCGGTAGCTGCACAAATAGCCATTGAGAAGAAATTTAAAGCTTTATATGAAGAGCAGGAAGCGCTAGTGAAGAAAAGAGAAGAACAAGCGCATACGGCAGCTAAAGCACAGAATATTGATCTTGCTCGTCGTGCTCTCGAAGAAAAGAAAAATGCAGAAGTCAAACTTACGGAATACAAAACAAGTTTTGATCAAAACAAAGCTTCCGCAGACAACCTCCGTTCCAAACTGGAGGAAATGCGTAAACAGCTGAGTGAAATGAAGAATAAAAGAGAAACACTGGTAGCTCGTTATAATGCAGCCAAAGCTCAGACGGAAATCAACAAAGCAATGAGTGGTTTTAGTTCCGATTCGGCCACATCTGGTATGAAACGTATGGAAGAAAAAATGTTGCAAGCGGAAGCACATGCAGAAGCAAGTAACGAAATGAACAGCAAAGAAAAATCACTTGATGAAGAATTTGAAAACATGGGGAAAGACAAGGAAGTAGAAGACGAACTGGCAGCATTGCTGAAACAGTACGAGAATAAATAACAAGCATGACCATGATAAAAAATGAATAAAGTGAGTTATATCAGCTTTATTCCATGTGACGGAGGGGAAACGATGCAGTTTCTCCTTCGTTTTTCATGAGGGAGCAATCTGACACTATTGGAGGATGTTATATCTATGGAATTTATGGATATCGTACGCATGCTGGTATGGACAGGTTCGGGAGCAGTACTGCTGTTTATTCTCATGTATGTTGATTCATTATTTACGAAGTACAAAGACTTCACAGAAGTAAAAGCGGGAAATATGGCGGTTACTACAAGATTGATTATGAAGCTGTTTGCTCAGGGGTACATCTTATTCTCGTCCATATCTGTATCTTATCATCTAGGAGATGCACTCGTTGTATCTGTCGTATCTTTTATTATTCTGCTTGTGATCGAAGGGGTGGTTCACACCTTGATTCGCCGCTTTGCAGATTTTGATATTGACGGCGGAATGCAGAAGGGGAAGATTGGATACGGGCTATTCTCAGGTACACTTCACTTAGTAGGGGCGCTGATTATTTCAGCCTCTCTGTAACCGACTTATTCCAACTAGAAATAGGAGTTCGATGAATAATGAGTTTATGGAAAAGAGTAACGAATTTAATATCCAAGCCGAAACCTTCCGCTCCGGAGAAAAGTATGTTACAGCTGAATCCGGGTGATATATGCGAGGTTTCGCTTATTACTTATGAAGTGACGGGTAAAGTTCAGAACCGAGGACGAAATGCGGCTCTGCTTACACTGAAAGACGGAAATACAATTGCGTATTTATATATTGAGGAAAGAGAACGCCTCATCTATGCACTATATTCTCCTATAGATGGAAGACTTGATCATCCCGAAGAAGTACCGACAACGATTGAGCTGGATGACAGAGAGTATCATTTAGAGGAACAATATGCGGGTCATGTAATGACGGCAGGTAAGACGCCATTTTCTCAAAATGGAGAACAATATGTATGGCAGTTTCAGTCGGATGATAATCATCTCTTACGTATCGAATGGCAGAACGGTCGATTTATGATGTACGAAGGAGAAGATATTCTCCCGGCAGATGTAAAAGTTATTCGGGCAACCTAGGAGAGGTTATTCATGAACAAGCGTTTTTGGCACATCTTAAAAATCACACTGGTCCTCAGTTTAGTTGTCTCCCTGTTATCAGGCTGCGGCGCACCTGCTGTGAAAGATACGTACCCGCTTGAATCGGTGAACAGCAGTGGTAATTCGACTTCCTATGTATACCGTGCGGCCAATCTTACTGTTCCAGAAGTAGCCGACGAACTAATGGAAGAACGAACTCCAGACGAAGTGTCCCCCGTTGATACAGAGCGAATGTTCCTCGTGTATCCGAGTGAGCTGTACCATTTACAGCAAGATCCGGATCAGCCGGAAGATACACTGATCGAGGTTGATTCTAAAGAATATGTTCAGCGTAATTATAGTTCTTCTTTCTTACAGGGATATATTACGGCTTCTATTCTGGATAGCATCTTTGATGTCATGCGAGGATCGGGGAATTACAGGGGATATACTTCTTCTAAGACATATACACCGACTCAGGGGCAATATCGAACAGCGACAGACAATGATAAAAAAATGGCCCCGCCGCTAACAACAAAACGCAGTGGTTCCATTATTCGCAGGGGGCTTGGAGAATCAGTAAACACGAAAAAATCGGACGATGGCAGTATTCTTAAACGGGATACTTCTTCAAGCTCATCGACGAAAGGGAAAATTGAACGAGGAAAGAACAGCGGATCGAGCATTTTCAGCTCACCAAAGAAAAGCTCAAGACCGAAGACTAAAATCGGATCAGGCCGAATATCAAGGCGAAGATAGAAGAATGTAGTCACCCGGACACCCCCAGTGTCCGGGTTTTGTGTTTCATCATCTTGCTTTACGTACATGTCTTGATTTTTTAGATTTAGGAATGACGGTAGCTGGCTGTTTACGTATCCATTTAACGTAGGAGGCCATCTTTGGTTCTTGCAGAAGCGCTTCAATCGTAGTCAGTCCTAGTACGACCAATTCTCGATTGGTAAATAAATTATGAATCTGTTTATGGCATGGAATACATAGATTTGCTGTAGGTTTGTCTTTTCCGCCTTCTTCCCGAGGAGTGAGATGATGTACGGTCGTAACAGGAACTTTTCTTTTGCAGAGAGCACAGGTATGTTCTTCATTCTGAGATGGCATTGCTTTCACCTCCTTTAGTAGCGTGAGATAAAAAAGCATACAATATGCATGCATAAGCTGGATTAATCAAACACGAAGAGGACTGTATTCAACCACTTCCTCTCTTGCAACCAGAAAGAGATGGAGATACACTTTATTCAAAGTCAGATTAGAGCAAGGAGAAAACCTAATGAGTAACTATAAAACCAATCCGAAATTTAACCGAAAAGCCATTCAGGTAGATATTGCGCAGCAGCTTATAGCAAATAAGGTAAAGTTAGTAGATACAGAACAGGTAAGACTTGAGGATGCGCATGATCGAATTATTGCACAAGATGTTGTTGCACCGCATCCTTATCCGTTCTTTAGAAGATCGGGTATGGATGGATATGCTGTCCGAAGCGCAGATCTTAGCATCGCTAGCAGCGAACAAAAGGTTAAGCTAGCCATCATTGATGAAATTCCCTGCGGTTATTCCTCACAGAAGGAGATTGTAGAAGGAACGGCAGCGCGTATTATGACAGGTGCGGAGGTTCCATTAGGAGCGGATGCCGTTGTTATGCTGGAAGCGACAGAACAGTGCGAGGTGGAAGGAAAACCATACGTTGTGTTAAAGCGTCCGATATCAGAGGGAGCAAACGTTACGCCGGTTGGTCTTGAAGTGTCAGAAGGGGATTTACTGATAAAAAAAGGCACCCTGCTGACCGCAGGAGAGATCTCGGTTCTCGCAACCTTTGGTATTCATCAGTTGTCTGTTTTTAGAAAACCACAAGTGGGGATTTTTGCAACAGGGACCGAGCTGCTTGGGATTGAAGAAAAACTAGCGCCAGGGAAAATACGTAACAGCAACTCCTACATGCTTCAATCTCAGGTGAAAGAAGCGGGGGGAGAACCCCATCTGCTTGGAGCAATTGTCGATGATTTGAAGCTGGCTGAGCAAAAGTTGCAGGAAGCTTTATCAACCTATGATGTGGTCATCACTACGGGTGGTGTATCTGTGGGAGATTATGACATTATGGGAGATCTAGTACGTCAGGATGGCATGGAAATGTTATTTAACAAAGTAACCATGCGGCCCGGAAGTGTAACGACAGCGGCGTATATTCAGAATAAACTGCTTTTTGCCTTATCGGGTAATCCGGGAGCTTGTTTTGTTGGATTTGAACTTTTTGTACGACCTGCGCTGCAAGGAATGCAAGCTTCAGAACAGCCTTATTTACCGCGATGGACTGCCGTTTTAGGTGCGGATTATAGCAAAGTGAACAACTTTACGCGTTTTGTTCGGGGGAAATTGGAAGTGAAGAATGGACAAGTGTTTGCTTTCCCTGCCAAAGTAGATGAATCAAGTGTCATGGTAACGATTAAGGACAGTGATTGTCTCATTATCATTCCTCCTGACAAGCAAGGGTTACAAGCAGGAGCTGCTGTGGAAATCTTAAAGCTTGGCAGATGATGCTTGAATAGGATTTGTCTTTATCTGAAATGCCAAATACCGAATACTGAATACTGAACGAAAATAATAAAAGCTGCCCGAAGGGGCAGCCTTAAATCCGTTATATGAAAAGGTATCAAGTGAGGGGAGAACAGTTTAATCAACTCTTCGCTCAATCGCTTCCGACATCGTTTTATCCGTGAGGTGAGCGTAAACCTCGGTTGTTTCCGTAGAGGCATGTCCGAGTTGTTCCTTGGTTTTATAAATATCATTTTGCAAATAATAATCGGTGGCAAAAGAATGCCGTAATTTGTGGACGGTTAAGTACGGTTTGCCAAAGCCTTTTGCATACTTGATAATCATGGCTTGAATAGCACGCTTTGTCATTCGTTTCCCTTCTTTTTGACCATTAGGGACCGTGACAAAAAGTGCTTTTTCTTTTTTGGGAGTGCGATAACGGAGGGTGCGAAGCTCCATGTAGTTAAAGAGATCATCCTTAGCCTGTTCCCGGTAATAGACCGGATTCTTAAATGTCTCATCGTTATTCCCTTTTCGGTATACGTAAAGCACTTTATTATTTAAATCAAGATCATCAATGTTCAAATTTACGATCTCTGATACACGAAGTCCAGAATTCAGAATTAAACTAGCAATACAAGCATCACGTTCTTTGTTCATCTCATGTGAATATAGAGCTTGTTTATTTTTCTCCATATCCTTTGCATACCCTTCTAAAATATATCCGATAAACTCAAGAAGTTCATCTTCCTCTAGTATTTTACCTTTCAGCTTTGCAGCGGTATCTTTTGGTTTGTGAACTCGCTTGATTTCGACTTTAGCCATAATATTTCGTTTGAGAAGGGGATAAAATTCTTCATCCTCAGCAATCTGGCTCAGATAGTGGAACAAAGACCGGAGTGAAGATAATTTACGTGATACGGTAATCCGGGAGTTTGCTCCTTCTCTTTTGGTAGTCAGATAAATACGATACCCTGTAATACTTTCCATCCGTAGCATCTCGAGTTCTTTTAAAGTTACTCCCGTATTTGATTCGGCTTCAGACAGTCCTTCTGCCCTTAGCCAAGTGAAGAACATATCATAATCTCGAACATACTCCAGCAGCGTGGAAGGAGAGAGGTCTGGTAGTTTATAATCAATGAACTGCTGAACATACCAGGGCATCGTGACTACACGTTCATCAAGTCTACGACGATCGGTTTCCTTTTGAATATTCATATTGCGTACGCCCCTTACTAATTTCAATTGTCTTCTTTAGGAGTAAGAACAAGTGTCCTTATTTTACCACATTCGCTAGGGTTATGACTTGCTCGGCCTGAATCAAAGCTTTATATTTATTTTATATGAAAAAAATAGAGGTGATATGATATGGAACTAAGCCTCATTAGGGTATCACACGAACAAAAACAAGTGATTCGCCATCTTATGCAATTTTATCTATATGATTTTACAAAGTATCTTGATATTGATGTCGATCGTTATGGTCTATTTCCAGACTATCCGAATCTTGATGATTACTTTAATCATGCGGACAAATATCCTTTTCTTATTAAAAATGGCTCTTCTCCCGCAGGCTTTGCGCTTGTAGACAAGCTTTCTTCGAAGAAGGAAGGCGACTATTATATGACCGAGTTTTTTGTCATGCAAAAATATCGGCGGAGCGGAGTAGGAACTTGGGCAGCAAATGAACTGTTCAGCCGCTTTCAAGGAGAATGGAAGGTTTCTCAGGTTAGAACAAATATGGTAGCCCAAGCATTCTGGCGTAAAGTGATTGGCGGTTATACAAATGGACAGTTTCGGGAGAGATTTCATCCGGAATCGGGCAACCCAAGCCAGCACTTTGTAACCTAAAGATTAGAGTGATAAAGAGATTTTCTTTGACGAAGGCTGTTAAAGAGAATCTCTTTTTTGTTCATTAAGATAACATTATAAAAATTAAACATGTGAAAAATTCAAATTAATAAATGACCACTATAAAGTCCATTCACATCAATCACACAATTTTTATGTCTATTACAGTTTTAAAAGAAGCGTGTTAACCAAAATAGTAATGTTTATTGACACCTGTTTAATTATCTGGAATGATATGTATTATTTTCAAAATTACATATAGCTAGGAAACGTACAATTCAAAGACACAGGAGGCAGCATGAATAAACATCTAAAAGAGATTCACCCGCTTGCATGGACAATCATCGTCGGTACGATATTTGGTAGAATGGCGACGTCGATGAGCATCCCTTTTTTATCGATTTATTTAATTAAGACAATGGGGGCTTCACCAGTTGAAACAGGTGTGGTAGTCGCGGTAAGTTCACTGATCGGCGTGTTTGCCAGTTTCTATGGAGGCTACATATCGGATCGAATTGGACGAAGAAAAGTACTTCTTTTTTCAATTTTTAGTTGGGCAATTGTATTTATCGGGTTTGCTGCAGCGAATCAAATTTGGATGTTTTTTGTAATGAATGCGTTGAACGGTTTGTGTCGTGCTGTTTTTGAACCTACATCAAGAGCCATGTTATCTGATATTACAAAACCGGAAAATAAGCTGCTCGTATTTAATCTGCGGTATGCTGCTATTAATCTCGGTGTTGTCATTGGACCGCTGATTGGATTACAGATGGGTTCAGCTGAATCGGGATTTCCTTTTATCATTGCTGGTGCCGTTTATATTGTGTATGGAATCGTACTTATCATTCAATTTGCAGTAAGACCTGAGCAAGTGAAGTTACCGTCCGAAGAAGGCGGGTTCAAGGTATCTTTAAGAGAGGCGTTTACGATTACAAGCAGGGATCGAACTTTCATCTATGTACTTATCGGTTCTATCTTTTGTGTACTTGGATACGGGCATTTCAGTTCTACACTAGCACAGTATCTTGAACTCAGCCCACAATTTGAAGATGGAGCGAAGTGGTTTACTTACATGCTGTCTTTGAATGCCGTAGTCGTTCTGATCGTTCAATATCCTCTTGTTCGAACGTTCCGTAAACTGCCTCCTGCTGTGTCACTTATGGTGGGAAATGTTTTCGTTGCTGGAAGTTTTATATTGTTCGGCATGTCGGATTCTTGGTGGGCTATGTTAGCTGGTGTTGTGATATTTACCATCGGGGAAGTGTTGATGTTCACTTTAATGGACTTATTGGTGGATCGTATTGCAAAACCAGAGCTCAAAGGCACTTACTTCGGAATGATTGGGTTTAATAATCTGGGGAATGTATTAGCACCACTGATTGGCGGAGCATTGCTTACTCATTTTACGGCCGAGCAGTCGCTATACATATTTATCCCAATCGTGCTCATGACAGCATGCGGCATTCCTTTTTTACTATTAGCTCATGTCAGGCTCGAACATCAGGACAAGCTCAAGGTTAATCATACAGTAAAGGAGGCTACATAAGATGATATCTCAAATCATTGCGATGGGGGGAAGGTTTCTCCATGGAACCTGATAATCCACTGCTGGATAGATATATTTTAGCTCAATCTGTTTCTGATAAGCCAAAAGTATGTTTTGTACCTACGGCCAGCGGAGATGCGGAGGGGGATGTAAAGAGATTTTATGCTGCTTTTGATCAATACCAATGAATCCCATCCCATTTATCGTTATACTCTCCGCCCAACCAGGATCTAGAGGATTATGTTCTGGACAAGGATATTATCTATGTAGGCGGAGGGAGTACTAGAATTTACTTGCTCTATGGAAAGAGTGGGGGCTTGATGAGATTCTCACAACTGCTGGGAAACAAGGTATCGTCCTTGCAGGTCTTAGTGCCGGATCTCTCTGTTGGTATGAAGAAGGTGTTACAGACTCTAATCAGGAAGGTTACTCTGCTATTCGTTGTCTTGGGTTACTTCCAGGAAGTCACAGTCCGCATTATGATGACATGAATGGAGGAGAGTATACTTATAAACCGGCTTATCGCAAGTTAATTGAGAATGGGGATCTTGGTGGAGGAATAGCAGCTGATGATGGGGTTGCACTTCATTATAAAGGCAAGAAATTACACAAGGTGGTAAGTTCAAGGCCGAATGCATTTGCCTATCAAGTGTCATTTACAGAGGATGGGCTGATAGAAAAGCAATTAAAGCCCTATTATCTAAGTAAGAAACCTGAAGTAACGGATTTGTAGTAATTCTAGAATATGTTAAGTTAAGCAAGGATCCACGGCAGTAGTGGATCTTTTTTTGTTGTAATCATTTTTACCTTATATTGACAGGAGGTCGTTTGATGCATTATTATAAATACCAACGGTCGGTATTTAAAGAAGGAGGCTATTATGGCTAGAAATAAATATCCAGAACAGACATTGGAACAAATCCTTGCTGTCTCATCCAAATTATTTACGGAAAAAGGATTCGAGAAAACAAGCATACAGGATATCATTGATGAACTTGGAATGTCCAAAGGGGCCATATACCATCACTTCAAATCAAAAGAAGACATACTGGATGCGGTAATGGATAAGCAGTTCAGTTATGCTGCACAGATGCTGGATGATCTTATTCGTAATACACAAGCTTCAAATTCAAGAGAGAAATTGGTCAGTATTTTAGAAAAAGTAGTCGCTGATCCAGATGCCCATTCCATTGATGGAGTGCTGAGTACACAGATTAAAAATCCGCAGTTTGTTGTGACGGGTATCCAGGAAGGTGTGAAGAAAGATGCCCCAATTATCGCAAGGATAATGATGGAAGGAAAAGAGGATGGATCCATCACAACCGATTTTCCAATAGAGTGTGCTGAGGTCTTTATGTTACTCGTGAATATCTGGATAAATCCACTATTGTTTGAACGCAAGCGGGAAGAAACGGTGGATCGATTACGGTTTTTACAACATATGATGAGGGTTTTGGGCGCAGATATTGTGAGCGACCAATTACTTCAAAAAATTACGGAACGCCATTCGGATATTGGAGGATACACTCAGGATGAGTAGTGGCTTCGCTGTAAAAACAGAAGGCCTTTCGAAGGTTTTTGTTGATAAGGAAGTAATTCAATCTTGCACAATGTCTGTTCCAGAAGGGGTAATCTATGGATTCTTAGGCCCTAATGGTGCGGGTAAGACAACGGTAATGAAGATTTTGCTTGGTTTACTTACCCCAACCGCTGGAAAAGCAGAAGTGCTAGGCATGGACGTAACGAAAGAGAGAAATAAAATCTTAACGCAAGTTGGAAGTCTAATTGAAGTTCCCGTTTTTTTTGAACATCTCTCTGCTGAGGAGAACTTAAGTTTGCATCTTGCCTATATGAATGTGGAAGAGGCAGATATATTTAAGGCTTTGCAAATGGTAGGTCTCGTGGGCACCGGTTCTAAGCCTGTATCTAAATTTTCTTTAGGGATGCGCCAGCGTCTTGCTATTGCAAGATCATTTATTCATCATCCTAAACTTCTCATACTTGACGAACCTATTAATGGACTTGATCCTGTCGCTGTTCGAGAGATGAGAAACCTGTTTCTTACCCTAGTACACGATTATGGTATGACGATTCTTTTATCCAGTCATATTATTTCAGAGATTGAACATATTGCAGATATCGTAGGAATAATTACAGAAGGAAAAGTAGAGAGGGAGATGCCCATTGTGGACATCAAGACTCAGTTTGAGAATGGTCTGGAGGAATACTTTTTTGATATCGTGAGCGGAGGTAACCGGTTTGCTTAAGATGATGAAATTGGAGATGAGAAGAAATCATCTTGGCTCTTATGTTACGGCCAGTATCATTTCTGGAATTGTACTTATAGGATTTATGTATTTTGTCGCCTATGTTGCGCAGGTGGAGAATGAACCGGATTTTCAGACTTACCCCAATATTTTTTTATTCACTTCAATAGTCAGTATGATTTTGTTTTCCGTTTTGTCCTCTGTAATGTATGCGCGGTTTGTAATTGAAGAATATAGCGGCACAAGATTGCTGCTCTTGTTCTCATATCCAGTCAACAGAAAAAAAGTACTTCTGGCTAAAGTGGGAATTGTGGTCTTATTTACTACGATTGCCATGATCATCTGTAATATTCCGGCAGTTCTGATTTTTAGTCTAACGGAGTCATTTATACCTATCGTAAGCGACACACTTTCCATCGGACTATTGATTTCCATAATCAAAATGATCTTTGTACTTTCTATCAGCGTAAATGGTATTTGCATCATCGCCATGAGAATCGGTTTTGTCAAAAAGTCTATACCCACAACAATTGTTACCTCTTTCATTCTCTCAGCAGTATTTGCAAATGCCATGATAGGCAGTTTTGGAAATGATGCGATTCTTTTCTCCCTGTTAATCCTCGTCGTTGCTGTGGGTATCTTTATACTTTGGGAGTTGATGAACAAGGTAAACAGCATGGAGATCGATTAATAAAACAAGAACGTTTTATTATAGGAGTGATAGTGTGTCTTTTACGAGCGGATTTGAGATACGAAAAGAACAAACGATCAATGATTCAGTTACCCATTTTAAGATTGATTGGCTTTCAGATGACATTCGAATTTTTAACACGAAGCTAGACGATATTCGGATTGTTCAAAAAGCCAGTAACAAATTTCCTGAAAGCAGGCTTTTCAATACTGATATCAGTTCTGATGAACTGCGGATTGTTGACGGTAGAAAAGAAACAATAAGGATTGGGTTCCAATTTCACCGTACGATACTGGAAGTATATCTCCCTGAAAAGGTATGGAACTCGGTGAGAATAACAACGGTTGGCGGTAGGGTATATTTCAAAGAAGTGAGTGCTATAAATTGTAAGTGCCGAATCACCTCTGGGAGAGCGGAGCTATCAGGGAATATACAGGAATTGGATCTAGGCATTGTGGGTTCCAGTGTCACTGGGGAGAAGTTAATCGTTGATAAGCTGCATATCAATTCAACTTCATCCAGACTGGAACTGTCAGGTGAATTCTCAGAGATCGATTCTTCTAACAAGGGCAGAGGGATGACGATTCGATCCGGCATTGTTCCCGGAAAAATACGCTCTGTAGGGACTGGTGCAAAGGTTATCATCTCTATTCCTGATAATGACGGCTTTGTTTTTAAGTTCAAAAAGGTTTCAGGCAACTTCAAAAGTGATTTTCCCTTAATTTTGGAGGGAAAAGTATATACCTATTTACAAGCAAGGAGGAACTATAGCGCTGAGGTTAGGGGAGGAGAGTTTTCATTAAGGAAACAGTAAAGGAGGAGAAGTTGAAATGGCGGGCTTTATTGTAGGAACAAGTTTAGCTGTACTTGTGTTGCTTACGGGAATCGTGGGTCTGCTGATCAGTAAGCAAAAGAGAAAGAAGAACAAATGGGCGTGGTGGTTTATCTTATTTGGATGCTGTGCAATCATAAGTGCATTTATAAACGCAAGTTTAACTTAATCGTTCCCAGCTCAGAAATAATTCCATTATTTTGAAAATATTCTAACCTATATTATACTAATATGTGATGGTGATTTTATGGGGAGGTTTAATCTTGAGAAAAATATGTAAAATAACTTTAGCTCTCACATTAGTGTCTTCTGTTTTTCAATTCAATCCACATTTTAGCGATCAAGCCAAAGCACAAATAGTAACAGATAATGACTCTTCCTATTTCATTATGAAAGAACGGCCTAGCAAAAAAGAAACAAAAAACAAGATTGTGTTTGAACAGGATAACGTAAGTGTAGTTGCGACAAAGAAAAAGTCACCTAATCCTCCATCTGAAACCCTTATAGATTCTGTAGAGATCCTAAATGGGACTCAGAAGTATACGATAAAATTCACGGATCAGTTGGATACCATTAATTCAATCTCCATATCCCCAACCCAGAAATTTCTTGCGATCCAAGCAGGGAATCTCGGCTACAACAAACTATATGTTGTTAATCTCAAAGATGGATCTTACAAACAGATTAATAGTATTGTGAAAAGTTCGAGAGCAGTTGAAACCGTGACAGCTTACGAATGGTCTCCTAATGGTCAAAAACTTGCTTTTTCGTATGGAGATCCTTCATTAAGTAGAATTGCCGTATATAATGTGTTTTATGATACCTTTACTTATGTACCAAGAGAAACAAGAACGATTTCTACGGCATTTATACTTTGGGATAAAAAAGGATCATTCATTGATTATGCAAGTGAGTATCCGTCTGATCAATATAAGTTATATAGATATTCATTTGAGACGAAGCAAATTAAAGTTATAAAAAAGTTAGATGCTAAAGAACGGACACAAATGAATACATTAAATAAATACTAAATAGAGTGTAATAAATAGGCGTAGTGCAAGGGACTTCACCCTCTGCACTACGCCTATCCTTTTATCATGTCAATGCAGTAACTATTTCCATATCATTGAAATCAGTTTATCCCAACGAACGGCTTCAACTTGTTCCGGAAAGTCTGGCTCACGGCCACATACGGCAAGAGCATATCCGGAATCAATCGTATATTGTTTAAAATACCAACTGGAATCCGGCTGACCTGAACGATAAAACTCCACTTTAGGATGCTCACGAAGTTCAAACGAAAAAGAGTCAAGCGGGATCGAGAGCCCTGCACCTTCTGCTTTAATATAACTTTCTTTTAGTGTCCAAAGATCGTAAAAAAGAGATTGCTGTTGTTCCTCGTTTTGTTCCCGAAGCTGGCTGACTTCAGCAGGTGAGAAGAAGCGCTCTGCAATAGAGATCTCTATGGGATTAGCAGAAGTCTCAATATCGATCCCAACTGGCTTATTATCAAAAGCGGCTACGACCCAATCTCCAGAATGAGAGATGTTATAGTGACAAGAAGGGTATTCTTCAAGTTCCGGTTTCCCATAAGCATTATACGTTTTGACAAGAGAAGAGAGGGGGATTCCCCACTGTTCTAAAGCATATGCTTGCAGAAGGAGTTCACCGCAAAGGGTGCGTAGCTGATCTTCAGGCTGACGAAACTTCCGAATCTTAGCTTGCAACTGAGAATTCATTAAGGGTATGATACGCATCCAGTCTTTACCCGAATCGAGTATCGGACGGAGATGCACAGACCAGATATCCATTTGTCACGTCCTATTCATTTTGCATCATTGGGTTGTTCATTAAATCAACCCAAAGTGATGAATTTTCAAGTATAGAAGCTAAGGTAAACAACTCATTCTCGTGCCCCTTGGCAGCCATCACTTGTACGCCGATGGGAAGTCCTGACTCTGTCAGATGAATAGGAAGACTCATGGCTGGATTACCTGTAAGATTAGCTAGTTGTGTAAAAGGAGTATAGGTCAAGCTTGGAAGGAACATTTCATATATAAGTTCCTGCTGTTTAGCCTTTGGTAAATCGCTCACGGAAAGCAAGTGCTGGATCTGTTCAGGTCCAGGCGTAAGTTCCCCCACAAGCGGTGCTGGATAGGCATTAGTTGGTGTAATGTAAAAATCGTAACGATCATAAATCGTACCCATCTGGGCAGCAGCGACATCCCATTCCGCTAAACTGTGTACAAATTCGGCAGCAGATAACTTACGACCTGCTTCAAGCAGAACCCAACCTTCGATTTCGATATCATCTGTGGTAATGGGTCTGCCAAGCCCACGTTCTATTCCAAGAACCATAGCCGCCATTTCACCACTGTTCATCATGTAATAGTTCTCCATTAGACGGACACCATTCACAGGGCTCAGTTTTTCTTCTACAGCATGTCCCTCAGATTCTAAGAAACGAACCAGTTTGTGTACTGCTTCTATGGCGTCTTCACTTACAGGAGTACCTACAGGTGAGGTAGTGGTATATGCAATTCGGTATTTACGTTTAAGCGGCTGATACATATCCTCGAGATAACGTCCCGGATAAAGGGGAACTTGAAAAGCGGCTTCATTCTGAATCACTTGTAATACATCGAGAAGTGCCGCACTGTCTCTGACGGTCTTGGATAAGGCAAAATCAATGGAGGCTCCTTGCCATTGTCTACCGACGCCAGGACCTACCGGTGTACGTCCACGAGTCGGTTTAAGACCGAAGAGGCCGCTGAATGATGCAGGGATACGAATGGATCCCCCGCCATCACTAGCTCCTGCGATCGGAACCATTCCAGACGCAACGGCTGCTGCGGAACCACCGCTAGAACCACCAGGAGAGTGCATCGTGTTCCATGGATTCCGAGCAGGTCCATGCAGCTTTGGTTCGGTAATATTTTTGAGGCCAAATTCCGGTGTATTGGTGTGCCCGATGGGAATAAAGCCAGCTTTTCTTAACTTGGCAACGAAATGTGAATCATATAAAGGTTTATGCTCTTTAAACAGCTTAGAACCAGAGGTGAGCGGTTCACCGCCAATGGCCTGAGAGATATCTTTCAACAAAATAGGAACGCCTGCAAAAGGCTGCTCCATTATGCTGACTTTTGCAGCTTCTTTCAAAGCCTCTTCATATCTTGTATGTACTACGGCATTTACTTTCGTATTTTGTTTTTCAACTTGCTCTATCGCTGTTCGAACTAACTCGGCAGGTGAAATTTGCTGATCTCTGATGAGCTCAGCAAGCCCTACAGCATCGTAGGAAGTGTACTGGTTATTCATGTCAATCATCCTTTCTAATTATGATTTTAACATACGCAAGAGCTTTGTCGTTATCTCGAACATAAAAAAGCCATGTCTATAAGACATGGCAGGGTTAACCTATTTAAGTGGTTGAAAGTTTGTTCTGATTCGACTGTTGCTGACGCGTCAGAATAAAGAGAACGGACCATATAAAGATAAAGCCTACGAGCTGGGCTAGTGTAATCATTTCACCAAAAGCAAGCCAGTTTACAATGATACCTGTCATCGGAAAACTGAGTTCGGCGAGTGTAGCCATAGAGGCTTTCGTTGATGATAAACCTTTATAGTACAGAAGCAGACTCAGCAGTCCCGGCAGTAAAGCTTGTGCGAGAAGATTTACAATAATACTGGTAAGCGCAGGACCCGCTTGAGGAAGGTTGGTTACTCCACCTTCGATCCATGTCATACCAACAAGCAAAGGAATTGCGAATACATACCGAATTGATGTGACGGTACTATATTGGATCTGACCAAGGAGCAGACGGCCCATCACTGTAGATCCGCCCCATAGTACAGCTGCTAAGAGTGACAAAAGACTGCCGATTTTAAGCCATTCGGTTCCTCCGCCAAAGGGTAAGTGAAATCCAAAGGTAAGGAGGTAGGTACCGATAATCGCAACGATAAATAAAGCGCCAAATTTTTGTGGTAATGTTTCTTTTAAAATCAATTTCGCTAAAAGAATAGCAAAGATAGGTTGCATTTTTTGCAGCAAGATTACTGCATTTAAGTCACCGTTTGTCAGTGCCATCGTGAAGATAACAGACGCAAGCGCAGATCCACCCCATGAAATAAATAACATAGCAAGGTAATGCTTCAGCTTCAAGTTTTTAAGTTCATGACGATTCTTCCAAAGGATAGGACCAGCGACAAGACATACGAGTAAATGTTCTACGAGAACAACTTGCATCGAAGTCAGGTGTTCTAATAAGTTGATACGAAATAGGGGGCTTATTCCCCATAGAGCTGCCCCAAGGGCAACCAGCCAAAAACCAGTTGAACTCGAATTTCTTTTTGCATGGGTAGTGTTTTCCATCATCAAACTCCTCCATCGAAATTTGAAAATGGTATCTTCAGTGAACAAAACCCCTATCATTTCAGCATTTTGCATGCCAAAAACAATAGGGGTTGATCAAACAAACATGCGAAATAACACGGCACGTTGCGATATTTGATCTTCTCTCATCCGGACTGTACCGTCGGCCTTGGAATTTCACCAAATCAGTCAATCTTCTATAATAAGAAAATTGAGTCGCGGGCTTCGCTAAAAAGCGTCACCGCCGGTTGGGAATTTCACCCTACCCCGAAGATCCATTATTCAATTAGTTGATATATTTTAGTAAGTAAATGAGTTGTTGTAACTCTGTAGGTGTTATCATAATACAGGAAGCGCTATCACAGCAAGTGTTTTTTTATAGATTCTTATACTTACTAATATCTACTATTGAAATCAGTTAAGTACTCATCAAATTGGTACGTATCATTAGCTTGAATTATTCTGAATTTCATTGTACACAGGAAATGATAATTTTGTGCGTTGATATGGATCTGTTACGTACCCATACAAGTCTTTTTATGTTAATAATAGCGTAATACTAGTGAAAATGGGATATTGAGTAAGTGGAGTATGATAATTTGATTAATCATTTAAATATTCATTGACAGAGTCAACCCATATTTAGATAATAAAACAGCATTACTATGAAACTACATAATAGTAGGGCAACTTACATCTAGGAGTGACTTTATGGATTTACTACGTAAGAAACATTTTGATCCCAATCAAAAAACGGATAACAATCTAAAGAAAACACTGGGCCCTTTTGATCTGACCGTCCTTGGAATAGGGGCGATTATCGGAACGGGTGTCTTTGTCGTTACCGGGACTGCTGCCGCAGATAATGCCGGTCCGGCACTCGTTATTTCATTTGTGGTTGCTGCCCTGGTATGTATTCTTGCAGCACTTTGTTATTCTGAACTAGCTTCAACGGTAACGATATCCGGGAGTGCCTATGCATACAGTTATGCCGCCTTTGGCGAAGTGTTTGGTTGGTTAATGGGCTGGGCTCTTGTACTAGAGTACGGCTTAGCTGCTGCTTCTGTTGCGAGTGGGTGGTCAGCCTATGTGCAAGGACTATTAGCTGGTTTTCATATTCATTTGCCTGCTGCATTGTCTGGAGCATTTGATGCTGCATCAGGACAAATTGTGGATTTACCGGCCGTTATTATTATTTTACTAATTTGTTTGTTACTAACGAGAGGTGCAAAAGAAACAGCTAGATTTAATGCGTTTATGGTGTTTGTTAAAATTGCGGTCATTCTCATCTTTGTGATCGTAGGAGCTTTCTACGTAAAACCAGATAACTGGACACCGTTTATTCCATACGGATATTCGGGGATTTTAAGCGGTGCTGCGCTAGTGTTTTTTGCCTATATTGGTTTTGATGCCGTAGCAACGGCAGCTGAAGAAGTTAAGAATCCACAGCGAGATCTGCCGATTGGTATTATTGCTTCTCTTTTAGTGTGTACGATACTCTATGTAATTGTGGTTGTTGTCCTGACAGGCATGGTACCTTATACAGAACTCAGTGTAGCCGATCCAGTGGCTTTTGCACTCCGGTTCGTAGAGCAAGATTTTGCAGCAGGACTCATATCGCTGGGGGCTATTGCTGGGATTACAACCGTTTTACTTGTGCTTTTATACAGTCAAACAAGACTTTTATTCGCGATTTCTCGTGATGGGCTGCTTCCTAAATTTTTGTCAAAAGTCGATAAAAAGAGTCAGACTCCCGTTCGTAGTACATGGATGGTTGGGCTGGTTATCGCCTTGTTATGCGGATTTCTTCCGCTTGATAAACTGGCAAGTCTGACAAATATGGGTGCATTATTCGCTTTTGCTATCGTATCTCTAGGCGTAATCGGATTACGTAAAGCAAGACCGGATCTTAAGCGAGGTTTTACGGTTCCTTGGGTTCCATTCCTTCCTTTGTTAAGTGCTGGTTGTTGTTTTCTACTCATGTTCCAGTTAGACATTTGGACTTGGATGGGATTCATCGTTTGGATGATCGTAGGACTCCTAATTTATCTATTCTACGGATACTCGCATAGTGAGCTTGGTAAAGGCGATCCTAAATAATCCATTTTTTCTAGATAAAATATACTGATTTTAAGAAGCTTTCGGCTGGATGCCGGAAGCTTTTTATATATCACAGACAAGTAACAGTTTTGACTCTCATTCATAGCAAATTATGCTATAATGACTAACTTAGAGAAAACGCTATGGTAGAAAAGGTGATAACATGCGTAGAGCAATAGTATGGTCATTAGCATGTATGTTTATATTACTGCTTGCAGCCTGCAGTTCTAAAGAGTCAGAACAAGTGCAGCCGATCATGAAAGAAGAGCCTGTAGAGACAGGACAAACCCTAACATTAGTAGAACCAGAATATTATGAAGTACCGGATAGTAATAAATATCAAATTCAAACCAGGTTGACTGATTTTCAATTAATCCATGGTTATGGTGGTCTTGCTTGGGGCGTTACTCGTAATGAATTAAGACTGTATTATACGCGAGATAACGGAAAAACCTGGGTTAATATTTCACCTTCAGCCAATGTGAAATTCTCATCTAACCCCGTTTACGGCAAAGATATTTTCTTTTTAGATGGAGAACATGGATGGATCGTTCGTTCGGGAACGGATGGAACTAATAATGTCGTTCTTCGAACGGAGGATAGCGGAGAGAGCTGGAAGATCGCTTCTCTCGAAGAATCGGAAGCAGTTACAGCCCTTCATTTCAATTCCAGTACACACGGTTATCTCTTGACGAGTGAGAGTGTGGGTACATTAAAGGAACAAAAAACATTATATACGACGACGGATGGCGGAGTTAACTGGACCGAGACATCAACGAACAATCCAATTCAAGCTACAGATGATGCAATTTCACTACAAGGTTATACGATGGGTATGATGTTCACAGATATGGGGAAAGGGTTCGTACCTGTTCTAGAGCTGGGAACCCCAAAAATGTACGTAACTAGAGATGACGGTGAGACTTGGAGCGTGGACAAGTCATTTTTTAATCGTACTTCCTCACTTCATATGGATTGCTCTTCGTTTACAATCGGTGAAATGGAGTCATTAAGCGTAAATCATCATAAACTTTACTTACCGTTAGGGTGTTCTGAAGGAGACCAGATTAAGTACAGCGGTTTGTTCACAGATGACAGCGGCGATTCTTGGAAACATGTCCCATTTGAGCTGCCTGCAGAAAGCGGGACGGATAAACGGTTATATCCTACTTTTGTCTCTGATCATATAGGATGGATGTTACTAGGAAAAACGGTATACCAGACCGCAGATCAAGGAAAGACGTGGACTAAACTTGCAGAGAGCAAGAATCTGTCTGATTTACTGGATAAATACCCTGAGGTTGTAAAAATGCAGTTCGTTACGACAAAGGTCGGATGGATTTTACTTGAAAACGCAAGCGAGAAGAAATCAATATTGATGCAAACGACGGATGGTGGGTTGAACTGGGAAGTGTTATAACAAAATACTTTTGAACTATTCTGCTAATAAGATGACAAGTTCTTTTTCATAGCGGCATATACTTGAACAGAATGACGGTTTGTCAAAAGCCCAACATGGACGGGAGGAGACGGCATGGGATTTGAATCTTTCTGGATGTTTGATTTTTTCGGAACGGTATTCCCTGTAGTGTTTGTCGTGATTCTCGGTATCATTGCTATTTCCATTGGAAAAGAAGCACTTCAGTGGGGAAAAAACAAAAAACAGCCTATCCTCACGGTGCAATCTCGAATTACAGGTAGACGTATTTCTGTACAGCAGCAGACAAATCAGAGCGAAGGCAACAATACAAGAACCATGTATTATGTCACGTTTGAAGTAGAGAGTGGCGATCGCTTGGAGTTTAAAGTCGCCGGTAAAGAGTATGGTCTATGTTCTGAAGGGGATGAAGGAAGACTCACTTTTCAAGGAACGCGTTACATAGGCTTTGAACGTCTTGCTAAAGTATATGTGGAGCCGGTTCACGGGTCTTAGGAAAAGATACGGGGCTGACTGATGAGTGGAGTTTGTCTTTTAATCTCTTGCCATAATAGTGTATAGGTCGTCCCTAACAAGGGCGGCTTTTTTTGATGTTCACCTGTTTATTCAAATTAATAGAGTAACTTAGTAGAACTAGGGTAATGAGTATTAAAGGAATTCAGAAGGGAAGGGTGATGAGGAAAATGAAATTTGAAAATAGAGTAGTGATCGTAACGGGAGCCGGCAGCGGGATTGGTAAAGAAGTGGCAGGTGCTTATGCAATGCAAGGAGCAAAAGTCGTCCTAGCGGATCGCAATGAGGAGAAGGGAGCGGCAGCAGCTGCATCACTGCGTCAAGAGGGATACGAAGCGATGTTTATCCACTGTGACGTTAGGTCGGAAGAAGCAATTTCAGCCTTAATGGAAGCTACTGTAACTGAGTATGGTCAGATTGATGTTCTCATTAATAATGCAGGATACGGGATATGGAAATCACCTTATGAACTAACGGTAGAGGAATGGGATGATGTGATGAACACAAATGTCCGTAGCTGTTTTCTGGGGACAAGGATCGCAGCGAAATACATGAAAAACAACAAAAATGGTGGCTCTGTAGTCAATATTTCTTCTACCCGGGCTACGATGTCAGAGCCGAATTCAGAAGCTTATGCTGCTTCTAAGGGAGCTATTATTTCGCTTAGCCATGCGATGGCTTTATCATTGTCAACTGAACACATCCGGGTCAATAGTATCAGTCCGGGATGGATTGAGACGGGTGAATATGAACAACTGCGCCCAGAGGATCATTCACAACATCCAAGCGGAAGAGTGGGAAAACCTTCAGATATCGCGCGTGCCTGCTTATATTTGACCGATCCTGAGAATGATTTTATTACAGCAGAGAACCTAGTTATCGATGGCGGAATGTCACGAAAAATGATATATCAGCCCTAACCTAGGACTCATATCAAAATTGTATAATATTTCAAGCTGAGCCCAACATGAGCACGAGGGCTCATTTTTTTTGCTCTCTCTCACTGCTATAATAGCGTTGGCTTAAAAAAAGAGAAAAGAAGTGGAGGGAAGATATGTACGGGAAACTTTCCCGCATGCTCTTGTGGGTTGTACTTCTTGCTAGTGTAATGTGTTTGACAGCTTTCGATACCTCAAAAGAAACTACTCGGGCAATGTGGCTTTGGCAAGCTGAATCTATTCAGGATGGCGGCCAAGATATATTAGATTACGCAGACAATCATCGGATTAATCATATTTATTTACGAATTGATATGGAGCAACCTGCCGCAGTATACCAACGTTTTATCCTTCGTGCGCATGAGAATGGAATAAAAGTGGATGCTCTGGGAGGTCACCCAAAGTGGGCTGCGGAAGGCGGAGATGTTCCGTTATTGCGTTTTGCTAACTGGGTTGTTGATTTCAATAGGGAATCAGAAGAAAACGAGCAGTTTAGTGGGATTCATCTGGACATAGAGCCCTATGTTCTAGGGGAATGGGAGATAGATAGCGATGAGGTCATTCGGTCTTATCTTGCGAATATTGAAAAATTCCTGTCTGTAATTGAGCAAGAATCTGGCCTGGATTCAGCTATAGATCTTCCTTTCTGGTATGATCACTATTATACTCCAGACTCAAATGAACCGCTGATTCAGTGGTTTATGAGCAGGTTTGATCAGATTGCTTTAATGGCTTATCGTGATAAAGCAAGTGGAGTGGGCGGCATTCTTCAAGTTATTCAGGAAGAGATGGAATGGTCAAGCAATTATTCTGCAAAAATCATTGTTGGAGTTAACGCGAAACCAATGCCTGGAGAAGAATTCACCACATTTGCTGGGAAAACGAAAGAGAAGATGGAACAAGCTCTTCAGGAAGTGACTTCATCCTTTGCAGGCTATTCAAGTTTTGCTGGAGTTGCCATTCATGATTATGTATATTGGAGTCAAATGACCCAAGATACAGAGAATCCAGAACCGACACCGGATCCAGACCCAACGCCGGACCCAGAACCATCACCAGAACCAGAGTTGCCTGCTGACTCTATACGTGGAACTTATATATGGAAAGCAGAACAGATTATTAATGAAAGTGAACAAGTGCTTGAATTCTTACAAGAGAAAAAAGTGAATTTTCTATATGTAAGACTTGACCTTGACCAGCCTTATACGCTTTATCGTAATTTTGTGGGTCAAGCTGCAGCGATGGGAATTGAGGTTCATGCGATGGGCGGTCATCCAAGTTGGGGACTTGAAGAAAACAGATCACGACTGACAAGGCTCATTAATTATGTGAAACAATATAACCTACGTGCAGCAGATGAAGAAAAATTCCAAGGCATTCATTTAGATATTGAACCTTATACGAACTCAGAATGGGATAATAATCGAGAGCGTGTGCTTAAAGAGTGGGCATCCAATATTGAGTATTTCGCTCGTGAAACCAAAAAAGATTCTAATCTTAAGACGAGTGCTGATTTAGCTGTATGGCTTGATCGTCATGAATTACCAGGGAAAGATATGAGTGTAACGGAATGGATGATTCGTACACTGGATCACATCTCCCTTATGGCTTTCCGGGATACAGCAGAAGGGTCTAATGGAATCGCAACCGTTGTAGCTCAAGAAATGGAAATGGCTGATGAATTAGGCAAGCCGCTGCTCGTTTCGGTTGAAATGAAAGAAAGTCATGAAGGTAATCATATTACTTTTTATGAAGAAGGCGAAGCTTATATGGAATCAGAACTCGCGAAGTTACCAGATTTGCTTGCGGGATATGATGCGTACGAGGGTTATTTAATTCACTCTTACGACTATTGGATTAATGCGAAGCCTTAAAGAAATATTGTGGAATAACCTCTGAAAGAGGCGAAAAGAGCGGGCTAAAGTAACTTTTAGTTTGCTCTTTTTTTATATGCACATTTACCAATAGTTATATATTTCCAATTCAAGATTTGTTAAACTGATAAAAAAGATATAATCTCGGAGGAGTCTATGTATCTGAATAGCTTTTTTGAAGACAGGCATTTGTCATATGCAGAGGATGAACCTAGGACTAGTTTCGGTCCTCTATCTTCAGGTGAAGAAATTTATGATCCTATACTTGTGATAACAAGTGTAGTTGTCTTGCTTGTTTTTCTCGTTGTAGGTTATTATGTGTCTCGCTATTTTCGTAATCATCGGAATAAAAAATGAGGATAAAAATAAGAAGAATGCCGGGGCTCTTGTGAAAAGAAAACCCAGCATTCTTTTTTTATTTTAAAAAATAATTGAAATAAATTGTCACGATCTGGGCGAATGCACAATAAGATATAAAGTATAGCCATGAGAACATTGAATACAGGAAGGAGGAAGACTTCCATTGGCAGTGATTAAAGCGAACTCCGAAGATGTGAAATTACTCGCGAGACTTATGCGTGCGGAAGCGGAAGAAGACGGGGATACAGGGATGCTCCTTGTAGGAAACGTAGGGGTTAATCGAGTACTAGGAGGTTGTTTGGATTTCCGTAATATCCGCACGGTGAGTGAGATGGTATTCCAGAATCCCGGAGGGTTTGAAGCTACCCAAAAGGGCTATTTCTATCAGGCAGCAAGGGAATCAGAGATCAGGCTTGCTCAGCGGGTCATTAACGGGGAAAAAATATGGCCGGCAAGTAACGCGCTTTGGTTCTTTAGACCTTCAGGAGAATGTCCGCCGACTTGGTATAATCAAGCCAATACAGGCAGATACCGAGCGCATTGCTTCTTTAGTCCTTCAGGTGCAGATTGTCCAGCTGTTTATTAGTTTATCGAACAGCATATCTATTCAAAATCAGGGAGGTTTTTAATTATGTTTAACCATCCTTACCAGCCCGTCACATATAAGATTGGAAATGGGGGGCCTGGATACGATCCGAGAAATATGGGGATTCCTTCGATGCCAATGATGCCAAATACAACCGTTGTTCCTCCAGAAGTGAGCAGTGGGAGCGTGATGACTCCAGGAGGGGCCGTTATTCAGCAAACTCTTCCATTTACTGAACAATCTTTTATCGAGAATATTCTTAGATTGAACCTCGGAAAGATTGGGACTTTTTACGCCACTTATGAAGGGAACAGGGAGTGGAATGCAAAGATCTTTAAAGGAGTTCTGGAAGCAGCAGGACGTGATCATATTATCATAAGTGATCCAAATACGGGGCAACGTACGATTATTTTAATGGTGAACTTTGACTACGCTACATTCGATGAGCCTCTGAATTATGAATATCCATACGCGCCGCCGAGTGCTCGTCGGTAAAACTTAGGTTTGTGAATGATGTGCTCATGAACCCTTACTAAAAAACACATAATGCAGTAATAAGCCGCTGGTGACACATTTATCATTTTTGTGTAGCCAGCGGTTTTTTATAGCACTTTTTTCATGTTACACATCATATATATTATCAAGATTACAGAATAAAGAAGGATAAAAGGAGGTGAACCTATTCACTGAATTTTCACGGTGGATAGGATAATCATTTGGCTGATCCTTTACCGGCTCTAGAGCTATTCATGATTATGGCAGTACTTGCACTGATTAGTGCTATGTTTGGTTTTTTTCAGAATCAGTTGATTCTTCTAACCTCAGACCCAGAACCACTCAGATCCACGAATCATACGTTTCCGTCTACATTTGATAAGTTGGGACTGCAACTGCGAGCACATTTGCGGCTCTATATGTATTTATGCAGAGCAGGTTCGATTTTACCATTGATTGCAGCCGGAATGATGACTGTAGGAAGTGAATCGTACATCGTTACTGCTGTATTAGTTGTTCTAATTGCTATTGTATATATGGTTTGCGGCAGTGTTATTTCCAAACTGTGGTTAAGAAGACGGGAAAATAAGCACTCCGCTCCTGTTAGTATTACTAAATCAGATCATAAAGAGAGTGCTTTGCTCAGCCAAAACATTCTGGAATTCTCTTCAAGGACAGCAAGGGAAATCATGATTCCGCGTACAGAAATGATATGCCTTAATACAGAATGGAGTATTCATGAAAATCTAAAGACAGCAAGTATAGAGATGCGTACTCGCTATCCAGTATGCCGAGGAGATAAGGATCATATCATTGGATTTGTCCATATCAAAGATTTATTCATGTCAGGAATGGAGGATTATATAAGGGCAATCAGACCTATTTTGAGTATTCCGGAATCCACTTCGATTGACCTTTTACTGAAACAAATGAAGGAATCCAAGACGCAAATTTCCATTGTGATAGACGAGTATGGCGGAACATCTGGACTCGTCACCTTAGAAGATATCGTCGAAGAAATTGTGGGTGAAATTCAGGATGAATTCGATAATGAACGGCCGCTTGTGGAATATCTAGGTGATGATGTCTATTCTATTGATGGTCTAATGTTAATTGAAGATTTAAATAAGCATTTTGATTTGTGCCTGGAGGATATTCAGTACGATACGATTGGGGGATGGCTGTTCTCTGAATTAGAATCTTCCTCTCCTCAAAAAAGAGAATATATAATCAAAGAAGGCTTTCAATATGTTATAGAAGAGATGGAACACTTACGAATTTCTAGAATACTTTTGTCCCCAAAGCAGGATACAAATGAACAAACGGGTACGTAACTCAGCTGTTTTATATAAAGAAATCTTATAAATCGCTTACTATTCCATACTTCCTTCGAACGTTATAATATAGGGTACGAAGGAGTGTGAAGCTATGAGTTATGAGATTACCTTTCGGTTTAAACCTGTATATGAGTTTATGAACAGTCTTCATACTTTTATTTGTCGCAAATCACATAAAAAGATTGAACTCTCGCTTAGTTGGGTCAAGCAGACTCAGAGCATGCTGACTACAGAGTACAGTTCTTTACTGCACGATTGGCAAATGGATGATGAATGGAAGTATGCCTATCTGTTGTTAGAACGAGAAGACATAAATACTGCGGAAGATTACATAACCTTTTTAGAAAATACATCAGACAAAGAGCTGCTTGACCATTTCGTTTCTCTTTGCAAAGAGTGGGATTTTGAAGTTCCTGAATTTGAAATGAACAGGTTTAGGAAGCGATATAAGGAACTATTTTACGAATGGAATGAACAATATTTCAAACAACTCCGTCCTGAGGTGTGTAAAGCCCTTCAAGCAGAATATGCAGTACGATTTGCTGAAAAAGAATATAAATCGGCAGATTCTTTACTTGATGAAACGACTCGAGGACTCGTGTTTGGCAGAACAGAGGGGCTTGTTCGCATTGTGCTCATTCCGCAGTACCATTTTCAGCCGCTACATATTTTTTGGCATTATGGAAATACCATTGTCTGTCACTATGCTGCGCCTATTTACCTTGGGGAAGATTCCGTTATTCCTCCGCATGATTTGCGAGTGATTCGTAGTCTCGGTGAGAAAAATCGTCTGAAAATACTTAAATATCTACACCAAGGACCACGATCTTTTATTGAGATTGTCAGACATTTGCAACTATCGAAGGGAATTACGCATGATCATATTTCCAAACTGCGTAGCAGTGGACTCTTATATGCTCATTTTGACGGAGAGAATCTGATTGAATACAGTATTAGATCACATGCGCTGCGTCAGGTGGAACGAAGTTTACTAAATTACATAGAAGCATAAAAATGTTGAAAACCATCAAATTCCTTATGTGATAAGGGGTTTGATGGTTTTATTTATCATAAAAAGATAAAAAGTTGAATATTTTCCAAAAAAATAACCAGTTCTCTATTTACAGAACTGCAATTGATTTCTATAATAATGACTAATCGATCAAAACATACCTAGTTTATCGGAATTAATGCTTCCGTGTTTTGTAAGGTCGTTACTCAAAAAAATGTATAAAGAGACGGAGAGATGTTTTATGAGAAAAAGGATCGCTTATGCTTCCTCGTTATTGCTTGCTAGCTCGCTTCTGTTATCTGCATGTTCAGGAGAAGGTGCTTCACCAGCCGACACGGGCACAGATACATCGGTTAATGCTCCGTCAGGTGAGGCTCCTGTAGCAACGAACCTGCTAACTGAAAAGGTACCTGCATCAGATCTCAGCAAATTACCTCAAACGGCTGTACAAAGAACAGACACGGTTATTGTGGGGCTCACCGATCCAAGTGGATCATTCACCCCTTATTTCTCACAGAGCGGTTACGACGGTAACGTCGCATCTCTTTTGTACACATCACTCATTACTTCGGATGCAGAGGGGCTCCCTGTAGCGGATTATGCAGAAAGTTATGATGTATCTGAAGATGGATTAACATATACCTTCCATTTACCTGAGAAAGGTACGTTTAGTGATGGATCACCCCTTACTTCTGAAGATGTTGCATTTACTTGGACGCTTCTGCATGACAAAGCTTACGATGGCGATACCGATATTTCACTGATGAAAGTAAAAGGCGGTCTTGCTTACAAAGAGGGAAAAGCAGACAGCATCGAAGGCATTAACATAGTCGATCCTTATACGGTTTCTGTAACGCTTGAGGAACCCAATGCGACTGCTCTTCTAAATCTCGGCGGTAATGTGCTATCTAAAGCCTATTACGGTAAAGATTATAAGTTTGGCGAACTCACTTATTTACAAAAACTACATTCTGCTCCACTGGGTAATGGACCCTACATATTAGAGAAATTCCTGCCAGGACAAGAGGTTCGTTTCACAGCAAGTGAACATTATCTGAAAGGAAAACCAAGTGTCGAACGTTTTATCTATAAAACTTCTCAGGGCGATACGTGGCAATTCCTTGAAACAGGCGAAGTGGATCTTGCTTCTTATACAGCAACACAGGAAAACATCGATAAATTAAAAGGTCTTGGTTATGTCGATATTCTGCCTTATACACCAAGCACTTATGGATACTTCCAATTGAATCTTGAGAATGAACAGATGAAACAAAAAGAAGTGCGCCAAGCTATTACTCACGGATTAAATCGTCAAGCCATTTATGTAGATGCCAATCAAGGAGCGGGTGAAGTAGCTAACATTCCGGCAGCTCCGATCTCATGGTCTTATACCGAAGAAGGGATTAACCCTTACGAGTATAATCCAGAAAAAGCGAAGGAACTTCTTGATGTTGCAGGCTGGACCGTAGGCGGAGATGGGATTCGTGAGAAAGATGGTAAAAAATTATCCATTCACTATCTTGGTTTCAAAAGCCCGGCAACGGATATTTTTATTGCGGTAGCAAAAGAGAATTTCGCCGAAATCGGCATCGATTTTCAACCCGAAGTATTTGCAGACTTTAACGCTTTAGTGTCCAAAGTAGAAAGTAAAGATTATGATATGGCCTCATTCTCAACGCCAATGCTAACGGATCCTTCGGATGGCGTTAATCAATTTATCGATGGTTCTTTGGCTGGCTATGATAACCCGAAAGTAAAAGAGTTATATGCAAAAGGTCTAGCTACGGTAGATACAGAGGAACGTAAAGCAGTGTATCAAGAATTGTATCAAATTCTGAATGATGAATTGCCAGTTATTTTTACATCCTACAGGAAATCGGTATACGCCAATAATGGTAGATTGAAGAACGTAAGTATTAGCCCATACCGTGGCATTGCCCAATCATTACCTGAATGGAAAATAGAACAATAGCATTTCGTTAGAGAATCAAAAAGTTAGCTTATGTCCGACCTAGACCCTTAGGCGGACGTAAGCTTAACAGATAAGGAGCATAACATGAGCACTTACCTTGTCAAAAGACTCACCTACATACTTGTTATTTTGCTGGCCGCTTCATTTCTTATTTTTAGTCTATATGCTCTCACGCCAGGAGATTACGTGTCGAGTAATATAAAGCTAAGCCCAGAACGTAAAGCAGAGCTGCGGGAGTTATATGGACTTGATAAACCGATGCTCGATCGCTACGTGATTTGGATTAAAAACGCACTTCAAGGTGACTTTGGTTATTCACTAGCGCAACAAAAACCGGTGTTAACCCTTTTTAACGAATATATTTGGAATTCATTTCTACTTGCTGCCGTGTCGACTTTTTTCACATGGCTCATTGCTGTTGTGATTGGAGTTATTTCAGCTTACAAACAGTATTCATGGTTTGATACCGTGGTCATGCTGATTATTTTTGCCGCCATGTCCATTCCGTCCTTTTTCATTGGTCTGTATTTGATCAAGATGTTTGCCGTTGACCTGAAATGGCTTCCGCCAGGCGGAATGACAACAACGGGGAGTAATGCAACCGGTCTTGCTTATGCAAAAGAAGTGATTGAACATATGGCACTGCCTGTTGTAGTCATGACACTACTTGGAATTGGCTCACTCACAAGATATATCCGCAGTAACATGATTGATGTTATCAAACAGGATTATATCCGAACAGCGAGAGCTAAAGGGCTTACTGAACGTAAAGTACTATTCACTCATGCCCTCCGAAATGCTCTGCTTCCGGCGATTACGCTCATCGGTTTTGAGCTTCCAGGACTATTCGGCGGATCGTTAATTATTGAAAAGATCTTTAACTGGCCAGGTATAGGACAGCTTTATATGTCATCTTTTTCTTTGCGTGATTATCCTCTGCTGATGAGCTTTACTGTATTTATCGCGATTTTAACTGTCCTTGGCACCTTGTTGTCGGACCTGCTGTATCGACTCGCAGATCCGCGTGTCAAGCTCGATTAAGGAGTGAATCGAATGTCATCAATTAGCAGAGCTACAAAAGCAAGTACAAGTCCTGGTGTTGAGTATAAATCTTCTCTATGGCGTCAATCCGTTCGAAAACTATTACGTAACAAACTGGCGATTTTCGGTCTTGTTGTGGTGCTCCTGATGTTCCTTATCTGCTTCTTAGGTCCATTATTCTCTCCTTACGCAGATAACAAAATCAATATGCTGGAGATGAAGAAGGCACCCAATGCGAAACATTGGCTCGGAACAGATAACTTGGGACGAGATGTACTTACTAGAGTGATGCAAGCAGGGCGTATTTCCCTAACAGTAGGGCTAGCTTCCATGACGTTATCTGTTCTGATTGGAGCGACGCTTGGAGCAGTAGCTGGATATTATAGAGGGGTTGTAGATCAACTCATTATGAGGATTGCCGATCTGTTGCTAACCATTCCGAGCCTTCCGCTGCTATTTATAGTCGGTGCGCTTTTATCTGAGTGGAAAGTACCCCCAGATTACCGAATGTACGTGGTTATGCTGATGCTTGGACTCGTCAATTGGCCGGGACTCGCCCGAATGGTGAGGGGACAGATGCTCAGCTTACGAGAAAGAGAATTTATGCATGCCGCGACTGTCCTCGGACTCAGGGATCGAAAGAAACTGTTCCATCATCTATTGCCGAATATTTATCCACTTCTTATTGTTATGGCAACTTTAAGTATCGGCGGTGCAATTCTAAGTGAATCGGTGCTGAGCTTTTTTGGATTAGGTGTAATGCCGCCGACGCCAACATGGGGCAATATGATTGATGCTGCGAATAACTTAATTGATTTTCAGCAACATCCATGGCTTTGGATGCCACCTGGATTCTCTATTTTTATTACAGTCATTGCCATTAACATATTTGGGGACGGTTTACGTGATGTGCTTGATCCCAAACAGAAGAGGTAGGTGAACACCAAATGGAATCGTTACTACAAATTAATCACCTGAAGACACATTTTTACACAGATGAAGGACCCGTGAGAGCAGTGGATGATGTGAGTATTACGGTACCTAAGGGACAAACCGTATGTATTGTGGGAGAATCGGGATGCGGTAAAAGCGTAACTGCTATGTCTATCATGGGTTTGATTGAGGAACCTGGGGGCAAGGTTGTGAATGGAGAAATTAATTTTATAGATCAAGATTTGCTGAAGATGGACAAAAATGAATTTCGAACCATTCGTGGAAATGACATTACGATGATTTTTCAAGAACCGATGTCGAGTTTAAATCCCGTAATGAAGATCGGTGAACAGATTATGGAGCCGCTGATCATTCATAAAAGAATGAAAAAAGAAACAGCTAAAAAAAGAGCGATTGAACTCTTGAAAGAAGTAGGAATTGCTCGCTCCGAGCAAATTGCAGAGTCTTATCCTCATGAACTGAGTGGAGGAATGCTGCAGCGCGTGATGATCGCGATCGCCATCTCATGTAATCCCAAACTCCTTATTGCTGATGAGCCGACAACAGCTCTTGATGTTACTATTCAAGCCCAAATTCTCGAAATGCTCCGAAAAATCAAAGAAGATTCTAACATGTCTATTCTGATGATTACTCATGATTTGGGTGTGGTTGCCGAAATGGCCGACTACGTGGTTGTGATGTATTCCGGCAAAGTAGTGGAAGAGGGCGAAGTGGTTGAGCTTTTCCGTTCTCCCAAACACCCGTATACACAAGGACTTCTTAAATCTAAGCCGGTTATTAATCAACGGCAGGAGGAACTTTACTCCATACCTGGACAAGTTCCGAATCCGCTGACCCTTACGGAATCCTGTTATTTCAGTGATCGCTGTGAACATTGCATGCCGATCTGCAGAACGAATGAACCGAAACTGAGAGAAGTAGCTCCACTACAAAAGACGGCATGCTGGTTGTACGAGGAGGTGGCCGCTCGTGTCTGAAGCATTACTGGAAGTGAAGTCACTGAAAAAGTATTTTCCCGTGAAAAAAGGTCTTATGGGCCGAACCATAGGGTATGTAAAAGCAGTTGACGATATAAATATCACTTTGTATCAAGGTGAGACATTTGGCCTTGTAGGTGAGTCTGGGAGCGGAAAAAGTACGGTGGGACGCACCATTTTACGACTCCATGACAAGACGGCAGGAGAGATTCGGTTTCAAGGGAAAGACCTGTATGCTCTATCACCGCAAGAGTTAAGACAGCTTAGACCCAAAATGCAGCTTATCTTTCAAGATCCGTATAGCTCTCTGAATCCGAGGATTCGAGTAGGGGATGCCATTGGTGAAGCTCTCTTAGATCACCAGCTCGTGCCTAAAGAAAAGATTCGTGAAGTAGTTACTGAGGTGTTAACATCCTGTGGTTTATCTGCTTATCATTATGATCGATTTCCGCATGAATTTTCCGGGGGACAGCGTCAGCGAATCGGAATAGCGAGAGCCCTTGCCCTAAATCCTGAACTGATTATAGCGGACGAACCGGTATCTGCCCTTGATGTTTCTATTCAGGCACAGATCATTAATTTATTTAAAAAATTGCAAGTCTCTAGAGGTCTCACTTATCTATTTATCTCTCATGATCTTAGTGTGGTTGAACATTTGTGTGATCGAATCGGAGTCATGTATCTCGGTTCCATGGTGGAGATGGGAACAAGAGATGATCTATTTCTTCGCCCATTGCATCCCTATACAAAGGCTTTGTTATCCGCTGTGCCTATTCCCATACCTAAGCTTAAGAGAGAAAGAATCGTACTGAAAGGAGATATCCCATCTCCCATGAATCCACCTTCCGGTTGCAAATTTCACACTCGTTGTCCTTTTGCAGTCGAACGTTGTTCTTCTGAAATACCACTATTTAGAGAAATTGAGCAAGGGCATCATGTGGCTTGCCATCTAGTGTAGTTGTGAGTCCATACTTCAGATATAATAAAATAAGAAAACAAAGCAGACTGTTTCCAAATGGAGACGGTCTTTCTTATGTAAAAAATTTACTTTATATGAAACCAAAACCAAATATCCGCGTACTACTTATGAAACGCGATAACGAACCGCGTTAAAATGATAATGTGAGGCAGGGAGATCAATGAAAAAGTACGTGCGAGGTACCAAACTGCATGCTTTATGTTTGCTTGTGTTAGTACTATCTTTAGGGTTTGCGAGTGTCGCTGGTGCTGATCCAGCAAAAGAAGAAGGAGCACTAACTACAAAACCGCCTGCAGAAGAGACGGCTCAGGTAAAAGCTACTTATAAGTATTTGAGTGCTTATACCAGTGATGTTTCGTATTCCAGTGGCGGAACAGGTTCTGTATTTGGTAATACGGGGGCATCCGTTACTGCTGATTTTATAGGAATCGATGCTGCGATACAGCGCTGGACAGGTGAGGAATGGGTTGCGGTAACGAGTAAGACATCTTCAAAAAGCACTTCTAAAACAGTCAGTCTTAATGAAAGCTTTGCCGTGAGTGCGGGTTATTATTATCGAGTAATTTCTACCCATACAGTAAGAGTTGGTTCCGTGATTGAAAAAGCGACTTACACAAGCCCATCGCGTCTATTGAAATAACATCATTACTGGGTGTTTTGCAATTCTACATAGTGAAAAAGAAAGAAGCTCAGTACATGTACTGGGCTTTTTAATAGTTATGCATGCCTTAAGGCTTCAGTTCAAAACGATTGCTGGCTTGAATCGCGTTCGCAGTGGCAATTAAATCTTCTTTTCCAATGGTGCCTGTAACAATGACAAATACGAGATTGTTCCGGTAAGCCACATGGTCATATTCAGACAAAGTGGCGTCATAATATACAGCAGCTGTTCCATCTTCGAGAGTGATTTCTTCCGGTTCTCCATTAATACCGATGTGGAAAGAGGTATCATCGTTTTCTTTGAACCTTTGGTTCATTTCAATTGTCAATAAATTCTTGTTGTCTTTGTAATATTCGAGTACCATTTCTTCGGAATGATAGATATTGTCTGGGTCAATGGGATTATTCTGATCTATTAAGAGCTGATACTCTTTCCGATCCGGAATAAACGGAACCTCAAAGTCATGGTAGACAAATGTAGCTCCGTCCATAGCAGTTTCTCTTGAGACCGTCACCCGCTCTAAGTCATATTTTACGATTGTAGTTCCTTCTGGTAGTCCCGTGCTTTCCTCTGTTGGAACAGGTTTAGAGATGTCGGGCGGAGGGGCGGTTAAGGCTCCTGTATTTTCTTCTTCTTGTTCCTTACCCGTAAAACTTAATATAAAGTCGTCACCAATCTTCTCAAGTTTTTCAACAAAAAGCGTGTTCGCTTGAAGTCCTGCAGGAACACTAAAAATAGTTGCACCTAGCATAATGGAAGCGGCAACGACTCCTCCAAGCTGCCATCGTTTTGATCTACGTTTTCGTTTGCGGATCTTCTGAAGCTCGCCCTGCATGTTGTACCAGGATGCCTCCATACTCTCTTTGTCTACCGTGGTGGAGGCAGCAGCGGCATTTTCGAAAGCAAGATCAAAAACATCTTCAAATTCTCTCTCATAGATGTTATTTGAATCGTCAGCAGACTTATTAACGGACTTTTCGCTGCTCATTAGCCGCACCCCACTCTCTATAAAGGAGTTTCTTAATTGCTTCTCTGGCTCTGAAAAGACGTTGCTTAATTACATCTTCCCGCAGATCAAGAAGTTCTGCCATCTCACGATAACTAAGTCCTTCTTTCCAGCGAAGCTCAATGAGAGATCTGTACTCTGGTTTCAGCGTCTCCATATAGCGCTCTATGGATTCCTGCATCAGCTTGGTCTCTACCATCGATTCGATAGATACAGAGGTTTGTTGTACGGTCTCTACATCTAAGAAGACACTGTCAGCATCCAAAAGGTTACGATATTTTTTATTTTTTCTTAAATAATTAATTGCTGTATTTTTAGTTACTACTTTCAGCCAAGCTTTTAACTTGATTTCGTTCTCGAATTCGGGTTTGTTTTTGATAATTTTGATGAATGCTTCCTGGATAATGTCTTCAGCTGCAGAGCGATCCTTCACAATATATACGATAAATCCGTACATCATCTGATAGAATTCATAGTAGATCTCTCTCTGTAGGGATTCGCCAAGATCATTATAGTCCGCAGCCAACAGCAGTTGGATCCGGGTAGACATGATTATCCCCTCTCTAGTACATCTCTCTATTGTTAAACATGTATTCCATTATTTTACTATAAATTGAGATTATTCTCCATAAATTTAAACTTCTTACTCCTATCTCTACGGTCCATCATTCCATGTTTATGTGAAAACCTCTTAAATAAAGAACTGAAATGTGTAAACTTCAATTTCTCGTTTAATTTCAGCTGTGATGGTTACTATATAAGCACAAGGATTTATTGGAAATTTTATTATGTAAAAGGAGCGTGGAGTAAGTGAAAGCACTAACTTATCAAGGAAAGAAAAAAGTTCAGGTAAAGGAAGTTGCAGATCCTACTTTGCAGGGGAACAAAGATATTCTAGTCCGAGTCACATCGACAGCAATCTGCGGATCGGACCTTCATATTTATAATGGACTTATTCCCGGTATGCATAAAGACTACGTTATTGGTCACGAACCAATGGGAATTGTAGAGGAAGTATCGAGTGATGTGACACATGTGAAAAAGGGAGATCGAGTAATTATTCCTTTTAATGTTTCTTGCGGAGAATGTTATTTTTGCAAACATGAGATGGAAAGTCAGTGTGATTATTCAAACGAGGCTAAAGATACGGGCGGCTTGCTAGGTTATTCGGATTCCTATGGCGGCTACCAAGGTGGACAGGCAGAACTGTTACGTGTCCCTTATGGTGACTTTATGCCTTTTGTGATCCCGGAAGATGCAGAGATGGAAGATGAGAAGCTGCTCTTTCTTTCGGATATTCTGCCGACTGCGTATTGGGGCGTGAAAAATGCAGGAGTTAAGCCGGGAGATACAGTGATCGTATTAGGTTGTGGTCCTGTTGGCCTGTTCACCCAAAAATTTGCTTGGCAGGCAGGTGCTAAGCGGGTGATCGCTGTAGATCATGTTAACTATCGCTTAGAACATGCGAAACGGACAAATCATGTGGAAACTTTCAATTTTGAAGAGATCAAAGGTTTTGAAGGTTATATGAAGGAAATTACGCATGGTGGTGCCGATGTAGTTATTGATTGTGTAGGGATGGATGCAAAACGAACAGTAGCTGAAAAAGTGGAAACGGCACTCATGCTTCAAGGAGGCTCCTTAGGGGCATTCCGAACAGCAACAGAAGTGGTAAGAAAGTTCGGTACCATTCAGTTGATAGGGGTGTACGGTGCTAACTATAATATGTTCCCGCTTGGTCATCTGTTTGAACGTAATATCCAGCTACGTACGGGACAAGCTCCGGTGATTCATTTTATCCCAGAAATCTACAATCAAATCAAGACAGGTAAAATTGATCCGACTGATATTATTACTCATCGCATGAATTTGGAAGATGCAGAGCGTGGATATGAAATATTTTCGGAAAAAGAAGAGAACTGCTTGAAAGTAATCTTGAAGCCATAATCATGGTATGAAAAATTAAAGGTTGCCTTAGGTCTAAATAATAGACCGCCGGGCAACCTTTTTAATAGAGTGTATTTTGAGTAAAGGATCTACATCTGGCTGAATTAGAATGCCCAATTTCCTTTAAGGAAGATCGGTTCTTTTGTACCGTCAGCAGTAATCCCATAGATATCCATTTCAGAAGAACCAATCATAAAGTCAACATGTGTTAGACTTGTGTTGAGTCCAGCTGCTGCCAGCTGTTCTTGGTTCATGTTTTTGCCGCCTTCTAAGGTAAAGGCATAGGCGCTGCCAATAGCCAAGTGGTTAGAGGCATTTTCATCAAATAGCGTATTATAGAACAAAATGTTAGTATCCGAGATGGGGGATTGATGAGGAACAAGTGCTACTTCACCCAAATAATGGGATCCTTCATCAATATCAACGAGATTTTGCAGGGCTTCTAAGCCTTCTTCAGCTGTCACGTTGACAATACGGCCATTCTCAAATGTAAGTGAGAATTTATCAATTAGATTTCCGCCGTAACTGAGAGGTTTCGTACTGCTCACTGTACCATTAACCCCTGTCTTCAGCGGTGCGGTAAACACTTCTTCTGTAGGCATATTAGCTACAAACGTATGTCCCTTTTCATTGATACTGTCTCCTTGGGCCCACAAATGTCTTTCAGGAAGCTCAATCGTAAGGTCTGTACCCGGTGCGATGTAGTGTAATTTTTTATATTTCTTCTCATTGAGCACTTTTGATTTGTTCTCTAGGGTAGTAATATGCTTCTGCCATGCAGCAACAGGATCGGCTTCACCGATACGTACCGTTTTAAAGATGGCTTCCCAAAGCATAGGTACTTGTTCTTGTTCTGGGGAATCCGGGAATACTTTGGCAGCCCATTCGGGAGATGGAACAGCAATCAGACACCAGCTGAATTTATCAGCTTGTTGATATGCGCGATATTTGGCCATCGCTTTGCCGCGTGCTTTTTGAGCAGCTACAATTCGATTTTGATTGACACCTTTAAGTAAATCGGGATTTTCGGACAGAATATGTAGGACAGCAGCCCCTTCTTCCACCATTTCCGTCATCTCGCCGGCATACCATTTTGGTTCTTTTTCAAATATTTCATCGGAAGCAAGGTCATACTGCATACGAGTGATCTGTTCATCATTCCACTGAACTTTAACAAAACTAGCGCCTGTATCGTATGCTTCTTTCACGATTAGACGTACAAATTCTCTAGCTTCAACAGGAGCATGAACAATAAGCGCTTGTCCAGGCTGGATATTTACCCCGACTTTAATGGTGAGTTCAGCATAAGCTTTTAGTTTTTGAGCAAAATCAGACATTGTAAAATTCCTCCATTTCACACGCTATGATATATTTTTCTACCTTTGGTTAAAAAAGCGATGTGATTAGCATGCCCGGATGAGTGAATCCAGACTCTTTCGCAAAGCTATTTTATTATTGTACAATATAAGTGGTAAAAATGAACTATTGCAATGGGTTTTCAAAAAAAGAAATCAAAAAATGAAATTAGGATTATAAGGAGAGAAAAACGTGAGTTATAACATAATCAGAGCATCCATGCACAGGGATGAAGAGAAACATTGGTTAGGGAATACTGTATTTACGATCGGGGAGAGCAAGACGGAATATGAAATCTCCTTCTTCAGTAAGAACGGCAAGGATTGGGATTATAGCCTGCATTTTGCGGCTGAACCGGGAGTAGAGGAAGAATTTTTGCAACTGGATGCAAGGCTCGAGGAAGATGATGATTTATATAATGATCTTCTAGATGCAGCAATTGATTCAATTCCTGAATAAAGCAGACGAAAAGTGACAAAGCTTGTCTTAATATGAATGGTTGTTCTATTTTTGTGACATGCCGACTATAGATAGTAGGGTGAGTTTTTCTTACGAAGCACATATTTTCTGGGAACTTGGGAATTCTACAGATGATTGATTGCACATAGGGGGCATTCCAATAAGAATGGGAGGTATCCGTCGCATGGCATCTGATAATCTGATAACGGAAGGCAAGACGGCTCTAGAAGAGGTTGCACCCGATTTATTGTGTCTGCGAACATTGTTTGTTAATGTCCTTTTTGTCGGAACCCCAGGTTCTAGACAATGGATTCTAGTCGATACAGGGATGCCGGGCTTCGCGAAAGATATTATTGAAATTGCAGAAGAACGTTTTGATGGACCGCCTTTAGCGATTGTGTTGACTCATGGACACTTTGATCATGTGGGTAATGTGATTGAGCTGGAGCAACATTGGGGAACACCTGTATTTGCGCATACTTTAGAATTACCTTATCTAACAGGTCTAACGGATTATCCACCAGCGGATCCTACGGTTGGCGGAGGTTTACTAGCTAGTGCATCCTTTATTTTTCCTAACGAAGCAATTCATTTGGATGATCGGGTTGATGCGCTTCCTTCTGATCATAGTGTACCGTACGCCCCAGAATGGCGCTGGATTGCTACACCGGGTCATTCCCCAGGCCACATCTCTTTATACCGGGAGACGGACGGGGCACTTATTGCAGGGGATGCGTTTATCACAGTCCAGCAAGAATCGCTCTGGCATGTTATTTTCCAGGATAAAGAACTCCATGGACCTCCAATGTATTTCACTACTGACTGGGACGCTGCCAAAACTTCTGTTCAGACGCTTGCTGATCTTAAACCAGAGTTTGCCATTACGGGACATGGTCATATGATGGCAAGTACAGAACTTAGAGGTCAATTGGATCGTCTTGCTCGGGACTTTGACCGGCTTGCCCTACCGAGACAAGGGAAATACGTCTAATAGATCAGAGAAATGATGAATAAAGATATCCCGCAATTTGGGATATCTTTATTTTTGTTGTGATGAAATTTAAAATTGTTCAATCGCGGCCAGCACAACATTGTTAAAATGATCTGTGTACATATTTTTGAAAGGTTTCTCCAAATCTCGTTCGATCGTAAAATGAATTAATATAATATCATATACTGGATCAACTGCGACAAATACGCCTGCTGCTCCCCAGTGAGAGTATGCCTGCTGGGAAAATAAATCTCCGCCATCTTTTTTATTCCCATTAATACTCCAGCCATATCCCCAGCTCGCTTCTGGAAAAGTTTCATCTCTGTAGACGGAGGAGACGCCTGGAATATGATTTTTTGTCATTTCTTTTATAGAAATGGGAGAGAGGATCCGCTGATCCCCGTATGTACCTTTATTGAGGAACATCTGAGCAAAGATAGCAAGGTCCATGGCACTGCTATAGATACCTGCTGAAGGGGAGACGGAGTCTATCATTTCGTCTGTTTCGAGCCATTCTGAACAAGGGTCTTCAGGCGATCGTTTCACAATGCGATGACGTTCGGCGTGAGGGACTTTAAAATAAGAGTCATTCATCCCAAGCGGCTCAAACAGTTCTTGCTTAACAAAGTCGGGATAGGAGATTCCACTGACTCTCCTTATGATATCTCCAAGTAGATCATATCCAAATCCAAGGTAAGACATGATCTCACCCGGCTTGCTGGATAGGGGAGCGCCATATCTCCTATGGAGGTACTCATGGAAATAAGGTTCTTCTGATTCTTCGCAAGGAGGGATATCCATTGTTGATCCATCCCCTATCGCGTAAGTATATACGTCTTCTCCATTCATTCCCGGAGTGTGGGTCAGCAGGTGGTGAATTCGCACATTCTCTTTTCCGGTTCCTTGAAATTCGGGTATGTAGTCTGACACGGGACGATTCAGACCGATGAGCCCTCGTTCAACCAATATCATAATACAAGCAGCAGTGAACACTTTAGTAATGGAGCATAAGGGAAATAAAGCATTAGTAGCTAACTGTGGTGAATCGGCAGCTGGTGTGAGCGTTCCGAATGCTTGGTGGGAGACAATGATGCCTTTCCTTGCGACAAGTATGACTTCAGCAGGGGTAATGTTGTTGTCGACCATCTGCTTCGCATAGCTGGTAGCGTAAGCTACTTTTGATGCGGACATGCCTGCTTCTTCTGGGGTTCCCATACGTAACATCGTATCTACCTTCCTTTTATAGAAATATAATCCAGGTTATTTAGTATATAGAACCAAGAATTAATATACAAGTAAAATAATTCATATGTTTATTAGCTTCTATTGATAGACAGGGTGTTCCTTATTCTCATTTAATATATTGTAGCATTGACGAAAATTGGTAAATGACGTTAGAATACAAATATTAACTAGTTAGGATATGTATTAACATGCGAGTAATGGGGCGTGGTTTATGGTCGTATAGGTGGTAGATAAGGAAAAGCCATTCAATGGCTGGATTGTTGTATTCGTTTACAAAGTAAAGAGAAACACGCTTGTCATACTTTATGGGGAGGACTTTAATGTGAAAAGAACTTTATCGAAATATGTAGCAATGATTCTCGTATTTGCTTTGCTTGTACCGACTTTTGCTTATGCAGACAGCCAGGATTCAAAGGTAAGCGGTAAACAAGGAAGTGCTTCACAGTCTGTAGATTTGAAAGGGCTTCCAACAAGCGGAACTACGTTAAATAAAGAGGGATCTCCAACCTTTACGAATGTATCAGTCCATGATCCTTCCATCATTAAAGACGGAAAAGAATATTATGTATTCGGTTCTCATATTGAGGCAGCTAAATCGACTGATCTGATGAATTGGACAACGTTTACGAATGGATACACAACCCCTAATAATGTTCTCTTTGGCAATCTTTCAGAGAATTTGAAGGGCTCATTCGCATGGGCTGGTGAAAACGATTCAGATAGTAAAGGTGGCTTTTCGGTTTGGGCACCGGACGTGTTCTGGAACGAAGATTACATCAATAAAGACAATACAAAGGGTGCTTATATGATGTATTACAGTGCATCATCCACCTATATCCGTTCCGCGATTGGTTATGCGGTATCTCAAAACATCGAAGGACCCTATGAGTATGTAGATACCATTGTTTACTCTGGATTCACAAAAAATGATGCTAAAGATACAGATAGTCAAGTGAATAAAAAATGGACAAATACCAATATCAAAACATTGGTTGACGAGAAGCTTTTAAGCGGTCCTAATGAACAATGGTTTAAAGCAGACGGATCATTCAATAACACCGTGTATCCTAACGCGATTGATTCCACCTTATTTTATGATACAGACGGTAAGCTATGGATGACCTATGGTTCTTGGTCAGGCGGTATTTTCTTACTCGAACTGGACCCGGAAACGGGGGAAGCAATTTATCCAGGAGAAGATGGAACCACGAAAGATGGACGAATCATTGATCGTTATTTTGGTACGAAAATTGCCGGCGGTTATACGAAATCAGGAGAAGGCCCGTTTATTGTCTATGATGAAGAGACGGGTTACTATTACTTAACGGTTACTTACGGCTGGCTTGGGGCTGACGGCGGATACAACATGAGACAATTCAGATCGAAGAATCCTCAGGGTCCGTATGTCGATGCTGAGGGGAAAAATGCTGTATTGCCAAGTGGCGCGGAAAATGAAACTTATGGAATTAAAATGATCGGTAACTTCCTCTTCAAGAGAGAGATTGGGGATCCGGGAACAGGTACAGGTTATGGTTACGTATCTGCTGGTCATAACTCGGTATATTACGATGAAGAGACAGGTAAACAATTCTTGTTCTTCCATGCTCGCTTCCCGCAAAAAGGAGAAGCACACGAGCTTCGTGTTCACCAAATGTACATGAATAAGGATGGTTGGCCGGTAGTAGCGGCTAATCGCTATGCGGGCGAGTCCCTTACGAAACTCAAGACAAAAGATATTCCAGGTGAATATAAATTTGTGAACCATGGCTTAGCTTATTCAGGAGATATCACCAATTCCGTTGATATTACGCTGAACAAAAATCACAAAATAACCGGAGGAGTAACCGGTACATGGAAATTAAAAAATAATTACTATGCAGAGCTAACCGTGGACGGAGTCAACTATGATGGAGTTTTCGTAAAACAATGGGACGAAACTTTACAGAAGGAAACGATGACATTTACGGCTATTTCAAGTGCGGGAGAAACGATCTGGGGTATTGGACAGCCTGAGAAAACAGATCAAGAGGTTGTAAAAGATGTGGAGCAGGCACTTACATTAGGTAATACATCTAATGTTTCTTCTAACCTTATCCTTCCTGTGAAGGGGGCTCGCAACACTCAAATCTCCTGGAAGACATCTAATCCAAACGTTGTGTCTGAGACAGGAGAAGTGAACCCTCCAGAGGTCGGCGAGCCGAATGTAACGGCAACACTGACAGCAACGATCTCTAAGGGTAGTGCAGTAATGACGAAAACATTTACGATTGTCGTGGCACCGGTTGATGTTGCGTATGGTTTACACGCGCAGTATTCTTTTGAAAATAATCTATCCCCTTCATTCGGTTCCTTTGGTGAAGGATCGATTACGGGAGATCGCATCGATAATACAGGCGGTACAATTACTTATGATAAGGGTGTCGTAGGAAACGGAGCTATATTTGACGGAAAATCGGGTATTAAGCTGCCGAATGGTTTAATTGAAGGGAAAGAGTATTCTGTGTCCATGTGGCTGAAGCCTACAGAGATCACACAGTATACACCGACTTTCTTTGGCGGATCAAATAAAAGTTGGATCAGTTTTGTACCGCAAGCAGGGGATAATACGACAACACTATGGTCTGGTGAGAATTGGTACAATGCATCCATCGGGTCAAGAATTCGTACGAATCAGTGGCAACATATTGCATTCTCTGTCGATAATGGATTTGTAAAAGTGTTTGTTAACGGAACCGAGGCTTATTCAGGCTCAGGCTTCCCAGATGTATTTACGACCAAAGATGGCGTATTCAGTTTAGGTGTTAACTTCTGGGATACTGCATACAAAGGGCTGATGGATGAACTTCGCATCTACCATGTTGCGATTACTGCGGAAGTAGCTGCAAAACTAGCTGAGGACTTACCAAAGGAGGAACAAGGCGAAGCTGAACTCTCCGCTGAATTTTCTTTTGAGGAAAAGTTAACTGATACCAAAGGCAGCTTTGGAAGCGGAACGGTGATCGGAGATAAAATCGGTAACCCAGATGGTGGAACGATCTCATATAAGGATGGGGTAAAAGGGAAAGCAGCCGCGTTTGACGGGAAGTCAGGTATCCTTCTTCCAAGCGGACTGATTTCAAGCGACAGTTATTCGGTTGCGATGTGGGTATATGCAGATGAATTGAAGCCCTACACTCCCGTGTTCTTCGGAGCACAAACGAATAAAAACTGGATTAGTATGCTGCCGATGGGACATGATGGGGCAAAAAACAACGCGATGTTGTGGTCAGGTGAAGCGTGGTACGATGCAAAAACGGATGTGAAAACACCGCTTCAAAAGTGGACTCACTATGCATTTACGGTGAATGGTGACGCAGTTACCGTATATGTTGATGGAGCAGAAAATATACGGGCAAAGGTTTCCCTGATATTTTTACAGATAATAAAGGAACCTTCAGTTTAGGTACAAACTGGTGGGATACTCCTTTCAAAGGTATGATTGATGAGTCAGATCTACAAAGGAGCAATTACTCCAGAAAAAGTGGCTGAACTTGCTTCATAATATGCTTCAAGGGTAATAAACAATAAGCACTTCTCTAGAGAAGTGCTTATTGGAATTATATACAGGATACCTCTCCTATTTTTTGCACCATAAAGGCATATGATAGAATTTTTTTGTAGAACATGATATATTCGTCAAGAGAATAACTTTGCTTCATACTAGATATGAAAGCGCTACATATAGGAGGCGTTGAAGAAACATGGTACAAGATACGCATACAGCATATGAAGGAACATACGGAAGTTTTCCTGCTATCATTTTGAAGTCAGGCCCTTACGAAGCTAAGATGATCCCGGAAATCGGAGGGAATCTAGTTTCTTTTCGTGATGTAGAGCGAGGTCATAGTTACCTGAGAGAACCAGGTGAAGATCACGCTGAGGAATTAAAAGAGAACCCAGGAGTATATGGAATTCCTGTACTATTTCCGCCGAATCGATTCGAGGATGGTAAGTTTCCTTGGAACGGCAAGGTATATCAATTGCCAATTAATGAAGAAGCAACGGGCAATCATCTGCATGGATTTATGCACTACATACCATGGCAGGTTGTAAGTTTTGGTACAACTGAGCAGGAGAGCTATGTCATTGTCGAACAGATTGTACGAGAAGGACATGAATTTTATAAGTATCTCCCGTTTGAATATACGATCCGTCTTCGTTATACACTTAGCGAGCTAGGACTGCAGCAACAAGTTACCATTATAAATGAAGGTAAGGAATCGATGCCTAATTTATTAGCTTTTCACACGGCAATCAAGGCGCCATTTGATAATGCAAGCGAGGCTTCTGATTATAAAGTCAAAGCGACGATTGGTCAGCGTTATGAGCTGAATGCTCGTAGTTTGCCGACAGGCGACATACAGCCTTTATCCAAAGAAGAAGAGCTCTTAAAGACAGAAGGCGTGAATCCATATTTTGAAGCGATGGATAATCACTATACTTCTGAGCCTCAGAATGGACGTAACTACATGGAACTTACGAACACAAAAACAGGAGATACGCTTGTTTATGATGTAGGTACATCGTATAAGCACTGGATGATCTGGAACAACAATGCGAGCAATCAGTTTTTCTGTCCTGAACCGCAGATGAATCTCGTAAATGCACCTAATGTAACAGGAAAATCAAACGAGGAAATCGGGCTGATTGCACTAGAACCAGGTTTTGTTTTTGAACAAGCCAGCCGGTTGTATGTAGTAAATAGATCTCAATAGTTAATAGGCAGTGAGGATATCTGCTGCTCAAGCTTTTCTTCATAAAAATAACTTAGGATCCCATAAGATTCGGTGAAGGAGGAATTGCAATTGGATTTCCGTATTGAGAAAGATACGCTAGGTGAGATGAAGGTTCCAGCTGATCGTTTATGGGGTGCGCAAACACAGCGCAGTAAAGAGAATTTTCCAATTGGTCAGGAAAAAATGCCGATTGAGGTCATTCGTGCGTTTGCGATACTGAAAAAAAGTGCTGCCCAAAGTAATCTTCAGCTTGGCAAGCTCTCAGAAGATAAAGCGGCAGCAATTGTATACGCAGCCGATGAGATTTTGAGTGGCCGCGTGGATGATCATTTCCCGCTCGTTGTATGGCAGACCGGAAGTGGTACGCAGTCCAATATGAACACAAACGAAGTGATTGCAAATCTCGGTAATCAGTGGCTCGCTGAACAAGCTAAGGAAGAACGTCTTCACCCGAATGATCACGTGAATATGTCACAAAGTTCTAATGATACATTCCCTACGGCGCTTCATGTTGCAGGTGTTATTGCAGTGGAAGATGAATTGCTGCCAGCTATTCGATTGCTAAAAGGAACACTCCATCAGAAATCGGAAGAATTCATGGATATCATTAAAATAGGGCGTACTCATCTGCAAGATGCTACTCCGATTACACTTGGGCAGGAAATCAGCGGCTGGGAAGCCATGCTTGCTAAAAGCGAGCGTATGATTGCAGCTAGTGTGGAGACCATGAAGGAGCTTGCTATTGGAGGAACCGCAGTAGGTACGGGAATTAATGCTCATCCTAAGTTTGGCGAGATGACCGCAGAAGAGATTAGTAAAGCAACAGGCAAAAACTTTACTTCTGCAGTAAACAAGTTCCATGCCCTGACAAGTCATGATGAAGTGGTCTATACCCACGGTGCCGTCAAAGCACTCGCTGCGGATCTAATGAAGATTGCGAATGATGTACGTTGGCTGGCAAGTGGACCTCGTAGTGGTCTAGGAGAAATTTCGATACCAGAGAATGAGCCGGGTAGCTCCATTATGCCAGGAAAGGTAAATCCAACGCAGAGTGAAGCTCTCACTATGGTCGTTGCACAAGTGATGGGAAATGACGCATCCATAGGTTTTGCGGCAAGCCAAGGTAACTTCGAACTGAATGTGTTTAAACCGGTTATTATCTATAATTTCTTACAATCCGTGCAGTTACTTGCAGACTCCATTCGTGCATTTAATGACAAATGTGCCGTTGGTATTGAGCCGAATAGAGAGGCAATTAAACAGAACTTGGATAATTCCCTCATGCTAGTTACAGCGCTCAATCCGCATATCGGTTATGAGAACGCAGCGAAGATTGCGAAGCATGCGCATAAGAATGGTCTGACGTTAAAAGAAGCAACACTTGCTTCGGGACTTTTGACAGAAGAACAGTTTGCAGAGTATGTTGATCCATCCAAAATGATTGCTCCAAAAGCATAACCCGGTATAAAGCAGGAAAATGTACAGATTCTAATCCGTACATTCATAAAGGACTAGAAACCTTATCGGTTTCTGGTCCTTTTCTTATTGGGTTGCCTTTTTTCATAGCGAGCTTGTATGATTAGACATGCTGAACGTATCTTTTGGACAGAAGGGAGTACAGAAATTGAAAGGAATTTTATTTGCCATTTTGGGTGGGGCGTGTATTACACTGCAAGGGATAGCGAACACCCGAATTAGTGAAGATATGGGGACATGGCAGGCGGCTGCCATTACACAAACTACCGGGTTTGTGATTGCATTACTCATTATGCTGCTTGTGCGTGAAAGAAACTTTGGCGCGATCAAGAAGGTAAAACCTCTATACATAACGGGTGGCCTGATGGGAGCAATTATTATTTTTAGTGAAGTGACTGCGATCCAAAAAATCGGTGTAACCCTCACGATATCTGCCTTGTTAATTGCCCAGCTTAGTCTCACATATCTAATCGACATCAATGGTTGGTTTGGGGTAATGAAGCGGAAAATTACCATTCCGCAGTTGCTTGGGATCGCGATGATGATTATTGGAGTTATTATTCTTAAGTTGTAATGTAATAAGATTGGAAAGGACCCGTTATGATATGACAATAGGAATTATGATAGCTTTGATTGCAGGCTCATTTGTAGCGATGCAGGTTGTTTTTAATAGTAAAATGGGCGAACACACAGGTTCCTGGTTTACAACGACTATAGTACTTGGACTTGGAGCAATCGCTTCTATTGCGATTAGTTTAGTGGTAGAAGGAACCGGTGGATATCATATGGAGAATATGAAGGCATGGTATTGGATCAGCGGAGCGATTGGGGTAGGGGTCGTATTTAGTTTGATGCAGGGAATCAAGTTACTCGGGCCTACGTTTTCGACATCTATTGTGCTCACGTCTCAATTAAGTTTTGCGTTATTATGGGATTCGCTTGGTTTTTTTGGACTAGAAAAAATTGAATTTACAATGAACAAATTGATTGGAGTTCTCGTGATCATAGGAGGCATTCTTGTCTTTAAGTATGGAGAGCGTCTAAGCCAAGTACGGAATTCACCAAAACGAAGTAAATAGGGAAGCCGAATGTAGTGTCTAAAAACGGACCGCTTCTCCAATACAAATCCGGAATTTCGGAATGGAGTTACGTTCAAAGCGGAAAACTTGTGTGTTAAGTTTGAAGTGACTCCTAGAATATCCGCTTACATGGTTTTTAGTTAAATAAAATAGTTATCAGGTATATACCATGAACAAAACTGACCGACTTTTAGGTTGGTTTTTTTTACGTTTAATGGAGCAAATCCCCTAACACCTGAGCGCAAAAGATAGTGATTGAAAAGTATATATTTTGCCATCTATTCTTCATTCTCATTAATATTGCAAATACAACAAAGATAGGTTAAATTAATATATATTAAATTGTTGCAAATGCAATAAAATTAAGCTAAGGAGCTAAATATGAAGGGAATTCTTCGTGAAATAGGAATGATCGCAAGGGCTTTAGATTCAATAAGTAATATAGAATTTAAAGAATATGACCTTACAAAAGGACAATATTTGTACCTTGTACGAATTTGTGAAAACCCGGGAATCATTCAAGAAAAATTAGCTGAGATGATAAAAGTAGATCGAACAACCGCTTCACGCGCTATAAAGAAATTAGAAATCAATGGCTTTATTGAAAAGAAAGAAGACAATCATAACAAAAAAATAAAGAAACTATTTCCCACGGAAAAAGGGGAGGCTATTTACCCTTTTATCATAAGAGAAAACGATTATTCCAATAAGATTGCTCTCTCTGGATTATCCGATGATGAAGTAGAGACAATTTACAATTTACTGCAGAAAGTCAGAAACAATGTAGAAAAAGACTGGGAGTACGTTAAAAAAGGCAACAAGAGAAAATATTGATTTAGTAGTGGGAGGAAAAATCACGAAGATGAATATCAGAAAATGTACAATGGAAGATCTAGATTTACTTCGGAAAATAAGTGTGGAAACATTTAAAGATACATTTGAAGATCAGAATTCTCCAGAAAATATGAAAACCTATCTTGATAGAGCATTTAACTTGAAACAAATAGAAGAAGAATTAGTAAATGAATGTTCAGAATTCTATTTTATTTATTTGAATGAAGAAATCGCTGGGTATTTAAAGTTAAACACGAATGACGCTCAATCTGAAACGATGGGACATGATTCACTAGAAGTGGAAAGAATTTATGTAAGAAGAAAGTTTCATAAACAGGGGCTGGGTAAATTCCTCATAAATAAAGCGATCGAAATCGCAAGAGAACAGAACAAAGAGAAGATGTGGTTAGGCGTTTGGGAGAAGAACGAGAATGCTATTTCCTTCTATAAGAAAATGGGGTTTGTGCAAACAGGCGCTCATTCTTTCTATATGGGTGATGAAGAACAAATAGATCTGATCATGACCAAAATGCTTAAATAACCTATTGAATTAAACGTGATTTTCAGAAAAATACGTCTTCTGTCCAAAACACGATCTTTCGCACAAAAGCGGGAAATCGTGTTTTTTTGTGCTTACAAGCATAGGAGTCCATACACCATAAAAAATGAGCTAGTAGAACATAAATGCAAAGAATAATCCTACTCCTCTATTCCATATGCCGCTACAAAAGTTATAATATTTAACAAATAAGGAGATAACTTCACGTTACATGTTAGGTATAGAAAGGGTGTCTTGCATGCAGCTTACTGTTAATGAAGCCTTAAGTATCTATCCTCTCTCTGAGGCTAAATTGGTCGCTGGAGCACAGGGAGGGGCGAGAGTTATTAAATCGGTTAATGTGATGGACGCACCCGATATTGCGGAGTGGATTAAATCCGGCGAGCTGTTATTTACGACCGCCTTTGTGATGAAAGACAGTGAAGATGAAGCTGTTATGCTCCTTCGGAAGTTGCATGAACGAGGTTGTGCAGGTCTCGGTATAAAACTCGGTAGATTCTGGGAGCACATACCGAATCAGATTGTGGAAGAAGCGGATCACCTCGGATTCCCCCTAATCGAATTACCTTTTCAATTTACGTTTTCTGACCAGATGAATGCCTTGTTTAAGGCTGAATATGAACGGAATACGAAAACACTGCAAAATGTGGTGGAGAAACAGAAAAAACTAATGCAATTCGCCCTAGATCAAGATCATAAAAAAGATGTGTTTGCTAAATTGGTTAGTATTATTGGTCACCCCATTGCTGTGATCGGTTCGAGGGGACATTTATTATTTGCGAGCGAAGAAACAAAGGATCTGAATGTACAGCAAGGATGGCCCTATAAAGCAATGTTTCAGCGAGTGAAATGGGATCATGGCAGTTGCTATCGTGTTCCCATCATTCAAAAAGATGAAGATTTCGGCTTTTTACTTATATATACAGATGGGGCTTATGCGCTAAAAGAGGAAGAAGAGTTGTTTCAGCAAGCAGCGGAAGTTCTTGCTTATGATATGGATATGACTTACCGAGATCATATTAATCCAACCCTGCAAGATGAGATGTGTCTTTTAATGAAACAGTATCTGGAACGGAAGATCAACGGGGATGAGCTGGTGAGACGTTCCGAAGGATATGGAATACAGTTGTTCCAAGGAAATTATCAATGTGTACTGACAACAGTGGAACCTGAGATGTTTGCTGATGGGAAACTGCTGAAGGAGATTCACCGAGAACTGCAATACAATCCAATGATGCAGCTGACCAACTCTTCACATATCAAAATAAATGAAGGTATTCTTTCGATCTATACATGCCCTGCCGGAAAAGATTATGGCGAAGAATTGTCCCGTTTTCTTCTCAGTCGGTTTGAAGATATCATTGAGCCTGGTAAAACGGCTGGTGGTTCCATACCGAGATTTTGGATCAGTAAAATGAAATATGAACCCAAGTCACTTCGTGAAGCTTATCAAGAATGCCTCCATACCCGCTCACTTGCCGCTCGCTTTGGAATGAAAGAAATTGCCCTTCAGTTTGAAACGCTTGAATTCGCTTATCTTTTTAGTCATGTACCTGAATCTGTAATGGAAAATTACTGCAATAAGGTACTGGAGCCTTTACAGATGGAGGGCGGAGATCCAAGTCAAATTTTAATGAATACACTCGAAGCATTTATCGAAAATGACGGACTTATTAATGAAGCAGCAAAACAATTGTTTGTACACCGTAACACAATCACATACCGTATGGATAAAATCAGTACCCTCCTGCAGATGGACCTCAAAAAATCAAATGATCTTCTCAAACTCAAACTTGTATTTACCTTTCGGAACTATTTACAGGCTCATGAATCCATTCCTAAACCACGCTTCATGAAGTAGTATACGTGCACAAAACACAAAACAAATCTCACATGTTAGTTTATATGACAAATATGTTCCCTATATATTGTCAATTAAAATTCATATAGCATAAAATGTAAATACAAAAGCAAATTAGGAGGTGGGATTCACTGAACCTAACATTAGAAGATATAAATTCTTTCACTAAGGAAAGGTACATCGCTTTATTTGGTGATCTTTTTGAACATTCACCTTGGATTGCTGAAGCCACTTACCACAAACGGCCTTTTGCTTCTTTGGAACAAATGCATGCGTTAATGATCAAAGTAGTGGAACAATCAGATAACGATAAGAAAATGACACTGCTTTGTCATCACCCGGATCTTGGATCGCGTCTTACGATGAGTGAGCATTCTGTAAACGAACAAAAAGGAGCGGGACTAGGTACGCTGCCTGCTGCAGAGCAACAAGAACTTTCGAGAGACAATGACAGGTATAAAGGAAAGTTTGGATTTCCTTTTATTATTGCGGTGAAGGGTAAAACACCTGAAGAAATCGGGAAAGCCTTGAAGGAACGATCAGAGCATACTCCGGAAGAAGAATTCCAAACCGCATTAGAAGAGGTTTATCTGATTAGTTGGTATCGTCTTACGTCTTGGGTGGAACAAAACATGGCAGAGGAGAGGGTATGAATGACTTACGAAGCGGCGAAAGAGAGAACGATGTACTACGGAAAAGGGGATGTATGGGTATTCCGTTCCTATGCCAAACCGCTGACAGGTGTGAAGGTAATTCCTGAATCTTCTTTTAGAGGGAGAGGAAATGTTCTGTTCGGGATGAATATCAAGGTAGCTGTCAAGGGAGAACAATTTATTACTTCTTTTACAGAAGGGGATAATTCTCTAATTGTGGCAACAGATTCTATGAAAAATTTTATTTTACGTCATGCCGCTGATTATACAGGGGCTACGGTGGAAGGTTTTCTAGAATACGCAAGCCGAGCTTTCCTTGAAACCTACCCGCAAATGACAGGGGTACGAATGTCAGCAGAGCAGGTTCCTTTTGAAGAGATTGGGGTCGGAAATACCAATGGAATCGCTGCCAGTGACCTTGTGTTTAAGTATTCTCACAACGAAAGTGCGAGCGCTACATTTGTTCTTGAACGAGAAGGGGATCGCATACATGTGGCAGAGCATCAAAGCGGGGTCATGAATCTTAGATTAATTAAAGTGAAAGGCAGCAGCTTTTCCGGTTTTGTAAGGGACGAATATACGACACTTCCGGAGACTTCTGACCGGCCATTGTTCATCTTTTTGAACATTCATTGGAAATACACAGAAACAGAAGATGGTCTTGATGACACCCGCGGTAATTATGTCGATGCAGAACAAATACGTGACATTGCAGCTACCGTATTCCACGAAAATAATTCTCCTTCCATTCAGTCTCTCATCTATCTAATCGGACTACGAATGCTTCAAAACTTCAGCCAGCTGGCAGAGGTATCTTTTGAATCCAACAACCGTACCTGGGAAACGATTGCCGAGACGGTAGCAGAAGGTCCGGGGTCTGTTTTTACAGAGCCGCGTCCACCCTATGGTTTTCAAGGCTTCTCTATGACAAGGGAAGATCTTACCGCAGCACAGCTAAATGAAGCACAGCAAGCAGGCAGGGTGTAGGATGGACGGGAAATTAACAACACATGTGCTGGATACGAGCCGAGGAATCCCGGGAAGTGATATGAAGGTTGAACTTTACAGGGTTCAGGAAGAGCAGGGAGTAGAGCAGGCTGTTCTGATTGCTACCCGTTTCACGAATGCGGATGGACGCTTGGATACTCCTTTTCTCGAAAATGAGCTGAGCGAAGGGGTTTATGAACTTCGTTTCCATGCCAGAGCGTACTTTGAGGCTTTTCTATTAGAAAGTGGAATACATACCATCTGGGATATAATTCCACTCCGATGTAAGATCACGAGCACTAATGAGCATTACCACGTTCCCTTACTTGTTGCTCCAGGGGGATATAGTACGTACCGGGGCACGTAATAGCAAGTATTGCAGGTCATCTTATTGTAAAAGGAGGGCTTCTGATGCCGAAAAAATTTGAAGTCATCATCCAAGGTGGCTGTGTTGTTTTACCCCATGGTGTGGAAAAAGTGGACATCGGCATTCAGGATGGAGTGATTACGGCGATCGCTCCTGAGTTAGATGCAGATGAAGCTGCTATCTTGTACTCTGCTGAAGATCAGCTTGTATTTCCGGGTGTGGTCGATGGACATGTTCATTTTAATGAACCCGGATTAGCAGCGTGGGAAGGATTTGAGACCGGTTCTGCCGCACTTGCTACAGGCGGAATGACTACATATATTGATATGCCGCTGAATGGTGTTCCACCGACGACCACGAGGCACGGCTGGGAGAGTAAGTTGTCAGCTGCCGACGGAAAAAGCTATGTAGATTATGCTTTATGGGGTGGGCTTGTTCCTACAAATGAAGGGGAACTAAGTTTTCTCGCTGGTGCAGGTGCAGCAGGGTTCAAAGCATTTATGTCTGAACCTGGCGGAGAAGGAGATGAGATTTTCACTCGAACGGATGATAAGGCGCTGATTCGCGGGATGTCTGTCATTGCAAATATTGGCGGGGTGCTTGCTCTGCATGCAGAGAGCAATGAAATGACAGATGCACTTGCCTATGCACGAATCTCCAAAGGAAGAGTAGGGGCAGAAGATTATTTGGCTTCCCGTCCACCGGAAGCGGAAGCAGAAGCAGTAACTCGCGCCCTCATGTACGCCAAAGAAACAGGATGCAGACTTCATTTTGTTCATATCAGCACCGCTAGGTCTGTAGAGCTTATTACAGAAGCGAAGCGCAGCGGACTTGATGTTACGGTAGAGACTTGTCCTCATTATTTGGTGCTTACAGAAGAGGATGTTGTAACAAGGGGGGCCGCCTTTAAATGTGCACCTCCCCTTCGCAGTAAGCAGGAGCAGGATCTATTATGGGAGGCTCTCTTATCAGGTGATATTGATATGATCGCCTCAGATCATTCCCCTTGCCCTTCCTCCATGAAAGATACGGACAATTTCTTTCAAGTATGGGGAGGGATTGCAGGAGCACAGAGTACGTTGCTCTTGATGCTTGAAGAAGCTCACATAAAGCGGGGTGCACCACTTCCGCTGCTCGCTTCTTTACTCGCAGCAGGACCTGCTAGACGTTTTGGACTGGATTCTTGTAAAGGAGAGATCGCACTGGGTAAAGATGCTGATTTTGCAATCGTAAGGTTGAATGAATCCTATACGCTGACTCAGGAAGAAATCAGATATCGACATCCGATATCACCCTATATAGATCGTACATTCTCCTGCAAGATAAAGGCGACTTTTAGCCGAGGATTTCAAATTTATGACGATCTACACGGATTGACTCATCAAAGACGAGGTCGGTTTATTCCTTCCATACCGTCTAAAGCGGCGGCGGAAGAGGGGGATATTTATGTCTGATTTTTCTGAAACTCCCATCAAAAGTACTGAAGTTGACAGAGAAACAACATTTGCAGCTTCTTGTCATCTTCTTCATGAATTGCTAGAGGAACTTTCGAATCTTGGGAAAAGCGAGGAAGGAGGAATGACAAGATTATTGTATTCCTCTTCTTGGCTGAAAGCACAGCAGCATCTTCAACATTTTATGCAGGAAAAAGGCCATGTCACTTCTTTTGATCAATCCGGAAATTTATACGCATTGCTCGAAGGTACAGACGAGAACAGTCGCCATAAACCGCTGTTTACAGGGTCGCATATAGATACCGTTATTTCGGGAGGCAGGTTCGATGGTGCACTCGGCGTTGCGGCAGGAATGGTTGCTCTTCTATATCTGAGTGAAGTATACGGGCCTCCGGTTCGATCACTTGCAGCGGTGTCTTTATGTGAGGAAGAAGGCAGTCGATTTCCGTTTGCTTTTTGGGGTTCGAGAAGTGTTACGGGGTCAAATGATTGGGGTGCTGCAGGTGACCTGAAAGATGTGGAAGGGATCAGTATGCTGGAAGCGGCCGAGTTATGTGGATTCGGTCCGAATTCATCTTACCGCGTGAGACCTTTCGAGCCGGGTGGATATCTGGAACTTCATATTGAACAGGGAGCTGTGCTTGAGAGAACGAGCACATCCATCGGCATTGTTACCGATATCGTTGGACAGAAACGTCTTGATGTAATGATCACCGGTGAAGCCAATCATGCGGGAACGACTCCTATGAATTACCGAAAAGATGCGCTTATCGGTGCATCCGAGATGATTATTCGAATCCATGAGCTTGCGCTTTCTTATGGTGACCCGCTGGTAGCCACTGTAGGTACGATTGAGCTTTGGCCGGGGGCAGTTAATGTGGTTCCGGGAAAAGTGGTATTCACTTTGGATATCCGGCATACGGACAAAGAGATTATGGATCGTTTTATACAGGAGGCGCTTCTGATTATTTCCGAATTGGCAGTGCGAAATCGACTAGATGCACAGTGGCAGGAGCATTTGTCGGTAGATCCTGTGGCTCTGGATGATCGATGGATAGAACAGATTCAGAATGCTTGTGAAATACTTGATTTCTCTTACCGTAAAATGCCGAGCGGTGCAGGGCATGATGCTCAGATTTTTGCAGAGGTATGCAGGGCGGCAATGATCTTTGTACCAAGTCAGAATGGTCTGAGTCATCATCCTGAGGAATTCACCTCAGAGGAAGACATCAATCGGGGGTTCCGAGTGCTTGTAGAAATGCTGTACCAATATGGCTACTGGGGGAAGACAGATGAAAAAATATAAAGAGCTAAACCCATCGCTTCGAACGATCATGACACCTGGGCCGGTGGAAGTTGATCCGCGTGTGCTGCGGGCCATGTCATTTCCTATATTAGGACAGTTTGATCCTGAATTTACGATGCTGATGAACGAAACGATGGAGATGCTCAGAGATGTATTTCAAACCTCTAATGAGTGGAGTTTCCCAGTAGACGGAACTTCTAGATCTGGGATAGAAGCAGTCCTTGTCAGCATTATTGAGCCTGGGGATAAAGTGCTGGTACCTATTTTTGGGAGATTCGGACATCTGCTTGTTGAAATCGCTCAGCGCTCTGGTGCGGAAGTTATATTTATGGAAATCGAGTGGGGAAGTGTTTTTGATCCGCAGATCGTGATAGAAGCGATTCATACTCATAAGCCGGATATGGTTGCCTTGGTGCACGGTGAAACGTCTACAGGTCAGATGCAGCCATTAGCTGAGATTGGAAAAACGTGCAGGGAACTGGATATTTTGTTTGTGGTTGATGCTGTTGCTACGATTGGCGGTGTGCCTGTCAAGACGGATGCTTGGAATATTGATGCAGTGATCGGCGGAACTCAAAAATGCATCTCCGTTCCATCCGGTATGGCGCCGATTACTTATAATCAGCGGATCGAAACAAAGCTTCGATCTCGAAAACAAATCGAACGGGGACTACGAGATCCGGCAAGTTTGGATAATGAGCCATCTTTAGTACCCATCCGAAGTAATTATTTTGATCTAAGTCAGATTCAGGATTACTGGAGTTCAGCTAGACTGAACCATCATACAGAAGCGACCTCTATGCTGTATGGTCTGCATGAAGGGCTACGTATTTTACTTCAAGAGGGGCTTGAAGACCGCTTCGCAAGACATGTACGGAATGAAAAGGCGCTTGTGCAGGGAATCAAAGGAATGGGACTTTCGTTATATGGAAATGAGGAAAGTAAACTTCCTTGTGTGACATGTATAAATATCCCGGACGGGATTGATGGAGAGCTTGTACGAAATAAACTGCTTCATGATTTTGGAATTGAAATCGCCAGTTCATTTGGACCGCTTAAAGGGAAGATCTGGAGAATTGGAACGATGGGGTATAGTTGCAGTCGTAAAAATGTGCTGCACGTACTAGGTGCGCTTGAAGCGGTACTTATTCACGAAGGACATCAACTTCCTGCCGGGGAAGCGGTGCAAGCAGCACTTTCGGTATATGCGGAAACCAGTAAGGAGGAAGTGCCATGCTGAATCAAATGCCAATGGGTACGGAAGTGATGATCACTTCCCCCCACCACTTAGCTACCAGTGCAGGTGCACGGATCTTAGCTCAAGGCGGAAATGCTTATGATGCCTCTATTGCCGTCAGTATTACACTAGGTGTTGTTTACCCTCATATGACAGGACCTGGAGGGGATGCTTTTTTTCTAATGTATGATGCCAAGTCCAGCGAGCTTTCTGGATATAACGGAACAGGGCGCTCACCTGCTTCTCTGACGAGAGAGTTGTTTGAGCAGATGAACATAACTTCGATTCCTAGAAGAGGTGTTCTCAGTGCAGTGACGGTGCCGGGCGTGGTAGATGCCTGGTGGGAAATATCGCAGAAATATGGATGCCTGCCTTGGGAGAAGTTATTTGATTCAGCCATTCACTATGCGGAAAAAGGATGCCCGATCTCTCGTAATGTACATACTTGGATGCTTCGAGATGAAGCGTATATTCGGGCGGATAAAGGATTATCCAGCGTTTATATCCGAAATGGAAAGTTGCTTGCGGAAGGGGAACTCTTTACTCAGCTTGATCTGGCGACTTCCTTGCGAATCCTGCAAAGCGGTGGAAGGGAAGCCTTTTATAAAGGGATCCTAGCAGATGACATAACAAACTCCGTTATTCGAGATGGTGGATTTCTGCAAAAAGAAGATTTCGAAAATCATACAGGAGAATGGGTTACTCCGTTAAAGGTAGATTATCGGGAGTATGAGGTATACCAAATGCCCCCGAATTCTCAAGGATACTCTGTCCTCATGATGCTGAATATGCTGGATAATACAAACGTAGCTTCTATAGATCGTCTATCTGCTTCGTATTATCACCTCATGACGGAAGTGATTAAAAAATCATTTCGGGACCGTGATCGTTATTTGACTGACCCTGAATTTCGTGAAATTCCAATCGGTGATTTGTTATCTAAACCCTATGCGAAACAGTTGTGGGAGGAGATTGCGAATTCTCCTGAAAAAGCACAGCCCTTCCTATCTCAAGCGATGGGTCAGGACACCGCTTATGCGGCTGTCGTAGATCGGGAAGGGAATGCCGTTTCTTTTATCCAAAGTCTATATTTTGATTTTGGTTCTGCTTATGTCCCTGAAAACACCGGGATTATTCTTCAAAATAGAGGCTCCTTTTTTTCACTTGATCCAGATTCCCCAAATGTACTCGAACCGCGCAAACGAACCTTTCACACGTTGATGCCTGGTATGGTATTGAAAGACGGCAAACCTTTTTTGCTCCTGGGTACTCAGGGCGGAGAAGGGCAGCCTCAGACGCAGTTATCCATTCTGACCGCAGTGCTGGACTACGGCTATACGGTTCAAGAAGCGATTTCACTTCCTCGCTGGGTATATGGGCGAACCTGGGATGTGGATGGAGATGAACTGAAACTCGAAAAGCGATTTGGAATAGAGGTTATCGAGCAATTGCAGACTATGGGGCATGAAGTGATTGCGCTAAGCGAATGGGATGATTTGATGGGGCAAGCACAAGGAATTCTCATAGATCCGAACGGATTACTTAACGGAGCAGCGGATCCTCGAGGCGACGGCGCAGCGATAGGTTGGTGACATCGATACGGATAAGGTTGCAGTCTGGGGAGGTTCCTAAAAGATGAGTACACTACTGATCAAAGGTGCGCAAATCGTGACGATGAATGGAAATGAAGATGTATTTATAGGCGATTTACTCATGGAAGGGAACAAGATAAAGGAAATAGGGGAGGACATTCAGGTAGCTGCTGATCGGGTTATTGACGGCAAAGGCAAAGCGCTGCTTCCTGGATTCATTCAGACTCATATTCACTTATGCCAGACTCTTTTTCGGGGGCGTGCAGATGATCTTGAACTCATGGATTGGCTGCGTAAGCGGATCTGGCCTCTTGAAGCAGCGCATGATGAGGAATCTGTATATTACTCTGCACTTCTGGGGCTCGGAGAACTGATCGCGAGCGGCACAACGACTATTCTGGACATGGAGACGGTTCATTACACGGACTCTGCTTTTCAAGCAATGGCTCAAAGTGGGATGCGTGTGGTTTCGGGAAAGGTCATGATGGATCATGGAGATGAGGTACCGCTCCCACTGCAGGAAACAACGGCAGATTCCATTCAGCAAAGTGTTGATTTACTTGAAAAATGGAATGGTTTTGGCGGTGGACGAATTCAGTACGCTTTCTGCCCTAGGTTCGTAGTTTCCTGTACAGAACAGCTGCTTACAGAAGTTCGGGATCTGTCAGCACGGTATCATGTAAAAGTACACACGCATGCTTCGGAAAATCGAGGAGAGATCGAACTTGTCGAGAATGAGCGCGGCATGCGTAATGTTGTTTATCTGGATCACATTGGTCTGGCTACGCCGAGGCTGGTTCTTGCCCACTGTGTATGGCTTAGTGAAGAAGAAAAAGAGATCATTCGTCTGCGCGGTGTAAAAGTAACACATTGCCCAGGTTCAAATATGAAGTTATCCTCGGGAATCGCGGACATACCAGATCTGCTCAACCGGCAAATTCATGTCGGCATTGGTGCCGATGGCGCATCTTGTAATAACAATCTGGATATGTTTCAGGAAATGAGACTCACAGCTCTCATGCATAAAATACCGCATGGACCAACAGCTATGGATGCCAGAACGGTACTTCGAATGGCGACAATGGGCGGTGCGGAGGTACTTGGTATGGCGAAGGAGATAGGAAGTCTTGAAGTAGGCAAGAAAGCAGATGTGATTCTGCTGGATCTACATGATTTTCATACCTATCCATCTTACGATGTGGATGTTTATTCCCGAGTTGTCTATTCGGCAACAAGAAGCAATGTGGATACTGTCATTATTGATGGGGAAATCGTGTTAGATCAGCGGGCAATGCGAACGATTGACCGCTCCATCGTATTAAGAGAAGCAGATTGCAGTATTGCAAGAATGGTGAACCGTATCAACGAAGTGCCTAAGTAGTTTACATCCATCTTATTATGTCCATCGTGCGCGGCCTCTGCCGTTCGTAATTCCACATTCGTTGTCTACGGCCGGTGGAGAACGAGGGAAGAGAGAGGGGAAATCATATGGAGATGCATGATATTTGCGAAGCAGCTTTAAATGAAGTAAGACCACTGGTTTTAGCAACAGCTGTATATGTAGAAGGTCATGCATACCGTAAGCAGGGGGTTTCCATGCTCTTCACGGAGGATGGCGGAATGATAGGAAGTCTTAGCCCGGGCTGTATTGAAACTGATCTAGCTTTAAGGGCACAAGAAGTGAGACGGTCTGACAAACCTGAGTTGGTCTTGTACGACATGAGGCCCGAAGATGATTTATCTTGGGGTGAAAATATCGGTTGCGGCGGGTTGCTACATATTTTGCTGGAGCCGATAGCAGGGGATCTGAGATGGAAGTTAACTCAGATGAAACTGTATCTGGATCAAGGGTATTCCGTTACAATCCGGCGCAAGTGGAACGAACAGAAGCAAGACGTTCATTATTATGCTGAGAAGGGTGAACATCCGTTTCATACCGAAGATGATTCAATCGAAGCGCTATACTCCCATACTTATCACCCTAAACCAAGACTTCTCATTCTAGGGGCAGGTGATGATTCCATTACCCTCGTTAAACTTGCGGCGAGTACTGGATTTCGTGTCACGGTGGCTGATTGGCGGGAAGCCTTATGTACAGAAAAACGATTTCCAAATGCAGCACTTCTTGTTGGTTTTCCTGAGGAAATCTTACGTGCTTTTCAGATCAAGGAGCAGGATTACCTTCTCCTCATGAGTCATCAATTCCCCAAGGAACGAGCGTTTCTCGAACAGTTACAACATTCCTCATACCGATATCTCGGCATTTTAGGCTCCCGGTTCAGAACCTCCAGGCTTCTTGAAGGTCTGGCACCCTTCCCTCATTTGTATACACCTGTTGGACTTACCATAGGTTCGGAAGGCCCCGAAGAAATAGCGATAGCGATTACCGCTGAACTCATTGCTGTCAAACGTAATATAACAGCAGTTCATGATCATGCCAAGGGGGCGTACAGCGATGCAGACAGCAGGGATTGTACTCGCGGCAGGTCAAAGTCGGCGCATGGGTAAGGAAAAAATAAATCTAGAGCTGAGTGGTGCTCCCCTCGGCTCCTATGCGGTAAAAGCAGCATTGGATTCGAACCTTGATTTGGTTATCTTGGTCGTCAGAGTAGACGATCCGCTTTACTGGCTCGTAAACCCAGCGAATGACAGGCTAGTCATTACTAGATGCTCTGATTGTGAGCTTGGAATGAGCCATTCTCTTCGCTGCGGAAGGAATGAAGCGGTAGATCGGGGTGCTGACTGTGTCCTAATTTTATTAGCGGATCAGCCACTGGTTCAAACCGAACATATCAATGCTCTGCTATCCGTATACTCCTTATCACCTGAACTTCACTATGTCGCAGCGAAAGATGGGGATGTAGTTAAACCTCCGCTGCTGCTATCAAGCAAGGTCTATCCTGTGATTTCTAAGCTCGAAGGAGATGTAGGAGCTAGATCCATCATTCGAAACCCAGCTTATGTAGGAGAACAAATCCCATTTGAAAAAGAAGTCTTCTATGACGCAGACACGCCTGAAACTTTACTTTACCTTGGTGAGCTGATGGAGTCGTACAAGAAAATGGATTTTTCTTGATTTTACTAAGGAATAGAAATGGACGTAGAGGTTGTTACAGCTTAGGTGGGAGTAAGGGGTGTGGATATGGGAATAGGATCTGAACGAATCATGTATCCTGTGTTATGGCAACCGGAAAGTATGGAAGAAGCGAGAAAGATCGTGGAGAATGTATCGCCTCATTATCAGTGGGCGGCAGGCACCACCTTATTACGAACGCAGTGGGAAATGGGCACGGTACCTGTACCAAAGCATCTGATTAGTCTTGCGAGTATACGAGAGTTGAATACGTGTACTACGAAAGAGAATGAATTATGTATTGGAGCATTGATGAGGCTGAATGCCTGTGCTGCCCTTGAGAGAATTCAAACCCAGTTTCCTTTACTGAGTCAGGCTATTGATGTGATCTCAGCACCATCGATCCGAAACCTGGCTACGCTTGGAGGTAATATTGTATCTGGAGTAGGGGATTCGATTCCTGTGTTGCTTGTATATGAAGCGAGTTTGCGATGGATGACAGACACGGGTCTTACGGAGAAGAAACTAACAGAATGCCTGGAAGAATGGCGCAGAGGACAGCGAAGTGCAGATCATTTTCTAACTGAAATCCGGATTCCATTATCTAAGCCTGCACCGGAGGAAGGAAGCCATACCCTCTCCTTCTTCAAAAAGCTCGGAAGAAGAGAAGCCTTTACACCTGCGTTGGTCACGATCGCATTTCATGGAACTATGAATTCTCAAGGAGAATGGTCTTCTCTGGCTATGGCGGCAGGAGGAGGTTCAGGAACAGCGATGAGGCTAGTCCAAACTGAAAAATGGATTCGTCAGTTTCCTGTGGGTAGACTGTCTTTGTCTGAACTAATGAAGCAAGTACAGGATGAATTTGTCACCATTAGCGATGTGTTTGCTACCGATACTTACCGTAAACAAGCGGCTGCCGGTTTATTTGCCTCTGAATTATGGAAGGGAATGAGATCTGCAGGTTACTCCGTATAACCGCATTTATAGGGAAAGGAATGGGAACATGCTGCTAACCAAAGAAACGAGTGGGGGCAAATGGCACAGACGTCCAGACGGAAGAGAAAAAGTGACGGGGACGCTACAATATCTCACGGATAAGTCACTGCCAGGTATGCTTTACGGTCGGGTTAAACGAAGCGATCACCCGTTTGCCCGCATTAGAAACGTGGATACAGCCGAAGCAGAGGCTTTGCCAGGTGTTCATCAGGTACTGACTCACAAGGATGTGCCAGGACTCAATGGATTCGGCATTGCGATTCCGGATCAACCGGTATTTTGTGAGGATTTCGTAAGGTATACGGGTGATGCGATTGCCGCAGTTGCTGCGGATACGCCTGAGATTGCAGAACAGGCACTTCATCTAATCCGTGTTGAATATGAAGTGTTGTCCCCTTTAAGTTCTCCCGAGGCTGCGCTTATAGAAGGAGCACCTTCTTTGCATCCCGCCGGAAATATATTGCACCGGACGGAAGTGAAACGGGGCGACACAAAGACTGATCTGCAAAAAAGCGACCTCGTTATCAAAGAAGTTTATTATACGCCGCGGCAAATGCACACTTATATGGAGACAGAAGGCGGTTTATTTGTCCCGGAAGATAACGGAAGGTTAACGGTTTATGCACCAACACAGCACGGATATAAAGATCGGATGCAGTTATCCCGCATTCTGGATATGCCCGAAGAGTCTATTCGTGTCGTGTCAAGCCCGATCGGCGGTTCCTTCGGCGGAAAAGATGAACTGAATGTTCAGCCATATGGTTCGCTATTGGCTTTGAAGACAAGACGTCCAGTTAAATTCCATAACTCCCGTAAGGAATCGGTGCGTGCCGGACTCAAGCGCCATCCGATGAAAATAGAGATGGAGACGGGTTTTACTAAGGAAGGGATGATTACTTCCCATCTTGTCCGTATTTTATCTGATACGGGTGCCTATGCGACACTTGGAGCGCCAGTGCTTAACTTTGCAACAGAGCATTCCATGGGTCCGTATCAAATACCGAGTGTGGATGTAGAAGGGTTGTCAGTCTACACGAATAATGGTGTTTCTGGAGAGTTCCGTGGATTTGGAGGCAATCAGGCAATCTTTGCAATGGAAGGACAAATGGACCGGGCGGCGGCGTTACTTAGAATAGATCCGTGGGAGATTCGGCGGCGGAATTTACGCAGCAGCACAGATCCAGGACCGCTGGGGCAACAGATCCTTGTCACAAATGGACTGAGTGAAGTATGGGAAGCAGTAGATCATTCCGAACTGTGGAAGAAAAGGAATGGACAAATAGATATAAAAAAAACAAACGCGGTTCCTTCATTAGATTTTTCATCAGAATCACTCTCGCACTCTACAGCAACCCCTTGGATCAAAAAAGGAATAGGCGCTTCTCTTGCGATGCATGGTGCGGGTCTTGGTTACGGAATTCCTGATCCTGCCGGCGGCAGACTTAAACTGAATGCTTCGGGTAAAATCGAGGTTGCTTTTAGTTATGAAGAGTTCGGGCAAGGGCTTGTGGCTACGTTAGAAATTATGTTATGCGATATATTTCGTTGTATCCCGGAAGATATAGAGATCGTAATTGGAGATACAGACCGAGTTCCGCACGGTGGTTCAAGTACCGCTTCACGGTCCACAACGATGGCTTGGATGGCTTTACAGCGGTTGAAAACCCCGTTTAACAACACATTAATAGAACTATGTGCACAGGTTAGCGGGCTTCCTGCATCGGAATTAGTTACGGGAGCGGGAGGAATTTGGCACAGGAGCCGTGATTCGGATTCAAATGAACAAGAGAAGAAATTGTTATCTTACTTGGAGATTGCGGACCTTGCTCCAGAAGAAGATCTCACTTTCGATACGAAATTTCAGTATCCAACAACACCGGATGAAGTGATGGGCGGACATTTTCTCTATACTTATGCGGCAGTAATTGCTGAAGTGGAAGTCAACACGCTGACAGGCGAGGTTAAAGTAGAAGAGATTAAACATATGGTTGCTGCAGGTCCCGTCATGAATCCAATGGGCTATATAGGCCAGATTGAGGGAGGAAGCGGGATGGCACTCGGCTTCACCTTGATGGAGGATGCGATAATGGATCACAGTATGTATGTAACCACGAATTTGGACACCTATTTGATTCCTACCTTTCAGGATATGCATCAGAAAATCACAGTGGAAGCGATCGAAAATTTACCTGAAAATGATCCTTTTGGTCCTAGAGGGATCGGTGAGATCGGTTCCGTGGCACTCGCTCCGGCCATTGTATCGGCGATTCATCAAGCGACGGGGGTTTGGCTAAATAAATTGCCGATTAATAGAGAACTGCTGGCTACTCCGCTGCATTTCGAATGGAAAGAAGGGGTTAACCCATGACAGGGGGCACAACATTCATGAAGTGGAATGGAATTATTAACGGAAATCAGGTAAAGATGGAGGTACCTGCGACGCAGCGGATGGTAACGATTCTAAGGGATCGTTTACTACTAACAGGCACAAAAATCTCATGCGAAATCGGCAGATGTGGAGCTTGTATGATCTTACTCAATGGGGAACCAGTAAATTCCTGTCTACTCATGGCTTATCAATGTGCTGGGCAGGAGATTCAGACCATTGAAGGGCTTGCTTCTTCCAACGAAACGGACCTGCATCCGGTTCAGCAGGCTTTTATTGATGAAGGCGGATTTCAGTGTGGTTATTGTACACCCGGAATGATTCTATGTACGACCAAGTTACTCGAACAGCATCCTAATCCATCTACGGAGCAGATTGAAAAGGTACTTTGCGGCAATCTTTGTCGCTGTACCGGTTATAGCGGGATCATCCGTGCGGTACAGCAAGCGGCAGCTACATCTAGAACTGATCATGAATAGACGAGAACAGAAAAGAGAATAGACGAAAATGATCCGAAAAGAATAAAGAAGCCCCGAATCCATAAGGAAACGGGGTTTTATCGTTTATGTTAGGGTCCAAACGTAGATCATGATGTATTATTTATCAATTTGCTTAGTGATCCAAAAGGTAATAAGGGTAACTGCGCTCAGTGCAGAGATAAGAAACAACACGTAGCCTGTTTTGGTGCGGGTAGTAGAGTGCTGATCATAAAAGTCTGTTGTTTTACGGAAGCATCCGGTCCATAGCTCGGCAATCATGTTGATGACTACCAAACTAAATGAAATGATGACTTTCACTGCCAAACTACCTCACTATCGGTATATGTAAATATAATCCAATATAACGTAATTAGAATGACGAAATCAATTTTTAATAAGTTATTTATAATGTATGCTCTAATATTATTTATTTGTTAACATCTTATGTTAAGTAATTCGATATATTATCTTATTTCTACAGAAAGAAGAAGCCTGTTATGTCTATTTTCACAAAAAGTGAAGAGCTTCTTATTCATCATACCGAATATGTGTTAGATTAATTGACGCGGAAATTGGATGTAGCTAAAATCGAATTATAGCAGAGAGACAAGGAGCGATGACCATGGGGAGTCAAGAAAAACAGCTAGACCACCTTACTTTATTACAAAGAACGATTGAAATTTCGCGGATGGCTCGAGACAGTGGAAACACGCCGTTTGGCGCTTTGTTGGTTGACAAAGACGGCCATATTTTAATGGAGCAAGGCAATGTGGAGATCACCGAACATCGCTGCACAGGTCATGCTGAAACGGCTTTAATGGAAAGAGCATCGCATACATACACACCGGATTTTTTATGGGATTGTACCTTATATACGACGGCAGAACCTTGCGCGATGTGTGCGGGAGCCATGTACTGGGGGAATCTGGGTAGAGTGGTATATGGGATATCAGAGAAGGATCTCCTCGCCCTTACTGGGGATGATCCGCAGAATCCAACCTTTGATCTGCCTTGCCGAGAAATTTTCGCAAGAGGTCAGAAGAGAATTGAGGTCATTGGACCTTTTCCCGAACTTGCAGATGAGATTGCTGCGGTACATGAAGGCTTTTGGAACAGCAGTAAGGCGAAAGCCTGAATACGCATCTTCACTAAGAAAAAATTAGACTATTTTAAATAGAGAATAAAGAAGAAAAATAGGGGAAGTGGAGTGTGATGGGGATGAAGAAGTCAGGGAAACGCCGTAAAAAGTCGGTTAGAATGGGAGCCCTATTGATTGTTTTGAGTATGGCTTTAACTGCCTGCGGAGGAGGAACCAGCTCAGAGAACCCTGATCAGGCCGCAGGTACCCCAGAGCAAACAACGAAAACACCAGTAAAAGTAGTGCTCAACTGGTTTGCTAAATCGGAACACGGTGGTTTTTACGCAGCAGAGGAAGAGGGGATCTATGAAGCCAAGAATCTAGATGTAACCATTGAACCTGGTGGTCCTCAAGTATCTTCTATTCAGATAGTAGCTTCTGGAAAGGCAGAGTTTGGGGTAGCGCATGCGGACCAAATTCTGCTTGCTCGTAAAGAGGGAATACCCATTGTAGCCTTGGCTACTACGTTCCAGATCAGTCCGCAAGCACTGATGTATCATGAAGAGTCAGGAATTAGTGATTTCGGGGACCTGAACGGTCGGACGGTATTTATCCAGCAAGGCCAGCCTTACTGGGAGTTTCTCAAACATAAATATAAACTAGATACCGTCAAAGAAGTAGCTTATACCGGACAACACAGTAACTTTATCGATGATCCACAGTCGGCCAGTCAATCTTTCGTTAATGGAGAGCCCTTTGTCGTTGAGAAACAAGGAGTGAAAGTGAAGACGAAGCTCATTGCTGATTCCGACTATAAGCCGTATGCGGCCGTTATTTATACAACGGAGAAGTATTTGAAAGAAAATCCAGATACCGTAAAAGCTTTTATCGGCGGGACGGTGGAAGGCTGGAATAATTACAAAGAAAATTACGAAAAAATTAACAAAAAAATAAATGAAGTGAACACGAACTTGTCTGAAGATGAAATCGCATTTGGCGAAGAGGCTCAGCGGGAATATGTATATGGCTATGATGCAGAAGAACATGGAGTTGGCTACATGACGGAGGAGCGCTGGACAGAACTCATGCAACAACTTATAGAAATCGGTCTGCTCGATCAAGAGATTGATGTGAATACGACGTTTACTACCGATTATTTACCTGAAAATTAGAGAGGTAGATAAGTTGGCAGCGCACATTGTTTAGTATGGAACCTTGCTCATTCAACTTGAGCAAGGTTTTTCTTATATCGGAAACATGAATGTAATCATCGGCTTACCTTTTCTGTCCCGTTGCCATGGATAATTCTGCTATAATCACTACCATTGAAACAATGCCAGGCGGTGAATAGAAGAAACCTTTTTCATAGACCAAGACATTCATCATATACATAAATAGATAAATGAAATGTAGAATTGAATCAAAGGTTTAGTTAATAAGATGCTTGAAACAGTGGTATTATAAGACACGCTTTTCCAGTGTCTTTTTTACTTTTATTATTGACAGTAATGGAAAGACATGAGAAAATGTACGCGCGTACATTAAATGGAAATGAGTGGATATCTTATCGCTACACGAAAGGAAGTTGCTGAATTTGCGGGGGTGTCGGAAGCTACCGTATCCCGAGTCTTGAATGGGGTGGGTCCCATGAAAGAAGAAACCCGTTCCAAGGTGCTTCATGCAGCAGAGAAACTGGGATATGTGCCGAGTGCGCTTGCACGTAGTTTTGCAAGAAATCGAAGTGGTAATCTCGGTGTGGTTCTGCCGTATATCCCCAAAGCACGCTTATTCTCAAGTTATTATTTCTCCGAAATGCTAAGCGGGATCGGCAGTGCCGTTCGTGAGCAAGGTTATGATCTGCTTCTGTTATTTCGAAGTGAGCAGGAACCGCAGGAATACGAATCTTTTTTTCTGGCTCATAAGGTAGATGCTCTTATTATTCTGGGTTCTAGGGATGAGCCGGGTGAGCGGGAAGCCATACGCAAATTAAAAGATGCAAAACATCCTTTCATTGTGGTGAACCAGCATTTTAAGGGAGAATCATTTCCTGAAGTCGATGTGGATCATGAGGAAGGTAGCAGGCAGGCTGTCACACATTTGATTCAGCAAGGATGCAAACATATTGGATTTTTAAATGGACCTTTAACGTATTCCAACAGTTCAGATCGCCTGTCAGGTTATCAAAAGGCTTTGACACAAGGAAATCTTCAGCTCGATGCAACTTATTTGTTCGAAGGTAATTTTAGCCGCCGAAGCGGATATGAGGCAGCAGAGAAAATGATGGACCTACTTCCAGTGATGGATGGGTTGTTTGTTTCGAATGACCGGATGGCAATCGGAGTGTTACAAAAGTTTAGGGAATGGCAAATTCCTGAAGAGAAATACCCGAAAATAGTCGCATATGATGATTCGGACGCAGCTGAAATCACAGTGCCTCCGCTTAGCAGTGTAAGAGTTCCTTTTTATGAAATGGGAACGATCGCAGCTAATAAGTTGCTTCAAATAGGTAATGATGCAGAGCTCTTTCGTAAGTGGTTTGACGATCCTGTAAGAGAATTACTGCAAGCAGAGCTTATTGTTCGGGCTTCTTCTAGAGTGAATATCGATGTGAATAACCTAACTAACCTAACAAGGAGGATATAGTATGAGTTCAGTTCGTGTTGGAATGGTAGGATATAAATTTATGGGGAAGGCGCACAGTAATGCATACCGAAGTGTTCCTATGTTCTTCCCAAAAGTAAAAAAACCAGAGATGGCTGTTATATGTGGACGCGATGAAGCAGCCGTAAGAGAAGCACAAGAGCAATTTGGTTGGCAGGAAAGTGTGACGGATTGGAAAGAACTTGTACAGCGCGAAGATATTGATCTTATTGATATCAATGCGCCAAGCAATGCACATAAAGAGATTGCACTCGCTGCTGCAAAAGCGGGCAAACATATTTTTTGTGAGAAACCGTTAGCGCTTTCACTTGCGGATTCTCGTGAGATGCTAGGTGCGGCAGAAGCAGCAGGGATTAAGCATATGATCGGTTTTAATTATCGTTTTTCACCTGCGGTACAGCTTGCTAAGGAACTGATTGCGAGCGGAAGACTCGGTAAAATCTATCATTTCCGCGCGACCTTTTTACAAGATTGGATCTTGGACCCTGAGTTTCCGCTTGTATGGCGTTTGCAAAAAGAGATTGCCGGTTCCGGTTCGCATGGTGATCTTGGCGCTCATCTCATCGATATGGCTCGTTTTCTGGTAGGGGAGTTTAAGGAAGTCGTCGGAATGAGCGAGACCTTTATCAAAGAGCGTCCGATTGCATCGGCAATGACTGGGCTTACGGCTACAAAAGGAAATGAGAATACGGAAAAAGGGCCTGTCACTGTAGATGATGCGACGCTGTTTCTAGCTAGATTTGAAAACGGTACCATTGGTAGTTTTGAGGCAACCAGGTTTGCGGCTGGTCATCGAAGTACGAACTCTTTCGAGGTGAATGGCAGTAAAGGCAGTGTCAGATTTGATTTTGAACGGATGAATGAACTGGACGTTTATTTTACAAGTGATGAGGAAGATGTACAAGGTTTCCGCCGGGTGCTGGCAACAGACCAAGCTCACAAATATGCAGAGGCTTGGTGGCCTGCTGGACATCCCATTGGATTCGATCAGACGTTTACTCACGAGATGGTAGAGTTCATGAATGCAATCGAAGAAGATCGTCAGCCGGTTCCTAATTTCTCCGATGGGGTAGCTTGTCAGGCCGTATTAGAAGCAGTGGAGAAATCAGTACAGGAACGCCGCTGGGTGGAACTAACCGAAATGGAGGACATAAACCAATGAAAAAAGCATTGATTGTATGGGGTGGATGGAATGGTCATGAACCTGAATTGGTATCGGCTTTATTTGATGAATGGCTCACCGAAGCTGGTTTTGAAGTAGAACGGTCAAGCACACTGGATGCTTATGCGGACGCAGAAAAACTTCGTGAACTGGATCTGATTGTACCGATGTGGACAATGGGCACGATTGAACAGAAATATGTGGAGAATGTCTCAGCCGCAGTCATTGGCGGAGTAGGCCTTGCTGGGTGTCATGGAGGAATGTGTGACTCCTTCCGAACGAATGTGGATTGGCAGTTTATGACGGGTGGGCAATGGGTAGCTCATCCCGGCAATGATGGAGTCGAGTATACGGTGGAGATCAAGAATAGTTCAAGTCCGTTGCTTGCAGGAATAGACAATTTTCAGGTGAAAAGTGAACAGTATTATCTTCATGTGGATCCAGCAGTAGAGGTTCTTGCTACGACTAGATTTCCGCAAGTAGAAGGTCCGCACAGTGCAAATGGTGCTGTCGATATGCCCGTAGTATGGACGAAAAGGTGGGGGCAAGGCCGAGTGTTCTATAATTCGCTAGGTCATCATGCGGATATTATGGAGCAGTCTTCTGTCAAAGAGATCATGACTCGGGGGCTCTTATGGGCTGCTGAAGGAAAGACATTAGTAGATTCGAGAAATACTGCCGCGAATGCCTATACAGGTATGGCCGATAACCAGCTGTAAAGAAAATGAACATGTTGAAGGGAGATGTTACGCTTGGAAAAAGTGAAGGTAGGTATTATTGGCTGCGGTAAAATAAGCGGGATTTATATGGAGAATTGCAGTAAGTTCGACATTCTGGAACTTGTCGCCTGTGCCGATCTTGATCTGGATCGAGCCAAGGAACAAGCAGCAGCGTATCAGATTCCTAAAGCGCTTACGGTTCCCGAATTGTTAGCCGACCCTGAGATTGAGCTCGTCATCAATCTGACGATTCCTGCGGTTCATGCGAGTGTATGTTTACAGGCGCTTGAGGCAGGGAAACATGTCTATGTGGAAAAACCACTGGCTGTGACTCGGGAAGAAGGAAAACAAGTATTAAAACGCGCAGCGGAGCTTGGTTTACGGGTGGGCTGTGCACCGGAGACTTTTTTTGGTACAGGAATTCAGACGGCACTTAAAACGATTGAAGAAGGGCGTATTGGAACTCCCGTCAGTGCAGCTGCCTTTATGATGAGCCGCGGACATGAACATTGGCATCCCGATCCCGAGTTCTATTATGCGGCAGGCGGAGGTCCGATGTTTGATATGGGACCTTATTATTTAACAGCGCTGATCCAGCTGCTTGGCCCGATTGCAAGCGTTACCGGTATGACAAGTGCCGCGCTTGAAGAACGGGAGATTACAAGTGAAAAGAAACGTGGCCAGAAGGTTAAGGTCGATATTCCAACACATGTCTCGGGTCTTGTCAGATTTCAGAGTGGAGCCGTAGCGAGTCTGATTACAAGTTTTGATATCTTTGGCGGAAGTACGCTTCCAAACATGGAGATCCACGGTACGAAGGGTACACTTCTCGTTCCTGACCCGAATACATTTGGTGGTCCAGTAAAATGGAGAGGGGTGGGAGAGTCGGAGTGGACCGAGGTTCCGCTTATCCCTGGATATGACCGAAATACGCGGGGAATTGGACCTGCAGACATGGCTTATGCCATTCGTAGTGGGCGCAGCCATAGAGCAAGTGGTGAACTTGCGTACCATGTACTGGAAGCCATGTGGGCATTTCATGATGCATCAAGCGAAGGTAAGCATTATACGATGCATAGCACGTGCGAGAGTCCGAAACCACTTCCTTCCGAGCTTCCTTTATATACGCTTGATCAGTAATGATCCTTACACTAGCCCCTTGCGTCTGCAAAGCGGGCTTTTTTTATCCCCTTTATTTTATTGAATTCTCTTATGAAAGGTAGGGCAACCGTAGAAAAATATCTAAAAATATAAAAAAGTGTTGTAAATCTTATAATACCTAGTATAATACTCGGTAAAAGAGAGCGAAGGAGATGCAGGTTGACTATGAACATACAAAATCAAACAAAGTCTTTACAAATGGATGATTATTTAGACCTCTTGAATTATGCAACCCAAATGAAGGACGAAGCATGGAGACAGTCGATTATGGAGCAAATTCGCCATTGTGCAGCGAAATCTGTTCAGCAAGAAGAGTTGCCTGCCCGGAGCGATCTATGGGTTCGATTCGATGCACTTAATGATGAATTACTTGAACTTTTTAAACAATTAAAAGAAGAGACAGATTTGAAAGTAAAGAAAAAAGTAACCGAACAAATCTGGCAATTAAAATATGAACGGGTCACCATTTCAAGACAGCTTGAATCAATTGTGAATGCTAAGCCTAGTTCTACCTAGATTCATATATCTTTAAAATAATCAACAAACCATATCGTTTATTGTTGCAGAGAGATTCACATCATCAAAAAGGAGACCCATAGAGGGTCTCCTTTTTGATGATGTGATTAAAAAATTAATTAACAGACCAAAGGGCTGGTGTTGTAGCAGGTTCCCATCCGCTCAAAGCAGTATGAGGTTGAATGCATTTATAGACAACCCCGTTATAAGTAACTAGGTCGTTCGCTTTGTAAGCGGTTCCGGAAGTCCATTCCGGTGCTGACGTTGATGGAGCAGAAGTTGTGATGGTAAATGCATTGCTAGCAGCGGATACATTCCCTGCAGCATCTTTCGCTTTTATAGTAAAGGTATAATTCGTGCTGCCTGTTAGACCAGTGACGGTGTATTCAAGTGTTGATCCAGACACACTTCCTACTAGAGTATTACCATTATAGATATCATAACCAGTTACAGCTACGTTATCTGTAGAGGCAGACCACATAAGAGAAACGGAATTTGCATTTACTGTCATGGAATGAAGTCCGCTCGGAGCTGTAGGAGCTGTTGTATCAGGTGTAGAAACAGCAGCTGTTTGTACCGTCAGTACATTACTGGCAGCGGATACGTTTCCTGCAGCATCTTTTGCTTTCACTGTAAAAGTGTAGCTTGTATTGGCTGTTAAACCAGTAGCTGTATAAGTCAGAGTTGATCCTGAAACAGTGCCAATGAGCGTACTTCCACGATAAACATCGTAGCCTGTTACACCAACATTATCCGTAGCTGCATTCCAAGCCAGGGATACCGCCGTAGGTGCTACGCTAGAAGAACGCAGGCTGGCTGGAGCAGTTGGTGCAGCTGTGTCTGCTGCTCCGCCGCCACTACCTTTAATATTTGCATCAATTGTATTGTAGAAAGCGTTCCCCGTATCGGAGATCTCCCATACTGCAAGAATAATATGATACCCGCTGCGGTCCGAAGGAATGTCGCATGTATGCGTTACAGTAAAGTCGGGTCTTTTTCCCCCGTCATCAATTTTACAGAAGAGTTCAATGTTGGAACGAGTAATCGGTTTACTTTGATCCCAGCCTGGTTTCGTAATGTAGTATTTCCATTCTTTTGTTGCATGAGCTGCTGTTAAAGTCCAGTTAAAGGTATTGCTGCCAGAATTCAAATCAACTTTTTTCCATCTTGTTGGAGATTGTTCATTCATTTCTGGGAAGATGCCAGCTCCCGAAATTTGTCCATCAGCAGGGCCGGCTGCAGGGAAGTTACCCTTCGCTTCCAGAGATTGCGGTTCATATTGTACATTACCACAGCCTGTATTCTGTCCTTGTTTACACAAGAAAGCACGGCTTTGCGGGGCGCTTAGATACCCGTGTGCTGAAGCGATTCCCGCGGTTACTAAACCTACAACAAGAGCAAATGCTAAACCAAGCAAAATACGAAAACGGAAACTTTTTCTTTCAAGCAAGCGTTGTTCTGTCAAAATGAGTGGCCTCCTTTAAAATGGGGTGACTGGTATTTAATTACCAGTTGTAACTCCTATTTTTATTGATTTCAAATGATTTGTTAAGGGTAAATACTTATAAAAGTGGGATAAAAATTTCGCATTGTGTCACTTTTAATATCATTTATGTAATAAAATCGATTGAAAATTATCTCGTCTGAATATTGTGTCATCTATATTCAACAGATTCGACACGTTTTTTCTCGGGGATGAGACATTTCATTACCTTTCAACTCAGTAAGCATCATACTTATTGAAAGAGGTGAATAAACATAGTTAATACAATAGGGTTAACGAATGAACAAATGAACGAAAATCCGTTTAATTCAATGAGGAGGTAAATATATGACACAAAATTCACAATTCACCGGCATTTCTATATTAGGCATGGGTACCGCACTACCTTCACATCCCATTCCGCAAGCAGATATATCCGAACTGATCACCTCTTCACTGCAGGACCGGCCCGACTTAGCTCGGTTTGCACGAAGGATATTTAGATCCTGTGGAGTAGAGATGCGCTATACATGCGAGCCGGAATTCACCAAAAAATCTTCAGCAGAATGCAGATATTTGCCGTCTAATGATTTCTCTAGAGTGCCAACTACGGAAGAAAGAATGAATACATATAAAAGGGAATCTGTCCCCCTTGGGCTTGCGGCTGCGGAGGCAGCATTACTTGATAGCGGCGTAGATAAAAGTGAAATTACGCATCTGATTACCGTGAGCTGTACGGGGCAGTTTCTTCCTGGGCTTGATGTGATGTTAATGAAAGAGCTTGGCTTATCACCACGCGTGAACCGGCTTCCATTGATTTTCCAAGGTTGCGCGGCGGGTCTTAAAGCGATCCAGATGGCAAGAGATGTAGTTCATGGCTCTCCGGAATCAAAGGTCCTCGTGGTTTGTGTAGAACTGAGTAGTTTACATTTTCAACCGGCTATGGATCGAGAGGCATTATTTGCAGCTTCCTTCTTTGGAGACGGGGCCTCTGGGTGCGTGATTGGAGAAGCTGACAGTAATCATCGTTCCTATCTCGAACTTGGAAAAGGGTACTCCGTTTTGCTACCCGATTCAACGGAAGATATGACGTGGGAAGTGGGCAATGCGGGATTTGATCTCTACTTATCTCCTCGAATCCCCAAACTTTTAGGTGAATATCTTGCTCCGGAACTAGAACTATTGTTAGGAGGGGACAAGCATCCTGAATTATGGGCAATCCATCCAGGCGGAAAAGGAATTGTCGATTCTGTACAAAATGTACTTGGACTTCGTGACGATCAGACAAAATACAGCAGGGATATTCTTAAGAATGCAGGTAACCTGTCATCTGTCACGATTATGTTTGTACTTGCTGCCATGCGTAAGGAGATGAGAGATCAGAATCAGGAAAAAACGAAGGGGATTGCGATGGCATTTGGTCCTGGACTTACCGCAGAACTGATGCAGTTTACTTATGTCCCTGCCTATCAAGCAGCTGAAACGGAGCCTTCCCATGTCTATCTTTAGAAATCTTTCAACAAGAGCAAAAGAAGATGAGTTGATGGATGATTTCTCTCTCGGTGGAGAAGAACTGAGCGAAGCACTCCAGCATTTGCGAAGGTTGAACAAGATTTTTGGAGCTTCGGGTCCCACTTGTTATGGTGTGGAGAAGCTATGGACGGAGATGGGCAGACCGAGTGAGCTGACACTGCTTGATGTCGGTGCTGGATCAGGAGATGTCAATCGCAAACTTCTTAAATGGGCTGACAGCAAAGGGATTGAGATGAAGATTACCCTTGTAGATCTGACGGAAGAAGCTTGCGAAGAAGCACGGTTTTATTTTCAAGATGAAAAGCGTGTACATGTGATTAGAGCAGATGTGAAGTCTCTGCCGGAAGGATACGCAGATATCGTTACGGGTTCTCAGTTCGTACATCATTTCGAGGGACAGGAGCTCGTTGAAATTGTGAGTCACATGCTGAAGTCTTCCAAATTCGGAGTGGTTATTAACGATATTCACAGGCATCCGGTACCTTACACGGCGGTATGGTTAACGACAAGAATCATTTCACGGAACAGGTATATTCGGCACGATGGTCCGCTTTCTGTCGCCAAAGGATTTACACACAAAGACTGGAGCGACCTGAAATCAAAACTGAATCATAAGACGATGACCTATTCATGGAAACCTTTATTCCGCTATGCGGTTGTCATACCTAGAGAGTAAAAAATAGAAGAAGAAGGGAGGGGATTGAGAAGATGGATAACGTGATAGATGTGATTATTATGGGAGCCGGTATCGGGGGTAGTGCTGCTGCCATTCAGCTTGCTGAAAAAGGGCATCAGGTGCTGCTCATTGATCGGCAAGCATTCCCAAGACATAAAACATGCGGCGAATTTATGTCTCCGGAGACCAAGGAGATGCTGGCTTATTTTGGAGTGAATCCACTAGAGCATGGGGTCGAGCCGACAACGATGAAACAAGCTAGGATTATCTTACCGAGTGGCAAAGAGATGGAAGCACGTCTGCCGGGTGAGGCATGGGGCATCAGCAGATATGAACTTGACCTTATGCTTCATAAAAAAGCGCTGGAACTCGGCGTCCAGATCAAGACAAAAGCGATGGTTATAGATGTTCAACAACAAGATGATCACACTTATTTCGTAGAGACAAAGCAAGGACAAACGAAGGAAACTTATCATGCCAAAGCAGTCATTGGAGCTTACGGTATTAGAAAGCCTCGAGGAGTTCCAACGGAACAAGAAGTAGAGCGAAAAGAGCTGGAAGTATTTGTTGGAGTGAAATCACACTATACAGGGATACAAGCAGCAGATGAGGTGGAACTGTATTTTTGTGATGGGGGTTATGTGGGGATCTCACCTGTTAAAGAGGGTGTAGTTAACATAGCCGCATTATTATCCTTTGAAATGGTGCAGCGCAGCGGTAAATCGATTGAGGAGATTCTTAGCGTGGCAGCCTCTACGAATTCTAGGTTATCAGACCGGTTATCAGTGGGAACGCCAGTTCAAGGTACTCAGGTATCTATATCCCCTGTAAAATTATCCGAAGAACCGGAACCCTGGTCTTTCTTTCCACATATAGGTGACGCAATGCTCATGATTCCGCCGCTCTGCGGAGATGGGATGTCGATTGCGCTTCGTTCTTCGATGATCTGTTCCATTGCTACAGATCAGTATCTGAAAGGTAAGCTGACTTATTTGGAGTGGGAGAGCAATTACACTTTAGAAGCGAATCGGGAGTTTTCTGATTTACTGCGCAGAGCCAGAAGGATACAAAAGATTGCTTTTTCGAAAGCAAATCAAATTTTTCCAATCATTGGGCAATTGTTTCCGAGCCTTCCCTCCTATCTGGTGAAATCAACACGGTTGTCTGAACTGGGTATGACTAGGTCCTAGAAATAGTGCTCGTGAGGTTGCTTGTAAAATAACTGCGAACGGTACTCTTTTTAAGAATACAGTCAGACGGCAGGCAAACTAGCTTAAACTAGTTTGCCTGTCGTCTTTTTTATTTCTCGGGAAATCGCATCGTTTTACAAAAAACACGGGATGCTTCTAACCATGTGAAATTAACACTTCGTTGTCATTCTACATACTTCTAGTTAACAATTACCACCTACAATAGAAACAGGTCATGTTTTGTGTGAGCGGGAAACTTTTTTATGGAGGGATGGAGTGAGATGGAAAAAGGGGACTATTCATTTTCGACATGTTGGAACATGAAACGTTACACGGATGATGGACGAGGTATGGTTGAGGAGATAAAGGAGCTTGGATTTCAGCAGGTAGAGCTTAACTATAATGTAACGGACGTTCATTTGAGCACAATCGAGCCGATGATTGAACGTGGAGAGATTGGGATTTCAAGTGTACATAACGTATTTCCTCATACTCCTGATCCGGATTATGGAACAGATTCCGTATTGTTAGGTTTTCAGGATGAAATGAAACGTAAGCGGGCCGTGGAGACGTTAATTGGATCGATGGAATATGCACACCGGTATGGGGCAAAGGCGGTTGTTGTTCATCCTGGTGAAGTTCCGTTTGAGAATGAAATTGATTCGAGGCTAAAAAAGATCTATAGGGAAGAAGGTCCCAATTCAGCTCTTTATGCGCGTGTATTTCAAGAAATGTTGAATAAGCGGGACCAGGCGGCGCCTAAGTACTTGAACACGATCGTGCAAAGTCTTACAGAAGCTTGTGAATATGCAGCGAAAAAGCAGTGGAACATCGCAGTTGGTATTGAAACACGTTCACGCTGCAATCAAATACCCACGTTAAAGGAAGCGAAGATGATCTGTGATGAACTAGCTGGAGCCGGTGTTTACTTATGGTATGACATTGGGCATGCCACCATGATGGAACGTATGGGACTCTATGATAATAAGGAGCAGCTGCAAGAAGTGCTTCCTTACATATATGGTGTTCATATTCATGAAACGGTCGGCTTGTCAGACCATTATTGTCCTTATATCCACAGTCAGGATCGGGATGATTTTGATCGTTTTCTTCCGGCCATAAAGCAGGCAAAGGTAAAAGTTTATGAGCTGAAGTCAATCTGCACGCCGGAAGAAATCCATGCTAGTCACAATCTGTTGCTTGAGAAATTAAAAGTAGGAACGGAGGAACTGAAGCGATGAATACCTCTCATTCGAAGGATGTATGGCTAAAGTATGCACCGTATCTCATGTTTGATTTACATGAACCATTTTATCCAGAGGCAGTAGGGGTTTCTATACTGGAGATGCCGGCGGAATCTCCTTCGTTTCGCAGGTCCTTTCTAGGTTCAGAGTCACAGGTGAAGCAGGTCATTGAATATGCCATCTGGTGGGATTACGAGATTGGGCATTTGTACGAGATGGAGCATGTATGGGTCTATGTAGGGAACGACGGTGAAGTGGTGGATTGTGAGGCGAGTTTTCATGGCAGAGTGCTGAAAGGGCTATTGAAAGATCGCAGTAATTTGATCGAAGATACGCATGTTCGTTTGTACTCTCAGCCAGGCAAGCATGCTTTTTCGCCAATTCCTACCCTGTTTGAACTGCTCCCCAATTTATATCATGCTGCAGGAAGCCAAGCGGGGATAGATGGTCTGCTTGTGAATGATCTGTTCGGTGAATTTTTTTCTACAAATGATGAGATCGATGCGAAGGTAAGGGAATATCTTCAGAGTTTTGCCTTTGTTCCGACTATGGAGTTTACCGAGTATAAGTTTACAGGGGAGCTTATGATGCCCTGGAATGATTTGTTTCTTATGGTGCCGACAAGAATTGAGAACCGAATAAGAGAACTCGGGTTGCAATTACCTTAATAATCTTTCTATACAAATATCGGTACCGGAAGGACGGTGGGATGATTGGGACAACTCTATCAGAAAGAAGGGATCATTGCGAGAAAAGGATATAAGCGTATGCTGCTGTCCTATTTACCGCTTGTACTCATATCCATTTCTGCGGTTGTCTTTATTTCTTTTATCATCGTTACCGACATGATGACCCAAGAAGCGGAGAGGGCCGATACACTGACTGCTAAACGTGTGGTTGATACGATCGAAGGAGCCGCACACGATATGGAAAGCATGGTTCTTCGTGAACTGGCGGTGAATCGGCCTTTATATGATTTTATGAATACTTCCTCTAATGACAACATGAGGCTTATTCAATATGAGTTGTCTACAGATTTAAATAAACTGGCGGCGAGTTATCCAGCGATTCAGTCACTTTATGTGTATCGATCGGAAGATGCAATGGTTTTAACTTTGCAGGAGATTATGCCGCTCTCTGAGTTCTCGGATAAGGAATTTATAGCGGCTCATTTTCCATTGACAGAAAGCGGGAATTGGCTGAGGGCAAGGTTATTTACAGATCAGCATTCGACAAAGTCAACACAGGTCCTCTCCTTAATTCAACGTTTTCCCCTGCCGCTTGGATCGGAGGGGATTGTTGTGGTCAATGTGAATGTAGAGAAACTTATTGCACTGTCAGCCGATATGCGCAGTGATGATTTATCGGTGATGAAGATTAGTGATGTCAAAACCGGCGACATGCTCTATTCAACAAATGAGATGGAAACAGAAAGGCAACACGATGATGTAAAGGTGGATAATAGGTATACCTTTCAGTATCGATCGGATTATCTGGGCTGGACGTTCTACAGCGGCATTAAAGAAGGATCGCTGTTTGCATGGGTTTCTATTCTATCTTATATTTGGATCGCTATTGGCATTTTAGTGCTGCTTACTTGTGTATTTGCGAGTGTTTATATTTTCAAACGTAATTATCGACCGGTAGAGCTGCTAATAAGCAGGATACAGCAGTTCCCTCTTCAAGATCTTCCTAAGCAGAAGGCAATGGATGAGTTTGCTTATATTGAGAAGGCACTGGAGAATTTGGTAGAGACAAATAAACGATATGAACAAAGGCACCAGGAAGATTGGATGCTGGGAAAACGGCAGTTTCTCCGGGATTGGTTGGAGGGAGAAGCTGTTAATTCAGAATGGGAAGAAAAAGCACGGCAATTCGAAATACCAGTCGATGTTCATTTATGTTCGGTAGCTCTTATCGAATTAGATCTTGATATAGATTTTCAGAGACAAAATCAGGATCAAGATCAAAGAGTTTTGAAGTTTTCTCTAGCGAATGTTGTTCGAGAAGAGTGGCAGCAAAAAGGGCATTTGGAACTAGAATGGGTGACGCCAGATCGACTTGCTGTTCTGTGGTTGCACGAAGTGGATTATGTCTCGGAGAATCAGACGAAGCAACTTGATGAGCTAGCGAGTTGGATAAAAAAACACCTAGGAATCATCGTTCGAATTGGAGTCGGACAGCTGGTTTCACACCACTTAGAAGCTGCCGTTTCCTATCAGCAGGCAAGTCATGCACTGAGGTATAAGCTAATTAGCGGGAACGTTATGTTGTACGCTCACATAGAGAGGACTTCTCCCTATTCAGCATATACTTATTACCGTCATGTGGCGGAATGTATAAGACATTTACATACGATGAACGAGGTTTGGCGGGAAAAGATCGAAACTATTTTTGAACAAATGGAGAGAGATCGGCTGGCGGATGAAGAAATATACGCAATCATTGACTATGCAGCGATGCTTCTGCTGGAAGAGGTAGAAGGGATAGCTGCTTTTGATGTCAAGAATAAACTTCGAGACCAAGTCGCAATGATGCAAGAAATGGTGGGGCAGGAGGCTTCTTTTCAAGGGTTATCTAGAGTGTTTAGTGAACATCTGGAACGTTTCTATGTGCGGTATTGTACCTATAAGAAATCAAATAAATATCAGGAAACGATTAATCGGGTGAAACAGTACATTGAGCAAAATTACACGGATCCAGACCTGTCCCTCACACAAATCAGCGATAAATTCGCCTTGAAACCAAAGTATGCAAGTCAACTTTTCAAAGAAGAATTCGGTATGAAATTCGTCGATTTTCTACTAAGACTGCGAATGGAAGAAGCGAAGAAGAAACTGATTGAAACAGAGGATTCAGTTCAAGATATCGCGATCCAGATCGGGTATGCGACCTCTATCTCCTTTGGACGAATGTTCAAGAAAATGGAGGGAATAACCCCTGGGGAGTATCGTAAAATGACAAGTACTCATCTCGAATCTTCGCGACTGGAACAAGTGTTGAAATGAGGAAAGCATATTTTAAGAAGAAATTATCTACATGTCTCTTGACGAGAGGAGTACAGCCAAAGGGCTGTTTCCGATATTTGCTCAAGGGGCATTTTTTATTACGAAGGAAAAAGAAAGAATGAATCATTATCCGTTGTACGCTTAGGATTTGTATCATTGTAAGCTACTATTTGTGCGTACAGCGTATATTCATGCCCGATTCGCTGGATATCTGCAGATAATGGTTGATCATCGGAATCCGGTTTATCATGAGAGGGGAAAACCCTTGCTGGATAAGGGTTTAAGGCTAATAAAAAGTATAGAGAAATGGTCTATTTCGTCTGAAGTCAAATTCAAGTTATAACAAAGATGCGAACCAGGCCGATTCTGATTTTGGCTAAAGGACACGCTTATCCATGGAGAAGATGGAAGGGGACTGAAAGGGAAATGGTAAACCGTGATGTAGCAGCTAAGTACTGGATGAAGAAGCGATGGGGAAAAGGGATATCACTTATATTAACTTCGGCATTCGTCGTCAGTTTATTGTCTGGTTGTGGCAGTACCGTAATGACAGCTGGGAGTGAGAAAGTCCAAGAGGGCGCAAAATCTTCTTCCAGTAACGTAACCCTAGAAATTGAAGTGTATGAGCGGGGAGAAGCACCAACGGGAACTTCGATAACAGACAATTATTTGACAAAGTACGCACAGACCAATTTCGGAGATCCAAATGGAATTATATTAGAATACGTACCGGTTCCACGCTCAGAGGATGTTCAGAAGCTGAATGTCATGATGGCCTCGGGTGAAGTACCTGACATTATTTTCACTTATGACGAGAATCTTGTATATAACTATGCAAAGCAAGGTGGGTTGACCGAATTAGATGCGTTACTGGATCAGTATGGATCTAACTTAAAAACTTTCCTAGGCGAAGAAACACTTGAATATGGAGTCTTTGAAGGGACTCAATATGCGATTCCAGCTAAAAGGGTCAATATTGGAAAATACGCTTCTTATATTCGTCAAGATTGGCTGGATGAGTTAAGTTTACCTGCCCCACAAACGACGAATGAAGTGTATGAAACATTACAAGCTTTTAAAGAACAGAAACCAGGAGGCGCGGATCAGGTAATTCCTCTCGGATTTTCTCTGACACCGGCTTCGTATGAACCCATCATATGGGGACTCACAGAAGAATTGACGGAAGAGCAGAGTATTACGCTTACCCATCAGTTAGGTTCACGTGACTATCCAACGCTGCTGCCTGGACATAAAGAAGCACTTCGCTTTCTGAATAAGTTGTATTTAGAAGGTTTAATGAGTCCGGATTTTGCACTGGATAAGGATAAGAAGAAACTGAACCAAGATATTCAGACAGGAAAAGTGGGAATGTTCGGAGCTGACAGCATCGAACCGCTGCATGAGACATATAAGAACTTGAAGACGAATGTTACTGGAGCAAAGCTTACCGCGATTGATCCCTATACAAACAGCACAGGGGATCATTTTAAACCACTCTACAAGCCTGCAGGCTTATATATCATTATTCCAAAAGCAAGCAAGCATGCTGTCGAAGCGATTCAATACCTGGATTGGATGGCACAGGAAGATACATTGTTTGCGATGCAAAATGGTGAGGAAACGAAACATTATCGGCTAGAGCAAGGGATTCCTGTTCGTGTGGAAACGGAAGATGCCAAGAAGGATCTATTTAACACAGGAGATATGGCGATTATCAGTAATGGACAAGATTTCGGTGATGCAGAGAAAAACAAAATGGCAGACTTAATGTCCTTATCTGAAGAAGATCGCGAGCTCGGTAAACAAGTAAGAGACATTACACTTGTAGACGGTGTGAAGCCAGTACGCTTTGACAAACCTCTTGAATCACAGATTAAATATGGAACCTTGCTTCAGGGGAAATATGATGAGCTGGTAGCCAGATCAATACTGGCAAAAGCAAATGAATTCGATGCAACTTACGATATGCTGCTCAGTGACATGATGAAAAGCGGCGGAGATGCGATATTAAAAGATCGTCAAGAACTTTATCAAGCGATGAAAAAGTAATAATCTTTTCATTCACACACCTAAGAAAGGAGAAGTGGGATGAAGACAGAGGCCAACCTAGAGTCTGGAGCGGTTACTAAGCGTCTTCTAAGTTTACACGGAGGTACGGTGAGAAAACAGAAATGGAAAAAATTCATCCGCAACTGGCAGTTATATGTCCTTATTTCTTTACCGCTGATCTTCTTTCTATTATTTAAGTACGGCCCTATCTATGGGATTACCATCGCGTTCAAAGATTACAACTTGTTCACTGGGATTGCGGGCAGTGAATGGATCGGTTTAGAAACGTTTCGTGAAATTTTTGCGAATCGGGAGTTTTATGTTGCACTGCGTAATACGCTTATGCTGAATTTTCTCGATCTGCTCGTATCTTTTCCTGCCCCGATCATTTTAGCGATCATGCTGAATGAATTAACGTCTGCAAAAATCAGGAAAGTATCTCAGACGGTATTGTATCTGCCGCATTTTATTTCCTGGGTGATCATCGGTGGCGTGTTCTATCAAGTATTTGCTACAAATTCAGGTATTGTCAATGAATTGCTCGGACGAATAGGAATAGGACCTATTCCATTTTTATCCGATCCTGCCTATTGGGTGGTTACTTATTTATTAACGGGGGTATGGCAAAGTGCAGGCTGGGGAACGATCATATATCTTGCTGCGATCGTGGGCATCAACAAAGAATTATATGAAGCAGCCAAAATAGATGGAGCTGGCAGGTTCGCTGCTATTCGTCATATTACTTTGCCGGGCATACGTACAACCATGGTGACCTTACTCATATTAAATTTGGGACAGATGGTACAGATCGGGTTTGAACGTCCTTATATCATGGGAAATGTGATGGTTAAAGATGTTTCGGAAGTACTCAGTACGTTCACCTATACCATAGGATTGCAATCAGGACAATTCTCTTTCGCTACGGGAGTGGGTCTTTTTCAAGGCTTGGTAGGACTTGTATTTATTCTCGGAGCTAATAAGTTAGCGAAACGTTTGACAGGTAACGGCATTATCTAAGCTGGATATCTCCTTTAGGTATGGAGGACATGAAAGGAAGATAGATCATGAGTTTGCTTTTCAAGGATCGGCTGTTCAGAGGCGTCAACACGGTATTGATTATCTTATTCTCGCTCATGTGTCTGGCGCCGTTCCTGCACGTGCTCGCTGTATCGCTGAGTTCTAATAATTCAATTTTGTCAGGAAAAGTGATGCTCTGGCCAGTGGAATGGAACTGGGAAGCGCATAAAAGAGTCATCGGTGATATAAGTATGTTAAGATCCCTTATTTTTACGATCGGACTTACGTTGCTTTACACCGTACTATGCATGGCAATGACCATTGCTGCAGCATATCCGCTTACGAAACCTCAGTTGCAGGGTCGAAAGATGATGATGTACCTTATCGTGTTTACGATGTTTTTCAGCGGGGGGATTATTCCAGAATATATCCTCATTAAGGAACTGCATTTGGTTAATTCGATGTGGTCCCTCATTTTACCTCATTTAATTAATCCTTTTAACTTGATCATTATGATCAGCTTCTTGCGAGCAATACCGAAAAGTTTGGAAGAAGCAGCGGAAATCGATGGATGCAGTCATTTTGGTGTCCTGTTTCGTATTGTTTTACCCCTATCCTTGCCGGTCATTGCTGCACTTAGTCTATTTTATGCGGTTAGCCGTTGGAACGGGTTTATGGATAGCTTGTTTTACATCACAGATCCAAGTATGTATCCTCTGCAGCTGAAGCTATATCAGCTCGTAATGAACAATATGTCCAATGATACGATGCAGATGGAGGGAATTCGCATGGTAGAGGTTTTGCCGGAAAGTCTGAAGGCTGCCAGTATCATATTTACGACGGTTCCGATCTTACTCGTGTATCCGTGGCTGCAGCGTTACTTTGTGACGGGTGTCATGCTGGGCGCCGTGAAGGAGTAAGGACGGGATTATTAATCTAAGAAATGGGGACTGAGGATGAATCAGAAATGGGGATTAGGTAAAAGGGTGTTGGCAAGCGCTATCGTAGTGGGAACTTTACTTACAGGACCAATAGTAGAAACACCGGTTAGCAAGGCGGAAGCATCGGTAGCTCTCAGCTTAAATGCACAGGAACAAGCTGAACTTGCAAGTTTCTGGTCACCGATATTGTATCAGGATGTAGGCTCTGCTCCTCAGGAGGATATTCCGGTCCCTGTGAATTTTGACGGTGACTGGTCAGCACTAAACAGCTGGAATAACATTGGGAAATATGGAAAAGGTAGCAGCCTTCCCCTGAACCCAGCCACATATTGGTCTGTAGTTGAAAGTGAGACACATTATTTTATCAGCTATAACTTATTCTACGCAGCGCATAATCCGCAAGGGACACTCGGTGATCATGAGAATGATATGGAAGGAATGATGTTCACTATTCGAAAGCCGGGAACGGCTAAAGAAAACGGCAGTGTCGTAACGAACCCAGAGGGGGAACTTGAACTAGCACTCATGCCGCGTCACGCTAAACTAGGAATGTACTCTCCTGCCACAGGGGGAGGTTATACTCCGGGTCTCAGTACGGTCTATTATGATGGAACATTTACAACAGAAACGAATGCAACAGGTACACATGTACTTGTATACAGTGCTCAAAATGACGAGAAATACACAGAATCAGACGGCGATTTCGGGCATGCGCTCAAACCTTACAATGGAAATGGAGCCAAAGGGAAGACGGGTTACGTATTTGAGTGGGGCGGGAACGGTGTTGTAGTCACTAACATGAATGCGGCTGGTCAGGATATTTGGACACAAAAGTTAGGGGATTTCGATAACACAAAGCAGCTGAATAGTTCTCTGATTCCTCTTGAAACATCTCTATGGCCATTACGAAACGATTTTACACTAGATCTATGGAGTAGTTATGGTACCTTCAGAGGAGATGAAGGTCGTGCTAATGCAGCTAATACTCCTTGGGGATGGAGTTTTGAAGGTTACCGTGATCTAGGTGGAGGCCGTATGCTTTATGATCCAGCTGGATTTGTAGATGCGTTATTTGATGGTTTGGGTTCGTTCTCACATACCTATATTACGAATGCATATGAATTATAAAAGTGGAATGTGAGAATTTCACAAAGGGAAATGCCTTACAGACGGGACAAATGTCTGTAAGGCGTTTTTTTGTCTTCATAACCTGATACAATGGAAAATAAGAAATGAAATGAGGGATACCATGAATATTGAAATAAACAAGGATCTAATTGAGGATAATTGTGGTAATTTATACCGCGCCGTTCAGATAGAAGGGAATACACTTATATTAGTCAATGCATTTGTAGAAGCCTCTTTCCGCGAGGTACTGAATTTTAACAAAAGTGAGAATGAACAACTTGCGGCTTACGAAGGAGAGTATGTCGGAAAACAAGCGATGGATATCGTAAGGCATGATTATGTTTATGCCCTCAAAGAGATGGATGGCAGACTATATACGTTGCAGGATGTTGAGAAGGTATATGACGTGAACTTTATTAAGATGATCGAATTTTTCAGACCAAAAGGTTACACATCCGGATCGTGATAGCCGGTTTTAAGTCGTTATCTTTATGGCAAGCATCTTAACTATTGATAGTAGGGGGAAGCGTGTATGGAGCTCTATTTCAAGGATCGTTTTTTTAGTTCAGGGACATCTGAAATTTTGGATGCTTCAGGCAGTGAGCTGGGTCACATCGATTTGAAAAGTGCCTTCGGGTCTTCGCTGGATATCTATGATTCTTCGCGTAATCTGATCTATTCAGGCAAATTCAGAGTGTTCTCTAATAAATGGAATGTACTTGATCCTCAAGGAGAGACGATCGGCATCGTTCGATCTAGAATGAGTTTTCTTGAGAAGAAGTTTGAGTATCAGGCAGGATCGAGAGGAATATTTACGATTACCTCACCCGCATTCTCTAGAGATTTTACGATCATGGATGAGCAAGGAGAGATGGTAGCTGGATTTGAGAAAATCTCGGGTTTTTTCAGCTCAGGAGCCTATCGCCTGCAAAATAACTCCTCCGAAATAGACAGCTATGAACTGATTGCGGTGATTATGGGGGTTCATTCCATTCGGAAAAGACAGAGTCAGGCAGCCAATTCAGCGCCCTAATGAACGTAGTAACTAAGAAAGGGACACAAATACGTGTCTCTTTTTTTGTTGAGCTGTTCAGCTGGGACTAAATGAGTCTAAATTAAACATGACTTCTGAAGTAGATTATAAGCTGATAATATATTAGGAAAGCAATAGAAGAGCAATGGAAGAGAGTAGGAGAATTTATGGATTGTTTATCACAGGCAGTGCAGTTAAGAGAGAGTGGACAAAACGAACTGGCGCTTGAGGAGTTGCTTAAGCTTGAAGATCTTTCACGGGATGGGGAACTTCTGATTGATTCTGCACAGTTACATTATCAGCTTGCCTGGACGTACGATACGTTAGGGCTCGAAAAAGAAGCAGTACCTTACTATGCAGCTGCACTTTCAGGCGAATTATCCAAGGAAGACAGAGCCGGAGCATTACTTGGACTAGGCAGTACCTATCGAACGCTTGGCCAATATGAGGCATCAGAAAAGATTTTTGAGACCGCAATAGTTGAGTTTCCAGAGAGACGGGAATTTCAAGTTTTTATGGCAATGGTTCAGTACAATCTTAAAGAACATAAACAGGCGATGAAATTGCTCTTGCAGGAAATTGCTGAACATTCAAGTAATGCCGGTATACAGAAATATAAACGAGCGATTGCTTTTTATGCAGATAAATTGGATGAACGCTGGGACTAATACAATACAGCGGGGGATTGTCGAATACCTTCCCTCATAGGAAGAATCATTTCGTAATAAAAAGGTCTGAACCCTAGTGTCAGTATACTGTGGTTCAGGCCTTTTTATCTATGAAAACAAAAGATCTAGTTCTTGGTACGGATCGTTTCTCGGGGATAAAAAAAGAAGTGTAAACAATATGCAACGCACTAGGTCTAGCGAAATCGGGATCAGTGATAAAGGCAGTAGCTCTAGATTCCTATCTTTTAAAATACTAGGTAAAATTATGACTCATGAAGACAAAATAACAATAGATTATACATATTTCAACCATTGGATGATTAATGATGTGTCAAGTTATTTGACCTATACAAGATCGAATTGTTAGTTTTCTACATCAATACGACTATATTTTTATAGATAAAACAGGTATATGGTATGAAATCTATCATTAAATAGGAGAAACAGACGATTCTACAAAGTTTTTACCTATGTTAAATTAAAATAGTTTTTGAAAGAACAAACTGCTTTTTTTCAAGCTTACATAAAAGAATTGATCTAGAAAAGGAGACATGCGATGAGAATAGAGTGAACAAACTCCCCTAAATTTTGCTCCCGTTCTACCCATCTACCGAATTGAATAAGGAGGAATACCATGCAGTCTAAGCCATTCATGCGTAAAGTGATGTCGCTCTCCGTCGTATCTGCTCTTTTTATATCCAGTCTTTTCCCTGCCGTCGTCTCTGGTGCCGAAGCTAGAAAATTTAATTCCGAAGCATTTCAAGTGGATTCAAGCAAATTATCTTCGGTCACATCTAAAAATCTGAACATGAGTAAGAAAATAGAAGCGATGAAAAACAAGAACGGTGGTATAAAAGAAAACTCATCTATTCAGAAAGTGGACTCTTTAGATTCTGATAACAACGATAAAAAGAGTTATAATATAACGCCTAAAAACTATGTTCCTGCCTCTGACAGTACGGATCTCATTAGTGTAATTATCGAACTAACCGAAAATCCAGTGGTTGTAGAAGAGGCAAATCGTGAACAAGGAGTAAGTAAATCAGGAGCCAATCAGCGAAACATCGTTAAGAGTCAGCAGACCACATTTGCGGCTGCGGCTGTGAAACTGAATGCAAAACTGAAAACAAATTACACAGATGTATTTAACGGTTATGCGCTTGATATTACAGCAGATAAATTGGATTCTTTACTAGGTCTTCCTGGTGTGAAGGCGATTTATCCTGATGCAGAAATGAAAGCATCGCCAATTAGCAGTGTAACGCCGAATATGGATGACAGTGCTCCCTTTATCGGTTCGGATACGTTCTGGGATACCGGCTATGATGGTTCTGGAATTAAAGTAGGTGTTCTGGATACTGGAATTGACTATGATCATCCGAGTTTGAAAGATGCCTACAAAGGTGGATATGACTTTATCGATAACGATAATGATCCATATGAAACCCAGCCTGATCCAAACGATCCGGAAGCAGCAACGGAACATGGTACGCATGTGGCGGGAACGATAGCCGGACGCGGAAACCCGCTGGAACCAGATGGCACTGCGGGATGGGTACGCGGCGTTGCTTATGGTGCTGATCTCTATGCATACCGTGTTCTTGGACCAGGCGGTTCCGGTGCCACATCAGGAGTTATCGCAGCGATTGAGCGTTCCGTGCAAGATGAACTCGATGTCATTAATCTCTCGCTTGGCAGTGCGATTAACAATGAATACGATCCTTCTTCCGTCGCTCTTAATAATGCAGCTCTAGCAGGAGTCGTAGCTGTTGTTGCGAATGGTAACGACGGTCCAGATGGTTATACGCTCGGTTCACCTGGATCAGCAGAGATTCCTATTTCCGTAGGAGCTTCTACACCACCTCTTAATGTTCCAACAATTGAGGCAGATGGTCTTATTAAAACTTTCGGCAGTTTGATGACTTTCTCTCCCGATCTTTCATCTCTTCAAGATACACCGATCGAAGTTGTTGCAGCGGGGCTTGGAAGAACGGAGGATTTTGCAGGTAAAGATCTGACAGGTAAAGTGGCACTCATTCAGAGAGGGACAATCTCCTTCACCGAAAAATCACTCAATGCGCAGGCTGCAGGAGCAGCAGTGGCTGTGATTTATAATAATGCACCCGGTAATTTTGGGGGTACCTTAGGTGAGCCAGGAGATTACATTCCTACTTTAAGTATTTCTTTAGAAGATGGTACTGCGCTTAAAACCAAAATAGATGCGAATGCAGGTTACAAAATCAACTTTGGTGTAGATTTGCAACAAAATTTGATGGGAGACTTTAGTTCAAGAGGGCCTGGTCTTCCCAAATACGGTATTAAGCCGGACATTTCGGCTCCAGGTGTAGGTATTCGTTCTTCCGTTCCGGCATATGGCGGAGATTATACGGATGCATACGCGGATTTGCAAGGTACAAGTATGGCTGCGCCGCATATTGCGGGAGCTGCAGCACTTTTGCTTGATAAAGATTCATCCCTGAACCCGTATGAGATTAAGGGACTGATGACGAATAATGCTCTCAAGATTAGTGATCTAAAAGGAAATCGTTATACCCATAATGAACAAGGTGCAGGGCGTATTGATTTAACGAATAGTCTGAAAGCCAAAGCAGTAGCCCTTGTGGAAGAAGCAACAACGGCAGTAGAATCAGGCACTGCTACACCATATGAAACAGGTCTGCTTTCGTACGGAATTCTCGCAGGGGGACAATCTGCAACGAAGACCATTAAGGTCAGTGATATCGTGTCTGAGAGTTCGGCTTATACCATTACAACAGAGTGGTATGGAAATGCTCCAGGTACGCTTACTGCAAGTGAGTCTTCTGTAGAAGTAACAGCTGGAGGAGATACAGAGTTTACGGTAGGCCTTACGATGAATGCAGATACACTCAATGGAAATTATGATGGAGAAGTGATTTTGACCGAAACTTCGGGTCATCAGCTCAAAATTCCCGTATATGTATATGTCGGCGAACCGATGAAGATTGATATCGTTTCTGATCTTGAACTTATTCCGCAGTTCTTCTCTCCAAACGGAGATGACATCTTCGACACAGCAGACGCCTTTTTCACAGTAAATGTGGCAAATAACTATTTCTCACTTGATGTATTTGATGCTTACACAGGGGAATGGATTGGTGTTGTCGCTGAGGTTCTAGATGGTTTAAACCCAGGAGATTATAACTTAACAGGTTGGGATGGCCTCGTTTCAAATTATGAAACAGAGTTTGCACTCGACTCAGATGTTTACGTTCTGGCTCCTTATGTAGGTATTGGTGATGAAGAATTAGAAATTGTAGAAGATGCTACGTATGATTTTGTTATCGATAAAGAAGCACCTGTCAGTTCTCTTCATGATCCTGCGATTCAAGTGAAAGATAACACTGGGATAATTACAGGACAAATTGAAGAAGAGCTCTTAGTTAAACTGCTTGGGAATTATTCGGGTCTTATCGTGGAAGCAGAATATGAAGTAGATGGCAAACCGGAATTTGTTCCCGGTACGATTGATTCAGATGGGAAGTTTACCATTGAAGTACCCGTAACGAAAGGAAAGAATCAATACAATATCTATGTGTATGATTTTGTTGGCAATGGTTTTTCTGAGCCTGCTCATGTGGTGAAATATGAATCAGATGGCGAAGAAGAGCCGGAAGAGCCGGAAGAACCAGCACCGGGTGAAATCTCACTTTCGGCAAATCTCTCTAAAAAACAAGTATCCGTCAATGAAACGTTTAATGTAGATATTGATTTTACCGACACAAAAGATCTTTATTCCGCTCAATTCAGCTTAACGTACGATAAAGATCTCGTGAAGGGTTCGGTAACCCCAAGCGTAGCGCTTGCTACTTATCAAGAAGAAGTGAATCCAGGAGTCTCTCCGATTATTAAAGAGGGTACGGTAGATCTTGGTGATGGAAAAGCGAAAACGGACTACGTCATTTCTCTTGCTGGTATCCCGGATGGATATTCTGGTAAAGGAGCACTTGCCTCATTTCATTTTTCTAGTCCAGAAACAGGTGAATACACGTTTTCTCTGTCCAATGTTCGTGTCTTAAATAGCGAGTCAGAAGATATCACTCTTGGGAAAGTTTCGAGTGGTACTGTTAAAGTATCGCTGGCTCCAACCCCTGATCCGGATCAATTCAAGATCACAGGCAGCATTGATGCAGAGGCCTTCCAAGATGTGAATTACAATGATACTTGGTACCAAGGCGCTGACGGGGTTCACAAAGTCGTTGTGGAAGCACTGAATGCGAGCGGACAAGTAGCGGGTTCAGGTGTGGTAAGTGCAGATGGAACGTATACTATCGAAGTCCCTAAAGGAACCTATACCGTGCGTGTGGTTGTACCAGGTCATATCTCTGAATCGGGTTCAGTCACCGTAGATGGTAATGAATCCGTGAACTTTGGACCACTTACCGCAGGGGATCTAAATCAGGATGGTCATGTAAATCTCGTTGATCTGCAGCTCGCAGCGAAAGTATTTGGTGCTGAAAAAGGAGCGAGCTGGCCGAATGCAAAAACTTCATCCGCTGATTTAAATCGTGATAATAATGTTGATCTACTCGATATATCCTTCATTATTAACAATTATGAAATCGAATAATGAAGTAGAGTTGTTAGAGTAAGTTTAGCTGAAGAGAGGATGGGACATTGACGTCCTCTCTCCATACATACCTAAGACGACAGGAGATGCGGGAGAATGAAGATAATGAAGACAAAGAACAAATGGATCGCTTTCACAGCTGCAATGGGGATCATGTTCTGTGTTATTCCAGTAGGTTCACTATCAGCAGCTTCAGAGGTAAAGAGTACGAATAAGGCTTCCGATGTCGATCTGCCGATCGTTCGTTTGGTACCTTCGGCATATCAGGCTAAGGTGGGGGATACGATTGAGGTTGCTATATGGCTGCAAGGATTTACAGGTGACTACAGCCAAGTTCAAGGGTACGAGATTCACATGAATTATGATACAGCTCTGCTAGCACCAGACACAGGTAGTAAGAAACTTTCTCCGCAGGTCTTCAAGAAAACAAGTAATCCAATGAGTCTTGTTAATAAAATTGATTCGGCAGGAAGTGTTCAGATTTCAGAAGCGATCACTTCACAGAACGCTAAACTTTTTGCTGGATATGGAAAAGTAGGAACGATTTCATTTCGTGCCTTAAAAGAAGGAACAGTCACATTAAAACAAGCCAAGTCTATTATTATTCAGCCGAACAACCCAGGGCTAAACATGAAGCATCAAACGAATGAACCTACGATTACGATTCGTCAGAGCGGTACAGTACCGGATAAAGTGAATGAAAAGACCCAAACCGTAGGAGACTTGCCTGTCAATAAAATAAATCAGCCTAACTCTTCCCAAACACTCGCAGGTTTTAAAGATCAAGGGGCAATAACGAAACTAAAATGGGCACAGGATTCAATTATAACGCTTGCGGCAAGCGAGGTTCTGCAAGGTACAAAGGAAGGGAATTTCGAACCGCTTCGTGATATGACAAGAGCTGAATTTGCTAAATCAGCTGTAGTGGCACTCGGGCTTGATATGAAACAGCAGACAGTGCCTACTTTTTCAGATGTCAAAACCTCAGACTGGTACTATGATTATGTGGAAACGGCAGGAGCATATGGACTGATTCAAGGGAGAGAAGACAAACAAGGTGAGATAAATTTTAATCCAAATGCACCAATTACAAGAGCGGAGCTTGCTGCTATTCTAGCCAGGCAATTAAAGAACAGCGGTAAAGGGATGACGAGTGACAATAAGAATCCATTCACTGATATTCCATCCCATTGGGCAAAAGAAGACATCGTTTATCTATATGGGAACAAGCTGATTCAAGGCAAGACAGCAACCACATTTAAACCTGGGGAAAGAGCCAGCCGTGCCGAAGTAAGTGTACTGCTAGAACGTGTTATGCAAACTGTAAAATAAGAGGAAAAGCCGTTTCATTCCTAACAAGGAGCGAAGCGGTTTTGTTTTGTAACCTAACAATATCCATGTTACCATAGTAAAGAATAGACATATGACTTGGAGGGTTTCACTTATGAATAATCAATCTTCTGGATTCGATCCTATATATCATTTTATAGAGCAAAATGTAATAAATAAGAAATGGCCTTCCGCTGTATTTGGCATTACGAATCGCGATGAGATTCTAGATCTTCGCTCCTATGGCACTTATGAAGATGGAAGAGAAATAAACAGCAAGACTATATTTCCTGTCTTCTCCATAACAAAGCCGATGATTGGGCTTGCCATTATGCAACTTTGGGAAAAAGGTTTGCTTCATCCAGGTCAATTAATAAGCAAGATTCTACCGGATTTTGCGGAACATGGGAAAGATAAGCTTGCCTTATGGCATCTCCTTACTCATACATGTGGTTTAGATCAACGTTATTTGATGGAATGCGCTCAGGGCAAACATGCTCCTGATGGCTTACTTCATCCTCATCTATATACTGCACTTGCGGAGAGCCGCTTAGAGTCTGCTCTTGGGCAGGAAGTCAGCTATAATAATGCGGCATTTACCGTACTGGCTGAGATTATAGAACGGATAAGCGGCATGACCTATGAAGAATATCTGAACAAACATATTTTTGAACCGCTTGGAATGAATGATACCGGATTTGGCGGGGTTCATCAGGATCCATCCAGAATGGCACCCGTAGCTGGAGCGGAAGCGATGGCGAGTCAAATGGATTCACTCGTTGCAGCCAAGATTCCGTTCGGTGGCCTATTCAGCACAGCAGATGACCTGCTTCTTTTCGCTAAATCCATGTTAAGACAAAGCGAGACCAAAGAAGGTAACTTCTTAATTAAGCCTGCGACCTTTAAACAAATGATCACACCTCAAACGTTACATATCGAAGAGGTCGATTCCGATTATGGTTTCGTATGGAAGACTCCAATCCGTCATAAAGGATTTATAGAGCGTGAAATTTATGGTCATAATGGGATGGGTGGATGTATGGTTTGGATGTATCCAAAACAAGATGTTGCTTTTGTATTAATGACAGCTGCGTTAGGTAAGCCCGTTGACAATATTCATATCCATAATGTATTCACTTCCAGTTTACAAGGTTAATGCGGGCGACCCTTACATGAATTGGATAAAAGGGTATATTTACCAATCTGTGAATTTGAATTAGAATAGTTTTATGAAAACATGTGAGCAATAACATAAAGTAGATTCGAAAAGGAAGTGGCGAATGTGAGAGTTCATGAATTCACAGTTCATTCGAATATTGATCGGTTTGAATTAATTCAAATCTCGAACTTGGCTTCCCGTTTTATATCTCAGATTGTCCTCTCATATGTAGATAAAGATGAGCACGAACATATCATAGATGTGAAAAGCTTGCTCGGGATGATCTTTCAACCGATTATACCTGGAACCCATCTTCGCCTGTCCGCAAAAGGAAAAGATGAACTGGAAGCGCTCGAAGCCATGTTAGATCAGTTCAGTAAGATACAATCGTAAGTGAAAATAGAAACCAACCTTGAGTTCATATTCTGTGCATACAGAAGGATCTCAAGGTTTTTTTCTATATTTTTATATGAAAAGCAATTAATTTCCATTACAATAAAGGATAACTTATGGAAAGAAGGAATGAATATGAACCATATATCACGTAATCGGGCATCGATGCCGGCAGGGACTTCCGTTATTGTCAATCAGCGATCGCTCGAAGCATCGAACCGAAGACTTGCAGCACTCCTGCAGACGGGCATGTCAGTTCTTGATGTTGGCTGTGCCAGCGGAGCTATTACCCGCGGAATTTCTGAAAGGGTAGGATCAGATGGAAAAGTCACCGGAATCGATGTAAGTGATCGGTTGATACAAGAAGCGATAGAAAATTCAGTTCATCTGACAAATCTTGAATTTGAAGTAGCTGATATATACAATTTGCCTTATGAAAATACATATGATGTCATTACTGCCGCACGTGTCCTGCAGTGGCTGTCGGAACCACAGAAAGCGCTTGAGCAAATGGTCGGTGCTGTAAAACCAGGCGGTACGTTGCTTGTTCTTGATTACAATCATGAAAAAATAGAATGGTCTCCTGCACCGCCGGAAGCATTTTTGCACTTTTATTCGGCGTTTCTGAAGTGGAGACAGGACAGCGGTATGTCAAATGAAATAGCGGATCAGCTGGTTTCTTGTTTTGAAGAGGCAGGACTTAAGAATGTAATTAAGTATGAACAGCATGAAAAAACGTCAAGAGGAGATCTCGATTTTGAGAGCAGAATCGCGATCTGGGCCGAAGTAGCAGAAAGCCGGGGCAAACAATTGGTATCTGATGGTTATCTTACGGAAGAGGAACGAATTGAAGCAGAAGTTTCCTATCGTACATGGGCTGCGCAAAAAGCGACAGGAATGAAGATGTATTTGCTTGCCGTAGAAGGTAAGAAACCTGAACAGATTTAAGAAGCAGAAGATAGGGAGTAAATATGTAAATAAAGTGAACCGGAATCTGAGAAGTAACCGGTTCACTTTATTTTGATTGATTAATTCAATTATAAATAACATGGAAGAGGTATTACATATGAGTGTTATTCATGTAAGCGGGCTCACAAAGGTGTATCGACAATACAAAAGATTCCCGGGATTACTAGGTTCTTTAAGGAGTTTGGTGACTCGGAAGTATGTGGAAGAAGTTGCTGTTCGTAATATCTCATTCTCTATTGATGAAGGTGAGGCTGTCGGTTACTTAGGTCCAAACGGTGCGGGAAAATCGACGATGATCAAGATGATGACGGGAATATTGGTTCCTACTTCAGGACAATTAAAAGTTCTAGGCTCTACCCCTCATGAAGCGAGGAGACAAAACTCTCAACATATTGGTGTTGTTTTCGGGCAAAGAAGTCAATTATGGTGGGATTTACCTGTCCAAGATTCGTTTGATCTTCATAAGCATATTTATAGGCTTTCCGAATCTACATATAAAGCAAATGTAAAATATTACACAGAGCTCTTATCTTTATCTTCTTTCATTGAAAAACCAGTTAGACAATTAAGTCTAGGTCAGAGAATGAGAGTTGAAATTGCCATGGCTTTGTTACATGAACCCAAAATTTTATTTTTAGATGAACCGACGATTGGGCTTGATGTAGTTGCTAAAGAACAGATTAGGCAATTTCTTAGAACAATCAATCGGGAGAAGAAAGTCTCTATTATTTTGACTACACATGATATGAAAGATATTGAGGAAATTTGCCATAGAATGATTGTGGTAAGCAAAGGGAACATGGTGTATGACGGGTCAGTTGAAAACCTTCGAAAGAAGTTAGGGGATCAAAGAAAGGTGATTATCTATTTTAGGGAAGAGCCAGAATCAATTGAATTACCTGAACTAAAGTTAATGGAAGAGGAAGGTTTAAGAAAAGCATATTTATTTGAGCAAAAAGATAGGACCGTATTTGATTGTGTCAGTCAGATAGCTTCGAAATATTCTGTTGAAGATGTTTCTATTGAAAGTGTAGATATAGATTCCGTGATTCGGAAACTTTATAAAAAGCTAGAAGAAGAGCAAGCGAACTAGAAGAGAAGGGAGGAGAATGATTGAAAACATATATCATGTTTGGGGCGAAGATATTCTCAAACCAATTATCATATCGTTCTGAAGTATGGTTACGATTGTTTGGGAATTTTGTAGCGATTCTTATTTTGACGGAGATTTGGAAGGCTGTATTAGGAACTGGGGAAATTAACGGTATAGGTGTAGAGCAAATGATTACATATAGCATAATTAATACGCTTCTTGGTGCCTTATTGCTAAATGGAATTAGTGAAAAAGTTGATAATAGCCTCAAATCAGGTTTCATTGCCACAGAACTCATAAAGCCAATTTCCTATCCTTTTTATCTATTATCCGAGGGACTAGGGAATTCATTTTATCAACTGATATTTACTTCGATCCCCTCTTTATTTATTGCTTGGTTTTTCTTTGGTTTTCTTCCTCCGGCTTCTGCAATCCATTTTCTAGGGTTTTTGTTTGCTTTAGGTTTGGCACTTGCTATTTCGTTTTTATTAGGGTACCTCATATCCTTACTAGCTTTTTGGTTAATGAATCATTTTGCATTGAATTGGATGATGGGAGGACTAATCACTATCTTTTCAGGTTCCTTTCTACCATTATGGTTTTTTCCTGAATCATGGCAAACCATTACAAAAATATTGCCATTCCTGTATCTGGGGTATTTCCCCGCAGCAATCTATTTGGGAACAATCACAGTTCACGAGATAGGTAGTTTGCTTATTACCGGACTTGCATGGATTGCAGGGTTAACTCTTCTTGTATGTTGGTTATGGAATAAAGCGATCAAACGATTAGTTGTTCAGGGTGGATAAGGTAGAGAGGCTGATATAAATGACAATGAGGTTATTCGGCAAATTAGTCTTTTTGCTCACAAAAGAAAGATTGGAATACCGTGGTGATTTTTTACTGGCTTTGATTGCTCAAATTATTAATTACACTGGCGATTATCTTATCATTTGGCTGTTTATTAGGAAATTCGATACTTTAGCTGGATGGACTTGGCCAGAAATAGCACTCTTATATAGTCTTGGTTTGTTCACTTATGCATTAGGAGCTTCCTTTTCTTTTGTTCAAATGCGGGACCTCGAGAATCAAGTGAAGAATGGAACGTTTGACTCGATACTTATTAAACCAGTAAACCCTTATTTATATATAGTTTGTAGAGGATTTAACTTAGGTTATCTTGCTCATGTAGCAATTTCAGGGTCTGTACTGATCTGGGCACTGTATGAACTGGATTTATATCTGTCCTGGTATGAGTTCATGTATCTATTCCTGTGCATTATCGGCGGAGCTATGATTCAGGCAGGGTTTATGTCGGTGATCGGAGCGATGTCTTTTATATGGGTTAGGACGAGCTTCTTATTCACTCTATTCTTTAAATTTAAAGAATTCATCTCTTATCCGCTCCCTGTATTCGGTACGTTCATACAAGTGCTTTTGACTTTTTTGGTTCCATTCGCATTTATCAATTTTTATCCTGCTGCATTTTTACTTTCTAAAGGAACAGCACTTTTGTCATCTTGGGCAATGTGGATGGTACCTCTGATGGGTCCGGTTTGCTATGTCTTAGGTTATCGTTTATGGATGCTAAGCGTTAATAAATATCAGGGGGCAGGAGGTTAGATCAAATTGTTTTTTAATATTGAAAGTAAACTCTTAACATAAAAAATCCCTTGGGGCAGTAGAAGATAGATTAGATTTCTCTTAATCTCTCTTCTGCTGATCTCTTAAGGGATATGATTGATATTCTACTAAGCTCCGAATACCCGATTATTATATATTAGGTAGCGCCTTTCTTGCGGCGAGAAATAGCCAAGTAGATAGAACAAAAGGCATCGTCAGAGTTGGAAGGCCATACGGCATCATCCAAGTAGTTACGCTTGCTGTAACAGGAACAGATACCATAGCTGCGATGATACCGGTTATAGGTGCGAAACGGCTTTTTGCATCGAACACAACCCCAACTGCCAGCATCGTTAATACAGCGTTAAATCCATAAAGTCCTGAATTGAGCATAGAGACTTCAGCTCCTAGCCAGTAAGCTGTTAACAGAGCAACAGCGGAACCAAGGACAGCATATAGTCCAAGCTTCCAGCCAGCCCAAAAGATCCCGATTAAAATCAAAATACCTGCCCAGAAGCTGTCTTGGAAATAGACTTGTCCAACCCCGGAGACCATTCCCTGTATCGAGTTCACTGTACCCTCGAAATGGAGATTCAGATGAGATAGATCCTGAGGAGTAAGGTTAGGATTTAACTTAAACAAACCGAGACGATAGGACGCAAGCAGTAGAAACCAAGTCATAATAATGTAAGGAAACGTGAGTACAGGTATACTCAGATGCTCCATCCATTGCATCATTGCTACCGTAAATAGAGCCGCAACGACAGCTCCAGCCAGTGCAATAGCAAAACGAATGCCGCCTTGTAGATTGAGTGAAATCGCTATACCGGCTAACACGGAGTTATATCCGAGCAGCCCTTGGTTCACAAGCGCACGCTTTGCTCCTCCGAGTCTCCCAATCAAGACAGCAATGAGAGAAGATAGTAAGGCAATGATACCGAGTGAGACGGAAGAAAACATAATTGCAATGGTAATAAGGAGTCCTGTAAATGCATTTTCAATAAATATAACTTGGGAAATCCCTTTAAAAGTAGCAGAGATTAGGGGAGAAATCGTTTCCTTGTAAACTGACTTTTGGATATCTAAATGCATTGTAGTCTCCTTTTTAATCTTGTTATGTTAGTAGCTGGAAAAGGACAGAAAAAAATTTGCCATAAAGTGTCGATTTTCGTTTATAATGAGTATATGCAATTTGTGGTATATATAAATTATGATATAATAAGAGGACTAGGTTAGTAAACCTTAATCTCGATAAGAGACTTATATCCCCTTTAATAAGGTCCTAACCTAAAGGGTTTTCGACAGTTTTATATAAAAATAATGTTGGATATTGTGGAGGCGAAACTATGCATTTATTGCCGCGTGAGATTGACAAACTATTAATTGTTGTTGCTGCGGATCTTGCCAAACGAAGAAAAGAACGAGGACTCAAATTAAACCATCCGGAAGCTGTTGCTTACATTACTTATGAAGTACTCGAAGGTGCACGTGATGGTAAAACAGTTGCTGAATTGATGGAATTTGGAGCAACTATTTTGTCGCGCGAAGATGTAATGGAAGGTATTCCAGAGATGATTCACGATATTCAAGTAGAAGCTACTTTTCCAGACGGTACAAAATTGGTAACAATACACAGTCCAATTCGCTAAATACGAATTGATAGGAGGAATACAGAGATGATACCGGGCCAAATTTTTCTGAATGATGAAGAGATTATTTGTAATGTAGGAAAAACACCTTCTAAAATCAAAGTGAAAAATACAGGAGACCGTCCTGTTCAAGTGGGATCTCATTTTCATTTTTTTGAAGTGAATGGAGCACTTGAGTTCAATCGGGAAGAAGGTTTTGGTATGCACCTGAATATTCCGGCAGGCGCAGCAGTTCGTTTTGAACCAGGGGACGAAAAAATAGTAGAAGTGGTTCCCTATGGCGGAGAACGCCGAGTGTACGGATTTAATAATAAAACAGATGGATCATTGGAAAGTGGGTGTAAATCATGAGTTTTCGTATGCCAAGAACTCAGTATTCTCAAATGTACGGACCAACAACTGGGGATTCAATCCGTCTGGCGGATACGGAATTAATTATTCAGATTGAAAAAGATTATACAACGTACGGTGACGAAGTCGTATTCGGCGGCGGTAAAGTAATTCGTGATGGAATGGGTCAGCACCCACTTGTTACCCGTGGAGAAGGAGTCCCTGACGTTGTCATTACAAATGCGATTATCTTGGATTACACCGGTATTTATAAAGCTGATATCGGGATTAGAGACGGGAAAATTTCTGGGATCGGGAATGCCGGTAATCCACTAGTTATGGATAATGTAGACATCGTGATCGGAGCTTCTACCGAGATTATTGCCGGTGAAGGAATGATTGTTACAGCGGGTGGAATTGATACGCACGTTCATTTTATTAACCCGGCTCAGATCGAAACGGCATTATCATCTGGTCTGACCACGCTAATTGGCGGAGGAACGGGACCAGCTGCAGGTTCCAAAGCAACGACGGTTACTCCAGGAGAATGGAACATCCATCGCATGCTCGAAGCTGCTGAAGGTATGCCGATCAATGTTGGCTTCACGGGTAAAGGACAAGCTGCATCGGAAGAGCCTCTAGCAGAACAAGTACGTGCGGGAGCGATTGGTCTGAAAGTTCATGAAGACTGGGGTGCTACTGCATCGGCTCTGGATAACGCACTGACGGTTGCAGATAAATATGATGTCCAAGTTGCTGTTCATGCGGATACCTTAAATGAAGGTGGATTCATGGAGAACACAATGGCTGCCATTAAAGACCGCGTAATTCACATGTATCACACGGAAGGTGCAGGCGGAGGTCATGCTCCCGATTTGATCAAGTCGGCCAGCTACATGAATGTACTTCCATCATCTACGAATCCAACATTACCTTATACCATCAATACAATTGATGAACATCTAGATATGCTTATGGTATGTCACCATTTGAATCCATCGATCCCTGAGGATCTTGCTTTTGCAGATTCCCGAATTCGCCGTGAAACGATTGCAGCTGAAGATATCCTGCAAGACATGGGTGTGTTCAGTATGGTTAGCTCGGATGCACAAGCAATGGGCCGAATTGGCGAAGTTATTCTTCGGACATGGCAAACGGCTGATAAAATGAAAAAACAACGGGGTTCTTTGCAAGGCGACAGCGCAATGTCGGACAATAACCGTGCAAAACGATATGTTGCTAAATATACCATTAACCCAGCAATTACCCATGGTATCTCAGAATATGTTGGTTCCATTGAAGTAGGGAAAATGGCGGATCTAGTGGTTTGGTCTCCAGCCTTCTTTGGTGTAAAACCGGAGATGATTATCAAAAATGGTATGGTTGTTCAAGGCTTGATGGGTGACGCAAATGCTTCGATTCCTACTCCGCAGCCGGTCATTTATCGTCCAATGTATGCACAGTATGGCAAAGCACTTTCCAGTACATCTGCCACCTTTATTTCGCAATCTGCTTTCGATCTGAAGGTTCATGAAAAATTAGGATTGGAAAAAATCATTCTGCCTGTTCATGGTATTCGGAATTTAACGAAGAAAGATATGAAGCTGAATTCGGAAACGCCGGAGATTACGGTTGATCCGCAAACGTACGAGGTAAGAGTTAATGGAGAATTAATTACATGTGAACCTGTAGACCGTGTGTCGATGGGCCAGCGCTATTTCTTATTTTGAGGTGAGAGAAAAATGATTATTGAAAAAGTTGTAACAAATATAGAAAACCTATCCAAAGAAGAAATAGAGAAACACCATATTGAAAAAGTGTATCTTGATAGTTCTGATCTCGTAAAACGAATCCAACGTGTCAAAACAGATCACGGTAAAGAAGTTGGCATTCGCTTGAAAGAACAGCGTGACCTGATCGCCGGTGATATTTTATATATGGATGATAAGAACATCATTATGATTGATGTTACTTCCGATGATCTCATCGTTATTCGTCCGCGCAGCCTAAATGAAATGGGGACGATTGCCCATCAATTAGGAAATCGCCATCTTCCAGCCCAATTTGAAGGTGATGAAATGCTTGTTCAGTATGATTATCTTGTTGAGGAATTATTGAATCAACTGGAAATCCCTTATGAGCGAGAAGAAAGAAAAGTAAAACAAGCATTCCGTCATATCGGCCACAGTCATGGATAAGAATACGCTCTCCTTATTTCAACTGTGTGATTCTAATTTTCCAACAGGAGCGTTCAGTCATTCCTATGGTCTGGAAAGTTATATTCAGGAAGATCTTGTGCATAACCAAGAAACTTTCTCTGAATGGTTGAATGTGTATTTATATGAGCAGCTTGTCCATACGGATGGACTTGCTTCTCGTATGGTGTACGATGCTTTAGAAGAAGAGAACTTGGAAGCTGTATGGAAAATGGATCGAATGTTGTCTGTACAAAACTTGCCGCGTGAGACTAGAGAAGGCACGAAAAAAATGGGCGACCGGATGTTAAATCTTGTTGGATCACTGTATGAAGTGCCGGTCCTTCATGAGTATCGGGAGCAGATCAAAGCGAAGAAATGCTTCGGACATCCAGCCATCGTCTTTACGATGATCGGGCATCACCTCGGTGTTTCCAAATCAACAACCATTTTGTATTATTTGTATTCGATTCTATCAAGTCTTGTTCAAAATGCTGTGCGTGCAATTCCTTTAGGCCAGACCGCTGGTCAAAAAGTCATACAGCAATTTCAAGGTGATTTGATAGAGGCAACGGATAAAATTTTGATGATGGATGAACTTGATTTCGGAATCATTTCACCGGGACTTGAATTATCACAAATGAAGCATGAACGTGTAAATATTCGTATTTTTATGTCATAAATCTAATCAAAGAAAGAAGTGTTTGAATAATGGAACCGATTAAAATTGGAGTTGGCGGACCTGTTGGAGCAGGTAAAACGATGCTTGTTGAGAAATTGACTCGTCATCTGGAAGGCGAAATTAGTATGGCAGTCGTAACAAACGACATCTATACCAAGGAAGATGCTAAATTCTTGATGCAAAATGGTGTTCTACCCGCAGATCGTATTATCGGTGTTGAAACAGGTGGATGTCCGCATACGGCAATCCGTGAAGATGCTTCTATGAACTTCGCTGCCATTGATGAACTGAAAGAAAAACATCCTGATGTTGAGCTGATTTTCGTAGAAAGCGGTGGAGATAACCTAGCTGCGACATTCAGCCCTGAATTGGTTGACTTCTCCATCTACATCATCGACGTAGCACAAGGTGAGAAAATTCCGCGTAAAGGTGGACAAGGAATGATTAAATCTGATTTGTTCATTATTAACAAAACGGATTTGGCACCTTATGTTGGCGCAAGCCTTGAAGTTATGGAATCCGATACTAAGGTTTTCCGCGGAAACAAACCATTCGTGTTTACAAACCTGAAGGATAATAAAGGTCTTAACGAAGTCATTGACTGGATTAAAAACAATGCATTCTTAAAGGGATTAGAATAGAATGGAAGACTGGACAGGGATTCTGCGATTAGATGCGGAAGAAAGACACGGAAAAACTGTCGCAAAAAATGTGTATTTCCAAGGTGCTTTCAAAGTAATGCGTCCGATTTACCATGATCAATCGGGACAGCCATGTTATTACATTCTGAATCCAGGCGGCGGATATCTAGACGGTGACCGCTATCAGATGAAAGTATCGCTGGCAGAACAAGCCCGGATGACATTAACTACACAGTCGGCTACTAAAATATATAAGACTCCGAATAAACCTGCCTATCAGGAGACTGAATTTATTCTCAAAAAGGGCAGCTATCTTGAATATATTACAGATCCGCTTATTGGTTATCAGGATGCTAAGTATGTTCAAAAAACAGTAGTGCGAATGGAGAAGGGTTCTACTTTTCTTTATTCGGATATCATTACTTCGGGGTGGTCTCCAGAAGGAACTCAGTTTAGTTATGATCTGCTTCAATTAATGACAGAGGTCTATATTGATGACGAGTTAGCCTTATATGATCATATTAAATTAAATCCTTCTTCACAAAATATTGCTTCTCTTGGATATATGGAAGGATTTACGCATCTAGGTTCCATGATGTTGATCGGAGACCAAGCAGATAATGAACTTCTTGACCGGCTATACCATGCAATACACGAAGATACAAAAGAATATAATATTGGATTATCGTTACTGCCAGTCACAGGGATCTTGATTCGTATCTTAGCTAATTCAACGCAGACCATAGAAAGAATTCAAACCGAGTGTCATCGTGTAATTAGCCAAGAGCTTTTTAACAGTTCACCTTCATTTTTAAGAAAATATTAATGCTCACAAAACCCTGCAATCATAAATGGTTGCAGGGTTTTTTAATGAAAAACAGGTAACAATAAGATGTAGTTTGAGATAAACTGGAATCTTGGACAACTTTAATTAATATAAGGAATGAGGCATATGAATACTCTTGGTTATGCGATTTTGAGCGTATTAAGTAAAAGGCCTAGCTCAGGATATGAATTGGCTTCTTGTCTGGATATGTTATGGCCAGCGAAACACAGCCAGATTTATCCCCTTCTCACCAAAATGGAACAGAAGGGCTTATTGTCCTATGAACATATCGAACAAATCGGGAAGCCTAACAAAAAAATATATTCAATAACGGAAAAAGGAAGAGGAACCTTAGAATCTTGGATCAATGAACCTGCGGGCAACCAAATTATTCGAGATGATTTTCTAATTAAAGTATATTCGATTTGGCTTAAGGATGAGGAAAGCGCTAAAAAATTGATAGAAGATCGATTGGTGAAATTAAACCAACAAGTATCTTTGCAAGTGACTGAAATAGAGAAAGCAAATGAAGAGCAGATATCGACGACATCAAAGCATTTTGGTAAGTATATCCTTCTGTGTAGAAGTCATTTTTTAAATAAAGAAGAAGTTTCGTGGTGTCACTGGGTACTTAGTTTATTCAAGAGTTCCAACATAAGTAAGCTGCTACTAGGATTGTTCAGTGCGAATACGCTTTATAAAATAATGCAAAATCTTACGTTCATTGTTGAATTTGGTGAATTTTAATCATAGACTAAGATCCTTAATAAAAGAGGATGAAAATAGCTCAAGTATAAATTATCCGGTGATCAGAAAGAGAATCGCAAGTGTTGATTCTTTTCCATCAGGATGCTTATACTTGGGCTTTTATTGTTTATATTCTTACTATATCGTTTAAAAGTGTATTGACAACATGTATATACATGTTTATCATGAAATCATAACAACCTGTATATACAAGTTTGGAATAATAAAATTAAGGAGGAGTTATTCAAGTGAATGTACTAGATAAGAACACTTCTTCTGAGTGGTGGAAAACCTCTTCCATCTACCAGGTATATCCGAAGAGCTTTTGTGATACGACCGGTAAGGGAACAGGGGATATTCAGGGATTAATTAAGAAGTTAGATTATATTAAAGGCCTTGGAATTGATATGGTTTGGCTGCAACCGGTATATGTGTCGCCGCAAAATGATAACGGTTACGATGTTGCAGATTATTATAGTATTGACCCTGCTTTTGGCACGATGGGAGATATGGACGAGTTAATTCACGAAATGAAAAAACGAGACATGCATCTCATGATTGATATCGTTGTTAATCATTCCTCAACCGAACATCAGTGGTTTAAGGAAGCACGTTCCTCACGTGATAATCCATACCGAGATTACTATATATGGAAAGACCCAGCCCCAGATGGCGGCCCACCTAACAACTGGCAGTCTAAGTTTGGCGGTCCTGCATGGCAATATGATGAAGGTACGAAGCAGTATTACCTGACTCTATTTGACAAGACGCAAGCTGATTTGAACTGGGAGAATGAAAAAGTAAGGCAAGAAGTCATTGATATTTTGACCTTCTGGGCTGAGAAAGAGGTAAGCGGTTTTAGAATGGATGTTATTAATCTGATATCCAAAGACCAAAGCTTCCCTGACGACGATGGTTCTGTGGCTCCGGGAGATGGACGCAAATTTTACACAGATGGTCCACGAGTACATGAATACATTAAAGAACTGAATGAGAAGGTATTTAGACCTTATAATATTGTAACGGTTGGAGAGATGTCTTCGACAACACTTGAACAGTGCATTCGATATTCGAATCCCAGAGAGAATGAGTTCTCGATGACGTTTAATTTTCATCATTTGAAAGTGGATTATCCGAATGGTCAGAAATGGGAACTGAAGCCGTATGATTTTGAAGAATTAAAAAGTGTACTGTCACACTGGCAGATGGGTATGCAGCAAGGCGGCGGTTGGAATGCTTTATTCTGGAATAACCATGATCAGCCGAGAGCCCTTACCCGATTTACGAATGATGGTGAATTCCGAAACGAAAGCGCTAAAATGTTAGCTACAACGCTCCATGGCATGCAGGGGACGCCGTACATTTATCAGGGAGAAGAGATCGGAATGCCAGATCCGGTATGGAATGATATTTCCGAATTCCGGGATATAGAGTCGCTCAATATGTATCAAATTCTGATTGATCGCGGTAAAACTCCGGAGGAAGCTTCCCATATTGTAAAAGTAAGATCTCGTGATAATTCACGAATTCCAATGCTTTGGGATGATAGCGATCAGGCAGGATTCACGAGCGGAACACCTTGGATTAAGATTGATGAACGTTATAAAGAAATCAATGCGAAGCAACAAGTAGAAGAACCGGATTCCATCTATCATCATTACCGTAAGCTGATTCAGCTTCGTAAAGAAGTTAAGGTAATTACAGACGGCACGTTTACTCGTCTTGATCATGCTCATCCTGAAGTTTTTGCTTACGCAAGAATGAATGAAGAAGAGACACTGGTTGTAATTTCGAATTTTAGTGATAAGACAGTTCATTTCGAATTGCCAGAAACGTTTGTAGAGAAACATCTTTCACAGCAGGATGCAGTACTTCTTCTGTCAAATACGGCAGGCAATAAAGTGCTAGCATCAACTGTTGAACTATCACCTTACGCATCCCATATGTGGTTAATTTCAAATACTGGAGATTCTACTATTAATTAAGGGAGAACAAACGCTATGTCTAAAATAGATCAAAAACAGGTGGAACGAATCGTTCAAGCTGTGGGTGGAAAAGAAAATATTGAAGCCGCTACCCATTGTGTGACTAGACTTCGCTTTGCACTCGCAGATGAGAGTAAAGTAGATGCGCAAGCTTTGGAAGAGAATGCCCTAGTAAAAGGGCACTTCTCTTCGCAAGGTCAATTCCAAGTAATCATCGGTCCGGGTCTCGTTGATCAGGTCTATGATGACATGATGAAACTAACGGGCGGCTCTAGAGCATCGAAAGATGATGTAAAGACGCTAGCTAGTAAGAAACAGAATCCGCTTCAACGTGCGATAAAAATGCTCGCAGATATTTTTATCCCGATTCTTCCAGCGATCGTTATGGCAGGTCTGCTTCTCGGGCTAAATAATATTCTGGCGGGTCCTGGAATTTTTTATGAAGGACAGTCCCTCATTGAAGTATATCCGCAGTGGGCAGATGTAGCTTCGATCATTAATCTAATTGCAAGTACGGCTTTCTCATTCCTGCCCGTACTGATTGGTTGGTCAGCAGTTAAACAATTTGGCGGAAGTCCGCTTCTAGGTATTGTACTGGGTTTGATCTTGGTTAATCCTGAACTATTAAGTGCCTACAACTATGCAAATGCAACACTGGAAGGAACAGTTCCCGTATGGAACCTATTTGGATTTGAAGTAGAGAAGATTGGATATCAGGGTCAAGTTCTTCCTGTTCTTGTCTCTGCCTACATCTTGGCTAAAATCGAAGGATTCCTCAATAAAAGAGTACATGATTCGATTAAGCTGCTCCTTGTAGCGCCTGTAGCTCTTCTAGTAACCGGTTTCTTGGCATTTACAGTCGTTGGTCCTGTTACATTTTCCATCGGAAATCTGATTACAAATGGTCTAATTAGTATATTTGATTCTTTCTCTGCACTTGGCGGATTAATCTATGGCGGTTTGTATGCCTTGCTTGTTATTACAGGGTTCCATCATACGTTTTTGGCTGTAGATATTCAGCTGATTGGAAGCCAAGGTGGAACATTCCTATGGCCGATGCTTGCTCTATCGAATATTGCTCAAGGTGCAGCTGCCCTGGCCATGATGTTTATTCTTAAAGATCAAAAAGCAAAAGGACTTGCTGCAACTTCATCAGTATCTGCTTTTCTTGGTGTAACGGAACCTGCGATTTTTGGAGTTAACATTCGTTATCGTTACCCATTTATTTTCGGTATGATCGGTTCTGGTATTGCCGGAGTCCTACTTGCCATTAATAATGTACTGGCTTCTTCGATCGGAGTAGGCGGTATTCCTGGATTTCTTTCGATCTTCCCTAACCAATGGGGTATCTTCTTCCTTGGGATGTTAATCGTTATTGTGGTTTCTTTTACAGGTACGCTGCTCTATGGAAAACTGCGTATGTCCCGAGATCAGCTAAAGTCTGAAAACGCTCCATCTAGTGTGGTTGTGAATAATGAAGAGGCAGCAACAGAAGAAGTTTCGGATGGTCGCGCTGATAATGCTTTGGATGCGGAACAGAATATTGTACATTCCAATACACAAAAAAGAAGCGAAATGACCATTGCAGCTCCACTCAGCGGTAAGGTAGTATCGCTATCTGAAGTACCGGATCCTGCTTTTGCACAGAAACAGATGGGTGAGGGGATTGCCATCCTTCCTGCGGAAGGCAAAGTTTATGCACCTTTCGATGGAACGGTAGAACATGTGACCAAAACAAAACACGCGATGATTCTAAGTGATACCGAAGGGTTCCAAGTGTTAATCCATGTTGGAATTAATACCGTCTCACTTAAAGGAAATGGATTTACTACACATGTCGAATCAGGTACGAGTGTAAGTAAGGGACAATTATTACTTGAGTTTGATAAGAAAGCGATAGAAGAGGCCGGTTTCCCTGTCATCACACCTATTATTATTCCGGATGGACAGGACCCGTCTCCAAAAGTTGAAGAATTAGCAAGCGGCATTGTTGAAGCGTCCGCCCCGCTCCTCAAGGTAACCTTTGACTAAAGTAAGCTAATGCGTCACTGATTTGTAATCATTTCATAAAAAACGTGATACAATACGATTGGTGATATGATGATGAATAATATTTTTGTAACTCTGTATAAAGATTTCGCGGAAAAGATCGACTCAGGAATTCTTGCACCAGGCAGCAAGCTGCCTTCTGAACATGAATTGGCACAACATTATGAAATCACGCGGGAAACGGTGCGCAAAGGCTTAAACTTACTTGCTCAGAATGGTTATATCCATAAAGTAAAAGGAAAAGGCTCATTCGTTCTCCAAAGAGATCGTTATAATTTTCCAGTGAGCGGGCTGGTCAGTTATAAAGAAATGTCAGAACGGATGGGGAAACTGAGTAATACCCTTGTGTATGTTACGGAATGTACACATGCAGGGGAGTATATTTCGAAGCAACTTCAGGTATCTGCGGATACAAAAGTATGGAGGGTCGTTCGAGCCAGGGAAATAGACGGAGAACGAATTATACTGGATATTGATTTCTTACTGGCTTCGATTGTTCCTCATCTGTCCAAGGATATAACAGGACAGTCCATATATGAGTATTTGGAGAAAGAACTGCATCTTAAAATCAGCTATGCTAAAAAAGTAATTTCGGTTGAACGTGCCACAAGCATGGACCACGAATACATGGATATTGGGGAAGATACACATGTTGTCGTTGTTCGTGGCTATGTCCATCTCGAAGATACAACGTTGTTTCAATATTCAGAATCCAGGCATCGTTTGGATAAATTTCAATTTGTTGATTTTGCAAGAAGAGAAAACACATTATCGTTCTAAAAAAATCCAGTATGCATTCCTTACATAAGGTTTGCGTGCTGGATTTTTAGGTTTGAGAACCTTTTTATGACTTCTTATTCGAATATTTTTTTAGAATTAGATTCATGAATAACGCAGAAATTGAAATAATGAGGAGATGAACTCCAATTGCAGAAATTAGAAGCCCATTCCATGCTCCTACGATGAGACCGGAAACAATGATAACAATGGAAATAATGAAAATTCGTCCGAATACCGTTTTGTTCATGTCTTTCTTCGTCTTTCTTGTGAGATCAATGCGATGGAATAAAAATGATAATAGGATTGAACACACGACTAGTAGCAAAACGAATTCGAGTTCCAATTAACCACTCCTGTTCTATTTATTACAAATTATAATCGAAGGTGGTATCATTTTGTATGTTTATACATGATTGATCAAGGATACATTTACAAGCATGCTATAATGATGGATAGGAAATGGCCTTTAAGAGGCCGGTTTACCTTGAGGAGGTAAGTTATTGTTGCGTCTTTATTCAACCCTTCATTCTTTCATTTCTGCTTGGCGTGACGATCCTCGTGAGAAAGGAGCCTCTATAGGACAGCGCTACGAAGTGCAAGAGGTTCTTGGTGAAGGAAGCTACGGAATTACATATAAGTGTTTAGATTGTACCACAGGTAAAGAGGTAGCTGTGAAACAAGCAAGACCTAGCAAAGGTGACTACGCAGTGAAGCTTCTTTTTCAGGAAGCAGAGATCATTAGTGAGCTTCAGCATCCGGATATTCCTAGTTTTATCGATCTTTTTCAAGAGAAGGGAAGAAGTTATCTTGTTATGTCCTATATGGAAGGGGATACGCTAGAAGATCTGATCTTTGGACAGGGCATCAAGTTTGATGAAAAACAAACGGTTCTCATCACACTTCAGCTGCTTCATCTCGTCGAATACGTTCATCATCAAGGTTACGTCCATCTTGATCTGCGTATTCCTAATGTCCTTTTTCATGATGGAAGGTTGCTGCTGATTGATTTTGGTCTGGCTCGTAAAATAGGAACAGCTCCATTGTTACCCAAATCTTCTTTTATTGCTAGGCTTTCCGCTCAGCGTAGAAGCATCACAGGAAAGATAGCAAACGAACAAGCGGATCTGAATGATATCGGTCACTTTATGTTATTTATGCTGTATTCCACGTATGAGGTGCAGGAAACGGACATGGATGTTCATACACCTCATGAGCAGAGCTGGCAGGAGGAACTTCGTCTCCGTGCAGATTTGAAACTTATTATTGAGCGGCTTCTTGAGATTGAGGAGCCATTTGATCGTTCTGATGAACTAAAAGCAGCGTTAACAGCAATGATCTCAACATAAAAAAATCCCTCTTACATAGAGGGATCGAGATAATGTTTAGCTTGAACTGTATTTTCTACTCTTATAATAACCATGTCCTTGTTTTCCATGTTTGTATTTTTGATCAGAAGAAGATCCGCGGTATCTAGGTGCGCGGTGAGAGCTACTGTAGCGTCTAGAATATTTCTTTGCTGAGCTGCTGTAATACCTTTTACCTTTACTGCGACCAGAAGATCGGAGAAATTTATCAATAAGCTTTCTTAACATGTCGTGTACACCCTTTCGTTACCACTTTTTATACATTACCCAATCTATACGCTTAAAAAAACGAGTGCGTTTCATATTTTTCTATTACTCTTACTTTGCCAGAATTTTTCCATTCTTAGGTCTTCCATCTGGAGGTTTTTTCAGTTATGAATTTGTTCTTTTCCATTCTGCTTAATAACGTAATCCCTCTTTTTTTAGTCATGACAATTGGATTCATCGTCCAGCGAACCAGAGGACTCGATATCAAAACACTATCGAATATTAATTTTTATATTTTATCACCTGCAGTGGTTTTTAATCTCCTGTACACTACCGATATTTCGTTGTCATTGTTCGGTCAAGTGATGGGCTTTTTTGTCCTGTTTATGCTCATGCAATATATCCTTTGTTCCCTTGTTATTAAACTCTTAAGACTTGAAGGCGGTATGCCGGCGGCGATGAGGAACAGCGTATTGTTTGCCAATAGTGCTAACTATGGATTACCAATTAATGAGCTTGCTTTTTCGGGTAATCCTTTGACACTCGGGGTTCAGGTAATAATCCTGATGTTACAGTCGTTTTTACCCAATACCTATGGAATCTACAGCGTGAATGCACATCAGGTAAATAGAAAAAGAATCTGGCGAACTATTGTCGGCCAACCTGTTATATATGCAATTCCGCTTGCATTTTTGCTCCGTATTCTCAGTGTTGAGCTCCCAAGTACCCTTCAAATCCCACTTCATTATTTGTATGCGGCTTTTATCGGGATGGCCCTTTTAACACTTGGTGTGCAGCTGGGAGCGATGAAATGGACGTTTGCGAAAAAGGGGAGTCTGAGCGTAGCCATCTCGGTCGCTATGAGACTTATTGGGGGACCGCTATTAGCGGCACTCACAGTGCTGCTTCTTGGAATCGATGGGCTGGTAGCAAAAGCACTCATTGTTTCTTCTTGTGTTCCGACTTCACTTAGCAGCATGATCTTAGCTGTTCAGTTCGACAATGAACCCGAATTCTCTTCTCAGACGGTCTTTTTCTCGACACTTCTGAGTACGCTGACGGTAACAGGGACGATTGTGCTTTTAAACATCTAACTTAGTTTGAAAAATAAGGACTTGAGACATTTACCTTATTTATCCATTATGTATATAATCAAGGGGAACCGTATAGACCCAGTACATCTGCTATGCTGTCAAGTCATTAGTCTTATCTTTATATTTTAAAGATGGGAAGGAGTGAAGCGAGATGCAAAAGATTGGGGTTATCGTTATTCATGGTCTCGGCCTCCAGAACAAGGAGTTTGCATTCAAGTTTATAAAAAAACTAGATCATGCCTTTGCCGGTTTGATGAATGTAGCTTCTTCCAAACCTTACATTGATATTGAACCGGTGTACTGGGGAGATGTATTCGGTGATCATGAGGATCGGATCTTTCGTGATTTGGTTGTGAATAAAAAACTGCGTTACAAAAAACTTAGACGGTACTTATTGTACTATCTAGCTGATGCTGTTGCTTACCAACCTGTAGATACGAACGGACATAATTATGATGCGGTCCATCAATCAATAAGTAATGCACTCCACTGTTTATCCCAGCGTATAGGTAATACTGCTCCCCTTTTCGTTGTTTCCCATAGTTTAGGTACTGTGATTGCTAGTAATTTTTTCTATGATCTTCAGTTTATCTCAAGACACTCTCCAGGAGTTATTGATACCTCTTCTCCGCTGGAGCGGGGAGAGACGCTGACTCATTTTTATTCACTCGGAACGACACTGCCTCTCTGGAGCTTGCGTTATCGTGACTTTAGTAAACCGATTCGAATTCCTTCATTAGAAGGAAAGGATTTATATCCTGGTCTTGAAGGAGAATGGGTTAACTTTTATGACAAAGATGATATATTAGGTTATCCTCTACGTGAGATTGATCCCGCTTATGAGGAGGCTGTGAAAGCCGATGTAAGTATTAATGTCGGAAACTTACTCACTTCTTGGAATCCCTTCTGTCACACGAGTTATATGAGAGATAAAAAAGTCGTGAATCACATTGCTGATCGGCTAGCAGACGCCTATCGTTATATGAATACTGAATAAGCTATCGGAAATTTATAAAAGAAAAAGCAGTGACAAGGTTTCAGAAAAAGAAGCCCATGTCATTGCTTTTTTTGTATACAGCTATTTTCTTTTTTTTATTCAGCGGCTCCTTGATTTAACGAAGCCCTATACGGCATCGATTTACGTTTATCACGTAACATGAGATAGAAGAAAGCAGAAGCTGTCACATAGAGAAGTCCTGTAATCGTAAAAGTAATAGCATATCCTTGATAGCTTCCGAAGGTGGTCACGAGATAAGATTGAACAGGACCCATCGTAGCCCATCCTGTCATAAAAGCGGTCTGCATGAGAGAATTGGCAATACCTCTCCTTTTTTCAGACACATGATCAATTAATAGGGAAGAAAAAATAGGATTTGCTGCATTCATTAAAGCTTGTCTAAACAGGAAACTTACGGACGCCATAACAAGCGAATAGGTGTATCCGGTTAATAAAAGTAATGGAAGGGAGAGAATTTGGAATATAACGACTGCTTTAACGGGTCCGACTTTGTTTGCGAGCGAAGGACCAATCATCATCGATACGATGGTCATGATTTGCCCAAGTGATATCAGGATACTCATCAGACTAAGGCTGATATCGAATCTGTCGGTAAAGTAAAGATTTAAGTAAGGGACGACAAGACCTGAACCTGTTCCGATTAACAGTTGGGTAAAGAAAAACAGACGGATGAATTTCCAATCGGAAGCAGCGGATTTTTGATTATGTATTTCTCTTTTTGATGCTGAGTCAAGATCAAACTGTTTAGGAAGTAGTGCAGGTTGCTTATTAAGTATAGCTGATTCTCTTACAAAAAATAAAGGTAACGTTCCAAGAACAGTAGCCATTCCACCAATGAGAAGTACATACTGCAAGCTTGATACACTACTCATTCCTGCTGATTTCAGTACATCCGCGAGTACGCCTCCGCCAAGACTTCCCATCACTTGTGCTGCAAGTACAAGCGAGGCATGAATGCTAAATAGTTTTAGTCTGTTGTTTTTCGTTACATTGGCTGCTAGAAAAGGTATAGCTAGTACTTGAAAGAAGGAAGCGAATAAACCAGAAGAAGCAGCAAGAAAGAGGATACTGGATTCACCTTCCACAAAAGAGCGTCCCATAAACGTCATTCCACTAAACAACGCCCCTGCAATAAGAATAGGTTTACGGCTCATCTTGTCTCCCATCAGCCCGATGGGAATAAATAGGAGTGCAGTAGCAATAGACTGAATACTAATGACTCTACCGTTCATCGAGACATCAAACCCGAGATCTTGAATGTACAGATTATACAGAACGGAAAACATCCCACCACCCATCTGATAAAGTATATTGGCAAGGAAAAAAAGCTGGATATTACGAGGCCAGCTTGTAATCTCTGCTTTGATATTGCGCCAAAGTGTCATGTAGAAGCCTCCTGTCTTTTCTATTAAGAACTGGAAGATAAGGAAAGTCAAGGTTACGAGAGGATGAGGAATATGGATATCATCTATCCAGCGAAACTTAGTCCGGGAGATCTTATAGGAATTACTGCACTAGCAAGTTATGCAGATCCAGTCGAAATGCTCAGAGGTACAGAATATTTTACACAAATGGGTCTTAGAGTGGAGATTGGACAAAGCATATTTCGTCAGTATGGTTACTTAGCAGGGACCGATGAAGAAAGAGCAAAAGAAGTAAATGAAATGTTTCAGAATCCGGAGATCAAGGCAATTATTTGTGCGCGTGGGGGATATGGAACAGCTCGAATTGCGGATTTGCTTGATTATGATTGCATTAAGCATAACCCGAAAATTTTCTGGGGGTTTAGTGACATTACTTTTTTACATCAGGCGATATATAAGAAAACAGGGCTCATTACGTTTCATGGCCCGATGCTGTCATCCTTAATTGATCGTTCGCTTCATCCTCTTACCCTAGCGGGATATCAACAATTATTCTCACCCTTAGCGATGGAGTATACCGAAGAGATTTCTACACTGACTTCAATTGTGGAAGGGACAGCAAGCGGAGCCGTCGTTGGCGGGAACTTGTCACTCATCGTATCTAGTCTCGGTACACCTTATGAAATAGATACTCGGAATAAACTTCTGCTTATCGAAGAGATTAAGGAAGAGCCGTACCGAATAGACCGTATGCTGGGTCAATTACTGCAAGCTGGAAAACTGACGGAGGCTTCAGGCCTCATTGTGGGGAATTTTCACGAGTGTGTACCGAATACGGATAAATCATCATTTACTTGTGAGGAAGTTATTCATCACTATTTAAAAAAAGCAGATCGGCCTGCGCTGGCAGGTTTTGATATAGGACATTGTTCTCCGAATATTGCAATCCCACTGGGTCTCGAAGCAGAACTTTCTACAGCGAAGAAAACGCTCATATGGAAGAGACCTGCTGTAATTTGATCATATATGGGCTTTTTTGCTTATGAAGAAGGAAAAAGAAGTGTCCATAGCGTAGCTATTATAGATAAAACCGACAAAATGAATTGAAAAAGAGGTGAACAGCCCTTGACCAATCAGCATGTACATATCATGTTTGGGATGGAAGAACAAGGTATTTTGAAAGCGGCTCTTCACAAGGCAGAGATAAGGCATGACCATCAAGTGATTTCTTTTAATGACTGGTTTGCTTATGGACCGCTGAAGCAGCTTCATCTAGAAGAAGGAGAGAAGAAGCGGACTCGCTGGCTATCAGCTCGGTTGTCTAATTATGAGCAATTGTATACCTATAATCCCGATCATCAGACGGGAAAAGTGGTAGAGAACATTCAGTCGCTTTCGGATGATGCGAATATAACCATATGGCATGGAAATCATGCGCACGATCAAATCGGTGTTAGGTTTGTACTATCGCTGGTTAGAGATCGGAAGATGAATGTGAAGCTTGTGAATCCGATCCAAAAGGAATCAAGCTTTGTAGGAAATGTCCATTCGAATTCCGTGAATTTGTCGCAACTGAAAGCTTCTGATTATACTCCGTTTCTACATAAAATGGATGGATTTTCGTTACTTACACAAGAAGAAATGGATGCTTATGTATTAGACTGGGAGCAGATTTCAAACGATCCTGCTCTTTTTCGGATATGGGAGAATGGCCGCTTTAGATTATGTTCAGAAGATGTGCTGGATCAAGATCTACGGGATGTAATCATCGAACAGTCTTCTTTTTATCCCGATCAGTATGTGCCTGCGTCCAAAGTAGTAAGTGAAGTAGTGAGAAAAAGGGAAGCCTATTCTCTTCGTAAAGATTTTTTGGAGTATCGGCTTCGCTCCCTTATTCAAGACAAACAGGTTCTTTTCAAAGGGGCACCAGGACAACTTCATCGGTATCGCGTGAAATGGGAAATGGAGGATGTAAGATAGAGATATGTGCGGCGATCGTGATGAAGAAGCATTTCGTACATTGGCAGAGTGGGAACGAATAACTTCTCCTCATGAACGTGAATGGTAGCCGAATCCTATCTATATATAATAAGGCAATGAAAAGCGCTGGAAGCCGCAAGGCTGATCCAGCGCTTTTTTTTGTCATGCAGAAAAGATAACAGCAACAATTATCTCACAACATGAACAATCGTTTGTTTATTTACATATACATAATGTATCTGTTATACTACAAATATAACAGATACATTAATCGGATACATAAAGGGAAATGGGGGTGCAAAACGTTCATGATAATTGAACTTGATATGCAATCAGATATACCCATCTATACACAGCTGACAAATCAGATCATTGAGGGTATCGCCAGCGGCAATCTTAAGCCTGGAGAAGCATTACCTTCTGTGCGGAGCCTGGCATCCGATATCGGTATTAATTTGCACACAGTGAACAAAGCTTATCAGCTTCTTAAGCAAGAGGATTATATCCATATTCATCGTCAGAAAGGTGTGGTTGTTAATCCGGACGGTATGCCAGAGGCGAATAAAGAATTCAGTGATAAACAAAATGCACAGATTAGACCGCTGATTGCTGAGGCGATTTTAAGAGGGGTTACCCTGAAGGATATGAAGGAAATGATGGAGCGTATATACCTGGAGATCGAGCCGCCCGTGAATAAAGCGGATAATAAAAAGGAGTGATAGGCATGCCTGGAATTTACTTTATCTTGCTGTTTACGTTGTTTTTACCAATGGTAGTCCTTACGTCATTCATCCCTTACTTTACAAGACATACCGAAAGTTTTGGAATTACGGTGAGTGAAGAAGTGTTCCATAGTGCTGATTTAAAAAGGATGCGTAAAGCGTATGCGATTAGCAATTTTATAATTCAAGCTATTCTTGCTGTATTCGCCATGGCAATGACGGTTAGGAGTGCAGATTCGGCTAACGTTTCGGCCATGTGGATTATGATCTATGTGCTGATCAGTATTGTGACTCAGTTTTTAACCATGATATATTTTCATAAGAAAATGAAAAAATATAAAGCGGAACGTTTAACAGAGATGAAAATACCTCAAGCGAAGGTAACGATTGATATGAACTTCCGTAAACAGAAACTGGTGATCTCCAAAAAGTGGTATCTGATTCATCTGGTCCTGATTATAGCGACTTTTATTTTCACACTGGTGAATTATGATTTGTTCCCTGATAAAATGGTGATGCAATATGATTTTCAAGGAAATCCGACAACGATTAAAGATAAGACGATTAGTACCGTATTTATGCCAGTTGTTATGCAGATCATGATGACCCTGCTGTTTATGTTTATTAATACAGTTATTTATCGAAGTAAACAACAGGTAGATACGGAGCATCCAGAAGTGTCTTTGGAGAAAAATCGGATTTTTCGGCTCCGGAATTCGATCTTTAATTTATTTACTTCTCTCATGCTTATCTTACTGTTCTGCTTTATGCAATTCCAAATGTTATATCCTGTTGATCCGATCATCTTAGCTACTGTCTGCATTTCAATCGTTGTTTTCATCTTAGCGGGTACAGGTATCTTATATGTCACGACAGGTCAGGGAGGAAGCAGAGTCAAATCGCCTGTGGCTCCTTCTTCACAACCACCGCGTGATGATGATCAGAACTGGAAGCTCGGGATGTTTTATTTTAATCCTCAGGATCCATCTTTGTTTGTAGAAAAAAGAATGGGATATGGATGGACGATAAATCATGCAAGACCGCTGGCCTGGATTATTTTCGGAGGAATTATTGGGTCGATCGTGCTTGTGAGCATCCTATTATAAATAAAACATCAGTCTATCGAAATCAGAAAAAGCTAGTATCTCTCTACAATAGAGCAGATACTAGCTTTTTAATAAACCTTATTACGTTAATGGCGTGTTTGTTCTTCAATCACTCGTTCGATCTGCTCAGCGATGTGGGAAGCACCTTGAGCAATATCAGCACGATCGAAGTAAAGACGAATATGACGTTCATCCAGATCAAAAGCCTGTTCAAAAAATCCCATGAGGCCTCGTGCTCTCCGGTCCACCTCAACAAGCACATGAATCCCTTCTTCCTCAAGGTTCATCATTAGTTCTAGCTCATGAACGCGCCCAGCGAACCGGGAACTTGGATAGTATTCAAATTCTTGTACGAAAGGAACTCCACGGCCCAGCTTTGTAGCATGTTCACAAGTAGAGGATTTAAAATGGAATCCTAAATATTCAACAGCTTCAAAAACGGCGTCCATATAGAAGTGAGGCTCTACTTTAATTGCATCATGATCTGTTGGATCAATGGCCATTTCAATATCAAGCCCTGTACTTAACCACACGGGCTGTCCGCCATAAGTAACAGGTGTCTCAAGAGGAAGCGGAAAACTAAAAGGAATCTCTACTTTCTCACCACTGCGAAGCAGCAGGCGTTCAGAGACGTCAAAGTAGGCTAGTGTATGTTTGTATTCTGCTTTTCGATCGTTTTGTTCTCTTATATAGCGTGTCATCAGCTGAATGTAAATACGTTCAATCTCTTGATCCACATGGCCTCCTTGAATACGAACGACACCCTTCACTGTTTCACCGGGTACATAAGATACTTTCTCAAGTAAAGTGTCGATCTCAGCTGAACCGATGCCTACCTTAGCAAGCATTTTGTTAAAAAAGGACATAAATGTAAAGCCTCCTTATGGATATAAATGGTTTAATCCTATTACGTATAAGATCACCCTTATGTTTCATCTTTAGATACAGCTATATATACCGATTTCACGGGTATGAAACGAAGCGGCATTAAAAATACGCAGATTGATTTTGTTTTCCCCGTTTTTTGAGATATACTGCTATATGTAGTGTACACCAATTTTGATAGAAACCACCCATTATACCTAACAAGGTATGATAGATTCGTAGAAGTTACCGGAGGTATCATCATGCAGTTAATTAATAAGGCATTGGTACAAGAACAGCTGGACCGATATGCAAACGAAGACTTATATCTTCATATGGAACTTACAATGGGAGCTTATGCAGCCCATAATGATAGCTCGAAGCATCCTGCTTCGAACTTTATTAAGAATATACCGGTTCAATATTCAAAGGGCACGATTGAGGGGGATACCTACTATCGTGTTGGTTTAAAAATTAATGACGGATGGGTATACACAGAAGGTCTTACCCACTGGGAAGAAAATGAAGAAGGACGTGTACTGCTTGCAGGTCATGACGCAGAAGGGCGCCTCATCGTATCTTTGCTGCTTAGCAGAACATTGTTTTAGAAAGAGGGGTTCTTTATGGAACAAAAACGTATTCTAGTCGTATTACCGCATCCGGATGATGAATCATTTGGTATTTCAGGTACGCTTGCGAAATTGATTAATGAAGAAGGGGCAGTGGTTACCTATGCATGTCTCACACTCGGTGAGATGGCTCGAAATATGGGGAACCCGCCAGTTGCTAATCGTATTACACTACCAGCGATTCGCAAGGAAGAGCTCAAGCAGTCTTGCCGTGCGATCGGTATTCAAGATCTAAGAATGCTGGGCTTCCACGATAAAACGATTGAATTTGAAGATCGCGATCTTTTGGATGGTACGATATCAGCACTGATTGAGGAGTTGAATCCGTCCATCATCTTTACGTTCTATCCAGGGTACAGCGTTCACCCAGATCATGATGCTACAGGAGCTGCTGTGGTACGTGTTGTGGAAGCACTAGAAGAAGACAGACGTCCAGCTATTCAGTGTGTTGCGTTCTCGAACGGTCATAAAGAAGCGCTCGGCGAGCCGGACGTATCTTATGATATTCGGAATTACAAACTCAATAAAGTGAAGTCTATTCAGGCTCACAGCTCACAGTTCCGTATTTTGTCCGGGGATTCTCTGCTGAAGGATAAACAGTTCCAGAAACGTTTAGAGACGGAATACTTTTGGACTTATCCTGTAAAATAAGGACTTTTTGAAGTGTAGTTTGCAAGGCTTTTATAGCATAGTAAAACCTCCTGCCTTGATAAGGCAGGAGGTTTTTTTATAATCGAAAATATTAGGAGGTAGGCTTATCAAACAGTTGGGACCATTTCTGAATCATAGCCGGAGAAGCTTCAACGGTAAGTTTTGTACCGTCCTCCTCATAGCGGGTTGATTTTACATATGCATGTTCATGTAGATAAGAGACGAATTGATCTTCGCCATAAGGTATGGTGACCTCGACTTCTTTATAGTGGCCAAAGATAGCATCACGGATCGCTTGTTCCATTTCCTCAAGTCCTGCTCCGGTCTTGGCTGAAACGAGAACAGCAGGTTGCCGGAGTTCTTTCGATTCGAGCGGAAGCATTCGAAGATCCGTTTTGTTATAGGCATAAATAACCGGGATTTCGTCTGCTCCGAGCTCTCGAAGCGTTGTATTGGTTACCTCAATGAGCTGCTCCGCATCAGGATTAGCACTATCTACGACATGGATTAGCAGATCTGAATCCAGTACCTCTTCCAAGGTCGAACGGAAAGCTTTCACCAAATGATGGGGCAGCTTACTGACAAATCCGACGGTATCGGTGAGAAGGAAACTTTTTCGGTCGGCAAGTTCCAGCTTTCTAACAGATGTTTGTAAGGTAGCAAATAGCATATCTTTTGCAAATACAGCTTTATCCTCGGGTGCATGATGCTTCTGCAATAGAGCATTCATAAGACTCGATTTACCCGTGTTGGTGTATCCTACAAGGCTGACTACCGGAATTTCCGTTTTCTGCCGTCGTCTTCGCTGAGTTTCGCGCTGTGAGACAAGCAGTTCAAGTTCTCGGCTGAGTTCGGTAATCTTATCCTCTATGCGGCGCTGAGACAGTTCTAGCTTTGTTTCACCAGAGCCTCTATTTTTGGTGCCCACACCGCCTCGCTGTCTGCCTGACGAAGAACTAATACCAGATAAACGTGGCAACACATATTGTAGTCTGGCTAGTTCTACCTGTAGCTGAGACTCTCTTGATCTTGCACGTTCGGCAAATATATTCAAAATGAGTGTCGTTCGATCAAGAACGGATGCATCAAGTCTTTTCTCCAGATTACGAACCTGGGAGGGGGAAAGTTCATCGTTAAAAATAACAATATCCACCTCAAGTGTATCCAGGAGCCTCGCTAGTTCTTCCATTTTACCCGTACCTAGATACAAGGAAGGATGTACTCGTTCCGCTTTTTGCGTAATAACAGCCTCCACGGAGATATGGCATGCGTCAGCCAGATTTGCGAGCTCCTCCATAGAATAAAGAAAATCTTCCTGTCCCTTGCGTTCGAGACCTGCAATAATCGCTTTTTCTTTGATCATTTGTTTCATTTGGTTGTCCTCCTTAGACTTGAACATTAAAAAAACACAGGCGGACTGCTGCCTGTGTTACGCATGAGAACTCGGTGGACATAGAACAAGTAGGTTCAAAAATCTATCCGATTCTACAAAGCCATATTCTGTCCAGATCGTAAAGATATCCAGCCGTCAAAAATATGGAGAAGAAAAATCGCTTTCCCATAGAGGTCAGCTTGTTGAATGGCCATCCCCAAAGAGTAATATACGTAGACGAAAAAAGGACAGGAATGATTCGTCCTGACCTCGTCGCTCTACATTATGCAGGATTTTTGAATACCCAAATAAAATAGATCGAATCCGAGTTCTCTGTCCGCACACAGTAGACAGAGTCTTTGCCTATTTAGTTAGTAGGGGCAAAAGTAAATCTCACTCGAATCCAATTTATAATCATTCCGGTATCCCTCCGTTCCTAAAGTTAGGGTTATCTTAGCACAGCAAAAACAAAGATAGCAAAAGAAAAGATAGATATAATGATTTTTTACCTGAACAGCTTGTCCTTTTATTTTTGTAAGAAAGCCATCTTTTCCGTACCATCTGCATACATATGTTCATAAAGGAGCGTGATAGGTAATGGAATTATTACTACATCGTTATTTTGAACTGAAACAACGAAAGAAAGCGATAGATGAAGAATTGTCTGTACTTCGGGATGAGATTATCCTAGTGATGAAAGAGGAGGGAGTGAATCTGATCGATGCAGGAGATTATACGGCAAAACTCGTAGGCCAATCCAAAAAAGAATATGATGATGATAAATTATATAAAGCTCTTCCTGACGCAGACGTATGGAAGCTGATTTCAAAAGCAGACCATGCCAAAATTGCTGCACTGCTGAAACTAAAAGTGATTTCAGAGGAAAGCATAGAGCATACGTTTGATATGAAAAAAACGGAACTTTTGATCGTCAATAAAATATAAGTAAAACGGCAAGGGCGTCATCGTATAAGAACAGGGTAGAAGCAACAAAGAAGTAGAATGTGGTACGATAGTAACATCAAGAACAGTCGGAAAGGCGGTCTATGGCTTTATTTTATGAAAAACTTATTAGTAACCGGATATCGGGCGCATGAGCTCGGCATTTTCAACCAAAAACATCCTGGTATTCCTTTTATAAAGCAGGCTCTTCGTTCCAAACTTGTTTCGCTGATTGAGGATGGAATTGAGTGGGTTATTACACCTGGGCAGATTGGAATTGATCTGTGGGCTTGTGAAGTTGTCATTGAATTAAAAAAGGAGTACCCACAGCTCGAATTATCTATTATTTCGGCTTTTGCTGATCCCGAAGCGAATTGGTCGGAGGATAAGAAAACGTACTATGAAGAAATTAAACGGAATGTGGACTATTATGGTGTGGTGAGTAAACAGCCTTATATTGGACCTTGGCAGTTTGCTGCCAGAGACGAACTGTTATTTCGGAAAACGGATCATTTACTACTTGTATATGATGAAGAATCAGGTCCGGGAAGTCCTAAATTTGTGAAAGAAAAAGCACTCAAAAAGCAGCAAGAAGATGGGTATGGCATCACCATCATTCATTCCGAAGATATCCAGAACATGGCGGATGAAATGACGGGTTTTTACGAAGAAGGAGAAACAGACTGGGTGGAATAAATAGGTGTAGATGGTATCCATACGTTGACACTGATAATCATTATCGTTTAGTATAGTTGTACAGGTATTGATATTAGAGAGGGTGTTTATATCATGTTAGTTCAACTTCGTAAAATTACGGTAAAAGAAGGTTTCAGTGAGAAGATTGTGGAGCGTTTCGGCAAACCAGGCGGTCCGATGTCTGAGATTCCAGGCTTTATTGATCGATCTGTGATGGTGAAAAAAAACCGTAAAAAAGGGGAAGAAACAGAAGAAGTTATCGTCATGATTCGCTGGGAATCAGAGGAAGCATGGAAGACTTGGGAGAAGAGTCCTGCTCACATTGAGGGTCATCGGAACAAACGAACTCAAGAGAAACCAGACTATTTGCTAGATACCGAAGTATCTATGTATCTTGTGAAAACGCCTGAACAGGTGGAAGTATAATTATCTTTCTACATAACATGAATAATGATAGAAAGTAATCTTATGAAACATCGGACCTAGGTATCTTCCCTATTATTAATATGTTATAATTTCCCACATGATTCTGCTATTGTTATGAGGTGAAATAGTGCATATTTTATGGGAAAATATCTTGATTACGTTAATCCCGATTGTTTGCGTCATTGGATTTATTGTGTATGTATTGATACCGCCAAAAAGAAAATAAGGACAAAAAGAGAACTCTATCGATCTCCGGATTGATAGAGTTTTTGTCGTTTCCTGAGTTTTTCGTCCAAGCATCTAGTAGACCCCATCATATAATATAAGGGAGGTGATAAATCATGGTTAAAATATTTATTGACCCTGGTCACGGAGGATCCGATTCAGGAGCGTTAGGGTATGGTCTGAAAGAAAAAGATCTAACACTGGCGATCGCTACTCGGGTTCGTTCCATATTGCTCGCAGAATATAGTAACGTATCTATTTTAATGAGCCGGATGAAGGATGAAACGGTGACTCTGACACAGCGTACCAATGCAGCGAATACGTGGGGAGCCGATTATTTTTTATCAATACACATTAATGCTGGCGGGGGTACAGGATATGAGGATTTCGTATATCCGGGATCCAGCACACGCGCTGCAAACTATCAGAGTAATATGCACAATGAAATTATAAAGTTAAATACACTTACCGATCGAGGGCAAAAAACGGCAAACTTTCATGTGCTTCGGGAATCTCGTATGCCTGCTATATTGACGGAGAATGGATTCATAGATTCAAACAGCGACGCAGCACTGCTTAAATCAGCTTCTCATCTCGATTTAGTTGCTCGCGGACATGTGAATGGTCTCGTGAAAAATTTTAATCTAATAAAGAAGGTTACAACGGTTCAGCACACGGTTGTTAATGGAGATACAGTATATGCTTTAAGTTTAAAATACGGAAGTACAACACAGCAGATCAAAGAATGGAATAAATTAGATAATAACTTTATAATTCATGTAGGTCAGGTCCTACGAGTGAAATAAAGTAGCCAGACTACTGGTAGCTATTGGAGCACACTGTTGGTAAAGAGCCAAACAGGTGCTTTTTTTGATTCTTATATACATATATAGGATTGATTGTACGTTATTGTATAATATACAAAACGGGTTACAGGAGGGATCTGCTTGTCCGCATCACATCATCAGCGTATTTATTGTGTACATTGTAATGCTGAAATTGAATCTAGATATGATCTCTTAGTGAACCTCTCATTTTTTTCGTTAACTGCCTATCACACTCCCTGTTATTCAGAAGCCTCAAAAGGCTACCAATCTATTTTTATGACCGGCAGCCCAGTAAATGGTGCAGCATTTAACTGGACTTCCGTTTTTGCCTTCCTTTTTGGAATGGTTCTCTTATTTATTCCTAAAGAAAACATAGGGGGCTCAAGAATCTGGCTCTTGACTGTGATCTTGTTGCTTCTCCCGCTTGCGCGGCTATGTTCTTGGTACATTTACGAGCGTCATCTTGATAAATAAAAGGTTGAGGAGGATAGGACAGATGAAAGGGGATATCGATATTCTCTTTCATCCCATAGGTGTAGGCATGTTTAGCAAGGAACAGTATGATGAGTGGATTCATATTGCTCAGCAAATCGCAAAAGACTACAGATGTATCGTTGTTGGCACAAGTCACGCAGATGGATCTTATCAAGACAATCCGGTTTCCATTCCTATAACCTACCTGATCAATGCAGACGGAGAATTGATGAAAGCCACTCAGCACAAAACGGGGAATGAACTTGTCTCCATCGTGAATAACAATCCTATTTTATATTGAACATGCAAGAGTAAAGTCAGCCCATTAACTGATCAGTTAGCGGGCTATTTTTCATGTGCATGACTTTAGTTGAAAGGGAACGTCACAGAATAGTAAGATTTTATGGAGCGAAATAGGTGTAAAGTAGCTCTAAAGGGTCATTTCTGTTATAGAATCATTGATTTATCATTATAATGAGTATGGAACATCATGAATATTGTTTTTCGAGAGGAACGATTGATTATGAATAAAAAATTACCGAAATGGTGGCCTTTTGCCGCAATTGGCCTGGTCGCTGTAATCATCTTGGCAGGGGCCTTATTTATGTTTAGCGGAAAGGAAATTATGCCGTCTGCTGGAGGAAGCGGGCAGGCAGAAGAAGAACTGGAAGGATATGAAGTGATTACGGTTCAGGTCAAATCGGACGGTTTCTATCCGGATAAGATTGAGGTAAAACAAGGAGTACCGACCAAAATTAATTTTAGAAAAGATACCTCCCTCACCTGCATTACGGATGTGGTGTCCAAAGATTTAGATATGCTGAAATATTTGGAGAAAGGTGATAACTACTACACCGTGGATACTACGCTTGATCCGGGTTCTTATTCATTTAATTGCGGAATGTATATGTATTATGGAAATATAACCGTAATTTGACACAAAGTGACCTCATCTATATATCTGTGCAAAAGAATAGACAAAAAGGACTGTTGCCTGATAGGTACAGTCCTTTTATCATATATAGAGTAGCCCATCCTCATCTATGTATTATTTTTCGTATCAACCAAATAACAAAGACAAGGGCTACAATGAGCAAGATCAAACCTGTTATCCCTATATTTTGCATGATAGCGATCACTCCTTATCGTAATATATAGTAAATAATACCATTTCATTAAATGTAAACATATAGGAAACGAAAAGTAAATCTCAAATAAAGGCGGGAATTGTAACAATGAATACATATAAAAAACCAAAAGTAACAGTCATCGGAAGTTCTTCCATGGATCTCGTAGTCACGTCAAGTAAACGCCCTGGCGCAGGTGAAACGGTACTTGGTGAATCTTTTCGGAAGGTACCCGGAGGAAAAGGAGCTAATCAGGCTGTGGCTGCTGCCAGGCTTGAAGCCGAAGTGTACATGATAGGTCGTGTTGGTGAAGACACATATGGAGAAGCTATTTTGGATAATTTTAAGCAAAACAATGTAATTACCGATTATGTACAGCCGGTAGCTGAGATGGAGAGCGGGACAGCTCATATCATTTTGGCTGAAGGGGATAACAGCATTATCGTAGTAAAAGCAGCTAATAATGAAGTGACCCCTGCTTATATCGATCAAGCCGCTGAAGTGATTCGCACCTCGGATATCGTTCTTATTCAGCAGGAGATACCTGAAGAGACGGTTGAACATGTAGCAGCAATCTGTAAAAAAGCAGGCGTTCCACTTGTGCTTAATCCGGCGCCAGCAAGAAGAATAAGTCAGCAACTTATTGAAGACGCTGCTTATATTACGCCAAATGAACATGAGGCAGAGATGATGTTTAAGGGAGAGAATATTCAAGATTCTTTACGTAAATACCCGAATAAACTTATTTTAACCGAAGGAAAGAAGGGGGTCCGGTATTATGATGGCGAGCAAGAGGTCGTGGTCCCTGCTTTTATTGTGGAAGCTGTAGATACAACAGGTGCAGGCGATACATTTAACGCGGCATTTGCGGTGGCAGTGGCAGAAGGGAAGTCAATAAAAGAAAGCATCTCCTTTGCTAATCTAGCGGCTTCTATATCGGTAACCAAATTCGGAGCTCAAGGCGGAATGCCGTTCCGTCATGAAGTAGAGAATCAGCAGTAGTATCCTATAAACATCGTATTATGCTGAAATACTAAATTTAATATAGATTTTACATGAAACGAGTGATAGGGGAAAACGAACATCGTATACTAAACTAGATTACAGACTAGAATACTTTGACATCTCATTCTTCTATCTTGTGAGAAAGGTGCTGATTCTATGAAAATACCGCTGATTATTGCCCATCGGGGGGCTAAAGGGGAAGCTCCAGAGAATACGATAGCTGCTTTTGAGCTTGCTTTGCAGCAAGGTTGTGATGCCTTTGAGCTGGATATACATCTATCCCAAGATGGAGAAATAATGGTCATTCATGATGATACTGTCCGCCGTACGACGAATGGAAACGGGTTTGTAAAAGATATGACGCAGGCAGATCTTCAGCAGCTTGATGCCGGATCGTGGTTTGATTCCTCATATCAAGGAGAATCGATCCCTACATTAAGGGAAGTATTTGAGATTGCTCCCCCGCATCTGATGATTAATGTGGAAATGAAGGGCGGGATTTCCGAAGGTGTGGAAGAAAAATTGATAGCGCTGCTAGAAGAGTGCGACATGTATGATCAGGTCATTGTATCTTCTTTTCATTTTGACAGCTTACGCACTTTGGAAAGATTGAATCCAAAAGTGAAAACGGGCCTATTATATGCTCAGAATTTCGCTCGCCCTGAGTTATTACCGAATACTGCAGGAGTCAATGCATTTTCTCTGCATCCGTATTTCATCCACGTAGAAGAGGCAGACTTTAGATCTGTACAGAACGAAGGCTTGCAGATGTATGCTTGGACGGTAAATGAAGAGAAGGTAATGACCAAACTGATAGAAAAAGGAATCGATGGTATCATTACTGATTATCCTGGCCGATTAAAAAAAATAATGGAAGAATTTAGAGTTAACCGCTAAGCGCATAACTATGCTCTTAGTTATATACAAAAAGAGAGAAACCTACTCACCCGTAGATTTCTCTCTTTTTTTTGGATTCGAAAGCGCAGAATAATTACGTCGATAAGTGGAGGAAAGCCACATATTCTGCGCTTCCTGATTATCGCTTTTCTTCTTCATCCTTATCCTCATCCGTTATCCCCTGCTCATCTTCTGTCAAATTAGAAATCGTAATGGAATCGGAGTTTTTGGTCCAATCGAGCGGATCGAATCTCGGATCCGGTTCAACAATGGAATCAAAACCGGCTCCACGGTCTGTTTTGTCTTCACTCATGATAGGTTCACCCTTTCCGTTATGGCTAGTTTGAGCCAAGTATTCCGTAATTATGTATCATTACCGCAGGAGGAGAAGAGTGAAACAAGTAATCACGAGTGTGATTTTTGCAGGGAGAAGTCCAATCGCACAGGCACAGCAGAGCTTTTCATAATCTAATAAGGTATACCCTGGCTGAAAGGAGGCAAAGTAAATGGAACTGCATGAATTAAAGGGTGGGTATGATGTCCTCTATAGTCTGGGCCATAACTGTCTTCCTGCAAGCCAGCTGAATCACAGTAAAATACGAAATATAGCTGGAGTCATCGACTGGATGATGTCCCCTCATTTATCAGGAGTGAGTGCGCTGCTGCGTGATCGATTCCGTCATGTCATGTTAAGAGATAATCTTAGGTATCATGGGGCAAGTTCTGATTCAGGCTGTTATGTTATTCGGGACGCTGCCTATGATCTGTATTCCGTTCATGATTTTCCGATGGAAGATAACGATCCCGATATCCTTGAAAGCTATGCAGGCTTGAGACAAAAACTAGATTATAGAGCAAGCCGGTTTTTGCAGCTTATGCGCAGTGGCAAGCGAATCTTCTTTTTGCGAACAGAAGCATCTGTACATGAAACGGAAGAGCTGTTACATGTTCTAGATGACCTCGTGGTAGGTGAGTATAAATTATTGATAGTTAATCACGCACAGGTATCTGATGTGGTTCAAATTGATGTTCATCTGCCAAATGTTTGTACACTGCTGATTCCTGAGGTAGTCAACATGTTTCAAGATAACCACACCATATGGCGAACTATTTTGGGAGGGATTTATAATACCATGACCAACGAAGAAGTAAATACCTATCTATTACAAAATTACAACATATGAAAAATTCACATTAATATAAAGAGGTTTCTTGTCCCTTATGATCGAGGACACACTATTATTTTACCTATCATGAAAAACAGAAAAACATCCGGTTCATGAACCGTAGCCCATGTCACCGGATGTTTCTATAAGTGTTATAAAGTAATCACTGCATCTTGGGATAACGATGCTTGTACATCGATAATTCGCTGGTTTCGGCTCCCGCGGAAAAGAAGCGTGGTATCTTTCAATTCCATTTGAAAAGGACCATCAATAATGACATCACAAAGCTCAGCAAGCGAGCGCATGTCTGGATCCTCCAGCAGTTTTTCATAAACAAAACCGGTATAAGCCCAAAGCGTTTTTCCTGGACAAAGTTCTTTATACTTCCGTACGAATGCAATACAGGCTGGGACAGAGAAGAAAGGATCTCCCCCGCATAGGGTCAGCCCATCAAGCAATGGGTTATCCGCTATTTCCTGAAGAATGCGTAGTTGTTCTTCTTCCGTAAAAGGTTTACCTGCTCTAAAGTTCCAGGAAGATGGATTAAAACAACCGGGACATGCATGTTTACAGCCGCTTATAAAAACAACAGCCCGAAGACCGGCGCCCTCATTAATAGACTCTGGAATATAACCGCAGATGTGCAAAGGGATCATAGATGTTTAACCCGATCTCTGACTTCTGCTTGTTTCGCTGAATTGAATCGAACCGTATAATCTCCAGTTAAGTATCCAGTTACTCTGCGAAGTCGGCTAAAATGAATGTCATTTTCATTGATTCCACAGCTTGGACATTCCGTACCAATGACGCCTTCATAGCCGCAGGAAGGGCAGCGATCTAATGGGTGGTTGACCGAGAAATAACCAATATCTTGAGACAGGGCATATTGTACAATTCGGCGGAATGCATCCTGATTATTACGGGCATTTCCATCAAGCTCTACATAAGAAATCGCTCCTGCATTGCATAGTTTATGGAATGGTGCTTCGAGTTGAATTTTCTTCGCTGCAGAGATCGAATAGTAGACAGGAACATGGAAAGAGTTCGTATAATAATCCCGATCATTAATTTCTGGTAAAACCCCATATTTTTTTCGATCCAAAACAGTGAATTTTCCCGATAAACCTTCTGCTGGCGTAGCAAAGAGGGTGATATTCAGCCCATATTCATTTCCTTTTTCGTCACAGAAGTTACGCATGGTCTCAATCATATGAACCGCTTCTTTATAGGATATTTCGTCTTCTGCATGATGCTTTCCATATAATGCTTTCATACATTCAGCGAGTCCTATAAATCCAATCGACAATGTTCCATGCTTCAGAAGGGCTGCTACGGGTTCATCAGGATTCAAATGCTCGCCGCCTTCCCAGACACCTTCCCGCATCATAAAGTCAGAAGCTTTTGCGGGTTGAACAGATTGAATGGCATATCTATGCAGTAACCCTTCTAAAGCAATCTCCATTACACGGTGTAAATTTCTGTAGAATTCTTTCATATCGGGCTCTGTCCGTTTACGTAGTGCGATACCATGTTCAATACCTAGCTTCACCAGGTTAACCGTATTAAAAGAAAGGTTTCCTTTCCCACTTTGACGATTGCGACCAAACCGATCAGCGATCGTACGCGTGCGGCAACCCATGGTAGCAATAATGGTATCTGGGTCATTTTCACGATAAAATGGCAAATTAAATGTAGCATCTACATTGACGAAATTCGGATACAATCTCCGGCTCGAGCATTCGAGTGCTTTTACAAAAATGTCATAGTTAGGTTCGCCTGGTGCTTGGTTAATCCCTTGTTTACATTGAAAGATATGTTGAGGGAACACAGGTGTTTCTCCATGTCCAAGTCCAGCGATGGTAGCATCAAGAAGCGCATTTGACACCAGTCTTCCTTCAGCAGACGTGCATAATCCATAGTTTAGGGATGTAAATGGAATTTGTCCGCCTGCCCGGCTGCTCATTGTATTTAAGTTATGGATAAGGGATTCAGCCGCTTGTTGTGTCTCTTGAATAGTTTCATCCATGGCAAAAGCGTAGGCTTTAGGACAAGTTGTTTGTGCGAACTCGCTATTCATATGGATATGTTCCTGATCTAATTCCGCTGTTTCCTCAAACAATTGTTTTCCTTTTCGGAAGTGCTTTCTAAAGGAGCGTGCTACATAAGGAGCTAGGTCCCAATCGATTTTGTTGGCAGAAACACCGCCAAATTGACTGTTTTGCTGGGACTGAAAAATAATAGCGACAAGTGACATCGCTGACATGATCGACTGAGGGGTTCGTACTGAACCATTTCCAGTATTAAATCCGCGTTCTAGAAGCCGATCAAAAGGAATAAAGATGCAGTTTGTTGTACCAAGCGCATATTGATCAAGATCGTGAACATAAAGTTCCCCCTCAGTTATCGCTTGAGCAACCTGTTTGGGAAGGACATGCTTCATGACATGTTTTTTTGCCGTTTCAGATCCGATTTTACTCATCTTTCCGCTGAAAGAGTCTCCATTCAAATTTGCATTTTCTCTAAGCAGGTCAGTGTCCTTACTGCCTAAAATTTGGTCCATAATATCTGTGAGTTCATCAGTTTGTTTAGGGTTAGGTAGGAATGCTTCTAATTTTGCCATAGTGAATGATCTCCTTCTAATTCCGTTTTCTGTTATGTGTTGTTTGTTTTGGTTGATTTATATGTTCTTGTCATACGATACACACTATATATTGATCTATTTGAGTATCATACCTACAAGATATACTCGAAGTGTATGATATAAATCACACTTTGCCATGCTTGAAACCTGATACAGGGACTTAAAAAAAGGCACAAACCCTTGTCTATAATGGGAGGAAGAGCTATACAATATGAAGTAAAAAAACATGAAAAATGATAGCAGAATGATTTATAAATAAAATGAATAAAAAACAGATATAGAAAAGAAATACGGATGCAGAAGAAACTGGGATGTGGTATGTTGTAAAAGTGCGATAAATCATATTAAGTAACGATACTTACTCCTTACATTGTCCGGATATCTAACCTTCAGAAAAGAAGCTAGAAGGAAGGTAACGGATTTACATATATAGATAGAATTGGATGGAGGAGAAAAATTGAATACAAATTCACTGAATCATTCGGCAGATAACAACGGTAGTGGGAGTACCGACATACCAAAAACGGGTTTACTTCTTGCTGTTTTATTGTCGGGTGCCTTTGTAGCTATTCTTAACGAAACGCTGCTGAATGTAGCTTTATTTCAGATCATGGGTGACCTAAATATTGAACCTCATCTCGCACAATGGCTTTCGACCAGCTACATGCTTGTCATCGGTATACTGATCCCCGTGTCTGCGTATTTAGTTCAGCGGTTTACAACAAGACAACTTTATCTGTCTGCAATGGCCCTATTTCTGATCGGGACAGTCCTTGCAGCAATCAGTTCGAGCTTCGGTATTCTTCTCTTAGGAAGAGTGATTCAAGCCGTAGGTACGGCAGTACTAATTCCACTGATGATGAATATCATCTTGGCTGTCATTCCTATGGAGCGTAGAGGAGCTGCAATGGGTCTGATTGGACTTGTGCTTATGTTTGCACCCGCAATTGGACCAACATTATCAGGTTTTATCCTGCAACATTTATCATGGCGCTGGCTGTTTATTTTGGTAGCTCCGATCGTGGCCTTAACGCTGGTCTTCGGATTTATGAAGTTACGAAATGTTACAAGTACGAGTAGACCGAAACTGGATGTGTTTTCCGTTATTCTCTCTACTCTTGGTTTTGGAGGGATTGTATTCGGATTTGGAAGTATGGGGGAAGGCGGCAACTCAGCGATTCAGAGCTATGTAATTTATATTATCGCTATTGGTGCTATATCCCTTGCTCTCTTTGTATGGAGGCAGAAGAAGTTGACTGCACCTGTTATGGATATGAAGGTATTTATCTATCCGATGTTTTCAGTTGCTGTTGTATTATCCATCATAGTGATGATGACTATGTTTGCTATGATGCTCGTTTTACCTCTTTATTTGCAGGAAGTGATGCTTTATAGTGCTTTGATGACCGGACTTGTTATGTTGCCTGGCGGTCTTCTGAATGGACTCATGTCACCAATCATGGGGAAATTATTTGATAAATATGGACCACGTGTGCTTCTTCTGCCCGGGATGTTGATTATGATTGTTACGATCACTTGTTTCTTACTGCTGCCATTGCAGTCTGCTTGGCTCGTGGCCGTACTTCAAACGTTCTTGATGATATCTATTGCCATGATTATGATGCCTGCACAAACTAATGGACTGAATGCCCTGCCTGCAGAGCTATATCCGCATGGAACAGCGGTTCTAACTACGCTACAGCAAACGTCAGGGGCTCTGGGTGCAGCAATCTTCATCTCGATTATGCAGAATGGGGAGAAGAAAGCGCTAGCCGGCATAGCGAATCCTGGAACGGCTGAATTGAATGCAGCAATGACTGCAGGTGTAATGGATGCATTTCAGATTGGACTGATTCTTGCTTGTCTCGGTTTCGTCATTGCTTTGTTTGTGAAAAGAGTGGCGGGACAGCCAGCGAATAGTCCGGAATCTTCGGTACAAGGTGAGACAGAACTTATTACAAGAACGGCAACTGTAAAGGGAAAATAAATGAGTATGCAATTGTACTTACTGAATCATATATCGCAGAGTGGAATGCAATATAAAAAGGTGGATCAAATTGAACTCAATTTGATCCACCTTTTTATGTGGTTATTAGGAATTAGAACACTTATCTCCCCTCATTTGCTAATTAGTGGTAAAATAATGTCTTGAAATGAGGTGGGTACAGATGAATACGCCGAAATGGCTAACTGCAAGAACAGTATTCATTGGATTTTTATTGCTGTTAATCATGAGTTGGGCAGGGAATGTATGGTATTACTTCGGGGTGAGACTCGATAAACCTTTGTTCCTTGTGCATTTGGGGAGTTACGATGTAGATCAAGAAGAAATTCCAATTTATTATCTGGAGAACAAAACGGGTGATAACAGGGTCATATATATCAAATTTGATGAGCTGCCTTACTCCAGTTACCGAATCGAAGAAGTGAAGGAATATACACACCATGTTCTAAAGGTCCTTTACTATAAGCCGCTAAGAGAAGAAAATGAGCAAAATGAACAGCAGGACCTTGTGATTCATGAAATGGAAGTGGTGTACCAAGGGATTGAGTCTGAACGAATCCCGATCGGTGAAATTCGTATTGAGACATTTGATCAGTCAGATGAAGATTCCATTGTCCTTACTACGTCAAGCGGCGCTTCTCCTGATGGCAGCGGACTTACGGCTCTTCGGATGAAAGAACCTGCAATCCTTGAACACGTGTCTCTAAATCAGTTTGATATCGAACCGGTTCTTCAGCTTATGGTGAATGATACAGACTATACCGATCTACAGGAATGGAAACTGAACGCAAATGACCCCATTCGGATTAGCTACAAGTGGAATCTTCCGATGAAGGGTGAAGGATCAATGAGGGTATATAACCCCGTGGTTCAGCTTCATTTTAAACGGGAAGATGGTTCAACTAGGGTAGAAGCAATAGCGATTAATGAGAGCTCTGTTTATTTCTCAGAAGAGCAAGTGAGGTCCTATATACAAGAGAGGTGAATGGATTGGAGTATTTATTGCGTACAAAGGTTACGACACCCCTTAGGAGAATGGGGATTGGCTTTATTTTCATCATCATTGAAGTTAACTTTCATATTAATTCCTATTCATTTGATATATTTGCTGATTTTATAGGGTTTTTCTTGATTTATAGAGCTGCTGTGGTATTAAGCGAAAAAACATCTGCTTTTCATGTTGTCTCATGGATTGCTCTTTTGCTATCCATTCTCTCCCTGCCTAAGGATTTCATGCCGTCAATAAGTACTGCTGAAACATTCCAAGCCAACTCGGTTGGTAACCATATCTATACGCAAGGCTTAGAATTACTCATGATTATACTCCTATATTTCATATACAAGGGTCTTTGTGATCTTCCTTTATGGTACTATATAAGATCGGGTTTACTAAAACAGTCGATGCAAAAAAGAAGCTTATGGCTGATAGGCTGTCTGATGTTGGAAATGCTCATCTATCCATTTTTTCTTAATCTAGTTGCGGATAAGCTCGTTTTTGTCATTGTTCCTGTACTGCTTTCCGCTATCCTTTATATCCTTTTCGTAAGAGTACTGTACCGAATGGCAAAAGCGGCCGAGCAGATCAGAGGATGACGCAACAAATATTATGCGATGAGAAGGAAGGAAGAATACGATTGAATTACAAAGAACTGATCCATTCACCCAAGAAGCGTAAGACTACATTTATAGGATTAGGACTATTACTAATTTTGCTAATCTTATGGACAGGAAACATTTGGTATTACAACAGTATGCAGCTTAAGAAACCTGTTTTTCCTACCCACTATTTGACGACAACGATTTTCAATGGAACAAATATGATGGAAATTGATTTTATGGAGAACAAAGGACCGGGGAAGAAAGTGCAGTCTATCTTGATCGAAGAATTCAATAAAGAATCATATTCAAAAAATGAAAGAGGACGTTATAAATATCAGTTATCCTACCAAATGCATTTTAAATTTACCGAAAAGGATCTGGAGTATTTGCCTGATCAAAGTAATGAACTCATCGTAAACACCATAACCGTAAATTATGATGATGGCACCTCAGAACAGGTTCCGATCGGTGAACTTATCTTTCGTGCCGATCCAACAAAATCTCAGGGTATAGCCATGATTCACGGGGGATCTTCTTCCGACGGTTCGGGATATGAGGTATTTGAGATGAACTCAGACGCAGTGCTTGAGAAAATTGAATTAAGTCATACCGATAAAGTAAAAGATTTATTCCAGCTTCGTGTGTATGGCAAACCGTATGATCAAGTTACATACCCTAAACAAATTAAAAAAGGAGATCGTATAAATTTTCAGTATACATCTACAGAACCGAGACTTGCGCAAGATGGGTTTATTAATTATTCTGTAGGAATTTTAGTGCATTTTAGATTACCGGACGGTACCAAAATAGTTTACGATCTTCTGACATATAATCATTTTTACTATTCATCTGATGAGATCAAAACGATTGTGCGAAATGGGGGTGTTGTGAAATGACCAACCTCTCAGTTCAGCACATTAGTGAAAAAGCACTTCGCCGAATGGCATGGGGATTCACCCTGCTTATACTGGATATAAAGATCATGAATTTTGATGTTTTTAATGACCTGTTAGGGTATGTACTCATTCTATACTCGCTTTCTTCTTTGGAAGCGGAGTCTGCTCTATTTCGAAAAGTGAAATGGATTACGTTTGTTTTTTTGGTTGAATCTTTTATAGCCGATTGGTCCCCGAGTATAAATAGGAGCTTGTGGTCCCAAGATATATCTTTGTCTTCCATTGTGTATGGGCAGGTTTCGTCCTTAGTCGATTTACTGATGATGATGCTGTTGTTTACTTCACTCGGACAATTATCGATATGGCATCAAATGAGTGATCCATCGCTAGAAGAGGCATTCATAACGAGACGCAAAGCATTCATTGGTTTCCTTGTCCTTCAGCAATTTTTCTATCCTTTTATAATTAATTTGGAACAAGAATGGGCAATCGTTATGACGATATATGCAGTCTTATACGTATTTTTCATGTTCTTATTCATTCGGTTTTTGTTTCGCTTGGCTAATGCATATGGTGCGGTACACCAAGAACAAGATAAAGATACGAGTAATATGCAGAGCGGTGATCCATACTTATAGAATGGGTATTATTAGAACGGACAGTAAATAAAGATAGAAGGGAGAACTTAATAATGGCAAGAGAAGTACACGCCGTACCTTTTGGTTATGAACCACCGAAGGAAATGTATAAAGGATCACTGATTTATTATGGTGATTTTGAGAAAATAACAGATATACAGTTATCGGAAGCATACCATATAGTAAAGGAGCGTAAATTCACGAAGTTCATTCTCTATCCACTGCATGAAGCGACAGTGAAACGGATGACGAATCACCCAGTGCTTCCTTTTTACAAAAGAGAAGACCGTTTGCATGAATGGAAAAGAGAACAGAATGATAGCATGATTACCGTGGAGAATTGGGAAGGCAAAAGAAAAAAATATACGCCAATGGAAGCGGCACTACGCCATGTAACCGAGAAGTACAAAGGTCCTTTTTTTCTAATGCTGTCAAGCGAATATGCGAATTGTTTTGCTTCTTATCCTTTTTTTGATGAGTGGATCACGAAGATTAGATTGATTCTTATAGATGATCCTAAGTTTATTCATCCGAAATTAGAAAAGAATCAGCACCGATGGGAAGTTTTATAATATGGAGATAAGGAGTTTCGGGGGTTCCTGTGTTCCTTCTATACATATTAGATATTCCACCGCATAACTTGAATAAACCCCATGGATACTACTCCTACATCATTATGAACGCAAAGGAGATCTACAATGACAACAGTGCTACAGGTGGGAACAGGCATCGCGTTTTTGTTGCTCGGGATTAGTAAATTTATGTCCAAAGAGGTGGCCACTAAATATAAGAGTTTTGGCTTACCGAAGTGGTTTAGTTATGTGATGGGAATCTTAGAAATGATAGGAGCTATTATGCTCTTTATTGGAAGCTGGAATCTCTTGCTTGGAGCAGTAGGAGCTTTTTATCTTGCGATTGTGATGGCAGCGATGATTGTAATGCAAATCAAACTCGGAAAAGGATCCATGGCGGGAGTCTTACCTTCGGTTACTTTAATGATGATCTGTTTTGTTATTGTGAGCATGAATCTTGTGAATATATCCTAAATAGAAGAAAGACTGCATTTTCTCATCATAAGAAAATGCAGTCTTTCTTTTTTTTGCCTGCAAAAAGTTAATGGTGATAAAAGGAATAAAAAATATCTCTGTTTTTTAATTCAAAATGAATAAATTTGTTTACATAATAATGAGTATGTCTATATATTCATAATTACATATATTTTTATGGATTGTAATGACATGTCTTCGATATTTATAGAGAGAGAAGGATTGAAGCATGGATATTTTTTACGCACTCTTACCCGCTATTTTCTGGGGGAGTCTTGTTCTGGTTAATGTCAAAATTGGGGGAGGACCCTACACCCAAACGCTTGGAACGACGTTAGGTGCTTTGCTGTTTTCAATAGGATTATACATATATGATCCGGTTCATCTGGATATGAAGACAATGATCATTGGTCTTATATCTGGGTTCTTCTGGGTTCTCGGACAAGGTGGACAGCTGAAAACGATTGATGTCATAGGTGTCTCCAAAACATTACCTATATCTACCGGTATGCAGCTGGTGGCGACAACGTTATTTGGGGCATTTATCTTTAAGGAATGGGATTCAGGGAAATCCGTCACATTAGGAATTATTGCACTCGTACTTATTGTTACCGGAGTAATTTTCACATCCATAAAAGGCAAGAACGAAAAAGACGACGAAAAAGGAAACTTGAAAAAAGGTATTCTCACATTACTTGTATCTACCTTTGGTTATCTTGTCTACGTTGTTATCGTTCGTTTATTTGGAATAGATGGTTGGAGTGTACTTCTTCCGCAGGGGATCGGGATGGCTATTGGTGGTTTAGTCCTTACGGCAAAACACAAACCATTTAATACCTATGCACTTAAAAATATTTTACCAGGTTTAATCTGGGCAGCGGGGAATATGTTCTTGTTTATCTCGCAAGATAAGGTCGGGGTAGCCACAAGTTTTACCCTTTCTCAAATGAGTGTAGTGGTTGCTACACTAGGCGGAATATTTATACTAAAAGAACATAAAACGAAACGACAACTCGTTTTTATTTCCATCGGAATTATACTTATCATTATTTCTGCAGTTCTACTTGGGATCTCAAAAACGTAAAACAAAACCCTCAGTCCCGGTCTTAGACCGAAACTGAGGGTTTTTCTTTATAATACTGTATCGCTAGTTCTTTAAATCTCTCCGCAGCACAAGATAAATAATGTCCTTTCATCCAGCACAGCGATACCGTTCTTGAACTGCCGGCATTCATAATACGGCGCAGCACGATACCCGAGTAAGCAGACGATGTCCATGATTTGGAAGGGACGATTGCAAGTAACTGTCCTGCTGCAACCATACGCTCTACAAGGATCGGATCTTCACTCTCTAGTGCGATAGACGGCTGTATGCCAGCCATTGCAAAACAACGGTCTGTAATGACTCGCAGACTGCTAGAAGCAGGAGCCATAATGAAGGATTCATGCCTAACAGCCTGCAGATGAATCGTTTCTAAGCTGGCAAGCGGGTGAGAATCCGGCAGGGCTAGAAGGAGTTCCTCATTGTATAAACAAACTCTTTCCATGGTCTGCGGTATGATCGGCATACTAGTCAAACACAGGTCATGATGATAGCTTCCCTCCACATAGGGCACAATCGCTACGTTAAAATCCGGAAAGTTCTCCTTAAACTTCATAATAAGTTCAGGTACATCTTGAGTATGTACGTCTATTGCCAGCTGAACAGAACCTTTCTTGCCATCGGTTGTATCTTGCAACTGTTTTTTACCTTCCTCCAGTAGCTGTAAAGCTTCTGTCGCATACTTCAAAAAGATTCTTCCATTCTCATTCAGACGTATATATTTTCCCAGTCGATCAAACAAAGGGGTATTCAATTCTTTTTCCAGCTGTCGAATTGCTTTGGTTAATGCGGGTTGTGCCATATGTAATTCTTCAGCTGCACGAGTCACATGTTCCAATTCGGCGACTTTAATAAAATAGGAAAGTTGAGCAAGTTCCATCAAGATTATCCTCCATTCTAACAGTAAGAACACACTCCACCCAAGCTCCTATTATATTTAAATTTTTCCCATGTGTAGTATGAATTTGGTTACAAAATGATGAACATACCTTAAAAAAGATGGGTGTATTCCAACTATTTGTCTTCATAAGTGTTTAATGTATAGAAAGAATACAATGGGATTAGAAAGAAGGGTTCTTCTTATGAAAAAATATTGGAATCATATTGTATCTGGTTTATTCATCTTCTCTGTTGTTGCTGGCTCTTATGCTACAGCATCTTCAGCAGATGCTAGAGAAATGCTTAAAGAAGTTTCCGTAGATGATAAAAGTTCTTCATATGCATCTAAAGCGGCCATCCAGAATGACGTGTATATTCTTCCTTTAAGAATGATCCATGAATTAGCGAAAGTGGAGCTAACCTGGAATAACGTTCATAAAAGAGCTGAGGTCAAATCAAAAGGGAAAAAATATATAATTACTGCTGGAGAAAAAATTGTCGAGACTAGCTCTAATCCGGTTCGACTTAAAACGACAGCTGAACTACGAAATGGCAATATGTTTGTTCCAGCCACCTTATTGGCAGAGATGTCCGGAGCAAAAGTAACCTTATCCGAGGACAATGTTGCGGCAACATTCAATACAGTGAATTACTATAAAATGCATCCTGAAGGAGAGCCAGATATTACGCTGCTTCCCATGAAAATAGGGAAATATAATTCTATCGAAGGGATGAAGCTGAAAATCTCAGGACAAACGTATTCCTTTCCCGACTGGAATGGAATGTGGGGATGGAACTATAAACCTAAATTGATTACGGAAGATATTAATGGAGACGGCCACAAAGAAATTGTTGTCGTGAACACGCTAGGGTATGGTACAGGACTATTCAATCAAGAAGCTAAAGTATGGAATCCAGTGACGAAGAAAGAGGAAAAGATCGATTCGCTTAAAAAGATAGTGGAAGAAAATATTGAAAAATCTACGATTAAGGCAGATAAGAATCAAATACAGATAAGTCTTCAGATAAAAGGGAGTAAAGAGCCCGTCACTCAAGTGATTAAAGATCCCTATGCGAGCGAAATGAGCTTAAATGACGGTCTTGGTTTTGGTGCATGGGAGAGATATATGGTAACTGACGGAAAGCTTATTTTGCGGGCAAGTGCAAACTATACAAATACATCTCCTGCGGGGGAGCTCATCGTGACATATCAATACAAAGATCATAAATATCAAGCGGACGAAATAAAGTATGAACCAGTGGAAAAATAGAATTCTGTATCGATATTGGAAGGTGCGTGACACTACGATTCGACATAAATGCAAGAAAATCCGCAGTAGTATATAATAGTAACTGCACAATATAAATAGACTTGGATAGATACACTGGAGGAGATTGTATGTTTAAATGGTTAAAAGGCAAGACACAGGCAAAAATCGAATTACTTGAAGTGATTGCACCTTTGACAGGTAAGGTCGTTCCTTTAGAACAGGTTCCGGATCCGGCATTTGCGCAAAAAGCAATGGGAGAGGGAATTGCAATTGAACCAACTGAAGGAAAAGTGGTAGCTCCTTTTGACGGTAAAGTTGCTCATTTAATCGAAAAAAGTAAACATGCTGTTATTTTAGAGCACGCTTCAGGAGCGCAAGTTCTCATTCATATTGGTGTTAATACCGTATCTCTCAAAGGAGAGGGATTTAAAGCTCATGTAAGCACAGGTGATGAAGTAAAAGCTGGTCAACTTCTGATTGAGTTTGATATCAAAGCAATCGAAGCAGCAGGTTACCCTGTGATTACGCCTGTTCTGATTCCTGACGGAGTAGATGCAATTAAGAGTGTAGAGCCTTTGGACAATGCAGGTTCCGTAACAGCCATGTCTGAAACCGTCCTTCGTGTACATCTTAACTAATTATAATTTTTGATTGTGTTTTAAGGGATGATTGCCACTGCTGGCAGTCATCCCTTTTTTAATGCTTTTATAAGATATCTCTGATTTAATCATCGATAGGTATTCGGCAGACTTGTTTGATCATTTGATGCAACGATATGCCAGCTCATCCGTACTATTTTTTAATAAGTCAATCCGTTAAAGGAGCAATGATGTCTATGCCAACCTATTCAGCTCAGCAAGAGGCTGTTCTGAAAGTACATATTGAGGAAGCGGGATACGAAAAGGGATCAGCTACCATTCAGGATATTGAATTTGAAGTTATGCCAGGAGAACTGCTCGGACTTATTGGCCCTAATGGGGCTGGAAAAAGTACAACCATTAAAGCCATTCTAGGCTTACTCAAAGAATGTAAAGCGAGTGTAACGATCTCAGGTGATCCGCCGAGATATGCTTATGTACCCGAAAGTCCAGTTTACTATGAAGATTTAACACTTTGGGAACATTTAGATCTTGCCGCTGCTGCTTTTGGTATGGAAGATCAGCACTTTGAGATACAGGCTAATTTGCTGCTAGAACAGTTCGACATGATAGCAGTAAGAGACAAACTACCTGGAGGTTTTTCCAAAGGGATGAAACAGAAGATGATGTTGATGATTGGATTCTTATCGAGACCTGATGTGTATATCGTAGATGAACCTTTTATCGGGCTTGATCCCAGGGCTACTAGGGATTTTCTTGAGCTGCTTGATATGGAAAGAAAACGGGGTGCAGGCATTCTCATGTGTACCCATGTGCTGGATACCGCAGAGCGGATATGTGATTCTTTTATACTGATGTCAAAGGGAAAGATTGCGTCCAGAGGTACCCTAGAAGATATAAGGTTGGCTGCCAGGCAGCCGAATGCTTCACTATTTGACTGTTTCACTCTTTTAGCATGAACCGGAAGAGGAAGGAAAATGATGTCATGCTGCAGATAACACCGAAAATGATATTTTGGCGTAGGTTTCGTACCTATATCGAACAGCAAAGAAAGGCACTCGCCACAGTTGTAGACTGGATCGTGATGCTATATATCCTCATACCCGGTTTGTTGATTGGAGGAGGTATTTATATTGACTTCTGGACAGACCCACTTCCCGTTTGGTCAGAATGGGTTCCCCTTTCTTTGTTTGCTATCTTGATCTGGTTCTTGTTCTCTGGTAAATTGTTGCTCTTTTTAGAAGATGCTGATGTATTGTTTCTCAGGCAGCAACAGACGTGGATGAAGAAAATTATGTTTCGTGGTGTACTCGTAAGTTCTTTTATGAACATAGGTAAAGGATGTTTATTGTCCGTATTCGTCCTTCCTTTTATGGTAAGGAATTTCGAATATTTTCTTGAGGATTGGATCATATTTTTTATTTACATCGCAGTATTGTCATGTGTAAGTGGTTTAGCTGAAAGAATCGTTAGTGCAAGCAATCGTGGATGGAAAGGAAAGTTTCTCTCACTGCTCCCTGATGTAGCGGCGATTTTACTAATAATTATATCTACACTAAACCAAGCCTTTATATTATCCGTAGCTGGAATACCTCTTATTATTCTGCTGACCATCCTACTTGTATGGCTAGTACGAAGGAGGATCCGTATGACGGGGACCTTTATTAGAGATGTCGAAGAAGATAATACAACCAAGATGGGACTTACGGAGAAATTGTTGTCGCAAGCTACGGAGAAACCTACAAAAAGCACCAGTAAAACGTGGCTGTTCACCAAATCACAGCGATTATATAAGGGGCAACCGGAGAAAAGACTAGCTAATGCCGGAATCAAGGCTTTTTTAAGAAAGAAAGAAACTCTGCTTTTGTACATGCAGATTTCGCTCATTGGAATACCGGCAATCTGGCTTTCTCCTATATACATCAAATGTATTATGTTTGTACTTATTCTATTTATGATTGCATATTGGTTATTTACGAGATGGCACGTTTTTACAAATTCAGATTATCTGAAAGTACTACCATATACGGAAGACCAACATCAGTCAGCGGCTTTTCTGGCGGTTCGTACATTGTATAGTTTTCCAGCTTTTCTGTTATCCACAGCCTTTGGTCTCAGTGTTCAGACAGGAATTTACGGAGTTTTACTGGCTATAGCAAGTACGGTCGTCTCGATTTGGATCGTTCCCGGAATGGCTCTAATTGCTACCTATAGACAGAAATCAAAGGAATAACAATCCGCCAAGTTAATAAAAAATAAAAAGGAAACAACTTGTTGACGAAATAAGAAGACTCTGTTATGATTCAAATCACAAATCACAGTAAGTTTATGGGGATTATAAGGTTGACCGGATTTACCGGAGACGCACTGCAGCAGAAAGAGATATCTTCTGCCGCTTGCGTCTTTTTTTGTTGTATCCGGTAGACAAAACCTTAGGATCAAACTCTAAAAGATAGAATAACAAGGGAGGCGAGGAGATGGGTCAGTTAGAGAACAGAGGGTATTCAACCGTTCGAACGACACAAAAGAGAAGGCGAATGAGAGACCGGACGTTTCATGTCCTCATTGCGGTAATATCGACAGCACTGCTGGCAACAGGTTGTAGTAATGATAGTAAAGCTGCTTCTGCATCCTCTGATAAAGGGGGGGGAATCGAAACACTGGAGCTGCGTTATCAAGGCTCAACGGGAGCTGTGACTTATCCCGAGCTTGCAGAAGATCTCGGATATTTGGCTCCTATTAAGCTTAAATGGATTGGCAATACGACAAGTGGACCGCAGGATATCCAAACAGCAGCTACAGGGCAATCCGATTTTGGTGGAGCTTTTAATGGAGCAATAATTAAACTCATCTCTGCAGGTGCACCGATTAAGTCGGTAATTAGCTATTACGGCATGGATGAGGTAACCTTCAACGGTTATTACGTACTGGAAGGAAGTCCAATCAAAAGCGCTAAAGACCTAATCGGCAAGAAAGTCGGAATGAATACACTTGGTGCACATGCGGAATTTGTACTGAAAGAATATTTACTTAGGGGAGGATTGACGGAGGAAGAAATCAAAGAGGTGACGCTTGTCGCCCTGCCTCCAGTAAATATGGAACAATCACTGCGTGCTAATCAGATTGATGTGGCTGTCTTGGGCGGAATTTTAAGAGACCGAGCCTTAGATCGGGGCGATGTTCGTCAGCTGTTCAGCGATTACGAGTTGTTCGGAGCCCAAAGCGCTGGGACAATTGTCTTTACGAATCGGTTTATTAAAGAAAATCCGAACACTGTAAGCAAATTTGTGGAAGCAACGGCGAAAGCCATTGAATGGGCTCGAACTCAGCCGAGAGAGGCTGTCATCAAACGGTATAAAGATATCATTAACAAACGCGACCGCCAGGAGGACGGGTCCAATTTGCAGTACTGGAAATCAACGGGTATCGCCGGTAAGGGAGGTACGATCCGTGAAGAGGAGTTTGAAATCTGGAGAAAATGGCTAGAGAGCAGTGGCGATGATAAGGCTGGAAACGTAAAAATGGAAGATTTGTACACGAACGAGTTCAATCCTTTTAAGGACGAGGATAAAAAATAAAATGACAGCCATAAAGAAAGGAGCATCGCAGCGATGAGTAGAAACAATCAATATACTTCATCTAACAACGTAATAACAAATGAGAATTCCAAGATTACCTTTGAGGATGTAACTAAACGTTTCTCCATTCGAGAAGGTAAGGGAGTCTCGGAATTCACTGCGGTAGACCACATTAATTTAGCGGTACGTCCAGGGGAATTTATGGCAATCGTAGGTCCAAGTGGTTGCGGAAAGTCTACCTTGCTTGATTTGCTTGCTGGATTGTCTAAGCCTACTTCGGGTCAGATTCTACTGGATGGAAAGCCGATAACAGGTCCTGGACTGGACCGAGGTATTGTGTTTCAGCAGTACGCATTATTTCCATGGCGCACCGCAGAGGCTAATATTGAGTTTGGACTCGAAGCCAAAGGAATTCGTGCGAAGGAAAGGAAGGAACGAGCACGTCATTATCTATCCCTAGTTGGCTTGTCCGGATTTGAAAATCGTTATCCACATGAACTTTCTGGTGGGATGAAGCAGCGAGTAGCCATTGCCCGTAGTCTTGCCTTTGATCCCGAGGTGCTACTAATGGATGAACCTTTTGCAGCTCTGGATGCTCAGACCAGGGAATCGTTACAAGACGAATTGCTGCGGATATGGGAACAGACAGGCAAGACCATTATTTTTATTACGCACGGCATTGAAGAAGCAGTATATCTGGGGCAACGAGTGGCGGTGATGACAGCTAGACCTGGAACAATCAAGCGAGTTATTGATATTCCACTCGGTTCTCGTACTGAGGAAGAGGACATACGTTCAGGGGCCGAATTTGGCAAGCTCCGGCATGAGATTTGGAGCGAGCTTAGAGAAGAAGTACAGCGATCACAAGCTTTTGACCGTAGCAATGGAACTTTAGTAAAGAACGATAAGGCAAAAGTTAAGTAGCAGTCAACTTACAATAAAACAAAAATACGAAAGGAGTTGCCGTTGTATGAGCATGAACAAATCGATTGTTGTGCGTGCAGCGAATCCTGCTGCACCTATGGAAATAGTTACAGGTACCGAGACAGGTACATTGGGGATAGAGGTAAGGAGTAGGAAACCCAAGCTCCAAGATACTTCGACTCGAGTGAAGACGGCTGTATTTAGCGGCATCAGAGGTTCTGCTGCCATCGTAGCGCTCGCTTTTGTATGGGAGATCGCCCCAAGACTTTCTCTAGTAGACTCGACCTTCTTACCGCCATTATCCAAAGTCCTTACGGCGTGGTGGGAACTCGCTCTATCGGGTGCGCTACTTGAGAACTTCCAGGCGAGCATCATACGCAGTGTCAGCGGGCTATTGTTAGCTATCCTATTTTCTATTCCTCTTGGACTCGTGATTGGTTATTACAAGCCGGTTGCCGTCATTTTAAGCCCAGTGTTAGAGCTGTTCCGAAATACAGCGGCGCTTGCTTTGTTACCTGTCTTTATTCTGATCCTTGGAATTGGAGAAACATCGAAGATTTCAATTGTGTTATTTGCATGCACCTGGCCTATTCTTCTAAACACCGTAAATGGGGTGCGGAATGTCGATCCGTTACTTGTTAAATCAGCTCGTTCACTTGGACTCGCCCCCTTCAAGTTATTCATCAAAGTTATCTTGCCAGCTTCATTACCTTCGATCTTTACCGGTATTCGGCTTGCAGGGGCTTCCTCGATTCTCGTACTCATTGCAGCTGAAATGGTGGGTGCCAAAGCAGGGCTTGGTTATTTGATTAATTACACTCAGTACAATTTTCAAATTCCTGAGATGTATGCCGGCATTCTAACGATCTCCGCACTTGGGCTTGCCATTAATCAAGGGCTTGTGCTACTTGAAAGACGTTTCTCTGGTTGGAAGACAAATTAATTCTATTTTCAGTTTGTATTAAGAGGAGGAAGTATATATGGCACGTACAGACAAAATGCACCTGGGCGCATTTATGATGATTCCCGGGCATCATGTGGCATCATGGAGATATGAAGATAGTAACGCTAGAGGAGTACTCGATTATGGATTTTACAGACAAGTGGCAAAAACAGCGGAGCGAGGCAAATTTGATATGGTTTTCCTCGCAGATGGATATGCAGTGCATGAGCGATTCCCGCTTGCGTTAGAGCAAACGGTTCAGGTGCGGCTCGAGCCGCTGACGCTGTTATCTGCCCTCGCTGCAGATACGGAGAACATCGGTCTGGCAGCCACGGTCTCAACTACGTACAATGAACCCTTTCATGTTGCCCGTAAATTTGCTTCACTGGATTATATCAGCGGCGGACGATCGGCATGGAACGTGGTTACCTCTAATACAGAGGCGGAGGCTCGCAATTTCAGTCGTGAGAAACACCTTCTACATGAACTGCGATACGAACGTGCTGAGGAATTCGTTGATGTGGTCAAGCAGCTATGGGATAGCTGGGAGGATGATGCCCTGGTTGCAAATAAGGAAGAGGCAAAGTTTGCGGATCGGACAAAGATTCATAGGACGGATCATGAGGGCAAATGGTTCTCTGTTCAGGGACCGCTAAATGTGGCGCGTCCCCCTCAAGGACATCCTGTCATCATCCAAGCGGGAGCTTCAGAACCTGGTAAGGAACTTGCTGCACGTACAGCCGAAGTCATTTTCACAGCCTGGCAGACGTTAGAAGAGGCACAGACTTTTTATAGTGATGTGAAAGGACGCCTAGCTAGGTACGGTAGAAGACCATCTGATCTTAAAATAATGCCGGGTGTATTCCCTATCATTGGAAGAACAGAAGAAGAAGCACAGGAGAAAAAAGCGCGTTTTGAGGAACTTATTCCTGTGGAGGCAGGTGTTGCACTATTATCTGCGCTTATTAGTTTCGATCTAAGTCCATACCCGGTAGATGGTCCGCTGCCTGAGCTGCCTGAGCTTGCACAAATAAACGGTGGCAAAAGTCGGTTCCAATTGCTGAAAAGTTTAGCGGACCGTGAGGGTCTGAGTATTCGGAAGTTGTATCAACATATCGCGGGGGCACGCGGACATCGTGAAATTCTCGGGACGCCAGAGTCCATTGCGGATCAGCTGCAAGAGTGGTTTGAGAACGGAGCAGCGGACGGTTTTAATATCATGCCGCCATATTTACCAGGTGGACTTGAGGACTTTGTTGATCTGGTCGTACCCGAGCTGCAGCGACGAGACTTGTTCCGTACGCAGTACGAAGGCAACACGTTGCGTGACAATCTAGGTCTCACAAGACCTATCAACGGTTACACCTTCAAATCTACAGAGAGCGGATCAACAACCGGATGATGACCCGCATTTTGTAATTTGTCGAAGAATGAAAAAAGACTGATTTTGAATTCTAAACTCTAAACTCAACCCTTTGTATAGGGCATTACAAGAAAAGCTATGTAACTTGAGGAGATGCTGTCTGTATTTTGCAGGCGGCATCTTTTTTAGGCGCAAGATGGATCATCCTATTTATTTTGTTTCATCTTCATTATCATCTCTTAATGGTATATCTCTGCTATGTACGGAACTCCTCCGCCCTAATAAATAATACATCAAAGCGGTGGGATTCCCCAAATTAGTACGTTTTATGAGGACGGTAATTTTCCTGTGGATAGTAGTAATTAAAAGGGTGGGCCTGATTCCAGCCATAGCCGTCTGAAGAATATCCTTGAGGAGACGGGATCGGACTTTGCGGAAGAGAATAAGGATGCGAGGGTTGCGGTGGATACAATGGAGCCCGGTTTTCAGATGATGGATCTGTAGAGTCATTTCGTTTCTTACATCCTAGCGGCGGCCCTAAAATGATAGATTCCTGTATAGGTGCTACGGCAGCCGCATATTTTTCTTCATCAACACAATAAGCAAGACTCATAATTTCTTTGGGAGTAAAACGAAGGAAGTCTGAGCCATATACAATATCCGGCGTTGCTTCATCAAAGATAGTAAGAAAATGAGTGTCCTCTTTCATAGCTACAATCCAGTGGAACCAGCCGAGCGGCAACATGGATACTTGGCCTGGCTTTATCCGATAGGATTTGAGTTTCTGGGTAAAAGGGTCAAATACGGAAGTTACAACCTCACCGCTGATCACAAAGACGAGTTCATTTACATTGGTATGCCAGTGGGGCTGTACAATAAAACCTTTATTCATATGGACATTGAAAAAACCAGTCTTGATCGCTGGCAGCTGTTCTTCAAAAACTTGTGTAATATAATTATTTGCATCTCGCTTGTAGTTGACTGTCTTGTTTGAATCCGCGCTGAGATTAAGGTTCGGTGATTTTAAAATAGGATCCTTATTCATTGAGTGGCCTCCGCTTCAGGTATATTTATCTCACACCATATGCAGATTGAACAAAGAATGCTCCGCTCATCCCCATTTTTTAAAATTCAGGAACTTTTCTTAGACATACAAAAAAAGCACATGATCCTATTTTTCATAGAACCATGCACTTTAATATCGGATAGGGATGTGGTTATACTGACTTTTTCACTTTGAGGGGTTTAACAGCTTTCTTGGTGTTTTCCTTCTCTTTGATTAGATCGGCAGTCAGCTGCCCAGAGAGGGTAACCATAGGTACTCCGCCTCCTGGATGTGTGGAACCCCCAACAAAGTAAAGGTTATTCATTAGCTCACTTTGACTTGGTATTTTAAATCCGCCGTTCATTTTGCGGTCTGTGGCTACACCATAGATCGAACCGCCGTTTGCCCCATATAAATTTTGAAGATCATCTGGAATAAAAGTGTACTCATATTCAATATGATCACGTATACCCGTAAGTCCCATTCGTTCCAGTTTATTCAGCACTAATTCACGGTACTCCTCTTTATAAGCCTGCCAACTCTTACCGGATTTAAGCGGCGGTACATGAGTTAATACAAATAAGTTTTCCTTGCCTGACGGAGCCTGAGAGGCATCCGATTTACTGGAAACACCAATATATACGGTTGGGTCATCCGTCGGAATTCCTTTGTTAAACATATCATGGAATTCTTTCTCTGGATTATTTGAGAAGAAGAAATTGTGATGCAGTAACTGCTCATACGTTTTGTTCACACCAAGGAGTAACACGAGCCCGGAAACGGTTGGTGCATACTTGTTTAATTTCTTCGCTGTACTGATCGCTCCATTCTGATCTTTCAGTAGGGAGTAATAAGTAGGGATAGCCTCTAGGTTGGATACAACGAGATCCGCATCAATGACGGTACCATCTTCGAGTGTTACACCTGTTGCCGTCTGACCTTTTGTATTAATACGGGCGACTTTTGCATTCGTTCTTACGGGAACTCCTTGTTCTTCGAGAACGCGCAGCATTCCTCTAGCGATATTATACATTCCGCCCTCAACATAATAGATTCCGAGTCCGAGCTGTACATACACAAGCTGTGAAAGTACGGCAGGCGCGTGATAGGGAGAGGAGCCGATATACATAATGAAAAAATTAAATAATTGACGCAAATGTTTGTCTTTTACGTATTTTGACGTACTCTGGGACATGGTGCGAAGCGGGTCCATGGCGAGCAGTTCTTTTACCGTATGCATGGCGCGAAGCTCATCAAGTCCAGATAAACTCTTGCTGTAAATGCTGCTTTTATTGAGATCATAAAGCTTCTGGCAGTACTGTAAATATTTCAAAAAACCTTTTGCATCTTCTTCAGAAACATCCTCGATATTAGACATCATTTGCGGGAGATCACTTGTGACATCTATAGAGACGCCATCTTCAAAAAAAGTTCTCCATTGTGGTTCCACGCGAACGAGCGTCATATATTCAACTAGTTTTCTTCCTGTACTATGGAACAGTTGTTCAAGAACCCAAGGCATGGTTAGAATGGAGGGCCCGGTGTCAAAGGAATAGCCTTTTCCAGAACGGATATTTAGTTTTCCGCCGGCTCGTTCATTCTTCTCAAGAACCTCTACATCATATCCGTCTGCTGCTAGACGCATGGCACAGGATAGACCGCCAAGACCGCCACCAATGACCACTACTTTTTTACTCATAAGGATTGCACCCTTTCTATATCACCATGTAACTGGTTCATTATTATTAATGCACAAGGCTGTAAATGCATGTTAATTGTATAAATGACATCAGCTCAGGTTCATAATGTTGCTAGTATTTGATTTCAAGTTCCATCTTTTCCGTTTTTTTAAGAGATTAAACTAGGTTCACAACTCATCCAAAGAAAAGAGGTCTTATAAGTGACCTATGTATGGATTATTGCAGGATGGATTTCCGGCCTTATCATGTTAAGTGGGATGAAACCTTTGATTCAGCAAACAAAACATAATCAGAGTGATAGGGGAGAGAAGAGAAAAGTCGCACAGCTCTCTTCTGTTAGTATTATTATTCCGGCTCGGAATGAGGAGGAGAATCTTACTTCGTTACTCCGTTCAATACAGGAACAAACCATTTTGCCTACTGAAGTTATCGTTGTTGATGACGGCTCTGTAGATCGAACAGCAGAAATAGCGGGCTCTTTTGGAGCAACGGTAGTGGACCCAGGTGAACTGCCACAGGGCTGGCTTGGTAAAAATCATGCCTGTGCAAAAGGGGCTGAGGTGGCGAAAGGTGATATTTTTATATTTCTGGATGCGGATATCAATTTAAGTCCACATGGAATAGAGATCTTACTTTCTCGTTATACAGAGGGGCTCTTGTCTGTTCAGCCTTATCATCAGATGAAGCGTCCTTATGAACAGTGGTCCGCATTTTTCAATGTCATTATCCCCGCCTCAATCGGCAGTGGGAGGGATGGAACAGGAGCTTTTGGTCCTTGTATTGTCTGTAGTAGTGATGCATATAAAGAAAGTGGAGGCCACGAACTCGTAAAAGGGGAAATACTCGACCATCATACACTTGGGAAATGTTTTGCAAGCTTAGGATATCAAGTACGAAATTATATTGGGATATCGGTCTTACATTTTCGAATGTATCCTGCAGGATGGAACTCCTTATGGCGAGGGTGGAGTAAAAGTATGGCATCGGGTGCTGCTGCCACTCGGTTTCGTCGTCTTCTACTAGTAATCCTTTGGATCATGGGCATGATTTCGTCCTTCTTTCTTTTGATAGATAGCTTTTCTAATGAGGACTTTCTATTTGGTTCGGTCATCTATGTTATCTTTGCTTTAGAAATAGCAGTGTTACTCAGAAGAGTAGGGAATTTCCGCTGGTGGGTCTGGAGTATCTATCCGTTGCCGCTGTTATTCTTCCTTGTCTTGTTTACTCGATCGATCTTAATGACGTTTGTGAAGAAAAAAGTGAAATGGAAAGACCGTGAAATTGAGCTCTAGTGTCTTAATAAGTAGCGATGTAGCGTAAACAAGGTAAATGAATCATATTTGAAAGGGGCAGGCAGGTGCAAGTATGGGAGTGGTCAGGACCGATTACTATAGTGGCTAATATTGCGGCGTGGTTTATCCTTCATTTCAGTATTTCTTATTTGTTCACTGTTTTACCGGATCGGTGGTTTGATGGGCTGCATTATACAGCTTCTAGCAAAGAACTTTCATTTTATGATCGTATTCTGCATATTAGACGATGGAAAAATAAATTGCCCGATGGAGCGATATGGATAGGACAGGATTTCAAGAAGCATCGGATCCAGAGAAGTGATACTGCTTATCTTCACATATACCAAAGAGAGGCCTATAGAGGAGAGTGGTGTCATTATGTCTCCATTTTGCCAGTACCGTTGTTCTTTTTATGGAATATGCCGATGGTAGCATGGGGGATGGTGGTGTATGCATTAGCAGCCAATGTACCTTGCATTCTGTCCTTACGATATAACCGGGCACGTATTGTTCGAATTCTGCAACGAAGAGAAGAAGTAATCCCTAGTTATTTAGGTAAGATGAAAGAAGACCCTTCAATGGATTAAAGGGTCTTTTGGTCGTTTTATTAAATTCAAGTGAAATACAGATGCTAGATCACGTTTCCACTTACCTCAATTTTTTTCAAAATTCGGGCCGGATTCCCGCCAACTACGACGTTATCCGGTACATCCTTGGTTACAACTGAACCCGAGGCTACCACTACATTGTTACCAATCGTAACGCCTGGATTAATGACAGCACGTCCCCCAATCCATACTTTATCTCCAATAGTGACGGGTGCGCCATATTCCTCAGCCCGGTCACATCTGGAAATCGGATCAAGCGGATGCGTTGCTGTGTAAATATGAACTCCTGGTCCGAGCAAACAATATTTCCCTATGTTTACTTCGCATACATCAAGAATAACACAGTCGAAATTCGCATAGAAATGATCACCTACATGGATGTTATATCCGTAGTCACAGCGAAATGTAGGTTCAATATAGAAATGTTCACCAACGGTTCCAAGCAGTTTTTTCATCATTTCAGCTCGATGTTCCGGATCGTTTTCTGTTGATTGATTATAGATTCTTGTAAGGCGTCTTGCCTGCTCACGATCTTGTGTTAATTCAGCGTCCCATGCCAAGTACAGTTCCCCTGCGAGCATCTTTTCTTTTTCTGTCTTCATCGAAAGCTCTCCTTTAACGATTGCTGCAATTCGTAGAAAAATGTCTGTTTCATAAAATTACTGTTCAGTTTAGTGTACTCGGCCATGAAATGCAATGGATTACGAGTTTATTGAGGAATAGAGCTGGCGGAAAGATCAAGCCAGTCTACTTCATCTCGTGTAAGCTGTATCTCCGCACCTTTTTGACAGGACGCGAGTTCTGCTGGGTTCTGAGCACCGATCAGGGCACAGGTTGGATAAGGCTGATTCAATACATAGGCAAGAGCAATCTGGATGGTAGTGACTCCTTTTTTCTTAGCCAGCTCATCGGCCCTGCGAAGTCGTTCCCAGTTATCGTCATTGTAGAATACACGCACCAAATCTTCGTTGTCTGTTATTTCAGGGGTATACCGGCCAGTGAAAAATCCGCGTGCTTGGGAAGACCAGGAGAGGACAGGAATCTGGGTTTGTTCATGGAACCTGCTTGTCGCTTCGTCAACGGAAACACAGCCGGCCCAAAAAGGTTCTTTGGCTTTGGCTAGACTAAGATTAGGACTGCTGAAGGTGAATCCTTGCAGCCCGTTTGTCTTCGCATAGTGATTCGCTTCCTGAATCCGTTCCCAGGTCCAATTTGACGCACCAGCAGCCCCAATCCGTCCCGCCTGAATATGTTCATTGAGCGCTTCAATAATATGCTCAACGGGAACAGATGGATCATCCCGGTGAAGGCCGTATAGTTCAACATGATCTGTCCCAAGCCGTTCTAGACTTACAGACAGGTCATGATCTATTGCCGCTTTATGAACTTTTGCTCCCGTATGATCCGGATGAGCACCTTTGGTAAAAATAACGATCTCGTCACGATTATTCATTTCTTTCAGATACCGGCCGATGACTTCTTCACTCTGTCCTCCACAATAAATATGAGCTGTATCAATGGTATTACCACCAATCGCAAGAAAAGCATTCAAGTTGGTTACGACCTGATCGTAGTTGTCATGACGGAAATAATCCGTTCCTTTAATGAGACGAGAGACAGGCTTGTGAGAGCCTTCAATCGTTATTTTTTCCATGGACTGTTCCTCCCTAAAGTTCGATTCGTTTCCGTTGCTCGGCTGAGCGCAGGGCAGATTCTAGCACTTTCATGTTAAAAACAGCATCTTGTGGATCGAACTTAGGCTTGCTCCCATCCAGCACGACAGCGGCAAAATCATCAGCCATTAAGGAATAATGATTCACGCGGGGTACTTCTACCACTCGATTACCGAGTTTTCCTGTGATAGAGAAGGATGAATCTGTGTCTGGATCACTCGCAAAAGCAGAAGGGACTTTAAGTACGCCGTCTGTGCCGAGCACTTCCATCTCATTCCGGAAAGCAGCCCACATTCCGCAGTCAAAGATGAGAGAGATGGAATTCGGGAATTCAACAAAACCCGAGGTCATCATGTCTACTCCGCCATGCTTCTCTGAGAACAATGCTTGTGCGGTAACCGCTTCCGGTTCTTGCCCGATGAGAAGTCTTGCTACGCTGATCGGATAACAGCCTACATCGTAGAGGGAACCGCCGCCCCAATCTTTATGATAGCGAATATTATCTGTGTTAGCGGCACTATTAAAAGTGAAGTTCGCATGAATTCCGCGCAGTTCTCCGATTTCTCCAGATTGAATCGTATCTTGAATCATTTGATACCTAGGGTGATGCCGATACATGAAGGCTTCCGCAAGATGAACTCCAGCTTTCTGACATGCCTCGACCATTTTCTCAGCTTCCGCTGAATTTAGCGCAATCGGCTTTTCACATAAAATATGTTTACCAGCTTCTGCCGCGCGTAAGGTCCATTCGAGATGAAGATGGTTCGGCAGCGGGATATATACTGCATCTATAGCATCGCTAGCTAGCAATGCTTCATAACTTCCAAAAGCGTTTTCGATATGTAGCTCTTTTGCAGCCTCATCTGCTTTTTCCTGATTACGGCTTGCTATGGCGACAACTTCATTTCGACTTGACCCGCGAATGCCTGGAATAACAGACCTTTTCGCAATACTGGCTGTTCCAAGAATACCCCAACGTAACGTTTGACTCATGTTTTTACCTACCTTCTGATATATTATTATCATGATATTGTCATTGTATTGACTAATCAAATTTAAAATGATAATATTTTGCAGTTTATTAACACAATATTGTCTTTATAAGGGAGATCAGCGATGGAACGTCAAAGTCACTTAGTTACAATAACAGATCAGCGTTTTTTTTGTTACCCTGAGTCCGTCGGCCTGTTTAGTAATACCCCAAAACATTCGGTAACCCGCGAAAAAGGGGCCCTTAACAATTTTAATATTCATTTTGTAGCGGCTGGTAAAGGTTATGTGGAGATGGAGGGGGTTGTATACGAACTGGAAGAAGGTGATGCCTTTTTGTATTTTCCTTTACAAGAACAGAGGTATTACAGCAGTACGAGTGAACCATGGGATATCAGATGGATCCATTTTTATGGAAGTAGCAGTTTAACTGATTACATGCTTGGACGAGGGTTTCAGGATCACCGGATCTGGACGCTGCGTCAGCCGGAAGGGTGGAAAAAAGCACATCTGGATCTTCTTACCGAAGCGGAAAATTATAAAATGCTGAACCCGACCATTCTATCTACACTCACCTATGCCGTGATTACAGAGTTCGTCCATCAAGCAGAAGCACATACGAAGAGCAGAACCGGACGTTCTACGGACCGAATTACGAAACTGTTGCCTAGAATTCAAAAAGAAGCAGCTAGTCCATTTATTTTGGAACATTGGGCGGAAGAAGCAGGGGTCAGCGTCCATTATTTTTGCAAATTATTTAAAAAAACGATGCAAATGACGCCGATGGACTTTATTACGCAGTGCCGTATTCAAATGGCGAAGCAAGCATTACTGGAACATACAGAAAGAACAATCGGTCAGATCGCTTCTGAAACGGGGTATCCAAGCGCCAGCTATTTTAACCGTCGGTTTCTTGAACATGAAGGCATGACTCCAACTGAATATCGAAGATTATTCGGAAAATAAAACGAGTGACCTTGTATTGAATGATATCAATATCGGGTTATCTTCAGCGCTGTGGTAAGACATGAAGAACTGAAATTTGATGTTTGTATTATGGGAACATTTGTTCTATAATGAGGAAGTGGATTTTTTGAACTATAAATTTCCTATCAGACCGTAATCTAGGAGGCGCAAATATTTATGTCTAGTCTACTAAGTAAGAATGAGGTCATACGTCATCGTGAATTTCGTTTTTCGGGTATGGCAGCGGTGACCAGTAATCAAGCTGAATTGAAGGGAGAAGGGGTAATTCCTTCACTTTGGTCTAATTTTTATGAAAATAATGTACTAGAACGTATACCAAACAAAATAAATTCGTCAATCATTGCTTTATATACGAAATATGGATCAGATGAGACCGGTGCCTATACGATTGCGCTTGGAACGGAGATTGTAGAAGGACAAGCTGTTCCTGCCGAATTAGAAGAATGGATAGTTCCTGAGTCTAAATATGTAGTGTTTACAACGCGTATAGGTCCGGTACAAGAAGTTGTAGTTGAAACTTGGCAGGAGATATGGGAATGGTCTAAATATAACGAGCGGGCATTTCAGTCTGACTTTGAGTTGTATGATCTACGTTCAGTCGATCCAATGAATGGCCAAGTCGATATTTATATCTCCGTTAAGTAGTTTGATTACCTGACTTACATAGTAAGACCAGGTGGAATCCTTTATAGCAACGAATAAATAGGGTTCCCATTCATTATGTCCTTACGTTCTCCCGATTAGAAAACCAGATATGTCGTAGATCAATCCATCCCTGACTTCCAAGCTTTATTCCTCGGACTCCAGGCAGCACTGCGGTTTCAAATGGTTTATCATATAGGACATGAAGCATACTTTCTTCCGTAAGCATAAGTTCCAGTTCAATTAATTTGGTGTAACGGTTACTTGGATTCTTTGTACGTTCGATTTCTTGTAACTTCGTAAGAATTGTCTTTTGTAGATCCTGTCCTACATGGGAAGATATTGTCAAATAAAGATCATGTCTACGGAGTGATTCGTCCTGATCGAGCAGAAGCGAAAAGAGAATCAGATCAGCTTCCATACGAACAGGTCCTTTAAACAATTCGACAGGTACAATCTTGACATTGCAGTTATATCCGTTATTTTCAAGCTGATAAGCAATGATAGCTGCATCTTTTCGGTACTGAGGAATCGTTGCAAGTATAAGGGGGACGCCGGTGTCCTCATGATTATCCCTAGACTTATGTAAGGGTTCTGGCGCGTGTTCTATATCAGACAAACTTATACTCGACAACACTTCTTTTCGAATTTTCGGATCCTGAAGAGGCCCGTCTTTTTCGGTATTACAAGTAACCAGTTTACGTACAAGGGATTGGCTTAATGCCTGTGTAGCTCCTGAATAATTAGTAGAGTTTCCCCAAAGCAGAACAGGAAATAAGGGATTAGAAGTTTCCGCTAATTCTGAGTCTTGATCTTGTATATGCCAAGGGACTTGAATGATTTCTACCACGTCAAGATGCGGTCTCGTTTTGAAGTAGTCTGGATAAGCTTCCAGGATACACATACTTGAATTATGCTCGGTTATTCGGAATGGACCAGTACCGTATATTTTAGATGAATTTTGAGACAGGTCTTGCTGTTCTAGATCCCGATCAAAAGGAACGATGGCAGCCCGTGTGGTACATAAAAAAGACGGGAAATACTCATTAGCTTGATGCAAAGTAAATTCAACACACCGACTGGAGATCGCAGTTACCGAAGCAATAGAATGAATCACAAAATGGTATAGCAATGGTTGATTACTTCCCTTTAGTCTATTAAATGTATATAGAACATCTTCGGCATGAAGTGTCTTTCCATGATGAAATCTCACCTCTTTTCTCAAATAAAAGGTCCATACTTTTCGGTCATCACTCACCTCGTAATCATGTGCGAGATGGGGCAAAATTGCTCCTGTTTCTGGATCTGAGGTGAGTAAACCATCAAATACATGTCCTGATACAAACGATTCGGCAAGCAGATTGATTCGAAGCGGATCAAGCTCGTGAATCTGTTGGCGTAAGGGGAGACGTAAGATATCCCATTGTTCACCCACTCCATTCCGCTTGGAATGGGGTCCAAAATAACTCATCAGCCACCCCTGTAAACGTTCAGGTAGTCGCGTAGAGTTAGTATACGTTTTGATGTCATCCATCACTTTCTTCATTTCATGGCGATCGATCGCTTTTATCATCGTAAGCGCCACAATTTCTTCAGGATCGACCCGAAAAAACAACTCTGAACGTTTACCCCGACCTCTTTGTGCTCGCCATTCGATCCAGCCGTTTGCTTCCATTTTACGAATAATATTGAGGGCATTTCGATGTGTGCATTCAAGGGTCAGTGCAAGTTCATCCAGTGTAATTTGTACCGAAGGTTCAGCTCCGTAATAACCATGTAATCGTAAAAATTGGGAATGTAATTTCACTACGCTACACCTCCGTTGATAAAATACGAAAATTCTAGACATTATCTTTCTATTTATTTTCTTATTTTATCACCTAAGATAAATGGTATAAACCAATTTCACTTCGGAGGTTGTAACGTATGAATCTTGCATTGCCCATCTGGAAGTCTCCCTTAAGGAATCTGGTGACATTGTTTGCTGCTTGTATACTAGCAATTCTTCATCAGTATTTGTTTTATGGACACATGCCCGGTATTTCAGTCCCCATTTTTGTTTTTATTTTTTATGTGTTTATGTTCTTGTTTGCGGGCGATCGGCTTGTCCCATACACCAAATTTAATGCATTACTTTCTTTGGTCATTGTCATGTTGTCATTTTCCTATGTTCTTTTTGATCAATATTTCTTTCATTTTCTTAATTTACTTGTCCTCCCGATTCTTATTGCGATTCACCTTACAATATGGATGGGATATCAGACAAGAGACTGGTTCCAGAAAGGCATTATTTACGACACTTTGCTTCATGTAATACCCAGAAATTTCAGACATTTTCCTACTGCATTTTCGTGTGTCACTTCTTCCGTCTCTGAGAAGATGGCTGAGGGTACTAGAAAAACGGTTCTCAAAATATTTATCGGTGTGGCCATCTCAGCACCGTTGCTCGTTTTAGTCATCACGTTACTTTCATCCGCAGATGGTTTATTCGAAGCCTTTTTAGGTTCCATTCCGAACTGGCTTAATCAGATCACGTACAGTGAAGGCTTTTTTCGTCTGACATGGGTATTTATCTTTACGTTGCTGTTTTTTGGTTATGTGACTGGTTTTGTTAAGCCGGAATCCCAGAAAGAACAGATTATGAATTCCTTTTCTAAGAAAGATGATCCTGATGACACAGAGGAAGACTTTATTTCCTCTGCTAACGTCCGAGTACACTCACAAAATGAGCACAATTCTCAAAGATTAGATATTGAGCGGAGAACGCTGTTGCTTGATCCAATCATTGCTGCTACGGTCCTTGTGCTGATTAATATCGTATATATGATTTTTATTTCACTTCAGTTCTCTTATCTATTCGGAGCTTGGGAAGGAGCACTGCCGGAGGGAATAACTTATGCGGATTATGCGCGAAAAGGGTTTGCTGAACTGATGCTTGTGGCATTGCTTAATTTCACAATACTGATGACGGTGCTTTTGCATACGGCAGAGAGCAGCCCTATAGTCCGCCGAATCAATCATTTCATGACGTACCTACTAGTGCTTTGTTCCCTAATTATTTTGTATTCCGCTTACTCCAGACTCCATATGTATGAAGAAGCGTACGGGTTTACCCACATCCGTTTTCTAGTTCATGTCTTTATGTTGTTTTTAGCTGTACTCATGATTATTGCGGGGCTTTGGATTCATAACAAGCGAATACCGCTGGCGAAATGTTATATTATTCTTGGGCTGATCGCTTACGTAATAGTGAACTATGCAGGGATGGATTCTTATATTGCAACGAAAAATATAGAGAGATATCATCTTACAGGGTCATTGGACGAACAATTTTTAACTTCTCTTTCTGTAGATGCCGTTCCCACCTTGATCGAATTCAGTGAGAAATATCCCCAAATGAATGATCATCTGAAAGGACTTTACGAGGAACTTAAAGGGAGGGAAAGAGCATGGCCTTCGTTTAATATAGCTGAATATAGAGCACAGCAAGCGATATCCAAGCATATATCAGCGCAGTCTTCAGTCAAATAAAATAATGATATAGATCAGGAGATAGGATATGAACCAACCGATACTTACAAAACAGGAAGAAGCTCTGCTCGAAGCAGCAGAAGCGTATGTGAAGCAAGAACTTCGCGGAGAGGGTACGGGACACGACTATTGGCATATTTACCGCGTTGTTCAGACGACGGAGAAAATCGCGGCCGCTGAAGGAGCAAATCTTTATATCTGCAAACTTGCTGCTTACTTACATGATATTGCGGATGAAAAACTGAACCCTTCCAAAGAAGCGGGGATGTCTAAGGTAGATACATGGCTTAAAGAACATCATGTATCGGGTGAGGATAGATCACATGTACTCGAGATCATCGGGAATATGTCCTATAACGGCGGTCATAATTCGCCTATGCGTACGCTTGAAGGCAAAGTTGTCCAAGATGCAGATCGGCTGGATGCGATAGGTGCTATTTCTGTGGCAAGAGCCTTTGTATATGCCGGTTCCAAAGGACATTTAATCTATGATCCAGAGGTGAAGCCTAGAGAAGAAATGACCCAGGAACAGTACCGGACAGGCAAAAACACAGCAATTAATCATTTTTATGAAAAACTATTAAAGCTCAAGGACTTAATGAATACAAAACATGGAATTGAACTTGCTGAAAAAAGGCATCAATTTATGGAACAATATCTAGATCAATTCTTTAAGGAATGGGAAGGAAACGTTTAAAAATAGCCGTTTTATTTAATTTGAGAGAGTGTTCCTTGTACTGATGAGATGAAAGACTATGCATTTCACGAGATGCATAGTCTATTTTTATTTATAAAATCACGCAACAAATTTCATATAACAACGTTATTTATTTTATGAATGAGTACAGTACAGAGAATGAAGGGAGAGGAATGCAGAATGAAGAGATTGCATGTACTTAAGATAGGGACAGCCGTTATTGCAGCAAGTATATTATTCACAACCCAGCCATTGCAAGGAGAAGCTGCTTCGAATCCTTCATATGAACTGGTATTAGATTCAGGTAGTGTTATTGAGGGCAAAGCAATGATCAAGAATGGGGTTTCGTATTTACCTTTGCTGCAAATCAGTAAGGATTTGTCATTATCCGCCACTTTAGATCAGTCTGGAAAAAGAGTGACTCTCATGAGTCCTTCCTTGAATGTAGCGGTTAGACTAAACAGTAAGCAGGCAGTAGTTAACGGTAAGGGAATTACGATGTCAGCGGCTCCTATGAAGAGCGGAAAAGATATTTACGTACCTGCTTCTTTTCTTGTTTCCGCATTGCAGGGAGAGGGACTGACGTATGACCGCTCAGCTAAAAAGTTGTCTGCCACGGGAATATATTCGGGGAATGATCCCAGCGTTTATGGGGGATTACGTTACGAGATTAGCCGGGAGGGCGAACTTTTTACAACTAATGCAAAGGGTACGAAAAAACAGCTCTATGATTTTAATAAAGAAATATATAATCAGCCCGTGTATCAATTTACGAAAACAGCAACAGGCCTCGTTATCCTGAATATCTCTGATTATTACGGAGAGCCTATGCTGAATAAGCAGACTTTTACGATTGTCATTAAGAATGGGGCAGTCATTCGGCAGAGCTATGTGAAATATTACAATCGTTTTGAAGAAAATGCGGTTCTGTCTGTAGATAAGAAGGAAATCGTCCTTACGGATGGGGAAACTTTACGTATACTTGAAGATGGAACAGGGAAAATCATTCAAACGTATGATCTGAAAAAACTGGGTAGCGAAGATGATACCTACTTCGTAGAAGCGGTTGACAAAGAGTACCTGCTTATTCGACCGAATAAGAAAGGATTGCTAACCTATATTGATCGTGCTACGGGAGAGCGTACTTTGCTTTACAAACAATTGCTTAATAAAGCAGATCAGGAATACGCTGAAATCAACGACATTCCATTTTATGGAGACCAAATCAGGTTTACCCTACGTAAAGGGGATACCCTTACTTTTCATATCGGACCCATGACGGGAAAAGCTTCTGATCAAACCATAACGATTCCGCCGAATTCATAAACTGCTAAAAAAGAAAAAGACCTTCTGTTATTCATTCATAACAGGAGGTCTCACATATAAATCACAAAAACACAGTGACATTTTTAATATTGTGAAAATAATCACAAACATATCCTGTTTCTTATGTTAAATTGAATTCAAGAGATAAAACAAGGAGATGAGAGAAATGAAAGCAATCGAAAATGATCAAGTAACCCGGAATTTACTCATGTACTGTTATACCTGTGAAGATGCAACATTTTGTACTACAGAAGAGGATTGCAGAGCTTGCTGGGCTGATCAAGGAATGTTTGATGATGAAGTAAACGATGGAGCTGAAGAAACACAACAATTCCTGCGCATGGTACACATGTAAAGTTAAAGTGAGAAACCAACTGTATAGTAATATAGAACCTAATGTAGAAAGACCATACTGGTATAACTAAAAAAATAGAGATCATACCAGGAATAGAAGCAAGCCGAATATAGATTGTAGAGAGATAGATTCATATCATAAAAAATGAATACAATCGTAAAAAGCAGAGAACTCCTGATGGTCAAAGCAGAGAGGTTGTCTGCTTTTTTGGATTTTATAAATATGTAAATGTATATTGTTATAAAATTGGTGAAATTGATACCATTATTCATCTGTAAAAAGGATATAATAATAGTAGTTAAAGGAGGTGAATCCTTTTGTTATGGTTTGAACTTCAAGAACTTCATGATTTTATTCCTTATTTAGTATCGATCGGTCTGATTTTTACGGTTACTTGTATTTCATTGTTACATCTTTCAGGTGAACTTCGTAGACTTGGTGTGCAAGGCGAAGCAGTATGGCCTGAATACGTTCCAGAACCGATGCCGTCGGATGCCGATTTTTATGTAACATCCGTCATTTTGCTCCTTCGAAGATATAAAATATCACCAGATGATGATTCTGATAAGTATCACTCCTCGTTATTGAATGATGCAAAACACAATAACGAGGAGGATATACATGGAAAAAGCAAAAGGATTCTTTCCTATTCAAAAACGGACGGTACGGATTTACGCAATACTAGCAAGTTTACTAGCGGTATTTTTACTTTCAGGTTGTAGCTCTAATGTGAGTGAAATCAGCAGTACAACACCAGGGTTCTTTAATCACTATATTGTATTTCCAATTTCTTATATCACGCAGCATCTGGCTGGCTGGTTTAACGGCAGTTACGGGTTAGCCATTATTGCACTGACCATCATCGTTCGCCTGTTACTATTCCCGCTCATGATGCGTCAATCGAAATCACAGCAAAAAATGAAGCGCGTAATGAAGGCAATGCAGCCCGAACTCGATGCGCTGAAAAAAAGCTATGAGAACAAGAAAGACACTGCCAGTCAGCAGAAAATGCAGCAAGAAATGATGGAACTTTATAAAAAACATCAGTTTAATCCGCTTAATATTGGCTGTCTGCCTATATTAATTCAACTACCGATTCTTTCGGGAGTGTATACAGCGATTCGTCTCATGCCGGACATGAGCAGTCACTCGTTTCTATGGTTTAAACTTGGGGAACCGGATATGGTATTGGCACTCCTTGTAGCTGCTATTTACTTGCTTCAATCTCGTATCTCTATGCAAGGAATGCCGCCAGAACAGAAGAAACAAATGGCGATCATGGGCTACATTTCACCGATCATGATGGCGTTCTTCTCGATGAGTGCACCTGCAGCAATTCCACTTTACTGGTTGGCAGGCGGTACTTTCCTGATCTTCCAGACACTTTTATTCCGTAAAATGTATCCGGTAGATCAGGTAACCGAAAACACGGAAGTAGTTTCCCTTCCTAGTTCCAAAACGAAGAAAACAAAAGGTCCAAATCCCGCGTAATATATAGAATAAAAAAAGAACAGCTTCCCGATCAGGAGATGCTGTTCTTTTTCCTGTTTAGAGAATGCGTTCACCAAGAAGTGATCCAATAAGACCGACCAGAAGCTCTGAAGAACGCTCATGATCATCAAACAGAGGATTGTTTTCTACGATTTCAGCAGAAGTCAGAATGCTGGATTCGTAGAGCATTTCCATAGCAAGGTGGACTTCCCGGTAACTAAGTCCTCCAGGAACCGGAGTACCTGTCGCCGGAGCAATCTGCGGATCAATACTATCAATATCAAAAGAAAGATGGACACCATCTGTTCCAGACGAAGAGATACGAATGGCTTCTTCCATTACATGCGCCATACCAAGCTTGTCAATATCATGCATCGTAAAGCAAGTAATGCCTTCTTTTCGGATAAGGTTCCGCTCTCCATAATCGATAGATCTTGCCCCAACAATGACGACATTTTTGGGATCAAGGGACGATTTCATGCCACCAATTGATGTAAGCTTAGGATCTCCCATACCTAGATTAACAGCTAAAGACATGCCGTGGATATTACCAGAAGGTGTAGTAAGGGGCGTGTTTAAATCCGAATGGGCATCCATCCAGATGATTCCAAGACTCTGATGATGTTTTCTAAGCCCGCTAATCGTTCCAATAGCAATACTGTGATCTCCGCCAAGGATAAGGGGGAATGCTCCATTTTTAGATAAACGGTATACCTCGTCAGCAAGTTTCGAATGGACTATTACATGCTCGTTTAGATGTTTTAATCGTGGGAAACTTGAATTGCTTTCTTCTATAAAAGGGGGGAAGTGAATTTCGTGGAGCGTGTGTTTAATTTGGAGTAATTGTAGTTTGTTTACAAGCCCGGCCTTCAGAATGGCTTCTGGACCTTGTTTTGTTCCTCGTTGACTAGCTCCAAGATCAAAGGGGACAGCCAAAATAGATACAGGAATTTTTGGATTCATCATAACCGTGCCAACCTCCTCAAGACTTGAATGAGTTCCTAATTAAGATCCCGAAGAAGTAACATAAAGGCTGTCTTTCTTTTTTTCATACTTTATTCTGATTTTGGCTAACACGTTCACTTCTTTTACATATATTTTGAAATGTGTTATTCCATTCCTTACGTAGTTGTCATGTTAGAGAGGTTTGTATATGATTAATCATATTGCAAGTCTATCGTTTCGGATTCTCATTCTATGGGATAAGGAGGGTATGAAGATATGAATGTAGAGGAACTTAACTTAGCTGCTGATCGTCTAAAGTTGCTTGGTGATAAAACAAGATTATTGATGCTGTTACTGCTACAAGAACGGGAATGGTGTGTATGCGAATTCGTTGATATTTTTGAAATGTCTCAGCCAGCCATCAGTCAGCATCTGCGAAAGTTGAAATCTCTCGGCATTGTGAAAGAAGAAAGACGTGGTCAATGGATTTATTACTCTTTATGCATTGAGGATAAGCCTTATATTTCGGCAGTACTTGAACAACTTCCGAGTGGGAGTGCATTACTCCGTGAGAAAGGAATCAGTGAACAACAATCCAAATGTGGCCCAAAAGTATAATAAAATCTCTGTAATATATAAGTATATTCCTATATAATAATGATCTCACAGAGTTAATTTGTAGAAGTATATACAACATGAATTTGTAAGCGGGGGGCGTAAGGTGGACTCGGTATTTATACCTATTATTATTTTTATCGTAACGCTGGTTTTGGTAATATGGCAGCCTCGAAATCTATCGATTGGCTGGTCTGCCTGCGGGGGAGCTATTATTGCTTTGCTTGCAGGAGTGGTTGACTTTCATGATGTGTGGGATGTGACTCAGATCGTATGGAATGCGACACTGGCTTTTATAGCGATCATTCTAATTTCGTTAATACTCGACCGGATCGGTTTCTTTGAATGGGCTGCTTTACATATGGCAAGAGCCGCTAAGGGTCATGGTGTTCGCATGTTTATTTACATCAGTTTGCTTGGCGCGATGGTGGCAGCTTTTTTTGCCAACGATGGGGCTGCTCTTATTTTAACGCCAATCGTTCTTGCGATGGTTCGTGCTTTACATTTCGATGAGAAGAAGATCTTTCCGTTTATTATCGCGAGTGGATTTATTGCGGATACGACATCACTTCCGCTTGTCGTGAGTAACCTTGTTAACATTGTGTCTGCAGACTTTTTTGGAATAGGCTTTGCTGAATATGCAGGCCGAATGATCATTCCTAATCTTTTCTCATTAGCTGCAAGTATCGGTGTTCTCTATCTATTTTTCCGAAAAAGCATTCCAAAGCAATATGACTCTACCCATCTACGGAATCCTTCTGAAGCTATAGCAGATCTAAAATTGTTCCGAATCTCATGGATTGTTCTTGCTTTCCTCTTAATCGGCTATTTCACGAGCGAGTTTATCGGAATACCTGTCTCCTTTATAGCAATCCTTATTGCCATGATATTCTTAATTGCTGCAAGAAAAAGCGAAGTGGTTCCCGTGAAAGAAGTTGTTAAAGGTGCTCCTTGGAACATCGTGTTCTTCTCCATAGGAATGTATGTGGTTGTTTATGGGCTTAAAAATGCGGGATTAACCGATATCTTGGCACAAGTGATAGAGGTTATGGTGCAAGAAGGGCTCTTCGCAGCTACGATGGGTATGGGCTTTATTGCTGCTATCCTATCGTCTGTTATGAACAATCTGCCTACGATTATGATCAATGCACTAGCGATCGATGCAGCTGAAGTGACGGGAACTATAAAAGAGGCATTGATATATGCGAATGTCATTGGATCTGATCTCGGTCCGAAGATAACGCCGATTGGTTCTCTAGCGACCCTTTTATGGCTGCATGTTCTCTCTGCAAAAGGGATTCGGATCTCGTGGGGAACCTATTTCAAGACAGGAATACTCATCACGATTCCTACTTTATTTATTACACTGCTTGGTTTATATCTTTGGTTGTTAATTTATTGAATACTGCTACTTATTTAGCAGAATAGGACAAACGGCATTGGTTTAGAATGCTAAGAATTAGTGTAATGAGGGCTATAAAATGGTACCCTGTTTGAGGGACGTTTTATGGCTCTTTTTATCCAATCATGATTCATTTCGTAATGCATTCGTTTATTAACATAGGGGTTAGATTTGAAATTATTGACTTTGAAAAATGGATGTAGTAATATTCATGCATGTGCATACATCAATTAAATAATTTGAATGTAAGCTTTTTTTGGAACACAATGCTTCATACCTCAGATGTAAAAAAAGGAGAGAGTATATATGTTAGATCTATTTAGTTCGTATCAGATCAAAGGATTAGATCTTAAAAACCGAGTGGTTATGCCCCCGATGTGTCAATATTCAGTTACCAAAAAAGATGGAGTAGCAAACGACTGGCATCATACTCACTATGTTAGCCGTGCTATTGGCGGTACGGGTCTTATTATTGTTGAGATGACAGATGTAGAGCCGGATGGACGAATCAGTGATTATGACCTTGGACTATGGTCGGACGATCAGATTGCACCACTAGCTAAAATTGTGCAAGATGTTCATCATTACGGTTCAAAAATCGGAATTCAGATTGCTCATGCAGGACGTAAAGCGGAGGATGCGAATCCACCTGTCGCTCCTTCACCTATCGCTTTTGATGAGGGCTGAAAAACACCAAGAGAATTAACAACAGAAGAAGTAAAAGGAATGGTAGAGAAATTTCGTCATGCGGCACGCCGTGCTGTGCAGGCTGGTTTTGACACGATCGAACTACATGGAGCACATGGATATCTTATTCATCAGTTCCAATCACCAATCACGAACAAAAGAACGGATGAATACGGACAGGATCGTAATAAATTTGCGGTTGAAGTCATTCGTGCAGTGAAAGGTGAAATGCCGGAGAGTATGCCGCTGATCATGCGTATTTCAGGAACCGAATTCGTTGAAGGCGGCTATCGTATTGAAGATAGCATAGAATTCAGCAAAGCCTATAAAGAAGCTGGAGTAGATATGATTCATGTAAGTGCGGGCGGCGAAGGTCAGATTACAGCAGCCGGACGTCCGGGAACACACGTGGCTTATCAGGTTCCTTTAGCAAGAGCGATCAAACAAAATGTTGATATCCCTGTTATTGCTGTAGGTAGACTGGATGATGCTGCGCTTGCGAATGCGGTAATTGGTAACGAAGATGCTGATCTTGTTGCTGTTGGTCGTGCTATGCTTAAGAACCCATACTGGACTCTAAATGCGGCAGAGCAATTAAAAAAAGAAATACAACTTCCTGAACAATATAAAATGGGTTTCCGCTTGAAATAAGAAGAGAACGCATTGTAGCTCGTGTTCATTCTTAATGTTTGTTATACTACAGTTATTGATTGTTTTGTCGTTACATGGGTTCATTTATTATTCTGAAGGGAAATTACAATATGGAATCAAATCTTATGAATGACTTCATCTCGAACTGGCAGTCATTAACTCAAATGATAACGAATATCGAGAATACACTAGAACAACAGTTACAAGAAAAACACGATTTATCTCTGAATGAGTACTATATGCTTTTATTTCTATCGGAAGCACCTATGAAGAAGCTAAGATTGCAGCAGCTTGAATCCATGGTCGGGCTAAGCCAGTCGGCTATGTCGCGGCTCGTAGCTCGCTTTGAGAACAAAGGATGCGGGGCCCTTGCACGGCATGCTTGTGTAGAGGATCGCAGAAGTGTGTATACGGCGCTCACAGAGATCGGTCAAGATAAAGTAAATAAGGCTACACTTACGTTTCAAAAAACACTTGCAGACGCATTGCCAGATAAGGAAATGGAAGAGCTTATAGGTAAGCTACTCCAGTCCAAACGGAAGTTGAACGAAATATCTTAATAATAAAAAGGCTGCTGATTGATTACAATCAGCAGCCTTTTTTGTATATGTAAATAAGTTCACTACCTGTACTATTGTGAATCTATAAATGAGATGTAAAATATATACCTTATTTGCAATTCATACCCATCATATGTCACGTCGTGATACAATCACGGTACGACATAATCATTTCATTTTAGTGTATGGGTACAAGTAAAGGGAGGAGAGTAGTCTGGTTATCGAAAAAACACTGAAAAAGTATCTACCAATGTCAGAAACGGCTTTTTATATTCTGCTTTCCTTAGCAGAGCCAAGGCATGGATATGGAATTGTGAAGCATGTAGAACAAATATCGAATTCAAGAATTTGCTTAGGTTCGGGAACCGTATACGGAACGTTAACAAAAATGCAGAAAGATGGAATTATAATGGTGTTTGCCGATGAGGAAAGAAGAACGGTTTACGAAGTGACTGAATTAGGCAGGAAGTTAATCACGGCTGAGATCAGCAGACTTGAAGAGTTACACGATAATGCGCAGAAGTACAGGAGGTTTTTTGGTGAAAGCAAAAGTATATAGACCCTTTTGGAGCTATGATGTGCAGAAAACGGAGGAATGGCTTTCATCTATGTCGGAAAAAGGTCATGAATTAGCAGAAATAAATCGGTTAACACGACACTTTATATTTCAGCAAGGCGAACAGAGAAAAAGGTTATATAGGATAGGGTTCGATAAAACCCAAAAAAAGTCATTATCTAATTTTTTATTAGATAATGGATGGGCCATGGTTTTGCAGAGTGGAAACTGGTATGTAGCAGCAAACGATAAGCCTTTAACAGAAATTCAAAGCTACCCCGTACGTGAAAATATAATCAAACATAACAATAAATTAATGTATCTTTTTGGGAGCATTTTTATTTATTTAACCGTAATTGTTGTATTTAATCTGCTCATGAGCATGGTTATATTTTCTCAAGATCAGTCTACTTTTGTTGAAAGTCCTCTCTGGATCATCACTTTCTTCTCGGCAGGTACAGGAATCATACTATGGTTACTTTCACTTTACTCTGTTATCAAGATAAAGACGTCTAATAAGAAATTGCTTGGTGAAAGGAATCAATTACAAGAGAGCAGACAAGTAGAAGGAAGACCAAGTAGGAATGAAATAAAGCAGTTAAGACGTTTAGGACAAATCGTAGTAAAGCGAAAGTATGCTTGGACTTATGCACCGGATCAGCTTGAAAAGTGGCTGGAGACAATGGAGGAAAAGGGGTTCAATCTTTATTATGTGGGAAAAACAGGAGCCACTTTTTATTTTAAAAAGGGAACTCCGCGTAAGGTAAGTTATTGTGCAGATTATCAAAACTATGTAGACGAAGCTTACTATACTTTTCACAGAGATGCGGGTTGGAAGTCTCTTTATTGTACCCCATTCAATTTCCAGAAATGGACTTTATGGAGCCATGAGTATTCGGGTGAGGAGCCACCTCAAATCTACAGTGACAAGTCTCATCAATTAAAACATGCCAGACGGATCGCTGTTACCTACTCTTGTATGTTTATCCCTTTTGTAGTTATCCATCTTTTAAGAATAGGAAAATACCGTCAGTGGGCAGACATTCAAAATTATGATTCATCGTTTCTGATTCAAAGCTTGGTCGTTTTCGTGTTTGGATCTTTTACCATCCGAACATGGTTGTATTATAGACGACTTCGATAATTTTAGATAATTAGTAAAACCGTTTATTCCAAATGGCGGGGCCAAGCATATGATGATCTATCACTAGAAATAGGAGGTAGAGAACGTATGAGCAAATTTATAGACTCCAGAACATCTCAGAATGCCTCAACATCAAACTCAATAGCTATACCTATTCTTCTAACCAATGCCCCGCAGTTATTTGGCCAGATTGGACTGATCACAGCTGGTGTAGGACCAAATCCGCGTGTGGTATTCAGTGGGACGATCTCCGTACAGATTCCACTTGCTCTAGCAGGTATTACGATAAGAATTGTAAGAGGAACGGCGGCGACAGATCCCATCGTATATTCTGCAACTTCCACATTTGACCTCAGCTTATTAGCTGCACAGATTATAAACTTCACCGCAACAGACTTTAACCCGCCAGTCACTCCTCAATTGACCTATTCCGCTTATGTCATCACCAACCTACTTGGTACGATACGTGTAGGACCGGAGACATTTAATGGACAACTTTATTCGGATTAATGTTGTTTGTTCTGAGAGATTGAATAGGATCGATTCTATTAGAAAAAGAAAAAGGCAGTGAGTTAACCTCCTGCCTTTTTGTATTTTACAACGTTAATCTTTCATGATCTTAATATAACAATCCCGGGTGCGTGGTCCATCGAATTCACAAAAATAGATTCCTTGCCATCTTCCAAGCAGCAGTTCCCCATTTTGTATAATAACCGTCTGAGATGTTCCTGTCGTTATTGCTTTTAGATGGGAGGCAGTATTGCCTTCGGCGTGTCGATATTTTGGATGGTTCCAAGGATAGACTTCATCCAGTCTCATCAGGACATCATGTTTGACATCAGGATCGGCATTCTCATTAATGGTGATTCCTGCGGTTGTGTGCGGGGTATAGATCACGGCTAGGCCATCAGCAATTCCGCTTTTTCGTACATAAGATTGTACATCCCGTGTAATATCTCTCATTTCATCTCTTTTGGATGTATTCAGCTCTATTTTATGCAACATATACTTTCCCTCCTGAACGAAATGTTATTCCTATATTACACATAGTTTACGTAAATATAACTCTTCTTTTAATTATAGATTATGTATTACATCATAAAACGAAGTAAAGCCATGCAGGCAACACCAATAATGACGGTGAGAGAGAGGCTTTTTGTCCATATGGCAGTAATGACGGATGGAATCAGTGCAATTACTACAAGCCAGTCAAAACGAAGCAGACTGCCTGTATCTTGCAGCATACTTTCAGTAACCAGTGCGGTCAGAATACATACAGGGATATAAGAGAGCCATTTGAGAACGACCTCAGGCATCTGTACACTGCGAACGAAAATAAAAGGAATGATGCGTGGAAGCAAGGTAACGAGCATACATCCTATGATAAGCCAAATCATACTCATACTTGTCGTCATCGATCTGTCACCACCCCGATGGTTGCCACAACAATCGTCGATATCAATACGGCTACGTGTGATGGAAGCAGGGAAGAGAGAACAATCATAGAAATGATCATATATAAAACAAGGGACAAGCGGTGTGTAAGTTTATTTTTTGGAGTGGATTGTAACTGTAGTACTAATAAGGCGGCAAACATAGCTACTAAAGCAAAATCAAGTCCGAGTGCTTCAGGATGGGATATCCACTGACCCGACACGGCCCCTAGTGTACAAGTAGCTATCCAACATAGATACGCTGTAATATTTAAACCGTTCATCCAGCGATCATTCAGTTTACCCTGTCCGGCGATCCGGCTTGCGGCAACACCAAAGGTCTCATCCGTTAATAATGCTCCAAAACCTATGTTTTGCGGTAGCGAGTAACGGGTCAAATAAGGCGCGACGGTCAGACTGAGCAGAAAGTGTCTCAGATTAACAATGAAAGTGGTGAAAATGATGGCTGAAGCAGGCGTACTTGTAACAAGAAGAGCGCAGATAATGAACTGAGCTGATCCCGCATAGACGAGAATAGATAATAAAGCAACTTCAAGAATGCTTAGATTAGAGGAGATGCCCACGATTCCAAAAGCGAATCCAATACTCATATATCCTAGCAAAGTGGGGATACAGTCTTTGACACCCTGTACAAACGAATCCTCGCTAGCTGTTTGGGTTCGATGAAGCAGTGGTAAGCTCATGATGATTTCTTCCTTTCAAGTAATAAAGTGCTTTTTTAATATTCAGATTACTATAGTAAAGAGTTTCGTTAGTTGTCAATCAATAGAAGAGAAAGATATACTCTACTTAGTTAAAGTGATTTGTTTCAATTGACTATAGTAACAGGGAGGGGCATTTTAGATGACAAATGACTTGTGGATGAAAGATAGGATCAGCTCAAAAGAACAGCTTCGTATGAAGATTGAGGAACCTGGAGAATTTATAACCAAAAAAACAGTGGATGTCGTGGACGAACATATCGAAAAGTATTTGCAATTGTCTTCCTTGTTTTTTCTAGGTACTGCGAGTGCAAAAACGAAGTTGGATGTTTCTCCTCGGGGAGGAAAACCCGGATTTGTTAAAGTGCTTGATCACAAGCATATTACCTTTCCAGATCGTTCCGGAAATAAGAGAGCAGATTCTTTACTGAATATCATTGAAAATCCGCAAGTAGGCATGGTCTGTATCATTCCAGGTCTAAATGAAGTGCTTCGTATCAATGGAAAGGCCATCATCACTCAGAATGAAGATTTTATTCAAAGTCAGGAATGGGACGGAACGACGACAGGGCTTGCCGTTGTGGTCGAAGTTGAGGAATGTTTCATCCACTGTCCAAAAGCCTTTATCCAAGGCGCAGTATGGTCATCCGAAAGCTGGCCCCAAAAAGACGAATTGCCTAATACCCTTGACATGTATAAAGCGCATCTCCTGTTGAACGGAATCACGTTATAACCTGACCTCGTCTAGGAGATGGTCTATATTCTATGGCTGTCACAAGAGGAAAATAATCACTTACCTTTGTGAAAAGAACTTATAACAAATGTATGACCAAAATACCAAAAACAAAGCATACGAAGAGACTTTTGTTTCTTTTTTGCTTTGTTTTTTTGATTTAAGGCTAATTTCATTCCATAACTCATACGATGAATAAGGGAAGTATTTCACCACGTGAAATAAGGGGAGGTGCGAAGTTGTTGTCCTTCTTATTATTTGTTTTTGCTGTGGCGGCTGCGATTGCAAGTGTTGATACGACATGTGGACTAAATGTTCTCGGGAGTCTGGAGAGTACACAGGTCAGCAAAGTCAGATATGCGGGCGTCTATATTTTTTTCAGTATACTGGGCGGAGTGTTAACAGGACTACTCATCGGTGGAGCAAACCTTCTACTGAAAGGAATTCAACTAGACTTGTATTATAAGCCCGTTATTATCATCCTATTTCTTCTCTTTATTGGGCTTGAACTGTGGAACAAAACAGGGCTTCTGCCTTCCGGTAACTTTATCGTACCGTCTTCATGGATTAAAGATGCAGGATATCGTACAGCTGCGCTATGGGGAAATATTCTGGGGATGGGCTTTATTACTCTCCAAGCGGGCGTATTATTTCATTGTTATGTTCTGATCTCTTTGTTCTCAGATCCCTGGTGGCTAAGTATAGTGGCGGGTTTTTGTTTTGGAATCGTGCGAGGGACGTTGTTCAGCCTTCCTATTATTCGGTCGTTCGTCTATCAGATGCTGGAGAAAAGAGTATTCAGATACACAGCGCTGACTGCCATGAGGTTAGCAGCTTCCTACATGCTTCTTGTAGGTTCCATTATTCTTATCTTCATGAACTAGTTCAAGTTCAAAGGAGACCTGATGATCTTGTATGATCTTACAGCTATCTTCCTAACCTTTCCGATGTTCTTTTCCATTGTCAGTTATACATGGAGTAAAATCTTCCGTGATCCTCATCATTTCCCAGGTAATTCCCATATGCATCGATTGTTAATTGTAATGCAGTTAATCTCAGTCACTATCCTTTTAACAATATCATCCGTTGCTGGTTTACTTAGTTTGTCTATTCTCTATCTTATTCAAGGGATCGGTGTCATCTATTATTTACAGCGTAAGGGAAGGGTCGATTGCGGATGTTTTGGTTCACAAATGGCTTCCAAGCTAAGCTACCGGCTTGCCACGGGGAATGGGATTCTAGCGGTCATCTCTCTCTCCATGTTCCTGCATCGCTGGCTGCAGACTAGGGAATTACCTTTATCTTTATCGTTGGAAGGGCTCATAATAGAACTTTTGTGTATGATATTTGCTCTGGTTTGTGTGATCGGAGTGCCGGATGCCATCTATGCGATTCGTGCTTACCGCGCTATAGCCGCTACCTATTATAAAAAAATAACGAAGTAGAAGGTGTTTTCTCATGTCTACATTTTTCTGGATATCCTATGCGATTTTATGGCTGCTAGTTATTCCGCTAGTCATTCTCAATCTTATATTATTCAGACAACTTGGCATCATGATTATGGGGACAGCGCGAGGAGTGAATCAGTCAGGCATTCCTGTGGGCGAGAGGCTTCCGGCAGCTACAACCCCTCATCTAGATGGCAGGCAGTGGTCTACAGAGGAACTGAAAGGAAGACCTGCGCTGATGTTATTTGGATCGCCAACGTGCAGAGAATGTGCCGAAATTCTGCCTGATTTTCAGGCTATGACGAAGGAGCATCAGGTACAGCCTCTTCTTATGTTATTCTCAACGGCAGAACTTGCCGAGGATTACGCTCATCAAATGGAATATGAAGATGAGGTTGTTCTCGTAAGTTCAGAATTTGCTCATCAGCTGGATGTTCAAGTGACTCCTTATGCTTACGCAATTGATTCTCAGGGTGTCATTAGACATAAGGGACTCGTCAACAATCGGGAACAACTGGAGAGTTATATTAAAATGGCGAAGGTTTCCTAGTTCTAAGGGGGAATTGGATGTGGCGTAAACCGATAAATAAAGACGAGCAGACACAAGATTCTATCAGCCGCATCACTCGAAAATGGACGCGCAAAACGTGGCTGAACCGGATGTCTGAACAGATTGCTTTACTGCTTGCCAAGATATTGATTAATCCAAGAGACGATGTGGCTAAAGTCTCTTTTTTAGCAGGAGCCTGCGTACCACCGCATGGACAATTTTGCACGGGATGTGGAGTAGACGGATCTTGCCCTTCTACCTATGTTACTTGCACGACGAACAATTCATTAAATGGGTGTAAAGGTTTATGTCCTCATCCATCAGGCTGGTGGTATACGAGTGATCCGGTAGGGGTAAGAGCGAAATGTATGGATTGTGTGAGTCAGTACGTTCAGCCTAACAGCGGTAATTCATGGTGTTATAAAGGCGCTCAAATCACAGGGCAATATGTCATTTGCGGTTGTAAGTCTACGATTTTATATTAATTCATGCAATTAATTACTTTGTAGTAATGAACATGATAAAAAAGAGAGCATTCGTAACCTGACAGATGAACTGAACCCTATTAAGTAGACAGTTTTAAAAAAAGGATGTGCCGCTGTTTAAGCGGCAATGAGATGACTTCGGTATGCTGCCGGAGTCATCTTTTTTAATGTCCATTGCTTTCTTGTATTATTATAGTGGTCCATGTAATCATCAACCATTCGTCTTAGTTCTACTATACTGGTTGCTTGTTTATAAGATATTTCGTCTTTCATGTGCCCAAAGAAAGACTCCATCGGTGCGTTATCTAGGCAGTTTCCTCTTCGCGACATAGATTGCAGAAGTCCCATCCTCTTTACACGAAACTGGTACTCTGGATGGGTGTAATGAAAACCTTGATCCGAGTGAATCATGGCTTCTGGATGTAGTCGATTCCCGATAAAGTCTTCTAATTTGCTTAACGTTCGATAGACAATTTCCATCCGTAAACTCGTTGAAAGTTCATAAGCGACAATTTCCCGTGTCGCCACATCTTTCACACATGACAAATAAGCCGTTTTACCACCCTGAATTTGCAAGTAAGTAATGTCGGTTACGAATGTTTTCCCAGGTTCCTCTTGGTTGAACTGACGTTTTAAGTGGTTTGGTACCTGGCAGTGAGCTTCTGTAGCTTTGGTTAGCGTACGATAAGGATTTGCTCTTCGTACTTTGGCAAAGAAGTGAAACTTACGCATTAAACGTAAGATTTTTTTATGATTCATGGGCCGACCGGCTTTTTCAGTCACTTCCATATACAAACCACGATAACCAATTTTCCCGTTGGCTTGATCATAAATTTCTTTTAGTAAGAGATAATCTTGATAATCTGATTCTTCACTGAGGGCTCGTTTTTCTCCGTTTTGAAGCCACTTGTAATAGCCACTAGGACTTACTCTAGCCACTTCACATAAGTAACGGACCATGTTTTTCAATTGATACTGCCGAATCGTTTCATTGATGACTTGGTATTTCTCTCGAGCTGTTAACGACGATTCTTTTTCGCCTGCCTTTCTAACTCGTCTAGCTTTTTTAGTAAAGACAACTCCGCCTCTAGCAATCGAATACGCGCTTCTGCTTGGGCTAATTTCCTTTCTGCAGAGGCATTTTCTTTCTTAGGACGTCCTTTACTGCCTTTTCCTCGACGTTCTTCAAAAAAACCATCTTCTCCATAGGTTTGAAAGGTTCTACGCCAACGATCTAAGGCACTTCGTGCTTTACTTAGGCCAATCACCTTCAAATCAAATCCAGCTTCTGTGAAAATTTCTGCTGGTCCTTTGCCAACTTGGTTTTGTTTAACCGCTAGTAGTTTAAAGTCAGGGGTATATTGAATCGTCCGATCTGTCACGATTCTAACATTTGGATTGGCCTCTAATTGTCTTTGTTGGTGTTCATTAAAGATAATCTTACTCATGATAATTACTCCGTTCTAAAAATTGTAATGTTAGTATAACGGGACTTTTCTAGAAAGAAAATAGAAAAACCCCGAATGGAGTCACTTTTTTTAAAGTGTCTACCATTCGGGGTTCAGTTCAAGATCAGGCGATGAATGTTCTTTTTTTTAATGCCATTTATTTAATAGGATTAATTTACGAGTTCAATAAATTTGCTTGCTGCCGTGGACAGCGGCATATTACGCATAATCATGAGGCCCACTTGTGAAGGGGGCATTTGGATATCGAGTTGTATTTCGAATAAAGAGCCTTCTTCTAGTTCCTTCGAAATGAATTCTTTCGTTACATAAGAGATTCCAAGACCTTTTCGTGCAAGTTCAATCAACAAATCTACACTGCCCACCTCAATTTCAGGTTTAATTTGATGTCCGTAGCTTTGAAAAAGCTCTGTGATAGCCATCCGTACCCGGCTGTTGCGCGAAAATAAGATAATCGGGTACTCAAGCAGGTGTTCGAGTGATAATACGCGATCCTTAAGTTCAGCATAATGAGCTCCCGCTACAAAGCAGTCCTGCAGCTGAATCCCACCCATTACCTCAATTTGAGGATCGACGATCGGCATACGAACGACACCTAGATCAATCTTACCTTCCTTCAGGAAAGCAATCGTTTCTGGAGTTGTCCCGTGATTAAGATGGAGCTTAATACCGGGATATTTCTGATGGTAGCTCTCAAGATAAGGGAGCATGTAATGTTTGAACAAGGAATCGCTTCCGCCGATCCGCAGCTCACCGCTGTCCAATTTTTTAAGTGCAGCCATTTTTTCTTCTGCGAGCGAAATCAAAATATGAGACTGTTCTATATAGGAATAAAGAGTTGCCCCTTCTTGTGTTAAAGAAACCCCTTTGGAATTTCGATAAAACAAGGTGACCCCAAGGCTTTCTTCCAGCTGTTTGATCGCATGACTCACACTTGGCTGAGTAATAAACAGCACTTTGGCTGCACTCGACAGGCTTCCGGTTTTCGCTGCCCAATAAAATACTTTGTATAATTCGTGATTGATCATAGACGTCATCTATAGCTCCTGTGAAATATATTAATTACCTGTATAGGTGTAATTCGTATTATAGTGGATTAAAGGTTGAGATACCAGATTTAACTAACTGGCAACAACTGAGAGGAGAAAAATAATGGAAGCCATAACATTTGTATTGTTTGGAGCTACAGGGGATTTAGCCAAAAGAAAAATCTACCCTGCTTTATATAATTTATTTATTGATCATAAATTACCCGATTCGTTTTCTGTATTCGGTCTTGGAAGAAGAGAACTTTCCGATTCCGATTTTCAGGCCAATGTTGAGAAATCTCTACGGATGTTCTCCCGGCGCGAAGTGATAGATCAAGATCATCTTCAAAAATTCTTGCATGCCTTCCGCTATCGTGTTCTGGATGTTGGTCATAAAGAAGATTACAAAACATTGCTGCAAGAAATTGAACAACAGGAGCAAGAAATTCAAACGAAGTCGAATCGGATGTTTTATTTGTCTGTAGGACCTCAATTTTTCGGGACGATTGCGGCTAATATTCAGGAAAGTGGACTCGGAAGAACAAGTGGATGGAAGCGTCTAGTGATCGAGAAACCATTTGGTCATGATTTACAGTCCGCACGGGAGTTAAATGAAAGTCTGTCCATTGCTTTTAAAGAAGAAGAAATTTTCCGGATCGATCACTATCTTGGGAAACCGATGGTTCAGAAACTGGAAGTACTGCAAAATAACAATCCAGTCTTTAAAGCTTTATGGGATAATCGCTATATTGCCAATATTCAAATTACGTCCAATGAGACCGTAGGTGTGGAAGAACGGGCTGGTTATTATGATCAAGTAGGAGCAGTAAGGGATATGTTCCAGAATCATATGCTGCAATTGCTCATGATGCTGACGACTCACTCTCCGAATAATACAACGAATGACGATGTTCGGAAGAAAAAGAAAATCGTCATGAATTCTTTGGAACAGCTGCATAAAGAGGATGTCCACTCTTATGTTGTCCGTGGGCAATATGGGGCAGGAGTGATTGATGGGAATCCAGTCGTAGGTTATACTTCGGAACCCAATATCCCTGAAAACTCCAGTAATGATACATTTATCGCAGCGAAGCTCAAAATTGATGATTACTTCTGGCGCGGAGTTCCTTTTTATATCCGTACGGGTAAAAGAATGAAAGAGAAATCAACACGTATTGTGATCGAGTTCAAAGAGCCGCTGAAAAAATCAGGCAACGCAAATGAAGAGAATAAAAAGCCAAATCTGCTTGTATTTGAAATCAGTCCAGATGAAAGAATTTCGCTACATCTGAATACAAGAGATCCTCTGAATAAAGAGAAGATCAAACCGATGTATATTGATTTTCACGAGAGTCAAGCAAATTTACCGGAAGCTTATGAGAATTTAATCGGTGATGCGTTAAATGGAGACTCTACGTTCTTTGCACACTGGGAAGAAGTGGAGTTGTCATGGCAATGGGTTCAGCCGATTTTAGAAGCATACAATGAGAACCTTGTACCTCTGCATATATATGCTGCGGGAACTAACGGACCTTCTGCTTCAGATGAACTGCTTGAGCAGGATGGATACCACTGGTGGTTCGATCAAGAAGAGGGACACAGAACTGAAGTAATAGAAGAAGATCTTAGTCTAGCAACAAAAAGCCCTGTGCTTCAATAGAAGGAACGTATACAACACGTTTACGATAAATTTGAAGCCTACAAATCATACCCAATAAACGGAGGTAATATCGATGAAATTCTTTATTGACACAGCTAATCTGGAAGACATCAAAAAGGCTTACAAAATTGGAGTGTTGTCTGGAGTTACGACAAATCCCTCTCTGGTTGCTAAAGAAGGCGTGAAATTTGAAGATCGTATCGAGGAGATTTTACGTGAAGTACCAGAAGTTGAATCTGTATCGGCAGAAGTAACACCTGATGCAGAGACAGCGGAAGAGATGATTGCACAGGCTAATGAACTTATTAAAATCAATAATAATGATAAAAATATTACGATTAAACTTCCGATGACACTTGCTGGTTTAGAAGCATGCCGTTATCTGACTAAAAAAGGTGTAAAAACCAATGTAACCTTGATTTTCACAGTTAATCAGGCACTATTAGCTGCACGTGCGGGTGCAACCTATGTATCCCCATTCCTTGGTCGTTTGGATGATATTTCAGAAGATGGCGTACTGCTTGTAGCTAAAATTGCGGAATTGTTCCAAATTCATAATTTGGATGCCCAAATTATTGCAGCATCCGTTCGTCATCCGGACCACGTAACCCGAGTAGCTATGGCTGGTGCTCATATTGCTACCATTCCTTTCTCTGTCATTGAACAACTATCCAAACATCCATTAACGGATCAAGGAATGGAGAAATTTGCTGCAGATTGGAAAAAAACAGTTCAAGTATAAACGAATATAAGAATATGATTTGGCGGTAGCTCTCAAGCGGGGGCTACCGTTTTTATATACTTCACAGTTATACCAGACTTATCCAAACATCTGACTGTATAATTAATGACATACCTGTCACGTTAAGTTTGGAAAACCAAAGGATAAAAAAGTATAATACGATTGTGACAGTTTATTTAAAAGGAGTGGAGACTATGCAAAACCTTACAGGGAAAGTCGCCCTAATTACGGGTGCAGGACGAGGCATTGGACGAGCAACCGCTATTGAGTTTGCAAAAGAAGGCATTCACGTAGGCCTCATTGCACGGAATAAAAGTCACTTGGACAAAGTGGCAGAAGAACTACAACCTTACGGTGTCAAAGTATCGATTGCCACAGCGGATGTATCCGATCTTGAGTCTATTACAAAAGCGGTAGAACATGTCAGTAAAGAACTCGGACCTATTGATATCCTGATTAACAATGCGGGTATTTCGAAGTTCGGTAATTTCATGGAACTTGATCCGAAGGATTGGGAACAGATTATTCAAGTTAACTTGATGGGCGTTTACTATACAACCAGAGCTGTTCTACCGCAAATGATTGAGCGTAAAACAGGTGATATTATTAATATTTCTTCTACAGCAGGTCAAAAAGGTGCACCTGTTACAAGTGCGTACAGTGCCTCGAAAGCAGGAGTTCTGGCATTAACGGAATCTTTGATGCTAGAAGTAAGAAAACACAATATCCGTGTAACTGCGCTTACGCCAAGCACCGTTGCTACAGATATGGCAGTAGATCTGAACTTAACGGATGGCAATCCAGATAAAGTAATGCAGCCTGAAGATTTAGCTGAATACATGGTTTCTCAGTTGAAACTGAATTCCAGAATCTTTATTAAATCGGCAGGTATGTGGTCCACGAATCCTTAAATCACGAGATTTTGTTTTTTTTGATGTGTCGAGTGTCCTTCTTTCTATAGGCAAACACCCTTTATGAGTCAGCTGCATACATTGTGAGCAGGATGATTTATGAAGGAGGAATAGAAAGTGGCATATCGCGGACATCAATTAATGTATCAATGTGAGCATCAGCTCGCAGATCACTTGAAAAAACATAAAGAGCATGCAAAACACGCTTGCAAGCAATTGGTTAATCACAAGGTGAAAGTACTTACCATAGATGGAGAATCAATTGAGGGTATTGTAGTGAACGTAGATGAACATTATGTGTTTTTGCAAGTCGAAGATCAGCGTGGATTTTATCCAGGCGGATACGGACCGGGTGGGGGTGGTCACGGTCATGGCCATGGCCATGGCCCAGGACCTGGTTGGGGTCCTCCAGGCCATGGACCCAATCCCAATGTTATTCTCCCATTAGCTTTATTCAACCTACTGACAATCAGCTTATTATGGTGATGGATGAGGAGAGCCGCAGATCTGCGGCTCTTTTTTATATGGTTCACTTCCATAAGTTTTCACGATTTGCTTAGTTAACTACACTTTTCATACATATAAGCGATGATTAGAATAGAATTATTGTCATTAACAAATCAAGAAAGGAAGGCTATGAAATGAAGCAAGAAAAGACAAATGCGATGCGAATGCTGGGTAAACAGAAGGTTTCCTATGACATACTTACTTATTCCGTAGATGATGGAGACATTGATGGTCTATCTGTGGCGCGCAAAGTAGGAAAGTCTCCAGAACTTGTCTATAAAACCTTAGTGGCGCATGGCAGTAACACGAAAGGATATTATGTATTTGTAATTCCTGTGCAGTGTGAATTAGATCTGAAAAAAGCAGCGAAATCTGCAAAGGAAAAGAAAATTGAACTTATTGCTGTCAAAGACCTATTAGAAGTGACGGGCTATATTCGAGGGGGATGTTCTCCGATTGGAATGAAGAAACGTTATCCTGTATTTATAGATGAGCAAGCGAAAGATATCGATAAAATCATCATTAGTGCAGGAAAAGTAGGATGCCAAATGGAAATAACGACAAGTCAGCTTGTAGAAGTAACTGGTGCGGCATTATGTGAATTATGTAAATAACAATCTAGTAAGAATCCTTACTGACAAGTATTCGAAGTAGTATCCATTCTTGTCCCTTTCTCTTCTATAACTTTACTCAGATTAGAGCATATTGTTCTACATCAAAAAGATGCCTTTCTCGTTTTCAGAGAAGGCATCTTTTGTTATCCTTTTCGAGTTGTTTTAGAGAGAGCATTCCATTCCTCTTCGGTGAGTTCTACTAACCCGTTAAACTGTCCTGCCCCCTGAAGCCACTCTCCGCCGTCAATAGTAACGACTTCTCCGTTTATGTAACCTGCGTAATCAGAAATGAGAAACGCAGCAAGCACACCGAGTTCTTCTTTGTTCCCGGCACGTTTGAAAGGTACTCTATCGATTAATTTCTGTTCGAGCCCGGGAGTCGGCGTTAATCTGGACCCAGCTCCCTCGGTTGGAAATGGACCCGGCGCAATAGCAACTTGGCGAATACCGTAAGGAGCCCATTCGACTGCAAGTGAACGTGTAAGCGCAAGTACCCCCGCTTTGGCTGCAGCAGAAGGAACAACATACCCCGACCCGCTGCCGCTAGATGCATAAGTAGTTACGATATTCAGCATGGTTCCGGTTTCTTTACGCTCAATCCATCTTTTCCCAACTTCCAGTGTCATGTAAAAGGTACCGTGTAACACAATATTCAAAATCGCATCTACGGCCCGTGGAGATAACTTCTCTGTAGGACTAATAAAGTTCCCGGCAGCATTATTAACAAGGATATCAATCTGACCGAAATGAGCAGTAACCGCTTCCACAAAAGACGCTACTTGTGCTGCATCTCGTACATCACAGCTTTGGTAGAATACTTCAACTCCTTTAGCTGTAAAATCTCGAGCGGACTGTTCAAGCACTTCAAATCTCCTCCCGCACCAAGCGAGCTTTGCCCCTAGGTCAGCAAACATTTCGCTCATGGCAAGTCCGAGACCGGTTCCACCGCCGGTAACAATGATGACTTTATCTTTTAACAGATCAGGTGAGAATGGGTTCATTACATGTCACTCCTTTTGGGGTTGATCTAGCCTTGTACAAGGGTGAGGTATATGGGTTACATTCTAGTCACAGACTATCATGTAAAGTGGGTTTCGTCAGCAGGTAGCGGTTCATTTGATGAAGGATGGGGTACCGTACTAAGAGGATAGATGGTACGATAAAGTATATTCAAAGAAAGGAACATCGAGAATGAGCAACCCCATTGCGATTCAGGCTTATTACAAAATGGAGCGAAAGATCCATTCCTTGGACATGGAGATCATAGAACATCAGCGACTCCTAAAGTTATACCCGGATAAAATCGTATCAGCATATCGTGAGTTTCCCATCGAAAAAGTATTTGATTTATCTTACCGCTCCATGGGCAGTGGTCATGGGATGTTATATATACATACGCAGCAAGGTGTGTATCCTTACACACTGAGAGAGAATCCAAAATCTTTTATATTAGCGGTAAAACAATTCATCTAGAAGATGGGCGAAGGATCACTGTCTGGTCGTTTTCTATTTAACATTTCTCATTAGAATATTCAAACTTTTTCTGTTTTTTCGTGTTTCTATAGTAATATAGTAAATTCAGTGAAAAAGGCGGCGATTCCATGTCAGATATCTTAAATTCAGAGGCCGACCATTTGAAAGAAGAAGCATCGGCGGATGAGTTATTAGAAAAAAGTAAACAGGAATATATGGATATGTGGGCACACATCTCCGGGTTAAGCCCAGCAGACAGCAAGAAAATTGTGAATGGAATTCAGCAACAAGTTTTTCTGACAACCGAAAAAAAGGAATTTATACAATATATGAAATCCCCAACTCCCTATGTTGCCATGGTGATCGGCGGTCTATTGCCTATTTTAGGTATCATTCTTTTCTTATGGTATTCTTTACTGTTGGAATAATACGCTCATTTCCTGATTAAGATTTATCATTTTGGTGTAAATAACTATTCTAAATAGAGTTTTTACTAAAATGGTAGAGGTGAGTCTGTGATTGGCAAATTATTCAAAAATAAAGTATTTTCCATTTCTGCAATAGTTGCTGCTATTATTGCTTTGATGGGCGCAATTATGCCTGAGGCTTTCGGAAATACTGCAAATTATTTATTTGATTTTTCTAAAGAAAATTTTGGTTGGTTTTATTTGTTGTCACTAGTCGTAATCATTGTATTTCTTATGTGGCTCGCGGCTAGTAAGTATGGTGCAATTCGTCTTGGAGGAGAAATAAGCAAACCAGAGTACTCGTTTTTTACGTGGTTAGGTATGTTATTCTCCGCTGGATTTGGCGTTGGACTTGTATTCTGGGGAGTAGCCGAGCCGATGAGTCACTTCTTTAACACGCCGTTTGCGGGTGTGGAAGCGGGAACAACGGAAGCGGCACGCGTAGCGATGGGATATTCCTTCTTTCATTGGGGAATTAGTCAGTGGGCTGTATTTGCATTAGTAGGTCTTGCTATTGCTTTCCTTCAATTTCGTAAAAATAGGGATGGTCTTATATCCACCGCTTTAGAACCAGTAACAGGGAAGAAGACAACCGTTAAAAATGGGATTGATATCTTAGCTGTTATTGCAACCGTGATGGGGGTTGCCACTTCCATCGGGCTTGGTGTTCTTCAAATGAGTGGAGGAGTCGAACAGGTTTCTGGTATAGGAAACAACACCATGATTCAACTGTTGATGTTATTTCTTATTTTCGTATGCTATATGATCTCGGCGATGACAGGACTTGATAAAGGGATCCGTATATTGAGTAATTTTAACCTCACTTTGGCGATAGCATTTTTGGTGTTTGTATTTACAATGGGTCCAACCGTCTTTATACTCGAGTCATTTACATTAGCAATCGGGGATTACATAACGAGTTTTGTTCAGTATAGTTTGCGGCTTCAACCTTATTCAGAAGGAACTTGGGTAGGAGAATGGACTATTTTTTACTGGGCATGGGCAATTGCTTCATCACCTTACGTTGGTGCTTTTATAGCAAGAGTATCAAAAGGAAGAACAATCAGGGAATTTATTGTGGGTGTCACGATTATTCCGACGTTGATTTCTTGTTTATGGATTGCCGCATTTGGAGGTACCGCGCTATGGTTTGATCTTCATGAAAATACAGGAATAGCTGCAGCTGTAAATGAAGATGTCTCAGTAGCTTTGTTCCAAATGTTTGATCAACTGCCGTTCGCCGGAATTATGTCCGTATTAGCGATCCTGCTCATTTTTACGTTCTTAGTAACGTCTGCAGACTCTGCAACTTATATTCTCGCAAGTATGACCAGCGGTGGCAGTTTGAATCCATCAAGTATTGGTAAACTTGTGTGGGGTACTTTAATGGCTTCTATTGCGGGAGTACTAATATACTCAGGGGGGCTTGAAGCTTTGCAGACCGCTTCCTTAATCGCTGCTTTACCATTTACGGTATTATTGTTACTGCTTCTTGTCGCGATGACAAAACTGATTAGAAAAGAGACACTTCCCGTCAAAAAAGCGGATCTCAGACGATATCAGAAGATAAAAGAAGAGGCTAATAAAACACGGGTATAAGTGGAATAAAATATAGTAAATAAGAGGAACCCCGAATTATATTCGGGGTTCCTCTTATTTATATGGAAACATTTATAATCGATATCCGATTGATTGCAAAAACCAATTGAGGGACACGATGGCTACGGCAATATGCAGCAAAATATTCAGCCAGGATTTTCGGGAAAGCTGAATGTCTTGAACAATCATTACAACCGACCAGATGAAAATAATAAGATAAGCTAATTGAACCAGGATGGTTGGCATAATTCACCCCCTTTTCTTTACAGGTTACAATGCTACTTGAATTTGATTTTTACAGGTTTTCTAGAATCATTCTCTGCTGCCGGATGAATGACATCACCAATCGCTTCTGAAGCTTGCTTGACCGTTTTCGTCACGCTGTGAATGGCTTCTCCCACGTCCCCCGCAGAGTGAAAGATAGGTTCAACAGAACGAATCTTGCCTTTTACATCGGAGGTAATGACATTCGCTGTCTGTATGAGTTTGGTTGATTCCTGAGTCAGTCCATGAATCGCATTTCTGACTTCGGATAATGTTTTGTTTGTTTCACTAAGCGTGCTCATCCCTTTCACCAGCACTCGTACTACATAATAGACTAAAACAATAAAAGCAATAGCACTTGCAGCAACGCTGATCGATATAATCATCCTCAAGCCTCCTTCACGTAAATATATGTCGTCCACATTGGGTTATTCCAAATTTAAAAGAAAGAACGGCATATTTATCTTTTTATAACAATACGATGAGGATGGATACTGTTGTAAAAAGGAGGCCTGACATTTATGTCTAAGCATCAGGAAGCCCAGCTAACTCAGCTTGTCTTGTCCCATCTGCCTAGTACGGCAACGGTCATAAACATAGAAGGTCCATTGCCTCGTCAGGCAATTTATATAGGGGATCTAACAGGAGATGAAATTCCTGAGATTTCTGTCGTTTATAAGTTAAATGAAGAGTTATATCTGATGGTACTTGTCTTTACTGATCAGGAATGGAAGGTCGCAGCGAGAATAAAAGGTCATGGGTATGGTCTTACACTTATGACTAGTGAACCTATCTTACGTAACGATAGGAAGAGTTTACTAATTGGTTGGCAGATTGGAGCGATTCGGTCAAAACTTTCGATCTATAGATGGGAAGACGAAGTTTTCATCGATGCAGCACCAGAGGATTTGTCTTATAGTTCCATTGAAATGATCAACGTGCCCGGAAGATCCGGTGGGAATCAGGCGAGTGATATTGCGCTTTGGACCCACGATACGGGGGAGGCTTACCGTGTAGAAGTACTTCGCTGGAAAGAAGGAGAATTCGTGCCCGCATGGGATGTCTATCCTTATTATTTTGTGAATGTGGTTCGATATTACGAGCGGAAAACGGAAGAACATCCGAACTATCCATTTTATTGGTATTACCTGGCGGATGCTCAGTATCGTGCAGGAATGCTGCCCGCTGCGCTGCAATCGATTCATACGAATCTTTTGTTCCAAACTCCGTACCCTTCTCGCAGAGAGCTTCAACAGTTACAATCAAAAATAGAGAATATCTATAAACATATGGACGGACAAATTACAGAAGAACAATTCACAGAAGAACAAATCATAGAAGAACGAATCATGGAACAAACAGCGATATCTACTGAGAACAAGCGAGGAGTATCTCTACTCCCCGCAGCGGAAAAAACAACCGATGGTACGAAGTGGGGATATATAAACGAAGAGGGCGAATCTGTAATTCCTCTAAAATATAGTGAAGCAAGAGATTTTCAGAAAAATGGACTTGCTGTTGTAGCTCAAAAGAAGAAATACGGTATGATTCAGCTCTCAGGCGGGTATCTAGTAGAACCAATGTATACATCGATATCGCCTTACGTAGAGCAACGTGCAGTCGTATCTGAGGATGATTATCATTTTGCTATGTTGGACGAAGAAGGAAAGAAGGTCACAGGGGAGCCCTATTCTTTTATCTCAAATTTGGCTGAGAATCGTTCTGTTTATTCTATGGAGACAACAAACATTGCTGGAGGTAGTGTTGTACAGTATGGGTATCTTGACTCCGAGGGGAAAGAAGTCATTCCTGCACAATATGAAGAAGCAAGCGACTATCATCAGCAGAGGGCGATTGTAAAAATTAAGGAATATGAGTATGCGTTGATTAACGAAACAGGAGAGAGGCTGGCTACATATCCCTATTATTATGTAGGAAACTATAGTGATGGGTTACTTGTATTTAAGGAGACAGCAAGTGGAACTTATGGATATATGGATGAGAGGGGAGCCGCTATTATTCCTCCTTCCTTTACAGGGGCAACAGGATTTCATCAGGGGCAGGCTATCGTAAACACATCAGATGATTATAAGCCAGGCTACGGAGTAATAAACAAGCAAGGAGTGTACATCATTCCTGCGGAATATCTTGATATCCGTGATCTTGGAGAAGATCGCTGGGCTATTGGAAGAACAGCAGATTCTAAATATCCGTTAGGTTTGGCGCTTTACGCAATAGCAGATCGATCAGGTACACTGCTGACTGATTTTACATTCTCTGATGTATCTGAGTTTATAGATGGTCTTGCTTGTGTGAATGATCACGAACAGACCTATTTTATAGACCGAAATGGAACTCCCGCTTCAGGGTATCCACATATCGAAGGCAGCGGTACATTAACAATCAAAGAAGACAATGTGATCCAAGCGTTTATTGATCAAAGATTATTTTATGTGAACCGTATAGGGGATGTCATCTGGGAGCCGAATAAGGTGGTTTCGCTTAATGGAACCTACCGAGTTAAGGAAGAGAAATATAAGCCAAATCAAAATTACCTCGTTTATTATCCGGTAATAGAAGGAATGCCGGATGTAACTAGCGAACAAAGAGTGAATATCCGAATGAAGCAGTTGGCAGAAGTGAAGAAGTTCTCTTTACATCATGAAAAAGAAGAGATTTTTACAGGGGATTATGATGTTATTTATTATAAAAAGAATCTTGTTATCCTGGAATTAAATGGTTATCACTATACCGTAGGAGCGGCACATGGCTTACCAACAAAAACACATGCGCTGACTCATCTTGTAACCGGCCGTATATTTATGTTGAGAGATTTGTTTAAAGCAGGTATGGATTACGTGGAGGAATTGAGTAAACGGATTAGAAAAATGATAACAGATGATCCTGCGTATGCCTATGTATTTTCCGAGAGTTACCAAGGGATTAAACCAGATCAGCCGTTCTATATATCCGATCATGCTCTCCATCTCTATTTCAATCCTTATGAAATTGGGCCTTATGCTGCGGGTTTTCCTACATTTACGATTCCATTTGATCAGATCAAGGGACTTATCTATAAAGAGGGTGAGTTATGGAAATCGTTCCAGATTTGATAAGATAAGATGTTAGTTAAAAGCTTTCCTGACTAGCAGGAGAGCTTTTTGTTCCTTGTTTCTTCGGATAAGATGTGAAAGATAATTTTTTCTCGTGTTTAAAATTACTTATCTAAAGGAGGGGAGATTTATGGCGTCTAGTTTTTTACTATTATTTATTATGGTACCGCTTATGTTGGTTATGCTCGGCTTGTATTATATTACGCTTGCGATATGGGAACTTCGTGCAGGAGTGGATCGAACGAGATATGTGAAATTGATGTTTGGAGGACTCGTTCTAGTAATCATTGCCCCTCTATTGTTTATCCTTTATTGGACTGCCGGAATATACGCTATGAATTTTACATTTTAAATTCAGATAGAAACGACTAATTTAAATTAGAACTAACATAGGCATAGACGCATTTACGATACTCCACATATTATATAGTTATACTCAAAATATTGAGTTTATAGGATAACTTGGTGAATGGTTGAATACAAAATGAATAGGAGCGTAAAATGTCATGAACATCAGAATCGATGATCTAACAGGGCCAGAGATCATTACGTTAATTGAAGATCATTACAAAGAAATGTTATCACAGTCTCCGGAAGACAGTATGCATGCGCTGGATTTGGATCGATTAAAAAAACCAGAGATTACCTTCTGGACGGCTTGGGAAGGTGATGAACTGCTTGGCTGCGGGGCAATGAAAGAACTTGATCCCACGCACGGAGAGATTAAATCGATGCGCACCGCCCCCCTACATACCCGAAAGGGAGTCGCCAAGCGAATCCTTGAACATATGGTAGAAGAAGCACAAAGAAGAGGTTACCATAAGGTCAGCCTGGAGACAGGTACGTTAGATAGCTTTAAACCGGCAATCGGTTTATACACAAAATTAGGATTCGAATATTGCGAACCTTTTGCCGATTATGTGGAAGACCCATACAGTGTGTTTATGATGAAGCAACTGACAATGAAATGATGAAATGAAAATAAAAAGAATTACCATAAAAGAATTACGTTGAAAGCCTGAGAAATCAGGCTTTTTTATGTTTTTTGTAACGAACACAGGAGTCTTAATAGTGGATCTGTACCTATAAAAGAGAGATAGAAGCTCAAATATATAGTAAAAAAGTGTTTGATTTTCCTTATTTTATTGTAATTAGTTATATAAGAATCAATTTCATGAATTTATTGATTTAATGAGTTATGAAATTGATTCAACTTGTGTTTGTTGCACCAAATATGTGGAGTGATTAGCATGAGGGAACCCGTTAACAGGAGGAATCGTATGTCTATCGTGAAGAAAGGGATAGTGAACGTCGTATTGCTGTCCAGTAGTATATTGATGGCTGGTACATTATTCTCAGCTCATGTTGATGCAAAGAGCTCAAAGGTTTATGTCCAAGCTGGAGTAGAGACAGCAGAGCAATATTCAAAGCTGGAGGACCCGATCATTCTACAGCAAGGTCGGATTTTGCTGCCTATTCGAGAGATTAGTGATTATCTAAGTCTGAATGTTTCCTGGAACCAGAAATCGAAGTCAGCGACTTTATATGGTGTTAATAAGGAAATTAAGTTGACACTAGGAAGCAAAACAGCATACGTAGATAAGAAAAAAGTGCAGCTTGATGTACCGCTTCAAATGGAAAAAGGCAAGATTTATGTTCCATTACAATTTGTTGCTTCCTCGGTCAAACAGAAAGTAACCTGGAATCGTAATCTAAAGACGATTCTGATCCCCAGAACCTATGCAAAAGGGACAGAGGATCAAATGACCTATTGGGTCAAACTGGCTACAGGAGAGTTATACCAAGCTAAAAGTAACCAGATAGGAACAAAAATCGGTAAGGTCAGTAAGAGGTTTAAAACGATGAGAGAGTTTGAAGTGGAAAAGATTGCAGCTGGTACGTACTATTTACGGATGAACGAAAGTTTTGGCATGGCAGGTATCTCTAGAAATGCAGGACAAGCACTTGTTAAAAACGGGAAAGTACTGGATGAAGACAGTTTCTCATTCCAAGGATATTATGAGGACACAACACTTCATAAGTCACATGCAAATGTGCTTCTGACTAATGGGAAGCAGGCGAGATTTTTAGATAAGAACGGGAAAGTAGTTGCCCTATATAATCTAACAGACATCATGCAAAAAGATGAAATCTATATGGTTGAGCATTACAATCAGCGCATGCTGATTTTACGGGAGTATTCTTCTCAGCACTTGATTGTATATAATGTACAATCTGAAAAAGCGGTTTACGTACATGAATGGATCTCGCTTCCCGAAAGTGAAAGGGAATATTTAGAACAGGCAGGATTCGATCGAAATAATGAAATGGTAAGGGATCATATTATCTTTTTTGACAGCATCATTGATGGAGTTCTATCTTTTCATTATAAAAATAAATCAAACAACATGGTAAATACGTATACTCTTGATTTAAGTCAGATCTAACAAGGGAATGTGTGTCCCTGTAGATATTGCTTTCTATCTATATAAAAAAAACAAACCGGCGTGATAAGACACGGCGGTTTGTTAGCTTTTCTTGTCTTTGTATTTTTCAATCCATTCCTATCGTGGGAAGATTTGAGGTGATTTTGCGAAAATGAGCCATCGATTTTTGTTGATATCGCAAAGGATGATAACCGGCAGCTATGATCATATTCTTTGATCTTCCTATACCTCCTGCATATAGAGAAAAAAGATCAACTACAGGAAAAAGAGAGGAAAGAGACCGATAAAAGGACTGTACATAAGGATCCTGAGGTCCTCTTCCGATAATGTTCATCAAAAGGGTTCCATCCTCACTTAGTTTATCGCAAGCCGTTTCAAAAAAAGCCATCGTTGTCAGTTGCTCAGGAATACCACCTTCATGGAAAGCATCCACAACGATATAATCAAAACGGCCACTCGTCATCTGTTTTAGTAATGTATATCCATCCTCAATGAGAACGGGGGGACCATCGTAGCCGAAGTATTCTTTACTTAAGTCTGATACTTTCTGGTCAATTTCTGAAATGACTACATATTTGTCACGCAAAGCAGAGGATAAGGTGCCGATTCCATGTCCAATCAAAAATACATCTTCGTAAGAGGGGTTGTTGACCTCCATTAAATGCAGAAGCGCTCTAGGATATTCAAACAGGATTCGCTCCGGCTGATTTAGATCCAGGATTCCCTGAATTGCATCATTACCGAATTCAAGCACACGAAATCTTCCTTTTTCTCCGTAAACTTCAGAAGTATCATAGACGTAAATGGGTCTAGGTTCCGTTTCTTGGTGTAAGTACTGTGTCATGTCTAAAACTCCTTTATCTATAGCCATCTTCTTATCTCACTATACCAACTTCTGTACAAGAAAATACAGTTTTATGTCATAATGGAGGATGGAATAGCAAAGGAAGAAAAGATAAAAGTTTATTTCAGCTTATTCTTGTTGCAGTCCGCAGGATAAGAAGAATGTTCTTCGTACGTAACTCTTATTCCTAGAGCAGGATAAAATTCTTCTTTATATTCGCACTCTGCACAGGATTTGGTTACATGTAGTAGAGTTAACTTGCTGGATAAAGGCTGCTTGCATTTGGGACAATGCTGGCGAAAAAGACGGTTCAAACCGGTCATAAGTATCACCTTTATTCCTATTCATTTAGTTGGGATTATTATAACTTGCCTTTTCAAGTTTGTATAGTCATGTAGGTTGGGCAAATTAATTAATTGTGTTGTGAGCGAGAGGAGGGAACATCTTATGTTTATACTGCTTATGATCCTGCTCGGATTCATCGGTTCGTTTTTTTCAGGTTTGCTTGGAATTGGCGGGGCTATCATTAATTATCCGCTTCTTTTATTTATCCCGCCGCTTCTCGGTGTGGGTGGATTTACAGCCCATGAAGTAGCTGCTATTAGTATATTCCAGGTGTTTTTCTCATCCCTTTCTGGAATTATTGGGTATAGACTGCAGTCTCGAAAAACAAAAACGAGGTTAATTCATTACTCTTTAGCTGCTTGGATGGGTACCAGTATATTAATAGGTAGTCTGCTAGGAGGATTGTGGTCTTCTCGCTTCGAGGAGCAAACGATTAACATCATCTATGGAATCCTTGCGGTGCTTGCCGTAATTCTTATGTTATTCCCCGCAAGAGGCAAAGAAGAGATGCAAAAGGTAGAGGAAATTACATTCCACCGATTTTTGGCGAGTTCGCTTGCTTTTGTTGTAGGTGTAGTTTCAGGTATTGTTGGAGCTGGGGGAGGGTTTATTCTTATTCCCATTATGATGAAAGTGCTTCGAATACCGGTTCGAATTACGATTGCGACTTCTTTATCGATTGTCTTTGTCTCGGCAATTGGCGGAGTGATCGGTAAAATAAGTGGGGGAGATATTCCGATTCTTCCGATCCTTTTCACGGTTATTGGGAGTATCGCAGGGTCTCCTGTCGGTTCTTTGGTAGGTTCAAAAATGGACGTGAAGTATTTAAGATATGCTCTTGTCCTTTTGATTACCATAACGGCGGTAAAGGTATGGTCGTCTGTTTTATAATCTGTACGTTAAAAAAGACTGTTCACCGAAAGGTGAACAGTCTTTTTTGGAGTTGTTGTCATTTCATTTTCACGGTAACATTTCACGTTAAAATCGTAACGTAGCTTGGCATTTTTACTACTAGAGTCGTTTGCGTTTGTAGAAAGTGACGAAAAGACAAGCGAGTATGACAATGATTAGAGATACGGCAACCCAAATTAAATCTTGTGTAGTCCCTTGTTGCATACTCTGTTGATCTTTACCAGCACCAGGGAATCCACCACCTCCCATCATGCCGCCTTCAGGACGTTCCATACCGCCGCCAAAACCATCTGGTGCTTCACCCATACCGCCACCGAAGCCATCAGGAGGTGTCATACCATCTCCTTCTTCAACTTGTGCGTCTGGCTGAGCTCCATCAGTAGGAGTAGTTGTATTACTCTGCCCACCATTTTGGGTAGTTTTGTCTGATGGAATTTCTCCAGCAGGTGGCTGGTTTGCTGTATTAGATTGTTCCGTTGTAGCCCCATTTTCGCTTGCATTCTGAACAACGTTGTTTGCGGTATCAGGTGCTGTTTGCACATTCTCATTCTGTTTGCTAATAGAAGCACCATCTGCTGCTATTTCATCATCAGCAGTTGCACCGCCAGTATTACCACCGATAGCAGCGTCACCAGGACCGCCAGTATTACCATCGGGAGCAGCGCCGCCAGGAGCGCCAGCTGCATCTCCAGTATTACCACCAGGAGCAGCGCCACCGGCACCGCCTTTTCCTCCCATGATTCCACCCATGTCGAACCCACTACCGGAGCCGTCGCCGGAAGAAGGAGAGGTACCATCAAGCTGTTCCGAAATATCTTTGACTTGCGATGCATTGGTGGAGATCAGACTCGTAACTCCTTTTTCAAATTCATCATAGGTATAAAAAGCGTTCGGGTCTGCTTTTACATATTCCGCAATCATCGACTTCACTTCTTGTACTCGTGCAGTAAACGTATCATTAGCAAGGTATCCATTGATCGCTTCTGATAGGATCTGATGATACTGCTCTTTATACTCATCTACAGCAAGCAGTTTTGCAATGAGCGGACGTTCATCCAAAGCTCCTTGCGTTGGCTCATCGATATACAGGCTATTTCTACCTAAGCCCCCAAAAGCCATATTGTAATCCCAAGGAAGTATAGAGAAGACTCCATCTTCTTCATACAGATAATAGTTTTGTTTATTAGATCCAAGATAACTATCCGTGTTGTTCGTCAGAACGTTCAGGGCAATATATCCTAATGCATCCTCTATATCGATATACTTCTCGTAGTCTGAACCATTATTAAGTTCATTTAGCATGGCGATCAGTGCATCACCATCTGATTTTTCAGACTTCACTTCAAGACCGGTATAGAGATCCGGATCATCACCCAGCCAAGTTAAATCACTGCCTTGACCGGTCATTACACCTTTGTATAGTGAGCCATAGGAGGTACCGAAGTTCCGCTCCAGATAAGCTTCATCGATCTGTTCAACAGCAAGATAAAATCCCCATAATTCATCATTAATGTAGATGTTAACGAAAGAATATTCAGGGGTAGGAAGACCCATCAATTCTGCCAATTCATAGGTCAAAAATTCTCGCATGCTGGTCGCATCACTATAATTATTGTTTAAGTTGATTTTGCTAATGCCTTCGAGTGTCTGATTCACGTATTCATCAAAGGAAAGCTTGAAGCTGTAGCGATTTGAGTCTTCCATTTGTACAACAGAGCGAAGACTTAAATTCCCCTTCGTGCGTATACCGACATTTTCAAGTTTAACACCGTTATATTCTACAATGGCGGGCTTATATTCTTCCGCACTGGCGTTGTCTAGCATGTCTTGAAATTCATCTTCATCGATCGTTATTTTTACATCGACCACTTTATCCTTTGGAAAAACGGTTTCTTCTATTTTCTGTGTTTCTTTGGATACAGCTGTTTCTGTAGAAGAAGACGAGCTGCCAAATTGGCAGCCGGCCAGAATCAGACAGATGGAGCAGAAGCATAGAAGAAGACTAGTAAATTTGTTCTTCATCTAGAGCACCACCTTATCTTTAGGATACATAATCACCGTTATAGCTGATAAGTACCGCATTTTTAACACCTTGAATTCTAGTAAGTTCGTTAACAAAGCTGCCTTCGCTATCTTTCAAACGAACTTCGAAGGTTACTTCAATATTGCCTGCAGTCACCGTTTTTTGTTTTACATTGTAACGTTTTACGATGCTGCCCAGTTGTTCGTGAATTTGTTTTTCCGTAGCATCGCTTTCGCAGTTCACGACAAGAAGGTAAGGAGTATCAAGAGATGTCCGTTTAATAAAGAAGAAGAGAATCAAACCGATAATAGCGGAACCGAGTGCTGCAAGTGTAAAGAATCCTGCACCAGAGACAATCCCCGCTGCCGCAGCCCAGAACAAGAAAATCAGATCTGTCGGGTCTTTAATCGGTGTTCTAAAACGAACGATGGACAGCGCACCAACCATACCAAGAGACAATACGAGGTTGGAGTTAATCGCAATGATGACCATCGCCGTAACCATTGTCATCCCAATTAGAGAAACATTAAAGCTTTTGGAGTAAAGTACTCCACTAAATACACGCTTATAAAGTGTGAAAATGAAGAGACCAATCAGAAAAGCGACCGCTAAACTGATAATAATTTTGGAAATACTAATATCGGATGAGAAGTTTTCCATCACCGAATTTTTGATGATATCTGTAAAATTTGTAGTGTTGGTAGTAGCTTGTGTGGCTGCTGCCGTCGTAGAAGCTGTTGCTGACATCTTAATAATCCTCCCAAGTGTTATACTTTAAAAATTTACGACATATCACATACTTTGAAGCTGATTGCCGGTTTAAACCTTCAAGCTGTAATGCAATCCGTATGTATTCCGGAATGTACTCATCAAATTTCACTTCCAGAATCATTAGGTTTTCATCGATTGCCCTTACAGGATGTAAATCTTTGTTGAACATATCAAGAGAGTGAAGACCGGTTCGAAGGTCCTTATCAAACGTAATCCTTACATTGCCATGGTGACAAACAAAGGGCTCTCTTACATAATCAACAATGACTTTTGGACGTAACATCCGGTCCCGCATTTCATGATAAATTTCGTACATCAGCGGTTTTTCAGGAACATTCAGTACTTCGTAATCACCAGCGACTATGGATTCATATATTTCTCTTGTCAGGGATACTTTTTGTTTTGCGATGAGATCCCCTTTTTTTACTTTCTTCTCAAAATGAATGACCTTGTCTTCCACATTGTAGATTCGAATCCGGTATTTAGCCCGATCGCGAACACCACCCAGTTTTTCGTGAAGAGCACGGTTGTCCATATCATCAAAGTACAAACTTCGAATGTGATACTCTCCGGTATCTCCTACATTCTCATCGTACTTTACAATGTTTCTAAGTCTTTGCCGCAGAATCGTATACTGATGCTGATTGATAAGAAACTTAAGTTCATTGCGGTACTTTACAGGTTTACTCAGCTGCACATGAGCTGGGGTGAGCATAATTACACCTCTCTTTCTAGGGTAGATTCCACAAGTTACTCTGCTAACTGGAATCTGATTGTTTTCGGCTTGAGACCCATCTTACTTGGACTGTGTGAACTGTATTTGAACTGAACCTTAAAAATAGATGAATTTTACATTCTGATTACAAAAAGAATGAACAAAGTTAATGATTGTCAAATGAAGCACATAAAAAAAGACGGCCGACCACAAGGGTAGACAGTCTCACAAGTTTTTGATTATGAAGATTAAAGACGTTTCCGTTTATATAGATGTACAAATGCGGAAGCTAATAGAAGGAAGAGGATAGATACTACAGAAGATATGAAATCGGTCATTGATCCTTGCTGTGTATTTTGTTGATTAAAGGAAGGAAAACCTTCTCCTCCACCACCTGGTGGAAATCCCATGCCTCTTTCAGCACTTCCTCCAGGAAATCCTCCACCAAATCCTCGGTCTTGGCCGGGTACCTGGTTGCCTTGGGCACCATCTGGAGTGACAGACGGCATTGTCTGTTCAGGAGTGTTTGCATTCTCAGAAGTAGGAGCGGTAACAGCTGCTGCAGCAACGAATGAAGACGACGAGTTGCCGAATAGACAAAGGGCCAGAATCAGACAGATGGAGCAAAAGTATAGAAGGAGAAAAGAGTATTTGTTTTTCACAAAAGAGCACCACCTTATTTTTATACTTTAAAACTTCGGCAGATCCCTTCTTCAAGGTGAATTGCCGCTTCAAACGAAACGAAATAAATTAAAGTATAATAAAAGTTTGTGAACTGAATTTGAACGGATCCTTAAAATGGATGAATTTAACATCATCCCCATAAAACGACGTAACGAATTTAGAAAATGTTCGTTTGACTTCTAGTTTCATTCCGGTGTATCTTAGCAAACAGCTGCAGTTACCACCTCAGACTTTAAGTTACGTTATGGAATGGAGGAAGGAGATGAACCGAAAGGATACAATGTGGATTATCATATTTGCTGTAGTCATTGTTGCGGCGGTGCTAGGTATGCAGTGGTACTCCAAAGGGGATTCAGATACTAATGCAAATCCGGTCGTAATAAGTACGATAAGCGAAGATTCTACGACTAGCCGTGCGTTTACTTGGCAAACGGATAATCCGAACTTGTCTGCAAAACTTCAGATTGTAAAAGGGAAGGACACCTCTTTTGAAGGGGATCAAATCTTGAATTTCGAAGGAACAACGACGTCACTTGTACTGGATAACGGGGCAACGGTCGGAGTTCATAAAGTAGAGGCAACCGGGCTAACACCGGGAACCGTATATCAATACCGAGTAGGAGACGGATCAGAGGAAGGATGGAGTGATGTACTTACTTTTGAAACCGCTCCAGAAGAGGAGGATTTCTCTTTTATTTATGCTACGGATTCGCAAGGTGAGACGCAAAGTGATTTTGAACTTTGGAAAAATACAATGAATAAAGCCTTTGAGACGTTTCCAAGTGCTTCGTTTGTCGTTCATGCGGGAGACTTTGTGGAAGATGCGGGTTCGGATGATGCGTGGAACTATTTTCTAGAAGAAAGTACTTCCTGGATTAGCCGTATCCCCATCGTGCCTGTCATCGGTAATAACGATGTGATGGATGATAAGTTTGAACGATTTGCTTCTTACTTCCATACGCCAGATAACGGTGCATCCAAATTAACGGGAACAGAAACCAACTACTCCTTTGATTATGGCAGTGCACATATCGCTGTACTCAATACCGAAGGGAGTATCAAGCAGCAGACAGAATGGCTGAAAGAAGATTTGGCAAGTACAGATAAAGAGTGGAAAATTGTAGCGATGCATCGTCCAGTATATGGTGGAAACACGTATAAGAAAATCCAGGACTGGGCGGAAATTTTTGATGAATATGAGGTAGATTTAGTTCTTCAAGGCCACAATCATGAGTATTCGAGATCTTATCCGATTAAACAAGGAGAGATTACGGGAGATGGGTCTGATCTGGTTCGTAATCACGAAGGAACCGTATATGTGGTTGCCAATGCAAGCGGTCCTAAATTCAATGAGAAAAAAGAGGACCAATTCTACCACAAAATTCATTTCCAGAATAACAAACAAATGTTTGCTGGAATCACAATTCGAGATAATACGCTGACGTATCAGGCTTATGATGTGGATGGAAAACTGTTAGATGTGTTTAGTATTGAACATGAAGAGTAGCAACTTCTAATTAATAAAACGGCTGCTTTCGGAACGATTCTGCGTATTATTACTGCAGTTTGTTCCGAAACTGCCGTTTTTTTTAGTTTAAAAATAGATGAATACAAACGGACCATACATCTCTTGTTTTCTTGATGAAAAGAAGAATATATAATTTGTAAGGGTTTCCATTTTTATATTGAAAGAACACATCATCAATGTTATTATTTAACAAACAGCTAAATAGATTTACATAATTATTAAGCATATCAATTCTGTAAGCGTTTCATCTGCGAAGTGTATTCCCTTATTTGTACATGAAAAGGAGAGGGTAACGTTGTATCCATTATTCAAGCGAAGTAAGAAAGCAGCACTGCTCACGACAACCTTGACGGTTTTGTTTAGCGTCTTTGGTTCTACAGGAGCGATTTCTGTTAGTGAAGCGAAGGGGGCAAATGAGCAGACAAGTCCTGTTTTTCAAGAAGCTTCTGTTCATGATCCGTCCTTGATTAAAGTAGACAACACGTTTTATGTATTTGGTTCCCACCTTGCCGCTGCAAAATCTACAGATCTGATGAGTTGGAACTTGATTGATTCCGGTGTAAAAGACGGCAATAAGCTCATTCCGAATGTTACGGAAGAACTCAAAGAAGCTCTCGCCTGGGCACAGAGTGATACGCTGTGGGCAGCGGATGTCATTCAACTCGAAGATGGACGTTTTTATATGTACTACAATGCTTGTAAAGGAGACTCTCCGAGATCTGCGCTCGGCGTAGCTGTAGCAGACAATATCGAAGGTCCTTATAAGGACGAAGGTATTCTGCTGAAGTCAGGTATGTGGGATGAGATCTCAGAAGATGGCACGATTTATGATGCTACAAAGCATCCAAATGTAGTCGATCCTGATGTATTCTACGATAAGAATGGGAAGCTGTGGATGGTATACGGATCCTATTCAGGCGGAATTTTTATTCTTGAAATGGATCCAAAGACAGGCAAGATCTTGCCTGATCAAGGATATGGCGAGAAATTAATTGGCGGCAATCACAGCCGTATTGAAGGACCTTATATTTTGTATCATCCAGAGACTGATTATTATTACATGTACTTATCTTATGGCGGACTTGACTCTGTTGGCGGATATAATATGAGAGTTGTTCGTTCCAAGAATCCGGATGGTCCTTACCTTGATGCAGAAGGAAATGATATGACTCAGGTCAAAGCAGATCCATCTCTGCCGCTCTTTGATGATCGTTCCATTGAGCCTTTCGGCGTGAAACTAATGGGGAACTTTCAGTTCACGAGAGAAATTGGTGACCCTGGATCAGGTTCCGGTTTAGGTTATGTATCTCCGGGTCATAACTCTGCTTATTACGATGAAAAGACAGGGAAATCATTTTTAATCTTCCATAGTCGTTTCCCGAATCAAGGCGAGGGGCATGAAATCCGTGTACACGAGATGTATATGAATGCAGACGGCTGGCCTGTGGTAGCACCTTATCGTTATACGGATCAGGAATTTAAGAAGAATATCAATGCAAATGATGTTCAAGGCACCTACCAAATCATCAATCATGGTAAAGAGATTACGAATGCGATCAAAACTCCGTTAAAAGCGGTGTTTGACAAGAAAGGTAAGATTACGGGTGATGTAAAGGGTACCTGGAGTCTTGGGAAAAATGGGGAAGCGGTAGTGATTGTGGATGGTGCACAGTATAAAGGCGTCTTCTCCAGAGAGTGGGATTCATCCAAAGAACAGACGGTTATGACGTTTACTGCGCTTTCGAATCAAGGGGTTGCTCTATGGGGCAGTCGTACAGAAGAACGGAAAGACAAAGATGTGGTAGCTGCTGTGAAAAAAGATTTGTCGATCGGCGATACGACCGCCGTATACCAAAATCTTGTGTTACCCATTAAAGCTAGTGAAGACAGCACAATCAGCTGGACTTCGTCTAATAAAGAAGTTGTTTCTAATACAGGGGTAGTGAAAAGACCTGCAGCTGGTAAGGGTCAAGCTACGGTTCAACTTGTCGCAAAGATACAAAAAGGAAAAGTCGTAGGCACAAAAACGTTCAACGTGACCGTTCTGCCCGAACTTACAGGGCCCGTCATTGCGAATTATAATTTTGACGATGTACAAGGAACGAAAGTAAGTGATCAATCTGTAAATGGACTAAACGGAGTGCTTCAAGGAGGCGCAACGCAACTAACATCAGGTAAAAAAGGAGCTGCCCTTCAGTTTAACGGGAAAGATGGTTATGTGCAGGTACCAGGACTCGTTACCGATGCTCAAGATTTCACATTTGCTGCATGGGTGAATTGGAATGGTGGAGGAGACTGGCAGCGTATCTTTGATTTTGGAAACGGACTTGGAAAGCATATGTTCCTGACTCCTTCTCAGCATACAGGCGTATTACAGTTCACGATTCATAACGGAGTTGATCAAAGTTTGCTGTCGCCAGCGAAACTTCCTCAGAACGAATGGACGCATGTAGCCGTAACGCTTGAGGGGAATACCGGTACCATGTACGTGAATGGACAGCCAGTTGCTACGAATAAAGAAATGACGTATAACCCGAAAGACCTGCTTGCTAATGAATCTTACCTGGGTAAAAGCAGATTTGCAGCTGATCCCTACTTCAATGGAAGTTTAGATGAGGTCAGCATCTATAATAAAGCTTTGAGTAAGGAAGAAATTCAGGATTTAATATCGAAATAATTTACAAGAGCACAATAGAAAGCCGTAAGATTCATGGACTGGTTCTCTCAGATCCATCTGTCTTACGGCTTTTTTCTTTATTTTTCATGTGAATTATTGTCTACTTCGAAATGAGGAAGGTTGCCTGAAAAGATAAGTAAGTGATACGAACAGAAAGCCGAGAATGACGGAGTCAATCACTCGCACGACATAGACTCCATATTCAGATAAGGATATCGGATCAATCGCTATCCATAGCACGAATATTACAATCATCAGGACCCCGAGAGAAAACCAGTACATCCACTTCCCTGAATTGAAATTTAATGAATAGGCAGAGATCGGTACTTCGTTACGATGCTTCCATAAACGGCTTAGAGAAAAGAGAAAGATAATGGATAAACCAAACAAAGTACTGCCATGCTGCAATATTTTATAAACGGGAAGGTGATACGTGGAAATGGATAGGGTTTCTTGTAAGAGACTCCACCTTAAGACCATAAATCCTCCTTGGTGTGTAAACGAGTCCCAGATCACATGGGTTGCCATGCCGAGCCAAGCGGAATATACAAAAACAAGGACCCGGAGCATTCTTGGCTTCCGTAGATGTTCTGACTTCGAAGGTGAAGTGAGGATACCCTGCACATCGGTAGGGAGATTGCTGAATAAAGGAGGATATACAATATACCGATATACTAGATAAGTTAGGATAACGAGGAAAAGGTTCAGCGTCATGAATCCATTTATCGTATGGCCGATTTCGCCAGAAGGTCTACCTCGCAGGAAATACTCGAAGTCTGGTGCCATACTCCCAAGAACAAGCGCGGGAAAATGAAGATAAGTTTTGTTTCGAACGAAAGGAAGTACAGCGGCTGGATGAGCAAAGGTGAGTGGCATGGATGTTCCTCTTTCTTTTTTCTATTTAGCTAACTTTATGGCTTTTTAGACGTTAACTATGTGTATAGTTTAGCAATAACTAAGGAAATGGCGGGAAGCACATATGAAAGACGAAGTGGAAGAACAAAATGTAGCACAAATGATGAAAAAAGTATCGAATGACGCTTCTAAAAGTCAACTTCCGAAATTAGATACCGAGAAATCACCTCGGAACAGCAAGAAACCTCGAAATAGATGGTCAAAACGATTGTTTTATATCACTGGGTTCACCCTTGTCTTTCTTTTGGTCATTCTCGTACTGGAGAGAAATGGAGTATCAGAAGAGGATAGAATCTTAATGGAAAAGTTATCAGGGAAATTAAGCTATTTGGAACTGATACGAGCTGATCAAACGCTCTATAACGCGGTGAAACATGATTTATTGCAAGATCTACATATCACAGATACAGACGGAGATTATTCAATAACGGTAGATGGCCTCATAGCTGATGAGAAAAAAGCTGTTATTTTGTACACGTTTACGGAACCTAATATTGAAAGCGGGAATAGTTTATTTACTCAAGTAGAAATCACAGCTGGGAATCAAGTTCCATTAAGTAGTTACGGATATATCCCAGCAAGAAGCGATGATAAGAAGAATAAAGATAAGATTCTGACAGATGCTCGTATATATAATGTTGAAGCAGGTTTAGAAGGGAATATCCCGGAGACGTTGATCTTAACCATTAAGATAGATGATAAACAGTTTAATTTCACAATTCCAAACGATCAAAAGCATTATGCGAACATGAAAAAAACGCACCGAATAGATCAAAACTTTTCTATTGGTGGTCAACAATTGACTGTTCATGAAGCGATTATTACTCCGCTTGCTTCCTATGTAACATTAGTAGCTGATTCGATGAATACAAGACAAATTAACGATTTGATTTCCTTATCGCTGATGAATGAGAAGGAGAAAAGATATACCGACCGAGGGGGATACGGTGATTTGAATCTAACAGGGGGTTATACCGCTCAATTTCATAGTACCTATTTCGAAGATTCACCTGTATATCTGATATCAGAGGGGGGTTATATCTCGGATAGGAATAAGAAATTAGTGATAAATACAGATACGAAAGAGACCTTACTAGCTCCAAGCGATCAGATATCCCTCTCTGAAGTCATTGTGAAGGAAGATCAAATACAAATTAGTATCCTTGCAAAAGATATAGATAATCCAGTTCCGAAACATTCTAGAATGTTTAGCTTACTAGATAGAAACGCTGTTTTTACAGATGCACAGAATACCGAATATAAAATACTGAGCGACAATGAGACTGAATACAGTCATCTAGGGGAAAGCAAGTCAGAACAAATGTCCCATTATTCGATCCCGAAAGAAGATTACGAGCAGCCGCTGACCTTTGAAGTTCATGAGTATCCTGGTTTTGTGAAAGAAAAAGTAAAGGTTTTGGTCGATCTAACAAATTCAAAATAACTAATATTTTTGTAGGAGAGTCACAGCTTGTTCTGGTGGCTCTTTTATTTTTGGCATGAACAAAAACCAAATGGGCTGCACGTCAGTCTAATTAACAAATAGAGGAAATCAGACCGGATGGAAAGGAGGAGGGATTGAGTGGATTTAGTGGAACTGGCTGTGAAAGCAAAACAAGGAGATGAAGAAGCATTCTTAGAGCGAATGAGTGTAGACAAGCATAAAATATACGGCATTGCTTATTCCTATATGCTCAATCAGCAGGATGCGCTAGACGTGGTCCAAGAAACGGTGAGCAAAGTATGGGCAAAACGGAAATCACTGAAGCAACCGGAATATTTTACAACATGGGTCATTCGAATCTTAATACGCGTATGTATGGATGAACAGAAGAAGAAACGTAGAGAGGTGCCTACGGCTGCGGATCATATGGGATATGATGCAGTACTTGCTCCGCAAAGTGTAGATTCCGATCACAAATTAGATATGGAAAAACGGATTAGAAAGCTACAGCCGAAATATCGGATGGTCATCGTACTGAAATATTATCGTGATCTTACCATTCCAGATATCGCTGAACTTATGGACAAGCCGGAAGGGACGATCCGAACCTGGCTTCATAAGGGATTGAAACAAATGAGAATTGAGATGATGGAAGAAGAGGATCATGAAGAAAAAGAAAGGCCATGGACTGAGGACAGGAAGGTGAGGAAATATGTCTGAAAATCAAGATAAGAATTGGGAGAATATTTTTGAGCTAAATAAACAACTGCATGAGCAGCGGATGATGGTATCTGACTTCGAACTTGATCTTGCAATCCGTAAGGGATTGTCACAAGGAAAGAAAACGGATGGGGATGTGAGAAAAAGGAGATCTGTTTTTGTAGCAGCCGCAGCTATGATGAGTGTTTTTATAATATTCGTTGCCGGTATCAGAGTATCACCAGCCTTTGCTTCCACAGTTCGGGACATGCCGGGTTTGAATAAATTCGTAGATCTCATTCGGTATGACAGCTTATTTGCAAAAGCAATGGAACATGATTTTCTACAAAAAGTAGGAATTTCAGATACATCGGAAGATACCGTGTTTACGGTGGGAAGTATACTTGCGGATGAAGACCGGATTCTCATACTCTATTCCCTAAATGGTCCAAAAGTGAGGGAAGGGAAAGCGAATGATTATATGGCTTTTGAATTGACGAATGAAAAAGGAGAAAAGATCAGCGAGCCACAACTAAGCGGTCTTCCTAAAGAGATTGAGGAAGCAGTTGACACTTATGAAAAACTTGATTTTCGCTTGTTAGACGGTCAAACGATGCCGGAACGGTTAATTCTGAAAGTGAATATGATTGGTCATCATTATGAAATTACATTTACCGTGGATAAAGAACGTTTTGCGGGTATGAGAGAGGTCATTCCAGTCGATAAGCAGATGGAAGTAGATGGTCAGAAAGTGATCATTGATCAAGTAACGATTACGCCTCTTCAAGCAAAAGTGCATGTCACAGCAGACCCAAATAATACAATGCAGATCAATGATTTAGTTGATTTAAGATTAAATGATAATACTGATTACAAAAGAAGAATGGAGACCGTACAGGGTGACTTAGCAACAGGAGAGCGAACTTATTTCTTTGAAAGTCCTTATTTTAGTCAAACGGACTCGTTGACTTTAGAAGCAAAAGGATTCTTTTTGAATAAACGAGATCAAGTATTTACATTTAATACAGAGACGGTAGAGACCATACACACACCTAACCCACACATTGTCTTAGATAAGGTAGAGGAAACAGGAAACGAAATTCAAGTAAGCATCAGTGCAGAAGGAATTTATGACCAGACGGAATATCCATATTTCAATCCTTATGTACAATTTTTCAATGAAGATAACACATTCACAGATGCTGCAGGTAAAGAATACCCAATGAACGACGCTAAATTGTTAATGTGGACGGGACCCGGCACGGAGAGCCACGAAATGACGTTCTCTATACCCAAAAGGGAATATAAACAGCCTTTGTCTTTCAAGGTGAAGGAATACCCAGGATTTGCGAAAGCAGATATCAATATTAAAATAAAATAGAATTTGTCCTTATGTCGTTCATGTATCGCTTACAAGAAATGTGACGTGTAAACTTTTCAACTCATTCCATAAAAGCTATAATAGAAAGGATTGAGCCTGATTCTAAGTGAAAGAGAGCGATATATTATGGGTCGTAAATGGAATAACATCAAAGAGAAAAAGGCAAATAAGGACGCTAGTACTAGCCGAATCTATGCCAAATTTGGACGTGAAATATATGTAGTTGCTCGCCAGGGTGAACCTGATCCTGAGTCGAACCGCGCACTGAAAGTAGTACTTGAGCGTGCCAAAACTTATAACGTACCAAAAGCGATCATCGACCGCGCACTGGAAAAAGCAAAAGGCGGTTCCGAAGAAAACTTTGACGAACTTCGTTATGAAGGTTTTGGACCTAATGGTTCCATGGTTATTGTGGATGCCCTCACGAACAACGTGAATCGTACTGCTTCTGAAGTACGTTCCACTTTCAGTAAAAACGGAGGAAACCTCGGAGTAAGTGGTTCCGTAAGCTACATGTTTGATTCAACAGCCGTTATCGGTGTAGAAGGAAAAACAGCGGATGACGTGCTTGAACTGCTAATGGAAGCAGATCTTGATGTACGTGACATTATCGAAGAAGATGATTCTGTTATCGTGTACGCTGAACCAGATCAATTCCACGCCGTACAAGATGCTTTCAAAAATGCAGGCATTTCCGAATTTACGGTAGCCGAGCTTACTATGCTTCCACAAACCTTCGTATCTCTAGAAGGCGATGCACTTGCTCAGTTCGAGAAACTGATCGATGTGCTTGAAGATCTGGAAGATGTGCAGCAGGTGTACCACAACGTGGAGTTCGACGAAGAATAGGAAAAATTCCTTTAACCTCGACGTTTTAAAGTCTTGATGTCTTGTCTGACCATGGAAATAAATTCGTGATTCACCGTATTTTTCATTCAGCGATGGTATGTATTAGGTCGTTTGTTGATTTTTATGGTGATGTACGTTTTTATGAATGGTATCTTATTTTAACTCACTTTTTGTATGGGATGTAACTATACAAGGAGTGAGTTTTTTATTATTAGAAGATGTTCACAATGGATTTCTTTTTAATCGAATAAGGAGAAGGATAACAGAGTGCTGCAACCTTTATTAAGGCTTTTCTCGTCTATATTAGCGAGAGGTGAAGAAAAGATGAAAAAGGTTTTTATAAGTCTGATATTAACTATGGTGGTTGTTGTTTTCTTAGCAGCATGCTCATCCCAAGATTTAGACAACAGCAAAGTGTTAACTGTGAATTCCATTAACAACGTAGAAGGTTCCGAAGAAAAGGAAAGTAAAACCAAAGATCAGCTTAGTGAGAAGCAGTTTGAAACTCAAAAGGAAACTTTAATGGAAAGCTTCTTGATCGAAAATCCAGAGTATGAAAAAGAAAATCTCGAGAGCATATGGGCATTGGTGTTAGATGTTGTTCCTAGTAAAGATGAAAACCAATTATCTGTAAAGATAAAAGATTATGATACACAAGAGATACTTATACTTAAGGATGAAAAAGAGAAATTATCAGATATAAAAAAAGGTCAAGATATCGTTGCTATAACAACGAAGCTATGGAAACAATCTGCACCACCGCAGAATAGCCCATTAAAGTTAATTATCTTATAAGGGATAATGGCTAGAAGGAAACGAACATACTTCCTTGTTAGTTAAGAAACCTCCTTTTACTCTGGGCAGACTGTAGAGATACTAGCTTGCTAGTTTGCCTACGGTCTTTTTATTTACTAGAATGAAAAGAAAGTATAGACATCAAGGAGAGAGACATGAAACTAGTATCTTGGAACGTAAACGGGCTTAGAGCTTGTGTAAAAAAAGGGTTTATGGATTATTTTCATCAAATGAATGCGGATATTTTCTGTCTTCAAGAGACAAAACTGCAAGAAGGACAGATTGAACTGGAGCTCGGGGAAGGGTATCAGGACTACTGGAGTTATGCCGAGAAAAAAGGATACTCGGGCACTGCGATATTTACTCGCATAGAACCATTGTCCGTCCAGTATGGAATGAGTGAAGAAGATCCGGACGTGGAAGGCAGAATGATCACTTTAGAATTTGAATCATTTTATCTCGTGAACGTGTATACACCGAATGCTCGGAGAGATCTATCGAGGCTCCCTCTTCGTCTAGATTGGGAAGAACAATTTCGAGAGTATATTACGGGCTTGGATCAGAAAAAACCTGTGGTGATTTGTGGGGATCTTAATGTCGCACACCAAGAGATAGATATCAAAAATGCGAAGAGCAATCGGGGCAATTCGGGTTTTACAGATGAGGAACGGGGGAAAATGACGAAATTGCTGGAAGCCGGATTTGTGGATACATTCCGTTACTTTTATCCTGATCAGACTGATGTATATAGCTGGTGGTCTTATATGGCGAAGGTTCGAGAGCGGAATATCGGCTGGCGTATTGATTATTTTCTAGCATCGGAGAGAATTGCTCCCCAATTAATAGACGCATCGATCGATAGTCAAGTGCTCGGTAGTGATCATTGTCCAATCGTGCTTGAAATAGATATTGCTAAATAAAATTGATAATCCTGAGTTGCTTGGTTTTGTTAGGTTAGGTATATTAAACGTTTTGTTATTATCACTATTTTTGTTATGTGAATTTACGGAAACCTATTCCCAATTCGAACTGATAGCGTTATCATAGGGGTTGGAAATGATAGTATATATCAGGTAATTGGAGAGGGGAAGTAAACAGTGAGCCATCCGTTTCAACAGGGAGAGACCGTTCTTTTTATTGGAGACAGCATTACTGATTGTGGTCGTGATTATAGTAACAATTGGAGTCTTGGCAGTGGATATGCTTTGCTGACAGCAGCGGAAGTTGGAAAACAATATCCTGAGCTAAATATGAAGTTTATAAATCGGGGTATTAACGGTAACCGAATTACGGATCTGCAGCAAAGATGGGAAGAGGACTGTATCGCTCATCAGCCGGATTGGGTGTCGATCTATATCGGTATTAATGACACTTGGCGTTATTACGATCAAGGTGAGTTTACTTCACCCGAAGATTTCTATCGTACATATCGTGATCTGATTGTTCAAACCAAGGAAAAAACAAAGGCGAAATTGGTCCTCATCGAACCATTTGTTCTTCCAGTTCCCGCAGGGCAGAGAGAATGGAGAGCAGATCTGGATCCAAAAATTCATGCGATTCGCGAGTTAGCTCGTGAATTTAAAACATATTATATCCCTTTAGATGGTTTATTTGCTTCAAAAAGTACCCAACTCGATCCTGCATTCTGGGCAGAAGATGGAGTACACCCAACAGCGGCAGGTCATGCTCTGATTAGTAAAGCATGGCTCGAAGCGGTTCAATCCTAATATAAGAAAAGCACAACACTTTTATCAAAAAAAAGAAAATATCAATAAAAGAAAACTACCTCCTGCAAGCATCCATTATGGATGAGAGCTAAAGGTAGTTTTTTTATTTTACAATCAAATCAATTTCATAATACCAACATCAATATCCATTATACAAGCACTTTACGGAATTCTTCGGTGAGAAGCGGTACCACTTCAAATAAATCGCCAACAATACCATAGTCTGCGACTTTAAAAATCGGTGCTTCTGGATCTTTATTGATCGCAATAATGACTTTGGATTGACTCATGCCCGCCAAATGCTGGATTGCTCCGCTTATGCCGCAGGCGATATAGATTTCAGGAGTAACGACTTTACCGGTCTGACCGATTTGAAGGGAGTAATCACAGTATCCTGCATCACAAGCTCCACGGGAAGCACCGACAGCACCTCCTAGCAAATCGGCAAGTTCTTCGAGCGGTTTGAATCCTGCTTCACTCTTGACACCGCGGCCTCCAGAGATCACCACTTTGGCTTCCGTCAGATCTATTTTTCCTGTAGCTTTGCTCACGACATCTTTAATCACGGTACGCAGGGAAGGAGCAGGATAAGCGATATCCACTATACTTGATGGAGCAACAGTCTCACTTAATTCAGCAGGTTTAATATTATTAGGACGAATGGTAACGACAGCAGGAGTGGATTCGAATACACGTTTCTCAAATGCTTTCCCTGCATAAAGGGGCCGGGTGAAAATCGTTTCCCCGTCTTCATTATCAATCGCGGTTACGTCGGAAATTTGACCTGCTTGTAAATAGGCTGCAACTTGCGGGGCAAGATCCCGTCCAATGGCGGTATGACCAAAAAGTACGATGTCTGGTTTAGTCTGATCCAATGCAGTCTTAATTGCAGCAAAGTAGGCATCGGGATTATAGTGCGTAAGGTCTGCATGTTCCATGGCGACAACCTGATTTGCTCCGTAAGGAAGGATCGCAGACACCGCTTCTGTAATCTGGGATCCAGCAACAAAAGCGCAGATGGTATCCCCTTCCTTCGCAATGAACTGAGCTGCACCTAACGTCTCCTTAGCAACTTGACGTAACTTACCTTCACGGCTTTCAGCGTAAATGAATATCGTTTTGCTCATCAATGTAACCTCCCGGGCAATATAGAATAAATCAAGCAGGGGATCATGGTTCACAAAAAAATTGCATGTAGGACATTCTACTTGCCATACAGTTATAGAAACATCACAATTGAAAACGTATTCAAAAGTTAAATCACTTTAGACTTCGTTCGCAGTAAGGAAACAAGTTCAGATACCGCTTCGGCAGGTTCGCCTTTTAGAATTTGCCCAGCACTTCGTTCTGGGGGGAGCGTGAGTTCGGTTTGTTTTGTCGCTGGCTTCACTTCATCCTCCGTAAGGTCCAAATCTTCAAGTGTATAGGTTTTGAATGGTTTTTTCTTCGCTTTCATAATGCCGGGCAGGGAAGGATAGCGGGGTTCATTTAGTCCTTGTTGAGCGGTGAATAGGGCTGGTAAGGGGAGGGTGAGTATTTCAAGATCTCCCTCTGCGTCACGGTGAACTTCTGCGGTCGTACCGTTTATCGTCAGTTTAGTGATGGAAGCGGTATGGGGGATATGGAGCAGCTTCGCAAGCCGAATCGCCACTTGGCCTGATCCGCGATCGACCGAGATATTACCGCCAAGAATGAGGTCCGGATTTTCTTTGGATAGATAGGTATATAGAACTTTGGAGACAGCATACTCATCATCCGGAATTCGATCATCCGAGATGAGGACTGCTTCATCGGCACCCATTGCAAGGGCAGTGCGCAGCGCTTCGGCGGTTCGACTGGGACCGAGGGATACAAGGGTTACGCTGCCGCCAAGCTCATCACGAAGCTTGACGGCTTCCTCCACTGCATATTCATCATAAGGGTTAATGACAAACTTGACTCCATCTTCCACAATCGTACCTTGCTTCACTACGATTTTTTCCTCTGTATCAAATGTTTGTTTCATGAGCACTACAATTTTCATCGTTTACGCTCTCCCTTCAAAATGAATGCTTGTGAGTTTTTTATATGTGAATAGTAGAGATGTAGAACCTCTCTACTTGGAAACGCCGTGAATAAAAAACTGAAGTGTTTCATCCACTTGATCACGTAAGGAGTACTTTTGACCAGATAAAAGCCAAGAAGTAACGACTTCGTCCATGGAACCAAAAATTAAATTTCGCACAAGTTTTACATTGAGGTTCGCCCGAAACTGTCCATTGTCGATCCCTTGTTGAACAATATTCTCGATAAGCTCGATGTATGGCTTCAGCGTAATTCCTATTTCTTTTCGCAGTTCCAGTTCACTTTGCCGCATTTCAATCTGAGTCACATAAGCAAGCTCTGGATTATTCTCAAGTTCCGTGTAATGAATGGTGCATATCATTCGTAGCGCTTCACATGCATCATTCGTTTCAGCTACGCTTTCATGAAACTTATTTACCAGTTCTCCAAGCTTTTCTTGGAACAGATGAATGAGTATGTCCTCCTTTCTTTTGAAATACAAATAAATCGTTCCATCCGCTACGCCGGCTGCCTTGGCAATCTTGGAAACTTGCGAACGGTGATAGCCGTTTTCAGCGAATACCTTGAGGGCGCCCTGAAGAATTAAATGATATTTTTCTGTTTTTTTACTTGTCATATCGTCACCCCGATGTTAGACTACAATTAAATTTATGAATGAATACTCATTCAGTTTCTTTTGATCATCATAGAATACGTTCTTATCATTGTCAACGATGGGTTAACAAATATTAAATATGCAGCAATTACATCTACTTTATAGAGAATAGAGACGTTCATCATTCACGTTATTTGACGAATCCATGTTGTATTACAGTCAAACGGAGTATGGAGGTCTCTTTTTTATACATTAGATGAAAGCGCTTCATACAAACGCTTCCCTAATCTTGGCTTGGTGAGAAATAAAGAAGGGAGTGACACGCTGCCCAAAGACGATAAAGAGAAGGATTCTAGGTAAAGAATGAAGATACAAGGGGCTGATGAGGATGATCTTGCAAATCGGGAATGCGTTGCTCTTTTTCCTCGTTACCGGTCTAGCGGTATATCTGTTCCTAAGAGTCGTGTATCATCGGTATCTGTACATTCGTTTAGGAAAGCCGGCTGACCTCAGGCGAGATGTGAACGAACGATTACGCACCTTTGCCGTTCAGGTATTTGGTCAAACGAAACTTTTTAAAGATCCAAGAAGCGGTATTATGCACTTTGTTGTCTTTTACGGTTTTATTATTTTGCAGTTTGGCGCACTGGATATTATCTGGAAAGGCCTAAGTGGTCATCGGCTTCCGATTCCAGGTTATGAAGGGTTCATTCTCATGCAAGAGGTTACGGTAGTTCTCATTCTTCTGGCCATCGCTTACGCGGCATACCGCAGATATGGGGAGAAACTGAATCGATTGAAACGTGGGTTTAAACCTAGTATCGTCGTCATCTTCATTACAACGCTTATGATATCGGTTCTTTTCACCATGGCATTCGAGAGAGTAAGAGAAGGCTTGGCATCATCTTCACTATCCCCGATCTCATCAAGTCTTGCGGTTGCTGTAAGCTGGATGCCTGACATGGCAATCAACGCTCTATACTACGTATGTTGGTGGCTCCATCTCATGATCTTGCTATCATTCCTGCTATATGTTCCTCAATCGAAACACTTTCATCTCATTACAGCCCCTATCAATATTTTATTTAGCAGAACAACTGCCCCAGGAAAATTAACCACTTTAGATTTCGAAGATGAAGAAGCTGAATCTTACGGTGTAGGTAAAATAGAAGATTTCACTCAGAAACAAATGCTTGATTTCTATGCATGCGTTGAATGTGGACGCTGTACGAATGTATGTCCTGCTTCGAGTACAGGAAAGATTCTGTCGCCCATGCACATGATCGTGAAACTGAGGGATCATTTGACGGAAAAAGGAGCTCTGCTCACTTCCAAATCACCTTGGGTGCCCGCTGCTGTATTTGGATACTCGGGAGTTTATTCCATGAGTAGTACAGACCATGAACTCGCGGAGTGGAAGGGAGAAGGTATCACTGATATTCGTCCCACGATGGCAGCTCAGAAGAAAGCATGGCATCAGGTGGAAGGTGTGAATGTCAAGGATGTTCAGCTTATTGGGGGAGTGATGACAGAAGAAGAAATATGGGCTTGTACGACTTGCCGTAATTGCGAAGATCAGTGCCCGGTCTCCAATGAACACGTAGACAAAATTGTCGATCTGCGCAGATATCTTGTTCTTATGGAAGGCAGTGTGCCGCAAGAAGGACAAAGAGCGATGCAGAACATTGAGCGTCAAGGTAACCCATGGGGCATCAGCCGGGCTGAACGCAGTAAATGGGTGAAGGAAATAGACCCGGAAGATACCTTTCATCTTCAGATCCCGACCGTGAAAGAGAATCCGGCATTCGAGTATTTGTTTTTTGTAGGTTCGATGGGTTCCTATGATAATCGCAGCCGCAAAATAACCCGCGCGTTGGTTCGTCTGATGAACGAAGCAGGCGTAAACTTTGCCATTCTGGGGAACGAAGAAAAAAATTCTGGCGACACACCACGCCGGATGGGGAACGAATTCCTGTTCCAGCAATTATGTACAGAGAATATCGAGATCTTTGAAAAGTATGGTGTCCATAAAATCGTCACCGCTTGCCCGCACACCTTCAACATTTTTAAGAATGAATACCCTGATTTTGGATTAAAGGCAGAAGTACTGCACCACACCCAGCTCTTAGACCAACTCGTGAAAGAAGGAAGACTCTCCCCGAAACATGCTGTTGAAGAAAAAATTACGTATCACGATTCCTGTTATCTTGGTCGGTACAACGATGTTTATGATCAGCCACGTGACGTACTTAGGGCCATCCCAGGTGTAACGCTGCTTGAGATGGAGCGAACTCGTGAAAACGGAATGTGCTGTGGTGCCGGTGGCGGGCAGATGTGGATGGAAGAGGGTGAGGGAAAACGGGTAAATCTAGCCCGAACGGAGCAAGCCCTTGCGGTATCGCCAACGATGATCAGTTCCGCTTGTCCTTACTGCCTTACGATGCTAGAAGATGGTACGAAGCTACAAGAAGTAGAAGAGCAAGTGAAAACTCGAGATATTGCGGAAATTTTGGAAGCGTCTGTATTTGGAATGAAAGAAACCCACGAACGGGAGGTCGTAGTTAAATGAACAAAACGTTAGCACAAGATACGGCTCACAAGACTGCTTCTAGGACGATTTCAAAAGCCGCCGTTATAGGGTCCGGTGTCATGGGGTCGGGTATTGCAGCCCATCTGGCCAATGCAGGAATTCCTTGTTTATTGCTTGATGTTGTTCCGAGATCTCTAAGCCCAGAGGATGAAAAAGCAGGGTTAAGCCTTGCAGATCCTAAGTTTAGAAATAAACTGGCAGCAAAAGCAATTGCATCTCTTCCAAAATCTAGTTTGGCTCCGCTTTTTGCGGCAGATTTTGTACAGCGAATTACACCGGGGAATATAGAAGATCATTTCCATCTACTAAAAGATGTGGACTGGATTATCGAAGTGGTGACGGAAAAGCTCGACATAAAGAAATCCATTCTAAAACAGATTGAAGGAGTGGTAAAAGAAGGAACGATCGTAAGTACCAACACTTCGGGAATCTCGGTTAACGCCATGGTGGAGGATTGCAGCGAACGCTTTCGCAAGAACTTTATCGGAACTCATTTCTTTAACCCTCCTAGACATATGAAACTGCTCGAGATCATTCCTGGATTTGATACTGACCCGGAGATCACCTCGTTTATGGGGGACTTCTGTTCAAGAAGGCTTGGTAAAGGGGTCGTGCTTGCAAAAGATACACCTAATTTTATATCCAATCGGATTGGCACGTATGGTCTGCTTGTTACTTTACATGAAATGAAAAAAAACAACTATACCGTAGAAGAAGTGGATGCAGCTACGGGTCCTGTCCTCGGCAGGCCGAAAAGCGCGACCTTACGAACGCTGGATCTTGTGGGTATCGATACGTTTGTTCATGTTGCTCGGAATGTATACGACCATGTTCCAGAGGGACCTGAGAAAGACATTTTCGCTGTACCTGATGTCCTACATGATTTGGTAGCAAAAGGTTGGATTGGAGAAAAGGGCGGCCAAGGTTTCTATAAGAAAGTGAAAGGGGAGCAGGGCAGCAAAATACTCTCACTTGATCTGTCCAGGGTGGACTATAATCCAAGCGCAAAAATTAGATCAGCTTCGATCGAAGCTGCAAAAGCGGTAAAAGGTTCAAGGAAGAAAATAAAAGCATTCCTTGGCACCCATGACCGTTATTCGGAACTGGCTTGGAATGTACTTAAACAAGTACTGATTTATTCCGCTGAAAAATTGGGAGAGATCGCGGATTCCATTGAAGATATCGATAATGCAATGAAATGGGGCTTTAACTGGGAGCTTGGACCATTTGAAACATGGGATCTGATTGGGCTACCCGAATCCGTACAGCGGATGGAAGCAGAAGGTCTCGTCATACCAGCTTGGGTCAAAGATTGGATTGCCGCGGGCAACAAGTCTTTCTATGAGCAAAAAGACGGAGCTGTTCTCCACTTCTATAAAGGAGCTTACAAAGAAGTCGAAACACAGACAGAACGGATCTCGCTTCAAAGCCTGAAGGCGCAGAACAAGATCATTCGCCAAAACACGGGTGCGAACCTGATTGATATTGGAGATGACGTCGCTTGTCTGGAGTTTACTTCACCGAATAATGCGATTGGTGCAGATATTCTAGTCATGATTCAGCAAAGTGCTGAGGAAGTGAAAGCTAATTATCGCGGACTTGTGATAGCAAATGAGGGACGTAATTTCTGCGTTGGGGCCAATCTTATGCTCATGCTGATGGAAGCCCAAAGCGGGGACTGGGATGAAGTGGATGATATCATCCGTTTATTCCAAGGCAGTATGATGAAATTAAAAGGTTTTGAAAAACCGGTAGTGGCAGCACCTCACCGAATGACACTTGGCGGCGGTGTGGAGGCTTGCCTTCCAGCAGATCGCATTATTTTCTCCGCAGAATCTTACTTTGGATTGGTCGAGACGGGTGTAGGACTCATTCCAGCGGGCGGCGGTTGTAAGGAACTAGCACTCATGACGAGTGACCGTTATAGAGATCCTGATTCGGATCTTCAGCCTGAACTAAACCGAATTTTCGAAATGATCGCCATGGCGAAAACGTCAACCAGTGGTCATGAAGCTCTGCGTATGTATGGTCGTAGTCATGACCGGGTCGTGATGAATCAAGACTTCCGTATATTTGAAGCTAAACAAGCGGTACTTGATCTCGAACGGGCAGGCTATCAGCCAAAAGGAACTGGTAAAGCAAGAGTAGCGGGAAGAGACGGTCGTGCGGTTCTGCAAGTGGGAGCACTTGGATTGAAAAACAGCGGGTACATTAGTGATCATGATTATTTGATAGCGAAGAAACTAGCACACATTCTGACAGGAGGAGATGTGTCTCCAGGAACCGTCGTCAGTGAACAGTATTTACTTGATCTGGAACGAGAAGCTTTCCTCAGTCTACTTGGAGAAGTGAAAACACAGCAGCGTATGCAGCACATGTTGTCCAAAGGTAAACCGCTACGTAACTGAATCAATTTCATACTACCTTTAGTTGCTTTAATCAGGGCTATATATAGATAAAAATGGTTTTGTTTTTCTATATATAGTTACAAATTTATCATTTTAATGAGTTATGAAATTGATTCAACTAGTCTTTTAATCCAAAGGGTGAGGTGAAAATCATGAGAGAAGCAGTGATTGTATCGCTAGCTCGTACGGCGATCGGGAAAGCGAAGAAGGGGAGTCTGGCACAGACGAGGGTGGAAGATCTAGGGAAGGCGGTACTCGAAGCAGTCATTGACCGTGCCCCTGGACTGCAAAAGGAAGATGTGGACGATATCATCCTTGGTTGTGCGATGCCGGAGGGTGAGCAAGGCTTAAATGTAGCGAGGATTATTTCGCTATATGCAGGATACCCGGTTACGGTTCCTGCGCTGACCGTCAATCGTTTCTGTTCATCTGGTTTACAAGCGATTTCTTTTGCGGCAGAACGTATTATGCTTGGGCACGCAGATGTCATTATTGCCGGTGGTGTGGAAAGCATGAGTCATGTACCCATGACCGGGTTCAAACCTGCTCCTCATCACCGGATTGTGGAAGAAATGCCGGAAGTGTACATGGGCATGGGCCATACGGCGGAAGAAGTGGCGCGCAGATTTAATGTGGATCGCGAAGCGCAAGATGCCTTTGCTGTAGGAAGTCACCGCAAAGCAGCAGCAGCAATTGCTTCCGGTAAGTTCCGAGAAGAAATCGTACCTGTCACGGTAGCCACCACTTCGGTAGACGAACAAGGAAGAGTACGCAGCCATTCTTTCACGTTTGATACCGATGAAGGTGTTCGAGAAGATACTTCAATGGAAGGACTCAGTCGACTCAGACCTGCCTTTTACATCCAAGGTACCGTAACCGCAGGCAATGCCTCCCAGACCAGTGACGGAGCAGCTGTTGTAGCCGTGATGAGCCGGGAAAAGGCGCAAGAACTTGGACTTACCCCGCTTGCTACTTTTCGTTCATTTGCTCTTGCCGGTGTAGAGCCGGAGGTGATGGGAGTAGGTCCTGTCGAAGCGATTCCCAAAGCACTTAAAATGGCGGGAATTGAAAAAGACGATGTGAATCTCTATGAAATTAATGAAGCTTTTGCATCGCAATGCCTTCATATCATTCGAGCTTTGGAACTCGATGAGAACAAGGTGAATGTGAATGGGGGTGCGATCGCCCTGGGTCACCCGCTAGGTTGTACGGGAGCTAAACTTACGGTCAGCTTGATCTCCGAACTGGCGAGGCGGGGAGGAGGTTACGGTGTAGTAAGTATGTGTATCGGCGGAGGGATGGGAGCCGCCGGGGTGTTTGAAGTCCACCCACAGAAACAGTTCAGCATGGGGTATTAAGTCACTAAAAAACATACCACACTGAAAGATATAAACACTGATAGACATAAAACCTGCTGATACTGGTTTAAAACAAATTGCCGAGAAGTGCAGATAATCCTCTCACTTGATTGAAGCATTCCCTTTATAAATCTGGATTTCACCTTACCTAATATTATCCTCAAATTGAGATGCAGCAGCGATAGGGACCGAACTGTCTTACGAGTACCGAACTGTCTCATGAGTTCTGAACCCAGCTCGTGTACCACTTTAATGGGCGAACAGCTAGCCCTTGGAAATCCAATTCAGCTCCAAGATGTGATGCAGATAAAGAGGATTAAGTTCGTGGCTGAAAGCAAGAATTGAAGCGGAACGAAGCCAAGCTGATTCTTATTACCTCATTACTCATACTCACACTCACACTAAGTAGTTCGCTTTATCCAAGGCAGTTTCAAGGGGGGAAACCTTGAAACTCGCCCCTGCCTACACCAAATTTGTGTAGGAGCAGTATGTCTTGAAGGCAGTACCCAACCCTGCTTGCGTAGAAAGCGGAATCGTCCTGAAGAAGCGAAGCGCTCGCCTTTGAATCTGGATTTCAACCTTACCCCATTCCATCAAGAAATCCAGATTCAACAGCGATCGTAAGGTCGATCCGCATTCGAAGCATCACCTAACGATGCTCGGCCGATCCACATTCAAAGCACCACGCAACGATGCTCGGCCGATCCACATTCAAAGCACCACGCAACGATGCTTGGCCGATCCGCATCCGAAGCACCACCAACGATGCTCGACCGATCCTGATCCACCCCGAATCCCCCAGCCGAAAGGAGAATAACTCATGACTGACAACCAAACCAAAGAACCAAAAATCAAAGGCGGAAGTTTTATCATCGATAACGTCGATGTGAATCGCATCGTAACACCTGAGGATTTTACCGAAGAACACCGTATGATCGGAGAAACGGTACGCGATTTTATTGATGGCGAAGTGATTCCTAAAGATGAGGAACTAGAGAAACTAAATTATGACCTGACCGTAGAGCTGCTTCAAAAAGCAGGAGAGCTTGGACTTCTTGGAGCAGATGTTCCTGAGATGTTTGGAGGAATTGGTCTTGATAAAGTAAGTTCAACAATCATTACCGAGTATTTTTCCAAAAGTTCAGGGTTTGCCCTTTCCTTTGGTGCTCATGTAGGAATCGGGACGCTGCCCATCGTTTACTTTGGTACAGCGGAGCAGAAGCATAAATATTTACCCGACTTAGCAAGCGGAGCGAAAATCGCTGCTTACTGTCTGACCGAGCCAACATCCGGTTCTGATGCTCTGGCTGCAAAAACAACAGCTCGTCTCTCGGAAGACGGAGAGTACTATATTTTAAATGGATCAAAACTGTATATCACGAATGCGGGATTTGCCGATATTTTCATTGTCTATGCGAAGGTGGAGGGAGCGCATTTCACTGCTTTTATTGTAGAGAAAGAGATGGAAGGATTTACGATTGGGCCGGAGGAAAAGAAAATGGGAATCAAAAGTTCCTCTACACGCCCGCTCTTTTTTGAAGATGTGAAAGTCCCCAAAGAAAATTTACTCGGAGAAATTGGAAAAGGTCACCGTATCGCTTTTAATATTCTTAACATCGGACGCTATAAACTTGCGGCAGGTACCGTGGGTGCGTCGAAAGAATCGATAGAACTCAGTGCCAAGTATGCGAATACACGCAAACAATTTGAAACCCCGATCTCGAGCTTCCCGCTCATACGTAAAAAACTGGCCGAAATGAATATTATTACGTTTGTGATGGAAAGTATGGTGTACCGTACAGCGGGGCTGTTGGATGAAGCTCTCGCAGACATTGATTACAGTCATCCAGAGGCAGGTGTTCACTCAGCAAACGCAATTTCGGATTATGCCATTGAGTGCTCGATCAATAAGGTATTTTCTTCAGAAGGTCTCGATTTTATTGCAGATGAAGGAGTCCAGATTCATGGAGGGTATGGATATATTCAGGAATATAAAATTGAACGAATCTACCGAGATTCCCGTATTAATCGAATTTTTGAAGGAACGAATGAAATTAACCGACTCCTTATCCCCGGTACCTTAGTGAAAAAAGCGTTAAAAGGGGAAATCGCCCTTATGCAAAAAGCACAAGGTCTCCAAGGTGAACTGCTGCAAATGGTTCCGGCTCAGGAATATGAAGGGGTGCTGGGACAAGAGGAACACATTCTGGATATGGTGAAGAAAATATTCCTGCTTACAGGCGGATTTGCCGTGCAGAAACTAGGTACCAGCCTAGAGAAGGAACAAGAGACTTTGTCCAATCTAGCGGATATTTTAATTGATGTGTTTGCGCTGGAGAGTGCGCTGCTTCGTACAAAGAAACAACTAGCTCGCGTATCAGAAGAAAAAGCCATGAACATGGTGGAGATGACCAAAGTGTATGCTTATGAAGCGCTGCAAAGAGCGGAAGCTACCGCCAAGGAAACACTCACTTCTCTTGAATCCGGCGATATGCTCCGGATGCAGTTATCTGTGCTGAAAAAACTAACAAAATTAAGTCCCGTAGACAAGGTAGCACTGAAACGCAGCATTGCCGCTAGGGTGGTAACAAACGAACGTTATACCGTATAACTGCGCATCATCTTTGCTAGATATAAAATGGTTTTGGATGAGGAGTAGGTCAGCAGGAAGCATTCCGAGAGGAAAGGATTGATATTCGATGAATGCAAAGCCCTGGCTTCCGTATTACCCGACCGAAGTGGCCCCTAGTTTCGATTATCCTAAACAGAATCTGGCGCAGTTTCTGATCAGCTCTGCTGGGCAGTATCCGAACCGGCCGGCCATGTATTTTATGGGAAAGACCATTCGTTATAAAAAGCTGGTAGAGTCTGCTTACCGTATGGCAAACGCGCTGAAAAGTAAAGGACTTAAGAAGGGGGATCGGGTGGCTATTATGCTGCCCAATTGCCCGCAGGTTGTGATTGCATATTATGGAACCCTCCTTGCCGGGGGCATCGTTGTAATGACGAATCCGCTCTATGTAGAGCGGGAGCTGGCATATCAATTGCAGGATTCAGGAGCGAAGATCATGATTACCCTGGATCAATTTTATTCAAAAGTTCAGAATGTTGCAGAGGAAACGAGGCTTGAACATACCATCGTTACGGCTATCCCCGATTACTTGCCTTTTTTTAAAAAAATATTGTATCCCTTTGTCGCTAAAAAACAAGGACCGCTGCCACAAATTGAATACAGCCGAACTGTCCATTCGTTTACAGCACTTCTTGCTTCAGCGGACGATGCACCTTGCTGTGAAAAGGTGAATGCAGATCATGACTTAGCATTATTACAGTACACCGGCGGGACGACTGGTGTCCCTAAAGGGGTCATGCTAACCCACACGAATCTCATTGCAAACACCATCCAATCCGCCAATTGGTGTTATCAAGTGGAGAATGGCAAAGAACGATATTTAGCTGTACTGCCTTGTTTTCATGTGTTTGGGCTTACTACGCTTCTCAGCCAAGGGGTCTACCGTGCAGGGATGCTAATCCTCATACCTAAATTCGATCTGAATTCCCTTCTCAAAATCATCGATAAGAAAAAACCGACCCTTTTTCCAGGAGCACCCACGATGTATATTGCCCTTATTAATCATCCTAAGATCAAAGAGTACGACTTATCCTCGATTAATGCCTGTATCAGCGGCTCATCTGGGCTTCCGCTTGAAGTGCAAGATCGTTTTGAAGAGCTGACAAAAGGAAAATTAATCGAAGGTTACGGACTTACGGAAGCTTCGCCAGTAACGCATGTAAACCCGATATGGGGGAGAAGAAAGATAGGAACGATTGGTATTCCGGTTCCTGACACCGAAGCGAAAGTGGTAAATCCAGTTACGGGTGAAGACGTTCTGCCGGGGGAAGCAGGGGAACTCATTGTCAAAGGACCGCAGGTGATGAAAGGATATTGGAATCGGCCTGAGGAAACCTTTGATACGATTCGAAACGGCTGGTTATTTACCGGTGACATGGCAACCATGGATGAGGAAGGCTATTTTTCGATTATTGACCGGAAAAAAGATATGATTATTGCGAGCGGTTTCAATATTTATCCGCGTGAAATTGAAGAAGTTCTTTACGAACATCCAGCCGTAAAAGAGGCTGTTGTAATAGGGATAAAAGACGCGTACCGCGGTGAAACAGTGAAAGCCTATATTGTCCTTAAGGATGGGAAGACGCCTGATCCAAAAGATATAGAAATGTTCTGTCGTTCCCAGCTTGCAGCTTATAAAGTGCCTAGACACTATGTATTCCGTGAATCACTTCCGAAGACCCTGGTAGGTAAAGTATTGCGCCGTAAATTACTTGAGGAAGAGGAAGAAACTCCGGCAGGTTGAAAGTTTTGCGGCCTACCCAGATAGAGAAGGAGGCTCTTTTTGATGGAGAGCATGGAAGGAAAGCAGTATATAGAATCTTTGACGAAGGCGGCGGAACCCACTTTTTGGGGATACCTTGGATGTGAGCTTACAGCCATTCAAAAAGGTGAAGTAGTGGTTACGCTTGATACGAAGCCGCACCATTTGAATCTCATGGGAATTGTTCATGGGGGTGTACTTTCTTCGCTGATGGATAACGCAATGGGAATTGCGGTCATGGTAGGGCGTCCTGGAGAAGCTTCGGTGACCAGTAACCTGAATGTGCATTTCGTTAAACCAGCAAAAAAAGGCCCACTTACCGTTACTGCAAAAATAGTTCATGAAACCGGACGATCACTAACGACCGAATCACGAGTGGTAGATCGTGATCATGAACTGGTTGCACTAAGTACGGGATCATTTCGGATTACAAAATAGATAGAAGCGTGAACCACGGCAAAGGAGATATTTCATTTTAGCTGACAGGACTCAGGCGAACCACCAAAGGTTCGTCTATTTTTATGACTTCACTCTTATATGATTATGTTTACATATGTGCAGGTGGTTTAAGTAGATCGTATGGAAATGATGTGAATAACCGATAGACAGGAGGTAATACCAATGAGAAAAAGTAAATTCACTAAAGGGATTACCACCCTTGCAATCACCGCAGCAATGACGATGAGTGCAGCTTCAGCAGGAGCGGCTTCTTCTTCAACTAGTGATCTATTGGGAAGTAAGCCAGCAGGTTCTGACAAATTTCAGTTTAGTGATATTCAGTTTTTAACTGGAAATACAGGTCGTGCTGCCGGAAACGGGTTCATGATTGGTACTTCAGATTTCGGCAATGATTGGCAATCGATCTATAAAGGGACATGGCAATTTACACAGCTGGATTTCATTAATAATACGACAGGATGGATGCTTGCCAAATCTGCGGCGAATGGTCCAAATGCACTGCTTTACACGAAAAATGGAGGCAGTACATTAACCAAGATCAGGACAGGTTCGATGCATCTAGAACGTATATCCTTTAAGAACGAAAACATGGGCTTTGGGTATTCTAGAGCCTTCACCTACCGCACTACGGACGGCGGGAAAACATGGACGAAAATGAAAACACCAGCAAATACGAGATATGCTGAGTTCTCAGATCAGAAGAAAGGCTATGCACTTGTTGTCGTTCCGGGTTATGGATATAAGATTCATAAAACAACGGACGGTGGTACGAACTGGAACCCTATTCTATCGGTTCCTTCCGCAGAAAGCAGCGGTGGAGAAATGGCGGTAGACGGGAATGAGGTATGGGTTCAACTGAATGGCGGAGCCGGGATGTCACAACAGTCCTATGCGTTATATTCATCCCGCAATGCAGGTAAGGACTGGACGAAAGTAATCAGCCAAGATACAGCAGGAGGAGGAAAAGCACCAGGTAACTCAAGCGGTGTCGTAAAAGAAGGCCCCGCTTCTCCTGGTGGACATCCTAGTAACCTATCCATTGTAGAGGGAGGAGCCTATCTTGGCGGATTCTCTCCAGCAGGTGAGAAGATTGGAGTAGGAAGATCTGCAAACGGAGGGAAAACGTGGGCAAACCTGCCGTCTATTACTGGATTCGAGAGCGATATTGATTTTATTAACGGGAAAATAGGATGGATGGCGGATACTAGTTCAGGAGCGATCTATCTGACTAAAGATGGAGGGGAAACCTGGACTTCGAAGCTGAAGATAAATAAGTAGCATGGATTAATAAACGTATTCTAGTGAATTAAAAAAAGAGTGATTCTGCCACAAATACCATGGCGGAATCACTCTTTTCTTCTTGCGAATAGGAAATCACTAATTCTCAGAGTCCAAATAACGATACAGCGTCGATTTGCTGATTCCTGTTTCTTCGCGGATTTGGGCGAGACTATACTGATTGCTTTGATACATAACGATCGCTCTTTTTACATTATCATCTGCTTTACGAGGCCGTCCCGGGTGATTACCTTTTTGTTTTGCTTCGTAAAGCCCTTTTTTCGTCTTCTCACTAATGACATCACTTTGGAAATCTACTAAATGGTTTACGATCACGGGAAAAGGATATCCTTCAGACTTACTTGTATCGATCCCTTCGGTAAGAGAGCAGAGATGTGCTTGTTTCTCTTCTAGCTTTTGAAGTAGTTCTACAAGATGCCTGGTCGAATCGGCTAGCGCAAATAATTTGTATACAACGACGATATCGCCTTTGCTAAGCTCATTCATCAATTGTTCGAGTTCATTTCTTCTTTTAGCGGATGCATGTTCTTCTATAATTATTTTATCACAGGACAACTGATCCAGAGCACTTGTCTGCATGTTCAGACTCTCGTCATCCTGATAGGGTCTCATATATCCGATACGCATAGGTTTTTCTCCTAAACTATACTTTTACTCGTTATCATAACATACTTTGCAGTGTCAAAAAGGTTCCATTTAGGAACGATTCGTGATACACTCATGGAAAAATACTACATGATTTATATCACAGTGAAAAGGTGTGGAGTTAAGTTGGTTGAACGGTTAAAACGTAACTGGTTTTTTAATGTAAGGGCGGATATCTTATCCGGTATGGTTGTTGCGCTAGCGCTGATTCCAGAAGCGATTGCTTTTTCCTTGATCGCAGGGGTAAGTCCGATGGTTGGACTTTATGCATCCTTTTGTATCGCGATCATTATTTCGTTTGCAGGGGGAAGGCCGGCTATGATCTCAGCGGCAACAGGAGCCATGGCGCTCGTGCTCGCCCCGCTTGTAAGAGATCACGGGATTGAGTATATGATTGCGGCTACGATAGTAACCGGTATTATTCAGTTTTTGTTAGGTGCATTCAAGGTTGCTCGTCTCATGAAATTTATACCGAGGGCGGTTATGATTGGTTTTGTCAATTCCCTCGCTATTCTTATCTTTGTGGCGCAGGTACCTTATTTTTTAGGCAAATCAGAAATGACGTTTATTTTTCTAGGGATTACCTTACTTATTCTCATCTTCGTTCCCAGATTTTTAAAAGCGATTCCGGCGCCTCTGATTGCGATTGTTGTCCTTACGATTGTTTCCACGGTAGCAGGTGTACATCTTCAGACGGTAGGGGATATGGGCACCATTACGAAGACTCTTCCCCATTTATTGTTTCCTGATGTACCTCTGACGCTCAATACGCTGCAGATCATTTTACCTTATTCTTTTGCACTTGCACTGGTAGGTTTACTAGAGTCGCTGCTGACTTCTTCTATTATTGATGACATGACAGATACAGACAGCGATAAGAATAGAGAAGCAAGAGGGCAAGGTATTGCGAATTTTATTAACGGATTCTTTGGCGGGATGGCAGGGTGTGCGATGATCGGCCAATCGGTTATTAATGTAAAATCAGGGGGCAGAAGCAGGTTATCAACCCTTGTAGCTGGACTCTTTTTAATGTTCCTCATTTTAGTTCTTGGCGATTTTGTTGTTCTTATGCCCATGCCAGTATTAGCGGGAATTATGATTATGGTATGTGTGGGCACTTTTGACTGGACTTCCTTTCATTATTTGAGAAAAGCTCCACGAGGAGACGCATTTGTCATGCTTATGACGGTTATCATCGTGGTAGCAACTCATGATTTATCTAAAGGTGTGATTGCAGGGGTCATACTGAGTTCCATCTTCTTTGTTGCCAAGGTTTCTAAACTTACCGTAACAAGTGAGAAGAAAGAGAATAAACATGTGTTTTATGTAAAAGGACAGTTGTTTTTTGCTTCAACACAAAGTTTTGAAAAAGCGTTCGATACGTCTGTTCAAGAACAGCATATTGTCATTGATTTTTCAGATTCGCATATTTGGGATGATTCGGCTGTAGGAGTGATTGATAAAATCAGAGTTAAATATGCAGAGAATCATAATGAAGTTACCTTGATTGGCCTAAATGACTCCAGTCAGAAAATACTTCATCAGCTAGCTGCTTTTCCTGAAAACACGGCGAACAGTGTGAGTTCGTAAATTTCTAATAAATTGTTTGATACATGTGTGAACCGTCTGTGATAAAAACAGACGGTTTTCTTTATGCATGACAGTGTTGATTTTTATATCGCAGCGATATATTATAATATAGTCTTATATCATCACGATATATTTAAACGGAAATGTGCTCCAAAATAAGAAAAGGAGGGAATGAATTTTGTATGAACTATTTGTTCTGGGAGAGCTGATGGATAGACCTATGCATGGATACTTACTACATCATATCCTGTCCAGAATTATAGGCCCGGTAAGACAAGTTAGTTGGGGAGTGCTCTACCCGCTTATTCAAAGACTTGAAAAAGAGAAGTTCATTGAAATGTCAGGAAAAGATGGTAATAGGAAGGTTTATTGTATAACAGAAGCGGGTAAAGAGCAGTTCTTTCGTTTAATGGACGAGAAAACTACGTACAATTCGGATACCAAAGATTATTTTGACATCAAATTTGCCAATCTTCACCATGTATCTAAGGAGCAGCAAGAACGGATTTATGAGGACTATCGTCAGTACTTGTCTTTTCTTCAACAACATTATGACCTCGGCATGAAAGTGGTTAACAGAAATCCTATATTTAGTGACAAAGAGCGAATAAGTATCCAAAGGACATTGCAACACCGGGCACACTTCGTAAGTTCAGAGATTTCTTGGCTTGAAGATCAGCTAAGGGAACTACAGGACGAGGAAGAAAGCGGAAATAAAAAATAATCTTTTATGATTATTTCAATATAATTTAATAGGTATATAAATTGGAGATGAGAAGATGAAAAAGAATCGAGCTGCCACATTTGTAACCGTCGGACTTTTGCTAGGGATTTTCGCTTCGGCTATCGACAACACCATTGTTGCAACGGCAATGGGAACCATTGTAGGCGATCTGGGTAATTATGATCAATTTATTTGGGTTACTGCCGCTTATATGGTGGCGATGATGGCAGGTATGCCGATTTACGGTAAACTGTCTGATATGTACGGGAGAAAGCGGTTCTTCTTATTTGGATTAACCGTGTTTATTATTGGTTCCGCCCTTTGCGGATTGTCTCAAACGATGGGACAGCTTATCGCTTTTCGGGTCATTCAAGGGATTGGCGGCGGGGCGCTTATGCCGATCGCATTTACCATTATCTTTGATTTGTTCCCCGTTGAAAAACGAGGCAAAATGACAGGTTTGTTAGGTGCTGTATTTGGATTATCGAGTGTAGTAGGTCCACTATTAGGTGCCTTTTTGACGGATGCCTTAAGCTGGCACTGGATTTTCTATGTGAATCTTCCGATCGGTGCCCTATCGATCTTCTTCATTGCTAAATATTATAAAGAAACATTGGAACACAAGAAGCAGAAAATTGACTGGGCGGGTGCCTTTACCCTTGTACTGGCCATCGTATGCTTTATGTTTGCATTGGAACTCGGCGGAGGGGATCAATACCCTTGGAATTCGGGTACGATCATTACGTTAATTTCCGTTGCCGTCGTATCTCTGATCTTGTTCATTATTGTGGAGACGAAAGCAGAGGAACCGATTATCCCATTCTGGATGTTTAAAAAGCGGTTATTTGCAACCTCACAAGCACTTGCCTTTATTTATGGCGGAACGTTTATCATTCTTTCGGTGTTTATCCCGATCTTTGTGCAAGCTGTATACGGCGGTTCTGCAACCAACGCAGGAGTTGTACTGATGCCAATGGTTATCGGAACAGTGATCGGTAGTATGATTAGCGGGCTTACACAGACGAAAATCCGTTTTCGTTCGTTGATGATCATGTCTGTATTCAGTTTCCTGGCAGGTATGATTTTACTATCAACAATGACACCCGAGACTTCAAGAATAATCTTAACGTTATACATGTTTATTGCTGGTTTTGGTGTTGGGTTCTCCTTTTCACTGTTGCCAACAGCTTCTATCAATCAACTTTCTCCGCGCTTTCGTGGAACGGCGAACTCGACGAATTCGTTCCTTCGTTCGTTCGGGATGACCGTGGGCCTAACCATCTTTGGTACTTTACAGACGAATACCTTTACCAAACATCTAGCTGATGCCTTTGGCGGAGCGAGCGGCGGTTTTGCGGGAGATATGGATACAAGAGAGATCTTCACTCCTCAGGGTCGTGAGAAAATTCCACCTGAAGTTCTAAGTAAAATTACGCAAGCGATGTCGGATTCCATCACCCATGTATTCCAGATCGCCATTATCCCGATTGCGATTGCTGTAGTCATCGTGTTTTTGATGGGATCGGAACGTGCTCAGTCTAGTGAAGCGGAATTGAAAGAGTCTGTCTGATGATTAATGATGTAAATTGAATATCTATAGAAAGATAAAGACCATGAGAAGCTCTGTTAATATAGGGTGAATAGTATAAAAAAATAAAACCAGACCTTATGTTTAGAGGTTTTGAGTTTGATTATATATAATCAAACTTTATATTTGTATATATATAGCTTTGAAATAAATTTTGAGCAAAACACCTCATAAATCCTTATTTTATGATAAATAAGAAGAATCCATTTTGAAACAAGATTGATCAAAATGGATTCTTCTTTTGCGTTTTTAATTTTAGTTTTTATAAAAAAGTTTGAACATTTTATACCAGCATTACTCCATAATCGCGCCCAATTGCTGAACATTAGATCTACTTAAAAGTTAAATATTCGCTAATATTAACGATGTAAAGTTTCTATAAACTCTTCGGATTCCTCAGCTATTCGCTTATAGTCAATACTATGAACATAGTGAGATGAATCTAACTCAATTAATTTACTATTATAAATCATACTAATAAAGTCATTTTGAGATCCATTCCACGTTTTATTATCAAAACCTGTTCCCTCACCATTGGATGAAAACAAAAGTATAGGAATGTTTGGCATTCCAACTTTTTTGACTTTTTGTGCATTAGCTTTTATATTATTTATTTCATTGATCATATCTTTAGTCAATGTTCTTCGATAAAAAATTACTTTATACAACTTTTTCTCTTTATCTGTTAAATTTCCATATTTTATCGCGTCACTTTCCGATAGATTTGAAATCCATCTGGTTAAACCAGTATTTGCAGCTAAGGCACCTAATCGAACGAGGAACATATTGATATCAAACTCTTCATATGTAGCTGGAACAGCCATATCTAATCCAATGATAGCTTTTATTTCATCAGGGTAGTCTTGCGCCCATTTCAAGGCTTCAATGCCAGACATAGAATGAGGTAATAAAATAAATGGTCCTTCAATTCCTGATTTAAAAAGAGCTTCTTTTGTTTCAGCTAGAATTGTATTAATGTCTCGATCAGTATCTGTGACTTCGCTAAATCCATAACCTGCCTTTTCAACAACAGCAATTTTATATTTATCGCTTAACAAGGAATAAAGTGATTTAAAATCTAATGCAGGTGAGCTTGTGCCACTGCCAGACATAAAAACAAGTGTTTCTTCTCCTTTTCCTTCTGTATAAATGTGCATTTGATGACCATTAACTTCTACAAGTTGTCCAGTCGAAACAAATAGTTCCTCTTCTTTTGATAATTGTATTGTGTGATTAATAAAGCTCACGGAAAGAATCAACACAAAAAGCGAAATCATAACTGTAAATATTATCATCACAATACGTTTAAATCCTCTTTTCATATTTATCACCTGCATTCTTCATTTTATGGGACATTTTAACTTAATTATCCCACATAATGGCCCGATTGTTGAATAATGAAAATGCACCCAAAGCGTCGTTTGGTAACTTTATTTCGCTTAATATACAAAATTTCCGGAATGTTGGTGAGACCCCGTATATAAAAATACTTTTATGAGATAATGCATGTATTTTTTATATTTCATTAAGAATTTTTTATATGGCAGTTATATAGCCTGCCTTATATACCTGAATGCCATTTTCTTTTACTCTGCCATAAGCATACCAACCAGTGCCTTTGGTTCGGAGATACTTGCTAAGATATCATCGTTTACGGTTGTTTTCTTTTCTTTTTTAGGCTTTTTAGTGGTAGTTTTATAGTATTCAGCCCACTGGCTTATCAAAGCTCTGTAATCCTCGGCATTTTGTTTCTAAGTACCTGTTCACTTGGACCGCCATCATCTGCTATCAGTCTGGCTATAGTGCCAATGGAAAAATCTTTTATGTCAGACTCGGACTGTTTTTTACAGGCGTTATTTATGAGTTCTAATGTTTTCTTTTTCCTTGTAGAAGCGTTCTCGTAAAACTTTGAGAACAGTTCATCTGGATGCATTTCCATTATATATCCTCCTATACCTATAGTTTGATTATAATATTACATAAAATACAATATATGTTTACATGTAACTACAATAAAAAAGGTACTACATCATTAAAATGTAATACCTTTTTAGTAGTTTGATTATAAATATTTCACCCTAGATAAGATATTCTTCTCATGGTCTTTATTTATAGATGTATAGAATTCTACTATACATCAGGCTAGAAAAGTTCATCTCTAGCAGATTAGAAAGGAGCAAATCCTTCCTGACTGATTCGGACCTGCTGTTCGGGATAGACTTCACGCATCCGGCGAGCCACCACTTGATACGCTTCCGGATGATACCAGTCACTGTATCCTAGTTCTTCGTATTTATCTCGTATGCCTAGTTGCTGCGTTCGTCTCCCATTGGCTCCGTCTCCCATAAAAAAGTCATCAATGCATACTAAATCTACGACAGGACGAAGAAGTTCGGGAAATGCTTTACTGCTAGGCAGTACGGGGGCGATGGCAACTTGTGTAGGGATTCCAGCTTCGCGCAGCTTGCGAAGTGTTTGTATACGAGCCTGAATAGGAGGGGCAGAGGGAGAGAAATGGGTGCGAATCTCATCAAGATCGGTTTCCACAGTCATACTTACCCGGACCTGATTACCCAGTTTTTGTAGAAGATCAATATCTCTTTTTACGAGCGGACTTCGGGTTTGTACCAACAGAAAATCGGGCTGAACCTCTGTCATGACTTCTAACAAAGAACGAGTAATTTCTTCTTTGTATTCGGCAGGCTGATAGGGGTCTGTACTTGAAGACATAAAGATCGTAACCGGACCTTTTTTCTTTTCTCTGATCAATTCTTTGCGCAGTAATGCTGCACTTTCTTTCTTAATGTCCACCCAAGTTCCCCATTCTTTTCCTCGAAATAAAGAAACGGGCATCTTACGAACATAACAATAGGAACAGCCAAAAGTACAGCCAGTATATGGATTAAGGGAATGGGAATACCCGGCTAGAAAACCGGTGCCCTTATTTAGTAAAGTTTTAGGTTGTTTGTAACTATAATCGATATTCATAAGTGAAATCCTTTCAAGAAGTGTTATATCTTTCTTATTATACTACACCTACACAACCGAATGATGGAATATGAAACCGGCTTGGGATTGGAGAAGTAGATAACGATAAAAAAGCAGCAGTCCTATGAAGGCTGCTGCTTTTAACAATTAATGCTGAAATGCAGGTTGTTCTGTGAGTACGCCATCTTCCATGTATACGACCCGATCACAGAGATCAAGCATCCGGGTATCATGGGTAACCATGATTGCCGCTTTGTTTCTTTCTTTTACTTCTTGTGAGAGCATTTCCACGACGGCACGGCCCCGTTCTGAATCAAGACTTGCTGTTGGTTCATCGGCCAGCAGAATTTCCGGATCATTCATCCAGGCTCTTGCGATCGCAACACGCTGACGTTCACCGCCCGAGAGGTTTTCTGGATAAGCATGGGCGCGGTGACTTAGCCCAAGTCTACTTAGCATCTCATCCGCTTTTTGGCTTGCTTGTTTTCCTTTTTTACCAGACAGTTCAGCAATTAAGAGCAGTTGATCCTTCACCGTCAGATAAGGGATCAGATTGGCGGATTGAAATACAAATCCGATTTTATCAAGACGTATTTCATTCATTTCCTTCTCTGAGAATTGACTTAAGTCCTGCCCGCCAATCACAATGCGTCCGCTGGATGGTGCGAGCAGTGCGCCAGCGATGGAGAGAAAGGTGCTTTTCCCGGAACCGGATGGACCGACAAGGGCAACAAATTCACCGGCTTGTACACTCAGGGTTACATTCTTCAGTACTTTAATAGAAGAGTCACCATCACCAAATGTTTTTGTAATGTTCTCGAGTTGTAATTTAAGATTTGCAGTGTTCATTAAGCAGCCCTCCCTATAGCTTCGATCGCATCAATTTTAGCAACTCGGTACACGGACAGTAGAGAACCAAGGATAGATACTACGATAAACAGAATTGAACAAAGAGCAACCAGTGATGGACTCAGGTCAAATGGCATACTCGCAGGCAGTATAGCTGCGACACCATAAGTTAGTAGGATACTCACGATGAGACTGGCAATCGTGATTATTAAAATTTGGGACATCACATTACGCACCAGGTAACTGTTTTTTGCGCCAATGGCTTTGAGTACACCGAATTGATTCATCTTTTGAATGGTAATAACGTAGAAGAACACGGCTAGAACAAAGGCTGCAATGACAAATAAGAAGGCAATCATCATAAGAAGCGAACCGCTTTCTTCTTTATACCCGGGAATGCCAGCTAACGTGTCATCCTTGGCGATAACTTCAATACCACTGATTTGACTGACTTCATCAGCAACGGCATCTGTTGTTTTCAAAGCGATTGCGTTAAAATGGTAAATCTCACTATCCGGATTCGCATCATGAAGGGCAAACCAGCCTGCCATATTCATATGAAGAACCGGAGTATGGCTGTAGGATTGTCCTTCCGTAAATCCGATAATGGTGAACGACTTGCCTGAGGATTGATCCTGGATTCGGTCGCCAACCGCAAATCCTTCCTCCTTCAGTGAAATATCAGCGACTACTTCGTCCGCCGCTTTATTGTCGATCATTGAACCCTCTACAACGGTCGGAGCAATAAAGCTGTCCTTATCAATAGCAAAGAAGGAAGCGTCAATCTTTGTGCTTGTCCCCTCTTTGATTAACGTACTCATCTGCAGACCGAGAGGAGTAGCCTCTTCATCCCCTGTGATGGACCTTACTTGATCTAGTGTTTCACTCGATAATACAGAGCGATTAATTTTGAGTTCGGATTCATTCTGCATAACGATGTAATCTGCGTCCATATTTTGCAGCGACGATACGTTATCATTACTGAGACCCTTGGCAAGACCCGTAACGAACAAGACGAGCCATGCAATGAGGACCATAATGAGACCGATCAGCAGATAGCGTAATTTGGCATGCTTCATTTCACGTAAAGCTAAAAACATACGATTCAACCCCATTCCTTAAACTTTTCTATATTTTAATTTCTCACCCACCGCTTAAGTATCAGGCTGAAATATGAACGGAGGATGAACAGCATATTACAAATAGAGCATATAAAAAAACTCCTCCTGGGTTTTAATCCGAGGAGGAGATAGGGATCCATATTTGAATGCGTGTGCCATTTCCTGGTTCACTATGAACCGTAATCTGTCCATTGTGCATATCAATAATTCGTTTTACAATCGCGAGTCCAAGACCACTGCTGCCTTCGCTGCGATTTCTTACTTTATCGGTTTTATAGAATCGATTGAAGATGTAAGGGAGGTCTTCTTCTTGTATCCCTATGCCGGTATCTTCGATTTCGATCAGATGATGGTTATCTTCCTCTTCAAGCCGAATTCGAATGGTCCCTCCGGGCTCTGTGAACTTAATACTGTTCGTAATTAGATTAACCCATACCTGATGCATCCATTTTGGATCAGCATAAATAGAGGCGGAAGAGAGCTGTAGATCTAAAGCAATTTCTTTTTCGCGCCAGTTCCATTCCAGCATATACACAACCTGTTTAATCTGATCCTTGGCAGAATAATGCTGCTTATCAATAATGGATTCCTCTTTATCTAGTGAGGCTAGAGTGAGCAGCTGTTTACTTAATTGAGATAGTCTTCGGCTCTCGTCAGAAATGATATCAAGGTAATGTAAGCGTTCCTCTTCTGTTAACTGATTTGATTTCAAGCGTTCAGAAAATCCCTGGATCGAAGTAAGGGGGGATTGGATTTCATGAGAAACGTTAGAGACAAACTCTTGCCGCATGGATTCGAGTTGTTCTAAGTTTTTTGCCATCTGTGAAAAATGATTAGCCAACATACCGATTTCATCTCGTCTTCGAGCATTTAACTTAATATGATAATTGCCTTTGGCAATTTGTTTGGTTGCTTCCGTTAAGCGAGTAACGGGCTTCACAATATATCTCGTGCTGATGAAGACAAGTATAATACTGATGAGTGTCGTCAGAACGAGAAGTAAGGCGAAGAAAATACGAAGTTCCCCGAACTGAAGCTCTACATTAGGGCGAACAAAAAGAGCGTGAGTCTCCCCGTTAACGGTAATCGGCATACCAATCGTGTTGCCGAGTGAATTATCAAAAAAACCAGTAATGAACAGTTTTGCAGGAAAATCGGCAATGCCGTGATATACTTGTCCACCAAGCACCTGGCGAATAACGTCTGCATCTACATTTTTCTTGCGAAACTCTCCGCCATAAAAAGTTCCTTGATCCGGTGAATCCGCTAGATAAATTTGATACCCTAAATCTCCGATGCTGTTTAGATAAGCAGGTAAGCTCACTTCTGGATTCTCTTTATAAAATTGAATAATATCGTCTGTCATGTCTGTCATTTTTTCATCGTTGTATGGCTTTAAATTATACTGATAGTACATATTAGAGATTACAAAAGCGAGTAGACTGCTGAGCAGCATTACCAAAGCGGTAGTAAGCACAATACGAAGATACAGTGTTTTCACCGTGAGCAGACCTCCAGTTTATACCCAATTCCGCGAATTGTTTTTATAACGAAATCGTCGCTTCGATGGTGGAATCGCTCCCTAAGACGTTTAATATGTACATCAACTGTACGATCATCTCCGCTGAAGTCAGCTCCCCATACAAGATGAATTAATTCTTCTCTAGAATAGATTCGGTCTGGGTAGCTAGCGAGTTGAGATAATAATTCGAATTCTTTCATAGGAAGCATTAATAGCTGGTCATCACAGTATACTTCATAGCTGTCTCGATCAATGATCGTTCTTCCGAGTGTAATCTTTTGAGAATTAACCATTCGGTAACGTCGTAACAGGGCTTTAATACGAAAAATAAGTTCTTTTGGTTCAAAAGGTTTGGTTACATAATCATCCGTTCCTAGCGCATATCCTTTTTCCTTATCGATCAGTTGATCTTTCGCAGTCAGTAAAATGACCGGAATATCATAATACTTGCGAATTTCCTCAACCAGCTCATATCCATCTTTGCCAGGCATCATAATGTCAACGACGGCGAGATGAATTTGTTCATTGGATAGAAGCGAGGAAGCTATATTCCCATCAGCCGCTTCGTATACGGTATATCCTTCTGCAGATAGATAAAAATGGACCAGTTCCCGGATATGTATGTCGTCATCAGCAACTAAAATATGAATCATAAGAGTTCATACCTTTCTCTATTGTTATAACTTTGAAATAGAAGGATATATTGCACAGATTTGAGGTTAATGTACAGTAACCCAAGCTATTCAACAAATTATCTTATACCCCGAACCGAAGAAAGGCAAATGAACACATTACAATAGTGAATGATAGAAAGGATGAAGAACATGTTTAAACAACCTACAGTTACACTTCCAGATGGTACGCAGCTTCCGGCTATTGGACAAGGAACATGGCATATTGGAGATGACCCAAACAAAAGAATGGAGGAAATAGCAGCACTTAGGCTAGGTGTAGAACTCGGGATGAAAGTAATTGACACCGCTGAAATGTATGGTGAAGGTTTATCAGAGGAACTGGTAGGTGAAGCGATTCACGGGATCAGAGATGAAGTTTTTCTTGTATCTAAAGTATACCCTCATAATGCAGGAAAAAACCGAATCATTACAAGTTGTGAACAAAGCCTCAGAAGATTGAAAACAGACCACCTGGATCTTTATCTGTTGCACTGGAGAGGCGATATTCCGCTCTCAGAAACCATTCAAGGAATGCAGCGTCTCGTCGAGGATGGGAAGATTGATCGCTGGGGTGTATCGAACCTGGATACGAACGATATGGAAGAATTAATGCAGCTAGATAAAGGAAATCGATGCATGGTAAATCAGGTGCTGTATCACCTGGGTTCGAGAGGGATCGAAGTCGATTTATTACCGTGGCAAGAAAAACATCAGATGCCAATCATGGCGTATTCACCTTTAGCTCAAGGAGGAAGTCTTAGAAAAGAGTTAGTGCAGCATGAGACGGTGGCCAAAATAGCCGAAAAACACAGCATTAGTCCATATCAATTACTATTAGCCTGGACAATAAGATCCGGTAATGTCCTTTCGCTACCTAAATCTTCTAGTGAAAAGCATGTTAAGGAAAATGCATACGTATATGAAGTGATGTTATCAGCGGAAGATCTTAAGCAATTGGATGAGGCTTTTCCGGCACCTATGAATAAGGTTCCACTTGATATTGTATAAAAAATAGAATAAACAAGCCCCAATTTGATCACCATACACTATGTAATCGTGAGATGGTTGTACTTAGGCGCCATTACCAAATGGTGATCATACTTTGATCAAAAGGGGCTTGATATTCATGTCAGTTTTCATTGGTATTGTAGGAATACTCTTGCTGCTTGGTGTATGTTATTTACTGAGCAACGATAAAAAGAATATCAATTTCAGGGCTATTATTGTCCTGATTTTAGTTCAATTAGCAGTAACCATAGTCATGTTTAAAACGACATTTGGTAATGTAATTGTAGAAGCAATTTCTAATGGAGTTTCCCACGTACTTACCTATGGACATGAAGGAATTAGTTTTATTCTGGGTGATCTGGTTCCGGCAGATGGCAGCATCTTTTTCTTTAATGTTCTTTTGCTGATTATCTTCACGTCCACGCTACTTTCTATTCTTACCTATATTCGAATATTGCCATTGGCAATCAAGTACATAGGTGGTGCTTTGGCCAAAATCACTGGATTATCGAAAGTACTCACTTTTAACAGTGTGAATAGTATTTTCTTTGGTCAGTCTGAGGCATTTCTTGCGATTAAATCCCATCTCGATAAGATGAATCGGAATAAGTTGTTTGTTGTATCGACGGTTGCGATGGCGAGTGTCTCTGCCTCGATCATGGGATCTTATATGACGATGATTCCTCCACAGTACGTGCTGGTCGCGATGCTGCTTAATGCACTATCGGGACTCATTATTACGACCTTCATAGCACCGACGAAGGAAGCAGAAGAAGAAGTAATTAATATTAAAGACACCACAAATTCCAAATCTTTATTTGAAGCAATATCAGCCGGAGCGCTTGATGGAGGAAGGATAGCACTGATCGTAGCAGCTATGTTGGTTGCGTATGTAGGGCTTATCGCACTCGTTGACGGCTTATTAGTAGCAGTTATCGGACTTTCATTCACCCAACTGTTAGGCTATATATTTAGCCCGATCGCTTTTATTATGGGGGTTCCATCGAATGAAATAACAACCGCAGGTGCGATCATGGGGACAAAGCTCGCAACAAACGAATTTGTAGCCATGTTGGAGTTTCAACCTTTGATTCCCGGACTTTCTGCAAAAACGGTAGCGATCGTGTCTTCGTTCCTCGTTTCTTTTGCTAACTTTAGTTCAATTGGGATCATCTCGGGTTCCATCCAAGCGTTAAATGGTGAAAAAGCAAAGATAGTCGCTACTTTTGGACTTAAAATGCTGCTCGCAGCTACCTTTGTTTCGATCCTGACGGCTACAGTGGTTGGATTGTTCGTTTAAATGAATCAGGGCAGTCTATGGATATATTCATGACGGAGACGGCAGTCTTCGTCTTTTTATTTTGGTTAAGCTATAAAGGAAGAGGATAGAAATCAAAGCTTTAGTAATGAACCTGTTACCGTCATCGTAAGAATAATGATGGGGTGATTAGATGAACGAACAGAACGACAATGAAAATAAAAAAACAGAACAGTTGAAATCTTTTATACGAGATAATAAGGATAAACCGCTCACTTCAAATGAAGGCGTTAAGATAACAGATGATGAAAATTCGCTAAAAGCGGGAGACCGCGGACCCACACTGCTTGAAGATTTTCTATTTCGGGAGAAGCTGGCTCATTTTGACCGTGAACGTATTCCTGAACGTGTTGTGCATGCCCGGGGATTCGGAGCCCATGGCATCTTTCAGGTATATGAATCTCAAGAAGAATTAACAATGGCTCATTTCCTGCAAGATCCGAGCTTGAAAACGCCTGTATTTCTAAGGTTCTCACAAGTGGCCGGATCAAAAGGTGCGAATGAAACCGACCGCGATGTACGTGGCTTTGCAACTAAATTTTACACCGAAGAAGGAAACTTTGATCTGGTAGGCAATAATATTCCGATCTTTTTTATTCAGGACAGTATCAAATTTCCTGACCTGATTCATGCAGTGAAACCAGAACCCGATAATGAGATACCGCAAGGGCAGACAGCGCATGACATTTTTTGGGACTTTGTTACTTCCAATCAAGAGTCGGCAGCGATGACACTCTGGATTATGTCGGATCGAACAATTCCTCGCAGCTTTCGCATGATGGAAGGGTTTGGAGTACATACATTTCGGCTCGTTAACAAACATGCAAAATCACGATTTGTGAAATTTCACTGGAAGCCGATGCTCGGTATTCACTCTTTAGTATGGGATGAGGCTCAGAAGATTGGTGGTGCTGATCCTGACTTTCACCGTAGAGACTTATGGGAGAATATTGAAGCAGGCAACTATCCAGAATGGGAACTAGGTATTCAGGTCATTGAAGAAGAAGATGAGTGTGGATTTACATTTGATATCCTCGACGCTACAAAATTGTGGCCGGAAGAACTGATTCCGGTTCGGAAAATCGGGAAGATGACTCTTAATCGAAATGTAGATAATGTTTTCGCAGAAACAGAGCAAGTTGCCTTACATCCAGGAAACATTGTCAGGGGAATCGATTTTACGAATGATCCCTTATTGCAAGGTAGATTGTTCTCGTATACAGATACACAAATATATCGCCTCGGCACGAATTATCAGCAGCTACCGATTAATAGACCGGTTTGTCCTTTTCATAATAACCAAAGAGACGGCAATGCCAGGTATATCATCGATCAAGGTAAAGTGGCTTATCATAACAACTCGCTTGCTAACAATACGCCATATACCGTTCCGGGAACGAAAGGCGGTTATGTAACTTATCCATCTTTCGTTAACGGACATAAAGATAGAGCTACGTCCTCAAGTTTTGAGGATCATTTCTCACAGGCAAAACTGTTTTGGAACAGCATGAGTCCCGTAGAAAAACACCATATTATCGACGCGTACTCCTTTGAACTTGGAAAAGTGAAGTCGATTGAAATTCGGCAAAAACTGGTGAACATGCTTGCGCATATTGATCGGGTACTGGCTGTGCGTGTGGGGGAGAGTTTGACTTTACAACCGGCAGAAGTTCCCGAATCTCCTGTGACAGAATCAAGCTCCGCCTTGAGTATGACAAGCACAAGGTATCTACCAGATACGTTAAAAGTAGGTGTGATCGTTGATGAAGGATTTGCAGGCGAAGAAACCAGAGAAGTATTAGAAATACTAATTAAAAATGGTTTGAAACCAGTGATCATCAGTGTCAGAAATGGTATGATTCGTGATGATAAGGGAGACCAGTGGATCGTGAATGCAAGTTTTCTAACCACCTCTCCTGTTCTTTATGATGGCCTTTATCTTGTAGGAAGTGAGAATGCGGATCCGTATTATAATAACCGGGCGAGAGCATTCATTGTGGAATCTTATAATCATTTTAAACCGATTGGAAGTTCACCATTAGGCGAGAAGTTGCTCAAGGAACTCGGTATCGTTGGTAAACCAGGTGTAGTTACTGACCATTCAGCAATAGTTTTTGAAAAAGCATTTACGGAAGCAATGGCAAAACAGCGTTTTTGGGATCGTTACTAAGCTTATTTTTAGAAATAGATAGTGAAAAAAGAGGGTCTTTCCTGAATACAGGAAGACCCTCTTTCTATAGACGAGATTATGGTTTATTTTCACTTGAATTAATTTATGAATTTGTTTCACTTATAAATCTGTTTTTTGCTGCTCCAAGTCCGCAAATAAATATCAAGATACTTGCTCCAAATAATAAGAACAGCGGAATCGTCCAGCTTGCAGTCAGATCATGCAGGTAACCAAACATCATAGGACCGACAGCTGCCATAAGATAACCAACGGACTGCGCCATACCTGATAATTCGGCTGCTTCTCCTGCTGTTTTGGTGCGAAGGTTGAAAAACATCATCACTAGACCAAAAGAGAAGGAACCAGCAATTCCAATCAGGGAAACCCAGAGAGGAACGAGGGCGGTACTTCCGAAAATCAGACCTAAAATTCCTACCGTATACAGTGAGAAAGTTACGTACACCAGTGGAGTTTGGCTTTTCATTCGGCTAGCCAAGATCGGAACGAGAAAAGTAAATGGCATCATCGAAAACTGGGTGAGGGATAACATCCACCCGGCCGTGTCTGCTACCATGCCGCGGTCCATAAGGATCTCTGGCAGCCAAGACACAATATTATAAAAAATAAAAGATTGCAGTCCCATAAAGAAGGTGATTTGCCAAGCAAGCGGTGACTTCCACATGTTCACATGAGATTGGTAAGAAGCTGAAGTGGCTGCACTTAGCCGGGCTGATCTCATCCGAGGCAGCCAGGTCGCCAAGGCAAGAACGGTAAGGATGACCCAGCAAGCAAGCGCACCTTTCCATCCGATTCCAAGCTGTACAGCAAGCGGGATGCTGATTCCCGAAGCGAGAGCACCGCATATATTCATAGATAGTGTATAGGCACCGGTCATAACTCCTACTTTATCCGGGAATTCCTGCTTCACAAGACTCGGTAAGAGAACATTACATACGGCGATACCAAGTCCAACGAGTACTGTACCTGCAAAGAGTGATCCTGCACCAAATAAGGTTCGTCCTATAGCCCCAAGCGCAATGAATAACAAAGCACAAAAAATAACCCGTTCCATACCGAATCGGCGTGAAAGTTTCGAAGCGAATGGGGAAAGGATAGCAAAAGCAAGTAAAGGTACAGTTGTAATCATACCTGCTAATGTGTTAGAGATCCCTGTACTCTCTTTGATAGAACCAAGCAAGGGACCGATGGAAGTAATGGGAGCACGTAAATTTGCTCCTACTAAAAGAAGGGCTACGACAAGAATAAAGCTTTCGCTTATTCTCCATTGCCGCTGTGTTACAGCGGATTTTTCAGTTGATTTCATTCATGCTGCCTCCAAGTTGTATAAAATGTTGTTTAGATTCTTCGATGTAATGATGGACAGCATCTACTGCTTGTACCTGATCTTGTACTACAATTGCGTTTAACAGTTGTTCATGCGTGTCTTTACAGTAGTAGGTGTCGCCAGTCTTTGCGGTTATCTTGGTAACCATTTCTTTGAGGGCATCCGTAATATGTTCATAGAGATCCATTAGAAGATCATTCTTGCTTGCTGCAACAATAGCCTTATGAAATGCTACATCCCAATCCGCAAACTCTTCATACTGTCCATTCTGTATGGCTTCATTCTGATACTGAAAACATAGCCTGATTTGTTCTATGTCGGACTCAGTTCGGTTATTCGCTGCGAGATAGGCCGCTTCTCGCTCCAACGCGTGGCGTACTTCGAGTGATTGGATATAATCCGTTCTGTGCACTCTTTTCTGTAATACGGGACCAAGCGAACTAGATGCAGAAACATAGGTTCCGTCGCCTTGCCTTGTTTTTAACAGTCCCGCATGGGTTAAGGCCTTTATCGCTTCTCTCAGCGTATTTCGGCTAACCTCTAATTGACCCATCAGTTCGGGTTCAGGGGGAATCTTTGATCCGAGAGGCCATTCTCCCGTTTCAATTAACTGTTCCATTTGGTCAACAATCTGTTCGGTCAGCGAACGCTTCGTTGTTTTACGCAAATTCATTTCTGTACCTCCAAACGTAGGATGTTTGGGCCTTTTGATATTATAGCTGTTTGGAGAGTAAAAGGAAAAGGATAAAAACGGAAATGGTTCGCTTCCTGAAAATAAGGTGAATCTTACGTAACTCATGGAGGGTTCAATGCGTTTACATAAGATAAGGAGGTGTTCTGATGAGAAAAAAGATGAAAAAGCGGACCGTTGTGATCATGACCATCTTGGTACTTACACTCGCAGCTTGCGGGCAGAATGGAGCAAACGGACCATCAGAAGAACCGGGAACGGATCAGGAAAACAATCAACCAACCGAATCAGAAGTAATCGTGAAGGAAGCTAGCGGAACATTTACAGGACTCGCGGATTCGCATACCATTGAAGTGATTCTTGACAATGGGGAACCGCAGGCTTTTCAATTCGACGAATCGTTGATGGAAGAAATATCAAAGCTTCAGGAGAATGATACCGTTTCTTTGAAATATGAAGAGAAAGCGATCGAAGGAGAAGATACCTTAAAGCAGCGGGTACTTGTCGAGATCTTGAAAACAGGGACAAGCGTTGGAAAGATACCTAACGAAGATGACGACAATTCCAAAAGTCGTCCCGCTACACAAGAGCTGACACTTACGCTAGAGGGGATGACCGAACAAAAAGAAGCGAGTATCATCTCTGCTGCAGATGGTTATTCCCTTTATGTTTTTGATATTTTCACATTCAATCCGGAAACAGGGCTACTAACGATGGATGTTGATCCGAATTATGCGACACAGATCGAGAAACTGCCTTCTGATATTCAGCTCCGGGAACAAAAGGAGAAAGGAACATCGGCCCTTGCGGAGTATGGAGAGGTAGAGGTCGTATCTGAAGAGAAGAGACCTGAAGCAATGAAAGATGCCAGCCTCTTTCTAACTGCAAAGGAAGAAAAGAGCGGAACATCACATCAATATATTGTGAAGGAACTAGACGGAAATGATTTCGTTTTTAACCTCACGATTCCAGTAGGTGAACCATCGGAAGGTTTTGAGCCGCATGTATATGCAAGTCTAAATACGATTGAACTGGAATAACAAATTGTAGAAAAAAACGCAACCCCTTATAAACAAGGAGGCTTGCGTTTTTTAATCCATAAAAAATTGCTGGCGGTATCTCCGCGGAGAGACTTTTTCCTGCTTGGTAAAGCAAGAAGTAAAATAAGCAGCTTGATTAAATCCGACTTCTTCTGCAACACGGCTGATACTGTAATCGGTTTGTACCAGTAAAAGCTTGGCCTGTTCAATTCGATATCGCTGCAGGTACTCTACTGGAGAACAGCCATACTCTTTTTGCATACAGCGAGCAATATATACCGGATGGAAATTAATGTTCAGACCCATCGTATGAGCTTTGAATTCATCTCGGTAGTGTGACCGCAAATAACTGGCTGCTTTCTCAGCACAGGCTAAAGAAGGAGACGCGGAAGGATGCACTCCTGTTGCGGCAAGCAGCTGAATCAGTTCTTGAAAAAGAACTTGCTGATTCCAGAGTGCCCTTGTCTGATGTCCGTTTTGCACAAGTCCTGTGAGCGTATCTAATAATTCTACCGTACGCTGCATTTGCGTCAAACGACCGAACTGAGGGATTTCAATCGTAAAATAATTGGGAATCATAAACTGCAGCTCAATGGCATCCTCTCTTTGATACATCTGTGACTTGTCGATGCCCCATTCTCCGCTCGTCTTAAAATGCAGCCAGTAGTAGGTTGTATCTGCAGAACAATCCTTCGTCCCATAATGATGAGCATCCGGTCTTAGAATAAGATACATCCCGGACTCAACTTGGTAGGGTTCGCCGTTCTCCATAACATCAAGTTGACCGCTAACGACGACGAGCAAATCGAAAATACCGAAATTTTTTCGATTAGGCTGTTTACCTGCATAAGGTGCCTCACACAGTCCGCTTATGATGTACTCCGGAAGAGGCGGGACCGTAAAATGTAGTGATGTCATATGGATAACCTTTCAAATCAAATTGAGGTTTTAAATTTATAAGTATGAGTTCATAAAATGATATTATAAATCCATTATACCAACTATAATTTGAAAAGTTAAAGCGCTGTATTTGTAATTTCTCTTATAGCGCCATTTTCTCATCGGAGGTTGGAATACTAGATATGGATACCAAAAAATTCACCCTGTGGGTGCTGGCTTGGCCTATTTTTATCGAGCTGTTTCTGCAATTTTTGCTTGGAGCGGTAGATACACTAATGGTCAGTCGTATTTCGGATGACGCAGTAGCCGTCGTTGGATTTTCAAATCAACTGTTTCAAGCGATGACGGTTCTGTTCACAACGGTGGCCAGCGGAGCAGGAATTCTGATCGCTCAGAAGCTGGGATCGCATAAAAAGATGGATGCCCGTGTCATTGGAATCATGGCTTTTACGGTAACAACCATCCTAGGAATGGTATGCAGTATCATTCTTGTTATATCTCCGGAAAAAATTGCAACAGCGTTACAATTACCGGAGCATCTGTTGCCGCTTGCAGGTATCTATATCTCGATTGTTGGCGGAGGCATGGTCTTGATTGCTATGATGGCCACAATGAGCACGGTCATACGGAATACAGGAAATACGAAAGGTCCTATGTATGTCGCACTTGGGATGAATGTCATTCATGTGTTTTTGAATTATGCCTTCATCTTTGGAGCCTTTGGATTTCCGCAGTGGGGCTTGACCGGCGTAGCGATCTCTACGGTAGCGAGTCGTTTACTTGCTGTCATTCTGCTTCTCCTGATGTTCTTACGGTCCTTTGAATACCGGATCAAGTGGAGGGAACTCACTGTATTTAATCGGCCCTTATTCGGTGAAATACTAAAGATTGGATGGCCGCTTGGCGTCAATATGTCGTGCTGGGTATTTTCTCAGCTCATTATTTACTCCTATATCGCTACACTTGGTGCGGCAGAACTAACGGCACGAACCTATATGAATACGCTTGAATCATTCTGTTTCCTGCTTGGGTCATCGATCGCAATGGCAGCTCAGATCCAAATTGCCCACCTCTTTGGAGCTGGTCGAGTCCGCGAAGCTTACCGGAGTGCCTACCGTGCACTGGGTGTCGGGGCGATCTATGTGATTGTAAATGCGTTAATTCTTTTTCTATTGGGGAGACAGCTTCTCGGACTCTTTACGGATGATCAGACCATTATCGCGATTGGCGCTTCCTTGCTCGGGATGAACCTCATTCTTCAGCCGGGTAAAATGCTGAATATGGCGCTAGGTAATTCACTTAATGCGATCGGTGATACGAGATTTACCATGTATATCTCGCTCGGGTCCATGTGGATCATTGCCACAGGAATGTCATATGTACTTGGGATTCATCTTGGTTATGGTCTCATTGGTATCTATTCGTGCATGATTGTGGATGAGTACTTAAGAGGGATTTTGTCTTATGTGAGGTGGCGGGGTCAGAAGTATTTGCGAAAAGCAGAAGCGGCAGAGCAGCAAAAGGCGGATGGGATGACGGTAGAACCTGCTGTAGTAATTCAAGGTTGACAAAGGAAATAAATACCAATATACTTCCATTTAACCAATTGAAAATTCAAATGTGCTGATTAGAAATAGTAGAAGTGAGGAACTCTTTCAGAGAGCCGTTGGTAGGTGTGAATACGGCAGCAGGGACCACTTTGAACTCGTCTATGAACAGCTGCCTGAATAGAGTAGGGTTCGCCGGGGTTCCGCCGTTACAAGGATAGATGGTCTTAGCCATCGAACAAAGATTGTTTCCTATCTGTACCTTTGTATAGATAAGAAACGAATTAGAGTGGTACCGCGGGTTAACCCCGTCTCTATAGCAGAGACGGGGTTTTTTGTTTGCTAAATTCCGGGTTTAGCAAGCCTCGTGTTTACATAAAATGGATTACATTCATATTTTCCGTGAGGAGGAAGTTTAAAATGGCAAATCGCAATGTATTGGTACTAGATACGACCCTGAGAGATGGAGAACAAGTTCCTGGAGCGAAACTAAACACCTTGCAGAAAATTGAATTTGCACAACAGCTGAAACGGTTAAATGTAGACATGATTGAAGCAGGTTTTCCCGCTTCTTCACAAGGAGATTTTCATGCGGTTCAACAAATCGCGAAGAAAGTAGGAGATCAAATCTCGATAACGGCTCTCGCAAGAGCGGTGAAAAGTGATATTGATGCCGTCTATGAAAGTATTAAGCTCGCACAAAATCCATTCATTCATATTGTGCTGGGAACTTCAACTATACATCTCGAGAAGAAATTCGCCCGCTCGGAGGATGCCGTCATGCAGATGGGAGTAGATGCGGTGAAATATGCAAAGACGCTGCTTCCCGAAGTACAGTATTCGACGGAGGATGCTTCGCGGTCTGATTTTGAATACTTGTGGAGAACGATTGAGGCAGTAGTGAAAGCAGGGGCAACGATTATTAACGTTCCCGATACGGTTGGATACGCCGTTCCTGAAGAGTTTGGTAATTTAGTAAGAAGAATTAATGAGCGTCTTAAGAATCTAAACGATAAAGTGATCCTGAGTGTTCATTGTCATAATGATTTGGGGATGGCAACGGCAAATACGCTGAGTGCAATTAAGAATGGGGCAGAAAAAGTAGAGTGTACCATGAATGGACTCGGTGAGCGTGCAGGGAATACCTCTCTTGAAGAAGTCGTCATGGGACTGAAGGTACGTGAGAACTTTTACGGCTGTACGACCCAAATTAAAACCAAAGAAATTTTGAAGACATCCCGGTTGCTGACGCATTTAACAGGGCTGGATGTCCAAGTGAATAAGGCAATTACGGGTGATAATGCTTTTGCTCACTCCTCTGGAATTCATCAGGACGGTTTGCTCAAAGATAAGAATGTATATGAGATTATGTCACCAGAAGAAGTCGGCGGAGAAAAAATGGAGCTTATCCTTACGGCGAGATCCGGACGACATGCATTTAAAAATGCAGTGGAACGTATGGGCTTCAGCGTTTCGAGTACAGAAGAATTTGAATTTTTGTTCGAGAAGTTCATTACCCTGGCCGATGCCAAAAAAGAGGTATACGACCATGATGTATTTTATCTGGTGACCGAACATCTTAACCAGCCTCAGACAAGGGGACATTTATATGAACTGGCATCCTTTCAAGTGGTCACGAATGATCAGTATCCAACGGCTAGTGTGGAACTGAAAAAGGGAAATGAAGTCCTTAGAGGAAGCTCCATCGGTGACGGGCCTATTGATGCGCTCTATAGTGTCATTAAAACGTTAGCGGATCTTGATGTTCAGTTGATCCACTACAAAATAAATAGTATATCCCGAGGAAAAGAGGCGGTTGGACGAGTGCATTTGCAAATCTCCTGTGATGGAAAGACGTACACAGGGCGTGCGATGGATACGGATATCATTAAGGCGAGTGCGATCGCTTATCTTAATGGGATTAACGCAGTGATCTTGGATCAGATGGAGCTTGCGGAAGACCTGGTGGAACAGTAACAAGTAATATACTTCATCACATTATGACAAAATAACGATTAAAAAGATGACTCTCAATAAACTGAGGTCATCTTTTTTTTGATTAAATCAATGAGCTACACACTATTTGAAGGACGCATAACCTTGGTCAGCCATAACCACACTGCCGTTAATCGCTTCCGCTTCTTCTAGAGATACAAGATATACGGTTTTAGCTACGGCTTCCGGTTGAGTCAGCTTGCCGCCCATGACTTTATGAGCCATCTCATTCGCCATACCTAAATCTTTATATCCTTGAATTATAGGAGTGTCTACTACACCCGGAGCAACAGCAACGACACGAATATCGTATTGTGCAAGTTCTAACGCAGCTGATTTACTCATCATAATGACAGCACCTTTGGTAGCGTGGTAAGCGAAAGAACCTGGAGATGCAAGGAATCCAAATACCGAAGTTGTATTAATAATAACCCCTTTGGTACCAAGTTCTCTCATTTTTTTGCTTGCTGCTATGATTCCGTGGGCTACTCCGTGTTGGTTCACATTAATAACCTGGTGGTAGGTATCCCAGTCAAGAGCAGCAACAGGGGTAGGCAGACCAATTCCCGCATTATTGAACATGACATCAATACGGCCGTATTGTTGTACGGTTTGCTCTACAAGCGCTTCTACACTTTCATAATTAGACACATCGACTTGAATAAATGCAGCTTCGCCGCCATTTTTCTCAATCAAAGCAACCGTTTCTTTACCGCCTGCTTCATTATAATCTGCAACAATAACGCGGTCGCCTTTTCTTGCGAAAATGAGGCTTGTTTCGCGACCAATTCCACTTGCTCCGCCTGTAATAACAGCAACTCTTTTTTCATTACTCATGATAAAATCCTCCGATGTAAACTACTTATTTGTGATATGAATCATTGCTTTTTTTGACTTGGAATTAGTATATACTCGTTTAGATCTTAAATATATTTAAAGTATTTTAAGTAAAGTTAAGAATAATTTAACTAAAGGAGGGGAGATCTATGAACATAGATCAACTCTTGTATATAACGGAAACGGCTAGAACTGGATCTCTCACAAAGGCATCAGAATCGTGTAATGTTACGCTATCTGCGGTTAGTCAGGCGATTACGAGTCTGGAGAATGAATTAGGATTCCCTTTATTTAAAAGATCACGAGCAGGAGCTATTCCTACAGAAGAAGGAAAACGTATTTTATCCAAAGCATATAAAGTGCTAGAAGCATTTGATGAACTGAAAAAAGAGGCTCAAGTTCAACCTGAACAGCTTACAGGTATCATCAGAATTGCGACCATTCCGCTTCCAACACTGATCTACACCGATGCGATTATTGATTTTAAGAAGCAGTTTCCCGGAGTTACGCTTGAATTATGTGAGATGAGTACGAATGATATCATTCATGAAATGAATGAAAGACGTTTTGATGTGGGACTGATTATATTTGAAGAAGAACTGAGAAATCAGCATAAATCGTTATTATTCGGTAAGCTGATCCAGCAAGAAATGGTCGTTGGGGTTAGCAAGGGCTCTCCCCTTGCCTTACAGGATTCGATTACACCGGAGGAGATTCTGAAACATCAGATTGTTTTATATAAAGACGACCTGCTGCTGAAATTTTACGAAGATCTCCAGCGGGATTACGGAAAAGGTCAACTGTTATTTTCCACGAATCAGACTTCTGTCATTTCCAAATTGGTTCGAGAAAATGTGGCGATTACGATTGGATTTGATTTGTCGTTTGGTAAACATGCGCATATGTCCAGCAGTGATATTGTAGTCTTGCCACTCACGATTCCAACCTCGGTCTCCTCTTATGTAGGATGGGTACAACCGAACAGGAGAAACATCCCAAAGCAAGTATCTATTTTCTTGAATCAGTTGGCGAATCAATATCACTTTCATGAACTTAACGAAAAATGGTAAGAAAAAAGAACCGCCTCATAAGGCAGTTCTTTTATTTAGCTGTAAGCTCTCTGTGCTTGATAACATATCATCGATTTCATCATCATTCACTTTAATACTCAGAACTACACCAATGCAGAGCATATTAATGAGTAGAGAAGAACCTCCAAAGCTAAGAAAAGGTAAAGTAATCCCCGTCAAAGGCATAAGTCCGATAAACATGCCAACGTTCTCGAAAATTTGATAGATAAACATAGCAACAATACCAACAATCAGGATAGGACCCGCTTTATTTTTACATTCCAGCGCGATATAGATCAGCCGGTAAATAAGGATGAAATAGAGGAATAATAATAGAGATACACCTAGAAATCCAAACTCTTCCGCAGCGACGACGATAATGGAATCTGAATAGGTATACGGAACATAACCAGTCTGGACCATCGTCCCTTGCTTATATCCCTTTCCAAGTAATCCGCCCGAGGCAATCGCGATTTTCGCATTTCTTGTATGGTAAGAAGCATCTTTGCTTGCTTCTTCAGGCATAAGCCACGGATCGATACGATCGAGCCAGTGCCCTTTTTCCGTATTAGAAAGGTAAGTAGTGATTTGATCATGAAATGTAATATATGACTTAATGCCACCAACCGAAAGAACGGCGATGAGTAGTAGTATGATAAGTGCATGTCTGTTCTTGATGTCCCCGATCCACAACATACCGATTAAGATGATCAGGTAGCTAAGTGCATTTCCCATATCATTTGTTTTCATAACTAAGGCAAATGGCAGGAGTGTGACCAGGGAAAGGGGGATGATATTTCTCCAAAAGGTAAGTTTCTTGTTCTGTTTTATTAAGATACCACCAAGCGTTATGATGAGTATGATTTTAAAAACTTCCGCAGGTTGTACATTAAATAAATAAGGGATAGAGATCCATCCCCTGGAGCCGTTGATGACCTTTCCGAAAAACGAGACGTATACAAGCAGTAAAATTCCTGCTCCGTAGATATACCAATAATATTTCAATATGAGTTTGTAGTGAAAAAATGCAGTCACGAATAAAGCGGCAAAACTAAGCAGGTAATAGATTGCCATTTTTGTTTCGGAACCGGCAAATTTTTCGGGACTATATTGAATTCCGCTATGAATCAAAAGGATGCTGGCTAGCATGAAAAAACAAAGGATCCAGATGATTGTGGAATCTATCTTTTTTAGTTTTTGCAACATGTAAATCAATCACTCCTTTGCTAAGCTAGTGCTAAATCTCACTAAATTATAGATGAATATAGATTTATTTACCAATCCAGAAGGAGTTTTCATCCGGATTTCGAATGTTTGAAAGATAGTACTTTGGTTTAAATGGATGGTCATTCATCCCTACTCTATACATAAGGAGAGGAAGCAAGTATGGAAATCGTATCTTTCGCAAGAAATAAATATAATGAACAGGCGACAGAACTATTTTGGCAGGAAAATAAGAAGTTGAAGGAACTTCTTCAACATGCAGATATTCATCATGTAGGAAGCTCAGCAATTCCCGGCACCCTGACGAAAGGAGATGTCGATATTCAGGTTCGAGTAAAGCAAGAAGACTTTGATGAAGCAACTCGGGTGCTAGAATCTTTATACCCAGTTGATGAAAAAGGAGAACAAACGACTTCTTTTCGTTCCTTTTATACAGAGGAGACAATCCTGCCACTCGGTGTTCAGCTAACGGTATGTCATACCAAACATGATGTATTTCATAAATTTCGTGATGTATTGTTGATTAATGAAGGATACCGAGATCAATACGATGAACTGAAAGCTTCCTATGAGGGAAGGGATATGGCGAGTTACCGAGAAGCCCAGCATCATTTTTTTGATCAGTTAAAGAAAACACCGGAATATAGAAGCATGTAATACTGGAGAATGCACGCATACTGGGAGGAATACAAGATGGTACAATTTAATGAAATTATCCCTTACATGGACGGAGTAAGAAATCAATTGCTTGAAGTTCTAGGTTCTTTTGGTCCCGACGAGAAAGGGTTAAAAGAAGTAGAGAACGGCTGGAATGTCACAGAAATCGTAGAGCATTTAGGCAAATTAGAAGGCATGATCCAGCATCAGCTGAAATTGGCACTTGCTGCTGAACCGATTCTACCTTCAGAACCACTACATGAAAAGAAAACGGATGTTATGGATATTGTTAAAGAGAGCGGATTGATCGAAAAAAAAGTGGACGCACCTGCATTAGCAAAACCAAGCGGTCAACTAAGCTATGAACAAGCAATGGATCAGCTGAATGAGATTCGAGCGGAATCGAAAATGATAATTCATCAGCTGGCCGAAAGGAATACGAATGATCTGAAGTTTCCTCATCCGGTTGGTTTTGAATTAAATGCGAATCAGTGGGCTCATTTTATCGCCATCCATGAAATAAGACATATTGGTCAATTGCAAAGAATTCGTAAAGCACATCAATAAAAATGGTTTATTAGTTATAACAAACGTTCGAAGAAGTGGACATCAGGAAGGAAGGATATGAGATGAGAGAGCTGCAAGTAGATACAAGATATGGTGTGTTAAAGGGACAGAACATAAATGGAGTCGCCGTATGGAAGGGAATCCCTTATGCGAAACCGCCCGTGAATAAACTGCGTTTTGTAGCTCCCGAGCCGCCTGATTCCTGGGAAGGCGTCAAGGAAGCTGATGAGTTTGGACCTGAATGTATTCAACCAAGAACAGAAGGAGGATTATTTCAGACGCCAGGATATAAGCCGAAAGAATCTGAAGATTGTCTTTATCTGAATGTATGGGCTCCTGAGCATACAACCAAACGTAAGCTTCCGGTCATGGTATGGATTCACGGAGGTGCTTTCGTTACAGGATCAGGGAGTTCTTCGTTCTACGATGCAACACAGTTCGTAAAACGGGGTGAAGTTATTGTTGTTACTTTGAACTATCGACTTGGTCCTTTTGGATTTATGCACTTATCGCCGCTTGGTGAATCATTTATTTCAAACGCGGGACTGCTTGATCAGATTGCCGCCTTGGAATGGGTAAAAGAAAATATAGACGGTTTTGGAGGAGACCCTGGCGCAGTGACTGTGTTTGGTGAATCGGCAGGAAGTATGAGTATTGCTGCTCTTATGGCAATGCCAAAAGCAAAAGGACTCTTTCAACAGGTCATTATGCAAAGCGGTGCTTCTCAGCATATACCAGCAGAACAAGCTGCTCAGGTTACAGCTGGAATGCTTCAGATGCTCGGAATTCGTTCTGACGAGGTTCACAAACTGAAAACCCTGCCTGCGGAACAAATCCTTGCTGCAGGAGAACGTTTCAAAGAGCAAACAGGTGCAGGTCTGGCCTTGTTATTTCAGCCCGTGATGGACCAATCAACCCTTCCAAAATCACCTATTCAAGCAATAAAAGATGGAGATGCCCATGACGTACGGCTTCTTATTGGAACGAACCTTGACGAAGGAGCACTATTTATTCGTCCAGATACAGAAATTATGAATGATGGTGATATGGTGCGAGCGATGGAAATGATGACAGGTGTACCTGACGGGCATGAAATCGTTTCCCAGTATCCAAAAACAACAGATGGACAGGCACAGCTAATGACAGATCTATTCTTTTGGCGTTCCTCCGTTGAGTTCGCAGCTGCTCAGGCTAAGTATGCACCGGTGTTTATGTACCGCTTCGATTGGACGCTTGCAGGTCATCCGTTGTTAAATAAAGCAATTCATGCAGGTGAAATTGCTTTTGTATTTCATAATTTGCAGTTTTTTACCTCGATGGGAATTACGCTAAGTGATTCGATGCAGCAGCTTGCTTCTAGGATGCAAGACGCATGGATTACCTTTGCTAAAAGCGAAGTTCCAAATCCAGGTGATTACCATTGGCCACCTTACACAACAGAACATAGAGAAACCATGATCTTTAATTCAGATATTGAAGTGATTCGAGATCCGGATCAAGAAAAAAGAATACGTTTAGGATTGTAATAGAAACCAACCCCTTGATGAGCCAATCTCATTAAGGGGTTTTTAGTGTAATCCTGGCGAAAAAAAGAGAAATTATCTCACTATTTGGAACATTTTATCACTTATTATAGTTTCAACCCATTTAATTAGAAACTTTTTCAAGAAATTAGCGTCTAATAGTAGACGAATTCGAAGAGAATAGAAAATAGAATCAAAAGGAGTCTAAGCATGAAACTGAAGAAATTATCTATGCTGGCCGTTCTAGCTTTGTCCCAAGTGGCAACAGCAGTCCCGGTAAGCGCACAGGAAGTAGCTACTTCTACTGCAAATCAGGTCGTTGCTCAGGAAGTATACGGAGAGAAAAAAACGGCAGAAGAAGTACAAAACGCACCACAAACACGTGTAACAAAACAAGAAACGGAAAAAGCAGCGCAAACAGAACCAGCAACAGCTACGGATTCAAAAACATCGAAAGCCGCTGGGATCTCTGAAGATACAGAACCTGCAGTATCATCAGGACCAGCAACAGAGAGCTCTAAATCAACAGAGGAGACAACCGTACCGAATGAAAAAAAGGATGGAATTACAAATGAAGTGACGACAACACCTAATGTAAAGCCAGCACCGAATGAAGCGTCTGCGGAATCAAAATCAGCGACTAAGACGGCTCCAACTACATTACCAACGGATTTGGTTCTTTATTTTAACAGTACAAAAATGGAACAAGGAGGAGTAACATACAATGCTCCTCAGCCTATGCAAGTGAAAAAGGGAATATCTTATGTTCCGATTCGCGCTCTCGTGGATCGTGTAGGGTATAAAGTAAGTTATGATAAAAAGACGAAAGAAACGGTCATTGTCAGTGGTGCGAATGAACTCCGGTTCAAGACAAACAGCAGTAAATACACGGTAAACGGCGTGACCAAAACGATGAAGGGCACTTCCTATCAGACGAAAAATACGTTTATGGTTCCTCTGACTGCGATCACAGCAGCCCTCGACATTAAATATAAAGTCGATAATGTAGGTAAGAAAGTCATCATGAATCTGGCCACCAAACCTGTTGCTAAGTTCACGATTCAGCCGGGTGAGATTATGGCGGGGCAAACGGTAGTTACATACAGTACAGATTCTTCTTCACCGCAAGGGCTATCTATTGTTGACGAACGTTGGGAAGGAAAACAGGAAGTGTTTGCATCTGCTGGAAAGTATGATGTTTCCTATTCTGTTCAGGATTCAAATGGCACTTGGAGCGATCCATATACAGTGACAATTGAAGTGAAACAGCCTAATCTTCCCCCAGTAGCCTTATTCATGACGGATAAAGAAGAGTACAAAATGGGTGAACTCATTACGATCACGGATCAAAGTACGGATGACGGTACCATTGTAAAACATGACTGGAATAACAGCGCTTATGCGTTCTTCACACCAGGTCCTAAAAATATCAGCCTGACGGTGACTGATGATAGTGGACAAACCGCTACTTTTGAAAAAACGATTGTTGTATCAAGTGAGACGCTCTATTCACAAGATGAATTTTATCGTATGTTCTTGCCAGCCGGCGAAAAATTCGTATTTGATGGTTCAGCAGTTCCAACTTGGACTAAAGTGCCTTATACATTTAGCGATGAACCAAGTACTCTGATCCGTAGTAATAGCCCGGAAACCGTGAATTCGGAAGGGGTTGTATACCAAGAAACGGCAGTGGGTAACACGCGCTTCATGATTCACCATGTGAATAATACAGGCAAGAATGTGAAGATGTACGTAGTTGCAACCAATACGAACTTCACAGAAGCAACGATTAAAACAGAAAACCTTGGCTTTGCAGGGCCAAGCCCGATTGCAACGGCTGCTGGTAAATCATCAGTTGAACGATATTTTCAGTCGATGCAAGATGGAAGCAAGCGTTCATCCATGACCCTTGCTCCAGGCGAAAGCAAACTTGTGATGACGGAACTAAATAAATCTGTTATGAAACAGGGCGGCGTGATCTCGTTATTCTCTGACATGAACAGTGACTTACCCATCCAATACGATGTCATCATGATTGATGAGAAACTGGAACCGTTAACTGTGCTTGAGAAACTTCCTATTCTGGATCGGGATGGCGTTCATAACCGAGGTACGTACCCTAATTCGACCCGCGTTATTCGTTATTCGGAACCGGTAGGAGCGACTTCTATGCGTCTAGCACTGGGAGATAATCAAGATGATCCAAACCTAGCAGGTATGGACCCAATGCTCGGTGTAGAAGCTTCTAACTCAGGGAATTTTGGTGTATTATACAAAATCACACTTGACCGCGTAGCGCCAAATACATTGATCTCTTTTAATCCGCGTGGAGGAAAGTACTCTGGTTATGCAATGGTTAACGGAGATATAGTTGCGATCTATTCTAAAGGTCAAGTTAGTGCTCCAAATGAGCAAGCGGTACTCTACCGCACAGGTGACTATGAGCAAAAAGTAGAAATTCTACTGACGGCAGCACCAGGTAGTAACCTTCCTGTTAACTTGCTGTTTACACAAATGCCGAAAAAATAAATACGTTTGTAGAGAGCCGTCTTCTATGAAATATAGGAGACGGCTTTTTTATGTGGGGGAAATTGGGAAGTAGATGTATGATATCACGGACTCTTTAATGGGTAATAGAAATGGAATAGTATCAGTATAAAGAGGTGTAAAACGTGGATGAATACATGCTTCTCCTAATTAAACTCACTACTGCCTTTGCAGGATTATGGGCGGCAACAAGATTAATAGGAAAAAGAGAAATAAACCAGTTGTCCCCTTTTGATTTTATATCAGCCCTCGTATTCGGGGACCTAGTAGGAGATACCATTTACGATGAAGAAGTGTCCGTGTGGAAGCTTGTTTTTTCATTAATAGTATGGGCGTTACTATCCTATGTATTTGATAAAATCATGGAATACCGTAAATCTATACGTAAAAAACTAGAAGGAAATCCGGACTTGTTAATCATGAATGGTGAAATCGATATGAAAGCCATGAAGCGAAACAAAGTGGAATTTGAAGAATTGAAAATGATGATGCGACAACAAAATGTTTTTTCATTAAGCGAGGTGGCTTTTGCAGTATATGAAACAAACGGTTCGCTTAGTATTTTGAAAAAATCAGATTCCGATCAACCGAGTCGAAATGATCTTGAACTGGAGACCAAATCGGTTGAACTTCCCCGAACTTTAATCGAAAATAGTAAGCTGAATAAAGAAGCTCTAGCTGCAATTCACAGGGATGAAAACTGGCTGCTTGAAGAATTGACCAAGCAGGGTTATCAAACTATCGATTCCGTTTTTTATGCAGAGTGGACAGAAGATGGAGAAGTTCGTATCATTCATCGTCATCACGGTGTTGCTAAGAATAAACACGAAATTGAGTTGTAGCACATGATCAATAGGAGCTTATGATAAAGATGGCATGCATCTTTGATCGTAAGCTCCTTGGAGTCTTGTTTTACATCATTAATTAAGCCTTTGCAAGCATCAATTAATAACCTTTAAAGGCTTTAGAGATGATAACAAGCAAAATGAACAAGACAAGAATCGCTGCAACACTAGATTTATTGTTACCATGACCACCTTCGTAGTTTCCATATACTTCACTCATGCAGTTCACCCCCTCTTTTGTTCCTAATCTATCTTATGCGAGACACAAAGAATGCGATTGCACGTTTGTCATATTATGAAAATTGAATAAAAAGATTGGTATGCCGACAAATAGTGTCGGTATTTTTTTATGAACCATGGTAGAATTTAAAGGGATACAATATTTTACTTAAAGTCTATAATTTATAGCAAAAGGGGTGGGATTTACTTGAACAATGCGCCAATAGAACAGCTTATTTCTGAACATACAAAAAGTTGGGTTGATAAGGCTTTTCAACAAGCGGTTAAGAAAGTACTCATTACCTCGAAGCGAATCGGTGCGAATTTCCCACATGCCAGTCATCAAGGGGCTTATGTGTTAGAAGAACCTGCATGGTGGACTGCTGGATTTTGGCCTGGTATGTTATGGGTTCTGTATGAAGGCAGCGGTGAGCAGCAGTTTCGCGACATGGCAGAACAATGTGAGAATCATCTGGATAAGGTACTTGATGGTTATGATCGGCTGGACCATGATATCGGATTTATGTGGACACTTACGAGTTTGGCTAACTATAAACTGCTTGGCGGTGAAGCCTCAAGACGTAGGGCTTTTAAAGCAGCTAATTATTTGATGGGTAGATTTAATCTTAAAGGGAATTACATAAGAGCATGGAATCCATGGACGCCAGGAGAGCTGAATTCGGGTCTTGCGATTATCGATTGTGCAATGAATGTACCTCTTCTGTACTGGGCCTCTAAGGAGAGTGGAGATCCAAGATATGCTCACATTGCTAACGCACATATGAATACCGTGCTAACGCATTTTGTTCGGCTAGATGGATCGGTCCGTCATATCGTTCGGTTTGATCCAGATACAGGAGAAGTAGAAGAATATCTCGGGGGTCAAGGATATGCACCCGATTCAGTGTGGTCCAGAGGAAACGCCTGGGCTTTATACGGCCTAGCTCTTGCATATCATCATACCGGTAATGAGGCCTATTTGAATGCATCCAAACAAACGGCGCACTTCTTTTTATCACAACTGCCGGAAGACTCTGTCCCTGCTTGGGATTTTCGAGCACCGGAAGATACTAGACACATCAAGGATTCTTCTGCTGGAGCATGTGCTGCTAGTGGCCTCTTACTTTTATCAACACTTGTTTCTGAATCGGAAAGGGCAGTATATCGGCAAGCGGGTGAACGTATCCTAGAGTCGCTTTATACGAATTATGGAACAGGGGAATCTTCCGAAGAAGAAGGGCTGATCTCATACGGAACAGGTCATTATCCTCAAGGGCAAAATGTAGATGTCCCGTTAATTTACGGTGATTATTTTTATGTCGAGGGTCTTGCTAGACTGCGTGGGAATCATCGGATTTTCTGGGAATAGAGTTCGTTTTTTATCGCTAATTGCTTGATCGTGAGAATCCTGGTGACAGGATTCTTTTTCTTGCAGAAAGGAGTCAACTATGAAGAGAATCATCTTGGGAATCACTTGCGCATTCCTTATTTTATTAGGTTTAACATTACGATCGGCAGTACCCTTTATAGGCGATTTTTTATGGGCAGCGCTCATTTTCTGTTTATTCTCTTTTGTTTTCTTGAATGCTCCCCATCGGTATCAATTCTTTATTCCACTATTGTTCTGTTATTTCATAGAGTTTACTCAGTTATATCACGCACCTTGGATAAATATGCTCCGTGAAAACAGGTTCATTCAGCTGATTCTGGGACAAGGTGTTTTCGGTGTCTGGGATCTCATCGCTTACACCTCTGCGATTCTCGTATCTTATGTAATAAGCGTGTTTATAGAACAAAAAGCGGGCAGTAAACAGAAGGATACAGGCCCACGAATCTAGACATATTCGTGTTTTTTAAAGTAAACTAAAAATGAGAAATCACTTGCTAATCTTTGATAGCGTTGAATTCGTATTTTCAATAAATAGGCTAGAAAGATAATAGTGATGCGCATCTTCTAACAAGAAGAATCCTTACAAATGTACTGGATTCTTTTTTTTGAGAATTTTCCTTACATACGGACTGCTTTTCACTATGAGTATAGCCTCTGCAAGAAAGCTGTATAGACACGAAGGAGAAGTGAAAGATGTTTAACAAGCCGAGGTTTACGATCGGTATTAAAATTATGATTGGCTATTTTATATTACTTGTATGTCTAGGTGCTTCGATCTTACTTCTAGAAAGCCGGATTACGTCGATGCAGAAAGAAATCAATTTTATTGTTGATCATGATATAGAAGTACATGAATTAACGAATAAAATCGAGAAAAATGTACTGGATATGGAAACAGGTCAACGAGGCTTTGCATTAACAGGTGAGGAGAAATATTTAATTCATTACGAATTGACTAGGTATAATTGGGAAACAGATTATGATGAATTATACGAACTCGTCGCAGACAATCCAAGTCAACAAGATAAACTAAATCTGATTAGAGACAATATTAGGGAGTGGATTGGGAAGGCTGGACAGCCCGTTATTATTATGAAGAGGCAGGACCAAAATCAGGAGGTACTTGATTTTTTTGCGGCCGATCCAGGAAAACAGATTATAGATGAGCTACGCTTGCAACTTGAGGAATTTAGGGATACAGAGAAGCAACTCACAAAGGTTCGTGTAGCTGATTTAGATCAAAAAAATACGGAATTCAAAATGGTTCTATACATCGTATGGTTTATTTTGATCTTTCTTTCCATTATATTGTCTATTTTTGTTTCTAAATCTATTGTACAGCCTGTAAAACAAGTTGTTTCGGCAATATCAGATATTGCTTCCACGGAATTAAGTCAGAAGTCAAGACGAATCCATGTGAAAAGTAAAGATGAAATTCGTGATCTTGCGAAAGCTACCAATCGATTACTTGAACGCCACGAGAATGACAATTGGTTACAGACGAGTATTGGAGAAGTAGTAGTATCCTATCAAGGAGTCTCCGAATTATCAACTCTCTCCAACGCAATAGTAACAAAACTCGCCCATTTATTGGATGCATCTTATGGCGTCTTCTATCACCGCTCAGGAAATCATCTTGTCAAGACTTCATCCTACGCTGCTAATGGACCAGAAGCGGGCACAGAACAGTTCTGGATCGGTGAAGGATTGGTAGGGCAAGCAGCTCTAGAGAACAGATTGATGATACTTGATTCTGTCCCTGAAGATCACGTTAAAATTGCAACAGGACTTGGAGACTCTTCTCCGAGACATATTATGATTTTTCCGATTGAATATGAGGGTGAAGTGGAAGGGGTTATCGAATTTGCTTCACTACACCCATTTACGACACTTCATCAGCAACTCGTAGATCAAGCCCGAGATATAATTGGTGTAGCAATTCATAGTGTGCTTTCTCAAATGGAAGTTAAACGCCTTTTAGAACAATCACAAGTGATGTCAGAGGAACTTCAAGTACAAACCGAGGAGCTCAAGACTCAGTCAGAGAAACTGGAACATAATAATCTTGAGTTAATGAAGCGTACCAAACAGGTAGAGGCGCAGATGCGCAAAATTGAAGAGATCAAGGAAAAAGTAGAGAAACAGAACATTGTACTAGAACAACAGGCAGCAGATTTAATGACAGCATCTAAATATAAGTCTGAATTTCTTGCAAATATGTCTCACGAGCTGCGGACACCTTTAAATAGTTTGCTTATTTTATCCGATATCTTGATGAGTAACAAGGAAGGTAATTTAACTGTAAAACAGGTTGATTTCTTGCGGACGATTCATTCATCCGGTAATGATTTGCTGCATTTAATTGATGATATTCTTGATTTGTCTAAAATTGAAGCGGGTCAGATGAAAGTAGAGATGGACTCCGTTTTTATTGACGATGTAAAAGAAAGTATGAGACGTAGTTTTGAGCCAATGGCACTTAAGAAGCAGATCGAGTTTCGAGTTACGATGGATGAAAACCTTCCAGATACGATTTTTACGGACTCACATCGTTTACAGCAAATATTGAAAAATTTATTATCAAATGCTATTAAATTTACGAGTAAGGGATCGGTTTCTTTGCACGTGAGCGGTACAAACCACGGAATTCCGTTCTTAGGACAAACGGAACAAAATAAAATGATCGCTTTTACAGTTAAAGATACGGGTATAGGAATACCACCTGATAAAAAAGAAACCATATTTGAAGCATTTCAGCAAGCGGATGGATCGACGAGTCGTAAATATGGAGGAACGGGTCTAGGTCTAGCGATTAGCAAAGAGCTGGCTTCCTTAATCGGCGGATATATTGAATTTGAAAGTGTAGAAGGTGAAGGCAGTACGTTCACTTTATATGTGCCCGAAGAGCAGAGTATGTACATTGAATTACCCGAGCAGGTTGCATTTTCAGATACATTACCATCTGATCATGCCAGAACAGAAAATTTGCTGGCTCCAAGTATTGAGATTACCGATCCAGAACTGCTATGTGATGGAGCAGTGAAAGATGACCGGTATCATATTGAGCCAGGAGACAGGGTCATTCTCATTATTGAAGATGATGAAAATTTTGCTAAAATTATGCTTGATATGGCTCGTAGCCGCCATTTTAAAGGGATTGTAGCACTACAGGGAGATCAGGGTTTAGCACTTGCACATGCATACAAACCGGATGCGATCATGCTAGATATTCAGCTTCCTGTGCTTGATGGGTGGACTATTCTAGAAAAAATAAAACAACATCCGGAACTTCGCCATATTCCCGTCCATATTATTTCGGTTGTCGATGAATCGAAGCAAGGGTTTACGATGGGGGCAATGGCGTATCTCAAAAAGCCGGTGAACAAAGACCAGATCGAAGATGCACTGAGTCAGATGGAATCGTTTATTAATCGAGATCTAAAGCAATTGCTCATCATTGAAGATGATGATGGGTTAAGAGAGAGTATGGTTGAACTAATTCAACATAACGATGTTGCCATCACGGCCGTATCGACAGGTGCTGAGGCATTACGTGTACTTGATCGAGAGCATTTTGACTGCATGGTGATGGATTTAGGACTATCTGATATTTCCGGTTTTGACCTGCTTGATCAAATTCGTACTAATCCAAAACTAAAGCAGCTTCCTATCATTATCTACACAGGGAAAGAGTTAGATAGGACAGAAGAAATTGAGCTAAAGAAATATGCAGAAAGTATTATTGTGAAAAATGTGAAATCACAAGAACGGCTCTTTGATGAGACGGCTTTGTTCTTGCATCGGGTTGAATCGAATCTTCCGGAAGATCGCCGGAAAATTCTGAAGAAATTATACAATGACGAAGTTGCTTTAGAAGGCAAACATATTCTACTGATTGAGGATGATATACGTAATGTTTTTTCACTAGTCAGTATCCTGGAATCCTATCATCTTAACGTTACATTTGCCGAAAATGGCAGAGAAGCGCTGGAACTGCTTGAACAAAATCCGAATTTTGATCTGATTCTAACGGATATTATGATGCCGGAGATGGACGGTTACGAGACGATGAGAGCGATTCGTTCTATGCCGGATCTCCATTCTATTCCTATTATTGCGCTTACGGCTAAGGCAATGAAAGGTGATCGCCAGCGCTGTATTGATGCAGGAGCATCAGATTATATTACTAAACCTATTGATAAAGAAAAGCTGCTCTCGATACTGAAGGTATGGTTGTACACGTAATAGGTGTTCGGTGTAAAATTACAGACTAATCATAGATAGAAGCATTAGTACCTAAAGATAAAAAAAGCGATCGGCGCTCTGCACCGGTCGCTTTTTTTTATTTATAATATTGAATAACTGGGTATTTATTCTTGTTTATAGGAAAAATTCGGTATATTATATACATAGATTAACAATGCATAGATATACGAGGTATTGAAGGGGGATGTAAAGATGTCTGTGAATAAGGAGCTCCTTAAGGGGAGTACAGTAATTTTGCTGCTCACTGTGTTAAATGAACGAGAGATGTATGGATATGAGTTGATCAAAGAAATTGAAAACAAGTCGGATGAAGTGTTTGCGATGAAAGAAGGGACTTTATATCCCATTCTACATAATTTAGAGTCAGAAGGTTTGCTTAACGCTTACTGGAGTCAGCAGGATGGACGCAAACGAAAATATTATCAGATCACGGATGAAGGAAAGAGAAAACTTCAGGAAAAGAAGAATGAGTGGATTCGGTTTCGTACAGCAGTCGATACGGTAATAGGGGAGAGAGGATAACGTGCAGAACAGTGAAGAGAATGAAGTGATTCAGCAATTTTTGGATCAAGTATGCCGTCATATTAAGGTGAAAAAGATGCACCCTGAAATCCGAGAAGAACTGACGAATCATATCGAGGATCGGATGGAGGAATTACAGTTGCGAGGTAGCTCGAAAGAAACCTCAGTGCATATGGCAATCGAAGAAATGGGAGCTCCAGATGTGATAGGCCGAAGCATGAATGAAACTCATAAGCCAGTACTCAATTGGAGGATCGCTCTACTTCTTACGATTATATCTTTGATTGGAATTGTTGGGGCTGTATGCCTTGAATTATCAGGTTCATCTCTGATTCCTGATCTGACGGCTAGAAAAGCATTGCAAATGGCAATTGGAATCGTATTTCTAGCAAGTTTTTATTTTTTTGACTATCAGAAGCTTCAGAAATATTCGAACAATCTTTTCTTCCTTCTGTTATTTATGAATACATTTATCCTGATGAATAGTTCTATGATTAACGGTGTTAAGGGTTATGTAGCACTAGGTCCATTTCCTATAAATATGTTATATGTCTCTGTTATATTGTTTTTGTTAGCATTTGCTGGAATGAAGCAGATAAAAGAAATGAACTGGACCCATACAATCCTGCAGACTTTTTATCGAGGAGTTTTCCCTCTATTAATCCTCACTTACGTAGGCAATTCTGTACTATACGGTATGATTTACATAGCTGGGTATGTGATGTTGATGTGGCTCACCAAGAGAAATGTAAAACAGTTTGCCATAGTCACCATGATTCCGACTGTAGCTATGTTGTATTATACATTGCCGCATTTCAGTACGATTAAGGAAAGATTCATGACATTTATTCGACCGGTAGGGGATCAAGCCTATCTTCAAATAACATCGATGGAAGCAATCCAATCGGCAGGATGGTTCGGGCAAGGATTTGCTTCAAGCAATCCCGGTCTTTCTTATGTACAAAGTGATTCTTTATTTCCTTATCTGATCTATTGTCTTGGCTGGATTTTTGGCCTTATCACCATTGTTTTGATTGGGTTGTTCCTTGGCTATATCATGCAGTTACTATTTCAAGTCAAAGAATCATACGGCAAGCAACTCATTTTTGTTGTGTTATTATTTTTCACGATCAGATTTTCTTGGCCCATACTTATGTCTTTTGGATTCTTGCCGTTTGTAGGCATGGAATTACCTTTCATCGGATATGGAGGAACGAATCAGTGGATTGACTTATCAGCTATAGGACTAGTTCTTTCTATATATCGCAGGAAAAATATGATTCCTACGGCTACCTTTTCTTCTTCTCCGATGGCGAGAATCGCTTTGTTCAAATGTATAATAAAACCACACAAAGAATGTAACTGGGCTTAAGTAGCTTTCTTAATGTTAAACAATAAATGCAGTTTAACCCTCCTTTGATAGGAAGTGATTTGTTATAATGTAATCGTGATGGAGGTATAGCCTTTATGGATGATAATCAGAATAGGAATCAGCGAAGAGCAAATGAAGGGAAATCTATCCCGAAACAATCCATTCATAAGAAGAATGAGATTCGCTTTGCGGAATACGAATGGATGGATGAAGAGAAAGAAGCAGACATTCCGAGAAGAGAAGATTTTTCCGGTGCTCGGTCAGAACCTGAGGAAGAAGTTCAGGATCTTACTTATGTGCCTATTGACGCTGAATGGGACGGGCTTGAATTTCTAGATGATATGCAGGTGGACGACTGGAACCATTGGAATGAGGAGAGCAGTGAAGACGTCTTCTCAAGTAAGCAAGGAAAGAGAAACAATACTCCGGCTCCCTTATATAACAGGAATGTGGATCCTGCTTTTGATATAGATAAAGTGAAACCAATCATGATGCCAGAAGATACCTTGAAACGAAAAGGGAACCTTGTCGTGTCTCCACAAACGTTTGAACGAGATGCGGATTGGGAAAAGCAGTTCATGTTTCTTACACGCGAGCAAACCTTTGTGAAGCAGGCAAGAGAATTCGAATCTGTCGTTTGTTCGGAAGCGCCATTTGTCTCTTATCGAGCCTACTGGCCAACCTATGAACAGATGAGTTCAGCCCAGAAGAAATGGTATTTTTATTGGCGTAAGGAAGTAAAACAAGGCAGATATCCAGATACAGATCTGTCCTATTTGTTCCTCTATATCTATGAACTGATCCATGGTGTAGGATGGACTGCTCCCGAGGAAGGACTCGCCTTACTGGACGAAGTCTGGTTTGGTTATGGAGAACGCGAGAAGAAGATTGATACGTACATGCGAGAATGGATATATGATTTTTGTTTAGTACACGGACTTGAAATGCCATATAAAGAGCTCATGGAGAAAATCCCGCGTAAACTGTCTGATGAATTAAAGGAACGCGAATGGATGCGCAGATTTACTTCAGATCCTTTAGATTTACCTTGGGATATGCTTTCTATGTTATTAAATTATGATGCGGAACAGAGCCGATTCTTCAAAGAACAAGGACGTAAAGAGATGAAAACTTATGCTCCGAAGGTGATCGCTTTAGTTGATCGGTACTGGTTGAAAAAGCACGGGCTCCGTCTAATCCATCGTTTTTGGCCAGAAGAAGTGACAAGAAAGAGAATTTTATTCCGCAGTGCAGTGTATGATCCTGATTTCTATGGGAAACACGCTGAAGTTAGGGTGTTCCCCATCAGTGACCATCCTCCGTTTCGTGATTACTTAACACAGCTGGTGCGTTATACGGAGAATAAGCTTCGTGAATTTATGGGGTTTAAAGGTCGGCTTCGCGGAGTGAAATTAGAATCCGAGGTGGAAGAGCTGGTAACCCGTTACCTGAGAAGAGAAATAAAAGAACGTGAAGTGCAAGAGGTAAAGAAGGCACCTCCTGCGGTGACCATTAACGCGAAGAAATTAAGACGTTTACAGCAAGAATCGGAAGAAGTTCGGGACATGCTGATGATCGATTATGAGACTGTAGAAAATTCTGCAAAAGAAGTAAGTAATGTTGATATGCCAACAAGGCAAGATAAATCGATTCCAGGCAAACGGCAAACGATCCAAACGGAGATGAACTTTGACGATTCTGCCCTATATAGCCCTCAATCTGTAGAGGAAGATCATTCTCCTGATATAGAAACTACTAAGGTAGACATACCTTCCCCTGATACAGGTGAAGAAGGTAAACGGGAACAATCACATCTGGTTTGGTATACAGACAATTTGGATGAAGAATGGAAGGAACTGGCTGAGCGTTTAAGCTCTTCTCAACTGGAGGTTCTTTATATCCTTAGAGATCAAAAAGGGTCTGCTGAGCTGCAAAAGATCGCTACTAAGGCGGGATCCATGCCTGAATTACTCATTGAAGAAATTAATGAGATATCGATGGATATGATAGGTGATATTTTGATTGATGGAGAAGAAATTACGGAAGAATATATAGAAATATTAGGAACTTTGAGATATACGGATGAATAGAGGTGAACGGCTTCATGAAACAACTGAAAATACCAAAAAGACTAACGACAGCGCTCGTCAATTCTTTAACAGCAGGGGTCGTGCCAAGAGTAGGCCTAGAACATATCGCGGTTGGACGTAAACCAGAGGTTGAATCGATCCTGAGAGATATGGATAACATTGCAGAAGGCGGGGCTGCTTTTCGGCTTATAACTGGACGATACGGGAGTGGGAAAAGCTTTTTGCTGCAAATGATCCGGGGATATGCGATGGATCGTGATTTTGTAGTAGCCGATGCCGATTTATCACCGGAACGCCGCCTTGTGGGAACGAAAGGTCAGGGGCTCGCAACCTATCGTGAACTGATGATGCATTTATCTACGAAGACAAGACCTGATGGCGGTGCACTAGAGATTATGCTGCAAAAATGGATTGCTGCTCTTCAGCAGGAAGTCATGATGAGCAGTGGTCTGCGCCCAGATGATCCGGCAATGAACGAAGCAGTTGAAATGAAGATTTACGCGGTAACAAGTGACATGCAGAACCTCGTGCATGGGTTTGATTTTGCTAAAGTTCTTGCCGCTTATTGGTCTGGTTATAAACTTGCAGACGAGGACCGCAAAGCAGCCGCGCTGAGATGGCTTCGGGGTGAAGTGCCTACGAAGACGGAAGCACGCAAGGAGCTTGGTGTTGGCGTAATTATCGATGATGACAATTGGTATGACTATATGAAACTATGGTCTGAATTTGCTGCAAAAATAGGTTATAAAGGATTGCTTTTATTCATCGATGAAGGGGTTAATCTCTATAAGATAACAAATACGATATCCCGGCAAAGTAACTATGAGAAACTGCTAATGATGTTTAACGATACGATGCAAGGAAAAGCAGATCACTTGGGAATCTATATGGGCGGGACTCCGCAATTTGTGGAAGATGAACGAAGGGGTCTTTTTAGTTATGATGCCCTTCGCTCAAGACTGATTGATGGACGCTATGGCGGAGGTGCGCTCAAAACCTATACATCACCCATTTTGAAGTTGGACTTGTTATCTCATGAAGAGATTCTCATCTTACTGCAGAAACTGCGGGATATACACGCAATGCATTTTGGATATGAAGCACAGCTAAGCGATGAACAGTTGATTACTTTTATGCAAGCCGCGGTAGGACGACTAGGAGCAGAAGAAATGCTGACGACACGGGAAGTGGTCAGAGACTTTATGGATCTTCTTCATACTTTGCATCAGCATCCAGAAGCGACTTTTGAAGGTTTGCTTGGTGAGAAAGAAGCTTTATCTGGCCGCACCCAAAAAGGAAATCCGTCTATGAACAAGGACGATCTGGATGATTTATTCTCGGAGTTTGAACTATGAGCAGTGGGCCGTTTGGAAGACTGGCACCGTTCATTCAAGAATTTATTTACAAAAAGAAATGGGACACACTGCGTGAAGCGCAAGTGGAAGCATGCCGTGTCCTTTTTGATACAGATCACCACCTGCTTATCGCATCCGGAACAGCTTCGGGGAAGACGGAAGCTGCTTTTTTTCCTGCATTAACGGAGTTATATAATGATCCATCAGAATCGGTGGGAGTTCTATACATTGGTCCGCTTAAGGCACTCATTAACGATCAGTTTGAACGGGTTAGTGATCTGCTCAAAGAAGGACAAGTTGCTGTATGGCACTGGCATGGAGATGTCAGTCAAACAGAGAAAACGAAACTGATGCAAAAACCATCGGGCGTGCTCCAGATTACGCCTGAGTCATTAGAAGGACTGTTGATGAATCGTCCGAATGCTATTCCTGCACTGTTCCATGACCTCAGGTACATTATTATTGATGAAGTTCATGCATTTATGGGTGCAGATCGAGGAATGCAGGTGATATCACAGTTAACCCGTATTCAGCGAATGGCGGGTAGCAATCCAAGAAGAATCGGTTTATCTGCGACACTGAGTGATTACGATGCAGCAGCAGGATGGCTTGGAGCAGGTACCCCTCAGGCGGTTGAGGTGGTATCACCACAAGGAAGACGTAAACTGCGAATCTCGATAGATCATTTTTCATTCCCGGATGCGAGAGACGAGAAGCAGGCTGAACAATTAGAACTGGCTAAGAAAGCCTATTATGATTATATATATGATGTAACACATCTAAAAAAGGCGCTTGTATTTACGAACAGCCGGTCCGATGCAGAACTAACTACGCTTGAACTGAGACGAATTGCTGCAAAGAGACAACAGCGGGATGTGTTCCATGTTCACCATGGGAGTATCTCAGCGATGCTGCGGGAAGAGACAGAAACAGCGCTTCGTACAGGGCAAGGTCCAGCTGTCGCTGCAGCTACGTTAACGCTTGAGCTCGGCATTGACCTCGGCGAACTGGAACGCGTTATTCAGTTAGGTGCGCCGTATAGCTGTTCAAGCTTTGTCCAGCGGCTTGGACGATCCGGACGACGGGGAGATCAGGCATCTGAGATGTTGTTTCTGTGTCCGGAAGAAGAGGACGAACAAGCTGAACTTCCGGCCCGGATGCCGTGGACACTGCTTCGTGCGATCGCAGTAACGGAGTTATACGTAAGACACAAATGGGTCGAGCCTGTCTACATTCGTAAAAAACCAATCGGTGTACTCTATCACCAAACGATGAGTACACTTAAAAGCATGGGAGAGGCAGAGCCGGCAGAACTGGCTAGATCGGTGCTTACGCTTCCTTCGTTTCGACAGATTGAACCTGCTGAATATAAAACGTTTCTGCAATATCTGCTAGACATCGATCATATCCAGCGTACAGAGGAAGGGACACTCATCATTGGTCTAGGCGGAGAGAAAATTGTGAATAACTACCGATTCTATGCCGTGTTTAAAGATGATGAAGAGCATACGGTATATAACGGTTCAGAAGAGATTGGCTCGATTACCACCGTTCCCCCGCCAGGGTATTGCTTCTCGCTTGCAGGAAAGCTGTGGAAAGTAGAAGAAGTAGATACGAAGCATAAGGCGTTATATGTAAAGTCAGCTAAAGGCAAGGTGGATACGCTTTGGCTCGGTGCCGGTGGGGATATTCATACACTTGTGATACAGAAAATGCGTGAGGTTCTTGCATCCAGTGATATATATCCTTACCTTACGCCGAGCGCAGCGAATCGACTTGAGCGTGCGAGAAGACTCGCGAGAGAAAGTGGACTTCTGAAAAGTGTCGTCATTCCTGCAGGAGGAGACTCGTTCTTTATTTTACCGTGGGCGGGCAGTAAGCAGTTTCGTACGCTAGAACGGATGCTGAAGCATAACCTGGCTGGACGGCTTGAACTTCGTTCTCTCGTTCCGATGGAACCCTATTATATGGTCGTTGCCGGGAACACAAATGAATCTGCGATCTGGAATGCAATTCTTTCGGAACTTGAGAACAACAAGGACGCAAGTACACTCCTTGATGAAGATGAAGCCCCTTATCTCAGTAAATATGATGAGTTTGTTTCTCCGCAGCTTGTACGTAGGGCATTTCATGTGGATGGTCTTGATTTAGAAGGACTCGCTAACGTGTTAATAGATAAAGGAGTAGGTCATGCACTTGAGTAAATCAGTCTGATCATGACAAACGTAATTTTTTGGTTGCATCTATCTATAAAATGGTTATAATAGTAAAAACAGTAAAAAAGCAATGATGAGAAAGAGTAGGGAAGACAATCTTCTTTGAACAGAGAGCTCCGGTAGCTGAAAAGGAGTAAAGAAGCGTCCAACGAATATGGTCTCTGAGCTGTGCACCGAACTTTTCCATTCAGGAAGATGGTAGGCTGCACCGGGTGCGCCCGTTATCGTGCCAGGGTATAATCAACTTATGATGATGAATCGTAAGATGACGTACTTATGGAGACCGTTTTTTCGTGAGGAAGCGGTGAATTAAGGTGGAAACACGTGAGCAAAGCTCTCGTCCTTTTGGGGACGGGGGCTTTTTTTGTTTTCATCGTTATTTGAGAGTAGATCACATTAGATTATAGGAGGAATGAAAGATGAATGTATTTATTGGAGGGGCATGGCCCTACGCGAATGGATCCCTGCATTTGGGAAGAGTATCAGGGTTACTTTCAGGAGATGTAATTGCACGCTACTATAGGTTAACGGGAGACAAAGTACTCTATGTATCCGGAAGTGATTGTCATGGAACACCGATCTCATTACAAGCAAAAAAAGAGGGAATATCCGCCAGATCGATTGCAGATCGCTATCATGAACAATTTATAGACTGCTTTTCAAAGCTTGGTTTCTCTTACGATCTCTACACAAGGACAGACGATCCGTTTCATGCAGAAGTAGTGCAGTCTATGTTTCTAGATCTATTAGCGAAGCGAGTGCTTTATAAGAAAACAATAGAACAGGTGTATTGTGCTTCATGTGAACGATTTTTGCCTGATCGTTATGTAGAAGGTAACTGTCCGCATTGCGGGCATATTGCTAGGGGAGATCAATGTGATACCTGTTCATCTATTCTAGATCCGCTCCAGCTTCATCACCGAATATGCAAGTTATGTAACGAAGTACCGACGACAGGTACAACAGAGCACTATTTTCTAGATTTATCAGCTTTTCAGAATCAACTGGCAACCTATGTTGATCATGCAAGCGGATGGAGAGAGAATGCGATACGACTATCTGCTCGTTATCTGAAGGAAGGTCTACAGGACCGGGCGGTTACACGTGATTTGGATATTGGTATTGACGTTCCGATCGAGGGCAGTGCTGGTAAGAAGATTTATGTATGGATTGAGGCGATCATGGGTTATTTATCAGCTAGTAAACAATGGGCTAAGGAACAAGGTGCTCCAGATCTATGGAAGGATTTTTGGAGTGATAATGAAGTGATATCTTATTATGTCCACGGAAAAGATAACATTCCGTTTCATACCCTTTTATGGCCAGCTCTACTTTTGGGCGCAGGAGACTTACATTTGCCAGATCATATCTTATCCAGTGAGTATTTAACGTTAGAAGGAAAGAAGTTTTCAACGAGTAATAATTGGGCAGTGTGGGTTCCCTATCTACTAGAACATTATGATCCAGATACTGTGCGGTATTTTCTCATTGCAAACGGTCCGGTGAATCGGGATACCGACTTTTCGTGGAGAGAGTTATTTATAGTCATAATGGTGAACTCCTTGGAGCGTTTGGCAATTTTGTGCACCGCAATCTTGTTTTCATAGATAAAGTGTACAATCATACAATTCCAGACGGGAGGATGGATGACAGTATTCAACAAACAATAAAAGAGCTGTATATTTTCAGTGGGGAACTTATAAAACAAGGAAAATTAAAGGAAGCACTCGAGTCCATTTTTAGCTTTATTCGATCTTGTAATAAATACGTAGATGAACAAAAACCATGGATTCAGGTGAAAGAAGATCGACTTACTTGTGAAGCCACCCTCTATACATGTTCACAGGTAATCTTGAATTTATCGCTCCTGCTAGATCCCTTCTTGCCTTTCGCTTGCAGAAAGATTAGACATATTCTTAACCTGGACAAATTAGACTATAACTGGAATTACAATGAGATATCTGCAGGTCATGAACTAAGGAAAATCGAGTTGCTTTTTCAGCGGATCGATGTGAAGCAAATTGAAGTAGAAGTCGAAAAATTAAAACAGCAAAACATTCGAAACTAAAAAAGACTTAGAAAGAGAAATTTAGGGAATATTTATTACTACACTTTAAGAACGAGTAAAGGGGTAACTAACTTGAATTTCCTTGAATTAATTACGGCAGCTATGCCGATTCTTTCGGTGTTGGTTTTTCTTGTGATCTTGCGAATGCCTGCAACCGTTGCTATGCCGCTCAGCTTTGTCGTCACTGCTGTTCTAGCTTATTTTGTATGGGATATGCCTCTGATTAACCTTACCGCCTCTACACTTGAGGGTGTATTTGTTACTCTTACCGTGTTATTCATTATATTCGGGGCGATCTTGCTTCTGAATACGTTGACCCATGGGGGCGCACTTGCTGTGATCAGGGAAGGATTTATGAATATTTCTGCTGACATGCGTGTGCAAGTTATTATTGTTGCTTGGTGTTTTGGCGGATTTATTGAAGGAGCGGCGGGTTTTGGTACGCCTGCTGCTATTGCTGCACCTTTGCTGTTAGCACTAGGATTTCCTCCTATAGCAGCTGTGGTTGTGGCACTAATCGCAGACAGTACGCCGGTAGCTTTTGGAGCCGTAGGAACAACCTTTAATGTGGGAATAAGACAGGGTCTTGATGAAACATCACCTGTATTTATGAACTATTTGACAGAGCAAGGTATAGATATCAGTGGGTTCTTACAAGCCATTGCGATGCGGCTAACTCAGATCGATATCTTCATCGGTACCTTTATTCCTCTAATCTTAGTTCTCATGATTACAAGAGTATTCGGTAAAAACAAGTCCTTTAAAGAAGGATTTCAAATGGCTCCATTTGCGATCTTTGCAGGACTAACTTATACCATTCCCGCAGCCCTTGTTGCTACTTTTGTAGGTTATGAGTTCCCTGCTCTGCTGGGAGCATTAGTCAGCCTAATCATTGTTGTTCTTGCTGCCCAAAAAGGATTTCTACTGCCTAAAGGAGAACCTTGGTGCAAATTCGGTCCTTCTGAGTATGTCAAGAAAGAGATAAAAGCAGAAGAGGAACAGGAAGCATCGGGACATACGTTAACGCTGGCAAAGGCATGGGTTCCCTATATTCTTATTGCCGTATTGCTCGTTTTGACTCGAGTCATTAAACCATTACAGCAGTGGTTGCAGGGGATAAGCATCTCATGGAGCGATATCCTCGGAACAGGGATTAGTCAGAATTGGCAAATTCTATACTCTCCTGGATTCATCTTCTTGCTAGTTGTCGCCATTACCGTGGTTCTTCATGAGATTCCAAGAAATAAAATGAAACTGGCTTTCTCTGAAGCAGCAGGCTCCATGGTAGGAACCGCGATTGCACTAGCATTCTCTACAGCCATGGTACGGGTCTTCCTGAACTCTGGAATAGAGGGTGCGGCATTACAAAGTATGCCAACGGAACTCGCACAGCTTGCATCTGATGTGTTCGGAGGAGCGTGGCCAATAGCTGCCCCATTCATAGGAACACTAGGTGCGTTTGTGTCAGGAAGTGCAACATTCAGCAATATGATGTTTAGTTCATTGCAATTTGATGTAGCTACCGTGAATGGGTTTGCCCCAGATCTGATCATTGCACTACAGGCGATCGGAGCCGCTGCGGGAAATATGATCTGCGTTAGTAATGTAGTCGCTGTATCGGCGGTCGTTGGGGTACTTGGTAAAGAAGGCCAGATCATCAGACTAGCTTTAGTACCAAACTTGTTTTACGTTATCTTGTCGGGGATGATTGCTATGTTGATTGCTGTGGCATTCATTTAATTGAAAAAGCAGATCGTTCACCAAATATAAAAAAATAGAAAGAAGCGGCTGAGCATATTCATCTGCTTCTTTCTATTTTTCATGAGTGTTTTACATAATAGTTCGATTCAAAACACAACTCATTTCTGCCAAAGTGCTTAGAACAAGCAACCAATTTTCGTAAAGTAAAGACCAATCTCTTATTCATACATATAATAAAATATCTTATTTGTAGAGGGAGGGAGGAGAATACAATGGCCCAGGGCATAGAAAGTATAGGTCTATGGATTGCGGCCTTGGGAACCACACTGATCGCCTCCGTCTCAAATGAAGGAGAAACCTCCAGATTATACGTAATTGGTACTTGTTCTGCTGCTATTGGAGCTATATTATCAGCTTTGGCAGCAACGAAGACAGTGAAGATCAGAAAGGTAGTCAGAGAAAAACTTGAAAAACGAGGAACGTTTCTAAGAGCGATTGGATTTGCATTAGTGGCCGAAGCTAAAGGCATGTCTAGCAGTATCCGTATTGCCGCTTCTTTTAGAGCCATTGGTAATGCAGCGGCGTTATTAGGTCTGGAGCTGCCTAGCAGCAATAGAAAAAGAGAAAAACTTATAGAGGAAGGCAACATACTAGCTGTACTCGGGGGAAGTTATGAAATTGTGGAGAGTGAAAAACCAACGACTAGAGTGGAACGGATTCGATACTATGGGAATATTTTAGAGACAGTGGGAGATGCCCTCAGTCTGAATATAGAATAAAAGAAACAGGCTTTCTCTCTAATAGACAAAACGTCTTAAAGGGAAAGCCTGTTTCTTATTTAATCTTAATTGGTATCCTTACTATCTACTTGTGTATTTTCTTGCTCTTTAGCAAGTCCAGCGACGATCTGGTCGGTTGGCTGGGTCAGCAATTTATACATAAGAGCCGCTGCTTCTTGACGGATAAGTGGTTTGGTAGATTGGTAATTGGCAGAACCATTCCCTTGTAATTTAACCTCAGGACCATAGAGTCCTAGTCCGACCATCATTTGTACAGCAGGAACGGCCCAAGTATCTGTATTTCCGGATAGTTTTACACTACTGAATAAGTGATCTGGGTATTGTTGTTTGTAAATTCTCCAAATCATCACGGCAGCCTCTTGGCGGGTAATGACCTGATCTGGTTTGAACAGCTTTTCATCTGCACCCTCGATCATGCCTATCTCAAAACCTGCCTGAATGTAACCGGCCGCAGAATGAGTAGCCCAATCGCTGTCTGTTTTCGGTGGAGTTTTGCTTTGCGGGATACCGCTAAGGTCAAGGATTTGCTCGATAAACTCTGCACGGGTCAGCGCATGTTTAGGATGGAAATAGGTACTTGCCTCGTTTGGATAATGTCCAAGAGATTGCATTCCATAAATAAATGGAGCATAGGTACTTCCTGGACGGACGTCTCTATATCCTGCTGCTTTAGCTCCTTTTTGCTCGTATCCAAAAGGATTTAGATAAGGTTCTTTCATATAAATAGTTCCGTCGGAATTCTCTTTAAAGCCAGTGAATTGACCGCTGAGTTCATCCATGAATAAATGATCGTCTACTTGTATTAAGGTACGAGAACCAATAAAGGCATCGGATATCTCCATTTTTCCTGCCTGATCGTCAGCATCTGATAGTTTGCTTACAATTGTTTTCAGACGGAGATCTGAATAGAGCCCTGCATAACGCTGCAGTTCATCTGCCGTTTGTGGTTCATAATGATCGAACTTGGCTGGTTCTGCGTACTCTGGGAAGAAAGTTGAAATAAATGCAGGATAGAATAAATTACGTAAAGCACCGGCTTGGTTGTAAGTAAGGAAGACCCCTGTATTTTGCTCTGGAATAAGGAAGAGATAAGAACTGAAACCAATGAGATCTCCTGCCTTGGTTATAATTTTGGAACTGCTTCCTGCTCCCGGGATCTGAAATGGTGATTCAAATCCATAGGTGGTGTCTGGTAATAGGGGGTGAACTTCTGAACGGTACGTTTCCATACTTGTTACGGTAGCTTCATTCAGTATACGGTTCTTACCGTCAGTACCTCCATTCAGGAAAGTAATCATAAATTTGCCGATATCCTCTGCTGTTGACATCATGCCTCCTTGCGGCATAGGTGCAGGTGAAAGAGCGTACAGATCAATGGGATTATGAGCGGCATCATAAGCGATGGAGAGTTGATTTTTGAACTTGTCTGTCAGCATGAAGTCACTGTTCTGCATACCAAGAGGCTCAAATATATGCTTCTGCATATAGGATTCAAATGGTTCATCGCTGACATTCTGGACAACGAGTCCTAGAAGCAGGGAAGCAAAATTATCATACATATAGGAACTGCCTGGTTCACGAACAACGGGAGGCATGTGCTCTTGAACGTAGTCCTCTATGGATCTGTATTTGTCAAAATCGGTATGTATATCTTCTGCCTTAGGATCGCGTATTTCAAAACCGGTCGTGTGGGTAAGTAAGTTTTCAATGGTTACGGGCTTATCATAGGGATTATCGAAATCAAGGCCAGGGACATAAGTTTGGAAATCATTCTTAAGACCTATTTTTCCTTGTTCGACGAGTTGCATGATCGCAATGGAAGTGAACGTTTTTGATACGGAAGCAATGCGAAAAGCTGTTTTTTTCGGATCAACGGGAGTCTTATCTTGAAGATTAGAGTAACCATACCCTTTTTCTGCAATCACTTTGCCATCCTTAACAATTGTGACGGAAGCGCCTACATAGTGTGATAAAGCTTCAGGAGAATTAAAGAATTCATCCAGAAAAACTTGAGCCGTCTCGGGAGATAAATTTTTTATAGCGTCAGCGGAAGTAGAGGGGGAGACATCTGCATGTGCGGCGGGCAAGAGTAAGCCTGAGAAGAGGAATAGTACCAGAAAAGCAGCTAATAACGGTTTCCTTCGAAAAAAGTTAGATGAAAAGTTCATGGAATCGCTCCTTCTTTCATGTGGTTATTCCGTGTGTTCTTCACGGATATCAAGATAAGTATAACAGAGAGGTTATTCCAATTAAAGGAATTTTACCATTGTTTTTAGTGAAGGAAACAAAGAGAAGCGGAAAAGAAAACTAATTATTAATAATGTAACAATTGTAATATCCAGGAAATTTATATTCCATTACAGTCTCCTTTTTTTTAACCGAGAAATAAAACTTGACGAGAATAAATCAAAAAAGGTATAAAAAATCCTTAACGAATAGCCGATTAGTTATAAGGACCTACATGAAGGCAATATTTACATAGCTGCAAAAACGGGAAAAACTATTTTTGGGTTTTATTAACATTAATTTCAGGGGATTAATAATCGCTGTAGAGTGAGAGATTTTTTTCTTTGAAAAACCACAAGGATTGATCGGGAGGAGAAACATCAGACATGAATGAAAAAAACAGCTTTATACAGAAGTTGAATTCCATCTTTAAGAACCAAAGTATTGTCACGAGGAATATGATATTTACAAGTCTTTATATCATCCTAACGGGTGCCGTAGTGATTGGGTACAGTTATTATATTCAGGGAAATGTTCTGACGAATCAGCTTCAGACTGATTCAGGAAAGACAATGGAAGCTCTAGTAAAACAGGTATCAAAGGAAGATGCCGAAGCAGCAAAAGAAACACCAGATCCAAATTCCCCTTTACAGCAGAAAGTAACGGAAATCTTTAATGATTTAGCCATTACGCATCCTAATATTGCCCAAGGTTACATATTTGGTCCGGAACTTGAGGATGGCAACAAAACATCAATTATCGCTCTGCCAACAGCAGTTTTAGATATGTTCAAAGAAGAAAACTTGATGCTTGGTGATTTATATCAACAACCCAAAGTTCACGCAGATACTGTGAAAGAAATGCTGAAAACAAAGGAAATCTCCTTTACGAAAGCTTATAAAGATGATTATGGTACATGGATTACAGTATTACATCCATTTTTAGATAATAACGGAGAAGTGTTTGCCTATATGGGAATTGATGTAGATGCCAGCTTAATACATGCAGGTAAAATCAAATTGCTGACTTCTACACTCATAGCTTTGTTTATCACTTTGATTATTGTTCTGGCGCTACAGTACTATACGATGAAACGTACGTTTAGACCGATCAGTGACTTAAAGGTTGCCCTAGAAAAACTAAGTAACGGTGATTTTACAGTTCTATTACCATCAAGTGATGATGAATTTGGTCAGGTAAATACGAAGTTTAATATGACAGTTAATCATATGAATGAATTAGTAAGTACGATTAAGAAGGTGTCGGAACAATCTGCCGAGCAATCGAATATTTTGTTTTCAACTGTAGAATTAAATAACAAGAACGCGTTAGAAATCACGAAGAATATGAAAGAAATGTCTGATAGTGCCGATATGCAAAGTGCTTCGATCACAGAAAGTGTGGTCTCGCTAGAAGAAATTACGACAGGTGTAACGACGATCGCCGGAAATACGACAGAATTATCCGAAATTTCTTTACATATGAAAGAGCAATCCGAATTAGGTAATCAAAATATTGAGCAAGTCATTGAACAAATGAATTCTATTAATTATTCAGTCAAAGATTCCGTGAATATCATAGAGAAATTACAGAGTCGCTCTCAGGAGATTGGACAGATCGTACAGGTGATCACCGAGATTGCTGCACAAACGAATCTACTATCTTTAAATGCAAGTATAGAAGCAGCCCGTGCTGGCGAAGAAGGGCGAGGTTTTGCCGTAGTAGCAGGTGAAGTGAAGAAATTATCTGAGGAATCCAAGAAGTCTGCAGATCAGATTGCTACGTTAATTCAGTTTATTCAAGATGAAACAGAATTAGCGGTGAAAGCAATCGGTGAAGGAGAAGAGAAAGTCGAGACGGGCATTCGTGTAGTAAAAGAAACGGGTTCGTTATTTGAAGGAATATTAATTTCAACAGATTCCGTAACGAGCCAAATTCAAGAAGTCTCAGCAGCTACGCAGGAAATGGTAGCGGAGACAGAACAGATCACGGCTGCTATTAAACAACTTGCTGTACTTGCTGAAAAAAATTCATCCGTATCTACCGGCATTCAAATGAGTACTCAGGAACAACAAGCTACCTTTGCTCAGATCTTTGAATCAGCTGAACAACTGAATCAGGTGTCAGGCAGACTAGAAGAATTAGTTGAAGAATTACAAGTTAAATAGAGCAGGAGTGGATTGATATGAATACAATGCTACTAACAAAATACGATGCTACGTATTGGACTGAGGAGTTACAACTTCCTTTGCCGGGATTTCATATGTACACAGACTACCCGGCAATGATGTCGGGCAGAACAATGAAAGAAATGGATGTTGTACTGGATGGGAAAATGCCAAGGCTTGAACAGCTTCGTTCGTCGTACAACATAACGACTTGGATGCTTTCAACTTATATCGTCTTTTTGTACAGAATGAGTGGAGATAAGGATTTACTGATTGGGGTTAGTGATAACAAAGGCGGTATTCTCCCGCTACGTATGGTGCTCAGTGGATCTGAAACTTTTAAAACAGTGTATGAACAAGTAGGTATGAAGCTTAAAGCAATCGAGGAGACGGATCTTACACTTACAGAGTTGGAAGAATTATTGGGACAATCGGTGGCCATCCCTACACTCTACGGAGAACATCTTGTTTATCCGAACAGCGATCTACATTGGTTTGTTAGTCAGCAGGCATCTGGTCGTGGGATGCTTCATATTACTTATACAGAGGAACTTTATAAGGAATCAACGATTTGCAAATTCATTAACAACTATCTGTATCTGTGCAATCAGCTAATTGAAGATATGAATATGCCGATTGAACAAATTTCTATGCTTACCCCTGAAGATGTAGCTGCCTACGAGGAGCTCAATAGTAATAAAAAAGATCTGTCTTCAGCTCTTACGATTACATCCATGTTTGCTGCATCGGTAGAGAAGTACCCTGAGCGAACCGCAATTTCTTATGGTGATCGAGAGGTCACTTATCAAGAACTGGATCATTTATCTAGTCATCTAGCTCATATGTTGCTTTCAAATGGACTGCAGAAAGGTGAGTTCGTGTCTATCTTTATGGAGCGTGGACTTTCTACTATTGTGAGTCTTCTTGGTATTATCAAAGCGGGTGGAGCCTACGTTCCGCTTGACCCGACTCATCCGGATGAACGAAATGCCTATATTATTAGTGATACGAAGTCAAGACTGATTCTAGCTCAGCATGATTTTACGGCAAAACTCGCTGTGTTATTGTCCAATTTCGAAGTAAAGCCATTAATTATGTACCCAGAAATGAGTCTTGAGGTATTTACAGAAAATACGAATATAACTCCTAAAGACTTGGACGGAGATGACTTAGCTTATATTATCTATACGTCCGGTTCGACCGGTAAACCAAAAGGAGCACTTATTTCACATAAGGGTGTTGTGAATCTCGCGATAGCAACAAAAGACCAGCTTCAGCTAACAGAACAAGATATCATCTTACAGTATTCTACTTTCAGCTTTGATGCTTCTGTATACGATTTGTTCGGTTCCCTTGCTAGTGGTTCTAGACTCCATCTGCTAGCAGATGAAGAGCGCTTTTCCATAGATGCTTTTACTGATGCGGTAAAACAAACAGGAGCTACGAGATTTGCTATTTTGCCTACGGTTTTCTTTAATCAGCTCGCTGCTCATTTACGAGAGAAGGAAACACATGTTTATCGTAATATTAAGAGTATTGCGGTAGGAGGAGAGGCTCTCTCCGGTGAAATGGTACGTATGCTTCAGAAAAAACTATCCGTACCTGTTATGAATCTTTATGGACCGACTGAGATTACTTCTGTAGCAACAGCGCATGTGATTGACTATGAACTTCCAGAACATATTTCTACTGTATCTATTGGTAAGCCGCTCGCAAACTATGAGTTATATGTGGTAGATGCGAATAACAATCTCTGCCCGACATGTGTAACTGGCGAACTATTAATTAGTTCGATTGGACTTGCGAAAGGGTATTTACATCAACCGGATAAAACGAAGGAAGCGTTTATACCTGACCCAATTACCGTAGGTTCAGGAAAAACATTTTATCGGACAGGAGATCTTGTTAGACTTATGCCAAACGGTGAAGTGGAGTATAGAGGCAGAAAAGATTTCCAGTTGAAAATCAGGGGATTCCGGGTTGAAATTGGAGAGATTGAAGATAATCTGGCTAAACATGATCTCGTCAAAGATATTGCCGTTATCGCAAGACCAGAAGAGGATGGTTCAAAGATTTTGGTGGGTTTTTATACAACAAATCATGGACAGGCTATTTCTCAAAGTGAGCTAGTGCAATTTTTAAGTAAAAAAGTACCAAGCTATATGGTTCCTAAATACTTTAGTCACGTAGAGCAAATGCCATTAACGCCAACCAGAAAGATAGATCGAAAAAAACTGGCTTTATATGAAATTCAGATGGAAGCTATGGACACGGATTATGAAACTCCAGTGAATGAATTACAAACACAGGTAAGCGAAGCTTGGCAGAAAGCGCTGGGTCATACAAGAATCGGTATTCATGATGACTTTTTCGAAATTGGGGGATATTCTTTAAAAATCCTGGAAATTCTGGTGATTTTAAAACCCCATTATCCGCAGCTTAAAATTAATGATTTCTTCGTGTATCCTACCATCGCCAAAATGTCAGAGAGAATAGAAGAGATGGGTAGAGAAGACTTACTTCACAATGATGAAGATATCACTAATCTTCCGATACAAGATTTGGTTGAGTATCCGCTTACCTTTGGTTCAGATGAAGTGAGGAAAGATAACCTGTCTAAACAAAACAATATTTTACTTACGGGTGCGACAGGTTACTTAGGCTCTCATCTGCTCTATGAATTGTTACGTAAATCAGAAGCAGTTATTTATTGTCTCGTGCGTCCTTCCCGTGAGTTGTCTTCTCAGAATCGATTGGCAGATGTTATGCAGGGATATTTCGGAAGTTCCATCGTAGAGGTGATGAAAAACCGTGTAGTGGTCATTGAAGGTGATCTCTCGCAGGATAACCTCGGTTTCAGCGAAGCAGATCGGATGCTCGTGGATAAACTGGTCGATTCGATTGTACACTGTGGAGCCGATGTGAAACATTTCGGAGATTCCGAACATTTTGCAAATGTAAACATCGATAGTACGAGACGACTATTGAAACTAGCGAAGAATAAACCGGATACCCGTTTTCATTTTATATCTACACTCGGTATACCAGAAGATTTGGCTTTTAACGGTCAATGGGATGGTATCGTTCAGGGGTCAGGCTACGAAACTTCCTATATCGAGAATGTGTATACGAATAGTAAGCTCGAAGCTGAAAAACTTGTTGTGAAGTATGGTGAGGAAGAAGGCGTTGCTACAAGTATCTATCGTGTAGGGAATCTTTCTTGCAATTCGGATACAGGAGTTTTTCAAAAAAATATTGATCAGAACGCATTCTACCGGATGCTGAAAGCGATGCTGCTGTTAGAGAAAACGCCAAATGTAAGATGGGAAGTCGATCTAACTCCGATCAATTATGCAGGAGAATCAATTGTCACTTTGGCTCTTCAGCAGGAAACCATCGGAAAGGTATTCCACATTTGTAACCCAGTCACGATTGCATATGAACAGATGGTAGAACATTTTAATAACTATGGTTATGATATTACCTTGCTTGCACTCCCAGCGTTTGAATCTTGGCTGCTGAATCCAGCAGAATCGAAAGATCAAGCAGGACTTGAACTGGCCATGGCACAGCTCGAAGGGGATGGAGCGAAGAATTCTGCATATCGTTATGCTTGTCCACAAACAGTAGAGTATCTGGAAGGTACGGGTGTAGTATGTGCTGAACCGGATGAATCCTTTATTCACCAATTAATTCGTTATGCAGTGAATATTGGCTATTTTCCAGAGGTAAGTAAGTAACTCGATAGGTAAAGAGATCAAAAAAGAACCGGCACTGCTGGTTCTTTTTGATTGGTAAGTTTCCTTATTACAAATCAATGTCTTTGGTAATATCTAGCGAGTGGTGAGAGGGATATAAAATAGTGATTTTGGTACCTGCTGAACTGCTTTCGATATGCAGACCATACCGATCGCCAAAATGATATTGTATTCGGTCATGAACATTTTTGATTCCGATATGATCCATATCGAGGTTGCTAGTAGGGTCATGAAGTTTATTCTGAATCTCGAGTAGCTGATCTTCAGTAATTCCTGATCCATCATCTTTAATCTCAATACGCATGATTTGATCAGTGACCTCGGCACTCACTTCCAAATAACCGTTTCCTTTTTTTCGCTCCAATCCATGTACAATCGCATTCTCAATCAAGGGTTGAAGTGAAAAATGAACGACAGGAAGCTGAAGAGCTGCAGGATCACAGGTTTCACGATACTTGATTTTATCTCCAAAACGCATTTGCTGGAGTTGTATATAAAGACGAGTATGAGCAAGTTCTTCTTCTAGTGGCACTAGTTCTTTGCCAGTCTGGATATGTACTCTGAACATTCTTCCCAGCAGCCCTACCATTTCCCCTAAATCCCGTTGTCCTGAAATCACCGCTTTCATCTGAATCGACTCAAGTGCATTGGCGAGAAAATGAGGATTAATCTGGCTTTTTAATGCACCGTATTGTGCTAATTTTTGCTGAGCCAGCATTTCAGATGTTTTCTCAAGATTATTTTTCAAATCTTCCGCCATGTTGCTGATCCCTCGATATAAAATACCAAACTCATCCCTACGATTTGTATTCAGCTGAATATTCAGATTCCCTGATCCAACAGCACGAACTTGTCTGCTTAACAAGATGATAGGCTTCGTTACTCTAGCAGAAAGGATCGCAAGAAATAACAAGGCTACGAGTAGGGTACATACCGCAAATCCAAGCAGGATAAAACGAAGGAACTCCGCGTTATCGGTCATTTGTTTCTCATCTACATATTGAATGACTTTCCAACCAGAGTAATCTGAAGTAACAAAATTAATATAAGAGGGAGTTCCTTGCACAGAAGCATAAAAGTTTCCCGAAGCGTGTTTTGTGACTTGTTCCAATAACGACTTCTCTAACATAGTTTCTTCCCCATCTGCTTCATTCCGCTCTTTATAATCTCTCGAAGATGCATATACGGTGCTTCCCTTTTCATCTACAATGATAAAACTTTGGTTACTATTTTCTGAGAGACTGAGGATTTCCTTTAGTGAATCTGGACGGAGATCCACAAGAATGACGCCAAGCGGTTGTTTGCTACCTGTAATATTGATGACTCTGCCAATGGAAATAACCGAATGTTCTTGTTCTCCGCCGAATCGGTGAAAAGGGGTATGTGTGCCAAAGAGGACGATTTTTCCTTTTCCATTTAGAATTTCCTGATACCATGGCTTACTTAGAAAGTCTGTTTCTACGTAACTGTAACGATTAAAATCAGCTGAATAAAAGACTCGATTCCCCGCATAAATCTGAACACTATCTACATTCTTTATCGTAATTTCGATGGTGCTGACAAACTTCTCAATCACATTTCGATATTGATAGTTTTGGTCCTCTTCCGGATGCTGCAGCCACCTGTAGAGGGCATCCTGAAGACTGCTGTCAAGCTGAGCATTCAGGGTACCTTTTTCGATACTTTGCAAATATTGATCAATGTTAAAGGACAGATTGTTTAGAATCAGACTGGAGCTGTTCTGATATTCATGCTTGATCGATTGGACTGAAAATAAATAGATGAACCAAGACATAACAGCAAGAGGAATGGTGATGATTAAAATCATGAGGACGAAAATTTGCTGATTTACGCGTTTGAAGTGAATTTGGCTAAACCAATGGGTGAGCAGCTTCAAATAAAATCACATCCCTATTCGTTTGCGATAGTGAGTTGGTGTCATGTGAGTAATGTTGCGAAATGTTTTCACAAAATGTTTGTAACTTTTGTATCCGCACATCAGACTAACATCACTGATAAGAAGACTAGGGTCTTTCAAACATTCTTTGGCGTATCTAATACGAAGTTCTGTAACGTAAGTCATATAGTTTTTATTTAACTTTGTTTTGAATAGTCGGCTCAAGTAGGAAGGATTGTAGAAAAAACGTTCTGCCACCATCTGAAGCGAAAGATCATGATCCAAATGCTGTTTAATAAACTTTTCGATCTCTGAAAAAATATAGGTATCTTTAGAATCAGGCAGGCTGCTGTTATCGATCTGATCTGGATTAGAAATAATCTGCTCTGCCCAATCGGCTAGCCAGGTAAACAACTGCTCGGAAGTTTGGAAATCTTCTATAAAGCTTAGTTTAATTAATTGTTCACTATAGATGTCCGAGGACGAAGGATGATGATGATCCGCATAACGCAGGATTAAACTTATGAGTTCTTGAAGAAAAATGAGCCATTGACGCGAATTTTCCTTTACATTCAGTTGGTAAGTACGTTGAGAGAAACTTAGAATAAGCTCGTGAAGCGAGGTTGTATCTTTCTGCTCAAGGGTAGTCATGAGCTGTGCTTTTTCCTTTCCATCCAGTCTGAAAGTCGAAGTCTCTACCTTAGGATAAGAAGAATTTGAGTTAGGAGAGAAAAAGTACGTCTCACGCTCTGAATAACGCATTAACAATAATTCCTCCGCATGATGAAGATGTTTCCCCATCTCTAATAGGAAGGGAGAGGAATGTCCGATAGATATATATGTTTTATCTACATGCCCTTGATTCAACGTATTCAGCGCTAGAGCGAGGTTGAGATCATTTAGGTTTTCTTGTTGGCAACAGACGATCATGTATAATCGGTTCTGATGGAAGTAAGAGAGAAGGGGAGAAGAATGATCCTCCAAGCAGATAGGGACAGTGGGTACATGATTCGCAATGAGTTGCAACACTTCTCCAGACCACTTCAAGTCAGGTACTGAAAGACTTCCATAGGGAGCAATATGGGTACTGACAATTGGTATATAAATAGCATGATCAGACTTGTTTTGATCTGAAGGATAGAATAGGTTGTCTGGTGCTTTATTATCATAGGAAGTCTCTAAGAGTTGCTTGACAAGAACACTTTGATTCCACTTGTTTTGTTCCTCCACTCGCATTAATCGTTCCTTCTCATCCTCTTTTTTCGTTTGAATGAACTGGAGTGTGTTTTGAACTGATTTCATGCTCTCCTCGTACTCCAGCGGTTTCAGCAAATAATCCTGAATATGACCGAGGCGTATCGCCTGTTTCGCATAATCGAAGTCATTATACCCCGTTAGAATGATAAAGAAAGTATCAGGTAGAAGCGGACGCAGCTGCTCAATCATTTCAAGTCCGTTCATCTCTGGCATCCGAATATCACTGATGATGAGATCGGGCCTGACTTCAAGTGCAAGTTGTAATCCATCTGCTCCATTCTCTGCTTCATAAATGTCGTCTACGCCTAATTCCTGCCACGGAAAATAATGCCTAAGTCCCGTACGAATGATCCATTCATCTTCCACTATTAGCAGCTTGCACATAGGTAGCACCTCGCATTTGAAGGATTTCATTACTAAGACAGTAACTGGTGAGGTTTTTAACCATCATTATACAAAATGTAGGGATATGTAAAGGTAGTTCCCTATAAATAAGTAAAAAAGGTGTCCCTAATATCAAGTTATAGGGATTCTCGATCCGTAAATTTTACATTATTCTTGAGATAGATCACGAAAAGAATATTTTTCGGGTATCGACTAACAAGGGGGAATGGCAATGATCGCTGTAAGGAAACGGATTACTGGTTTTATTTCCGTACTTCTCATGGTTACTATGATAGCTGCTTGTAGTCCGAATCAAGAAGGTGGAACATCCACCACAAACAGTGGAGAGAAGGGGAACACAGAAGAGAAACCGACAGACACAAATAAACCGGTTGAGATTACATGGTGGAATTTCCCCACGTATCAAGCCCTTGACGGAGAAGTAGGGAAGTACGAGAAACAATTAATTGAAGCCTTTAATCAAAAACATCCTGAAATCAAAGTGAATCTAGAGATGATAACTTATGATGGAGGACCAGAGAAACTGAATGTAGCGATCGCCACGAACTCAGCGCCGGATGTTATCTATGATGCCCCGGGCCGGATTATTGACTGGGCGAAGAAAGATTTACTTACTCCATTAGATGACATGGTTACAGATGAAATTAAAAATGACATTGCTCCGGCATTTTGGAAGCAGTCGGTAGTGAATGAATCCATTTATATGTATCCCATTAATACGGCTCCCTTTATGATGGCTGTCAACAAGACCGTCTTTGAAAAGATCGGAGCACTTGATCTTCTTCCTTTAGACAAACCAGATCGCACCTGGACATTAGAAGAATATAAGAAAGCACTAGAGGCAGTAAAAGAAAAAGCACCGGATGTCATTCCTTCCGGGTTCTATGCAAAAAGTCAAGCAGGGGATCAAGGAACGCGCGGTTACCTAGCGAATCTCGGGATTTCCAGATTTCTGAATGAAGAGGGAAGTGCGGTTGCGATTAATACGAAAGAGGCAGGAGCTGCGCTGGACTGGCTTGTTCAAGCTCAGAAAGATGAATTAGTTGTATCAGGCTCAGCATCCCTTGCTGCTGCTGATGTCAATGATTTGTTCTTGCAAGGAAAACTTGCTTTCAGTATTAACTACTCCGCTGTACTTAGAGCACAGAATGCCCCGTTAAAACAAGCAGAGTTTGAGGATGTACTTCTTCCTTATCCAACACTGGACGGAAGCGAACCAAAGCTCGAACCTTATCTTGGGGGAATGGCGATCTTTAATAATGACGATGAGGCTAAAATCGCCGCTTCCAAAACGTTCATCGATTTCGTCGCTAATGATCCGGAATGGGGCAAGAAAAGCTTGATTCAAACGGGCGGTTTGTCAGTACGAAATTCCATCACTGGATTATATGACGACTCTGAATATGAATACTCAGAACTTGCACGGAAATTCGTCACCGATCCACCGACGATTGCAGATGGTTATGCTGAAGTTCGTACGTTCTGGTTCCCTGAATTACAACGCGCTTTATTAGGGGCCGCTACCGGTGAGGAAGCACTAAACACATTTGCGACCAAAGCTAATGATGCGATTACGAAAGCCAAAGCAGCGAATACAGCAAAATAAGATCTATGTACAAAAAAGAGACAGCGTGCTCTAAGACACGCTTCTCTTTTAGTACAGAAGTGAGGAAAGAAGGGAAATCATGAATTTTACATTCTTTCGAAATAAGCAATACATATGGCGTGACTGGATAGCAAGTTATCTGTTCTTACTCCCGGCACTAGCATTTTTTAGTATATTCGTTGCCTACCCTATGCTGAAGGGGATTTACATCAGTTTTTTCTCTTATACGCTTCGAGATTTTGATTTTATAGGATTAGATAATTACCAGTACCTCTTTCAGGACGAAACATTCGGTAAATCGATGTGGAATACAATGCTTATCGTCTTCATCGCAGTCCCTGTTGTCGTTATATTTTCACTCTATGTTTCGATGATGATATATCAAAAATCGGAAGGCGTGCGATCTCTATTTAGAGGAATATTTTATCTTCCCGCTGTATCCTCTGTTGTTAGTATTACGGTCGTCTGGGCTTCGATCTATCATACGAATTACGGAATACTGAACTACATTACAAGCCTATTTGGAATAGAGCAGGTAAATTGGCTTGGGGATACACGAACAGCGCTTCTTGGGATCATACTAGTTCTGATAACAACGTCGGTTGGACAACCGATTATCCTTTATGTCGCATCACTTGGTAATATTCCGAAATCTTATATTGAAGCTGCACAAATGGACCGGGCTAACCGTTGGCAAATTTTCAAAAACATACTATGGCCCATGCTCATGCCAACCAACTTGTACATTATCGTCATCACCACGATCAATACGTTCCAGGTATTTGCGATCATTCAATTGCTCACCTCTGGTGGTCCAATGTACGCGACATCTACAGTGATGTACGGAGTATATGAACAAGCTTTCAAACTAGGGAATTTTGGGATTGCAGCCGCAATGGGCGTTATTCTTGCTATCGTTATCGGTGCCATTTCGTTTATTCAGTTTAAATATCTCGGCAGTGATGTTGAGTACTAGGAGGCATAAGGATGACGTTTTTCTCAAAAATCACAGGATCCCGTCCCGAATCTCTTTCCAGCGGAACGAATCTGAGGAAAAAGACCCTCAGTATCCCTTCTATTCTCGCCAATGTACCGCTTGTTCTGCTGGCACTACTGTTTCTATTTCCATTCTACTGGATTGTCACAGGTGCATTTAAGGTACAAAATGTAGCGGTAGCAATACCACCTCAGTGGTTTCCGGAAAATCCTACGCTAGATAATTTTAGAGCACTCTTTAAGAATCCGATATGGCGCTGGGGATTCAATAGTTTTTTTGTAGCCTCTTCCGAGATGATTGGGGTGTGCTTAACCGCATCCATGGCCGGATATGTGCTGGCAAAGAAGATGTTTCCTGGACGCAAAATTATTTTTATTCTGTTTGTATCTGCGATGGCACTTCCAAAGCAGGTAATTCTTGTACCGCTGTTTACCATGTTAGCTGATCTGAACTGGATTGATACGTACAAGGGTCTTATTCTACCTGCCATTGGCTGGCCGTTTGGTGTATTCCTAATGAAACAATTTTCGCAGACGATTCCATCTGAATTAGTGGAGGCAGCCAAAATCGATGGATGCTCCGAAGTTCGATTGTTTGCAACGATTATTCTGCCTCTCCTCAAACCAGCACTTGGGGCACTGGCGATCTTCACATTTATTAATGCGTGGAATGATTATTTCAGTCAGCTCATTATCACGAGGTCTACACCGATGATGACACTTCCTTTAGGACTCGCGACACTTCAAGGTGAATACACAACTCCTTATGGAGTACTGATGGCAGGTGCTGCTCTTGCTTCCCTTCCTATGATTACAATCTTTCTCTTATTTCAAAAAGCCTTTACACAAGGCATCACGATGGGAGCAGTAAAAGGATAGCTGCTTTACAAAAGGGATTAGATTTGAGGCGGGTTAAAAGGGAACTACCGTGCTTTATTTTCTTAAGAAAAGAGGGGAAGTTATTATGACTACTTCATTTGATTTGTCAAAATTCAAAGGTATTATTCCTGCTTTCTATGCTTGTTACGATGAAGATGGTGAAATATCGCAGGAGCGTACTTACACATTATGTGACTATTATCTTCAGAAACAAGTGCAGGGTGTATATGTTGGCGGCAGCTCAGGAGAATGCATTTATCATAATGTAGAGGAGCGTAAGGCTGTACTCACATTTGTTGCCGACCGTTTGAAGGGGAAAATGACATTAATTGCCCATGTAGGCGCGCCTTCTACAAGAGATAGTATTCTACTTGCTGAGCACGCCGCTTCTCTTGGTTATGATGCTTTATCAGCGATTCCGCCTATCTATTTCACTCTTCCAGATCATGCCGTTTCCCAATATTGGAACGATATTATTGATGCGACATCACTTCCTTTTCTAATCTATAACATCCCTCAGACGACAGGTTATACCTTGCGAACTCCCTTCTATAAAGAGCTTCTGAAGAATGAAAAAGTAATCGGTGTAAAAAATTCATCAATGCCTACTTTCGATATTGAACGATTTAAAAGAACCGGAGGTCAAGATTCTATCGTTTTTAATGGTCCTGACGAACAGTTTGTAGCAGGTAGAATCATGGGAGCAGATGGAGGAATCGGAGGGACATACGGAGTAATGCCGGAGCTTTTCATCATCGCTGATCAGTATATAGAGCAAGGACAATTCATAGAGGCAAGGCAAATTCAGAGCGACATTAATGAGATCATTATAGCCCTTTGTTCCTTGGATGGTTCAATGTATGCGGGTATTAAAGAAGTGCTTCGAAGAAAGGGAGTTAACATCGGAGGCGTCAGACTTCCACTAGCAGGAATCACGGAACAGGATACTGCTAGAATTGATGAGATCATCCTACTCCTACAACAAACAGAAAGCCGGTTCACTTCAGAGCGTATCAGCTAAAACGTCATCACGGAGGATAGCAAATATGTCCATTAATAGTAATGTACTCCAAAACGTAAAAGGGAAGTAAATTGTGTCATGCCAAGCGCTTCCAGAGGAACCGCTTCACAGTTCGTATTACTTATAGATAGTTTTAAACATACACTGATTCTCCCTGCCGAATTAGGAAATAAAGCAGCTCTGATTGGAGTAGCATCTCTGTATCATAGGTATTCTGAGTCCGAGTAATTCATTTCATTAGAAAGCATCCTTTGTTAGGCTTTGGCCTATTAATGGGTGCTTTTTTAGCTCCGCTGCTAGATCAAGGTGGATTTATAATTATTTTTTACCTAGGAAAAAAAGAAAACATACGATAAAATGGTAAAGATTTACTTTCGGCCGTTTTCATTTCAAATGGTTTTATATACATTTACATACATATGGGGGTGGGCAATATGCCCAAAGAAAAGACCAAAGAAAAGAAATTATCAATGACATGGTTGTTTCAGTATTTAAGGCCAGTAAAAGGTCGATTAGCTATCCTGCTGATCATGTTGTTAGTTTCAACGGCATTGCAACTGATTAGTCCACAAATCATTAAACGATTTATTGATACGGCAGCAGCTGGAGGTGTACTGACTACACTTATACAGCTGGCAGGTCTATTTCTGATCGTGGCTGTTCTAAATCAGGTCATAACCGTAGCAGTAAGTTACCTAGGTAACGATGTCTCTTGGCGTGCGACCAACCGACTTCGGGGTGACTTACTAAAGCACTGTTTAAGGCTTGATATGCGGTTTCACAACATGAAAACACCTGGTGAGATGATCGAACGTGTGGATGGAGATGTGACGAGTATTTCGAACTTTTTCTCCATGTTTATCGTTCAGGTCATTGGGAGCTTTGTTCTGCTTGCCGGAATACTTGGGTTTATGTTTACCGTGAATTTACCTATTGCTATCGTTATGACGGTATTTACCCTCGTTTCGATCTTGTTTATGGTATTCATTCGTGATTTAGGTGTTGCTCCGTCCAAGGATGAGCGTGAAGCAAGTGCTTCCTTATTCGGACTCATTGAAGAACGGATTGCCGGTATTGAAGATGTGCAAGCGAACGGCAACGTGCCTTATGTGATGAACCGATTTCATCAATTAATGCGGGCCGTATTCCTGAAAGGGAGAAAAGCCTGGATGATTCGAGTCATCCCATGGAATACGACGGTGATCTTGTTTGCCTTAGCGGTTACCGCTGTGTTGCTACTTGGCGTACATTACTATTTAATAGGTCAAATAAGTCTGGGTACGCTCTTTCTAATCTACCAATATACTCAAATGTTAAATGACCCGATTGAGATGCTGGGTGATCAGGTCCAAGAATTCCAAAAAGCAAAGTCTGGCATGCTTCGTTCAAGAGAATTACTCTCTCATCAAAGTAGCATTTTGGACGGGGAGCAGGAGCAGCTTCCAAAAGGAGCTCTTGGTCTAGAGTTTGATAAGGTGAGCTTTAGTTATAACCAAGATAAACCTGTGCTCAGAAACATTGACTTTACTGTTAAACCGGGAGAAAGGCTTGGCATCATCGGGCGAACAGGCAGCGGAAAATCTAGTCTCAGCCGTATTTTACTTCGTTTATACAATATAGACAGCGGAGTGATTCGTGTAGGTGGGATAGATATTACTTCACTGAAGCTTCCGGCACTCTATCGCAGAGTTGGCATGGTTACACAAGATGTCCAGCTGTTCGATGGCTCGCTACGTGACAATCTAACTTTATTTGATGCGAGTGTGTCTGATGATTCTATACTAAAAACGACCGAGCAGCTTGGTCTTCGCAAATGGATTGATGCACAGCCAAGTGGGCTGGATACACATTTGACGGCGGGAGGATCCTCCCTATCCGCAGGTGAGGCGCAACTGTTTGCTTTAACGCGTGTCTTTTTAACGAAACCGAGTCTAGTCATTCTCGATGAGCCTTCATCTCGGCTGGATGCAGCCACAGAAACAATGCTTCAAATCGCAGTAGATCAATTAATGGAAGAGTGCACCGGCATTATTATTGCGCACAGACTAGCTACATTAGAGAAGGCAGATAAAATTCTAGTGCTAAGCGATGGCGAAATTTTAGAGTTTGGAGTACGGGAAGAACTTGCACTGCGTCCGAATTCGCATTATGCAAGACTGCTGGCGACAGGCACTGAGGAGGAACTAGCATGACGGTAGCTGGATTTATAGGAAGATTATTTCGGTATAATCCCTTTTTATTTTTAATTAATGGAGTGTTATGGTGTGTATTTCACTCTTTACCCCTCGCTATCGGAATTGGCATGCAGTGGTTCTTTGATCGGGCAACCGCTGCAAGTTCAAATGACTATATGTGGCTTGCGGTTCCGCTGATCTTTATTGCGGTAGTAAGGTTCATCAGAGTAGGTACTTTCTTTACCGCATTCTATCAATGGATCACCTATATCTTTCATATTCAAGCGATACTTCGTACAAATATGCTCTCAGGCATAATGCGCTGGCCTGGTCGAAATTTACCCGCTTCACCAGGCGAAGCGATGAGTCGTTTTCGAGATGATGTGGATGAGGCTGTAGAGTATGTAGAGTCATGGGTAGATTTTTGGGGGAAACTTGTTTTTTCGGTCGTATCGATCAGCATTATGGCGAGTATCAACTGGAAGATCATGCTGGTGGCAGTCTTACCTCTTGTACTCGTTACTTTCCTTAATAATTTGTCAGGGAATCGAGCCCGCAGATATGGACAGAAAAACAAAGAGGCAACTGGGCGCATTACCAGTTTTATTGCAGAATCCTTTGGTGCTGTGCAAGCACTGAAGTTAGGTCAGGCCGAAGATCATGTTCATGATCGCTTTACCAAATTGAATGAAGATCGCCGTCAGGCGGCGCTGAAAGATAATCTGTTTAAGCAGTGGATGAAATCACTCAATCAACATGTAATCAGCATATGTACGGGTCTCATTCTTCTTATGTGCGCTTCTGAAATGCAGGCAGGCCGATTTACGGTTGGAGATTTTGCTTTATTCACCACATATCTGGCTAATATCGGGTACAGTATTTCGCTATTCGGGTACATGGTTTTTCAACATAAGCGCCTTAAAATATCGTTTGACCGAATGCGTACTTTGTTTCGTCCTGGTGAAGAAGATCGAATTATTGAATCACGAAAAATCTATTTGAATGAGGAACCTCCTGAGCTACCTATCATTCATAGAGAGCCGAATGAACAGCTGAGAGTCCTCGAGGTAAACCGTTTAACCTACCATTATCCGAATTCAGATAAAGGAATTTCAGATATTAATTTTCGTCTTGAACGAGGGAAGTTTATTGTCATCACAGGCCGAATTGGTGCTGGTAAATCTACGCTTGTTCGCACGCTGCTTGGACTTCTTCCGAAGCAAGGGGGCACGGTCCGCTGGAATGGTGAGGAAGTCGATCCTGCCACTTTCTTAATGCCTCCACGAGCCGCATATACACCGCAGGTTCCTCGCCTATTCAGTGATACTCTAAAAGAGAATATTGTCCAAGGAAAGAGATCGAATGTAGATGAGTCTTTAAATAAAGCCATTCGTCTTGCTGTTATGGAAAAAGATATTACCCATTTAGATCAAGGGCTCGAGACTTTTGTGGGACCGCGAGGGGTCATGTTATCTGGCGGGCAAATTCAGCGAGCAGCAACGGCACGCATGATCATGACGGGAGCGGATTTGTTCATATTTGATGATCTATCGAGCGCACTGGATGTAGAGACAGAGCAGCTAGTATGGGATGGATTATTTAAAGAGAAGAATGTAACCTGCATTGCCGTATCTCACCGTAAAGCAGCACTTACTAAAGCGGACCATATTATTGTAATGAAGGATGGGCGAATTGAAGCAGAAGGCAGTCTAAATAAGCTGCTTGAAGAAAATGAAGAAATGCAGCTATTATGGCAGGGAGAACAGGTGCCAGCCAGAGTTTAAATAGGCATATTAACGGGTAAATTTACTACACCTCTTTGTTCATTGGAGAGGTGTTTTTCATTAATTAATGGGGATATACTTCATTTTGTTATCTTCTATGTTCTATGGTAGTATGATAGCGAAAATGAGAAAAGAGATTTATATAATTAAGAAATGATATAAGGTCAACTTTTTCAGACAACAACAGGGGGAACAGCATGAAGAAGAAAAAGAAAATGATAGGTACGATTAGCGGACTACTATTATTTGTTGCCGTTATATTTGCTATGTACATATTCATAACAGGGACGCCAAGTGAACAGAAGTTTAATGAAGATGGGGAAGTTACCATTCATTATCAAAGTACATATATTGACGCTGTGCCTGAAGATTTCAAGACAGCAACGAATGAGGAAATGGCTGAAAAGATGTTTGGCAGTTCTGATTTTTACAATAAAATGAGCGAACAAGATACATTAAAGCTAGATGCAACATTCTCGCCAAATGGAGAATTATATAAAGCGAAAGGGGAAGGTGTTTTAACGATATTTGGTAAGGAATACCCTTTTACGGTATCAAGTTCAGAGCTTGATATAGAAGTATTGCAATCAGGCGATCATCTAATCTGGGGCAATATTAGTGGAGGTTTCGTAGATGAAGGCGGAATAAAAAGAGAGATGATTCTAAGTTTAAGTACCGTCATCGAAACAGAAGAGGTATTTTACTATGCCACGCTCGGAGGAGTTGTAATTTCATTTGGTGATTTCGGATTCGAAACGAAAGAAATCAGGGATATTCTTTTGAAGAATCCAATCTAAACTTGGATATACGCAGGACATGGTACCGAAGCGCCCACTTCCGAATATATTGGAGGAAAACCAAACGATACCGGAGGGGAACCCATGTATTACAATACGTATTATCCAGTAAGATATTGTTCAGTTACTCCAAATTCTTATGATCCGTACGGGCAGATGCGTCAGGAAATGACTACTTATAAATCACTGGAAGAAGCGCTGGCTTTAATTAAAAAAGCGGTTAGCGGCGAACGTGAAGATGAGCTGTTTTACGATTACTTAATTTCAGAAGCACCCTCCCAGGAAGAAAAAGAAATCATTGAGAGTATTCGAAATGACGAGCGTAAGCATAATCAAATGTTCCGCAGAATCTATCAAGAACTTACAGGACAAACCATCACTACTCCAACTGATGTAGATTTCAAGAAACCAAATTCTTATATAGAAGGAGTAAAAAAAGCGCTGTTCGGAGAGCTCTCCGCAGTTGAGCGCTATCGGAATATCAGAGCGGGAATGCCTAATCAGTACTATCGAGATATGGTTTATGAAATAATCACGGACGAACAAAAACATGCAGATAAATATAATTATCTCCTGAATTTGTATCTTAGTAAAATGATGAAAAAGTAAAATCAATCAAAAACATTGATTTAAATGGAACCGCGGAAAACTCTGCGGTTTTTTTGCGTTAATATAGAAATTAAAACATTGACATAATATGGTTATTTTGTATAATCATTAGTAGACCGACCGTCAGTCAGTTATTTGAACAGGAGGCAGAATGGATGAGAGTCACAAAGGATCCGGAAGACCGTAGAAATGAAATCTTGGATACAGCTGAACAACTGTTTTTCACCAAAGGATACAGCAAAACTACCGTGAATGATATGTTGCAGGCTATTGGTATCGCCAAAGGTACATTTTATTATTACTTTACATCAAAGGAAGAAGTGATGGATGCGGTTGTGATGCGGTTTATCGAGACGGGAGTTATAGCTGCCAAGAAAATTGCGACGAATGAGGAGCTTACTGTCCACGAAAAATTGCTCCAGATCATTATGGCACAAAAGCCAAATACCCCGAGCAAAAGGCAGATGATTGAAGAGTTTCATGAACCTGATAATGCACAGATCCATCAGAAAAGTCTAACGGAAACCATATTGCAATTAACACCTATTTTGACCGAAGTGATTGAGCAGGGAATCGAGCAAAAACTCTTTAGCACCCCTTATCCTCGTGAATCAATAGAGTTTCTGCTTAGTTCATCCCAGTTTTTGTTTGATGAAGGAATATTCAAATGGACACCTGAAGAAATGGTACAGAAGATCCAGGCCTTTATCTATATTATGGAGTCGACACTAGGGGCAGAGAGAGGAAGTTTTTCTTACGTGTCCCAAATGTTTGAATAGATTTTTAATGCTGAAAGGTGGGGAGCTATCTGGAGACGCAGACACAGGTCAATAAATCTTTTGGGTATTTTATGGTACTGTGGGCTGGAGAATGGATATCCAGTATTGGCAGCGGTATGACAGCATTTGTGCTCGGTGTATATGTATACCAGATGACAGGGACGGCCAGTAGTGTGGCAATGGTCACGTTATGTGCTTTTCTCCCCATCATTATCCTTGGACCTGTTGGCGGAGTATTTGCAGATCGATTTGATCGACGTCTAATGATGATTATTGGCGATTTATTTTCTGCGTTTGGCCTACTATTTATACTTATCGCGATGTTGCTGGGTGAACCGGCGCTGTGGCAAATATGTATTGGAGTGATGTTTAGCTCCATGTTTGTCTCCTTGCTAGAACCTGCTTACAAAGCTACGATAACGGACCTACTAACGGAAGAACAGTTTGCTAAAGCTAGTGGACTTGTACAACTCGCCGGCGCCTCTAAATATCTTCTCTCCCCCATTATTGCCGGAATACTCCTCACAATTATGGATGTTAGCAAAATACTCGTCATCGACATTGCTACCTTTTTCATTACCCTCTTTGCTGTGTTCTTTGTAAAAAGAAATCTGCGTGTGATACAAAAAACGAGAATGAAAGTAACGTTTGTCAAAGATCTGAAAGATGGCTGGGATATCCTTATAGCTTCGCAAGGTGTTCTGCAGATTACGATGATTCTTTCCATTGTTACTTTTTATATGGGCCTTCTCCAGACATTATTTACTCCGATGCTCCTGCCTTATATGAATTCCAGAACCCTTGGTACCATTATGTCTCTAAGCGCATCCGGTATGCTGATCGGCAGCCTGATTATAGGTATATTTAATATAAAAAGAAACTACATCACTGTGCTAACCATAGGTCTTGGTATTGCTGGCATCTTCTTTTCCCTATTAGGAATATCAACGAATATTTTCTTTCTATCCGTGTCCGGATTTATATTTTTTGCTGCGCTTCCTTTTATTAATACAAGTGCCGATGTGATGATTCGCAGAAAAATCTCTAGTGAAGCACAGGGAAGAGCATGGGGCATGATCGGAATACTTTCCCAGCTTGGTTATGTAGCGTCGTATGCACTTGCTGGAACTCTGGCGGACTTTGTATTTAATCCATTATTACGTGAAGGAGGACCGCTTGTTCCTGCTTTGGGTAATATTATTGGGACCGGGGAGGGACGAGGTACAGGATTATTGTTCATCATCTGCGGGTTCCTCATTGTGATCCTTTCTCTTATTATTCCACATATGAAATCGATCCGAGCACTAGAGAATACGTAGCTGATTTAAGAAGAAGGGGGAAGGTACCGATCTATGCTGCTGCACATCGTCAAGAGAGATTTTCAAAGAAATAAAATCATCACAACCATCTTATTTGTCTTTATTATGCTCTCGGCCCTGCTCATGGCTACTGCTTCACATGTACTTATGGAATTAGCGAGTTCGCTAAACAATTTATTGTCGCTATCCAGAGCTCCTCATTTTGTACAAATGCATACAGGGCCCATCGATGAAAAAGGGATCGAAGATTTCGCGAAGACCGATCCTCTCGTTAAGGAACAGCAGACGGTAGAGATGCTTAGAATGGACGGGTCAAATGTTTTTATAGGATCTTCAGAACAGCCCGAAGCTAATAGTGTGATGGATATCGGTTTTGTAAGGCAAAACGGTTCTTTCGATTTTTTATTGAATTTAGAGAATCAAGTTATTCAGGTGGCCCCAGGAGAGATTGCAGTGCCTATTTATTACATGCAGCAGAAGAACCTCAATCTTGGAGATATGGTCCTCATTCAAACAGAGCGTTTCAAACGAGAGTTTACAATTGTTGATTTTGTTCGTGATGCACAAATGAACTCCGCTATGGTCAGTTCAAAGCGTTTTGTCATAAGTAGAGAGGATTTTGCTGAACTTAAAGAAAATGGGGGAGATATAGAATACCTCATTGAATTTCGACTAACCGATCTTAGTAAACTGAGCGATTTTAGTAGTAACTACTTCTCATCTAATATGCCAAATAAGGGTCCTGCCATTGATTATTCATTAATCACTTTGTTAAACGCACTTACCGATGGAATGATAGCTATTGTCATTATTATTGTAAGTTTTCTATTAATGGTTATCGCTTTACTTTGCTTAAGACTTACCATTGCCGCAACGATGGAGGAGGATTATCAAGAGATTGGCGTCATGAAAGCTATAGGTCTATCTACCCTCGATATCAAACGAATCTATCTTTCAAAATACATTGTGATCTCCGCACTAGCAACGTTATGTGGGTATTTACTGTCCCTATTAACCATGAATTTAGTCACCGCTAATATTAGCCTGTATTTAGGCGCAGTCACGAGAAGCTTGATTTCTTATGTCATTCCTTTTTTGGCTGTCGGTCTAACTTTCTGTATTGTTGTCGTTTCTTGCAGAGCAATGCTTAAAAAATTAAATCGAATATCAGCAGTAGAGTCCCTGAGGTCAAGTATTTCTATGAAGTCAAAAAATCCGATCGGAAGAGTACAGCTTAGCAGATATAAATATGTAGGAGCAAACGTTTTCCTCGGAATAGAAGATATCTTCAGACGAATCACCCAGTATACATTACTGTTTTTCGTTTATGCATTGAATGTATTTATTATTATGGTGCCGCTAGGTTTGTTGCATACGCTTCAGATGCCTAGCTTCATTTCTTATTTAGGGGTAGGGCAGAGTGATATCCGTATTGACTTGCCGCAATCAGCCAACACTCTGCAACCATTTTCACAGATAACAACCGCGTTAAATAATGATCCCGACATAGAAAAATTCTCTCCACTAATCACCTCCCGCTATAAGATACAGAAAGATGAAGGGATTTGGGAGAGTGTAAACGTGGAAACAGGTGACTTTACGATTTTTCCTTTGTCTTATATGAGCGGATCAGCTCCAAAAGGGACTCATGAACTTGTGCTTTCTGCTCTTCTGGCTAAGGACTTGAACAAAAAGGTGAATGACACGCTTGTTATAAAAATAGGCGAGGGTCAAATGAAAATGAGGGTTAGTGGAATTTATCAAGATATAACGAATGGGGGGCGAACCGCGAAAGCACAAATACCTTATGATTCGTCATATGGCATGTCATCGCCTTAGATGTTAAACCAGATGTTTCCGTGGACGAGAAAGTAGACCAATTCACAGAAGCCTTTTATCCGGCGAAAATAACTCACCTAAAAAGCTACCTCGCACAAACCTTAGGCAATACAATTAGACAACTCCAGGTTGTCACTATTTTTGCAATTGTTATTTCTTTGTCTATTACGGTTCTCATTACGTCTTTATTTTTAAAAATGCTGTTAGCAAAGGAAGCTCCTCAACTCGCGATGCTGAGAAGTCTCGGTTTTACAATCCGGGATATCCAAATTCAGTTTTTAATAAGAATGCTTTTGCTAGGAGGAATGGGGATTATTATTGGAACATTAGGTACGGTTACTATTGGGCAGGGGCTTGTTCATGCAGCAGGTTCATTTATGGGGGCTCCAAAAATTAATTTAGAATTTAATCCATTCCTCACCTATGTTCTTTATCCGCTTTTTTTCTTAGCTATGATATCAATGACAAGTTTATTGAACACTCGCGCAAAGAACAAACACAGTATTGCTGAACAAATTGCCAAGTGAAAAGGGGGGACGGTATGCTTATATTAGAAGCAAAGAAGCTAAACAAAACTTATGTAAATAGCCAAGGTTTTCGGAAATCCGTGTTACAAGATATTCACTTGCAGATTTGGTCTGGTGAGTTTGTTGCAATCATGGGTCCTTCCGGTTCTGGTAAATCAACCTTGCTTTATTCGATCAGCGGTATGGATAAAATAAGTTCGGGAAGTGTTATCTTTGAAGGGCAAGAAATTGCTGATCGGTCTGAGGAGGAATTGGCAGAAGTAAGGCTTACGAAGATGGGATTTATTTTTCAGCAGATGCACCTGCTAAAAAACTTGAATATTCGTGACAATATTATTTTGTCTGCATATCGCGCAAAGAAACTCAGCCGTAATACGATTAATAAAAGAGCTGATAAGTTAATGAGTAGAACAGGTATCTTATCTCTTGCAGATCGTGATATCACACAGGTATCAGGGGGGCAATTACAGAGGGCTGCGATTTGCCGCGCACTTATCAATGAACCACTGATGGTGATCGGTGATGAGCCGACAGGTGCACTGAACTCTAAGTCTGCGGGCGAAATCATGGAGATTTTGAATGAGATAAATCACGAAGGAACGACTATACTGCTCGCAACACATGATTCAAAAGTTGCGGCTAACGCGGAACGAATACTTTATATGCTGGATGGAAAGATAACTGCACAGCTGCACCTGGGGAAATATAATAAAGTGAATGGTAATTTGAAAAACCGGGAAGAACAAATCATAGCTTGGTTATATCAATTGGGATTTTAAGAGACTGCGGAAAACTCCGCGGTTTTTTTGCGTTTACATGGAGCTCATCTCAATGCAATGTCATGATTTATGAATGAATCGAAGATGATACGGACATATTATGTATGCTCCATAGTGGAGAATATTAGCTGTGGTGTAAAACGATGAGGGAAAAGGATAAAGCCATTATGTCAGATTATAGCAAACAGATCGAAAAACAACTGAAGACGTTATTAAACGAAAGTGAAGGACTGATTACTAAGCCAGTCGGTGACAAAATCGCTATTTGTTTTATGTCTGGTATGGTGGACTGTGAGCAGATCAATCAGAATGTCATTGGAAAAATTATAGAGAAAACTCATTATGAGGACATTGATTCTGTTTCAGATCAGATTGCCATCGGCGATTGTAAAAAGTTTGAGCAAATGTCAGATGCAATCAAGAATCTGCTAAGCGGTTATGCTCTTGTTTTCATGGAAGGGAGCAGAGAAGGGATTCTTGTGAGTGTAGCTAATATTCCTGCTCGTTCACCGGCCAACGCTGAGAATGAAACCACCATTTATGGACCAATGATGGCATTTACCGAGTCCATGGGGAAAAATATTGCACTACTTCGTTCCTACATTACAAGTCCGAAGTTAATTCAAGAAGAAATTCAGTTAAATACAGAAACCAACACGGTAGCAACGATGCTTTATATCCAATCACCCGATGTCCTTCCGTTTATTGAGACGATCCGAAAGCGGATCGAAAGGCGGAAAGTAGAAGGTTTTTTTGGAAGTCCGTTATTACTGAAGCTTTTAACGGATAATAAATATTCACTTTTTCCAGAAATGTCATTAACCGAACGACCAGACCTTACTTCGCGCGCCTTATTAAAGGGGAAGGTTGTTGTCTTAATGGAAGGCAACTCTCAAGTTATTATTGGTCCTACCACATTTTTTGATTTCTTCTACTCGGTAGAAGATCGGTACAATACGTGGGGAATCGGAACATTCACTCGCTTATTAAGAGCGATTGCTTTTATTTTCTCGATTTTCCTCACACCGATGTATGTAGCTGCCTTAACATATCACTATGAAGTGATTCCTGTACCCTTGTTAGAGCCGCTAATCAGTACAAGAATAAGAGTTCCGTTTCCGCCGCTCTTAGAAGCCTTGCTCATGGAAACATCCATTGAATTATTAAGAGAAGCAGGGGCACGTCTGCCGACAAAAGTGGGACAAACCATGGGTATCGTAGGTGGTATCGTTATTGGTCAAGCTGCCGTACAAGCAGGATTTACAAGCAATACACTCGTCATGCTCGTTGCCCTTGCCGCACTTGGTTCTTTTACGACACCAAACTATATGATGGGTTCTACCATTCGTTTTGTACGATTCCCAATGCTGATCGCTGCCGGGGCTTTAGGGTTAATAGGCATTGCTTTCTTTGCTATCTTCTTGTTGATTCATTTACTTAAAATGACAAGTTATGGTAAACCATACCTGTATCCTCTCTATCCACCGGATACCAAAGGGATGCTTAATGCCACATTGATTACAAATTCTACACAGTTTGCATATCAAACGGATTTAACGAAAAGGAACGATTCTTCTTGGAGATCCAAATGGATGAAGAAGTTGAAATCTGACAATGATGATTGATCGGGAGGTAGAGCTATGAAGATTAATGTCTTTCCACCTAAAAATATGATGCTCCATGCATACCTTCTCTTCTTTATCATAACCAATACCCAGGTGGGGGTAGGGATATTTACTTTCCAGAGAATAGTATATGAAGCTTCCATGCGAGATGCATGGATCTCCGTTATTATTGCTGGGGTTGTTACCCATTTGATCATGTGGCTTATCGTCCGTACCTTGCAGAAATATAAAACGGCTGATCTATTTGGCATTCATTACGACCTGTATGGCAAATGGATTGGTATGGTATTTAATTTGGTTTATATCGTGTACTACTTTCTCGTTACCTTTGCGGTGATGAGAAACTATGCTTCTGTAGTTCAGGCTTGGATATTTCCTGATATACCAACTTGGGTGCTGATCATCTTAATCAGCTGTTTAGCATTTTATGCAGCGATGGGAGGAATAAGAGTCATTGCTGGCATATGTTTGTTTAGTTTTATAGCTACGGTGCTGACTCTCATCCTGTTTCATTCTTCGATACAGCATGCAATATGGACACAGCTGCTTCCTGTGTTTGATTCAAGCGCTTGGGACATAATGAACGGCGCAGTGAGAATGGGATTTAGTCTGGCAGGATTTGAGATTATTACGGTGGTTTATCCGTTTATACTGAATAAGAACCGAGTTATGTTACATTCACAACTCGCAGTTTTATTCAGTAACGTTCTATACCTTTTTATTATGGTTATATCGATCGGGTACTTTGCTCCAGATCAATTATTACGATCTCTCTGGCCGTCTCTGAATATGCTCAAAATTGTCGAGTATCCTTACCTGGAACGGCTGGAGTTTATCGTTATCTCCGCATGGATGTTAGTCATTCTTTCTGGAATCCTGTTAAATACATGGCTGATTACAAGAGGTTGTAAGAGAATGTGGAAGTTAAACCCAAAACCCGTTTTAATCGCCGTGTTTTTTATCATTCTATTGATGTCGTTTGTATTCCATAAGCGTCTTGAAGTGAAAAATTTTATGATTCGACTTGAAGTAAGCAGCATCTTTTTTTCTTTTATTTACCCAGCATTGCTTTGTTGCATCGTGTTTATTGTATTTGCATGGCGTAAAAAGAAACAGCGAAAAGGAGGAGAACATACATAATGAAGCACCTGCGGATCCTGTTATTCCTACTCGTTATGTTTCTTCTTAGCGGCTGTCCTAAAGCAAATATACTAGAGCAGCAATCCCTTACCCTTGCTATTGGCTATGACGCAAAAGAAAATCATTCTTTTCAAGTAACGGCGACTCTATTAGAGTCGGAGGAGCATGCGGAAGATACCAGTCATATAGTCACGGTAGAAGCGGAGACAAGTAAATCTGCGCGGAGGAAACTCAATGAGAAGCTGCCGAATGAAATTGCAACAGGCCAAACAAGGGTCGTTTTATTAAATAAAGCGATCTTTGATCTAAAAATGTTGAATGAGGTATATGTTTTAAGTCGGGATCCGTTTTTTGGAGATATGATTAAGATTGCGATCGTAGACGGTTCTACAGAAGATTTGTTAACACACCCGTATGAGAAATATAAGAATGTCGGGATGTCACTTAACAGTTTGCTTGATCATAATACGAAATTTAACTGGGTACCTGAGTTAACGCTTCACGATTTCACATATTTCAGGGACACGAATACATTAGATCTCGCAATCCCAACATTAAAAAGAGAAGGGGAGGAAATTGTAATCAACTCGCTCTCTTTGTTACATGGCGGGGACATCGTAGGAGAAGCATCCCCAAAAGAAGGTTTTTTTCTAAAAGCACTAAAAGGGAAAAGAACACCCTTTCTTTATGAAGCTATCATTAAGAAAAAAGATATGAAAAAAAGCGGAATGGATCAGTATTTCCTGACAGAATTCAATGATGAAAATACAGACGAAGTAAAAGTAGTGTTTAGTATTATTAAAAATAAAGGAAAAGTCAAATTAATAGACGAGGAATCGAGAACATTTGAGGCCTCTATAGATATGGATATTAACATTGAGGAAATATCTCAAGTGTATGATTTTAAACAGAATAAAGCCATTATTGCTTTGGAGAAACAATTAGACATAGAAGTAACTAAAGATCTGCAATCGTTTCTCGATAAGATTCGGAAAGTAAATTCCGATATTATTGGTTTTGGTGAGCTTTACCGAAGTCATGCGAAGGACGGCAAGTTTGTCGACGAGCAGTGGGAAGATATTTTTCCAAATACAAAGATTCATGGGAAAGCACAAATTGATACAATTCGTACTGGAATAATTGAGTAAGGACCACATGAAAAGGATGATTCCTTTATCGGAATGGTCCTTTTTTGTGTGTTATTGCCGAGGAAGTTTAGAAGCATAAGTAACTCTCATTTGCTGAAGATGAGTTAGTTTATCTACATGATGTTCCGGCAGGCTCATCCCAATATGTAAAATCAAATTTTCAATTACATACATAGGAGCGATCATCGAATGAAATTCCCAAACTTCGCCTCGCCCTGCATAAAGGACAAGATCGGCATGATCTGACCTAGGATAGATGAAACGATCTGTAATTAGGATGATACGGTAACGAGCCTCTTGCGCATGATCCATAATGACTTCAATTTCGGGCAGAAGGTGAACAAATCCAAATACGAGAATGACATCCTTCTCACTTGCATGCATAAGGGTCTCTAACAATTCGTGACCGCTTGGCGCCATTATTTGAATGCCTATTCCAAAACGACGTAACCGAAAAGCAAACAATTGTGCCAGCGAAATACAAGGCCCCGGGCTATATACATACACTTGTCTTGCTTGCTGAATCATGTCAGATGCGTCCTTTAACAGCTGAGGAGAAAGTCTCTTACTTGTCTCTTTTAAATGGTGCAAGCTGCTATTTAACAGCGTCTCCGGCAGGGAAAGTTCCTTCACTAGATTCATCGTTTCTTGAAGTTTCATCGCGGGTGATGTTTCCAGTCGAAATCGAAGTCTTGCTTTGAATTGTTTGGCATTTAGAAATCCAACTGCTTTCCAAAACCGCGACACCGAAGCGATACTTATTCCAAGTTCATCTGCTATTTCTTGTTCAGTCAAATAGAGCACACGCTGTTCATTACGCTGAATAAATTCTGCAAGCAATCTTTGATTTCTTGAAAATGTTTTCTTATTCCAATTCTCATACATGTTCATTTCACCCCGCAAAATATTCTATTTCTCTACCTTACAGGTGAAATGTCATGTAAATATTTTTACATCATTAAAAATAATGAAAAAAAGTTAACACAGCATTGATAAAACTACCAAGTTGCGTTAATGCCTCCTTCCTATAATGAGATTATATTATGAGATGTTAAGGGAGGATTTTATTAATGAGTACGTTGTCTACACGCTATACACTGACACAATCTCAAAAAATGATGATTTTTGTACTTTCGATGTCCTTGTATGGCTTGTCTAACATGTTCACCGAGCTCATACCCAGCATCCAGCTGGGACCGATTGAATTGTCTGTTGAGTATTTTGCATTTATTCCACTCACCCTTTGTATGCTGTTTCATCCTCTTTATGCGGCGGTAGGTGCGTCTGTTGGAGAAATCATCTTCGGTGAGCTCATGCTGGGTCAATTCGGAGGAATTGGCGAAGTAGAAAAATTCATTACCTTCTCCCTTGCGATGTATACAGCTGGCCGAATGGTGTCTGATCCGACGAATAAACGGCAGGTTGGGATCGCTGCAATGACAGGCGTCGCTATCCATCAATTGCTGAGTTCTATCGTCGATGTGGTTAAAGTATGGGTTGGGGTAGAGGAACTTGAAGCGGTTCAAGGGCTAGCTGAAAGTATTGTAATCATTGAAGGTGTTGGATTTCTTAACGATGTTTTATTCTCTGGTATTTTGTTTGCACTGCTGCCGACACTGTATCTAGTTCCACGTCTATATGGCAAAATCGAACCGCTTCTTGGAATGAGACCGCGCCACAAAGATACAAAGTATGAGATGTCTAATTGGCTTTCTCCTAAATTTATCATTATGGGCGTAGTACTTGCGCTCCTTGCCGTGGGTGCTGAAGTTATGTCCGAAACGGAATGGAGTTTTGGGGAGTGGGAGCTTCCTTTTGCTGAATCTTCGGAAAATACGCTGATCTGGGTTAGTATTGCAGCAGCTGCTGTCATCGCTATCGTCACGATTTCTATCCTTCGCAGTAAGGCTTCAAAATCTGCAAACAGGACGGATACGAAAAATGCGTGAGCCTTTAATTGAATTATCACATGTTTCTTTTACATATCCCGGGTCTGAGCTGCCTGTATTGAGTGATGTATCGTTAACAATGTACCCTGGAGATTTCACAGCGATTATTGGAAGTAACGGTTCAGGGAAGTCCACGCTTTGTAAACTATTTAATGGTCTGATTCCTCATTATTATACGGGAGATTACGTAGGAGAGTCCGTCATATGCGGGCAATCGTCTGAGACCAGCAGTGTTGCGGAACTATCGAGAAAGGTAGGATATGTATACCAAGATTTCGAGAATCAACTAGTTCGTCCGACCGTACTTGATGATGTCGTTTTTACCCCGCTCAACTACGGTTATGCTGACTATCAAGCTCGTGGTCAAAAAGCACTGATGATGATGGGGCTGTCTAATGTAAAAGATGAATTCATTTGGTCACTCAGCGGCGGACAAAAACATTTGCTCGCACTTGCGGGAGCGCTTGCTATGGATCCGGACATTTTAGTGATTGATGAGCCGATATCACAGCTTGATCCGCAGCATGCGAGGCATATCTATGATATTTTAAAACGCTTAAACGAAGATTACGGAAAAACCATTGTTGTCATCGAACATCATGCCGAATTTATCGCTGACTATTGTAAGGAAGTTGTTCTCATGGATCAAGGAAAGGTCGCATGGAAGCGTCCAACTCGGGAAGCTCTATCCTCGGTAGAAACGTTACTTGGGCTTGGGATCTATCCGCCGCAAGTGACCCAAGCAGCATGGCTGGATTTGAAGAATCGCGAATCATTACCACAAGGCGGGACTTTACTTCCGGTTCATATAACAGAAGGAGAAAAGTGGTTTCAATCGCGCCAAGTAACCTTGACTCATGGAAACATAGAAAAACCACCAGTGGTCACAGAGCCCAGTATTCAAAAAAAAGTAGTTGTGGCAGAAGATGTTCGTTTATCATATCGAACCATTCATAAGAAGATGCACCCTGTACTGGATGGAGTGAATGTAACTTTGCACTCTGGTGAAGCCGTGGCGATTATCGGCAATAACGGTGCAGGGAAATCATCCTTACTTAAACTGATCGCAGGAATCGTAAAACCTACGGGCGGATACTTGAATGTGAATGGATTTTCGCTAAAAGGGATGAGCCCCGAGCGAATGGCAGGACATGTATCCTATGTATATCAGAACCCGGAAGAGATGTTTATTGAGGACTCTGTTGAAAAAGAAGTCGGTTATTATGTTCATGCCCACCGTTTGCCGGATGCGGAAGAACGTATTCAGAGCGTACTCGAAAGCTTCCGCCTTACTGGACTTAAGGACCGTGACGCAAGACTGCTCAGCGGGGGGCAGCAGCGGCGTGTAGCCTTAGCGATTGGAGCCGCTATACAGCCATCCATTATGCTCCTTGATGAACCAACAGCAAATTTGGATATTGCAACAAAGCAAGAGATGCTCAGTGTACTCTCTACTTTGAAATCACATGTGGAGACGGTCGCTATCGCAACTCACGATATGCAGCTTGTGGCGGAGTGGGCAAGCCGGATTATTGTGATGAATCAAGGGGTTGTCATTGCGGACGGTACGAAGGAACAGATCTTTGAAGATGAGAGACTTCTTGAACGAGCGGGTCTGCTTCCTACGCAGCTCATGGAACTTAGCCGGTGTCTCGGATTGCCGAAGATTTGTTACTCGCTGGATGAATTCATTTCGTTTTACACACCTAGAGAACAATCTCAACCGGAAGGAGAGGATACCCCGTGGAAATCGTCAAAAAGACACTTGACCGCATCTCTGTAGAACGAATCAAGCTGGAATTGCTCGGTACGGCTTATGGTAATTCCACCACATTTATCGGGCGGCTTGATCCGCGTACGCTTTTATCTTGGTATTTGTTTTTTGCCATCGTTCCCTGGTTTATTCATAACCGGACGATTCTAATCGGCATGTTCGTACTTATGGTAGGTATGACGGTGTTATCCCGCGTTAGTTCCATCCTTATTTTCATATTATGTTTAGGACTGGCCGGTCAAGTAGGGTGGATGTTCTTATTCTCGATGCTGTTTGGAGGCGATCTAACTTCTCTCTTACCTCTTCTTACGTTAACGCTGAAGTTATCGGTGATTTCACTTGCCAGTATCGCTGTATTTTCAAGTATGGACCCGGAAAAATTAAGTGATGGCCTGTCCGCTCTCGGTGTACCGGATACATTCTCATTTAGTTTGTCATACGGGTACCGCATTCTACCTACTCTATTAGAAGAATTTCATCAAATTCTGTTGTCTTTCCGTCTAAGAGGAAGGTCTCCTGATCGGCCTGGTTTTCTCTACATTCGGGTCATCATTTATTATCTGCGCCTGACGGTGCTTTGTTTCTATCCGCTGATGTTAAATACGGCTAAACGTTCCAGAACCACGGTTGAAGCACTTGAAACACGAGGGTTCACCTATGGGCTTAATAACCGTGAGGTGAAAAAGATGAGATTATCCTACCTTAAACTTGGCATGCTAGATTTGTATTTTATTGCATTTTCTATTCTTTATATCAACTGGTTGTTCTGGTTCGGTCTGAAATTCCCATCCATTTTGTATTAATTGATATCAACACACATAGAGGAGATGAAGTTACATGTTAATCGATTTACACACCCACGGAAAACTATCCAAACAATCCGATTTCTCACTAGATTATTTTCACGAAATGATGCAAGAAGCAAAATTGAACGGTTTAGATGCGGTAGCATTAACCGAACATTTTAATACAAAAAACTATGAAGCGATATATGAAGGACTTGATTCCGCCTTCCCTTATAATGGTCACTACTATGAAGCCCATGGGGTTCGGGTATTCCCAGGAATCGAAGTCGATATAAGAGAAACAGGACATATTCTGCTGATAGGTAAAAAGGAAGAAATCTTGGCCATTCGAGCAGAGCTTGAACCTTATACCTCGAAAGAAAACTTCATTCCATTTGCGCAGCTGTTAAAGCTTGCTGATACGTACCATCTATTAAAAATTGGAGGACATCCCTTCCGGGATTCAACTCCGCTGCATCAATTAAATAGAGAACTGCTCATTCAATTAGATGCACTGGATCTCAATGCAAAAGATTTATATAAACAAGGAGTAGAAGTGAATCGGCAGAAATTAGAACCGTTTGCTGAGGAGCTTGGTCTTCCCATTGTCGCAGGGAGCGATACTCATCAGTGTCTGCAATATGGAAGCGTTGTGAATCGTTTCAATGAACCCATTCATACGGTGGAAGAACTGAAGCAAGCAATTAAGGAACGCAGATATGAGATTGAAATCTCCGCAGCACTTGATATAAAAGTCAAAGCATCTGTGATGCTGAAGAAAGTACTTAAACAATTAAAAGGTGAACCGCCTTCCCGCGAAGAACTGGAGGAAGTCTACACCAGCTAAATATGGTGTGTAAAAATGGCAGACTAACTAGAGTGAGTTAGCTGCCTACCAACTGGCCTAATCGAATTTGATTAGGCAAACTGCAGATCAACTAGCTTAACTAGTTGATCTGCAGTCTTTTTTATTTTTATATGTAGTAAAATACTTATGTAACTATGAACACAATATAAACGTTTATTAACTGAAATGAATGAAAGAGACACTAGCAAGAGATACTAGGGCACAATTTTGGTGTCACTAAGGACAACCCGCAAGGTTATCGAGGGGAGGAAATTTATTAATGATGCTGCTATCACATGTGGAATGGAGATTCACTCGAGAAGAGAGGGAGGGGAGTATAATGAAATTCTGAGGACCGTGATGATTCAAAGCGTATGTTTTCTGGTATTTGTCAGTTAAATTAAAGTGATGATGAGGGGGTGTTGATGTGGCGTTTAGTTCATTGGTTATATTATTCATGTTCATCGTACTTATTCTTGCATTTCCGTTTGTACGATTGGTTAGAAAAAAGTTAGCTCCTACATTTGCAGGTTTCACATTACGAACAAAGTACATATATTCCATCCTTGTGATCATCGTATTTCTTTACCAAATCAGTTTTCTACTTGTTTTTTTAACAGATCAATTATATAAGTTGACAGATCCATGGGCAGATCTATATTGGGGCAGCGCCGGAATATTGGGGATTATGTCTGGGATCGCAGGTGTTAATATGTCTTCGAAAATTGTTGTGCTCTGTTCCATCGTTCAAATGGTCTTAGGCATGTTACTGCTCATGTTATTTGTAATATCTGCTGGCATAACTTCAATGTAAATAGTAAAATAGATACCTTTATCGAAACCACAAAAGATTGTGGTTTTTTTCTATTGTAAACCTGTAATTATAATTTTAAGTTTACAATAATAAAATCTGAGGATATAATTCTATCATTAGATGTCGACGCTAATAGAATCATCGTTTTACTTTACTTATTGGAGGTATTCACTTGAAGACAAAAGAAATGGTATTTGCCGCATTATTTGCAGCGTTCATAGGAGTATTAGGTTTGATTCCACCCATTCCTTTAGGATTTATTCCTGTTCCAATCACTGCTCAAACTCTTGGTGTCATGCTGGCAGGATGTTTTTTAGGAAGGAAAACGGCTGGACTTAGTTTAATTTTATTTATCGTGTTAGTTTCATTAGGTTTACCATTATTATCCGGCGGCCGCGGAGGTCTATCTGCTATAATTGGACCGGGTGCAGGATACATACTAAGCTGGCCCATTGCCGCATTCTGTATAGGGTTTATGACGGAAAAGGTATGGGGCAAGCTAAAAACATGGAAATTATTTATGATTAATTTTGTTTTTGGTGTCTTGCTTGTTAGTTTAATTGGTGCACCCGTTATGGCGCTCGTAACGAATACATCAATTTGGGCTGGCCTTATAGGAGCTCTGGCATTCATACCAGGAGATTGTATCAAAGCACTCATTGCAGCGATCGTTGCAGTTCAATTAAAAACCATCAGTCCCATTGAAGATAAAGTCCATCGATCCTTAAATACGGAAATTTAAGTCATAAATAGGTGTGATGAAATTGAATATAGTAAAGCCGATATTGCGACATGCAGCGGTTCAGCCAGATAAAATTGCTTTATCTCATAATGGATCTAGTCTTTCTTACTCTGAATTAGTAACCAGGATCAAAAAAGTCGCCCATGGTTTCAAACAGAAGGGTCTCTATCATGATAAGATTGCCATTTTATCTACGAATCGCACCCAGTTTGTGGAAGTTTTTCTTGCAGCCATCTTTGCAGGCTGCGTGCCTATACCTCTAGATCCAAAATGGAGTCAGGCAGAGGTTAATGCCATTTTACAGCGATGTGATCCTCGTATAATTTTTACGGAGAATGCATATGCGAACAAACTGATTAGGTGGGATAACGAGATTCAGCTATTCACCATTGCTTCCGAAGAAGAGGGCTCGTATTACGATTGGATCGAATCTTTCGAGCCAACAGCCGAAGTGGATGAAACGAACGAATTATTATTTATCGGTTTCACATCAGGTACAACAGGAGTGCCCAAGGGGTATATGCGTACTCATTTGTCTTGGATGAAAAGCTTTGAAGCAACAAATGAAGCCTTCAAGTTTCACAACATGGAACATATTATGGCACCAGGTCCCTTCGTTCACTCTTTGTCGTTATTTGCTTTATTACAGAGTCTCGTAAGTGGGGCGACATTTCATATCGTAGAACATTTTGTTCCTAAGAAGGTACTGGAACTATGCGAACGTAATCCTGACATGATTTTATTTGTTGTTCCTACGATGATTGAATCGATGATGAAGGAAGCTACTCCAGGCAGGGCACATATGCAAGCCCTGATCAGTTCGGGAGGAAAATGGTCCGAAGCATCCAAGCAAAGGGCCAAGGAGATCTTTGGTGGAGCAAAGCTTTACGAATTTTATGGTTCTTCTGAAGCGAGCTATATCAGTTATATTGATGTATATGCAGAAAATAAACCGAATTCGGTTGGGAAATCATTTCAAGGCGTAGAAATCTCGATTCGCGATGAACATTTTAAAGAGGTACCTGAGGGACAGATCGGACAGCTATATATTCGAAGTGACATGATGTTTTCAGGGTATTACGGATTACCTAACGAAACGGCAAATATCTTCCGTGAAGGATGGCTTATGCTTGGAGACTATGTATCGAAGGATGAGGATGGATATTTGCATTTGGCCGGTCGTGCTAAAAATATGATCGTATCGGGAGGCCTGAATGTTTTTGCTGAGGAAGTCGAGTCCGTTATGAAGCTTATTCCGGCGATCAAAGAAGTAATGGTACTTGGGCTGCCGGATGACTATTGGGGAGAACAAGTGACAGCACTTGTACAATGGAGTGGAGAAGAAAACCTATCCATAGAAGAAATAAAAAATCATTGCCGCAGGTACTTAGCCAGTTACAAAGCCCCGAAACAACTCATTACAGTGGATCAATTCATCTATACTAGCAGCGGAAAGGTCGCTCGCCATGCGATGAAAGAATACATGAAAGAAGTGATGATATGAGAGAGGCTGTCGTTGTCATGGCAAAACGTACACCGATCGGTAAAATGGGCGGGATTTTTAGTGAGCTGGAACCGGAGTCCTTATTAGCACCGCTTATTGAGCATATCGTATCTGCGACAAACTTGCAGGGGGACCACATTGATGACGTTATTATTGGCAATGTGGTAGGACCAGGAGGTAATATTGCACGAGTAGCTGCACTCGAAGCGGGGCTTCCTGTCACGGTACCTGGAGTCACCATTGATCGGCAGTGCGGTTCCGGTTTAGAGGCGATTAATATTGCAGCGAGGCTAGTTCAGAGTGGTGCGGGTGAAGTGTATTTAGCAGGCGGGGTCGAAAGTACAAGCCGTGCTCCATGGAAAATGACCAAGCCGCAAACCTTAATGGGCGTACCGCAGCTATATACGCGGGCCTCTTTCACTCCAAGTGCATACGGCGACCCAGATATGGGCGTTGCTGCGGAGAATGTAGCTGAAAAGTATGAGATATCGAGAGAAGAACAAGATGAGTATGCTTTGAAGAGCCATCAAAAAGCAATACATTCACAGCAATGGGGAAGATTTGATGAGGAGATTGTTCCTATTCAGTCGAATGGAGCATGGATGGATACGGACGAATGTCCAAGAGCCAATACGAGTTTTGCGAAATTGCAGAAATTACCGCCTATCTTTCGGGATCAAGGTACGGTTACTGCTGGTAACGCATGTCCAATCAATGATGGTGCTGCACTGGTTCTTATCATGTCCCGTGATAAATGTACTGAGCTCAAATTACAGCCTATCTTACGTTTTGTGGATGCGCAGGCGGCAGGGGTAGATCCACATTACTTAGGGATCGGGCCGGTTCCTGCTGTCCAAAAATTGTTAAGCCGTCAGCAGCTGACAGTGGAGGATATAGATCTCGTTGAATTCAATGAAGCTTTTGCTTCACAAGTATTGGCCTCATTAAAAGAGCTTCAGATTCCAGAGGATAAGGTCAATCGTGGTGGTGGTGCGCTGGCGATCGGTCATCCTTACGGTGCATCCGGCGCTATTTTAATGACGCGATTATGTGCTGAAATGCTGCGAGAACCTTACAAACGCGGGCTTGCTACACTTGGTATTGGCGGAGGAATTGGTCTTGCGACCTTAGTGGAGGCGGTGGAATGAATATGCTTCAGAAGCGGATTTATGTATCTGCGAAGTCGATAACTCAGTATGCGAAGAGCATCGAATTCCCCGTGCCAACATCAAGTGGTGAGTTGATTGCCCCAGCCACAATGCCGATTATTTTTTGGAGTGAATTTGATATTCCATGGCTTCCTATGAACGAACCTCTAATTCATGGATCACAGCAATTTAGCTACGAGGCTCCAATTACGGCGGGTATGACTCTGGATTGTGAATTATCGTTACAAAAAGTAGAAAAAAAAGCAGGACGGCATGGGAATTTGACCTTGTATACTCATAGCCTCGTGTGTACCAGTAAGAACAAACTTATCGTTACAGCAGAAACGGTATTAATCTCCGTAGGTGATGGAATATGAAAAAGCAAATCACAACTGCTCTTGTTCAGCAGTATGCTGCTTCTTCTAAAGATACGGCTGCCATTCATTTGAATGCGGAAGCTGCAGCCAGGGCTGGGTATAAACGACCTATTGTACACGGAATGTACATCATGGGTATTGCACAGTCCTTGTATTTAGCGGAACATCCAGCTCAATGGATCAAAACCTGCAACATGAAATTTATCAATCCACTATTAACAGATGCGGTAGCAAGTTTTCATTTTGAAGTTTGCGTAGATCAAATTGACATAACTGTTACAGCAGAAACTGGCGAAGTCATTGCGAAGGGCACTTTTTCAGTGGAAGAGAGGTTCTAATGGGTAAAACAGCTTTAATTACTGGATCGAGCAGGGGCATTGGAAGAAGTGTTGCTCTTCAGCTTGGATTAAGCGGTTATCAAGTCGTTATCAATGGTACCAAGCAAAGTCTCATAGATGAAGTGGTAAGAGAAGTTCAGAGCTCAGGAGGCGTGGCTACTGGATACTGTGCTAACGTCGCTGACCCATTAGCAGTTACTGCGATGGTAGACCATGTTGCAGAAAAGTATGGCAGGATAGATGTATTGATTCACTCTGCTGGTAACTTACATGACCAAAAGTGTATACGCATGACGGATCATGAGTGGAACTCGGTTATCGATGTTCATTTACATGGTGCTTTCTATTGCACTCAGCGAGTATTGCCTTATATGACTCCATATGGAGGCGATATTCTGTTCATGACATCGACTGCCGGGTTATCTGGTTCTGTAGGACAGTTGAATTATAGTGCAGCAAAAGCCGGAATGCTCGGCATGGTGTGGACTTTAGCTGCAGAGCTTGCGCGCTATCAGATTCGTGTAAATGGTATTTCGCCTGCCGCATTAACGGATATGACTAGACCTGTAATTGAGCATATAAAAGAAAAGTGCGCTAGGCGCAAAGATTCATTTCCTGATTTCTGGAAAATCGGTGAACCGGATGATGTCGCGAAATTCGTAGCCGCATTGCTGGCACAGCCTGATCAGGATATAACTGGTGAGATATTTGGAGTAAATGGTTCAACGGTGACTCGATGGCAAAAACCTGCGCCTGTCTTTTCTGAAGAAGGAATAGACAGATTTTTCGCAGCTTGGTATCGGCAGAAGGGAACGAAATAGATGCTTATCTTTGATCATGTACATTTTTATTATCAACAAGAACATCCGATCTTGGATGATTTGAGCTTTACAATTGAGCCTGGTGAATTCGTCGCGATGGTTGGAGCCAATGGCTGTGGAAAATCTACGGTAGCTAAGCTCATGGATGGACTGCTCTTGCCGAAGCAGGGACATGTGACATTCGGCAATCTGGAGACTTCAAATCCGGAGGATCTTGTAAGTATTCATGAGCAAATCGGGATTGTCTTTCAAAACCCGGAAGATCAGTTTATCACCACAACGGTGCTGGATGAGATCCTGTTTGGACTTCAGAATATTCGGGTGCCTAGAGAAGAAATGGATCAGCGTGTGGAGGAAGCTTTACATATGGTTCATATGGAGGACTATAAAGAGGCGATGCCGCACCTCCTGTCTGGAGGACAAAAACAGCGCGTTGCCATTGCAGCTATATTAGCGATGCGTCCACAAATTATCATTTTTGACGAAGCAACATCCATGCTTGATCCGGAGGGAAGAGAGCAAGTGATGAAGATCATGAAGGAGCTGCACCGTCAGGGCATGACGATTATTCATATCACCCATCATATGGATGAGGTACTATTTGCCAAGCGGTTGCTGCTTTTACATGAAGGCCGAATTAAATTTGATGGGGAACCTGCGACTTTTTTTGAAACTGTTAATGTAACCGATTATCAGTTGGATAAGCCTTTTTCTGTCCGACTACATCAAAATCTTCATTTAAATACACCACTTACAGCAGATTGGAAGGAGATGATCCGTTCGGAATGGAATGCGAACTAATAGATGTAGCTGTGGACTATGACGGACGGTTGGCTCTAAGACAGATCAGCTGCACTTTGCATGGAGGAAAATGGATCTCCGTCATCGGACCGACAGGGGCCGGTAAATCTACCTTTGTCAAAGTATTAAAGGGGCTCATTCCTACGATTCATGGACAATATCGGATTGATAAAAAGACGGTTCCGACCGATTCCAAAGGAAGGATGAAAGTCATACCTGAAATCGGTTTTGTTTTTCAGTACCCGGAACATCAAATTTTTGAAACGACAGTTTATAAAGAGCTTGCTTTTGCACCAAAGATACAGGGCTATTCGGCGGAGCAGATTGACGAGGCTATAGAAAATATACTTCCACAGGTTGGGCTTTCTAAAGACTTATTGACCTATGCACCTTTTCAATTAAGTGGAGGACAAAAACGACGGCTTGCCATTGCTTCTGTATTGCTTATGAACCCAAAACTGCTTATTTTAGATGAACCAACAGCAGGACTTGACCCTTTAAGCCGAGTTGCTCTACTCAAGATGCTGAAAGAATGGCAGCAAAAAAATAACCGCACGATTATTTTTGTTTCCCATCATATCGATGATGTTGCCGAATATTCGGATGAAGTCATGGTATTTAAGGCAGGATTACTCATAGGTCATGAAGAGGCGAACACTCTATTTTTGAAAAAGCCAGAATTATTAAGACAAGCGGGTTTATCATTACCAGAGCATTTAGAGTTCCTGCAGTTCATGGAACAATTGTACGGACAAACGATCGAAGTGAAAAGCTGTAAGGAACGGGATGTTTTTGATCAAATATTGCCTATTTGGCATGCAAGGGGTTTTACGAATGGCGAATAGCTTATTACTAGGCGAATATAGGGAACGAGAATCGATTCTTCATCAGTTGGATCCTCGAACAAAGATACTTAGTGTATTCATTATTATGCTTAGTTTCATGATGCTGAAAACGTTTGTCAGCTATGTGGTAGCTACCCTGTTTGTTATAGGTGTTCTACGTTTATCAAACATCCCGCTTCGCATCGTTTTGAAAAGTTTAAAACCTGTTTTATTTATATTAGCTTTCACTTTTTTCTTTCATACGCTGACAACGGAAGGTACAATTATTTGGTCTTATTCCTTTATAAGTGTGACCGTAGAGGGTTTGCAAAATGGAATGCGGTTTGTGATGCGAATTGGTTTACTGATTTTACTTGCCTCGATCTTAACATTAACTACCAAACCTTTAACATTAGCTCAAGGACTTGAAAGGCTTCTCGCACCGTTATCCAAACTAAATGTACCGATAGAACAATTTTCGCTAATGATTGTCATCGCGATCCGTTTTGTTCCCACCATCATGCAAGAACTGGATCGGATTCTTCTTGCTCAGAAGGCAAGAGGGTATGATATTTCGTCTCTACGCTGGACAAAACGTATATTTTCGTATATTCCCATTCTCATTCCCTTGCTTTTCACAACGGTAAAACGTGCGGAACAACTTACGTATGCGATTGATGCTAGAGCGTATGGCAATGGCAAGGGAAGAACCGCATATAGACAGCTTGAAATGAAGCGGCTGGATTATATAGCCTCTGCTATCGCACTTTTATTTTCATTGGTACTGTTATTGTTTAAGATCGGGGGGATCTGAAATGAACGTCTATGGGGCTGTGTTGGATAGTGCAACGCGTTGTATTCATTATCATTCGGCGAAAGATATTATTGCAATTAAGTTTGCATGCTGCAACCGATATTATCCATGCTATAAGTGCCATGAGGAACATGCTGATCACGCCATTCAGCGCTGGCCGCAGGAGCAGTTCGATGAACTCGCCATCCTATGCGGAAATTGCCACACTCAATTGTCAATCAGAGAGTATATGAATACGGATAGCTGTCCACATTGCGAGGCTCTGTTTAATGAAGGATGTGCTACCCATTATTACATATATTTTGAAGAAAGAAACCGCCCGTGAGGGTATGGTTTCTTTTTTTAATTCCGCTACTGAACACGATGATAGAACTATTACCCGTCTTTTTTATGATAGTATGGATTGCTTCGCGAAAGAATCTGCATTCATCATCTATTTAATGGTATTCTACATATGATGATAAATACATAATAAATTATGAAATGAAACATTATTAATGATGTAGTTTTAGAAATAGCAACAAGACAGGGGGAGAATATATGGTTACATTACATCCGATGAACCAAGCAGAGTTTCAGCAGTACATACGTTATGCCATTAAAGACTATGCAAAGGATAAGATTCTTTCGGGTAATTGGTCGGAAGAAGAAGCGATGGATCGCTCTGAGGAAGAACTTTCCAGGCTGTTGCCAAAAGGTGAGAAAACCGAGTGTAATCATTTGTACTCCATCTTCGATAACGAGCAGCTACTCGGAATAATATGGATTGCACCGGAGTCATCAACAAATTATAAAGAAGGCTTTATCTATGATTTTGTGATATGGGAGCAATTTCAAGGACAGGGATACGGCACACAAGCCATGAAAGAAATCGAAGTAAAAGCAAAAGAACTAGGGATGAAGAAAATTCGGCTTCACGTGTTTGGTCACAACCAAGTGGCTCGAGGATTATATGAAAAGATGGGATATGAGATTACAAATATCAAGATGGTTAAGTCCATTTGAATTCTGAATAAATAGACCGCTGACATAAGTGTCAACGGTCTATTTATTCAGAACTAAGATCAATAATTTTATGTCATACAAATGTGAATATGCAGATGAGTGAACTTATTTTCTAAATACCCAAATATTCTTTAATCCCCTCTACAATTGCTTGTGCTGCTTTATCTTGTACCGCTTCTGTGAAGAGCGCTTCTTCTTCTGCTAGGTTACTTAGGAACCCAATCTCCAGCAGAGCAGAGGCCATCGTTGTTTCTCTAATGACTTGCCAATTCCCTTCTTTTACACCGCGGTCTTTAAACCCGAGTGCCTTCACTAGATGCTTGTGAATGTCACTTGCTAAATCCTTACTGCTGCTTCGCTGATAATAATACGTTTCGGTCCCGCTAGCTTGGGGGGAGGCTAGGACACTATTTCCATGAATCGATATAAATATATCTGCCTTTAACGCATTCGCTAAGGCGACTCGTTCAGTCCGGGTGGGATATACATCTTCATCACGAGTCATGACGACATGGATCTCCGGTTCATTTTGTAAGAGAGCTTCTACTTTTAACGACAAAGCTAAATTGAAATCCTTTTCATGTTTGTTAGTAATACCAATTGTACCTGGATCGCTGCCGCCATGACCGGGATCGATAACAACGGTTTTACGTCCCAAATTGTCAACCGGTGGAACAGGAATAGGAACAGAAGTATTGTTTTCATCCGCTTCCGTTACATCGACAACGAGTGTATTTGAATCCATTTCCGTTTGAAACTCAAAAGGAATTTCATTTTCGGCAACGATAACGATTCGAACAACTTCCGGATCACGACTGAATAAGGAATATCTCACCTCGGAAACACTTGAGTATCCGCTAACATCTAGTTTACCTATCGTACCAATGCTTAAAGGTTGTGAGAAAGAACTTGAGAAAGTCGCGTTCGGGATATCGACCACAATACGTTGAGGATTAGCGAGAGTAGATATCGAAGGTTTTACTTCCCCATCTAAAGAAACGACTAGTTGGTTATCTGCAAAATACATATCATTCACATGTTTGACAGACTCCTCGTCTGTTTCTCCCTCACTCTCATTTGAACCAGCTACAGGGATACTGCTTGTAAGAGTAACTACTTTTTTCTTATTATCCCATTTCACAGCAAGCCCCATATTTTCACTTACAAAACGAAGGGGCACAACGACCGTTTTATTCAGATTTCTCGGTGATACCTCTAGTAGGGATGGCATGTCATTGATTAAAGCTTCTTTTTTATTCACAGTGAGCGTTAAGGTATCCGTACTATTCTGGATTTTGATGCGTTTTATCTTTTGATCCCAGGTTACTTTAAAATTCATATTCTCTGCAACGACACGAATCGGAATCATTACTGAATTATTTATGATGCTCACTTGTGCATTAGAAGGCAATTTAATTTCTTTACCATCAAGTATAATCTTGGCTTTAGGCGGATTACTGGAAGCATGCCCGATGTTTGGAAAAATACTGCATACGAATAAACTGAAAAGAAATAATATGATTGTTTTTTTCATTGCGCACCCCAATGTTTGATTAAGATTCTTTTTATATGGACAATATTCAACATTTTACCATAATTATCCTGCTTTATTTGCATTACAAAATCTTCACCTTTTTTCGTGGTGAATGTTTGGAAATTGCTGAGTTACGTTATAGGAATAGTAGAGTCAACAAATTGGAGTCATATCATTTTAATTTAGTGCAGTAAGAGAAAGGGGTATTTTAAGATGAATCAAGAACAAGTAAAACGAATGGGATCAGGTAAAGGATTTATTGCAGCGCTAGACCAAAGCGGAGGCAGTACTCCAAAAGCCTTGCTACAATACGGAGTAAAAGAAAATGAGTATAGCAATGAAGAAGAGATGTACACACTAGTTCACGAGATGAGAACACGAATCATAAAGAGTCCGGCTTTTTCTTCAGAATATATTTTAGGAGCGATCTTGTTTGAAAATACAATGGATCGTAAAATAGATGGGAAATTTACGGGAGAGTACTTGTGGCAGGAGAAAGGTATTGTTCCATTTCTCAAGATCGATAAAGGATTGGCTGAGGAGAAAAATGGAGTTCAGCTCATGAAACCTATGCCTGAACTAGATCGTTTGCTTGATCGAGCAAATGAAAAAGGGATTTTTGGTACGAAGATGCGTTCCGTGATTAAAGAAGCGAATAAAGAAGCAATTCAAGAGGTTGTAGAGCAGCAATTCGAAGTTGCCAAGCAAATCTTAGCAAAAGGACTCATGCCGATTATCGAACCTGAAGTAGATATATATAGTAAAGATAAACAACAATCAGAAGAAATTTTGAAAGATGAATTACTTAAGCATCTGTCTACACTTGATGAGAATGTAAAAGTAATGCTGAAACTATCCTTGCCAAGCGAAGATAATTATTATAAAGAGTTAGTCAACCATTCTCACGTTCTTCGAGTAGTGGCTTTATCTGGGGGATACGAACGAGAAGAAGCGAATGAGAAATTGGCACGCAACCATGGTGTAATTGCGAGTTTCTCACGTGCCTTAGCGGAAAGTCTGATTGCAGATCAAACAGATCAAGACTTCAATAAACTGTTAACGAGTTCCGTAGAAACGATCTATAAAGCTTCTTTAACATAGGAAAATCAGGACATCATCTCGGGTGACTATTCATTAATAACTTTACAGTTTCGAATAATGAAAGCAAGCGCTTGGATACTTATCCAAGCGTTTTTTGTCTGCCTTCGTAATAGGAAAAATGATAGTATAGAGAAAGAGACAGAAAATTTTCAGAAAATAGGAGAGAATTATGCAAACTTCGTTTTCAACACATCCTAAAGCTACAAAAAAGAAAGAGCGTTTTCCCGTTGCACTCATTTGTCTGACGCTGGGTGCTTTTGCGATCGGTATGACTGAATTTGTGATTATGGGTATTCTACCCAATGTCGCAAACGATCTGAGTGTTACTATTCCACAGGCGGGACAGTTAATTACCGGATATGCTCTTGGTGTCGCGATCGGTGCACCTGTACTTACAATTCTCACCAATCGGATTCCCCAAAAACCGTTGCTTTGTATTTTAATGGCTATCTTTATCCTAGGTAACTTCATTGGAGCAATAGCGCCTACATATGAACTATTAATGGGTTCACGCCTGTTAACAGCTCTAGCTCACGGTACGTTCCTTGGTACAGGCTCACTCATTGCAACTCAATTGGTGCGACCTGAGAAGCGAGCCGGCGCCGTATCCATGGTATTAGCAGGATTGACCATCTCTAACATCATTGGTGTTCCTTTTGGCACAATGATTGGTCAAAATATGGGCTGGCGTGCTTCATTTATAGCGATTACCATTATGGGAATATTCTCACTCATTGGCATTATCTTGTTAATACCAAAAATAGAGCAAACAACGGAGAATAGCCTGTCCAAAGAAGTCCGTAGTCTTTTCCAGCCACAAGTACTGCTTGTGCTTGCTACGGGGGCATTTGGAGCGTGTAGTATGTTCACCGTCTTTACTTACATAACGCCATTAATGACGGATATTACTGGTTTTCAGGAACACAGTGTAACCTGGATTCTAGTAATGTACGGAGTGGGAGTCACGCTTGGTAATATTGTGGGCGGGCGGCTTGCAGATTGGAAGCTCATGCCCTCTTTGATTGCTATATTCAGTGTCTTGACGGCGCTGTTATTTATTCTATCGGGGGTGCTGCATTACCCAGTTCTTGCGCTGATTTGTGTCTTTTTATGGGGAGCAGCGGCATTTGCTATTTTGCCGGGTATACAGCTTCGCATCATGAATTTGGCACATGAAGCCCCAAGACTCGCTGCAACCTCGAGTCACTCCGCTCTCAATCTAGGGAATGCTTCTGGAGCATTTATCGGAGGACTCATTATTACTCATGCCGGTCTTGCGTATATTCCGCTGGCAGGTGGATTGATGGCGGCTTTGGGGATTTGCGGAGCCGTATTAAGCTATTATCAGGTTGAAAAAAGAAAAAGAGTTGTTACTTAAACAATGCGACTCTAGAAGAAAAAAAACAACAATGAACTGCACCCCAATTGTTAGACGTAACCTAACAATTGGGGTGCTTTTTTATGGGATTATTCCTTTATTACATTGCGTTTTTCGCGCTCTCCTTAGCTGCGATCAATTCTGAACGGGGACATCAAGGAAATATAGTGGTATTATACAGGAAATTCATTTATTTAGTAAAAACACTAGAATATAGATGTAAGTAGGAATATGGAACATAAAATATTATTTTAGGCAGGAAAAAACAGGTAGCTAAAAAAGGAGAGAAGTGCAGTATGGGGATTTTACAAGAGCTTTTAAAAGATATTCCCGTTCCCAAAATGGCCAAAGTAAAAGTGGATTTTGAAGACAATCAGATAATAGACTTGGGAACAGAACTCAGAAAGAAGCTGGATCGAGAAAAAATTCGAAGCAGGATTCAGCCAGGAATGGAAATTGCGATCGCCGTTGGCAGCAGAGGACTCGACAGACTTTTGGAGATCACTGCTGTGACTGTGAAATTTCTGCAAGATGCTGGTGCTAAGCCCTTCATCGTGCCAAGTATGGGCAGCCATGGCGGTGCTACAGCTGAGGGCCAACGTGAAGTTCTGGCGCATCTTGGGGTAACCGAAGAAAGTGTGAATTGTGAGATTCGCTCCTCCATGGAAGTTGTTCAGCTTGGAGAGCTGCCTAATGGGTTACCTGTATATATAGATCAATATGCAGCAAATGCTGACGGAATCGTAGTTATTAACCGTATCAAGCCCCATACTGCTTTTAGAGGTCCTGTTGAAAGCGGAATCATGAAGATGATTAGTATTGGTCTAGGTAAGCAAAAAGGTGCTGAAGCTTGTCATCAGCTGGGATTTAAATATATGGCCGAGAATGTGCCCGCCATGGCGAAGATGATTATGGAGGAGAAACCAGTTTTGTTTGGTGTAGCAACCGTGGAAAATGCATTTGATAAAGTAGCTGTCATCGAGACGCTCACGCCAGATGAGATTGAAGGGAAAGAAGCAGGATTACAGATGAAAGCTAAAGAAATGTTGCCTAAACTGTTCTTTGATCAATTAGAAGTGCTGGTCATTGATCAGATCGGTAAAAACATAAGCGGTGATGGTATGGACCCCAACATTACAGGCCGATATCCTACGCCTTACGCTTATGGAGGACCTGATGTGAATAAGATGGTGGTCCTCGATCTGACTCCGCAAACGGAAGGAAATGCGAATGGGGTAGGTACAGCAGATTTCACAACCCAAAGACTCGTAGACAAGATGGACCTCGAAACGACTTATGCGAACGGATTAACATCCACCGTCGTTGCACCGACCAAAATTGCTACGACGTTACCTAATGATCGTGAAACGATTCAAGCAGCGATTAAAACAAGCAATATTCTAGATTTTCATCAAGTGAAAATGGTTCGTATCCAAAATACACTCGTGCTTAATGAGATCGAAGTATCGGAGGCATTAATAGAAGCGGTGAAACAGCACCCTCAGATGGAATTGATTTCGGATCTATATGATATACCTTTTGATAGTGAAGGAAACTTATTTTGATGCAGGAGGAGAAAAATGACGAATCGATTTGAACTTACAGGGAAATCAGAGAGATCAACCGTGCTTGAAAATAAATATAACAAATTGCAAACGATCCTTCTGGAAATGAAATCAGTCGTCGTCGCCTTCTCCGGCGGGGTTGACAGCACCTTTCTTCTTAAGGCTGCTGTCGATACCTTAGGAGCTGACCATGTCTTGGCGGTTACAGCAGACTCAGAGACCTATCCATCGAGTGAATTGGAAGAAGCCAAGGAACTGGCAGCGTGGATTGGCGTAAACCATCAGGTAATTGAAACATCGGAACTTGCCATTCCGGGTTATGCGGAAAACGATAAGAACCGCTGTTATTTTTGCAAAAGCAGCTTGTTTGACCATCTAATTCCTGTACTTGAACAAATGTCATTCCAGAATATTGTATACGGTGTCATCGCCGACGATATGAACGAATATCGACCGGGAATGCAAGCGGCAAAAGAAAGAGGAATCCGGGGTCCCCTGCTTGAAGCAGAACTGTACAAACAAGAAATTAGAGAACTTTCTAAAGAACGTAATTTGCCTACATGGGATAAGCCTTCCTTTGCATGTCTATCATCTAGAATTGCTTATGGGGAGCACATTACGAATGAAAAACTTAAAAAAGTAGAACGAGCAGAGGCTTACTTAAAGTCACTCGGAATCCGACAAGTTCGCGTTCGGACACATCAGGAAATTGCGAGAATCGAAGTGGAACCGCAAGATATGAAGATTGTATTAGAGCATCATCCTGTTATCGTACAAGAACTTCAAAAGTACGGGTATAAGTACGTTACGTTGGATTTGCTTGGTTACCACAGCGGAAGTATGAATAAAGTTCTTTCTATGTAGTAAGAAGGGAAGTTGAGCGGGAAACGAAGTAAAGAGGTGTAAAAGATGCTGGAAAACATACTAAATCAAGTGAAAAATGGAGAACTGAGTGTGGCCGAAGCTCAAGAACAATTAGCTGCTTTTGAAGATTTGGGCTTCGCAAAGGTCGATCATCATCGAAAAAAACGTCAAGGGTTCCCCGAAATTGTCTATGGTGAAGGCAAAACATCGGAACACATTATTTCTATTGCCGAGTCTTTACGTTCGCAGAACAATCAAGTACTCGTCACGAGAGTTTCCCTGGAGAAGGCGGAAGAAGTTCGAAACGTTATGCCTGATTTCATATATAACGATGTCGCTAGAATTCTATATTACAAAAAGAAAGAGACCCATAATAACATTCCCGGTTATATTGCCGTGATTGCTGCAGGCACTTCGGATATTCGTGTAGCGGAAGAAGCAGCCGTTACGGCGGAAGTTCTCGGAAGCAGTGTACACCGGATTTATGATGTTGGTGTAGCAGGCATACATCGGTTACTCCATCATGCGGAAGAAATCCAGAATGCGGTTGTTTCGGTTGTTGTGGCAGGAATGGAAGGAGCTCTGCCCAGTGTGGTAGGCGGTTTAGTTGCTCATCCCGTCATCGCTGTCCCAACAAGTATCGGTTATGGAGCGAACTTCAACGGTTTGTCTGCACTGCTTACTATGTTAAATTCTTGTGCCTCCGGCATCAGTGTTGTAAATATTGATAACGGATTTGGCGGCGGGTATAATGCTGCACTCATTCATAAGCTGATACAAAAGGAGTTGTAAATATTGAAAACACTATATCTTGATTGTTTCTCTGGTATTAGCGGAGATATGTTCATTGGAGCATTGATTGATGCAGGAGCTGATCCGGTTCAGTTAAGCGAAGAACTAAGCAAGCTTCATATCGAAGATGAGTATGAGTTGAGATGGGATAAGGTCATAAAGAATGGAATTACATGTACTAAATTCGATGTGATTTTGCAGGAAGATCTTAATCACTTATATGAACATACTCATACTCATGAAAAAAGTGAGCATAAGCATGAACATTCTCATTCTCACGAGCATCATGGACATGAGCACGCTCATACACATGATCATCACCATTCTGATCATCGTTCATATAAAGACATTGTTCGATTGATTGAAGCCGCTGGTTTTTCAGAACAAGTGAAGAATACAGCTTTGCAGATTTTCAAAAAAATTGGGGAAGCAGAAGGGAAAATACATGGAGTTCTGCTGGAACAGGTGCATTTTCATGAGGTTGGGGCTGTCGACTCTATTATTGATATTGTGGGTGCCGCTATTTTGTTCCATCAGTTAGGAATACAAGCTGTGACATCATCACCCATTCCAGTAGGTAAAGGGAAAATCCGCATCGATCATGGAATGTATCCTGTACCCGCACCCGCAACACTAGAAATGCTACGGGGGATCCCTATAGAGCACTCAGATATTAGGGGTGAACTGACAACACCGACGGGCGCTGCGCTCATTGCAGTCCTGGCAGAGAATTTTGGGTCCATTCCCTCGATGAAGATTCAAACGATTGGCTACGGAGCAGGAACAAAAACATTCCCGGATCATCCGAATGCACTTCGGGTTATCATCGGTGAATAGCTGAAAACCGAGAGGAGCAGGACTATGGATTCTAAACACCCTCCGAGTCACGAACATGTAGATACGGAAATGGTCAAAATGGAAGTGAATCTGGATGATATTCCAGGAGAATGGCTGGGATATGTCATGGATATGCTGCTTGATCACGGGGCCAATGATGTATTTTATACGCCGATCTTTATGAAGAAAAACAGACCAGGCACCTTACTGCAATTGCTGTGTTCTACTGCTAAAATAGAGAAAATGAAAGAAATTCTCTTTACAGAAACAACCACACTCGGAATTCGTTATTATCCATTAACCGTACACCGCTTGGAACGAATATTTGAACAAGTGGAAACCGAGTGGGGAAATGTAACTGTGAAGAAGGGAATGTATGCAGGACAAGTCGTTCAGTGGGCTCCTGAATATGAAGAATGTAAACAGATTGCAATTTCCCATGGGATTCCTTTGAAAAAAGTGTATGATCAGATTCGTAAAAACGCTTATGCTTAGCATGTAAATAAGAAGTCGCGATTAACGGGTATTTTAAGCTTTTGAATTTGTAAGATTTGACTTTACAAAAAAGGAGAAATACAATAGTTCTATGATGATCAAACCAAATTCTTCAATGAATGATGTAAAACGGGTTAAAATTTTCAAAGCATTGTCAGAGGTAAAACGTATAGAGATGATTCGATATCTTTATCACCTCCGAGACAGTAACACATGTGGTTCGATTGGTGAGTCGATGGGAATGGATAAATCAAATGTATCTTATCATCTTAAGATTTTATACGAAGCGGATCTAGTTAGTGTGACACGCATGGGTCAGAATAAGTGCAGTAGTCTTCGAGAAGATACATTTACCGAATTTTTACCGGGTTTCTTGGACAGTTTGTAACTCAAATGTCCAGAAACCCATCATTTTTCGATAATAATTTGAAAGTTTTATAACTATCAAATTATAGGCTGCCGATCATCATCAGCGTTAGATTTCTAATCATACGGGTAATAAGTAGATGTGAATTCTAAAAAAAATTATGAAGTAATGGAGTTGTGATCATATGAATCAGACAACAAAGAATAGACAAGTTTTATTAATAAAGCGTCCGGAAGGATTGCCAACACCGGGTGATTTTAAATTTCAAGACACAGAAGTAGAACGTCCTCAAGAGGGACAAGTTGTCGTAAAAACCTTATATCTATCGGTAGATCCTTATATGCGCGGCAGAATGAACGATTCGAAGTCATATATTCCTCCTTATCAGTTGAATGAAGTGATTAAAGGTGGGGCTGTTGGAGAGATCGTAGAATCGAAATCAGACAAGTACAAAGAAGGGGACAAAGTAATCGGTATGCTAGGCTGGCAGCTCTTTAATACAGTAGATGATAGCAAAGTTACCAAGATTGACGAGTCGATCGCCCCTGTATCTGCCTATTTGAGTGTTCTTGGTCTAACCGGACTAACTGCTTACTTTGGACTACTCGATATTGGTCAACCTAAAGAAGGAGAAACGGTTGTTGTCTCTGGCGCTGCTGGTTCTGTAGGCATGTTCGTAGGTCAGATCGCCAAAATTAAAGGAGCACGTGTAGTTGGTATTGCAGGTACCGATGAAAAATGTCAGTACTTAATGGAAGAACTAAACTTCGACGCAGCTATCAATTATAAAACGACAGAAAACATCAAGCAGGATTTGGAAAAAGCTTGTCCAGAGGGTGTCGATGTTTATTTTGATAATGTAGGTGGATCCATTTCAGATGCAGTGATGAGCTTGCTGAATGATCACGCACGTATTCCACTGTGTGGCGCGATATCTTCTTACAACAGTACGGATGGAGATATGGGACCTCGTATCCATGGTCAGATGATTAAGACTCGTTCTTTGCTCAAAGGATTTGTACTTAGCGATTATGCAGATCGTCAGTCGGAAGGACTTCAAGAGCTTGGGAAATGGCTATCTGAAGGAAAATTAAAATACGAAGAGACCGTAGTTGATGGTTTTGATAACGTCGTAGAGGCTTTCCTTCAATTGTTCAAAGGTGCGAACCTAGGCAAGATGCTCGTTAAAGTTAGCGAGTAAAATACGAATTATACTAACATATAGAGGAGAATGTGAGTTATGGAAAATTACGAGAATTTAGCAAAAAGACAGCGGGCATTCTTCAAAACAGGTCAAACGAAACCTATGCAATACCGAGTGGATTCACTCAATACCTTACAAAATGCAATTCATACAAATGAAAAAGAAATTTTAGCTGCCTTAAGAAAAGACTTGAATAAGTCCGAAGCAGAAGGATATTCTTCCGAAATTAAACTCGTACTTGAGGAAATTAAGTATTCTCTAGAGAACTTGAAAGCATGGATGGAACCTAAAAATGTAGAGACACCTGCTTTTATTACTGATGCTTCGAGCGTAATCTACCCAGAGCCATACGGTGATGCTTTGATTATTGCTCCATGGAACTATCCGTTCCAATTGGCTATTTCGCCACTAGTAGGAGCTATTGCCGGAGGTAACTGTGCGGTTCTGAAACCTTCAGAGTTTACTCCAGCGACATCGGGTGTCATCTCTAAAATGATTAAAGATAACTTCCCTGAAGAGTATATTGCCGTTGTAGAGGGTGAAGTCGAGACTAGTACTGCTCTTTTGAAAGAAAAATTCGATTATATCTTCTTCACAGGAAGCACGAATGTCGGAAAAGTCGTAATGGAAGCTGCTTCAAAACATTTAACTCCGGTTACCTTGGAACTCGGCGGTAAGAGCCCTTGTATCGTGCATAACGATGCAGACCTTGCGACTGCCGCTAAGCGAATCGCAAGAGGGAAGTTTCTTAATGCGGGACAAACTTGCGTTGCTCCAGACTATCTACTGATACAGCGTGATGTAAAAGATCAGTTTCTTAGCAAACTGAAAGAAGCTATTCAAGGATTATATGGAGAAGATATTTCCAAAAATCCTGATTTCCCTAAGATCGTAAATGATAAACAATTTAATCGTTTAAGTGCTTTCTTAGATAATGGCAATCTGTATTTTGGCGGAAGAACAGATGCTTCTAGACAATTTATTGAGCCGACCATCCTTGATCAGATTTCTTGGGATGATTCAGTTATGCAAGAAGAAATCTTTGGACCGATTCTTCCTGTGATCGTTTATGATGATTTGAACGAGATTATTGAAGAAATTACGAATCGTCCAAAACCGTTAGCTTTCTATGTTTTCTCGGAGAGCAAAGAAGTGCAAGATGATTTGTTGAGCCAAGTCTCCTTCGGTGGTGGCTGCATCAATGAGACACTTGCGCACTTAACTTCACCTTATCTACCTTTTGGCGGTGTGGGTGAAAGCGGTATGGGATCGTATCATGGTAAAGCAAGTTTTGATACATTCACACATCATAAAAGTGTTTTGAAACGCAAAGCAGAGTAAAATAGAGAATAAAGAGAATCTCCATCAATAGGATGGGGATTCTCTTTTTTTATGGAGTAATTAGATGTGATGATTATGGATGTGTTCTTGTGAATAAGAGGATAAAGTAACTGTGAGTTGCTTTTAGTTTAAGGACAAGCTAGATTATTCTTTGGTCTAATCATAAGGGGATGATGAAAGAATGAAGAGAATACCACTTAAAATGGTCAGAAAAGATTTACTTGCGATTCCAGAGTACTCACTTCCTGATGGATACCGTATTAGGTTGTTTGAGAAAGGTGATGAACATCATTGGGCTCGGGTGGAAACCAGTGTAGGTGAATTTAAAAATGAAGAAGCTGCACTGGAGCGTTTCAATAAAGAATTTGGACCCTATCTTGATGATATGACAAAGCGCTGTCTATTTATTGAGAATAAAGAGGGAGAAGTAATTGCGACTACAACAGCCTGGTACGGTAATTTACTAGGTAATGGAGACATATCAGGCAGAATTCATTGGGTAGGTGTTACTCCTGAATATCAAGGGCAGAAACTGGCCAAACCGTTACTCAGTGCTGCAATGAATATACTAGCTGATCATCACTCAAAAGCGTACCTTACCTCCCAAACTACAAGTTATCAAGCGATTAATATGTATTTAAACTATGGATTTGAACCTTTCCTGACCGGTCCAACTTGTGATGAAGCGTGGTCTTTGTTGGAGGATGTACTGAATCGTAAAATAATAGTGTAAGCCTTACCGTTAACCCGAAAGATAGTCACTTTACAATAAGAGTGGCAGTCTTTGGGGTTTATTTTTATAGAATTATTTTTGAAAGATATGTATCGGCACCTTTCCTTCAGATCCATTGTTCTACTATTGGGCAGCCGTGTCATTCGTAACCTATGAACATAGAATAGATTAATACAAACCATTAATAGAAGGTAAGCTGAAAGGAGGGAGACTTGTGCCATATTCTACGGGTTTAATCTATAATTCTTCGGGTGTAAGCGGGGCAACGCAAATCTTAGTAACCTGTTTAAATGATTCACCCTATATTCCTTCTAATATTGAAATTCAAGTTTTTAAGTGGAACATATCACTAACAAGCCGAACATCAATCGGTCTAAATTTAATTCAAGTTCTGCCGCTTACTGCAAAAACATTACTCTATGCACTTTCAGACGCAGGCTATTATGAAGTTCAGAGTGATTTTTTCAGTGCAACAAGCACCATGACCCATGTATATGGCATCGATTCAGCAGGAGGAATCATTCAGCGTGTCCTTCAATCTGAAATGACGTACATTGATCAATTTGCGATTACTTCTTAGAAAAAGGGAGGGTGAATGAAATGCCGGTGGTTAATATAACTGCAGGACTTGGCGGTACGCAGTTCGAGCCTTCCATTGCAGTAAATACTTTAAATTCAAATGTTCTATGCGTCGTAGCCGTAGATACAAGTTCGGGACCTACACGAACCGGTTTTTATCGATCAATAGACGGTGGAGTAACATGGACCACTGAAATCCTTCCTCAACCCACAGGGTTCTCAGGAGCGGAAGCACCTACCATAGATTATACGTTTCCGCAAACGTTCATTGTAACCGTACATGTTTTTAATGATTTGAATGACGGTACAATCGTCAGCTATACCTCTTTTGATGACGGCGAAACTTGGTCATTGCCTGTCTTTGTTCAGCGCGGATATGGTACAGTAGTGCATAATGATGAACCATTTATATCAGTAGATCGATCTCCCGGTAGCCCATACCGTGGGAATGCATATGTCGGTTATACACCACTTGCTGGATCTGCATCTGCTATCTTTGTACAGCGGTCCTTGGACCAAGGTTTGAACTGGGAAGCACCAGATCGTATTTCAGATCCGCGAGGATTTCATGATCGTGCAGCACTTGCGATTGGTTTTTCAGGGCAAGTCTATGCTGGTTTCATCCTAACAGGTCCAATTAACCCAATCGCTTTTTTGAGAATATCATATGATGGAGGAATAACCTATCAACCTCCCGTTCTAAGGCAGTCTTCATTCATATCTTCTGTAGTCAAAGCACCATCCCCATTGCCTGTACCTAATTATAACTTTCGTGTTCAGACCAATTTAAGTTTAGGTGCAGATATATCAAATGGACCCTTTAGCGGTAATGTTTATGGCGTATGGAATGATGCTAGAAATGGTTATACCGATATCCTGTTATGCAATTCTCCCGATGGTCTTCAGTGGGCGGCGCCGGTTAGTATTACGGGAGCGCCGGCAGGTTCGCAAAACTTCAGTCCTTCTATTACAGTGTCGCAATTTACGGGAACCATACGTGTGATCTATTATACGAACAGGATTGATGGATTTCTTCTGGATGTGTTTGTAGCTGAGTCATTTGACGGGGGAGCTTCCTTTACGAACCGACGGGTCACAACGACCTCATTCAACCCTAACGGAATATCGCCGATCCCTACAGACCTTATCGGTGATTATATTACGGCTGTAACGATTGCTCCTGATAATCTGGCTGCCGTATGGAATGCGACCACTCTTCCTACTGGGAAAATGGATGTTTATTATGGAACATAATTTCTGAAAACGGAAGATCATTCACAGACTAGAGTAATCGTATTAACATTTGTATATATTATGTATACAAATGTATACATAATATAGGAGGGCAATCAATGCGTGACGAACATGGACCTAATGACGAATTAAGGCATAGAGAAGGTGGAAGACACCGAGACCATGGACATAGGTCTAAACCTAAAAAGAAAGATTTCTCGGATTCGCATCCCAAAAGCACACAAACTTTTCGTCGCGGCAGAGCGGTCGCCTTTTTAGATAAGCTTCGTGTAAATCGTGAGACTTTACAGCAGCAACTGAATGATCCTCAGTTTGAATCGATTAAACAAGTGATTAGCGGTGAATTAAAAGCAACCGAAATGATTAATGATGATTTTATTCACATGTTTCAACTACATGAATTATCTTCCGAAGATGAACCGAAGACAGAAGATAATAACGTAGAAAATATACAAAAAGAAGTATAAACTAAAAAACGTAAAAGGATGCAGAGCTATTATTGCTCTGCATCCTTTTTGTGTTATTCCGTTGTAGCTGCCGCATTCAATGGTTTTACGGAATCTCTGAAGATGATTTCACCTTGTACAATCAGTCTGCCAAAGCGAACATCGGGATGATTGATTTGACGAAGAAGAGACTGAACCGCAGTTTGAGCCATTTGACTGATGTTTACATCAATGGTGGTTAGATGAGGCTCCGTAAGAGTGGCATAAATATCATTATCAAAACCAACAACGGAGCAATCTTCTGGAACCCGGTGACCCATCAGCTTGAGCTTTTGTACAACAGAGTATGCTACTTGGTCACAGTTACATACAAATGCAGTAGGAAGCGGAGAGGGGAGTTCAATGTCGATGTAGGTCCCCTGCTTGTCCCGATCATTGATAATCCACTTGGGTTCTAATTGAATATGATGCTCGAGCAGAGACTTATAGTATCCTAAGAAACGATCCTGAATACTGCTTGTGGAATAAAGGTTACCCACATATGCAATCTCTCGATGTCCTTGTTGAATTAAATAATTTGTAAGCTCATAAGCACCATAGAAATTATCCGTTACCACAGAATCGATATTCGAGTGCTCGTCATAAAAATCTAAAAACAGTTTTGGTTGGTCTATGTTCTCAATCACTTCTATATAAGACCTATTAATTTGACCAAGCACGATAAAGCCATCTACTTTACGATCGTAGTAAATCCGAGGAAGAAGAAGTCCTTCTTCATCCGAACTGCTAAGAATGTGCAAAATTCCATAATACCCAGTGGCTTCTAAGGACTTTGATATTTCTTGATAGACACGTAGATAAAAGGATTGATCGGGACCCGTAAATCTTTCAGGAATAATGACCCCAATATTATAGGTTAATCCTTCACGCATCGTTTTAGCTGCCATATTTACTCGATATCCAAGTTCACTTGCCAGCTGTTTAATACGCTCTTTGAGCTCGTCACTTACGCCTTCTTTATCATTAAGTGCTTTCGACACCGTTACGCTACTCACGCCAAGCTGGTTCGCTATGTCACGCATAGTGATGTTTTTATTCATCACATCATCTCCTTTATTCCCGCGGGTGTTGATTATATATGAAGTAAACTAATGTTTTTAATGTAATTAGTTATACGCATGTTAAGTATACCTTCTTATGGGAAACGAATAAAGAAGATGAATTAAATAATGCAGTGACATTCATATTAAAAAGCGAATTTATTTCGTTACTTTTAATAAGGATTCGTTCTTCTTAATCAATTGTGCACGCTGTGCTGCGGAACCCAGGGAACGGAATGTGTCGGCTGGTGTATTAAATGTATAATCGATCAATTTGTCGATGGTTGTTGTTGCCACATGGATACGAGTATCGCTGGATGCATAATAAATGAAGACTTCTTCCTGATCATTCACAACAGCTCCGTTACAAAACACAACATTTGATACATCTCCGACTCTCTCATCATCATAAGGAGCTAGGAAATGGCCGCCTGGTTTGGCGATGATTTCTGTAGGGTTCGAAAGACTAGTCGCAAACGTATAGAGTACATAGCGTAGTCCGGCCGCCGTGTTTCTTACTCCATGAGCGATATGAATCCAGCCGCGCTGTGTTTTGATCGGTGCAGGGCCTTGTCCATTCTTTACTTCATACACAGTATGATACTGACGTTCATCAATAATAAATTCTTCATCAATAACAGGGTTTACAATGTCCTCGCAGTAACCAAAAGCAATACCGCCTCCAGATCCTGTAGAAATAAATCCGTCCTGAGGACGAGTGTAGAATGCATATTTACCATCTACAAATTCAGGGTGAAGAACCACATTACGCTGCTGCGGTGAGTTTGTTTTAATATTAGGAAGTCTTGTCCAAGTCTTCAGATCTTGCGTACGTACGAATCCAGCTTGTGCAACTGCACTAGAGGTATCAAAAGGAGCTGCATCCGGATCTTTTTGTTCAGAACAGTAGATACCATAAATCCATCCATCCTCGTGTTTTACGAGCCGCATGTCATACATATTCGTCTCGTTCTCATCAATATCTTCCCATACTAAAGGTTCTCCTACAAAACGGAAATTATCGATACCGTTATCGCTTTCTGCTAAAGCAAAAATAGATTTGCGATCTAGACCTTCTGTGCGTGATACAAGTACGTATTTTCCATCATGAAAAATCGCGCCTGGATTTAATGTTGCATTAATCCCGAGTCTTTCCATAAAGTAAGGGTTTTGTTCTTCATCCAGGTCAAATCTCCAGTGAAGGGGAACGTGATGTCGTGTAAGAACGGGGTTCTCATATCGATCATAGATTCCATTGTAAAATTGTTCGTTCACTTTATTTTTTTTGTTAAGCAATTCCTCTTGTTTTGCAAGCAGTTCATTATATTTTTTGTGTATCATATTCATTCATCCTCTCCATGATTTCTATACAAAAACGGCTGTTATGATAGGGACACTTCCAAGCTCCTGCGATTTCACGCTGATCATGGCTGCCATCTTCCTTTACTGCCCACACCCATTCACTTCCAGGTCTTGAGTCAATAATATGGTCTTTCGTATATTTCCATAGGTTTGTAACAAGTTCCATGAATAACGGATCGTTCGTACGCTGATAGGCGTTATAGAATCCTACAATAGCTTCTGCTTGTACCCACCATATTCTTGTCGTATCCAAATGATCTTTTTCGCGTTCATTAGCAAGAGAGCCATCACTTTGAATAGCACTTTTTGCAACGGAATAAGCCAAATTAATAATCATTTTTTTGTGATCAGGATTCTCAGAACTGATAACTTGCATAGCATCATCGATAAGCCAGCTTGCTTCAATATCATGACCGTACGAAGTAAGGTCTAGGAGAGAATTCCAGTGCTGATCAAAGAAAACATGAAGTCTGCCTAGTTTTGCATCATACATCCGGTCATGAAGTATACATAGTAGATTTTCAAGCGCAGCTTGAACTCTGCTATCGGGCCACACACGATAAAGCGTAGTATACGCTTCCAAGATATGAATGTGTGTATTCATCGTTATGCTTGCGATGACATTATTTTCACTTAACATCTCGTTAGGCTGTTCTTGCCAACTGCGATTAAATTCTTCCTTATAGGCGTTGATCCCAGGGTCATACCCTTTTTCTTCTATAAGGAAAAATAAAGTCTTTGCAAGTTCCAAAGCTTCTTCATTTCGTAATGCCCGGTAGTACTCACTTAAACTATACACGGCAAAAGATTGGTTATAGATATGTTTGCGTGTGTCGAGCGGATTCCCTTGATAATCAACAGACCAATATACTCCGCCGAATTCAGGATCAAGAAGCTTCTCTTTCAGGAAACGGAAGGAGTGATGGGCGTGTTCAGCATACGCTTGAGAGTTTATGTATCGATAAGCAGCTGAGAAAGACCACAGGATCCTGGAGTTTGCGATTCCGCCTTTTGCTGCGGTTTGATCTAACTTCAAGTTGTAATCCAGCTCCCCGTAATATCCCCCTTGTTCATCATCCTTCATATTTATCCAGAAAGGAAGAATATGGGATATCCATTCATCTCGAATCTCGGCAGTTAGGGTGTTTAAAGAATGGACCAAAAAGTCACAACCTCTCTAAAATGAAATATATTTAAGTAAACGTTAACTTAATCAAATAGTAAATATCTTTTTAATGCTTGTCAATGATTTAACGGAAACAGTTCACTATAAAAGAAAGGGAAAATAAAACAAAAATAAGGGTTGACTGGAAAGCGTTATCATTATAAACTTTGGTTTGTAACTTAATCGTTAACTTAAAAAAGGTTTGAAAGGGGTTATGAATGTGAGTAAGAAAAAAGGATTATTTAAATTTTTATCCGTATTTCTAATCATCTCTATCTTGGCAGCATGCTCTTCTAATGGAGGAGATGATTCAAGTGATTCAGCAACAGACGATCCTGGGGCGATTAAAGGTGAAATCACTGTTATAACGCAGAGAACAGATATTGTTGATACGGTATTCAAAGATTACGCCGCGAAGTTTAATGAAAAGTATCCAGATGTAAAAGTGAATTTTGAAGCACTTTCTGATTATGAAGGTCAAATCAAAATTCGGATGAACACAGATGAATATGGTGATGTTCTCTTGATCCCAACCAGTGTTCCTGTTGCAGACCTTCCCAGTTTCTTTGAACCACTAGGAAGCTATGATGAGATGAAAACAAAGTACACAGGTATTGAAGAACGAATGGTAGACAATACCATCTACGGAATTCCAGTAGCTATTACATACTCCGGTGTCATCTATAACAAGCAAGTGTTTAAAGATGCGGGTATAACGGAAGTTCCGCAAACGATTGATCAGTTTATGGAAGCTCTTCGAAGTGTGAAAGCAAAGACAGATGCTACTCCATTGTACACAAACTATGCGGCAGGTTGGCCGCTGACACAGTGGGAATCTGATCTTACTTCTGTAGCTGGTGATGTAGATTATGTGAATGTTACACAGCCAAACAGTGATGAGAACTTTGTAGCAGGTCAGCCACATTATGATCTTTATAAAATTTTGTTTGATGCAACGAAAGAGGGTCTGATCGAACGAGATCCTACCACAACAGATTGGGAAAGTTCTAAAGCAGATTTAGGTCAAGGAAAAATAGCGACTATGGTTCTTGGATCCTGGGCGATTGACCAAATTAAAGCTTCGGCAACCAACCCAGATGATATTGGATTTATGCCTTTCCCTACCAATGCGGACAAAGTAATCGTACCGCTCGGAGCAGATTACAACCTTGCTATTAACGTAAATAGTAAGAATAAAGCGGCGGCAAAAGCATGGGTAGACTTTTTCATTCATGAATCTAACTATGCAGTAGAACAAGCAGGCAGCATCAGTGCGGTTGTTGGCGCGGAACTTCCTGAGATTCTGAAAGAGTACGGCGATAAAGGCGTTGAGTTTAAAACTATTACAGCTTCCAAAGAAGGACAAGAAGGTTTAGTAGACAAAATTGATAAAGAAGCGGAAGTTGGTCTCTGGCAGCCTGACTTTAAGAAAAGAATTATTGAAGCGGCGCTTGGTAACCGAAAAGAATCTTTCGATGACATTATGAAAGACCTGAATGATGCTTGGATAGAAGCTCGTAAAACAGTAGCCGAATAGAGATAGCGAATGGTTCAGAAGATCATCTACGACAGTGCAGATGATCTTCTGAAAATTCATATTAAATGGCTGGATAAGTGGAGGTATGGCATGTTTAAATTATCTAATTTAAGTTACGCCAATCAGAGAAAATTAATTATACTGGCGTTCTCATTAATTCCGATTATTCTATTAGTTACATTTGCTTACCTGCCCGTAGTTAATATGTTCAAATACAGTTTTACGAGCTGGAATGGTTACAGCAAAAACATGGAATATGTAGGTTTTAAAAACTATATTAACATTTTTACAAATCCTGAATATTTTGCTGTGTTTAAAGTAAGCTTGTACTACTTTGTAGCTACCTTTTTCCAAATGGGTCTGGCTCTATACTTTGCAACGATATTAAGTTTTAAAGTCCGGTTTAAAAACTTCTTTAAAGGCGTTTTGTTTTTCCCTTATATGTTGAATGGAGTTGCCATTGGTTTTATATTTTTATTCTTTTTTAGACCAGATGGAACCTTTGATACGTTACTGAATGCACTCGGGCTTGGTGAGTATATTACCCTTTGGCTTGGTAACCCAGACGTAATTAATATTTCACTTGCAAGTGCTTCCGTATGGAGATATATGGGCTTTAACTTCATTATCTTCCTCGGGGCTATTTCCTCTATTGATAAAGATATTTATGAAGCTGCGGATATTGATGGTGCGAACAAATGGCATCAATTCAAACATATTATTATCCCGAGTATTAAACGGATCGTACAACTCAATCTAATTCTTGCGATTAGCGGCGCGATCAGTGCTTTTGATATTCCGTACATTATGGTTGACGGAGCAAATGGCAGTAAAACGTTTGTTATCCAGACCATTGATATGGCATTCAAATATGGTAAGTTCGGTCTTGCCTCAGCGATGGCAGTGGTGCTTTTATTTATCGTCATCATCGTCACCTTGTTGCAGCGTCTTGTCATTAAGGAGGATAACTAATGTTTACCCTTAAGAAATCAGTAGCATCGGCTATTAAATATATATCTTTAATCGTAGGTTCTCTCGTCGCCATTGTACCGATCATGGTTGTATTTTTTGCTTCATTTAAAACAAAAGAAGAGTATGCAACGACGAGTCCGATTACACCACCATCGGATTGGACGAACGTTAGTAACTATGTAACTGCCTTTATTGATGGAAATATGCTCATCGGATTTATGAACACTTTTATCATATTAATTATCTCCATTGTAGGTGCAACTTTAACTGGTTCTATGATCGCTTATATCTTAAGCCGGTTTAAATTTAGAGGCAAAAAATGGCTTATGGGTGCTTTCCTGCTGGCAACCCTGATTCCTAGTGTAACAACACAGGTAGCCACTTTCCAGATTATCAATGCTCTTGATCTTATGAATACGAGATGGGCAGCAATCGTGCTGTATTTAGGAACCGATATCATTGCGGTTTATATTTTCTTGCAATTCCTAGATACCATTTCGCAGGCACTAGATGAGTCAGCGATGCTTGATGGTGCGTCGTACTTTACGATTTATTGGAGAATTATTCTACCATTACTTATGCCGGCGATCGTCACTGTCATTATTGTAAAAGGTGTGAATATTTATAACGACTTCTATACACCTTTCCTGTATATGCCGAAAACAGATTTACAAGTAATATCGACCGCATTATTTAAATTTAAGGGTCCTTATGGATCCCAATGGGAAGTCATCAGTGCGGGAATTATGATAGCGATTATTCCAACACTCATTATATTCATGAGCCTTCAAAAGTATATTTACAATGGTTTAACAAATGGTTCTGTTAAATAATTCTAAAAAATGGAGAGGGGATTTTACAATGTCAAAAGTAAATATTATTGGACAAGCTTTGCCGAACATGCCATGGGAGAACAGACCAGAAGGGGTTACGACACCCGTATGGAGACATTCAGCTAACCCAATTATTGATCGTAATCCGGTGAAAGGGATTGCCAGAATCTTTAACAGTGCAGTAGTGCCATATGAGGATGGTTATATGGGTGTATTTCGTGCCGAAACCATCAACGGACGTCCTCATTTACATTTAGGAAAAAGTAATGATGGCTTACAGTGGGAAATTGAGGAAGAAGCGATCGTGTTCACAGATGATAACGGCCAGCCTTATCGACCAAATTATGCTTATGATCCTCGCGTAGTAAAAGTAGAAGACACTTATTACATCATTTGGTGTACGGATTTTTACGGAGCTGCTTTGGGATTTGCGAAAACAGAGGACTTCAAAACGTTTACTCGACTTGAGAATCCATTCCTGCCTTTCAATCGTAACGGAGTTCTGTTCCCTAAGAAGAAAGACGGTAAGTTCTTAATGTTGTCCAGACCAAGTGATAGCGGACACACTCCATTTGGTGATATTTTCCTTAGTGAAAGTCCTGATCTCGTGTATTGGGGGAAACATCGTCACGTCATGAGTAAAGGCGGTCAAGGATGGTGGCAATCTGTGAAGATTGGCGGCGGACCAGCTCCTATCGAAACTTCAGAAGGTTGGCTGATGTTCTATCATGGTGTAACGGGTACTTGCAATGGTTTCGTATATAGCATGGGTGCCGTTATCCTTGATAAAGAGCAACCTTCAAAAGTGAAATATCGTTCCTCTACTTTTGTACTTACTCCTGAGACTTGGTATGAAGAGAGAGGATTCGTTAACAACGTAATCTTCCCTTGTGCCACCCTTCAAGATGCAGATACAGGCAGAATTGCAATTTACTACGGAGCTGCGGATTCCTATGTAGGTGTTGCTTATACGGATGTAAACGAAATTGTAGAATATATTAAAAATACGCATGAAGATATAGCAGACGATCATGAGATCGGCCTCATCTAAGAAAGGGATATGATCAATGCCGTTGGAATTAGAATATATTAAAGGTTTTACTTTCGGTTGGTTAAATAAGAAAGGTGATTTTACGAAATCGGAAGCAAAAGAATCACTAAGGCTAATGAAAGAAAGAACGAATAGCAATTATGTTATCTTTGCTCTTGCTGCTCTACAAGATACACCTCATTCCACTCAAGTTGATTATAAAGGGGATCACATGGTAACGGATGAGGAACTGATCGATATGATTCAGTATGCTCGTTCCCTTGATCTAAAAATCATACTAAAGCCTACCGTAAACTGTAGTGATGGAACTTGGCGAGCACATATTAACTTTTTTGATTTGGATGTGCCTTGTGAGCCGAAATGGCAGGATTGGTTCAAGAGTTACACGGAGTACCAACTTCATTACGCAAAAATAGCAGAATCATCAAATTGTGAGATGCTGATTGTAGGGTGCGAGATGGTACAGACTGAACGCCGCTCTGATGAATGGCGTGAACTGATTGCTAAAGTCCGTGGTGAATATACGGGAATCATCAGTTATAACACAGACAAGTATCAGGAATCTAATGTCAACTGGTGGGATGCAGTCGATGTGATTTCATCTAGCGGATACTATCCTATCGATGACTGGGAAAGACAACTTGATCGAATTGAACAAGAAATTGGTTTTTATCATAAGCCTTTCTTTTTTGCAGAAGCAGGATGTCCAAGCCGAGAAGGTTCTTCCTTCACTCCTAATGATTGGGGACTTTCCGGCGGAGTGTCCTTGGAGGAACAAGCGCGTTATTATGAGGCGATGATTGAACATACTCGTGCGCGTCCATGGGTTAGAGGTTTAGGTCTATGGGATTGGCCAGGTTTATTATACAAGGAAGAAATTGCCGCGACAGATGATGGTTATAGTGTATACGGTAAGCCTGCTGAATCTGTAATCAACGCATTTTATCAGCAAGTAAATTCGTAACCAGTTCGCAAATCTAGATGACTCCTACTTATCAGGGGTCATCATTTTTATTTCACTTGGCTAGGTTCTAGAACTGTTATGCTGACGGACTTTTGAATCATTTTCATGGGATAACCATTAAGATAACACGGAAAAAGAAAGACAGAAAATAAGCACTATAGACCATCTACTGTAAGCGGTTTCTTGTGTAAAATTCAAGGTAACTTAATCGATAAAGTTAACTTGTTTTATTATTTTTGTCTCGCTGAATAACTTAAATAAAGTGCAAGTTTAACCTTACATTGGTTTTAGTTCCATCAAGAAGATGTGAATTGAAATAAATAAAAATGAGGAGGTAGTTATATGCTTCGAGTGAAAAAAAGTTTTATTTCCATCTTAGCCGTACTTACTGTGTTCGCCTTTGGAGGAATCGTGCCGAAAGCAGAAGCTGCAACAGGCTTTTATGTAAGCGGAACCAAAATTTACGACTCCACGGGAAAACCTTTTGTGATGCGAGGGATTAATTATGCACATACATGGTTTAAGTCTGATCTAAATACAGCCATTCCTGCGATAGCAGGCACGGGAGCTAATACCGTCCGTATCGTATTATCAAATGGAAGTCAGTACACTAAAGATGATATCAATAGTGTTAAAAATATCATTTCTTTGGTTTCACAGCATAAAATGGTTGCTATTCTTGAAGTGCATGATGCAACAGGAAAAGATGATTATGCATCGCTTGATGCAGCCGTAAATTATTGGATCAGCATGAAGGATGCTTTTATCGGAAAAGAAGACAGAGTCATGATCAACATTGCGAATGAATGGTATGGAAGCTGGAACAGCAGCGGATGGGCTGATGGATACAAACAGGCCATTCCGAAGCTTCGTAATGCAGGAATTAAAAACACATTAATTGTGGATGCCGCAGGATGGGGACAATACCCGCAATCGATAGTCGACTCTGGACAAAGTGTATTTGCAGCGGACTCTCAGAAGAATACAGTGTTCTCCATTCATATGTATGAATTTGCTGGGAAAGATGCAGCGTCCGTGAAGACAAATATGGAGAATGTCATCAACAAAGGCCTGCCGCTTATCATTGGTGAATTTGGTGGATATCATCAAGGGGCAGATGTAGATGAAACGGCCATTATGAAGTATGGACAAGAAAAAGGAATCGGCTGGCTGGCCTGGTCATGGCATGGAAATAGTGCGGATTTGAATTACTTAGATCTTGCAACAGGTCCGAATGGAAGTCTTACAAGCTGGGGGAATACCGTGGTTTATGGTACGAACGGAATTAAACAAACTTCAGTTAAAGCTGGTATTTTTTAATCTCTATATACTATGATGGATTCGTTCAATAGAAATAACCCTAACGAAATAACCTTAAGCATTAACAGCCCGCCTTCTTTTTGAAGTGCGGGTTTGTTATCATGGATACAGGTTGTAAGGAAAGGAATGTAATACATGAAGAAGAAAGTCATTGTCATCGGTTCAGGGATTCTAGGAGCATCAACCGCTTATCATTTGGCAAAAGAGGGAGCAGAGGTCATTCTTATAGACCGCGGTGATGTAGGACAAGCCACCGATGCAGCTGCTGGCATTATATGTCCGTGGTTATCACAGAGGCGTAATCAAGATTGGTACCAGCTTGCAAAGGCGGGGGCGGGATTTTACCCGAATCTAATTCAAGAACTTGAAGCCGAAGGAGAAACAGAAACCGGATATGCGAAAGTGGGTGCTCTTAGTATCCATACCGATGTAGAGAAAACCAGGAGAATAGAGGAAAGAGCACATATTCGTAAGCCAGATGCGCCAGAAATAGGGGAAATCACAAGACTTACAGAAAAAGAAACGCGTGAACGTTTTCCCTTATTAAAAGAAGATTACCATGCTGTACATATCAGCGGTGCGGCTCGTGTTGACGGCCGTGCACTGCGTGATGCACTAATCCGCTCGGCACAGCGAAAAGGAGCAACCGTAATCCATGGAGATGCTGTACTCCAGCATCAGTCAAACCAAATAACAGGGGTATCCGTGGGAACGGACCGTATTCCAGCTGATCAAGTGATCGTATGTGCAGGGGCTTGGGCTGCATCTTTGCTAGCAGCTTTAGATATTTCTTTTCAAGTAAGTTATCAAAAAGCGCAAATAATGCATCTGCAAGTTCCAGATGGTGAGAATACAGGTCTATGGCCTGTAGTTATGCCACCTTCCGATCAATATTTGCTTTCTTTTGACAATCAAAAGATTGTGATTGGAGCTACACACGAAAATGATATGGAAGGATATGATACAAGAGTTACCGCAGGCGGAATGTATGAAGTGCTCACAAAAGGGCTGGAAGTCGCACCAGGTTTAGTAAACAGCTCACTTCAAGAGGTAAGGGTCGGTTTTCGTCCGTTTACTCCCGGATTTTTGCCCGTATTCGGTACGGTTCCGGAGTGGGAGGGGCTGTTAGTCGCTAATGGGCTCGGTTCATCAGGCCTCACGATGGGTCCTTATATTGGTAGTCAGCTTGCGAAGTTGGCACTCGGGTTACCGCTCGATATAGATATTGATCCTTATGATGTGCGTAAAGCAATGCAAGGGATCTAAACATGCATAAAGAGATCTAGACGTTAGTAATTCAAACATCTAGATCTCTTTAGTTTAAAGTCGATCATTTTCTAAAATCTCATCCATTTTTTTAAGCTTTCGATAGATAACAGAACGATGGACACCTAATTTCTGAGCAGCTTCACTTATGTTGCTTTGACAGGAGTCAAGCACTTTTTCAATAAATCGTCCTTCTGTTATCGTTGTGAAATCTTTCAGTGAATTAAATTGAGATTGATTGTTGTTAATGAAATAATCGAGTGCAAACCAGTCTGTAACTACTTCATTCTTACTTTTTAAAGACAGATTATTGATAATTACCAATCGTTCAACATAATTACGCAATTCCCGCACATTTCCCGGCCAACTAAGTGATAACATGTGTTGAAATTCATTTGCACTTAATAAGAAATGTTTATTGTATTTTTGATTGAATTCATCAATAAACCTAGAGAGAAGGCCCACGATATCTAATTTACGATCACGAAGGGGAGGAATATGAATGGGAATGACGTTGATTCGGTAAAAGAGATCTTGTCTGAATTTCCCTTGCTTCACGAGTTTCCAAAGGTCACAGTTCGTAGCTGCAATGAAACGACAATCCACCTTGATATTTTCAATTCCTCCGACTCTTCGAAGTTCGTTCGTCTCAATGACTCGAAGTAACTTTGTCTGCATATCCAGCGGCATCTCTGACAGCTCATCAAGAAATAGGATTCCTTGGTGGGCTGTTTCAATAAGTCCTACTTTCCTTTTTGAACTACTGTCATGTACACCCTCTTCATAGCCAAACATTTCGTATTCAAATAAGGAGCTCGGAATCGCAGCGCAGTTTAAAGTTACAAAAGGACCCTTTGAACGATTACTCTTTTGATGTATATAGTTCGCAATCACTTCTTTACCTGTTCCTGATTCCCCAGTGATTAGAATTTTGCTATCGTAAGGAGCGATTTGGTCACATACTTTTATAATTTGTTTCATTGCAATACTTTCAGCCACAATATCAGGTGGATCTATATGAACATCCAATTCTTTATTAGAAGGTTCAGTTTCCTCGGCTTCTATATTACTTTCTTCAATAGAACATTTATTAGATGTCGTTACTACAAGTTGAATTTCTCCATCTGGCTCAAGGATCGGAATTGAGGTAGATAGAATACGAAATCCTCGGTTTGTATTAATTTTTCTAGTAACTCTTTTTTTTGTTCTAATTGCTTCCATCGTAATCGAATAATCGTAGTATCCAGCACTTACAAGATCCATGACGTTGGACCTTAAAATCTCTTCGAGTGGCATCCCAATCGTCAGTGCAGTAAATTCATTAGAGATTAGAATATTACCAAAGCGATCTGTTACGAAGAGGGTAGAAGGAAAAACATTCTGCTCCTGCGATTTTCCTGAATTCTCAGTGTTTTTCATAAGTGTCATTCCTTTATCAGCAATCCAAGTTTATTTAATGAATAAGAAGTACAACTCTATTATAGGCTGTTTCAAACCATTTTAGCCAACCAAATGCCGTACGTTAAAAGAAACATGACATAAGAAAACCTGGACATCCAAGATAAATGTCCAGGTTAAAGAGTCATATTAAGCAAATGCTAACTCGGGTGCCTCATTGAAAGTTACTTTTCCAAGCTGATCAAATACTTGTTTTGCTTCTTCGAACATGGAAGTAATCATTTCCTCCACGGTTGTGATTTCGTTGCATAAACCGCAAATCTGACCAGCCATGACAGAACCGTTATCTGTATCTCCTTCAAAGACGGCTCTACGCAGTGAGCCAAGGGATAATTTTTCTAATTCATCACGGCTTGCTTTTGCATTTTCAAGTTCTAGGTATTTGGCAATCATGCTGTTTTTGATACTGCGAACCGGACCACCAATGCTGCGGCCTGTTACTGTTGTACTGGTATCTGTAGCTTCAAGCACGGCTTTCTTAAAGTTCTCATGAGTTGGACATTCAACCGTTGTTAAGAAACGAGTACCTACTTGTACACCTTGGGCACCCAGAGCAAATGCGGCAGCAACACCGCGACCATCAGCGATACCGCCAGCCCCGATTACTGGAATAGACACAGCGCTCGCAACTTGAGGAACAAGTGCCATTGTAGTCGTTTCGCCGACATGACCACCAGCTTCCGTACCCTCAGCAACGACAGCATCAACACCTAGAGCTTCCATTTTCTTCGCGATTTTTACGGAAGGGATGACCGGAATAACAATAATATTGTTTTCTTTAAAAGTTTGCATGTAAGGAGCTGGAGTTCCCGCGCCAGTCGTTACAATTTTAACACCTTCTTCAATAACCACTTGAATGAGTTCTGGGATATTGTGCATCATGAGCATTAGGTTTACGGCAAAAGGTTTATCTGTAATTTCACGAGTTTTACGAATTTCTTCACGAAGGCGATCAGCGGATAACCCGCCAGAACCGATAATACCAAGCCCGCCTGCATTGGATACTGCGCCCGCGAGAGGAGCAAGTGCAATTTGTGCCATAGCACCTTGGAAGATAGGGTACTTGATTCCTAGAAGTTTAGTAATAGACATTTGTAATTCCTCCTAATTATAATAATGAAGTGGTTTTGATATTTAAATTTGATTATTCTGCTGTTTCCATTGACATTTGTGTGGATGTTGAAGTGTATTTATTCTTTTTATCCATAGCGTTATATACAAATGTTAACAGTAGACCAACTAAAGAAATAACGAGTGCAATGTAAAATGCATTAGTGAAGTTCCCATCATTCGCTGCAGCTACACTGGAAGCAATTCTTGGTCCAAAGAATGCAGCGCCGGAATATCCGATGAAGACAACTCCGTAATTTACACCATAATATTTCATGCCGAATTTTTCTCCGACAATGGAAGGGAAAATACCCATGGTTCCACCAAAGCAAAGTCCGATGCCGACAATGGCAATGACGAACCCGGCTACTGAGGTTGACTGTGCAATAATGAACATCATTACTGAAATGACGAGATAAATCATCATAAGGCATTTGAATCTACCAATTTTATCGGAAACAGCTCCCCAGAATACACGGCCCAAGCAATTGCTGAGGCTGTACAAACTTACATATAGTGCAGCTATTGCTGGAGTTAAACCAAACATAGTTTGACCGATAACAGAAGCATTTGAGGTTACCATCATTCCGGATAGTGCACCAATCAAGAACATAGATGCAATAACATAGAATAAAGGAGTTTTGATCATTTCCTTCCAGTGGAAGTTCACACTGTTTTTTGCGCCTGATGAGACAGGAGGAATCCAACCTTCCGGCATGTAGCCTGCGGGTGCTGGTTTCACTAGGAATCCGCAGCCAAGAATAATGACTAAGAAAGCAATTCCGAGGGTAACCATAGCCATATTCACACCATTGCTGCTAATTAGGGCATTCGCAATAGGAGAGATGATTACTGTTCCGCCACCGTAACCCGCAGTTACGATACCAGCAGCAAGTCCTCGTTTATCTGGGAAAAGCTTTGCTGTGTTACCAATGGTCGAAGCGTAAACAATCCCTTGTCCTATACCGGCGATTAAGCCATAAGTGATATAAAGCATCCATGGAGCGGTTGCGAGCCCCGACAGCAAGAACCCAAGACCGAACATGGTACCACCAATAAAAATCGCCTTTTTCGCACCGCCTTTATCCACTAATTTACCGCCGAGAATCATCGGGACAGGAGAAATGGCAGCATTGATGGTGAAGGCCATCATAATATCGCCCATCGAAGCATTAAATTTTTCGGATAATGGTAAAGCGAATATACTGAAGGCATATACCGCACCTACACATAAATTAATAAGGGTAGATGCCCATAAAATTGTCCATCGATTCAGTTTTGTTTGCATGATTGTATCCCTTTCTATCATTTATTAATTTTGTGATTGTTTAAAAAGGATGTTTTTCAATTCTCCCCATTGCTCTTGAAAGATACCAGGATCCATTTGTTTTAGATTAGGGGAGATGACAGGTTCAAATTCCATTTGATCTAGAATATGTTTTTGAAGATCAACACCTGGAGCCATTTCGGTTAAAGTTAGCTTTCCGTTTAATAATTCAAACACAGCACGTTCCGTTACATAGATGACAGGTTGGTTTGTTTTTGTCGCATAGGCACCGCTAAACGTAATTTGCTGAACTTGTTTCACGAATTTTTTGGATTTACCTTCTTTAATAATGTTCAGTTTTCCGTCTTCGACACGAACGTCTAATCCTCCAGCCGTAAACGTACCTGCAAAGACTAATTTTTTCGCGGATTGAGATATATTAATGAAACCGCCGCATCCAGCAACACGAGTCCCGAATTTACTTACGTTCACATTGCCGTCTCCATCAGTTTGTGCCAGACCAAGCACAGAGAGATCAATCCCGCCGCCATCATAGAAATCAAACTGAGCATGATGATCAACGATGGCTTCACTGTTATATGCATGTCCAAAATCTTTCAGTCCGGCTGGTACGCCCCCAATAGACCCTGCTTCCGTCGTTAGAATAAGTTGATCACTTACGCCTTCCTCTGCAGAGACAATAGATACGTTGACAGGAATACCGACACCAAGATTAAGAATGGTATTAGGTTTTAACTCAGCAGCAGAGCGGCGGGCAATAACTTTGCGCTCATCGAGTGGAAGTGCTTCAATGCTTTCCATTGGTACTTTGATATGTCCTGAAAATGCTGGATTGTACTGCGTGTTTTCGGTTTGAAAATGGTTTGCAGGATCTGCAACGACAATATGGTCAACTAAGATACCGGGAACCACAACATCTTTAGGACTTAGTGTGCCAGCCTTCGCAACCGATTCAACCTGAGCAATAACAATACCGCCAGAATTACGTACGGCTTGAGCGATCGGGAGAACTTCCATATGAAGCCCTTCTTTTTCAAGCGTTAGATTTCCGTTCTCATCCGCTACTGTGCCTCGAATTAGAGCAACATGGATAGGGAAGGATTTGTAGAACAACCATTCTTCGCCTTCAAGTTCGATTACTTTAACGATATCTTCTTTTGTAGAGGGAGACATTTTGGCACCTTCAATTCGTGGGTCGACAAAAGTGCCTAGTCCTACTTTGGTAATCACGCCGGGACGTTTTGCTGCAATTTCACGATAGAGCTGAGTAATCACACCTTGCGGCAAATTGTAAGCTTCACATTTATCTTCTTCAATCAGTTTTGCCATAGCAGGGGAAGCAATAGCGATGCCGCCAATCCATCGTTTAATTAAGCCTTCATGACCGAGGTGACTCATTCCTTTATCCCGGCGGTCACCGACTGCACTCGCATGAATCACGGTCAAATTTTTTGGATGACCTGTCTCAAGAAAACGTTTTTCAATCGCAATACCCATTTCTTCGGCCCAGCAGGATAATCCAAATCCACTTGCTGCCACTGTATCGCCATCTTTTATCAGTTTAGAAGCTTCCATTGCAGTAATAATTTTTGACATTAGGACACACCCCTTATCATTTTGATCCAATATTTGTATAGTGAAAGAATTCACATGTTATCGCAGATATCTATATTCATGATTTAAGTCAGACACAAATGTTTGTGAATACTTTCACTTGTATCTTAATTCAAGCCTTTTTTTTCGTCAATTGAGTGGGAGATTGAATCAGCAAGCAGAATTTGTGTAGATAAATTGCTACAAAAATGGGTCTCTTTGCTTGAAGTAGTCTCTATATCTTTTTTAAATTAGAGAAGTAAGATGTGATAGGGGGAATCTGTGTAGCTTTTCAGCTTTCTTTTTTACGGATTTTAAATCAAAAAAGGTGTTGCGATTCTTTTTAAGATGGGGGAGGGAAAATGAAATATATTAGACATGCTTTGAGAAAGTGACATGAATCATAGAAATGAATATCAGATTTCAGGGCCATCTCTGAGCTAAGCTGATGTTGTAATAAATAAACGGGGAGATAAATCATAGTTTGAACAATTTATGAATTACGCTCGACAATCATCATTAAAGGAGAAAAAGCTTGAAAAACAATTTTATTCGCTTTTTTGAGACAATATATTTTAGCTGAATCTAGTTACGAAACCGGGTACATTCCAACCGTTGAACTTGCAAGTCAAGACACATAATAGCTATAGAAAGTAAAAAAAGAGTTATGCTTTTATAAAGCACAACTCTTTTATATATATTTATTTTAAAATTTCTGTATCCTTTTTAAGCCAATTCGGAGTTCCATCATCTTCGATAATAGAGATCACGGCATCCGCGATATCTGGATTTTGCATGATTTTTTCTTGGATCCGGAATTTAACATCATCGGCATCAGCAAGCGTCAACCCTTTATGAAGTTCAATTAATCCCTCCACATGGTAATAACGCCCTTCTTGAATAATGCGCATCATTTGAATATCTGCTACATGCGTATCTGCAAAAATCGTTTGTGATACGGTGTCTTCAATATCTTGAGGAGCAGCAACCCCGATCAAACCGATCATATTGTCATAACCGACCCGGAAAGCAACGGCAATCATCAAGCAGCCAATAAGTGTGGTGACAATTCCATCCATGAGTGCAAAATTGGTGAGGGCAATGACGATGACAGAGATCAAGGCAAAGAGTGCACCTAGTACAGCAACCACATCTTCATAGAATACAAGTCTTGTTGGCGGAGCAGCCCGACCCACATTTTTAATAGCGGCGGGAACAAGAGCAAATCCTTTTGCTTCAGGAGCGCGCGATTCCTTGAGGATCTCTTTCATCGCTTTAAACAAAATGGCACCGTCAATGATAATATTCAGTACCAGTACCCCAATATTAATCCATAGACCACCTGAATGGCCGGTAGGATGCTGCAATAAATGAATCCCTTCATGAATGGTCTCATAAGCCATAATGGTAACGACGATGACTGCAATCATACAGAAAATGTTGATTACACGTCCGAATCCAGTAGGGAAACGATCTGTTGGCTTTTTCTCAGACAATACACTACCGACAAACACAAACCCTTGGTTAATGGCGTCTGCAAGCGAATGCATCGCTGAGGCAAACATAGCTCCGCTTCCACTGAATAAAAATGCTCCTCCTTTGCATAGAGCAAGCAGCGCATTCCCTGCCATCGCAATAGCAGATGAAGCATTCCCTTTTTTTACAAGAGAAATGAAACTTTCCGATTTCGGTTGTTCGATCACTTTTTCTTTTCCTCCCAGAGAACATTTGTAATAGATGTTTGCAATTAAGACTAATTTTTTCAACCATGTTTTTCCATGTAACCGAATTATAACTTCTTTTACCCATCTTGGGAGGATGTAAAAAGCTTTATGTAATTTTATTTTTCATATTTATTACCGTAACATCTTTGATTTTTACAATAACATCTATAGTTTGTCAGGTGTCCATCAACTTTGTTACCCATCATAATAGATTAAGAGTAACGCATAGCATTTTGAAAGCGCTTGCTTTACGATGCGAATAAAAAGGGAGGTAAAGTAATGAGGAGTAAAATATCTAGTGTATTAGCTTTCATCATGTGTATAACCATCATGGCACCGCAAAGTCTTTGGCTTCCGAAAGTGAATGCTGCAGAAGTAGGAGATACGGTTGTAAGCAGTGAATTTGAAACAGGAGTTGATCAGTGGTTCAAGCGTGGTTCTGAAACCGTTACACAAAGTACGTATGATGCGCAGAGCGGCAAGGGAAGTTTGCTAACAACGGGACGTACGGCGACATGGAATGGACCAGGCATTAATGTAACAGAAGAGCTGGTGAAGGGTGCTACCTATGAGTTCTCAATCTATGCCAAATTAAAAGAAGCAGGTTCAGCTACCATTGAATTGACACTGAACCAATCTGATTTGCCAAAAATAGATGATAAAGAGAATCCGGCTACTTACGTCAAAATCGACTCAAATACCGTAACAGAAGCCGACTGGGTACATCTGGTAGGAGAGGTTCAAGTTGATAAGCGTGCGAGCGGATATCAAGTGTACGTACAATCTACCGACAATGCAACGGTTGATTATTACATCGATACGTTCTCTGCTAAACTTGTCAAACTGCCGGAAGACTCTGAGCCAACATTACCGGGTGATGGGGGAATTGATCAACCAGGTAATACATTCGATTTTGAAAGCGGCCAAGGTGATTGGATTCGTCGCTTTGGAGAGGGTCAGATTAGTATCACTGATCAAGATAATCATACGAAAGACGGTTCAAAAAGCTTGCTGACTACCATTTCTGAGCAGTATGATGGACCTCTTCTCGATGTACTAAAAAAGATGAATCCAAACGATAAATACGACTTATCCGCTTGGGTGAAAATGGCACCTGATTCGCCGCCAACGACACTTCGAATATCGGTTCAATCAGGCGAAAGCAGCTTTTCAAATGTGTCCTCAGACGTACTTGTCACATCAGGAGAGTGGGTACAGCTAAAAGGTACATATACTGTACCTGCGGCACCTGAAGTACTTAACGTTTATGTTGAATCAGCAGAAAAGCCTGCTGAGACAAGATCGTTTTACCTAGATGATTTTGGGTTGTCTATAAGTGCTCCTGTATCTGGTCCAAAGCCGCTGCCGATTCAGACCGACGTTGATGCTCTTCAAACGGTCTATGAGAAATATTTCGATATTGGGGCAGCAGTGGAACCTCCTCAATTGAGTGGAAACATTCAGCAGCTTCTTGATTTCCACTATAATTCGGTTGTAGCTGAGAACTCAATGAAACCGCAGTCCCTGAGTCCGTCCGAAGGAAATTGGAACTTTTCATCAGCGGATAAAATTGCAAAATATGCGATGGACAATAACCTGAATTTACGGCTGCATACCCTTGCGTGGCACTCACAGGCTGCAGAGTGGATGTTTAAGGATGCAAATGGCAAGGCTCTTGAAGCAACACTAGAAAATAAAAAACTTGTCCTGGATAGACTAACGAATTATATACAAGTTGTGCTTCGCCACTTTAAGGATATGGGAGTTACGATCCACGATATTGATGTAGTTAATGAAGTCATTGATGAAGGTCAGCCGGACGGTATGCGCAGAAGTGAATGGTACCGGTTAACGGGTACAGACTTTATTAAAACTGCATTTATCGTCGCTAGAGAAGAGCTTCCAACTGCGAAGCTGTATATCAATGACTATAATACACACAGTCCGAAAAAACGCGATGCTATGTTTGATCTTGTTATGAAACTTAAAGACGAAGGTGTACCTATCGATGGAGTCGGTCACCAAACACATATTAATATCAGCGGTCCTTCCATTGAGCAAATCTCTGATTCGATTCGAAAATTCGGTGAAGCAGGTTTTGATAATCAATTAACAGAGGTTGACGTATCTGTATACACCAACAATACGACGAGCTATGATACGATTCCTGAGAACTTGCTCGTATCGCAAGGGTACCGATACAAAGAATTATTCAAAGAGTTGATACGCCTAGATGATCTTGGAAGAACAGATAAGAATCCTGAAGGATGGATTAGCAATGTGACACTTTGGGGCATAGCAGATGATCACACCTGGCTCCATAACCGTCCGATCGATCGCCAGGATGCACCTTTCCCATTTGACAAACAACATCAAATCAAATATGCATACTGGGGAATGGTTGAAGCGGTAAAAACAATATTCCCTTCCAAACTTCCTGTCTCCGGAAAAGCGGCTACCGCAGCGCAAGGTACACCAAAAGCAGGGGATCCTCAAGATATTGCCTGGGGTACAATTCCGGCTATGAAAACGGAAAGTCTTGGTACACTTGAAGCAGATGTAAAATTGTTGTGGGACGCGCTTCATTTATATGTTCGAGTGGCAGTAAAAGATAACACGAAAGACTCTACAGATCAGATTGAACTGTTTACGGATGAGGGTGGTAACAATAAACGGACATTTACACGTGGTGACTCATCAGTAACTGAAGTAGAAGGTGGATACGTATTAACAACAGCAATTCCACTGGAAGGAAAGCTCGGAGATAAAGTCAAATTCGATGTAAGAGTAACTGACCTTGGTGTTAACGATGGCTCTGAACAGGGCGGGAATGGCATGATCGTATCATGGAGTGACCCGCGAAATGCGCAGGAGCATGATACACAAGGATACGGGGTACTCACTTATATTGAAGCAATGAAAATCGGCACGGCTATCAAAGGCACACCTATTATTGATGGTGAACTGGATGCAGTTTGGGCGGGGGTACCTGTGTATAAAACGGATGTGAAAGTTGAACAGACAGGCAGTGGAGCAGCCAAAGCAGATTTCCGCACGATGTGGGATGATGAAAACTTATACGTATATGCAATGGTCACAGACAGCGTATTAAGCGATGCTATTAAAGAAAGTGCTCATGAACAAGATTCCATTGAAATTTTTGTGGATCAGAATAATGGAAAGACAACAGCATATCAAGATGATGATGGTCAGTATCGTATTAATTTCAAAAATGTGAGAACGACCGCTGGGCATGCATCGGAAGATAATTTCACTTCGGAGACAAAAATTGTTCCAGGAGGGTATGTTGTCGAAGCAGCAATATCACTAGATAAGATTAAAGTAACTCCGAATACGACAATTGGCTTTGATCTTCAGGTGAATAATGATCAGGACGGCGGTACTAGGGATAGTGTATTTATATGGAATGATCTTACCGGTCTTTCGTACACGAATACATCTAGGTTTGGTGTCCTGCAGTTTAAGGATAAAGAGACTGTTCCGAATCCATCACCGAGTCCAGCGCCAAGTCCGTCACCAAACACCAATCAAAATACAAATGAGTCAGCTTCAATACAAGTAAGCAAGGATGCGAATGGTCATGCTACCGCAAAAGTGAGCAATGCAGCTTTCACTGAAGCGTTGAAGAAAGTAACAGCAGGCCGAATCTTGTTCGATATTCCGTTACCAAGCGGTACAATAAAGGTGAATGTGAAGCTGCCTGTTGATCAGATTCTGGCTGCTAAGGCATCAGGTATTAAAGAAATCGAGATCAACGCGGGTCTAGCTAAAATTGTTATACCTAGCACTCTAATTTCTGACTCAGATCCTACAGCTGATGCCGAATTCAGCATCCAGAGAATGGATCAAACTTCATTATCTGATGCAATTCGCAGCATAGTCGGAAGCAACATCGTGTTCGACTTTCAATTAACCATCGGCGGGAAGAAGGTCGGAAGTTTGGGTGCAAACCAAACGGTTCTAATCGCCCTTCCTTATACGCTACATGAAAACGAGAAGAAGGAACAAGTTGTCGTGTACTCCATAAACGACAAAGGAAGCTTCCAGATTATTAACAATGGGCGCTATAATCCAGCTTCCTCTATGGTGGAGTTTCGTGTTAGCAACTTCAGTCAATTCACCGCAGCCTATGAAAAAGTGAATTTTACTGATCTAAATCAAGTGTTATGGGCTAAAGAGAGTATCACTGCGATCGTAGCCCGTCAAATCGCTTTAGGTGTAACAAATGAATTATTCTTGCCTCAAAAAGAAGTAACACGAGCTGAATTTGTCCAGATGTTAGCTCGGACACTTAACCTGAAAGCCACGGATACAAGACAAAAGTTTAGCGATGTTAAGGAAGGTCAATGGTACACAGAAGCGATTATAGCGGCTTATCAAGCTGGAATCGTTCAAGGTAAGAAAAACGGTACTTTTGGCGTCGATGATAAAATCACTCGTGAGGATATGGCAGTCATGACTTTCCGAGCATTAAAGACGACTGAACTCACATGGAATCGGAATAACACAGTATCCGCTTTTGTAGATCAATCAGCCATTGCTGATTATGCGCAAGAGGCGATCGCAGCGATGAAGCAAGCGGGCATCATGAGCGGTATGCCGAATGACAAATTTTTGCCTAAGGCTACAGCTAGCCGAGCTGAGGCAGCGGTAATTCTGTATGAATTACTTAGTCTGAATCAATAAGTAAAAAACCAATAGGATCGCCTATGAATCAGCTTTAAGCTCATTCATAGGCGATCTTCTTTTATTGTGTACCTTTTTTAAAAAAAGAACTATTTATATACACGAACAGGGAGGGAAATTAAGGTTTGTCCCGTCGCAGCAGGAGTTAAATGATCTTCAAGCTTAAAGCCAGGCATGGGTTCAATTCGCGAGAATTTATCCATGAATAACCCGATCCCTATATTCGCTTCAAGCCGGGCGAGAGGAGCACCCAAGCAAAAATGAGGTCCATTGCCGAAAGTTAAATGCTGCTTGTTGTTGGAACGGTGAATGTCTAAAGTAAACGGGTTGCTGAATACTTCTTCATCCATGTTCGCTGCGCTCATCCAAGCAACGACGACATCACCTTTCTTTAAGGGAACGCCTAACAAGTTGTTATCCTGTTTGACAGTCCGGTCCATTTTCGCAATGTTAAACCGGAAACGGAGCATTTCTTCTACTGTGTTAGGCAGCAATTCACGATTTGCTCGGACTTCTTCGTATATTTGATCATTGTCATATAGAAAAGAGTAAAACGTGTTCGCGAGTAAATGGCTCGTTGTTTCGATGCCGGCACCGAGAATAAACATCGTCATTCTTACAATCTCGTCATCCGTTAGACGTTCCCCGTCTACTTCAGCTTGGATCAGATCAGATATGATGTCGTCCGCTAGATTTGATCGTTTTTGTACAATATAAGGGAAGAGATAATTATAGTATTCCTTAGCAGCTTCACGTTTTAATTCATTTATCTTTTCTGCATTCTCTTTTGGAATGGGAAGGAATAAATCGTATACCCAGTTTTGGAATAACTCACGGTCTTTGGAAGGGACACCTAGCAGATCGGCAATCACTATGGTAGGAAGGGCGCTGGCAAAATCTTTAACAATATCAATGACTTCATTTTCTTCTATATCACTGAGAAGCCCATTCACAATTTCATGAATCCGCGGCTCCCATAATTTTAAACTGCGCGGAGTAAAAGCAGCAGAAAGTAAAGAACGGCTCTTTCTGTGTTCAGGAGGATCGGACATTAGATTCACTTTTCCCATATGTTTTCCTTCATCGTTATCTGCTCCAACGCTAATGGTTGTACGCGTTCTAACACTAGAGAAATGTTCATAATCACTAAGCACTTTTTTTACATCTTTATACCGATATACGTTCCAAGTATTCGTTGCTTCATTAAAGCTTACCGGTTCATTTTCTAGTTTGTTCTTATACCATTCGTATGGGTTAAATTCTTCACTAGGTGATTCAAATTGAGTAATTTCCTCTAAGGAGATGATTTCATTTTTCATGTCGTATCCTCCTCTGTTTTTTGAATTCGATGTTATGTTCCTTACTGGCAAGTTATGTTAAGTTAACATATGTTATTTTAACATATGAGAGTAAATTGGTGATACATCCCAACGACCCATGGCTTAAAGTCTAGTACCTATTAAAAATATGTCGAATTCTGATTGAATTAAGACTAGCGGTTGTTTCGATAACAAGGCATAATTCAGATACAACAGTAATTAATGAAAGGGAAGCGTTCATGTACATCGAACTACTTATATTAATGCAGATTGAAGAATCTCCGAAATATGGATACGAGATCAAAAAAGAAATACAGAATGATTTAGGATATTTAACGGATGTCAATCACAATATGCTATATCCGACGTTGCGGCGTTTTACAGAGCAAGGTTTTGTTACGAAGAAGATTAATGAACAAAATGGGAGACCCAATCAATATGTATATGAAATTACGGATTCTGGTCGAAGCAAGATTACTGATTTAATAAATGCTTTTTCGGATAAAGAGTCGAAGCATCAAATTGAGTTTTTGATTCGGGTATCTCTTTTTCAGCGAATTTCGAAAGAAAACCAGCTTCGAATCTTGAATATGAGAAAAAAAGATCTGGAATTACTCGAAGCAGATCTTACGAAATGGCAAAAGAAACATGTTCGTGATATGTACAGGTATGAAGTGTTACAACTATCCATCGCTCAGGTGAGAGGCGAGATGGAATGGATACGAGAGCTGCTTCGTAAGGCGGGGGAGTAGAAGGAGTAATTTTTTCTGCTCTTTTTATAATATGAACTTTTTATAATATGTAAATGAAAATAAAATTCTTGACATTTACTCTGAGTGGTACAGGTGCTTGACAGCCGTTTGTTATACTATAACTACTACCCATTCATAGGAGGCATCACATGTTTCAACATAGCAATCAACATTACGAAGAAGTTAATTTTAGTACTCAAGATCTGCGGTATGGAGAACTCATCAGCTGTACATTTTATCGTTGTTCATTCATGAACGGTTCATTAGAAGAGATCACGTCCAGCAACTGCCGATTTATGGAGTGTGATTTTCGTGGAGCATCTCTGAACGGTTCCATTCATAAAGAAAGTGCATTTGAGAATTGCAACTTTAAAGGAGCTAATCTTTATGTTTCGAAATTTGAACAATGTAAAATGACGGGCTCCGATTTATCAGGTGTAGATATTGATGGCATCACGATCGTCGAAGGGGATTGGTCATATACGAATCTAAGACATTCCCGGCTTAATAAACAGGACCTGCGAGGAGTTAAGTTTTATGAAGCTGACTTGTCAGGAGCCAATCTGGAAAAAGCCGATTTAAGAAATAGTGATTTAACAATGGCAGTATTAGCTAAAGCGAACATGCAGGGGGTTGACCTAAGAGGAGCCGCGATGCAAGGCGTGGATTTCAAAACGTGGAGCATTGCAGGCGTGCGAATGGACACGGATCAGGCGGTATTATTCACACTTTCTCATGGAGCAAAGGTGGACTAACGACGGAACTAGAGGAAAACGAAAGCTAACACCGGTGTTATTTATGGGTGCTAGCTTTTATTTTTGTCTGCGTTTTATCTAAGCCGCTTCTCTAAAGATTCGATTGCCAGTAGAAGTGCAGTTAAGCGTCGCTCATTTACTGTTTTTTGAGAACTGCCTTCTTTTGCTTTTGCTATTTGTTTTTCGATAGATGGAAGGATACCTTGTAGGACTTCTTTAGATGTCAATATGATTTCTTCACTATAGCTAAAATCCTCTCCATTCCAACTACCTTTTAGGCTTTCCAAACCAATCTTCACTGCGTTTAGTCTCTTTTTGACAAGCGTTGTACTTGAACCTTTTTCTGTCATACTTTGATAAGCATTTGAAAGTTTATTCATCGTTGAATCCAAGGATTTAATGGACAAATCCTTGATCTCTTGGCTAACCGTATTCATATACAAACCACACTTTTTTTTTTTATAATCCAACAGTCAATATATGACTGTCATTTCATCCTTTACCTTTTCTAAACTTTGCTGGACTTACTCCTATGATTCTACGAAACAGATTCGCAAAATGATTATAGTTATTAAATCCTACAGCATGTGCTGCTTCGGTTGCCGTTCTCCCCATATATTCCATATAGATGGCAGCCTGCTTGATCCTCATTCGATTTACATGTTCTATCATACTTTCCCCCATTTCTTCCTTAAAAAGATGAGACAGTCTTGAAGAAGATAAGCCGGCGGCATCGGCTAAATCTTGAATTCGTATCTCGCTATTCATGGAGTGAGATAGATTTTGCAGCGTAAGAATGATCCGCGGGTCGTGCTTTCTATGTAATTGCTGTGCGAGCAGCAAGATAATCTCTCGAATTGTATTTTCACATAAAGCATACCAATAATCGGATCGCTCCCTTACATGATAGAGGATATGGTCCAATCCATCGAGAACTCGTTGCTGTGTATATCCCTCCGCGATCGGTACGATAAGAAACTCTTCCTGAGGCAAGTAACTGATTTCCATGAGTTTATGAAAATGAACCCAAATAAAGTTCCAGCGACTGTCTTTCACTGTACCATATTCATGAGGAGTGTCGGCGCGTAGTAATCCAAGTTCTCCTGCTTGGATATGCTTACTCCCTTCAGGGGTGTGAAAATATCCTTCCCCTTCGAGTGTGTATACCATGAGCCAGTCTCCCATTCCCTTGGGGCGGCTGTGACTATAGGTGTCATCTTCGTTAAAATGTCCGCTCAGAATATCTCCATAACGCGTAGCTGTATAATTCACAGTTCGATATTGAGGAGCCATGCACTGTCCTCCTAACTCGAGATCGTTAGCAGAATCCATGCAGTTTACAGCAAGAATCCTACTTCTTATCTATTATGGATTCATGTAAGCTGTTGTCAACCGATGAGGTATGTTTAATAAGGAGATGAATAACCGTGAACAAAGGATTGAAAACGCTAACCCCCAAACAGTTGAATCTGTATCAAAAGGAAGGGTATATCATCGTAAAAGGGCTGTTTAGTGAAGAAGATCTGTGCCGGATTGATAATACATTTGAAGAAATCAGTAATTCATTTATTCCAGGATATTTTGAACCTGATTTAGAGACTGCTGCGGACGATCCTCTGAAGCGGTATCCAAGGGTCATGCATACGCATCGTTTCAATGAAACGGCCAAATCCTACATGCTGCATAAACCGGTACTTGAAGTACTAGAAGATCTCTATGGTGAAGAAGCGCTAGCTGCGCAAACTATGTTCTATTATAAGCCACCCGGTTCCCGAGGCCAGGCACTGCATCAAGATAATTTTTATTTGCAGGTAGAGCCTGGCAACTGTATAGCAGCTTGGACTGCCATTGATCCTGCTACGCTTGAGAATGGCGGACTGCTTGTAGTCCCCCAAACTAGCGAGCATGACATCGTATGTCCGGAAGAGGCGGATTCCAAAGAATCTTTTACGACGCATTATGTGAAACCACCGAAGGATACAACAGCCATACCCGCAATTATGGATCGTGGTGATGTATTATTTTTTAATGGAAATCTTATTCACGGTTCGTACCGGAACAAAACAAAAGATCAATTCCGCCGCGCATTTATCTGCCACTATGTGGGTGCATCCGCCACTCATATTAGTAACCATTATCGTCCTCTTTATCGTGCAGACGGTTCTGCTATCGATCTGGAGATAAATCTAGATGGGGGACCTTGTGGTATAGAGTTTGATAATATTTATCCTCATTAATCATGCTCTTCCAAATGGGATTAATACGGAAAATGGTATATCAATTACCAATTGTAAACGCTATAATATGATCTATATGAATGCCTATTAGGAATTATTAGACGAATAGGAGGTAAGAAAATAATGGTCCTGATTCAATCAGAGTATAAGTGGGCAACAAAGGTGGCTGCTTCCATAATGGAACGAACACCTAAGCTGTATGAGGGTGAAGGCTATAATGGAAAATGGTCATATGATTACGGTGTAATATTGAAAGGGTTCGCGAAACTGTGGCAGATTACCGGTGAAGCTCCATATTTTCAGTACATTCGGGACAATATGGATCATTTTATACAGGATGATGGTACGATTCGAGGATACCGTCAGGAAGAATATAATATTGATCATATAAACAATGGTAAACTCCTATTTGTACTATACAAGGAGACAGGTGAAGAAAAATATAAGCAGGCTGCTGCTCTCCTTCGCGATCAACTTCGCAGCCATCCGCGCACTTCGGAAGGCGCTTTTTGGCATAAACAAGTATACCCTCATCAGATCTGGCTGGATGGGCTATATATGGGATCGCCTTTTTACTTAGAGTACTTGCTAAATTTTGAACAAGATGGGGATATCGAAGATGTGACCCGGCAATTTATTCTTTGTGAACGGCATACCAAAGACGAACAGACGGGACTCCTATTTCATGCCTGGGATGAGAAACGTGAACAGCCATGGGCAGATCCAATAACGGGATTATCAGCGAATTTTTGGGGAAGGTCGCTTGGTTGGTACGTGATGGCTTTGGTTGACGTTCTGGAACTATTGCCAGCAAATCATCAAGATCGAGGGGAACTGATACGTATCTTGAATGATACTTTAGACGCTCTTCGTGAGGTGCAGGATCCAGATACGGGTTTATGGTATCAAGTAGTAAATGAAGGGTCACGCAAAGGTAACTATTTGGAAGCTTCCGCTTCCAGTATGATTGTATACGCGATTGCCAAAGGACTTCGTCTGAATTTGCTTTCTTCGGAATGGTTGAACGTATTAGATCAGGCCTATGCTGGTCTGATTACTGAATTTATTCTGGAGACAAAAGAAGGCTGGGTAAACCTGAATAAAAATTGTCAGGTAGCAGGACTTGGCGGCAGTTCCCGCCGAGATGGAACGTATGCTTACTATATTAGTGAACCGATCATTACGAATGATCAAAAGGGACTGGGAGCATTTTTGCAGGCAAGCACGGAATATGAAAATCTAAACCGGCCTACACACTAAGCAGATAAAATCAAAGGTTAAAATAATCAGAGGAGATATACCGTAGAAGTCGCCTAATTTTGGCGGCTTTTTGTTTTTTTGTTTCATTTACTAGAACTCTATTAGTAAGGGTCAGTAGGCAGTTAATCATGATACATACATAGATAAATGATAAATATCATGTCTATCAACTATTCTAGTGAATATAGACGTATTTCCGTAACGCAAACTCGCTTCCTTCCATAGTATATAAAATAGATTTTGAGACAGTGGAGGGAGAACTATGGAAGCAATACGTTTACTCATGATTATAGATAAGTTCGAGGTAGGTGGAACAGAGACCTATGTATCCGCTGTCGTAGAAGAAATGTTAAGACGTAAGATTACTGTCTATGTAGCAGGTAAACCAGGTAGTCTACTGTCAAAGTTTAAAGCCATTGGTTGTCCTACTTTTACGAGTATTCGTAATCAGGCAAAGTTGGAGAGATGGATTGTAAAACATAAGATTAACATGATCAATGCTCACCACGAAACGACAGGATTACTTGGCAGCCATCTCAGCAAGAAGCTTAAAATCCCTTTTATATTCACCATTCACGGAACCTATTATCCTCGCTCCCTGATTAAAAGAGTCATGAAAAGGTGTGATGAACGCAAGACAGTAATCAGTGTTAGTTTCCCCGTGAAAAAATGGCTGGAAGAGAAAAGCATCCCCTCCATTGTGGTCCCGAACGGTATTAATACAGAACAATTTATATATAGCAAAAATAGAAAACTTCTTGAACAGCTTGGCATATCTAGAAAATCGAGAGTGCTCCTATATGTCAGTCGTTTAGAAGATGAAAAAGGAGATGTCTGTAAAAATTTTATTCGAGCGGCTCAGCGTTTTATGGATAAAGAAACGGATGTACAAGTGGTCATTGTTGGCGGTGGTCCTGATCTGGGTAGTGTACAAAAACTGGCTGCAAAAAAACATGCTCAGCGTATTCATATATTAGGAGAGCGACTAGACACGGTCTCACTTTTCTCGATAAGCGATGTAGTAATAGGCACAGGAAGAGTTGCGCTTGAAGCCATGTCCTGTAAACGTCCAGTGATTGCGATCGGCAGCAAAGGGGTCTTTGGTATTGTAAAACCGGAAAATTTCAATGTGGCCTGGAAGTATTATTTCGGAGATCACAGAGCGAAACAAACGGCGGATACAAAGAGAATTGAGCGATTAATTGGGGTTGCACTCCGTTCTAAGAAAACATCTGCTGTATGGGGAGACGCAGGACGAGAGTTTGTTAAGAACAAGTTTCATATATCGGGTATCACGGATAAGTTACTCGCTATATACCAAAAGATGATCTAAAGAAGCTGGGGGATTGCTATATGATAAATAAATTGATGATTGTGGCTCATCCGGATGACGAGAGTATATTTGGAGGAGCCTTTCTTTTAGCCGAAAAGGGCTTCAAGGTTATATGTGTAACAAATGGCGGGAATAAAGTTCGCTCCAAAGAGTTCAGAAAAGTAATGAAAGACATTGGAGCTGAATATGAAATGTGGGACTACAAAGATAAATGGGAAGGAGATTTCAATCGTAAATCGTTAAAGAAAGATATAGAGAAAGTGCTTAAAGAAAATCCCAGGATTAACATGATCGTTACCCATAGTAAAGGAGGAGAGTACGGACACACACAGCATAAAGCTCTGCATGAAATTGTGAAAGAGATCGCACCAGATAAACTATATATTTTTAAACGCTCGAAGCAAAAATTGGATAAAGGCGTATTAAAGCGAAAATATACGCTGTTAAAACGATATAAAAGTCAGGATATAGATTGGTTAAAAAAATATATTGAATACGAGAATATACGAAAACACAAATAAAATCAGGTTTTTCAATTTTAAATGTCATAGCTAAGAGGGCTGTGAGATGATCTCCCATACGGAGTTCTTCAGACAGCCCTCTACCTACCATGAGGATGGTTGCTTTATTCTCTAATAGATGAGAAGTTAGGATGATTTATGAGAAAAAGGGTTAGCATACTCCTCATAATCATCAGGAATGTGAGCAGTAGCAAAGTTGACGAAATCATCCGTGTAGGCGACAAGTTCGCAAGATTTCATATATTGTTTGGTGGCTCTTTTTTGCGTGTGAGATTGTATGTTTTTTCTGCGAACACAAACGTAGTTTTTACTAGAGACATAATAGATTTTGTACCCAGCGTTGTAACACTTTTTCAACCATTTTGCGTCAGATCCTCCGATGGTATCCTCTGGAAACTTAATTTTTTTCCATACGCTTTTTCGGAAGAATAATGTGCCGCCTTTCAGTCTTCTTCCGAGCATATGTTCTTTTCCTTGACGATATTCCATGAGCGCTTTCTTTTCTTCAAAGTACACATAAGTGGAATGTTTGCCAACGATCGGTGCTTTCTTTGCCTTCAAAGCAAGAAGAGATTCTTTTAAATAATGGGGTCCATAATAATCGTCATCATCAAATTTTGCTATAAAAGTTCCCTTTGCTCTTTCAATGGCCCAATTCAGGCATTTCCCTAATGTATAACGCTCAGGGAGTTTGTAGACTCGCACATTATCATAATCTTTCGCTTTTTTCTTCCACTTTCTGAGACTCATACTGTCATGATTCAGGATAATAATCAGTTCTTTATTCTGCCACTCCTGCCGTTCATAATTCGAGAAAATATTGTCCATAAACTCGGGTCTCATAGTGCAAGCGATGATGGAAGCCATATTATTTGTTCAACTCCTTATCTATAATCGCTTTTCTTTTACTCCACGAAGAATCTTTCCTTACTTTATATTTTTTCTTTTTGATTACCTTTTTGTAGAGTTTTAAAAAGTTATCTGTCATCACTTTATCTGAATAATATTTCTTGACATACAAGCGGCACGTTCTTGGAGAGGGATAAGATTTGCCACTCTTCACTTTGCGCGCCATCTCATTCACATTATTGCAGAGTAACTGCGGTAAGCCATGCATAACTTCAGGGATAGCCCCCGCTTTAAATGCAAGTACAGGTGTACCGCAAGCTAATGCTTCAATAAGAACTAAACCGAAAGGTTCATTCCAAGTAGAAGTGAATAGGACACAGCTTGCTTCAGATAACAGTTTCATTTTCTGAGCACCGCCAACAGGACCAATAAACCGGATCTTGTCATTTTAGTGAGGTTTAATTTGTTCATTAAAGTACTCTACATAATTGGGATTGTTATTAAAGGTCCCTGCGATAATCAGCTCTTTGCCTGTTTTTTGTGCGACTTCAACCGCAAGATGGACCCCTTTTCCGCTCATCATTCTGCCAATAAAGAGTAAGTAACCTTTTTTCTTCTTTTTATAAGGGTAGTCACTTAGACGAATTCCATTATGAACATAATAGCCTTTTTTATTGATGTCTCTTATTTTTTTGCTGACAAACACAGGGATTTGGCTTCCTGCTGCACTTTTAGAATGTGAATTACGGATGGTGGGAATAGGAGGATTAGATTTCGCTGCGATTCCATAGTGGTCATGAATGATATCTACATCAGATGGAGTGTTTTTAATGATAAATTCTAGTTGTTCTTCTTTATTATCTGTTGGATATTCAAACGTTTTCGTGGCACGAGTGTTCGATCCTTTTTTTGCAAAAAGAATGACTTCATGACCGCGATTAACTAGTTCCTCCGTAAGATAATAAACATCTCGCTGCGTGCCGCCGTAATCAATAGGTGGAACGGGAAGTGAATTTGTCGATACTTGAATGATTTTCAAAATAACTACGCCTCCTTTAACTAGCCGAAGCTAAGCCTTGCTACTCCACATTCTATGCCGATTGCTTTGGGAAGGAATGGGCCTTTTTAGAACCTATTAAACGAATGACTCTTTCTTATTTAAGGTACGAGAATCCAATCCAAAGCTATTTATTTTTCATAGAATACTGAGAATGTAGTAATTGAAAGGAGAGTGACGATCCTTTGAAAGGACTAATTTTATGTGCAGGAAAAGGAACCCGTTTATATCCGTTCACCATTTCTTATCCTAAAACATTGATTCCTGTAGCGAACGTCCCGTTGCTTCACGGATGTATTGATAAATTGATTGATCAAAACATAACCGAGATTGGGATCGTGATCCATCCTACTCAGGAATCTAGTATTAGAGAAAGTGTGCAAAAAATGAGCGGGCAAAATATCAATATTACGTATATCTATCAGCTCAAACCTGCCGGGATCGCAAATGCAATCTTGCAGGCGAAGGATTTTATTGGTCAGGCTTCCTTCATATTGCTATTAGGAGATAACTTAATCTCCACTTCACTCCAGATCCTCAAAGATCAAGTGGATACAGAGAAGAATGATGCTTCATTATTGTTAGCAGAAGTAGATTGTCCTCAAGATTATGGAATTGCCGAGGTGGCTGACTCGAAAATCATAAGATTAGAGGAAAAACCGCAAGAGCCTAAATCTAATCTGGCTGTTCTGGGTGCTTATGCGTTTTCATCATCCATATTTAAGGCGGCTGAATCGATCCAGCCATCTGCTAGAGGCGAATATGAGATCACGGACGCGATCCAGTGGCTGATTCAGGAAGGGTATCCCGTAGCTTATCACAAGACAGAAATACCCAGTATTGATGTAGGAACAGTGGAGAGATGGATTGCAGCCAACCGAAAAATGCTGAGAGAAATGCCATCTGAGAGCTATATTCATCCCTCCGTTATTGTAAAGAATAGCACCATTTTTGGACCCGTCTCCATCGAACAAAACAGTGTGATCGAAGATGCGGTTATAGGTCCTTATGTATCGATTGGAGAGAGCTCGACAATAAATGGCTGCACTATTCAGGACAGTATCCTCCTCAGTCATGTTCATATGAAGAAAATATCTCAGCCAATTCGGAAGATGGTGGTTGGCTCAGGTTCCGCTTGGGTCGGGATCGAACAAAAAGGAGAAGATCAAGGATGAATATACTAGTAATTGGCACAGGGTATGTGGGCACAACCACAGCCTTGGTGTTTGCCGAAATGGGATGGAAGGTAACGGGGCTAGACACAGATCAGCAGAAATTAGATCAGCTGCAGAAGGGTATCCTCTATTTTCATGAACCTGGCTTAAAGGAACTGCTTGTAAAGCATAATAATTCAGGTCAACTTCAATTCACTTCGAATAAGAAAGAAGCCATCCAAAACAATGACGTTATCTTTATTTGTGTTGGGACCCCTTCACGTCCGGACGGTAGTGCAGATCTATCCTATGTGAAACAGGTGGCAGAAGATGTGGCTTATCATATGAATGGCTATAAACTTGTTGTAAATAAAAGTACCGTTCCCGTGGGAACACAAGAAAAAGTTACGGAATGGATCTCGGAATCGAATAGACATGCACATCTCTATGATGTCGCTTCTAACCCTGAATTTTTACGTGAGGGGAAAGCACTGGAAGATTCGTTACACCCTGACCGTATTGTTATTGGAACGGAAAGTGACCAAGCCGCGAAAATGCTTCAGAAGCTGTATTCCTCCATGAAATGTGAAATGATTGAAACTACCCCGCGAACGGCCGAACTTATTAAATATGCCTCCAATGCATTCCTTGCCACCAAAATTTCTTATATGAATGAACTTTCCAGGTTAAGTGATCGACTGAGTGTAGATATCAAAGAGGTAGCCAAAGGCATGGGTCTCGATCTCAGAATTGGCTCAAGATTCTTGCAAGCTGGTATCGGCTACGGAGGATCCTGTTTTCCTAAGGATGTATCTGCTTTACAACAAACGGCAGAAGAGTTAGGAATGAAACTACAGATACTAGAACAAGTGGTCAACGTAAATAAAAGCCAATATGTATACTTGCTTGATAAAGCAAAGAATAGGCTCGGAGATTTTGCAGGGAAAAAGGTGGCTGTACTAGGTTTAGCATTTAAACCTGACACAGATGATATCCGTGAAGCTCCGGCACTTCGTTTGATTCAGGACTTACTCGATCAACAAGCCATCGTTCATCTATATGACCCAATCGCTAAACTACCCGCTGGTTTCTCGCATGAACATCTGACCGTTGTTCCTATGGCTGAAGATGTATTTAAAGAGGCAGATGTAGTATTCATATGTACCGAATGGACAATGTTCCAAGAACTAGACTGGAAATCATTATATCAGCAAATGAAACAGCCCAATCTTTTTGATGGACGGAATATGCTTGACGCAGAGAGCATGAAGTCATTAGGTTACTACTATGAGGGCATTGGTTATAAGTAGAGGACAAAAATAGCTATCACAGGAGTAAATACATTCTACTAATGATGTTCTTATAGGGACAAGAGCTTATGATACTAGCTGCCAATTTGGCGGCTTTTTACTTGTAAAACACGTAAACTAAATGTCATCTGAATGTAACTTTCATAGAAATGATCATGTTACTATGTGTATATGACAAATTATACCAGGAGAATGATGCGACATGAAAAAACGATGTAAGGTCATGATAGTGACATGTTCCGCTTTTCTATTGATATCCGGTTCTGCTGTCGCTATGACATCCTTGCCACAGATTTATATTAATAACGAGGAATATGCAAATTCCTATGGAAAATTAAAAATCGAAAAAGGTACGGCGATGATTTCTTTACGCACCATGGTGCAACTGTTTAAAGGAGAAGTGACATACAAAGACCACGGTATTTATATTACCCTTCCAGAAGCAACTCATTTAGCTAGACAGGTAGATGGTCTGATGAGGGGGCTTGTTGCAACAACACCGGAAGAAGCAGCAAATACATGGATTCGCGGAGTTCAGCGTAGAAGCGGTCCAACTCAGTATGCAGTGATGACTTCAGAATTGCAGAAAAAAACCAAACAAGAATTTGAAGATCATTCCTGGGTTACAGGCGGATCGAGTCCGCATATGGGAACGGTAACGAAGATGGATTTAAAAACCTTGTCAGCAGACAAAGTACAAATTTCATTTGCCTATCCGCTGGTCGTACCTGCAGATGGGACTATAGATTATGGGAAAGCAGTCCTCACTATTGTGAAAGCAGGTGACCCTGAATATTGGGCGATCTCGGAAATATCTTTGCAGGATCCTGGGGATACGGGTCTTATGATGGGTGCTAATCTGATTGATTAGTAGGTCAGCTTCTTCAATTGAAGAAGCTTTTTTCTTGTGGTATTCTTGATAATGCAAATCGTAATATAAATATGTAATTATATGCTCATCTCCTATGCTGTATGTAGAGAGGGAAGTAATGATTTTCGTAACCTCTCATTTTCGCGTAAAGAAATGAAATCGTTTTGTTTTGCCGATCCTTGTGATCGGTTTTTTATACTTGGAGGAAGGAGATACATAGGAATGAAAGGTACAAACGATTTAACTCAAGGTCCGATTATGTCAACATTAATGAAATTAGCGCTTCCTATTGTTGCGACGAATTTCATCTCCACCACTTATGGACTTGTGGATATGATCTGGGTTGGAAGACTTGGTAGCGGTCCCGTTGCAGCGATTGGTACAGCCAGTTTTTTTATTAATTTAGCCATTGCTTTATCAACCTTAATTACGATAGGTACCGGGATCAAAGTATCTCATTGTATGGGAGCGGGTCAGGAAGACAAAGCTAACTCTTATGTGAAAAATGGATTTGTGATGTCCGTTTTATTAAGTGTACTGTATATGATTTTTGTTTTTCTTACTCAGGACCAGCTGATTGGTTTCTTTGATCTAGGAAGTAGTGAAGTGGAACGAATGGCAAAGCAGTTTCTACTCATCTCTATTTTAGGGACTGTCTTTTCTATACTGAATACGTTATATGCAACGATATTAAATGCAATGGGGAACAGTAAACAACCATTTCGAATTTATACGATTGGACTCCTTTTGAATATTGTCCTAGACCCATTCCTCATCTTCGGTTTCGGGAGTTTTGAAGGTTGGGGGGTTGCAGGGGCTGCTATAGCGACATTGACAGCGAATATTGTTGTGACCCTGTTATTTTTCTTGCAGACTCGTCATTCTAATCTGGTTACCATTTCGCTTGCATGGAATACTCAGCTTTTAAAAGAAGTCATGCGCATGGGGGTACCGATCACGATCCAACGCGTTACTTTTACGATCATTTCGATTATTATTGCGAAATTAATTGTTCGTTTCGGAGCGGAAGCTATTGCTGTTCAAAAAGTAGGCATCCAAATCGAATCGATCTCTTATATGACGATTGGAGGTTTACAAGGTGCGATTGCGGCCTTTTTCGGTCAAAACTATGGAGCTCGTCGGATGGATCGTATCCATGAGGGTTATGCCAAGGCACTTTCACTGACTTCTGGATTTGGGATTGTTATTTCTCTTATTTTTATACTTTTTCCGCAACAACTGTTTTCTTTATTTTTATCAGATGCGAAGAGTCTAGCTCTCGGAGCGGATTATATGCGAATCTTAGGTTATTCTCAATTGTTTATGTGTCTCGAACTTATGACGGTGGGTGCATTTAATGGAATAGGCAAAACGCATATTCCGCCGCTTTTTAGTATCACTTTTACAGCACTAAGAATACCGCTTGCTATGATTTTGTCGGAACCTTTCGGTTTAAATGGGATATGGATGGCAATTGCACTAAGCAGTGTATTTAAAGGTTTGGTTCTCGTCTTTTGGTTTAGAAGAACTTTACGCAGAATGGCGGTTCCACAAACAGTGATCTAAAACAAGAAGGAAGGTACATTCATGAGATTACTAGATCATAAATTCATGCAAACAATAAGAGAACATTCCTTACAAGAAGAGTTGCTCCACGGTCGATTTGGACTAGAGAAAGAGAATGTAAGGGTAAATCAAGAGGGAAAACTTGCCTTAACTCCTCATCCTGAAGCTTTTGGTAATAAGCTGGAGCACCCTTATATTCAAACCGATTTTTCGGAAAGCCAAATGGAAATGATTACTCCCACTTTTAAATCAATAGAGGAAGCTTACTATTTTTTAGAAGCACTGCAAGATATCATTTCTCACGAATTAATGGAGAAGGGGGAATATTTGTGGCCGAGCAGTAATCCCCCTATGCTGCCAAAAGAAAATGAAATTCCGATCGCGCAAATGAACGATCCAATTGCGGATGAATATCGTCATGAGCTAGCAGATAAATATGGGCGGAAACGCCAGCTGCTTAGCGGAATTCATTATAACTTTTCGTTTGAAGAACGTTTTCTCCGCAAATTGCACCAAATCGAAGGCGGCAGCGAAGAATACAAATTATATAAAGATGCAGTTTACTTCAAAGTAGCACGTAACATGCTTCGGTACCGCTGGATGCTGATCTATTTAACGGGGGCAAGCCCTGTGTTTGATAAGACCTATATGGATATTTGTGTAGCAACAGGACATTCCGATGATAACGAAAGCTATTATTTTCCCAATATGAACTCACTGCGAAATAGTTCATGTGGCTACCGAAATACAAAACCGATGAGGGTTTCTTATGATTCTGCTAAGGATTATGTCCATGATCTAAATGAGTTGATTCAGAAAGGTGAATTACTGAGTGTAAAAGAATTTTATAGCCCGGTTCGTATCAAAACGGCAACAGGCGTAGATCCGCTGCAAGAACTTCTGGAAGAGGGAGTCGCTTATTTGGAACTGCGATTTATTGATTTAAACCCGCTTCATAAGAATGGGATTAGCATCGAAACCCTTAGACTTATTCATTTGTTCTTGATCTTTATGTTGCTGAAGAAGGACGAGCCGTTTAGCGAGCAGGATCAAGAAATGGCTGATTTGAATCATGATCAGTTAATTACAAATGGGTTGGATGGTCATTTACATGATGTAGAGGACAGTAATAAATGGATGAAAGAGACTGCGCTCACTTGCATAGATGAAATGGAAGAGATGGTGGCTCTTTTGTTCCCTAAGAAAGAGATGTATGTACAGATTCTAGAGAATGCAAAACGAAAAATTAGGCATCCAGAACTTAGTGCTGCTTCGATCGTGAAGTCTGAAATCCAAAAATGTTCGTACCTTACGTATCATCTTGAAAAAGCCAAAGAGTATGCGGAGCAGAGTGTTTCAACCGGATATCGTTTTTCTGGATATGAGGATCTTGAACTATCTACTCAACTGCTTCTAAAAGCAGCGGTAAAACGCGGGATAAAGTTTGAACTACTCGACCGAGAAGAAAACTTTGTTGTACTAACAAAAGGGAATCATAAGGAATACGTGAAGCAAGCGACTAAGACCTCGTTAGACTCGTATAGCACAGTGTTAATAATGGAAAATAAGGTCGTTACTAAGGCTGTACTATCTCAGCATGGTATACGTGTTCCGTCCGGCGAAGTGTTTCAAAGTTTAGAGGAAGCGAAACAATCGTATGAAATGTACCGAGGTAAACCCATCGTGATTAAGCCGAAATCGACCAATTTTGGACTCGGTATCACTATTTTTAACGAAGATTATTCAAGAGAAGACATGGATAAAGCTTTCGAGATCGCTTTTGCGCATGACCGAACTGTTCTTCTTGAAGAATTCATGACAGGGAAAGAATATCGTTTTCTTGTGATGGGGGACGAGGTTGTTGGGGTGCTGCACCGCGTTCCTGCAAATGTCGTCGGAGACGGTATTCATACGATAGAGGAATTAGTTCATGAGAAGAATAAAGACCCACTCCGGGGACGAGGATATAAGACACCTTTGGAGAAGATCCAGCTCGGAGATTCAGAAGAGATGTTCCTGAAGAATCATAATAAAGGGTGGTACGATATTCCTGCAAAAGGGGAAGTCGTATACCTAAGAGAAAACTCGAATATCAGCACGGGTGGAGATAGCATCGATTTTACGGATGAGGTAGATGAAAGCTATATGCGGATTGCAATTCAATCGGCGAATGCTGCCGGTGCTACGATCTGCGGAGTTGATATGATGATTGATGATGTTTATGTTCAAGCGACAGACTCTAATTACAGCGTTATCGAAATCAACTTTAATCCTGCGATTCATATTCACTGCTACCCTTATAAAGGAATGAATCGGAAGGCGAATGAAAAAGTGCTTGATCTGCTGTTTAATTAGGATTAACAGTAATTTGTATGAAATTGACTTTAATATGTAAACTATGAATCCAGTAATATTATCCCCTTCAAGCTTCAACTTGTAAAACCTCATGTTATCATGAAGAGATAATTGAACTTGGAGGGGAATAAATGAAACCTAATCTTGTACCCTGAGTTTGAATATGACACAATAACGATAACGAATGATGAGAGAAAGAATTTAATCTTCATCAACTACACGCTTATAAATGAGGGATTAACCATGAAACATGACCCAATTCAAACTATTGAGCACGAGATCGCTTTGCTAGTACGTCTTACAACTGCTTATAAACCTCGTTTGGGAGTTCTTGATCGTTCTGAGTATCTTCTGCTTAGCGAACTGGATAACTATAGCCCGCTAGCGATGAACATCCTTGCTGAGAAATTACAACTTAGCCTTTCCACTGCAAGCAGACAAGTTGCAACGCTAGAAACAAAACATTTAATTCAGCGCTTTCCAGATCCTCATAATGGCCGAATTAGCCTATTGGAGATTACGGAGGAGGGGAAAGAAGTGCTGAATAGGGTTCAGAGCGCTAGGTATGCAGTATATGAAAAGGTACTTCAAGATTGGACAAATGATGAATTGAAAACTTTAGAAGCTAATTTGCTGCGCTTAAATCAAGATTTCAAAAGATGGAATAAATAATCTACATACAAATCAAATCTTGTTATTGGATAATTTTAGTGATTGATTTATGGATGCGAAGTTGTATAATATATACTTACTCGCTTAACTTGTAATATACAACTTGTATGTTACAAGTACATAAAGTGAGTTATTTCGATGTAGGAGGGTTCCATTTTATTCATTGAGCTAATCTTTTCTTTTCCTATTAGGTTAGGGCTCGTTAGACAACTAGAGGAGGACATACATGAGTCAAACCAATCATACATTGACAACCAATCCAAAGAAATTAAGTATTCCTAAATACATAATTATGTCGATTCTTACTATTTTTTCGATTGGACCGCAATATTTTCTTAATCTTTCCTATACTGTTGGACAAAGTGTTATTCAGAACGGGCTTCATCTGAGTTCGAATGAGATGCTTATTCCTTCAAGTTTATCCAGTCTTGCTTTTGCACTCGGAATACCACTCGGACGTGTTTTCTCTAAAAAATTCGGTCTGAGAAACTTCTATCTTAGCCTTGTGTTTGTTTTTTTGTGTGGGACGATTATCGATGCATTTTCCTATAATGTAACCACTTTGATCATCGGGAGAAGTATACAAGGGCTTAGTGCAGGGATGTTGTTTCTAACGATCCTGTCTGCTAAATTCCTTTCATTTCCTAACCATTTACGTCAGTTCTTTTTGTTCTCAGTCGTTGTGGGACTTTTTGGTGCATCAGCCATTGGAGCGATATTTGGTACGATATCCTTAAGCACGGATGCTTGGCGCTGGCTGTACATTATTAATATATTTTGCTCTATACTCTGTCTCTGTGTTGGTTTTGTTACATTACCTAAACAAGAAGCAGAACAAAAAGAAAAAATAGTGATCAATAAAAACGGACTTTTCTTCTTAGGTCTTCTGACGGTAGCCTTAGCTTTTCCCATACTCACTTTACAAGAAAAAGGTTTTTATTCCGTGTATGTGTGGCCTTTTCTCGTTATTGCCATAATTCTTATGGTGCTTCTATTCAAAAGTGATCGTCGGAATGATTTTCCTATTGTGCCGATTCGTGCTTTAGCCCAGCCCAAGGCTGTGTTTGGTACAATGATGGCTGTAGCGGGACATATCTCCCTAATTGTTATCTTTGTGGGGGTTAATGGATACATGCGAACGATTAAAAACGTTTCGTTCATCGACTTCACTTATTTTTATTGCTGTTTCTTTATCGGCATTGTCGTATCCGCTATTTTATGCGCTCTATTCTTCGATAAGTGGGGAGCAGGAATTCTGGGAATTGTAGGTTCCATCCTCACGGTTATCGTGAGTATAAAATGGACCTCGATACAGCCTGAAGCATCCCTGATTGGGCTTAATCTCGAAATGGCTTGTTTAGGATTTGGTCTCAGTATGACCTTTATATCCGGGGCAATAGGAACTCTTTTTGCAGGGAATGCACATCAAGCATCCAGCCGATCTGCTTCACTGCACACGATTAGAAACTATGTCGGTGCCATTTTTGCACCGTTCCTTGGGTGGTTCCTCTATCGATTGAATGCAAATCAATATGAAAAACAGATAGGGCTGCTTAGTCAAGTCGATGCCGCAGCAGATATAAATGCCAAAAAGGCAGCAATACTTAGCGCTTACCATGGCCTATTCACGATACTGCTTATCTTAGGTATCATTATGTTAATTGCATCGATAGGGAAAATGGCAACCGGTAAAGGTCATGCTTTAGTAAAAAAAGAGAAAACGACCGTTTAATCTTGCCATCGAGGCGAAGGACTTCTAAGTTCTTCGTCTTTTTTCATATATGATATTCCATGTGTAAAGATGTTAAAGTGAAGATAACGGATAAAGCCACACGGAAAACAAGGAATGTTGGGAGCAAATATGATGAGTGAACATAGGAACACAACCGTATGTATCGTTGGTGGAGGACCTTCAGGGTTGCTATTAGGTCTCTTGTTAGCTAAGCAAGGAATCCATGTGACCGTGCTGGAGAGCCAAGCCAATTTCGAACGTAAATTCAGAGGCGAAGTGTTGCAACCTCGATTCATTCGCTTAATGAAACAATTAGGGCTGGATCACCATCTGTACCAGTATGAACATATAAAGCTGTTAACAGGAGAAATTTGGAGCGAGAATAAACTGATTTCGTCTATTAATTATGAAGTGGATACGCCAGAAGTGCCTTTTTCCGTACGAATGAAGCAGTCGATATTACTCCAAGCGCTATATGATGAAGCTATAAAGAATGAACATTTCCACATGATTTTCAATGCCAGAGTGAAGACGTTAATCACAGAGGGTGACAAGATAAAAGGGGTGGTTGCCCTTATAGAGAAACAAGAATTTCGAATGAGTGCTGATTTGACGGTAGGTGCAGACGGACGTTTTTCAACCATTCGAAAACAGGGCGAGTTTACTTACAAATATAAGACGCACGATTTTGATATGATTTGGTTCATCGTACCCATCGAGGAAGAGCGGCATAAAGATATTTTTTTTAGAGTAACTACTTTACGTAATTTCATTGTTGTACCAAAGTCGAAGGACGAACTACAAATCGGATTTACAGTGAGAAAAGGGGAATGGGAAGGAACGAAGCAGAGGGGGATCGATGTTCTCTTAGAAGAGCTAATTAGCGTATTTCCTGATTTACAAGAACCGCTGCGAAAGATGACTGATGTCCAGTCTTTTGTGACGTTAAAAGCCGATGTATTCTTTGTTGAACAATGGTATAAAAAAGGATGTGTATTAATTGGGGATGCTGCTCATTGCTCTTCTCCAGTGGGCGCCATTGGCATTTCTTTGGCAGCAGAGACAGCAGCCGTATTAGCGGATTTAATTCATTCGTCTATACAAGATGAGGATCTCGAATTTAGAGAAGTAGAGTCTTTAACTGCTTTACGAACGAAAGAAGTAATGATGGTCCACCGAATGCAAGGGCTGATCACAAAGGCGATTATTAAAGCTCCAAAATGGACGAAAAAATGGGTGATAATTGCTGCACCGCTCCTTTCAAAAACGAAATTATTCCAACTGGCAAAGCGGAAGTTCTTATTAGGGAAGTCAATAGATCGTTTAGGCAATTAGCATCTTCTTTGTTGACAAACATTCAATACCTTCTATAATTTAAATGAACAAGTGTTCAATAAATGGTTGGAGGGATTGTCATGCGTTTGAAAGGTAAAGTTGCGGTCGTCACCGGAGCAGCATCAGGTATGGGAAAAGCAATTGCAGAGTTATATGCGAAAGAGGGAGCAAGCGTTGTTGTGTCAGACCTGAACATCGAAGGTGCCGAAGTGGTTGCAGCAGGTATTCAAGCCAATGGCGGAAAGGCAATTGCTGTAAAAACCAATGTTGCCGACCAGAACGATATTAATGAAATGATCGATACGGCAGTTAACGAATTTGGAACACTTGATATTTTAGTGAACAACGCAGGTATTATGGATAATATGGGTCCAGTCGGTGATGTTACCGATGAGAGCTGGGATTTAATTTTTGATGTTAATACGAAAAGCGTGATGCGCGAAATCCGTAAAGCACTTCCGATCTTTTTGGATAAAGGAAAAGGAATAATTATAAATACAGCTTCAACAGGCGGCTTTAGCGGAGCTCATGCGGGTGCAGCTTATACAGCGTCCAAGCATGCCGTTATTGGGATTACGAAAAATACGGGTTTTATGTATGCACAGAAAGGTATTCGCTGTAATGCGATTGACCGGGTGCTACAATGACTAATATTTCTTCAACTATGAAGAACGTGAACGAGTTTGGAGCTTCGAGAACAAAAGTTACACAAGGCGCGATTCCTCGCATTGGACAAGCAGAAGAAATCGCTGGGGTCGCTCTATTTCTTGCATCGGATGAGTCGAGCTTCGTAAATGGTGCGGTCATTACTGCGGATGGTGGCTGGACAGCAGGTTTCTAATCAGCTAAAAAGAATTCTAAATACGTAAAGGGCTGCGGGCATAAATGCTTGCAGCCTTTATTCTAGTTAAAGAAATATTTTTCTATAAGTAAATTAATTTTTTATAATAACAAAAACGAGCCATACTGCCAAAAAAAGTATTAAATAACAATGGCCGAATCAGCGATAAAACGAGGAAAAAGGTCGCCGCTATTATGGATAGGCTGAATTGCCAGCCAAGTAGGGTAGCTTCCGCTCTGACCAGCCAAAAAACGGGAACCATCGGGCTGATGGTTCCCGATATAGCGAATCCTTTTTTTGCGGAGGCGGCTCGACATTTTGAGGATCATGCTCAGAGTACAGACCATGATCTTATGATCTGCAGCACGGATCGTGATGACGCCATAGCTAGTCGTTACATATCACTTTTACAGCGTAAACGGATTGATAGGTTAATTATCGCTTCCCATATAGGAAAAGTAGAGTTAATTCAGAGTCTGCTTACAGACAGGGTGCCGACGGTGCTTTTCTCTGCTGATATTCCTTCGATTCAAGTCAACAGCGTAACTGTGGATGACACCGTATTCATCATGTCCATTTAAAGGATATCCGTAACGAAACGTTGAATCGGGTGAAAGAAGAAGGACTCAGCTTTCTTCAAGCTGTAAAAGCGGGTGCATTTACCGTTCCAGGAGATGGTTCCATCGATTCTGGGCCTGTGTTTACCACATTAGCTTCATCCGGTTATAAGGGATGGCTTATCGTTGAGGCTGAGCAGGATCCAGCACTTACAGACCCGCTTTTAAAGCCCGGCGTTACATCAAGAATACCAGTGGACTTTAGAAATAATCTGTATCTAGAAAAGGACAGCTGAAAGAAAGGGAAAGAAGAGGTTTTAAAATGTTTGTTACTTCAGCCTCCCGGATCAAGCACGGGAACGATAAGGAGAAGCATGGGATGGAAAAAAATGAACTGATCATGAAGCTAAATCAGATTACAGAAAGATTAGTAAATCTAGATCGTCCTTCCAACGAAAACGCGCTGCAGCAACTTGGAGAATCCGCAAGCCGGCGAGGGTATTTTCCCCGAGATTTTGGAATGGAGGAATGGGATTGGCCTCAGGGTGTGGGTTTATATGGATTAAAGAAAATCGGTGATTTCTTCCAAGATGATCGCTTCGCTAATTATGCCAAACCTTGGATGAACAAACAGCTGACCAAGGGCCTGCCTAGTCGAAATATTAATACAACCATACCGCTGCTATCTCTTATGGATCTCGATATAGCGGAAGAGCTCAGTCTTGAATGGATCGATTGGTTGATGAATGGATTACCGCGCACGGAAGAAGATGGGTATCAACATGTAACGACTGGGGCGTCATCTCAAGAGGTTGAACTCCACGATAACGAAATTTGGGCAGACACTATGTTTATGGCAATCTTGTTTACGGCCAAAATGGGCGTCAAATATGACAATTCACATTGGCGTCAGACGTCACTTCATCAGCTGCTACTGCACATTAAGTATTTATATGATAAAAAAACAGGTCTATTTTACCATGGGTGGCACTTTACAGGCAGACACAATTTTAGTGAAGCTTTCTGGTGCCGCGGAAATAGCTGGTTTACGCTGGGACTCCCGGAATATTTAAGTCTTATGCAACCTTACTTAGACGAAGGTATCTATCATTATTTGCAGCAGACTTACTGTTCACAAGTCGAGGCGCTGCTCTCATTACAGCATGAGAGCGGATTGTGGCACACAATTCTAGATGATCCGAAAAGCTATACGGAAACATCAGGTTCGGCAGCCATTGCAGCGGGGATGTTACTCGGCGTTCGTCAAGGTCTGCTTCCTGACTTCTATGCAGAGTCGGCTCTAAAAACAGTTCGCAGCGTCATTGAAAGGATTGATGAAGTTGGAATAGTTCAGGGTGTTTCGGGCGGAACGCCAATAGGTGCTGTAAAGAAAGATTATCAAGAAATCATAATAGCACCAATGGCATATGGTCAGGCGCTAGCCATTGTATTGCTCGGAGAAGCTCTATATTTCTGTTAACGCAGGTTACCGTATTCCATATTTATCTATAGAGGAGGATCATGTAATCGATGATAAATAGAATCGGAGTCGGCGTTATAGGTGCCGGACGGATCGGTAGACTGCATGCAGAAAATCTTCGCAGATTACCTGGGTTTTCTCTAAGAGGTATTGCAGACATGGTGATTACTAATGAATTAATGGAATGGACGGAAGAAAGGGAGCTAGATTCTATACTCAGAGATGCCGAAGCAATATTAAATGATGCGAAAATTGCGGTTGTTTTTATATGTACACCAACGGATTCGCATGCAGACTGGATCAAGCGGGCAGCGATGGCTGGAAAACATATATTTTGTGAAAAGCCAATAAGCCTGTCAAATGCGGAAACGGCTGAGGCGCTTCAAATCGTAAAGGAAGCAGGTGTAAAGCTTCAGGTTGGTTACAACAGGGGCGCATCTTATCCGTTACTCCGGAAAGTGCTGGATGGAAGTATGTCGGATTTGAAGTTTACCGGCTAAAGGCCGGCAGTAAACTATCCCGTTTCACTACAGAGAATGAAGCATGTCTCGTTCTACTTTCCGGGAAAGCAGACGTGCTGGCAGGAGAAGAAAAGTTCGAGGGGATCGGTATGCGGATGTCCATGTTTGAAGGAATTCCGCCCTATGCAGTATATGTATCCGCGGGAAAGGCTTATGAGGTAGAAGCTCTAACGGAAGTTGAACTAGCGGTATGTTTAGCTCCTGCCAAGGGAGAATATTCCTCTAGACTGATCCATCCATCTGAAGAAGTGGTAGAAGATCGCGGATCTGGTAGTATGTCGCGCAAGGTAATAAACATTTTGCCAGAGCAGAAAGAAACCGAGATTTTGCAGGTCGTTGAAGTGTATACGGATGGAGGAAATTGGTCTAGCTATCCCCCTCATAAGCATGATCAAGACAATTTACCGCATGAATCTTATTTAGAAGATACTTACTATCACCGTATTCATCCAATCTCTTGACGAAACACTAGCAGTTACCGACAGTAGTGTAGTGCTTGTCCCAGAAGGATATCATCCGGTATCTGTACCACCAGGCTATCATTCCTACTATCTAAATGTAATGGCTGGGCCAATACGAACCTGGGTATTTCATAATGATCCAGATCACGAGCACCTTTTTTCTTCACGTCCCCAAGATTAAAAGCGAAATGGTTATGTCATAAAGGAGTGACCTCTGATTCTGAGAAGGTAAGTAATATCGGAGGTCTAATTGAATGTATTTTTTAGGCCTCAGATGCTAAATGCAGTCTGGGGTATTTTGCAATATACAATAAGGGATCTGAAACCATTGAAATAATGGGATTATAAGTAATAATTATGATATAATTACTAAATTGACGAAAGAAAATGCTGGATTGAATTGAGGAAAATATAAGAACATCAGATTTTTATCCTTGGCTATCTTATAGCGAAAAATTTTGCAAGGGTGAGGAGCTGTTGCTATTGTCTCGTACATGGTACCATCGCTTACTTCTTTCTTACTTTCCTATTTTTCTTTTAACGGTGACAATTCTGATCTTTATCTCCTTCATTTTTGTTAATGACATTTCCCAAATGGAAACTAAAAAAGCGGACCGAATAGCTACTAACTATTTAGCCGACAGTATAGACAGGGCTATAATGGAAACGGAATTATCTGTACTGGAAACAGTGGAAAGTACTTCGGCATATAAGAGCTATTTTAATAATCATGGTCCTTCGGATACGCAACTTATGTATACAATTGCTCAAAGTCTTCGGAATATAACCGATAGTTCCTCTCTGATTCAGTCCGTATATTTGTACGACATGAAAAATGAAAGCGTTTTAACTTCTGCAGGAGTAAAAGAAATCGCCGGATTTTCTGATGGAGACTGGATTGATAAAATAAAGAAAGGTGAAAAGCTTTCAGGATGGCAGCAAGTAAGAGAATATGACGCAGGGTCCATACAGCGTACTCCAGTTCGTGTTATGACCATAAATAAAGGAATGCCTTTGCCTTTTGGTGCCGAAGGTGTCCTTGTAATCAATGTTAAGATGAGTGGTATTGAGCAGATCGTCGACAGCATGGTGAATGGACAGCTTTCTTTCCTGACCATTCGCGACCGTCATGAAAATATTGTTTACCAGTCCCACGCCGAGAGAGAGAATGCAGAAGGGAAAGTATTAAATTCCCTTGAGCTGGAAAGGCTCGGCTGGCACTTTTCCAGTGGGATTAAGGCAGGAAAACTGTTTGGATGGGTTTCTGTTATTTCCTACTTGTGGATAGCCATTGCTGTAGGCACTGTGCTATGTGCGATTATTTATTTTGTCTACATTACGCGCCGCAATTACAAACCGATTCAAGTTATCATGAACCGAATTGAAGCCCACCAAATCCGGTCTATCGACCTTTCTGAATCTAATACGGACGAAATGAAGTTCATTGATGGAGTATTAGAGAATCTGATTAACAATATGTCAGACTACGATAAGAAGAAGAACGAAAATCTTCTGTTGCAGCGGAGTAAGCTGTTCACTGATTTGCTGCAAGGAGAAAAGCTAGACAATGCGCTTTTACGGTTAGATCAGCTGTCTCCATTTAGTAACGTTGAACCTTCTTCGCGTTTTGCTGTCGTTGTCAGCGAGATAAACCATTATGAGAAGGTATTTGAGGAACGATACACAAGAGGCGAGCAGAATACTCTTAAATTTGCTCTTATGAACGTCTTTCAGGAACAAGCACGAGGCACGAAGTTACAAGGGTGGACCGAATGGGTCGGTTCCCATCGGTTTGCTATTATCTTCCTTGTATCTGACAGTAATGAAGAAATGACAGAAAAGCTTCGACAGGTAGCAGAAGACTGTCAGTGTTGGGTAGAGCAAAATCTGCGCATTTCACTTCGTTTTGGTATGGGTCCTGTAGCCGAAGGCGTAGCCTCAATCCAATCGTCTTATGAAGCGGCTGATTCCGCTATGCAGTACAAACTGCTAAGTAACGATAAGATTGCGTTAGGCGGAGACGTAGGTTCTTCTCAGCAACTGATTGACACGTATACTTATTTGCAAATGATTGCTGAATTTGTGAAACAGTTTCGAATGTCGAGCGGCAATTGGAGGAATCAGCTTGAGGGCATATTTTCAATGTTTGAAAGGCAATTTTTACCAGACGATCATATTAGATCATTAATTAAGGCGATGCTCCAAATGTTAAGCAGGGAAGTAGCCATGATGTCCGAACAGTTGGAGGAAGAGTTGTCTGCGGAAAGTATTGAAAATCGGCTAAAGCAGTTGGAAGATGCAGAAACGCTGGATTCCATCAAAACACTGCTGTTTGACTATCTAACAGATTTATTTCGCACGTATATTTCTGTTAATGAAACGAAGAGTTATCGGGCTATGGTTAATGAAATGAAAAATTATATTGAAGAGAATTTTTCTAATCCGGACTTATCACTGAAGTATTTGAGTGATCGGTTTCATATGTCAGGAAAATACGCTAGTTACTTATTTAAGAGCGAATTTGATATGAAATTTGTTGATTTTCTGGCGGATTTAAGAATGAAGGAGTCTGAAAAATTACTGCTTGAGACAGACAATTCGCTTCAGGATATTGCAATAAAAGTAGGCTATGCTAACTCTATTACATACGGACGCGTGTTTAAGCGGGTTGTTGGCATTACACCGGGTGATTTCCGCAAAATAAACCGGCAGAGATCTCTTTCGGAACAGTGATGGGGGATCTGGTCTATGATTTAGGAACGCATTAGTGCATGATTCTCATACTGGAGAATCTTAAGCAGTAATGCTTTTTTTATATCTCCGTATTAGATTAACAGTCATACGAATTCAGTTTATGAAGTGAACACTGCCCTTACGAAAATGGTCTGAGGGATAAACTGTATGTCTTATTTGGGCTGGATCTTCTAAACGAAACAAGTTTATTGTCAGAATGCTAAGGGCTATGAAATACTTTGAATACATGAAAGAAAAAGGAGATGGGACAATGACTATTAAATCACATCGAAGAATATTTAAAAAAGTGATGGGATTGACCTTGACAGCAATACTAGTCATTTCTCTGCTAGCCGGATGTACCTCTGGAGCGAGTGAAGAAAGTGCAGGGGATGGAAAACGAGTCAAGTTAAAGGTGGAAGTATTTGATCGCGGCAGCAGCCCAGCACCCTATACAATTACAAACAACTTTTTAACAAAATTAGTTCAGGAGAAATTCGGCGATCCCAATAATATAGATGTCGAGTTTTTTCCGATTCAGCGATCTGAGGAGATTACAAAGTTGAATGTACTAATGGCAAGTAATAACGACGTTCCTGATATTGTTTTTGTGTACGACTCCAGCGTGTTTTATCGCTATGCTCAGCAGGGTGGCTTAACCGATGTTGGAGAACTCCTTGATGAACACGGACCTAACCTTAAAAAGTTTCTAGGAGAAGATACATTGAAGTTTGGTCAACTTGATGGCCAGCAGTTTGCTATACCAGGAAAACGAGCGATTACAGGTCGTTATAGCTCATACATTCGTAAGGACTGGTTGGACAAATTAGGACTCCCTGTGCCGACTACAACGGATGAATTATATACAACTTTGAAAGCGTTTAAAGAAAAAGATCCGGGGGGTCTTGGAAGTAAAAATATTCCGATGGGAATGGCACTTGCCCCCGCACAGTTTGAAACTCTGATTTATTCCTTTATTAAACCCGTGAGCGGAGACCTGACCTATGGACAGCGCTATGAGTTGCCGCTCCATGAGGGCTTCAAAGATGCGATGAAGTTTTTAAACAAGTTATATAACGAAGGTCTGATCAGCAAGGACTTCAGTTTGGATGAAGATAAAACGCAATTAGGTAAGGATATTCAGAACGGAAACATCGGCTATTGGTCAGAAGATGTGGATGTTTTATTTTACGCAGACGGAACTTTAGACAATCTATACAAAAATGTAGAAGGCAGAGAAGTGCTTCCTGTTGATGTGTATACTAACGCGAATGTAGACAATAAGCATATGAAGTCTCGCTATGGAACAAATGGGATGTACATCATGATTCCGAAGAGCAGTAAGCGAGCGGCAGAAGCAATTAAGTATTTAGACTGGATGGCTTCTGATAACAATTTAATAGATATTTACAGTGGTGTCGAAGGAGAAAATTATGACCTGGTTGATGGAATTCCTGTGGTCAAGTCTAACGTTTCTCAAGAGTTCACCGATCGTCTCTTTAATGCAGGTGATACGGCCATCATCTCGAATGGAAAAAATATCGGTGATCAGGCTATGAATGAAAAAGCATGGATTATGGGATTCCCTAAGCAAAATCAGGATTTACTACGGCAATCCATCGATATTGCAAATACCGACACAGTAGGACCCCTCATATTTGGAAAGCCAATTGATGCGGAGTCGAAATATGGAACAGCACTTAAAGATAAGCTAAATGTCATTATTGTAAAGACGGCGATGGCTAAGCCCGATGAATTTGAAAAAGTATACGAACAAGAGATAAATGATTATATGTCTCTTGGTGGTGCGGAGTTAAAAAAAGAGTTAGAAGAAGCGGTTCAGGAATTATCAGCACAGTAAAATTAATCAAAGAAAACCGGAGCGCGAGAAGGTTATTGCTCTCGTTCCGGTTTTTTAGATAGGGGGAGATCAAGTGACCAAAACGGCCTACTTTAAACGATACTGGCAGTTGTATGCGCTTATTTCGCTGCCCATTCTTTACTTTGTGATCTTCCGTTACGGTCCAATGTATGGTGTTCAGATCGCATTCAAAGACTTTAATTTATTTCAGGGCATTAGCGGCAGTGAATGGATCGGCTTTGACGCTTTTCGTGAAGTTTTCGCGATGCGAGATTTTTATACTACGCTAAGAAATACGTTCATGCTTAATTTTCTTGATCTACTCGTTTCGTTTCCAGCTCCTATTATACTAGCCATTATGCTTTATGAGATCCGCTCCACATGGTTCAAAAAAATATCACAGACGATTTTGTACATTCCTCATTTTATTTCCTGGGTCATTATCGGTGGAATCGTGTATCAGCTGTTTGGCAGCCAGTCTGGTATGGTCAATGGAGTAATCGAAAGTATGGGGTATGAACCTATTCCATTCCTGACGGAAAAAAATTCCTGGCTGATCACTTATCTATTTACAGGTGTGTGGCAAAGTGCCGGATGGGGAACGATTCTGTATCTTGCTGCGCTGACTGGAGTAAACAAAGAGTTGTATGAGGCTGCCGAAGTGGATGGAGCGACAAGACTCAAGAGAATCTGGCACATTACATTGCCATGTATTAAACCGACGATTGTTACTTTGCTTATTCTTAATCTTGGGAAAATGGTCAGCATCGGATTTGATCGACCTTACATTATCGGAAATACAGCTGTAAGGGAATATTCGGATGTACTGAGTACCTTCGTATACCGTATTGGTCTAGAATCTGGTCAATACACGCTTGCTACTGTAGTGGGACTGTTCCAAGCAGTGGTAGGTCTAATATTTGTACTCGGATCTAATTATATCTCAAAAAAAGTTACCGGCGACGGGATTCTATAATATGAAGAAAAGGAGACTTAAAATGAGTGAACGCAGATCAGATAAGATATTCGATATTGTCAATATTACATTTGTTAGCTTATTTGTCCTTTTCTGCTTGGCGCCGTTTTTGCATACAATCGCGGTTTCACTCAGCTCTAACCGTGCAATCACATCCGGAGAAGTCACAATCTTCCCAATAGAAATCAACTGGGACGCTTATATTCAAGTATTTTCGAATCAAGCTCTAATTAAGTCCCTTGGGTTTACCGTTTTTTTAACCGTGGTTACTACCGTTTTATGTATGCTATTCACGATTGCCGCTGGTTATCCGCTAACAAAGAGGAACTTGAAGGGGCGCAAGCTGTTTATGTATGTGATTATCATTACGATGTTCTTTAGCGGGGGGATCATCCCTGAATATCTCCTAATTCGTGATCTGAATATGTTGAACACCATCTGGTCACTTATTTTACCCGGCTTGGTCAGTCCGTTTAATCTTATCATTCTGATTACATTCTTCAGAAACATCCCTCCAAGTTTAGAAGAATCTGCAGAAATCGATGGAAGTTCTCATTTCTATACTCTATTAAAAATAGTATTGCCACTGTCTATGCCAGTCATGGCTACACTTGGTTTGTTCTATGCTGTTGGGCGTTGGAATGGATTTCAAGATTCTCTTATGTATATTTCAAACCCTGACTTATACCCGCTTCAGTTAAAACTGTTCCAGATGGTTCAGAACAATATGGTTAGTGAATTAACACAGCTTGAGGGAGCTAACCGTACTCCTCTTACTCCTGAAAGTTTGAAGGCAGCCACTGTTATTTTCGCTACGGTTCCGATTCTCTGCGTTTATCCATGGTTACAAAAGTATTTTGTAAGCGGTGTAATGCTAGGTGCTGTAAAAGGATAATAAAGCTACATTCTTATCATGAGGTTATGAGGTGCAGATGGGCTAGAATTCATGTGATGAAAGGAGGAAATGAGATTGAATGACAAAGGAGAGTTTTCATTTTCAACTTGTTGGAATATAAAACGTCATGAGAATGGAAGAGATATGCTCCAGGAAATTGCAGAACTCGGTTTTCATCAAGTAGAGCTGAATTATAACGTGACTCGTGAAATGTTGACTACGATTGAGCCGATGATTGAACGGCAGGAGATTGCTGTGTCTAGTGTTCATAATACCTTTCCTCATATTGCTGATCCTGATTATGGTACCGATTCTGTACTGCTAGGCTTCGAGGATCAAGATAAGCGGCAGCGGGCAATTGATTTACTTGTTGGCTCAGCCGAATATACCCACCGCTACGGTGGTAAGGCCGTTGTTGTGCATCCAGGGGAGATTCCAATTCCTCTCGACATTAGTAAAGAACTGGTGCAGATTTATAACACCGAAGGGAAAGATTCTGATGTCTATCGTCATAAGTGGGAACAGTTCTCTGAACAGCGCCAGAAGCACAGTCATAAGTATATCCACAAGATCATTGAGAGTCTTTATGAGGTATGTAACCAAACGGAGTCCAAAGGAATTGATGTACGTTTTGGAATCGAGACTAGATCCAGGCCGCAGCAAATTCCTACCATATCGGAAGCAAAAACGATTATTGAGGAGCTTAAGGGAGCTCCTGTTGGTATATGGTACGATACGGGACACGCAATTATGATGGATCGGCTTGGTCTATATGATAGTGTAGTCGAAATGGAAGGTCTTATGGATGATATCGTAGGGGTGCACATCCATGAGACACTGGGTCTTAGTGATCACTGGTGTCCGTATGTGCATAGTCAGGATATGAATTTCTATGATGCTTATCTGCCGATGATCGAACGTGCACAGGTCAAAGTATATGAGCTAAAAGCAGTTTGTCTTCCTGAAGAAATACATGAAAGTCATGGGATTCTTACTTCTAAGCTAAAAAGCAGTGGACAGATCAAATGTTGAGTATGAATGATCTCAAACTAGCGCAGTGTTATGCTCCGCGGCTATATTTTGATCAAAATGAACCTTTCTTCCCTGTTCGCATTGGCGTGACCGTGTTGCATGGAGCGGGACGTTCCCCTTCTTTTAAACGTGATTTAGTCGCAGATACTGTTATTGAGTATGCTATCTATTATGATTATGATATCCAGCACATGTATGATTTGGAACATGTATGGATCTTTATTGACAAAGATGGGAACATTGCAGATGCCGAGGCGAGCTTTCACGGTAAGTATTTGAAGTCACTACTTAGGGATCGATCAAACCTGTGCGGGTCACGCGTTGGTCTTTACATTCAACCAGGTAAACATGCGTTTTCCCCCATACCTGACCTTTTTCAGTTGCTTCCCACTTATGTTTCCTGTACACAGGAGGAGGCTGGGGCTGATGGACTAATCTATGGGGACTTCTTAGATGGAAGGATAAGTACTGATCAAAGTGCCAACGACCGAATTCGCAACTATTTACAAACACATCGTTTTGAGCCAGCCCATCTATATACGGAATGGGAGTATGCAGAACGAGTTGATCTATTCTTGTCATGGGTAGAACTGTGTAATGAAATTCCTTTTCTCATTCATAGGGAATTAGAGTATCTCAAAAAAAGTAATTTAAAATAAATAGATATGCTTTCAATGATAATTGCATGGTTTTTATAACAACAGTTAAATCCTTGTCTGTGGAGGGTATCTCATGTATAAACAACTGGTAGAGTATAACGAACGGGCTGTTGAGCAAGGAAGATTACGCCAGGATTTGGACCCTATGAGCCGCTACTATGGAGGAACGATAGATCCTTCTACGGGTTTAGCATGGGTAAACCATACAACGGGTACTCCCACAGAAATGTGTTACTGGGGAACTGCGCTGGTAAATCCAGATTCCATTTATTATCGAGATGAAAAACTGCTGGAGCAACTGCTTCTAGCAACAGAATTTGTACTTCGTTTTCAGCATAGCGACGGTTCGATTTCTCCCGGCTGGACGAACTTTCATTCACCTCCGGATACTGCATTTGTTGTGGTAGGGTATACACAGTTGTATTTATTATTGGAACAACAGGATTGGAAGCCATTAGCGTCAGTTCTATCTAACATGCGTAAATTTCTGGAAGGTACGGTTCCTACCCTGCTGACAGGAGGTTGCCATACCCCAAACCATCGTTGGGTGATGTGTGCCGCACTTGCTTTTATACATAAATTATTCGGAATAGAAGAAGCAGTGGAAAGAATAGATCAGTGGCTGGCTGAAGGTATGGATATTACGCCAGACGGAGAATGGACAGAAAGAAGTAACGGAATCTATAGTCCAGTTAGTAACATTATGTTAATTCATACTGCACTGCTTTTGAATCGGCCGCAGCTGCTGTTACCAGTCAGATTAAATTTACGAATGATGATGTATCTTGTGCACCCAGAAGGCGAGATTGTCACTGATTATTCTGGACGGCAGGATGTCGGTCGTGTATATAACCTCTCACCGTACTATTTACCTTATACCATTATGGCAAAGTTGGATCAGGATGCACAATTTGCCGGTATGGCAAGTATGTCAGCAACGACTCTAACTGATCCAGGGGTTTGTTCCGCGAATGTATTGTTATGGATGTTATTGAATCCGGAAATCCAGCAACCTTTTACTATAATAGATCCGCCGCCAAGTCATTATGAAAAAATCATAAACGGAGAGTTCTTACGAGGTGACTATTTGTTGAAAATGGAGACTTCCGGTCATTACGGCCGAATTTTCCATAGTCGTCTGCATACAGACTTCGGCGCACCCATTGCCCGTATCAGAGATGGACTAACGAGTGTGACGCTGATGACAGAAACACCCTCTTTCTTCTCCCTACGTCATGGTCCAGTACGGCTTTTAGGGGTACAGATTGCCTCTTACTTTTATCCGGGGTATGTACATTTACAGGAAATGAAAAAGTTACCTGATGGATATCGATTAACAGGAGAACAAAAGAAGGGTTTTTATGGTCCTTTAGCTGAGACACTGCTGCCTGAAACATCCCGTTCATTCCTAAGCCCATGGTACCTGCTTCCCCATCAGAGCCGACCCGTAACACATGAGCAGTTATTTACTATGGAGACGGATGTAACTCACTCGGATAATTGTTGGACAATACGTATAAAATCTAGCGAGCCAAAAGAAGTAATGACTCAAATTTCATTCCTATTTGGTGATGAAGGGGATTTTGTTTCTGGAGACCTTTTGGAATTAAGCGAGGGATGTTATTGCTGGAAGGGAGATAAGCTTAAGTACACCAGTGGTACAGGTTGGGTCGAACTTACTGGAGGCGAATTAGGGCATAGAGCGCACAATGTTTCAAATACAATTCTTCAAAAAGAATGTAAGATCGTTTCCGTTAACTTAGTAACTCCTTTTGATAAAACATTTACGGTTACCTTATCGCCCTGAACCATATATAATACATTTCATAATAAATTATTGAACAGTTCATGATAAATATGTTCAATAAGTAGAATCACAGCGCGTAATTAACATGAGGTGGGTATAGGGTATGAATGAAAGTGATGTAAGAGTTATTAAAACGAAAAAAGCGCTGCACGTAGCGTTATTGACACGATTAAAAATAAGTACCCTCGAATCGATCACGGTCTCTATGCTCTGCCGGGAAGCAGGTATAAATAGAGGTACCTTCTATTTGCATTATAAGGATGTGAGTGCATTATTTGATGAGCATCTTCATTATTTGTTGAAGGATTTAGAGGATTCCTATTATGAGCCGTATCGTCATGTATCGAATCTCATTTCTAGTAATCTTGATCCTAGTACCATTCGTATCTTTCATCATGTGAAAAAGTATCAATCTTTTTATGAGATTGTGTTTGATAAACATTCATCGTTGACGTATTACTATTCACTACTGAAAAAAGTAAAGAGTTTAATACAAGACAGTATTTCAAAACATATACTCGAAGATCGAGATATCTCTTTACTAGTAGCATACCAAGCGAATGCGATTATGGGACTTCTTATCCAGTGGTGTGAAGAGGGCTTCTCACATACCCCTGAATATATGAATGAACAGTTGTCCGGCTTTTTGAAAATACAAGAAGAGGGATTGTCATAGAATAATCATCCTCAGCGTTTAAAAACTCATTGCCTCTAAGGGAGACGATGAGTTTTTTGCATTTGAGAAAATCTATCCTAGTCAAGCACAACTGGAATTCTGTACAATATAAAGATAATTATTCAAATTATACCTGATGAATGGAGAGAAGGAGACTTATGGAGAGAAAAAGTAAAACGATCTTATTTCAAGGGGACTCCATTACGGATGGGAATTGGGGACGAGATATGGACCTTAATCATATTCTTGGACATGGTTATGTATACCTTCTTGCCAGCCAGTTAGGAGCGGAGTTTGCAGATAGCCAGCCTCATTTTATCAATAGAGGAATTAGTGGAAATCGAGTCTCCGATCTGTATGCACGTTGGAACGAAGATACGATTAGTTTACGTCCTGACCTGATTAGTATTCTTATTGGTGTTAATGATGCAACGAGTCTTATTTCTGGTGATCCACGCGGAGCTACAGACCGTTTCGAACGAATCTATCACCAGCTGCTGAGCGAAACAAGAGAGGTTCTTCCTGAGACAGGTTTAGTACTATGTGAGCCTTTTATCTTACAGACAGAGTTAACATCAAAAGATTGGACAGAGCTGCGTAAAAAGACGGATGAATATCGCTCTATTGTCAGAGAACTCTCACATACATACCATACCTTATTTGTTCCTCTGCAAGGGATATTTGATCAAGCAGCAGAGAGAGTCACCCCTGAGTATTGGATGTGGGACGGAATTCACCCGACCGCTGCGGGACACGAGCTTATTGCTAACGAGTGGCTAAAGGTTGTGCAGCAAAGTGAGTACGCTATTCAATAGTGTGTTTTGATGTGCGTATAACCTCTTAAGATTACACGCTTCGATAATATCAAAAAGTAGAAGGAGAGAAAACATGAAGAACAATCCGATTATATGGGCCGATTACCCAGATCTTGACGTGATTAGAGTAGAAGATACGTATTATATGATTAGTACAACGATGCATATGATGCCCGGGTGTGTTATCCTGCGTTCTTACGATCTGATCAACTGGGAAGTAGCTACGCATGTATATGATGTTTTGGAGGATACACCTGCGCAAAGGCTGGAGGGAGATCAGCAAATCTACAGCCAAGGGATGTGGGCAGCTTCGATCCGTCATCACAAAGGGAAATTCTATGTTGTTTTTGTAGCAAACGATACGCAGAAAACCTATTTATATACATCAAGTGAAATCAGTGGCCCGTGGACAAAACAGTATATTGAAGGATTTTATCATGACTGTTCTCTTCTGTTTGATGACGACGACCGTGTTTATCTCATTTATGGTAACGCTGACATTCATCTTACCGAACTAAAAGAGGACTTATCTGGACCCAAGCCAGACGGACTGAGCAGAATTATCGTAAAAGAACCGGGAGAGTACTTCTTAGGTTATGAAGGTGCCCATTTATATAAAATAAACGGAAAATACTATGCTTTCTTTATACATATTACACCTGCTTCAAATGGACGTAGAACGCAGGCTTGTTATGTTGCCGATTCATTAGAGGGTGAATTTACAGGCGGAGAAGTTTTTAATGATGACATGGGGTATTTTAATGCCGGAGTAGCTCAGGGTGGGATTGTCGATACTCCTGATGGCGACTGGTATGCTATGCTATTTCAGGATCATGGTGCTGTAGGACGTATCCCGGTCATCGTTCCTCTGCATTTTAAAGATGACTTTCCGGTATTTGCGAAAGAGGCGCCAACACACATTGAGATCCCAAGTACGAGACCCGGGTATGAATATAAGCCCCTAATCGGGAGCGATGATTTTAGTTATGATATAGATAAGAATGGGAAAGTGAAGCTGAAAGATTTCTGGCAGTGGAATCATATTCCGAATGATGATTTATGGTCTGTGACAGACAAGCCAGGGACATACCGTATTCAATCCGGAAAAATCAGTCCTAATGTAACGTTTGCTCAGAATACACTGACGCAGCGAGCGATGGGTCCTGCATGTGAGGCAGTTGTTACTCTAGATGGCAGTGAACTACAAGACGGGGATTATGCCGGTATAGGTTTCTTAATTGGCACCTATGGTTTGATTGCTCTAACGAAAGAGGGCGGGCAATATTACTTGGTAATGATCGCTCGAGATACGGACGATAAGTCGATCTTTGGAAATTTAGTAGATACGAATCCGGGAAACATCTATGCAAAAATTCCGGTAAAAGAAAACAAAGTGACGTTAAAAGCATCGGCAAACTTCATAAACAACACGGATGAATGTATGTTCCACTACTTGGACGGCGAGAGCTGGAGAAAGCTTGGGATTACACATCATATGGTGTATAAATTGGATCAATTTATGGGATGCCGTATTGGTTTGTTTTTATTCTCTACCGAAGAAATCGGCGGAACGGCTGATTTTTCTGATTTCAATTATAAAGTATTAAATTAACACGTTCTATCAACGAATGAGAGCTCCGGTTAGAGGGGCTCTTTTTTTTGTTTACTACCATTTTATTTATTTTTATAAACCAACAACAAGAAATGACAAAAAAACCTGTCCATGCATAACGTGCGAGTCTCGCCACATAACATGAATCAAAGAGCAATTAAGGAGGAAATAGGAATGTTTAAACGAGTAGATCGTCTTGCCATTGAATTACCGCTTCCCCTGTCTTCAGGACCGGATCCGAACGGTGCGAGTGCCGTTCAGGAACTGATGGGTGGACGCTTCGGGGAGATGTCGACCTTGAATAATTATATGTTTCAGTCCTTCAACTTTAGAGGGAAATCGAAGTTGCGCCCGTTCTATGATATTGTAGCGAGCATTACAGCAGAAGAATTTGGTCATGTTGAGCTTGTAGCAAATACGATTAATATTATGCTTAGCGGTACGACATCCCCAGGAGATCCAGATACAACGCCGCTACGAGTAGGTAAAGATGCACGGATGACATCTCATTTTTTTATTGAGTCTGCACAGACTGCGCTTCCGTATGATTCCATGGGAAGACCCTGGAACGGGTCGTATGTGGTAAGCGGGGAATCTAATATTCGATTTATTGCATAATTTCTTCTTGGAATGCGGAGCGCGTACACATAAAATGAGAGTGTATGAAATGACAGATCATCCGGCGGCTCGGGAAATGACCGGATATTTACTTGTGCGTGGCGGTGTACATATTTTGGCTTATGCGAAAGCACTTGAAATGGCAACAGGAGTCGATGTAACCAAGCTATTCCCCATACCTAGACTCGATAATAAAGTATTTGATACGACAAGAAAGTGGGAAGCGGCCGGCGAACATCGAAGACTTTACACATTCAGTGATAAAGACTATCAGCAGATTGCCCAGATCTGGAAAGGGGTTCATCCAACAGATGGGGGAAACTTGAGGCATTTGCGGGACTGCCAGGATATAGTGGACCCGTACCGGAACTGCCGGATTTACCTGAAGAAGAATGCACCTGGGATCTCTGCTGAAGATCTTATTCAAATAGCGGAAAGGTTAAAAAGGTCAGCAGGTTTATAGTTTAATAAAGATGAAGATTATATCTAATATATGTAATAAACGATGAATGCCGCATGACCGATCAGCGCGGCTTTTTTAGTTCTCAATGACAATATTAATTGTTCCACAAAATTGTAGTTGATATAATTATATTTATTGCTACAAAGGAGGAGAACAACGACTAATACCTAAGTATCAATCTAGTATTGCTGAGAAAGATATACATAGTTATAGGGGGCTATTAGTGATTGCTTGTTATTAGAACTTAGTAAGAGAGGAAAGAGTATGGAATGCATTTACCCGTAGGTGTTATTGTTAATTGTTTGACCGTTTTAGTTGGGGGATTAGCAGGTGCTTTATTAGGAAATAAAATACCAGAAAGATTGCGAACGGCGTTACCCTTGACACTGGGATTAGCCTCAATGGTCATGGGGATCAGCTTAACTGTACAGTTAAAAACGTTGCCTGCCGTAGTACTATCTTAATTTTAGGAAGCATAATCGGTGAAATCTTTAAATTAGAAAAAGGGATTGAGCATTGTGCTACCCTTGTTCAGAAACCGATTAACAAAATTTTTAAGGATACGGGAAGAATTCAAGATCCAAATATATTTATGGAACAATTTGTGGGTATAGTAGTTCTTTTTTGTGCTAGCGGCACCGGTATTTTTGGAGCTTTCAATGAGGGGATGACGGGGGACCCATCGATTCTATTAACCAAGTCATTTCTTGATTTCTTTACCGCAGCGATTTTTGCAACTGCTCTTGGTTTTATAGTTATGACCATTGCCGTGCCCCAATTCTTTATACTTTTAGCTTTGTTCTTGAGTGCAAGTTTCATCGTACCTATGACGGATGCAACGATGATTGCAGACTTTTCAGCTACTGGCGGAATTATTATGATTGCTACAGGTTTCCGTATTTGCGGAATAAAATCATTCCCTATTGCAAACATGCTGCCAGCGCTCTTGATTGTTATGCCGTTATCTCATTTTTGGGTTGCAGTAATGGGTTAAAGTAAAATAAAAGAAACCCATGTCTTGAAAAAGACGGGGTTCCTTAATCAACTCAGCCCGTTCTTTGTAAAGAACGGGCTGAGTTTTTTTATTTCTTATTTATCGAATTCATCAAAATTGAAATCATCATCTGTCAGCGGTTCTACTTTCAAAGCACGAATATAACCATTTCCTTTTTTGGAGAAAAAGTCATGCTGTTTAGTGTGAGTGCTAATCCCATTTAACACAATCGGGTTCACTTCTTCGTCTTCAAATAAAGGTTCAAAACCGAGGTTCATCATCGCTTTGTTCGCATTATAGCGCAGGAATACTTCTACATCCTCCACTAAATCAATAGGAGTATAAACCTCTTTCGTATATTGCAGCTCGTTAAGATGAAGCTTTTGTAACAAATCGACTAGATTCTGATATAATTCTCTTTGTTCTTGTGCATCTAAAGAGGCATAGATTTCCTGTGCTAACACACCTACATATACACCGTGAATACTCTCGTCACGTAGAATGAGATCAATGATTTCCCCGCTGCATGTTAGTTTTCCTTGCCCCGCTAAATATAGCGGATAGAAGAAACCACTATAGAACAAATAGCTCTCGAGCAGGACAGAAGCGCACATCGCCATATATAAATCTTTTGAGGTTTCTATACTTGTGTAGTACTCACGAATGATTTCTGCTTTGGTTTGCAGATAAGGATTCTCTTCTACCCAGCGGAATACTTGATCGATTTCTTCCGTCGAAGCCAAGGTTGTGAAAATACTGCTGTACGACTTCGCATGAATCTGCTCCATCATCGCCATAAAACTAAGGACGGCTTTACGCTGCAGCCCATCAACATGCTCCATGATCTGAGGCATACCAACGCCCCCTTGAATCGTGTCCAGTAAGGTTAAACCTCCAAGCACTTTCATATAAGCATCTTTTTCAGTATCACTGAGCGTTACCCAAGTCATTTTGTCATCGGATAAAGGGATTTCGTCATCGGTCCAAAATTGCATAATGTTCTGATTCCAGAACATAAGTGTGAATTCATCATCAGCTCGATTCCAGTTCACAGCTTGAATTGCCGTCATTTTATATCAAACTCCTATCTTAATAGCTCTAAAAGATCATTACATTTATATAGAACAAGCAAGACATTCTTCCATCGTTAGCTTGTTGGTACGTGTATAATACAGAGATTTGAGCCCTTTATGAGCAGCATAGAGGTAGCACCGAGCCAAATATCTAGTCGATACATCACTGTTCACATGCAGTACGGTCGAGATACCTTGGTCTACGTGAGGCTGAATTTCTGCAATCAAGTCAATAACTTTGAATTGATCCATCTGATATGCCGATTTGTAATAGAAGAGATTATCTTTTTGCAAGTACGGCATTGGATAATAAGTTGTTGAATTTGCATAGGTTCGTGTCTCAATCTGCTCTACGATCGGCATTACACTAGATGTTGCGTTTTGGATATAGGAAATGCTGGCTGTTGGAGCAATAGCCATACGATACGCGTGATAGAGACCGTGTTCCATAACCTCAGACTTTAGTAGTTTCCAATCATCCGGAGTAGGGATGTAGATTCCGTTAAATAACGTTTGTACTTTGGATGTTGCAGGTCGGTAATCGGTGGTTAGATAACGGTCGAAATAGACACCCGTTGCATAATCAGATTTTTCAAATCCATAGAAGGTCTGACCGGTTTGCTTAGCAAACTCCATACTTTTCTCCAAGGAATGATAATTCATTGTCATGAAGAAAGTGCGTACAAAATCTTTGGCTTCCGTGCTTTCATAAGCAATCTTGTTTTTAGCAAAATAGCCGTGAAGATTCATTACACCGAGACCGACAGAATGCATTTCAGCATTTGCTTTTGCGACACCGGGAGCATTTTCAATATGAGTCATATCGCTGACAGAGGTCAGTGCAATCATACCTTCATGAACCGATTCCTTGAGCTTGCCGCTCTCCATAACATTTACAATATTAAGGGAAGCAAGATTACAGCTAATATCTTTACGAATAATGTCGGGTTGTCCGTAGTCCGTAATTTCAGAGGTCTCCTGCAACTGGAAAATCTCTGTACAGAGGTTTGACATTTTTACTTGTCCGACGTTTTTTAGCGGGTGGGCTTGGTTGGCGTTTGTTTTATTGACGATATACGGATAGCCGGATTCAAGCTGAACCATCGCTATTTTGGTCAGCATATCGCGTGCGCCCATGACTTTTTTCTTCTTCACACGATCGTCAGCCAGCAGCGTGTCATACATCACGTCAAGATCCATATCATCCAAATGAACTCCATAATTCTTATATACACTGTAAGGAGCAAACACATAGAGCGGCTCATTATCTTGAGCGAGCTTATAAAACCGATTTGGAACAATAAGTCCGATTGAAAGTGTTTTTAGACGAATTTTCTCATCTGCGTTAATTTTTTTGCTATCGAGGAACTCCATTACATCCCAGCCGAAAATATTATAATAGGCTGCTCCCGAACCTTTACGTTGACCCATCTGGTCTGCGTAAGAGAAACCATCTTCCATCAGTTTCAGAACAGGTGTAATTCCTTTTGCAGCACCTTCAACACCCTTAATAGCTTCGCCACGAGCACGAAGTTTGGATAGGTTAACCGCAACACCGCCGCCAATTTTGGACAACTGCATACAAGTGTTCAGTACATAGTTAATCGAGTTTAGTGCATCATCCATTTCAAGCAGGAAGCAAGAAACGAGTTCACCACGCCGACTTTTCCCTGCATTTAAAAATGTGGGCGTTGCAGGTTGAAGGCGTTGCTCCATCATCGAACGAGACAACAAACAAGCCGTATCAAAGTTACCTCGTCCCAGATGAAGAGCCACCGCCGCTACACGATCAGCATACGATTCAAGATAGGTTTTTCGGTCACGGCTTCGAAGTGCATAGTCTGTGTAGAACTTGGATGCTGCCATATAGGAAGGGAACTGGTACCCATACCCGTGTGTAATTTCAAATATGGTTCTAACTTCATCCAGGGTATAGAGAGCATAAAAGTCTTCATAATAATCATGTTCAATCATATATTTAATCTGCTCATCGATGCTTTCAAATTGCAGACTCTTACTTTTTACTTCTTTCATGAATTCCTCTACAGCTTCCTTGTCTTTATGTAATTGAAAGAAGCCATCAGAGTCACGCTGTAGCAACATGTTATTTAATTCAATATGACGCAATGCGGTTCACCTCTTGTTTAAAATATTCAACATCACTTTTTGTCCCGGATAATTCGAATTTACTAATAACAGGAACGTTATAAGATGCGGATATCAAATCTGCACTTTTAGCAAAACGTTCACCCCAATTGCGGTTACCGCTGGCAGCAACGCCGATGAGGTATTTAGCGTTTTTTTGCAAAAAAGAAGACACCTTATCAGGTATCTGACCAAAACCTGTTGTATATGTGACGAGTACGTACGGTTCATCAATCGTCATTTGATTCTGAATTTGAACTGCCGGAAGTGAAAGCTTTGAAATGAATCTTTTTACATTTCCGGTCATGGAATCATAAACAATTAGCAATATCATGATCCTCCTTGTTATTAAAAAAAGTAATAATTTTATACTATATATGGACTTTATTTATAATTTTATATCAATATATAGAATTGTCAAATGTTTATGAGAGTCACGTATGACTCTTTATTCCAGATTTCCAAGACAAAGATTGGAACCAGAACTTCCTGTATTTCGTATTCCTAATTAAGTAAATAGGAGGCGATTTTAAATGAGTGGAAGAGGCTGTTTTAAATGTGGAGGTATGGAAGCGGACACCAAAGAAGTAGCGATGACAGGCACTGGATTATCAAAAATGTTTGATATACAAAATAATCAATTTATTGTAGTTTACTGCAAAAATTGCGGGTATTCCGAATTCTATAATAAAAAATCCTCGAAGGCTTCGAATATCATCGACTTCTTCTTCGGTGGATAAATCCTAAATAAGGAGCTTGAAGTTATCGATACCTAAAAAGGACGTTCTAGAGGGTCTACCCTAATAGATCGTCCTTTTTATTTTTCAACACCCTGTTTTCATCATATTCTTATACGAATCACCCATCGTTTTTTATATATCCTCACTACTGAAAACGCTTTATAATTTTTGGTATATTGTTAATAGAAGGGAAGATCTTTATGAATGATTTATATGTTAAAGGTGTAGACATTTCTATGCTGAAAGAAGTGGAAGATCTAGACGGGGCATATTATCTAGGTGAGGAACAAAAAGACTTATTCGAAATTTTACAAATAAAAGGGCTGAATACGGTCAGATTGCGTTTGTGGGTGAACCCATATGATGAAGAAGGCAAGCCATATATGGGCGGCACAAATGATCTGGAAACGACGATTGAACTGGCAAAAAGAGCAAAAGCACACGGAATGCAGTTTATGCTAGATTTTCATTACAGCGACTTTTGGGCAGATCCTAAGAAACAAGACAAGCCAAAGGCTTGGCAGTCTTATACAGGTGAGAGGTTGGAAGAGGAAGTTTATCGCTATACCAGGGAAGTGCTTGAAGTATGCAGACTGTGTGATGTCATGCCGGATCTGGTACAAATCGGGAATGAGACAACGAACGGCATGCTTTGGCCAGAAGGTAAAACACCTACCTATGTTCCTGAGAAGCAAAGTTTTGAAGAAACAGAAGCGGCGCAGTGGGATAAGTCGTACGATTCACTTGCGGCACTATTGAAAGCAGGGGTGCGGGCAGCAAGAGAAGCAGGACCTGTGAAAATTATTTTGCACCTGGATGCCGGTGGGCAAAATGTATTATACCGCACATGGTTTGATGAAATGAGTAAACGGAAGGTAGATTATGATATTATCGGGTTATCTTACTATCCGATCTGGCATGGTGGTCTCGAAGATCTGCAGTTTAATTTGGAAGACATCAGTACTCGCTTCAATAAAGAGGTGCTTGTAGTAGAAACGGCTTATGGCCATACGACGGAAAGTTTGTCGGGAGCAGATATTTTCACAGAAGAAATGTCCAAGATTGCTGGATATCCACCAACGGTGGAAGGTCAGGGGCAGTTTCTTCAAGATCTGATGGAGACAGTCCGTAAGGTTCCTGACGGAAAAGGTCTCGGTATCGTATACTGGGAGCCGGCCTGGTTGCCGGTAAAAGGGACGAGCTGGGCAAGTCTAGCGGGTATGAAATATGGCAACGATGTTTCCGAAATGGGAAATCATTGGGCCAATCAAGGATTGTTCGATTTTGAGGGTAAGGCGTTAGCTTCATTAGATGTATTCCTCAAATAAAGGAATATCAGAAAGCCGAGTATAGAGTTTTTGGCTCTTTACTTGGCTTTTTTTGTTATCATATGGAATAGTAAAGGCTTTATTGAAGGAGGAGGGTAAGGTGAACTGGGGCGACGAGAACCGAAGATGTGTATTTAATACAATAGAGCGCTCACTTCCACTATTTGTTGAAACGATAGGCTATAGTGCGTGGGAACGGATATTTACACGAACGGACGGATACCCGTATTATCACTGGCTCTTTACTTTGGAAGGGGAAGGAAGTATGGAAATGAGGGGAGAACGATTCTTGCTGACATCAGGTCAAGGAGTCCTGCTCACCCCATTCACACCTCACTCCTATTCCCCTGCATCGGATCGATGGGTAACTGTATATATTACATTTGGCGGCACGGCTGCTGAGGCCATACTGAACTCGCTTGATATGAATACTTCAGCCATTTATTCCATCGCTTCAGAAGGCGCTTCTTTCGTATCTCTCATGGAAGAAATGATTCATAAAGCGGACTGGGATACGGAGCTCTCTGGAATGGAATTATCTACAGCACTATATCGTTTTCTTATGCTGCTAAGAAATTACGGTATGCGTAACGAACAGCCCTCGCTTTCTCAGTATTATGATAAACTTCGTCCCGTTGTGCGATGGATGGAACAGCATTTTTCATCGAACGTGGGGCTGGCTGAGATGGTGGAACAAGCGAATATGAGTGTTTCGTACTTAAATGAGCTTTTTAGGGATGCGTTTGGCATGAGTCCATACTCTTACCTAATTCATCTGCGTCTTCGCCAGGCTAAAAAAATGATGATCATGAATCCTGATAAGACTCTTAAAGAAGTGTCGGCACAGGCTGGATTTAACGATGTGAGTCATTTCGTGGCAACGTTTCGAAAGAAGGAAGGGATTACGCCTGCCAAATACAGAGAACTACATATTTCTACGGAGAGAACAGATGAGAGAAATAGAGTATGAATGCCTAAAGATCATAACGACCAAGGAGTATTGATGAAAAACGAAAATATTCTTTTCCATTTTCTAATTCAACCTGATTGGTTTGTTTTTTATCTTTGTTCCATTTTGCCTTCATTTATTTTTGGATTGGTATTGGAGAAGAAATGGTTAATACAAAAATCGTAGCACGGCAGGTGTTGAAGAGGGGAACTAAGGTGTTGCATAAATCACAATCCGAAAAATTCGCTTAAAGAACCAAGTGATTAATTGAATTGAATAAACCAAAAAGCAACCGATATAGCCGGTTGCTTTTTTTGTGAATTTTTCGCACAAGGTTAATTCTTGTTTTTTTACTCTTTCGGGGCCAACCTACTATCTATATTATTATTTCAACATATGAAAAATTCACAATAACAAATCCAATATCGCTTTCTATCTACTTCTTCTACAACCAACCTTTTTTCGTATTTATCTCATTAACTAGGTATTAAAAAATAAGAAAACATATTATTCTAAAAAAAGATAGATTATAATAACGGAAATTCATAGTTTTTTTAAAAATAAAAATTGGAGGAATCCGATGATTCAGTATCCATTCTTAGAAAAGGGGACGACCATTGGAGTTACTGCTCCTTCATCAGGAGTTGAGAAGACATTACATAATCTTCTTGAGCAGGCAGTCATTCGTCTAGAGGCGAAAGGATACCACGTGGTGTGCGGTCAAACGGTGTGGACTCAGCATAAAGCAAAATCCGCACCTGCCAGCATACGCGCAGATGAACTGAATGATTTTTTGCAGAATGACAAAATCGGCATGATTTTTCCGCCTTGGGGTGGCGAGTTACTAATTGAGATCGTGGATAAAATTGAATACGAACGAATTCAGCCCAAGTGGATCTTGGGTTACTCAGATACAAGTGTGTTACTGCTGGCTGTTACGCTTATGACAGGGATTGCTACAGCGCACGGTCCGAATCTGATGGATATAAGAGGAATATGCTCCGACGAAACTACTGATAAATGGGAAACGGTTTTAACAACACGGCCGCGTAAAACGAATCAGCAATTCTCTTCAGAACGATATCAGAAGGAATGGAAGCATGAGAAGCCTTCACCCTGTATCTTTGAGTTAACAGAACGTACAATGGAAGACCATATCAGAATCTTCTGTAACTCTGCGCGGTCGTTTACTTGGTGGGTGCATTGATGTCATCCGGCATTTGATAGGGACTCCTTATGGTGATGTGCAAACATTTCAGCGTCAGTATATAAATGGTGAACCTATTCTTTGGTATTTAGAAAATTGTGAACTTAGTGCAACGGATCTTCGCAGGTCTCTTGTTCAAATGAAATTGGCAGGTTGGTTTGCGCATTGCGCGGCATTTTATTTGGACGAAGCCATGCGAATAATCCAGTAGAAGGTTATGATGAACGAGATATATACGAAGAAATTGCAGAAGAACTGGGGATCCCGGTCGTTTACGATATAGACTGTGGGCATATGCCACCTCAGATCACATTGGTGAACGGAGCAGTAGCCGAAGCCCAGGTGAGGAATGGCAAAGCTACAATCATACAGATTTTTGAACCATAGGTCTTGGTCGTATTTGTTAAAATACAAATATATCCAATGTTCTTATTGCATTCGTAAGAAAATTCGACAATAGGACATCTTACTCGCTCAAATTATGTTAAATTAGAAATATGAATTATAAAAATATGATAGGTGTGGTGAATCTTGATTTTTGAAAAAGTTATATTGAACACTCACGAATTAAAAGATTTGAAAACATTCTATGTCCATACCTTAGGATTAGGTTTAGTAAAAGAAGATTCCCTTTCGTTTACAGTAGCCATTGGAGAAACAAGACTTACATTTATACAGGCAGATGAGCAGGCAGAGAAACCTTTTTATCACTTCGCAGTGAATATTAATGAAGACAAATTCAAACTTGCTAAGGCACATCTATCAGAACGGGTTACTTTGCTAAAAAGCGAATCGCAAGATGAGTTCGAGTTTGAAAGTTGGAACGCTCATGCTGTTTATTTTTGTGATCCTGCAGGGAACATTGTTGAATTTATCGCCCGCCATAATATCAAAAGTAAAAGTGTTTCTACCATTGAATTTACGAACGAAGATATTCTATGTGTAAGTGAAGTAGGATTACCCGTTCCTAATGTTGAAAGTGTGGTCTCTGCATTAGAAGCGGACATGAACCTGCCTTTATGGAAAGGGGATCGCTCCATATTTCAGCCTGTCGGAGATGAGCATGGATTGTTTATTGTCGTAGTTACAAACCGGATCTGGTTGCCAACGAGTGAGAAAGCTACCGTCTTCCCGATAACCGTTAAAATTAAAGGTAATGATAAAAAGTACAAATTCTCAAATTTACCTTATCAAATTATTTAAATAGAAATACATACATGAATAGATTACCCGTTCATCGAGAATGAGTAATTAATTATGATTAAGTCGCCATCCAGGCGGCTTTTTTAGTACCTATACAGCAGCTTCGAGTTAACGTAATAAGTTATCAATTTCAAATTATTAAAAAGTAAAGCTTAATAACCTCGAGCGATGTGTCGATATATAAATAATACTGTCATAATAGAGTTTACATAGGAGGAAGAAAATGCAATTTACAGACTTAGGCAAACAATTTATTAATGGGGAATGGAGAGATGGTAGAAGCGAAAAGACGTTATCTGACATCAATCCATATAATGATGAGGTTATTACTACATTCCATATCGCGAATGTCGCTGATATTGATGACGCATATCAAGCAGCGCACCAAGCAAAACTCGAATGGGATAAGGTTAACGCATACAAAAAAAGAGATATTATAGAAAAAGCAGTTACATATATTGAAGCAAACGAAGAAGAGATTACATCCCTGATCATTCAAGAACTGGGTGGAACACGGATGAAAGCAGCATTTGAGATTGGCTTAGTGAAAAATATGATTAAAGAAGCGGCTACATTCCCGCTTCGTATGGAAGGCAAGATTTTACCTTCTACAGAAGATGGGAAGGAAAACAGATTGTATCGAATTCCAGCAGGAGTAGTGGGAGTAATTAGTCCATTTAACTTCCCATTCTTCTTGTCCATGAAATCCGTAGCACCAGCACTTGGTGCCGGTAATGGCGTAGTATTGAAACCGCATGAGGATACACCAATTACGGGTGGAACTCTAATTGGTAAAATCTTTGAAGAAGCGGGATTACCAAAAGGTCTATTAAATGTAGTTGTTACCGACATTAAAGAGATTGGCGATGCATTTGTAGAACATCCAATACCGAGAATTATCTCATTTACTGGATCGACAAAAGTCGGAAGTTATATTGGTCAACTGGCCGTTAAAAACTATAAAAAACCACTGCTTGAACTGGGCGGAAACAGTGCCTTTATTATTTTAGAAGATGCAGATATTGATTATGCGGTACAAGCTGCGACGTTCAGCAGATTTACACATCAAGGCCAAATCTGTATGTGTGCGAACCGAATTGTGGTACAGAACTCCGTTTATAAGAAATTTGTAGCTAAATTCAAAGAAAAAGTCGCTTCGTTAACGACAGGTGATCCGAGTGATCCGCAGACGGTAATTGGTCCGGTTATCAATAATCGTCAAGCAGAGACACTACAAAAACTAATAGCAAAAGGTATTGAACAAGGCGCAGAACTTCTCGTAGAAGGAAAAATCACGGGCAGAATGGTGGAGCCGACCGTTCTCATTAATGTGAGAACAGATATGGCAGTAGCTCAAGAAGAGTTGTTCGGTCCGGTAGTATGTATAATTCCGTTTGACACGGAAGAAGAAGCAATTGCAATTGCTAACGATACACCGTTTGGACTCAGCGGAGCCATTCATACGTCCAATGTTGAGCGCGGGGTGGAAATGGCGAAGAAAGTTCACACAGGCATGATTCATGTCAATGATATTACGATTAATGACGAGCCGATTGTAGCATTTGGCGGCGAGAAACAATCAGGTATGGGCCGTCTGAATGGACAATGGAGCTTAGATGAATTCACTACGATGAAATGGATTTCAGTCAATTACGGACAAAGAAGTTTTCCATATTAATGGGTGGAGGAGATAGCATGAATCAGATATCAGAAGATCACACGCAGCACGAGCTGATTAGAGCTTTCGTAAAGATCGCACCCCTACTGAAAAGTCTAACGAATGATGACATTACGATTGGGATCTATGATACCGAAAAACTGCTCATTAACATTCCGGGCAATACATTCTCCTTGAATGTTACTCCTGGCGACCCTTTGGTAGAAGGAGATATTGTAACGAACGCCATTCGAAATAATACAGATCTTTCCGCGGTTGTTCCAAAAGAGTTATTTGGATTTCCGCTTGCTGCACGTGCGATACCACTGCGTGATGAACAAGGGAATGTTATTGGCGGTGTTGGGATGGGGACTAGCTTAGAAAAAGCGAATAAGCTGTTTGAAATGGCAGAAAGTTTCTCCGCTATTGTCGAACAGACTACAGCTTCTATTGAGGATATCAGTCAGTCGGTAACTCATCTTAATGATCGAGTAAGCGGGATAACAAGCCAAATGGATGACGTTAGTTCTAGCGCGCAGCAGATAGGTAAGATCTCTAGTGTGGTTAAGGAGATATCGGATCAGAGTAACATGTTAGGGCTTAATGCAGCTATAGAAGCAGCAAGAGCAGGAGAAGTGGGTAGAGGTTTCTCTGTCGTAGCCGACGAGATACGAAAACTGGCGACAAGTTCTAAAGAGAATGTGATTCAGATTAATGGCATCACGAAGAACATTCAAGATCTTCTGATGTTATTAAATCATGCTTTTTCCGATATCCACGCATTAACAGATACGCAGGCAATAACGATTAGAGAATTCTCAGCAACAATTATGGAGATAAGCAACAAAGCCGAGGAACTAGCACAAGTTGCTCAAGAAACACTTTTCACAAAAGAAAACAAATAAGTGTTCTTAGCACTCTTACATTATGTTATGGAATGCAATGATTATCGAATGAAAAGAGGAAATACAGATTTCTGTATTTCCTCTTTTTTTATTTTCACGATGCTTATGAGCTTTGTAGTGTAACTTTACGAAATATTTTGTGTTAGATTAAATGAGCGATATGTCAGTATTAACAAGAGTAAGTATGATCTTGACCTGACCTTGACCTTTAGTTAGTAAGGAATAATGTATTTGGAGGCGGAGATATGGAAATTTTTAAAAGATACAAACGATTAATTTGGATAATAACCATTGTTCTTCTTAGCGTACTCCTTTTCTTTATCATGTTTCTCAATGATCGACCAGGCGGGTTTTCAGATTATCGTACATCCAAGGCTCTAGGAATGACGAGTTCAATCAAGATTCCACTTGGCAAAACTCCGGAAGAGGCTGTCCAGAAATTTAGAGGGAATGATTCACCTAACCGAGTCATTTATCAAGAAACTGTTGAAGAGGGAGTGCTCGTATTCACGAATCATCCCGAAAAAGAGGATACAACGAATCTTCAGGTGGAGTTTGTAAGGAAAGCAGGGCTCGGATGGAAATGGGTATGGGGCGGAGGATTTGGTTCATCAAAATCAAATGCTGCCCTTATTTATATGAGTATGGCTGGACTAAATGATATTCCGACCCCTTTTCCCTTGATCTTTGGGAATGTTTTGGACCCATCAATAAAGAGCATAACTGCCGAGAACAATGAAAGTGGAGTCATTAAGGCAAAGCTAATCAATATTGATTCAGATAAAACAATCTGGTTTGTGTTAATCCCTTCGGCAGTTGTTCCTCCTATAGAAATTAAAGGATTTAACCAAAAAGGGGAACTCGTAGCTGATGGAATCATTAATACTTTTGATGATAGTAATAACATAGAACTCATGCGCTGATGTAATCAAATCCACGACACAGAATTTACACTTAATAAAGAATAATGGTGACTGGAAAAAAGAAAGCAAAAGTATATATTTGTATTATAATACCATTAAAGGGCGATGAAGGAGGAACGATGAATAAATATGCGGGTTTACATGTTCTTTTGGGGGTAGTTGTGATTTTATGCTTTGTGACGATTGAAACTTTATGGCCTGATCTAAACTATAAATTGCTGATTTATCTAGGCCTCGTAGTGGCAGTATTGTTTATTATTAAAGGTCTCTTTAAGAAAAATAAAATATCCTACAAAATGAGCACTTCCATTTTATTCATATTTCTAGCGGTTACTGTTGTTTCTCAATTTATATATTCTAATGTAGTTTTGGACAAAGGATTTTTTGATAACGATCATATTATTTTTATGGGGGTAATATATCTCCTGATTTGGATGCGTTTGTGGTACATGAATAAATCAAAACAGCAAGTTTAAAAGGAAACCTATGATAATTACTCACACTTTTGAGCTTATTATATTTTAGACAATCGGGAAGAAATACAGAATCTGTATTTCTTCTTTTTTATATTCAAATCTCTTATAAAGGCGACGTTTAATTAGGATAAATGGCTAGAAGTTTTCTTGCTTGATATATGCTAGTAATGATTATTCATTCCTATTTCATGTGGCGAGTATTTTGTTATGATCAAATTATGAATGGGAGAGAGTTACTCGTTCTGAAGCGTATATCTTTTTGCGGCTAATTCAATTAATCATGATACTGGAGGGATTTGATGAAAAAAGCTTCTGCCGTTTTAATGATTATAATTTTGCTGACGTTTCTTAGTTTACCAGAATCATCTCAGGTTCATTCTGCTTCAAATAACGAAGTTATTCAAGCTAATGATTTGATATTCTCCTCTACTAATCACTTGGGACATGATCTATCCTCTGAGTTGACGATGAACAATCTGTGGAGTTTGAACGAAGGTTCAATCGCAGTTCGGTTCACTCCTTCAGCAACAACCACAATACAGTCTTTGTTCAGCATCTCCAATAGCGGCACTTCCACTCCCAATACTCATTTTCAAATTTATATGACAAACAACAAAATAGGATTTGAGATTCGTAATCAGACAGGCGGAGACTATGAGAAAAAAAGTGTAAGAGTTCCTTTAGTTAATAATAGGGAACATGCCCTAGTGTTAACAGCGGATCATGCGAATGGATATCGCATTTATTTGGATGGTAAATTAGTACTCGATCATGGACCGGATGATTGGACGAATACTCGTGGCTATGGATTTTTCAACGTAATTACAAATGCAAACTCAGCAAAAATTGGTCTAACGGAGAGAAACGGGGCAAATGCCAATAAATATCCATTCAGTGGAACAATTAAAAAATTCAAACTCTACAATACCGTTTTATCAAGTGAAGAAGCTATCGCATTTACTCAGCCTTCCAGCGCTAATCCCGTTCAATCATCACTGTTATTTGATGAGGAAGATTGGAATTCACCAGCATTTCGGATTCCATCATTATTAACTACAAGCAGTGGTACGACTTTGGCAGTAGCAGACATCCGTTATGGAGACAGTAATGACTCTCCTAATAATATCGATATTGGAATTCGCCGTAGCTTTGATGGAGGGAATACCTGGACCGATCCTAAGTTAATTTTAAACTTTTTAGATTACCCTAATGCCCCTACTTCGCAGTTAACGAATAGTGCTTCTCTCATTGACACGGTAATGGTCGAAGGAAATAATGGTCGGATCTTCCTCTTTGTTGATGCTTTTAAAGGGGGAGTGGGTCAGGCTAACTCGATAAATTCGAGCGGCTACACAACGATAGGGAATAATAAACACTTAACGTTAGTAGATAGTTTAGGTACTAAATACTATAAGAATGACATGAACCAAGTAATAAATGCAGCGACCTCTGCTATTACGGATTATACCGTAAATGATCAGTTTGAATTGCTCAATAATGGAAATGTTGTCGGGCATATTTTTTACAAAACATCGCCACTGACGGTTGAGGCAACCTCTTTTGTTATGATGATTTATTCTGATGATGAAGGGGCTACTTGGTCAAACCCTAAAATAATGAATGACAGTATCAAGACAGAAGATATGAAGTTTTTAGGAGTATCACCTGGCATAGGCATACAATTGAATAATGGGGATCATGCAGGACGATTGCTCGTCCCTGTATACTATACATCTACACTTAATACAACGGAGTTTAGTGCTGTCATATACAGTGATGATAACGGGGGGAGTTGGACTTTAGGCGAGTCACCCAATGATGGTCGAACAGGTGGCTCACAGAAGTTACATGAGTCTCAGTTAGTAGAAATGCCGGATGGACAGGTGAAAATGTTTGCCAGGACTCTAGGAAAAACGGCGATTGCTACAAGTTTTGATGGCGGTATGACCTGGGATGATCAAGTAGAACTGTCCTCTATTCTTGTCATGAGTACTTCGAGTGGATGCCAATTGTCGATTATTAATTACAGCGGATTAATAAATGGTAAACCAGCCCTCATATTTTTAAATCCAGCAGCGACTACTCGATCTAATGGAACTATTCGTGTTGGTGTCATTGAAGAGAACGGTACTTATTCTAGTAGTGATCCAAATAAAAATAATAGAATGATCTATTCCTTTGATTGGATTGCTAGCAAAGTAATTCGTACTGGTGAATTTGCATACTCCAGCTTAACTGAGCTTCCGAACGGAAACATTGGTATTTTGTTTGAGGAAAATAATACGAGATTTACCTTGGATCATTTGGTATATGAAGAGTATACGCTCAGCACTTTATTGCAACAGTAAGCTCGTAGCTGCTGTGAGACTATGAATAATATATGTACCTCGAAATCATGCAGAGGACATATGCTACGCTGCGATGCAGGGGGAATTCCCTGTATCGTTTTTTTTATATAACGTATAGACATATCTTTTAATCTCTTGTATTCTAAATTCATTTATTTAGATAGATTTAATGTATACAATCCTTTCAAAGGAGACGAGAGTATGGAAGATCATCTATTGCTTCAAAGTATTCGTTTAAATTATCTATATGGTGAACAATATTCATTTCAACAGGATTGGAACTATTATGAATCTACGATTCCCTATGCAATGGTTCGATTAATTCAGAAAGGCAAGGCCGTTTTTGTTATCAATGACAACGAATATATGCTGGAAGAAGGAGACATTATATATATTCCACAAGGTTGTAGTTTATCATGTTCTTCCCTTTCCGCAAATTTAACATTTACCAGCCTACGATTCACTGCCACGTTTTCTACTACGAATATTGAGATATGGCCTAATTTGTTTAGTTATGAGGTCAAGATGAAATGTGAGGATGAACAAATCAAACTTTTTTTCAGCAACATTATTATGAAAAGCAATAGCAATGAGCGAGGAAAAGATTTAATGTTGCGTGGTTATTTGGAAATCATTATGGCGTACTTAATTAATGAAATGAAAGACGAGGAAATAAAACAACTAAAACCGGTACAACTTCAAAAGAACTATATAAAGGATAATCGGGCACAGGTAATCGTCGACTATATGATTGAGCATTATGCTGATGATTTTAGTATTGAAAAACTTAGCAATATGGTAAACGTGAGTTCAACAACGTTGCGCAGATTATTTCGTCAGCATACAGGGAAGTCCCCAAGCGAGTTTATGATGGATATTAAAATGACGGTCGCGGCTAGAAAATTGTTAGAAACAGATGAACGCATTTCAGATATTGGATACTTGATCGGTATACAAGATCCTAATTATTTCACAAGTATTTAAGAAAAATTTTGGTGTAACCCCTTACATCTACCGCAATAACGTAAGAAGTTTGTAATAAAAGTTCACAAACGAATATAGACAAATGATTGATTTGTGCTAGTTATGATTGAGTTGATAGGTTCACGCTGATCGTTTTTTAATATATTGTATAAATATCAACATTGCTTTTATGGTAAGTAATGTGAAATCACTTATAAATCATAGAGAAAAGGAGCCGGACTTTCTAGTTTTCGCTTAGTAATGGGATTAATGAATTTTGCCATTGTTTTGTGCTAACGTGTATGAATTGTACTATTCACTAGGGGGAAGAGGTCGATTCTTATGACAAGAAAATTAACATGTCTTGTATTAGTGCTTTTAACGGTATTTGTGGTTGCTTGTGGCAATACTGAATCATCGTCAAACTCAAATGGCGACACATCAGGGAATGCAAGCAATGGAGAACTAAAAGGGGATATTGTATTCTGGCACTCTTTTACTCAAGGAGCACGAAAAGACTTTATTGATCAAGCAGCTGCTGCTTTTATGGCTGAAAACCCTGAAGTGAAAATTACCATTGAAACCTTCGCTTGGTCGGAATTTTATACGAAATGGACTACAGGCATTCGTGCAGGTCAAGTGCCTGATATTAGTACTGCTTTACCAAACCAAGTGGTAGAAATGCTCGATGCGGATGCATTATCTCCAATGAATGATGTGATCGACAATATAGGGCGAGACCGTTTCTACGAAGCACCGTTAACCGAAGGTACTGTTGATGGTGTTGAGTATTCCATTCCTTTATATTCACATGCACAAGTTATGTGGTACCGTACAGATCTGCTTGAGGAAAAAGGCTTAGATGTTCCGACAACCTGGTCTGAACTAAAGGACGCAGCAGTGGCAGTAAATAATCCACCCGATGTTTATGGTTTATCTGTGCCAATGGGTGCAAGTGATTTGTTGGCTACTCGATTTTTGAATTTCTATGTACGTTCTGCCGGAGAAACGTTAATAACGGAGGATGGTAAAGCGAACTTAACGAGTCAAGCTGCACTAGATGGCATTAAATATTGGACAGATTTATTTAAAGCAGTATCTCCAGAAGGTTCCGTTAACTTTGTAACCTTAGATCAATCCAATTTATTCTATCAAGGGAAGACAGCATTTGATTTTAATAGTGGATTCCATATTGGCGGCGTTGAAACGAACTCACCGAAATTACTTGATTCTATCGCAGCAGCTCCTATCCCAACGGTAGAAAAAGGAGCGGAAAATGGTGGTGTTGAAACATCAAATATTCCAATTGTTGTATGGAAACGAAGTGAGCACCAAGACGTGTCAAAAGCATTTGTAGAATACTTATATTCTGATGATCGATATATTGAATTCCTCCATTCCGTTCCAGGCGGCATGCTACCGGCAATGAAGGATGTTGCAGAGAACGAGAAATTTCTAGATAATCCAACCATTCAAAAATTTGGCGATGCAGTAAATGTAATTAGTGAAGCCGTAAATAAAGGTACTGCGATTGGTATGGAATATGGCCCTAGATTAGAGGCCGGTATAATAACAAGTCAGGGCGTAGTAGAGAAGATGATGCAGGAGATCGTATTACTAAATCTCAATGTGGAGGAAGCCGCGAAAAAAGCAGAAAATGAATTGAATAATCTTTTTGAGTTATCACAATAAAAAGTGGAGAGAAGAGAAGGGCTAGCATAAATTCTCTTCTCTCCCTCATAATTTCCGCGTAAACCTAATTCTTAATTCGAAGCGGAGTGAAACGAATGAAAGGCACAATTCTAAAATTAAAAAATATTAATACGACAGGGTTGCTCTTTATTCTTCCCGCAATATTAGTTGTTGTACTGCTATTAATTTATCCGATTTTATCGAGCGTTTTTTATAGTTTTACATCGCGGCATCTAATTAGAGAACATTTCGATTGGATTTGGTTGAAAAATTTCGTGTTCGTACTGACAAACCCGGATTTTTATGCAGCATTCTTAAATTCAATCAAATGGACAGTGTTCTCGATCATTGGACAACTGTTATGTGGTTTTATATTAGCGCTTTCGCTTAACAAAATACCCAAGTATTCAGGGTTATTTAGAGTATTATTGATCATTCCCTGGGCTTTCCCTGCGATCGTCATTGCCTTCTCATGGAAATGGATTTTAAATGATGTGTATGGCTTTCTTCCAAATCTATTAACAACAATAGGAATAACTAACAGCAACATCAACTTCTTCGCGGATCCAGCACTTGTTTTTGTAGCCGTAGTATTTATTAATGTATGGTTTGGTACCCCTTTGTTCATGGTGAACATTCTATCGGCATTGAAGACAATTCCAATGGAACAATACGAGGCAGCCGTTATGGACGGTGCTAGTGGATGGCAATCATTCAAATATATAACGCTTCGACATGTTCGCGGTGTCATTGGTTTACTTCTCGTACTTCGGACCATTTGGATCTTTAATAACTTTGATTTATTGTATCTAATTACTGGTGGGGGACCGTCAGATTTAACAACAACAATTCCTATTTTCGCTTATAAAGTGGGCTGGGGCATGAAGCAGCTGGGTGTTGCCTCTGCAATAACTATTATATTATTAGTGTTCTTACTCTTACTATGTCTAGGATTCTTTAAAATATTAAATAAATGGGAGAGGGAGGATCATTAATGAATGTGGTCGGTCGCAGCAAGATATCAATAGCTTTACTTTATGTGCTCCTCTCAATCGCTTCTATTATTGCTTGTTTTCCTCTCCTATGGATCATATTATCTTCATTTAAATCTTCCGGAGAAATGGCAAGTAGTCCGTTAGCTTTTTTTCCAAAACAATGGACATTTGAATATTATGATCGAGTTATCAATAATCTGCATTTCGGCGTAAATATTAAAAATAGTATTCTAGTTTCGTCTTTTTCTACGCTAATTACCATTGTCATTTCATCGTTAGCCGCTTATGCAGTTGTACGTTTCTTTCCGAAAGCTGGTAAACGTATGACAAAGATGTTGATCACAACGTATATGTTTCCCCCTATACTTTTGGCGGTTCCGTATTCCATCATTATAGTCAATGTAGGATTAGTTAATAGTTATCTTGGTCTGGTAATAACATATCTATCTTTTTCTATCCCTTATGCCGTATGGATGTTAATCGGTTTCTTTCAAACCGTACCTTTAGAGATCGAAGAGGTCGCAAAAGTAGATGGAGCAGGGAAGTTAAGGGTATTTATCCAAATTGTATTACCTATTGTCTCACCTGGTATTGTTGCCACAGCAATCTATACATTTATAAATACATGGAATGAGTTTCTTTTCGCTCTACTTCTTATTAATACATCTAAGAAAATGCCAATTTCCGTTGCTTTATATTCCTTAACAGGCTCTGAAATTTTAGACTGGGGAGAAATGATGGTCGCTTCTGTTATTGTGATTGTTCCTTCGATTATATTCTTTATGTTTATTCAGAATAAGATTGCTGGCGGTATGACAGATGGTTCAGTAAAATAACTTTACTCATCGGAAGGAGATTAATTTTCATAATGAAAACAATTAAATATGGAGTAGTAGGGACCGGGTATTTCGGTGCAGGATTAGCGCGTATTTTGCATAAAATTGAGGGGGCAGAGGTTGTAGCCGTATTCGATCCTGAACATGCGTTGCCTGTTGCCGAAGAATTAGAGTGTGATGTGGAAGAAAGTATTGAAACCTTATGCAGCAGAGAAGATATAGACGCTGTTATTGTTGCATCACCAAATGCATACCATAAGCACCCAGTTGTATGTGCAGCTGATAATGGAAAGCATATTTTCTGTGAAAAGCCGATTGCACTTTCCTTCGAGGACTGTAATGAAATGATAGCGATGACAAAGGAAAAGCAAGTCACTTTTATGGCTGGTCATGTAATGAACTTCATGGATGGAGTAAGAACTGCAAAGCACCTTATTAATGAAGGGAAAATTGGCGATATCCTATTCACTCATGCTGAACGTAATGGCTGGGAGGAGCCACAGGATCAGATTAGTTGGAAAAAGTTAAGGAATGTATCAGGTGGACATTTATATCATCATATTCATGAACTCGATTTCATTCAATTTTTGATGGGCCCTGCGCAGCGTGTAACAATGATTGGTGGTAACGTTGCTCATCAAGGTGAACATTTTGGCGATGAAGATGATATGCTCTTTATTTCATTAGAATTTCCTGATAATAAATTTGCGACATTACAATATGGATCAGCGTTTCGCTGGAGTGATCATTTTGTGAAAATTCAGGGTTCCAAAGGCGCAATTCTAATTGATCTACAGGACGTAAAGGTTGTACTGAAAACACCAGATGGCGAAGAAAGGTACTTGCTGCATCGTAGTCAAGAAGAGGATGATGACCGCACCAGAATTAATAAAGGTTTAGAGATGGATGGAGCGATCATGTACGGTAATCCATCAAAGAAACCACCACTGTGGCTATACGGCATTATGGAAAAGGAAATGCATTATTTTCATCAAATTATGACGGGTCATGAAATAGACGATGAATTCAAACCTTTACTAGATGGTACGGCTGCTAGAGCTGCTATTGCAACCGCTGATGCATTAACACTCTCATTGAAGGAAGATAGAAAAGTAAATGTGTCGGAGATCATAAGAAAAGTTGAGGTACAAGTATGATCTATGACAAGATTGAGCTTATCTCTCGTTATAAATTCACTTCATCAGCTTTGAATAAGGCAATTGAGAATATCATATCAGGTAACGAATTAACGAAAGATTCAGAGGGTTACAAAAACAATATAATTTCGTTTAACACTGAATTAGCAAACGCCAAACAAGCGGAGTATCATCGTAAATATATTGATATTCACATTGTACTTGAAGGTAAAGAGTATGTAGAGGTTGGACATATTGATCAATTGAGTGAATGCACCAATTTTGATGAACAAAATGATATCGGTTTTGGGAACTTAATTACAGTTAATAAATTTCAAGGCTATTTATCTCCACATTATTTCCTAATTGTCTTTCCGGAAGATGCTCATTTGGTAGGCGCACATATTACTGAATCCGAACAGGTACAAAAAATGGTGTATAAAATTCCTGTTGAATAAGTGTATTTGATACTAAGAGACGAAGAGGTTGTAAGATATATGAGCCATTATATTGCGATTGATATTGGCGGAACAGGCATTAAATATGCAGTAATCACAAGAGGGCTGAAGATGGTTCATGAAGGCCAACTGCCCACTGCCACAACTTCATTAATGACAAAGATTCCAGAGCAAGTCTTTTCGATTATTGAAGTATGTTTATCACTAGATATTGAAATAAAAGGTGTTGGAATCAGTACGGCAGGTGTGGTAGATCTGGATACGGGAGAAATACGATTTGCAGGACTCACTATGCCTGGATACGCTGGGACGAAGCTTAAACAATGGATTGAAGAACGTTATTCATTACCCGTTAATGTACTCAATGATGTGAATGCAGCAGCCGCTGGAGAACAATGTTTAGGAGCTGGGAAAGGATTTTCGCATTTTTTTTGTATGACATTGGGGACTGGGATCGGTGGAGCCCTTGTCTTGGATCATAAGATTGTATATGGAGCACATGGAAGGTCAGGAGAGATAGGTCATACCTTATATGAACCAGCCTCAAATACAACATATGAACAGAGAGCCTCGATGAGAGCTTTGATGGAAAGAGCAAAAGAGCAGTTGTCATTCCAAGGAGATGGTTCGGAGTTATTTCAGCTTGCTAAAGATGGTCATTCACAAGCAATGCAGTTAATTGATGATTGGTGTAAAGAAATTGCTGCAGGTATCGTGAATATTATATATGTGTTTGATCCGCAAGCGGTTATTATCGGAGGCGCTGTATCTAAGCAAGGCGATTTTCTTCTGAAAAAGTTAGAAAAAGAGCTCACGAATGCCTTGCCCGTTTCATTTGTTTTACCTGTGCTAAGTATGGCAGCGTTAGGAAATCAAGCAGCACTATATGGAGCAATACATTATTTTCTAATTATGAATCAAGAGGAGTGTTGAGACCATGTCCGTAGTAGATACCTTTAGTGGAATATATGTAGCAATGTATTCTGCGTATAATAATCAAGGTGAAGTTGATCGAGAACGAGTTAAAGCACTAGCTCAATATTACGTCAATACAGGTGTAAAAGGATTATATGTTGGTGGAAGTTCAGGGGAAGGTATACTTCAAACCGTTGAGGAACGTAAAGCAGTACTTGAAGCCGTAATGGAAGTAGTAAAGGGAAAATTAAAGGTTATTGTACATGTAGGAGCGAATGCGACGAGAGATGCAGTTGAGCTATCGAAACATGCGGAACAGTATGAAGCAGATGCGATATCTGCTGTACCTTCGATCTATTACCGTTTATCTGAAGCAGCTGTTGAAAGTCATTGGCAGGCTATGATTGATAGCAGTGAATTGCCATTTATTATTTATAATATTCCACAAACGACAGGTTTTCATCTAAGTGCAGCTTTATGTGCTAAATTAGCTCAGCAATCTAAGGTGATCGGTGTAAAGATGTCAGGTGAGAGTACTTTTGAGATACAACAACTGAAGGAAGCTGGCGGTAATGACTTTATTGTATTTAATGGACCGGATGAACAATTTTTAGCGGGACGTATTATGGGGGCAGATGGAGGGATTGGTGGTACATATGGTGTGATGCCACAATTGTTCTGTGCGTTAGACAGCCTATTTATAGAAGGAAACATTGCTAAAGCACAAAATTTACAAAATCAAATTAATGGATCTATTAAGCGATTACTAGCTTATCCATCTCTGTATGGGGCCTGTAAGTATATACTACAGCTTCGCGGAATCGAGACCGGAGATCCAAGATCACCTATGCTCCCCGTACTTGAAGAGCATCATGCATCATTAGAGGAATTGAATCAAGATATATTGCAGGTGATCTCTGAATTAAACTTCGAGCTTATCAAGTAAACCCTCACCTCGCCTAAATGGCTGGACAGAAAAGTGCTTCGCATTACTGTTTTGCTAATGAAAGTTTTAGTGTAAAAAAGTCCTGTTTATAACAGGACTTTTTTACATTCTCGTGATGATCTGTTCATACATATTATTCAGAGCGATAAATAAACTTAGAGTAATGATAAAAGCGGAAGTTAGAAGATCACCTGAATGATCAATAAATAATACTTCTAGCCTATGTCTTTTTTTAATCTTATGTCCGATAAATACTATTGGAGATGAAAGATAGAATATTGGAGGAGTAAATTCATGCGTAGACAACAGAGATTTAACAAAATGGTGATTCTGGCGCTGAGCATATGTCTTGTGCTCTTCTTCGGGTTTATTCAACCCGTTCAGGCCGATGTATGGTCTCAGGATACCTTTGAGGAAGGTGACACGCATTGGGCAGCGACAAGTGGTAACTGGTCCGTTGTTACTGATGAAGGCAATGCGGTATATTATCAATCTAGTAAAAGTGAAGGCAGAAGTTCTGCAGGTGATCCGGAGTGGACCGATTATTCCGTCGAAGCTGATGTAAAAATCACTGACTTTAATGGTTCAACCCGTACTTATGTAGCTGGACGATACACAGATGCGAACAACTATTACGCAGCTTCGCTGTTCAACAGTGCTGGCGGAAAACTGGAGATCCGCAAAAAGGTGAAAGGTTCATCAACGACGCTAGCTATGAAATCTAATTATGAGCTAAAAACGAATGAGTGGTATCACATTAAACTTGAAATGGATGGTTCATCCATAGAAATGTATGTGAATGATGTATTGGAACTTACCGCTACAGATACTGACCTTATGAAGGGACGTACGGGTCTGGTGACTTTTAAATCTGCTGCGATGTACGATAATGTAAGCATCACAGATTTGACAGAATCTGAACCGGACACATCACCTGAAACACCGACAGATCCAGAAACGCCAGTAGATCCAGTTGATCCACCAACAGATCCAGAAACATCAGTAGATCCACCAACAGAAACACCAGATGATACATATGAGCTTAGTGATTATAATTTGAGCGGTTTTGCGATAGGGACTACAGGTGGAGGTGAAATTGCTGATACCGATCCTAACTATGTTAAAGTGTACAATGCTTCAGACTTGGCTCTTGCCTTGAAGAAAGGTTCAAAAGTTAAAGTCATTGAGATTATGAATGATCTAGATCTTGGTTGGAATGAAATTCCTGACGCAGCTAAGGTATCACCTTTTAGCGCACATAATAAAGCATCGACACATCCCGTTCTGATCGAGACTGGGGTAAGCAAAGTAAGCATTGATAGTTTTGATGGACTGACGATTTTTTCGTCGAGCGGAGCAACGATCAAACATGCTGCCTTTACTTTTAAACGGAGTAACAACATCATAATTCGTAACTTGGAATTTGACGAGTTGTGGGAGTGGGACGAAGCTTCGAAAGGCGATTATGATAAGAACGATTGGGACTACATCACGGTAGAGAGTAGTAGTAATATCTGGATTGATCATACGACATTTCATAAAGCCTATGACGGGCTTATCGATATTAAAAAAGGCAGTAATGGTGTAACGATTTCTTGGTCTTCTTTTGTCGGAGATGATCAAAGTGCAAACAGCTGGGTTACTCAGCAGATCAATGCGCTTGAAGCGAATAAAGCGGCTTACCCTATGTATGCTTATTTGAGAAGTAGTTCTGTCGGAATGAGCAAAGAACAGATTATCGCGGTAGCAGCAAGCCAGAAGAAAGGGCATCTCATTGGAGCCAACGAGTTTGCTACAGATAATCCAGATCTAGAAGTCACCTTGCACCACAATTATTATAAAGATATTCAGGATCGCATGCCTCGCTTGCGAGGAGGTAATGTGCATGTATACAACATAGTCATGGATAATGCAGAAGCTTGGACGATTAAGAATAGCATCACTTCAGATATGGCAAAGGTCATTTCAGCTAAAGGGTATCACTTTGGGATCACTAGTAATGGTGCCATCTCAACTGAAAGCGGTTCCGTATTATTGGAGAAATCCGTAATTCGTGGTGTTCAGTACCCGCTGCGTAACAACCAGGTGAGTGCAACCCAAAGTAATTATACAGGTAAAATTGCAGCGGTAGATACGATCTATGAGCTCGGTGGAATTCAGTATAGAGGTGGAAGTGAGGATGCGGGTAGTCCACTCGCACCAGTTCCGGCAGCGGTAATCCCTTTTTCATGGAACGGTTTTAGTGTATTGCCCTACAGTTATACAGCAGAAGATCCAGCAGGACTAAAGACTAGATTAACGTCCGCGAATGGTGCAGGAGCAGGTCAACTATCTTTGACTACGGCTCAGTGGCTATCAACAAACTATAATTAAAAATTGAATAATAGATCCTGATTAGAGGGCTGTCCTAATGTAGATTTTCTACGGAGGGGACAGTTCTTTTTTACAGATGTGAAACATGATGAGTAGCTTGAGCGAAATAAACAAATGATTTGAGCTTAATAGTTAAGTATCTATTCCTTATTCTTGTTATTCTATAGGTAAAATGATAAAAAAGGCGGGACTCTGCATATGTCCATTAAAGCTAGAAAGACAATCAAGGCACCGCAAGAAATGGAAAAAGCACCGGACAAAAAAGGAAGCTTACATCAGAATGGGTTTACCGTTATTACTTTTTGCTTGCACACACAAGGTAAAAAGGGGGCTTTCTTTCTAAAGGATCATCTTTTGCTATTCGTAAAGTCGGGCATTTATACTGTTCGCTTTAATGAAAGAGAATACACTGTTCGGAGCAACGAGATGATATTTATTCATAAATCGACCCTAATTGAATACGAAAAATCGGGGGAGCTCGGTTCAAATTACACACTTGATTACATGATGTTTTTCCTGAATGATAAGTTACTGGAGGAATTTGTTCAATTCGCTGATTTGAAATTGATTACCCCAGTAAACGATTTTATACCCGTATCCATCATTCCTGTTAATGAACTTACCCAATCATATTTTGAGTCCTTACAGCCCTATCTTGAGAAGTCTGGGAATGTCAGTGATGGGTTGGTTAAGGTGAAAATGATGGAATTGTTATTTCATCTGGCAGATTCAAATGAACGTTTCTTATATCAACTGCTACATTCGAAAAATAATGAAAATCATAATATTGGAAGAATGATGGAGGAGAATTTCACCAATCCTGTTTCACTTCATGATCTGGCTTATATGTCGGGAAGAAGTCTGTCGACGTTTAAACGAGAGTTTCAGGCAACGTATCATACGTCCCCTTTGAAGTGGATTCGCAACCGTAGGCTCGATGAAGCCAAGAAGCTGTTGTTAGAAACGACATTCTCCGTCACAGATATATGCTACACCATTGGGTTCGAAAATATTGCCCACTTCTCCAAAGTGTTTAAGCTGCAGTTTGGACTCTCGCCTTCGGAATATCGAAAGCGATTCACGCAAAATGAGCTGAATGGACAAGCATAATGAGCTTATCAGCAAAGAAACTTATTACCGTACTTGATATGCTTATCTCATGCTATACATTCAATACAGCTTGTTCATACTGGAAATAAAAGTGTGGAATCATATCTATAAGGAGAGGGGTTAAACAAATGAAATATAGTAAACTTGGAAATACCGGATTGGATGTTTCTCGGCTTTGTCTAGGTTGTATGGGATTTGGAGAAGTTGGACCTGGCTCTCACAAATGGATACTTAATGAAGAGAACAGTCGTCCAATAATAAAGAAAGCGTTGGAACTTGGCATCAACTTTTTTGATACAGCGAACGTATATGCACAGGGAACAAGCGAGGAAATCGTTGGCAAGGCACTCAAGGATTACGCAAACCGAGACGAAATTGTTCTTGCAACAAAAGTTTTTTCTCGAATGCATGAAGGTCCGAACGGCGCTGGTCTTTCTCGAAAGGCGATTATGAGTGAAATCGATAAGAGTCTCAAACGACTCGGAACCGACTATGTAGATTTATATCAAATTCACCGCTGGGATAACAATACACCGATCGAAGAAACGATGGAAGCATTACATGATGTGGTGAAGGCTGGTAAGGCAAGATATATTGGCGCTTCTGTAATGCAAGCTTGGCAGTTTCAAAAGGCTTTACATGTTGCTGAGAAGAATGGATGGACCCGATTTGTATCGATGCAAAACCACTACAATCTGATCTACCGTGAAGAGGAAAGGGAGATGATGCCGCTGTGTAAGGAAGAAAACATCGGTGTCATTCCCTTTAGTCCGCTTGCGTCAGGCCGACTGACTCGTGATTGGCAGGAAACTACAACGCGTTCTGAAACCGATCAAGTGCAAAAAGTGAAGTACGATGCAACGGCGGAAGTCGACCGGGTTATTATCGATCAAGTCGCAGCCATTGCACAAAAACATGAAGTTCCTCGAGCTCAAATTGCACTTGCCTGGTTGCTGCAGAAAGAACCAGTTACAGCGCCCATTATCGGTGCTACGAAAATATCTCATCTTGAAGACGCAGTAGCTGCTCTTTCGATTACGTTAACCCCTGATGAGGTAACACTACTGGAAGAATCCTATGTACCTCATCCTGTATACGATTCGATTGCAGGTTTTAAATAATTGAATAACTGTGACTGTTACGGACAAAGAAAAGCGATAAGTCGGCCACTTAATTTGGTTGTCTTATCGCTTTTAACATGGTTCGTGCGTTCCGTGATTTATTTGTTATCTGCTCACTTATTCGAAATTTGAACAGAGATCTGAATTAAATATTCCTCGTAACCCTTAACTGAAAGATCATTTGCTAACGTGAAGGATAGCGTTATATTTTGGTTGTAGTTATAATATTTAACAGAGTCATTAATTGCTCCGATTCATCAGAGGCAGTGTCAGAAAGGGGCAAGATGTGTGGAAGAGACTAAAAAAATTTACAACACAGCTGTTGAGGCAACTTTGGAAGTGATTGGGGGGAAGTGGAAACCTGTAATTCTCTTTCATCTAACTTTCGGTAAAAAACGAAATAATGAATTTAGAAGCTTGGTTCCCGCAATTACTCAAAAGATGTTAACACAGCACCTTAGGGAACTTGAAGAAGAAGGCATCATCTTGCGTACTTCTTATAATCAGGTACCACCTAAAGTTGAATATGAGTTGACAGACTACGGTTGGAGTCTAAAGGAAATCCTACATCTGATGTGCCGGTGGGGAGATTTACATCTAGAGAGAAAATACGAGGGAAAGGCAGCCGTTCTGACCAATTCACCCCTCAAATCCTCAATTGATAGTAAGGAACCGACCTAATATACAAGGTCGGCTTTTTTTATTACAAACGGTACGTTACGGGATGACTTTACGCTTGCGGAAATCATCGAAGATGTTCATAAACATTGCTTCAGTATCGACGAATTCGTGAAAGCCAAGGCGGCGGGCTTTCGAACCGTCGGCGAAAAAATCGTAATCCCAACCAAATACGAAGTCACCAAAACTCCAAGAGGAGACGTCGCTGTAGGAATGCTTTGCAAGCCCGTGCTTCTCGACCATTCCATTCCAAAGTTCCTCCTTGTCCTTCATGACTATATCTAGTGACATCGGTAATGGTGGCGCAGTATCCAAACCGAAGTATTTAGCGATTTTAGGCCATAGTTCGTTCCAACGGAAGAGATCACCATTCGTGATGTTAAATGCCTGGTTAGCACAGCTTTCGTCAGTCGCTGCCCAAACCGTTGCCTTAGCCAGGAGCCCTGCATCAGTCATCTCTAAGAGGCTGCCATAAGCGCCCGGTTTGCCCGGAAAACGTAATGGCAGTCCAAGTTCCTTTGAGATGGATGCATAAATGGCAATAACCATAGCAAGATTCATCGGATTGCCGAGAGAAAATCCGCATACAACAGAGGGACGGAGTGCAGACCACGACCAAGGTTTTCCTTTTTGCCTCTCTTCTAGAAAGTTCTGCTGATTAACATTAAATTCGGGTGGCATATGATGAGTGTCTGTCTCACGTGCGGGTGTTTTGAACGGGCCAAGATGTGCACCATATACTTTATAACCTTGCATCAAACTGACATGTTTCAAGCCCGCCGCGATGGGTTCGATCACTTCTACCACATTTACTAACATGGCGAGATTAGGAGAAACAAGTTCTGCCCAAGTTGGACGATCTTGATAAGCAGCATAAAAAATGTGTGTTATCTCAGTTAAATCGCTTAACTTCTCGTGAAGCTCGTCTATATTGAGTAGATCTGCCGCCACATATCGGACACGGTTGCTAGATTCACCGCCGCGACGTGATATACCAATTATGTCCCAATCAGGGAGAGTTACCAGGTGATCAATGAGATTACGACCGATAACCCCATGTGCGCCTACAACCAGGGCGACTTTGCGTGCTAATGTAGATTCAGCAGTGTTCATATTCATTCAGCTCCTTCTGTACGTTCCTATGAATAATGTTATTCTGCATTAAATAGCAATATTTAGGAAGTATGCACTTTGAAGTGACATAAGCACTTTAAAGTAATCAAGAGAGAAGCCGAAGAAACAAAGAAACAAATCGTAAGAATAAGTGTCCAAGTGGAGTTTAATCGATACCGTTTTGTAAAGGAGTGACTATAAAATGAAATATTTCATTGGAATTACCCCTCCAGATGATTACAAAGAAAAAATAGTAACATTTCGTGGTCGATGGTCCCGTAATCGTCTCAATGATGTAGTGGAGCCTCACATTACTGTAAAAGCACAAGGGGGTCTTACAGTAGATCTACATTGGAGTGAAAGTGTAAGAAAAGCATGCTCTTTAATTCCAAGCTTCCAATTAACATTATCAGATCCGGGTTCATTTGGAAGCGATGTCACGTTTCTTAATGTGAAAACAAACAATGTAATTGATCTACACAAAAAATTGGTAAAGGTAATTTTACCTTCACAAGAACTTTTAGATCGTTACTTTGAAATGGATAAATATCATCCTCATTTGACCTTAGGGCAAACCTATTGGGGGTTGAGCGAGAATGAAATTGATGAAATGAAGCTTTTAACAATTAACGAATTAGCTCCGTTTCCAACCTTTGATGTCAATTATGTACGTGTATATAAAGAAGTTGAACCAGATAAATACACACCCTTTGAAGATATCCAATTGGGAACTAACGATCAAATTAATTAAATGAACGGCCGATAGGAAGAAACACACAGGGTAAAAACATATTCTTAGTCGAGGTATAGTCAGCAACCCAACGTTTTGTTTGAGAGCTACGAACCTACTGGACGAACAATTTATTTGCTAATGAGACGAACAATATTCGAGTGCTGGTAGCGTTTATATTGTTTTCTCTAAAAATATATACGTTTTTCCATATTGTGTTACTGTATAACTGACATAAGGAGGAATATTATGGGGACTGTCTTTATCATTGAGGATGATGCTAAGCTTGCAGGTCTGCTGAGTGCTTACCTTTCGAAATATGAATATCATGTAGTTATCGCTGATGACTTTAACAACGTGCTAGAAGAATTTAAGAAGAGCGCCGCTGATTTGGTATGCTGGATGTTGTTCTGCCAAAATATGATGGATTTTATTGGTGTCGTCAGATACGCCAATCTTCGCTTTGTCCAATTTTGTTCATCTCCGCAAGAGACAGCGGGATGGATCAGGTGAGGGCGCTGGAGAACGGGGGGGATGATTATATTACAAAACCTTTTCACTATGAGGTCGTATTGGCCAAAATTCGCAGCCATTTGCGCAGGGCATATGGTTCTTACGCACAGATCCAGGAGGAGTGTATGCTGCATTCAGGTGCCCTAACCTTATTTCCTGAACGTTATATGATTGAGTATGCTGGAGAATCAATGGAGCTTACACAGAAGGAGGCTATCCTCATGGAATCGCTAATGCTAAAGGAGGGACGTGTTGTCCGTCGGGAGAAACTTCTGGATCTCATGTGGAAAGATCAGCATTTTATCGATGATAATACACTGAACGTCTATATTACGCGTGTCCGCAAAAAGCTCAAGGATCTTGGCGTAGGAAATGTGGTTGAAACAGTCAGGGGTGCTGGCTATCGTTTGAGTGTCCCCAGTGAAGTGCTATGAGATTGTTCTGGAGAGAACAACTTTCGCTACTGCTCTTCTATGTGCTTCAAATGATCCTTGTTCCTGTTGTATATTGGGCCTCAGGAGAGAAACGCCCCCCTGCGATCTTGTGGTACGGTGTACTCCTAAGCGGGGTTATTCTTTTTCTATACCTCGGATATAGTTATGTTCAACACCGGAAATTATATGCGCTATTAAGTTCTCCTAGTGAAATACCTGTAGATCATTTGTCACCTTTGGGAGATGACCCGCTTCCCGAGGCTGTTAATGAATTACTCCGCAACATTGATCGCCAATATCAGGAGAAGCTGAATTTGTATGTCCGGCAGATGGACCAACATATCGTGTTTATCAACCGCTGGGTACATCAGATGAAAACGCCGCTCTCTGTTATTCAGCTCAGCCTGCAGGATTTCGAAGATGAAAAAACCGCTGATAGTATTCAGGAGGAGCTAGAGAAGTTACGCAAAGGACTGGAATTGGTCATCTATACATCCCGACTGGATCGTTTTCAGGATGATTTCCACGTTGAATCATTATTTCTCCGCAAGACAGTCAGCGAAGTGGTGTCTGAGAACCGCAAGTTATTTATCCGCCGGGGTGTTTCCGTAAATATACAGGTTGATGCCGAATTACGAGTGTATAGTGATGCCAAATGGCTGATCTTCATGGTGACCCAAATCTTAACCAATGCTGTGAATTACACGGCTGGCTCCGGCAAAACGGTGACGATTTCCACACAGCAGCTTGGCAACGATACGATTCTGGAGATTTCAGATCAGGGAATTGGAATCTCGCCGGATGATATTAAAAGAGTATTCAACCCTTATTTTACCGGTGAACGCGGACGCCAATATCATGAATCGACCGGTATGGGACTTTATCTAGTGACGGATTGTCAATCCAAGTGCGACACTTCTTCTTCAAATGATTCGTGAGCTGTCTTCCAACCTAAACATTTCCTTGGTCTGTTGTTAATGAGTTGGAGGGCATGTTCTAATTCTTCCTCGGTCACCTCTGCAAAGTCCTTCCCTTTTGGGAAGAACTCTCGAAGGAGCCCGTTTCCATTCTCATTGGAGCCTCGTTGCCATGAGGAATAAGGATCTGCAAAATACACCTTCATACCGTGTGACTCTTCCAGTTCACGAAAGCATGCGAACTCCTTACCACGGTCAACGGTAGCTGTTTGGAAGGTTTGGGCTGGGTACTGTGCGACAACTACACCAATAGCGATTTCCATAGATAATGAAGTGCGATCTGGCATTTTAATAGCAGTGTACAGTACAGCCTTGTTTTTCGCTCGATACATGTAGCGACACAAGCCTTGCTTTTTCCTCGGCTGGAGACGACTGTGTCTAGCTCCCAGTGCCCAAAGGTTTCTCGGAAACGAATCTCTTTAGGTCGTTGTTTAATAGAAGTGCCAACGAGGAAGCGACCACGCTTTTCTTGTGGCTTCTGTCTCTTTCCTTTGTGCCTTAACTGCTGAACTGTCATGCGAATCAAGCGACCTTCATAAAGCCAGCGATATATCGTTTTGAACGAAACCATGGGCTGGTCTTTCAGACAATAACGCATGGAGATTTGTTCAGGAGACCAGGTTTCATGAAGTCGTCGCTCAATTTCTTTTCCAAGTGTCTCATCCACTTTCCTCTAGGTTTCTGAGCTTGGCGAAGATGCTGATAACGATGCTCTGATCTTGCCGCTTGATAACCATTTAGGCTTTGATTTTTCTTGAGTTCCCGGTCGCGTGGAATGATGACGGTCCAATTCGCGAGCAATGGCTCGGGCGGACAGCCCCAGTTGATGTAATGCTTCTAGTTTACTGCGTTCAATTATGCGATGTGTGTAGCTCATGAGCGGATTCTCCTTGTGTGAATGTGGTGTAGGAACCTTCATTTTACACGAATCCGGCCATGGGCCATTTTTTATTTTGAACTAGGTGTCGCACTTCATGTTACAATCCGTCGTAATCATTGGTCTGACGAGAAGCGACACGTTCAAGGATTACTTCCAGTGGAGCACTTAACAGCACGATTGCATTGAATCGCGAATAAAATTTCCATTGGTTTGATACAGTACCTGAAATAAATAGTGCACCTTGGTTATGTTCGTTAATTAGTATAACTATGCGATCCTCACGCCATACCTGTCCGAGATCTTCTAGGAATTCGCTCCACCCATCTTACTTAAAGTGTAATATATAGTCTCAAATCTAGTAGATTGAGTCGATTATACTTAGTATACGTATAGGAGTTAACTAACGGATTGATTTTAAAGTATGAGTTCATGAACTTCGGAGGACTGCATCTATGTGTATAAGCACTTATACTAATATTACTGGGAATTTGTTTATCAGGAAAGCCGAATATGGAAGATAATCTCGGCGATGTTTGTACCTATCTCAACAAGTGTAGGAGCACTTGCTTTCGGTTGTTTTTTTGTATGTTTTTCAATATTAGACTTGATTGCAGAAATGACTTGTAAATTATGTTCTCTAAAATAATGGGAAAATAGTAACCCTACTGGAGTTGATTACATGTCTAATTTCCTAAAACTCTATGAAGCTGTGTTTTACTAGAAAATATGCTATAGCACAAGAGGTGTTGTATTTGACAGGTTACACTCACTTTGAACCAACAGGAATAACTTTTGATTACCCCAATGTGGATTTAGACAGTAAATTAGTTACAGCAAGAGTGCTATACAGAGGTAAGTTGATGATGGAAGTTGTTATAGATGTAAAGCATGACACAATACAAAAAAAAGGGAATCTTGAAGAAATAGCACACATAACAACATATAAAGGGATTAACAGAATGACGGAAAATATGATTATTAAAAGTCTAACGAGTGCGGCTCAATTCTTTATAGATAACAATATTTCAAACCCGAAATCATGTATTGATGAGTATGAAAATTAATAATTCAAAATGCTAACGTGCAACGTTAGTTGTACACAGCAGGGAGCAACTTGCCAGTTGGCAGTTGCTCCCCTTTAGTTATGCAAACCGGCAGATTAATGTAACTAAACTTTCCTGATTTATATCTAATGTTAATTGACTTTATGACATTATTCCTTGTTGCTATGATCACGGTTGTGACTTTCATTAAACTCATTAAGCGATTTTAGATTGTAGTGTTTTCTTAGTATATCGTTTTGTTTTAGCAGCTCTCTTCTATATAGCATTTGGATGAAACAACTGAATTGATGCGACTTTTCGACTTTTCAATAAAGCCAGTATATTTTTTTGTTTCTTACACCAAAAATCCGATTATTGCTAACCTTTTCTATAGTTTCGACTTAACAATCAGAACTGGCAGGATTTGAATTGGCATTTGGATTTTTCATCCCTAACGAAAGAGTGTCGATAATATGTTTTTGCACCTGCTCAGGTGTCTCATCAAAATCGTATTTTATCCATTGATAGATAATACCAAAATACCCGTAGGAAAAAAAAGAGATTAGATAAGAGAGACTTTTATCGTAAGTTTCGCCAGCAGGTATCAGCTTTTCAAAAGCCCGCATAACCGTCACAATCAATCCGTTGTTATTTAACAAAGTAAACAGACGTCTGTTTTCGTAGATATAGTTTAACATGGCAAAGCCCTTGTCTTTTGTTACTTCCTCATCGTGTTTTTCAGCATAACACTCCCATTCGTAATTGAGCTTAAAAATTAATAGTTCATCTTTGCTGTTTTTATGATCAAGGTGTCTGTAGAAGGTCGTTCTGCCAACTCCAGCTGCCTCACAGATCGCGTTCACATTGATCTTATCATAGTCCTGCGTTGCCATAAGTTTTATAAGCGCGTCTGCTAGACATAATTTTAAAAATACCGTCTGATTCTTTTTCATAGAGGTACAAATTCTCCTTTTTGTTCCGCATAGCGTGTTTACGACAATATTCAAGCTGATTGGTATTAACAATCTAAGAATTTTACTGTTATAATGACAATGCAATTGGAACAGATGTACCGAAATAGGTCATATGTTTCCCATTGACTTTATTCTATTACAAGACATTTCTTTGTCAACGGAAAGAAAAACAGAGGTAGAAGAGATGAAAAAAATGCTGAAAATAATTGGGATTACGGTTTTAAGTTGTATCGCATTAATTGTACTCTTGTTAGCGTTCCTATTACTTAAGAATTACATGGATTCTAAAAAACCGATTATCGAAGATACCTACTATGAGAATTTTCAATCTGATGCCGCATTAGAGGAAAAGTATGCAGGATTGGGGAGTAATGAGGTATCTCTCATTAAGTTGAAATCAGAGGACGATACGATAAAAGAGTACAGAATCTGGTATCCTACAGAACTCGAAAACAAAAATCAAGCCTATCCACTGATCGTTGTGACAAATGCAAGTAATACAGCTGCTTCCGTTTACGAGCCATTTTTTGAAAGACTTGCTTCCTGGGGATTTATTGTGACAGGAAATGAGGACAGGCAGGCGGGAACAGGTTTAACAACTTCAAAAACACTGGATTATGTATTGGAACTGAATAGCGATGCCGACAGTATATTCTACGGGAAGATAAGCCAGGAAAATATTGGCGTTATCGGCTATTCTCAGGGCGGTGCAGGAGCGATCAGAGCCGTCACGGAATATGATAACAGTAATAAATATAAAACGATATTTACCGGAAGCGCAGCCTATTCACTGCTTGCTAAAAATATGGGCTGGGAATATGATATTTCAAAAGTTGAGATCCCTTATTTTATGTCAGCAGGAACAGGTAGCTCTGACGACTCAGGCGAAGATCCGGAAACTAGCTTTGGGGGTGTCGCACCGCTTTCATCCCTTATTGAAAACTATAATAGTATCGGAAATAATGTGTTTAAGGTACGTGCAAGAGTCAACGGAGCAGAACACTGGGATATGCTATCAACAGATGGGTATATGACTGCTTGGATGTTATATCAGCTACAAAATGATGCAGAAGCAGGAGCAGTATTCATTGGAGAGGGAGCAGAAATATTAAATAATGCTAACTGGCAGGATGTTGAAAAAAACAACTAATACGAGTTCGAAAAAGTTGTTTTTAATTTAAGAGAATGCAAAAACGGCTCAGAAACACGTTCTGAACCGTTTCTCATTTGTTTCAGAAGCCCACAAGTAACCCCTTTAGGCTATGTCAGAGACAATAACATATTTCTATTGAAAGTCGCTGAATGAGTTATTTTTTTTATACAAGTTCAAAATTTATGTCCTGAACAAAGGACATAAACTTGTTCGTATTATCGAGGCGCAATCTAGTGGTTTACGCACGCTAATTAATTAAGTTAATAGAAAACAATAGTTGAAGAACAAAAGTAGCGACCGATCAATAGACCGGTGCTTTTTCTTTAAGCTACTCGGCAGTTTAGTATAGTGGAGTACAAATGAAACTAAAACACCCACGTAAACTACGAGGGTGTTTTCTCTATAATAAATGTTATTTGATAGCTTCTTTATGAACTTTTATACGCCAAACTTCATTTTTCGATGATTCTGATATGTACAAATATCCATCGTGAAAAGTGATGTTTGTTGCTAATAAGCCAGCCTCTTTTGGTAAACGAATCGTTCCGATTTCAAACCCATTGGAATCTAATGCAATAACTTCTCCTGCCTGGAAATGTCTTTGCATAAACATTCCCCTCGCTATCCACTGTTATTCCATCAGGGCCAATTCCACCTTCGAATTCCGCAAAAACATGAGGGGTTAATGGAGAGTCTTTAGCATTAATGGCAGGGGCCGCAATAATTCTATTCTTATTAAATTCTGCGATATATACAATACTTTCATCTGGTGAGAGCGCAATACCGTTAGGATAAGCTAGATTGCTTTCAAATAATTGCAACTTTGAATCTTTACTTGGGGATAAATAAAACACTCGACCGATTGGATTTGTTGCATCAGATCCGTAAGGTTCTGTTACGTACAAACCGCCGTCTTTGTCAAAGATAAGGTCATTTAATCCTCTTAAATGCTCATTTCCAAAATACTTTACGATAGTATCCCTCTTACCTGTGGACGTATCGAAAGTGTAAAGCTCACCTGATTTGTCTGCCACATAAAGAAGACCATTTTCATGAAACTTTGCTCCGTTAGGTCCACCATAGCTTTCACCTACAGGTGTTGCCTCACCATTAACATCTTTCAATATCTCTCCAGTAGTAGGGCTAACTAACCACATCTGTCCTTTATTATCGAAATTAATTCCTTCGATAAAACCTTTCCCAGTCACGACTTTTTCCCATTTGGCATTTTTCTTAACGACCGTAGAGATGTTTGCTCTTTCAGTAGTATCTTGGGGTAGGCTTATAAAGCCTGTTTGTGAATTGACAATGGTATGGTACCGACTGAAACTTGTAACTAGCACTCCAGTAATTAATACAGCTTTTTTTAGACTCATGTAGTCCTCCAAATAAATTAAAAACAAATTTATAGTAAACTATTTTTAACCAGTAATCAAATTTTAGAATATAATATATGAAAGATTTGATGTTGATTTTGATAAGATAACTCATAAATTAAAACTCGAAACTATGAAATGCCGTCAAAAATTATTATAAATGATATAAAACAAAGTATAATTTGCTAGATTTTCTGTTGATATCTGGTTTCCACAATGTATCGTTATTGAAAACGAGAGAAAAGGCTGATTATGTTTTTTAGCAATGAAGTAAAGTTATGATGTGTATGGATTATTAAAAGCTAACGAGAAACACAATAAGGGGTGGATTGGGTGGAGTTATTAGTGTTTATAATTGGTCTGCTTATTTTGTTATTCTTGATAGATAAAATATCAAATAAGATACTTGGGGTTGAAAAGAAAAAAATATCAGAAACCTCTGGTAGAAATGTAGATCGTTGGGGTGGGATTATTATCCTTATACTTTTTTTAATCACACAATGGTCTGGTATTACTAACGAATCAGAAACTCTAAGAATGTCTTATTGGATGACCTTTTTGGCATTTTTATTTGGTTTTCAGGCAATTATGGAATATATTTTTATAAAGCAATCAAGACAGTATATCAGTACAACTATATTACTAATAATGGTTCTTCTTATTGTATATAATATAGATAATTATCCTTTTAAGGATTAGATAGAAATACATAAGATTTTAAATCTACCGAGTGAGCATTAAAGTAGTGGTAACCCTAACCATAGTCTTATAATGGTCAGGGTTATTTTTCTATTATTGAGAACGTTTAGGATCAGGAATAGTTCAACTGTTGAAAAAAGATGCTTTCAAACTCTATTAAGTTAACGGGCAGGATAACGAAATATAGTGTGTTGATTCAAGATCGGTCATAAATTGTTTTCTAATAATGCCCCCACTCGTTGTGCCATGCAGTGAGGGGATAGGGCTTTCCTTTTTTGAACCACCATTCCACTACCCCTACGATAGCAGCTCCAAAAAATTGGATAATCACATCTTCACCGTCACTTAATCCTTGAGATCTTCCTTCGGATATGTTCTCTCCATTGTTTAACTCTTGAAGGACAAATTCAAGGAACCGACTTCGAAAAAAAAGACCACCTTTACTCGCTATCATCGTTGAAAAGAATAAATAATGACTCTCAAAGTACTCGAACCATAACAATACTGTATCCATATAATCGGTATTATTAACTGCTAATTCGCAGAGTTCCCGTAGTTCATAAATATGTTCTTCGATTAGCTTATCTAGAAGATTAAATTTATCCATGTAGTGCAAATAGATGGTTCTTCGGCTAATATTTGCCTTGTCGGAAATATCTTGTATAGTAATCTGATCCATTTTTTTTCAGTCATCAATTCAATAAAAGCTTTTTTTATCGCTTCTTGAGATTTGATTATCCTTCTATCCACCTTAGACACTGTGAGAGTCACCAAGCTTTCTAAAAAAAATACACAATTTTAAATGATTCGTGCACAAATGCACGAATCACCGTTGTTTGGTAATTACCGGCACTATCTTTTTCGTTTATAATTATATACAAATGTTACCTAATATACCAGTTTGTATTTTTCTATGGATATCAATTGAAACTAGTAGGTGTCAATCCTCTTCGCGGTTGGCAAGCTGCTTCAAAGCTTTGGCAGCCACCCGTGCTGTCTAGCGGATCAGTTACGGATAGAGGTAATAATCATCACATTCGAAGGGGAACTGCTCAATGAAAATCACGGTAATTGGAGCGACGGGTGCGACTGGCAGGAAAGTGATTGAGCGAGCACTTGAATTGGGGCATGAGGTTGTAGCCGTGGCTCGCCGGCCGGAAGTCATCGCCCCCACAGTTCGCCTCAGCGTCCGACAGGGAGACGTATTTGATATGCCGAGTATTGCCAAGGTCTTGGCCGATACAGATGCGGTAATTAGTTGCATAGGGCCGACCAGAAAATTTTCGACAGGCACCGTCAAGTCTGAGGGCATCTCGAACATCCTCAAAAACTTTTCGCCAGGCACTGTCATGTCGGAGGGCATCTCGAATATCTTGGCAGCCTGTCAGAACGCCGAAGTCAAGCGCTTCATCATGCAGAGCGGCATCGGTCTGAGCGACGGAAAAGAACTTTCCGTGCTCAATCGCTGGGCCATACACATTTCGGGCCGCATCTTCTCGAAGGCGGTAGAGGACAAAGCCATTGCCGAACGTGCAGTGCAACGGAGCGACCTAGATTGGATCATTGTGCGACCGGCCGCACTTAGCGACGTTGCCGCCACTTCGAAATATACAGCAGGTCCCTCGGCCCGCATCGCTCCGCTCCTGCCGCTTTCCCTCGCCGATTGCGCCGATTGCCTCATACGGGCGGCGACGAACGAGCCAACCTGGGTCAGGAAGATCGTTAACGTTGGGCGGTAATGAGGTTGTCTTAAAGGGAGTGTTGGTTCTCGTTATTTTAATTTTCATATTTCTAAGTATTGTTTTTTTGAACTCTTTGCCGGTTTTTGGAGCCAGACCGAATTCATGAGTGGAGTCGGTGTAACAATATTGATTACATTCTAATGGAGAGACAAGATATTTCCTCCTTAGAATAACCATATCTACATATATATTTCTGTCCTTCTCGTCGCTCAATTAACGTAGAAACGATAGATCAATAAAGAAGAAAAGACGGCAATCAGAAAGATGGGTGTCGTCTTTTCAACTATTAGACAGGATAATTTATACAGCATATAGAAATTAAAGGTACATCTCTGCCTCAATGCTTCACATCGGCGCAGATTGCCATATAAGGAGATAATGCATAAAAATAGTAAACTTATGTAGCGATGATAAAGAAAAGATTAATAACGTAGTATACCTATTACTTGTTGGGTCTAACGAAGCTTGGAATGAAATCGAAGAGTGTTTGGTTGAAGTGGAAGAAACACTACAAAAAGTCCGATTAAGTAGAGTTGCCGTAACTACTAACGGAAAGATTGTGGGTGGAAGAGGGCAGTCAAATGAGCCGGGAAAATGAAGAAATAGAGTTGCACGAGGAGTTTCGTGCTGAACTAATCGGTTATTGTTATCGGTGGTTAGCAGAGAAACCATTCGATTATCTTTTATTGCTATGATGCAAATATTGCCGCCCCGGCAACGCGCCGTACTGATCTTGATTGATGTCTTCCGATGGTCGGCTATAGAGGCAGCCGATGCTAGCTGATATCCATCATTTCATTGACCCCGATTTATTTATTCGATTTGGATTACCATCAGATTTGGACGGAAAGAAGAATTTTTGATATACCGATGATTTTATGGCGGCCGGATCGTCTATACTTATGAATCACAATCGAATCAAAAATTGAGGAGGAACAATCTTATGACGCTAAAACTGACCCCTTATATTACTTTGGAGGGACGTGTAAAGGAAGCAATTCAGTTTTATGAACAAGTCCTCGGTGCAGAAATTCAATCCATAGTTACTTATGGTGAGATGCCGGACATGCCCAATACGTTCACTGACGATCTGAAAAGACTTATAGCTCACGCCAAGTTAAAAGTTGGTACAACAGAACTCATGTTTTCTGATGCTCCAGACGGTTCGCCTATTGAAAACGGGAAACGGGTAACCATTTGCATTACAACGAACGACGTTGAAGAAACAAAACGCATTTATGAAGCCTTGCGGCAAGAAGGTCAAGTCAATATGCCGTTTAAGGAAGAACCTTTCAGCCCTGGGTTTGCTGATGTAACGGATAAATTTGGCGTAACTTTTCAAATTTATACTGAACTTGAAAATTAAAATCGAATAAGAGTTACCCAGAATGATGGCGAGACTCTTTTCTAAGTATATTTCAAACAAAACAACGTAAAAAGAATTTTGGGGAAAGTTTGATGGTGGAGTGCTTTAGTATGAGTTAAGGAGAGGCCATAATGATTAATTTCGGGTTATTGTTATTAACCGTTCTAATTTTAATAGTTACTGTGATCTTTCACGCAGGGGTATTATTGGATTTTATCAGGCCAAGTGTTCTTCAAGTTCAACTTTTCGGTGTTCATTTAACTTTGTTTGGGGTGATTGTTGTATTCGCTTTTGAAAGTTCTTCAGCCTATGGATTTACCATTGGATTAATCGGACTGATCACAGGCATATTCGGCTCTTTTAGAGATCCCTTACCAGCTAAAATTGCAGATAAATAGTAAATAGTTTTTTGCTATAGAGAAAGAGGCTCATGAGCCTCTTTTTGTTTTATCCGGATATAAAATCCACACGTGAAGTGAGAAGTGTTTCTTCGTTGTGGTAATATATGTTTATTATGTAAGTTACATTGTATTTCAAGTAAGAGGACGGAGGCAGATAAAAATATGAAGACTTCTGATTCAACATATGATGTTAGTAAAACAAGTCTAGGGATGGAAGCGGAGCTCATCCGACTCAAAACTCAAGCTTTGATGGCATGGGAGAAAGAATGTAGATATTTGCAGTGGTATGGTTTATCAGACGGAATGAACGTGCTGGAAGTAGGATGCGGACCTGGATATGTGACGGAACAGCTTAATAAGAGCTTCCCTAATAGTGAAATAACAGCATTGGATTTCGATTCTGCTCTACTGCAAAAAGCGAAGGAGAATCATGATTCATCGAAAGTGAAATACGTACAAGCCTCTGTATACGATACCAGGCTTCCTAGTGATCATTATGACTTTGTGATTGCTCGTCTCATTTTTCTGCATTTATTTGAACCATTGAAAGCAGCACTAGAAATTTTCCGAGTGTTAAAACCAGGAGGGAAAGTAGCGATTATCGATATAGATGATGGCATATTTGGAATTGTAGAGCCTAATATAGAATCCTTCCGTTCCGTCCTCGATAAATTAATAGATATGCAGAAAAAAGCAGGCGGTAATCGTGAAATTGGACGAAGCTTGCCAAGATTACTGAGACAAGCAGGGTTTTCCAATATCGATTTGGAAGCTGTTTCTGTACATAGTGATGTAGTTGGGTTAGAAGGTTTTCAGGAGCAATTTAATCCGAAAAGATTCGAGCAATTTTATAGACTAGGCATCTTATCTGAAATCGATCTTCATCATATTGAAAAAGCACATGATAATTTACTGCATAACCCGGATTCTTATGCCTTGATGATTTTTCATATCGCTTGTGGAACGAAGCCGATCTGATGAACTAATGAAGAGATGGGAAAAGAGTTCGTTCTACTATATCTCGAAGAGGTGAATTGCGATTCTTAGACAAGAAAGGAAGCTTATTTTGGTCTCATGTTTGAGCTTATTGTTTCTCGCTTTCTTTGCTACCATCACTGTATTCTATATGGACAGTAAGCAAGCTTCTTTTACTTTGTCCATGGATGAATATGTTCCGTTCGTTTTATTTATTTCATTATTAGTGGTGTATCCCATTCTCGTTGTTGCATTTACAACACCTTTTGTAATTCTTAAGCATTATAACGTGAGTATTTGGGTACGCGTTGTGGTATACATCATTGCTGGGGCGATCATTATGATAATCCCCACCTTTTTAGATAGTTATGAATTTATTTCTATATTGATTGCTTTACTCTTTGGTTTGTTCGACTATATATGGTCAAGAGTTAACCCATCGATAGATTGAGCCTTGAAAGATATAAAAAATCTTCGTTCTACTATAATCAGTTCAGTGTAGAAACTGCTCCACATTTAACTATTAGAGAGGAAGATCCTGCCTAGTGAGTACTCCTGTCTTTCTACTGATTTTTTATGTGGTTATTTGTTTGCTTATCAATGAGATGATTAAATTTCATGATCGGAAACAGGGTGAAAAGCCGAATCACTGGGGATTATTTCTGAATACACAAAGCATTTAATTACGATTATCATAAACAGCATATTCATATATCTCATATCAAGTTATTCCCATGGGATATACATCCACAGTTTTACGTCTGCACTCTCTATTGCTGTTTTTTATAGTATTATCGATTGGATTCTGATGCTCATCATTTATCTATACAATAAGTTAAAAGTTAAATTGTAGGGGGAGTAACATTGAGGTTACAAGAACTCATCGATCAGCTTCATGTGAAACACGCAAATGGGGATACAAACGTTGATATCACAGGGATTAGCATCCATTCACAAACTTTGAAGCCAGGGGACATTTTTGTTTGTATTCCGGGAGTGAATGGACTTCAAGCGGATCGACATCTTTTTATTGATAAAGCAGTGGAAGCTGGGGCTGCTGCAGTCGTTGTAGAACGTGATGTAAAAGTAAATATTCCAACCATAAAAGTGTCCGATGCAAGGTATGCTCTGGCGGTTTTATCCAACCATTTTTATGGTTATCCAAGTACTGAGCTAAAATTGATTGGAATTACAGGAACCAATGGGAAGACAACAACGAGTTATATGCTTGAATCGATTCTTACGGAAGCAGGATACCGAACAGGACTCATGGGGAATATCGGAACGAAAATAGGATCTGAATGGTTCGAAACAGATATAAACACGCAAGATCCGAATCGTTTGCAATACAATCTCCGGAAAATGAGAGATCAGTCTGTCGATTTTTGTGTCATGGAAGTTTCATCACAAGGTCTACATATGGAACGTGTACTGGGATGTGATTTTAGAACGGCGGTATTAACGAATGTATCGCAGGATCACTTAGATTATCACGGGACAATGGAAGAATATATTGCTGCCAAAGGATTGTTATTTTCACGAATGGGGAACTCATTTTCAGCTGACCCTCTAGGGAAGAAATATGCAATTCTGAATGCTGATGATGAATCAAGCCATTTTTTCAAAGAAGTGACACCGGCACAAGTTGTTACGTACGGAATAGAGAGCAAAGCCGATGTGATGGCAGAAGACATTCAGCTTACTTCCAAAGGTACAAAATTCACCATCAAAACGTCTATAGGGACGGAAATCATGGAACTTAATCTGGTTGGTAAATTCAATGTTTATAATGCACTTGCAGCGATCAGCTCTGCTATGGTTGAAGGGATATCACTTGAGGACATAAAACGCGGGTTATTATCACTAAAAAGTGTCGCTGGGCGAATGGAGATTATTCATGCCGGTCAAGATTTTCTTGTACTTGTTGACTATGCTCATACACCGGATGGACTAGAAAATGCCCTTACTACTTTACGTGAATTTGCTGATCAGCATATCATAACTGTGTTTGGTTGCGGTGGAGATCGGGATAAGACAAAACGCCCCATCATGGGTAAGCTTGCAGCGGAATACAGCGACATCATTATCGTGACATCCGATAACCCTCGTTCTGAAGATCCCGATCTCATTCTTCTTGACATTGAACAAGGTGTGCTGGGTAGCGATGTATTTACAGGTCAATACGAACTCATCACCGATCGCAAACAAGCCATTAATCGAGCAATCAGCTTAGCCAAACCAGGAGATATTATTTTGATTGCAGGGAAAGGGCATGAAACCTACCAAATTCTAAAAGATCACACGATACACTTTGATGACCATGAAGAGGCAAAAGAAGCGATCCTTCGGATCAAACCCAAGCACTAAGTTACTAACTTGGAGTTTGGCCAAGTTAAGGTTTATTTTAAAAGTCCATCAAGTATAAAAGGTCGCCAGTTGGCGGCTTTTTTCGATTAAGGAACAATTGGAACAATGGTTAGTAAATCAGTAAAATTTAGCTTAAAAGATTTATTATCTCTCTACCCATTTACTGGTCAATTATAATAACGTAAAGATATCTTCAGGTAAAGGAGACAACGTATGGTTAACGGATTTCAGATGGATACCGAGATCAATCGGAATGATACGCTAAAACAAACCAAGCAAGCTGCTCTTCGTGCACTACAAAAATACGAAATTAATTGGAATTCAATTCACTTTATCCAAATATCGGAGCATGTTACTTTTCGAATTGTTTCAGATATGGATGGATCATTTTTACTCCGCATTCATTCGAAAGATAAAGATCAGAGAGAGATTAGCTCTGAACTAGAATGGACAACAGCGATGAAAAGGAAGGGCATAACTTTACCTGTTGGCGTGCGGAATAGGGAGGGTTCTTTCGTTACCACTACATATTCTGATGACGGAAAACCGTACCATGCGACTTTATTAACTTGGGTCGAAGGTGAGCGTTTAGAGAAGGGGGAGCATACAGAGGAGAGCATTCAAAAGTTGGGGGAATTGATGGCAAATCTTCACGAAGCAAGCGCTGATTTTAGTCCCTCTACTAATTTCTCGCGTCCTTCCTGGGGCATCCGTACTTTTGAAAGGGATTGGGCTCATCTTCAACTGAATCATGGGCATTTTATATCAGATGAAGCGTTAGAGTTGTATTCGATGGCCGCTGAGAAAGTGATAGAACTACTCAAAACACTTACTAGTCACGAACATGACTTTGGAATGATTCATGCTGACTTACATAATGGTAACATCGTGTTCTTTGAGGGTGAACCTTATCCGATCGATTTCGGCAGGTGCGGCTTCGGTTATCATTTATATGATATGGCACAGTCAATTCTTGGACTATTCCCTCCGCAAAGAGTTCTTTTTATGAAAGGGTATAAGAGAATTAGACAATTGGATGGTGAATACATACCGAAGCTGGAAACTTTCTTCATTATGGCGCTCATTGAAGCATATAGTTTTCATGCGGAGAATTCTGCGGAGACGGATGGTTTAATTGAAGAGCAGCCTTATGCGGAGGCTATATTGAAAGCCTATTTGAACGGTACATCTTTTCTATTTGAGGCACTGGAAATTCCCTGTGATTCAAATTCTGAGATGAGTCAGTAAATTGACACTATATTCCTTCTAAAGGGCGCCGATAGACATAAACATAAGATCAAAACTTAGGGTGTGGTCTCATTGATATCAGCAATTGTATTCTCTTCTCTAATTGCCATTGTCATTTTATTTCAACTAGCACTAGCCGCAGGAATACCTTGGGGAAGTTATGCAATGGGAGGGAAGTATCCAGGGAAATACCCACCCATTATGCGCATAGCTGCTTTATTTCAGGTTCTTATTCTGGCACTACTCGCTGTAATCGTACTTAGTAAGTCTGGGATTACACTTCCTCGGTCGTATCCATTTGCAAATTCTGCAATTTGGTTTGTTGTTGTTTTTTCAACGGTTGCTACGATACTGAATATGCTGACAAGGAGCAAATGGGAAAGAAGAATTTGGGCACCTGTTTCTATACTGCTTCTTATTACAAGTATAACTGTAGCTTTTAACTAAATAGAGGTAATATTATGGCTAAATTTAATGGGTAAAAAATAATACGATCCAATTTAGCGTAGCTATTGTAAACAAAGATACACCTTATTTATCTAATATGGTGTATCTTTGTTTATGTGGACTTCAAAGAAAATAACAGATATGATAGATGGTAAAATGGTTGATTTCAGTACTGAGGGAGTCAAACAAATATATTCTTATTGTCTCACAAGATCTATTGTAAATTTTATGTTTACTTGAATTAGAAAGGATTGTGGTGACGGAGATGAGTACGACTCATGGATTTAAGAAGGAAAATGTACCCGCATTGGATATTCCATTTGTTAGAGTGATGGCTGAAGCTACACAGCATATGTGGAGATTTGGCTGGGACGAGCGAAATGGAGGCAACGTCAGCTATCTGCTCGATGAATCAGAAGTTGCTGCCTATATGGATATTGATCGAGTGATCCGTACATTTAAGCCTGCATTTCCAGTTAACGAACTAGCGGGAAAATATTTTATCGTAACGGGTTCCGGGAAATATTTTAAAAACATTATTGATGATCCCGAAGCTAACTTAGGTGTGATTCGTATATCTAAGGATGGGGAGACACTTGAGCTTCTCTGGGGATTACCAGATGATGCGAAGCCAACAAGTGAACTCGCTGCTCACTTCATGAGCCATATCGAAAGGATAAAAATCGATCCTAACCATCGTGTAGTCATACATAACCATGCGACGAATGTGATAGCGATGACTTTCATTCACGAATTAAATGAGGATAAGTTTACGAGAACCTTGTGGGAAATGTGTACAGAATGTATTGTTGTTTTTCCAGACGGTATTGGAATCATACCTTGGATGGTACCCGGTTCTAGTGAGATTGGTCGCGAGACTGCACTCAAAATGGCGGAACATCGTGCCGTGTTATGGCCGCATCATGGTATCTTTGGTACAGGCAGTTCTATTGATGATGCGTTAGGGCTTATCGAAACGATCGAAAAAGCAGCTCAGATCTATATGTTAATTGCACACCACGAAATCAAACAAAAAATAACAAACCAAGAATTAATCGATCTTGCAGAGGCATTTGGAGTCGTGCCACGTCCAGGAATTTTAAATTAATCAATTCAAAGCTTCTATCCATTAGGATAGGGCTTTTCTTTTTGGGTTTTTAAAGCTAAATAAGAATCGGCAGGAATGGTTTTGACAGAAGGTTCAGGGAATGAGAAAATATAATTTGATGTAGAAAATGTAGAGAGTATTGAAAGTGATGACCATATAGGAGGCACATTAATGAATCAGCGTTTTCGTATAACACGATCGATGCAAGAAAACATAGCAGAGCAAGCGATTACTTTGGAAGAGTGCAAAGATTACTTTGCAACGAAACCCGATTTTACCTACACGGAAGTATTCACCGTAAAAGGTACAGAGAGCACGATGTCTATCAAAGGTGATTTTTTCATGTGGAAGCATGAAGATCTTGAAGTACCGTTCCGGCTTTACATGGGAGACATCTATGTAGCCGTTTCAAACGAAGCGGTCATTCCTAAAATGCTTGAAATTTCATCAGATCTTCGAGCTGATGTGGTTGAAGGGTAAACCTTATCATTAACAGAATCATAGAGCTGGATGAATAAATAGAAGCAGGTAAAGCAGGTAACCAGGTGAATTTTGATCCCTCATACACAAAAATATGGGGGATTTTTGCCATCCCCCATAAAAAATTATAATCTAGTATTTTGTATTCACCACATTGACCTTATAGCTTATTCACCAATTGGGTTAAAGGTATCTTTGATGCTAACATTGGAGAACTTCGCATAGTTCAACTGCTCAATATCATTTGCTACATCATTGCTGTCTACGGCCATGCCAACATATACAGAATCTCGCATAGTGACCGTCTTTTCACCGATTCGTGTCCAGTTGCTACCGTCTGCTGAACCATAAGCATAGAAGGTATCGCCTTTCCGTCCGAGCTTGAGCCAGTACCCTTGTTCCGCCCCGTTCAGTTTAAATGCAATGTCAGGAAGGAGCTGAATTCCTGCTTCTTGTGCTGCAGCTGGGCTATCCAACGTTTCCGTTAATCGGTCGAAGTCCGCACCCTTGCTGTTTCTTCCAGCTAGATAGGTAGACCAGCTGTAATCTTTGGATAATTTCACAGAAGAGAGTCCCAAAGCAGTGGTAGCACTATCCTTTTTCAAGTCATCTCGAATCATCAGACCGGTAAAAGCATGATTGTCTACAGAACCAATCTCCTCTAGCTTCGCGGTAATCTCCATATCCCCTGATAATTCCTTATAAACGAAATGGAAATCGTCCTTGTCTGCATCATTCTCACGAGATTGTTTCGTACTGCCTTCACTCATCCCGAGTTTCCCATTACCTTTTACGGTGAATACGCCATCTGCCATACTTGCCGTACCCTTAAGATCAGGAGAGCCGATATCGTCAGATTTGAAACCTTCACTAGCAAGAGAGCGAGAAGGTGCACTGACATGAATATTAGCAGCGGTGGTTTGGGTTGAGTTTCCTTTCGAATCCGTAACTCTTGCCGAGATATAATAGGAAGCATCTGCAAGATCTTTAATCGTATACTCGTAGTTATTTCCTTTTTTCACAGCATCGCCAAGATACTCCGAACCATTGTATACAGCAACCTTACTAATTTTATGTCCGAATTTGGAGTCCGCTTTGATTTTCACGGAGACGGCTTCTCCTACATTCAGCTGTGTATTATTATCTGGTTTTGTCATTTTGGCTTCAGGATTCTCCGCCACATGGTTCATATCCACTAGACTATTAATGTAGAGTTCAAGCCAAGTATAACCTTGGTCTGTCACCGTCTTATATGCATCTGTGGTATCCCAGATCTCGTTTTTCTTTTCCCAATTATCCTCAATACCATTTTGATTCGTGTCATAACTCGCAGGATGTTGTTCCTCAATCACACCAAAAGGAGAGACATAACCTCCAACCTCATGTTCTGTGTTAATGTATCTACCTAACCCTTTTTCTACCTCAGCTACAATTCTCGCATCGATTGCGTCACGACGAGGATAGGTGGCTCCTGCTTTTTGTAAGATCGCGTCAAGTAATTGACCGTTCGCTATTTTCACACCATTTTGTACATAATCATCAAAAGCTTGATTCGTAATTCCGTGATTTACCCCGGTGCTATCTGCGGACAGATAGGGGGTAGTTGCATAGGTCGTTTTTGTATCGCCTTCGTTATCACCCGAGTTTTGGATATATTTCGATGTAGCATCGAGTAAACCCGTTTTTTTATTATTAATCTGATTGCCTGAGATGTAGAAACCGCCCATTTTTTTCGATTCACCCGCATCTAGCACCCGGTCTGTCACATTATCCCTGGTACCTGGGCCTGCGATCTCTACGTTATTCATAAAATTAGTAAAGGTAAAGCCTCCGCCATATGTAGTATTAAATCCCCAGTTATAGATGACGTTGTTAGAGAATTGAACGACAGCAACATGATCTGCGTTGGCAGCTCCTGCATAACCGCCGCCGAGTCTTGGATTCCGCGAAGTATGATTTGCATACAGATTATGATGGAAGATTGTTTTATCTCCCCCCGCAATACCGCCGTAGCCATGACGACCTTTAGAGTGCCCCGATAGCGTCAGACTCTCTGAAATGATCGACCACTGAATTGTTCCGTTCTCACCTCTGTAAGCAGACAGGGTCTCATCTGTGTTCCAACTGAAGGAAGAGTGATCAATAATGAAATAGTTGTTGTCTCTTCCCCATAGGGCGTCCATTGAATCACTGCCATTATATACATTGGTTGCGCCTGGGCGGAAGGAGAGATACCTAATGATAATGTTTTCCGAATCGCTGATATTCGTATCCCAGCCCGCAATGGTAATTCCATTGCCAGGTGCGGTTTGACCCGCAATGGTCAAATTCTTAATATTTTTAAGACGAAGGGAGCCTTTCAGTTCAATGGTACCGGAAACGTTGAAGACAATCGTGCGTCCTTCTTTAGGAGTAGATTGAATCCCATATCGAAGCGATCCTTCAATAGGTTGATCTTTTTCACCATAATCGTTGAGGTTCGTAACAATGTATACATCGCCGCCACGACCGCCGCTGGTATAAGCGCCGCCGCCTTCTGCACCAGGAAAAGCAGGGATCAAAGCTCCTTTGAACTGACTTCCTTCCGCTGCCTGTACAGAATCAAGACCAAAAGGCTGCAAACCTGTTAATGAAAGCGCTACCGAAAAACTCAAAAAGACGGTCATCATCTTTCTGGAACCTCTTCCTCTTAACTTCCATTTCATCTGATTGTTGTATAACATGAGTGCATCCCTTAGGACGTAACTGCAATCCTGTTATACTCCCTCCCTTCATTAATATGTTGCTTACGCTATTACTTTAAATCTTCTAATTTGTATTTACATGCCATAAGTTTGTTTTTTTGTGCCAAATATTGTAGCTTGTTCTTGTACTAATGAGGATATCTATACTATGTTCTTAGTAGCACAGTAAACTTCGTTAGGGAATTTCTAATGCGGATAGGGGAGGAGCAAGGTATGAAAATCAAATACCAGCATCGTAATCAGGATTTTCATCTGTTTATTTCTACGAATAATACATATCCTCTTCACTTGCATAAGAATGTCGAAATCACCATGGTGTTATCGGGAGAAATTAATATCAGGATTAATCACCAAGATTATCTATTGTCTGAAGGTGAGATGGCGATCGTTTTTCCTAACCAGCCTCATAGCTATAAAACGGTGGAAAACAATCAGATTCTGCTGATCTTTTTTGATGCAACCTTCCCAGGCGATTATACGGGAGATTTACTAAACTATATTCCAAGCCATCCGATTATCCCAAAACACGAGGTTGTGACGAACGCGCTGACCATGCTGTGCAAATTATATAATGAACAAGTAGACAGTCGCTTGATTAAGGCATACCTGTCTGTAATTTTAGGACATGCGTTTCCGTTATTGTCTCTGAAGAAAGCAGATTATACGAAAGACATGACGATCATTCAAAAAATACTTACCTATATAGACCTCCATTTTTTAGATCCGATCACGCTGGATACCCTTTCAAAGGAGCTAGGGATCAGTAAATTTCATGTTTCCCGGATGTTCTCCGAACAGTTCCAAATCTCTTTTCGTGATTACATTAACGCCCAGCGCGCCGCTTACGCTTACATGCTGCTAACGTCCACTACAAAACCGGTCACCGTCATTGCGTTTGATTCTGGATTCAATAGTTTGCGATCTTTCTATCGCGCTTTTAAAAAAGAATATGCCATCGCACCTAATGAATTTCGGAGAAACATTTCAGATGCCTTGCGTTTATAGTAATATAGAGAAAAAATAAGATATAGAAACGATGTTGATCATGAAAATCGAACTAGACAACCGGCAAATTGAATTTCATGTGGAATACGGTCCACGCAAAAAACTCTCGATTCAGATCTATTCTTCGGGCCTGATCATTGTGAAAGCGCCAAAGCACACAGAAGATGAGGTAATCATGAACGCTGTACGTCAGCAAGGGGATAAGATTGTAAAACAACTCGAGAGCATTGAAGCTGCTCGCACACCGACAAAAATAAGAGAATACGAAGAAGAAGGGAAATTCCTTCATCTGGGGAAGTATTACTTCCTGCATGAATTGATTGAGACAGAAGGTAAGTCAGAAGCAGAGTTAAGGGAGGCTTTAAAGAAATTTTACTTCACAAGCTGTAAGAAAGTGATTAGCGAACGCATTAAAATCTATCAGAAGCAGCTAAAAGTCACGCCCAAATCTTTTGTCATTGAGGAATCCAGGACGAAATGGGGAAGCTGTAACGCAGCGAAACAGCTCACTTTTAATTACCGTCTCGCCATGGCGCCGATGGAGGTCATCGATTATGTCGTGATTCATGAACTTTGTCATCTGCTCCATATGAATCATGATCGTTCTTTTTGGAGACGAGTCGGAAGTATGATGAAGGATTACAAAGCCAAAGAAGCCTACCTTGCGAGGTATGGGCAAGACATGACACTGTAATTTTAGCTGGCAAACCATATATTGCAAGGTTTGTTCTTTTCTTGTGCGTAAGATGTCGAAGTCACTCAACAAAACTTGAATTTTCGCTTTGTGACTAATAATATTAATTCATAGAAATGTTTAAGGATAAGGGGAAGCTTGAGAGAAAATGAAAATACAGCAGCCGTATAGTATTAGAAAAGTGCAAGCTGATGAACGTGACCAAATCGTAGAGTTTATGATGAGGGTACGTAAAGAAATCTTCCCGATGTTAACTCAGGATGAGCTTCCGCCAGACCTACTTAATTTTAATGAATATTATATGGAGCAGGACGATGCAGCGATTTTTGCTGCTTTTTTTGAGGACGGAACGGTGATTGGGACCATCGCGATCACTCCATATGATAGAAGATTTAAACATCTTGATAGATTCTATCATCATAGTAAAACGGCTGAAATCGTCAAATGCTACGTTGATCCGGAATATAGGAGATTCGGTCTGGGGTCGGTCTTATTTCAAGAAGCTTTGCAATATGGTAAGCAGACTGGCTATGAAACGCTATATTTGCATACCCATCCGTTTCTGCCGGGTGCAATCCCATTTTGGAAATCAAAAGGTTTTGAAGAAAGGTTCGCTGAAGATGATCCAATCTGGAATACACTTCATATGGATTTACAAGTAAATCAGCACGACGAATAGGATATTAATTTATAACAAAAAGGGAGCACACGAAGTGAAAAAATGGCAACTTAATATGACCTTATTACTCTGTTTACTCATGGTATTCGTTACAGGATGTCAAGGGGGGAATGCAGCTAGTATGGAAGATCGTTCGCGCGATGAAATCGTCTATGCTAGCACAAAAGATATAAGAGATATCAACCCTCATTTATATAGCGGGGAAATGTCAGCCCAAAATATGGTGTTTGAATCACTTGTCATCAATACAGATGAAGGTGTAAAGCCTGCTCTAGCGGAAAGCTGGGGAATTTCAGAAGACGGGTTAGAGTATACCTTTCATTTAAGACAAGATGTTACTTTTACCGATGGAGAGCCTTTTAATGCGGAAGCTGTAAAGGTAAACATGGATGCGGTATTAGATAATAGTGAACGCCATGCTTGGCTTGATATGGTAAATGAGATCAAAGAAAACGTGGTAGTCGATGAATATACATATAAACTTGTATTGAAGCATCCCTACTATCCAGCTTTAACTGAACTCGGCCTTACTCGTCCATTCCGATTTATCTCGCCCAAATCTTTTATTGATGGAGAGACAAAGGGTGGAGTTAGCAGCTATGCAGGAACAGGTCCTTGGGTGCTAACGGAACATAAAGAAGGGCAATATGCGGTGTTTACAGCTAATGAAAATTATTGGGGTGAAAAACCAAAAGTTTCAACAGTGAAGTGGAAGGTTATGCCCGATCCGCAAACGATCTTGCTTGCTCTTCAAAAAGGAGAAGTGGATCTGATCTTTGGAGCTGATGGCGATATGATTGATATTGACTCGTTCAAAGCATTAGAAGAACAAGGTCAATATACAACAGATATAAGTAAACCGGTTGCTTCAAGAGCCATTTTACTCAACTCCAACAAGCCCATTACAGGTGATGTTAAAGTCCGTGAAGCATTTCAATATGCTATTGATAAAAAGTCCATTGCAGATGAGATTTTGAATGGTTCTGAATCGGTGGCAGATACGTTACTTTCGCCTACGGTACCCTATAGTGATCTGAATTTAGAGGCAAGAACGTTTGAGCCAGAGAAAGCAAACCAACTTTTAGATGAGGCGGGCTGGGCACTCGGAAATGACGGATACCGATATAAGGATGGAGAGAAGTTAGAGCTTTCTATTTACTATAATTCTAACAATGCGCAAGAAAAAACAATTAGCGAATTCATTCAAAGCGATTTGAAAAACGTAGGGGTAGAATTGAAAATAATGGGTGAGGAGAAACAGGCTTTTCTAGATCGTCAAAAATCAGGTGATTTTGATCTGATGTACTCCTTATCATGGGGTACTCCATATGACCCTCAGTCTTATCTATCCTCATGGAGAATTCCGGCACATGGTGATTATCAAGCACAGATTGGACTGGATCAAAAAGAATGGTTAGATGACACCATTACAGCCGTGATGATTGAGGCAAGTGAAGAGAAGCGTCAGGAGATGTATAAAGATATTCTCTCTTATATACATGATGAGGGAGTCTATATTCCTCTAACGTATTCGCGTACAAAAGCGGTTTATGTTCCGGAGTTAAAAGGTGTCACATTTAATGTTTCCCAGTATGAGATACCATTTGAAAAGATGTATTTCGAACAATCATAATTTTAGGTGAAAAAGACAGATCTCAAAAATCTGTCTTTTTCATTCATTTTAGGGAGAATCACGAAATGGGAAATTACATGATAAAAAGATTGTTAAGCATGATCCCCATCTTATTAGGTATATCTTTTTTATCTTTTATTTTGATTAATTTAAGTCCAAGTGACCCGGCTGAAGTCGCACTTCGTGTTAATGAAATCACACCGACAGAAACAGCGGTAGCTGAAATGCGTGCAGAACTTGGTCTCGATAAATCATTTATGGAAAGATATGCATCATGGGTACTAGACAGTCTGCAAGGAGATTTTGGTAACAGTTATATTACGAACAAACCGGTCATTAGCGAAATGAGCCGTGCGATTCCAGCAACTTTGCATTTAGCATTGGTGTCACTTGCGATTATTTTGACGGTTAGCATGGTAGCCGCCGTCATATGCACAGTATATGAGGGTACGATTATTGACCGTTTTATTAGAGGAATGGTTTTTGTATCGGAGGCAATACCAAGCTTTTGGATTGGCTTACTCCTCATGTGGTTATTTGCAGTAAAACTAAATTTACTGCCAACGAGTGGAATGGAGTCGCCGAGCTCCGTTATTCTTCCGGCTGTTACTCTTTCTTTTGCCTATATATCAACCTACGTAAGACTGCTGCGAAATAACATGGTGAAGAACAAGCTAGAGAATTACGTGCTGTATGCAAAAGCTCGCGGCTTAAAGGAACGAAAGATTTTCGAACATATATTTAAAAACTCTCTGCAATCCTCGATTGCTGCACTTGGCATGTCCATCCCTAAACTTATCGCAGGTACGGTTATCGTGGAAAACATCTTTGCATGGCCAGGAGTAGGCCGATTATGTATTACAGCGATATTTAATCATGATTATCCAATCATTCAAGCCTATGTACTTCTTATGGCGGTATTATTTGTAGGCTGTAATCTACTAGTGGATATCATTACGATGTTATTAGATCCAAGACTTAGAAAAGAGGCTTAACCGTGGGGGTAATTAATAGATTAAAGAATGATCGTCTAGCGATGGTATGTATAGGATTTCTATTTGTTGTTATTTTAGCTGGGGTATTCGCTCCGATGATTGCACCGCATAACCCGATTGAAACCAATGTAAAAGAGAAATTTGCAGGGATAAGTATGAACTATCCGTTAGGTACGGATCAGCTTGGGCGCTGTATTTTGTCAAGATTACTCTACGGGATACGTACCACGGTGTTTACTTCCTTATTAGCGATGGCAGTAACCATTATCATAGGGACAATTCTAGGGGTAATCGCTGGGATTTCACGTGGTAAAGTAGATGAATTGATTATGAGAATTTGTGATGTTTTTTTATCGTTTCCAAGTGAAGTGATGATTCTAGCGATTGTGGGGATGATGGGACCAGGTTTATTTAATGTGATTATCGCAAGTATTATCGCAAAATGGGCTTGGTACACTCGCATGATACGGACCATTGTTTTAAAATATACCGACAAAAATTATATCCGGTTTGCCAAAGTATCAGGTTGCAGCACGAGACATATTGTAAAAACGCATATTTTACCGGGAGCAGCCGGAGAAATCGCCGTTTTAGCCACACTGGATACGGGATCTGTCATCCTGGTCATCTCAGCGCTGTCTTTCTTAGGATTAGGTGTACAAGCTCCGACACCAGAGTGGGGTATGATGCTCAACGAAGCAAAAAACGTAATGATTATACATCCCTATCAAATGCTTGCTCCTGGTATTGCGATACTGCTCGTGGTAGCGGCTTTTCATTTCGTAGGAGACAGTCTACAAGATGCCTTTGATACGAAACGCGGAACGAAGAAGGGGTGAGATGAACTTGAGTGTGTTAGAAGTAAAGGGCTTATCCATTACAGATCAACGGAAAAAGACGGTTCTCGTAGAAAATGTGAATTTCACGTTAGATCGTAATCATTGTCTTGGTATAGTCGGTGAAAGTGGGAGCGGTAAATCCCTTACCACAAAGGCTATACTCGGACTGACTCAGCCCTCGTTGAAGGTTACGGGGCATGTTTATTTTGATGGCGATGATCTATTGCAACTGGGTAAGAAAGAGATGAGAAAGATAAGAGGCAAGCGGATCTGCATGATCTTGCAAGACGCGATGTCTGCCTTTGATCCTCTATATACAATGGGAAGTCAAATGATCGAGACCTTGTGTGAAAACCTTGAAATATCGAAAAAAGAAGCGAGAGTTCTCTCTATTATAGAGCTTGAAAAGATGCAAATTAAAGAACCAGAACAAGTGCTGAAGAAATACCCGCATCAGTTATCAGGCGGTATGCTGCAGCGATGTATGATTGCTATTGCGATGGCAGTGAAACCCGATATTATTATTGCGGATGAACCTACAACAGCACTTGATTCCATCACGCAAAATGAGGTAGTAAAAGAGTTTGAACGTCTGCGAAGTGAACTCGATACGGCTGTTATTTTTATATCTCATGACCTCGGCGTCATACAAAGACTAGCGCAAACGGTACTTGTTATGAAAGAAGGAAAACAAGTTGAGTATGGACGAATAGAAGATGTATTTTTAAGGCCAAAACAGGAGTATACGAAGTTTTTAATTCGTACCCGAGAACAATTAACGAAGTCCTTTTCAGATTCGATGAGAAAGGATGATCCAGAGTAATGCTTGAAGTCAAAAGTGTGTATAAGAGCTATAAAAAATCAGGGAAGGGTTTTAGAAAAGAGAAACTGAATGTATTACAGGATGTTTCCTTTCGTATACGTGCAGGCGAATGTGTCGGTTTGGTGGGAGAGAGCGGAAGCGGGAAAAGTACGTTAGGCCGATTGATCTTAGGTCTTGAAAAGGCAGACGAGGGCTCCATACGTATGGAAGACAAAGAGGTAACTACCTGGATCAAAGAAAACAAGGGACAAATGAGCGTCGTTTTTCAGGATTATACTTCGTCCGCTAATCCCTATTATAAAGTAAGTGACGTCATTAGTGAGCTGCTTCGAGCCTTTGGAACCGCTGGAGGAATTCAGGAACAAGTGGAATACTTGTTACAAAAAGTCGGTCTCCCTTTATCCGTGGCAAATCGTTATCCCCATGAACTCAGCGGCGGCGAATTACAGAGAGTGTGCATTGCAAGAGCCATTAGTGCAAACCCTAGATTCCTAGTGCTGGATGAAGCGATTAGTTCACTTGATGTTTCAACGCAGTCGCAAATTATGGAGCTGCTGTACAGGCTGAAAGAAAACGATAATATGACCATTCTTTTCATCGCTCACGATCTGCAGGCTGTATCCCATTTATGTGATAGAGTCATGTTTATGGAGAACGGCCAAATTGTAGAGCAGATTTCAACTAGCAACCTCTCTGAGGTTCAGAACGACTATGCAAAAAAACTGCTGGATTCCGTTATTTCATTTCATGTCTAGTGGGCGTTGGGTAAGTTGAGGAAAAGATAACTGTATGAGTTTTAGGCTGCTGGTAGATTCAGCAGCCTTTTTTTGAACCCTTTAAAGGGATTAGATATATATATCTTTATTTTCCGAAAAAATGATGTACGAATAGAATCCCAATTTTCTTGCCTTTTTACATATAATACGCCTCCTAACCTACTAATATTTCAAATATGTAACATCATACAACTCAATAACCTAGAGATCTGGACAATAATTAGGTGTGCAGCTATCAAGGAACCATATTTTAACATTTGTTGAGAATATCTACAATCATATATTGATTAGTTAAATTCAGTTATAGTCGTATTCTCCCCATACTACGATGACGGTTCATGTTATGCTCACCATAAGAAAGATCCATGTTAGCTGAATATATCCGATATGAGGAGCGATGCGAATCTATGTTACAACTGAAGTATCTATTCAATAATGAAGACTTGGCAGAAATGATTTTAAAAAATTGGAGTTTTGATGAAGGATCAGAGGAATTGTTTAAGGACTATCGGATATCTTCAAACGCCATTTATCCGTATATTAGCGAAGGTAAAGCTCAGATCTTACGGTTTGCACCTACAGCAGAGAAAATGAAATCCAACATAGTAGCTGAACTTGATTTTATCTCGTACTTGCGTGGCAAAGAGTATGGAGTGTTAGAATCAACTCCATCAAAGCACGGTGAGAAGCTTATCGAGGTAAGCACACCATGGGGCGAATACTATGCATCGGCTTTTCAGCATGTACCCGGCAAGCAGATTAGCAACACGGATTTTAGTGATGAAATCATATTTAGTTATGGAAAAGCACTGGGAAGGCTTCATTACTTATCTAGTCAATACACACCTGGTGATTACAAAAGATGGTCCTATAGCGATGTGTTAGACTGGATGGACGAAATGGTGAAAGATAACCCAGATGAATCAGCTGCAAGGAAGGAAATTAAATTACTGAGAGCATACTTTGCTACAGTTCCTAAATCTTCACATAATTATGGATTAATTCACTATGATTTTGAATACGATAACGTATTTTACGATGAAGATACGGAGTCTTGTTATGTCATTGACTTTGATGATGCAATGTACCATTGGTATGGAATGGATATTGAACAAGCACTGGACAGTTTAGAGGACTATACTCCAATGGAGTTATTTCAGCAGAAGAAACAATCTTTTCTGGATGGCTATCTCACGCAGTACGAATATTCAAATGATCTGGAGACTTTCTTACCCGCATTCCGGCGTTTTTCAAATCTCTATGGATATGTGCGAATATTAAAATCGATGGAGGAGAAATGGGATCATGAGCCTGAATGGCTAACGAATCTACGAAAGAAAATGACAGCTGCACTCAAAGCAAAAGGGTATTCATTTGGTCAGCCGATTTAAGGGAGGATTTTCGAGAATCAATGTATAAAATCGTGTTTTTTGACGTAGATGGCACTCTATTAAGTGAAATTGACAGAAGCCTGCCCTTAAGCACGAAAGAAGCAATCAGCGAATTGATAGAGAAAGGAATAAAAGTCGTAGTGGCAACAGGAAGACCATACAATCTGTGTGAAGAGTTTAAGATGATGGGGATTAACACGATTATCTCTGCGAATGGTGCTCTGATCAAATGTGATGATGAAGTCATCTATAAATCGGTACTTTCAATAGAAATGGTTCGGGATATTTCTTCTTTTGCTGAACGAAACGGTCACGGTATGTCCTATTTCACCGAACAATTTGCTATGAACGGGATTGGCTTTGATGATGACCGGATCATGGGGGCACTACAAGAGACATTGAGTATTACACGGTATCCGGAAAAAATAGTTTCTCTGTCTGAAGAAGTATACTGCATATGCTTATATGCGGATGTTAATGAAATTCAAAAATTTGAGAACCAATTCCCACAGCTCAGGTTTGAGCGATTTCATGGTTATGTAACGAATGTACTCGAAGAAGCCGAAGTATCCAAATCAGCTGCGATCAAAAGAGTGTTAGACTATCTGAACATTCCCAAAGAGGAAGCCATCGCTTTTGGTGACGGAGGAAATGATATCGACATGCTGGAGTATGTAGGCTTGGGCATTGCGATGGGGAATGGTAATGAACTACTTAAGCAAAGCGCAGATTTCGTTACGAAAAGGGCAAGTGAAGGCGGCATTTCCTATGCATTAAGAAAATTTGGCATTATTTCGTAGATGGCGCACGGTCTTATTTTTTATTAATGTATTGCTAAAATATTACTAATCCTTTATTATAGACACCCTAGGTCCATAATTAAGGGGATTTTAGGAAAGGAGAAGTGAAGATGCAATTCTCGAAAAGTACAGACTACGCGTTGCACGCATTAGTGCATCTGGGTAACTCGAGCAGTCTTAGCAATACTGGAATCAAGGAATTATCATCATCCATTGGTGTTTCTGAAAGTTATTTATCTAAAATCATGTCTAAGTTACGGCAAAATGGAATTGTACGTGCTGTTCCTGGAGTCAACGGTGGATACGAACTAGCTCGTCCAGCGGATCAGATCTCTTTCCTTGATGTGGTTCAAGTGATTGAAGGGAATCAGCAGCTGTTTGAATGTTCACATGCCAATTCCCGTTTGCATAAGTTGCTTACTCACAAGGAAGAAGAACCTTTATGTCAGGAACATTTAGAGAATCATAAGAACTGTTTGATTGAAAAGGTGATGAACGGGGCAGAGCAACACCTATATCAATACTTAAGGGAACACACAATTGGATCCATAGTGGAAGAGGCAGCAAAACGTTGTAATCATAAAGGAAATAATGAAAATAAGGAGTAAGTGTTTTTTGTTCTAATTATGGATAGATGATATCTATAATTAGGCGACAGATGGTAAAGACTTCGTAATGTAAAGATACAATATAATATAGGGAATAAAGAGGGATAACGATGAACGATTTTTTTAATGAGGCGATATGGGAAAAAGAATGGAAAGCCCATGGTGAGAACGCTCAGAAAAGAATGAAAACAGCTGGAATTCAGCCGGCCAATGCTTTTGATCATAAAGCAAAGATTTTTAATGAGCAGTCATTTAACGAAGCGGGGAAAAAGAGAACTTTACGAATCATGAACTGGCTTGAAGGACAAGGGGTACAGTTTAATAATGCGTCTGTACTGGATATCGGCGCCGCCTCGGGAGTATTCTCGGTACCCTTCGCAGAAAGGGGAGCCTATGTAACGGCAGTAGAGTCTTCTCTGCCCCTGGTAGAGCTATTGAAAGAAAATGTCGCTGCACTCGCCGGAAATGAAGTAACCATCGTACCTGAACCATTCGAAAATATCGACGTGCTCGCAAGAGGGTGGGAAGATGCTTTCGATCTTGTGTTTGCCTCAATGTGTCCGGTCATCTTAGATTGGGAGAGTGTTGAAAAGCTGCTTTTCTGTGCTCGTGAGTATTGTTATATCAGTATGCCGGCAGGTCCCATCGAGATTAGTCTAATCAATGAAATATGGCCGCTGATTACGGACGAACCTTTTCAAAAGAAACACATGGAAATGGGATATCTACTTCATCTTCTGTACCTCAAAGGCTACTCCTATGAGTCGCTTATAACGAAGGAAACCAAAACAACGGAAGTAACTAAAGAAGATGCGCTAAAAGAAGTACTCCATTGGTTAAAGAATCATGATTTGCCTACTGATAATCGAATTCGGAAAATAGTTATAGACTATTTGGATGAAACCTATCCAGCTGGTAAAGTCGTGATTAAGCAAAGTGGGCGCTACGGTAAGGTACTCGTTCGTTTACAGGATGAAAAGATGTACACAAAATGATGCCTGAAGCGAAGCGGACTTGATTCTACTTGGGGAGGTTATAAAGAATGGCAAACCAAGAGCATGAAGAAGAGTTAACTGGGGGAAATGTCTCTAAAGTGTACCGGGCAGGTAATTCGGTACGGCGGGAACTTCATCCAGAAAGCTCTAGAATTCATAAACTGTTACAGCATCTAGAGAAAAAAGGTTTTCACTATGCTCCAAGATTCTTAGGAATCGATGAATTAGGAAGAGAGGTCTTATCGTTCATCGAGGGGGAGGCTGGTAATTACCCCGTAAAAGAGTATATGTGGTCGAATGATGCATTAACAGGAATATCAAAAATGCTTCGTCTTTATCATGATTCTGTTCAGGATTATCCGTTTGATCCTAGCTGGGAAGCAATTGATCATACTCCAGGGCCTTTTGAGGTCATCTGTCATAATGATTTCGCCATATACAATATTATTTTTAGTAACGGAATGCCCATAGGTATTATTGATTATGATGTTGCTGGGCCAGGTCCGAGACTTTGGGATATTGCGTACACTCTGTATACATGTGTCCCCCTAAGCAGATTCTATCTGTCTGAAACGGGGGAACAGGTACCTTATGATCGAGTGAAGCATGCAGATAAAATAAAGCAAAGAATCTCTTTGTTTCTTGAGTCTTACGGTACAGAAATAAATCGTGATATTCTGGATATGGTAGTGCTGCGTTTAGAAGGACTATGTAAAACAATAACGAGAAGAGCGAAGCAAGGGGAAGTCGCATTCCAGAAAATGATAGATGAAGGACATCTTGAACATTACCAGAGTGATATTACATTCATTCAGGAACATGGGAAAGAGTGGATGTAAGTTCCACTGTTTCCCTTCTATATTTTCAATTTAGAAGGCGCCTTGATGGCGTCTTTTTTGCCAATACAAGCTTTGTCTCAAGCTGTGGAATAAGAACAGTCAATGAATGGTCATGACATAGTAGACAAAATTACTTCAAATGTAGCACCAACCAATTAGCCAGCGAATGAACCATTCCTGTAAACCCTGTTCCACAGACGATTCGTTCATCCTGTGGCTGATTGCACAATTGTTATCAATTGCGCATCCCCTTAACATGTGAAACAGAGGAGCTTGCTCATCATTCACACCATCTTTAGCAAAAGGGGGTCCAAGATCATATGGCTGAGCTACCTATAACATCAAATCCACACCCCGGAGTTACAGTCAATAAACCGGTAAAAAGAAAGTACCTGCATAACGTCAAGAAACACTGGATGCTCTATGTCATGATTCTTCCCGGTATTTTGTTCTATATTATTTTTAAGTACATTCCACTGGGAGGAAGTCTAATTGCGTTTCAGAACTATCAAATCATGAAAGGGATTTGGAACAGTCCTTGGGTGGGCCTAGACAATTTTAAGTACATTTTTACGTACCAAGATTTCTATCTTGTTCTCCGTAATACCGCTCTGATTGCTTTTTATAAGCTGGTGATTGGATTCCCTGCTCCCATTCTGTTAGCGCTTTTGTTTAATGAAGTGAGAAAGATGTTGGCTAAACGCTTTTTGCAGAGTCTGTTTTATCTGCCCCATTTCCTTTCATGGGTAGTCGTTGGAGGGATTGTTTTTGAAGTGCTGGCCTCAGGTGGATTTGTAAACGCTGTCCGTGGATGGTTTGGATTTGAGCCGATTTTATATATGCAACAAGAGCAATATTTCCGTTCTATAGTTGTCATTTCTTCTATTTGGAAAGAGGTGGGCTGGGGAACGATCATCTACCTGGCTGCAGTTAGCGGTGTTGATCCTACTCAATATGAAGCAGCTGTTATGGATGGAGCCAATCGTTGGAAACAGACGATTTATATTACACTACCTGCTTTATTCCCGACGATCCTTACCCTGTTCCTACTGAATATTGGGAATTTCTTAGAGCTAGGCTTCGACCAGATATATAACCTGCTGACACCGATGACCTATTCCGTAGGAGATATTATTGAGACCTATGTTTACCGCTCAGGTGTATTGCAAGGACAATATAGTGTAACGACGGCAATTGGCTTGTTTCAGTCTGTCATTGGTTTTATTCTGCTCTGGATCTTCAACCGTCTGGCTAGAAAAAGCGGAGAGGGGTTGTGGTAATGAAACAGAGCGTTGGCGAAAAGTGTTTTCAAGTGACAAACTATATCTTCTTAACAGCTGCTGCTTTTACAATGATCATGCCGCTGCTTCATCTGCTGGCGGTTTCCCTAAGTTCTCCATTGGCTGCAGATTCAAAAGAAGTTTTCCTGTGGCCGGTCAACTTTACTCTCGCTTCCTGGAAACATGTTTTACAAAGTTCCGGCTTATGGCAATCATTTGGTGTAACCGTATTCATCACTGTGGCGGGTACTGCTCTTAGTATGCTATTTTCAGTGCTGACTGCTTTTCCGCTGTCTCGGCGGGAATTTCTGATCCGTAAGCAAGTGATGCTGGGGATCGTCATTACGATGATATTCAATGCACCGCTGATTCCGTTTTTTTTAACGGTAAGAGAACTGGGAATGATGAATTCTCTATGGGCTTTGATCATTCCAGGTGTTATCGGTACATTTAATATGGTTATCCTGCGAACTTTCTTTATGAGTTTGCCTAAGGAGCTGGATGACACTGCCCGAATTGACGGCTGCCATGATTTTCGAATACTGTTCCAGATTTATTTACCACTATCCAAGCCGGTGCTGGCCACGGTCAGTTTGTTCTATGCGGTAGGCTACTGGAACACATTCCAGAGAGCAGTTCTTTTTCTCCGCGATCCCGGTTTGTGGCCGCTTCAGATGAAGCTGCGAGCTTACTTAACCAGCCCAGAGGAATTAGCTCAGGTGAATATGTTTCTAGGCGATTATGACTTTAACACAACTACGTTAAAAGCTGCGACGATTCTTTTTGCGAGCGTTCCCATCATATTGGTGTATCCTTATTTACAGAAATATTTTGTGAAAGGTTCACTGCTTGGATCGCTGAAAGAATAATAAATGATCAGGGGGATGATTCCATGAAAAAACAACTGACCCAAAAGATTGTACTGCTTTCGCTCGGTTTTTCTTTGCTGCTGATGGCCGGTTGTAGCTCAAGCACTCCGAATGCAGGAAGTAGTGAAGGTTCAAAAGTTGAAGGGAATTCTGGGATTGCTAAAGTCAAGGTATTCAAAAGTCATACGGGTATCGGGACGATGCCTACTCCGGATGATCCGCATGTGAAATACGTCGCAGAAAAAACGGGAGTGCAGTATGAGCTAACTACTACACCGCCTGGTTCGGAACCATCTGAATATTTAAACCTGATGATCGCATCGGATGAGTTGCCGGATATCCTGCGTCCGATCGGAGGCATTGAACAAACGCTGATCCAGCAGGGCGGAGCGCTGCCTTTGGATGAACTGTTGCCTGAATATGCACCGAACGTTTGGAAAAGTATTCCCCAAGAAGCATGGGATATCGTCCGTTCGGCTTCCCCTGACGGCAAAATCTATTATGTACCTAAAGTGTTTCTAGTGCCGGAGCGTGCACCCCTGATTCGAAAAGATTGGCTGGATAAGGTAGGTTTGGAGATGCCAAAGACTGCCGATGAATATGTTGAAATGCTCAAAGTCTTCCGCGATAAGGACCCCAATGGAAATGGCAAAGCAGATGAGTTGCCGACAAGCGGCAGGGAATTTGGAAGATGGATGGATCACCTTTTTGCGATGTACGGGGTGGCGATGTGGGAAGGGTATCCTGAATGGGATCTATACGATGGAAAGATTCAGTACGCGGGAACCACGGACAATATGCGAGAGTCAATTAAGTTTATCCGTATGCTTTATGAGGAAAAGCTGCTTGATAACGAAACTTTCCTAAACAAGGGTGAAGTTTGGCAGGCTAAAATTAATAATAACCTCGTAGGCAGTTGGTATCATTTACCGGCGAGTATACGTGATCGGTACAATGCGATGCTGACTCAGGCTCCGGATGCTTATATTGAAGCGATGCCGTTGCCTAAAGTCGAGGGCTATGAAGCTTTCGTAACCCAGAAGAGCATGGGTGAACCCGAATGGATGATTCCAACTACCAAGCAGGAAAATGCCCCAAATGCGCTAAAGTTGCTAGATTTTTTCTATAATCCTGAGTACGAAGAGTTTGGCCGATTCGGTATTGAAGGTGAACAGCATGAAGTCAAGGACGGACGCAAGGTCATTATCCCTCACGCCGACAACAAACCTCTAGCACTTGGGATGAAAAACTTAACCACTGTAGATGACATGAATAAGCGGATAGAAGAAACATATCCCGAAGACCAACAAAAAATGGTCAAAGACATGTTTATCGTCAGCACTGCTGATGCTAGACAAATTGCGGGCGATGGTCTGCCTGCTTCCGTATATGAAGGATATCCTGATTTACAGTCGCACAAGCTGTTCCATGAGGTGCTGACGAAGATTGTCATCGGAGATCTGCCGCTGGAGGCTTATGATGATTACGTGAAGAAATGGAATGCTGCCGGAGGAGAAGTGGTTACTCAGCGAGTGCAGGAATGGTATGAGAAGGTGAAAAAATGAGGAAAAGATATGCCATATGCGGTGTCAGCGGCAGAGCTTTGGGACAATTCGCTAAACCGATCCATGAGCTGTTTTCCCATAATTCAGAGGTTGTGGCACTACTAGATACGGATCCAGCACGATTTGAAGCCTATCGTTCCCAGTTCCCGCAGCATACGGATGTTGCTGTTTATGGAGCATCTGATTTCGGGGCGATGGTTCATGATACGAAGCCCGACTGTATCATCGTTGCTGGCAGGGATGATACCCATGTCCGCTATATAATAGCTGCACTAGAGCAGGATATCGACGTGATTACCGAGAAACCGATGGCTACTACAGGAGCTGATGCGAGACGCATTCTGGATGCAGAAGCAGTGAGCCGGGGGAAAGTAATCGTCACTTTTAACTACCGCTATATGCCGATTCATATGCGGATCAAGGAGATGATTGAGGAAGGTAAGGTTGGCCGCGTTACCTCCATTGATCTTAATTGGTATATCGATACCTATCACGGCTCCAGCTACTTTAAGCGTTGGAACCGTGAGCGGGCCTTCTCGGGCGGTCTGTCTGTGCATAAAAGCAGCCATCACTTTGATTTGGTCCAGTGGTGGATTAATCAAAAACCAGTGGAGGTATTTGCCTACGGAGCACTGAACTATTACGGTGCCGAAGGCGAATGGAATCCGGCACAGGAGGATGGAAGACACTGCCTTACGTGCAGTGTCTCGAAAGACTGCGCTTATTATTCCCGTTGGACACCGCGCAGCAGTCAGATCCGGGTGCCGGATGATCATTTGAACCTTCTCAGCGCAGACCAGAAGGATTTCCCGTACACGTCATACCGTCCGGATCAATGTATTTTTGATTCATCTATCACAATTGAAGATACCTACACGGCAACCGTGAAATATAACGGAGGAGCTCTGATGAGCTATTCAGTCAATTTTTCTCTTCCTTATGAAGGTTACAGGCTGGCGGTGAACGGCACAAAGGGCAGATTGGAAACGCTGGAATACCATATGCCCGCTCGCACGCCTTTTCCAACCCCGGTTCAGACCATTGATTACTTTCCGTTATTTGGGTCGAAGGAGACAATCCATGTCGTACACCGTGAAGGGGGTCATGGAGGGGGAGATCCGCTACTGCTTGAAGATTTTTTTCTGGGTGAAGACCAGAATCGGCCCTACCAAATTCTTTCGGGTGCTACGGACGGGGCTTATTCCGTCGCCGCAGGAGAAGCAGTATGGCGTTCTGTGGAAGAACACCGGCCTATTGCTATAGATGAAGTGCTTGACCGTAGGGGAAGTACGGTGCAAGCACAAAGAATGAGGGAGGAGCAAACATGAGTAGACAAGGATATTTTGATCCGGAAGAGAGTATTGCTTATCAGAGCGGTGAGAACATAATGCAAGCCCTGATGACCATTGGATCTAGGTATATCGGCGCGAGTCCTCCACATCCTCCGGTCTACCGGGTATCTAGACCAGGTCCTGTGCAAAAAAGTGAGGACCACCGATACCGCTTCCCAATAGAAGAAATGTTCTCTGACATGTGCAAGGGACAAAAGGTGTACGCCTGGGCAAAGCTTTGGAGTGACAATGAGCAGGAGTTCATCTTTCATGTGACCTGCTTCGGTCCGATTAAGGTATATCATAATGGTCTTGTTGCTTACGGCTCTTCCTCTGATGAAGAATATCCTGCGGTACCTCTGCTAAAGCTGAAACGCAGGCTTAATAAAGGATGGAATTATTTCGTTCTTGAATTCAGCCGTGGGCAACAAGGGAGCGGAGGGATATTTGGCACAGGCTCTAAGAAAAATAAACCCCTTCACTTCATTGTCCCTTCTCTCGAGCGGGAGGGAGAGGAAGGTTGGCTATACACCGAACCGCTTGATGTTTCGCTGTTCCAGATTCCTGCGGGTCCCTTAAGCGAGGAGGCTACGGGGGTGAAATGGCTGCCCGAGGAGGAAAACCATGCAGATGGATCGCCATACGGACAGCTAGCACGGATCTATGGTCTGACAAGCGGAAAGTTTGCTTACGCGTGGACGAAGATTAGCGGTGCGTACTACGGGCAGAGGACTGTAGTGTTGTCTGGTGAAGCTTTTAGTCCAGTAGAGTTTTCTGTTGACGGAAAGGAAGTGTTCCGAAAGGAGCAGGCGGGAACTTTCCGCTTCGAGCTGCAATTGTCTCCTGCCGGCCATAATCTGACAGTGAAGTGTCTATGCGGAGAAAATGATTGGGGTTTCCTTCTCGACATAGTTTCACTAGAACTATTGACTCCTGCGCATGATGTAAAAGGCTACAACGGAAAATGGCTGTACTTAGGCCCTTTTCAGGCCGGTCAGGAAATCGATCTGGCTTCGACACAGACTATGAAGCAAACGGTCCGTAGTGCAACAGGCGAAGAAGTGTACTGGAGGACAGAGCTTAAAGGTGGAGAGGTGCGTCCGTTCTTGGAAAATGAATGGTATGGCAGGTGGAACTATCCGCTTGGAGTCACCTTGTATGGTCTGCTTCAACTTGGTAAAGCAGCTCATCGGCAGGATATTCGCGACTACGTGCTGAACCATATTGAATTTGCCTCCTCACGTTTCAGTTACTCCTTATGGGACAGAGCACGTTATGGCGCTGCGGGCCTCAATAACCAGCTCTCACATATCGACAGTCTGGATGACTGCGGATCATTCGGAGCCACCATGTTACTGGCCGAACAAGAGCGTAAACTGGAAGGCACCGCCGAAACTGCAACTCATATCGCAGACTACATTTTGCATCGGCAGGACCGGCTGAAAGATAACGCTTTATACCGCAAGGTGGGTGTCTCTAAAACGATGGACAATACCATGTGGTGTGATGATCTGTATATGAGCATCCCGTTTTTGTGCAGATATGCTCAATGGTCGGGTGATGAAGAAGTACTTGAGGAAGCGGCAAGTCAGGTGCTTTTATATAAAAAATATCTCTATATTCCTGAACTTCAAATTATGTCTCACGTATTTGATGTGGGGCGGGGCGAACCTACCCGTACTCCGTGGGGAAGAGGTAATGGCTGGGTGCTGTTCTCTTTGTCTGAGTTGCTTACCGTGCTGCCCAAAGAACACGCTTCCTTCAACGAACTCCTTCCGTTTTACATTGAATTATGTGCAGGATATTTGAGACTACAGGGTCAAAATGGATTATGGCATCAGGTACTGACTGACCCCGAGTCGTATGAAGAAACTTCCTGTACTTCAATGTTCATTTACTCTTTTGCCCGCGGGGTGCGTTTAGGCTGGCTAGCGGATCAGGAAACTTATATACAAGCTGCCTTACATGGCTGGAACGGACTTATTTGTCGTTCCATTGATAAACAGGGGAATGTATACGGAGTATGCCGAGGCTCCAGTTACTCCTTCTCTAACCAATATTACAAGCATGAACTGGGCTGGAATCTTAACGATACGCATGGGATCGGTATTGTATTACTGGCTGGGCTGGAGGTCATGTCCATGCAGAGCACGGAGCTTAGGAACGGCGGGTTGTTGTAGAAGATCCAGGAGTGTAACATCATAAGGTTACAAAATAGTCTGGAGGGACGGGTCGTATTCAGCAAGCACTATCTGTATAATATTGGTAAATCGCTGATAAGGTAGGAGATGGATGTGACCCGTTCCTTTTTGAAGTGGCTGAAATTCAATTTCACTAATAGTCAGACCCGGCTGCTGCTGATCCTGACCATCGTTGTATTTATGATTATTATTGCGGTAGGATTGACAACGTATTATTCAGCCAAATCGGTATTGCAGCAAGAGCTAAGCGAACCTCAGCATCAGATGCTGCTCATCAGTATGAATGACATTGATGAAGTGATTCAGGAAAGTGACAAGATCGCGGTAAAAATAGCACTGAACAGCAACGTGTATAAATTTCTCACGAATGAAGAACAAGGATCTTATCGAAATATCACAGAACTGGTGCAGTTTCTCGGTACTATAATTAGTAGCACATCCTATATTAAGAGCGCTTACATTTATGATGTGGAACGGGAAAGTATCGTTGCTTTTCCACAAGGTTATAGCTCCAATAAATTGAATTTCCTAGATTCTGGTTGGGTGGGGGTGGTTGCTGATCTGGAAGACCGGCCCATGCTGGTTAAGCAACGGGAGATCGCCGCAGCGGGTTCAGGGAAATCCGTATCTCAAATTACACTTTACCGAAAGATTATGATTGCTGGTCAGCCAAAGGGCATTATTGCAATAAATTTCAAAACAGAGCCGATGTTCAGGCATATGCTGCTCTCTTCCGTCTCTGACCTTGACAGCCACCGCTTCATTCTAGATAACAACAACAATCCGCTGTATGATCTCGGCAATTATGCTGTTGGAGAGGAAGCGGTGGCTCAGGTTCTTAGTCAACTGGAGGGTGAAAAGCTGGGGGAGTTTAACCACGAAGGAAAGTTATTACTAGCAACACAGACCATTTCACCTTACACCGGATGGCGTTACCTGTCGGTGATATCGCAAGAAAGTCTGCTAGCTAATGCTAAGAAAATCCGTGATATCGTCTTTATGGTATCTTTGTTGGCTCTTGGAGCTGGGACAGTCGCAATCACTTTTTACAATACAGCTGCCTTTAGGCCAGTACGCCGGATGAGACAGCTACTTAGTGGCTATGACCGCGAGTGGATCAATCTGGAACTTATTGATCTGGAGAAAATAACGGGCCAGCTGCTTACAGACCATGCGCAGCAGGCCATTAATCTTCGGCAAACCTTACCGGAAGCCTCTTCTAAATTTTTAATGGATATTTATACGGGGAATATGACAGGAAACCGGGAAATCACCGAAAAACGGAATCGTTACTTCAAAGATTGGAAGGATGAGCCACTGGCGGTCGCGATGTTATCTATTGATGATTATCAAGCCTGGTGCAATAAATTCAAGAAGTCAGATCATTCTCTGTTGAAATTTGCTATTGCTAATATCATCGCTGAGCTGTTGTCCGGACAGTGGCGTGTGCTGTCGGCAGATCTGGGTAGAGACCGGATGCTTGTTATGCTCCAGCCGCTCGATCTGAGTAGGGACAACAGTGCAGTACTTGCCATGGGGGAAGCACTTCGTGGAATCCCTCATCTGCTCAAGTTTCAAGTCTCGGCCGGTGTTAGTGGATATCATGAAGGGTTCATGCGGCTTTACCAAGCGATGCATGAAGCGGAGAGCGCACTTAACTACAGACTGTATCTTGGATATGAACACGTGATTTCTTATGAAGAGATTTCCGGCAATCGGCTGCCTGAGAGTACTGCCGAAGAACATGAAGTTATGGTCAAGCTAACTGAAACCATAGAAGCAGGCAACAGTGATGAAGCACAGAAAGTGCTAAATCATATGTTCATCCGTATTAGGGACGAGAAGTGGCACCCATCGTCGGCACAAACATTTATGGAATCTGTTGCAATGACGCTGGAGCGTATCCGTCTGAGCCGAGAGACAACTGGCTGTGGAATAGAAATGTCGGGTTTGCATACGATGCATCTGGAAGCTGCCTGGTATTTGCTGCGGCAGCAAGTAGAAGCACTGGCGGAATGGTTCGGCAGCCTACAACTAAGAAAGGACTTTGTACTATGTCAACAGATGATCGCCTTTATGAATAACCATTTGGAAGACTCTATTGGCATTCAGGAGATTGCGGAGCATACCGGCATCAGTACCAGTCTAGCAAGCCAGCTATTTAAACAGGAAATGAATGATACTATTCATGGATATTTCACTAAACTACGGATGGAACACGCCTGTAAGCTGCTGGTGGATACGGATTATAGGATTTCTGAAATCGCTTCCATGGTGGGGTATCAGCATGAGAACAGCTTTATTCGTGTGTACCGTAAATATAAAGACGTTACACCGGGAAAATACAGGGAGATGATGCGCAGTCGCAGAGACTCGCTATTAGAATCCAAGCTTCCCCTATGACCGTCAAATGTTAAGGAGGAAAAGTCATTCATGGATCGTAAATCGATCGTTACCAGGAACCATCCGGTATTTACGCAGATAGAGCCAAAATCACCCTTATCCGTTGGCAATGGAGAATTTGCATTCAGCGCTGACTTTACGGGTCTACAGAGTTTTCCGGATATATATGAAATACCGCTGGGTACACAGTCCAATTGGGGCTGGCATTATACAGGCGGACATGAGATCTATGGAGATCAGGATATCGTCTATCAGGCATTTGATACTTACGGGCGTAAGGTGCTGTATCCCATGAAACCGGAAGACAAGGAAGATGCTTACCACTGGCTGCGCCAAAACCCACATCGTCTTCAGCTTGGGCGAATATCGTTTCGACTGCTGCGGGAAGATGGAGAAGAAGCAACTGCTATCGATGTGGTTCCCGTACGTCAGGAATTGAATCTCTGGACCGGTATCCTGCACAGTATATTCACCGTACAGGGAACCGAGGTTCGGGTGGAGACAGCCTGTGACCCGGAGCAAGATTGCATATCCATTCGTGTGCACTCCGAATTAATCCGTGAGGGACGTCTGCAAATTTTCCTTGTTTTCCCTTCACCTGATATGACTCATCGAAATTGGTCCAAATCAGTATTCCCTGACTGGAACCAGGAAAGTAGACACCTTACAGAGCTGACTGCGGTCAACCCAGACTCAACTTCTATTAAACGTGTACTGGATGAAGATGAATATACAGTGAAATGGATCTGGGATGCGGGTCGTCTTAAGCAAACGGGTCCTCATGAATTCACGTTAATACCGGAAGCGGTCCATGACTCTGAAAGTTGGTCCTGCAGTGTAGCGTTTGCTGCGCAAGAACCGAAGGCCCACCCTGCTGATACAGTTCTAAACACAAGCGAAATCTACTGGGAGAGATTTTGGAACAGCGGGGGAGCTTTAGACTTTTCCGGAAGTAGAGATCCCCGAGCTGCTGAGCTCGAGCGAAGGGTTGTACTTTCCCAGTTCCTATGCGCTGTGCACAGTGGAGGCTCCATGCCTCCGCAGGAAACAGGGTATATGTACAACAGCTGGTTTGGAAAAGTGCATTTGGAGATGCACTGGTGGCATGCAGCGCATTTCCCGCTCTGGAACCGTACCGACTTGCTGCGACGCAGTATGAACTGGTATCTAAGCATCCTGCCAGAAGCTCGTGAACTTGCCCGTTCCCAAGGCTATGAGGGAGCGCGCTGGCCTAAAATGGTTGGCTATAATGGACGGCAAACCCCGTCACCGGTAGCCCCAGGCTTGATCTGGCAACAGCCGCATCCAATGGCATTGGCCGAAATGTGTTATGTAGCAGGGCATGAGCGATCCGTGTTGGAACATTATAGAGATATTGTATTTGAAGCGGCTGATTTTATGGTGTCCTACGCTTATTGGGATATGGAAAGAAAAGCCTATGTGCTAGGTCCGCCGCTGATCCCTGCGCAGGAGAATCATGCAATGAGTGACAGCCTGAATCCGCCATATGAACTGGAGTACTGGAAATACGGGCTTGAGATTGCCGTTCGGTGGGCAGAGCGACTGGATCATCCAGCTAATCCAGCCTGGGCGAGGGTAGCATCACAAATGGCAAGACCCCGGCAGGAGAATGGAGTCTATCTGGCTCACGAAAATTGCCCAGACACGTTTACCGTTAAGAACCATGACCATCCTTCGATGGTTGGAGCGTTTGGACTGCTGCCAGGATCGCTGATCGATAAAGAGATTATGAGGAATACACTGCTTAAGGTCAAAGATTGCTGGGACTGGGAATCCGCCTGGGGGTGGGACTTTCCCATGTGTGCCATGACAGCGGCTAGACTGGGTGAGCCAGAGATGGCGGTGGATTTTTTGCTGATGGACGCTACGAAAAACACGTATTTGCCAAATGGTCACAACTATCAAAGACCTGGTCTATGGGCGTATTTACCGGGGAACGGCGGTCTTCTAACGGCAGTAGCGATGATGGTAGCCGGTTGGGCTGGGGAAGAGGAACAAGAGAACCCGGGATTTCCGCAGAACGGAAGCTGGTCGGTGGAGTGGGAAGGACTTAAGCCCCTGCTCTGATTAATAAGCCACTCAATTTGGAAAGGAGCAATTCAACATGGTGAAAGGGACTGTTACTCCTGCAGAATGGAAAATTTATTATGACCGGATCACTGGTTTGCCCATCCGGCAATTGACGGATTATAAGGCACATAGCCACCATTTGTATTTTACCGAAAACGGCTGGTATGACAAGGGAAAACGGTTGCTGTTCTTCTCGGATCGTGGCAACTCGACGAATCTGTTCTCGGTACTGATGGATAATGGCCAAATTACGCAGCTTACAGATTATAAGAATAATGACCAGCTCGAGGCTTGTCTTCATCCAGAGGGTACTCATGCGTATCTTAGACGCGGAAAAGCTGTGATTTCTCTAGACCTGAACTCACTTGAGGAGCAACTGCTGTATGAATGCCCTGACGATTACAACATAGGCAATCTCAGCTGCACAGCAGACGGTCTGTCCGTTCTGACTTGTATCCAAGAAGACCTGTCTCACCGACTAGATTTAGATCTTGGCAACGGATATGTCGGTCATCGCGAGCTGATGGAGGCCGCACCTTCTAGCATTATAATTTCCATTGATCTAGTCTCAGGCCTGACGAAAGAGGTATACCAGTCCGATTGCTTCATTACACATGTTAATGCATCGCCTACTATGCCATGGTTAATGACCTTCTGTCATGAAGGTCCCTGGCATCTCGTGGATCACCGGATCTGGGGCCTGAACCTTAAGACGGGTAAGGTTTGGAAAATCCGTGAACGGTTTGCTCCGGGAGAAATGGTGGGGCATGAGTTCTTTTTCCCAGAAGGAGATCGGATCGGTTATCATGGCTTTCGTCCTGACGGAACTAATTTCTTCGGAGCTATCAATTACGATAATTCAGATCTGGAAGAAACCGAGTTTCATTTTGATACCTGGCACGCCCATGCAGACGGATTATCTCAGGCAGTGGCTGACGGTAAGGGAAATGTAAAGACCCTGAACCTTTGGCGTAGGATGGCGGATGGACAATTTGATGTTCCACGGATTCTGTGTGAGCTGCGTTGCAGCTTTCATTCGCAAAAAGTGCATGCTCATCCCCGGTTTATCGGCTCCGGGGAGCAGATGGTTTTTACAAGTGACCGTACGGGGTACGCCAATGTCTATCTCATTGATCTTCCGCAAGATACATCTACGTTGCCTATGGTTGAAAGCTCAAAATAATTCTGTATACGGTTTTGCTTAGTAAAAGGAGGGATTTTGCATGGCCCAAACTTTGGTAGAGGTGACTTCACAGATGCGCAGAATGTCCGTCAAAATTGCAGATACTCTGCTCTCTGAATGTAAGGACGGTGATCATCCGAAGCTTGCAGGAAAGTGGGGGTACGTAGGCGGGATGACGCTGATGGCTTTAGAACGTGCAGCCGAATGGAACGAGGAACCGAAATACGCTGAGCTTGTTCACCGTCACATGGATGATCTGATAGAGAGCGATGGTACCATACGGACCTACCGGCTCGAGGATTACAATTTGGATATGATTAATGAAGGTAAAAACCTCTTCACCCAGTGGAAACGATCCGGCGAAGAAAAATATTATCAAGCAATTCTGCAACTGGTTGCTCAGTTGAAAGGACAACCGCGTACAAGTGAAGGTGGGTTCTGGCATAAGAAGATCTATCCGTTCCAAATGTGGCTGGACGGAATATATATGTCCTCGCCGTTTCTGGCGGAATACGCTAGTACCTTTGATCATCAGGATAGCTTCGATGAAGTGGCTCGGCAGATTCTGCTGATCGAAAGGAAGACTCGCGATCCCCGAACCGGTCTGCTGTATCATGCCTGGGATGAGAGTAGGGAACAGCGGTGGTGCGATAAGGATACTGGCCAATCCTTTCATGTCTGGGGCCGCGCCATGGGTTGGTATGCAATGGCGGTGGTGGATGCACTAGAGCATTTTCCAATCGATCACCCACAGCGAGGTCAGATCATGGGAATCTTTGAACGGATGGCTCAAGCGATTGCGCATGCCCAAGATCAGGAGAGCGGGCTGTGGTACCAAGTAATGGACCAGAATGGCAGGGAAGGCAACTATCTAGAGGCTTCTGCTTCGTGTATGTTGACTTATGCGCTTGCTAAAGGACAACGGCTACATTATTTAGCAGAAGTGGACCCTAGAATCGTAGAAAATGCATATGCGGGTATTTTGAAGAAATTGGTCACAGAGGACGAAAAAGGAGTGCACCTGCACCGTATTTGTCATGGTGCTGGATTAGGCGGCAAGAAATATCGCGACGGTTCATATGCCTATTACATCAGCGAACAAATCGTAAGCGATGTTCAAATGGGTGTCGCTCCTTTCCTGCTAGCCAGCATTGAAATGGAGAAGCTAGCAGGATTCGAAGCATGAAGGAAAGGAACGGACAATCAGACATAAGGCCGGACAAAAACAGGCTACGGTTAAGATACCCGGCTTCTTGGTGGCAGGGGATGTGGCGTGAGGCACTTCCTTCCGGTAACGGCAAGATTGGCGCCTCTGTCCAAGGCGGCATACAGGAAGAAACGGTACTGTTGCAGCACAGTGAATTATGGCATTGGGGACGGAAGGATGAGCTACCTGATGTTAGTTATACATTGTCCGAGACACGGCTCATGATGGAGGAGGAACGATATCTAGAGGCAAGCTGGCATCTGACCCGAACTCTGCAGGAAAAGGGATATGCTTCCAAGCTTTCTTCCCGTTTTCCGCTGGCAGCATTGACGGTGTCAATGACCTGTGACAACGCTTTTCGTAATTACCGAAGGGAACTGGATATGGACACCGGCGAGGTACATGTGCGCTGGGAGGAGAAAAACCGGTGCTATTCAAGAAGCCTTTTCGTCTCTCGTGCAGATGATTGTGTCGTCTATGAGCTGAAAGGCCAGGAGCTGAAGGAGACAAACGCGGACCAGGAAACGGGAATATCAGCTGCAAGTAAGCTATTGCTTACAGGAACAATTGCTCTACAATTTCATCCAGGTGATCGTGTGCGGGAAGATGAGGAGTTCATGGCATTAAAATCGTCAATAACAGTCCAAGTGGATGACGATTACCTGTTTTATGGGGGCAAAAATGAAGACGGACAAGATTTTGGTGCAGTACTCCGCCTGATCAGAGTGGCTGAAGAGCCAGTTCAGGAACAGATACCGGCTGACAGAAACTACTCAAGCTCCTTAGGAAACATAGATATAAATTCAGATGATGCCCAAAGAGATAAACAAGATAAACTCAATGACAGTAAGCTTCAGTTTGAAATGTCGGGCAAGTTACTTATTCTTGTCAAAATGTTTTGCTCAGGAAAACGTGAGCAGGAATGGGCACGATTAAAACAGGAACTGGCGTTGTTTAGCACAAGTTACGGTGAGTTATTGGCAAAGCATACGGAGCTGCATCAGCCGCTTTTTCGCTCCGCTGAGCTTGAACTTGATGATGCGGCTGGTGACCGTCTTAGTAATGAAGAGCTACTCATGGAAGCCTATGAAGGGGAGGCTCCCATGGGGCTAGTTCGCAAGTTATGGGCTTACGGCCGGTATTTGTTTATTAGCGGAACCTCGGAACATAGCAAATCACCTTTTGGACTATACGGTCTATGGGGAGGGGATTACCGGCTGATCTGGGGGCATAACATGGCCAATGAGAATGTGCAGATGATGTATTGGCACACTGCTGTTGGAGGGTTGTCTCACCTGAATCTGTCCTTGTTCCGATATTACAATGGTTTGATGGAGGATTTCCGAAATAACGCAACCAAGCTCTATGGCTGCAGAGGCATATATATTCCTGCTGGAACTACACCCGGCATGGGTGTCCCAAATCAGATTGTCCCTGTTATCATGAACTGGACCGGGGGGGCGGGCTGGCTCGCTCGGCATTATTATGAGCATTATCGGTATACGGCCGATATGGAGTTTCTACTTGAAGAGGCTCTGCCCTTTATGAGGGAAGCACTGCAGTTCTATGAAGATTTTCTAGTGCTGGATGCAGACGGGCAATATATCATATATCCTTCCGTCTCCCCGGAGAACACGCCGGAAAACTTTATGCCACAGGATGGGCAGCAACTCGCCCATCCGATGCCTACTGCAATCAATGCCACAATGGATATAGCCATCATTAAGGAATTATTACAGAATGTCATTGAAGCCAGCCGGATCGCAGGTATACATACCGATGAGATTCCGGGGTGGGAAGCCATGCTGGAACGTTTGCCCCCCTATATTCTTAATAGGGACGGGGCAGTGAAAGAGTGGCTGCATCCCGCATTTGAAGATCGGCAATATCATCGTCATCTTTCGCATCTGTATCCTGTTTTTCCTGGACAGGAAGTCAATCGGGAGGAGCAGCCAGAACTGTTTGAGGCCTTTGAGACAGCGGTGCATCAGCGAAAAATTGGAGCACAAAGCGGCTGGTCACTTGCCCATATGTCCTCCATATATGCTAGGCTTGGCGATGGTGATCGTGCCCTAGAATGTCTGGATATTCTGGCACGCTCTTGTGTGTTGAATAACGGTTTTACCCTTCATAACGACTGGCGCAATATGGGGGTATGTATGTCCATGCCCGCAGCACCCGTTCAGCTCGATGCCAATCTAGGGTGGATTAATGCGGTTCAGGAGATGTTGCTCTATGTATCACCGCAATGGATCAAGCTGTTACCAGCATTGCCAGCGCGGTGGTTCAGGGGGTCTATCCATGGCTGGTGTATACCGGGAGGCAGCCTATCCCTTACATGGGACCGGACAGCAGGATCATTTCGAGCAGAACTAATTGCAAATCGCCAAATCACCACGAAGCTTCAGCTGCCGGACTGGATCACTGCTTGTAAGGTGCATAGTAGATATGACACCGCCTTGGGTGCTGCTATGGATGGCAACTATGAGCTTAAACTTGAAGCCGGGGAAAAACTGATTTTTGAGCAATAGGACCTAATGAGACAAGTAGGGGATTCTTTTAAAAAGATAATAACAATTAGTTAAACTAACAATAAAAAGAGGAGAGATGAAAAAAACATTATTCGCTCTTTATTGTCTTTATTTATTTCCTAAAATTCTTTCTCAAATTGTTAGGATACTTTATAAAGGATTTTACTTTGGTTCGCTTTGGAATAATAGGTCTCCTCAAGGATCAAGGATCTGATTGTAAGACTTTTAAGTACAAAAAAAAGCCCTTATTCCATTGAATAAGGGCTTACTTATTTTGCGTTCTTTTATTCAATTAGGGCTCCTTTTGGTTCTATAGAGGTTGTCATACACGAGCAGAACAGCTGATAAGTTCGCCACGCTGCTCCGCTTTCTAGAAGTGATTTGCTTATATAAATCCCCTCTTCTATGGAATTGGTATGTTCTGCTACATACAGTCTTACTCCCGAATTAAAGAGGACCTGGTTTGTGAATGGCATTAAGCCATTTCCTTGAAGAACATCCAGTGTCACTTCAGCCTGTTTGTCTGCAGTCCATTCCACTTCAGGCACATAAGAATCGATTCCATACATTTCAGGATCAAGAACCTGAAGAGTCGATTCTCCTTGATCAATAAGGTAGGTTCTGGTAGGTCTATGGATATGCAAATCTTCGGAGCCTTCTGATCCCTGTATAATCATCGCACGTCGATAGTTTAAGTCGGTCAGTACATTTGCTGTTTTTTTTAATACCGTGTTATGAAAAATACCGAGAACAAGATAAGGGGAGTGGCTATAGTCTATCAGCTTCTCTGCTGTGTTAAAAATGGACCTCAGTCCAATTTCTTCTCGAAGGAGACGGATTTTGTTGAGGTTGCCTCCATATCTTTCAGCAACTGCAAAACGCACGCCACTTTCTTCTGCGGCATAAATCATGTTCTTTGCTGGAATCATGGTTGTGTCTATACCAAGAGACTTGAATAGAAGGGAGTAGGTTACCCCCCATTTGGGAGGAATCGGATCAGATCCGTGTATTGTAACCTTGACACCTGCGGCTGCAACTACAAATGCGGTTGCGAGCGAAGCGTAAAAAGATTGATTTCGCCCATCGTACGGCCCAGCAAAATCAATACCTGCGTGTTGGTATGAACGGTCCGCATTTTTTCGACATACATCAACGAATGCTTTCAGTTCTTCGGCGCTTTCTAACTTTAATCTTTCTGAGGCCAGAAAGGCTCCGGTCTGTGCAGGAGTAGAGATGCCAGACAAGATCAGTTCTGCACATACAGCTGCCTCCTCGTAAGTGAGATCACGTGATCCTCTTTTACCTCTGCCGACTTCTTTTAAGTAATGAATCATGTTCATGCGGATACCCCCTTCGAAACTTACAGTTTCAGCATTTGATGTGCTTTTACGATAGAAATCGCGACATCCACAATTCGCATTCGTTCATTCATTGCCTTTTTACGTAGTAGATCATAAGCATCAGATTCACTAATTTTGTTAATTTCAGTGAGTATCCCTTTTGCCATATCAATCCATTTACGATCTTCAATTCGAGTAAGCAACTGTTTGCGTTCACTAGCCCATTCCTGTCGTTCAAAATAACGTTTTTCACTGAAGTGAAGTGCCCAATCCAGTTCGTATTCTTTCATGGAAGGAGTCAGAACCCCATCGATAGGTACATCAACTTCACAGGAAGTTATAGAGGATTCCGCTGCATCTGGACTGCACCACCATAGAATGGGAAGGGACTTGAGTTGGATAAGCTTCTCCGTCCACAGCCTAATATCACCAACCGGCAAATGTAGGATGACAGCGTCCGTCTTGGGAAGAAATGTATGGATCTCGACTTCATTACTCACAACATGAACAAGATATCCACTAGATGTAAGCAACTTTTCTGGACTTAGAAGCTCATGTGACATCTCCATACCTTGGTCATTGGTTTCTACAAGTAACAAAGAACGCATAGAAGGATCGGCCCCCCTGAATGTCTAAATATCGGAATTTTCGTTCGTTAGATCTTTCTGTTCATTTTCTCCTGTTTATTTCCAAAAATCAACTTAAATTTGTTAGATAACCTCACTTGAAATTATTTAAAGGAATAAATATAGGTGTGATTAAGATAATTGCGTCATGTATATTGACATAAGTTTGGAGCCGATTTATAGTTATAACATCAATTTCATAAACGTCCGCGAATACAATGGCGTATTCGTCTAGGTATGGCAATGAAGCCTGTCCTCGCTTAATAGTTAGGGAACAAATATGTTCTCCTATAGCGTGGCAGGCTTTTTTTATTAAATAGAGGTTTAGAAAGGGTGTGGCATTTTATGAATCGTCGTAACAAGCTTGTACTTATAGGGAACGGAATGGCCGGAATACGTACCTTGGAACATTTGCTTAAGCTTGCACCAGATAAATACGAAATTACGGTGTTCGGAGAAGAAGCTCATCCAAATTACAATCGTATCCTGTTATCTTCGGTACTTGCTGGTGGTACTTCGGTAGATGACATAATTCTGAATGACTATGCTTGGTATGAAGAAAATCAGATTCGCCTTTATACGGGTGATCCTGTAACGGAAATAAATACGCTGAAGAAAACAGTCACATCTTCTTCTGGAATCATAGAGTCTTATGACCAATTGATCTTTGCGACCGGATCGAATGCATTTATCCTCCCTTTGCCAGGTGCGAATAAGAAAGGGGTTATCGGCTTCAGGGATATAAGGGATTGCGAAATGATGCTCAAATCGTCTCAAGAATATAAAAAGGCTGCGGTGATTGGCGGTGGACTTTTGGGCCTTGAGGCAGCTCGTGGACTTCTGAATCTGGGCATGGAAGTTACAGTTATTCATAATAGTGAGTATTTAATGAATCGGCAAATCGACGTACCTGCATCAAGGATGCTTCGTAAAGAGCTAGAACAGCAAGGAATGAAATTTCTAGTAAACAAACATACATCAGAGGTGACGGGAAGGAAACGTGTAAAGGGGATCAGATTTAGTGATGGTGAGAAGCTTGAAGCCGATCTGGTTGTCATGGCCGTAGGAATATTACCGAACATTTTACTCGCAAAGGAAGCAGGAGTGGTAACAAAAAGGGGTATTATCGTAAATGACAATATGGAGACGAGCATAAAAGATGTATATGCCGTTGGAGAATGTGCTGAGCATAATGGTATAACCTATGGCCTGGTCGCTCCGCTCTATGAGCAAGGCAGTGTTCTTGCTAAGCATTTATCAGGATTAGAACATGAAGGATATCGTGGTTCAGTAACCTCTACTAAACTGAAGATTTCTGGAGTTGACGTATTTTCAGCAGGTGATTTTTTGGATGCAGAAGATACACATTCCATTCGATATCAGGATGAAGTGGATGGCATATATAAAAAGATTGTTCTTCGCGGAGATCGGCTGGTCGGAGCTGTGCTTTTCGGCGATACCAATGACGGTCCGTCTTTATTCTCGATTATTCGAAGCGCGGAATCGGTCTCAGGACGGGAAAAAGAACTTTTGCTTGGTATGAAGACGAATGGCTCTTCCGGAGGCACTAAAATACTCGAGATGAGTGAGGATGAAATTGTCTGCGGATGCAATGGTGTGACAAAAAAGATCATTCTAGATGCGATTGAGCAAGGTTGTCACAGTGTAGCGGAAGTGAAAAACTGCACCAAAGCTTCGGGGTCTTGCGGAGGTTGTAAACCGATTGTAGAGCAGCTAATTACTGCTTATGCAGGAGAAGAAGCCACGATAAAATTAAAAGAAGGGATCTGCTCATGTACCTCACTTGACCGAGAGGAGATCATTAATGGCATAAAGGAAATGGGGCTTAAGACGGTGAAGGAAGTTATGTATGTGATGGAATGGAATGAGCCAGAAGGCTGCACGAAATGCAGGCCTGCTCTTAATTACTATCTTGGTATGCTCTGGCCAGGAGAATACGTGGATGAGAAAGAATCGAGATTTACGAACGAACGATATCATGCGAACATCCAGAAGGATGGCACTTTCTCTGTAGTACCACGTATTTACGGCGGGGTCACCTCACCAAGTGAACTCAAGAAAATTGCGGAAGTAGCAGAGAAGTATGATGTACCCATGGTGAAGTTTACAGGTGGGCAGCGTCTGGATTTACTAGGTGTGAAGAAGGAAGATTTGCCAAGCATGTGGGAAGATCTTGCTATGCCCTCTGGGCATGCCTATGGTAAAACACTCCGTACAGTAAAAACGTGTGTAGGATCTACGTTCTGTAGATTTGGAACACAGGATGCCATTGCTTTAGGGATACGTCTTGAAAAAGCATTTGAAAGACTGAATACGCCTCATAAAGTAAAAATGGCAGTATCAGGCTGCCCAAGAAACTGTGCAGAGTCCATTATCAAGGATTTTGGCGTAGTAGCCATTGATGGGGCTTGGGAACTTTATGTTGGAGGTAACGGAGGGATCAAGGTACGAGCAGGAGAGCTGCTCTGTACGGTGAAGACAGAGGATGAAGTGCTAGAGTGGGCGGGAGCCTTTATTCAATATTACCGAGAACAAGCGAGCTGGAGTGAGCGAACCTCTCACTGGCTGGATCGTGTAGGGATTGTTGCCACTAAGGATGCTCTAGCAGATTCAGTGTATAGATCGGAGCTTGTCGCTCGACTGAAAGAGACCCTTGAGCATACGGTAGATCCTTGGAAGGAGATTGCGGAAAATAAGGAACTCAGGAAAAATTTTGAGTCACTGAATCATGTTTGAGTTAACGCATGAAGAAGGAGGGGATGACATGAGTCAAAGATATTTAGTAGCACATGAGTCCGATATCGACACGCTGGGAACAAGGGTTGTAACGATCGAAAATACGGAAATTGCCTTATTTAGACTCAGCGATGGAACCATCAAAGCACTGGAGAATCGCTGTCCACATAAGGGGGGCAAATTGTCAGAGGGCATGGTATGCGGAAAAATGGTGCATTGCCCCCTCCATGACTGGAAAATTCATCTAACCAGTGGCAAGGTTCAAGCCCCTGACGATGGGGAAGTCTCAACTTATCTTGTGGAAGTTGACCCTCCGAGTGGTATTGTATATGTAACAATATGATGAATCAGGTGTGAGGAAGTAGATAGGATGACTATATATTATCGAAGAAAGCCCGTGATGATGATCACGGGTTTCTTTTATGGAGCGATGTACTAAACAGGGCTATAGATTAGAGGAATAATAAAGGGAACATACAAAAGGCAGAAGACCTTGATCAAGATCTTCTGCCCTTTTGTCATTTTGTATGGTTATATTTTCATTTCTCCAGTAGTAGTTAAGGCCGTGCCATTGTCGAGTTTTGTTTTTAACTGGTTTTTCAGCCACGTTCTTCTCCACTGCAAACTCATTGTAAAGACAAGGATAGAGGATAGCACAGCGATAACACTAAGGATGAGAAATCCTGCTGTATAGGATCCAAGTGATTTATATAGGTTACCGAGTAAGAGGGGCAAGGCATATCCCCCAAGTCCCCCGGCTGCACCGACAATACCTGTCATTAGTCCAATCTCTGATCCGAATCGTAAGGGAACAAGTTGGAAGACCGAACCGTTACCGGCCCCAAGACACATCATGCCGACAAACAAAAGTGCAATAACGACCGGAAGCGGTGGTAAAAAGGAGACTGCTGCCAACATGATCCCTGCACCCGCATAAAGAATCGTAAGAATACGAGTCCCGCCAAATCGATCGGATAGAAATCCTCCTACAGGTCTGAAGAAGCTGCCTGCAATAATGCAGAAGGTAGCAATATCTGCTGCTCTTACAGCGGACAGACCGTACTGTGTATTAAAGAAGATCGTTAAATAATTGGATAAACCCACGAATCCTCCGAAGGTTACGCAATAGAACAAACAAAGAATGAGGGTGTCTTTTTGACGAAGTACTGTTGCGTACTGCGATAAGGTTTTAGGTGCTGGGCGATGGGGGCTGTTTTTGGCAAAAATCGTGAAAAGAATAAATACAATCATAATGGGGATCATGGCAATCCCAAACACGACCTCCCAGCTTCCAAAATGCGTAGCCAGTCGGTTTGCAAAAAGGGTGGCAAGTACGGTTCCGCTATTTCCCGCACCCGCAATTCCCATGGCCAGTCCTTGATGTTCTTTTGGATACCACTGACTAGCGAGAGGCAGGGCAGCGGCGAAAGAGGCGCCGGCTATACCGAGCAATAAGGCAACGATGTACAGTTGATCTAGTGAAGTAACCCACTGCCAGCCCAGCAGCAGGGGGACAAAAGTAAGCGTCATGCCGATCTGAGCTGTAAGTTTGGGACCGATATGGTCCGATAAATAACCAAAGACAAGTCTTAAAATAGAGCCGCTGAGAATCGGGAGTGCAACAAGATTTGCTTTTTGTACGGCATCCATCGGATAGTCAGATGCAATGATAACGCTTAGGGGACCGATTAAACCCCAGATCATAAAACTGATATCAAAATATAAAAATGAGCCGAGGAGTGTAGGCTTATGCCCGCTTTCCCAAAAACTTTTTGTCTTCATCATGATTCTCTCCTTTTATTTTCATTTAAAAAACCAAAAAGCCGCAATTCGTCCTGTAATAAAGGAACGAAATTGCGGCTTCATTGCCGTGTAAATATGATTCACTTCTTTGTGAATCAACGATGTATTTAATTTGAATGACTTACACTGGATTATAGAAACAGTATTCTTGGATGTCAATATACTTAACGCAAATTTGTGAAAAATCAAAATAATACATAAACGATGTTAAAAATATTGACACTGATATCATCGTGTTATATTCTTTTCTTATCAGTTCCGTTTTTTATACAAGTTCAGCACAACGACGTGCTGTTTTGAGAGGCAACGTAGCCCCTTTTCTATGGAAAAGGGGCTTTTTTGTTCTTTTATACTTGATTCCTATAGGTAGGCATGACTTCGATGAGATGGATAAATAGGGGGCTAATCCAGTGAAAAAACAATTAGTCGTCATCGGTAACGGTATGGCAGGAATGAAATGTATAGAGGAAATCCTGAAGATCAATAAAGATCGTTTTGTGATTTCGGTGCTCGGTGCTGAGCCTAGACCGAGCTATAACCGTATCGAACTATCGAAGGTACTTCAAGGAGGAACCTCATTTGAGGATATCATCCTTCATGATTGGGCTTGGTATGAAGAGAATGGAATTTATCTATACGCAGGAGAGCGAGTGACCCAAATCAGACGTAAGGAAAAAATGATTGAAACGGAGTCCGGAAGGAAACTTCATTACGACGTACTTTTGATCGCTACGGGTTCATCAGCATTCATTCCCCCGATTCCGGGTGCAGATCAGGAAGGAGTAATTACTTTTCGAAGCATGGATGACTGTATGATCATGATGGAGTACGCAAAAAAATATAAAAAAGCGATTGTCATTGGAGGTGGACTTCTAGGTCTGGAAGCTGCAAGAGGACTGCTTCATCTTGGAATGGAAACGGAGGTCATTCATAATGCAGCTTTTTTGATGAATCGTCAATTGGATTCCATGTCCGCGGAGTTGCTTCAATTGGAACTTGAAGCACAAGGTATGAAATTCAGACTAGGGCAACGAACCGTACAAATCGTGGGCAGCAATAGAGCAAAAGGAATTCGATTGGCTAATGGAAGTAAACTTGACGCAGATTTGATTGTTTTTGCTGTAGGGATTAGACCTAATGTTGAACTGGCGAAGAATAGCGGACTAGAAATAGGCCGAGGCATCATCGTAAATGATTATTTACAAACAAGCGATGTAGATGTCTATGCAGTAGGCGAATGTGCAGAGCATCAGGGAATTTGTTATGGTCTAGTCGCGCCTCTTTATGAACAAGCCAGAATTCTCGCTAGAACATTATGTGAGCAAAGGACGGAGCCGTACAGAGGCTCCATTCCTTACTCCAAATTAAAAGTATCAGGTGTGAATGTGTTTTCGGTCGGTGAAGTCGGGTCTGATATCCCAATTGCCCTACAGGAGTATGATCGACTGAATAATAAATATAAGAAAGTAACGATGCGAGATGGACGAATGAAAGGAGCCATATTATATGGGGATACCACAGACTCTCCTGTCTTGCTTGAGTATATAAGCCGTCAGGCAAGTACGGAGGAGCTTATTAAACTAACTGTTACTCCAAGGTCGGAGAATAAAATGGAAGCTCTAGTGCAAGCGATGCCGCCTAGTGACATGGTGTGTGCATGCAACCAGGTCTCCAAATTGGCGATTATGAAATCGGTGCATACTGATGGACTTACAACAGTTGATCAGGTGAAGCAGAAAACAAAGGCTTCCGGATCATGTGGAGGTTGCCGTCCTATGGTAGAAGCACTAGTAAAGGTAGCTCTGTCGGGTGACGCTGAAAACAGTGGAATGATGAATCAAGAAAAAACTGCTATAAGCGTTTGTCCATGCGTGTCAATAGGACACGAAGAATTGAAACGGTATATAGGATCCCTAGAAGAAGCACGAGAAGTATCACTTGAAACGACCACCCCTTGCGATATTCGAAAGTTACTTGAATTAGAAAATGAGAATGGTTGTGCAACCTGTAACGCAGCAATCACATTTTATATAAAAACTTCTCAGAAGGAGCAACCTGCCGCAGTATCCCCTCGGCTTCGTGATTTTACTACATACTTAGAGTGGTGTGAAGAACAGATTCTTCCCCACTCCATCCAAGCCGCTGCAACTGAAAAGATGGATTCCATATTCGGAATACTGCTTTATGATATTGCGATTCAAGCCTGTCCTGCCGGCTATGAAATTTTTATTGGGGGTCACGCTGATCATCCGGTAAAACAAGGGCAACTTGTGTGCTTATCTTATACAAAAGAAGAAGCAATTCAGATTGCAACGGCATGTGTGAGATTATACAAAAAGGAAGCTTGGTTTAACGAAAAAACTTGGGAGTGGACGGAACGAATCGGTATTATGAACCTGCGTGAGCGGGCATTGGAGCAGCCAGGAATTACAAGAGAAATGATCAAGACGAATGAGGATCAATTAATCAAAACGGGATCAGATAACAAGGGGGAGCAGGGATGAAAAAGGAAGAGTGTTCATCAAAACGCAGTGAAATAGGGGATGTTACTTCAGTAATGACCGAAATGACAGGTCCTGTCATCACTCAATGCCCCTTTTGTAGTGTCCAATGCAAGGCAGCGGTCACGATCGAACCGAGACAAGAACTACGTAGAAGCAGCGAACATGGAGAGGCAACCAGTCATCAAGTTACAGAAGTAAAAGGCTGGGATAACAAGGCCTCAGAAGGGCGAATATGTGTCAAAGGTTTACATGCACATCAGCATGCAGAGAGCACCCGCAGAATCATGTATCCTCTAATTAAAAAAGATGGTGAGTTCATTAGGGCAACTTGGGAGGAAACCACCAATTATATAGGGAAAAGAATACAAGCAATCCAGTTGAAATCAGGACCGGATGCGATTGGGGTATATGGCGGCGGTTCTTTAACGAATGAGACAGCCTATTTATTAGGCAAATTTGCTCGCGCCCTTAGAACAAAATATATAGATTATAATGGCAGGTTTTGCATGTCAGCGGCAGCTTCGGCAGGTGCAGCCGTTTTCGGTATGGATCGCGGTCTGACTTTTCCATTAGCTGATATTGAGCACGCAGAGTGCATTATTTTGGCAGGTACGAATATTGCAGAGTGCCAGCCTACACTCATGCCATATTTTACAAGAGCTCAGGCAAGTGGTGCTCAAATTATTGTCATTGATCCGCGCCGTACCTCAACTGCAACTATCGCAGACTTACACCTTGCGGTACATCCGGGAACGGATTTACTTCTAGCCGATGGAATTTTAAAAATGATGATAGAACAAGGCCATATAGATAAGAACTTTATTGAAAAAAGAACCAGAGATTATGATGAATTAGCATCATATTTGGATTCGTTATCCATTCAGGATATTGCAAAAACGACAGGGATAGACGAAGAGAAGATTAGACGTGCGGCACAAATGTTCGGCAAAGCAAAGACCGGCATGGTGCTTACAGCAAGAGGTGTGGAACAGCAGACAGATGGACATCTGGCGGTAAGACATTTTATTAATTTACTGCTGGCAACGGGAAATATCGGCAGAGAAGGTTGTGGATACGGAGCTGTTACAGGTCAAGGCAATGGCCAAGGCGGAAGAGAACACGGGCAAAAGGCAGATCAACTCCCCGGGTATCGTTCCATAGAGAATGATGAGGATCGAGCGTACGTGGCTTCCGTATGGGGAGTGACTCCCGATCAGTTGCCGAGAAAAGGGGTTTCTGCCTATGAAATGATGGAGCTTATTGATAAAGGTAGTATGGAGGCGTTATTCGTGATGGGATCGAATCCTATCGTGTCTAATCCGAATGCTGTATTTGTAGAAGAAGCGATGAAGAACATTCCCTTCTTGGTAGTAGCGGATATGTTCCTATCTGAAACAGCACAATTAGCAGATGTCGTGCTTCCGGTAACTTCGTATTTTGAAAACACAGGCACATTAACGAATCTTGAAGGAAGAGTACTGCTTCGTGAAGCTGCGGTATCACCGCCGGGAGAGTGTAAACAGGACTGGGAGATTTTAAGAGAGTTGGCGATTGCTTTGGATCGAGGGGAGCATTTTGATTACTCTTCTAGCGAGGAAATCTTTGATGAACTTCGGTTAGCTAGCCGTGGAGGAATAGCCGATTATTATGGTATTACGTATGACCGGCTTCGTAAGGAAGAAGGAATCTATTGGCCATGTAGATCGGAAGATGATGCCGGTTCAGGTCGGATCTTTGAAGAGAGGTTTGCTCATTCAGACGGCAGAGCCGTGTTTACTTTTCAGCAAAGTGATGTACGGCAGGAAAGGGTTACAGCAAGTTACCCTCTCATGCTAACGAACGGCCGAGTGCTATCCCATTATTTGACTGGGGTACAGACAAGGTTCAGTCGGACACTTTTATCAAGGCAAGTAGAAAGTTATGTGGAAGTTCATCCGGAAACCGCGCGGCATTATAGGATCGAGGATCAGAAATGGGTAAAGATTTCGTCGCGTTATGGGGCGTTTCAGGTAAGATGTCGTTTTAATGACCAGATTCGAAAGGACACTTTGTTTGTACCGATGCATTGGGGTGGTGTGCAAAATGTCAACCGGGCCACTCGAGCAGAGCTAGATCCTTTTTGCAAAATGCCTGGGTTTAAGACGACTGCCGTAAGGATAGAGCAGATTACTTGATATGTTTTTATGTTCACTAGCGAATAACTAGCCCAAAGATAAGACATAAAAAAGCAACCGGTCGTTGGATTATTACCGGTGTCGGTTGCTTTTCTTTGCATTTATTATCGAATTCTCTATGTTCGTAAATAATTCTATAATTTTATTGGAAACTTTTGTATGTGACTAATGATAATTTCAGTTACCTCTGGTTCATTAAATTGGGTTAGCCAGTGACCGGCATTAAGTTCATGGAAATCATAATAACCTTTCATATAGGTGTGACTTTTCTCTATTCCTGCACGCGCAAGAGCCAAGTCTTCGTTTCCCCATATGAAAGCGGTCGGAGTTTCAATATCTCCATATGGAATCTGTTCTTGGACCTGCATGATGCCGCGATACCAATTGATAACCGCTGTTCTGGCTGCTGGCTGCGAGAAAATCCGCATATAGTCTTCTAACGTTTCTTGATCAAAGCCTTCCCATAAATGTCGTAAAACCGCATAGTCATTAGCAGCTAATATGGCTTCTGGAACATTCGGCTCCATGAATTTATTTACATATGAACCTTTTTGTTTCTGCACCGGATCATTTTCCAGCGCCCATTTGTAAGCAGGCCAATGAGGTACAGACATAGCTGTCCACGTCTGTATCCGCTGAGGATATAGAGTGACAACGTTCCAACCAACGGCTGCTCCTAGATCATGTCCAACCAGGTGGAATTTACCTGAACAACCCATTAAGTCTGCAAATCCAATGACATCAGCGGCAAGTTTTTTCAATGAATAATTTCCATAGCCGTCTGGGCGGGCGCCGTCTGAATAACCTCTCTGATCAGGAGCTAAACAGCGATAGCCTAGCGAGGCCAATGTAGACATTGTTTTTTCCCATATAATCGAGCTTTCTGGAAATCCGTGAAGGAAAATAACCAGTTCGCCGTTTTGTTCTAATCCTGCCGTACGGCAGAGATAATCCATACCATTTAATGTGAGTGTAGTTTTAGTTACTGTAGTCTTCATATGAATCTCCTTATTACGTAATAAAGTATAAGATACCAACAGAGTGGTAATTCTTGGTGGGATACGACCCTAGTAAAATAAACTACGCTTCTCGCTTGTATATGTCAAGGTATCCATATGCGCTTGAAGTTCCCACCGTTTTATTTAAACAACTTTCATAATGATCAACGCCTTTCTATGGAGAATCATTTCCGGAGGGTGGAAACATTCAAAACTACGTACGACGAAAGTCGGTGGACCACTTTGCAAAAGCAAAGTGAACACTCACTCGTTATTCAGTTTTGAAAGTTCAATCTTTTGAAACTACATGTATTCTATATTGATACATCCGTGCTGAACCAAAGAAAACATGATTACTTTTCCTTAATAACTAGTGATAACGAAACAACTTTGTGAGTTTAGAAATATCCGATTGCTGAGTGAGGTTTTTGGATTGTGAGCGACTTTTGGCTTTGCGTAGCAAAACAAATGGAGCGAACGAGCCAAAATACCGAACATAACAACTCTGATATATGAACAAGAAACACTGAAATGTGAATGGCGACAGGCAGAAGACAAGTTTATAATCTGTTTTAATATGAAAATGAATGAAAAGGGGGGAAATGAAAGATTGCTAGAAACTTCCTTGTAAGCGAAAACATTATAACGATAGAAGGAGTGCTTTCATGCCACAAGTCAAACCAAAGTTTCGGGGATGGAAAAAAGCAGTTGCAACAGGAATAAGTGTTGTCCTGTTAAGTACAGGTGGAACAGCTTTTGCCGCACAGGATACAAGTGGAAAGGGGCATCAGAATATGGAGAATCGCATTCAGATGGAGTATTTAGACCGAGGACTTATTGCGGTGAAGACAGGAGAAGGTAACTTTTTGAGTTGGAGATTGCTCGCTCAAGAGGTATCGGGAAGCAGTGAAAAAGGACTGACAGGCACTGATTTTCATGTGTACCGGGATGGTAAATTTGTAGGTGAAGTGACAGACAGCACAAATTTTCTTGACCCTGCAGGCGTTGCAGGTTCCTCTTATTATGTCTCGGCAGTGTCTAATGGAAAAGAAGTGGATCAGAGCAACTCCGTTACGCCTTGGAATAATGGATATTATGATCTTCTTATTCAGAAGCCTGCTGATGGGATTACGCCAGCCGGTGAAGCTTATAGTTACTCTGCAAATGATATGAGCGTAGGGGATGTGGATGGTGACGGACAACTAGAGTATTTTGTGAAATGGGACCCGAGCAATGCCAAAGACGTCTCTCAGGTGGGATATACCGGAAATACCTACGTTGATGCCTATACGCTTACGGGTGAATTGCTTTACCGAATCGACCTTGGCGTTAATATTCGCTCTGGAGCGCATTATACGCAGTTCCTGGTTTATGATTTTGATGGGGATGGCAAGGCAGAATTTATGTTTAAAACAGCACCGGGAACTAAAATCCTTCATTATAATAAGCAAGGTGAGCAGACTTCCGAAGAATACATTACTGTGCTGGACGAAGATCTAGCTGCAGGTTATACGAATGAAGATGATTATCGAGTAAGCAGAGAAGGATATTACGAGCACATGGTAGACATGTTTATGGACTGGCATGACTATGAGGAAGTACTAAATGGAAGCTGGCCGCAAACCCTCGAAGAGGTTTTCGGTATCGAAAAGAAATATGATTATCCGCTATCTCGTGCTGATGCGGAACAGTTGACTGATTATTTCATGGACGTGTTTGCTCCATCCAAGGATGCGAATCGGAATAAATTCCGTGAGTTCGAAGGTTTTATTTTATCCGGCCCTGAATATTTGACTGTGTTTGAGGGAGCAACGGGACAAGAATTGAAGACAATCCGTTACAAACCAGGTCGTACCGATGACGGACTACGCTGGGGTGACTATGCGATGAATCGTATAGAGCCGGGAAACAGGGTGGATCGGTTCTTATCCGGCGTTGCGTATCTGGATGGGCAGCAGCCTTATGCTGTATTTGCAAGGGGTTACTATACTCGAACAACCTTAGTTTCTTATAACTGGGATGGAACGAAACTAAATGAATATTGGTATGTAGACAGCGGCTGGGCCCCGATGACGAATCCGTTCAGAGATGGTCCACATGGAAGACCGGGTACGGACCCTGAATACGGTCAAATTACGACCCAAGGAGCACATTCCCTCAGCGTAGCCGATGTGGATGGAGACGGCAAGCAGGAAATAGTATATGGATCAACGACAATTGATCATGATGGGTCTGTGTTGTCTAATTCTTCCGCGGTGATGCCTCCGGAAAGTGCTAATCCTGGAGCTGTTTCCAACTTAGGTCACGGTGATGCACTGCATGTTGCCAATATTGATCCAACGCGGGGAGGGCTAGAAGTATACATGGTGCACGAAGGTGGACCGTATGCCCCCTATGGTTATGCACTGAGAGATGCGAAGACGGGAGAAGTCATCTATGGCGGTTACACTGGAAAAGATACCGGACGTGGTATGATTGGTGACATTGATCCAGATCATCCGGGGCTTGAAACCTGGGCCGTTGGCGTTTATACCGCTCAAGGTGAAAAAATCAGTGACAAAATACCGGGTACGAACATGAATATCAAATGGTCGAAGGATATGACGACTCAAATCATCAACGGAGCGCTGGAAAATACACCGACAATTGATGATTGGAAAAAAGGGACTGTACTGACTGCGGAAGGAACACGCACGAATAACCACACGAAGGGAACGCCATCCCTTGTAGCGGATGTGTTTGGAGATTGGCGGGAAGAAATGCTTGTCCGCACGGTGGATAGCAGTGCCATTCGTATATATACGAATACGGAAGTAACAGAGCGTAAGCTGCATACGCTCTTGCATGATCCTCAGTACCGTGCAGGAGTAGCTACCCAAAATACAGGCTATAATCAGCCTGTGTACACCAGTTACTACTTTGCCTCGGATACCGATTTTAATCAAGTAAACATTCCAAATGTGTTCATTCCCGGATTACTGAATGTTCTTGAACAGCATCATGGCACATATGTGGAACAAGGAGAACTCCGTGGTGCTGTGGTGAATCAGACGACCAATTCACTCAAGCAGGCACGTCATCATTATGACAAGAAAGACCTGAAACAGGCTTCGTTCTTCCTTGAGAAGTACATCTCGCAACTGACTAAACGGGGCGGCAAAGACACTGTTACCGAGAAGGCGAAGCTGAATCTGATTCATCACGCGGAGCAGTTAGTCGAACAGTGGAAATAGTGATCCTGATTTACTATAACACTGAGCATATTTGTTGCTCTATTAGCTAAAATAATCGTTAAAGAAGGCAGCCCTCTCACGAACGAGGGCTGCCTTTGCTATTTTATTTCATTGAAACATGCAAGAATTGGGAAGTTATTAGAAGAATAGATTCAGTATCTTTTATTGTAGTAAACAGAAAGAAGTATTACGAGTGATTTGGCTTGACTGCCGTATTAATATTGGGTGTTACCTGATTGCGTAGTTTTACCAGAGGCAAAACCTTTAAACAGAGTAGGCACTTTATGATAACGCGTGTTGGTGATTTTTGCGGCACTGCTGCTGTCCGTACGGAAGATGGAGTCCTTTACATTTGAAATGTTGGAACTGTCCAGAGTGAAATTCACCGCATAAGAGCTTCCTCCGTTCTGACGTGCCAGCTTACCGATGTCATCCGCTCTAAAGTTCTTAATGTTAATGGTCCCCGCTGCATTGGCCTGGAACACTTTGTCATAAGCTTTATATGCACCGCCACCTGTAATATTGACCGTGCCTGAGGCTTTGAGTGTTAGTGCATCTTCGCCTACATCCTGCTACGTTACATTAGATATCGTAGCGTTTCCATAACAATGTACCCCGTCAGCGCCGGGAGCACCGATGATTACATTCTTCAGTGTTGCATTTTTCTCAAGTTTGAAGATCGGTTTCTGATTCTCTCCCTGTCCACCATCTCCCAGGGTACTTGGATTAGCCACGTAAGTTTGGCCGCTGCCATCAAAAGTTTGACCTTCGGGCACAATAATCGTTGTGCTGACTACAATTGGCGAGGCGGCTGATACCGGAACGGGCTGAGCAACATAAAACAAGGAAACCATAGCTAAAGACAGAAACAAACCCAAAACTTTTTTCAATTAATTCCACCCTTTCTAGTGTAGGTTGTTGGTCCGACCTTGTGTCGGTACCACGAGGGTTATACACAGATGTGCACCTCTGCGCATAACCCGATTATAACAGAATATTATGTAAGCGCTAACATAGAACTTGGGGAATAAGCATGAGTAATATATATTTTCTAAGGAGAAATGACAAGCAATACATAGACGGCAGGAGTTCAATAGATTAATATGGATAATAATGTAAAAGTGAACGAGAGGTGTTGAAAGGTGTGACGGAGCTTACTATCCGAGATTTTTTTATTGTTAATGAATATGGGGTTATCGGAGTAGCCCTGTCTATGTTCTGTTTTGTTCTCATACTAGAATTTATGGGGAAAGATAGAAAAATGAACTGGAAGATTGTATTTTTAAATACTGTAGGAACCACGATTACAGTCTATATATTCAATGCTATTGTCGTTTTATGTAAAGCTGTTTTTTAATGAACCAGTCCCTATCGATCTTCAGAGGGACTGGTTTTTAACTTGTCGTTACATACCCATGCAACATGAGCAGAGAGATTCATTTTCAACCGAATAAGAATATTAAAAGTATTTTTGTGAAAAATGAACTTTTATAGCTTTTGCAATCTCTTATCTATGAAAGGGGGGAGAACATGAAAATAAGTCGTCTTGTCAAACAAGCCAAAAAAGGCAATAAAGAAGCTTTATTACAACTAATCCTAGCTGATCAGGACGCTTATTATCGTCTTGCCTATACATACATGGGAAACGAGCATGATGCGATGGATGCAATGGAAGATATGATTGTTACACTCTATGAAAAAATTGAACAACTGCATACAGGAGAGGTATTCTACAGCTGGAGCAAGACCATTCTCGTCAATCGCTGCAAAACTTTACTACGTAAAAAGGAACGTTACCTGTCACTTGAGGACGATGAGGAATCAGCATATTCCGTATTTACCGATGACTCTCCTTATCGTGATATGGAGTCGGAGATGGACATGCAGGTGTTGCTATCTCACTTAGATGGTCCACAGCGAGAAGCCATCGAGCTTCGTTATGTTCATGATCTTGCCTATCAGACGATCGCGGACATGACCGGTGTTCCGCTTGGCACAACCAAATCAAGAATCTCCATTGGAATGAAGAAATTAAAACTTATGATCGGAGGTGAGCGTGATGACGATAATCGAGGAACAATTAGAAAAACACAAACAGACCTCGCATAGGATAAAGGCTCCGTCAGAACTTGAGAGTAGACTTCGGAGTACACTTGAACATGTTCCTGTTAAGAATAAGAAAAGAAATAAAACGATGACATGGTTTGCCTCATCCGCTGCTGCTCTCCTTCTGATTTTCGGAACTTATCATTATTCTGCATTTGCTTACTACGGGGGTATGTTTCTTAATAAAATGGAGCTGGGTTCTCTTAGCTTTAATGAAGTAGCGGAGAGTGGATATGGGCAAATGGTCAATAAAAGCACAACGTTAGATGATGGAACAGTTATTACCATAGACGGGGTTATTGCAGATGACAACGCATTTTTAATGTATTACAGCATTGATCGACCTGAGGGATCTGTATTTAAGGAGAATGGTACATATCGTTACTTTGCACATCGTATTAAAGGTTTCTTGACTGATTCCGGCTTTCAGGGAGAGAGCGGAATTCTTAGCACAGACGAGTCTCATTATGAAGGAGTATATAAATTTGAGCCTGTTAGTCCGTTCTCTAAAACACTAACCGTTACATTTATAGATTGGCCGGATAATGGGGAAAAGGTGTCTTATTCAATCTCTTTTAAATACGAAGCCAATAGGGCACTAAAGAGTATCATCAAAGAAAAGATTTCAAAATCTGTTACTGTAGATCAGGGTGCTGTCCACTATGACTCCATCACTGCTACACCAACTTCAACAATCGTGAAGGGACACTATGAATTGGATATTGAAGGTTCACCTAGATTTCCAGCTGAAACAAAGCTTTATGTTAATGAAACAGAAGTAAAACAATGGGGAATGCATTCAGAAAGTGTGAACGAAAAGGGGGTTCTGGTCGAACCTGTATTTGTTCTTGAATATGATGTGTTTCCTACCGACAAAGTAGAAACCATTGAACTTGAACTTGTAAGTTTTCCAGGTAAACAAAAAGTAAAAGAACCGATATCCCTTGCTTCACCATCAGATCAATCTATTAGATTAGGCAGTGAAAAAATATGGATTCGTAGCGTAACCAAAACAGATTCAGGTTATGATGTCATCATCGCTAGAAAAGAATTCGTATTCCTGAAAACGGACAATTTATCCGTTCAAGCCGGCGGTAAAGTCATTCCCGTATCTTCCATTTCTACAACCCGTCCATGGGATCTCAAAAACGGTAATATCTTATGGGAGCAGACGTATTCTTTCAACACTTCAGACAAACCGGATTTTCTCCTCCTAGACGAATTTGATTATATCGAGAAACATAATAAGTCCATAACTATTCCAGTAAATAAGAAGTAAGAGTTTAAAAAAATGTATATGTAACCGGAGAGAAAGTGACTTCTGTAAAGGAAGTGCCCGACCTCCGGTTTTTTATGTTTTGATAAAAGAAAAAGGTCCATTGTAGACAAAGATAACCTATGCGATAATCATAGAAAAATGTAAAGAGTTGGTAACGAAATAGAAAAATGCATCTTGCCTATGACAAAGCGGTTCTTGATAATTATCATAATGTAACTCGTCATTTCTATATAACTAGTGAAATGGGGTCTGTCCGTGCGGATATGCGTAATGGATAAATTGAATATTGCACTTACAGTGTTCCTTAGTTTTCAGTTACTATATGCCTGCAGTCCTAGCAACGTAAACAATGAGTTTGATCCTCTAGTAGACAAAAATACGACAAGACATGAGTATGAAGAGATGGGACTAAGCAAGTACGATCCGCCCATCAAGGTCTCTTTTGTAAGAGAAACGAGTGCTCAGCTTGATGAACTAATTGGAAGCTTGCCAGGTCAATCACTAAACGATAACACCTGGAGTCAACTTTACGAAGAAGTTTTAGGTATCCAAGTTCAGTATGATTGGACCGCTAAAGGTGACTTATACGCACAAAAATTTAGTGTTGATCTATCGTCAGGTAATATTCCTGATGTGGTACAGGTGAATGCTGAGCAGCTAAGATTGTTAAGTAATGCTGGTTATATTCAAGATTTGACTAAGGTATTTGATGCGTATGCTACCCCGCTCACCAAAGAAATTTTGAACCAAGAAGGATCAGGACCTTTTGAAGCAGCCACCATTGATAGAAAACTGATGGGTATTCCTGAAACGAATTCTTCGATTGAGACGGCTCAGGTACTTTGGATTCGTACCGATTGGCTTGAAAGACTGAACCTGGAACCACCACAGACGATGGATGAACTGATCGCAGTTTCGAAAGCGTTTACAGAACAAGATCCTGATCAAAATGGAGAAAATGACACATTTGGGATTGGAGCAACCCAGTATTTGTGGGACCCCGTTATGGGACTAACCTCCTTTATGGCAGGTTATGATGCTTTTCCAATGATGTGGATTCATGATGATTCAGGAAAGCTTACGTACGGAGGTATTCAGCCTGAGGTAAAATCAGCTTTGTTATCACTGCAATATATGTTTCGTAATGGATATTTGGACAGTGAATTTGCCATGAAGAATGGGATTAAAGTCAAAGAGCAAGTAGCCAAAGGGAAAATTGGAATGTTATTCGGAGAGCAGTGGGGGTCTTTTTTTGTTCAAGAGAGCCGTGAGAGTGATTCGAATGCGGATTGGCGAGCCTTTCCTATTGTTTCTGTTTCCGGAGAAGCACCAAAAGTACCGCTAAAGTTCAACACTACTCATTTTATCGCTGTAAAAAAAGGGGTCGAGCATCCGGAAGCGATTATTAAGATGTTCAACTTACATTTGGAAAAGAATTGGGGCGATACTGCAGAATATGAAAAATACTATAGTTCTCCTTATCCCGTTTGGCAGCTATCTCCTATAACACCGTATCCAGCAAGAAAAAACATGGAAGCTTTTCAACAATTGAAGGAAGCCCGCATTACAGGTGACTATTCAAAACTGAACGAAGAAGCCAAAGCAATCCAGAAAAATATCGTGATGTATCTCTCTGGAAGCGGTAACATCGAGATTGGCTGGGGCTGGGAACGGACCTATGGTGAACAAGGGGCGATGGCCATTATTGATCGTTACGAAAAAAATAATCAATTATTGTATGAAAGCTTTGTAGGCATACCAACAGAAACAATGATTGAGAAACAATCCATTTTAAATGAAATTCAACTTCAGGTGTATAGGGATATTATCCTCGGCAGGCCGATCGAAGAGTTTGATCGTTTTGTCGAGCAGTGGAAGAAACTAGGCGGTGATCAGATAACAGAAGAAGTTAATCAGTGGTTTTCTGAACAGTAAGATGTCTTCTTATTCGAATATTTATCATCTCGCAGTATCGGAGGCATTTATTTGTTTACATTTCCCGCTGTTTCTCTACGGAATTCTATATTTGTACGTTTGGTGTTTACGTACCTCTTTGTTGTCATTCCTATCATTTTGCTCGGTTTGTATCTCTATCAGTGGAGTTACAAGAATGCAAGCGAAGATATATCAAGAGCTACTGTAAAACAATTGAATTATTACTTAGGTACACTTGATCGGGAAGTCGAATGGATTGAGCTTCAGTTGTTCGATATGGTGGAAGATAGTGGACTTAATACACTTTCTGTAACATGGGATTTCATTGATAACGCGGATAAAAGATCAGCATTAAGCAGATTACTTCAACGGATGACCTCTGTTCAGAACAGCAGTCCCTATATTAAAGATATTTATATTCATATTCCATCTATCAACAAAACGTTATCTACAGCAGAAGCCATTCAAGATTTTGATCTCATCCAATATTATTTCTTTCGTTCTGGAGCTAAAGAAAGTGAACATCGATTGATCAAATGGAATAATTCCATATATCTTAACGGATCAAAGGAAAGCGGAAGAAAAGGAGCAGAACCACTTTTCACAGTTCAAATTGAGCTTGATGTCGAAAAACTGCTAAAGTCCTTGGAACAAGTGAACCTATATCCGGAAAGTGGTTCTTTGTTGTTATCCGAATCAGCGGGGATCGTGCTCAGTACGGATAAGGATGCAGATTTAGCCATTCAAGATTTTATAAGAAACTCCCCGTCAAGCAATGATGCTGTTGTAATGAAGCTAAATAACAAAACATTTCAAATGAACAAAGTGTATTCAGATGCAACAGGACTCTCTGTAGCTATGTATATACCTGAAGAAACGGTGAAGCGACCGCTGAGTACGTTTTCTAAATGGGCATGGGTATTCATCATGACTTCCTTTCTTGCTATCATCGTTTTTTCCTATTTTTCGTACCGGATTATTCATCAACCATTGTTAAAACTGATTCAAGGATTTAAACGAATGGAAGGGGGCTCTTTAGACAGCCACATCGAACATGAGCGTAAAGATGAGTTTGGTTATTTATATACTCGGTTCAATCATATGTTAAGTAAACTGCAAGCCCTCATTGATCAGGATTTTAAACAAAAAATGATGATGCAAAAAGCAGAGCTGAAACAGCTGCAATCTCAAATCAATCCCCATTTTCTATATAACAGCTTTTTTATTTTAAATACGCTCTCAAGAATGGGAGATGCAGATCGAATTGAAAAATTTACGAATATGCTGGGCGAATACTTCCGCTTTATTACTCGAAATGGAGAAGACTTTGTAGCGTTGTCAGAAGAAATTAAGCATTCACGTACGTATACTGAAATCCAAAATCTACGATTTTCAAGGCGTATTACCGTCTTTTTTGATGAGTTGCCAAAGGAAATGGAATGTATACGGGTACCTCGCTTGATCGTCCAACCGATTATCGAAAATGCTTACGAACATAGCCTTGAGAAGATGGAAGAGGACGGAATCCTTCATGTTGCTTTTGAGAAGAACCCAAATGAAATAGTAATCCGCATTGAGGATAACGGAAATGCAATTACGGATTCGGAACTTGAATCACTACGCGAACATCTTAGTCATACAGCCGACTCTTATGAAATAACGGGAATGATCAATATTCATCGGCGTCTTGTACTTACGTTTGGCGAAGGGAGTGGTTTGTTTTTATCGAAAAGCAAGCTGAATGGTCTTGAAGTGCTTATACGAATCAAGACGGAGGAGGAGATCGATTGTATAGACTCTTAATTGTGGATGATGAAGAAATTATAACAGATGGATTATATGAAGTATTGCAACGATTCAAGCCAGAAATGCTCGATATTTATAAAGCGTATTCTGCTAAAGAGGCTCTGAAATGGATGTCAAGAAGCCGGATTGATATTGTTCTTACGGACATTCGTATGCCTGGAATGAGTGGTTTGGACATGAGTCTAGAAATCCAAACCCACTGGCCAAGATGCAAAATTGTCTTTCTGACCGGTTTTAGTGAATTTGATTATGCCTATCAAGCTATTCAATTGCCAAATGCGCGGTATTTACTGAAAACAGAGGGATATGAAAAGGTAACTCAAACGGTACTCGAAGTCGTTCAAGAACTAGACCAGGATATTCAAACCCAGAGATTAATTGAAAAATCTCAGGAACAGAATAGTATCCTTCAGCTCATGGCACAAGGGGATTATATTAGACAGCTGCTTCAGGAAAGTCACCACGTGATGGATCGTGCAGATATTCTAGCCCAAGATTTTAAAGAGCTTGGTATTGCTTTAGATCCGAAAGCTCCTGTTATATTAGCGCTTGGTCGATTGTTTTTTGCTGAAGGTACCGGGTACTTAGAAAAAAGTAGACTACTCACGTCGGTTAGAATGATCTGGGATTCCTTTATGTCCGAGAAGAGCAGCAGTATAGGGACGATCGATAAGCATGGGGATCTACTGTGGTTGCTTCAACCCTGTTATGAAGAACAAGAGTCTTTTCATCTTGTTCGCTTTATGGAGGGAACACTCGAACTTATTCAAGAAGCATGTCAGTCTTCACTAAGTCTGACGCTCAATTTTACGCTAAGCGGCAGGGCCTGCGATTGGACACAAGTTACATCACAATATGAGAGACTTCGGCAGTTGCAGCAGTTGAAGATTGGGAACGGCATATCTATGATTTTAGTAGATCGAGCGGAGACATCAGACGATCTTGTTCTAAAGGATGTTTCTTATATAAGTCATCGAATTGAACGACTAGAGGCACATTTGGAAAGTGGAAAAGCAACGGAGTTTATGGACCAGTTAAATGAATTGACAGTTACCTTGCTGCAGACGAGCGGCTCCGTTCAAAAAGCACTGGAAGGATATTACGCAGCTGCTCTGGTTCTATTTTCACATATTAATCGGATGGGCTTGCACAGCCAAATGGGTAACATCAATAAATTGATGCAGCTCGATGGACATGCTTCAATGAAAGAAGGGTTTTTATATCTTAAGAAAATTGCCGAAATGATTTTTCAATATAAAAATAAAGACGAACGAGACCGTGCTACTCAGGTAATTGAACATATCTGTCAGTATATTGAAGAAAACTTGAACGAGGATCTCTCGTTAGTACGGTTAGCAGAGCTTCACTTTTTCAACCCATCCTATTTATCTAGATTTTTTAAACAAGAGTATGGCATCAATCTATCAGAGTATATCGATAAATGTCGCACTCGGAAAGCGAAGGAGCTGCTTCGTAATCATGAACTAAAAGTACGGGATGTTTCTCTATCCGTGGGATACGAAGCAGCCCATTCATTTACCCGATTTTTTAAAAAAATGACCGGCATAACGCCCCAAGAGTTTCGTGACAGTTTGTACAAAGAGTCGACTGTGGGTCGTAACAGTTAGTTGAAAAGGTGCTATACGTCCCTGGAAAAGTCTGCAGACATGAGAGCTGCGGGCTTTTTGTTGTGCTTTGGGACTAGAAATAGACAGGTACGGGATATACGATTCGGCAGGTTGTTGCCCGTATATGTAAGCGATACACTTTTTAAAGAGACACAGCAGGAAGTATGTAATTCGACAGTACATTATATTCAGATCGAAGTTAGAAAATATGATGAATTAACAAGGAGATGAAGGGATCAATGAAAGAGGAATTAAGTTTTTATGAAGACAGTAAGACGGATGTAAATGGTGTTACGGTTGATGAGGGTAAGGTCGGTGAGAAGTCACAGGCTAAGGCGGTTGGCAAGCTGCCTCGGAACGGAAACCCAGTCGTATCCCATAAATTTGGTGCGGATCCTTACGCACTGGTGTATAAGGAACGGGTGTATTTATACAATACTCACGATGCACTAGAGTACGATCGTGAAGGGAATGTGAAAGAAAATACGTATAGTACGATCAATACACTTTCAGTAATATCTTCTGATGACCTGATCAATTGGACAGATCACGGCACAATTAAGGTGGCTGGTGCTGAGGGTGCTGCAAAATGGGCAACACAATCGTGGGCTCCAGCTGCAGCTCATAAAACACGGAACGGAAAAGACGAATTTTTCTTATATTTTGCTAATAATGCGAGCGGGATTGGAGTTTTGACAAGTGATAGCCCAACTGGGCCTTGGGTGGACCCTATCGGCAAACCGCTTATATCCCGGGAAATGCCAGCAGCAGCAGGTGTGACTTGGTTATTTGATCCTGCTGTTCTGGTCGATGAAGATGGAACAGGGTACCTGTATTATGGAGGAGGTATACCTGAAGGAGAGCCTGAAATGCCGAATACCGCCCGAGTCATTCAGCTCGGTGAAGATATGGTTAGTGTGGTTGGCGAGGCAAAAGTAATAGAGGCTCCGTTCATGTTCGAAGATGCAGGCATCCATAAATATAACGGTGTTTACTACTACACGTATTGCTCTAACTTCTATCCAGGAACACGTCCTGAAGGAAGTCCTCCGGCGGGAGAGATTGCTTATATGACGAGTAACCATCCAATGGGGCCATGGACTTATCAAGATACGATTCTGAAGAACCCAGGTCATTTTTTTGGCGTAGGCGGTAATAATCACCATGCCTTCTTCTCTATTCAAGACACATGGTATATCGCGTATCATGCTCAGACTTTATCTGCTGCGATGGGTGTTCCAAAAGGATACCGTTCAACTCATCTCAATAAAGTCGACTTCGAAGAAAACGGTGTTATTAAAGAGATCACGGCAGATTTAAAAGGTGTAGAGCCAATCAAAACGCTAAATCCATTTTATCTAGTTGATGCGGTGACTATGGCATGGAATGCAGGAATAAACGTCCAGCCTTTTACTGTGAATGATGAAGACGGACCTTCTGATAAACTTGTCATTACTAATATACATGATGGTGACTGGATCGCAGCAGCGAATGTGAATTTTTCTGAAGGTGCTTCCTCCATCGTAGCTTGGGTTATTGGATCAAGTGCAGGTGAGATTGAAATTCGGATGGATACTCCAAACGGTGAATTAATAGGAACCCTTGCCGTAGTGCATACAGAAGACGTGGAGCGTTGGGAAGTAATCAGCACGGAAATTTCAAATGTAGAAGATATTCATGATATTTATTTTGTATTTAGAGGTGAATCTGATCAAGAACTGTTCCAGTTTGGTGCATGGCAATTCATTCGTTAGTTAAAGAGAGGGAGCCTCATGCCATATACAAAGCAGGAAAGGAAGACTCACGGTGATCCGATTCTCGAGGCCAACGGTGTGTACCGAAGGTTTGGGCGAGGTAATACCATGGTTACTGCACTAGATAATATTCATCTATCTGTGCCCGCTCGCAGCATGGTAGCGCTGCAAGGAAGGTCAGGATCAGGGAAAACCACGCTTCTTAATATACTTGCTGCTTTAGATGAACCAACAGAAGGACACGTCATTCTGAAAGGACGACAAATCACGGGGCTGTCGGAAGCAGAAAAAAGCAAGCTCCGACGTAAAGAAATTGGACTTATCTTTCAATCGTTTGGACTGATTCCGCTTATGTCAGCATACGAAAATGTTGAATTTGGCCTTCGCATTGCAAGCGATTCGGTTAAAGGAAATCAAGAAGCTGCAGAACGAGCGCTTGAGCGGGTGGGTATGCGGGATAGAATGAAACATCGTCCCATGGAGTTATCGGGTGGTGAGCAGCAGCGCGTGGCGATCGCTAGAGCAATCGCCCATGAGCCTGCAATTCTAATTGCTGATGAACCCACAGCTGAGCTGGACAGTAAGATGGGTCTACAGGTGATGCGTGTATTTCGGGATCTAGTGCATGATTCAGGCATGACGATTGTCTTAACAACACACGATCCGGGGATCATGGAGCTTGCTGACTATGTTATTGCATTGGAGGATGGCAAAATTGTACCCTAACCGATCTAAGAATCATCGTTCCTATAAAAGAAAACCGAATGTAAAGGTAAGTATTCTTCTAGCTGCCATGCTTACTCTTGCGGGCTGTTCGCTTCTTCCTGTTGAAGACGAAAGTCTTCAGCCGCCGCTTGTTCAGCCTGCCGAGGAAGAGCTTGATATCGTGGAGGCGGCCCGTGGGAATATCGAGACATCTTTAAGAGGGACGGCAAATTTTGTTTCAGCAAGCTCAGCGACACTATTTTTTAAAGATAACGGAGGGCGTCTAAAGTCCATGATGGCAAAAGTTGGAGAAGAGGTAAAGGCTGGTGCACTGCTAGCGGAGCTTGAAACAGACGATCTCGATCTTCAAATCCGTTTGCAAAAATTGAACGTGGAGCGTGCGAGCTTATTGTATAAAGAGGCTCAGCAATCCGGTGCGGTTAAGACGGAACTGCGGCTACGTGAAATTGATTTGGAACGAGAGAAATTACTACTGGACAGTATGGAAAAAAAGCTAGCTTCATCCCGAATTTATGCCCCGATCCAAGGTGTTGTTACCTTTACGGAAACACTAAACACAGGTGATAATGTAAGCGCTTATCAAACCGTTATTAGCATTGCAGATCCTTCTGATATGAAGCTAACGTATACAGCTGCAGATTCTAAAGATCTATTATCGATTCAGACGGGCATGCCAGTAGGTTTGAAATATAAAGGTAAAGATTATGAAGGAACAGTGATTCAATCCCCTGCGGAAGCACCTCAGACGACAGATGAAGCAAAGTCGGAGCGAAATGCGCTGACCATCATTATCGGAATGAAAGAGGCACCGAGCGATGTGAAGATTGGTCATAGCGCAGAACTTACCATCAAATTACAGAGCCGTGAGAACGTAATCCTTCTTCCAAGGTCCGCTATACGCTCTTATATGGGGCGCAGTTATGTTCAGGTAACCGATGGGGATCAGCGTAAAGAAGTTGATGTGGAGCTTGGACTTACGACACCTACACAGGTAGAAATTGTGAAAGGCCTGGAAGAAACTCAGCAAGTTATCTTAAATAATTAGCGTTTGTACTCACTTTCAAGGCAGGAAGGAGGGGGTGATCATATGGCTTTGTGGACGATGATCCTTCGCAAAATGGCAAGTAACAAATGGCTCCAATTAAATTTATGGTTTGGCCTAACCATTTGTGTGGCGTTGTTTAGTTCCATGCCGCTCTATTCAGAAGCCATTTTGCAGCGGACATTGACCAAGGAGTTACAGGAGATCCAGCACCAGAGCGGTGTATATCCTGGGTTTATGCGAATCAGTACAAGTGTATCTTCTTCTGTAATGGATGAGAAGACAATAGAGGCGATTTCTCGTGCTGATCAATTTGCTGCGAGTATCCCGGATAGAACTGGAATTGAAGCAATGTCTTTCTACCAACAGCGGATGACTCATAAGATGAAAGTGTATGGAGCCGACGCTTCTGACCAGGAAAGGCAGGTTCAGAAAACAACAGGGATTTTCAAGTCTTTATCTGATATGGAGAAACGAGTGAAGCTGACTCAGGGACGTATACCGCTGGATCGGCAAGATGGCGTATTTGAAGCACTCGTGACACAGAAGTTTCTGCTGGCAGTCAAGCGCGGACTTGGCGATGAACTCTTGATGGTATCGCCGGAAGCAGACCGAAGTACCTTCCGCGTAATTCCTGTCGGCATAATCGAGACGGATCCAGCTGTGGACCCCTATCTCCCCTATTTGACAACAGACGAAGAGAATGGTTTTCTTATTCCTTTCGAGCAATTTGAGCGTGAATTTATTGAAGGTGGAAAGGCACGTCTTACCGAACTAGAATGGCGTTATGCACTGAATTATGAACAGCTAACGGTTGAGAAAACAGCACAGTTCGCTAAAGCTGCTACGGATGTGAAACGTTATTTTCGTGGAAAGCTTGGAGTGGAGGAAGTTAATATCCCAGCGACCGAGACTGTAGCATCCTATCAGGACAAACAAGGTAAGCTCGACTTGATGATGTTGTCTCTATATGTTCCCGTTATGATGATGTTAGCTTTCTACATATACATGTCCGCAAACCTGATTATTGATCGGCAGAAGACGGAGATCGCTGTACTACGAAGCAGAGGTGCCAGTCGTTTCCAAATCATGTCCATTTACGTCATCGAAAGTACGCTTCTTGGCATCAGTGCTTTAGCTGTGGGACCTATACTTGGTGTGTGGTTCACTAAAATACTTGGAGCATCTAACGGATTCCTTGAATTTGTTCAGCGTTCTGCCCTGCAAATCAGCTTATCAAGTGATGCTTATCGGATTGCGGTCATTGCTATGGCAGGCGCCATTCTGCTTATTTTAATTCCTGCATTTCTTGCTTCAAAAGTAAGTATCGTGAGCCATAAGCAGCAAAGCGCGAGGCTTGGTCATACACCGTTCTGGTATAAGGCAGGGATCGACTTCCTTTTAGTCGGGATCTCATTGTATCTACTTTATAATTTCAATAAACGACAGGCTGACTTAAAGCGGCTTGCACTGGATTCAGGATCACTTCAAGTGGATCCGCTTGTGTTTTTAATTCCAGCATTATTCATTCTCGGCGGAGGACTTCTCGTGCTGCGAGTATATCCTTGGCTGATTCGTATCATTTATGTATCGGGGAAAAAATGGTGGTCCCCGCCGCTTTATAGCTCACTTGTGCAGATTAGCCGCTCTTCAGGACAATATGTAACGATCAATGTGTTTTTGATCATGACTGTTGCTACAGGTATATTCAGCGCAAATGCGGCACGGACAATTAACGATAATTTGGATAGCAAAATCCGCTATTCCGTTGGGACAGATATCGTAGTTACGTCGAAGTGGGAAAGTGATGCACTTCCACCTGTAAATGTAGCTTCAGCAGCTCAGACGGGTACGGCGACGAGTGAATTTACCGAATCAAGACGTGTGCAGTATACGGAACCTCCTTTCACCCCATTTGAAGAACTGGAAGGTGCAGAGTCAGTTGCTAAAGTATATCGTAATGAGGATGCCCGTTATAGTGCCAGAGAGAGCGGAACATCAGGGAAGGTAGAACTTATAGGCATTGATACGCTGGATTTTGGGAATACCGCATGGATGAAGAGCGGATTAATGGATTATCCAATGAATAGCTATCTTAATCTGATCGCCCCAAATCCCAAAGCAGTACTCATCTCACGTTCGCTCGCGGATAAAGCGAAGCTTGAACCGGGTGATACCATTGGAGTTTCTTGGGATGGACTCGATCAAATTCCACTTACTGTCTATGGCATAATCGATTATTGGCCGAGTTGGAATCCACTACCTACTAGTCGTGACACAGAGGGAAAAGGGACAGATCCGCTTCTGATCGTCGGACATTTAAGCACCATTCAAAATAGATTGGCCGTCGAACCTTATGAAGTTTGGCTCAAGCTTAAAGCGGGGGTGCCCAGCCAAGACATCTATACGCAGTTAGAACAGCGTAAGGTACCGGTTACAAGCCTTCGGGATGCGACGCAAGAGCTGGTTCGTTCCGTTAATGACCCTTTCCGTTTGGCTATTAATGGAGTGATGACGCTTGGATTCGTTATTTCTATGCTTATTTGCTTCTTTGGTTTTCTGTTGTTCTGGACACTGACATTAGCCGGAAGATCGCTCCAATATGGAGTGCTGAGAGCGATGGGCATGCCTTTCCGTCACATTATCGGTATGCTTGTCAGCGAGCAGATGTTAACCTCGGTAGCTGCTGTCATTATCGGAGTCATGATTGGTAATGTAACAAGCGAGCGATTTGTTCCTTTGTTTGAAATGTCGTTTGCAACAACAGATCAGGTACCGCCTTTTCAAATCACCTATCAGCTCAGCGACTATTTACAATTGTACGGTATTATCGGAAGTATGCTGATCATTGGACTGACGGTAATCAGTTTCCGCTTATCACGTACTCGGATTGCCGAGGCGTTGAGACTGGGAGAGGAGTAAGCCTTGATTTATGGCGAAGGACTCGTAAAAATATATAAAACAGCCGAACTTGAAGTCGTTGCACTTCAAGGACTCGATATGTCGGTAGAAGATGGCGAGTTAATGGCGATCATCGGAAATTCAGGCAGTGGTAAATCTACACTGCTAAATATGCTTGGCGGGCTTGATAAGCCTTCCGCAGGCAAGTTATTTGTAGATGGTAAAGACATGCTTTCTTTTACAGAGAAAGATTTAAAGGTCTATAAACGAGAGACGGTAGGGTTCGTATGGCAAAATAATTCCCGTAACCTGATTCCTTATTTATCAGCCATAGAGAATGTTGAACTGCCAATGCTGCTGCGCGGTAAGCGAAGCCGGGCGCGTGCGATGGAACTGCTTGCCGCCGTTGGACTGGAGCAACGGATGAAAAACCGCTTAAGTGAGCTGTCTGGCGGTGAACAGCAGCGGGTAGCGATAGCCATTGCACTTGCTAATAACCCGCGTTTACTGCTGGCAGATGAGCCTACCGGGTCACTTGATACCACTACATCGGACCAAGTGTTGGATCTGTTTCGCTCGCTTAACCGTTCTACGGGTCTTACGGTTGTCATTGTTACGCATGATCCTCACTTAGCCCAAAAGGTAGATCGGGTCGTGCAAATTCGCGATGGTAAAACCTCAGCAGAAATGATTCGGCGCACTTCTTATTCTGAAGAATTAGCTATTATGGATGCAGAGGAAAAACAGAGAATGTCAGAGAGTCATATTGAGTACGCAGTGATTGATAAGGCGGGAAGGCTTCAGATCCCAGCGGGGTACCTCGATGCAGAAGAATTTAAGAACAGTAACAAAGTTCGTGTGGAAATGGAGGAGGGGCGGATTGTTCTTTACCCTCCTACAGAAACAAAGTTTCCTGGTTAGATTAGGATAAGGAATGGGAATGATATTTATCCACGAAAATAGCCGCTTACTGAAAGATAAGTAAGCGGCTATTTTGTATGGAGACAAGAAGGGAGTTCAACCATTTTACGCGGTGACCATTTTCATTTTTCGATATTCATTAGCACTTACACCCGTGTATAACTTGAATTTTTTATAAAACCAATCCATTTCATAATATCCGACTTCATTAGCAATTTCATATACTTTCATTTCTGTCTTTTCAAGAAGCAGTTTCGCTTTTTCCATACGTTGCTGCAACAAATAGGCATTAAAGGTCATATTCTCGTGATATTTAAATTTTTGTCCGAGATACGAATAGTTAAAATGCAAGGTGCTCGATATTTCCTTCAGGGTAATATTCTGTCCAAGCGATTCTGTCACATACTCTTTCACTTTATCAATAACGGATTCTTCTGAATCATCTGCTATATCGTAATTTGCCCCCTCAATCTCCGTTCTTAATACATCTAATTTTCGGTACATGAGCTGTAGGCAGGTTGTCATATCTTCGCTAGAAACAGGGGCAGGTAAATAGTCGCTGACCTGATATTGCATGGCTTTTCGAGCAAGCTGAAAATCAGTACTATCGCTAATCAGAATAATGGGAACGGAACTTATCGTGCGTACATGTTTACATAGGGTAATCCCTTGTTCAGGGCATTTTACAATATCGATCATCAGAAGAGAATAGCATTTTGATTTGAGGAGAGATAAAGCCAAGTTGGGTTCATTCGTGTAATCTTCTAAAGTAAACCCCAGATTACTCCAATCAAAGGAATCTTGCCTTTTGGCATCCCAATGATGATGTAGATCAACGAACAGGATCTTAAACATAATCATAGCCCCCCATGTAATTATTTATGAATCATGTGATCCTCTCTATCTAAAAATGATTACGCTTTCATTATGTAAAAATAAAAGGAAGTTCTCAATGTGCATATCTTTATTTATCTATCTTTTGTTTACTTCTTCTCACATTACAAATGGCAACTGTCCTGACACCCATATTTTGAGGGGTAATAAACCACGTATATCGCAGGTTGTTCGCCTTATTATGTAAGCGCTACACTTTGATTGTGCTCACAAATCAAGAGGGGGATGGAATCATGCGGATCAGCAAAATGATCATTGTATTCTTCACGATAATTCTGTTGCTTGCAGCTTGTAGCAGTGGTTCAAGCAGCGAGAATGATGCTTCTACAGACGTTACAAATACGGAAGAAACGAGCGGGGTAAACAGCGGCGAGAAGGCAGTTGACGACACAGAAGTAGAAGGTGTATACAGCACCCCAGAGATGGATTTTGATCTGGGCGGAAAAACAATCAAGATTGTCTCATGGTGGGATATGACGATCTCAGAGGATAACCCAGATAATATTCAGCGTAAGAAAAATCTCGATGCACTTATGGAAAAACATAATTTTAAAGTAGAATACGTGGCTGTTGATTATGGGGAATATCAAGAAAAGGTGACAGCGTCGCTACTTGCAGGAGAGCCTCTTGGAGATATTGTTCGTCTTGGTAAAACTTATGCGGTTCCGGCTCTGGTTAAACAAGATTTGCTATGGCCTATCGATGAATATACGAAGAATCCTGTTGCCTTTAATCAAAAGGTAACGAACGAATACTACACTTACGAAGGTAGAGGGTACGGATTTACTGAGAATCAGGCAAATCTAGTCGTAGGAATTTTTTACAATCGCACTCTTATGAACCAACTCGGTATTAAACCGCTTCAAGATTACGTAAATGAAGACAATTGGAATTGGGATACTTTTATTCAAGTTGCTAAAGAGGCGAACAGAGATACGAATAACGATGGCAAGCTGGATACATGGGGTTTGGCAAATAATTCTCTTTTAGAGCAAGCTCTGTATTCAAATAATACTTCACTTACTAAAGACGAAAAACAGAATCTGGATGATCCTGCGACAGTGGAGGCTCTTAACTTTGTTAACCGCATCGCTAATGAGCAAGTTGTAAGACCAACAGAGGGCGGAGACTGGACTGAACCAGGTCAGTTTGTTCGTCAAGGAAATACGTTAATGTACGCCGGTGCACTACATGAACTTAGCGGTTTGAAAACGGATATGCCTGACTATGATTTAGGTTTCGTCCCTTTCCCTAAAGGCCCAAGTGCAACCGAATACCATTCTGCAGAGGCACTGTTTCAAGCACTTACCATTCCAAAATCTGTAGAGAATCCGGAGCAGTTAATGTATATATGGGAAAAAATGAACGATATTGATTCCGTGTATGATTACCCAGATCAAAGTTCATATGAAACCGTATTCTCAAATGAAGAAGATCTGAACAATGCGAAAATGGTTGCACCGAATATGCTCGTGCTCGATCATCATACATTTCCAAATCTGAAATTTTATGATTTTCAAGGAGAGCTGAACAGCGGAGTTTCGGTCTCAACCGTAATTGAGAAGTACAAAGCAACTTTTCAAGCAGCGATTGACGAAGTATACGGCAATTAAACGTTAGATATTGATCCTTGACAGTCCCTTTAAGCATCGGTTTAAAGGGACTGTGGGTCGATTTATTACGTCATGCAGCTGGAGGGGAGAAAGCGTTGAACATCTATAAGAAACGATGGGCCATTTCATTGCTCGTATTTAGTTTGTGCGCTGTATTTATAGGGTCGTTTTATCCTTCGAAATTCATTATGGCCAGCGAAATAGAACCGATTTCCGATTTTGAAGCGGTCGTGAATTCAGATGATGAAAACGGATATTCCGCATATTTAGATCGTCACACTCGTGCGGCAAGACCAGACCGTGTAATCCGAATCGAAGGTGAAAGTTATGTAAACGCGGAAGGCGAAGGATTTGAAGTGGCAGACCAAGCTTATGAACTTGATGGGACTGCTGTCATAACACCAGAAGAAGGAACAATATCCTGGTCTGTACCTGTACAGGAAGCGGGCTTATATAACGTGAGAGTACATTACTACCCTATTGAAGGGAAAAGTTCAGCGATTGAAAGACAATTAGAGATCAACGGTAAGATTCCGTTTAAAGGAGCGGAAATTCTATTATTCGATCGAATCTGGGGAAATAAACTGGATGAATTTCAGCAAGATGACAGGAATAATGATCTTCGTCCAAGACAAATTGAGAAACCTTCCTGGCAATTTGCAGCTTTAACGGACCGAGAGGGGTATTACGATGAACCGTTTTCATTCTATTTTGAGTCTGGCGATCAAGAAATTTCTTTTACTGCGTTAAGGGAGCCGATGGCGATTGATTATATCGAATTATATCAGCAGTCAGGGCAGAAAACTTATGAACAAGTAAGCAGTGAATATGCATCCGCTGGACTAACGCCAGTAAAGGATCAATACATGCTGATTCAAGCTGAGAATGCGGCGTATAAGTCTTCTCCAACTTTAGCCCCTATATCAGACCGCTCGAGTCCAACCGTAATTCCATATGATGTATCTAAAATCCGCATCAATTCAATTGGCGGGACGAACTGGAAGCTCCCAGGTCAATGGATTGAATGGGAAATTGATGTACCTGAAGATGGATTGTATCAGATTGCTCTGAAGGAAAAACAAGATCAGCTCCGCGGAATATACGCAACAAGAAGCTTGATGATTGATGGTGAATATCCATTTCAAGAAATGAAACGAATCCGATTCAAATTTCATCGTGATTGGCAGATGAACGTCCTTGGTGGAGAGGAACCTTATCTATTCCACTTAACAAAAGGCAAACACCAGATTCGCATGACCGTATCGCTTGGTGAAATTGCGCCACTGCTGAGAACCATTGAATCAAGTGTCCTGGAACTGAATGAGATGTACCGGAAAATACTGATGATTACGTCAAATACACCAGATCCTTACCGTGATTATCAGCTGCAGAAGCGGATTCCCGATATGGTAGAAGTGTTCGAACAGCAAGCAGAGACGATTCAAAATGTAGCAGATTATCTAGAGAAAGTAACAGGAGAAAAGAGCGATAAGGTAGCCATTCTTTATGCGATGGTATATCAGCTGAAAGAAATGGTGCAGAAACCTGAGACTGTAGCCCAGCGGCTGGATTCATTTAAGATCAACGTCGGCGGACTTGGTACATGGATTTTGACCGTACGTGAACAACCGCTTTCTCTTGATTATATGGTTGTTTCGTCACCTGACATGAAATTACCAAGAGCGGAAGCTACCTTTTTTGAAGAGATAAAACACGAGATTGGAGCTTATATTGCTTCCTATACGGAGGATTATGACAGCATCGGTAATATTGCGGAAGGTAACCGTTCCCTTGATGTATGGGTAACCACTGGACGAGATCAGGCGCAGGTGCTGAAAGCATTAATCGATGATACGTTCACTCCAGAGACGGAGATCTCTGTAAATCTTAGACTTGTTCCTTCCAACATTTTGCTGCCGGCTACTCTTGCTGACGAAGGACCGGACATTGCGATGCAGATTGGCGAAGACCTCCCAGTGAATTATGCAATGCGGGGAGCCGCCGCTGATCTGACACAGTTTGAAGATTATGAAGAGGTAGCAACTCGTTTTCGTGAAAGTGGACTAACGCCGTATATGTACGATGAAGGGGTCTATGCACTCCCAGAGCAGCAGACGTTTCCTATGTTGTTTTATCGCAAAGATATTTTGAAAGAACTGGAGCTTGAACCTCCAAAAACCTGGAAAGATATCTACAATATGATTTCCGTGCTTCAAAAACATAATATGGAATTCTATTTACCTCTGGAATCATCGAATGCAAGTCTTGTGCCTAATGCGACTTTTTCGATGCTTTTGTACCAAAATGGAGGAGAATTCTATCAAGAAAACGGGATGCGCAGCACGCTGGATTCCGATATTTCAATGGATGCATTTAAGAAATGGACGCAATTTTATACCAGTTATAAGTTCCCACTACAAGCAGATTTCCCTAACCGATTCCGGACAGGTGAAATGCCCATCGGTATTGCCGATTACACGACTTACAATATGCTAACCGTAATGGCACCGGAAATAAAAGGACTTTGGGACTTCACGATTGTACCAGGATCTGAACTTGCCGATGGTTCGGTCAACCATGAGGTAGCGAGTCATACAACAGGAGTTATGATGCTGAATAATGCCGACGATAAAGAATCAGCGTGGGAATTTATGAAATGGTGGACCAATAAAGAGGTTCAAATTAGTTACGGCAGAGAGATGGAAGGGCTGATGGGCGAGGCGGCAAGATACCCGACAGCCAATACAGAAGCACTGGAAGAACTACCTTGGCCCGTGAAGGATTATAACAATCTGGAAAGTCAGTGGAAATGGGTACAAGGGATTCCGCAAGTTCCAGGCGGGTATTTTACAGGCAGACATCTGGATAATGCCTTCCGTAAAGTAGTGAACGCGAACCAGAATCCACGGGAAGCATTCTCAGATTACATCCTTTACATCAATGATGAAATCGAGATCAAACGAAAGGAATTTAAATTGCCTTACGAATAAGGGGGTGGGGAAAAGGTGCAGACAAAGACGAATGTTCAACCGATAAAAGAAGCCGTCCATCCGATACGGCCAAGCCGAATGTTTCGAATCAAAAAAGAATTTCATCGAAGCAAGCATTTTTACCTGTTAATGAGTCCGTACATGATCATCTTTTTCTTATTTACGGTAATACCCGTCGTATTGTCATTTGGTCTCAGTTTTTTCTATTTCAACATGCTAGAGTTTCCGCGATTCGTCGGTTGGCAGAACTATGCCAGACTGTTTTTGAATGATGATATCTTCATGATTGCTTTGAAGAACACATTAATGTTTGCGGTCATTACAGGTCCGATCAGTTATATAGCCTGTTTTATATTTGCATGGATCATTAATGAATTATCACCTAAGATTCGAGCGTTCATGACTCTCATTTTTTACGCGCCTTCGATTTCAGGGAACGTGTTCTTCATATGGCTCATCATTTTTTCTGGAGATAGTTACGGATATTTAAATGGTTTTCTCATGAAAGCCGGATTTATTCTAGAACCCATTCAATGGCTGCTTGATGAAAAGTATATTCTTGCAATTGTGATGATCGTTCAGTTATGGCTCAGTTTAGGTACGAGTTTCCTGGCATTTATTGCAGGGCTGCAGACGATTGACAAAACGCTCGTTGAAGCGGGAGCTGTAGACGGTATTAAGAATCGGTGGCAGGAATTGTGGTACATCACACTGCCATCGATGAGACCTCAACTGATGTTTGGAGCGGTTATGCAGATCACGGCTTCCTTTGCCGTAGCGGATATTTCCATTGCTCTAGCAGGCTTCCCAAGTGTTAACTATGCGGCGCATACCGTCGTGACGCATTTGATGGACTATGGCACAATCCGGTTTGAAATGGGTTATGCTTCTGCGATCGCAACCGTTTTGTTCTTCTTAATGATTGGCTCTAACAAGCTGACGCAGAAACTCCTTAGAAAGGTAGGAGAATAAAGTGGTACTAAAAATGATGAATATTTTTCGGACGCCGAAGAAACTCAATCGTTCCTTGACTGTCAACGTGATGTTGTTCGTCATCCTGGCACTATTTGGTGCCTTCATGGCTTTACCGCTTATTTATGCCATCAATAACGCATTTAAACCGCTGGATGAGCTATTCATTTTTCCACCGCGTTTTTTTGTTATCAATCCAACGATGGATAATTTCTATGATTTGGTGTCCTTAATGGGGAATTCATGGGTACCTTTAACAAGGTATATCGCTAATACGCTGTTGATTACCATCATTGGTACAGTAGGTCATATTTTACTCGCTTCTGCCGCTGCTTATCCGCTGGCGAAGCACCGATTCTTCGGTTCGAAAATACTGTTTTCCATCGTTATTCTATCTTTGATGTTCTCTGCACATGTTACATCCATTCCCAATTACATGGTTATGTCATGGCTTGGCTGGATTAATACACATGCATCCATCATTATTCCATCTCTAGCCTTTCCGCTTGGTTTGTTCTTAATGAAACAGTTCATGGAACAAATACCGGATGCTCTTATTGAAGCGGCAAAAATTGACGGGGCAAGCGAGTATCGTATTTTTTGGAGTATTATGATGCCGAATGTTAAGCCTGCATGGCTTACACTTATGATTTTGCAATTTCCAGCACTGTGGGGATCTGACGGAGGAAGTTTTATCTACAGTGAAAATTTGAAGACACTTCATTATGCGCTCGGTCAAATTATACAAGGCGGTATCGCCAGAGCGGGTGTCGGGGCAGCCGTTGCACTGCTTCTGATGATTGTTCCAATTACGCTCTTCATTATTTCCCAGAGCAGTGTTATGCAAACCATGGCGACATCAGGTATGAAGGATTAGAAGGGAGCCTTGCACGATGCGAAAGACGAAATCGAAAGGAAAGAAGCTGCTCCTAACAGCAATCTGCTTCATGCTAGGTGTTACGCTGGGCGGGGGAGTAACAAATGCAGCAGGTGAGGGATCTTCTTACAATTATTCTTTTTGGGGAGATACCGTTACAGCACCTGCAGCTTATCAGGCAACCGAATTGTATACGGGCGCTGATCTTGGCGTGGGACCATTAAAAGAACCGAGTGATCTGCATGTATCGAGTGACCAGCGGATTTATGTACTTGATTCAGGTAACAGCAGAGTTGTTGTACTGAATGATCGTTTCACCGATGCGGTGACGATTACCTCTTTCGATCACGATGGAGTGGAGGATACCTTTTTAAATCCTCAAGGGTTATTCGTCACAGATCAGAATCATGTCATCATTGCAGACACAGGAAATAACCGAATTGTTCATCTAGACCAGGATTTTCGTTTAGTGAAAGTGATTGGAGCGCCAGAATCCGATTTGCTGCCAGGGAATTTTCAGTTTCAGCCTGTACGTGTTGTGATGGATAATGCACAGCGATTATATGTCATGTCGATTGGTGTATTTGACGGATTTATGGAATTTAATGCCGAGGGAGTATTCACTTCTTTTATAGGAGCAAACCGAGTAAAAATCGATCCGATCGATTACTTTTGGAAGCGAATCTCCACACAAGCTCAGCGCAGCCAGATGATCATGTACACACCTACAGAATTCACCAATCTTGACATTGATAATGAAGGCTTTATCTATGCGACCAACGGGGATCAGTGGGGAGACAACATTAAGAAGCTAAATGCTCAAGGTAATGATATTTTACGGCGTACTGGATATTTCAAACCGCAAGGCGATATCAAATATACAGTGGATGCGGGTCCTTCTCGCTTGGTTGATATTGAAGTATCCGATAGTGAAATGTATAGTGTGCTGGATTCTAAGCGCGGACGAATTTTCACATATAACGGAGATGGACACTTAATGTATATCTTTGGTGGTATCGGGAACCTTCTTGGTGAATTTAAAACACCGACGGCTATCGAACGTGTAGGTGATGAATTTATCGTACTTGATAAAGCATTGGGTGAAATCACTTTATTCCGGACGACTGCCTATGGAAGAACACTTAATGAAGCGGTACGCAGCTATTATATTGGGGATGAAGAGAAAGCTTTTGAGTTGTTTAATGAAACGATAAATTTGAACGCTAATTTAGAATTTGCTTACTCGGGGATTGGTAAAGCGCTGCTTCGCCAAGGGGATTATAAAGATGCAATGAGTTATTTTGATCGAAGCATGGATCTGGCCAATTATTCGAAGTCGTTCCTACTTTACCGCAAAGAATTGTTACGAGATTATTTCAGCACGATCATGACTTTAGTTGTCGTGATGGTAGTGGCCTTCTTGGGAGCTCGTATATACCGAAAATCTGTGCGGAGAAAAAGAGGTGTGTCTGCTTGAATAAAGAACTCGTTACATTTCCGTTCCAGCTCATCGTGCATCCATTTAACGGATTTTGGGATTTGAAATATGAGCAAAGTCAGAAAAGGAATTTGATTCTCTCTTACATCATTCTCTTTTTCCTGGTGATTACGAACATTTTAAGCACGCAGTACAGTGGTATTCTGGTCAATTTGTATAACCCCAAGGACATGAACAGTCTTTTGGAAGTAGTTTATATCGTTGTTCCGGTACTATTTTGGTGTGTTGCCAACTGGTCACTGACTACGCTAATGGATGGGGAAGGGAAATTTGTTGAAATCTTTACATCGACATGTTTTGCTTTACTCCCCCTTGTTATTATTAACTTTCCTTGGATCTGGTTAAGCAACATCATATCCATCCAAGAAGCCACTTTCTATTATTTTTCAAATGCACTTTCTATCCTATGGTTTCTGTTTTTGCTTTTCGTAGGCAATATGACGGTACATCAATTTACTCCTGCAAAAACAATTGGCATTATGTTGCTGACGGTTGTTGCAATGGGTTTTATGGCCTTTATCGGCATGCTGTTTTTCAGTCTGGTTCAGCAAATTATCGCCTTCATATCCGTCATCTATCAAGAATTGGTTATGAGGAGTTAGGGAAGGAGGGAGAGAGATAAATATGAATTCCAAAAATGCACTTATTAGTATAGGCCTCGTTTGCTGCCTGCTTCTCAGCAGTTGTTCCGGTACGAATTCCGCTGATCCGGTCAGCGCAAATAATACGGAGACCGAGACGAAAACTTTTGATCAGGGTAAGCCACTGACAGCTTCCTTCACAGATTCCCGCGCTGCGAATATGAAAGGAGTAGCCGAAAATGATGCACTAAGACTGCTCATAGACGATCAGTCTGGATCGGTGGCTGTCATTCATAAAGCCAGTGGTGAAATTTGGTATAGCAATCCAGCTGACCGGGATACCGATCCTCTGGCCGCCGGGGTTAATAAGAGTGAGTTATCGGCGCAGCTGAAGCTTCAATATTACAACTCATTTGGTCAAGTGAATGCTGTTAACTCGCATACCGATGCCGTGATGCATAAGCAAGTGAATTTTGAACCGATGGATCAGGGAGTTAGAGTAAATTATCAATTCGGAACGAGTGCCAAGTCAGCAGATGATATGCCGCAGAAAATAAGTAAGACTCGTTATGAGGCGCTTCTCGCTACATTAGATAAAACAGGACAGCGGGCACTCATGCTGGTATACACAGAAGAAAGTGATAACGGAGTTTATGTTCGTAATGACGGCGCGTTAAAAGGTCTTCAGCTCGAACGAGCACTCAAGGCATTTGAAGACGCAGGGTATACGGAAGAAGAACTAGCAATCGATATTGAAGAAAACAACTTAGATCAAACCAAACCAGAACCTCGAATGTTTCTCGCTTCTATTGAATATACGCTAGACGGTGACAGCCTTATCGCAAAAGTACCTGCTGATCGAATTGAATACCCAGAAAAGTATCCTCTCGGAACGTTATCGCTGCTTAGTTATTTTGGAGCAGGTAGCTCTCAGGAGGAAGGTTCTCTTTTCGTACCGGACGGGTCGGGAGCGCTCATTCATTTTAACAATGGAAAAACGCAGTATCCTGCTTATCAACAGCCGGTTTATGGTACAGATAAGACAATGGATCGAACGGAAGATGCGTTAAGTACGGAAGCCATAAGATTGCCAGTATTCGGCATCTTGCGGGAAAACTCCGCATTCCTCGGTATTATTGAAGAGGGAGCACCCGCAGCAACGGTTAATGCGGATATCAGCGGCAAAGTAAACAGTTACAACTATGTATATCCAAGCTTTACCGTACTGAATAAGAGAGACTTGACCTTGGATGCGAACGGACAGCAACGCTCTATTCCTTCCTTTCAACAGCGACCGATGGCAACCGACTTTACTATTCGGTATGCGTTCCTTGGCGGCAATCAAGCCTCCTATCCAGGAATGGCAGCTTATTATCAACAATATCTAGTTCAGCACAATGGACTTCCACAAACAGAACAGTCAGAACAAAAGTCGGACAATATCCCGTTTTATCTTCAACTGATTGGCAGTATTTCAAAACAAAAGCATTTTGCAGGCATTCCTTATCAGGCATTAGAACCTCTAACTACGTTTGAGCAAGCTAAAGACATCATTACCGAATTACAAGAACGTGAAATCCGTGACATTAAGCTAAGATATTCAGGATGGTTTAACGAAGGACTCAATCATAAGGTACCCGATAAGATCTCGGTTGATCAGGCGATTGGCGGCAAGGCAGGAATGAAATCATTCGCTTTGTTTGCAAAAGAACAACATATTTCGTTATTTCCGGACGTCGCCGTTTTAATGGCCAATTCAGGTTCTAGCTTTAATGAAGCAAGAGAAGCGGCAAGAACGCTGAAGGGAGATCCTGCAACATTGTATCCTCTTGACGTAGCTATGGGTCGCCGGGATTCTAACAGCCTGCCTTCATACATTATTTCTCCAAAGACAGCAAATGCCTATATGGACGACTTACTAAAGCAATTTCAGAAATATAACTCAAGCGGTATCTCACTGCGAGATCTGGCAGATGTACTTAACAGTGATTTTCGTAAAAACAAACTCATTGACCGGATAGAATCAGAACAGCTATCCATACAATCTTTTGAAAAAATACGAGCATCGGGATTCGATGTTTTGGCAGAGGGCGGAAATGCTTATACACTTCCCTACCTCACAGATATTACGAATGCGCCGATGGTGAGCAGTAAATTTAAGATTGAAGATGAAGAGATTCCATTTTATCAAATGGTCGTGCGTGGATACATTGATTACACTGGCGATCCTTATAATCTATCAACATACACCGATGTGAAGCCATATATTTTGAAAAGTTTGGAATATGGGGCTAATGTTTATTTTGAATGGATTCACGAACCGAACTACAAAGTAAAAGATTCAGAAGATAGTCATTTATATGCCGTGAATTATGAACTTTGGATGGATGAGGCTTCCGATATCTACCGAGAAGTCAATGCAATCCTGAAGAATGTTAAGAATGAAAGCATTACTCATCATGAGAAGCTCGCTGACGGTGTGTTTCGGACAGAATATAAGAACGGGTTATTTATTATTGTGAACTATAATCGCTCTGCCGTTACATTCGACGGGCGAACGATCGAAGCCGAGAGTTATGTGACGGGTGGTGCAGATTCATGAAGCTCTTTATGAAGCTTGGACTGAAAGAACGAACATACGCACAGCAAAAAGCATTTTGGGGATTCATCTATGTCTTGCCATGGGCACTGGGTTTCATTTTCTTCTTTATGGTGCCGTTACTATCTTCACTCAGATACAGTTTCAGCAACGTTGAAGCAAATTCAGCAGGGATCTCCATAACATTTGCTGGAATGAAGAATTATATCGAAGCATTAACGGTCAATACGAGCTTTAACCGTACATTGACGGAAGCGGTTATTAATATGGTGGTCAATGTGCCGCTGATCGTCATCTTCAGTTTGTTCCTGGCGGTTCTCTTGAATCAGAAATTTGCTTTACGGTCGGTAGCCAGATCTATTTTCTTCTTACCCGTAATTTTGTCTTCGGGTATCATTCTGAGTTTAGAGAGCTCAAGTCTGGTTCAAGCGATAAATGATCAAAGTCAGAGCACAGGTATTCTAAGAGGGTTTAGCAGTTTCGAACTTTCTAATATGATGCTTCAGGCGGGTGTCAGTGAGACGATTGTGGATTATTTGACCGGAGCTGTAGACCGAATTTATCAGATTGTCAGCCAATCAGGGGTTCAAATCCTCATTTTTCTGGCAGCGATTCAGACCATTTCGCCCCAGTTGTATGAAGCATCGAAGATCGAGGGTGCTACAGGGTATGAGGCTTTTTGGAAAATCACGTTCCCCATGGTTAGTCCGATCATCCTGGTTAATATGATTTACACGATTATAGATTCCTTCTCTCGTAATGCGCTTACGGATCTAATTCGCAACACGGGTTTCGTGAATTTTAATTTCGGTCTTAGCTCGGCAATGGCCTGGATTTATTTCATGGCGATAGCCATTATCCTACTGATTAGCACATATCTCGTATCTAGAAAAGTCTTTTATCAGGATTAGGAAGAAGGTGGGTAAAGATGATCTTTTCCCGGTTTATATCAATTGACAATTGGAAGAAATGGATATGGATAATCGTCCGGTTTACACTAATTATAGGATTGTCGTTTGTCATCTTGTTTCCGATACTTCAAAAAATATCAACGGCAATTAAGCATCAGAACGACTTGTATTCTCCGATTGTTGTGTGGATACCACAGAATTTCACGCTTGATAATTTCATTAATGCCATTCAGATTATGGACTATTGGGAGACCTTACTGAATACATTTGCATTGTCGGCAACAACGACGATTCTGACGGCGATTTCATGTGCATTTGCTGGGTATGGTTTTGCCCGTCTGAAGTTTAAGGGAAGCAATCTGTTATTTGCTGGAGTGATCTTGACGATACTCGTTCCTCCGACAACGATTCTAATTCCTATCTATCTAAACTTAAAAGATTTTAATCTCATGGGGATTATTCCATTATTTACAGGTGGCAAATCCATTAATCTGCTCAACACGTATTGGCCGTTTATTCTGACATCGGTAACAGCGAACTCGCTTAAGGCTGGATTATACATCTTTATATTCCGTCAGTTTTTCAGAGGTATTCCTCGAGAGGTGGAAGAAGCAGCCTATATCGATGGTGCAGGGGTAGGTAAAACATTTACTCGTATCATGTTACCGAATGCGGTTCCCGCTATTATTACAACGCTTTTGTTCTCTTTTGTCTGGCAATGGAATGACAGCTTTTTTACGACAACGTATTTGACTTCAAGCAAGGTCATGTCGACCCAATTGTCTTCACTGCCTTATAATCTAGCAATCGAACTCTCAGGAGGTGACGCTTCTAAAGCGGACCCATTCTATTTGAGTATGGTGCAGGATACCGGCATTCTGCTTGCGATTTTACCGCTTATTATCATTTATTTGTTTGTTCAGCGTTATTTTGTTGAAAGTATTGAAAGAACAGGGATTGTCGGATGATTCAATAGGATCTTCCCGAAAGGAAGCGTCTTGCCACTCGAAGAGCTTGTGCAAGGCGCTTTTACTTGTTCAAATTACAGGTCTAACTCAATAATCATTCTTGTATGGAGGGTGCTATGTCCTATTATGATCAGATTCCGAAGTCTATTGCGAAGCAGTTAACAGGAGAAGTGCTGTTTAGCGCAAAAACGGACCTGCTTCGAAGCGGTAGTTTTGGTGAGCAATGGATTGTGGTGACAGACGATGTGATCTACTTGTGGGGAACGGGGGATTTACCGGAACAAATCATATCCTTGTCAGAAATCAGTCATGCGAGAACGGCAAAAGGGATCGGCGGAGGTGCACTGCTTGTTGATACACAGGAAGGACCTATAGCTATTGGTCGGTACACCGCTGAACTTTCATCTATATTTGGTTTCGCAGCGAAGCTGATTGAAGCCCTTGTTAAAGAAGAGACGATACCGATTATTTCAGAGAAAGATCTGCCGCGGCACTGTCCAACATGTGAATTCCCGCTTGGCGAGGGGACACAGGTTTGCCAGTTTTGTATGAATAAAGGTCAGGCGGCAGCAAGAATACTTCGTTATGCAAAACCATATCGATTGAAGATGGGAATCGCTGCTGTTCTGCTCATTCTTACCACACTTGTAGAACTAGCACCGCCCTATTTAATAAAACTAATTATAGATGATGTACTTCAGCCTAAGGCTGCGATCTCGACACTTCTCTTCTTCGTATTAGCGCTAGGGACCACAACCGTTTTGATGACCTTAATGCAAACTATTCGTGGTTATATCGGCATTTGGGTTGGCTCGAAGCTGATGGGCGACATTCGTAATGATATTTATAGTTCTCTTATGAGGTTGTCACTCGCCTATTTTGATAGAAGGCAAACCTCTCAGTTTATCGGCCGAGTTAATAGTGATGCAGAATCCATGCGCCAGTTCATGACAGATGGTGTTATGTATGTCAGTGGCGAGATGCTGCGAATCGCTGCTATTTGCGTCATTATTTTTAGTTTGGATTGGCAACTGTCCTTGCTTGCTTTACTGCCAGTTCCTTTCATCATCATTGTATCTGTTACCATCTGGCCAAAGGTTGGCCGAAGGTTATATCAGCAGTGGCGTTCCATTTTCCGTCTTAACACGATGGTTGGAGAATCCATGCAAGGGATTCGGGTGGTGAAGGCGTTTGGACGCGAAAATGAAGAGATGACTCGCTATGATCACGCCAATCTGGAAGTGATTCGAAATAATATTAAAACGGAAGGACTGTGGCAGTTTATTTTTCCTGCTTTCCAACTCATTGCTGGAGTGGGGACGCTGCTGATTTGGTATTACGGAGGGGGAAAGGTTCTCGGAAACGAAATTCAGTTAGGCGTACTTTTGGCGCTCGTTACTTATCTTGGGATGTTATTCGGGCCGCTGCAATGGATCAGCCAAATGGTGAGCTGGGCGAGTAATGCGTTCACGGCCGCTCATCGTATATTTGAGATTATGGATACACCGTCTGAAGTACCTGAAGCCAGTAATCCTGTACCGATAAAAACAATCATCGGCGATGTGGATTTTGAGCAAGTGACCTATGGGTATGAAAAGCATCATCCTGTACTAAAGGACGTAAGTTTACAAGTGAAAGCAGGAGAGATGATTGGACTCGTCGGTCATTCAGGCGCCGGAAAATCAACATTTGTTAATTTAATATGCCGGTTCTATGATACGGATGAAGGAACGATTCTTATTGACGGTGTACCTATTCGCCAGATTAGTCAGCTTGATCTTCGTAGACAAATCGGCGTTGTATTACAGGAAACCTTTTTGTTTGATGGTTCGATTTCGGATAATATCGCCTACTCCAAACAAGATGCAACACCTGAGGAAGTTATGCGTGCGGCAAAAATCGCTAACGCACATGATTTTATTGTTCGATTGCCAGATGGCTACGATACGAGAGTAGGAGAAAGAGGACATAAGCTGTCTGGCGGAGAAAAACAGCGTATCGCGATCGCACGAGCAATTATCCATGATCCGCGAATACTTATCTTAGATGAAGCTACGGCCTCTGTGGATACAGAAACGGAAAGACAAATCCAAGAAGCAATCAATCGGCTCGTGCAAGGCAGAACTACATTTGCTATTGCTCACCGCCTGTCTACTCTTCGGAATGCTGACCGATTGGTTGTCCTGGATCGAGGCAAGATTGCCGAGGTCGGAACACATGAGCAGCTGCTCAATAAACCGGATGGAGTATACCGAAAATTAGTCGATGCGCAGAAAGAAATGTCGCAGATTAGGGGAGTGGGCGTGAATGGCTGAACATTTTGATATTCGGCTGCTTCGGCAGGAAGATATATTAATTTCGAGAAACAAGGGAGGGGTCATACAGGGTACTGTGAATGAAAAATATTACGAAGAACTTATTGTTTATCGATGTTTCCCGTTTCAATATGATTCTTCCTATATCTCCATTCGAAATGCCCAGGATGAAGAACTTGGCATTGTCCGCGAGATTGGGGAGCTGGACAAGGAAAGTGCATGCGTACTGAAAGAAGAGCTGGAACTTCGTTACTTCCTGCCAAAAGTAACACGCATCGATCGTGTGAAGAATAAATCGGGTTTATGGCTATGGGAATTACAAACGAACTTAGGGCCGACTCGAATGGCGATGCGAAATCTCCATGAGCATCTTCTATACCCAGGAGAGGGCTGGATGATTATAACAGATATGAATGGTAAACGATGTGAAATTAAGGATTGGCGGATGTTAGATTCTCACAGTCAGAAACAGCTTCAAGAAATCATTTAATCCTCATGATGAAAGGGGTACGAATCGATGAATGAAACGCTGAAACTATGGTATGAAAAAGCTGCGGATAGCTGGAATGAAGCACTCCCGATTGGAAGTGGAAAACTCGGAGCTATGATCTTCGGACGGACTCATGTGGAACGAATCCAATTGAATGAAGATTCCATATGGTCTGGAGGACCAATGGACCGTAACAACTCTGATGCGCTTCCTAGTCTCCCTAAGATTCGCCAGTTGCTTAACGAGGGACGTCTTAGCGAAGCGGAAAAACTTGCTGCAATGTCCTTATCTGGATCGCCGGAGAGCCAGCGCCACTATGAACCACTAGGTGATCTTACTATAGAATTTGGTCATGATGAATCCGAAGTTGTTAATTACCGGAGAGAGCTTGACCTTGAGCGCGGAATCTCTTCCGTACATTATGAATGGCATGGTATACGTTACGAAAGAGAGCATATAGCGAGTTTTCCTGATGAGGTCATTGCTGTGCGAATCAAGGCGGATCAAACAAGAGCGGTATCGTTCAGACTCCGGTTTACACGGGGGCGACAACGATTCATTGATAGTCTACATACGGAAGCAGACGGCCGACTTATCATGAAAGCCGGAACGGGAGGGGAGGACGGAATTCAAATAGGTTCAGTCGTCGAAATACAAGTTAGCGGGGGAAAGGTCACAAACTGCGGTGAGTTCCTCCTTGTTGATCAAGCAGATGAAGCCGTCATTCTCGTCTCAGCAGGAACAACCTATCGATATGAGAACCCAGAAACCTATTGTCGAAATACAGTTAGAGAAGCTAAACAAAAAGGTTATAAACAATTGCGGCTAATGCACATTGCTGACTATCAACGTTTGTTCAAACGAGTCTCCCTAACGTTTGCTATGCCAAGGGAAGCTCCTGTCCACCGGCCTACGGATGTGCGAATGGCTGTATTTCAGCAAGGAGTGGAAGATCTCGGTTTAATTGAACTCTATTTTCAATACGGGCGCTACTTGCTTATTTCGAGTAGTAGACCGGGCTCATTACCTGCCAATTTGCAAGGGGTTTGGAATGAACATTTTACACCGCCGTGGGATTCCAAATATACAATTAACATCAATACTCAAATGAATTATTGGCCGGCAGAAATGTGCAATCTAGCCGAATGTCATGAGCCTTTGTTTGATTTGATTGAGAAGATGCGTCCGAATGGCCGAGAGACAGCACGCCGAATGTATGGGTGCGGTGGGTTTGTTGCTCATCATAACACGGATCTATGGGGAGATACGGCACCTCAAGATATTTGGATCTCTTCGACAATCTGGCCTATGGGAGCAGCGTGGCTATGTCTCCATCTATGGGAGCATTATAGCTATACATTAGACCGAGCTTTTCTCTTGAAATCATATGAAACAATGAAGGAGTCAGCGGTCTTCTTTCTGGAGTATTTGATAGAAACTTCGGATGGAAAGCTAGTCACTTCCCCATCTGTCTCGCCAGAGAACAAATATCGTCTACCAAATGGGGAGACAGGTGCACTATGTATCGCCCCTTCCATGGACAGCCAAATCCTTGACCATTTATTTGGGGCGTGTATTGAAGCAGCGGAACTGCTAGATATCGATCATGCACTGCGTGAACGTTTTGCTACAGTACGATCATGTCTGCCACAGCCGAAAGTTGGTCGTCACGGGCAGCTGCAGGAATGGATGGAAGACTATGAAGAAGTGGAGCCGGGTCACCGGCACATCTCACATTTATTCGCACTTCATCCCGGCTCTCGAATCACTCCGCGAAGTACGCCAGAGTGGTCTGATGCCGCTCGTGTGACGTTACATCGCAGGCTTGCTTTTGGAGGAGGACATACGGGATGGAGCCGTGCTTGGATTATCAATATGTGGGCAAGACTCCGCGATGGAGAGGAAGCTTATCGTAACATTACAGCCCTATTACGTGATTCAACACTGCCGAATCTGCTAGATAATCATCCTCCGTTTCAAATTGATGGGAACTTTGGCGGGACAGCCGGTATTGCGGAGATGTTGCTGCAAAGCCATGAAAGGATCATCGATTTGCTTCCTGCCTTGCCGCAAGCATGGACATCAGGGACGGTTTCCGGTCTGCGGGCACGGGGAGGTTTCGAAGTTACGATTCAATGGAACGACAGCATTCTTCTGCAGGCTGTCATCCGTGCAACATCCAGCACAGTATGCCAGGTTCGATGTGAGGGGCATCCCTTAACGGTTAGAACCGAAGCGGGGACAAACATCGAAACCGTAAGGATGGGTGATGTGATTTGTTTTGATACACTTACGAACGAAATCTATCTTATTGGGATAGAAGATCATAGCAATGAAAAAAACCTGTGAAAGTATGGATCTCACTCATTTGTACAGAGAAATACTACCGTTTAGCAGGTTGTTGTAAATAAGGGCAAAAGCTACACTTTTGAGGAGAACAATCTTCCGTATTGCGAAAAGTCTCAAATTTCTGAATCAGTATAGAGGGGGTCAGCAAAATTGGCAGATCAGACAGTCGATCAAAAAGTATCCATACCAAAACTCCATGAGGTTTATAGGGAACTGTTTCACATTGGAGCAGCAGTCAATCCGATGTCATTAATTAATCAAAAAGATTTGTTGTCACAGCACTACAATAGTGTAACGGCAGAGAATGAAATGAAATTTGAAAGAGTTCAACCAGAGGAGGGAAAGTATACATTTGAAAAAGCAGATCGGTTAGTTGCTTTTGCATTGGAGAACAAAATGGCAGTCAGAGGTCATACACTTGTATGGCATAACCAAACCCCGGATTGGGTTTTCGAGAAACATTCGGGAGGCAGAGCTGACCGGGAACTCTTACTTACAAGAATGAAATCACACATCGATGAGGTAGTTGGACGCTATAAAGGAAGTATTTATGCCTGGGATGTTGTAAACGAAGCTGTTTCAGACAGTGGCGAACAAATACTGCGTCGATCCAAATGGCTTGATATTATCGGTGAAGACTTTATTGCAAAAGCATTCGAATATGCACACGAAGCGGACCCAGATGCGCTCTTGTTCTATAACGATTACAACGAATCCGTACCTGAAAAGCGAGAAAAAATAGTTACACTTGTCAAGTCGCTGATCGAGCAAGGGGTTCCCATACATGGCATTGGTCTGCAAGCGCACTGGAACTTGATCCATCCGACGCTGGATCATATAAGGGAAGCAATCGAACGATATGCGAGTCTTGGAATGAAGCTTCATATTACAGAAATGGACGTCTCACTCTTTGCTCATGAAGATAAGAGGACGGATCTGACTGCACCGACAGAAGAGATGCTTGAACTCCAAGCGGAGCGTTACGCCCAGTTCTTCCGATTATTTAAAGAGTACAGTGATCACATCACTTCTGTTACTTTCTGGGGTGCTGCGGATGATTACACTTGGCTGGATCATTTTCCTGTCCGCAATCGTAAAAACTGGCCGTTTCTCTTTGATACACAGCATAAACCTAAAGCTTCCTATTGGGATGTACTTGATGCAGTGCAGTCCTAAGACAACAGATATAGGGATTATAAGATAGATGGATAAGGGACCTGAAAATGTAATGGATTTTGATCAGTAAAGATATCTATTCATGAGAGGAGGAAATATATGGCTGTAATGCAGATCAGCTTCTTCTCTAAGTGTATGAAAAGAGAGGTGACTTTCCATGCATTGTTGCCCCTTGATCAAACGTCAGAAGAGAAATCGAGTTCTAATGAGAACATGAAGGGTCTGAAATCTTTGTATTTACTTCATGGTTTTTGTGGAAGTCATACGGATTGGCTTAGTTATTCCAGGATACGAGAACTTTCCGAACGGCATCATGTGGCCGTGTTTATGCCTGCGGGAGAGAATAAGTTCTATCTCGATAATGAAGAGAGAGAAGAATGGCTAGGGGAATATATTGGCCGTGAACTCGTTCAATTTACTCGGCGTATGTTCCCATTATCATCTGAGCGGAAGGATACATTTATCGGCGGCCTATCAATGGGCGGATATGGTGCCCTACGTAATGGATTGAAGTATGCTGAGCATTTTGGAGGGATTATCGCCTTATCCTCAGCGTTGTTGCCATACTCATTACCAAACATGCGGCCAGACGTTCATAATGGGATCGCTAGTTACGATTATTACAAGAGTGTATTTGGGGATCTCAGCCATGTTCTTGGAAGTGATAAAGATCCGGAGGAGCTAATCCGCTGTCTTAAAAAAGACGAGGTAGATATACCGCGAATATACATGGCTTGTGGTACGGAAGACTTTTTACTTCATGCCAACCAGCGGTTACATCAATATCTATTGAGCGAAGATGTCGATCATACATATGTCGAAACTTCAGGTGCTCATACATGGGATTTTTGGAATGACTATATAGCGGATGCGTTGAAATGGGCTTTAGAATCAAGAAATGAAAGCGCTATATCTTGAGGTGAATCTGAGGTGGCTCAATTTTAGGGGGGATAAACATGTGGATGCGTAAAATGGGAATGCTGCTATGTTGTTTTCTACTAGTGTTCATCGTAGCATGCAGCAGTGCTGGCGGAGGTACGGCTTCGGAACCAGAACCGGAAAATGTAAGCACTGAAGCAGGAACAGAGGCTGAGAATAAAGATAAGGAAGCAGCAGTAGACGAGGAAGCCACCGGGACACCTGAGATGGATTTTGACATGGGCGGACGGACACTTAAATGGGTATCTTGGTACGATGAGTCCGTAAAGGAAGACAACCCAGACAGTATTGAAGTAAAGAAAAATTTGGATGCTCTTATGGAGAAACATAATTTTAAAATTGAATATGTTGTCGTTGATTTTGGTGAATATCAAGATAAAGTGACTGCATCGCTCGTAGCCGGCGAACCGCTCGGAGATATTATCAGGGTAGCTAGACCTTGGATGATTCCGACGCTGGTGAAGCAAGGTTTATTCTCCCCAGTAGATGAATACACCAAGAACGAAAAAGTGTTTATTCAGCAGTATACGAACGAATACTCGCAATTTGAAGGAAGAGGATACGGATTTAGAACAGGAATTAATGGAGCTTCTTCCGGTGTTTTTTACAATCGTACGTTGATGAATCAGTTAGGAATGAAGCCATTACAAGATTATGTTAACGATGACAACTGGAATTGGGAAACCTTTATACAGGTCGCTAAAGAAGCTAACAAAGATTCCAACAATGATGGGAAATTGGATATTTGGGGGCTAGCTACTGCTTCCATTCTTGTTCAGGCTATGGCCGCAAATGAAGCTAACTTGGTTGCCGATGATAAACAAAATCTCGATGATCCAAAAACATTAGAAGTATTAAACTTCTTGTCTACACTTGCCACGGAGTCCGTTGCAAGACCGACAGAAGGAGGAGACTGGACTGAACCAGGACAGTTTTTCCGTCAAGGTAATACTTTAATGGTAGCGAGCAGTGATTATGAAATAGAAAATTTCGCAAAAGATATGCCGGATTATGACATTGGATTCTTGCCGTTCCCTAAAGGACCAAGTGCTACCGGATATCACTCTCACAACACAATACCTAACTATTTAACGGTTCCAAGTGCTATCGAAAATCCGGATCAAATCGTCTATATTTATGAGAAAATGAATGAGTTTGAATCCATGTATGATTATCCGAAACAATCTAGATTCGAGACGATGTTCAGTAATGAGGACGATCTAAACAATGCCCGCAATGCTGGGGAAAGTATTAAAGTTATTGATGATATTACAGGTTACCCTAGCATGCCATATTATGAATTCACCGGTGAAATTCTAGAAGGTGTGTCCGTATCAACGGTTGTTGAGAAATATAAAGAACCGTTCCAAGCGGCAATTGATGAAGTATGGAAAAAGTAAGATAGTGTAAACCATATAAAAAGCAGTCCGAACGGAGTCGATTTCTGACTTAGTGGGGACTGCTTTTTGATTATTTACGATTTGTTTTTTTATATTGCTGTTACCTCTAATCAAATTGTCTAAGCTAATATCCATTTCATCGCTCAGTAAAATTAAATTACTTCCATTGTAAAAGAAACGAATGATTTCAAGTCAGCAACGTTCCGTTGCAATTGAAATTAAATGAAAAATCCGGAAAAACATTTGACTTAGTAGGAGATTCCTATGACCTTCTTCTTGAGGGATATCTTAATTTAAGACCACATTTCTATTTTTATGTGGGTTTTGACGACAAAAATGTGGATTTACAGGTTAGAGTTGTGAAATATCAGGAATCAGCCGCTCGACCAACTGTCTTATAATCCCATTAAGTTAACGGGCAGTATAGTTCAATAAATGTGTGGCTGTGTAGTATACTGAGCCTGAATATTGTTTACATAAAAAAAGCGATACATGAGTTGGACAAAATGGCGGGTATAAGATAGGTTACTATGAAAGTATAACCTAGATGTTTTGTGGATGAATGCGTGTTTGTTAATATGAGCCCCTATTACTAAAGAGTCATTATAGAAATTATATTAATATTGGTAAATTATAACTAATAAGTGTGACGATGACGTGATATACTTCTCTAGTATTATGTAAAGAGCAAAGCTATTAAAATATTTATGGATGGAGTGTCAAGGTGCATGTTGGGATTTACAGGAACTGATACAATTTTTTCTGTTTTATGTATAGTCTTGTTCATTTGTTTTGTTCAGATTTTTAAAAGTCAGAAGCACTACAAGATATATTTATTAATTGCCTGTATAACACTGGCCTTCATTTCGAATAATCTTTACAGAATCTCGCTTCATATCTATTAATTCTTTAATGTCATGTTAGAAGAACTAATGAGCATAAACCACATCTTGGTAGATCCTCTTGGCATGGTTATGATAAGACAGAGGAAGTCGCTATTGGCTATAAGATAAAGTGAAATGCCATTAATATTCTTGCTCCTAAGTTTATTTTCATGTGGTGTCTTATTAGCGACTTAAAGGTGAAGGTAAATATAGTATTATCCTAAATCCGCATAAAAAAAGAGCTAATGACTGCGGCTAGCCCATTAGTGAATTATTTAAAATCCGGAAAATAGACTTGTACAACATATATTTTAACGAGCTACTTCTCACGACATTAGTGTTAGAAGATTACCTTGGTATAGTTGCCTGGGATTAGAACAAAGTAAAGGAGTTTTTTAGAAAATGCATAAAGTAACAATTAAGCCTGGAGAATATGTTGGACCACTGAAATTAGGTATGCCTGAAACGGAAATTAATCATATTTTAAACGATTTAGAATATTCTTTTTCGGTTCTTACAACCAGCTATACGAATTCAAGCTTAACTGAACTTGAAATTTCAAACGATAGAACGATTGCAAAGCAGTCTTAGAAGGGTACAATATCGATTTATTTCAGACAAAAGTGGAAGACTTAATTCCAAAATTAAATGAAATTTCTCCATACGCTATTAATAATTTTTATAGCGAAGGGTGTCAATATGATTTTCCTGAGCTAGGTCTAAGATTGTGGAGAAGTATTGAATTGTATTCGAAGGATGTAGAGAACTTACCAGAAGATGAGAAAGAAGAGCGAGCAGATAAATTATATTTTGAAACCTTCGTAATTTATCCGTCTATTAAATGATATAACGAACTTTCAAGAGCCAATTAGAAGTAATAGCATCTTTAGTATATATAGAAACGGACGAATATGACTTTCACGGATTAAATATTAAACCAAAACCTGTTGATCTAGAGGAAGATGAGACAACAGAACATGATGAGATAAAAGAGACAATTATTCAGGGTATTAGAAATGGGAAATATTCGATATGGATTGCAGTAGCATGGTTTACGATAATGAAATATTTGAAGAGTTGCTACACTGGGGTTAATGTAAGAATAATTAGTTCAGATGAAGATTCAAATAAACACATATTGCACAAATTAGAAAGTGATGTTGAAGTGAAGAAGATTCCGTTAAAGGGCAAATACGCTTGCCAGTTGGCGGCCTCCCTTTTTGTTGTGCAAACCGGCAGGATAGCGTGGAGTGCCTGTTATATTTGACCAATTGAAGAAAATCATATATCAATTCCTTTCAAGGTTAATTTGATGATAAAATGTTTTTTTGAAATATTGTAATTTATGTATCCAACACTTTGCATTAATGTTTCAGGAAAGGAAGTTGTTATATTATCAATGATTGATACAAAAAAATTTAAGCAATTGTTAAAAGAAACATTCACACGAGAACTAAGAAAACACGGATTCCAAGGCACAGCTGGTAGGTATAGAACCAAACCTAATAATCATTTAATCTATACTGTTAATATTCAGGGTGATAAATATGGTGGGTGTTGTTGTGTTGAACTTGGAGTATACATTGACTTCATCCCAAACACTTTGGGTGTTCATGTCCCTCTCAATAAAGTTTCTCCGTATGATTGTGAATTTCGGTGGAGACTATCAGACCTTAAAAATGAAGACTTATGGTGGAGTTATGGCGAGACGGAAAGCGAAGCTCTAGAGAACATCGGGCATATGACAGAAATCTTTTTAGAATACGGTTTGCAATACTTTGAGGAATTCAGTAATTTCCCTGAATGTCTCACCAATATTAGTATAAAGGATATAGAACAATGGAATAAAAATGTAAAGCGGTTGGGTAATAAGTATACAAGAGAGAGACTAGCATTAGTGCTTTCTAAAATACATCTGCATATGAACAATAATGAGCAGGCTATTTCTTTTGCAACATGGGCAATTAATCGGATTGGAAAAAAACATGTTGGAAGGGGATTGATTTCTGAGTTTAATGAGATCATTAACAAAGCAACTGCTCAAAGAGGTTGCCATGGTGAGATTATAGATAATTGAACTAACGAAAAAGTTGCTTTTTCTTTAAGCTCCTGGACAGTTTAGGACCCATATTCACATTGCATGGATTAATAATGAAACCTACAATTTTAATCGTATTTCCATATTTTAACCTATAGTTATAAACAGACGATATGTTAGAATCTACGATTAAGTAAAAATTGGAAGGGGAAATTCATTAGTTCACGATTACAAAAGAAAGTTAAATAAAATAAAGGAGATGCTTATGTTTAAATTAGTAAAGGTTCATTATCAGAGAGATGCGAAAAAAATTTTATTTACATGTTTTATAATATTTTTTTTACTTTATTTGTTTTTCTATAGCTCAAGTATAACTACTATTACAAAGGTAGAAGGTAAGGAAGTTGGGAAATTCAAGAACTATATCACAATTACTAGTGGGAATGGCGAACGAGAAAAAATATCTGTGCCTGAATCTACATATAGTTTGGTAGAGACTAATCAAACTTACTTCATTACGTATTACCATAACTTTATAAGAGGTAATTATATTAAAAATCTCAAAATTACTGAGCCACTTAGAAAATAAATTAAAGAAAAAGTTTGTCGGACGATGGGATCTTCTACATAAATCCGTTGGACTATAAGCGTACGTAAAACTTTAGATAAATAAGATTACAGTCGATTAGGCTGTTCGGGTTAGTATAGGTAGCTGGGAACTGGTATAAACCTAGGAGGTGAATTTGTGAAAGAAGTTATTAAAAATGCTCTATTGGGTTTTGTCGTTTTTGTTGTTGGCTTTGCCATTATTTTAGTTCTTACAAGATCCGGTATTGAAGCTGAACTGACATATTATCTTGCTATAGCATACGCTCTTTTATACTTAGCTAGTGTTATATCTGTCTGTACAGCAGTAATTCTAAGAAAAATTACTCAATTAAAAAAATGAACTACTCATTTGAACTAACGAAGAAACGTTAGTAGAAAACAGCAGGGAGCTTTGCCGGCAACTGCTCCCTTTTATTAGGACAGCCTATGTGTTTCTTGTATTTCAACTGAATTCTAGATGTAAATTTCTGCATTGTGATTGGAGGTTATTATCCTATATAGTTAATGCTTCAAACCTGCCTAACGAAACCAAAAATCACAACATTCAGGATTGTCGGACACATACGAACGTTTAAGTTTCTCAAAATCCTTGGTATATTTCTTATGCCTAATTAGCTATATGAGGAGGTGGAATTTATGAGAGAAAAATTAAATTTATGGTCTTTTTTTCTTTCAATAATTTGTTTAGTTTCGTATTTGACAATGCCATATTGGATCGAAATCTATAGACTTATCCATAAAATATCCGTCCCAGACGCCTTTAATATTGTTTACATCCTTTCATTAACTACTTTAATCCTTGGAATAATAGGACTAACAGGTAATAAAAATTTAAAGTCTGTTTCAAGAGGAATAGTAACTATCTTAATCACTTTCAGCATAACAGGATTTCTGAGCTTCTTGATGTGGATACAACAATCTTTCTTATTTTAATGAAGTAATTACTTCTTAAAGGCATTATACTGAAAAATCACATAAAATTGGAGGCAACTGTTTGAAGATTAACCTTAGCGTAATTAGTTATGTAGCTTATCTATTAGTTATATCGACCACATCTTTCTTATTTTACTGGGTATTTAAGATATGGATAGCAATGGGAAGATTCACAGCAAAGAGATGCCCCACCAGGTGACATTGGTGCAACAGAAAAAGTATTTTATAGTTTCGTTATACCGATTGGGTACTTTGTTATCATGACCTTACTTTCATTTGTTTTTCGTCGCTACTTAATAAAATATTCAGTTAATCTGAAAACAATATTTATACTCGCAATAAATGTACTCATTACTGTCTACTTAATAACACAATTCACAATCTTTTCTTTTAGTTAATTTCTATAGGAGCCGAATGATTGTTTTATTAGGATAAATCATTAAGCTAACGGAAAGTTAGTTCAATAACAGCATGGAGCGCTTTGCCAGTTGGCAACTGCTCCCTTTTAGTTATGCAAACGGGCAGGATAGCCCCAATATATGGTATTGTTATGGATGTTGTCCAATGAGGAGGATATCCATGGAGAAGTTATATGAAAGCTTAAATCAATTTAGTGAAAAGGACCTGCGAATGTACTTTTACAATTTATTGAATACAGTTGATCGCTATTGTAAGGACGGTAACTTCGAAGAAAAAAATTTAGCAGAAGGACTTGTTAACATGCTTCAAAACAATTTAAATGAAGTTCGCAACCATCAATTACAAAAGGATGAACTCCAACAATACGTTCATCTAGTTTTCAGTCTCTCTGATGCAGGTTCGCTAAAAGTCACACTCAATAAAATCGGAAAACAAACTCAATGTAAAGTCCTAGCATTCAATGATTGGTTCTCAATCGGACCAATATCTAATTTAGATACAACAACTGGACAACAGAATAGGTGCTTTTGGTTAATGGAATACGATGAGGCTTTCAGATATGGTCAACATTTCAACCAAGAGCATCAGCTTGACAATATGGTAAAAGTAGTTAAAGACATTCCCGAAAATAAAGCCATCGTTATTTGGTGTGCTGATAATGCACATGATCAAACAGGATTACGTTTTGTGTTGCATTTGTTGAGAGAACGTAAACAGCCAGTTAATGTTGTAAATGTAACGGAGATCGTTAATGCTACTAAGCTACAAAATAAAGAAGGAGTTCCCTATGCTAGAAGTTTAATTGATCACGAGCATTTTCAGGAAATAGTGAGAAACTACTTTAAAGGTGTTCCACTTGATCCTAGTCAAAGAAGAAGGTATGAATCAGAATGGTTAATGCTGACGAAAGGAAGTCATGTACTTCGTTTGTGGGAAGATGGGACTGTTAAAAGCAACGATGAGAATTCACTAGACGAAGTGATAATAAGGTCAGTTATGGAACTAGAGCAAGAACATGATGAGGATGGATTTATCAAGGCAGGGAGAGTTGTCGAGAAGGTGTTTGATATATCGCGACAACTTGTAGGATATTCATTTATTTCTTATAGGATTTGGATTTTAGTTAATCAAGGAATTTTTATGTTTAGAGGGGTACCGGGAGCTTTACATCAGTTCTCTATTAAACTTGGAACCGTAGATTAAGCTAACGTAGAAACGATAGTTGAATAAGTAATAATATAAAAGACGGCGACCAATCGTGGTTGCCGTCTTTTCGATTACGAGCAGAATAGCTTAATGAAGATTCAGAGCGGAGAATCATCTGAGTATGTTCGTACCAACCAACGCTCTACCCACTCTAGATGTAAATTTCTGTATTGTGATTGGAGGTTATTATCCTATATAGTTAATGCTTTAGACCTGCCTAACGAAACCAAAAATCACAACATTTGGGATTGTCGGACACATACGATCGTTTAAGTTTCTCAAAATCCATCTTGATGTGGATACAACAATCGTTCTTATTTTAATGAAGTGTTGGCTTAAGGGCATTACAATGAAAAACGCATAAAATTGGAGGCAACTGTTTGAAGATTAAACTTGGTCTAATTAGTTATGTAGCTTATCTATTAGTTATATCAACCACATCATTCTTATTTTACTGGGTATTCAAGATATGGATAGCAATGGGACGATTCACAGCAAGATGCCCCACCAGGTGACATTAGTACAACAGAAAAAGTGTTTTATAGTTTCGTTATACCGATTGGGTACTTTGTTAGCATGACTTTACTTTCATTTGTTTTTCGTCGTTATTTGATAAAATATTCAGTAAATCTGAATACAATAGACGGATTGTCAATCCAAGTGCGACACTTCTTCTTCAAATGATTCGTGAGCTGTCTTCCAACCTAAACATTTCCTTGGTCTGTTGTTAATGAGTTGGAGGGCATGTTCTAATTCTTCCTCGGTCACCTCTGCAAAGTCCTTCCCTTTTGGGAAGAACTCTCGAAGGAGCCTTCCATTCTCATTGGAGCCTCGTTGCCATGAAGAATAAGGATCTGCAAAATACACCTTCATCCCGTGTGACTCTTCCAGTTCACGAAAGCATGCGAACTCCTTACCACGGTCAACGGTAGCTGTTTGGAAGGTTTGGGCAGGGTACTGTGCGAAAGAACTACACCAATAGCGATTTCCATAGATAATGAAGTGCGATCTGGCATTTTAATAGCAGTGTACAGCCTTGTTTTTCGCTCGATACATGTAGCGACACAAGCCTTGCTTTTTCCTCGGCTGGAGACGACTGTGTCTAGCTCCCAGTGTCCAAAGGTTTCTCGGAAACGAATCTCTTTAGGTCGTTGTTTAATAGAGGTGCCAACGAGGAAGCGACCACGCTTTTCTTGTGGCTTCTGTCTCTTTCCTTTGTGCCTTAACTGCTGAACTGTCATGCGAATCAAACGACCTTCATAAAGCCAGCGATATATCGTTTTGAACGAAATCATGGGCTGGCTCAGATAATAACGCATAGAGATTTGCTCGGGAGACCAGGTTTCATGAAGGCGCTCGCTCAATTTCTTTCCCAAGCGCCTCTGTCCACTTTCCTCCAGAGGTTTGATCCTGACGAAGACGTCGGTACCGTTTCTCTGATGTTGCCGCCAGGTAACCATCCGGGCTCTGATTTTTCTTGAGCTCCCGACTGATCGTGGAGTGATGTCGTTTCAATTTGAGAGCAATGACTCGGGCAGACAGCCCCAGTTGATGTAATGCTTCTAGTTTACTGCGTTCAATTATGCTAAGATGTGTGTAGCTCATGGGCGGATTCTCCTTGTGTGAATGTGGTGTAGGAACCTTCATTTTACACGAATCCGACCATGGGCCATTTTTTATTTTGAACTAGGTGTCGCACTTCATGTTACAATCCGTCAATATTTATACTCGCAACAAACGTACTCATTACTGTCTACTTAATAACACAATTCAAAATCTTTTCTTTTAGTTAATTCAATAGGAGCCGTTAATTTAGGATAACTCGTTATGCTAACTGGCTATTTTGAAAGATAACGAGATTCCTAGCGAAAAATTGATTTCACAAGTATTATCTGTTTACGAGAAAAAAATACCTCGCTTGGTTAAAGCAAGACAGAATAATAAGTAATCAACCCTATAATGGGCTTTTGTTGGTTCCTTTAAACAAACCATAGATAAGAGTGAAACCTATAAATACAGCTACCGCATTTGGATGAACGAGGGATATTGTATTAGTTAGTTTCACATATAAAAGAAAGAGGAGACCTGGTACAAAAGTATATAAAAGAAATAGATAATCAATGTTGAAGTTCCTCTTAATAAAAATAAAGGACAGGTAGATGCCTAAAAAGAAGTATATTGACCATATTGAAATGTTATTCGGATTAAACTCATAATGTAACCGATTTATAGCCAGAATAGAATTCTCTATTCTTTGAATGATATATAACATGAAGCCAAAGCCAATTGTCCAAATCAATAAGAAAATTTTTATATTGATTTCCTCCTTGCTTAGATTCTTATATTCATCTTATTGTATTTATATAATTTTATTCTACATATATCTTAAATGCGAAGACAATACGCTAATCTAGAAACCTTAGTTCAACAAATAAATAAACAAACAAGAAGCAGTTTCTACGGTAGTCGCTTCTCTCTATCTTTATTAAGCAAATGGGTAGTTTATTTCCAATTTACAGGAATTTATTAGAGCTTTTAATTATCTTTTTGATAGTCAAACTGTGTTAAAATCAGGAATTAGCAGTTCTTACGACACATATAAGTTCATTCCATGTATCGATATTATGTCTGGTTAAGGAAGGGATTAGTATAAAAAAATATATTCCGATTGTGTTGCTTTATTTCACTTTAATATTAACGGCTTGTACCCAACTTGAAGAAGAACAAGGATATTCAGGAATTATTGTTGATGATAAAGTTATGGGCTATGAATACACCGTAAGCAACAAGGAAAAATCACTCTTGGAAGGTAGGTTACAAAGGAGATATAACCACTATCGAAGAAAATATCGAAAATACAGATGAATTACAGAATTTTATGATGGCTGTAAGCGATAGTAAAGGGATCCTTTCAAAACTGATCATATCGGTATTTAACTTTTTATTTGTGGCAGTAATTTCATTTTTCCTTTATAAGAAGAACCGAAAAACACTTAAAGATAGTGCCATTGTAGTTGTATTAGCAAGTATGGTTGCATTATATATTGCTATTGATGCATCTTATGATTTAAGTATTGCATTACACGATATGAAACATCACTATTTAAGACTTACTAATTGATCTGAAGAAACCAAAACAGTAGTACAAATACCGATTAGAAAATATTTTCGTTACTTAATAAACTAACGTAGAAACGTTAGTTTATTAACAGTATGGAGCAGTTTGCCGGTTGGCAGCTGCTCCATTTTTTATGAAGCTAATGGGTTTAAGGCAACACCGCAATAAACGCCTTCATGCGGCGCGCTGGGATAATCTATTCTTATTGGACATATTTCTATTATTTTATATAACACAGTGAAGTTGAGCATAGCGACCTTCAGCAGCCAGTAACTGTTCATGGGTACCACTTTCTGCAACCATTCCATCTTCTATGACCATGATCCTATCCGCATTCTCGATAGTGGACAGCCTATGGGCAATCACAATTGTCGTTCTACCTTTTCGAATTTTTTCTACATTGTACATAATAAAGCGCTCCGTCTCCATATCAAGTGCCGAAGTTGCTTCATCAAAGCCCGTGCAATAGCAATCCGCTGCCGTTGCCCGCCTGATAGATTTAACCCTCGTTCACCTAATACGGTATCATAGCCTTGAGGAAGTGTTTGTATAAAGTCATGAATCACAGAAGCTTTACACATAGCAATCACCTCATCGTCTGTAAAGGAGCGACCGAGCTTAATATTATTTCGAATCGTATCCGTAAATAAGTAGGGTTCCTGAGCTACAACACTAATCCGGTTGTTCCAATCCGTCCGTTTTATCGAAGATAATGGGATACCGTTGACTAGAATTTGTCCTGCCTGTGGTTCGTAGAATCGATTTAACAATTGTAGGATTGACGATTTTCCACTTCCACTCATGCCAACCAACGCTATTTTCTTCCCAATTGGGAAATCAAGGGTTACGTTTCTTAATACAAATGACTGATCAGGACTATACGCGAAGGAAACTCCAGACAAACAAATGGAGGTAATCGCACCGTCTAATTCATGTATACCTTCTTCGATTTGTTCTAATTGTAATACGTTGGACGTTAATCGCTCGATATTCGCCTTTCGACTGCTAAAATCTTGAATAATGCTGTGAATATCTCTTATTGTTTCCATTAACTGCGAAGAGAAAGTGTACAGAATAACAAACATACCTAGCGTTAGATCCCCTTCTAATACCCTGTAACTCCCGTAAGCAAGCGTAATTATTATAACGCCCATTCGAAGTGGATCACTAAGAAACATGAATTTGTTTTGAAGTTTTCCTTCTGTCATGACATGTTCGTACATCGTATGAAAACGAGTAAGGTACCTGCTAAGTTCCCATGTACTTCGATCAAAAGCGATCACCTCACGTGAGGAAGAAATCCCTTCTTCTATAACTACCTGAAGTTCAGCTCTACTGTCTTGAACTTTTCTGGATTGAGATGACAGCCTGCTCACCATACGTTTACCTAAGGCTATATAGAGAAAAGTTATCCCTACGATGATAATCATTAAGAAGGGGTCTGCAAATCCGACAATACAAAGGAGTAGAATAATCCTTATAAATTGATTCATCACATTAGGGATATAGTTAGAAATAACTCCGGACACATTTGCTAAATCGGTAGTGAAATAGTTGGTCAATTTACTTACGCGCTCATTTTGCAACAAATGAATCGGCATCTTTTGTATACTTCCAAACATGTCATTCATGAGATGATGCTGTATTTGATTATCTACATGGAGACGGTATTGAGCGACTACGATATTCAATAAGTTAAAGATGAGAAAAGAAGCAAAAAACAGAAGGATGATAGGAATGAATAGATGATACTTACCGTTGATGAACAGCTCATCAATGATGAACTTTTGCACAGCAGTCATCAGCATCCCCGCTGCATTCTCCACAACCATAAGCATGATGATGCCAAACAAGGACCATTTCATTGGTTTCGCATAGCGCATCAAGATTGAAATCGTGTTCATTTGCTCACCCCAGTTACGAGTCTCTTGAATGTGGGACTGTGTACCAACAACTCTTCATAACTTCCTTCACCAATGACCTTGCCATGCTCAATAAGCAAGATATTGTCAACATTTTGGACCGTAGTTAGTCGGTGTGCGACGGTGATAGTAGTACGACCTTGAAGCAACTCTTCAAATGCTCGTTGTACTTCCCGTTCGCTAGTATTGTCTAATGCCGATGTAGCTTCATCCAATAACAGAATAGATGGATTTTTAAGAAACAATCTAGCAATCGCTATTCGCTGTTTCTGCCCCCCAGAAAGTTTTACTCCGCGCTCACCGATGGTAGTTTCGTACCCATTGGGTAACGCTTCTATAAATTCATGTGCATAGGCTGCATGTGCAGCTGCGTACACTTCAGATTCGGTTGCATCCGTACGACCAAAGAGTATATTTTCTCGAATAGTGCCACCGAATAAATATGTTTCTTGAAAAACGATCCCGACTTGATTCCTAAGGAGAGGTAGGGGAATATCTTTAATGTCATAGCCATCTATCTTGATCAGCCCCTGCGTTACATCATAGAATCGTGCGATAAGCTTTAAAATGGTCGATTTTCCATTTCCACTGGTACCAACTAGCGCTACACGTTGACCTGATTGAACTTGAAATGAGAGATCTTTAATGATGAGATGATCTTTATCGTATCCAAATGAGACGTTCATAAGTTCGATATCACCATGTAATTTAGATAGTTTTGCTGTTCCATGATCCATTACGTCTGGCTTTATGTTCATAAATTCATAAAGGTTTCTGGCCTGATTCATTAGTATTTTCTGCTCGGTATATAACTTGACAACACTAGTAAGTTCATTCATTACTCTAAAGCAGTAGAATGACAAGGCTACAAATTCACCAACAAGGATTGACCCATTCTTAACAGCCCAAATACCGAAAATAAATAAAATGAGTAGTCCCATATTTATAGAGATGAATTTTAACGCGGATCGGATCCCAGCAAAGAATGAGTAACGATACCGTGCACGATTCATCGTAGCAAGTCCTGCATTCATCTTTCCCATGTTCCACTCCTCAGCTCCATAAGTACGTAGTTCAGCGATCCCTGATAAGCTATTATGTAGTTTTTGTGTAAACTGAGTTTGCTGTATACGTAATTCAACTCCAGAAGATACTGCTTTTCGCTCAAAAAATGGGCCTATTACATAGTAAAGAAGAGAAAAAGACATAGCTAATAAACTGATCTTCCAATGAATAGTGAACATAAAAATGGTTGCTACAAGAAGCAAAAGGAGTTCCTTAACCATCTTAGGAATGTAGAGCCCATAAACACGTTGTACGTTTGCAACGTCTACTTGAAATAACGAGAGTGTAGTACCAACGGGTGTTTTTTCATGATATGAGAAACCTAAGAGTCTCAGCTGGTTAAAGATAGCAAGCTGCAGTGATTTTGATCCATTTTCAGAAACAATACGTTGTAGTATATTTCTCCATGCATTTAGCCCAAACATGATTCCTGTTAAAAGAACTAAGATTCCAAGTAACTCTATTAAATCTCTAACATTTTGTTTGGGTAGAACGTCATCAATAAAGAGTTGTAACACTTTTGGGAATAGCATTTCTATGGTCGTTGCTAACGTACCGCATACGATGAATAAGAATACTTTTCTCTTTTGATTACTCAAAAAAGAAAGTATCCAAAGATAGAGAGTACTTTCCCTTACATCATGATCTTTCAAGTCTATATCCCCTTATTTACATAGCAGCTCCAATACAGTAACTGTAGTATGATATGAATTTGAGTTAACGTTCCGATATTCATGTTTAATATTGCATAAAATAACTTTATATGACATATTCCATGTAACATTATCACAGAAATCACAACGAATAAATACAAGTCTATATTTGTAAGAGGGGTGGTATAAAATTGCGGAATAATAGAGTAGATAGATTCACTCTAATAAAACGTGCTTTATTGATCTTCTTATGCGCTTCTATTTTAGTTCTGGGTATCGTAATTTTGCGATTTTTTAAAACAGAGGACATCCCAGAAGGAATTCATTATGTTCAAACTACCGCTGACAATGGGGTTGTTCTACACGTGCTGCAGACGGAACCAAGTCATATTTCTCTGAAAGCTATAAACGACAACGTTGTAAGATCGGGGTCGTACGGAATCAACGGCGGATACTTTTGGGAAGATCGGTTGCTCAGTATCGCGGTGATGGATGGCGAGCCTACAAACGGAAGAGCTAATGAATATGGCTCCGGCTGGTTTAACGTTAAATACGATCGCGGGACCATGGTATATGATCGCATCACAAAGAAAGTGAATGTGCAGCAGGTTTCAAGTGCCGACGAACTGCGGATTACAGATGAAACGAAGTACTGGGCTCAGGGTGGAGTAAGTATGAATATAACGAACGATGATAAGTGGGTTGACGTTGCGATTAATGGAGAAGGACTACCGTTTCCTGATGACAAGCGTCTTCGCAGTGCAATGGCCTACGATTCCGCGGGGGACATCTACCTGATTGTCTCATCTTCTAAATGTACAGCGGAGCAATTTCGTTCTGCGATAAAGAGTAATGTTGGCGTAGGGAAATTGCAGGAAGGTATTTTTCTAGACGGGGATGGTTCCTCCCAACTGCTCGCAGGTAATGTCAAGCTTAAGGGGGACTCCCGAACCGTGGTCCAGATGATTGTTGTAAATGGAGAGGGGCGCTAACATACATAAGCTAGGCGAAAGATAATGTGGTAAAAGGGGTAACACTCTAATGATATTTCTGTGATTGTTGAGATTAGCCTGTGACGACAATCAGATTATGGTTGCGGAAGGTAATATAGATAACAAGAATGTTTCTGGTATTTTATATAGGGATAGAAGTCATTGTATACTCGGATATATTCGAATAGCGGACAGCTACCAGTATCATTTCAATGGAGAGTATATACCTATTGCATGACTTTGAGCATCAAATTTCATAATAGATGTACCCTTAATTTTTAAGGATGCTATCGAAAAAATGAAAAACAACCAGACCCGTATATCTCAGGCTGGTTGTTTTGTTCTTTACAGTACTAACCATCTTCACCATTGCTGCTTAGTATATCCCAAGACCATTAGGCCAATTTCCATACCATGAGTAATTCACTCGTCTTTCTTGCTCAATATCGCTGAGTTTGTATTTTACAATCCCGTCACGACCCACAAAGATCGGTTTATTTGTACTGATTTCATAAAAACGCGCCCAGATTGCGGGAGCATTTGGATCACTCGTCACGATTACATCATCGCTCGTTTTTACTACTTTGATTCCTGTGATTTTCACGGTTTTAAACCAATCTTCAGCTGCTTTGATCGCAGCAGCAATTTGGGTTGTTGAAGATCTAGTTTTGAGGAATTTAACAATTCCCACACTTTCTTGACCGGAGAGAGAAGGAACCTCGTAAGCTCTTGCTCCAGCGGGCTTTAGTGTTACTGAATCATGCTGCTGTCCCCAAACGGTTAACTTTCCATTGACAACCACCTGCATCTGCAAAATAAGACTTACCCCTTTTGTAACGGCCGTTGTACATCTTCCGGCTAAGGTACTGTCGATAAAGGAAAAATCTCCTTTTTTGTTAGCAACATCGTCCAGCAGTGTCATCACGTTAATCATGGCATTGTCATTAAAGGTAATGTGTTTATGATAACCAGAGCTGTTATACACTTGGGGCCAGCCGCCATTTGCATATTGCATGTTTAACAAGAAATTGATTCCTTTTATCGCTGCAGCAGAATACTTGCTATCCTTTGTTTTTTGATACTCAGCTGCTAGTCTTCTAACCTCGGTATAAGTAGCCTTATTATCAATTGTAGATTTGGCCCACTCCCCACTCGTTGTCGTATAGTCCTTTTTCCAACCGCCATCGGCCTGCTGGTACTTAAGAATGTCTGAGATGCTTGCCGTTTCCCCAGAAGCGGCATTTACGGCAGAAGGAGATAGAAACAGGATACTTATTGTGGAGAAGAACAATGTTAAAGCGAGTAGAAAGGGAATTCTTTTGATTGTTGATGTAATCAGGTAAACCAGCTCCTTTGTTCGTTTGGTTGTACATGTAAAGCGAATAGATACGTTCCAAACCCGTCATAATCCACTAGGGAAATAAGTAGGTAGAAAGAGTTAGAAACAAGCTATTGTAAACGCTTCCATAGTATACAACTTATTATAATAAAACAAAAAACAAAATATGTATTATTCGTAAAATTTTTGGCAGTAAATTCAAACGCTAGATAAGTTTATTTAGAAACAAACTTTAAAGTGGGTACGTTAATATAAGTATGAGGGGGATGACGATGAAAAGGAAAATAAATATGGTTTTATTGTTTTGTCTGTTGGTAAGCATCATGACGATCTCCATTCCTTCCAATGCATATGCTTGTTCTTGTGTTGAGCCTATAAGTGTTCAAGATGAACTCAGTCGTTCAGAAACCGTTTTTTCGGGTCGCGTAATTGAAGTAAAGGAAGATAGAGCGAACGGGTATCTGTCGAATGCCGTATTATTTGAAACCAGTGAGATCTGGAAGGGTGGTTCAGAATCTCAAATCATAATTCGTACCGGCGGCGGTGGAGGTGATTGTGGGTATCAATTTAACAAAGGAGAGGATTATTTAGTATATGCGAATCCATCTTCTATGTATGGTGACAAAGAACAGCTGGTAACCATCATTTGTGATCGAACTAGTGTACTAGCTCAAGCAGAAGAGGATTTAGCTATATTAGGGGAAGGTAAAGCACCTACAAAACAAGTAGATCTTACAAGGGAACTCAATCGGTTAAGTTCAGGCACATGGATAACAATGCTTGGAATAGTTATCATCGGTATGATCTTTTTCTTAGTTTGGAGAAGAGTAAGGAAATAAAGAAGTTGCATTACGGACTAATCCTGATCTCGATAATGAGTGGGGGGGTTCCTTTTAATTAAGCAAAAAAGAAGCCCGAACTTGAGGCTTCTTTTTTTGACTTATCTTATTTTGTATAGTTATCGAAGTAGCCTTGAATGTAGACCATTGGTGTTCCTTTGTCGCCGCTACCTGAAGTTAAATCAGACAATGAACCTATGAGATCGGTTAATTTACGAGGTGTTGTGCCTTGAGCTTCCATTTCACCAACGAGATCATCATTCTTGTTCTGGATGAATGCAGTAATCGCTTGTTGTAACTCTTCGCCACGAAGATGGGAGAAGTTGTTATCTGCCAAGTACTTCAGTTTTACTTCGTTTGGAGTACCATTAAGTCCCTCGGTATAAGCAGGAGAGACAACAGGATCTGCCAGTTCCCAAATTTTACCCACCGGATCTTTGAAAGCTCCATCTCCATAAACCATAACTTCAACCGTCTTACCTGTTAGTTCTTTCAGTTTTTCTTGAATGCGATCAACGATCGGTTGGCAATTATTTGGGAATAATTTCACACTTTCTTCCGTTGCTTTATTAGATCCAAGTAGACCATACGCCTCGTTAAAGCCGCTGCCATGGATTGATTTTGATAAAATATCATCAAGACCAAATACTTTTTCAGCACCATTGTTTGTTAGAATACGTTTGGTTCTGAAACGGGAGTGAATATCACAAGTTAGCACATTTTTTGTATACTCTAAAATGGTTTTAGGGTTATTTGAAAAAATGACCTCACAAGTTGTACCTTCCGCTTCAATGAGAGATTTATAATATTCAATGTAATCCACACCTGTAAATGGATGTTTTTTATAACCGAAATGTTCACGGAATTGAGCTTCTGACAATACATCAGTCCAAGGGTTAATTCCTTTCACATCTAGTTCGTCGATGTCTACCAGATGATTTCCCACTTCATCAGCAGGATAGCTAAGCATTAAGATGATTTTCTTCGCGCCTTTTGCAATCCCTCTTAAGCAGTTGGCAAATCGGTTACGGCTAAGAATCGGGAAAATAACACCGATGGTTTCGTCGCCAAATTTTTCATTGATATCCGTCGCTATATGGTCGATTGTCGCATAGTTTCCTTGCGCACGAGCAACAATGGATTCAGTTATGGTAACAATGTCACGATCGCCAATCGAAAATCCTTCGCTTTTTGCTGCATTTATTACCGTATCTACTACGATTTGTTCAATAGAATCACCTTGGTTAATGATCGGACCCCGAAGTCCTCGTACAACCGTTCCCACTGCTCTTGTCATGATAAATCTCCCCTTTACCGAGTTCATGTTATGTATCACTAGTAACCAAATGTTTAAACACTATGATTTTACTATACCTTCTAAAAGTGTTATAAGTAAAATTAATATTCGTAATGTTTGATATAGGAGAATTAATATGATTGGAAAATTAGATCTATATCGTGTATTTAATGTCGTTAGCCAAAATAAAAGCTTTTCTAAAGCGGCAGAGGAACTATTTTTGACACAATCTGCCGTGAGCCAAGCCATTACTAAACTTGAGAAAGAGTTAGAAATATCGCTTTTCTATCGAACATCAAAGGGAGTAGTTCTAACAACTGAAGGGAAATTATTGAACGAACATATTAATTCGGCTCTAGGGATCATTCATCTTTGCAGAAGATAAAATGCTCGAATTCAAGTCATTAAAGACAGGCCAGTTACGAATCGGAGTAGGGGATACCATTTCTCGTTATTATTTACTACCCTACTTAGAGAAATTTCATAAAGAATTCCCTGGTATCAAACTAAATATTATCAATGGAACGACGATGGAAATCTGCGAGTTTATAAAAACGGGAAAAGCGGATCTTGGCATCTGTAACTTGCCCATTCAAGAGGATCATCTAGAGGTCATTCCTTGTCAGGAAATTCAGATATATTTGTATGTGGAGAAAAATATAAAGAACTAACATCCAATCCGGTTAGCTTAGAGGATCTAATGGAGATGCCCCTTATCTTTCTAGAGAAAAAATCGAACTCCAGAATGTACGTAGAAGATTTTTTAAAAAAAAGAGGGCACCCTCTGTCTCCCGTATTTGAGCTTGGATCGCATGATTTAGTATTAGAATTTACAAAAATAAATTTAGGTATTTCTTGTGTCATTAAAGAGTTCTCGAAGGACTATTTAGATAGAGGAGACTTACACGAGATCATATTAGAAGAGGAAATCCCCAAAAGAAATATTGGCATATGCTATTTAAAAAATGTTCCATTATCTCGTGCAGCGAAGAAGTTTGCAGAAAATATAAACCAAAGAGCACTGTCTAAATAGACGGTGCTCTTGATTTTTGAGAGGCTATTTCTCTATTACAGTCTCGCCTTCTATTAATACCGGCTGATAATATGTGGTCGTAGGGAGGTCTTTCTTTCCTTGTAATTTTTTAATGACCCAATCGGCAGCATCCCGTCCCATTTTCTCTTGCGGGTGTGTCAACGTAGTTAGTTTAATATTCGCATTTTTTGCGATATAAGAGTTGTCTTGTCCAATAATAGATAATTCATTCGGTATCGATATATCTAGTTGTCTGCACACGTTTACTACTTCGAGTCCTACCTCATCGTTATAACAAACAATAGCCGTCAGCACATCTCTATTTTCAATCAGGAAATTCTTTATGTTAACGGATAAATTTTGCTTCGACTCTGTATCAAATGAGAGTACTTGCTCCGGTTGAAACCGTAATTTGGCTTCTCCAAGCGCTTTAATATATCCCTTCATTCGGTATTTACCTTGTAGATCATCCATTTTTGAAATAATCCCAATTTTTTCATGTCCTTTTGAGATTAATTCTTTTGTCGCTAGATAGCTGGATTGAACGTCATCAAGACAAAAGAAAGGAACTTCGAGTTCTTCATAATGAGCATTGATCATAATGAATGGAACATCTTGTTCTTTAAATGTTAGGTAGTAGGCAATATTGGGATTGTATAAATTACTTTTCGTAGGTTCAACAATTAAACCATCTACACCATAGGACAACATCATTTCTAATGCCTTTTTCTCTTGTGCGACATCGTTATTTGTACTTGCTAATAGTAGTGAGTAATTATCTTCATTTAGCCTTCCTTCAATCCCGCGGATAATGGAGGGGAAAATGTAATCAGATATATAAGTCGTGATTACGCCAATGATTTTATTATTGGTATTTCCATTCGATTTAGAACGATATTGGTTGCTGACATAAGTACCAGAACCTTTTTCACTCCTTAAAAATCCCTCGTTTGACAGTTCTAAAATCGCTTTTCGTACCGTCTGCCGACTAACTTGATACTGCTCTTGTAATGCAGACTCTGTAGGAATTTGTTCCCCAACGTTATAAACGCCTGAGAGAATATTACTTTTTATATCGTCAATGATAAATTGATATTTCGGTTTCACTGAATTCACTTCTTTCATCGTTGGTAGTTAATACATCGAATTTATATAAAATAGTTGTAAGTACAAATTTCGTTAATAACTAATCAAAACAATTATTTTATCTTATTTATGTACAAAGTTCAAAACAATTATATTATCTACGTAGCTTTATGTCGCATAATATCTTTATGTATACATAAATACCAAAAAAGAGGAACTGCCGTTATCAATTTGTATGTATATATTTTAAATATTGTTGACAAATGTACGAACAAAAAATATACTGAATCTGTCAAAAGGAAAGCGCCTTCTTTCGATTTTAAGGTTTCTAAAAGTGTTATCTGAGAGGGGACAAACGTAAGAATGAGCCAGCTAAATATCAAACAAGCAATTACTAAGGGAGAAACTTCACTTGGTATCGAATTTGGGTCCACACGGATCAAAGCAGTCCTCATTGCTAATAACTTTGAGACGATTGCTTCCGGTAGTTACGAGTGGGAGAACAAGTTAGTAGATGGGTTTTGGACGTACAACTTAGAGGATATCATCAGTGGACTACAAGAAGCCTACAGCGAAATGAGGCAAGAAGTAGAGAAGAAATATGAAGTTACACTTCAAACGATCGGTTCTATTGGATTTTCCGCAATGATGCACGGTTATATGGCATTTGATGAAAATAATCAGCTGCTTGTCCCGTTTCGGACATGGCGTAATGCAACAACCGGTGCTGCAGCAAAAGAGTTAACGGATCTGTTCCAATTCAACATTCCAGAACGCTGGAGCATTGCTCATCTATATCAAGCCATTCTTAATGAAGAGGAACATGTACCTCGGATTCGTTTTATCACTACGTTGGCAGGATTTATTCACTTTTTACTCACGGATCATAAAACAATCGGCATCGGTGATGCCTCAGGTATATTTCCAATTGATGAATTAACAAAAGATTACAATGAATCAATGATGAGACAATTTGATCAACTTACTGCTGCCAAGGGTTACCCTTGGAAGTTACAAGATATTCTGCCTCAAGTTTATGTCTCAGGTGAAGAAGCTGGTAAATTAACAGCGGCTGGAGCCAAAATCCTTGATAAATCAGAAAATTTACAACCAGGTATTCCACTTTGTCCTGCTGAAGGCGATGCGGGTACAGGAATGGTTGCTACCAATAGTGTTAAAAAGCGCACAGGAAACGTCTCCGTAGGAACTTCCGTGTTTGCGATGATTGTATTAGAAAATGATCTTTCCGAATTACATCCGGAAATTGATATGGTAACGACTCCAAATGGCAGCCCGGTTGGAATGGTACATGCCAATAACTGTTCTAGTGATATCAATGCTTGGATGGGGCTGTTCCGCGAGTTTTCACAAGCGATGGGTCATAAAGTGGAGACGGAAAAACTGTTCAGTGTCCTGTTCAATAAAGCATTGGGAGCGGACCCAGATGGCGGCGGACTGCTAAGCTACGGTTATTTCTCGGGTGAGAATATTACAGGATTAGAGCAAGGGCGACCACTCTTTGTCCGCACCCCTGAAAGTAATTTTAATTTAGCTAACTTCATGAGAACGCATCTTTTCACTGCATTTGGAGCCCTTAAGATCGGAATGGACATTCTGACGAAGAAAGAAAATGTAGAAATCGACAGCATCTTAGCTCATGGCGGTTTATTTAAAACTCCTCTCGTTGGACAGAAGATGGTTGCAGCGGCACTTAATGTTCCTGTATCTGTGACAAGCACAGCCGGAGAGGGCGGCGCATGGGGAATGGCTATTCTTGCATCTTACATGATAAATAAAGACTCAGATGAACGTTTAGAAGACTTCCTGGATCAAAAAGTCTTTAAAGATGTAGTGGCCGAGGAAGTTCATCCGGATGAAGTAGATGTTAAAGGATTTGAAATATTCATTGAACGATACAAAAAAGGTCTGGCTATTGAGCAGGCTGCTGTTGACAACTTAGCATAAAAAGGGGAGGGAATCCGGTGTTAGAACAACTAAAAGAAGAAGTGTTTCAAGCCAATCTCGATCTACCTAAACAAGGACTTATTAAATATACATGGGGCAATGTAAGTGCCATCGATCGTGAAAGCGGTTTGTTTGTTATTAAGCCTAGCGGTGTTGATTATGAAACGATGAAAGCTAGTGATATGGTCGTTGTCGATCTAGATGGAAACGTTGTGGAAGGTGAGTATAGACCTTCTTCTGACACACCAACTCACGCCGTTCTTTATAAAAAATATTCAGAAATCGGTGGTATTGTTCATACTCATTCACCATGGGCGACGATATGGGCACAAGCGGGTCTTGATGTTCCAGTCATGGGAACTACACATGCAGACACATTCTATGGTTCGATTCCCTGTGCGCGTTTCTTAACACAAGAGGAAGTTGACCGTGGCTATGAAGCCGAAACAGGTCATGTCATCATCGAGACTTTTGAAAGCCGCGGTATCGATATTATGGCAGTACCAGGTGTGTTGCTTAAGGGTCATGGACCGTTTACTTGGGGTAAAAATGCGAAAACCGCAGTAATGAATAGTGTTGTACTAGAAGAAGTTTCGAAAATGAATTTATTCGCTAGAGAGTTGAATCATTTTGCTGAGGAACTGCCGCAGCGCATTTTAGATAAACACTACTTACGTAAACATGGAAAAAACGCTTATTACGGACAAAAGTAAGTAAGGAATACGAAATAGAATTAAACAAAAATAATAGAAAAGAGGATTCATATGACAACAGTTAGCACAAAACAATTTTGGTTTGTTGTTGGTTCACAGCATCTATACGGAGAAGTAGCATTAGCAGAAGTGAAAGCTCACGCTCAAGAAATGACAGATGCATTAAATAATAGCGGTGTTCTTCCTTACCCATTGGTACTACAAGATCTAGCAGTAAGTGCAGATAAGATTACAGACATTATGAAAGAAGTGAACTATCGTGATGAAGTTGCCGGTGTAATTACTTGGATGCATACCTTCTCACCAGCAAAAATGTGGATTCGCGGAACAAAACTGTTGCAAAAACCTTTACTTCATCTAGCGACTCAATATAACGAAAGCATTCCATGGGCAACCATTGATATGGACTTCATGAACTTGAACCAAGCTGCTCATGGAGATCGAGAGTACGGATTTATTAATGCACGTTTGAACAAACAAAATAAAATTGTTGTTGGCTACTGGGAACGTCCTGAAGTGCAAAAACAAATTGCAGAATGGATGGACGTAGCGGTTGCTTATAATGAAAGCTTCCATATCAAAGTTGCTCGTTTTGGCGACAACATGCGTAACGTAGGGGTTACTGAAGGAGATAAAGTCGAAGCACAGATTCAATTTGGCTGGACGGTTGACTACTTTGGTATCGGTGATCTGGTTGAGGTTATAAACGAAGTTAAGGAAGAAGAAATCAACGATTTGTTTGCTGAATATGCAGAATTGTATGATTTTGAATATGGTACGTATAGTAAAGAAGCTTGGGAAGCAAGTGTGAAAGTACAAATCAGCTATGAAATCGCGATCAAACGTTTCTTGGATCGAGGCGGCTACAATGCTTTCACAACAAACTTTGAAGATTTACATGGAATGAAACAACTTCCTGGACTTGCTGTCCAACGTTTGATGGCACAAGGATATGGATTTGCTGGAGAGGGCGACTGGAAGACAGCGGCACTTGACCGTTTGCTCAAAGTAATGAGCCATAACAAGTCTACAGGCTTTATGGAAGATTACACGTATGAACTCACAGCTGGACAAGAATCTATTCTTCAATCTCATATGCTTGAAGTTGATCCAACACTCGCTTGTAACAAACCTAAAGTTGTTGTTTCTCCACTAGGAATTGGCGATAAAGAAGATCCAGCTCGTTTGGTGTTTGACGGAAAACAAGGAGACGGTGTTGTCGTATCTATGGCTGACTTCGGTACACACTACAAACTTTTGATCAACGAAGTTACTGCGTTCGAGCCGACAACTCCAGCTCCAAAACTTCCTGTAGCTCGCGTGCTTTGGAACGTGAAACCAAACTTCCAAGATGGAGTTAAAGCTTGGATCGAAAATGGCGGCGGTCACCATACCGTTGTATCCCTTAACTTAACTACAGATCAAATTGTAACTTACGCTAAACTTGTTAACTTGGAATATGTAGTCATTAAGTAATCATTCATTCTCTTCTACAATGATAAGAATCATATAGTTAGAGCCGTCCTATAGAGGGGCGGCTTTTTTTTGTTGAGATTGATTTTACATGTGAAAAATGAAGTAACACCTATAATTTGCAAGGTATAAATGTATGCGCTTTCTTCGTATAATCTTGCCAAGAAGGAGGTGATTGTACAGGTTGAAGAAATAGTACACAGGCAGAGATAGGTATGTTGCAATGGATACAAAAAAGCAACCAAGAAACTGCTGCATGTTGAAAGGCAAAAATAGGTGAGGAGGCAGTTTATGTTTAAAATGAAGAAAAAAATGGGAGCGGTAATCCTTGCGGTGTCCATGAGTTTAGGCGTGTTTGCCGCGACTTCGAGTGCAGCGACCGATTACTGGCAAAACTGGACGGACGGCGGCGGGACGGTGAATGCCACTAACGGATCTGGGGGGAATTACAGCGTCAACTGGAGTAATACTGGAAATTTCGTTGTCGGTAAAGGCTGGACCACCGGATCACCGTCTCGAACAGTTAATTATAATGCAGGCCTCTGGGCACCTTCAGGTAATGGATACTTAACCCTCTATGGGTGGACAAGGAATTCATTAATTGAATACTATGTTGTTGATACTTGGGGTACTTATAGACCAACAGGAACTCATAAAGGAACGGTGACAAGTGACGGCGGCACATATGATATTTACACAACAGCAAGATATAATGCCCCTTCCATAGACGGGACACAAACATTCACCCAGTACTGGAGCGTACGACAATCCAAGAGACCAACCGGAGTTAATTCAGCGATCACGTTTGGCAACCACGTTAACGCATGGAAAAAAGTAGGGATGAATTTAGGAAGCAGTTGGTCATATCAGGTATTAGCAACAGAGGGTTACCAAAGTAGTGGCAGTTCGAATGTAACCGTATGGTAACACTCTAATAGAGGATGACCCTGAATTTTAATTGCCGTTAGAGAAGGCGCTTCGCTTTGCCGAAGGCAAGTTATAGGCCCTAGTGGCCTATAACTTTTTTCTATACGTACAAAGGAGATAAGTGAATGAGAAAACGATGTTTTGTCCTTTTTACATTGATTTTAATGATGATCAGTGCTTGTTCGCAGGAAAATAAGATAAACGATGACAACTTTGTACTAGTCAAAGGCGGGGTATTTGAAAATAAGAACTCTAACTATTATGGAAAAGATATAGCTATTCAAAATTTTTATATCAGCAAATATGAGGTGACTCAAAAAGAGTGGGTAGAAGTTATGGAAAGCAACCCTTCTCATTTTAAAGGCGAACAACTACCGGTAGAAATGGTTAGCTGGTATGACGCAATAGAGTATTGTAACGTAAGAAGTGAAAAAGAGGGATTACAACCTTTTTATGATATAGATAAGAGCAAAAAAGATCCGGAAAACAAGAATGAACATGACCTTATTAAATGGATAGTAACTATAAATGAGGGGGCTAACGGTTACAGGTTACCGACAGAGGCGGAATGGGAATACGCTGCAAGTGGAGGCCATATGAGCAAGGATTACGCATATAGCGGCAGTAACCAAGCAGATGAAGTCTCATGGTACTGGAGAAATGCGGGAGATCAATATTTATCAGGAGATTGGAGCTGGCCTGCCATCGAAAATAACGGAACAAGGACGAAGACAGCGGGACTTAAGGTACCTAATGAACTTGGAATCTATGATATGTCGGGTAATGTCAGGGAATGGTGTTGGGACTGGTATGAAGACGAGAGTAGCAAAGATTCATTCCGCACAGTAAAAGGTGGCGGTTGGATCGGTGATGTCAGCAGCAATGAGATATCATTTCGAGGTAAATTCGATCCCAATGGTTTTGGGCCAGATCAAGGTTTTCGTGTCGTTCGTGGCGAATAAAATCAAAGTTGAAAATAAAATGTTGAGGTGGTGAGGTATTCTCACATTGGGCGAAAGTAAAGTCTAGGCTAAGACTAGGGTCCGAGAATTCAGGAAGGAAGTGTATGGATTGAAAAAGTTCAAGCTATGGACAATATCTACTCTTTTACTTACCACATTCTTTGTTCCCATCTCGAGTATAACGAACGCAAATCCAGTAACGAATGTTGATGAGGGTGCGGCTCCCATTTCGCTTGATAATGAGTATAAGTTTAACTTTACTAATCAAGAAAAGTCGGGATACAAGTCCGTTGTGTATGACGAAGAACAGGGTGTTCCTTTGTATGACTCTTCCGTGGGCTATGGCTTTGTAGAGCAGACAAATGCGATGCCAGCACGGGAAGTGCATACCGATTCGATTACATCCGATGGTACTGGTTTTTTCATTACAGAGCCTAGTTTTTATGCTGAACCGAAGTATGAGAAGGACAACTATAATCATTACGGTATGGCTTTTCGTATTCAGGCTCCTCCCGGTGCGTACCGTGTATATGTAAGAACAACATCTGATGCAGCAGACACAACAGTATCGGTATCGGGTATGCAGACCAGCCGCTTGCTGAAAGGTGGTTTTTGGGATGCAGCCAAGCTGGTACCTATAAAAAATACGGCCGAAGCAAAAGGTAAAGAGTGGACATATACGTATGTTCACGGACGAAATTTTCTGGATATTGAAATCGAACCGAATAAAATAAATACTCTGGTGGGTATTGAAGAAATTGTATTACATCCGGTCTCCCCTCAAAAACGTGAACCTGGAAATCGTCCTACTCTTTTTCTTCTTGGCGATTCTACTGTTAAATCCTATATTTTCGAAGAAGCCCCGATGAGCGGTTGGGGCCAAGTCATTGACTCTATGTTTCATTCCAACAAAGTGAATATCTTAAACTACTCTATGGGTGGTCGTTCATTCAAAAATGCGTACACCGAAGGGCGTTTGAACGATATTTTGCTAAGCGGAAATACCGACGATTATGTGTTTATCCAGTTCGGACATAATGACGAGAGCACGGATGAGTTCAGACGTTATGGCAGAGGATCAACGGAAGCGATGTATCAAACGTATGTTGAAGAGGTTTACCTGCCCGCCATCCGTGCCCAAGGTATGATCCCTGTTCTAGTAACACCGATGTCTCGGATTAAGGGGGACGCGAGTCCTGGCTATGTCTATACGAACTCATTCAAGACTCGGCAATTTCCTGATATTCTTAAACGAATTGCAGAAGATAAGGAGATTACACTTATTGATCTTAATTCTGCAAGTGTAGCTTATTATAACGAGATCGGTGTAGAAGCGACAACAGCGATGTTTATGTCGATTGAAGCAGGAGAAACACCGGGTAAAACGAGTGACGGCAGCTACGCTAACGGACACCCATCCAATAAAAATGACGGAACTCACTTCAAAGAAGCGATGTCTAAACAATATGCAAGAATGATCGTTACAGAGCTTTTGAATAGGGAACAAGAAGGGGATGCGACTGCTACTGTTCTTGTGTCTTATCTGCAAGGAGATGTAAGGCGTGCGGCTATAACAGGGGACTGGACTAAGATTTTTCCAGAGATAACGAATGACACAACGACGGGTGAAGGAGCATATTACCGCAATCAGATCGAAAAATTAATTCAACTCGGTGTGATGAGTAAAGACCGCCATGGTAACTTTAATCCAGAATTGACGATTACAGTCGATGAATTTGTTGAAAGCCTTTCCAAACTGCTGGGATTGAAGAAAAAGGAATTCTCGGAATACAAAGATGGAAAATTGTCACGAGAAATGATGGCCTCGATGTTAGATGATGCATATCGTATGCACTTCCCGGTGAAGCCGAAATATATGACGAATTATAACGGAGCGAGCGTAATACCTGGAGATCCTAACTATGATCCAAATCTAGATCCTGCGCTCAGAGGAACCATGTACTATCCTTTAGTATCGTGGGAGCAGCTTATAGATACTACAGAAATTAATCCCGAGTGGATTTCAAAAGTGAAGGATGCTTATGAACTTGGGCTTATCCGATCAGAAAAAGGAATTACCAGAGGCAAGATGGTGAACGGAAACGAATTAGAACCGAAAGCTTCTGTTACTCGAGAAAAAGCGGCGAAGGCACTTTATTTTATGTGGGTGCTTACTAATGAAGTGAATGTAGAAAATGATGTTGCCTCTCTGAAATAGATTATGTATTTATGTAGATTAAAAGAGGAGATAAATCAAAGTTGACACGCTCTTACATGTGTGATTAAATGGTAAAAATTGAAAATCATACAAACGGTGATGGAAAGGTTTTTTTATAACCGAAGTAAGAAAGATGAACGAATGCCTACAGAGAGCCGGTGGTTGGTGTGAACCGGTGCAGACATCTTTCCGAATTACACTTCCGGAGTTGGAAAAGTGAACAGGATCGAATCTTAAGTAACTTTTCCCGGCATGATCTTGCCGTTAATCAAATGAAGCGAAAGAAGCTATGATTGCTTCTTTAATTAGGGTGGTACCGCGAGACAATCTTCTCGTCCCTTTAGGGGATAGAAGGTTGTCTTTTTGTTTTGTAATGATAAGGAGGAATATTCATGGAAGCTAACCATCAACTTACCAAGGAACAACAACAAGAAGTTGAACGGCAACTAAGTATCATCCGGCGAGGAGCCGCAGAGATCATACCAGAGGATGCTCTGACTCATAAGATCGCAACATCAGTCCTGACTGGAAAGCCTCTTAAGGTAAAGCTCGGTCTCTATCCTTCATCACCAGATATCCATGTTGGACACACCGTAGTTCTGCAGAAGCTAAGACAATTTCAAGACTTGGGTCATGAAGTTCAGCTTATCATAGGCGATTTTACAGGAAGAATCGGAGATCCTACCGGGAAATCAGAGACAAGAAAGCAATTGTCAGAGGACGATGTAAAACGAAACGCAGCTACCTACGAAAAACAAGTGTATAAAATACTGGATCCAAAACGAACGAAATTTTATTTTAATTCGGCATGGCTTGAGAAAATGAATTTTCAGGATGTCATGCAATTAGGTGCGAATGTTACCGTTGCAAGAATGCTGGAGCGTGATGATTTTTCAAAAAGATATAAGAGTAACCAGCCTATTCACATTCATGAATTTTTTTATCCATTAATGCAGGGATATGATTCGGTGGCGCTTGAAAGTGATATTGAGATTGGCGGGACCGATCAAACATTTAATATTTTAATGGGGAGAACGTTGCAGGGGACTTTTGGCCGTAAGGATAGTCAAGTTGCTGTTCTTATGCCACTTATGGAAGGACTTGATGGGATCCAGAAAATGAGTAAAAGCCTCGGAAACTACATCGGCATTGATGAATCACCCAATGAAATGTTTGGCAAAACCATGTCGATCCCAGATGAGTTAATGGTTAAATACTTTGAACTTAGTACCCCTATTACGAATGATGAGCTATTGAAGCTAAAGCAAGATCTACATAGTGGGGATCTACACCCACGGGATGCTAAAATTCAGCTGGCAAAATATTATGTTCGAATGTTTCATAGTGAGCAGGCAGCAGAACAAGCAAAGGAACATTTTATTACCTTATTTCAGAAACGTTTGATTCCGGAGAATATAGACGAACGGCATGTGAGTAACGAACTGCTTGAACAAGGGAGGATTTCAATCAGTAAGCTGCTTATTGAACTTGGATTTGTATCGTCAAATAGCGAGGCAAAGCGAAGTGTAGTTCAAGGGGCGGTTAAAATAAACGGAAGCAAGATTCTTGATCCTTTTGATCAGGTGAAAGTATACAACGGAGATATTATTCAATCAGGAAAAAGGAAGTTTGCTAAATTAGTCATAGCTGAGCACATTGACACTAAACAAATGTAGTACCTGATTCGGACTCCTATAAAATCATAATATTATGGAGGGTTATCATGTCAGATGAAATGAATAAGGAAATACTCGAAGAACTGAAAAGAATAAACGAAAAACTAGATCGTTTAGATAGCGGGAAAGGCCTGTCGGCTCCATTAGCAATTATTGCGATCATATTTGGATTTACATTCGTTGGACCGCTTATTTTGATGCTGATAGGCCTTTTATTTTAGAGTCACCACAAAACGAATCCAGAGTTAAGGGTGGCCTCCTATGGAATGTAGAGGTAGAGAATTCACTTTTGTTGTAGTCTAGGAATTTTATGCAGTATCCTTATCTCTTTTTCCTTATTATGTAATTTATAGGTTGTTTGTGTGTTACAATTTGTAGGTGATTATTATATGAAAAAGGAGCTGTATTTCGTATGCCTAAAATTCTTAGCTGCTATCCGGAAGGTAAACTGAAAGCACTCACGATGAGTTATGACGATGGTGTCCTATCTGACAGGAGACTAGCATCCGTCTTTAATGAGAACGGAATCAAGGGAACATTTCATATCAACTCGGGGATGTTTGGCGATACGAGGTATCGAGCCCGGCTGACAGAAGAAGAGTCCCTCGAAGTGTATCAAGGTCATGAAGTATCCGTACATACGGTTACCCATCCTTCAATTGCACGCTGTCCTAAGGAACAAGTCCTCTATGAAATCATGGACGATCGAAAGAATCTGGAGCGGCTATTTGGGTATCCCGTTAGAGGAATGTCTTATCCTAATGGTTCGTACAGCCAGGAGATCATCGAAATGCTTCCTGTTTTCGGAATCGAATATGCAAGGGTTGTACAGACAACGGGCGGCGGATACCAGCTTCCAGAAAACTTTTTGGAGTGGAAAGCCACCTGTCACCACAATCAGAATCTGATGCAACATGCCGAAACTTTTGTGTCACTGCCTCCAAAGAACATTAACCTGATGTATGTATGGGGTCATAGTTACGAATTTGATGATAAAGACAATTGGGATGTCATAGAACAGTTTTGCGAGTATATTGGTGGGCACGACGATATTTGGTACGCTACGAATATTGAGATTGTTGATTATGTAAAGGCATACAAGAATCTAAGATTTTCAGCAGATCAACATTTGGTCTATAACCCTTCTGCTCAGAGTGTATGGGTGTTACTCGATGAACAACCTATTGAAATTCCCGGAGGACGCACGCTAACGTTATTCTGACCTTACATAAAGAGGATGCATTTTAATAATACGGTATCAAATAAAGGGTAGTTCTGATCCTTGTATAGAGCTATCCTTTTAAAGTTGTGAAGGAGGGGAACACATGAATAATACACTGGCTGTAGAAGTTTCCTTTATTCGCAGTACTCAATATGGCTGCTTTTTGTGTCTTATCCGCTGTGATGTACTCCAAGTTTATTATTGAAGATTATTCCGGAAAACGCCCTCTGTTGCTGTTCTCATATCCAGTCAGCAGAAAAAAAGTATTGCTTTCCAAATTAAGCGTTGTGAGCATATTTACGATTCTATCATTACTCATTAGCAATCTGCTTATTTTCACCATATTTGGACTTACAGAAAGATTTATACCCCTCATAAACGAACCATTCACTGTGGCATTCATGCTTCTAGCGCTTAAAACAACGATTGTTATGGCTTTTATATCTGCAAGTATCGGTATTATTACAGTTGCCATTGGATTTTTTAAAAAATCAGTCCCAACTACGATTGTATCAGCCGTTCTTCTTGGTTCATTGATGTGCAACATTCTAGTAAATGCGACATTAAACATGGGAACTCTATATCTAATTGCACTGATCGTGATTATTGTCGCAATTCTCTCTCCCATAAATCTGATGCGCAAAGTACATACAATGGAAGTGGAGTAAGAAGTCCTATACTATACTCTCTAAAATGCGAAACTTTCACCGCCAGTAAAAAAATCTCACTCAACAATCAACATCACCAATCCCGGAAAAGGTCTTAAAATGAGAAGGGAAGAATCTCTATCGACGTGGAATAAAAAAGGGGCCCCTTGCTTGTAGAAGCAGGGGCAAACTTATCAAACTTTGTAGTCTGGATAGCGCATAGAAAGCTTATTTTTATGAGATAGAAAAATGTCTTCAAGAGATATATTGTATTTATTAGCTATAACAGTGAGATTACCTAGAACATCGCCTAATTCCTCTGTTAACTCTTGTTTCTTATCCAGATATGAACCGGATATTTCATCGGGACGATCTCTACCAATTTCCAAATCTCTTATAGCGCGAGCCACTTCACCCGTTTCTTCCGCTAAAAAACCAATCCGAATGAAAATATCTAGCTCCGACCATCCCCTTTGTTCATAGTATAGTTGAACCCATTTTTGAAATTCGCTTACATCCATATGTATTCATCCTCTCTATCACATTGTTTAGTTTAACATATAATAAGTTGTTTGATACAATATATGGTATAAGGAGGAGAGTTAAATGAGAAAAATAGCTGTATTTTGTGGGTCAAGCGATGGAACAAGTAAAGAGTATAAGGACGCGGCTAAGAAGTTAGGAGAAGAATTAGCGAGACATCATATTGGCCTTGTATATGGAGGAGCCAGTGTAGGGGTTATGGGAGCAGTAGCAGATGCGGTCTTAGAAAACGGAGGTCATGTTACTGGGATCATGCCTAGGTTCCTAGAAGAAAGAGAGATATCCCACAAAGGTTTAACGGAACTAATTATAGTAGAATCCATGCATGAGAGAAAAGCAAAAATGGCTGAACTCGTTGATGGCTTCATCATGTTGCCTGGTGGACCTGGAACTTTAGAAGAGTTCTTTGAAATTTTTACATGGGCTCAATTAGGGTTACATCAAAAACCATGCGGTTTCCTCAATGTAAATCAATACTTCAATCCGTTGCTAACCTTGTTTGATCATATGGTGAAAGAGGGATTTCTACAGGAAAAATACCGTGGTATGGCGATATCTACGGAGGATATAGGAGAACTGCTTCAACTGTTCCATACGTACGAACCTCCTGCAATTAAAACCTATATTACACAGCAACAGACATAAGTTAGATAGCCATTTAGAATCGTTTGAGGGGGATGTCATTATCCCCTTTTCATTAAATCTTTAAGGAGACCCAGCATTCTAATCTGTATAGTTTGATTACACTCTTTTATTCTTCAAGAAAAAGCAAGATATGAGGAGAATTAGCGCACCTATAAGACAAAAGAAACAAGATATAATTACGGTTCCAGTGGCACCGAGACTGTGTTTTCCAACGAAAAGAAAGAAAGAAATCAAACTTAAGATGATCTGACCAAGGCTCCAATAAGCACGTTTTAATTTCGTTTTTGTCAAAATGAATCCTAACACCGTGATTCCAATAGCAATGAATACGAATAATGCAAGGTAATTTTCCCATTTTAAATAATATTGACCTTTTGTATAAAGCATTAGTAATATTACCTCCTGCTAGCTAGATTTGATAATCTAATTAACCAGTATTATACATATTGAGTGTGGTTATATCTACAATTCTTCTTCCCCTAGGAAGAAGGATTTAATAATGAATTCTAATCAAAGAACTTTAATCAAAGAACTTAAGCTTTATTCAAACAGCACATAAATTTCAAATTAGAGCATCCTCCAGATAGGGGGTGAGGTTTTCGCCTCTTCCGCTACCTATTATACGGAGGTGCTCTTTTTTATTACTGATTATAAATGATTTGAAACATTATCTTATTCTTGGTCGTTAACTTTTATAGTGAGGTTGTTGAGCATAAATATGCTGTGATGTCATCCAAAGATATCGTGGTTAGTTGTTGCTTGGGTTAGTGGCTGACAGACAGGAAATTCAAAGTTGCAGGAAGGGGAATAGCGATGATAAAGCGTGGGTCTTTTAAAACAGCAGTATTGAGCGGACTGATAGCGGTGGTTATTTTCTTAATGCCCGTGAGCCTCTATGCTTCAGATCTATCAGGTAACAACGAGAAGATATTGTCGGATACCGTAGCTATCTCTGCAGGAGAGAGGGCAGTTTATGCGATCAAAAAAGATGGTACCGTCTGGGCATGGGGTGGTTTTCGTAATAGTGGGTTGCTCGGAAACGGATATACGGTTCCATCTACGTCTCCTGTTCAGATGAAGATCGACAACGCGAAAGATATTGCAAGTGGATCTAGACATACACTGATCTTGAAAAAGGATGGCACAGTCTGGGCAACGGGATCAAATGAAGATGGACAGCTTGGTATTGGGAGTACATCTTATGACAAAGCACTAGAACCTGTACAGATAAAAGAGTTAGTAAATGTGAAGGCGATTGCCGCTGAAAGTAATCAGAGTCTTGCGTTGCTAGAGGACGGTACAGTGTGGCAATGGGGAAAGACAGATCGAGTAAATCCCCCTTCTAATAAACCCGTTAAGGTTGAAGAACTTTCTTCCGGTTTGGAAATTTCGGTTGGTAATGGTTCGGCGATGATGGGATAATCGAGGGAAAGTACATGTATGGGGGACGAGGCTATATGACACGAACCCAGACAAATTAAGAAATCCAACAGCAATAAGCGGATCAAAGGAATATATGGCAATCGCTACATCTCGACAAAGAGGAGCTGCTATACAAACAAATGAAACCGTATGGACATGGAACAACTCAAAGCAGTTTCCTTCTCCAGGGGAATTGCTGAATCCGATAAAAGTCCAGAGTACAGAAAATGCACGTCAGATTGTCGGCGGTAGCAGCTCTTCTTTTAGCATCATAAAAAAAGACGGTACAGTATGGACATGGGACAGTTACTGGGATAAATCTTCTTACAAAGCTATACAAGTTAAGGGAATAAAAAATGCGGTGGATCTGGCAAGCAGCCAGTTTAATGGTCATTACGCACTTCTCAAAAACGGGACAGTTATGAAATGGACCATGGAACTTGGAGAGCCATCTGAACCGAAACCTGTTAATGCTCCTATAAATGTTGTCATGAAAGGAGAAACACTAAGTTTAGTCATTCCACCGATCATTATTAACAATGTTAGCTATGTACCGCTACGAGGAGTATTCGAACCGCTAGGCGCTACCATTGAATGGTATCAAGGTAACTTCACGGGTGTGGTGAAAAAAGACGATATTACGATTGAAATTAATACTTCTTCTGAAGGAATGAAACTGAACGGTGAGACTTTAACGGGCGAGTTGAAACCAATAAGTGTGAATTACGTGACAATGGTTCCTCTTCGCTTCCTTTCTGAAACGTTAGGAGCCGAGGTCAAGTGGCAGTCAGATAAGAATACCATTTATATTAATGTGCCAAAGTGAAGATCAGATACAAGGCGAGAATAAACTTCCAACAAGGAGATGATAAAGATAATGTACCTGATCGCACAAAAAAATGTGGGAATTATTAATCAGCTTATTGATATTTACAGACAATCAGAAGTCTTGTTTTCACCAGAACAAAGATCTAATGTTCAACAGAAAATAAATATTATAAATATAAAATCGATGCTAAAACAAGCTCTTTCGAATTGTGATCTTCAAGATTTGAAAACTATTTATGCGGTAGCTTCCATTGGATACCATGAAAGAGGGGAAAGACATCATTTTTATAATAACACGATAGAAATCATTGAGATGGAAATTAAAGAAAATGAGGAAGAGCTGCTAAAAAAACATAGTAAGTACATCGCCCTACTAACGTATGAAGAGTTAATAGAGTACTTTCTATCGGTAGTAACCCAGGCTCCTGGATTAATAGAAGGAATGAAAATACTGAAACTAATTTGAGGTGAATACGATTATGATTATTGCAATTATGATACATGAGGATCCATCTTATTATAATGTAATAGATGAGGTTGGTACCAATTTAGAGAAATTACAACAAGAGTTTGGAAGCTGGATGAGTACGATTGAAGGAAATCATCCATTTAGAATCTATACAGAATTTGTGGAAAGAGATGGAGGAAAATCATTTGCTGATTATGTAAATGTCTATGGTCCAGATGATTTTATCAGCTGGATTAATGTTGACAAATACAATGATAAAGTTGCAGTTAGGGTCAAAAATACAGGTGATATCGTGCCAGAAGCAACAATACATTTTTAATTGTTATTGATTATTTCAATTCATTAGAGGAGCTTAGACAACCATGGGTATACACAAAGTAGATAAACGAAAAGCACGGAGAATAAAGCGCAGGGCTGCTGCAAAGGTACGAAATAGTAGCCTTGTTAACGAACTGAACGACAATGAGGTCGGGAGGATCTTTGGGGAAGCTTTATTTTCTTTTCTAAATGAACAACGACACAAGCCACGTTTCGAACTGTGTATCATTAGTAGAGACCAAGGTGTAACTTGGACAGAGGAGAATATAAATGTAGCTATTACCGACCCGGATTTGTCCACTTTGAAGGTAGGAGAATGGGTTAAAGATAGAGAAGATGAAACCATATTCGTTGTCGTAGCTAATGAAGGCGAGAATAAAATATATGGCGCCTTTCAGGATGAACCTGATTCCCCTCTATATCTCCCGGAAGGTCATTTATACAGGAACGCAATAAATTAGTAGCTTCTGAAATAGGATAAAAGAATAAGAAGTACCAATATGAATCTAATCAGAGATGCTAACACAATAGTAATTAAATTATGCGAGCTATCCACCTTCCAGCAACTAAGCTTGGAACACAGATGGTTCGCATTTTTGTGTCTACAGAAGATAGTCGCGTACTCTTTACAATGGTAAAATAGCTGAAAATGATCTAGGTAGGTTGGTCTCCGTTTTCTAAAATCTTTAGATTAGCAAGGTCTGGTCCTTGAATAATGAAAATTGGGGGAGTCTAATGTATAAACTGATGATTGTGGATGACGAATTGTTAATGAGGGTGGGAATTCGTTCCATGCTTAACTGGGAGGAATTTGGTTTTTATGTTGTGGGTGAAGCGGGGAATGGCAAGGAAGCATTGGAGCTCGCACTAGAAGTGTTTCCCGATCTAATTATTACGGATATCAAGATGCCTGTAATGGATGGTCTAAAGTTTATACAAGAGGCATCTTGCTTACTGAAAACCTGTAAGTATGTTATTTTGAGTAATTTTGACGAATTACATTATGTGAAAGAAGCACTTAAGCTTGGCGCGACAGATTACCTGATTAAAAGTGAGATTTCCGAGACTTCTCTTATTGAGCTCCTTACTACCGTTAAACAGAAACTGCATAAAGAACATTATGGACCGACCAACGTACCTTTAATGCCGCATGATTATTCTAAGAGTTTGAGACATCTAAAGGACAGCTTTTTCCAAGATATTGTAAGCGGATTCATCAGTGAAAAGGATATGGCAAAGAAAGCTGAGGAGTTACATTTCCGCGTAAGATCGGACAAGCTAATTATCATCAAGTTTATCGTAAACTATTACGAGGATGCAAAGAAGAAATACGTTGAGAAGGGGGAAAAATTACTCCGATTTTCTATTCTAAATATAATGGAAGAGGTCATCCCATCCAAATGGGAGAAAGAGATTTTCGTTGAAAGTTCATCTGACTATTGGGTTGTAGTTAATATTCCTCCTGATAGTGGTTCCGTACACGCTGATATAAATAAACTTGGCAATAAGCTGATTTCCTCAATAAAAGATTTTATGAATCTATCTCTCACAGCGGGAGTAAGTACAATCGTTCCTGACTTCCATTATATTAAAAAGGCATGCCAAGAGGCAGAATTTGCCCTTAGACAGCATTTTTTCACCGACAATAATCAGGTGTTTTTTTATGAGGATGTGGTCCAAGTTCCAGCGAGAAAAGAAATAAATGGGATACTAAGTCTGCAGCAAAAACAAGAATTTTTAAAATTATGGGTATGCAAAGACCTTAAAAAAGCAGAGGTTTTCCTTGATAAAGTTCGATCTGAACTGGAGGAGTTACATGCGGATGAAAGCAGTATTCGTAAGTAATACATCATGGTAATGGAAGTGATACACTCGCATTTATCAAGCGCTACACAAAGGGATAAGCTTTCTGTTACGGAGAAATTGCCATATGAAACCGTTTTGAATGGAGAGAATTGGAAGGATATCCATCAAGATATGCTTACTTATATCGCGAATTGTTTTAAAACTGATTCCCAAGTCATGCAGGAACATACCTACGCAGACCTCGCCACTTACGTAATCGAAAAGTACTATGCCGAGGATATTTCTTTGCAAAGTGTAGCTAGCCAAATCAATGTCAATTCTTCGTATCTCAGCCGATTATTCAAGCAGAAGAAAGGTGAGAACTTTATTACTTATTTAACACGAGTGCGGATTGATCATGCAAAGGCTTACCTATTGAGCAGAGAATTGAGAGTATATGAGATAGCAGACAAAGTGGGTTACCACAATTACACGTATTTCAGTAAGATCTTCAAAAAATCTGTAGGAGTCACGCCTGAGGAATATCGAGAACTACAGCAGTAATACGTGAATAGAGGTGCATCACATGAAGCGTGCCCAACTTTTTAAAATCAAGTATAAAATCATGGTGATTTGTATGACGGTAATTATCCTTCCCGTATTCGTAATGACGATCAATTCTTATTACTCTTCCGAGCGATTGTTGGCGCAAAATTATACGGATCTTCTAAGCGATCTAGCCAAACAGACAAATATTCGCATAGATGAGTTTCTTAAGGAAATTGAAAAGATCTCACTTCTGGCCAGCAATGGACTTAGCAACAATTTATCTGCGACTCAGGAAGGAAGCTTCCCCATTCAAGATTTCTTACGGGATGGTGAAAAGAAAAATGAGGTTGCTGCATACAATAATTTGATGAATTACATTATGATGAAGGATCGCGTATTCTCCATTTATCTATATAATTTGAATGGGGGTGAAGATCTGTTCGTGAGCCCCAACCAACCCATTGATAATAATTTTAAAATGTCGAATGAATTGTGGTTTAAGAAGTTCATGCATTCAAAGGATCGAACCATCACTTTGACAACCCGAATCGATAAGCAGTTGGAGAATAAAATCCTTGCAGTTTCACATGCTCGTAAAATTCATGATGTGGATAATGGAAAACTACTTGGTGTGATCGTCGTCAGCATTGATATAAAGTTTATCGAAATTGTCAATCGCAACTTGCAGGAGGGACTACGTTCAAGGTTCATGATCGTCGACGAGGACGACAAAATTGTGTATAACGTCAACGATCAATTGATCGGCACATTGTTCCGAGATAATGTTCGTCCAGTCGAATCATAGAATATCGTAATAACAAGTCCACTTAGTCAGCAAAAATGGACAACTTATTTATATATGCCTTTGGATGAGCTAACTGCCGACGGGAAAATACTAGGTAGCAATCTTGTGACGCTGGCCATTGTGATGTCTCTTTTTGCTGCCATTATTTCCATCTTTTTATCTCATGTCATTACTCACCCCATTAAAAAACTCCTACACAATATCGTTTTGGTTGAAAAAGGACAGTTCGAACAAGTAGAACTTATTCGCTCTCGAGATGAGATCGGACATTTATCGAATCGTTTTAATAAGATGTCATATGAATTAAAACGTATGGTCGAGAGGATGCAACAAGAAGAAATAGAGAAAGCAGCCGCCGAGATGCGTGCACTTCATAACCAGATCAACCCTCATTTTCTATATAATACACTTGGGTCGGTAAAATGGATCGCTTCTATGCAACAAGCTGACAAAATCGTAGAGATGACAGATGCACTAATCTCTATGCTTCGCTATGCGACCAGATCCGATGGAACCCTCGTAACGATTCGTGAGGAGATCGAAAACATAGCGAATTACGTAACGATTCAGAATGTCAGATACTATGGTTGTATTCAGATGAGATATGAGATAGAGGATAGACTGATGGATTACCGTATGCCCAAAATGATCCTGCAGCCCATTGTTGAAAACGCGATTTTTCATGGTTTGGCCGAACTCGAAGAAGACGGAGTTATTACCATTCGGATTCAACCGATGGGAAGTGATGTTACGATCGAAGTCTGTGATAATGGTGTCGGTATGGACCATCATACAATCCTAAACTTTAGGGAAGAAAAGCCCGAGGTTGGCACAGGAACCACAGGAATCGGTCTGTATAATGTGCAGAGACGTATTCAACTTCATTTTGGTAAGCCCTATGGAATACAGGTGGATAGTCAAATTGGAGATGGTACGATGTTTACCATTCTGCTACCTGCTATCTCAGAGTTCAAGTAGTCTTGTTCTTGGTGTTAATAAAACTTGAATACAATAATGAATACAATAAAAAGGGTTTGCAGTGTGATCTGCAAACCCTCTTATTTATCCTTTCACGCTACCAAGTACCAAACCCTTGGTGAAATATTTCTGTAGGAACGGGTAAACGAGCAAAATCGGAATGGCACCTAAGAACATTTGAGCAGCGCGTCCGGTTCTTGCGTTCATCATCGATAGTAGTTGAGTATAATCGGATCCAGATTTCAGCATAATTTGCTCAAAGCTCTGAAGGAGGGTTTGTAGATAGCTTTGTAATGGATAATTGGCTGGATTGTTCATATAGATAATGCCATCGAACCATGAGTTCCAGTGTCCGACAATACTGAACAAACCGACTGTAGCAAGAGCAGGCTTGAGCAGCGGAAGTAGAATACGAAGCAGTACCTGTACAGGCCCCGCACCATCGATGATGGCTGATTCTTCAATTTCCTCTGGTAACCCTCTAATGAAGTTCATGAGTATGATCATACTAAATACGGGTAAAGCTCCGGGCAGAATCAGAGACCAAATCGAATCTATTAGTCCCATCTTGACCACCACGAGGTATGTTGGAATTAAACCTCCACTAAATAACATCGTTACAATAAAAAATCCCATATAAATATTACGGCCCATCAATTTTTGTTTTGTTTTGGAAAGCGGGTAAGCAGTGAGTACGATTAAAGCGAGATTCACAAGCGTTCCGAGAACAGTTCGTTGGGTGGCAACCCAGAGAGACGGGAAGAATGCTCCTCCAGTTAATGCGAATTCATAGGCCTTTGTCGTGAATTCGATGGGCCAGAATGTAACATTACCAGCAGATACCGCCGAACTGCTGCTGAATGACACAGCTAAAAGATTGATAAACGGGAGGATACAGAGAAGAGAGATCAGAAGCAATATGGTGTAATTCATGATATGAAACAAACGCCTGCCCATACTTTTATCATGGATCATAATATAGTTCCTCCTTAAAAGATACGATAGCCGGCTACCCTGTAGGCAAGAATGTATGATACGGCAACCAGAACACTGGAAATGATAGATTTAAATAATCCGACAGCGGTACCAATCGAATACTGTGCCTGCTGAATCCCCAAACGATATACATAGGTATCAATAATATCACCGGTCTGATACACGACAGGAGAATATAGGTTATATATTTGGTCGAAGCCGGCATTCAGAACGTTACCAAGTGACAATACCGTCATTAATACAATCGTTGGCATAAGGAGAGGCAAAGTAATGTAGATCGTCTGCTTCCAACGTTTGGCTCCATCAATTACCGCAGCCTCATAAAGTCCCGGGTCAATACTGGTGAGGGCTGCTAAGTAAACTACCGTGCCAAATCCAAATCCTTTCCAGATGTCACTTACGATCATCGTCCAAGGGAATATGGAAGGTGTACCAAGAAAGGAGATAGGCTGAATTCCAAATGCGGCAAGAAATGTGTTGATAATTCCATCGGAGCTGAGTATATCCAGCATGATGCCAGCCATAATGACCCATGACAGGAAGTTTGGAATATACACAAGGGTTTGGAATATACGTTTGACCCCGCTGTTCAATACTTCGTTAAGTAGTAATGCGAAAATAACGGGCACGATAATACCGCCAATAATTTTGAAGACGGACATGTAAAGTGTATTCCAGATCGTTCTTACGAAGTTCGGCTGATTAAACACGTGCGCAAAATTGTCCCACCCAACCCAGGGGGAGCTGAAGCCGAGACCTGGGTTGTATTTCTGAAACGCAATAATAAGCCCGTAAAAAGGGATGTAACTGAAGATGAAGACCAAGACAAGGCTTGGGATCAACATTAGATGGTAGGGACTCTGCTGCTTCCATTTTCTCAGCATTAATATTCCTCCGTTCTTGGCGTATTAAAGATGTAACCGTTATAAGAAAAGCTTCTGATCGTAGCATTATTGATGATGATACATTCGTGTTTAGCGGATCTTTTCTTTCGATTATCGAAATTCTTCAGCACGGCTGAAAACTTATGAAATTCAATAATCTTCAAAAAGGGGCGAGAATATTCTCATCCCCTTTTTGTGAGAGTATTATTATTTTCCGTAGGCGTCATTGACTGCTTGGGTTGCTTCATCGCCTCCGGCAGCTCGCCAATTTTGGACGACAACATCGAAATAATCAACACTTTCGCTACCCATAATGATCTTGGTAAATCCCTCTGTGAGAATATCATCTAAAGTTGAACCGTAGCTTGACAGTACCTCGGGTGTCACACCCCATAGCGCCGTCTTCGTGTAGTTCTCGCTGTCGAGTACTTTCTTAGCAAGACCATAAGCATTCTTTGGAGCCCCTTGTTGCAAATAATCACCGACTGCACCTGGTGTTGCATTCTCCATAAACTCGACACTGTTGTTATATTTTTGCCACATTCCCGAAGTAGTGAGTCCACTGGTATCCTTGGATTGAAGGGCTGCTGATACAGCCTCAAACTGCTCGTAGTCAGAATTTGGATTAAGTACACGGAATGCTCCGACAATATGGGCAATATCGTTGTCCAGCAAGGCGGATAGAGTTTCTGGGGATTCCTTACCATTACCTTCATCAACAATATAAGCATAGTCGTTCAAAATTTTAATCACTTCCTGAGGATTCTTGAATCCCTTTTTCATAACAATATAATTGTTGTTGGCGAAGAAAATAGATTGTTTCGCTTCCTTTCCATCGACGGTAGGGATGATATAAGGATAAAAGATTGCGTCCTTACCTAGATTAGTTACCGTATCGACACCAGGATTATACCCCCACCACTGGTAATAAGGCTGTATTCCCACTTTACCGGAAACGATGTCGGCATTCATCGCGTTAAAGTCTTTGATTGCAAATTCCGGATCAATGATCCCTCGCTTGTACCATTCTGACCATTCAGCCAGTGCATTCTTCATTTCAGGCTGAACTGAGCCATACACTAGTTGTCCACTGTTATCCTCGAGCCACATATCCGGATGCGCATTCCATGCGATGGCAAGCAGGTTCAGGTAATCTAGCGTTTGATCTACCGCTATGCCATAACCCCCATGCTTCTCCATAAATTTCAGCGCGATATTCTTAATGTCTTCAATCGACTTCGGATCCTGTAGTCCAAGTTCTTCTTTCCAATCATTTCGAATCCACACGAAGTCTGGTTGTTCAATTAATCCCCAGTGCATCTGGGGTATTCCGTACAGCTTGCTGTCCTTCTTTCCAGACTCATAACTGTCTGTATCCGCTTCCATATAACCTTTGAGACGATCTGAAGCATGTTGATCAAAGACATCCGTAAGGTCCATTACCATATCTGCTTCAACCAACTGTCTCAATTGTGATGGGTTGACCCTGAACACGTCAGGTAGATCGTTCGATGCTATAGCCAAATTCAATTTGGTATCGTACTCATCACTAACCCAGTCTGTTTTGACGTCGATATTAAACTTCTCTTTGTATCGCTCAATCCACACATTGTTTGTGATATCGTCTCCCTGTGGGTATTTTGCAGAAGTGTATTCTGAAGTTACGGTGTGAATTGTTGTCGTTCCGCCCTCAGTGGTATCCGAATCCGTTTTTGTTGAACTTTTGTCATTGTTACCTCCACTCGTACAGGCTGCGATAAATAAGGTCGACATGCATAAGCACAATAGTAAGGTTTTCGTTTTCTTTTTCATAATGCTCCCCCTTTTTCGCGATAGGTACTGATGACCTTTCTTGAAAATATTGTAAACGAGAAAGGGGGCAGGTGATATAAAAGTTATTGACGAGAAACAGGAAGTATTTTTACTTTCGATTCATAGCGGAGATATGGGAAAAAGAGGACCTTGCACTTATTTTACTTTTACCGAATCTTTTTTTACTTCGTAACGTTAAGACTGATTTTGATCACTATTATTTAGCTTGTTTTCTAAAATCACTTGGTGTCATGAATAAAGCTTGTTTGAAGACTCTACAAAAGTACATGGAAGAATTAAAGCCACATGCGATTCCAATCTCTAAAACGGATAATTTCGTATTTATAAGCAGGTTACATGCATGTTGAATTTTAATGTTATTGATATATTGAACTAAAGTAAGACCGGTCGTTTCTTTAAAGCGATGACATAAATAATATTTGGATATGTAAAAATGTTCTGCGATCTCTTCAATTTTTGTAATCTTGTTATAGTTCTGATTGATGTACGAAAGGATTTGTGTAAAGTTGGAGTCTTTGGAGGTTTGATCTGTTTTTAATGAACTTTTATGATCATTTAATAGAGTTAACAGGTCAGCCAGATATACAAAAATGCGATTGTTCGTGTCATCGATGTTCTCTTTCTCTAATAACAACAATTGTTTTTTCACCTTCGGGAATACGTCTTTAGTAAGTGAGATGATATCTTTATCGAAGCATCTTAATAAAGATTTTATGGACCTATCCGTAAAATATAAATGCAGAAAACGCTCTGTAAAATAGAGACATGTTCTAGCACAAGCTTGATTTTTATAACTACGATGAAATGAATTGGGTTTAAATAAAGCAACATCATGCATGGTCACGTCATAAATGGAATCATTAGTTAACATCTGATGATAGCCCTCTTCTAGAAAATAGAGTTCATAAGCATTGTGGTAATGTTCATTAGACATCACGTGGCTCTTGTCATGAACTACATATTCAATTGAAAATAGCGGATGCGTTTGAAACAAATCTGCACTCATCGCTCAGCCTCCGTTCTGTATAGCAATATAATATAACAAATCCTTAATATGGCAACATAATAAAAGATGATTGCTAGGTATTCAGGTATAGTTTAGCTACCTACGAAGGGATATGAGGAGGGGCACAATCTTGAAGTCAAACCAAGGAATGATCAATCAACTTGAATTATTGAGAAGAAATCAATTGGTAATGGTTTATGTTTCGGATTCGGAAAATAGTGCAGTGCATCTAGCTGTTGAAAATGTAACACGAGATATAGACAGGGCTTGCGGCTGTAAGGCAGTCATTACGAAAAAAATAGAACAGGGCAGTATGGTCATTGGTACGCTTGCAAATAATCAGTCCTTGCTAGCTCATCTACTAGAAAAAGGGGTTTCACTAGATAAGCTGAAGCAAGAAGATGGTTCATATCACTGGGAAGCATTCCTTCAAGAAGTAGTAGACGACGTATTTTATATAATAGGAACGGATAGACGAGGTACCGTTTTTGGAATCTATGATCTGTGTGAGGCGATCGGTGTATCGCCATGGTATTACTTTGCGGATGTTCCCGTAAAAACACAAGATGTATTCCACCTGCCACTTGATTATTCAAAAGCAGATTGGCCTTCTGTGCAGTATAGGGGAATCTTCTTAAATGATGAGGAGGAGCTTAATGAGTGGGCTAAGCTTCATACTCCGGATGGTACCATCGGACCAGCTACCTACCAGCCTATTTTTGAACTGTTACTTCGTCTAAAAGCAAATTTCATCTGGCCAGCCATGCATGTGAATTATTTTAATGAGAATCCCGAAAATGCAGCACTTGCGGATCGAATGGGTATGGTGGTGGGGACATCTCATTGCGATATGCTGCTTCGCAGTAATCAGAACGAATGGGAACCTTGGCTTGAGGCAAAAGGATATACGGACGCTGTATATGATTATTCGATCGAAGGCACAAATCGTGAGATTCTGGATGAGTATTGGCGTGAAAGTGTCGAAAATAACCAGAATTATGAAGTGAGTTATACCGTTGGCATGCGCGGAATCCACGATTCCGGTTTTCATACTCGGGCGATCGATGAAAATCAATCAATGAATGAGGATGAGAAGACAGAAGCGAGAGTTTCTTTACTAGGGGAAGTCATACAAAATCAAAGGAATATCATTAGAGACGTCATTGGTCAAGAAAGGGAACAACATTCGTTACAAACCTTTATTCCTTACAAAGAAGTATTGAAGCTTTATGATCATGGGCTTGAGTTACCTGATAACGTGACCTTAATATGGGCAAATGATAACTTTGGTCATGTGCGCAGGTATCCAAATGAAACGGAGCGCAAACGAACGGGAGGAAACGGATTATATTATCACAATTCGTACTGGGCTGCTCCAGGAACCGCAATGAGCTATCTATTTATCAATTCAATTCCTTTGGCTCACACGGGGAATGAGTTGAAAAAGTCATATGAGTCTGGAATACGGAAACTATGGATTCTAAATGTGGGAGGGCTGAAGCCCCTTGAACAGGATATGGAGTTTTTCTTGCGGTACGGATGGGAAGCAGGAAAAGATAAAGCATTAACGAAAAATGCGTTGAAGTTTACTGAACACTGGATTAACACTAATTTTTCCGGAAATCATGGCTCGGAAGCTGCGGAAATATATGAAGTTTTTGCACAAGTAACGAATGTACGAAAAATTGAACATATGAATTCCAATGTCTTCTCACAAACCGTACTTGGTGATGAAGCAGGCCGTAGATTAAAGAAGCTTGAGGATATCTTTAGACGGGGAAACAACATGATCAATCGCCTTCCAAGGGAGGAGCGAGATGCATTTTTTCAACTATTTTTAATGAGAATCCACGCTTCCTATTACACCAATCATGAATTCTATTATGCGGATCGAAGTGTGCTTTCTTATGATCGTGGAAACATGCAGGCAGCAGATCACTATGTCGAACTTACCAAAAAAATGATGGATTATAAGCGAAGCATGCTTCATTTTTATAACAAAAAGATGAGTGATGCTAAATGGGAGGGGATTCTCACTCCGGAAAGCTTTCCTCCTCCGCCTACTGCCATGTATCCTGCGAGAAAACCTGCACTAAAAATATCGGGAAGCGGTATGAGTATCCATCTATGGGATGAAGGGGACGTGCTACATTTCTCTATCTATGGTCAAAGACAAAAATGGTTTGAGATCGGTAATCTAGGAGCAGGAAAGATTCCTTTTCATATTGATGTAACCGAAGGGGCCGACTTTATTTCGATCTCCGAAAAAGAAGGATCAATCCAAACAGAGAAGAGAATTTTGGTATCGGTGAAAGATCCTAAGCAGCATGCGGGCAAGACTGGACTCATTATCATCCAAAATCTTATAGAGAGGACTGCTCATCCGATACGTGTTCTAATTGAGGAATATGTAGACGTCCCACAAGGGTTCAGCGGATATATAGAAGCGGATGGTTATGTTGCGATTCCCGCAGCTTCATGCCATCATCATCACGATGAGATGGGTACCGAGCTAAAGTGCGGCTGGGTGACTGTTCCGGGGATGGGAAGATATGAAGGCGCAACGGTGATGGCTTGGAACGAGAACTTACGACCACTTGAGGGAGAGGTAAAGAAACATCCTTTTTTAGGATACGACATTTTAATTAAAGAGAGCGGACAATTCACACTGGAGATACATCGTTTTCTCACATTACATTCGACAGGGAGAATCCGATTTGGAATAGGGATAGATGATGCAGAGCCCATTATAGTCGAATCTGAAACTCGTGATGAATGGATGGGGAACTGGAAGGAATCCGTCATTAACAATGGAGAAAAAATGATAGTTAAACTCCCTTACTTGTCTGCAGGTATGCATGTTTTAAAACTGTATATGGTTGATCATTATGTAACGATCAGCAAGATTGTACTCTATACAGACGAGCCAAATATCGAATCCAATATAGGTCCGATTACCAGTTGGCATAATAACATACCCGTTTCTGAACATGGATTCGAATCCCCTGACGTAGAGTGGAATGAAGTAGAACGGTTATGTAGTGAGTTGTATAAGACAAAAGAGAGTGAAGTACCTCTTCCGAATGTACTTTATGCAACGAGAGATTTTTATAAAACGGTTCGTAATGTTTTCTTGAAAGGTTTAAACATACCGCAGGCAACACTTGGTGTGAAACGCTACGTTAACCGTGATAATCCAGATAGTAGAAAAGATGTAATCAACGAATTTGGTGCAGGGAAATTTCTAGAAACGAATGGCATTGTTGCGATGGAAGCGGAGTATGTGTTGGAAAATTCAGAAAATGCTTATCTGACGTCAAGTAAAGACGGGACTGCTCTTTCTTGGAGTCACTTACAGTCTGAAACCAATGGCAGAACTGGCTTTGCCATGCATGTTCCTAAACCTGGTATCCTATGGGAAGATCCGAATATTGCGCCGGCTATGCACTACCAAATTCGGATTCATACTCCTGGAACGTATCATATTTGGCTGCTTCTTCGCCATTATAATGATCAATCCGATTCTTGTTATTTGTCCCTTGACGGCGTTGTGAGACCATTATCTGAGCAGTCAGGTCAAGGGGAACTTCATACTTATAACACAGCGCAATTATATTACTGGTGCTACATTTCCGATTTGGAACTCACGTCGGGGGATCATATATTTTCAATCATTGCGAGAAAGTCCGAACTCAGGATGGACCGTATTTATATGTCGATGGGTGAAGAACTGCCCCCTGCTGATCTCATGTGGAAAGATTCGATAAGAAAGCTATTATAGTCAAAACAATAAATTTTAGATATGGTAATCTATGTATTGTAAAGAAATGATATAAATACAGATCTTAGCATCACGACTTCTAGCGAGGGAGATATGTACCATGACCAAAACTTTATCTTTAAAACGCTTTCACTTAGGTGCTTGTTATTATCCAGAACAATGGGACAAATCACTTTGGTCAGATGACCTGAGAAGAATGAAGGAGATGGGCTTTAGCATCATTCGAATTGGAGAATTTGCTTGGTCCATTTTTGAACCAGAGGAAGGTAAGTTTGAATTTACGATGTTTGACGATTTCCTAAAAGAAGCAACAATGAGCGGTATAAAAGTAATCATGGGAACCCCGACAGCTACGCCTCCCGCATGGCTTACTCATAAGTATCCTGAGGTGCTGAACGTATCTATGGAAGGGGTTACATATCAACATGGTCAGAGAAGGCACTATAACTACAGCAGTCCCGTTTATTTAGAACTTTGTGAACGAATTACTAGGAAGATGGCACAACACTATAAAGATCACCCCGCGATTGTCGGCTGGCAGATCGATAACGAGTTCAACTGTGAAATCAATGTTTTCTACTCGGAAGCAGATCATCTTGCATTTCGTCAGTGGCTGCAGAAAAAATATGCTACTCTAGAGCAGCTCAACTCTGCATGGGGTGCTGTATTCTGGAATCAAACCTATAGCAGTTGGGATCAGGTATATCTTACTCGTCCGACGGTATCTGGATCGCCAAATCCGCATCAATCTTTGGATGAAAAACGGTTTATTTCCGATAATACGATCTCATTTGCAAAATTACAGGCAGATATACTCCGAAGCGAAGCACCTAATCATTGGGTGACAACAAATGGTGTGTTTGGACATTTAGACAGCCACCTTATGACGGATGACCTGCTTGATTTCTTTTCTTATGACTCCTATCCTCAGTTCAGCACCATTTATCCGGACCTTGGAGATAAGCCGTTACTCGACCGTAAGTGGGGGATGTCTTTAAGTAACGTCAGATCCATGTCACCAAACTTTTGCGTGATGGAGCAACAATCTGGACCTGGGGGTTGGGTGAATAAAATGGAGATGCCATCTCCATTGCCTGGGCAAATGCGATTATGGACTTACCAAAGCATCGCTCATGGAGCTGACATGATCTTGTATTTCCGCTGGAGAACGGCAACGTTCGGTACAGAAATTTACTGGCATGGGATCAATGATTATCACAATCAGCCGAATCGCCGGGTAGCGGAAGCAAGTCACATTGGACAAGAGCTGCAAAAGGTTGGAGAACGTATTGTAGGTAAACATAATGTGGCAGAAGTTGCTTTGGTTCGTGATTATGATAATGAATGGGACGGGGAGCTGGATCAGTGGCATGGTCCTTTGACCAAGCAGAGTGAGCTTAGTTGGTATAAAGCACTGCAATACGGACATATTCCCGTTGATATATTGATGATCCGTCCGGGGATGGAGGCAGAGCAACAATCGGAGTTGTCCAAATACAAAGTGCTAATCTATCCGCATCCGGCAATTCTACGGGACAGCACAGCTGCGATGTTACAGAAATATGCAGAGGGTGGCGGAATTGTTATATTCGGCTGCCGAACAGGGTATAAGAATGAATTCGGACACTGCCGCATGCAGCCGCTTCCAGGCCCAGTAGCCGAAATGTGTGGCATAGATGTTGAGGACTTTACTATGGTAAATGGAACCGCATCACCTGTATCAGTGAAGTTTACAGATCAAGATATTGATGTTATGGCTCCAAACTTCAACGACATCTTACGTGTCCAATCCGATACGGTAGAAGTGTTAGCAAACTACTCATCAAGCTATTATGATGGGAAACCGGCTTTGACCGTCAATCGAATAGGTAAGGGACTTGTTTACTATTGGGGTGCCGCTTTTGATTTAGCATTAGCAAGTGAACTTCTAGGGCGATTGCCAGTGAAATCTCCGTTAGATGGATGGTGCCAAGCTCCCACAACCGTAGAAGTTGCGATTCGTGCAGATGCAGGGGAAGAACTGGTATTCCTTCTCAATTACAGTGGAGAACCTGCTGGGATTATACTAGGCGCTGAGGCGGAGGAGCTACTGTCTGGTTCCAAACTGACGGGTGCCACACAAATGGAACCTTATGGAGTTTGGATATTGAAAAGAAGATAAGTGAGTTACATCGGTCTTTTATTTCTTGAATGGAAGAGTATAGCCTATTAGGTAAAATAGAAAAATAACCGGAACTGGGTTCAGTTCTGGTTATTTTTTTGTATTTATATGCTTATTCCAATGAGTGAACTTCACAATTCAATCAATTTCTCAATCCACCTTAATTAATTGCCATTGTTGATTATAATTGCCACGGTAAAGATTTTGCTGCAACTTCGCTCCGTCAGCCGTTGAAGACCCGGCTACCTCTACAGCCTTATTGCTGTTCATATTAAGGATGCTCCAATAACCGCTGCTTAGCTTAATTAATCTGAACTGTTGTGCGGTATTGCCCAAGTCTTCCCATAATTGAATCGCTTCCCCGTTGCTTTTCGTTCCATTTCGTACATCCATGACTTTATTATCGGATGAACTTACACTTCCGAATTTGTAGTAGTTGTTATAAGTGCCTAGGTCCTGAACCACCCAGCGCTGTGCCGTTGCATTATTATCCGGCCACTGCTGAAGCTGTAGTCCATTTGTGTTTTGTCCTCCTGGCACGTCAATGGCTTTACCGGAAGTTCGATTCACAAGTTTATATGTGCCGCCGGATGCGATTCCGTTCCAGATCCCATTCCAAGGGTTCATCTGCGCACGCTCATAATACCATTCGAAAATGAAGCGGGCCATGCCATCCCGAGAAGTATTCCCGTCATACAACAAACCGGCCGTTGGGTCCGCAAAAGTACTTCTTGCGCCTGTCCCAAGCAAAAATCCGTTCATATGAACCGCAATACTCACATTTCCTGCAGTCGTGAAGATTGCTTTTGTGTTTTTGCCAAACCCTTCATTTGAACCATTAAATAACTCCCAATAGGAAGAGTCTCCCGGAAGTGTTTTAAACCAAGTCGTCTCTGTGATGTTAATGGGATATTTATCAGCACAAGGCTTAATGTTGGTTTCCCATTGTTGCTGCAAGGTTGTATAGTCATCTTTGGCACCGTAGCCTGGATACCAATGGACAGAATACCCAATGTTGTTCAGTGGATCAGTTAGTGGGTGGGATGCACACAGCTGATAGTACTGATCCCAGCCTAAGCCTGCTGCCCATATCACATTGTCTGCACCTTTGCTTCGGATTGTCGAGATCATCGAATTTTGAAAATCGTTAAGTGCGCCCCAGTGTGCTACAAAATCAGCTTGACTGGGATGCCCTCCCCATTTTCCATTAGCATATGACAGAACGGGTTCATTAACTAGCTCAAACATCACATTATCTGCGCTCTTAATCTTTGGCTCAGAGGCGAGGTAGCCCCAGATTTGATTGAATTTATCGAGATTTGCTTGCGTGGTTGCTTGATTGTCTTTCAGTGTGAAATCGAGTCCAATCGTTACATAAATGCCTCTAGTCTTAGCGTATACGATATAAGGGATAAGGACATTTTGCGTAAATGCTTGTGCACCAGCAAAATTGTATGTGCCTGCTGCAACGTCACCCATATCCTCCTTGTCGATAAATAAGCGGACCTGGTTCATATACCATCCATGACTGTTTCCATATTTCGGAGAAGTGTCGGTAAATGTATTCGTGATATCCTTTAAATAGTCTAAAATCGCCGCATGACGATTGCCACCGTTACGATCCAAATAGTATTTACTACCCTGGTAAGTCCAGTATGAGCCCCCTGGTTGATGCCATCCATTTAATAAAACCGCTTGGCCACTGCTGTTTACCAGCTGGTTCCCACTAACATGAAGCTTAGATGCAGGCACACCTTCCCATCCATTAGCCACTTGTCCATTCAGTAATAACGGGATCATAAGAGTTACCACGAGTAAGTATTTTACTGTCCAGATCATTGTTCTCCTCTGCATTAATCAGTCAACTCCTTCATATTTTTGCGTTTGGCAGTAAGTATGACTAAGCTACTTGAATAAGTAGGATCACCTCCATTCTGTGATTATCCAGTGACGTCATTTTGGAGTACAAAGAAATTAGATAATCAAATGTTGTATACGTTTACAAAAGGAGTTTACAATCATGCAAGAGAAGACAACAACCTGTCTAATTATGGGTGTGTAGTAGATTTATCATTCAAACCATGATTGACAGGTAGATGTAACTGAAAATAAGAGCTACAATGATGCGGTGAACGTAAAAAATGGGCATACGGAAGAACTTTTATGGTTACTCAGAAGCTTTCTTATCAAGATGCACCCGAAAGGATGATGATCCATGCGTAACCCTACACCGGGATCGGTAAATGAAGCCCATGGTCCGACAGCACCACGCGATCCGCATCAAGTTCCTGTCTCTTCGGAAAGAATCTACGATTGATTTCGAATCACAGGCTTATCGTAATATGATAGATAAGTCGCTTTTAAGCAAAGGCAATACATACAGATTAAAAAAGGCGATTGATAAAGCAAAACGTGGCGAGCCTGTCACGGTGGCTTTCATTGGGGGTTCAATCACTCACGGAGCAGGGGCTGAACCGCTTCATCTAAATTGTTATGTATACCAGACATATGATCTATTTAAGCGTATGTTTGCTAGAGAAGATGGAAGTTTCATTCGCTTGATTAAAGCAGGAGTGGGCGGCACACCCTCAGAGCTGGGAATTGTCCGTTATGACCGTGATGTCCTACGAGATGGTACGGCCGAGACGGATATCGTAATCGTAGAGTTTGCTGTTAATGACCTTGACGATGAGACAAAAGGGAATTGTTACGAGAGTCTTGTGCTCAAAGCACTTGGTGCAGAGAACAAGCCAGCGGTAATCTTATTATTCAGTGTGTTTGAGAGTGATTGGAATCTTCAAGATCGGCTTGCTCCTGTCGGTTGGCATTATCATCTGCCTATGGTCAGTGTGAAGGATGCCGTAGTAGATCAGTTTCAATGGACGGAGGAACAAGGAAAGGTTATTTCTAAAAAGCAGTTTTTCCACGATATTTATCACCCAACGAATGCAGGGCATAAGATCATGAGCGATTGTCTAGGAAAGTTATTTGAAGAGGTCGACCGATCTGCCCCTGATAAAGATGATTATACAAATGAGAAGCTACCACTCATTGGAAATGATTTTGTAGACATCAAGTTGCTGGATCGCCTGAATGGTGACCTTATTGCTGTAATTGATGAGGGTGGTTTTCAAGAGATGGATACTGATCTACAACAGGCCGAGATGGATGATCACTCGTTTAGTACATTGCAATTCCCTAATAACTGGATGCACGGGGGCCAAGCAGACAAACACTATTTTAAAATGACCATACGGAGCAAACGACTCATCATGATTTTTAAGGACACGGGAAGTGCTGATTTTGGGAGTGCAAGTATATGGGTTAATGGGAAACGGGTGAGGACAGCAGATCCCCATAAAGTGAATTGGACCCGCTGTAATGCCATTTTACTATACGATGAACAGGACACTGGCGAGCATACGGTGGAGATTAGAATGGATGATAAACAGGAAAATAAGCGATTTACGATCCTGGGATTCGGTTATGTGTCCTAAGTAAAGATTACCGCGGTACTGCAAGTTTGATATAATGACCCACAGGGAGGGGGATAAACATGTACACGGTAGAAAGTTTGATGGAACAATTAGAACAGCTGAACATGGATAGGAAAGGCACGTTGTTAATACATTCTTCGATGAAAAGTATCGGGCAAGTCAAGGGCGATGCGGACACAGTTTTGGATGCGTTTACAGAGTATATGAAGGACGGTCTGTTGGTGTTGCCTACCCACACTTGGTCTTACATAAATGGAGGAAACCCAAGATTTAACGTTGAACAGTCACCTTCCTGCGTCGGAATTCTGCCTGAACTTTTTCGTAAACGGCCGGATGTCGTGCGTTCATTACATCCCACTCATTCGGTGGCAGCATTGGGTCAGGATGCTATAGAATTCACTAAGGATGATCATCGTTTTGATACTCCGTGTGCTAGAGGTTCCGCCTGGGGGAAATTGCTCGACCGAAAGGCGACGATATTATTAGTTGGAGTCGATTTAAAACGTAATACCTTTATTCATGGTGTGGAAGAGTGGGTGGACATACCGGGCAGATTAACAGATGCCCATGAGATGCTTTACACGGTTTTACCCGATGGAACCGAAATCCCTGTGCCGTCCCGCAGACATTGTGGGTTATCGTGGTCGGAGCATTTTTGGAAAGTAGATGAGGTTCTTGAGAATAACGGTGCGATGTATAAAGGACGGCTTGGAGATGCGGTTGTTAGGGTTTGTGATGCGGCTAAGGTTGCCAGTATCATCACGGAAATGCTCGAAGAGAATCCGGATTTATTCTCAGACAATAACCCTTTGGATCGTGAATATGTAGTAATGAGACCCGTTCGGTAACATTGAATATTTTATAAAAGCTACAAAAGTAAACGTAAAAAGCAACCACTTTATTTGAAGTGACCCCTAAATGTTAGACACGGTTATTTCATTAGGTGCTTGGGTAAAACGAGTTCGGTACTGTACCGGACTCGTTTTTAATTTTGCCTTCAATCGTTTTGTGTTGTAGTAGTTCATATATTTTTCTAGTTCTAATTTAAAATGTTCTACACTCTCAAATTCCTTTAAGTAAAGGAGTTCCGACTTTATAATCCCAAAGAAATTCTCCATTACTGAGTTATCATAGCAGTTACCTTTACGCGACATACTTTGTGTGATCCCTCTCTTTCGAAGAACTTCGCGATATGATTTCATTTGATAATGCCAGCCTTGATCTGAATGCATCATTAACTTGTGATCCTCTGGTAAACATTCTAATGCTTTTTCTAGCATCTCAGAAACGAGTGAATACGTTGGTCTAGAGCCAATTGTGTAGGAAATGATTTCACCGTTAAACAAGTCTAATACAGGTGATAAATAAAGCTTCTCACCAAATAATTTAAATTCTGTAATATCTGTAACCCACTTTTCGTTCGGAGCTTCTGCCGTAAAGTTACGGTTTAGAATATTTGGTGCAATTTTGCCCACTGTTCCTTTGTACGACTTATATTTTTTCATGCGAACTACGCTTTTTAACCCTAATTCTTTCATGATACGTTGCACTTTCTTATGATTCACTTTTTGCCCACGATTGGCTAGTTCATCTCGAATGCGACGATAGCCATATCGACCTTCATGTTCCTCGTAAATCGCTTTGATTTCAGCCTTTAAATCAGCATCTGGATCTGGACGATCTAGCTTCTTCACTACATCGTAATACGTGCTTCGTGGAATAGCGGCGAATGCCACAAGCGCCTTCACCGAGTATTTATGCCTTAATTCATAGATGACCTTTACTTTGTCTTCCTTGGTGATTTTTTCTTGTTTTGAACTAAGGCATTTAACTTTTTTAAATACTCATTTTCCATTCGTAAACGTTCCACTTCTGCCTGTAAGGCCTCTACAGACCCTTCTACTAACGGTTGATTCTTTTGTTTGATCGATTCTTTTTTCACGGGTGTACGCCCCTTTTTCTTTGGTCTTAGGGCGTCTATTCCATGTAATTCTAAGCTCTCTTGCCAGCTTAAAATGGTACTATGACTCGCAATATTAAATATTGTCGCCGTTTCTCTAGCAGACGTCCCGAATTCGTTCATATAATTAAGTACGTCTAGTTTATCCTGTAAGGAATACGGTGTATAGCGCTTTTTAAAAACCTCTTCACCATGGTGCTCATATTGTTTAATCCAATTTAATAAAACGGAATGATGGATCCCTATAGATCTCGCAATCGATTTTATACCTTCCGATCCATTTTGATAGCGCATAACTGCTTGTAATTTTTCATCTGAACTAAACTTAGCCATATAAAAACTGCACCTCCAATGTTAGTTGATGTCTAACATTTGGGGTGCAGTTCAATTAAGGTGTGGTTGCTTTTTATCTGTTCATTTTAATCTTGACTTGGTATCATTTCGTATTTTTATATTAATGAAAGTATGAACCTCTATTGTAACGCTTCGAGTACAGCCTCAATTTCTTCAACTGTGAAATTCTCAAACGCCATTTTCTGTAGTTTCTCTTTGTTTTCTTCGGTCAACCCTTCAGAAGCAATCTCTTTAACGTATTTTATATCGGATACGGATACTCGGCTGACAACAAATTTTAAAGCCTCATCTTGACTTTTAAACGCCGCATCCTCTTTATTCGAGGACTCAACTGAGTTTTCTTTAGCACCTTTTTTTGTTGTATCGTTATTAGTATCTTTTGTTATATCATCTTTAGTTATCTCTTTGGCTTCATTTGCTATATCTTTTAAATCGTTTTTTATATTTTGGGAGTCACCTGTTAAATACTGTTCTTTTAATTGATTAATTGCTTGTTCTACTTCCGGCTTAGCAAGTTCTGCTGATATTTGATTCATGACCGTATGAATTACGGTATTATATGCCCACTTTCCTCCGAAGAAAAGCACAACGAGGCAAGTTAGAAGGATGATCCAAGTTTTCTTTTTACGCATAAAATCCTCTCCTTATGTAACGATCATACCATACTTCTCAGATTATATAGAAGCCCTTAGAGGGCTTCGTTTCTCTTTTGAATACTTTTAATTACAATAGTTGTAAGTAGGATCAACAAAGATAGAATAAAAGAGGGCTACATAATAACTGAAATTAGTTATTAAATGTACCCCTCTGTAACCTTCCAACTGTTATGAGCAAACGTCACTCCTATAAATAACAATCCGAAGGAATATTTATTTATATGTCTATCTATTCAATAGAGTTTTTCATGTGAATGATGTGCGTCAAAATGGAATCCATCTACGTTAACTTAACCGTTGCCGCCTTGGAAGGAAGGGTACTTCGTCATTCCTCCATCAGCAAAAATGGTAGTACCGGTCACATAACTAGATTCATTCGATGCCAGCCAAGTCGCCACGGATGCGATTTCTTCCGGTTTCCCAATATAACCTATCGGTATCAGATCTTGAACAGCGACTCTCGATTTTGGATCTGCGAACTTCACCGCATTGATGGGGGTTTCTATAGCACCTGGCGCGATATTATTAATTCGGATGCCTTTAGGTGCAAATTCTAGGGCTAGCGTTTCGGTCATTAATTTAACACCGCCTTTGCTAGTTGCGTAATGGACGAAGTGAGGCCATGGTATTTGCTCGTGAACACTAGATATGTTAATTATTTTTCCTTTGATTTTATGTTCGAGCATGTAACTGATCGCTTCACGACATCCTAAAAATGCACCGGTTAGATTTACATCAATTACTTCTTTCCAGTTCTCCAGTGTCATTTCTTCGGAAGGAACTTCATTCTCAATTCCCGCATTATTGATCCAAATATCAACCGATCCAAAACTTTCATGTGCGCTCTGAATAAGTGCTTTTATATCCTCTTCTTTAGAAACATCGCCCTTTTGACTGATCGCACGACCTCCATTTTGGGCAATCTCTTGAATAATCTCTTTCACGTTTTCTTCTTTGCTGTGATAATTAATGACCACATTCGCTTTCTCTCGGCCAAATCGAAGTGCCATCGCTTTTCCTAACCCTGTAGATGCACCTGTAATGATGACTGTTTTGCCTTCCAATTCTGTATACATAGTAACCTCCAAAAATAATTAATAAGTTAGACTAACTAACTATTATTAAACAACTAACTTAAAGAGTAAGCAGTTTATAATCAGAAATATTTGCCAGACATGCATGATTTGCTGAAGTGTAACTATTTTCACGAGAGAGTATGAAGAAATATTCATCTAATATTCATCCATTTAAATACAAAATAAGGATCTAATTGGTAGATTTATAATTCTACTTCTATTATCATAAGTCTCAAACGGGTGAAAGGGTGTGTAGATAAGTGGAACGTGAATTGGCGCTTGAGATCGTTAGGGTAACAGAACTAGCAGCATTGGCTTCAGCTCCTTGGATGGGCAGAGGTGATAAGAACAGTGCGGATGAGGCAGCGACTTTGGCGATGCGCGCCATGTTCGATTCTGTATCTATTAAAGGAACCGTAGTTATTGGAGAAGGTGAAATGGACGAAGCGCCCATGCTTTACATTGGTGAAGAGGTTGGGAACAGTGAGGGACCTGAAGTGGACGTTGCTGTCGATCCCCTGGAAGGAACGGAAATTGTTGCGAAGGGGCTTAACAACGCACTCTCCGTTATTGCCGTTGCGAATAAAGGAAATCTGCTTCATGCGCCCGATATGTACATGGAAAAGCTCGCTGTTGGTCCAGCATTAGTAGGGAAAGTGAGCATTGAGGATCCTATTGATGTGACCATTCGCAAAGCCGCTGCAGAGTTAAACAAGAATATTTCCGATCTAACCGTTATGATCTTGGATCGCGATCGTCATGAAAGCATTATTAAGACACTGCGGAAGGTGGGCGTGCGAATTAAATTTTTGAGTGACGGTGATGTGGCAGGAGCCATGGCACCTGCATTTCCCGAAGCAGGCATCGATATCTATGTGGGTTCAGGAGGAGCACCTGAGGGAGTTCTTGCCGCAGCTGCGTTATCTTGTCTTGGAGGAGAAATCCAAGGAAGACTCATGCCTGCCAATGCGGATGCATTTCAGCGCTGCTTGAAGATGGGAATTACAGATCCTTATCGAGTGCTTACAATGGAGGACATGATCGGTAAGGAAGATGTCATTTTTGCGGCTACTGGGGTTACACCTGGTGAAATCCTCGGCGGCGTGAGATATCTTGCTGATGATAGAGCGGAGACACATTCGATTGTCATGAGAGTCAAAACCAAAACAATCCGCTACATAAGAACACAGCATTTCCTTCCAGGGAAGGAAGTGCTTCATAAGGTTAGAAAAGCACAGGCAGCACAAGAATCCGAAGAAGCGAGTGTACTTGAGCAGCAGGCAAAAGTGCAAAAAGAGGAGAATCCTGCAGAGCCTTTGAAAGAACCCGTAAGAGAACCAGTACAAGAACCAGTGAAAGAATCTTTGAAAAAAGGTTGATGTTCATCGCTGTATGAGCATTGAGCAGAATATGCGTTTGTGGTCTTCGAACATTAGAATTCTTTCATTCTATATAAGAAGACCATAAGCGCTATTTTTATAATAAAAGGTTTGCGATGGTATAATCATCTTACTTATACTTTCTCGCTCAAAGATCTAATCTTAAAAAGGTGGGCTTCGCTGTGAAAATGATGTGGAGAGTGTATGTGTTTTTATTCATTGTCTTATTCTTCGGTTATTATGGTTGGATTCAATTAATGCATAGCAGCTTTAATATACTCAGTATAACCGGTATAGTACTGCCTTTTATCTTATTGATTGCGTTATATATGGTTAATCGGAAAGCAGCTCGTTGGGGCACCCATGTAGCATTAGCAATATGTGTTACTATTTTCGTGGGTGCTGTGTATCAATTAGGGATACATGAGCAGAAATCTCATTTTACGATGGTTCATTGGGTAGCTGAGCCGGAGAATCGCATTTGGATGGTAGATGACCTGTTAGCAGAATACGATTTTGTTGGTATGGATGCATTATCGTTAGAATCTATACTTGGCAAAGAAACGGAAACCGCCTATTTCCAAGCACCTAATCGGTCGGTGTATTATCTTGGCAACGAGCGTGGATTCATTTCTATTGATAGTGAGTGGCTTGTCTTTGATTTTGACGAAAAAGATAGGGTGACGAATGTAGAAATAATGCGTGATTAGTGACTGAATTAGAAAAGATATACCCATCATAAAAACACCAGATGAGAATATTTGATGTTTATTTCCAAAAGAAGAGGGAATGGAAATAATTGAGGATAACATTAGAATTAGATATGAAATGATCTTTCATTTAATTCGTACAATCCTTATAATCTTTTATTTCAAAATACATACATTAATCTAGTCGCTGATGGCGGCTTTTTTTTACTGATAACTCTAATAATTTCTGAATTGAAGGGTAGCCGCGAATATAAATGGAAAGTACCGGGGGAGCCACCATATGAGTATGGCAAAAAAAGATTCTTTTGAAAGGTAACAAGCTTTACATTGAACAAGCGGATAAAGTAGCGGAATACAATTTTGATACTTATAAATCGGTACCATCTAAACTAGAACATGATAAAATGGAGCACCCTCTTAAGAATTCTTAAGAGGGTGCTTTATTTCTGTTCACATCAAGATTTAATGGAGTCTATAGAACCCTTAACGAGGGATGGTGGATGGTTTGGCGGAAACCAATCTATTAGGATGATGAACTCCTAAATAAAGTAAGCTTTATAAGTGAGATGAGTTTATAATATAGATAGGATTTTACAATTTGTCACCTAAATTAGAAAGCGATTACATAAACGATGGCCGACTACTATAAATGAAATCAACTTTAAAAGGAGACCACACTATGCTTACTAAAATTAATTTGGAGGGGAACTGGGATTTACAACTGGATGAACAAAAGTCAGAAGCCGGACTCGTTTACACAGATGTTATTTCCTTGCCTAATACAACCTCTCACGCGAAAAAAGGAAGGAAAAATGATGCTGTTTTAGTGGGTTCGTTGACTGACGAGTATTCCTTTGAAGGTTATGCTTGGTTTTCAAGAGAAATCAATATTCCTGATCATTTGGCAGGTAAACTTTGTTATCTGCATCTGGAAAGAACAAGAGTGACAACTCTCTGGATTGATGGAGTCCTAAAAGGGACTCAAAACAGCTTTAATACACCTCACCGTTACGAAATTGCAGCAGGCCTGACGGCTGGAACACACCAGATTACGATTCGGGTCGACAATACCAACTATCCAACAAAGGGTGGACACCTTACATCTGAAGATACGCAGACCAACTGGAACGGGATCACCGGGAAAATGGAACTTCAATTCTTCGAACGTGTATTTCTGAAAAATGTTCAGGCATACCCCAACCTTACTCACCGCTCATTAGATATCAAAGCTGAACTTGTAGGTGACTGTCAGGATCTTCGTGCCGTTGTATCGTCTCACACCCTTAATACGAGTCCCATTCATACGCCAAAAGAGCAAATCTTCCTTGCCGATTCCAACCATTTGCATTTTACATATGAGCTAGGTGAAGACGCATTGTTATGGAGTGACGATGAACCTAATGTGTACAAACTCCATATTTCTCTACAAGATTCCAATGGACAAACTCTCGATTCGGAAGAAATGATCACAGGATTACGGGAGTTCAAAGCGGATGGAGACAAGTTTTCAATCAATGGTCATAAAACATTTTTGCGAGGTAAGCATGATGGATTGATTTTTCCCCTTACCGGTTATGCACCAACGGATGTCAACGAATGGCTTCGTATTCTTGGGATCTCTAAATCCTATGGGATCAATCACTACCGCTTTCACACTTGCTGTCCTCCGGAAGCTGCATTTATTGCCGCGGACCTGCTCGGAATTTATATGGAGCCTGAGCTTCCATTTTGGGGAACGATTACAGATGAATCCTCTGATTCACATAATAAAGCTGAGCAGGACTACTTGATTAGTGAGGGATATGCAATGCTGCAGGCTTTTGGAAACCATCCCTCGTTTGTGATGATGTCCATGGGGAATGAACTGTGGGGAAGCAAAGACCAACTGAATTCGATTTTAAAAGCTTATAAAGAGTATGACAGCCGTCATCTATATACAGAAGGGTCCAATAACTTTCAGTTTGCTCCGGACATTCTAACTGAAAGTGAATTTTTTTGCGGAGTACGGTTTTCTACAGATCGCTTGTTCAGAGGTTCGTATGCGATGTGTGATGCCCCCCTTGGACATGTGCAGACGGACTTGCCAAACACATGGAAAGACTATGACTCAAATATTTTTCCAGAGCAAAATAGCACTTCAGACGATTCCGCTGAAATGGAAGGGCAAGAAATTCAGATTCAATATGGCACAGGTTTCAAAACCGTTACCGCTGAAGCTGGAAGTGAGCAGCTCGTTTCCCGTGTACCTGTCATTTCACATGAAATAGGGCAGTACGCGACGTTCCCTAATTTTGATGAGATTCATAAGTATACAGGTTCATTAAAAGCGAAGAATTTCGAGGTCTTTCGCGAACGTTTAGAAGCCAAGGGTTTGGGACATCTAGCGGCTAAGTATTTCACTGCTTCCGGTAAACTGGCAGTAGCATGTTACAAAGAAGAGCTGGAAGCGGCTTTTCGTTCTAAACGCCTTGCGGGGTTCCAACTGCTTGATCTCCAGGATTTTAGCGGTCAGGGAACTGCTTTAGTAGGCATACTAGATGCGTTTATGGATTCAAAGGGAATGATTACACCTGAAGAGTGGAGATCATTCTGTTCTGACGCCGTTCTTTTAGCAAGGTTCCCAAAATATAACTATGAATCTGGCGAAATCTTCGAGGCACGAATTGAGCTGAGTTACTTTAGGAAAAAGGAGTTAGATGGACTTCATCTTCAATGGGAGTTGCAATGCGAAGGTAACAACTTAGCGGACGGTATTACAAAAATACCTTCAGGACATGATGAGAATTATAGGGTTCTTACCGATCTTAGCATTCCTATGCCGGATGTCTCGACCATGACGAAAGTAACCCTGCGATTGTCTATTCCGAATACAGATATTTATAAGACCTATGATCTTTGGATTTACCCGAATGGGCTGAAAGTAGAGTGGCAAGGGGTGCATCTGTTTACCGAAATTTCAGAGGAAGCTTTGGAACTGCTTGAGCGAGGAGAAGATATTATGCTTTTCCCTTCACCTAATCACATTCAAAATGCTATTCAAGGGTTCTATTGTACAGATTTTTGGTCCTATCCGATGTTTCGCTCTATCTCGGAGAGTATGAACAAAGAGGTTCCTGTGGGAACGATGGGTTTACTCATACAAAAAGACCATCCTATATTCAAGCACTTTGCAACAGACGAGTATTCGACTTATCCGTGGTGGAGTATTGTCTCTCAGTCATCATCCATCATTCTAGATCACTTGGAAAAAGACTTGAATCCTCTGGTTCAAACCATTGATAATTTTGAGCGAAACCATAAACTTGGTCTACTGATGGAATGCCGTGTTTTGAATGGAAAAGTTCTAATGGGTGCACTTCATCATGAGCGTCTGATGACTACAATAGAGGGAAGGCAGCTATTATATAGCTTCATCCAATATGTAAAAAGTCCAGCTTATCAACCAGTAACCCGTCTTGAAGTAGAGGAGCTTCAGAGTTTGTTTAGCTGAACGAATATTATAAAAAAACGATTAAAGTCGTTGACATGTTTACATGATCAGCGGCTTTTTTTGTTTAGTAATCATAGGCATTTTATGATGATGGTAAGAATGGTCCCGCTGTTGACTTCTCCATCTATTCATTTATGTAGACGATTTATGCTATTCTAGCGTAGGACGATTGACTATATTTATGAACTTACATAACGAAAACAAGTTATATCTACATCTTTGGATTGACTGCTAGACGAAGAAAGTGGGGACGATGTTTTGGATTCTTCTGTAACGACCAATGGAAAATTAAATCCGGTATCTTTTTCTTTTATCCGATTTTATATGTTGGCTTTTTTGTTTTTCGCTGCGAACTCAGCGCTGACTATTATTCTACCCTTACGGAGTGAGGCTGCTGGATTAAATCAGGCTGAAATTGGTCTGATGATGGGGGCATATATGTTTACATGTATGCTTTTAAGACCGTTTGCGGCAGGGCTTCTAGGGAAGTATGGGCCGCTTCGTGTAATGAAATGGCTGCTAATTTTACATGCTTCAACGCTGCTTTTGTTTGTCATCTCTGGAGTAGACACGTATTTTTGGTTGCGAGCACTGCAGGGTGTGGCTACTGCGTTTTTCTCCATGACAATGCAGGCAGGGATTGTAGAAAAGCTAGAGGATAAAGACCGGGCACAAGGTCTATCGATGTATACTTTGTTTACAATGGTTCCTTCTCTGGTCATCCCCATACTTGCTATTCAAATCTGGGAAAATGCGAACAACATCTGGTTTACTGTGCTGATGATTGGGCTAGCGATTTTCCCGCTTATGATTGGACACAAGGTGGATTTGCCACAGACTACGGTGCAGAACAAATCATATACGCTGAGAGATATGATGCGTTCATTCGGTGGTATCTGGCATAGTACACCGCTGTTAATAAGTAGTGTTGTCATGTTGTTTGCCTCGTGTGTATTTGGGGCAACCGCGACCTTTTTACCGCTCTATATGGTTTCGACCGGGGAAGCGAGTGCGGGAGTCTATTTAACAATTCAGGGGCTCATTGTGATTCTATGCAGATTCATTCTACGTAAAAAAATCCCTTCAGACGGCAGCTGGAACACCTGGCTGATGGCGGGTCTGCTGTTATGTGCTGCACTGGGAACCGGGCTGCTTGCGCTAATGGAAATGATAGGAGTGCTGGTTTATCTTTCTGCGGTACTCAGCGGTTTTGCCTTGGCATTTCTCTACCCCACATTAACTACCTATTTGTCTTTTGTGCTTCCAGCTGAATCTAGATATGTGCTTATGGGCATTTTCATGTCCTCGTATGATTTGGGCTTCTCTCTGGGCGGACTCGTAATGGGACTTGTTGTGCAAGGCAGCTCGTACTCGACGATGTTTACGATTTGTACGCTTCTTTCCATCATCGCTATGATCTTGGTTTTGGCTTTCAGAAAGCGCATGGAAGCAGGGAATAGGGCCCGATCAGCGGCGTCAAACTGAATAAAACGTAGGTAATGAAGGTTGATTACTTCGATTTACAACTAATAGCTCCCTTGAAGGATCAAGGGGGCTATTAGTCTTTTTGAAGAAGGATTGAATTTTATTAATATTTTAACTATAATTAATTAGCATACATATTATTTGTATACATACGAATTAGAAGGGGAGGTTACAGATGAATCTCAGCACAGAAGAAATTTACGGTTACTCCATTACGAAAACCAGTAGATCGCTCCTTCGTTTTCTAACAGGTCATCTTAAAAGGTATTCCATTACACCGGAACAGTGGACGGTATTAAAAAGAGTGTATGAAAATGATGGTATTAAACAAAAAGAGCTGGCCTCCATCGCAGACAAAGATCCCGCAACGTTGGCGAAGATCTTAGATATATTGGAACGAGGTCAATTCATTATTCGCAAAACGAATCACACAGATCGGCGTTCCTACTTCATATTTATTACTGAAAAAGGAACAGAACTAAGAAATGAAGTTTATGTACATTTGGAACACCTATTCGAACAAGTTCTAGAAGGAATATCAAATGAAGAATTAACGATCTTTACTAAAGTGCTTCAACAGATTGAGAAAAATGCAATAAACGATATGGATACTTAGTTTTGAATCGAGGTACACAACATGAATAATCAGAATTCTTATAGCTCTAGACGGCGTGCTAAACACACGTTCCCAAAGAAAACAATGTACAAAGAGGCTTTTCAAATAAAGCCGATTCCTTTGAACTGGTTTAGAGGAGTAGGCTCTGCAATTAGTGTCGGAACACCGTCCCTGCTCGGAGTATTAATGGGGAATCCTGCCTTAGGAATCTTGGCTTCTATAGGAGGATTCACTTTTTTATATGTATCTAATGAGACCTATGCACAGCGTGCTGTTCGATTATTTTGGATTGCTCTTGGGTTAGCAGCTTCCTTCGCGCTGGGAGCATTATGCTCTTACAACACAATGTTAACGGTGCTTATGTTCGGTATCGTAGGGGGGGTATCTACCCTTATGTTTACTCTTTTTCAGATCACTGGACCGAGCGGGATGTTCTTTGTGCTTGCGTATGCAGTAGGTACCTCTATGACAGCGAATCTGAATGTAATTTTGCAAAATAGTCTCATTCTATTTCTTGGGGGAATGTTTGCTTGGATTGTAGGTATGGCTGGGGTTGTTTTGAAGCCACACCGTACGGAGAGCAAGGCAACTTCTGCGGTATATTTAAGTCTGGCAAATCTTCTATCTGCTGTGGGGACCGCACAGTTTACGGATCTTCAGCACCAAACGGCTTCTCTCATGCAACAGGCTGATCGTACATTAATAAATTCGAAATGGTTCGGACGGAGAGACAAACAATACACAGAAAAATTAAGAGCTCTCAATACACAGGCAAGAGAAATTTTTCTTTCCATACTTGATATCTCCCTAATGCCAAAACATGAAGTAGAGGAACAACTCAGCCATTCTTTACAAATCATAGGTAACCAGTTGCTCGGAAAAGAAAAGGAATCCGGATTTATAGTGCCTTCGTTTGATGGCGAATTAAATCATTCAATAAAAAACCTGTATTATCACATTAAAATCGCTTATGAGATAAACTCGACCAATGCAATTGATTTTAAAACAAATCCTAAGGACTACAAAACAAAAGTAGGATTTTACGTATTATTAAAAAATGTGTTTAAATCGGGATCCAATGCTCCTTTTATTGCGCTTCGATATGGAATTATACTTCTGATTTCAGCAGCGATTGCATATGGATTCCATTTCGACCGCTCTTATTGGGTGCCTTTATCTAGTGCATCGGTTATGGGCGGGGCGACGTATGTGGGTAGCCTACATAGAGGTATACAGCGTTCTGTGGGTACCATCATCGGAATTATCGTAGGTGCAATCTTATTATGGCTGCATCCTCAATACTTGGCGGTTCCTTTAATATTAGCCTGTCTGCAGTTTGTTGTGGAGCTAATCTATGGTCGGAATTATTCGTTAGCTGTTATCTTTATTACACCTAGTACTTTGTTAATCGGCTCCACTTTACAACCAGAATTGACAAGCCAATATTTCATTTCTGCGCGGGTCATTGATATTATCATAGGAAGTGCGGTAGCCATGGTCGGCATTACCTGGTTATGGAGGAAAACGGCTTCGAAAAGATTACCTTCCGTATTTAAAGAGGCGGTACATAGAGAAGGTGAACTGTTAACTGCCATTTTAAACTGTGAAAGTAACGAGGTAAAAAAATCAATCGAAGAAAAGCTTCAAGATGCGCTCATACAGCTCCGACTCGTCTATGATAATGCTTTTGCTGAATCGATGAGAAGAAATGCACGAACCACCATTTTATGGCCTGCTATAGGAGATAGTTTACATCTTGGCTACATGTTATTAGCTGCATCTCGTAATCATGACCATATTAATCATGTTTCAAGTGAACGAATTGAGAAGTATCAACATGGTTTTGCCGTGCTTGCGGAATCTATTGAACATAACAAAAAACCAGTTATGGACATGCCTGCATTGCCTGAATTCCCTGCTGTATATGAAGACATTATGCAGTTAAAGCGTTCGCTTCGCGTCCTTGATTCTTCTCTGAATTACACAAAATCTTAATTTTCTTCTCATAATATAAAAGAAATACCGAAATCAAGCGTTGCAGGAAACCCTGCAGCGCTTTTTTTTATCAAGGTGACGACAGATCTCAACTAACCATCCTCGCATAGTCAAACGAAGACTTAATGGTTAGACGTTTTCTTTCATAGGTAACCTGATAAGCTTTGACCATTTTCGAAATAAAGACTTGAAAGTGACGTAACGTCATTTATTATAATGACACTACCAGAGATTCCTTGAATACAAAATGCCTAATAAAAGGGGATGTGGGTGTGAAGAAAGAAGATATGATTATATATGGATGCGTAATTATTGGTGGAGGAATTGGGCTATTGATTGATAACCCGCTGCCAGCAGTATGCATGGGTCTTGGAATAGGCTACATGATAAAGGTCGCCATGAGCAGGAAGTAAACTGAAGTTTGGAGGCATAGGGGAAATGATACACATTAAAAACCTAGCAGAGCAGACGAATATTACAGTGAGAACGCTGCGTTACTACGAACAAATCGGACTCTTGGTATCTTCCTCCAAGACGGAAGGGGGACATAGGCTGTATACGGAAGAAGATCTACTAAAACTTCAGCAGATTCAATTTTATAAAAGCATGGGATACCGACTTTCAGATATCAAGGAGATGTTAATAGATCCAGAGTGGAATTGGAACGCTGGATTAGCCAATCAGTTAACCTATATTTTAGGTGAGCAATCGAGGTTACATGAGATGGAGCAGTCCTTACGTGCATTAGTAAGTGGCATTGCCGTTGAGGGTGGAGATCAGAAAAAAGCAATTCAGCAACTGATAAAGTTAACCTTGCAAGATAAAAAAAGACTTGACCAATATAAACAATCGACGTTTACTGATGCTGAACTTGGTCTATGGGCTAAACTGCCGAAAATGAATGCGGATGATCCGGAGTCGATGGAATGGATTGCCCTTGTTGGCTTAATGACGAAATACTACACATGCAAGAAACCATCATCTCCTTGTGTGCAACATGTGATTCGAAGAATGTTAGAGAAACAAGAAGCAGAGTATGGGGGAGAAGAAGCCTTTGTCGATAAGTTATGGGAATTACGAAAAAGTCCATCCGCGTCTGAAAAACTTGGATTATACCCAATGAACACCGAGGTTCTTGAATATATGGACGAGGCTTACGAAATTTTTATATCTAGCGATAAACAAACAAGTACACCGGAGGGAAGGCACACATGAATACCGAACTGTTACTAATGATTGGTGGATTGTCCCTACTCGATACCCTCAGTCCAGCCACATTAGGGGTCACCGTATATTTACTTCTAACCGAAAAGAAAAAAGTAGGCTTAAGATTAATAGTATATTTATTTACTGTCATTGGATTTTATTTTATCGCCGGTGTGGCAATGAAGTTAGGATTTGGATTCTTTATCGACATGTTCTCTTCGTTCTTACAGAATCGTGTAGTTAGCTGGATGCTATTTATAGTAGGGGGGATTTTGTTTATTTGGAGCTTTTATGTTCCCAAAAGAAAGAAGACTGTCTTTACAAGTCCAACAACGAAAACGAATTCGAGAATGATTGCTCTAGGTGTTACAACATCACTTGTAGAGGTGGGGACAGCGCTTCCTTACTTCACTGCCATTGCTCTCATGACGAATGCAGGTTTGATATGGTATGAGTGGCTCCCTATACTGTTCGTTTATAATGTAGTCATGGTACTCCCGCCACTCATATTGTACATGTTATATCTGTTATTAGGTTCAGTAATGCAGAAGCCTTTAAAATCCATCCAAAATTATGTGTCGAATAGTTCGAGTTCACTGGCTTCATGGATCATGTGTATTGTTGGGGTGTTATTAATGCTTTATAGTGTGGATTATTTATAACTAGAAAATGATAACGGAGTTTATTAGTAGAGAATTAGGGTTACAGAAAGAAACATTCATGGGATCATAGGTGTTTAGATATTGATTCATATATTAAAACAAAAAAACAATTGGAATAGAGGGATTTTATGGCTGGAAGGATATTTGGAAGGAATGAATCTCAAGACCTTGAAACGCCAAACTATGTAGAACAAAGCTCGAACGTAAGTCTCTACAGTGTACTCATTCACTTCACACCACAAGTACCTTTTATCTATCTTATTGAAAATGATGTATTCGAAGTAAAAGAGGGGATTGCTTTCATAGATTCGGATTTGCATATCGCTGGGACTTTTGTTTGTCAAAATGGATTGAAATCCGTAGAAGAAGTCGAAGAATTTTTAAGTGACTATCAATTAATTAATCCCATTCGAATCGATTACTGATAAAAAACTTGATCAATCGAATTATACAGATGAAATGCTGATATTCACGAATTCTTTTCTAGATAAAGTAGTGCATACCAAGTAAAAGGAGTCCTTGAGTTTTCTCCCCGTCACATGATTACGGGGATTTTTTGCGTTGGTTTTAAAGAGCTAATAGTGATTCATGAATGAATTAATTTCAATTCCACCCATTATATAGTCAATTTGATTAGAGTTGTGTTACCATTTGCACTAACTAATTAAATAGCGAATATAGAAAGGGATCCCATGTCGATTCGATTAAAAATGCTGCTGTCCTTTACGAGCATGTTTGTTATAAGTTTGCTCTTTATTCTACTCACGGCAAGTCTCTATACGATTGCGGCGACAGGAGATCTTCAAAGCTTTCGAGATATTTATAAGGTACACTATCAGGTCAATCCATTGACTGAACAGGGAGAATCTATTTTCCAAGAGATGAAGTTTCTAGCCAAAAACGATCCGGACGCACTGCAGAATAAAGTTCTGCTGCGTGAATATGACATGAAGCTTCGAGCCGAGAAGTCGGGTCTTTATGTCAGGCGTGAAAATAGCCAGCTCTTCGAATCACTAACCTTTCATCAGCCGGAACTAAAGCAGGCGCTTCCTGCCTATGATCTTAACAATTATCAGATCCGTAGCACCTTCAACATTAGTGAAAGATTCTACGCATACGCGAAATTTGATTTTCAGTATTCTGATGGCGAGCGAGGGAGTATTTTTGTAATTCGGGAGAGAAGTCCTTTTGCAGAACTTACTCGCAAGCTGCTGCCAATGATGTCGCTACTGCTGATCGGCGTACTTATTATAGCTAACCTGCTATTATTCCGCTGGATCACTCGCAGCTTTATTACACCCTTACATCAATTAAGAAACTCTGTGGAACAAATCAAGGAAGGTAACCTTGCCTTCCAACTCAAACTTAACTCAAACGACGAGGTTGGCCAACTGAGTGAAACGTTTGAAAGTATGCGGAATCAATTACAGCAGTCCAATGAACTTCGGCAGCAAGTTGAAGCAAACCGTAAAGAACTCCTTTCCAACATTTCGCATGATCTTCGCACGCCGCTAACCAATATAAAAGGATACATTGAGGGCATACGGGATGGAGTGGCGAGTACACCTGAGAAAATGGAGACCTACGTGAATATCATTCATGCAAAAGCCGTCAGCATGGACAAGTTGGTAGATGAACTATTTTTATATTCGAAACTTGACCTAAATCAAGAACCTTTCTTGTTTAAAGTGGTGGACATTGTCGATTTCCTCGAAGACAGCATGGAAGAACTCAGATACGATCTAGAGGACAAGAGGATTGATTTTGATTGGGATAACCAAGCTACTAGACCCGTTATGGCTTCAATAGATCTGGATAAATTAAAGCGTACGGTTGTTAATATAGTGGATAATGCACTCAAGTATATGGACAATGAGCACAAACGCTTCGGCATTACGCTTCATGCAGATTTGGAATGGATTACAATCATGTTCAAAGATAACGGTAGAGGAATACCAGAAGAAAATCTGCCTCATATATTCGAACGATTTTACCGAGCAGAACAATCTCGTAATTCCTCGACAGGCGGTAGTGGGTTAGGGCTCGCCATTGCCCGCCAAATTATCGATGGGCATGGGGGATTCATCTGGGCGAATAGTAAACCAAATATCGGTACGACGATTTATATCCAACTGAAGAGGCTGACTAACGAGGAGACAGGGAATGGGAATGGCTAACATTTTGATTATCGAGGACGAAACAACAATCGCGCAACTGGAACGGGACTATTTTGAACTCAACGGATTTTCTGTGGAGCTATGTCATACCGGTGATGAAGGGCTGCAGCTGGCTTTAAAGGAAAACTATGGTCTCATTATTGTTGACCTGATGCTTCCGGGTATGGATGGATTTGAATTATGTAGGCGTATTCGTGAGGTGAAAGAGGTGCCGATTCTGGTCGTCTCTGCAAAGAAGGAGGAGATTGATAAGATTCGGACTTTCAATCTAGGTGTTGACGATTTCATTACGAAACCTTTCAGCCCGAGCGAGCTCGTTGCAAGAGCGAAGGCTCATTTGACTCGGTATGAGAGATTACTCGGAAAAAGGAAGCCTGCTGAGCAAGATGAAATCCACATTCGCGGGCTGCATATCGACAAGGCGTCACGCCGAGTGTTCGTGAATGGAGAAGAAGTGGCGATTACGACGAAAGAATTTGATTTACTTGTATTTCTGGCGAGTCATCCGAACCGCGTATTTAGCAAATCGGATCTGTTCGAACGAATCTGGAATATGGACTCTAGCGGAGATATCGCGACGGTTACTGTACATATTCGTAAACTCCGCGGGAAACTAGAAGCTGATCCTAAGAATCCAGAATATATCGAAACCGTGTGGGGCGCTGGTTACCGGTTTACTGTATAAGTTTCGATAAAAATTAGACGCAGTTTATATTTTGTTCATATTTTTACCCTAGGGAGTTTCTTTTTATCCTCTATTCTTTAGTTACAGGCAACGAAAACGAATAGAGGAGGATTTCAATATGAAACCTACAGCAAAAAAAATCGCCGCATGTTTAACTATAATTACCTTAACAGCAGGCGCACTGCCGCTAACCGCAAATCATGCACATGCAGCTGCATACGTTACTAACTCTGCAGCAACAACAGCCCAGGTTACCAATCAGCAGATTGAAGCTGCAGTTAAGGAATTGAACAATCTCGGTATCATGAATGGATATGTAGACCGTTCAATGGGAGAACATCAAGCGATTAGCCGAGCCGAATTGGCGACACTCGTCTACAAAACGTTTCATTTGAAGGACAAGACAGGAGAGGATGCAGAACTAACGGATGTAAATCCTGACGCATGGTATGCATCTTATGTGTTGAAGGTGGCTGGACTTGGAATAATGGAGGCAAGTAATGGCCAATTCAATCCGCATAGCCAAGTATCGGATGCAGAACTGGTACAGGTTGTATCTAAAGCACTGCAAAGGGATACAAAGTCGGTTCAACACTGGATGAGTGCTTACTTTATAGATAATAGCTCAGCAACGCGCGGTGAAACGGCAGTTCTATTGCAAACGGCTCGCCAGGCTATTTCATCCGACCAAGCTCAGATCAAAAACGTAAGATCACTAAATGCAATTACGTTAATCGTCACTTTCGATAAACCATTGACGGCAGAGAATGAAGTGTTCACCAAGGCCCAGACGGATTTTGCATTTAGCGGGGGGCTAACGTTAACTAATATGCCTCGCCTAAAAACAGGATCGATCGCCACATACATAATCCCAACATCCGTTCAAAAAGCGGGGGAAGAGTACACCCTCACCTATAAAGGCCAAGCAGCAGGGTCTTTTGAGGGAAATCGTACAAAATTAAATATGACTACGGTCAGCCAACTAACGAATGATACTTTCGAGATTGCAGCACTTCAAGAGAACGGAGTCGTTGATTACGGTTATATTATTTCGGCATATAGCGGCGGTCGAGGGGCTAATGCCTTCGTGCTGGATGACCGCGAGCAAGCGAGAGGGAAAACGTATCAGATCATCCCTTCCATGCAGGCAAGACAAGTAGTGATTACACCGGAAGGTGGCGAACCGATCGTTGCCAGGTATGTCCCGTTCACGCAATCAACGGATGGTAAGCAAGAACCAAAGTTCCGTTTGCCAGTAGGTGAAACCTTAGTCCCTGGAATTAAATATACAGTATCTTCTGATTGGGCCAACATTAATAATGCTTCGTTCATAGCGAAGTTGTTCGATACACTACAGGTTACAAGTGCTAAGGCGATAAGTGAAACGTCGATTGAAGTGAGTCTCGCACAAGATCCTGGCGATGAGCTATTCGCAGGCCGAAGTGTTACATTAACATCGCCGAGCGGTGACGTACTGACAGCCACGTACAAATATTCGAGCCGTAAAGGTGAGACGGGCGTATTCGATCTTGGTAGTAATGACAAGTTGACTCCTGGAACCGCATATACATTAACACCAGTAGGGGATTGGGGAGTCGCTTCATCGGTAACAGTGATTTATGAATAAGAAAAGTGAAATGAGAAAATAACCAATCATTCCTATAATCCGAAGCTTAAACATGAATGGTTAAGAGGAAAGAATTTGTAAAGGAGTCGCCTATATGGCGGCTTTTTTTGTTTTATGGGAACCACCTTCTATTACAGAATGGATATGAAAATAAAATAAATATAACGATATCTAATCTGTAACGTCATTTATTATATTTGACTAATTACAGGAGGCTGAAAAAAATGAAGAAGAAGTTGTATATCACACTTGTTGTTGTTCTATGCTCTTTTAGCAGCATCATCGGGCTAGCTTTTGCTAAAGGTAACATTAAAATTGTAGTTAATGATCAGATCATTACATCAGATGTAGTACCCCAGATGGTTAATAATCGAGTTATGGTACCCATAAGTGTCATATCGAAGGCATTAGGCACCAATGTAAACTGGGATCAAAAGACTCAAACGATCACCATTAATAACAACACTCGTTCTAATCAAAATGACATTTGGAATAAGGAACTTGAATTAATTAGTAGTAGTTGGGCGGGTGTTAAGAACCTTATTGGAACATATATGAATGGTTTCGACGAAAGAGATGATAAGCTGATTAAATCAGTGTTATTGACCGATTATTTGGTGGAATGAACAGTGTATTGTAAACGTTGTTAATAGAAAAGCGAATATATGATCCTAATGGCTGGAGGATAAATGCGGCTAAGATGATAAGGGATGTGGCACATGACCAACAAACTGACAATGAAGAGTGCAGGATGGATATTTTTTGTATCCTATGTCACCGGCATCATACTGTCTGGATGGATGAGCTTGAATGGGAACCGACACCACGAGAATCTATTCTTATTTCTGGGTTACGTGGCGGTCGGACAAATTGTACTCAATGTGTTACCCGCTGTAATCTGGTGCCGATACCGGAATATATCTCTTCGTACAGTATTCAGGTTACATAAAGTTTCACTTAAAAATATCTTACTCTCTTTGGTGATTTTTGCACTCAGTCAAATTATATTGTTGTTTTTTCATCAAGTTACTGAATTGGTATCCGTCTTGCTTGGAGCATCCTATGAAACATCACATTATCCGGTTGCGGATTCGTTCTCTTCCTTCTGTATTCTTTTACTGAGTATCGGAATTATTCCGCCTATATGTGAAGAACTTCTGTTTCGGGGAGTACTCATTACTGGCTATTCTAGGCACGGGTTATGGTTCGCAGCTGTATTGAGTTCTTTTTTATTTGCCCTGTTTCATGACAATCCGTACCGGTTGCTCGAATTATTTGGGGCCGCTCTAGTTTCCTCTTTACTGGTAATCAAATCAGGCTCGATTATTCCCGGGATTTTTGTTCATTTGATAACAAACTCGACTTACGTAGTCAGCTCATACCTGCAGGGAGGGGATATGCTAGAAAGCATTTCTACTCCAGAAGGTCCCGGACTGGAAATTATACTAATAACAGGTTTTGCTTCTATTGTCACTTTCATGATTTGCAAGTGGCTTTTCACACGGTTTGACCAGCCTGATGAAGTTGAAGAACAGAAGATAGATGATTCCTCCCCGCTCCGTTACTTTGGTTGGAGCCTTCCCATTATCTTGTCAATAGTTGTGTTTATTATTAAAGTTAACTATTTATAACTGCTTATGAATTAGATGAATAAAAAAACAAACCCAGTCTTCCGCTAATGTAAGGGTACGAATTTCTATAGTCATATAAAAAAGGCCTCTCTTACTACAGAGAGACCTTCTTTATGATGTCCCATCTTATTCTTTCTTATAAAAGAATCGAGAAAGTAATATCCCTATTCCCCCGAGTCCGATAAACAGAACTGCCTTCATAATCATAGAAACGGTAGGAAGATCGAAGAAGATGACTTTGATTAAAGTTAAGAAGAGTAGAGCGATACCCGCAAGCCGAACTTGTTTGATTCTTTTCTTGAGACCGTAGGCTATAACGGCGATGGCATATCCGACCCATGTCGATGAAATGATTAAGTGCTGAGCATTTCCACTTACCTTTCGAGTAAGTACAGTAGTGACATCTGTAATAAAGATTAGGAATAGTACGCCTATTCCGTAGTAAAGCACTCTAATCCATTCTTTTGTTTGGTTTTCAGTTGGGTAATATCTCAATAAAACCGTAATACCTGCTAAGGTAAGCAAGATCACGATCCATATAAAGGTATTAACGGATGCAAGGGAATCCATGCCGTCTAATAAGATTACAATCCCAGCGAGAAACCCTGCAAGATAAATGAGAAAACCGTTTATTTTTTGGAATAATGATTTAATAATGAAACCCAGAGAAAGAGCGATAAAACCTTCCATAATGAGAAGACCGACAACCCATTTATTTTCGACAACTTCCATCAATAAGAAAAGTAAAGAGTAGGAGGATATTACAAGCATAAAAGGTAATGTATCTTTGAAACCTTTACTCCAGGTGTAAGCAGAGATCACACTATATAGCAGAGTGAAAGATAACAAGATTAGAATGATGTCCGAGTCTAAGATTAATCTGAACCATATAGCGGTTAAGACAAAGCTGGTTATCAGTATACGGAGTTGATGATTTAAAATGCCTGTTCTAAGTAAGATGGAAGCTAAAAGAATGAGATGCTGGACCAAAACACCGTAGACGATCCATCTTTCGGATGAGATCGAACCAAGAATAAAAATCATAAACGCAGGGTGTATCAAGATAAATGAGGTATAAAGTAAAGTTACAAATCGATGCTTAATCGCAAAAATCATGGCACTAATATAGAGCAGTACTTCGTAACATACAAAAAAGGCAGTAGATGGATTGTTATTATCGACCAGAAAGGGAGTCAGGATTCCTGATACAATGGCTAGTACGCCTAATGTCTGTGATTTGTAGCGGTAGGAGAACAAAAGTCCCAACATTGTCCAAAGTACGTTGAAGATAAAAGCGATTGGTGCATTGATAAAGCCATATAAATAATGCGCTGCAAAGGTGGTAAGCATGAAAATACCTATGGAACCCGCGAAAAGCACTTGTGATAACAAAAAGCGCTGATGCTTGTGTTGTCTTGTACCAAGATAAACGAAAGCCGCACCAGCGAGAAGACCAATAATGCATCTCATTCCCTCAGTAATAAAACCGCCATCCACGGCTGCTTTAAAGCCCCAGATTAATCCAATTAAAAAGACAAACATAAATACACGAGGAAGCCAAACTCTCGCAATGAGATGTTCCCAATCCGTTTCTTTTTGCCTGATGTGCTCCTGTGGCGTTTTCTCTCTCGTTTCACCGTATGATGTACCGGAGGGGACAGGTACTTCTATTAAAGGTTGGGTCGTTGATCCTGTATCCGTAGTATTTCTTTTCGATATTTTATACTGCTTTAATTCGTGTACTTCTTTTTCAAGTTCCCCGATCCGCTCTTCCAATAGATTTAATCGTTCATCATTATTCAATAACAGACCCTCCCTTGTATGTTCTATTTAACTATATTAAGGTATGTCTTGGAAAGTGAAGCAGCAATTAACTCATGGGAGATGACATTGTGAAAAATGTATTCGTATTAGGTGGAACTGGATTTCTCGGTTATTTCACAGTTATAGAATTATTGAAACGGAGATATAAAGTATCAACTATATCGCGGCAACCCATGCCAACAGAGGGTCTTTTGCCTAGTGAAGTTGAGTACAGAGTAGGAGATATTAATAACATGTCAGATGACCAAATTCGGAAGATGCTTGAGGGCGCTGATGGATTTGTATATGCTGCGGGAGCAGATGAACGGACGTTACCTGAAGCTCCGGCTTTGAAGTTTTTTTATGAGGCAAATGTACTTCCTACTCAGCGTCTTGCTAGATTAGCTAAACAAGCAGGCGTGAAAAAGTTTGTATTACTGAGCTCTTACTTTGCGCATTTTGCAGAAGAGTGGTCCGATATCCCTTTGAAACAGAATGCGTATCCTCGCTCTCGATTGCTTCAAGAGGAACTAGCATGTCTTGAAGGTGAAGGAGGGATGGATGTGATGAGCATTCGGTTGCCTTACATTTTCGGTGTGATGCCGGGCCGTATGCCGCTATGGTCCATGTTTGTGAATAGAGTAAAAGGTCAAAAGGTCATTCCCGTACTTGGCGGAGGTACAGCAATGGTCACTGCGCAGCAAGTAGCGGAAGCAACCATCGGAGCGATGGAGTACGGTGAACATCGCGGTATGTATGCCATATGCGGCATGAATATGAAGCATAGCGAGTTTTATCAAATGGTAGTAGATGCACTAGGACAGGAAGATAGCACAGTTACAGTTGTGTCACTAGATCAAATGAAGCCGATCATGGCAGAGATCGATGTGAAAAATGCAGAAGCGGGTAAAGAACAGGGAGTTCACATGAGTATGATGGCAGAGATCCAAAATCGAGACGCCTATCTCCACCCAGCGGACACCATGTCTCTTCTTACATATCATGAATATGATATCCGCGAGTCAATCAGGGAGACACTCCGTAAATGTGTTCAGGAAGAGATAAGAGATAATTCTTAATAAACCTTTCGTTTTACGATAAATTTTATGTGATTTTGTATTAATAAGACAACCGGACTCCGTTCGGTTGTCTTATTTTGCTGTGTTAATGCGTAGGATTTACCACATTCATTTTTTACCAAATTACCACTTACATGATCAGGGCTGAAATGAGACACACTTTGCACAAGCAAACCTAACAGATTTTGGCGTTGTTGGGATAAAACTGATAGGTAGAGAGGAGTGACTCCTATGAGAAAAATAGTGATTTGGTCTTTGCTCATTGTTTTTATGTTGATCTCTGGGTGCGAAAAGGAAGAATCAAATCCGGATAAAAAAGAGCTAGTACAGGTGAAATCAATGAAAGGCGAAGACGCCAAGAAAGTGATCTTTCTCATGATTGATTCTCTAATGTCTCAAGCAATTGACGAAGGGATCAAACAAAACAAGCTGCCTACTTTTCAATATCTAACGGAACATGGAAATTATTACAAGAACATGGTTAGTTCATTTCCCACGATGTCGGTAACGATAGATAGTTCTCTAATTACAGGAACATATCCGAACAGGCATCATGTACCGGGTCTTACATGGTATTCATCGGATGAGAAAAAAGTAATCAATTATGGAACGGGGCCGATGGAGATATTGAAACAGGGTGGTAATCAAGTATTAAAAGATGCTTTAATCAACCTGAATGGAAAACATTTAAATCCACAAATTCCTACGATTTATGAAGATTTGGCCAAGCAAGGTTTAAAATCTGGTTCAATTAATGGTCTGATCTATCGAGGTGTGGAGGATCATAAGTTAACGATTCCAGATTGGCTTAAGGGGATTACCTCTTTACCCAAAGAAATTCAAGTAAAAGGTCCGGATTTTTTAGCCTTAGGTTCGCTTGCAAATCCATTAGAGAATGTTAAAGATATGCCCGAAGGCTTAACGGGACGTTTAGGTCTCAACAATCAATATTCAATGGAAGCAGTAAAATACCTGATTAAAGAGAACAAATTACCTGATTTCTTGTTCGTTTATTTACCAGATCTTGATCAGAAAATACATAAGAAAGGACCACAAGAACGAAGTGGAGTAGAGGAAGTTGACGAGCAGCTTGAGTCCTTGTTACAACAGTTTGGTTCACGAGAAGAAGCTTTGAACAAAGTTGTATTTATGGTTGCTGGTGATAGTGGAATGACCTCCCTTTATTCTTCCCAAAATGATTCGGTTGTCGACTTACCTTCTTTACTTAAGGGATACAGTGTACTAAGACAAGGTGAATCCGTAACGGATGAAACAGATATTGTTCTTGCGGTAAACGAAACGATGGCTTATGTTTACAAGCTTAACAAGGAAAATTCATTAAGAGATATTGCTAATGTTCTCACCTCGGATCCACGCATCGATGTGGTGTCATGGAAGGAGAACGATTGGATTTATGCACTACAAGGAGAATCAAGAAAAGAGATAAAGTTTAAACCGAATGGAAAAATGGTCGATACCTACCAACAGAAATGGACGGTCGAACAGGAGTTAGATGTGCTCGATTTAAAACAAAATACAAAGAATCAAAGATTAGATTACGGTAAGTATCCCGATGTTTTAGGACGGTTATCAGGGGCATTACATTCACATCAAGGAGAGTTTCTCGTAGTTACTGCAAAACCCGGATATGAATTGGCAGATCGAAGTTCTCCAACTCATGAAGGAGGTGGAGGCCACGGTTCGCTTCATGAAAAAGAATCACTCGTTCCTCTTATCATATGCGGTACGAACGAAAAACCTCAATATTTACGAATTATAGATTTAAAACCATTTTTCCTAAAGCTCTTAACAAAAGAATAGAAATAACGCCTAAGAACCACGACTGGATAAAAAATCCGAGTCCGTGGTTCTTTTTTTACCGTTCTGACTATGCCATGATAGCTATGGGGGCGATGATACATGTTTAAGGATTTTAAGCTCATTGCCGGACGACCGGTATATATACAAATTAAAGACTATATGAAGCACTTAATTATAAAAGGCGCGCTGCAAAGTAACCAGAAGCTCCCATCCACACGTGAAATGGGTGTACTTCTGCAGGTGAGCCGCAACTCGGTCATCGCCGCTTATGAGGGACTGGAGGACGATGGGTTTGTCTACGCCGTTAAAGGCCAGGGGAATTACGTAGCCCCATCAGCACCAGGCACGGTAAAGATCTCGTCTCGAATAATGGACTGGAAAGCGTATTTGAACGACCACGCCTTGCAGGCCGAAGAACTCGATATCATGAAACGGGGGATTCGAGCGGAGAAGGGGACGATTTCTTTTACCAGTATTGCTCCTGATGAAGGGCTGTTTGACCTTGATAATGTAAAGCGGGCTTTCATGGACCGTATGGCTGTGGAAGGAAATGTCCTGCTGAACTACGGCTATGCTAAAGGTTACAAGCCATTGATTGACTATCTACACCAATATATGGAGCACAAGGGCGTGGATATGAAAGGTAAGGACATCCTAATCACCAATGGTTTCACGGAAGGTTTTAATATCGTACTTTCCGCTTTGAATCAGAGGAGTGGGCAGGTCCTTACAGAAAATCCTACGCATCATACAGCGATTAAGAATCTGAAACTGAATGGATTTGGAATCAGGGGGATTCCTATGGAGCGGGATGGCATTCATCTGGGTGAGCTCGAGAAGGCGCTGGGTGAAGGAGAGTATGATTGTGCATACTTTGTGCCTTCGTATCATAATCCGACAGGGATAGTCATGTCCCCCGAGAAAAGACAGGGCCTCATGAAGCTGATGGCGGGATACGGAATTCCAGTGATTGAAGATGGTTTTAATGAAGAACTTCGTTATTCGGGCTCACATGTATCGCCGCTGATCGCAACGGCCGGTGCAGGCAATAGTGTGATTTATCTTGGAAGCTTTTCTAAAGTCTTGTTCCCTGGTCTTCGGGTAGGATGGGTGCTGGCTGATCAGGAATTAATCTATTATCTGGAGAGTATCAAACGGGCACAGACAATTCATACGTCAACTCTAGATCAATCCATTCTGTATCAATATCTATACAACGGTAATCTAGATAAATATTTGAAGAAGGCGAAAGCGGAATATAAACGCAAATATGAGCTGACTCTGGAATGTTGCAAGCAGCATGTACCTTTTCAAGCATTGACCGGGGACGGCGGACTGCATTTGTTTGTGGAGTTTGCGGATGGTTTTAACACGAAAGAACTGCTTGAGGCATGTCGTGCGCAAGGTGTTATTTTTACGGCAGGAGAGATGTTCTATACCGATGGCGGGGGACAGCATACGATGCGGCTGGGGTTCTCCAGAGTGACGGATGAGGATATACGCAAGGGGATTGCGATTATTGGCAAAACGGCGCACAAACTAATGGGATGAAGGAATGATGAAAATGTTGAAGGTTGGCGTAATTATGGGAGGTATTTCTTCTGAAGTGGAGGTGTCACTGAACACCGGCAGAGAGATGATGAATCATTTGGACCCTAATAAATATGAGGTGATTCCTGTTGTATTTAGTAAGCCTGCAGAACTTGTGGAGAAGGTAAAGAGACTTGATATTGCACTTCTAGCTCTGCATGGGGCTTACGGTGAAGACGGGACAATACAGGGGATGCTGGAGACGCTAGGTATCCCGTATACAGGAAGCGGAGTACTGGCGAGCAGTCTGTGCATGGATAAGGATCTGTCCAAAAAAATCCTCCGCTATGAAGGAGTTAATACACCAGGCTGGCTGTGTTGGAACAGTATGGAAGACTATTCACCAAAAGACGTTCAGCAGCTGGGATATCCAGTAATGGTAAAGCCAAATACAGGCGGTTCCAGCATAGGGATGGAAAAAGTGAACGATGAACAGGATCTTCATAGCGCGGTCATGAGGGCTTTTGCAAGTGACCCCGATCAGTCGATCTTGATTGAACGATATATCACAGGTCAGGAAATGACGTGCTCCATTCTCGATGGAGAAGTTCTGCCTATGATAGGAATTACTTCGGCATCTTCGGAATGGTTCGATTACAGTGCCAAGTATGAGGAAGGTGGAGCGGATGAGGTGGTAGTGAACCTGCCCCAAGAATTAGATGAGTTGGTACGTAAGACGGCAATGACCTGTTACCAAGCATTGAAGTGCAGTGTATATGCCCGTGTCGATATTTTGTTGTCGGATGGTGTTCCTTATGTCCTGGAGATGAATACGCTGCCTGGAATGACAAAGACGAGTCTTCTTCCTAAAAGTGCTGCCGCAGCCGGAATATCTTTCAGTTCATTACTCGACCGGATTATCAGCTGTTCCCTTAAGAAAGCGCAACAAGACCAAAGGGGTGTCGCTTCATGTTAACTCATTGGATTTCCCCGAAGGTAAGAGACATTCCACCATCGGGAATACGTGCATTCTTCGAACTAAGCAGCGGCAATCAGGATGTCATTTCACTCGGTATAGGTGAGCCGGATTTTATTACCCCCGAACACATTAGAAAAGCATGTATAGATGCACTGAACCAGGGAGCAACGAGTTATACACCCAACGCAGGTTTGGTTGAACTTAGAGAGGAAATTGCCAGCTATCTACAAAAAAACTTCCATCTGCACTACGACCCTGCAAGCGAGGTGCTGGTTACTGTAGGTAGCAGCGAAGCACTGGACCTGGCACTCCGAGCGTTCACCGCTACGGGCGATGAAATTCTTCTTCCTTCTCCGAGTTATATCGCTTATTCGCCGATCGTCTCTTTGAACGGAGGTACAGTAGTGGAGGTAGAAACGAAAGCGGAAGAGGGTTTCCAGTTAACTGCCAATCGTTTACGGCAGATGATTACTCCACGTTCCAAGCTGCTGATGCTGAATTATCCGAACAACCCAACGGGAGCGATCATGACTGCCGAGGACTGGCAACCGATTGCTGACCTTGTTAAGGAAAATAATCTGCTAGTTATCTCCGATGAAGTATACGCCGAGCTAACTTATGACGGGAAGCATGTCAGTATTGCTTCGCTGCCAGGAATGCAGGAGAGAACCATTGTACTAAGCGGATTTTCTAAAGCATTCGCAATGACGGGCTGGAGAATCGGCTATGCCTGTGGTCACCGCGATCTGCTGGCAGCGATGCTGAAGATCCATCAATATACGGCAATGTGTGCCCCCGTGCTAGGACAGATTGCTGCACTCGAATCCTTGCGTCATGGTCTTGAGTCGATGAATGAGATGAGAGAAGCGTACCGGAAGCGCCGGGAACATCTGGTGAACGGATTTCGGTCGATCGGAATACCTTGCCATGTACCGGAAGGAGCATTTTATGCCTTTCCAAGTATCGCTCACACAGGGCTTGACTCGGAGACGTTTGCCTATCAGTTACTGAAGGAATCGGGTGTTGCCACTGTTCCCGGGCATGTGTTTGGCTCAGGGGGAGAAGGTCATATCCGCTGTTCTTACTCGGTATCTACGGACAAATTAACGCAAGCGCTTGAGCGGATGGATAGTTTCATGAAGGTGAAAATATAAATGCAGGAATAGAGAATTAAAAAAACGTCAATTGTATACTATTTGAATTTGATGGAACTAAGTGATCATGCTCTGCGTCAATCTCCATATAACGTAATCATATGGAGGCTGACTATGAAAGCTTTATTACGTATCTTTTCTATTACATTTCTGATGTCATTCGTATTGATTGGTTGTGTTACAGAAACAAGTGGGGGCAACAAAATCGATACTAGGAATGAGGGAATTCAAGAAATAGTCGACACTGATGAAGATTTTCAAGCTATCGTAGTAAACAAGGATGAGACATCAGTAACTGTTTCCAAAAGCGGACTCAATGAAAAGGTAAAAAGAATCTATACACTTGCAACAACGAAAATAGATTACGTTGCAGAAGTGGGTGACAAAGTAAAGGTCTGGACTACAGGACAATATGAAGAAAGCAACCCGATTCAAGGAAAAGCAATAAAAATAGAAATAATCAATTGATTGCTAATAGAATTTTAATTGGCCAATCGAATAAATAAATTACATCGCTATCGTAATAAGATCGTTCAATAAAACAGTTAGTCTTGGATATTAGTATTCAATCCATGGCTGACGCTGTTTTTATTTAAGCCACAGCTATTTTCTAAAAGTTAGTTGTTTATATCTGTATTTCTTTTGATTAAAAGGAACAAACGTTCTATAATGGATATATTTAGGAAATGAGGATGTGTTGTGTTGAGACCTAATCTAACAAAAGATATTAACATTCAAAGTTTTATAGATTTTTATTGGTTGAAAGAAGAACTTCAAATGTTTTGCAGAGAGAATGGGATCAGTGCTTCAGGCTCAAAGATAGAAATTGCCGATCGGATAGAAACATTTCTTCGAACGGGAGAGATAAAAAAACCTACTAAAAAAACAAGAGTGAATAAGAGAGTAGAGTCTCCAGTAAATTTAAGTCTTGATACAATTATTCGGGAAAGCCATCGTTGTAGCCAAGAGGTAAGAGCATTTTTTAAGACAATTATCCCTAAATTCCACTTTTCTACCTATATCCAAGACTACTTTAAAAACAATGTTGGAAAAACATATCGTGATGTTGTAGGTGCATGGTACGAGGAAGAAGAACGAAAGAAAGACCCCTCATATAAGAAAAACATTGCCCCTCAATTTGAATACAATCAGTATATTCATGACTTTTTTGCTGACCCGCTAAATCAAGGGAAGAGTCGGGAAGAAGCGATTGAAAGTTGGAATCAAATCAAGAAACTTCCTGGAAACAATAAATATAAATAACATGACCTGTTTTTGTTCTAAGAACCATTATATTATCTCATGCTACACCACAGCTACCTGAACTTCCTACATAACATAAGGGTATTGAGAACGGAGGGATTTTATTATGACACCGAAATTAATCTTGATCGAGGGACTACCTGGATCTGGGAAATCAACAACTGCTCAACTTGTTCATGAAATTCTTACGGAGAAAAACTTGAAGTCTCAATTGTTTTTAGAAGGGAATCTGGATCATCCGGCAGACTATGACGGAGTCGCTTGTTTTACCCAGTATGAATATGATGAACTATTAAGTACCCATGACAAGTTTAAAGATCTATTTAATAGCTACACTACTATTCAAGGGAACAATTACTTCCTAGAATACCGAAAAATAATAAATGAATATGGGACAAGTATTCCAAATGAATTAGTACAGGCAATTTTTAAACACGATATCTATGAATTATCGCTGGATCAAAATAGGAAACTGATCACCGAAAGATGGAGGCAGTTTACTGAACAAGTTTTGAATGGAACAGATATCTATGTCTTCGAATGTTGTTTTATACAAAACCCCGTTACGATGGGAATGATTAAATATGGTGCTAAGAAAGAAGACGTCATCAGTTGTGTTATAGAACTTGCAACCATTGTTGAGAAATTGAATCCGTTGTTAATTTACGTAGAACAAAATGATCTTGCTCACTCTTTCCGGAAAGCGGTTAAGGAGAGACCTTAAGAATGGTCAGAGGGGTTTATTGAATATTACACAAACCAAGGATTTGGACAACAGCAGGGTTACTATGGATTAGAAGGAACGATTCAAGTTCTTAAGGCAAGAAGGGAATGGGAAGAAGTTATATTTAATCTCCTACATATATCAAAGGAAAAAGTGGATAATTCCAATTATACTATGAAGGATTATAAGCAACGTTTAGAAGAGATTATCTCAGAATATGTTATTTCATCAACGAACCAAGAGATTCGAACAGATAATAAAGGTATTCTATAACGCAAACGAAGTCCTATAGTCAGATAAAATACGAAGAGGTAGCCGGCATAGCGATCGGTTGCCTCTTTTTTCATCCTTACCCCACCGAATGTATGTTTATTTGGAGGAAAGAAAGAATGAATAGAAGCATCATGTATGTTAGAAGAACTCCTTTTCATACTAATGACAAGCAATTTGCCAAAATGGTGATAATTATTATAGACTGTTTTCTAGCAGATATTGTCCAAGGGGGAAATGTAATGATTCAAAAGAAACAACAAAAACTAAATACACCAAAAATAGTCTCTAAAGTATTACTGATTATGATTGGGGCTATCATAGCTGCATATGGCTTAGAAGCAGTCCTAATACCGAACAACGTCTCAGACGGTGGGGTAACCGGACTAAGTATCGTGGGTTCCCAACTGTTTGGTTTACCACTAGGGGTGTTAATTGGAATAATTAACATTCCTTTTGTGTGGCTCGGATATAAGCAGATAGGTAAAAGCTTTGCTATTTATTCGGTAATCGGTATTGCGACGCTGGCAGTAAGCACTAGTCTTATGCACCATGTACCAACGATTATTGAAGGTGATACCTTGTTAATTACCGTGGTTGGCGGGATTATCATCGGTTTTGGTATGGGGTTAGCTTTACGTAATGGTGGGGCACTTGATGGGATCGATATGTTAGCTGTTCTGTTATCTCGAAAATTACCTTTCGGTACGAGTGATCTAATCTTATTCTTAAATATGTTTGTCTTTATTGTTGTTTCTACTGTATTTGGTCTACAAGGGGCCATTTTATCCGCACTCGCTTATTTTATTGCGTCTAAGGTAATCCACATAGTTGAGGAAGGTCTTAGCGGCTCTAAAACGTTCAAGATTATTACAAAACAACCGGAAATCATGGTAGAAACCATTCGTGACCGATTAGGACGTGGAGCAACATATACAGAAGCATACGGTGGTTACTCTAATGAACAATTCAAAGAAATCACTTGTGTAATTAACCGCATGGAAGAAAGTAAAATTAAAGAAATTATTCATGAAATTGATCCGAACGCCTTTATTGTCGTATACGATGTAGCAGAAGTGAAGGGCGGTAGTTTCAAAAAACAAAATATTCATTAATAATAAAAAAACGCGTTGGGGAGAAGTATTTCTCGCCAGCGCGTTTTTTGTTTACCTTGTATGTTCGATGACGGTTATTATAGCTTTCTAATTTCTTTAATGATAATTTTGTCATTATAGGCATGATTTTCGTGCGTTCACATACTTTTAGATATAATGCATATCGAATAAGAGGTGATTTTGTTGTTTTATCATATTAAAGAACTTCAATATCAAGCAAAGCCTGATCGTCCAGATCCTGTCTATGCAAGAAAACTCCAGGAAGTATTGGGCGGACAATTTGGTGAAATTTCTGTTGCTCTACAATATCTTTTCCAAGGTTTTAACGTTAGAGGAGACGGTAAATACAAAGATTTAATTATGGATACAGGAACGGAAGAGCTTGCTCATATTGAGATGCTTGCAACGATGATAGCTAGGCTTCTTGATGGTGCACCAGATCTGGAACTTGAAGATGCCGCTAAGGATCCGATTATTGCAGCTATCTTAGGTGGGTCAAATCCACAACATGCCATCGTATCGGGTCTTGGAGCTATGCCATCTGATAGTAACGGCTATCCTTGGAATGCAAAATATATTATAGCCAGCGGTAATCTTTTGGCAGATTTTAGAGCTAATCTAAATGCTGAATCCCAAGGAAGATTACAAGTGGCTCGGCTGTACGAAATGACCAACGATCGTGGGGTCAAGGATATGCTATCTTGGCTGCTTGCTAGAGATACAATGCATCAAAATCAATGGATAAAAGCGATTAGAGAATTGGAAGAAAAGGAATGTGATGTAGTAGTCCCAACCACTTTCCCTAGGGAACTAGAAAAACAAGAGGTATCCTATGTATTATTTAATTTTTCTCGCGGAGAAGAAGATGCTTCATTTGCAACGGGAATAGCACCAGATGGAAGAGGACATTTCCAGTATGTAGCTGCCCCTCAACCCTTAGCACCTGAGCCTAAGTTACCACCAGCACCTGAATATATATTTGACACTCCACCTTGTGCTTTAAGAAAAAGTAATCTAAGACCCTACTAGTACGAGTAGTACTATACGTTAAATGACGTTGAGATTAAGATCTCAGCGTTTTTATTCTGCCAATATAGATAAGAACGCCTAATCGAGTTTAGGGATAGTAAAGGTATATAGATGATCTTAGGTCATATCTCGTTATTAATGTACATAAAATGTAAATAGTACAAGCTTTGTATACCTATGCGGGAGTGATGTGAGATGAGCGTAAATATACTACTTAGTTATATTATTTTAGGACTAACTTTAGCCGCTCCCATAGGGCCGGTGAACTCCGCTAGGATTGACAAAGGTATAAAGAACGGTTTTTGGCATGCGTGGATCGTGGGGGCAGGCTCTATGTTGGCAGATGCAGCCTTCATGTTATGCATATTTTTAGGACTTGTTCATTTTCTCTATATACCTTTTGTCCAAGTGTTTTTATGGCTCTTTGGTGGATTCGTCTTAATCTATAGTGGGATTGAAAGTATCATCAAAGTGAACAAAATAAATCTGAGTGAAGTAATAATAAAAAAAGATTCCATGCTTAGCTGTTTTTTACTCGGTTTCTTCATGTCCATAACAAGCCCTTTATCCATTCTATTTTGGCTTGGAATCTACGGCTCAATCCTAGCCAAGACAGCTACTTCATTTGGGACAAGTCATTTATTACTGTACAGTGGCATGATTTTTTTGGGATTAATGATTTGGGACTTATTTGTAGCAGGTTTAACCACTGGACTACGCCGTTTTCTGAATGATAAATTACTTGCTACTATTTCTGTGATATCAGGGATTTCACTCATTGGTTTCGGTGTTTATTTTGGTATTCAAGGCATGATCGCTCTAATAGGTTAGCTTCGTGGTTATCAGCCTATTTATGGGTAATCTCTATTGGACAAAGCGACAGTTTACTTAGGCATACATACACTGTTCTGTCATCCTAACCGACCATGTTTAAGTACATTATGAGAGGGCGGAAACTACTTGTTGAGAACAGTAACTATACCTGAATGTTATGAATCCATATTAAATAGAATGGATACTGCTGTCGCTATTCAGAAAGTAAAATCGTTTTTTCAAACTGGGCTGGAAGAGACATTAGATGTTACGCAAGTCTCATCTCCGATTATGGTGAAAGCAGGAACAGGCATTAATGATAATTTGAACGGAACAGAGCGAATTGTTTCATTTGATCTACTGGATTTAGAAGGTGAATCGGTTGAAATCGTGCAATCCCTTGCAAAGTGGAAACGCTCTGCGCTTGCACAATACGGTTTCGCGAATGGAAAAGGGTTGTATACTGATATGAAAGCGGTAAGGCGAGATGAAAAAATGGATAATTTTCATTCGACTTATGTCGATCAGTGGGATTGGGAAAAAGTGATCAGCAGCGATTCACGAAACCTCGCTACTTTAAAAAACGAAGTACAAAAGATATATGCTGTCCTAAAGTCAACGGAAAGCTATGTCCACGAGCTCTATCCTAATGTAGAACCTGTTCTCCCGGATCAAATATGTTTCGTTACGGCTCAAGAGTTGGAAGATCGTTATCCTGGACTATCACCGAAGGAAAGAGAAAATGAGATAGCCAAAATGTACGGGGCTGTATTTATTATAGGGATTGGCGGGGAAATGAAGTCTGGCAAGGTTCATGACGATCGTTCTCCGGATTATGATGATTGGTCGTTAAATGGTGATATTGTTCTATGGTATTCTGTATTAAACTGCGGAGTAGAGATTTCTTCGATGGGGATTAGAGTGGATGAACAATCGCTGCGAGAACAACTTTTAACTAGTAATCATTTAGATCGTATGAATCTTGATTTTCATCGATCTATTGCTGCAGGAGAGCTGCCACCCGCCATAGGAGGAGGAATCGGCCAATCTAGGTTGTGCATGTTTCTTCTGAAAAAAGCTCACATCTGTGAAGTACAGGTGTCCATATGGAATGATAAAACGATTAAAGAATGCGAAGCCGCCAATATTCCCATTTTATAAGTAAGAAAGTGAAGGATATGTAAAGTTAACCATGAACTGAACCCCGAATGATAGACACTTATAAAAAAGTGACTCCATTCAGGGTTTTTCTATTCTCTCTTATGTTAGACCGTATTTGTATTCATCTTCTTCCATATTCTCACCATAATGAATGTCACGATAGCTACTAAAGCGCCGAGGGCTAAGCTGACAAAAAATCCGGGTCTGATACTCTTTTCCAAAATCGTTCCGGCTACAGCGCCTAGCAGAAGCAAAATTCCAATTCCTCCTAGGATAATATCTCTAACTTTGAATTTTAAGATCTTATACGCTGAGATAATAATGAACGACCAATTATACATCTGCAATATACCGGCCGCCGTTGTAATATACTCATAAATCGATCCCGGCAGTAGGAGTGCTGCGATAATGGAAGCGGATAAACCTATTGTAGCTAGCCCGAGTGAAGGGAGAGGTAGTTTTCTGAATTTCTTTATTTTTTTAGTGAATAATTTGGGTGCATCTCCGTCTTTCGCCATCGTCACTAGTAAATTTACAACTGCAAACAACGACGCACTCATTGTCGAGAATCCGGCCATGATAATTGCTCCGTTGAAAACATGGGGAAAGAAAGACAGCGGATAAGTCGATAAAGCGGTGACAAACGGGCTTTCTTTCTCACTAAATGCCTGGTATGAAACCAAGTAGACAGCAAGACCAATAGAAATTACATAAATTACTGTTAATCCAATTAACATCACTTTTCCTGCTTTTGGTGCATCTTTTTTATCTTTGAGTTGAATTGACATTAAGCCGATCGTTTCTACGCCCCCAAAAGCATAGAAAGCATACAGGAGAGAAGACCAAAAGGCGGTAATACCACCAGGAAAAACAGCGTTAACTGATTTAGGGAACCCAGGTCTGCTATCAGTTCCACCATGAATCAAGCCCATTAGTGCAGCGATAGCAAGAATGATAAACATAAGGATGGCAGCTGTTTTGATAACGGCAAGAACGTTTTCCACCTTGTCAAAACCTTTTGTACCTAGTAGAACGACAGCAATGGATAATACAGCGTATATGGTTGCGAAAATCCACAAAGGGATATTTGGGAACCAAAACTTCGTTAGTATGGAAAGAGCAGTGAGCTGGCTTCCCATTATTAATATTTTTGTGCTCCAATAGTTCCATGCGCTCCCAAAACGTGCCCAGCGGCCAAATGCTTTACCGGCATAAAAGCAAAAAGAACCCTCCTGAGGATCCGCCGTGGTCATTTTAGCTAAAAAATGAAAGACGATATATGTTCCAATGGCAGCAAGCAGGAATGAAAAAACCATAGAGGGACCTGTCAGCTTGATTCCAATACCAGAGCCTAGGAAATAACCTGTACCAATGGTACAGCCTATACCAAGTAGTGAAAGTTGCCACCATTTTAAGTGTCCTTTTGTTTCTTTTGATGAATTCCCTTCTCCTGTGCCTGTACATCCTGCTGAATCCAAAGCGCATTCCTCCTTCTTCGTTATGATGTTCTTTTGATGTAAGGAGTATGTACTCTTTTTTTGTTTATTTCACGTTCATTAACGAATACATAATCAAATAAGAATTCAGACAAAATAGGATGTCTTCACACGCTAGTTACAAATAAAATACAAGGGAGTTTTCTAAACAAAACACGACAATTACTGGGCAAATCCAAAGATGCAAGCAAATTGTACAACAACTCATTAATCAAACAGAACAAGCTTCCCAAGCGTATAAACAGCTGCTTCAACAGGAACAACAAAATGAGCAGCGTTTACAAGAGTTAGCTCAACGTGAAAATCGAGCAGCTCAAATGATCCAGACTGCATTGCAAGGACATCAGCTGGCTGTTCAGCAAATGCAACAGGTAAGCCAAATCTGCAAGCAATTGGAGCAATCGGTTCAGAGTAGTATGAATACGACATTCCAGCCACAACCGGACAACAGTTTTTCCAATCCTCCATATAGAACATTTCGAACATTTCAATAGTACTGATAAATTCCATAAGTCGAAGCAAAAGTGAATCACTGTGTAAAGGCTACTCTTCTGAGTAGTCTTTTTTTGTTTAGTAATCCCCCAATTTATGGAAATATGGTAGACTGAATAAAAACATTGCAGGAGGAGAGAGCAGGATATGTCGGACCATGATGAACTAGCGGAGCAAAGACGTAAAAATTTAAAGCTCATTCATTTCAGCAAAGAGGATCAATCACTTGTTGAGTCAGAGAAACCAAAGGAAACGTTTGCTGACGTCGGTGGCTTGGAAGAAGTTAAGAAAAAAATCAGAATGAATTTCATCTTACCGCTGCAACAGCCGGAAGTGTTTGCTGCATACGGCAAACAAGCTGGAGGAAGTCTTCTTTTATTCGGTCCTCCTGGATGCGGAAAAACGTTCTTGGCGCGGGCGGTGGCAGGTGAGATCGATGCTAACTTTTTGCATATTGAGCTTCAGTCTATCCTTTCCATGTATGCTGGCCAGAGCGAACATAACTTACACGATATTTTCGAAAAAGCACGAGAAAGCAAGCCATGTGTTATTTTCATTGATGAAATCGATGCCCTTGGAGGAAGTCGTCATCAAATGCGCCAACATCATGACCGCATGCTCGTTAACCAATTATTGTTGGAACTTGATGGTCTGCAGGCGGAGAATGATCACGTGTTTGTCATCGGCGCTACCAACACGCCTTGGTACCTTGATTCCGCTCTGAGACGTCCCGGCCGATTTAACCACCTTGTTTTTGTACCGCCACCTGAAGAGAATGAGCGTCAAACGATACTAGAACTGAAGCTTTCCGGTAAGCCGCTGGGTTCGCTGAACCTGAACAAAATTGCCGCAGAGACGAAGCATTATTCGGGAGCAGATTTGGAGCAGTTAGTCAAGGATGCTGTGGAATCTGCGATGGAGCGTACTTTTGAGAAGGGTGAGATCCAGCCCATTACTCAGGACGATTTAAAGAGATCTGCTAAAGGACGGAAGGCGACAACGCTGGACTGGTTTGCTACAGCAAAGAATTATGCGACGTTCAGTGATGTGAACCGCGATTATCAAATTGTGCTGGATTACATTAGTAAGCATGGTGTGAAGTCATAATCGTAACAGGGGGGCAGAGCAGGTGGAGAACGTACATGATAACGTCGCTTATACGAAGGCGCAGCAGCTGATCGAATGGAGGCGGTACAAAGAAGCACTAAAGGAAGCTGAGCAACTTCTAAGCGAAGAGCCGGAGAACCCGGATGTTTTTGCGTTGATCTCACAAATTCACCTTTTAATGGATGAATATGATAAAGCACTGTATTGGTCGAACCAAGCACTCACTCGAGAGCCAGAACATGAACTAGCTTGGTTCGTGCGGGTTGGCGTTTACTACGATACGAATCAGGATCGGGAGTGCAAAGAAGCTATACAGGAAGCCTTGCGGATCGATCCCTACGAGCCTCATTATTATTTTTTACAAGCGCATTTATATAACAAAATAGACAGGCCAAATCAAGCAAAGACGGCCCTTTCACAAGCGCTCGAACTGCGTCCGGAATCTCCGGTTTATTTGGCTTTGTTAAGCTACACAGAAGCATTAAACAAAAACTATGAGGATTCTGCGAGGGTGGAAAAACTCGCCCTGAAATATAATAGGGAATTATCTCAAGTATTTTTGTATCTCGGATGGGCAGCTGGTGAGCGCGGAGAGTATAAGCTAAAGGAGACTTATATGCGGAGTGCGATTCGCTTAAATCCGGACAGCAAGGTGTACCAGGAAGAATTTTTAGAGGCACTTCAACATAACGAAATACTCTTTAAAGTGTTTTTATGGCCAGGAAAATTTGTGCGGAGAATGAAGACTTGGCAAATATTGCTCACTTGGGTTGTGGCCGTGTGCTCATAAACCAGAAGATTTAGTCATCACGATGCACATTTGTCGTGGTAATTATAAATCTAATTTTTTCGCTAGCGGCGGATATGATTATGCTTCTGAAACGATTTTTGGCGGTTTAGACGTGGATGGGTTGTTCTTGGAATTCGATGATGAGCGGTCAGGAAGTTTTGAACCATTGAAATATGTGAATCGCAAAAATTTAAAAATTGTATTAGGATTAATAACATCTAAATCAGGTGAATTAGAAGATAAAGAAGAGATAAAAGCTCGCATAGCAGAAGCAGCAACCTATGTACCGCTTGAACAGCTATGTTTAAGTCCGCAATGTGGATTTTCATCTACGGAAGAAGGCAATATTTTAACCGAAGAACAGCAATGGAGTAAACTTCGCTTTGTTAAGGAAATCGCAGATGAGGTTTGGAAGTAATTTAATTCATATATGTGAAGCTGTACCAAGATTGAAATGGAGCTATTAAATGTAATACAGGTTAGACGTCTTGTCTTAAGTAAAGGGAGCGAATTCGCTCCCTTTTTTATATGCTCCTTTGTTTTATCCCTAAACATATCACTTCATTTCATCATTTCATAACTTATTTTTCCAAATTTTATTATAATATTATGTAACTGAATACTAGAGGAGTGAAAAGATGGAGATTACCAAACGGGTTTTAAAGACTTGGCACTTAGTTGAAGCGTTGGTCCCAAGTGAAGTGCCCGGTAAGGGAGAAACGGTGAAAGGAAGTTATTTCACAGACAATAAAAATCGGAACCGCACACGTTTGATTGATCTTAATGAAACTCCGTGGAAGAACGACATAGTAAAGGAAAATGATAAGTTTCAGGTTCAATTCCGCTATTACTTCGCTTGTTTTGAGCATCATAAACTTGTCAGCTTTATACGTGAAGCTTTTATGAATCAGGATGAGATTGTTAATAAGGAAAATAAAACATTATTTAGTTTTTCTTTTTTGGTTGATGATCAAGGTAATTATATAAAAGAGTCAATATTCGTTCCTTTTTTGATGTATGTAATACAATTTTTGGCGAAAACTTCGGAGGTGAAATATGAGGATCTGTTAACTCCTTTTCAAAGTAAATTGAAATTATTTGAAGAACAAGCACAAACCGTTTTTATTAATGGAGTAACAAAGGAATCCTTACTCTTAATTCAACAAGTATACCAACAATTTTTTCATAGATTAGATGACAATTCATTACATTATTTGGAGATTGAAGTATTGAAAGCTGGTCAAATTTCTAAACAAAAGAATTTTAATAGCTTCTATATAAGTGACTTGGAACTCATCTTAAAGAAAGGAGAAAACGAAGCGCTCAGTCAGTTTGTAGAAGGAGTACCTATAGAACAGCGCTTAAATATAAATGAAAATCAGGAATATATCGAAGATATTTTACAGCCGATTCATTTACCACATGGCCGGTGGCCATCTCCCGTAGAACATAGACTATCTTTAATGCAGCAAGTTGCTGTAAATCAAATTATGAATAGTAATCAAAAAATAAGTTCTGTGAATGGACCGCCTGGCACAGGAAAGACCACTTTATTAAAAGACATCTTTGCTGACATTGTAGTTCAAAGAGCTGAAAAAATAGCGCAATTGGATACCCCGTCCCAAGCTTTTACAAAAGTAAAGTCAATTAATTTAAATGGTAGATTTTATCCCATCTATTTATTAGATTCAAATATTAAGGCGTATTCTATGGTAGTGGCTTCGAGTAATAATGGAGCAGTTGAAAATATCTCTAAGGATCTACCTAAACGAAATGAAGTTATACGTTCTTCGGATAAAAGTAAGTTCAATCATTATGAAGAGTCGTACGCTGTAGAGGCCGAGGATTTATCTATGTATAAAGTTGCGGCAATGGATTTGCTAGGTAGTAACGATGAGGCATGGGGATTATTTTCAGGAGCCCTTGGTAAATCAGATAATATATCAACGTATGCTTGGAGTTTGTTTAGGAAGAAAGAGGATGGAACTTCTTTTCTTCAACAACTCGAACAAGATAGTAAACAAGTAAACACAAAGGATTGGGAGAAAGCTGTAAAAGAATTTGAAGATACGCTTAACTCGGTTAAGAAAAAAAAGGAGAGTCTCCAGAAATTTCACGACGAATATAAGAGCATAAAATCTTCTATTGTCCTATTGAGAGAGTTAGAGGAGCAATTACCTGAACTTAATCAAGAACTAATGGATCTAGGGAACGGGAAGTCCCATTTAGAACAGCAAAAGCAACTCACCGAACAACAAATTCGATCCCTACCAAAACTTTCTCTCTTACAAAAGGTATTAGGTAAAAAAAATACTAAAAAAATAGAATTGGAAAATGAACTCTACGATATTATTACTCGGTTGAAAGAAGAAGGGAATAAGTTTTATATAAAAAAGACAGAGGTTGAAAAATCTAAAAAGATGATAGAGGAACTCAAAGAAAGGGAATCTGCTTTTGCAAAACAGCTGAAAGATTTTAAAATGCAGGGTTTAATATTACCTGATGAAGATTATTGGTCGAACACACAACAGGCATACGAGTTTCGGCAATTAAATACGATTTGGCTTACAGATGAACTGAATTTCGAAAGAGGATTACTGTTTTTAAAGGCTATGAAAATCCATAAAATGATGTTGGCTTTCAATTTAGAAGCCATTAAATCAACTTTACGCTTATTGATCAATCGTGCAAATTTAGATCTTAACGATATGGAACATAGAGAATACTTGAAGAATATGTGGCAAACGGTTCATTTAATTACTCCTTTGGTAAGTACAACTTTTGCAAGTTTTAGTTCGATGTATAAAGGAATAGAAAAGGATTTTATTCAATATTTATTTATAGATGAGGCAGGACAAGCGAGTCCACAACAATCGGCGGGTGCAATATGGAGATCTAAAAATGTGGTAGTAGTAGGTGACCCAATTCAAATTGAGCCAGTCATAACCTTAGATCAAACCATTTTAGGAGACATTAAGAAATATTTTAACGTAAGTGATAGATATATTGGAATGGGATCCTCTGTTCAAACCATAGCAGATGCAGCTAATCGATATGGAATGACGAGCGGTTATGGTCAATGGATTGGCATACCGTTATGGGTTCATAGAAGATGCTTAAATCCTATGTTCACTGTTGCGAACGAAATAGCTTATGATAACAAAATGGTATTGGGTAAAGAGGGGCGAGGTAAGAGTATCTGGTATGACTGTAAAGGATCGGCTAAAAATCGTCAATTTGTAGAAGAACAAGGAGAATTGGTGGCAGATCATATGATTGCACTATGGAAGAAAAACGCGGGTCCTCCGAATGTATATATCATTTCTCCCTTTACGGCAGTTAAGGATGGTATTAAAAGAATTCTAAGAGCGAAATTAAAGAAATTGGGGATTTCTAAAGAAGTATTAAATGATTGGTTGAGGAATTCTGTAGGTACGGTCCATACCTTTCAAGGAAAAGAAGCAGATATTGTTTATTTAGTAACGGGAACTGACGAGAACGGTGATGGAGCAGCAAACTGGTCATGTTCCAAGCCCAATCTACTAAATGTAGCTGTGACACGCGCTAAAAAAGAGTTCTATGTAATTGGTGATTATCAGCGATTTTCTAAGAAACTTTATTATTCTTCTATTGTAGAAAACGTAGATGAAGTCAAAATCGGTAGTAGATTGGCCGTTAAATAATCCGAAGATTCGTGAATTATTATCTTAAGTTCGCTCATGTCTTCCCCCTTAAACAATTAAACAAGCTCTTCTCCCAAACTGAGAGCAAGAGCTTGTTCACGTTGATGATCATTACTTAGTTTTGAAATAGATATTGTTAGATATCAAGCTTACGAGTACCAATCCATTTCACCATTTCAGGGTCGTTATGTGAAAAGAATGAACTTTGTTTCGTATCTAAGGTAGTAATTAACTCCATATCTTCTTGGTTTAATTTGAAATCAAAGATATTGAAGTTTTCAACAATTCTTTCTTGATGAACAGACTTTGGAATCACAACAATTTCTCTTTGTGTCAACCAACGCAAAACTACCTGAGCGACGGATTTATTATACTTTTTAGCTATGGATAGCAATATCTCATTTTGGAACAAGTTGTTTTTTCCTTCAGCAAAAGGGCCCCAGGACTGGATCTGAACATTGTTTTCTTTCATGAATTTAGCACTTTCCATTTGCTGGTTGAAGGGATGTGTTTCGACCTGGTTTACAGCAGGACTTACATCGTTATGAATAATCAAATCGATTAGACGATCTGGCAAGAAGTTACTAACGCCGATGGCACGTACCTTTCCTTCACGATACAATTCTTCCATCGCGCGCCATGAACCATAAACATCGCCAAAAGGCTGATGTATCAAATATAAATCTAAATAATCAAGTTGCAATCTTTCCAGTGATTTTTCAAATGCTTTTTTTGTACGCTCATAACCAGTATCTTGGACCCAAAGTTTCGTCGTTATAAATAAGTCTTCTCTTGCCACACCACTACGTTTAATTGCTCTGCCAACAGATTCCTCATTTCCATAAGAGGCAGCGGTATCAATCAGCCGATATCCTGCCGTAATCGCATCATAAACGCTTTGTTCACATTCTTTTGGATCTGCAATTTGAAAAACACCAAATCCAAGTATCGGCATCTCAACACCGTTATTTAAAGTTACTTTTTGCATGTGAAATCCTCCTGGTTTTTGAAAGTTATCCCCCACGTCATACGGCAAGCGAATACAAGCTGTGAAAAGTGCGGTTAATGTAAGCTCCTTTTAATTCCAAAAAACTCAGTTATTATTAATAGTCATACCTTTGGGGCACGTCTATATTATGCATCCCTGAACAAAGAACCGATATCTAATTCGTCTCAAATCATTGCCTAATCCTCTCAATACGATTTCATTTCTACAAACGAATGCGTATAATCATATAAAACACTCATTAAGGAGGGGCCAATGGTTGAAGAAATAGAAATCAGACAAAAAAACATTACAAAACTGATTAACCGCCATTGTAAACAACCAGGAGTATCAAAGACGATGATTCCTTCTTTGTTCCTTATTCGTTCGGATAAGATGGAGGAACCCGCCTATAGAGTATTTAATCCTTCCTTTTGTTTTGTTACTCAAGGGTTGAAAGAAATTTATCTGGCTGAGGAGCGCTTAGAATATGGCCCGTCGAATTACCTGATAACCTCTATGGATCTTCCGGTAATTGGGCAGGTAATAAAGGCTTCACCTGAGGTTCCGTATTTAAGTTTAAAACTTGAGATTAACCAAAATGAAATTTTAGAGGTGTTGAAAGACGCTAAAATTCACATCAACACAAAGGACAATGCTTCAAGAGCCATGTTCGTTGGTCAGATTGAATTATCGATATTGGATGCCGTGCTCCGTTTAGTTCAATTGCTTGATTCTCCTGAGGACATCTCGTTTCTTGCACCTATTCATAAGAAAGAGATCATTTATCGACTCCTTCAGGGGAAATATGGCTGGGCGCTTTCACAAATTGCAATGGAAGGAAGTAACACTTATCGTATCAGAGAAGCAATTGATCTAATTATCAAGCATTATGATCAACCTTTACGAATGGAAGAGCTTGCAGAAGTCGCTAATATGAGCACTTCTTCATTCCATAGACATTTTAAGGAAATCACTAACATGAGCCCGCTTCAATTTCAAAAACACCTTCGGTTACAAGAAGCCCGGAGTCTTTTATTAATGGAATCAGGGGATGCTTCTGAAGTTGCGTATCGGGTTGGTTATGAAAGTGCCTCTCAGTTTAGCCGTGAATATTCTCGGATGTTTGGATTTCCCCCAAAGGCGGACATAAAGCGACTAAAGGAAAAATTTGAGACAATAGAAGCGAATACAGATCAAAACCTTATTGGTACATCCTAAGTGTCAAAAGTGAAAATCTATTGATCAGAGTAAACTCATCATAATAAAAACGGTAGCTGCTCTTATTCCAGCTACCGTTTTTCGTTACCGAACAATACATAAGATAACTCAATCGTCGATAGACGTTATCCTATATTGCAGAGAGGATCGGGCAATGAAATGAGACAAATAGGATCACACTTGTCCATCCATTTATTGCATAATAAGGGGTGGATAGATAATACGGATTGAAAACAAACAAAAAAGGAGAATTCTAATGGAATATGTGAAACTTGGAAACACAGGTTTAGATGTATCTAAGCTTTGTCTTGGGTGTATGGGTTTTGGTGATGCAAAGCATTGGGTTCATCCATGGGTACTTGATGAGGCAGATTCTCGAACGATTATAAAAAAGGCTTTGGATAAAGGCATTAATTTTTTTGATACAGCAAATTGGTATTCGCTAGGAAAAAGTGAAGAATTCTTAGGTCGAGCACTCAAAGATTACGCAAACCGTGATGAAATTGTCCTCGCGACCAAGGTCTGGGGCCGAATGCATGAAGGTCCAAATGGTGCTGGGCTTTCTCGAAAGGCAATCATGAGTGAAATAGATAAAAGTCTTAAGAGACTGGGAACGGATTATGTAGATCTTTATATCATTCATAGGTGGGATTACAATACACCCATTGAAGAAACGATGGAAGCGTTGCATGACGTTGTAAAAGCAGGAAAGGTAAGATATATTGGTGCTTCTGCAATGTTTGCATGGCAGTTCCAAAAGGCATTACATGTAGCGGAAAAGAATGGATGGACTAAATTTGTGTCTATGCAAAATCATTTGAATCTCATTTACCGTGAAGAAGAGAGAGAGATGCTGCCTCTATGTAAGGAAGAAAAAATTGGGGTGACTCCATACAGCCCACTCGCATCCGGGAGATTGACACGTGATTGGTCAGAAACTACGCTTCGCTCCGAAACCGACCAAATTCAAAAGTCTAAGTACGATGGAACTATGGATGCGGATCGGATCGTAGTAGAGCGTGTTGCATCTATCGCAGAAAAACTTGGTGTTCCCCGTACTCAGATCGCTCTTGCTTGGCTGCTGCAGAAAGAAACAATTACTTCTCCTATTATCGGAGCGACGAAGATATCTCACCTTGAAGTCGCGATAGAAGCTCTATCGGTTACATTAACACCTGAAGAAATTTTGTTCCTTGAAGAGCCATATGTACCGCACCCAATAGTAGGTCACAATTAATTGCTTGATATATAAGTAAGACTATTAAATTGTTATGACGAAACGTAGACGGATTCCTAAAAACCATTCATCTCATAAATGAGATGGATGGTTTTTCGTTGTTTTCGTGTCATTTTCATATTTAGTTGGAGAGAAAGAGGTGCTAATCTATAATAGGAATAATATGTATTTTATAGGAGGAGAACTAGTATGTTAAGAATGTATACAGACCCTAAAGGTGAAGCTTATAAACAAGTTATAGATTTAGCGATACAGAATTCGGAATGTTTTGTGCTGGGTTACAAAATGGTGGATTTGCCTAGTGAGAATCAAAAGTATCAAAGTGTACTGGAAGAATTGAAACCTTATTTAATGAAAACAATCGTGATACAAAACAACAATAGGGAGGAAGTCATACAAATAAGAGAAGCATATCGCAGTCATGCCTTTTATTGTTCGGGAACCTACTATTTTTATAAATCCTGTGAAGAAAGTGGTCTTCTATTAAAGCAATTTGCAGGAAGCCTATCGGATTGGATTTTTCCTAATTTACCAGAAGACTTGTGCTTCTTAAAAAAAGATGGCGAAGACTACCTTTATTCCGTTGTCCATGAGGGTATGTACGGGATAAATGTGTCAGAGAACGAAGCGATCGAGCTGATGGATCAAATTACAGGACTTTTCATAGAAATAGAGGCACATCGGGACTTCAATCGTCTGCTAGATGATGCTATTAAGCAAAAAACGGATCGGCTATATATAAGTGGACATAGACTGAAGAAGCTGCCAGATCGAATCTGCGAACTTACAGAGTTACGATGGTTAGAAATATTTGAACAAGATCTTTATCGGTTACCTCAAGCATTGTTCGAGTTAAGTAAGTTAGAAAGTTTGAGGATCATGACAGCAGACCTTGAAAGCATTCCCGGATCTATTGCCAAGTTAAAGAACCTAAAAGAGCTTCAAATCAGTTGTGCTAGTTCAGATAGACCTGATTCCACTTGGCGGACGAAATCAAAGGAAGAGATCAGTTTAAATTGTATTCCCACTGAGATTGGAGAACTTGAGCAGTTGGAGCAGCTAACGATCAATTATACTTCGATCCATGAACTACCAATTGAGTTAGAGAAACTCAAGCGACTCAGGTCTCTAAACATAGAAAATTGTATGATAGATCAGAAACCAGCTTTTCTTCAACGGATGAAGCAGCTAGAGTACGTTAATGTTTCAAGGAATTCAATCTTCGAAAGTCTTGCTTTGAATGAATATGAAATGGATTAAAGTATGTTTGAAAGCCAGAAGAGAGGGTAAATAAAGATATAGATCTTATATTCAGTGTCTAATCATGAAGTAAATTAAAATTGGATGGATGTAGAAGGATGATGTGCAGTCAAAGAAAAACAAGGCCAGACCTCACCTATGAAAAAGGGAAGACTGACCTTGTATTTATTAAGGCTGTATCATGGATAACGTTAAGCGATATGTGGTTCAATAGCTTGATGGTAACTGTACAGGGATTCGTCAATGATTGTACTCAAGAAAACGGGATCAATGTCCCATAGTAGGGATTCCGCATAACGCCAAGCATTCTCTTCAATGCGCAGCCGAATTTGGGCTTGTTCAGAGACAGTGAGAGGTCCATCAAGAAGACCTGATAGATGTTTCAATTCTGCATCCTCAGCATGACCCAATTCATGAGCTAGAATAACAGAAATATATGAATGTAAGGGAGCAAGTGAGCCGAATAACATTCTGCATTGCTCCATAATTTCTTTTTGATATAGATACACGGTATGACTACTCATGTGATATTTGCCACCAACGAGGCGATTGTCCGGGAAAGTGGATTCAATTTGGACAAGCGCACGGCTACCTGAGCGTTTCAGTAGCTCAGTTACAGCCTGATTAAATAATTCTATGTTCAGTTTGGTTCACCTGTCTTCGAAGTAGAATGAAATTCTTATTGCAAATAGTACCGACATTGCTTCTTTCGTATAAATAGTATATATCAATTATAGAGCCAAATGTATAAATTTTTAAATATTTTTACATATGAAGGGGAGAGTGATTTGAGCTCCGTCACCAATCGAATCACCTTAGAGCGATGATTTCGCAGAGGGGATTAGAATATAAACAGAGCAACTGGTCAGTGCGATCAGTTGCTTTTTGGTATGTTAACTTTCCGAATAGTGTAAGAAATAAACGTAAATATTGTATAAATTCAATATAGATGAAGCACCTTATATTAAAAAAAGGGTGTTTCATTTGAACATAAAACAATGTGTGGTACTTGTCATCTTGATGAGTGCTTTTTTCCATATTCCAACTCTTTCGTTTGCTTCAAATCCAGATGTTAGGGAAAAGCAACTTGAGGAAGCTCTGTTGCAACAGCTTCATTCAAACATAACTGGAGCACTCAAAAGTATTTATAAAACAGAATATGTTATGATTGGATGTACAGAGATATCAAATATTCCATAAAATTATTACTGGCGAAAACAGTCGGAAATTAACCGAATAATTACATAGGTTCGAAGAGAGAAATGAAAGTGATGATACTTTTATAAAGATCCAAACATATTATGGGGAGGTTCAGTATGAACAATGAAAGTAAAGCGTTGTCACCAGAACAACGTGACGAATTACTCGGAACATTAAAAACACGTTTTGAGAAAAACATGAATCGCCACGAAGGACTTGAATGGGCAGCAGTAGAAGCAAAACTGGAACGGAATGCAGAAAAACTGTGGTCACTTTTCGAAATGGAAAGAACCGGCGGCGAACCTGATGTTACTCTTTATGATAAAGAGACGGGTGAATATGTTTTTTGTGATTGTTCGGCAGAAAGCCCTAAAGGCCGCAGAAGTGTGTGTTACGATCGGACCGCGTTGGAATCAAGGAAACAACACAAACCGCAGAATAGTGCTATGGATATGGCAACTGCCATGGGGATTGAGATTTTGACAGAAGAACAATACCGGGAGCTGCAGAGACTTGGGCCATTTGATACGAAAACATCGAGCTGGGTGAAAACACCTGATCATATTAGACAACTGGGTGGTGCCCTCTTTTGTGATCGTCGCTACGACACTGTTTTTGTGTACCACAATGGTGCAGATTCTTATTATGGTGTCAGGAGTTTTCGTGGCTCGCTAAGAGTCTGAATTTGTTGTTATTTTCTAAGAATGTTAGGATGAATTAATGGAGTTATTCGGAAAGAAGTGGTCAGTCCCATAAGTCGCCTATATGGCGACTTTTTTCGTATCTTTGCTTTCATAAGTGCTAACGAGCGGGATAGTAAGTCTTTATCCAACAACAATTCCTTGTATGAATGCGATCAACAAGTGGTTATCGATCCGGGGTCACAATTCGTTAATAAATATAAGATTCATGTCTCTTATAGCTATTGAGTTAGAGAAGGGTTAAGCTTATACTCACAGATGAAGAAAGCGATTACAGTAAAAGAAAGCAGGTGATCCTTCTCCTCTTTGCCAGCTTACTCTTCAATCGTATCCACGTGGCAATATTCTAACAGATACCACTAATGTTCTAACAGATATCACAGTGGAGGAAATGTATTCTCTTCCCTTTGTAAAGAGAACCATCGAATAGCAGCTTACATCTTCGTAATCCATTCATCATATGGTATATGCCAAAAATATGAAAAAAAGGACTTGGTATGATTAATAAAAAGAGTCTTCCTTTATGGGCAATGCTGATCTCTTTGGTGTTAATGGCAGGCATTCTTTTTGTAGTTGGTTCCATCATTTCAGCTGATAAGCAGAAGGAGAAGAAGAGTAAAATGCAAACTTATGTAGAAAAAATGCAGCCAGGATGGAACCTTGGAAATACGTTTGATGCAACGGGTGATGAAACATCTTGGGGAAACCCACTGACCACCAAAGAGTTGATCGCTGAGATTGCCGAACAAGGGTACAACAGTATCCGCATTCCAATTACGTGGGAGCACCGTATGGGCGACGCTCCTGACTATACGGTTGATCCGGATTTTATGAGAAGAATTGAGGAAGTTGTAGATTGGTCACTGGATGAAGGCCTTTATGTCATGATTAATATCCATCACGACTCCAGCGAATGGGTGAGGTACATGGATACGAATCATGATGAAGTATTAGAGCGATTCAATGCCTTGTGGACACAAATAGCAGATCATTTCAAAGATCATCCCAGCAAGTTAATGTTTGAGAGCATTAATGAACCTCGATTCTCAGAGGATTGGAATAAAGATGAACCTCAATATTTTACGATGCTTGGTGAATTGAATGATTCTTTTCATCACATCGTTCGGACTTCTGGAGGGGAAAATGGAAAGCGCCCGCTAGTTATTCCAAGTATAACGGCCTCTGCTTCCGAAGCCAGATTAGAGGAACTATACAAGACGATAACCAGTTATAACGATCCTAATCTGATTGCGACCATTCATTATTACGGATTTTATCCTTTTAGTGTCAATATGGCGGGAGCAACTCGTTTTGATGGAGCCGCTCAGAAAGATATCATGGATACGTTTGATCGGACATATGAGCGGTTTACGAAGGAATGTATTCCGGTCATTGTGGGTGAGTTCGGGTTATTGGGCTTTGACAAGTTTTTGGGGACCATCCAGCACGGAGAGAAACTGAAATATTTTGATTTTGTAAATGATTATGCCGGTCAAAAAGGGTTTACAACGATGTTATGGGATAACGGTCAACACTTTAACCGCAGGGAGTTCAATTGGTTTGATGAAGATTTGTATGCTGTTATCAAAGCTGGTTTCAAAGGTCGTTCCTCCCATGCGATGTCTGATCTTGTCTATCTGAAGAAGGGAGAGAATGTTCAGGACGTATCCATTCCTCTTGAGCCGAACGGAAACGAATTTCAAAATGTAAATATGAACGGAAAGACACTAATGAAAGACCAAGATTACACAATTCATGAGAACATACTCACTCTAAAAGCCAATTTCCTTGGTCAGTGGTCTGATACTGCTTATGGGAAGCAAGCAGAGCTCAATATCAATTTCACTTCAGGAGCCGATTGGAAACTTAACATTATTACCTACGATGTACCTCAGCTAAGTGAGACTTCTGGATCTTCGGATGAACTGATCATTCCAGTACAATTCAATGGAGATCAACTGGCTACGATGGAATCGCTCTATGAGGATGGGCGAAATGCGGGACCAGCGGATTGGACTTCGTTTAAAGAATTTGGACACTCATTCGTTCCATCCTATGAGACAAATGAGATCAAATTAACAAAAGCTTTCTTTGATGAAATCAGTGATGGGAAAGTCACTTTGAAGTTTCACTTTTGGAGTGGAGAAAATATAGAGTACATTATTGAGAAAGATGGGACTACGGTAACAGCCATTAAATCCTAAGGAGTGTATAATCCTGTTTTTTATGTTCTTTTGAATGTTCTTTTGTATGTTCCGAATAATGTGAGATTGCTAAGCGAAGTTTATGGTAGGAAATGTATGATTTAATTTTCATAAAATACAGTTTCAACGGTAGCCGGTCTTTTGGATCGGCTTTTTCTTATCTTACCAGCTACGGATTAAACCTAAAACTTTCTAGTAAGATACTTACATTATCATTATAGAAGGTAGTTTTGTTTTGAAAAAACAAAAAAATTCACCTTTTAAAAAAGATATTACATCGTGATTTTTGAAGGGGCAAGATATAATGAACTCGAACTTTAAACAAAGTAGTTATAAAAGCAGTAACCAGAAGGGAGGCAATCGGATAATATCGAGCTCGGCTGCACTTTTTCGTCATTTTAGAAAGCGCTTTATTTATTATTATATTAAAGGAGAATCAGTATAGTGGGGAAAAAGAAGCTAATTTCGATTCTTACAACGGCTGCATTATTTCTGAATTTGATGCCAGCTGGGCTCACATTTGCAGAGGAAACCCCCAAAGAACTGGGAAGTGCGAATAACCCGATTATTTGGGCTGATGTGCCTGATCCCGATGTCATTCGTGTGGGTGATGCCTATTATATGACCAGTACGACGATGCATATGAATCCAGGCGTTCCGATTATGAAATCGTATGATCTAGTACATTGGGATATTGTTAATTATGTATATGATATTTTGGACGAGACCGATAATCAAAGATTGAGTAACAATGAAAATGAGTATGGAAAAGGATCCTGGGCTAGCAGTCTCAGGTACCATAACGGTAAATATTATGTAGTGTTTTCTTCCAGTACAACAGGAAAGACATATATTTATCAAACGACCGATATCGAAAATGGACCTTGGACACACTCAACGCTCCCTTTTTATCACGATATGTCCCTTCTTTTTGATGACGATGGACGAGTGTATCTTGTACATGGAGGCGGCGATATTCGGATTGTCGAGCTGAACTCGGACGCCACTGCAGTGAAGGAAGACGGAATGAACAAAATCATCATTAAGGATTCGAGTCTAGTTGCAGGACCGAATGTGGGACTTCAAGCGGAAGGTGCTCATATCCAAAAAGTGAATGGGAAATATTATATTTCTCTAATCACTTGGCCGAGCGGCGGCATGCGAACACAATTGGTGTTCCGCTCTGACACTATAGACGGCCCCTATGAAGGGAAAGTCGCACTGCAGGATGCAGGGATTGCACAAGGCGGGCTGATCGATACGGTTTCAGGAGATTGGTATGCCTTTCTGTTCGGTGACCGTGGTTCCGTCGGACGTATTCCTTATTTAGTTCCCGTCACATGGGAGAATGACTGGCCGGTATTTGGTGTCAATGGCAAAGTCCCTGCTGAAATTTCTCTTCCATTACATAAAGGGGAATCCAATATTGTAAGTTCCGATGAGTTCTATAATCGCTCAGCACGATCAGGACTCCCTTATACTTTTGAAGACAGCAACGCACCAGATTTATCTTCAGAACTCTCGGAAGCGGATATGCTTGCAGCTGTTGGAGGATCAGGGAGGGAACTGTTAGTTAACGGTGGAATCGAGAGTGGTGTTGAACCTTGGACTGGAAACGGCACAGCCTCCGTATCCGTTACTAATGATGTTTATGGCAGCGGCGCATCTGCTCTGAAAACGACGGGGCGGACAGCGACCGGAGATGGTCCAATGCAGGTAATAACGGGTAAAGTAAATACCAATGTCACCTATACCTTCTCTACCAAGGTAAGGTACGATGAAGGGCCAGACCAGAAACAGTTCAACTTCAACATACAGAACGGTCCGAGCTGGCAAGGAATTAAGGTGCTTGGTTCGGCTATGATCACCAAAGGAGAGTGGGGAACGGTCCAAGGCACGTACACGCTCCCATCGGACGCCGATTTATCCCATACTTTTATTTTTATTGAGACACCATGGACAGCCACGCCCGATCAAAACACAGATCTGATGGACTTCTATGTCGATGACATTTCTTTTGCAGATACTTCCGTCTCAGAGCTAATTATCAACAGTGATATTGAAAGCGGTATCGAGCCTTGGACTGCTAATGGAGCAGCATCGGTATCTGTTTCAAATGACGTATATTACAGCGGTATATCAGCACTGAAGACGACCGGACGCAAGGCAACGGGAGATGGGCCGATGCAGTTGATTACCGGAAAGGTGGATACCAATGTCACTTATACCTTCTCTGCAAAGGTAAGGTACGATGAAGGACCGGAGCAGAAACAGTTCAACTTCAACATCCAGAACGGTCCGAGCTGGCAAGGAATCAAGGTGCTTGGTTCGGCTACGATGAAAAAAGGGGAGTGGGGAACACTCCGAGGCACTTATACGCTTCCTTCAGATGCGGATTTATCCCACACTTTTATTTTCATTGAGACACCATGGACCGGTAACCCGGATCCCATCACAGATCTAATGGACTTCTATGTTGACAACATCTCGTTTACAGCTTCGTCTGCTCCCATTCCAGATACACAAAAGCCAGGAGAGAGTGAAGGTAATGGCTCCAATCTAGGGCTTTCGTGGCAGTGGAACCATAATCCAGATAACAACAACTGGTCGCTCACCCAGCGTTCTGGATTCTTACGTCTAACAACGGGCAGAAAAAGCACAGGAATTCTAGATGCACGCAATACACTCACACAGAGAACATTTGGACCGGAAAGTTCAGGTTACATTGCTATTGAAACCGATCATATGAAAGACGGAGATGTAGCAGGTCTTGCCGCTTTCCAAAAAAATTATGGTTATGTCGGTGTTAAAAAGTCAGGAACCTCTAAATCGATCGTAATGGTTAACGGCAGCGGTGAACAACCGAAAGAGGTTGCCAGCATTCCGCTTGCTGAGGACCGAGTTTATCTGAAGATTGATATGGATTTTAAAAAGCAAACAGACAAAGCTTATTTCTATTACAGTCTTGACGGGGTAAGTTGGACAGCAATTGGAGAGCAGCTGCAAATGACGTATACCCTGCCTCATTTTATGGGTTATCGTTATGCATTATTTAATTACGCTACCAAAACGGTAGGCGGATACGTCGACTTCGACTATTTTAGAGTAGGCAACAAGATGACAGGAACAGGGGAGTTGGCTCCTATTCTTTCTGCGAGTCTGGATGATGTCTCGGACGTTCTAGGTGTTCCGAATGTAGAATTCGAAGTTCCGGTAAAAATGGAGGCATTGCCTGACGGAACCTATAATGGAATCTCTGCTTCCTTCGATATTCCGGATTTTGTATCCGTAACCGGAGTATCATTTCATACAGACAATATTAGTGGTACACCATCCTACTCATTTGCTGACCGAAGATTGGAACTGAAGGTATCAGGCAGTAACGTGAATTTTACGAATACCTCATCTGATCTGTTCGCCACCATTAAACTAAAAATGAAAGATTTTGTTCCGAAGGATCAAGCGGTTAAAATCCGAACGGATTACATCAAAACGGAAGGCGGCAATGTGGTATACAACGTGAGTGATGCAGTGGCAACTATTGATTTGAAGGCTTTGGACACGAAAGCTCTTGCCAAAGTACCTGGATATGCGAATCCGTTAGTCAGTCATAAATTCGGCGCAGATCCCTATGCGCTTGTCTTTAACGATAGAGTGTATATTTATATGACAAGCGATGCTTTTGAATATGATGCAAATGGAAACCTGAAAGATAATAGTTATTCCAAGATCAACACAATCAGTGTCATCTCATCGGAGGATATGGTGAACTGGACCGATCATGGAGAGATTCCCGTAGCAGGTCCGAATGGCGCTGCGAAATGGGCTAACAACTCTTGGGCTCCTGCTATTGCCCATAAGGTAATTGAAGGAAAGGATAAGTTTTTCTTGTACTTTGCTAATAATGCTTCCAGCATTGGTGTCCTTACCGCCGATAGTCCAATCGGGCCATGGACTGATCCGCTGGGGAAATCATTTATTAATAGCAGTGTTCCAGGAACGAACGGGGTAGTGTGGATGTTTGACCCGGCTGTTCTGGTAGATGATGATGGAACAGGTTATCTGTATTTTGGCGGCGGAATCCCTGGCGGAAATAATCCGACAGAAGAACAAATTGCTCATCCGAAGAGCGGCAGAGTAATTCAATTGGGTGACGATATGATAAGCACAGTAGGATCAGCAAAACTCATTGATGCTCCTTATCTTTTTGAGGATTCTGGAATTCACAAATATAACGGTAAGTACTATTATTCTTACTGTTCCAATTTCGCCGGTACACATCCGGAAGGTTCTCCGCCGAAAGGAGAAATTGCATACATGGTGAGCGATCATCCGATGGGGCCATTTACTTACGTCGGAACCATATTGCAAAATCCAAACGTGTTTTTCGATGTTGGGGGGAACAATCATCATGCCATTTTCGAATTTAAAGATCAGTGGTATGTTGCTTATCACGCTCAAACTCTTGCTAAGGCGATGAATAAAGCGAAAGGATATCGCTCTACACACATCAATAAAGTGGAGTTTTATGAGAACGGATTTATTAAACCGATCAAGGGCGATATGGAAGGAGTGGAACAGTTAGCTGTTCTAAATCCATACCAGCGCACCGAGGCAGAAACGATGGCATGGCAGGCCGGGATGATGACGGAGAAGTCCCTGCGGCCTGGTAACATGGTGGACAGCATCAACCTCAATATAACCGATGTCAATGATGGAGATTGGCTTGCTGTTGCAAACGCAGACTTCGGTACGAGTGGACCAAGTATTTTTGAAACTAGTGTAGCAGCAACCGCTGGGGGAACGATTGAAATACGACAGGACAGTCCAGTCGGTGATGTCATTGGTACGCTTGATGTGACGCCAACGGGCGGCGCGAATCAGTGGAAAACGCTGAAGACAGACGTCAAACCGGTTACCGGTGTTCACAATATCTTCTTTATGTTTAAGACAAAAGGCCAGGATTCTCTTCGAATGGATTACTGGCAGTTTACGAAGAATGAGATCGAACCGGAAGTGATTCCTCTGGAGTCTGTCTCCATAATAGGAGAAGCTACATCTGTTAAAGTGAACAGTTCACTTACGTTTGATTCCCAGCTAAATCCAGTCAATGCGACAAATCCAACATACCGCTGGGAAGCATTTAATCATCTTGAGATTACAGGTGACAGTGATAAAGAGACGGTAAATGTAAAAGGAATCTCAGCTGGCAATGGTACGTTGACTTTAACCGTTACTGCTGGCGGCAAAGAGATTACTACTCATATTACAATTAAGGTAAGCACCGAAGACGAAGGAAGCGGTACGCCGTCTGTTCCAAGCCCTGCCCCTTCAACACCAGCTCCATCGGATAGACCTTTGACTCCAGCGGCACCACAGCAGACCTTACCTATCGGTAAGAAAGATGCAGAAATAAAAGTTGGCGACAAAGAAGTGGACTTGGGTACAATCGGCACGACAACGCAGCAAAACAAGAAAATAACGACAATAGTACTTGATCAGAAGAAGCTGGAAACTTGGCTTTCAACAGCGAAGGAAGCCGATGTGATTGCCGTTACAGTTAAGGCAGACTCGGAGCATGTAATTACTCAATTTAACAAGAATATTCTAAAAGCCCTTCAGGATAAGAAGATCGTATTCGAACTACGGACCGACCTAGGGATCTTCAAGGTTCCAGCTTCCAAAATTAGTTTGAATTCCTTGCCGTCAGCAGGGGATGGAACAAGCACGGAAACGATGATTCAAATTGAGATTGCTGTTCCGGATACATCGATGAGCAAGGTTGCAGAACAGGTAGCAAAGTTAAAAGGCTTTAAGCTTAGCTCGGATCTGCTTGACTTTAATGTTAGAGCAGTACAAGGAAATAACGTTACAGATGTCACTCCATTTACTGGATATGTGGACAGAATGATTCCACTTTCGGATAATTCATCAGTTAACCAGCTATCTACTGGTGCTTTGATCGAACCAAAAGGTACAGTTTATCAGGTGCCGACTCAAATCGTTACAGAGAACGGGAAACGTTACGCAAAAATTAGCAGCTTGACTGGCGGCACTTACGCAGTGGTTACGAACTCCGTAGCATTTACCGATCTGACCTCGCATTGGGCACAAGACAGCATCAACAATCTCGGATCTCGGATGATTATTGATGGAACGGGAAGCGGTTTATTCCATCCAAATACGGAAATCACTCGTGCCGAATTTACTGCACTGCTCGTGCGGGCGCTTGGACTTCGTTCAGAGCAAGGAGAACTTGCATTAACGGATGTAAAGACAACGGATTGGTTCGCTGAACATGTGAAAACGGCGCAAATATACGGCCTGATCACTGGGTACGAAGACAACACTTTCCGTCCTAATGACAAGATTACAAGGGAACAAGCCATGCACATTGCCTCTCAAGCGATGGAAATTACTGAGCTGAAGAGAAGTTTGGCAGAACGATCAGTGGAAGAGAGGCTAAGCAGTTATGAAGATGCAAACAGCGTCTCAAGCTGGGCGAAATCAGGTGTGGCAGATAGCTTGCAGGCAGGTATTGTCTCCGGAAGAAGTTCATCGAATCTAGCGCCCAAGGCGTATATTACCCGCGCTGAAGCAGCAAAATTGACTCATGAACTGATGAAAAAGTCAGGGTTGTTCTAGTCTTACGTAAACAGGTTATAAAGTAAAACCTATAGACAAAGGAAAAGGGCATTCCTTAATTGGATTGCCCTTTCCCTTTGTTATGATGGTCAATTATGAATTTCTATGATTTCTGTGTTAATAAATTCTGGCAATGTTTTATCTTGTGATAGACTACGCAAGGTGTTAATGATCGCTTGGCCCCAATTCTGCTCATTTTGGGAGATGATGCGGGTAATTTGGCCGTTCTCGAGGGATTGATTGACATAGGGAGTAAGACCGAGCGCGACATTATATCTTTTAAGCCCTTTGGCTTTCCAGACTAGAACCGAACTTGAACTTGAAACGAAATCCAGGTTGATCAGCGCACTGAAGTGTGGGTGAGCCGATATCATTTCTTCCAACTGCTGAATGGCTTTTTCTTCGCTGGCATGGTTATGGCGAACTTTGAGCACGTCTATTTCGGTATACTCATCTAAATAATCCTGAAGCCCTTTTAGCCGCTGAGTTAATCCAAGCATTTGCGGCATGCCAGACTGGACCAGGACCATCCCCTCGCCGCCAAGCAAATTGTCTACGGTTTGGGCAATCACTTTACCCGTCTTATAGTTATCCGCACCGATAAATACATTCCGCTTACTGGACGGAGAGTCCGACTCGAAGCATATCACAATGATTCCGCTGGATACCGCTTTGTTGATGACGTCAATTAGAGCTTCGGAGTCAACGGGGATAATAGCTATGCCGTCAACTTCCTGTTTGATCATCATCTCCATGATTCGAATCTGTTGCTCTAGGTTTGCTTCATCTGGCGCTTGAACGATCAGTTTAATGTTATGATCGCTGGCTGAGGCTTCCGCATTTTCCGTTATCATCTCGTATGTGTCGTTTACCATAGGATAGATAATGCCAAAGGTTAGCTCGGGAACGTCTTTTGAAGCGAGTGGGAGAACCTCTTTCTTCTGATTCCATGTGTCCATTATAGTTCCAGTCTCCATACATCCACAGAGAATAAATGAGATTCCGAGTAGTAACGTCAGCGTCTGAACGGCTTTGAATCGGAAATTCACAAGCGATCTCCTTCTTTCGCAGTGGTCACGATCGACTCACCATCACGGCCGTGTTTGCGGTATTCCATTGGTGTCATTCCGGTCACTTTCTTGAACAGGTTAGAGAAGTAATGTTGATCACTGTAACCTACTTGAAAAGCAATCTCGAAGGTTTTGCAGCGAGTTGTTTTAAGCATCACTTTCGCTTTGCCAATTCGTGTGGCGGTTAAGTACTCTGTCATTGTCTGCCCGGTTTCTTGGCTGAAGACTTTGCTGAGATGGCTGGAGCTGACTCCAATTTGTTTAGATGTTTCATAAAGGGAGAGCTGGTCATTGTGGTAATTCTGCCGAATATAGAGTTTGACTTTTTCAATTAACTCTCCGTACTTGTCAGACCCTTTAGACCGCCACACCCACAGCTGCTCATATACTCCAAAAATATAATCAAGGCATTCTTCAACATTTGAAATTTTCCGGATATCCTTCTGCAACTCATGTATCATTTCTGCTTGATTTCCTTCTGAGCGAAAAGTTAACTTTGCGGTCTGGACTAATTCTAGGGTAATGTCGTTGATCAGATAGTAGGCATACATCGAATTAAAACTTATCTGACGAAGACCAATGCCCAGCTGACGAATAAAAGAGGGAGCCTCTTGAGGATTACCTACCTTTAAAAACTCAATTAGTCGGTAGCGGTCAAGCAACACACTGCCTGGTGTCTGGTCGATCGAGGACTCAATCAGAGCTGCTTTGTTCAGCTTCGACAGCTTTTTTATCATTCGGTCATCTTCGGCCTCTTGGAAGGAAAGATGTATACCCTGAAGACGTTCGTGGACGCTTCCGCAGCTTATGGACAGTTGCAAGCCAAAATGGATACTTTGTGGTTCCAATACTTGGATCAGAAGCTCGATTCTGCTTGATATTTGATCCGGGAGGCTGTCCTTTAGAATGATCACCGTTTCTGTACGGCTGCGCCTAAAGTAATAAAGTTCGGGGTATTCAATTAGTGTATTCGTAACGATTAGCTCGGCTGCTTGAATCTTAGAGTTCACAAGATTGGATTCGTCCAAGATGGATGGAACAATAGATAAGATAACGACAGCATAGTAAGGGGCTATAAGCTGCAGATTCAGCTCAGCAGCAGCTTCGATCGCAGCTCCTGTGCTAATTAGTCCTCCGCAAAGGTCGGCATATAGCTTATCAGGACTATACATATTCTTCTGTTTCAATCTATTTTCTTCATCAATCCTGGTACTGACCGCATTCAGCAACTGGAGTAGTTCCGCGGCGCCGACTGGCTTCAGGCAGTAATCCTCGACGCCAAGCCGAAGTGCGGTTTGGGCATAATGAAAATCATCATGTCCACTTAAGATGATGATTTTGATATCAGGGAATCTTTGTCTAACTACGGAAGCCAGTTCTAGACCGTTCATAAAAGGCATTTTAATATCTGTAATTAGAATATCTGGTACTTGTCCTTCAATGAGCGGCAGTGCTAACTCTCCGTCAGGAGCATCACCGGAATATAAGAAACCTTCTTTCTTCCAATCTATAGAATCCCGGATGCTTTCACGAATCAAAATTTCATCATCGACGAGTACGATCTTCTTTATAGTCAGTTCCCCCTGTTCTTAGGTATTCGTACAAAAATGGTTGTACCGGCACCTGCGATACTCTCTAGTTCGACTCCGTATTCACTGCCGAAATAAAGTCGTAGCCGCTGATGTACATTCTGCAGTCCGAAACCTCCTTCGGCGGGTTCTTCTTCCTCAGACTGGAGTGGTTGTTCGAGCTGATGTCTTAGCAAAGCTAGTCGGTCTATTGGGATTCCGATCCCATTGTCCGTAACTGTAAGAATAACGGCCTTTAATTCCAAATAACCTCCAATGACAATAAGGCCCTTCCCTCTTTTATTTTTAATCCCATGATACAAGGCATTTTCTATCAGTGGTTGAAGAGTCATGTTTAAAATCGGGTAATCTAAAAGTTCAGGATCGATATCGATCCGATATTCAAGTATATCCCGGTATCGCATCTGTTGAATGACCAGATAACTGTTGGCATGAGCTAATTCAGTGCGAATCATTACCCAGTCCCGACCTTTGTTTAAGCTGATTCGGAACAGGTCAGATAATGCTTTTACCAGCTGGATTACACCGTCGTTTTTGCCCGCTTCGGCCATCCAAACAATAGAATCAAGTGTGTTGTATAAAAAGTGGGGATTGATTTGAGCTTGTAGTGTTCGCAGTTCTGCTTTTTGCAGCTGCTGTTGTTTCCGTATACTTTGTTCCAGAAGTTCTTTTATCTTCTCCACCATAATGTTGAAGCTTTGTCCCAGATCCGCGATTTCATCCGTTCCAACCGGTTTAACTTTAGCTTCAAGATAACCGCTTGCAGTAAGCCTCATTTTATGCTGAAGAAGCTGGATAGGCCGGGTTAGTCGCTTGGTCAGCAAGTAATGAAGCGTAATTGCAAATACGATACTGAGTACTACACTAAGTATGATTAACTGCCTGATGCTGTTAGCTTCGGCAACGATCTCCTGCAAAGGAGCGATACCGATAATCGTCCAGCCAGTGGCAATAGAAGCAGTATGTACGATAAATTGTGGCTGATTGTCCGTTTGTAATACATATCCGTCTCTATCGGACTGATCGGGAAAAGGAAGGGGCGTATTTTGAATGATGTTCCTGTCAGCGTTCGCTATGGGAGGAACATAAATAGGATTGCTATGCTGATCAAGAATGTAAAAAAATCCTGTCTTGCCGATCTTTACCTGATCGCAAAACGTTTTAATAAACGAATCGTCTAAATCCACTGTAATAAACCCTATTACTTCATGAGTAATTTTTTGCTTGACTGCTGCCATAATCGAAATGACTCCTCGATCTTTATAAGTAAACCCATCAATTTGATCAAGGCTGCTAATTTGCGCGGACGGAATTCGTAGCACGATATCCGGGTTTTCAGCAAGTGTCTGGAAATGTTGATTCCGCAGCGGATTCGTATTGGACTGAAAAATCCCTCTGCGTTCACTGATCCCTTTCCCATAAAGATTAATCAAGCTAATATTGAGCACGCTTTCATATTTGTATGTGTCTCGGTAAAGAGAAAAAGTACGAAGAATATCTTTGGCTTCCATGTAAGTCTCCGACTGTGAGAGGAGAAAATGGATAACTTTGGGGTTATTACTTAGTTCCAGAAGCCTCTCGGTATCTATCAACAAATTATCGATATTTCTTCCTAGCATATCAGCTTGGAGCATTGTGGAGGCTTTACTGTGGCTTGCAACTGAATTGTAGGATTTCTGATATGAAATCATTCCCACCGTCATTAGCGGTATGGTGGTGAGGACGATAAACAAGGCCAGCAGCTTTGTCCTCAGGCTTGACGAAATCCAGCGCTTTATCCTCATCAGTTTGTTCCTCTCAAGGGATATGGTTCTAACATCTTCTAGTGTATACCAACTATGATCTATTCGAAAGTAAAATAAGAAAGCGTAACCAAATATTATACTTTTCAATAAAAAAATTACACTAAGAAGAACAAGATTACGATAAAAATCAAAAATAGAAAACAAACGCGAAAGACAGTCCATATCATGTTGTTTTGTAAGCGGTTTATAATTAGGTCAACGCCAAGGAATGGTGATTGATGAGGGGGAGAACAACAGTTATGAAGAGATTTGGAAGAATAGGTTTAGTGTTATCGTTAACCTTGTCCATGATGATGGTTGGAGCTTGTAGCAGTAATAACGGTGGAGGTGCTGCAGAGGAGAACTCTGGCAATTCCGGAACGAAATCAACGAACAACATCACGCTTGGCTTCTCTCAAGTAGGGGCAGAAAGCGGCTGGCGCAGTGCAAACACTAAATCAATTCAGGATTCCGCGAAAGAGGTCGGATATACCTTGAAGTTCTCGGATGCTCAACAAAAACAGGAGAACCAAATCAAGGCTCTTCGTTCATTTATTCAGCAAAAAGTAGATGTGATCTCTTTCTCACCGGTGGTAGAATCCGGATGGGATACTGTACTTAAAGAAGCAAAGGATGCAGGAATCCCAGTTATCCTAACTGACCGTGCTGTCGACTCAAAGGATACTTCGCTGTATGTGACGTTCCTCGGCTCTGACTTTGTGGAAGAGGGACGGAAAGCAGGTCAGTGGTTGACTGAGCAATATAAGGATGCCGCTGAGGATATTAATATCGTTGAACTACAAGGGACAACAGGTTCTGCTCCTGCTAATGACCGGATGCAGGGATTCAAAGAAGTGATCTCCAGCAATCCGAATCTTAAGATTATTGCTTCCCAAACTGGCGATTTTACACGGGCCAAGGGGAAAGAAGTTATGCAAGCTTTTCTGAAAGCCCACAAAGATATTGATGTTCTTTATGCGCATAATGATGATATGGCACTTGGTGCAATTCAAGCTATTGAAGCTGCCGGAATGAAGCCTGGAGAAGACATTAAAATCATCTCAGTTGATGCGGTTAAGGACGGAATGCAGGCTGCCAGCGAAGGGAAAATCAACTTCATAGTCGAGTGTAACCCCTTGCTCGGACCTCAGTTAATGAAGGTGGTACAAGATGTTGTCGATGGAAAGTCAGTTGAAGCCCGTATTGTGACTGAAGAAACAACGTTTACTTCCGAAGAAGCCAAGGAAGCCTTGCCGAACCGTCAATATTAAACCTAGCATATTCTAAAAAATTCGTTTACATCGCCACTCCGCCCCCCTTCTTAGCCAGCGGAGTGGTAGTGGTTTCACTAAACCAAGGAGTGGATGAAGATATGAGCGGTACTACGCCCTTATTGCAAATGACCAACATACATAAACGGTTTCCAGGAGTCAAAGCGCTCTCCGATGTAAGTCTCCGTCTCTTTCCTGGAGAGGTGCATGCGCTAATGGGTGAGAATGGTGCAGGAAAATCCACGTTGATCAAAGTACTGACCGGAGTGTACTCCATCGATGAGGGAACAGTTGAAATGGAGGGTAACCCCATAACTATTCATAGTCCGCTACAATCACAGGCGGCCGGAATCAGTACAGTGTATCAGGAAGTTAATCTATGTCCCAATCTGACAGTGGCTGAAAACATTTTTATCGGGAGAGAACCGCGCAAACTAGGCCGGATATTTTGGAAAGAAATGAACCGAAGGTCAGAAAAGTTACTGAAGGATCGCCTAAATCTGGATATAGACGTAGATCAGCCTCTATACATGTATTCTGTGGCTGTTCAGCAGCTGATTGCTATTGCCAGAGCATTAAATATTTCCGCCAAAGTTCTGATCCTGGACGAACCAACCTCAAGTCTGGACAAAAATGAAGTCGAGCAATTATTCCGTGTATTGAGGAAGTTGAAAAGTGACGGTCTTGCCATTCTTTTTGTTACTCATTTTTTGGATCAGATGTATGAGATTTCAGATCGAGTGACCATTCTGAGAAATGGTGGATTTGTAGGTGAACATTTAGCGGAAGATTTAACCAGGCTTGATCTTGTTCTGAAGATGATCGGTAAGGAACTGAATTTGTTGGAAGAGCTACCTGTTCTGTCAGGAACGAATAAGGATAATTCACTTGAGGAGCTTCTCCAAGCTGAAGGTCTTGGCCGAAAGGGAGCAATTGAGCCATTTGATCTGACTATCAATAAGGGAGAGGTTGTTGGCTTTGCAGGTCTTTTGGGTTCTGGCCGCACCGAAGCTGCACGGTTATTGTTCGGAGCAGATAAAGCCGATACCGGCAAGCTGAAGTTTGCTGATGGAGGGGAAAGCATACATTCACCGCGCGATGCCATTCATCGTCAGATTGCTTTTTGTTCAGAAAATCGAAAGACGGAAGGTATCATCGGAGACCTTACGATCCGGGAAAATATTGTTTTGGCTTTGCAGGCCAAACAGGGCTGGTTCAAGACAATATCCCGCAAGCGACAGGACGAAATTGTGAATGAATATATCCGTATTCTAAATATTAATCCTCCCAATCCTGATCATTTGATCAAGAATTTAAGCGGAGGGAATCAGCAGAAGGTATTACTCGCTAGATGGCTTTTGACGGAGCCGAATTTGTTTATTCTGGACGAACCGACCCGTGGTATTGATATCGGTGCGAAAGCAGAAATTCAGAAGCTGGTATTGACACTATCACGCCAAGGAATGTCTTTTGTGTTTATTTCTTCAGAGCTGGAAGAGGTAATACGCGTCAGCGATAGAATCGCAGTACTGCGTGACCGTCATAAAGTAATGGAAATTTCAGATAAGGATATGAACCAGCATACAATCATGCAGGCGATAGCAGGGAGTTGAGATCATATGAAAACCATTTATAAACATCATTTATTCTGGCCATTGTGCGTACTGGCTGCACTGATGTTATTTAATCTGATTTATTCTCCTGATTTCTTCTCAATTACGCTGCAAGACGGACATTTATACGGCAGTCTGATCGATATTCTCAACTTCGGGGCCCCATTAATACTGGTAGCGATTGGGATGACTCCAGTAGTAGCTACGAGAGGGATTGATTTGTCCGTCGGATCAATCGTGGCTATATCGGGAGCTATTTCCTGTCTTTCTATCAGTAAAGCTTCAGATCAGAATATGCTCTCCTTGATACTGTTATCGGTACTTATGTCAGTGGTGCTTTCTCTTATTCTGGGTATATGGAATGGGGTGCTGGTATCCGTTGCTGGAATTCAGCCGATAATTGCCACTTTAATTCTTATGGTGGCCGGACGTGGAATAGCTCAACTTATTACGGGAGGGCAAATTATCACCGTGACTAGTGAAATATTCTCTTACATCGGATCCGGTTCTCTCGCGACTTTACCGTTCTCCATCTTTGTGGTTGCGGCTGTTCTCGTTATAGCAGCACTGCTCACACGCAAGACTGCACTTGGGCTATTCATTGAATCGGTGGGCTGTAACCCGGTAGCGAGTCTGATGTCTGGTATTCGAGCCAATTGGGTTATAATATCGGTTTATATGTTTTGCGGATTGTGCGCCGGCATAGCCGGATTGCTGTTAAGTTCAAACGTATCTAGCGCTGATGGAAATAACGCTGGACTATGGTATGAACTCGATGCAATTCTGGCAGTCGTTATCGGCGGAACTTCACTTAACGGAGGACGATTCTATTTACTCGGAACGGTTGTAGGCGCCTTGATAATCCAAACGCTGACTACAACGATCTACATGATCGGTGTTCCGCCGGAGATTACGTTAGTTGTCAAAGCTTTCGTAGTACTTATGGTCTGCTTGGTCCAGTCATCTGCTTTCCGATCCGCTATTGCCTTGCGCTGGAGAACGCGGCATTATCCAGCAGAAAAGGAGATATCACGCCATGTATCTTAAAAACAAATATCTTCCCATTATTGTAACGATATCGTTGTTTCTAGTCATGTTTGTAGCAGGTTCTTTTCTATATACTGGTTTTTTCTCTTTGCAAGTGCTGATGAATCTTTTCGTAGATAATGCCTTTCTGCTGATCACTGCTGTTGGTATGTCCTTTGTTATCCTTTCCGGTGGTATTGATTTGTCCGTCGGCTCGGTTATTGCGCTCACAACAATGGTATCAGCGAGCTTGATTCAACAGCAGGGATGGTCTCCAGCCATCGTTATTCCGCTAGTACTGGTTATGGGTGCTGTATTCGGTTCCGGAATGGGAGCCATGATCCATTATTTTAAAATTCAACCTTTTATCGTAACTTTAGCGGGAATGTTCTTGGCTCGTGGATTATGCTATGTGATTAGCATCGATACAATAACGATTGATAATTCCTTCTATACGGCTGTTGCTCAGACCAAGATCACGCTCCCAGGAGGAAGTTTTATTTCAATTAGCGCAATTATTGCGTTGATTGTCACAGCCGCCGCAATTTTTATCGCTCACTATACTCGGTTTGGTCGGAATGTGTACGCTCTTGGAGGGAACGAACAATCGGCGCTCCTCATGGGGCTTCCGGTAGCACGCACCAAAGTACTGGTCTACACGTTTAGCGGATTCTGTTCTGCATTAGCCGGTGTTGTATTTACGTTCTATATGTTGTCGGGATATGGGCTACATGCCGTTGGCTTTGAGCTTGATACGATTGCAGCGGTCGTAATAGGTGGAACTTTACTTACCGGAGGGGTTGGATATGTACTTGGAACCTTTTTTGGTGTCCTGATTCAGGGAGTAATCCAAACCCTAATTAGCTTTGATGGCACGCTCAGCTCATGGTGGACTAAAATTGTAATCGGCTTGCTTCTTTTCATCTTTATTCTGTTTCAGCGAATACTTAGTGAAAGACGTTCTATTTTGAAGCAATAACAACTGTCCATACGCTAGAAATGTTGATACAATTAGCATCGGAATCCAACTCTGGTTATCCGGTGTTTTTTTGTTTATTCATGTAATCGCTATCATTATTAAAGGGGGTTGCAGTTAAAGTGAGGAGATGGTTGATATGCCTAGTATTTTTGTTGTTAACTGGATGTTTTGAGACTGGAGAGAGGATTGTTCAGCCTTCGATTACGCCTTCGGAGATGCCGTTGAGTATCATTACCCCTCCGTCAGTGGAGCTTCCTGTACCCAAAACGATTGTACTTGGTTTCTCCCAGTTGGGCTCAGAGAGCACCTGGAGAGCTGCAAATACGCATTCTATTAAAGCGGCAGCCCTTGAGGCTGGCATTACTTTGATTATGAAAAATGCTCAACAATCCCAACAAAGCCAAGTAGAAGCAATCCGTTCGTTTATAGAGAGCGAAGTAGATATCATCGCCATCGCTCCTGTTGTGCAGACCGGTTGGGATGACATTCTGGAGGAAGTCAAGCAAGCCGGTATTCCCGTCATCATTCTTGATCGCGCCGTGAATGTGAAAGACCACTCACTTTATGTTACCTGTATTGGTTCCGATTTTTTTGAAGAAGGCGTGAAGGCGTCTAAATATATGCTGGACAAGATGCGTAATCACTCGGGACGAATAAAAATTGCCGAATTGCAGGGTACGATTGGGTCGACCCCTTCGATTGACCGTGGACGAGGGTTTCGGGAAACTATCAAGGGTCTGAATTCCTTTGAAATTACGCTGACCCAACCTGCAGATTTTACTATGGCCGGCGGATATAAAGTCATGCGGGAATTTCTAAGCCTATCTGAAGATGAGTGGCCGCAGGTGCTATTTTCCCATAACGATGACATGGCCATTGGTGCAGTAAAAGCGATTGAGGAAGCCGGGCTGAATCCGGGCACTGATATTATTATTATTTCTGTTGATGGGACGCGGCGGGCTTTTGAACAAATGATTGCTGGAAATATTAATGCAGTCGTCGAATGTAATCCGCTCCTTGGCCCTCTATTGATGCAGGCTACCCAAGAGATTATGTCGGGACGGACCCTCCCCAAGCGCATGGTACCTCCGGAAGATATTTTTCCTCAGGAACTTGCAGCAATGGAAGTAGGGAATCGTACATATTAGCCATAGTCTTCCGACATTTTTGGACTGAATAGAGGGTTGCCTCTTTGATGTTCTTATCTCATTTACATATTTCCTTCGAATCAATCTACACCCCCATACTTTGAAATACATCCTGCTTAGTTAGAGTTACTTGCTTATTGTTAACAGACAGATACATTCCAATATATGTTAATATTATCATGTGTCAATTTTTATTAATATTGCCATCGGAACAAATAAACACTGTGAATCTTAGGGGGAAGCATATGACTATTTATTTTGTTAGACATGGGGCAGACGATGAAGGATACCGTGGGGGCTGGAGTCAAAGAGGACTTAATGTTGAAGGCTATAGGCAATCAGAAAAACTAGGTTCTTATCTTAAGGATAACCAGAATACTTATCAAATACATCGTATCGTGAGTAGTGACTTGCAACGGGCACTTAATACAGCCAATGAGATCGCAAAATATTTGGATTTATCCGTTGAAAGTAACAGTGAGTGGAGAGAAACGAATAATGGTGTACTTGCTGGAATGCCTAACGAAATCGTCAATGAAAGATTCCCAGGGTTATTTTTTTCGAGTTTACGAATGGAAGAGAGGTACCCTGAAGGTGAGAGTCCTTTGGAGTTTTATCTGCGGATTAAAGAAACATTTAAAAGGTTAGGTGAGGAGCAATCAAGTAACAATTATCTTGAAAACGTAATCATTGTTACTCATGGCGGAGTTATTAATGTCGTCTACCATATGTTAAAAGGTCAAGAATGGACAAATAAGAATAAATCATTCCCCGTTTCCAATACAGGCATTCATAAAGTGGAATATTCAAATGGACAGTGGAATGTAACCGTTGAAAATTTTTTGGAGCATTTATAATATCAGCGACTTGCTACGCAAATGAGGAGGATAGCTCAATGGAAAATCGAATTCGTGAACATATGAATACATCATTTTTAGGGGATATATTAATGTTTCTTAATAGAGCAACATTAACGGACAGAAATAAAGTTTCGTGAAAGGAATCGTTCAAATTCACATATGAAGGAGAATAGAGGAAGTTTGTGTAATAAATATACAACTTACTGTATTAGGAGGTTTTTAATTGGTGTTTCCGGCCCATATTGTATCAGCTGGCGGAATTGTAGAAGATGGAAATGGAAATATCCTATTAGTAAAAGCCCATGACGATGGTTGGGTATATCCTGGTGGGATAACGGAAGTTGGAGAAAACCTGATGGATGGCGTGATTCGTGAAATTAAAGAGGAAAGTGGAATAGACGCCACGGTTAGCTATATAGTTAGCATTGTTTCTAATACGGCGATTCATAAGTGGTATGACGGTGTGACAGATGTTCCTACGAAGGTTATGTTTGATTTCGTGTGCAAAGCCGTGGGTGGAGAGTTAGCTACTTCTAATGAAACGAGCGATTGCAGGTGGGTTTCAAAGGAAAATGTTCTGGATTTCATTACTTTACCTGCTATCCGCATGCGTTATGAAGCCTATTTAAACTTTAACGGCTCTGTAAATTATATGGAGTATGTCACCACGACAACATCAGAATGTAGTATCAAGCTTCAAAGGCATGTGTAGCTGTTAAAGAGCAATATATCCACTTTTTTATAAATCTTTGTACTTACGAGAAACGTTAGTGCAGAAGCAGCATAGAGCAGTTTGCCGGTTGGCAGCAGCTCTATTTTTCGTTAAACGTACGGTTAGTTTACGTAACAAATCTATTCCATCTTCGTCTAAAAAAGTAGAAAGATTTACGCGAAGGAGTTGAAATGATGAGAAAGTTAGTTTTAGGAGTAACCTTAGTACTTGCCATATGTATACTTAACGGTTGCAATGCGTCGCCCGAAGCCACTAAGGGGGATTATATTATTTCGAAGGAAGACCAAAAAATCTTAGTAGCGAAGAATATTACACAGAAGGATTCTGAAAGTAAGACCTTTGCTGACCTCAAAAAGAATAACGTCGAATTAATTAACTATATTGTCGAGGATACCCAGCTCTATAACGAGCTTCAGATAGGCGAAAGAGTGAAGGTAACCCCAAAAACGAATGACAAAGGTGAACATGCTGTAATGCAGTCCGATCCCCCACAAATTATAGCTGGTCAGATAGAAAGACGTAAGGATTGAGAAGGCGGCATTTAAATATTCTTCTCTCCAGCCGCCCGATCTCTTTACATGCATATTCGTATGGGTGGGTTCATCGAAAACAAGCCTTGATCAAGTCTAGTTTTTTATTGATCTTCTACTTCACTGTTATTTCAAATGCTTCAAACATATGATTATTGACTTGTCTACTCCATGCTTCAACTTCAACACCTTCTTGTATTATACCAAAATCGGATTCTGTTCGTTTGACAGTACTCGTCTGGTCAAAAAACATTGTATTTCTAGTTACTGTTAACACATCTCCGGTGTCGAGTTTTATAGAATGAAGTACTTTATCTCCATCAATTGTGGAATTCTCCTCAACGATTTCAACAATAGTGCCTCTGTAATATTCCTGTTGCTTAGATGGAGATGGCCATCCTAACAAAATATCAGAACTTAAAATGTACCAAATACCAAGCATTAGTACTAGAACAAGACAACCGACAATGCATACCACTTCTTTTTTGTCTTCAACTTCTTTCATCCATCCTTCTTTTATTATTTTGAGTTGGTTGCACGATGAGATTAATTAGTGCAGTTATAGTTATTCTATCTTCCATCACCTTGGAGACACTCCTTACTGGACTGTTATTAAGAAAAACTAGAGGGGGTGGAGCGGAATGAGCACTAGATTGAAAGATTTTAGAGGGATATTCATCATGGTTTTAATTATTATTTTAATGGTTGGGGGAAGTTTAGTATATGATTTCACTAAAAAGCCACCGGAACCATCTAAGTATTCTATACGTTTACTCACTCATTCTGATCATGTTGAAAAGATGGGTCATTTTAATTCGAATCTTATCAATATATTATCTCCATTTTTATACGGATATTTAATTCGACCAGAAAATGAAGTGATTTTGATAGAAAATGATATTCTCACTGTAAAAGTATTTTATAAAATTGATACGGGAGAGAGTATTATTTGGTCTACTGACTCAATGAATTATTTTATTAAAGTTGACGACAACAAATACGACTTTTTGAAAAACATTTTGAATCTGCTTATTTACAATTTTATTAGCGCTTGAAATGCAGTGTTCATTTCATGCGTTTTTTGCATTTTTAAGGTGAAGGATCTTTTTCAAGTAAGCGTCAAATTATCCACTGAACAGGGGGACAACAATGAAACTTGAACGACTTATGGCTATTACTATCCTTCTATTAAACCGAAAACGTGTAAAGGCTCAAGAATTGGCTGATCGTTTGGAAGTTTCATTACGTACAATATATCGCGACTTGGAATCATTAAATCTAGCTGGAATCCCTATTGTTTCTTACACAGGAGTGGAAGGCGGGTTCGAAATCATTGAAAACTTTCGATTGGATCGGCAATTGCTTTCAATTGATGAACTTATTTCTCTCTCTACAGCTTTACGAGGTCTTCAATCTACACAAGCATTTAGTAAACGGAATTTGGACGGGCTTCTCGATAAAGTTGGCGCATTAGTCTCTATGGCAGAACAAAGTCATATGGCTAGTGCTGATCAAGTTATCATAGACTTAAATCCGTGGAAAAACAGCCCTTCAGAACGAAACAAGTATGACATGCTCTATAGAGCCATAAGAGATAAAAGATTGATCCATTTTACGTATATTAACGGACAAGGAGAAGAAACAGAACGTAGTATTGAACCTATGGGGTTAGTGCTCAAAGGCTACACTTGGTATATCCACGGTTATTGCTTAAAGCGAGATGATAACCGTATTTTCAGGCTGTCTCGAATCCGGAATTTAATCTCCCTTGAGGATACGTTCCAGGGCCGAATGGTGATGCAGCCTAAGGTGAATGAAAATTGGGATCGGAAAAAAGCTTCCAAGATGGTCGATCTGGTTCTTAGATTTACAGGACCCGCTAAGGTTCAAGCCGAAGATCATTTTGATCCGGATGAAATTGAACGGCAAACCGATGGTTCACTTATCGTTCGAGTCCGATTCCCGGATAACGACTGGTTAATTGGCTTTTTACTTCAATTTAGGACCCATGTGTTCATTCTTGAACCATCGTATATTGTAGAATCGGTTCGAAAAAGTGCTATAGAGATATCAAAACTTTATATTGATCGTTGACACACAGTTGTCAACAAGCCTCGTTTATTATCAGTTTATAAAGACAACACAGTAATCAGTCACAAGATAATAAGATGAATTTGAGGAGGCTTATCAAAAATGACTTATTCAGAACAACAAAGTTTGCCCCGTAGTCACCAGCATGCTGAGATCAAGCCTTTCCGCATTGATGTTTCACAAGGTGATCTTGATGACTTAAGAGATCGTTTAACGCGCACCCGGTGGCCAGATGGTTTGGAAGGTGTAGGCTGGGAGTATGGTACTCCCGTTGATTATCTCAAGGAATTGACGGAATACTGGAAGTCCAAATATAACTGGCGCAAACATGAGGAATCTCTTAACCAATTCCCACAGTTCACCACCACCATAGACGGACAGAACATACATTTTATTCATGTTCGTTCTCCAGAATCAGGAGCAATGCCACTCATCATCACACATGGTTGGCCAAGTTCAATCGTAGAGTTCATGAACATTATAGGCCCCCTAACCAATCCCCGTGCTCATGGTGGTAACCCGGTAGATGCTTTCCATGTTGTTATACCTTCGCTACCCGGTTTTGGTTTTTCAGGACCGACAACGGAGGTAGGCTGGAACATTGGTCGGGTTGCCAGAGCTTGGGCTGAACTGATGAGCCTACTAGGTTATGAGCGTTACGGTGCACAAGGTGGGGATACCGGAGCACTGGTTTCACCAGAACTCGGACGATTTACACCAGACTCTGTCATTGGGGTACATACAAATGGTCTTAAATCGTTTCCGCCTGGAGATTCTGTAGAATCACATGATTTAACGGAAACCGAACGAGCGCGCTATGAAACGTTGACTGACCGAGGTTATGAAACTACCGGTTATGCAATTATACAATCTACAAGACCTCAGACACTTGCTTATGGACTAACGGATTCCCCTGTCGGTCAACTTTCTTGGATAGTTGAGAAATTCAAAGAATGGACAGACCCCATGGCACATCTTCCAGAAGATGCGGTTGATCTCGATCAATTGCTAACAAATGTCACATTGTACTGGTTAACCGGAACGGCAGGGTCATCTTCACGAATTTATAAAGAGGAAGCTAAATCCTGGGGGATTCCTGCAAAACGCTCTAAAGTTCCTACCGCTGTAGCGGTTTTTCCGCAAGATGTTTCGATTCGTCGTTTTGTTGAACGCGAACATAATATCATACAATGGTCTGAGTTCAATCGCGGAGGTCATTTTGCAGCAATGGAAGCACCTGATTTATTAGTTAATGACATCCGATTGTTCTTTAGTCAACTTCGTTAATACTAGTAAATATCCTATAGAACACACAGCAAGTAATATTTCTGGAGAGATAACCTGAAATTTAGGTAGTTAGATATTATTGAACTACGGGGAATAGCTCATTGTTGACAGGCCATCTTTACGCTAACACGAATCAAAAGTGTAATAGAATTAGAAACAAAGAGTACTACTCTTATAGGAGGCTGTGTTGATGCATTATCGTAAGTTAGGTAATACGGGAGTAGATATCCCAGTTATTGGTCAGGGGACTTAGAAATATGGGGAAGATACGAGGAAAGAAAAAGATGAAGTAGAGGCATTGCGTTATGGTATTAGAAAGGGGCTCAACTTAACTGATACTGCTGAAGAATATGGAAGTGGAGGAGCTGAGAAAATTGTTGGACAAGCCATTCATGATATTAGAAACGACGTGTTCCTAGTCAGTAAAGTTTCAGCGAATAATTGTTCTTACAGAGGTGTTCTTGAAGCAGCAGAAGCAAGCTTAGATCGCTTGAAAACAGACTATATTGATTTGTATTTACAGCATTGGCCAAGCCAGCACTATGATGTTGCTAAAAATCGATCAGAATAGTTGCGAAAAATAGTAAAGTTACATCTAGAAGGGGATTTCTACAGTGAATATTTTAAAAGAAATGATAGTTCATGATCCATATATTCGATTTGTTGAAGTTAAGGCGAAAGAAATCCGAATGGCATATGTAGTTGAATGTATTGTAAATGCTGACTTTATGCGGAAACCGATGGCTGGTGGGCAGATCTATTTGTATAACAAAACAAAAGGCATTTTGTTTCATATGTATGATGATCGCGGCTGTGATGTTTTTAGTTTCGAAAAAGACACTCTTTTGCCTATTTACCATTCATATCGAAAATGGATTTTGGATTATAACCGATATGAAATTGACGAACTATTCGCTGAAGGGCTCGCAGGTATAATTGAAACAGATCAAGAACGAAAGATTCGGTGTGAACTCAACGAAAAAAAAGTTGCTGCTTCCGATATCGACCTTAGAAAAACGAATACTTGTCACATATCGCATCATTTTGAGATTCCGTTCATAAACGCTAGTAAGTTTGCAAAAGAAATCGCACTCACATCATTCGAGATTGAACAGACATCTACAATGAATGAAATAGTCACTTTTAAAGCTACCAAAAGGCAGGCCTTAGCGCTTATAGATTATCAAACACATCTTATGAGTATGTATGGCAAAAAATATGGTACCTATACCGGATGGAATTTTGAAAGTTCAGTTTAATTTAGCGAATTTCTATTCTTTCCTAGATTGACGATCTCGTCAAACCAAATGACCCTCTAGCCTATAGAAGGTCATTTTTATTTACTTCAAGCAAATTTAACCTGAATTTCTTTTAAAAACAAATCGGCAGCAGACGAGAAAACCTGATGTTTTTTCCAAACTATATTTAAGCTAGATTCAAGCTTTGGCTCTAGTGGTTTAAAACAAAGATTACTTTCATTAGACGTGTTCACGATTTTATCAAGTGCTAATGCATAACCAACACCTTGTTCAACCATTATGGCAGCATTATACGCAAGGTTATATGTAATAACGACGTTTAATTTATAAAAATCTTCTCCAAACCAATCGGCAAATTCATTTTTCGAAAATGTCTGCTTCATGGCTTGTCGTGAACAGATTAGCGGGACATTTAGTAAATCCGTTGGCTGAATGGTGTCTTTGCAAGCAAGTGGACTGTCTTTTCTCATAATAACTCCCCAAACATCCTTAACAGGGAGATTGATATAATTATACTTTGATACATCCGCTGGTTGAATTAGAACACCAAAGTCCAGCAGTCCTTTGTCAAGCCGCTCCGTTACATCATCTTCGTTTCCGCTGTAAAGGTGAAACCGTATATTTGGATTGCTGAACTGTAAGTCTCCTACTACCGCTGCAATCTGTTTCATGGCTTCGGTTTCCCCACCGCCTATATAAATATCCCCATTTATTACTTCTTCCATAGATTCAAATTCCGTCTCTAGTTTATCGAACATTTCCACGATTTCTTCCGCTCGTTTTCTTAAAAGCATTCCTTCATCTGTGAGAATGATACTGTGACTACTGCGAACAAATAGTTTTTTACCTAACTCTTTCTCAAGGTCTTTTAGTTGTCTGGACAAAGTGGGCTGTGTAACATGCAAAAAATCTGCAGCAGCCGTAATGCTACCTTCTCTAGCAACCGTAAGAAAATATTTCAAAACTCTAACTTCCATCTAGATTCCTCCTTTATGTTTTTACAATAGTCTTTTTAGAAATGCCTTTCAAGCATATCTGTTTATAAGATATAAGTATTTGCTATACATAATTCGCACGCTAAACTTAATAGTGAAAGAGGTATTTGTTGATATCATTATAGAATTTTGCTTTGAAATGGTTACTTCCTACGGTGGATGAGACCGGAGGGAAGAAACTAATTAGACCAGGAACACCATGGTTTCGTAACTGGATCAGTGGCTGGACTAGATGAATGAAACAGGACATGGTAATTCCCGTCAAGTGTAATCCTCTGTAGGATTTAATCATTATTGTCACATTAAAATGAAAAGAAAACGGGAGGGAATGAATAACATGAATACGACAAAGGTTTGGTTTATCACGGGTGCCGGTCGAGGGATGGGTAGAAATATCGCGAAAGCTGCTTTAAACGCGGGACATAAGGTTGTGGCTACCGGCCGTAATCCCGAATCGGTGGCAAAGGCAATAGGTGATTCCGAGAATGTATTAGTTGTTCCCTTGGATGTATGCCAACCTGCAGATGCGAAATCGGCAGTTAAGATGGCAATCGATCAGTTCGGGACCATCGATGTGCTCGTTAATAATGCCGCACATTTCTGTGGGGGATTCTTCGAGGAATTGACCCCCGAGCAAATCGAACGTCAGTTGCAGGTGGCGCTCATTGGCTCCATGAACGTTACCAGGGCCGTATTACCTGTGATGCGCAAACAGCGTTCTGGTCATATCATCTCGATCTCTTCAGGAGCCGGCATTTCCGGTTTTGAGTTTAATTCCGCTTATAGTGCATCAAAATTTGCGCTTGAGGGATGGATGGAGGCTTTGACGCTTGAGGTAGCTCCATTTGGTATTCATGCGACCATTGTCAACCCAGGTTTTTTCCGCACGGAATTTCTTACGGAGGCATCGTCAACGTTCGCTAAGCCGACAGTCGAAGATTATGCAGACCGTAGAAGTAGTCAAATGGAGTTTTTTAATAATCAGAACGGGCAGCAACCCGGGGATCCGGAAAAGCTCGCGAAAGCTCTTCTCATGATTGCAAGCGAAACGCAACCGCCACGACGCTTCATTGCAGGTGCTGACGCGATCGACATTGCAGAGCGAAAAATCGCAGACCTCCAAATGCAGATTAATGGTTACCGTGATCTCTCTAGGTCCATGGCGTTTGACGCCTAAACATATCATTTGAACTTGCAATGAATGCATTGACCCAACTTACTTCTGCAGAAGTTCGAGGAGATATCAAAATTTATGCAGCCGATCCGTGCTGGGTAAATATGGATATGGGCGGACCCTCTACGCCGAGAACTGCAGAGCGCGCTGCCGAGCTGATTCTTCGGTTAGTGACAATGGGAATGGAAGAACCTTCTGGTAGTTGATTAGAGATGACAAACGAATCAAATAGTCAACCATCGTCAATCAACTTTCGATCTCTTTTGGTCACAATTATGGTTAGTTCGAGGTTAGGTTCGTGAAAATCCATTCCTGAGAAAAAAATACTTTTCCTGAGCGTTTGTAATCATCTCATTTATCATTATTAAAACAGGGTTACCAAGTTGATTTTATGTTGTAAAAATTCATACTTGGTAAGCTATTGGGGAAAGATACTTTACCAAGTAGAGAAGATGACAAAATGGTTCTAAGCTACTTCGTGTAGTCACTATAAAATAGATATTTTTTGTTGGACGGCGATCTTTTCTCGAATTTTCTAACCGAGAGAGTTCGCCATGTTTGTTTTGACATACGTAAAATTTCCCAAAGCTTTTGCTGATCGAATGTAGCGATAATTTCTGTTTGTTATATTACATTATAGTACCAAAGGTTTCTAAGGGATAAATAACCATGAGCTTACATATTTACATATCGGAATATTGTGATATGATGATATGTGTAAAAGATATTGAGGTGAAGATATGACGGATATTCAATTTGATCAGGTTGAGTTATTTAAAGCATTATCTAATGAAGCGAGACTGAAGATACTATACTGGTTAAAAGATCCCACTACTCATTTTGATACAACGCGACAAGGGGTAGAGGAAATGAATGAAGTAGGGGTCTGTGTAAGTCAGATTAGAGATAAGCTGGGAATGAATCAGTCTACAACATCTCAATATTTAGCAACTTTACAACGTGCAGGGCTGGTCGAAGCAACTCGTATCGGAAAGTGGACGTACTATAAACGTAATGAGCAACTCATACATGAGTTAGCAAACTTTATAGGAACAAAGTTATAGATTTTTAGAGACAACTAATAAATGAAAGAGAAAGAGGTATTAATCATGAAAATTGAAATATGGTCAGATTATGCATGCCCTTACTGTTATATCGCAAAAGAAAGATTGGAAAAAGCGATGAATGATCTAGGAATTAAAGATCAAGTGACTATTGAAATGAGAAGTTTTGAGTTAGATCCTAATGCGAGTTACAAAGTCGTATCTAGTACAGAAGATCGTTTCGCAAAAAAATATCGTTTATCTAATGCCATGGCGGCTGAAAGAATAAGACAAATCGAACGGTTGGGTAAAGAAGAAGGTATTGATTTTAGATATTCCACTACACAATATACAAATACGATGGATGCTCATCGCTTAACACATTATGCAGAGAAACAAGGGAACAAAACCATTGTAGAAGATTTATTCAAAGCTTATTTCACAGATAATTTAGAGTTAAGTGATAAAAATGTTTTAAAAGATATTGCTGTGAAAAATGGACTGGATGAAAATGAAGTGGAAAAAGTTCTGAATTCCAATGAATTCGAAAGTGATGTACGTAAAGATGAATCGCAGGCATATTCAATGGGAATTCAAGCCGTACCTTTCTTTTTGATTAATGGAAAATTTACTTTGAATGGTGCTCAGAATGTAGAAACATTTAAAATGGCCCTAAAAGAAGCAATTCAAGACGATATTCAGAACAATGATGTATCAGGAATGAGCTGTGGTATCGATGGATGCTATTAACAATCAAAGCATCGTACATCAAATAACAGTAAAAGATGTATTTTCTACAAATGCATTTTTATATATAGATCAGGAAACGAAACATGGATTTTTATTTGATCCCGGTGCTGAGGCCGAAAGAATATTGCGTGTGATCAAATCCAATGATTATCATATTGAAAAAATACTACTAACACATGGACATTTTGATCACATTGGTGCAGTCGATAAAATTAGAGATGAATTGAATATTCCTGTTTACATGCACGAACTCGGGCATAAATATGTGCAAAATGCGAGAATGAATTTATCAGCTTTATGCAATCGACATATCATTGTTGATGATGTGAATTACGTAAAATCAGGTGAGACGTTTGAATTAACGGCTAATTCAGATTTTAAAGTAACGATGACACATACACCCGGTCATGCAATGGATCAAGTTATGTATTATAATCCACGGGATAAAGTAGCGTTTGTTGGTGATACCATCTTTAAAGGTAATATTGGATCTACTCAATACGAAGGTGGAAATGAACAGAACCTGATGAAAAGTTTGAATTTGATCCTATCCTTACCAGATGACGTTGTTTTATATAATGGTCATACGGATAAAACTACGGTTGGTGATGAGAAGAAAAGATACGGTTTATAAAGATGAAAAGACATATTTTCTGTCGAGTACAGGAGATATGTCTTTTGTTTTCTTTTTAAATATACGAATAGGGAATATTGTTCAACGAGGTCTATGCCAGCAAACAACCTTTCGGGACGGACAATGATAATGAAGAAACAACACGCAACTACACAGGACCAATACTTGCAGCAATCCGATCTAAAGCTTCTTGCACTGTAGTGGGATCAGGGTCTGTCCAATCTGTAGGGTTTGCAGGTGTATAGGCTAATCCAAACGCATCATCAACACGAATCAAAGTTGTAGACGTTCCAGTAAGTGACACTCGAGATCGAATAGGTATCGAATCTACCGTCGCTCTTAACCTCGTGCTGACGTTATTCATACCATTTACAATTAATCTCCCGGAGTTAGGGAAAGGGTTAAAGATATTTTCCGTTATAGAAAAACTCGTTATATTCAAAGGATCTATGGGAATATGACCGGATTGAACATTAACAATGATATTACCATTTATTCCTCCGCCTACTAGATTGACTTGGGTATCCGTAGTAGCTTGTGAATTGATAACGATATTTCCACTAGAAACGAAGGAAGAGAAAAGGCTCATATTAATCCCATTTTGAATGTAACCGGACGATAACATGGAATCACGGATATTCACTTGATTAACGGAAGTCGTTAGTGCGGTGAAGGTGGGAGCAGGGGTTAAATTCACACTAACAAAAAATAATTTGCCGCTGAAGCTGCTGGCAGTTACGAAATTAAAATTTAGAGGAGCCGTTAACAAAGTCAGGTCCACAAACCCCGAACGGTTATCATTTATAAAGCCGGTCTCAAACCAAGAAGGATCATTTATATCGAAGGGGATGGATAAACGGGTGAGCAGTGTACTGGTTCCGACCAATTGTACATTTGCTTTAAGATGGATTAATGACTCTATATACTGACCGGGTCCAATGGAGATCGCATACCGTTTCGTTGGAGAGGCATCTAGAATAGAGGCCATCGCTGCTGTTACCGTGAGAAATGGTTTGCATTTACTTCCATCGGCAGTTGCATCATTACCTGCTTTATTTACATAAACAATCTGAGTTGCTGTGGGTAAAGGATCAGAGCATATTGAGCCAGGCGGACCTTGAGGACCCAGTACTTCACCAGGGAAAATCTCGAAAATTTGATTTGCCGAATTATCTAATCCCGTTACGGTAACCGCGACGTTTTCTGCCCCTTCAAGTCCTGTTATTAGACGGACTCCAAATTGATCAAAGTTCGCATATATATTATCAAAGGTAAGAATAGAACCTGGTGTATTAAATGGATTTAAGCTAAATTCGTTCAAAAAGTAGACCGTAGCAGAGCTGACCCCCATCGCTGGAACGAAGTATACCGCAACTTGAACATTGGCATTGACAGTTGATTCATTGGAAATGCTGACAGAAATATTAGTAACCTCACGATTACGATTTTCAATAACCCCTGTAGAAAAAATGGACATAGTAATCCCCCCTTAATCTATCATATTTTAAATAAAGTGGCTTTGATTGGACAAAGCTACATCCGTTTAATCCAAGAAAGGTGATCAATAAAATAATAAGGAAGCCACCTGGTGCAATGTGGCTTCCTTTTTTTATAAGGTCAGATGATTCAAATAATATAATCTTGTTCTAAAAACGCTGTTCAGGTTGTTGCCTACAAGGTTTTATCAATCACAATGGATAATTTGTAGTTCGCATAATTGTTTAACTCTAATAAAAATTGGTTTAATGCTTCGTTACTTGTAAACCTGCATTCTAACAAATAGCAAGCATCACTGCTTATTCTATAGTTATTGAGGATGTGATCCTTTTTTTCTTGAATGAACGAGAGATATGGTTGATGGTGTGTACTTTCGATGTAGATATTAAGAAATGCATACGTATAGCAACCTAATTTTATATGATTGACCTTAATGCTGTACCCTTCAATAACTCCATTATCCTCTAGTTTCTCTACACGGGCTGCTGCTGCCGCACCAGTGAGGTGAACTCTTTCTCCTAATTCTTTCATTGTAATTCGGCTATTTAGAGTCAGTTCTTCCATAATTCGTTTGTCTGTTTGATCCAATCAAGCGCATCTCCTTTAAAAAATAAAGTAAAAAGGACAATATACTTTATTTATACTGTGTAATTAATCATAGCTTCTAGTATAAACTTAACCCTGTTGCGAAACAAAACAGATAACAAAAGGAGATTTTTCTTTCATATGCTCATTCAACAAATTCGAAATGCGACAATCATTGTCCATTACGCAGACAAAAAATTCTTAGTCGATCCCGTTCTTGCGGAGAAAGGTCTGTATCCTCCATTTTTTGCAGGAATCAGAGAGGACATCAGAAATCCTATAAGAGATTTGCCGATGTCAGTTAACGATATCATCAAAGATATCGATGCGGTAATACTGACTCATTTGCATCTAGATCACTACGATGATATAGCAAAAGAAGTGCTTCCTAAAGGAATTAAAGTTTTTGTTCAAAACGAAGAAGATGCTGAAAAAGTTAAAAATGACGGTTTCGAGCAAATAGAAATCCTTGCTGAAGATACGATTTTTGAAGGTATTCAATTAATTAAAACACAAGGCGAGCATGGTAGAGGGGAAGAGCTGTTAAAAAGGATGGGGCAGGTATGTGGTGTTGTATTCAAACATGCCAACGAGAAGCCATTATACATAGCTGGAGATACAGTATGGTATGAAGGTGTCCAAAAAGAAATCAATACCCACAATCCTGAGATTATCATTGTGAATGCTGGCGGCAATGCTTGGAACGATATGGGCTTACTTATCATGGGCAAAGAGGATGTATATGAAGTGCATAATGAATCCCCCGACGCCAAAATTATCGCAGTCCATATGGAAGGCGTTAATCACTGGACTTTATCTAGAGAAGAGCTAAGACGTTTTGGAGAAGAAAAAGGATTTTCCTCCCGTTTATTCGTTCCTGAAGACGGAGAATCGTACACTTTTTAAAATCTACGACGACGGAAGAATCATGAGTCGTTATGGAGACAAATGACCAAATAACTCGAGCCCCTTCAAGGGTCTCGAGTTATTTGTGAAATCAAGGATCTATTTATTTACCGAATTCATAAGATAGGCAGGAGAACAACCATGAGTCAGATTAATACAAAACTATGGACGAAAAATTTTATTATTCTTTCGTTAATCAATTTTTTTATGACATTAATTTTCTTTTTATTAAATGCGACGATTACGCTATATTCAATTCAAGAATTTAATGCATCTACTGGCGAGGCGGGAATCATAGCAGGGATCTTTATTATTGGTTCATTATTAGGACGTTTATTTACAGGACGTCTTATACAAACCAAAAAAATCTTGATGACCTCGTTACTTTTTTTCATTTTAACAACATTACTTTACTTTGTTCATTTTAACATTGGTTTTCTTATCTTAAGTCGTTTTTTGAACGGGATCACATTAGGTATAATAACTACGGTTGTAAGTACAGTTGTCGTTCTTAACCTTCCTACTTCACGAAAAGGGGAAGGGATCAGTTACTTTGCAATCAGTACCGCACTGGCCACGGGTATTGGTCCATTTATTGGTTTAAATATGAGTCAAAACGCTAACTTTACTATGATTTTCACTTTTTCACTGATCCTAGGAATTATAAATGTAGTCATCGGGATATTTGTGAAGTTTTCTGTAACGAATAAGGCAACGATAAAGAAAGATAAAGGATTGAAAATCTCTGACTTTATTGAGCCAAAAGCGATACCGATCGGAATTATCATGTTTATAATGGCATTTTGTTTTTCGGGCATCGTTTCTTATTTGAATGTGTATGCTTTGGAATTAGGATTAATAGAAGCAGCAAGTTTCTTCTTTATGATCTATACTGTTTTTGTATTGATATCAAGACCTTTTACAGGACGATTGATGGACAAAAAAGGAGCAAACATTATCATATACCCCGCTCTTATTATTTATGGAGCAGGAATGATCTTCTTAGGATCTGCTTCTAGCAGTGCTATATTGTTATTGGCAGGAGCTTTAGTAGCTCTTGGGTTTGGTAATATTTCTTCCATTTCTCAAGCTATAGCAATCAGTCTAGCTGAACCCCACCGAGTTGGCTTAGCAACTGCAACTTTCTTTATATTTTATGATTTAGGAAATGGTTTTGGCCCATCTATTCTTGGATTACTCATCCCAGTGACAGGTTATGATGGTTTGTATGTAATACTCGGATTCATTATATTAGCCACGCTTTGGTTTTATTATCTGTTGTACGGAAAGAAAGAGCGTAACATTCAAAACTAATGGCTATAACTAAATTTCATAAAAAAGGCTATAGGAAAACTAGTTTAAGCTAGTTGGTCTACAGTCTGAAGCATCCTGTATATATACAGGATGCTTTTTTTTGCTAACGAGACATTGTCAACTCATGATAATACGATAGAACGAAAGTTATGGATCTGGATATGAGGAGTTCTTCTTCACATCTTATCTAACATTTTGTATTTACACTATCTTTAAAGATAGTATATTTCTAAAAAGTACATACTTGTCTCGGGATGTATACCACCTATATAATATGCTTGTAATGAGGTAACCGTGGAAAATGATTACGGAGGACAAATAAAATATGTTATCGCAACAATATCAAGAACAAATAAATACATTACTACAAAAAATAAAAGAAGCGGACGCGATTGTAGTGGGTGGCGCTGCGGGGATGTCTGCTGCAAACGGACATAACTGGTATGAGACTAACGAAACATTCCTGAAACACTTCGGGAAATTCGCTGAGAAATATGGTGTTGAAAGTATATTTCATGGTTTTTATCACCGTTATTCTACTAGTGAAGAACGATGGGCATATATTGCTACATTAATTAAGTTTGTAAATGATACCGAAGTCGGTCAAACCTATCTTGATTTATTGAAATTACTTCAAGATAAAGATTATTTCATTGTTACAACGAATCAAGACACACAGTTTTCCAGGGTTTTTCCTGAAGAGAAGGTATCTCCAATTCAAGGAGATTGGCGATATTTTCAATGTAGCTCCCGTTGTCATGATTATGTCTATTACAATAAAGAGCAAGTTGAGAACATGTATGCAAACATAGAAGGAACCAGAATTCCAACAGAGTTAATTCCAACATGTCCGACATGCGGAAAAGAAATGGAACCATGGGTGCGATCTTATGTATTTCTGGAAGGAAGCTCCTACAGAAAAGAATTAATAAAATACAATCAATATCTTATCAAAAACAAAGATAAAAAGATTCTTTTTCTGGAATTGGGTGTTGGAACCATGACCCCGATGTTTATTAAAGAGCCGTTCTGGAATATGACTTATACTTTTCCAAATGCCTACTACATTACCATAAATCCGAAAGATGCAATCGTTCCTCAGGAGATAGAAGAAAAAGGACTTGCGATTAAAGAGGATATTGCGATGGTATTAAAAGATGCTGTGATGAGAAAGAATGAATCGAAATAGATTCATTCAATAAGGTCTCATTCTAAAGGAGATTATTGCATGAAGATTGGTATTTATGGTTCTTCGTTTGATCCGATCACGAATGTTCATTTATGGACAGCTTCTACTGTTGCTCACAGAGCAAAATTAGACAAAGTGATTTTTCTCCCCACTGCTAGTAATCGGATGGACAAACAATTGCAGACGGACGATGAACATCGTTGGAATATGATTTCACTTGCCATTCAAGATAATCCGATATTTGTGGCAGATGATTATGAAATTTCCTTGCGTGCAGGAATTGGGAAACAGTATACGTATTATACTATGGAGTATTTCAGATCTACATTTCCAAACGATGAAGTTTTTTTCATTATGGGAGCGGACGTGTTACGTGATATCGATAATCAAGATGTTCCCGTCTATCAACGGTGGCGTCATCGAGAGAAATTAATCGACTCAAACAAATTTATCGTAATGGCTAGAGATGGTATTGACATGACAAAAGTAATTTCAAAAAGTCCATTTCTGCGAAATTACGATGACGGTTCGCGATTTCATTTGATTGATAAAGGGTTAGCAATGGAAATCAGTTCAAGCTACATTCGTCAAGAATTTGCACTAGGTGGCGAACCAAGGTACTTACTACCTGAAACTTGTTATCAGTACATTCTGAAACACAATTTATATCGAGACATTAAAACAAGTTATAAAGATTGAAAGAAAAGAATGATGACAGTTTCTAAATAAAAAAGTTGGAGTTGATTTAAAATGGCAGCAGAAGCTTTAGTGATTGTTGATATGAGTAATGATTTTGTAGCTGATCATGGAACATTAACGGTGGGTAAGCCAGCACAAAAAATAGTGCCTTATATTAGGGACTTGGCATCAAGTTTTTTAGCAGAAGGAAATGTAGTTGTCGTTTCAATGGATGCACATCAACCAAATGATCCGCATTTTAAATTATGGCCACCACATAATATTGAAGGTACAGAAGGGCAACAATTGTACGGAGATTTATATGATTGGTTTCAAGAGAATCAACATCATGAAAATGTCTTTTATTCGCCTAAAACGAACTATAATGCATTTTTTAAAACGGATTTAGCTGAAACGCTACGAGGTTTGGGAGTAGAAAAGGTCCATACTGTAGGGGTGACAACGGATATTTGCGACTTTCTAACTGTTGCAGGGGCTGATGCAGAAGGATTCAAAACCTGCATTCATAAACGAGGAGTAGCAACATTTACGGATCTTGGAGAAACAATGATCAACCATATGAAGCGTTGCTTCCATACAGAGATTATTGAATAGATACAAAACCAATGGGAACGATTCAATCTGATAATAACAAGAAGCTAATAGACAACGTTAATTTAATAAGAACAAGGAAGCAGCCGATCAAACGACCGGCTGTTTTTTTGCTAAGTTTAAGTAGTGTAATCAAGTTATTTCAAACTACGGACCATCAACAAAAATTAGTCTCTCCACTAAACCCAGCTCCTGAACATACCTACGAATCTATTCTAAAAGGGGCTGTCCACTTATTTACCATGTGGCTGATCGAAGACATTAATCCTTCTACTCCGAAATGGATAAGGCTGGGAATAGGCGGAATACGAAGCCAAACTGATGACGCAAGACTTTATTAAAAGTTCTACGGAAGATATGATTCGTAATCTAGCGATACCTTCTTTTGATGATTTAGATAATGATACATGGGACTTTGAAACAATGAAAGGATTTCAGTTTTCCTATATGATGGTGGAATTTGTACTGAATCGATACGGTATAGATGCTTTAAATAAAGCCATCCGTAACCCTCGTGATTTTGAAGGGATCTTTCAGTGTACCAAGCCTGAACTGTATAAGCAGTGGACAGAATATATAAAAATATAATGTTTTCGTCTGTAACTTGAGCCTAGTTTTTTTAGTATTGAAAAATAAAATAGATCTTTATTTGTATGAGTATGTAAACTTCATAATCATTATTTTAAATACAATATCTTCACTTTAAGCTAAAAAATGCCGATAAATCATTTTGTGCGACCAAATATTAAAAAAGGAGGAGTGCTATAGCGAGAAGATAATTAATGATTGGCTTCACAAAAAAGTTCTCTTTTTAAAGGAGATGGACTAAGAAAAGCTCGTCAGTAATATCTCGTATAAGAAAACAATTCAAAAGGAGATGCTAAAAATGGAAGCAACTACAAAGTTTTATAATGAAGGTAATATTATTTGGGTAGATCTAAATGGGTTCGCTAGCTTAGAGATAACTAATCAAAAGGTTGCTGATTTGAAAGCTACTTTGGGACCACAGATTGCTAATCAAACGATCGTTATTGATTCTACAAACTTAGCTGTATTTAAACAAGAGATTCTACCTGTTTTAGCAGAGTGTTATGAAATCTACTCTAAATTTGGACGGTGCATTATGGTAGAAGCTAAGAAAACAATTGTTAACATTCAGCTTCACAACACTGCTAAAAAAGTAGAAGGTTTTACAGGTGAATTTGTAAAAACAACGGAAGAAGCTAAAGCAATTCTAGGAATATAAGGAGTGTGTTTTGTTTGCCCAGTGTTAGAGTAAAACAGATTTCAGTGTATCATCCAGAAAAATCATATACGAATGAAGAAATGGCTTCTTCTTCGCCAAATAAAGAGAAACTTTTAGGCATGTGGGCTCATTTAGGGAGAGATAAAAGATATCTAGCTGATGAGAAAGAAAATACCCTTACTATGGCAATTGAAGCTGCTAAAAAAGTATTGCAAGCTGCAGATATAAGTGGTGATGAAATTGACCTTATAACCATATCGTCTGGTACTCACGAGTATAATATTCCTACCGATGCATCTTTTGTTCATAAAGCAATTGGTGGTAAACACAGTTGTGCGATCTATGATCAGAATGCAAATTGCACAGGTATGGTTGTGTCTTATGATCAAGTAAGTAGAGCAATGGTACATAATCCGAAAATGAAGTACGCGCTTATCGTTGGATCTGAGCAAGTTGGCAGCTTCTATAAACCTGAAAACTTGGTACATAAAGGCCTAAGCGGAGACGCAGCCTGTGCTATTCTTTTAGAAAGAGTAGAAGAAGATGGTTATGGTTTAATTGACTCTTCTTATTACACCCATTCTGAGAGACCAGAAGATTTGGTATTACCTGAGCATGGATTTAAGAATTCAAAAATAAACCAGACAAGGGTGTCCGATTCCTACAAAGTCGATATCATGTTCTCTACGGCACCCGCTTTAATAAATGATCTATTAAAAGATAATGGTCTTACCAAAGATAGCATTTCTCATTATTTAATGACTCAGCTATTTTCGACTAAGATTAATTACTTAAAAGAATCATTAGAAGAGGAAGCATCAAAGTTCACTTACGTAGGTGACAAATATGCTTATACGGGAACAACAAGTCCATTTCTTGCTTTATATCATGCAATTGAAGAGGGTAAGCTAAAGCAAGGTGATCTCTACATAATGTGGTCGGTTGGAGCAGGTTTTACTTCCTGTGGATTATTAGCCAGATTATAATATAAAGTGAAGCAGTTATTTTATGTAAAAATCGTTTTCTCACGTTAACGAACAAATTTTACCAAAGAGGCTCTCCGAATCAGTGTGAGCCTCTTTTCTTTGCTCCTGGAACGAGCTTTATGTAAAAAAAGATTAGAGATCTCTTTTACTGAGACGTTTAACAGTCGATATTTTCACTTCATCTAATAACGAGTAAATTTCATTCCTCACTCCAGTCTGTCCACTTATTTACTATGTGGCTAATCGAAGACATTAATCCGTTATTATTTAATGGATAATGATACCATTGACAAACGAATACTTTTTTAAAATAATAGATTGTAATTGAATACTGGTACCTTTAATTCAGTCCAGAGAGGCTGACAAGGGCAGCGGATTTTATAATCACGCGAGATTTTGGGCATAGTCCGTCATGGGATGCTCTGTGTCTTCGCGCGGATTATGATGTGAAAAAGAGGCTACTTGTCAGTTTGAGACTTGACAAGTAGCCTCTTTTTTTCTGCTTTTTTGGTATCAGGAGACTTTAACCTGGAGGTATTCTGATGAGTAAACAAGATCAAGAGTTTTCATGGCAAGAGGTGCCGAAAACGCACAGAAACAATTTTAGAAAGACGTTTTCAGTTATGCTGGCGTTCACTTTCTTTTCTGCAAGTATGCTGGCAGGGGGAACGCTCGGAGTTAGTTTGACTTTCATGCAGTTCATTGGGATCGTGCTTGGGGGTAATTTAGTTCTTGGCATCTATACTGGAGCACTGGCTCACATTGCTGCTAAAACAGGTCTTTCCACACATTTGTTAGCAAAATATTCGTTTGGTGGGAAAGGGTCATATCTGCCTTCGTTCCTGCTCGGCTTTACACAGGTTGGATGGTTTGGTGTCGGCGTTGCGATGTTCGCGGTTCCAGTCGCTAAAGCAATGGATTGGAACGTGTATCTCTTGATTTTCATATTTGGTTTAGCAATGACAGCAACAGCCATTTTCGGCATCAAGTCACTCGTTATTCTTGGGTATATTGCAGTTCCCGCTATTGCCATTCTTGGCGGTTACTCCGTATTTGAAGGAGTAAACACACTAGGCGGTTTTCAAGGTTTGTTAGATTACATGCCAACAGAGTCGATTACCGTGGCAGCGGCATTGACGATTTGTATTGGATCATTTATTAGCGGCGGTACGTTGACGCCAGATTTTGCACGTTATTCTCAAACATCTAAACAGGCAGTTACCGCTACGGTTATTTCGTTCTTCTTAGGTAACTCGCTCATGTTCCTGTTCGGAGCAGTCGGCGCAATGGCATATAACCTGGCCGATATCTCGGAGGTTATGTTCCTGCAAGGACTAATCGTTCCTGCGATTATCGTTCTGGGATTAAATATTTGGACAACGAACGATAATGCCCTTTACGCTTCCGGCTTAGGCTTTGCAAATATCACTAAAATTTCGAAAAAGTTCTTCGTTATTGTAAACGGGATTGTGGGTACTGTATTTGCCATGTGGATGTATAACAATTTTGTTGGTTTCCTGAATGTGCTCGGCGCAGCGATTCCGTCGATCGGTGCTATCATCATCGCGGACTACTTTGTTGTGAAGCGTAGAAACTATAGACCGTTTGCCGAAATGACATTCAAAAATGTAAACTGGGTAGCGATGATGGCTTGGGCTATTGGAGTTGCATTCGCTCAACTAGCTCCGGGAATTACGCCACTCAATGCACTGATTGGTACGGCGGCAGCCTACATCGTGTTAATGGTGATCGTTCCTGTGAAAGAATCCAAAGAAATGGGGAATTTAAATGATTATACAGAACGCAAAATTGCGGGGTAAAGAAGGTTTATGGAATATCGTCGTGAAAGACGGAAAGTTTGAGCAAATCAAGCAATCTTCGGAAGTAACAACGAATGAGGAAGTATTTGATGTAAACGGCGCTCTTGTGCTGCCTCCATTCATTGAACCTCATATTCATCTGGATACAACATTAACAGCAGGCGAGCCGGAATGGAATTTGAGTGGAACATTGTTCGAAGGCATCCAGCGCTGGTCTGAACGTAAGGCATTCCTGACCCATGAAGACGTCAAAACACGTTCCAAAACGGCACTGAAGTGGCAGATCGCACAAGGTATTCAGCATGTACGGACGCATGTAGACGTGACCGATCCTAGTTTGACTGCAGTGAAAGCGATGCTTGAAGTGAAAGAAGAGATGTCACCATACGTTGACATCCAGCTTGTCGCTTTTCCACAGGAAGGCATTCATTCTTACCCGAATGGTGTGGAACTCATGGAAGAGGCGCTGAAAATGGGTGTTGACGTGGTCGGCGGTATTCCTCACTTCGAATTCACGAGAGAATATGGCGTCGATTCGATGAAGGTTGCTTTTGACCTCGCAGAAAAATATGATCGTCTCATTGACATTCACTGCGATGAAATCGATGACGAGCAATCCCGTTTCTTGGAAGTTGTAGCCAAAGAAGCATACGAACGCGGGCTAGGTTCCCGCACGACAGCAAGCCATACGACAGCGATGGGATCATACAATGATGCTTATACGTACAAATTGTTTAGATTGCTGAAGATGGCGGACCTGAACTTTGTCTCCAATCCGCTAGTTAACATCCACTTGCAGGGACGTTTTGACACGTACCCGAAAAGAAGAGGGCTAACTCGTGTGAAAGAGCTGCAGGAAGCCGGTCTAAATGTGTGCTTCGGACACGATGATATCTTCGATCCATGGTATCCGCTCGGAACGGGCAACATGCTTCAGGTACTGCATATGGGTATCCATGCTTCGCAGTTGCTAGGTTACGATCAAATCGTGAATTCCATTGATCTTATTACCAAAAACAGCGCAAGAACACTGCATATCGAGGATATGTATGGTATTGAGGAAGG
>NZ_CBCOOM010000001.1:1112500-1555000 GCF_965111595.1 Paenibacillus sp. Marseille-Q7038 | reverse complement strand
GAAACAGCCCAGACCATCAGCTAAGGTCCCCAAGTGTGTTAAGTGGGAAAGGATGTGGAGTTGCACAGACAACCAGGATGTTGGCTTAGAAGCGACCACCATTTAAAGAGTGCGTAATAGCTCACTGGTCGAGTGACTCTGCGCCGAAAATGTAACGGGGCTAAACACACCACCGAAGCTATGGCTTGAATCGACTTCACTGCTTCTTTGAGGTAGTGGAAACTGAATGAACATTTTTGTCAGACTTCTTCTGAAATGAAGGATGACTCAATGCTCTTAGGGGATAGACACACTTCGAAGGCGGAGTGAAGTCGATTCAGGGGTAGGGGAGCGTTGTATGCCGGGTTGAAGGTAGACCGGAAGGACTGCTGGACTGCATACAAGTGAGAATGCCGGTATGAGTAACGAAAAGATCAGTGAGAATCTGATCCGCCGAAAACCTAAGGGTTCCTGAGGAAGGCTCGTCCGCTCAGGGTAAGTCGGGACCTAAGGCGAGGCCGAAAGGCGTAGTCGAAGGACAACAGGTCGAAATTCCTGTACCACCGTAAATCGTTACGAGCGATGGGGGGACGCAGTAGGGTAGTGACGCAGACTGATGGATGTCTGTCCAAGCAGTGAGGCTGATGTGTAGGCAAATCCGCACATCGTAAGGCTGGGCTGTGATGGGGAGTGAAAATTACAGTAGCGAAGGTCATGATCTCAGACTGCCAAGAAAAGCCTCTAGCCAGATGAAGGTGCCCGTACCGTAAACCGACACAGGTAGGTGAGAAGAGAATTCTAAGGCGCGCGGAAGAACTCTCGTTAAGGAACTCGGCAAAATGACCCCGTAACTTCGGGAGAAGGGGTACCCCGGTAGTGTGAATAGCACGAGGGGGTCGCAGTGAAAAGGCCCAAGCGACTGTTTAGCAAAAACACAGGTCTGTGCGAAGCCGCAAGGCGAAGTATACGGGCTGACGCCTGCCCGGTGCTGGAAGGTTAAGGGGAGTGGTTAGGGAGTAATCCGAAGCTATGAACCGAAGCCCCAGTAAACGGCGGCCGTAACTATAACGGTCCTAAGGTAGCGAAATTCCTTGTCAGGTAAATTCTGACCCGCACGAATGGCGTAACGACTTGGGCGCTGTCTCAACGAGAGATCCGGTGAAATTTTAATACCTGTGAAGATGCAGGTTACCCGCGACAAGACGGAAAGACCCCATGGAGCTTTACTGCGCCTTGATATTGGATTTGGGTACGATCTGTACAGGATAGGTGGGAGCCTAAGAAGCATGAGCGCCAGCTTGTGTGGAGGCAACGTTGGGATACCACTCTGATCGTATCTAGGTTCTAACTTGGTACCGTGATCCGGTGCGAGGACAGTGTCAGGTGGGCAGTTTGACTGGGGCGGTCGCCTCCTAAAGAGTAACGGAGGCGCCCAAAGGTTCCCTCAGAATGGTTGGAAATCATTCGCAGAGTGTAAAGGCACAAGGGAGCTTGACTGCGAGACCTACAAGTCGAGCAGGGACGAAAGTCGGGCTTAGTGATCCGGTGGTACCGCATGGAAGGGCCATCGCTCAACGGATAAAAGCTACCCTGGGGATAACAGGCTTATCTCCCCCAAGAGTCCACATCGACGGGGAGGTTTGGCACCTCGATGTCGGCTCATCGCATCCTGGGGCTGAAGTAGGTCCCAAGGGTTGGGCTGTTCGCCCATTAAAGCGGTACGCGAGCTGGGTTCAGAACGTCGTGAGACAGTTCGGTCCCTATCTGTCGTGGGCGTAGGAAATTTGAGAGGAGCTGTCCTTAGTACGAGAGGACCGGGATGGACATACCGCTGGTGTACCAGTTGTTCCGCCAGGAGCATCGCTGGGTAGCTATGTATGGAAGGGATAAGCGCTGAAAGCATCTAAGCGCGAAGCCCACCTCAAGATGAGATTTCCCAATTAGTAAGACCCCTTGAAGACGACGAGGTAGATAGGCTGGAGGTGGAAGTGCAAAGAATGCATGGAGCTGACCAGTACTAATCGGTCGAGGGCTTATCCTAAAAGCTTTCTGAAGGAAAGCTACTTCGAAAGCATATGCTATAAATCGTAAAAAAACGTTTCGTATCTAGTTTTCAGGGAGCAAATCCTTGAGGAGAACCTGACGCTTGTTTCTTGATTCACACTTCCATGTTGAACCCAAGTAAACGCGAAGAGCGAATGGATTTTCTGAAGATTTTTAAGTCGCATGTCCTTTCTAAGGTCTGATATTTTGCTGGTGAGTATTCACTGAAGATATCACAGCGCAAAAATCATGTTTGGTGGCGATAGCGGAGGGGTTCCACACGTACCCATCCCGAACACGACCGTTAAGCCCTCCAGCGCCGATGGTACTTGGACCGCAGGGTCCTGGGAGAGTAGGACGCCGCCAAGCGAATACCCTTTTGGGTTATTTTTTGCTGAATTACTTATTTAACGATTAGGGGCCATAGCTCAGCTGGGAGAGCGCCTGCCTTGCACGCAGGAGGTCAGCGGTTCGATCCCGCTTGGCTCCACCAATATTCCCTGATAGCTCAGTTGGTAGAGCACTCGACTGTTAATCGAGTTGTCACAGGTTCGAGTCCTGTTCGGGGAGCCAGCGGCCCGTTGGTCAAGGGGTTAAGACACCTCCCTTTCACGGAGGTAACAGGGGTTCGAATCCCCTACGGGTCACTTTATATGGAGATTTAGCTCAGCTGGGAGAGCATCTGCCTTACAAGCAGAGGGTCGGGGGTTCGATCCCCTCAATCTCCACCATATCAAATATCGCGGGGTGGAGCGGCTCGGTAGCTCGTCGGGCTCATAACCCGAAGGTCGCAGGTTCAAATCCTGCCCCCGCAATTGTAGTACTTGGAAATGTGGTAGAAGCAATATTTGTGCCTGTCATGCAAGATATTGTGGTTTGTAACTCTGTCAATTCAACCACTTTTTCCTAGCTCCAATCATATGGAGTATGTTATAATTAAAACAGTTAGCCGGTGTAGCTCAACTGGTAGAGCAACTGACTTGTAATCAGTAGGTTGGGGGTTCAAGTCCTCTCGCCGGCACCAGTTTCATATGGAGGATTAGCGAAGTGGCCAAACGCATCAGACTGTAAATCTGCTCCCTTACGGGTTCGGTGGTTCGAATCCATCATCCTCCACCAGTTTTTAGGGGCATAGTTTAAAGGTAGAACAACGGTCTCCAAAACCGTTGGTGTGGGTTCAATTCCTCTTTGCCCCTGCCATTTTTACAATTTTAGTATCATGATAAAGAATATTATGGCGGTCGTGGCGAAGGGGTTAACGCACCGGTCTGTGGCTCCGGCATTCGTGGGTTCAAGTCCCATCGATCGCCCCATTTATACAACTTATCGCTGTTGGGGATTAGCCAAGCGGTAAGGCAACGGACTTTGACTCCGTCATGCATAGGTTCAAATCCTATATCCCCAGCCATTTTTTAGTACGAGCCATTAGCTCAGTTGGTAGAGCACCTGACTTTTAATCAGGGTGTCGAAGGTTCGAGCCCTTCATGGCTCACCATCATTTATATGCGCGTGTGGCGGAATTGGCAGACGCACTAGACTTAGGATCTAGCGTCTTTGACGTGGGGGTTCGAGTCCCTTCACGCGCATCCTTTAATTGCGGACGTGGCTCAGCGGTAGAGCATCGCCTTGCCAAGGCGAGGGTCGCGGGTTCGATTCCCGTCGTCCGCTTTTATATTTTTTGCGCCCTTAGCTCAGCTGGATAGAGCGTTTGACTACGAATCAAAAGGCCGGGAGTTCGAATCTCTCAGGGCGCGCCATTATATTTTTAAATAAGAAATAAGCAACAAGCCGGTGTGGCGGAATTGGCAGACGCGCGCGACTCAAAATCGTGAGGGAAACCGTGGAGGTTCGAGTCCCTTCACCGGCATTTATATATCGGGATGTAGCTCAGCTTGGTAGAGCACCTGGTTTGGGACCAGGGGGTCGCATGTTCAAATCGTGTCATCCCGATATTTATACGCGGGTGTAGTTCAATGGTAGAACTTCAGCCTTCCAAGCTGATAGCGTGGGTTCGATTCCCATCACCCGCTTCATTCGTAAACCTCTTCGCGAAAGCGAAGGGGTTTTTATTATTTCTACATTTACAAGAGAGTAAGTAATGAACTATTTGAGTTGTTCTTTTTCAGCTAGTGTTGTATTCGAAGATTCTTAACAGTTGTAAAACACGGAACAAGCTAGGCATTACGATCTGACAGAGGAAGAAAAGAAGGTAGCCATCTTAGTTGCTGCGCAAAAAAAACAAGTAGGTTAGAACAGCCAGCAGATTATTGGATGATAGATGTTATTAATATTTTTTCTAGTCTCTCAACTTATCTATAAGGCTTTTTTTATGCTTATATATGAAAAACACACCATATGAATATTTCATAATAGTTAAATATAACTGTACTTAATTACTTCTCACATATCCATCAAATCCACTTCCCTAAAAGAAAAAACTACATTCAATTCTAAATCAATACCATTGTAAAAAAATACTACATTTAATCTTTAGGTTTATAACACAAGAAAATATTCTGAGGTTATTTTTGTTATTTCACATTCGAATTCTATCCTCTGTATATTCTTGTGTTATAATGCTACAGCATGAGCATTAATCAAAATGACTCTAAGTATAGTACATAATACTAAGACGATATCGAATTAACCAAATTTCTTATATCAGATTTAAGAATTCATAATGGTAATAGAAAATGCGCGAGTGTCCCCTCTATGACGAATGGGGTACTCGCGCAAGCTCTTTATGGATTCACATATCCATGTTATGAATTAGAAATGATGAACAAAGTCGTACGTATGCGTAATTGTTTTGATATGAATGGGAGGTTCAGGATACAAGCAGTGTGAAATTAAGGAAATGATGGAGAACACTCTTTTATCACTGAAAATCCCTGTATGTTGTAGATATTATCAATCACGCACTGAAAACGTTTGAGGAGGGAATTAGGATGATCATAGAAGTAACGGGTCTGGTAAAAAGGTACAAAGATTACACAGCTGTAGACGGTGTTGATTTGAGTATTAATGAAGGTGAAATATTTGGACTGCTGGGTCCCAACGGTGCAGGAAAATCAACAACGATGAATACATTGCTGGGCTTGTTAAAAGTCAACGATGGCACAGTGAAGATGTTTGGTAAGGATTTTTCCAAGCATGCTAGAGAAATCAAACGATCTGTCGGATATGTGCCGCAGGACTTAGCTTTTTTTGAAACCTTGAGCGCCATCGATAATGTAACGTACTGGGGTAAGTTGTATGGATTGCGGGGCAAAGAGTTACATACATCCGTGCAGGAAGCACTTGAGTTTACTGGACTATGGGACAGAAAAAAAGGTATTACTAAGACTTTTTCGGGTGGTATGAAGAGACGTCTGAACATCGCTTGTGCGATTGTACATAAGCCGCGTATTCTTTTTATGGATGAACCAACGGTCGGAGTAGATCCCCAATCACGTAACAATATTCTAGAATCGATTAAAATTATGAATCAAAATGGGATGACCATCATCTATACAACACATTACATGGAAGAGATCGAGGCCATCTGCGAACGAGTTGCCATTATGGATTTCGGAAAAGTAATCGCACTAGGAAGCATAGATGAGCTGATTGATTCTATTTCAACGGGAAATCGCTTAAGTCTGGAGCTTGCATCGAATACGGACGCAGCCGTTTCAGTGATAAAAGAGTCGGAAGGCGTCACTGCCTGCAACAACATAAACGGAGTACTCGACATTCATTTGGAAAAAGATGAGCAGTTTGTTACGGGGATTTTGGAAAATCTGATCCGGAAAGAGTTTAAAATTAAGACCATGACGCTGGAAAAACCGAATCTGGAAACGGTATTCTTGCAGTTGACTGGTAAAAAACTGAGAGACTAATCCGAGACGGTGGTGAAACGATGAATATAATCACTCAAATTTTTTATTCGGCAAAGCGGATCTTGATTGACCCGAAACCGATTTTTATTAGATTGCTCAGTTTTTTGTTGATTATTTTAATATTAGGCACTGCGTTTAAAGACCAATTTAATGTCACCTCTCTAGATAAAGTAAAGGTTGTTTATAGCAATGAAGATTCTGGTCAACTTGGTGAAATGTTCATTAGTTCTATGATCGGTGCGGAAGAAATTAGCTCACTAGCAGAATTCAATCAGGTGCTTTCTCTTGATGAGGGACGAGAGATCCTAAATAACGAAGAAGCAGATGCGTTTATCTATATTCCTGAAGGGTTCTCGAACCACGGGGAAGCGGATGGATTAAGCAAAACAGTGGAAGTATACCTGGCCAAATCTTCTGGCGTAGATACAACAGTTGTGCGAAATGTCGTGGATAGTCTAGTTAATGGTATGAATACCGCTGGCGTAGTCGCCACCATGTCGGGCAATTTGCAAATCGATCAAGTGAATTCGGGTACCAGTTTGATAGAAGAGCCTCTAACCGATTCCAAATCGGCGACAGCCATGGGATATTACGCCATTGCAATGCTTTTGATGTTTCTGATGCGCGGTCAGGAATACGGCGCTGCAGGAATGGGTGAGGACTATTTAGGTACATTAGGTGATCGGCTCAAGCTTTCACCGATTAGACCTTTTGAACAGTATCTAGGCAAAACAATAGGTCTTTCCTTAGTTACCTTCTTGCAGGGCATTGTAATTATCCTGTTTACCAAATATGTATACGACGTTGATTGGGGAGATAATTTTGCTGTCATCGTTTTGATCGTTTTTGTGTTCTCATTATTAACCACGACGCTCGGCGGCCTGTTAACCATTATCATAAAGGATTCCGTAAAAGCCGACTCCCTTGCCAATATAGTAACTCTTGGATCAACCTTTCTTATTGGCGGCTTTATTATTATTGATTTTGGAGCTTTCGCAGCAATTTCCCCAAGCTATTATGCAAAATCAGCGATATTCAATGTTGTATATAACGACGAGCTAGGTTCTGCTTTTGTAAATATTGGACAGATGTTGGCTATCACGATGTTATTTGCGGTAATCAGCATTGTAGTTTCAAGGAGGAAGAGAGCATGACGATCTTATACAACAGCATACAACGGATATTTCGAAAACCTATAAACATCTTATTTATGCTTGTGATTCCGATCCTGCTGAATATGTTTTTGATTTCGACGGTAACCAAAGATGTAAAATATAATGTAGGCATACTGGACCAGGATTCATCCCCATTCATATTGGATCTTATATCGGATATGAAGGAAAAATACAATGTAACATTACTAACCCCAAGTGACGATGTGAAAGGCTTGATAGTAAACAAGAAACTGGACAGCGCTTTTACTTTTCCATCGGGATTTACTGCAGAAATGCTTGAAGGAAAAGATGTTTCTACTCTAAGCTACGCCCTTGAGACTTCCAATGTGGCGAAACCTGTTCAAGTTTACGTATCGAGTTACATATCCTCAGCGAAACAAATTGCGACAGTTGCAAACGGGAATGAAGATGCATTTTATAAGGGAATGGAAGCTTACAATAAAAATGTATTTGCTGCTGAATATAAGAGCTTTTCTACTGGAATCTCTGAAAAAGATGTAAACACAGCAGTTATGTCCTTGGGTTACATCGCGTTTGGTATGTTGTTTTTGATTACCTTTTCCACAAGCTTGATTCTAGAAGATAAGCTAACCGGAGTCTATGATCGAATTACCGCAACACCACTGACACGCTCCCGTTATTTTTCACAACATATGATAGCCAGCTTCCTGGTTGCAGCCATTCAGGTTGTAGTGTTAATCAGTTTGTTACCGGTACTAGTCGATATATCCTATGGATCGACGCTAACTCAGCAACTGGAAGTCATCGCGGTTTGTCTTGCGTTCGCTCTTGCTTGCGTAGCCATTGGCGTTGCGATCAGCAGATTTTCAAAAAACGCACTGATGGCGAGTTCGCTAACGGCTTTGGTCAATATCCCGATGCTGATGCTCGGTGGATGTTTTTGGCCTAGAGAAATTATGCCAGAGTTTATGCAACGAATTGGCGATTTTGTGCCGACAACTTGGTTTTTACAAGCGGGAGAGACAGTGTTGTATGGTAAAGGTCTAAACAGTGCCCTATTTGAATTGTCCTATTTAATTGCCTTTTCGGCATTGTTATTGATCGTGTCGTTTACATTTAAGCCAGAAAAGGTGAGATAAATAACTTGTAACCTTCCATCGAGAATGAGTATATTCATTAAAATAGAGCCTGAGTAAAAACCATTTCAAATACTACTCTAACCTCATAACACAAGAAGAATAAAACCCTTTATAGTAATGCTCTCATGTCTAATGATTTGAGAGATAACTTGAAGGGTTTTTGTTTGGTCGAAAAGTGTAAGCTACTAATTGAAGTGATCATAAATTACATCTGATTAAAATAGAAGGGGTATCAGTTCAATAAGTTTATGAATTAATACCTCATTCAAACCGGATAATATTTGTATAACCGTATGGACAGAAATTGCATGAAGTATTCTAATATTTTCTTAAATGGACATAAAATCTGAGTTAGATGACGGCTGAATATGATAATTAATTCGGGCTCTTCTTGTCATAAATAGAGTCGTTTGATATGCAAATAAAACGGTTTAACACTTTCTCAGGGCCCAGAATAATACTTCAAGTCTTTTTGAATAAGTCACTATAGAAGGAGCGTCAGCAAGCTCAATCCCATGATAATTCGTCACCGTATTCGTATCCAGTTGAAGTTCCGCTTCTTGAATCGGCCATGGCAAATGATGAATATCCCCGACTAGGATCTCTCCGCTCGGATTTATCGTATACAAGCAGTAACGTTCTGTGAGCCAATGAACAAGCGTACCGGGCTTAGCATGGATAACTAGATCGCTCAAAGGTTTATACGTACCTTTAAATACCACATCGTCGGCATGTTGATGTTCACGAACACTTTCATAACGGATTGAATCTTGGTCATCGTAGCGAATAGACATGTTTGCATGATAATAAGGAAGGTGAGCTAACGCACGCGCACCAGCTACAGCAAGTTTGCTGGAAGCTTCCAAGTTAAAAAAGAAAATACCCGGTTTCCCGTTTCGGGTCACATACGTTCGAACGTTAAGCTCAAGAAAATCATTAACAAAGGGAAGAGGTGGTGCACCTCGAACGCGCAAGGGCGTTAATCGAAACGGAATTATACTAATCCATGGTTTACCTTCCCAAATCTCTAATTCCAGTCCGCGCGGAATGAGGGGGAGCAGGTCTTGAGTATCTACCGGCCAATGGGCGCACAACAAATCATTCCATCCCTGTTTCATCAGCCAAGGCCCTTTCGGAACCGGAAACGGCCGATGTTGCGTATGCGACAAAATCTCTTTATGGTTCATATCAAATGACTCCTCTCATATACCGAAGTGATTCCAACATATAGTATTACCCTGATTTTTGAGATTTGCTTGGATGCTGTCGCATAAACCAACGATAATCACTCGCACATATAGAATGGCATAGAGCAGGGTGAATAAAGAATATCATGGTAGTTAAGTGCTAAGAATTCAATGCAAAAAGCAGAAATGATACCTACGAATCGGTAGCATTTTATAATCGTAAAGGGAAAGATGACATTGTTCTGATAAAACGTGGAGTGATATAGTTTTTTAAAGACGAATTAAATCAGATACTTTAGATGAAGGGAAGCCACATAGGGTGTCATGCTAATTCCGGATTTTATTCGTTGAATATAATCTGGGTTCGCGAGAAGTGGACGCCCGAATGCAGCCAAGTCCATCGTTCCCTCAGTTATTGCGGTGGAAGCAGAAATAAAATCTAAATTCCCTACTCCAATGATGTTTCCATTCCAATATTTGCGCACGGTTTGATGGAATGTCATTCCGTTAGTGAAAATTTTTGTGAACTCATTAGTTGATGGGTGAAGGAGGGAAAGACCCATTTCCCTAAAAATATGAATATAGGCGGCTATTGTTTCTTCCGGATTATCCCACGTATAATTCGGAATATCGTCCTTTATTTCGGAAAAACGTACGACGGTCCTCTCCGCACCTATTTCTGTAACAACTGCAGTTAGTAGCTCTTTCATGAATGTTAAACGCTGAAATAAGTCCCCACCATATTTATCTGTCCGCGTATTTGTAACCTCTGAATTAAACTGATCAATTAAATATCCATGCGCTGCGTGAATTTCAACTCCATCAAAACCGGCAATCATGGCATTTCTCGCAGCTGTTGCATGTTGTTCTATCACTTCTAGAATATCTTCCTGAGACATTTCCTCAGGTATTCCGAAAGGTTTGCGTAGCCGATGAACAAGTCCACTTGCTGGAATGCGTGATGGCGCTTGAGGCGGATAACCTCCAGTTAATTCAGTATGGGTGAGCCTCCCAACATGCCATAGTTGCGCAATGATTGTCCCGCCTTCCAGGTGGACCGCATCAGTAACCTTTTTCCACGCCTGGATTTGTTCTTTAGTATACAGCCCTGGGATACCGTAGGTACCTTTGGCCCTTGGACTTGGGTTGATGCCCTCCGTAATGATCAGGCCGACACCATCGGCTGCTCGTCTACGGTAGTATTCTACGACATCGGAACCCACCACCCCAGACTCATTATCGGCAAAGGAACGGGTCATAGGCGCCATGACTACACGTGATTGAAGCAACCAATTTCCAATCGTAATTCTTTCAAGCAGAACATTTGACTCCATTTATATTCCTCCCTTATTTTTAAGAATTTGGTAACCAAATAATTGTATAATGGAATAGAACTCTTTCACATGAGAGATTAAAGTTAATATAATATATTGGCCTATAATATTATTGAAATATAATCATTAGACATTAAAAATAACGGAGTGATTAGTTTTGATGGATGAGTTGGACAAACATATTATTATGATTCTTCAAGATCAAGCAAGAATTTCGATGACGGACCTAGGAAAAACCGTTGCCCTATCGCAACCAGCAGTGACAGAAAGAGTACGGAGGATGGAGGAGAAAGGCATCATTGATCATTATCGTGCGGTAGTTTCACTTGAAAAAATGAATAAATCGATTGTAGCCTACATATTATTCCACACGAAAGACTGCGAAAGTTTTGTTGATCATTGTAAAGATTCACCTGATGTTCTGGAACTTCACCGTATAAGCGGGGAGTACAATTTCTTGGTTAAGGTGGTTAGCGAATCCTTGAAATCGATCCAAACGGTTATTAATGAAATGGGTAAGTACGGAGACTCGACAACGTTAATTGTTCTTTCTTCTCCAATCGAACATAATAAGGTTACTCCAGATATTTAGGATAAATAGGATCTCGGAGCAGGTTAGATTAGGGAAATTATGAAGGACTAGAAATAGCATCTTTTTTGAGGCGAACGTGCGAATGAATATATCATTAATCAAATTATGGGTAATGATACAAAAGGGAGAGTGCTACTAGTGAGTGAAACTTGTGTTCCTTGTTCCGACTGGCGTGATCCTAAAGGACACTGGCTTTGGATATACGTTGTCCTTAATAGGCGGTAAATATAAGATGATTATTATGTATTGGCTGTCAGAAAATAAAGTTGTACGGTTTAATGAGTTGAAACGTAGTATAGGCACCATATCTTTTAAAACGTTAAGTATCATGTTAAAAGAGCTGGAAGCTGATGACCTTATCATTCGCAAGGAATTCCCACAAGTACCTCCAAAAGTTGAGTATTCATTAATGAACGCGGTCTTTCTCTCATTCCATTGTTAAATATGATGTGCGAATGGGGAGTGAAGAATAATAATTCCACTCTCGAGGAGGTACAGCGGTGAATATAGCTATATCTATATCTAAAAGAAGTATCTCCTAACAAGGAAATACTTCTTTTTTTATAAAAGTTTTTATAAATCTAACTTTAAAGGTGATCAATAAAATTCAAATAGTTTATCGAACTGTTTTCCAATTGCGTTGTAGAAGGTTCCATTTCTGAACCAGGCTCATTTTCTTTACCATAAAAGGCAAAGAACGAACGATAGTTTGCATTACAATATAGAAAGGTAGATTCAAAAGGACTCAATAATTGTTCAAGGGTATAACCATATTTTCCAGCTTCACTATAGTTTTCTTTTCTAGCACCGGCAGACACGGCTAAAGCAACTTTACGATTCTTTAAAGTGTCACCTCCATTTGAACCATATGCCCAACCGTAAGTTAAAACATCATCGAGCCACTTTTTAAGGAGCGGGGGACAATTAAACCAATATATAGGGAACTGCAAAACAAGATTCCCATGCGTTTCAACCAATTGTTGTTCTTCTTCCACGTCTATATTCCCATCAGGGTATACCTTATATAATTCGTGAACAGTATACTTTTTGGGATGTTTTTTGAGTTCTTCGACCCATTGTTTATTTATGACGGATGTTTCTATGCTTGGATGTGCTACGATAACAAGAGTTTTCAAAGTTTTATCCTCCTCCATGTAATCTTATCTCTGTTTGAGTATAAAGATTGCACAGTGAAGATGTAAGTACGCACCTTTACTACAGGTACTGTCATAGAGGTGATTGTCACCTGAGATTAGATACTAAATGTTATTAATATAATCTTCAGACCCATGAAAGAACGGAATTCTTTGTAGACAAGAAGGTTTATTCATTCGAGATAATGAAACTGGGAATCGTTAAGCTAATAGGGAACGTTAGTTCAACAGGAACCAAAAAAAGCAACTATTCATCCGAACGGCTGCTTTTTCTCTAATTTATAAATTCTTAATAATGTAATGGTTCTCCAAATTCCTTGCCGAAGTCTTCCATCTTCTCAAGGATCGGAAGTAGTTTATTTCCCTTATCAGTTAACGAATACTCTACTCGCGGAGGGACTTCCGGATAAACAGTACGTTTAATGACTCCATCATTCTCTAGCTCCTTAAGTTGCTTTGTAAGAGAACCCTGTGATAATCCACCAAGAAATTTTTTTATATCTGTATAACGACGTGTTTCTCCTTTTAAGTACCATAATATAAAGTATTTCCAACGTCCTGAAAGAACATTTTGTGTAAAGGCTATCGCGTACATATCCCTTTTTTCAATTATAAACTCCTTATCAAATCCTTCATTACAAACCCTCACGATATCACTCCTAATCTAAAAGTACAGAAAGATGTACTATGTTCATTAATATTGCCCTCTTTGCAAATCCAACAAAAGAATTTATGATGACGATGTCAATGAAACAGACCATTTTAATCACCGTTTATTTAATAAGCTAAGCATTATTATAACATCAAAAGGTTAACTAACTCTAAGCCTTTACAGAAAGAAGGAGAGCATGTAATGAATAACACGCTAGAATTACTTCATAACCATACATCTGTACGTTCTTTTACCGATCAGCCTATGACAGAGGAACAACGAGAGGCCATATTTAAAGCAGCCAATCAAACCTCATCTTTCAGTCTTCTTCAAGCCGTGTCCATTATTCGAATTACAAATTCAGATGTACGAAAAAAGGCAATGCATCTCTGTATGGATCAACCTTATATCGAAGAAGCAGCAGAGTTTTGGGTTTTTTGTGCAGACTTCAACCGAAATCATCAAATTGCCCCAGATGTAGATATAGAATATATTGAGTTTCTATTAATCGGTTCCTTTGATGCTGGTCTGATGGCACAAAATGCTCTTACAGCAGCGGAATCCATGGGGCTTGGTGGTGTGTTTATTGGTGCGGTCAGATCTCATATTAACGAATTATCGGAGTTGTTAAATTTACCGAAGTATGTAATTCCTTTGGTGGGATTATGCTTGGGGAGCCCAGCTGGTGATAAACCCGAACTTAAGCCGCGCTTGCCGCAATCCATGGTCTTACTAGAAAATCAGTATCAGTCACTTGATAATGAAAAATTATCCGTCTATGATGAAACCATGAGAAAGTATTATGAGAGTCGTCCGGTTAAGGCACCTTTCACCGTGAAAAAAGTAAAAGGATGGAGTGACCATATCCAGGATCATCTCCAAAGAAGTATTCAGCCTGAAATGATGGAATATTTGAATAAACAGGGATTTGCAAAGAAATAAGTTTCTTTTCAATTCGAAAGAGGGCGCATTCATGACAGATGCAGTCGATTGTGATATTCGTCAGTTGTTACATCGTATCTCCTCCCAAATGCGTAGAAATTACAGTGAATCCTTAAGGGAGCTTAATCTCTATGTTGGGCAAGATAATCTACTGTATCGTTTGTGGTTAGGTGATGGAATTACACAAATGCAACTATGTGAACATTTACATTGTGAACCTCCTACCGTGACGAATATGGTTAGATCACTCGAGCAGAATGGGTTTATATATCGCAAAAAAGATGAACAAGATGCAAGAGTAATGCGGATCTTCCTCACAGATAAAGGAAAAGAGTTAGAGAAACCAGTGGAGAGCAAATGGAGAGAGCAGCAAGAAAAATTACTTCAATCCATTTCCACGGAAGAACGACGGGTATTAAGACAATTAATGCAACAAATGGAGAGCAATATACGATAGTTCTCCTTTTGTTGGCTATATATTTAGCATACTAAGTAATAGGTAAGAATACTTCAAAGAAGGAGCTGGTTTATATGAGTAAAAAAATACGTACGGGCATTATCGGAGGTTCAATTAATAACGGATGGGCAAGAGGTACACACATTCCAGCGATAGAACATCTAGATGAGTATGAGCTCACTGCCGTCGGAACAAGTAATATAGAAAGTGCGAAAAAGAGTGCCGAAGCCTTCGGGGCAAAACACAGCTTTGATAAAATGGAGGATTTGGCTAACCATCCGGATGTGGACATGGTAGTCGTTAGTATAAACGTCAAAGATCACTATAATGCGGTAAAAACCATTGTTCCTACTGGAAAAGCGATATATTGTGAATGGCCACTGGGATCTAATACGACGGAAGCACTCGAAATGCAGAAATGGGTAGAATCTCACCATGTGCCAAATGCGATAGGATTGCAGGCCAGACAAGCTCCCGCCATTCGTTATGTGAAAGATTTATTGGCTGAAGGTTATATTGGAAAAGTACTGTCTGCTAATCTCAAGATTTCAATGAATGGAATGGGTGGAGAAGGAGATCAGTCTACTGCGTATTTATTTGACCGGAAGGTCGGGGGGAACTTGCTCACCATTGTAGGTGGACATAATGTGGATGCCTTTACCTATATTCTTGGAGACTTTACTGAACTTTCCGCCGTTACAGCTCAACAGTTTTCTGAAGTCAAATTGGTGGATACCCAAAAAGTCATTAAGAAGACAACGGATGATCAAATACTGATTACAGGTAAATTGACTAACGGGGCAGCAGCCAGTATTCATATTCAAGGTGGAGTTAAACATCAGACAGGAGTTACGCTTGAGATCTTTGGAGATCAGGGTACAATTGTCTTGAGTGCACCTGTGACCATTCAGTTCGGATCACACCAATTATGGGGTGCAGGACCAGATGACAAAGAGCTTCGTGAATTAACAATTCCAGATTCCTATTACTCGGTACCCAATTCCCTGAAAGAGGACTCAGGACTTGTTCTTAATGTTGCTCAAGCTTATCATAAGTTCGCACAAGATATAGAAGAAGGAACATCTTTAACGCCAAGTTTTACCGATGCGGTTCAACTTCATAAGTTACTAGATGCAGTAGAGAAAGCAGCCGAAACTGGAGAACGACAGTATTTATAAGCTACACTTATTAGGATAAACCAACATCCACATGTAAACATTACTTTCTCTAATAAGCTAACGAGATACGTTAGTTGATAAAAAAGCAGCATTTTGGAAGGAATCCAAAATGCTGCTTTTTATTTTTATTCGATTATTTTATTGGTATAGCATCCTATAAAAGTAGCTTTGTTATTACCTATCTATCATTCAATCACATGGAAGGTATAGCTAGCGTGATTATACATGGCGGTCCCATTATAAGTATCGTTGTTAGCGGACTTTTATTTTAATGACATAAGTTCTTGTCCCGAGTTAAGGACCATAAACGAATCGAAAATTATCTAAATGGAAATTGGAGCGATTCACATTAATGTAAGTCCTATAGTAACGGGCATCGACAAATTTTGGCGGGGATTTTATAGACGAAAAGAATCATTTTTTCGGGAAATTTGCTGAAATGGGTGTACGTAGCGTGTTGTATATACTACGATCAGACAAGGTCTTTTTTGTACATAAATACGAAATGAAGTCAATTCATATCGATAAAACGGAGGAAAACACCAAATGAAATTAAGGACAATGGCAGTAACGGTTATATTAGGGGGCATTTGCTTGCTTGGTGCAGGGTGTACGGAACAGAAGCAGGGAGAGGAGACGTCGCTTGGACAAGCGGAGCAAAAAGGAAACGACATCATCATCCCGCACAATGATCGGCTGCATTTGTCCACGGACCAGAAGTGGATTGAGCAGGAAGGACATCAGTCAGACCTCATCCGGTTACAATGGACGGCGGAGAGAGCCAAGCCCGCGATCGTCTGGCTCGATGAGGCTGGTAGGAACAAGACAGCGATTATTTCTCACGATAAGGCAAACAATCCAGAACAGCATGACCATAAGCATATCTCGTTTGAGACGACAATGTCACCGAATGGTCAATATCCCAACCAGCTGTTCACCCGGTTTGAGATTCCATTCGATACGGATATAAGCGAGATACGTACCCATTCATCCAACTTTAATGTGATGAACGGAGTGTTACGAGTAGCTGGGGAAAAGGAGTCGAATAGAGATATCGAGTTAAGTGTTTCTGGTAAGGAAAATGAGACGACACCAAGATGGGTCGTTCGGGCAGATAGTTCAGAAGAATCGGGTGATAATACGGGATCCAATCTACAGTTTGTCCGTTACAGTGATGATGGTGAAGTGGTTGATACCCCTCTCAGTATACAACGCACCAATGGTAATATCGGGATTGGCACGAATGATCCCGATACCAAACTCGATATCAACGGGGACAAACTTCGTATCCGCAACAAATATACGCCTGCTTCGTCTAGTAGTGCTTGTAGCCAGGGACAGATGGCGTGGGATGATAACCACGTATATGTGTGTGTTGCCGAAAACAACTGGAAAAGGACGGAGCTATCGACCTGGTAATCTGTCTGGACAGATTAATGAAAAATTAAACTAACAAAAAACGTAACTTCCCAATCAGCAACTAAGCAGCCGATCAAAAGACCGGTTGCTTTTTCTTTTATCCTAACGGGCAGGACTTTTCGATAATATGCAGAAAAACATAGGTAACTGATTACTATCTCATCCTTAACAAACGAGGTGCGATTTGGACTTAGTACAAACGATCATAGATAAATTTAACCTTAGTGTTTTAAGTGTAAACAATGTCCCTGAGTCTTTTAGTTCACAAGTATACAAGCTTACTCTTACGAATGGAGAAAGTGTATATGCGAAGGTCCCCTATAACAGAGATAAACTATATCGCGAGTATCGTATGCTAGAAATGTTGAGAGAGGTAATACCGGTTCCAAAAGTGTTAGACTTCTGGAGTGGGGATGACATAATTTCGGGTGCGTTACTTTTATCGGAGATGAAAGGCATGCCGTGTGCAGGAGCTATTAACGATGAATTAGCATTCCAAATGGGCGTATTTCATGCAAAGCTGCATGAAACTAAAATGCCTGGATATGGCGCTCAAGGTTTAGACGGTTTTCAATTTACCAATGAGAACAATTGGAGGCTTTATATAAGAAACAACTTTGAAAAGTATAAAGAACCTGCTGCGGAAGTCCTTGAGGGAAAGCTTTACGAAAAGTGTATGGATCACTTTGAGATTGCCTTTTCCGTTTTACCACAACCTGATGGCCCTTGTGTTGTACATATGGACTTTAGACCAGGTAATATACTCATTAATAATAATGAGGTTGTTGGAATTATTGATTTTGAAAGTGCTCGGGGTGGATCTTCGGAAATAGACTTCACTAAAATTAATCGATATGTTTGGGAAGCGAATCACCAAAGCAAAACTCCTTATACAGAGGGGTATTCCACAATTCGTCCTATGATCGATTTGGAAACAGTATTGCCTTTTTATGATTTTTACGATGCTTTTAGTGCTGTTGCCTGGTGTGAAAATAGAGGAATTGAGAAAAACAGAGCGTTCCTTAAGGAAAATATTGCTATATTACATAAAAACGTAAGTTGTTGAGTTATCGGACAGACCAACTTATTTCGTAGGTAAAAGTATATTTAGATAGCTACAACCGTTTCTCGGTATTCAATTGGGGAACGGTTGTTTTATTTTCCATGAAAAATCCCCTCTATTCAACAAGATTACATCCAGCTTACCCGATGTCTTCCTCTTGTCTAGGGGGAATGCCAAATAGTGGAGAACGATGAGGAGTCTCGGTGCACTAACATTTTGCTGCAAAAGATGATTCTATTACTTGGTTATGGACTGCCCTTCTTTTCTGTAGTACAAAGGTGAACAGTTCTTACGCTTCTTGAATGTTTTTGAGAATAACAGAACATCCGTATAGCCCACAGATCTGGAAATATCCCCGATTCTCAGGTCCGTTTCACTGAGAAGTTGGCATGCTTTATCCAACCGCAATTGTAGCAAATATTCTTGAGGAGACTTATCCAGGTATTTTTTGAATAGGCGATGAAGGTATGAACGATCAATGGAAACATGCTTGGCTATATCTTGGATGCTCACATGATGCGAATAATTTTGTTCAATAAAAAGTACAGCATCTTCGATGTATTTTTGTTGCTTATCCTCGTTAGTAATCTGTAGATTTGCATAAGTCTCGCATAATTCATACATGAATTCATATAGCCTGGAGGTTAAAAGCAGGTCTTTATTAGATTTGGATTTCGATGCCTCTATAACTTGGTTCATTAACTGAACAAGCCTGTGTTTTTCGTTTGGAATCTCGAATATGGGTGAATTTAAGGACAGGCTTGACCTTTTCAAGTACTCTTTCGCTTTCACTCCGTTAAAACCAACCCATATGTATTCCCATGGGTCCTCTTCGTCAGCTTCATAGTAAATCAAGTGGTTCGGCTCAATTAAGAATGCTTGATTTTCCTCTAAATGATATACCTTATCCTGCGTTTTATATGTACCTTTTCCTTTTACAATAAAGTGAACGATATAGCCGCTTCGAATGGCCGGACCGTAGGAATATTTTTTTGGACAAGACTCTCTGCCACAAGTGTATAAATTTAAATCTAAGTTAGTGCGAAAATCGTTGGAAAAGTTCAAAAACATCATCTCACCTCAATATGTTATGAACAAAAGTTATCACATCGAAACATAGGAAGTCTACATGCTGCCATATAAGTTAACCTAAAAAAAGATTAACATATGTATGTATTAAGCAACTAGAGACATTCAAATCGACCTATTTGGAGATCTGAATTCAACATGAGGGGTTAGGAGGAGCTATGAGCATTTTAATTGATAATGAAAAGCGTCTGTTTCATTTACGAGGTAAGAAAACAAGTTATGTGATCCAGATCGTCAGAGAAGGGTACCTCGCTCATCGGTATTGGGGAAGGCGGATTCAACATTATAACAGCAGCAATGAACTCATTTTCCAAGATCGAGTATTCTCGCCGAACCCGGATCCTAATGACCGAACTTTTTCGTTAGATACGTTACCGCAGGAATATCCTTCCTATGGAAAAGGAGATTTTCGGATTCCGGCTTTTCAAATTGAGCAACCTGACGGTTCTACGGTATCGGATTTCCGTTATAAAGAGTACAGAACATATCAAGGCAAGCCGAAATTGAAAGGGTTACCATCTACGTATGTTGACGAAGATCACGAAGCTGAAACATTGGTAATCGTGATGGAAGATCCTTTTCTCAACATGACCTTGGAACTGACCTACAGTCTGTATGAGGATCGTGATGTAATCACTCGTTCCGTATTGCTTATCAATAACGGTACAAATTCCGTAAAACTGCTTCGTGCCTTATCCATGAGCGTGGATTTCCCTGATGATGAATTCGAATTGATCACACTAGCAGGGGCACCTCAAAATGAGAAAAACATACGAAGACGCAGCATTGAACCTGGCATACAAATGGCGGAGAGCAGCCGGGGCGCTAGCAGTCCACAACATGCACCTTACCTAGCATTGGTTCGCAAAGACACGAATGAAAATCATGGTGAAACATATGCATTCAACCTCGTGTATAGTGGTAATTTTACAGCGCAGGTTCAAGTTGACCCTTATCAAAACACCCGAGTATCCATGGGCATAAACCCATTTGAGTTCTCTTGGTTGTTGGAATCTGGAGAGAGTTTTCAAACTCCGGAAGTCGTAATGGTGTACACACCTGATGGGTTAGGCGAGATGTCCCGAATATTCCATAACTTATACCGAGAACGGTTGTGCAGGGGAGAATACCGGGATAAACCAAGACCTATCCTGATCAACAACTGGGAAGCCACTTACTTTGACTTTGACGAAGAAAAAATAATGAGAATCGCCACAGAGGCACAACAAGTTGGCATTGAGTTACTTGTTCTAGATGATGGTTGGTTTGGGAATCGCAATGATAGTAAAAGCTCATTAGGCGATTGGTTCGTAAATCGGCATAAATTGCCGAATGGATTACAAGATCTGGCCAACCGTGTCCGTGACCTTGGTATGGAATTCGGACTTTGGTTTGAACCGGAGATGGTGTCCATGAATAGTGATCTGTACCGAACACACCCAGATTGGTGCCTGCATGTCCCAAATCGTCCAAGAACACTCGGAAGAAATCAACTTGTGTTGGATTTATCAAGGCAAGATGTTTGTGATTATTTAGTAGAAGCTCTATCTAAAGTGTTGTCCAGTGCCCCTATCACCTACGTGAAATGGGACATGAATCGTCACATGACAGAGATTGGTTCAGCAGCACTGCCACCTAGTAGACAGCGTGAAACAGCTCACCGCTATATGTTGGGTCTGTATGAGGTACTAGAAAAGATTACGGCAAGGTTCCCTCACGTACTATTTGAAAGCTGTTCAAGCGGGGGAGGACGCTATGACCCGGGGATGCTCTATTACATGCCGCAAACGTGGACAAGTGATAATACGGATGCCATCTCCCGTTTGAAAATTCAATATGGTACAAGCATGTTGTTTCCGGCCGTTACGATGGGCGCACACGTTTCGTCCATACCCAATCATCAGGTAGGAAGGATTACGCCACTTGAGACCAGAGGTCATGTAGCGATGGCAGGCAATTTTGGATATGAGCTAGATTTGACGAAATTAACCGCTACCGAAAAAGAAGTTATCAAACAACAGGTTGAGTTGTACAAATCCATTCGTCTTTTAATTCAGTTCGGAGACTTCTACAGAATTTCAAGTCCTTATGAAGGGAATGAAGCTGCGTGGAACTTTGTCTCCAAAGATCGAACCGAGGTTGTACTCAGTTACTTCAAAGTACTTTCGGAGCCATCACCACCTGCTAAAACAATAAAATGCCAAGGCTTGTGTCCTGACAGCCGGTACCAAAATACCGAAACCGGAGAAATTTTCGGAGGCGACGAACTCATGTATGCGGGTATAACAATCAAAGCAACAAAAAGTGATTTTATCAGCAGGCTATGGATCTTCCGTAAAGTGCAATTCTAACTACATGATTCACATCGATTAGAAATGAACAGATAAAGGAGCGTGGGATGTTTTTGAGTAATCCATACAAGATGGCTTATCATATTGAACCCGGAATCGGGTTAATCAATGATCCTAATGGGTTGATACAATTTCAAGGGAAGTATTATTTCTTCCATCAATGGAACCGTTTTAATACGGATCACTCTTACAAAGAGTGGGGCTTGTTCACTTCAACCGATATGATTCATTGGAAGAGTCAAGGTTCTGCGATATTACCCGACAGGCAACAGGATCGAAATGGGGTTTATTCGGGTAGTGCAATTGAACATGAAGGGGAAATGTTCGTTTTTTACACCGGCAATGTGAAGAACGATGGCGTGAGAAAAAGCTATCAGTGTATTAGTAAATCATCGAACGGACAAACATTCGTTAAGGAAGACACCTTCATTGAAACACCGCCGGAATTCACTGAGCATTTTCGGGATCCTAAAGTGTGGAGAGGAAATGAGCATTGGTGGATGGTCGTAGGTGCCCAAACGAAGGAACGAAGAGGCGCGGTTGCCTTATTTTCTTCCGAAAATTTGACGGATTGGACCTACGAACGTATTTTGTATGATCAACAGTTGGATAACATGTGCGAATGCCCGGATTTATTTTCTCTTCATGATCAGATAGATATTTTGGTATGTTGTCCTCAAAGTATACCTGAGGCAGGAGTTCATGTTGCGGAAATAACCAGCTATGCGGGATACTTGTCTGGCCACTTTAACGAAACGACCAAACAGTTCGAGCCAGCTAGCACACTTATCCGAATGGATTCAGGATTTGATTTTTATGCTCCGCAGACCTTTGTTGATGAGCAGGGACGAAGAATCATGGTGGGATGGATGTCCAGAATGTCGGATGAAGAAGAACGGTTGTGTCCTACCAAAGAATATGGTTATTTACATTCCTTAACTTTACCACGCGTCTTGTCATGGGAGCACGGAACACTGAAGCAGCGCCCCATTCAGGAATTGGATCAATTAAGAAAAGGAATTCGAACCTACACTTCAGCCCACGGGGAATTTGAATTGGAAAGCGGTAGGTTTGAAATGGGGCTACAAAGATCAACCGATAGCCAAAGTGAATTTCGAATATCGCTTCGAAACGGTGCTGTTGAAATATATTATTGCGACAAAACAAATCGTTTGACCGTATCACGAATGAACTGGGTTACGCATGAAAAAGAATCTAGAGAAGCTGAAGTATCCTTGTTAACTGATCTTCGCATGTTTAGCGACAACTCTTCTCTTGAGATCTTTGTTAATGACGGAGAACTTGTATTTTCACTTCGGTATTTCACTGAGAAAGCAAACGTACAGGTGAGTTATGCTGGATTGAAGATGGATGATCAATTGAATTATTACCCCATATAAAGGTAAGGAGAGTTACATATGAGCCAACAAGAACTAGCCGCAAAGATAATTGAAGGAGTAGGTGGGAAGGAGAACATCCACTCCGTAGAGCACTGCGCAACGAGATTAAGAATTGTTACTGTAGATAAAGAGAAAATTAACGATGATGAAATTTCGAATCTTAACGAGGTCAAGGGAAGTTTTTTCAATTCTGGTCAATATCAAGTCATTCTAGGCACGGGTTTAGTTAATAAGGTTCATGCAGAAGTGATGAAATTAATGGATGGAGAGGTACAGAAGAGCAATGCTCCTGTTAAAAAAGAAGGATCGCGCTTCCAACGTGCAGTAAGGCTCTTCGGGGACATTTTCGTCCCCATTATCCCTGTTCTGGTTGCAACCGGACTATTCATGGGCTTGCGAAGCTTGATTACTCAAGAAGCGATCTTGAATTTGATTGGCTTGACAACTGAAAGCGTTCCCGAACAATTATTGACTTTTACTCAAATTTTGACAGACACGGCATTTGCGTTCTTGCCTGCTCTAATCTGTTGGTCAACATTCAGGGTTTTCGGAGGAAGTCCTGTCATCGGTATTGTCCTTGGTCTAATGCTGGTGAATCCAAGCTTACCTAATGCATATGACGTTGGTCAGAATGTAGCAGATCCTTTATTATTCTTTGGCTTCATTAAAGTGTTGGGTTACCAGGGATCTGTTCTGCCAGCATTTATTATAGGGATCATCGGATCAAAAATAGAAAAGTTCTTGCGCACAAAAATTCCTAATTCACTAGATTTAATCTTAACACCGTTCCTAACACTGTTGTCGTCTATTATCTTGGCGTTATTCATGATCGGACCTATCTTCCATGAAATCAAAATTCTTGTACTACATGGTGTTGAATTCCTATTACTATTACCGTTTGGTCTTGGTGGACTTCTGTACGGAAGCTTTAGTCAATTATTAGGTATTTTTGGAATTCATCATATTATTAGTTTCCTGGAGATTAATATGCTGACCCAAACCGGATGGAATATGTTGAATCCGATTTCACCCGGAAATGTGGCTCAAGCGGGTGCCGTTCTCGCGGTAGCAATGAAAGCCAAATCTCAGAAGCTCAAGCAAGTGGCTTATCCATCCAGCTTTTCTGCAGCACTCGGTATTACGGAACCTGCCGTTTTCGGAGTAACACTTCCGCTAGTAAAACCATTTATTATGTCCATGATTGGCGGGGGAGTCGGAGGCTTCTTGGCCTCCATTTTACATCTTAAAGCAACGGGTATGGCTCTGACAGGCATTCCAGGGATGCTGCTTTATCTGAACAACCAGTTACCACTTTACATTCTTGTTAATTTAGTCGCTTTCTCTGTTGCTTTTGTATTGACTTACACGATTGGATTTCGAGAAGTCGAGAAGAAATAGTGGAACAAAGCACATTTCTAAGTGGAGAAAAAGATGCAACCATAGGAATTATAATCGTCCGATATTTCGGAGGATAAGAACACATAATCAACATGAAGCTAACCCATATTTCTATTGAACTATAAGATCTATTTTTATTACTTTATAGTAGAAAGCTCTCCATAGTATGGAGAGCTTTCTTTTTAATTTGAATAGTTACACCTTATCAGTTACATTAAGTGGGACGATCTATATAAAGTTCATATCAAAAAAATTATATAAGAAGATTACTATAATTGCGGTAAAGTTCTGGGGGTACTGCACCAAATATCGAAAGGGTATACTCCTGTTCATCTCCGTTATCATTTTTTTGACAAGTATAATGCGGAGTACATCAATAAACTAATTCCGGAATCTTTCTCACTGCTTAAAGAGAAACTGGTAGATTTCCTGAATACCTTACATGGTTTGGATAGAAACCAAGAGAATTTTGGTCTGATCCATTTTGATTACAATGATGGGAATTATTCAATTGATTATGATACCGGGCAAATCACTGTGTATGATTTCGATAATTCATGTTACTGTTGGTATATGTTTGACCTGGCAGGTCTTTGGACACAAGGACTAGGCTGGATACAATTTGAACCAGATCCTAATAAACGGAAAGAATTTATGGACAACTATTTTGAAATGGTCCTCACAGGATACCGATCAGAGACCAAGATCGATGATTCAATGTTGGATAAATTGCCATTATTTATTCAGGTAAGCATTATGGAAAATACTATGGATTCATTCGAAGTAATGTATCACAACGGTGAGGAACCAACGTGTGACGAGGAATTGTCGTATCTCATAAAATGTGTAGAAGATGATATCCCGTATAAGGGATTTTTTCATGAACTATACTCATGTGAAGAACCCTTTGAGTAGGAAGAACGATGAATAGCTTCGGTTGAGAATACAAAATTCTAGTGATTAGTAAAGATAGTAGCAAAGAGGTAGCCGGTAACGATCGGTTGCCTCTTTATTTAAGCTAACCTATTTACTCAGCTTCGCGGATAGCGAATAGGAGAACTTTTTAACCAAGTTGGTAAGTTGGAGATATATTCTAATAGGAGGTTCCAGATGGAGACTAATCAAGCAATTCGTATAGCAATTGAGGATTCTGTGCAATTTCTTGAATTCGAGCCGAATTTTAAGATGGATCACGGAGATCATACTCGACGAAAATGGGATGGAGCTTGGTGGCATATGGCTGCTCTTTACGAAATGGGAGAGGTGAAGCGAATCCCCTATTCCGCTATGGAAAGAGCTAAAAACCTACTCAAAAACCAGGTCTGGCCAACGTTCATCATAACTGCTGAGGATCATCCAACAAGTGATAGTGATAAACTAAAGATGGATTGCTGCCACTGTGAGCTTGCCGTATATTATATGATTCTCATGGGGTATGGCTGTGATTTGGACAAGGAACTACCTTGGATCCGTGAATGGATCTTGAAGCATCAGTTACCTGATGGTGGACTGAACTGCGATCCTGAAGCTTATACTCGATCTAGAAAAAGCTCTATTGTTTCCACATTACCTCCGCTTGAAGCTATCTTATGGCATACTAACCGCGAATTTACTGAACAAGAAGCACATTTTTTAGACGAAGGCGCACGTTATTTAATGGAGCATCGTCTTGTATGTTCGAAACAAGATGGAAGCGTCATCGATATGGAATGGCTGAAGCCTTGCTTTCCTAGGTTTTTTGAATATGATATTTTGCGCGGCATGTCCTTCTTAGCAGAATGGTCCCTGCGTAGAAACAAACCCCTACCCGTCGAGCTGTTTAGTGAAGGGCTAGAACACTTGAATACATCAATGGCTGAAGAGGGCTTGCGAATGGGTAGACAAGTTTTTGATCCACAAGGCCCGTGGGGAGGATATACCTTTCCCTTACTAGAAGCAGTTTCTGGTATTGGTGTTGTTTCGCCTTATCTAACCAGGCAATTGAATCGAGTGATCGAACGAATGGAATCATCGAATATACCTATACAAGACTAAAGTAATAGGGGAGAAACCATGGTGGATAACGAATTGTATGTATATCACATCGTTACTAAGAAAGAAATGTCTCTGGGACAGGTAATATACTTTGACGACAACCAAAAGAACGCCCTCTATCACTTCTTTTTTGAAAAGGAACGTTTGAATTCCAAAGGCGAAGACTTTACTCAGATCCTAAATAGTCATTATACAGTTGACGGTTTAAAGATGGATAAAGAAAATGCGGAAGTAGCAATAAGTTATGTAGGACAGACAATTAGAGCTATTAGAGAAGTTATCGTTGAAATGGTAAGACTACAAGAATATCCTGAATACCCTTCAAGATTGTCTTGTTTGTACGCTGCTAAAAGCTATGAAGACGCATACAAATGGAAAGATATATTTGATTCATACAACCGAAAAGTTTTACAACTGGTTAAACTGCGGGTAACAGGGAGTATCTTTGAGGGTGATGGTAATCTTTTACCGAAAGCGGATGGAGTTCCCTTCTCCGTTAAGATCGAACAAGCTAGGGCCTATTGGAAGGGAAATGCCGATAATGAACTCCCTGAGCTTTTGATTAATGGAAAAATTGAAGTAGTTGAAATTACCGAAAATTTCTACGTAAGTTTATAAACGTTTGCTGGTAGTTACACTATGCTGTAACAGGCAGGATGTTTTTATTGTTACTACCTAGTTGATCTTCGGCATGCTGACTTTTTTGTGCAGTAAATGCTAGGTAATCATTTTTCATCTACGATAAATTGATATGGAAGGGAGGGAAAACGATGGATTGGTTGGACAGGATGAATAGCGCCATGGAATATATCGAAACAAATCTAGCGGTCCATATCTCCTATGATGAATTAGCACAGAGAGCCTGTTGTTCTACTTATCATTTCCAAAGAATGTTTCCGTTTATTACGGGAGTATCGTTATCTGGGTACATACGACGTCGACGTTTGACATTGGCTGCCTTTGAACTTCAGACCACTGATGCAAAGGTTATCGATATCGCTATGAAATATGGATATGATTCGCCAGAAGCGTTTGCACGGGCGTTTAAAAATCTTCATGGGATTATGCCGATATCTGCGCGAGATAAAGGTGTTTCTCTAAAAGCCTATCCTCGAATGTCCTTCTCTATTTCAATAAAAGGAGATATCGAAATGAATTACCGAATCGAACAAAGAGGATCTTTTGAGATGTTTGGTGTTTATGGGCTCATTAATTCCGATAGGAAAATAGCTTTTTCTGAAGTTCCTGTGTTCCGTAAACAATGTGATGAGGATGGCAGTGTTGATCTGATGAACGGATTGTTGGGCCGCTTTACAGACACGATGTTACATGCTGCCTTATATGATGATAATGGTGAATCTTTCAAGTACATGGTTTGTTACAACCTACCCAAGGGACTTGAAATCCCAGACAAATTCACTACACTTTCTGTTCCTGCTTCAACGTGGGCTATTTTCTCAGATCCGCAATGTGACTTACAAAAACTATGGGACCGAATATATACCGAGTGGTTTCCGACATCTGAATACGAACAGATGGAAGCTCCTAGCTTCGAAATGTACTATGGTCCGGCAGGACATCATACAGGGGAGATTTGGATTCCAGTAAATAAAAAATAGTTTTTTTATTTCATACGGTATTTCAGAACACTGAAATTTGGGGAGAGCGTCCGCAACTTTGTGGACGTCTTTTTCTCTTTTATTAGGTAACTTAACTCAAATGGTATGTAAATATTGCCTTGTCAAATTTGAGTGAGCCAGAAATGTCGAGAAACGCAAAAGTCACACTTACGTTATGAATGGAATGATAATGCTTTACTAGCCTCATTTAAAAAACATTGTCCGTCAGAACTATATAACAGCTTTGATCGCTTGATGGGAGAAGTTAGCTCTCTTACTAAGGATAAAGATACATACGGTCTTATTCATGGAGATATTAGCAACGGTAATTATCTAAATGATGGAGAGAAGGCTCATATTATCGATTTTGACGAGGTGGAATATAACTGGTTTGTATCTGATATTGCTACTCCCTTATTTATCGATTTAAGACAAGCCAGAGTTCTGTCTGCGCTATATAGAAGCAGAGATTTTAATTCCCCTGATTGGAGTGAATGGGATGAACAAGCTCGCCGCTTCTATTATTCTAACTTACTAAATAACACTCCCTATATTGATATGGATTTTTCAAGATTGTAGGAATTCTATCTATTGAACTAGAACTATTACTACAAAGCGAAAAGTGCCAGCTTGGGAGGAATGATTAGTGGAGTTTAGAGAAATAACGTGGGATAACTTTATTGAATGTATTGAGCTACAAGTTACAGAGGATCAAAAACGTTTTATCTCTTCTAATCAACATGCACTCGCAGAAGCTTATATTGCCTCAAAAGAGGGACAGGTCATTATTACATTTGCGATTTATAAAGACGAAAAAATGGTCGGTTTTATAAGCATGTATTATGACGATGGAAATGGAAACTTCGAATACAGCAGCTATGGAGTTTTTAAGTTCATGATTGATGCGCGGTACCAAGGCAAAGGGTATGGAAAAGAGGCTATGGTAAAAGCGATAGAATTATCAAAGTCATCTCCTCACGGGAAAGCTAGAGCCGTTGAACTTACATATAAACCTAAAAACCTAATTTCTAAAAATCTATATTCATCACTAGGCTTTGTTGAGACAGGGAATACCCACCCTTCGGGTGAGGTATACGCAGAGCTTGTTCTGTAACCGTGGCGAGCTAGCTTACTAAGTTGGAAAACAGACCGACGATTTCAATTAGAATCAAGGCTTAGACGAGGGGGCGGATTATGAGCGGAGAACAACATGAAGTTCCACTAAGATGTAAAGGTGTTGCAGTAGTATTACTTAAAAACACACCTCGTGGTTACAAAGTGCTGTTATTAAAGCGAGCTAGTTCTGTATTAAGAGATATTTGGTGCTATATTGGCGGCGGTACTGAGGAAGGGGAACAAGCCTGGGAAACTGCATTAAGAGAAATTCGTGAAGAGACAGGTATTACAAAACTTTCCCTTTTCACTTCAAATAAGTTCGATCAATTCTACTCTGCAAAAGAAGATTATATTTATATTGCACCTGTATTTGTGGGATATGTGGATGATGATCAAGAAGTGATTTTAAACAATGAACATAGTGAATACGAATGGTTGACATTTACTGAAGCGATAGAAAGAGTAAGTATACCTGGTAATGATGAAGTTCTTGACTTTATCAAAAAACATTTTGTGAACATTGCCCCTATGGAATGGTTGCGTATAGGAATGTAGTTTTTAAAAAGATAAGTATCGTCCATACATGATCTATAAATGTCGTTATATGCATTATGGTGACGGTTTTGGACGGATGTATTTTGTCATGTTATGATCCTATTTGTATGTTTATCGGAGCACAACAAGTTGTTCTAATAAGCTCTGACACTAGGTGGCCTTAAAAAAGAGATGCAATTAGAAGATCCACCGGCCCATACTGATAAGCCTCAGTTTCTAATTGTAATCTGTAAATCGTGGGAATTAGGCCCACAACTCCATAAATACAGCGGCAGCCGGTTAGTAACCAACTGCCGCTGTATTCGTTTATCGTCTGATCTTCAAAAGAACCGCATATGATTATAAAAACGCCCACCCTATCACGGAGTAATTATCGGGTTCTCTCAAACTTCAAAACATCTCATTCGGGTCCCTTTCAGAAGAATATCTAGCTTCCTCGTTTAGAAAGCATGAGCAACGGAAGTAGAACGGAAAGACCGATACCACTGAAGACAGAATATGAAAATTAAAACAAGATCGATCAAATCACCTCCATAATACATTAATAAGCCGCCTGTCCGGCCTTGATCTAGAGGGATTCCTTCAGGAGGATTTGCATAAATCCGCTTCGATAATATTCCATGAGCTGCAAAAGCAATGATCATCGTAAGGGACCGCAAGGTATAGCTCGTACGATGCGGGATAGGTTCTGTATAAATCATGGAAGCCGTAAATAGGTAACCCGCAGTAAAGACATGAAAATGTACCAGAATATGAATAAGCATATTATAGTGCATCACAGTATAGAGGCCCGTCCCGTATATTAGCCACAGTCCACCGATATTAAGAATAGATGCTGATATGGGATGAGTTATTAATAATAAGGGTTTGGTTTTTAATAATCGGGTGACTCGTCTTGCCCAGTATACTTTCATTGTCCGAAGAGCAAGAGTAAATGGCGAAGACAATACGATGAGCAGTGGTCCTAACATACCTAGGAGTAAATGGCCTAACATATGTGCTCTAAAGTCTAGATGTGCCCAATCAGCGAGCGGACCTGTAACGGCGGACGCTGAGCACAATACACCGACTGCGAAGCAAATATAGCGATAAGTTGGCCACTGCCTGCAGCGCCGATTAGAAGACCAGGCAGCATAAAGATATATCGCAAAAGCTGTTGCAGTGATTAAGACGGGAATCAACAAAGATGGACCTAGGCTGAGGATTCCGCTATGTGAATGACTCATATGGTGATTATTCATAATGAACTTTTCCTTCCGAAGCCACTCGTTTCTGGCTTGTTTGCATCGTAATAACAATTCCAACAATCAATAAAACGAGGGCTGCGAAATTCCATATCAAATCATATGGGAGAATATCAACATGATAACGAATCTGGTGTAAACGCATAACCTTATGCTGAATAATGCCGTCGTAAAGCTGAAAAGAACCAGCCCCTAGCAGAATGCCTCCAATCCATCTTTTTAGCGAGAAAGCATCTCGGCGTCTGAGGTCAGCGAGCATGAAAGAAGAACCTATTGTTGCAAAGAAACTAAAGGCATGGAACAAGCCGTCGGAAACAAGGCCAATGTCACTGGTGGATTTGTCATAAAAGTGATGCCAGTGCAGAAGCTGGTGAAACACTACCTCATCTACAAAAGCAATAATTCCAAAACCGAATAAAATTCCAGTCCATAAATTACGGGACGAGTAATGATGACCGGTAGACTTACCTATTCTTATCCTCTCATTCCCCATGATTGATCTCCTTTTTTATGTATTCGTTATGCTTACATTCTTATACTTCTATTGATAGTCTTACCCTCAAAGAAATACGGTAAACCACATATAAAGTCATTGTCATATGCTTGAGAGATTAGTGCGAGAGAGGATCTATTAATTACTTTTCTTATGCGAATGGAGAATGATGATGACGAGTGAAAAAAAGTTCCCTAATGGGTCATCCACTAAGCAGTGTATTACTTCGATGGATGCAATGGTATATGATTTCTACGGAACACCAGAAGTCCTCCGGATAGAAAAAGTAGAAATTCCGACGCCTAAGGAAAAAGAAGTCTTGGTCGAGGTCCACGCTGCTTCGGTAAATTCCTGGGATTGGGATCTTCTACGGGGGAAACCATTTATGAACCGTATAGGTGCCCTGCGTCAGCCCCGATACAGAATTCTTGGGGCTGACGTAGCAGGTAGGGTCGTTTCGGTTGGAATGCACGTCAAACGATTTAAACTAGGGGACGAGGTATTCGGAGATCTTTCATCTTGTGGTTGGGGTGGATTTGCAGAGTATGTATGTGCCAGCGAGGAAGCTTTAACGCTAAAGTCGGATACAATCAACTTTGTGCAAGCCGCAGCCATTCCACAGGCAGCCGTTTTAGCTTTGCAAGGTCTACGTAATAAAGGAGACCTGAAAAAAGGGGAGCACGTTCTTATAAATGGGGCAGGTGGTGGGGTGGGGACATTTGCCATCCAATATGCTAAATGGCTTGGAGCAGAAGTAACGGGTGTAGATCATACGCAAAAGTTAGAAATGCTGCTTTCGATCGGAGCTGATCATGTAATTGATTATACGATAGAAAATTTTACTGCCCAGAATAAACAATATGACCTCATCCTCGACGTTGTAGGAAAACATTCGCTCTCTCAAATCAAACGTACACTTAAAACAGGAGGGAGGTATGTAATGGTTGGCGGTTCTACGACTCGAATTCTCCAGACTTTATTAGCAGCACCTCTCATGGCGAAAATTGCTAAAAAGAAAGGGGGAGTACTCCTACATAAGCCTAATCATGATGATCAGTTGTTATGGAAGAACTTGGTTGAAACTGGCCAAGTAAAGCCTATCATTGATAAAAGTTATTCTTTACAAGATGCAGCTCAGGCCCTGGAGTATTTTGGAGAAGGCCATGCAATCGGCAAGGTCATTATAAGCATAAAACCAGAAGATGAAACTGATCAACCAAGCCCATTATAAGGAAAATACCTGAATACAGGAGTATGCTCCTAGCTCTCTCGTTGAAAAAACATAGAGGTACAGTGACGTGAGTAAAGTTGCAACGAACCATTCCCTCGAACTATGGGTGGTTATACATCAGTCAAGAAAAGAGTTTCTTATCTTAAATGGTTTTCAATTAAAAAAGGGTGGGATTTTTAAGACCTCTACCGAAGATCTTCATAGGGTAGAGGTCTAGATCAAAAAGTTCACTTCTTACTTTCACTTGTTGGATGATCCTAAATGATTAACTATGATCTAAAGGACTGGCTGCTGCACGGCTCGAAGTGCATTTATACGCCCCTGTGTCCAATAGGTTCCCGTTCCTGGAATCGGATCACAGGTAAAAACAATACAATCTCTTACATTGGTATTACTTCTACCTTGAGATGCAAGGAGTGCTGCCAATCCTGAGACGTGTGGAGCCGCCATCGATGTTCCGCTTAAGTAAGCGTAGCTGGTTCCCACGTAGGTAGATAAGATTTGTTCTCCAGGAGCGGCAACATCAACCCATGCGCCGTAGTTGGAAAAGGTAGATTTAACATCAGAGGAATTCGTCGATGCAACGGAAACGACACCGGGAAGATAAGCGGGATAAACAGGGGTGGACGAATTACTATTACCCGCAGATGCGATAACGACTGCTCCTCGGTCCCATGCATACTGTACAGCCGCTTGAAGAAATGAATCATTCGCTAGCGAACCCAGACTCAGATTAACGACATGCGCTCCATTATTAGCAGCATAGACGATACCATTAGCTACGCTCGACAATAAACCATTCCCGTTATTATCTAGTGAACGAATAGGGATAATAGAGGCAAAGGGAGCCATACCTGCAATACCAACTCCGTTGTTTGTAGCAGCAGCGGCAATCCCTGCCACATGTGTACCGTGTCCGTTCCCATCACTTGAATTGGGCTCCCAGTCCACATAGTCGTACCCAGGTAGCAGCTTTCCTACAAGTTCCGGGTGATCCGGCTGAACGCCTGTATCTATAATCGCGATCCTGATATTGGCGGAACTTTGCGTAATATCCCAAGCAGCAGGAGCCATAACTCTTTGCGGCCCATACTGGTAACCTGGGAAGAACGAGTCGTTTGGAGTGAAAAATGCTTTATACACATGATTGGGCTCAGCAAATTCGATCAGTTTACTTTTTGAATATTGCTTAAGCATTCTGCGCATTTTTCGATTTGAAATAATCCGATAAAAGCCTAACTCATCGTAAGACTCCATAATCGTGCATTTTGTTTTCTTATGGAGTGCATCCTGATCTTCCTGAGATGTTCCATCCATAAATTTGATAATAAGCTCATTTTGGGCATGAGGGTGGAACTTTCGATCAGCCCTTTTATCCAAATAATGATAGAGAACAATAGTGAACAAGACGAGGGTAGCGATAGATAGCCCTAACCATAACAACATCCATACTCCTCCTCTAGTGAAATCTAGTAGATTCGGTATATTGTATGGAGAAGGTTGTAAAATAGCTTGGACTTCCTATGAATATAGTGAATTCGTTCCTATTTCTGTTATTCTCTATATGTGCAAGTTGATTTCATTTCAGAAAGGCAGGTAATAGACTTGAAAGAAAATAAAGTACAAGCTGTCGCACCAAAAACACAACCATTTGGAAAAGAAGCTTTTGAAAAAAAAGAAAATACAACCATTCGCTGGTTGGGAAATTCAGGATTGTTTATGAATAGCCGCGGAACATGCATTATGATCGATCCTGTATTCATTGGTTTTGACATGCCCTTGTTAATTGATATGCCTATTGCTCCCCCAGATGTTCCTCATCTGGATTCGATATTAATTACTCATTCCGATAATGATCATTTTAGTCGTGAGACATGTAAAGCGCTAAATTCGGTGTGCGATACTTATCATACGACTAATTATGTTGCCGAATTAATGACGGAAGAACAGATAAGAGGAGGTTATGGTCATGATATTTATGACACTTTTGAAATAGATCATATTCACGTTAAATTAACACCCGCCGACCATGCGTGGCAGAATGAGCTGAAGGATCAGAATCGTGTGTTTCAATTTGAAGACTGCTGTGGTTTTTATATAAATACTCCCGATGGATCTATATGGGTTGTTGGTGATTCTCGGCTACTGGAGGAACAACTAGAGATGCCGATACCGGATGTTATACTCTTTGACTTTTCTGATCAATCCTGGCATATAGGGTTGGAGAATGCTATCAAATTAGCAAATGCTTATCCTGACACTCATTTAATTTTGTCACACTGGGGAAGTGTAGATGCTCCTGATATGGATGCATTTAACGGTGATCCCAAATCACTGGAAGGCCGTGTTGTAAATCCGGAACGTATGCATATATTGGCACCAGGCGAAGCATTTGAACTGCGGAGAATAAACGGAAATTAGACCTTGAGTTCGGATGAGTTACTAAAAAAAACGATACTACTTCATATAGTGAGAGGCAGCTGGTCAATATGACTGCTGCTTTTTTTATATACGATTGGGTTAAATGTAAATATTTGTTGACCGACTATATACGGGTGTGCTATATTTTTTTCGGGAGTTAATCGTAATAATTACTATTAAACACATTGTGACGCAGAACCCACTGGTCAAAAGAATAGAGGTAGTTGGAATGAAGCAGGAGATCGACTTTATAAAGTTCAATCCATCACAAAATATGACGGTTCTGGTTAAAACGGAGCATCCCTATGAGGAACACGCACAGATTGCTTCGAAAATCATGTCATATGACAATGTGTACGCTGAACAAGTTGGATTTATTAAAAAACCGATGAAAAATAACGCGGTTGCACATCTACAAATGGCCGGAGGTGAATTCTGCGGTAATGCCTGTATGGCGTTAGCATCCTACATCACGTCTGAAAGAGGATTGCAACATAATGATTTAACAGAAATTTCATTAGAAGTTTCCGGAACGGATCGTTTAATCACGTGTTTAGTAAAGAGATTATCAAACGTATATCACTGTCAAGTGAGTATGCCCATTCCCAAACAGATCGAACAGAGAACAATCATGTTCGATAATATCGATCTAGATATGGTTATCGTGCGCTACGATGAATTCATCCATATCGTCATTGAAGTGGATGAATTTAATGAAACGATGAAAAGAAGAGCACAATCATTGGCAAGGTTACTTGGGTTATCTTTGGGAGATCAACTAATCGGGATTTTATTGTATAAGGCAAGAACGGAGGAGTTAGCTCCGCTGATCTATATTCCTCAGCTGGATAGTTTGATCTGGGAGAGAGGGTGTGGTTCAGGGACAGCCTCTATAGGAGCCTATTTAGTTTGGAAAAACAAAAAAGAGATTGTTGCGCAAATACAACAACCCGGTGGTGTTATTACCGTGGTTGGTCATTTCAAAAAAGAACAACTAACTAACCTTACAATTGAAGGGACAGTGGGAATAGTAGCCCAAGGTAAGGCGTTCATAGATCTTTAGCTACCTATATTAGGAGGAAAAAGAATGCTTTTTTAATAAATGAGTACGCCAACTTTATAACCGACAAGGATAACAACAAGTCATGGGAACAGCTTAAAGAACTGCAACAAGAAGAATCTTTGGACTTCCGTCATCTTGTAGAGGAACTTAGAAAAAAATCAGCACGGTGTGTGGCCATCATGGAAAAATATCGTGCATTGAAATTACAAAATGGAGATGTGGAAATAGCTGATTATTTCAAAAATATAGAAGAATGTATTGAAAAAGAGTTTGGTCGTTTCCATGTCACAGCGGATTCGAAAGTTTTATTGGTGGGTTCCGGTTCCTTTCCGATGACTCCCTTATTGATCGCTAAAAAAACGGGGGCAGAGGTTGTTGGAATTGATATTGATGAAGAAGCCATTTTACTCGGGAGAAATGTTGTAGAGAAACTCGGAGCGGGCTTAAAGATTAGACTTGAGCAGACATTTGCGGAGGACCTTCCTTATACGCAGGATGCCACGCACATCATTTTCAGTTCTACGGTCTCCAATAAATATGATCTATTGGATCAATTGCATACATTGACTAATGAGCATGTTGTGGTGGCAATGAGATACGGTAACGAGTTAAAATCCTTATTCAACTATCCCATGAGAGAGACAAACAGCAGCAAGTGGAAGATGGTCGATAATATTCTGCGTCCCCATGATGTGTTCGATATTGCGTTATATCAAAAAACACCGCTAGTGTAAATCCTTATAAGTTTAAGCTTGAGAAAGAGAGGTTTATATGAACAGATTTCAGAAAGTCTTGTTACTCGGAACGGGACCTACATCTATTCAGCTTGCAGTAACTCTAAAAAATCACTTTAATTGCAGCATTGGCATCGTTGGGAGAGAATCTATTCGTTCTTCACACTTTTATACGGCATTGGGACAAAGTGATCAACTCATTCGTGCAAGCATTCAAAATGAAAAACATCAACCATTGGCAGGAGAATGCTTCGTCGATCAAGTGTTTAAGGGATATGACACCATTCAGGGTGAATGGGATACACTCATTTTCTCAGTGACAACGGATGCTTATATCGAAACCTTGAAAAAAACGAGTAAAAACTTCATCAAACAAGCTAAATGCGTTGTTTTAATCTCTCCTACCTTCGGATCAAACCGTCTAATAAGTCATTATCTGAGTGGGCTGAATGCAGATGTGGAAGTGATCAGTTTCTCAACCTATTTAGGCGATACCCGGTGGATGCACGAAAATCCCTCCAATCATGTGATTACAACGGGGGTTAAGAAAAAAGTCTATATCGGTTCAACGAAGTACAGGTCTGAGTATGTCCGCGGACTATGCCAAATGTATAAGCAATTGGGTATTGCTGTGGAGGTCATGGATTCACCAATGGCAGCGGAAACCCGAAATATCTCTTTATATGTGCATCCACCTTTGTTCATGAATGACTTTTCATTAGATGCCATTTTCGGGGAGTCGGATATTCAAAAATATGTATATAAGATTTTCCCCGAGGGGCCGGTTACACAGTATTTAATTCGAGATATGCTGGCCCAGTGGAAAGAGATGATGAGTATTACAGACAGACTCCATATTGAAGGTGTCAATCTATTACAATTTATGACGGATGATAATTATCCGGTTCGATCAGAGAGTTTATCGCGCCAGGATATCGATAATTTCAATCATTTGCAGACCATTCATCAGGAATATTTATTATACATACGATATACGTCATTATTGATTGATCCATTTTCAGAACCGGATCTAAAAGGAAAGTATTTTGACTTTTCGGCTGTTCCATTCAGGAGAATATTTGTTAATCAAGATGGATATTTGGACATTCCCAGAATGCCCAAGGAAGATTACTACCGGATCAAAATCATACAGGGTGTTGCCAGACACGTAAATGTGAGCTGTCCTACCATAGATAAATTCATTACAACGTATGAGAGGAAGCTTCAAGAAGTAGCTCACGCGCACCCGGATCGGGACTTATCGGATGCCTTTGTCATTCAATCTTTTGAAGAGGATATCCGAATGATTTGCACGGGACTCTCGATGAGCAAAATCAGAGGGTAAGAGCACTCACGAAGATGCATGTAATGAAAATGCCATGAGTGCAACATTGGTTAGGTCAACTTATATATCATTCATTATCTAGGAGGAAACATTGTGAATAAGGGTCGAGCTTTTCGTTATTTATTTTTGTTGTCTGTCATTACCGTACTCGCAGGTTGCGCCCAAGAAAATAAGGCCGTGACCGGTTCTGTTAGTAGCCAAGTGAAGACCGAACTCATCTATGCTTCTGCAAAAGATATTAATAACATGAACCCCCACCTATATACAGGCTCCATGCCTGCACAAGGAATGCTGTACGAGTCTTTAGTGGAAAACACGGTTGATGGAATCAAGCCATTGCTGGCTGAATCATGGGATATTACGGAAGATGGGAAAACCTATACGTTTCATTTGAGAAAAGATGTGAAATTCCATGATGGAGAACTTTTTAATGCGGAGGCAGTTAAACTAAATATAGATGCAGTCCAGGCTAACGCCGAAAAACATGCTTGGATTAAGTTGTCCACCAAAATCGTAAAAGTAAACGTTAAGGATGAGTACACTGTTGAATTGATCCTTTCTGATTCCTACTATCCAACACTGGTGGAGTTATCCATGACGAGACCCTATGTGTTTATATCTCCAAAAGATTTTATAAACGGAGGAACAGAAGAGAATGTGAGTGGCTACCATGGTACAGGTCCCTACAAGCTTACTTCACACAAAATCGATGAAAATGCTACGTTTGAAGCGAATGTAGAATACTGGGGCGGCATACCGAAAATCAAGAAAATCACGTCCAAGGTTCTTCCGGCAGGAGAAACTACATTCCTCGCATTACAAAAGGGCGAAATCAACTTCGTGTTTACCGATGATCGGGGGGCAGACAGCATTGATGTCGAGGCCATGAATCAATTAGCTGATTCAGGGGCGTATCAAGTGGTTCGAAGTGAGCCCATGAATACGAATATGATTGTTGCCAATAGCAGCAAATTGGATAACCCGGCAAACGAGACAGCTGTACGTGAAGCGATATGGTATGCGATAGATCGGGAAACGATCAGTAAGGATATCTTTAGTGGAACGCAGTCGGTAGCGAGCACACTGTTCTCAACTAACGTCAATTATGCAGACGTTGAACTAAAGGAACGAGATTATAATCCAGAGACCGCAAAAGAAATTTTGGAAAAATCAGGTTGGAAGTTAGCAAATGGCGATGCAATCAGAACGAAAGATGGCCAAAAGTTAGCCCTGAAATTGTATTTTGACAGTAATTCGTCTTCGCAAAAAACTCAGGCTGAATTCATTCAACATTCCTTAAAAGGACTTGGGATGCAGCTTGAAATTGTAGGTGAAGAGTCAACTTCCATTGCGAACAGAAGGTCAACGGGGGAATATGATCTGTTGTTCAATCAAACGTGGGGGCTGGCGTATGATCCACAGAGTACCATCTCTGCATTCACTTCAGATTCTGCATATAAACACTCGACAAGCGGCCTTGCTCATGCGGATGAACTGTATCAAAAAATTAGTGAGGTAATGGTTTCCACGGATGAGGCATTACGTAAATCTTTATACGCCGATATCATGACAATGGTTCATGATGAAGCCGTGTTTATTCCAATTACCAACGGGAGTGTCACTGTAGTAGCTCCTAAAAATTTGGATGGAATTACATTTAAGCAGACCCAATATGAATTGCAATTTGAGCAAATGAATTTTAAATAGAGCGGGGATAGATATGGGAATTTATATTGTCAAACGGATTCTGTTGGCCATCCCTTTGCTGTTTATTATCTCAATTATAACATTTGTATTAATTAATCTTTCTCCTTTGGATCCCGCCGTAGTGGTATTACAAGCACAGGACGTTCCAGAGATTACAGAGGAATTAATCGCAAAAACCAACGAAGCATTGGGGTTTAACAAACCATTCTTTATCCAGTACCTGGATTGGATCATTGTCTGTATGCAGTTTGATTTTGGAAACTCGTATGTATCGGGTCATTCCGTGTGGTCTTTGGTAGGGCCGGCTTTTCTGAACACGTTAAAGTTAACGCTGGTTTCATCCGTGTTCATTATCCTGTTATCCATCTTTTTGGGTGTGATCTGTGCCATGAGAGAAGGAAAATTTGTCGATAGATCAGTACGGGGCGTTTCCTTTTTCCTGACCGCAATGCCATCCTACTGGCTTGCTGCAATCCTGATTTGGTACTTTTCCGTCAAACTTGATTTGTTGCCCACGAGTGGAATGGATTCGTATTTGAGTTACATTCTGCCGGTTTTCGTAATTACGGTTAGTTATACCGGCATTTATTTTAGAACCGTCAGGAGTTCCATGCTAAGCAACCTGAATGAAGATTATGTGCTCTATGGAAGGGCAAGCGGCTTAAGTGAGCAGAAAGTAACCATGCATATTTTAAGAAACTCACTGCAAGTGGCCGTATCGATATTTTGCATGGCGATCCCTATCGTTTTGGGAAGCACTGTCGTCATTGAAAATGTGTTTGCCTGGCCGGGACTTGGGAGATTAAGTGTAAAATCCATTCTAACGCGAGATTTCCCTATTATTCAGGCGTATGTTCTTATATTGGCTGTAACTTTTGTGTTGTTTAATACCCTATCGGATATTATCAATGCTGCGATGAATCCCAGATTAAGAAAGGATATCTAATGCGAATATTACGAAATTTGAGCAGAGACAAACTTGCTGTTACATCACTTGCGGTCATTGTGATCACGATTGTTGCGGGTATATTTGCTCCTCTATTTGCACCGCATGATCCCGAGGAAGTGAATATGAATCTCCGATATGCATCCTCTTCCTGGTCTTATCTACTAGGTAATGATCACTTGGGCAGATGTGTTTTATCAAGAATCATTTATGGAATTCGTCCCAGCGTTTTATGGGTGTTGGTTGCATTAACTCTATCTGTTTTGATCGGTGCTATTGTCGGGTTTATCGCGGGTTACTTTAAAGGGAAAACCGATGCATGGATCATGAGGATCTGCGATATTATGCTGTCTTTCCCTGGGTATGTTATGACACTGGCCGTGGTCGGTATTTTAGGTGCGGGGCTGGAAAATATTTTGATCGCCTTTGTCTGGATGAAATGGGCCTGGTTTGCGCGCGTCATTCGAACCTCTGTGATGCAATTTTCCGAAATGGACTATGTAAAATTCGCCAAAGCTTCGGGCACTCCCCATTTTAAAATTATCACCAAGCATATTGTTCCGGTTACATTTGCCGATATTGCTGTGATTTCGAGTGGTTCTATGTGTTCCATGATGTTGCAAATATCGGGGCTCTCCTTTCTCGGATTGGGGATTCAGGCACCCCATGCGGAGTGGGGGATGATGTTGAACGAGGCAAGAGAAGTCATGTTTTCCAGACCTGAACTCATGTTAGCACCTGGCTTAGCTATTGTAATGGTGGTTTCCTCCTTTAATTTTTTATCAGATGCACTTCAGGTTGCTTTAGATCCCAAATTAATGACTTCACAAAGTAAGTCTCACGAAAAAGAGGTGGCAAAGACTACTTATGAATATATTAGAGGTTGAAAATTTAAAGATATGGGATACCAACACAGACAAAGTCATCATTCATAACAGTTCATTCGAGGTCAAGCAAGGAAGCTGTTTAGCTATTGTAGGAGAAAGCGGAAGTGGTAAATCCGTAACATGCAGATCCATTATGAGGCTGAATAAACCATGGATTTTGCAGTCCGGAACCATTTTATTCAAAGGCGAGAACCTGAATCAAATCTCTGAAAAAGAAATGAGAAAAAGAAGAGGAAAAAACCTCTGTATGATTTTACAGAACGGAATGAGTGCATTTGATCCTTCATGTGTAATCGGTGTTCATATAAGGGAGACACTTCAGGAACATTTTGGCTGGAACAACCGAGAGATTGAGCGCAAAATGAAAAGTGCCATGGACAGCGTAATGTTAAAAAATCCGCTAGAGATCCTAAATCAATATCCACATCAGCTATCCGGTGGAATGTTGCAGCGAGTCATGATTGCTTTAGCACTTGTGTTAGAGCCGGATATGATTATTGCGGATGAACCAACTACCGCGCTGGATACGATCTCTCAGTTTGAGGTGGTTGAACAATTGATTCAATTACGCGAACGAATAGGTTGTTCTATGATGTTCATATCACATGATCTCGGCGTTGTTCAGAAAATTGCAGATGAAGTGATGGTCATGAAGGATGGATTCATTGTCGAAAAAGGAAACATCAAGTCCGTATTTTCAGAACCAAAACATGCCTATACCCAGTATTTAGTATCTACCCGACTGGAGCTGAGCAATCGTTTTAAGACATTGATGCAGGAGGGGATATAAGTGCTAAAGGTAGAGGGTATAGAAAAATCATATAAACAAGGCGGATTGTTCTCCAAACAAAGACAGCAGATATTGAAGAATGTTGCATTTGAATGCCATCATGGCGAATGTCTCGGTATCATCGGCGAAAGTGGGAGTGGCAAGTCAACTTTAGGACGTTTGATCGTGGGTATTGAAAATCCAGATCGCGGGACGATTTTATTCGAGGGAAAAAATGTGAAGGATCGTAGCGTGAGGCTGGGTAATATAAGTGCAGTATTTCAAAATTACACATCATCCATCAATCCATTTTTCACGGTGGAAGACGCCATTATGGAACCATTAAACGCTCAAAAAAAGGTTCAACAGGATACAAAGAATAAAATAGATTTGTTATTACATCAAGTGGGACTAGACACTTCCTACAAACAAAAATATCCTCATGAATTATCCGGGGGAGAGGCTCAGAGAGTATGTATTGCAAGAGCTATTTCCACAGCACCCAAATGTATCGTATTAGATGAAGCCATCAGTTCTCTGGATGTGTCTGTTCAAATACAAGTACTCCAATTGTTAAAAGAATTAAAAGAAATATACCAGATGAGCTATGTGTTTATCACACATGATATTCAGGCAGCGGCTTATATTTGTGACAGAATCATTATTTTCAGAGCGGGTCAGATTGAAGAAATAGTTCCTATTGAGCAATTGAAGGATGTTCAATCTGACTATGCTAGGAAACTGTTGAAGTACTTAATCACATTCTAGGGAGAGAATCAATGGTGAATGGAGCGATGTCATGGCCTTTTCTACGTCTATACATACTGGTTCTTCTATATTTTAGCGCAAACGCAATTCTCAACGTGGTTATCCCGTTACAGGGGAAATTTTTAGGAGCGAGCAGCACAACCATCGGTTTGATTATGGGTGCGTATATGTTTACAGCTATGTTTTTCAGGCCCTGGGCAGGTCATATCATTCAAAAGCATGGGGCGATTAAAGTGCTTCGTTTTATTCTGATTGTTAATGGTTTCGCTCTGATTCTATATACGTTCACTGGATTGGGAGGCTATTTGATCGCTCGTATTTTACAGGGTGTATCAACAGCTTTCTTTTCTATGGCCTTACAGATTAGTATTATCGATTCTTTGCCGGAGAAAGATCGATCTCAGGGGATTTCCTATTATTCGTTGTTCAGTTACATACCTGGTATTATTGGTCCTATTCTTGCACTTGGGATCTGGCAGTCAGGAGGGATGGATCATTTTACAGTGGTCCTGGTCGGAATCGCTTTCTGTACAGGGGTTTTCGGATATAGTGCCAAAATGGAAAAGGGGAATGAGCAGCCTGCAGGAAATCCATCAGAGCAAAATGTTACGATGTTTCATTCTTTTAGCCAGTTAGTTAAGAACCCTTTCTTATTGAAATGCAGTATATTAATGCTTGGCGCTTCCGTTGTATTTGGGGCAGTCACGACCTTTATTCCTCTCTACGCCAGTCAATTACCGAGCGGTAATGCCGGCGTTTATCTGATGCTTCAAGCAGGAACCGTTGTAATTGCTCGAATTATGTTAAGAAAAAAGATCCCTTCCGATGGTAAATGGCATTCTCCATTTATGATGGCAACGATGTTTCTTTTGGCTGTTGCAGCCCAATGTGTAAGCTTTTCGGTAACAGGGGGAGCAGTATTTTTCTATATGGGAGCAATTTTAATGGGAGTGGCTCAGGCTATTCTGTATCCTACATTAACTACCTATTTATCCTTTGTACTGCCTCAGCTGAATCGGAACGTACTGATCGGTTTATTTATTGCGATGGCAGATTTGGGTATTTCTCTGGGTGGTGTGGTTATGGGACCCGTCGCTGATTTATCATCCTATTCATTTATGTACATGGTTTGTGCAGTCCTAGGGGGGATCATGATCGTATTTGCCTATGAACGGCGAAAACCTGCCAAAGTCATGAGTATTGTCTAAATAATAGTACTATTGAAAAAGGAGGCTCACATCTGGATCATGTAATGATCCAGTAGGGAACCTGCCTTTTAACATTTTCAGAGTCAATCGTATGGCTTACTTCTGTTCATTAAACTCGGTTAGTTAAATAAAAATTTAATTTCTATTGTCTAAATATCCTATACATTCACTTTCACTATGCTTGGTTTTTTCGATTGTATCTTCTTTATAATGAGTACCTCTTTTCTCACAGAATTGCACAACATTTTTCCCCTTTTTTGTTAAACCATATAAATACTCCAATTGAGGTTCATCTTTAAAATTCACCAAATAATGCGCATGATAGACACTCTGATTGACCCCGTGTTTTGGAGCTATCATGTGTTGCTCTACTATGTCATCATCCGTATAGCCTAATTGCTCTAAATGAGCTGGAATATACTTATTAATTAGATAATTATGATATGGATTTCCATTATTGAGAAGATAGAGCGTAACAAAGATAAATGAGAATATTCCTAAGACTCCCATAAGGATAATACCTGAAATTATACGTAAAATATTCTTCTTGGTTAACAAACCTATAACACTTCCTTCTTCAGCCTGTTGATACATCATCAAACATTGCATTTTCCTGAGAACTATGACAGATTGTTCTCTAGCATAATTCCTACTTGTTCTTCCATAACCTGTGGTGGATACGGCATTCCATTTGTAAACCACCATTCCACTAGACCTACATATGCGGGTGCGAAAAATTGTACAAGAAGCTCCTCTTTTAATCCACTTTTTTTCCCAATGGTCATATCCCATCCGCTGCGTATATCTTCGATTACAAATTCAAGAAACCTACTACGAAAGAAGGGAGCACCTTTGCTAGCCAGCATCACTGAAAAAAAAGAGTATTTTTCTGCAAAATATTCAAACCAACTGAAATCTTCTTCAGATGAATTAGATTCATTTTCACAGATCCCTCGAAGTTCATTAATATGCTCTTCAATGAGCTTATCCAACAAATCAAATTTATCCTTATAGTGATGATAAAAAGTTTTGCGATCTACATTTGCTCTGTCTGAGATATTCTGAACAGTGATCTGATCGAAATTATTTTTCTCTGTCATCAATTCAATAACCGCTTTTTTTATCGCTTCCCGAGTTTTAAGTATTCGTCGATCCACTTTACGCATGCGTATGACACCAACTTTCAATAATATTCCACAATAGATTAGCATTTGTTACTTATTCCGCAAATCCGTTTTATTTGACCATTGCAGAACGGTTGTAAGAACATAATAATACACATGTGGGGAATAATCCATCATTGTAGAGATTGTAGCGTGGTTAATTAAATTCATTACGAAGCTAATAACTTTACGAAAGAGAGCGTGATCAAATGGAATATACAAAACTCGGAAATACGGGTATGGACGTTTCTCGGATATGCCTTGGATGTATGGGCTTCGGTGATGTGAATTGGGTGCATAAATGGGTGCTCGATGAGAAGCAATCCCGCCCGGTAATTAGAAAAGCACTGGAGTTAGGGATTAACTTTTTTGACACAGCAAATGTCTATTCAAACGGCATGAGCGAGGAGATTGTCGGAAGGGCATTAAAAGAATTCGCAAATCGGGATGAGGTTGTCATTTCAACCAAAATTCATGGCCGGATGCATGAAGGTCCGAATGGCGCCGGTCTTTCTTGAAAAGCAATTATGAGTGAGATAGATAAAAGTCTCGCGCGATTGCAAACTGATTATGTAGATTTGTACCAGATTCATCGCTGGGATTACGATACTCCTATTGAAGAGACGATGGAAGCTTTACATGACGTGGTGAAGGCGGGAAAAGTAAGATACATTGGTGCTTCCGCCATGTACGCTTGGCAGTTTCAACAAGCTCTACATGTTGCAGAAAGAAATGGATGGACCCGGTTTATCTCTATGCAGAATCATTTAAATCTTATATACCGTGAAGAAGAGAGGGAGATGCTGCCTCTCTGTAAAGCTGAAAAAATTGGTGTTATCCCATATAGTCCGCTTGCGGGAGGAAGATTGACAAAGGATCCGATGGAAAAGACACATCGTTCTGAAACCGATCAAATTGTAAAACAGAAATACGATGCTACCGCCGATAAGGATCGAGTAATCATTGACCGTGTAGGATCTATCGCACAGAAACACGATGTTTCACGTTCTCAAATCGCACTAGCCTGGTTACTGCAAAAGGAACCAGTAACTGCTCCTATCGTCGGCGCGACGAAAATATCTCATCTAGAGGATGCTGTAGCTGCTCTCTCAATTAGGTTAACATCGGAAGAAATCACTTCATTGGAAGAAGAGTATGTACCTCATCGGATCGTTGGTCATCATTAAATTTAGGGGATTTTAGCAATATAGGAGGATTTATATGCAAAACGTAATTTTAAACAATGGTGTTGAAATGCCTATTCTCGGATTTGCTGTTTTTCAAATCGAAGATCGAAATTGTTCCAGCAGTAAACCAGGTAGAAACCCATCCTTTCTGCCAACAATTAGAGAGTCATGAGCTTACAAAGTATAATAAATCCGTTGCCCAGGTAATTCTACGTTGGTTAACACAAAGAGACATCGTTGTGATTCCAAAGTCTGCTCATAAAGAGAGAATCATGGAAAACTTTAATATTTTCGACTTTGATTTAAATCAAGAAGATATGAAGAAAATTGCTTCTCTTGATACGAAGGACAGCGTGTTCTTTTCACACAGGGATCCTAGTTTTGTAAGATGGATCGGTAAGGTTAAATATGAAATTTAATGTTGGTTACAAAAGACCAAGTTCCTAATTGCAACTTGGTCTTTTGTTATTTACCCGATTCTTAAGTAGATTATGCAATCAACCTTTTTCAAAGGAGCTAACGGTTTCTGTTATTGTAGGTCAGTATGTCAGATGCAGTACCTAGGACGGAGCTACTCTTTTCAAGTAGTGGGGATGAGAGTTACAATTTAGATAGTATAGATTCTTAGGAAATGAAGTTTTGGCAGAATGGGAGAAAGTGTAGCCGAAAGGATTATACATATGTTATGTACCGAAAAATGTGAATAGTTTTAAAAAAGGGGGAAGCAGATTGTCTATTTGGAAATCGTATATAATAACAATCTTTGAGATATTAGGATTTTTAATTATTGGCTTTATTTTGACTGATGAAGTATTGAGACCCATTTATGAAGGTTATGGTATTAGTTACCAGGGGAACGTATGGGTTAATTGGTTCGGGGTTTCCTACTTGTTATATTTTCTATACACACTTACCCGTGGGCTATTTATTAATAGAAATAATACCGTCTTCAGAAACCGTATAAACTCTATATCCTTTTGGATTTTTCTTATTGGCTCTGTCTATATTATTTGTATTCCTTTTGTAAAAGGAGAAAACCCTTTTTAAATGTAATTAACGAAAGATTTTTTAGGGAGCGGCTATTACCAAAGTTCTTTAATTTTTTTCTTTAGGTTATCAATTGTTCTTCCATTCGTTATATTTGTGAAAATACTAATTTCTTCTGATTCACTTTCAAAAGCGGATAGGACATAATCATTATCAACGATATAGTAAGTTCCATATCGAGTAAAAGTATAACTTCCTTCTTGGTCTGGTCCAACTCCTCTTTTAACGGCTGCAATAATCTTCATCCCTGGCTTTAAATGGGGCTCTATATCCGATAACTCAGAATTATACATTATATTCACTTTATCTTTCACTTCATCACCAACAATAACTTCATCAACGGCTACTTCGTACGATACAAAAGTAGGCATATAAGGTTCAATTCCTGCAGCCTTATCTATTTCAGCTAGATTACCTTCGGGAGTGCCTGACTCTATAGGTAATTCTACGCTAACATCTTCAACTTGATCTACCACTACAGCAACGATGACTGAATCTGCAAATTCTAAAATTTCTTTAAAGGGAACATCTCTAGTATCTACGTTTGCTGCCGCTCCCATAGTAATTGGATAGTCTTTCCGGAGTTCTTGAATCCTTTTTTGTGATAATGCACCTGTAGATGTATCAGAACAACCGATGACTAAGACTGTCGTAAGTAAGACAAGGGCCGATTTCGGTTTGAGTATGTTCATATAAATAGTCCTCCTAACTGAATATCTTTTATTTAAGTCGTTAATAGACCCGGATTTCGCTTTACTATATCATCGTACATAGAGTAGATACAAAGAAGAGTTGAATCATATGCAGTTATTAACTTAGCAAGAAGAAAGGCTTCCCTTGCTATCGAACTTGAGAAGCTCGCTCCTCCGTGGGAACGAGCTTCTTTTTAAGGTCTGCAACGCAAAGGGGTTCAGTTGACGCTAGGCGTATTTTCCCCAGAAGTCTGGTGCGCAATTCTTTTCTTTCTCGGCTGTCCTCTCCACGAGAGGTATACCCAAATTCGAAGCACATGTTCGACTGGACCACTACGAAACTTCTTCAGATAGATAGGACTAATCCATAATTGAAAACCATAGATAGCAACTGCGATGACAGCACCGACGAACACACCGGCACGACCAAACAGTCCAAAACCATATCCATAATAAATCGTCGTACAGATCGCACTTTGCATCAGGTAATTTGTCAGTGAGAGACGACCGACTGCTTCAAACCTGTCAATGAGGGCAGGGTGGCTGCTTCTCGCATACAGTAGAGCAAAAGCATAGATATAACCGAGTGCAAGCAGCGAACCTCCGAGCGTTTCCCCAATTCCCATGCCAGGCCATCCATCCACGCCGAGCTGCGGAGTAAGTGTACTATACGCTTTGCATGTCAGACCGATCGGAATCAGGAACATGGCACGCCGAAAATATGTACGTCTCATCGCTTGTGGATCGTCAAAAGTCCCAAATCTGGCAGCGTGCATGCCGAGTAGGAACATCGGCACGGTCATGAGTGGAGCCAGTACCAGCGCAAAAACAATGAACATTGCATCCATCTCACCAAACGGATCAGCATGGTTACGGAAATTCTTGATCTCCGCATAACTACCGTTGCTGTATACATCCTGGCTTTGCAAGATGTAATTTTGCATATGCGGTGACGCAGAAATAAGTTGATCCACTGGATTTGAAGCAGGTAAACCAAGAAGACCCGCTCCGGTAAGTAGTAGTACCGCCCAGACCAACAGCGTCTTCGGTTTCCGGTTTAAAAACAGTAGAAGGAAGAAGCCATTTGCGCCGTAAAACGTCAGGATGTCCCCCTCCCAGAGGAAAACGGAATGCAGTATTCCTAATGCGAATAACAGCAGAAAACGGCGGCTCAGATGACACTTCGGACGGAGATCCTTTGATTTTAGGCTTTCCGACAGCTTAATCATTCCGAAGCCGAACATAAATGCGAAAATCGGCATGAAGCTACCCACTATCGTGATGGAGAGGAATGAGTGGAAAGCTAGGTCCATTCCCTTAATTCCGAACAACTGTGGTTCGCTGCCTCCGAATTGACCATATTGGAAAATTAGCATATTCGCGAGCACGATGCCTGCGAGACTGAACCCTCGGAGTCCATCGATCAGTTGGACGCGTTGTTTAAATGTATTAATTCGATCACCTCTGTCTTTAGAAATACGTTCCGATCTAATAAACGTTAAAGGCGTCCTTAATGTTTCTTTACTTCAGAAAGTTTAACATGTATTTAGTACTTAAAAGGGAGGACAAGCCTATAATAAAGGCATTTTATTTCTAAAATAATGTAAAATAAAACCAGGGTTTAATGATGTAATAGCTATAGGGGGATTGTTGTTGTGGAAAAAATCATTTCGCAAGCCTGTTCATTTCTGAGTGATTGTGGATTTGATTGGTCGATCTGCGGTGGTACTGCAATCGATATTTTTCTTTGTAGACAGACTAGAATTCATAAGGATTTAGACGTTGCTGTGTTTTGGGAAGATAGAAATACAATTATTGAATTGATGTTAGGTTTTGGCTGGAGGGTATTTGAAGCATGTGGTGGTGGCGTCGTCCTTGAACTGAGTAAAAAGCAAGATGCACCATTTGAAAAGCGAAATTGTTCTTTATTATAAATCAAGCTATTTAAGAAGTATTGTTGCTGCAGACCATAATCATGACCTTTATGTGTCCTTACCATACTTTAACACAGAACAAAATCAGTGGCTAAGAGAAGCACTTCAAATAAAACATCATAATGGCCATCCTTGGTTAAAGAGAATGAACTAACTAATTAAATAAAGACAAGGAGGCCGAAAGTTTTGAAACTAGTTCTAGATATGTGTCTATATTTCGCTGCCACTTTGCTTACGAGTTATTATTTTGTAGGTATTAGTTTGATAAAAAGTATGCAGGTGGCAGTTCTGATTACAACTCTACATATGGTAATCCTTTTTATAGAGAGGTATTACAAGAGGGGACATATACGATAAATGCAACTATGCTCTACATCGCCGGTTTTTTCATCATACTAAAAAAGGTGAGTATTGCTACTTACAATCATAAAATACCTATTAGCAGATTCTAATGTTAGGAGAGAGGTAAATGGAATTTATATTTATTCGGCATGGTCATGGAGAACATCTCAATGATTATCCAGATCGTTTGAATACTCTGCACCCTAGTCTTACAGAGTACGGTAAAAGTCAAGTCGCGCGACTACGAAATGAAATTAAAATTGAACCGAGCGATTTAATTCTTGTAAGTCCAACTAAACGTACAATTGAGACGGCAACTATTTTAACGAGTAATATAGATCTCATTATTTCTCCACTTGTCGGTCCGAGAATGTTTCCTCAGAACCCTGAACTTCCTTTTTTTAAATGTGATCAGATCCTATCTAAAACTGAAATTACAAACCTTTATGGAGATATTGAAATTCTCGATTTCAATTTGGATTGCTGGAAAGAAGGGATGAATAGGATCGAACAAGATGTTTTCAAAGGATATGCTAAACAATTATTAGATTGGATTGCAAAAAGATACAAAAAAACATTTATTATTTCACATGATGGTACGATAACGAATTATCGGACACTGCTTGGAGAAAAAGGATTGACTAGAAAAGATTTTCTTGGTGAGGCGGGAGTATATCGAATGAAGTGCTTAAAAATAGAGTGAGAGGAGGAAAGAAACCATGGGAGACTCATTAATCATACAAGCAGAGCGAATTGTAACCAATTTTCTTTTAGAACAAGTAAAAACATCATACCCGATCATAGGAAAAGGCTTCGTAAATCAGGTTTTCCTAGTCGAGACAGAGAGTTGTATAGTTGTTGTTCGCATGAACGATATAGGTGCTTATCCAATCTATGTGAAAGAAAAGTGGTGTATTGAACAAGCTGCCGCAAAAGGTATTCCCGGACCTGAAGTATTGTCCATCGGTAGTTCAAATGAAAACGCATACATGATTCAAACGTTTGTTGATGGAGACAACGGGTTAGATAGCACAACTCTCAATTCTGATGTTTGGAGGCGGCTTGGTGTATATGCTAAACTTATTCATTCTATTGAAGTGAATGGATATGGGGAAAATCTGATTGATCCAGTACATGGTGAGTTTCATTCTCCTTCTCATGCAGGATCGGACGGCAGTTGGTTGGGTTATGTGCAGTATAACATCAATAGTTTGACAGAGGATGATCGGTTGATTGAGCTTGGAATAATCAATCAGATGCAATCGAAGAGAGTGCGAGAACTGTTTGAAAGTTTGAAGAAAAGAACGTTCCGCTTCGGTTTAATTCATGGAGATATCTCGTTAAAGAATACGATAGTCGATCAGACAGGCCAAGTAATATTGTTGGATTGGGGAAATGCAGAAGTAAGAGCAGTACCGCATGGAGAGATTATTTGTTTGATGCAGTGCCAAATTCTAAACGGAACTCCGAATGAAGAAGAATTGAAAGCATTTCTTGAAGGGTACGGCATAAGTGTAGAAGTTCTTCCAGAAATGAGACAGTTGCTGCTATTAAAAGCCATCGATAACCTTAGGTGGGCTATCGATCGAAGTCCCAACCTAACCGAATCCTATGCTTCGTTCGCCAAACAAGTTCTTGATTTAATTATGGATTAGCTAAATGACAGTATTCGAACATTATGAAATGTATCATAAAGACAAAATAATAGAAAAGAGTGAGTGATAAGACCATGCCGATATATACGATGAATTCAGCAATGGAGTTTGTGACCGGTCTCGATTAAGATTTCTTAGTTTTTTTGGGCTGAGTCAAATGATAACTTTCACGAACCATGTCATGGATGTCAGGTTTTGATAACTCGCCATCGAGATAAACCGTGTTCCAGTGTTCTTTATTCATATGATACCCCGGTTGTACATCTACAAATGTATTTCGCAACGTGCCAGCATGATTAGGATCACATTTTAAATTGATACACAAACGATCATTATGACGGAAGATCAGAGCAAATATCTTTTTATTCCCCTTATGTCGAATCGCTGTCCAACCGTCTCCAAATGGATGGTCTTCATAGGAGTCTGGATACGACAAACAGTGTCTTACAATATCCTTTATATTCATATTGATAACCTCGTTTTCATTTTCAATGTTTGAATCAATCCTTATTAACTGAATCAAGAATATATATAACCATAAATATTACGATATTTTCAACATTGAAATTTATTACAAAACGAATTCAGTCCTAAATCTGATAAAATAGATCTCTAAAAATAAAAACAGTAGTAGGTAAGGATGGATCAAACAAATCCGATAACTACTACTGTTTTATTTGAAGGCTGCTTGTTAATTAGGATTCTTTCGTCAATTGGTAGCTTTCATCAAGCAACTCCATTATCTTTTTCTTTGTTTGCTTGTGCAGCACTACAGTAATCCAATGTTCTTTGTTCATATGATATGCAGGTAAAAACCCTTCTTCTTTTTGTAGTGATCCAACGAACTCAGGGTTACATTTTATATCCAAGATGTCTATCTTGTCATCTCCATCTAAGTTAAGCTTGTTTTTCTCTACATTCATAATTAAACCATACCACTTCTCATTTCCGTCGTGACGGAGAACTGCATAATCAGGAAGATTATCCCATGGGTAGTCTGGTGTTGTGTTGTACTTCTCTTTCACATGTTCGAAAATATCTTCTCTTTTCATTGATATCCTTCCTTTCTTATACGGTAGTTCCATTACAGATTTAATAAATCTGAGTCCAAAAGAATGAATTTTGACTGACATTAAAACTAATTACCATTACTGACCAGAATTAAATCTTAGAATTCGCCGTAGGATTGTTGAATTTAAGATGTAACTCATTCTTATCTTTCCACGTTGTTTATAATGAGCAATTGTTTCTTAGTTAACTGGGTAAAGCGGAAAATAGAAGGGAGGCTAAAACAGAATGGAATTCAAACTTGGGGACGCTTCTATACTCATACCTCCTTTACACATAACGCTGATCGCAATATTAATTATTTTCGTATTAGTCAGATGGAGCAAGCAATTAGAAACAAGACGATTTACGGTTTTCTTTTACTTTTTGATTTGCGCTTCCATTACTCCAATTTTCTCCCGTGGTACAAGGGATGGTGTATTCGAGCTATGGATTCCCTTAGGATTTTTAGTGGTTATCTTTTACTTGTTTCGTAGCAAAAGAAATCATCCTTCTAAAATGAAAGCGAGTATTTTAGGACTTTCCATTGCAATATATCAGTTAATTCTTCAATATAACGGCACAGGATAGTTCAATAAGAACAAGTAAGCAGCAGCCTTTCAATCGATGGGTTGCTTTTTCTTTTATTTCAACGGTCAGCTTATTTCCAATATGTGATAAAATGAAAAGAATATTAATAATAGTACTATTTAAATTTTCATTTTAATGAAGAAACAAATCTCATCCCAAGGAAATGACAATATACATATGTGTCAGGATCATTAGCAATATAAGAGGAAGCTGTAGCTATACTTTGTACTTAAGGAGATATCTACTTCAAGGAGGGTTAACTTACCATGCATTATGACGTAATCGTAATTGGAGCAGGTTCGATGGGGATGGCGGCAGGTTATTTTTTAGCAAAGAGTGGGAAGAGAACGTTATTAGTAGATTCCTTTAACCCCCCTCATAATAGAGGGAGTCATCACGGAGACACGAGAATCATTCGGCATGCATACGGTGAAGGTGTAAAATACGTTCCGCTCGCACTCAAGGCTCAGGAATTGTGGAATGATTTAGAGAATGTGACTGGAAAACAATTGTTTCTCCCCACAGGGGTTTTAAACGTAGGTCACGAAAAATCGAATTTTATTCAGAATATCATCTCAAGTTCAACAACCTATTCATTGACACTAGAGATTCTAAATGCGGATGAAGTAAATAAGCACTGGCCGGGCATTACTTTACCTAACGATTATATTGGTTGCTTTGAGCCAACATCAGGAGTGCTGAAATGCGAGGAATGCATTGATGCATATCGAGAACTCGCAGAGCAAAACGGAGCTACCATTGTAACCAATAGTAAAGTGAAAGAAATATTAGTTGATGATAATAAAAGAGTTACCATCAAAACCGATGATCATACTTTTAGTGCCGATTCGTTAGTGGTTTCAGCAGGAGCCTGGTCTGGAAGTCTTCTCTCCATGCTAGACTTAGATCTCCCTTTAAATCCAGTAAGAAAAACATTTGCTTGGTTTGATGACAATGAGGATGTATATCATCATAAAGATTTTCCAGCCTTTTCGTTTGATACATCGCAAGGAATTTACTATGGTTTTCCAAACATCGATGGAGCTGGATTAAAAGTAGGCCGTCATGATGGAGGAGAAACAATCAACCCAGATGAAGCCATCCTGGAATTTGATGAACTAGAGAAAGACGCGACTGATATAAAACAATTTTTACAAGACTACATACCTTCTACTCAACAAATGAAGTATGGTAAAACCTGTATGTATACACTGACTCCTGATGAAGATTTCATTATCGATTTACATCCTACCTATTCAAATGTTGCCATTGCATCCGGCTTTTCAGGACATGGATTTAAATTTAGCAGTGTAGTTGGACAGGTTTTAAGTGAATTAATTATATCAGGAAAGACAGAACAGAACATTTCTCCTTTTTCAATCCATCGATTTTCATAAAATAGCTTTACCAATCGAGACAATATAATTGAACAAAAATGAAATCCAAAGAAGACTCCAAAACCACCACTGAAGTGGAACTGAAGTCTTCTTTTAGCTGTGTTAAGTCATTCGTGCTTCAAGCCGCCGTGCCACGATGGACAACGTGTAGTTGATGACGAAGTATAGTACGGCTGCAAGTAGCAGGGCAGGGATGACGTAATCGAAGCTCTGACCACCGAGGATCTGCACGTTGTGCATCAGCTCCGGCAAGGAGATGATGATCGCCAGTGAAGTATCCTTCAACAAGGAGATGAACTGACTCACCATCGGTGGCGACATGCGCCGTAAAGCCTGAGGCATGATAATACCCCCGAGTGTCTGCATGTAGCTCAGGCCAGAGGAGCGAGCCGCTTCCACCTGACCGCGTTCTATCGATTTGAGTCCGCTGCGGACAATCTCAGCGATCATCGCACCTTCAAAAAGACTCAGACCCACAACCGTGGACCAGAAGACGGACATTTTGATCCCAAGTTGGGGCAGCACGATATGAATGAAGAAAATGATTAGCAGCAGCGGCAGATTCCGGATGATATCCACGAGGACTGCCACAATCTGTGACAGGACGGGAATGCGGGTATATCGAATAGTACCGAGCACAGTACCAAGTACAAAGCTGAATACAATTGATAAGCCTGCCACTTGCAGGGTGATCAGGAATCCTTGCAGCAAGAAACGAAGGTTGGGCCATGCGTAGGCCCCGCTAAAGTCCATAATCATCGGCCTCCTTCTGTAGCAGGACAGGTTTTAGGATGAAAGTCTGTTTTACATGGTGACCTGACCCGCTTTTTTGTTCTTTGTAGGTTTGACTTTGGCACGGCTGGCATCAGCATCACTTTGTCCGAACCGGCGCTCCATATAGTGAACTAGGAAACTGAGCGGCAAGGTGAGCACCAGGTAGAACAAGGCAACAATGGTGTAGACGCTCAGCGGCAGGAACGTATCTGAGTTGATCAGATCGGCAAAATACATCAGATCCATGCCAGCCACGACCGCAAGGATCGATGAGTTTTTGACCAGATTGATAAACTGGTTGCCAAGGGAAGGCAATACAATCTTGATCGCTTGCGGCAAAACGATCAGATTCATGGCCTGTACGTAGGAAAGACCGGAAGATCTCGCGGCCTCTAACTGTCCACGAGGGACCGTCTGAATACCCGCCCGGATTGCCTCAGCAATAAAAGCAGCCGTATAGATGGTCAGACCGAGTGTACCGGAGATGAATCCATCGAGTGAAATGCCGAGTGCCGGTAATCCAAGATAGAAGAAAAACACGACAAGCAGTAGGGGGATATTACGGATAAACTCCACAAAAGCCGTTCCGATCCAGTTGAGCGGTTTAATGGGGGATATCCGAAAGATAGCTATGATAGCGCCAAGAATAAAGCTGCCAATTAAGGCCATAATGCTCACCTGGATGGTATTGAGGAATCCTTCCAGAAATCGATCCGAGTGTTTGATTAGTACGTTGAAGTCCAATTTTCCCATGCTTGCGAAGCCTCCGTTCTCCAGAGGTAGAAACGGCGATTGCCTCCTGCCCATGCACAGTATAATAGAGGCGAAGTCGCCGTTTTAACCATCATTAATCGGGGTTACTCAGGCTTGCTGCCAAGCCATTTCTCATGCAATGTATCATATTCGCCGCTGTCCTTCATATTTTTAAGCAGGTTGTTTACTTCTTCGACGAAGGCAGTGTCGCCTTTGCGAATCGCCATGCCGTAAGGTTCACTCGTGAAGTTGCCACCAACCAGCTTGTAGTTGTTATCCGTCTGCTGCATGCCGATCAGGATGATGTTATCAGTTGTTAGAGCTTCGCCTTTACCCGCTTTGAGGGCTGTGAAGGCATCCTGATAATTGTCGTATTCGAGCACCTCGGCACTCGGGGCTTTTTCGCGAATGTTCTGCGCAGAAGTCGAGCCTTTGACGGCAAGCACCTTCACACCACTGAGACTTTCCAGACCTGTAATCGTGCTGTCATTTTTCACAAGCAGGGACTGCCCGGCTTCAAAATAGACATCACTGAAATCTACTTGTTCCTTGCGTTCATCCGTAATCGTCATCGTAGCGATGATGAGATCAATGTCACCGTTTTGCAGCATCGGAATGCGCGTTTTGGACGTAACTTCCTTTAGTTCTACCTTTGTTTCGTCACCAAGAATCTGTTTGGCGAGTGCTTTGGCGATATCAATATCAAATCCTTCAACTTCACCGCTTGCAGGGTCTTTCAAACCGAATAATTTGGTGTCGTATTTCACGCCGGCAATGAGCTTGCCGCGTTCTTTAATCTGTTCAATCGTGCCTTTGGCTTCGTTATCCTCACCAGAGCCACCGCTAGTGCTACAACCGGACAATACAAGGGATAGAATCATAACCAGCATAAACAACGGCCACTTCAATACATTTTTCATTTGGTAAAGACCCCTTTCAAAATGGATTCTTCTCAGTGGTGAATCAGACGACTCAGGAATTGCTTGGCCCGTTCTTCTCTTGGGTTATCGAAAAACTCAGCGGCGGAGGCTTCTTCTACAATTCGGCCTTCATCCATAAAGATGACTCGGTCTGCGACTTCGCGTGCAAACCCCATCTCATGTGTAACAACGACCATTGTCATCCCGTTGTGGGCAAGAGACCGCATGACATCGAGAACTTCCCCGATCATTTCGGGATCCAGTGCAGAGGTGGGTTCGTCAAAAAGCATAATCTTTGGCTCCATGGCGAGACCTCTTGCAATGGCTACACGCTGCTGTTGTCCACCAGACAACTGGGAAGGATAACTGTCTGCTTTGTCGGCAATTCCTACTCGGGTCAGATACTTCATTGCCGTAGAGGCTGCCTGCGCTTTGGGTTGTTTATGCACCTTTATGGGTGCAAGGGTAATATTATCGATGACTTTTTTGTGAGGATAGAGATTGAAGTGTTGAAAAACCATGCCGATGTCACGGCGGAAGAGGTTGATGTCCACCTTTTTCTGATGTAAAGGGACACCACTGACGACAAGTTCACCTTCGGTAATTGTCTCCAGACGATTAATGCAGCGGAGCAAGGTGCTTTTGCCTGAGCCGGAAGGCCCGATAATGACAACGACCTCTCCTTCTTCAATGTGAAGATGAATATCTTTGAGGACATGAAAATGACCAAAATACTTCTGGACACCTTTGAATTCAATCAAGAAACCCCATCCTTTCTGCTTCGTCTGTTTGAATAGGAATGATGTGGAATATATTGGAAGTGTTTTAATCATACATACTCATTCTGCTAAAGGCAAATGATTTGTTATAAAACATAACATTAGTTAAGAGATTTTTAGATATTTAGCTAGTAAATATGTTAAATACATATTATCGAGCAAAACTTATTGTCATAAATGCTAACATAACATAACATCTATTCTACTGTTACTTCACAAAATTCGGAACACATTTATAGAGTATACTAGAAGGGATGTTTACTTTATGACTCTGAACATAAAAACAAATGACATTAAGTACTTAATCGTACGTGGCAAAAAAGCGTAGTCTTATACCTATGGCATTGATATGACAGAGTGAGAGAATTCGCTTACCCGTAAGGCGGTGGTAGAATTGTCATTCCAGCGGGTATTTGGTCTAGCTAATGATCCCGGTTATTCACCGAATCTGGATTGAACTTCATGTTCAGGCGGCAGCTTATGCGTGAGGGGATTTGAGATGGCGATAATCCAGTTGAATTGAAATTAGTGGCAACGGGGATGAGATGGAAAAAGAAGAATTGCTCGTGCTAGGTATGGATATTACTGCGAGACACTCGCTGTAGGTACTATAACTAATTGAACAAACAAAATCCCGATCAGGTGCGTTTGCATCCGGATCGGGATTTTTTGATGTATTCTAGCTAATTGTGTGTTGTGTATGTTGTGTATTCGAGGTTAAAAGTTAAAGTTGTCCGGATCCGAACCAAAGCGCTTATTCTCGTTCAATTGATGAATGCGCTCGATTTCTTCCGTGGTTAGCTCAAAATCAAACAGGTTCGCATTTTCGCGAATGCGCTGTGGTGTAGCAGATTTAGGTATGGTAACTATACCATTTTGTAGATCCCAACGCAGAATGACCTGTGCTGGTGATTTACTGTACTTGGTAGCGATGTCTTGTAGAAGCGGATGATCGAGCAAATTCCCCTGACCCAGTGGAGACCAGGCTTCAATCTGTATTTGATGTTTGCTGCAATACTCCCGAAGCTCTGTTTGGGTCAACAGAGGATGGAGTTCTACCTGATTCACAGCTGGTTTAATAGTACTATTTTTCATCAGGTCCTCCAGATGGTGGATCTGGAAGTTACTCACCCCAATAGCGCGGATGCGTCCTTCCTTATGCAGTTTCTCTAGTGCTCTCCATGTATCTTTGTACTTGCCTTTGACAGGCCAGTGGATCAGATAAAGATCTAGATATTCCAGATCGAGTCGTTCCATGCTTGCTTCAAAAGCTGCCAGTGTGGATTCGTAACCTTGGTCTACGTTCCACACCTTGGTGGTAATAAACAGATCCTCGCGGGCGATTCCGGATTCACGAATACCTTGAGCTACACCTGTTTCATTGTTATATGCTTTCGCTGTATCGATACTGCGATAACCCGCCTGAATGGCCGTTTTGACGGCTTCAACCACTTCTTCTCCATCCTTAACCTTAAATACACCTAAACCCAGCCAAGGCATTTTAACTCCGTTATAAAGTGTTGTTGTGTCCTGCACATGTTTCATGGTCCGAAATTCCTCCTCTGATGTGATTTATTATTCAATTATGTAATTTCTCTGCTGAACGTCAGCCAATAGGTAATAGATGGCCGTCTGTATAGATTATACTAGAATCTTTTTGGTAATAGAAAGGAAATGCAACAATTTTGATTGGGAAAACCCACATTTTATCTTTTTTCTCTAGACCCGCAGGGATGGATAAAATCAACAAACTCAATACGTTGAGAGTTGATATGGCGTTCAGATGTGAAAATGGTATAAGTCGTAACAAAGCTACTGGAGAAAAATCAAAATTATAATAACGATCTGATGCAAAAATAGTTGAATTGGGTAATGTACATTGGATAATTTAATTGGTACTATTTGTAAAATAGAATACATAGAAACGATACCATTTGCAGATGTGATCATGTTTATTTTTACTATGATGCAGATAACAGAACCATTAATGAATAGATAAGGTGAATGTTATGAGGTTGAAACGACAACTCGCATGTATATTATATTTGACGACCATATTATCCATCTTCATTTTGGGAGGGTGTCAGAACATAAAGGAAAGTGATAAGCAGACCTATTTTAAGGAAGCAGAAGAGGAAGCAATAATATATCTAAAAAATAAATATAAATTGGATATCGTAATCACGAATAAAGAGTTATTACCTGAGATGGCGCTCGATACTATTGCTATGGAAGGACATGTCGTTGAACAGGAAGCACAAGAATTTACGATCTCGTATGACTATACGGATAAAAAAATAAAAAACTTTGGCATGAGTCCAGCAATTAAGAAAGTAATTATAGCTAAGGGGTATGATCCGTTTAACAAATAAATCATAATTCAGACTTAGAAGTACTTCTCTAGCGCTTAAAAGAGGGGGAGAATTATGAAAGATATGATTAAACCTTTACTTATTGTTCTATTAAGTGCAATGTCTATTATCGGGTGTAGCGAAGATATGAAAATCTGGAGGGCCCAAAGTGAAAATTGGAGTGCTACTTTTCAAAGTGATGGGATTTATACAATAAGATATATAGGTAAAGAAAAGAGTGTCGAGGATATTTCATTTCAATTTAAAAGTGATACGGATTTAAAAGCGAATGGCAATATGGAGGATATGGGACCGAGAAATGAGATTAAATTTCAAGTAGTTACAGATCGTGATTTTAGCAATGAGTCATTATTTCTAATAATTGAATGGAATAATAAAAAAGAGGAACTAACTTTAGAATGAGTCTATAAATATTAACAACCCTAGCCAAAGTTAATGGTTAGGGTTGTTTTTGGAAATTCCGTCCTAAGTTTTTTTTCAACCAACATTCCGAAGCAGGAAGACCAATGCATTTCTGATAATGCATGATAACATATCCACCTGCAGACAAATTAAAAAACTATTTTTCCATTGTCCGCTCATCATCAATAATAATACTGATCATTATATTCAAGACGGAAGGGTGACAATATGAATAAAGGATCCCCATTACATAGTCATCATTGATATGGAGAATCATCCTAATTACACAACACGAAATTTATAAAAAGTTGCTAAGAATCGCCCCTTTGGATATGATAATTTAATACTTATATAGGAAATCAATAATGATAAAGGACAGTGAGATAAGCGAAATGATTGCAAAAACAGAAGAAGACTTTCATGGTTTGAAGGAAATTGGCAGAATCGTTGCTTCTATTCGAGACGAAATGGTACAAAGAACCGTTCCCGGCATAACAACCAAAGAGCTTGACGCTATAGCTGAAGAGCTTTTTATGAAAGAAGGCGCAGTTTCAGCTCCAAAAAGTGAATATGATTTCCCAGGATATACTTGCATTAGTGTTAATGAAGAAGTGGCCCATGGGATTCCGGGAGATCGGGTTATTCGTGAAGGGGATATCGTAAATATAGACGTTTCTGGTTCAAAGAACGGTTATTTTGCGGATACAGGTATCTCATTTGTCGTTGGCGAAGGGGATGAAGTGCTAACTAAAATATGCGATGTTGCCAAGAAAGCATTTGAAGCTGGGCTTAAAAAAGCAAAACCTGGCTCCAAAAAAAGCGGTATCGGAAAAGCAGTATTCCTAACCGCAAAACAGAATGAATTAACAGTCATCAAAAACCTTACAGGACATGGTGTTGGACGTGCGATACATGAAGCACCTGACCATATCTATAATTACAACGATACGACGGATGACGAGTTATTAAAGGAAGGGATGGTTATCGCATTCGAACCATTTATCTCAACCTTAGAGGAAGAAGTATTCCAAAAAAACGACGGCTGGACCTTTGCTACTGAAAAAAGCTTTGTAGCTCAAATCGAACATACAATCATCCTTACTAAAAATGGTCCAATTATCGTCACACTTTAATAAGTTCAAGAGGCCGATTCCAATCCGGAATTCGGCTTTTTTTGTATTAGCTTGGCAAATTAATAACCATTTTTTAGTGCAATTTGATTAGTCGTTCCTTGACAATCGTTATCTAATCTTTTAAATTGTATGCATGTGCATGTATATAACCTGATAATTGGATGCATTTATCTATCGCATCTTTTTACATATCATTGCTACTGACTACTATTCAATCGGAGGTAATTAAATGTCTTATTCTGAATCTGTACAACCCTTATTCCGTCCATATACTCTAGGAAATCTTACACTTTCGAATCGTATAGTGATGGCACCAATGACGCGAAATCTATCTGCTAATGGTGTTCCTGGACCAGACGTAGCTGCATATTACCGCCGAAGAGCAGAAAATAACGTTGGTTTAATCGTAACGGAAGGCACGCTTGTTAATCACGCGGATGCATCTTATCAAGAAAATGTTCCCTTCATTTATGGTAAGGAAGCATTAGAAGGTTGGGCAAACGTAGTTTCAGAAGTACATGAAGTAGGAGGAAAAATTATTCCTCAACTTTGGCACATGGGCGCAAGAAAAAACGTTAATGATTATTCCGAATCTGAAGTTGTTGAAATGGTTAATGCCTTCGCTCAAGCAGCGTCTAATGCTAAACGTATTGGGTTTGATGGCATTGAAATCCATGGAGCTCATGGCTACCTGATTGACCAGTTTTTCTGGGAGAAAACGAACGAACGCACCGATCGCTATGGTGGCAGTCTGGTTACGCGTACACGTTTTGCAGAAGAAGTTGTTAAAGCTTGCCGCGATGCAGTGGGACCTGATTTTACGATTGTACTGCGTATTTCTCAGTGGAAAGAATCAGACTTTACCGCTAAGTTAGCTAAGACTCCTGACGAGTTAAAACAATTTCTTACACCGCTAGTTGAAGCTGGAGTCGATATCTTCCATTGTTCCACCCGCCGATTCTGGGAGCCCGAATTCGAAGGATCTGATCTGAATCTTGCGGGTTGGGTGAAACAAATTACTGGAAAACCAACAATCACTGTTGGCTCGATAGGCTTAGACGGTGATTTTATATCACTATTCAGAGAAGGAAAAGGTGCTGGTAACGTAGGAATTGAAGATTTAGTTCAAAAATTAGATAATGATGAATTTGATTTGGTTGCCATCGGTAGAGCCTGTTAGTAGATCCGGAGTGGGCAACTAAAATTAGAGAAGGACGTTTGGATGATTTGGTTCCATTCACATCTGAATCGCTTAAGACACTATATTAATTAAGTAATATGCTATGTTAAAAAGACTGGATAATTATCCAGTCTTTTTTTGTTGGTATATACTCAAATATATAAGTTATTAATCCAACGTGAAACGGTAGTTCAAAAACAGTATGGAGCATCAAAGAACGACAGTTCGTAGCATTTTTTTGATGGGACATACAACTCTTGCATGTAGTTGACCACGAAGAAACGGATAAAACACTTGTCTTTGAGGAGATGAAATATGGACATTTCACCAAGAGAAGCGATGTTAAAGGTAGAACGTTGGCCTAACAATACCATAGCAGCGGGTCGCCGTCATACTGTTGGACTTAAATCTGACGGTACAGTTACGGCTGTTGGTGATAATAAATTTGGTCAATGCGATGTAAACGGTTGGAGCAATATTATATCGGTCGTGGCCTGCAATGTTCATTTGGCGACGAATACGGGTAATGTTCATACCATGGGTCTTAGATCAGACAATACGGTCACAGCTGTGGGTTGGAATAGATATGACCAGTGCGGTGTAAACGACTGGCGCAACATCGTAGCAATTGCGGCGGGTTGGTGTCATTCCATCGGGCTTAAATCGAATGGCAAGGTGTTATCTGTAGGACGAAATAGTGAAGGTCAATGTAGTGTAAGCGGCTGGCAAGATATTGTGAAGGTCGCGGCTGGTGATTGGCATACCATCGGACTTAAAACGGACGGTGCGGTTACAGCTGTGGGAAATAATCGGTATCGTCAATGCAATGTAAGTAGCTGGAGCGATATAGTGGCGGTTGGAGCAGGTTATCTTCATACAATCGGACTTAAGTCAGACGGTACGGTGGCGGCTGTCGGTTTTAATAAATATGACCAGTGCGATGTATGCGACTGGCGCGATATTGTAGCGATAGCGGTAGGAAGTAATCATACCATCGCGCTTAAATCGGACGGTACGGTGGCGGCTGTGGGTTGGAATGAGTATGGACAATGTAATGTAAGTGATTGGCACGACATTGTAGCGATAGCGGCTGGATGTGCCCATACCGTAGGGATTAAACTGGATGGCACCGTGATTGCTACGGGGGATAATAAATATGGTCAATGTGATGTAAGCGACTGGCGTGGCATCCGACTACCTGGAAATTAGTTTTCAATATTGAATCCTTAGCTATTAGCTGAGAAAGAAAGAGAGTCCATTAATTATGGCCTCTCTAAATTATTTTTAAGCATATTCTCATCAAAAATATTCATTATAATCTCGGTATTATAAACATCATTATTTACTTTCCATTCATCTGCTTCTTTTAAAAGATAGATTGTTCCTTCTAGATCCAGAGCTTCTTCACCCAATGAAGCAGTACCTGTATAATTAAGTTCGATTTGCGTCTCATTTACATTTCTTTCGGTAAATTCAAGATTAGACAGGCTGACTGCACTATCTTTAATTGCCGCTACTTGAGACCCCCGAGTAAAAACTCGGGATGCGACTGATTTTGAAAAGAAGTTTTCAGTTGTTAGAGGCTTCATAACCTCTTGTTTCTCGGTTATTATTTCATCAGTAACTTCACTGATCTGAGGGCTTTCTAATTCAGCAATTTTATATTTTTTCGCGACTTTCATAGCTTCGGATACTCCAGATGATATCTCCTTCGTCTCTGAGCATGCAGAAATCACCAAAATCAGTACGAATAGTACAGAAAGTAACCCAACAGATCGTTTTTGCTTATTCATAAATTCGCTCCTTTCGGGATATTATTAAATATATTACCATAATAAGGATAAAAGAGGGGAGGATATTATGATTGACTTGTAAGTAGGTCAACATTGATAGCATTCATGATTGGCAGAGCGATCAACCTGAAGATGGTTCTGGCACAGGAAGGATACACATTAAATAAAAAGACGAAGCCAACTATGGCTCCGTCTTTAGTAGGTTTGCATACTCTAATAATCCCTAGATAGATAATAAGGCCTTTTAACAGATGAACTATTGTACCAAAAATACAGTCTCCAGCTCAGGGATATATTTCTTGACCATATTTTTGTCTTCCCACCGTCCCTTAACCCCAGCTGGGGCTTGACTTTCGGATATCACTAAGTACGGTTTGATAGTTACAGTACTCGGTAGAGTCTTGAAGGGTTCAAAGCGAATATTATAAGATTCGCTTAAGGGGTGAGCACCGATGGCCTTCAGTTGAACGCCATGTTCATCTACAATGTCATACTGAAGCGCGATAACCCCCCCGTCAGCATCCTTGTATTCCGAAGGGATCAAAGCGAGCATTTCCTCTATACTCTGTCCCGCTTTGGTTTTGTACTCAACCGATAACTGCGTTGTGATTGGGGTGATTTCCACCTTACTGATCTGCATTTTAATGTTATCGTGATGTTTGGTCTCCTCTGAAGTTAGAACGGTAATGGGCGTAGATTTTGTAACAGGCAGAATGAATTGGAACGGGGCATCGTAACCCTTTAACTTTACATTTACCGTCAAGTCAAATTGATCAGGGAACGGGACAGTCTGTGTTGTTGTGCTGGGCTCATAATAATTATTCAAAACCTCAACCATTATACTAGAAGCAGTCTCACCGTCCATGTGTTCGTAATTCCAGAGCAGAGGTTGGCCTTCATAGAGAACCTCAAACTTATCCACCGCCCCTTTATTGGCAGCGGAAAGCGGAGAATTGGGTTCCGAAGCCAAACGGTTTCCAGGAGTCGTTATGTTCATCAGAATTCGGGTCCCGTCAAATAACAATGTTGGAATATTCATAGTCACATTACCATGGGTCACACTTTGGTTTACGTTTGTGATGAAATCCTCGGCTTGTTGAACACCGGGATCTCCGTTATTTTCTCCCCATAATGAATAGATTTGGCCCAAAAATGGAATTTGCTTGAGTGCATCAGCCATAACGGGCGAGACAAAGCCGGAACCAATGATGGTAACTCCAAGGATTGCAGCGGCTGCAGTGGAAACCCACCATTTATTAATCATTCTTGTGACTTTTTTGTTCCTCTGAATGGGGGAACTCGAATTATTGGTTTCTCTGATGATTTGGTAAGTCTCATTCAGCTTGGAGCGTGTAATATCCGATAACTGGTCGGGTAGTAGGCTTTGGCAGTTCTTTAATCGTTCTTCTAACTTAGTGTTCACCATGTCGTAACTCCCTTATCTTGATTGATTTGAGATGAATGCTTTAGCTTTTTGCGGGCGCGATGCAGCCGGGTCTTCACGGCTACCGTAGATATTTCGAGAATGTCGGAAATTTGATTGATCGGCATGTCATGTAAATAATGAAGGAGAATGACAATCCGCAAGTTTTCCTCAAGATGCTGAACAGCATCCCATAATTCAATGTTCTCATAATCCTTGGAAGTGGAAGGAACGTCAGGAAGCTCTCCATATGGAAGGGTTCTTGAGCTTCTTTTAATCATTTTGTTACATTCATTAATCAGTATTCGGAAGATCCACGTTTTGAAAAAAGCAGGCTCTCTGAGTGTATGGATGGACTTAAAGGCTATAAGCATCGTCTCCTGCAGGGCATCTGCACAATCTTCGTCTTTGTTGACGATGGACCTTGCAGTTCTATATAAAGGTAACTCTATCTCTTGCATCAACTGCACGAATGCTTCAGGATCCCCAGCTTTGGCTTTGACGACAATAGGTTCTATATGCAATGGTTCACCTGCTTTCTTGACTAAAAGTATTATCATGTTTGTAACGTTACATATATTAGATCGCGTAGGAAGCTAGAAGGTTACATAAAAAACAAACTTGACCCTTACGTATACAGTAGGCTTTATGATGTACAGGGAGGGATTAGCATGATGGAATTGGATAGACACAGAAAATCAGGCCATTCACATTGGCAAGCATTCATATTACTTGGATGGCTGACCATGACGATTGGATTGTTTAAGGCTACAGTAATGGGGCAGTGGATAAGGTTTATGGGAGGATCACAAAGTGTCGTACTTCTCATTCAGGCAGTGGTTGTATCAATAATTATTATCCCAACGTTTTTTTTGATTCAGCATCGTTTTGGAACAAAGCTGAAGCTGTTACCCATTTCCCTAAACGGATTACTTTGTTTTCTATGTGGATTTGGTTTACCGTTGCTGATGACCGGAATGGGATTATTTATTGCGGAGTCACAGCAATGGGTTACAATCACAGAGTGGCATTTGGCGGCTGAACTACTCGTAGCAATATCAGGCAATTTACTTATAGCCGTTCTCTATGAAGCATTGCCTGAGGAATTGACGCTCAGAGGTTTGGTATACAGCGGACTGCGTATGCGACTGCCGGTTATTTTTGCATATATGGGTCAGGTGATTCTGTTTGTATTGGTTCCAGTTGCTGTCCTCGCATTACAAAAACTGACAGGGATAACAGCGGGTGGCGCTATTACGGTTGAGTATGTAATTCTTCTGTTATGCTTTGGCGTAACCTTACAGTTGTGGCGTAGTTTGACCGATTCCTTATGGGCTTCTATAGGATTTCATTTAGCTTATTTGGGAATTGCCCGATTTGTCATCCTGCCTCGCGGCGATCTTAGAGTAATAACCTACACGGAGCATGAGGCAGGAACAGGCGATCTATTTATTTTGTTCGGCATGGTGATTTTGAGCACGGCACTGATTTTACTCATTATAAAAGCAGGACAATGGGTAGTAAAACGAAGATAACGAAGTAAGAAAGAGGCGAAATGAATGTATACCGTCGGTCAATTGGGGAAAAAAACGGGGATCTCGATACGAGCACTGCATTATTATGAAAAACTCGGTTTGCTCCATCCTATAAGGAGCGATAGTGGGTATCGTTTATATGGGGAAAATAGTATTATTCAGCTGCAACAAATTACGATATTAAAAAAAATGCGGTTTACATTGACTGAAATCAGCGAAATACTTGGGCAGACCGGTAGTGATGATAATACAGCAAGCCTCATAGAAGTATGGGAAAGAGCGTTAGAGCAACAGGTGTCCATTGTGAATCAGCAAAAAGAAAGTTTGCAGACAGTAGAGCATCTGCTTCAATCTGCACAATATGCCATTCGAGCTACTGGTCAAGTCAACATAAGTGAGCTGCTGAATTTCATTCGTGAGATCGAAACATGCCCTTCACCGGACAAGAGCAGACGTGAACGTTTCTTCACTGCAGAAGAACAGATGAATTTACCAACCAATGCATTTGATAATCCTCTTATTATGGAATGGGCAGATATCTTACGTGACATTCAAAAGCATATCAACGAACCACCGACATCAGCGGCTTCACAACAACTGGCTGCCCAAATTGATAATTACGCAAGGCAACTGTTTATGGGGGATGAGCAGTTGCTTGAAACATACTGGAACTATATTATCCCTGATGAGGATCAGTCTTCAATTATGTATGGGATGACAAGAGAAGTGATTCGATATATCGAATCTATCTTGGAAGTTTTTCATGGTTCGGACGTATCATTGTAAATGATTAAAGAAGTTTTATTGCGGTCCTACTTCACGTACAGGAGTAGGATTTTTGATATGGGATGAGTATTTGTTAATTATTGTAACCAATTCCATCCAATTTTCGTCATTACATTAACGGGAGGGGAAGTGCAATGAAAAAGATACTTTGTACGTTACTTCTTGTATTGTCGGTGATAACGGGATGTTCTGATCGTTCTGATTCTAAGGTGGTAAATAATACGGAATTGGCGAAGACTGTTAAGCAGAAAACGGAAATGCCGTTAGAAATGCCAACAGATTTCAATTTTGTGGTTAGCTTCGGTTATGGTGAAGTAACCAAGAATGTAATAGACACTTATATGGGAACGGTAACCAAAGATTTGATTACTCAAGGTTCGGCAACAGCAAAAGTCATATTTACCACAAATGAATTACGAGAAATATACGACAAGATGAAAACAATAGACATAATGGGACCGAAAGAATTATCTAAAGAAGAAGGTTGTTTCAAAACGCCAAGCAACGAAGATAAGTGGAAAGTAACTGTTGAGGGGGAAACAAAGACTTTTTCATGGACAGACCAAAACTGTGGAATGACGGAGGATGCGAAACAATTACTAGAATTAAGAGTCTACATCCAGCATATGGCCCAGGAATCGGAGGCTTATAAATCTTTGCCTGAAGCCGAAGGAGGTTATGATTAACTGATCCTTTACACGACACATTGGAAGGTATGTAAACTATCGAAGAGAATAGCAAATTTATAAGGTGGTGATGTCATGAGAAAAGTAAATTTGCTGAACATTTTGTTATTGTTCTTTACTATTGGGTGTATAGCAAAAGGAGAAGGCTTGGATAAGAATGAGTTTCTAGAAAGTTTTGAAACTTCTCTCAAAAGTCAAGGAATGGAGGTAAGACAAGTACAACCTTCGTCAAATGCAGTGATAGAAAATGTAGTTCCTTATAAATTTAATATCAAAGAAACCGGCAAAGAAGAAGATGCCATTCTTATCTATTTTTTTGAAAATTCAAAGCAAGTTGAGAATGCCGTTAAAAGTGGAGAGTACACCATTACTACATTAACTAAAGTAACAGAGTATACACGAGAAAACATTCTAGTTGTTCATTATGCATTTGACGGTTCCACGGATAAATATGGTTTTATAATCAAAAAAGCAATGGATATTAACTGAAAATAAATAGAAAATAAATTTCATATAGAGGTGGAAGTTCATGCCTAAGATTGACAATATGTTAGCAATTCTATGGATGCTTCGTTCAGGTGAAAAAATCACAGCAAAACAAATTTCAGAAAAGTTAGAGATGAATATAAGGACGGTGTATCGTTATATTGATACAATTTCAACAAGTGGCGTACCTATCATTTCAGAACCAGGACATAACGGTGGATACACTTTATTGAACAATTTTATTGAGGCTCCTCTATTTTTTGATATTGAAGAGCAAACTTCACTATTGCACGCTGCTGTTTTTGCAGAAGAAGCCGGATATTATGGAGGTGAAGCACTAAATAGAGCAATTTCAAAACTAGGTAAATACTCCAATCAAGAGCAGGAAACAAAAATAAACCATCATTTAACTAGTCTTGAAGTAATAAGCAGATTAAGTTCAATCTCTATGGAACCTTTTTTGAAGGAGTTGGAGCAGGGCGTAGCTGACGAGTACTCAGTAAAAATTCTTTACCATAAAAGTGGCGAAAAGCAATTAAATTATAGATGTGTCGATCCGTACAGGATTATCTATTGGAATAATAAGTGGTATATCATTGGGTTTTGTCATCTTAGGAATGATATCCGTAGTTTTAGAGTAGATCGAATTGAAAGTTTAACGCTAACCGAAAATAAGTTTAACCGACCAGATAATTTTTCAGCACGTGACTTTTTTATGAAAAACCTTCTTCCAACTATAGAAAATAAGGAAGAGATCATTTCTTTGGTTATTAATGGGGATAAAGATGTATTGGCTGATATTTGCCAGCATTGGTTTTTAGGACATTATTTACAAGAGTGGACTTCAAATCAAGCAGTATTTCTTCTTCAGAAAGATATCATACATACATATGTACCTTATTTACTTTTAACGTACGGTAAATCTATTCGAGTTATTGAGCCAATCAGCCTTAAGAAAAGAATGATTGAAGCTTTGTCGGAATTAATAGAATTTCATCAAATTTGATTACTTCCCTGACGTTAGTTGTCAGGGAAGTAATGTTACAGTTAGCTATATCAATTGTGATTGGAGTGTTAATGGATGCAAACAAAACAAGTTTTTCTATATGTTTTTAATACAATGTCGGACTGGGAATATGGATATTTAATTGCTGAACTAAACTCTGGAAGATATTTCAAACAAGATGTATCACCTTTAAAAGTAATTACAGTAGGAGCTAATAAAGAAATGATTACGACTATGGGAGGAGTGAGCATAAAACCAGATATTTCTCTTGATGAATGTACTCTTGAAAGTAAGGATCTTTTAATTTTACCAGGAGGGACTACTTGGAGTGAAGAAATTCATCAACCTATCTTGGATAGAATTGGACAAGCTTTAAAGCTTGGCACTATTGTAGCTGCAATTTGTGGTGCAATTGAGGGCCTCGCGAATATGGGATACTTAGATACTAGAAAGCATACAAGTAATAACTTAGAGTATACTAAAATGGTATGTCCTAACTATAAAGGAGAAAAGTTTTATGAGTTGGGATCTGCGGTATCTGATGGGAATTTAGTTACTGCATCAGGAATAGCTCCTTTGGAATTTGCAAGGGAGGTACTGAAAAAAATAGATGTATTTACACCAGATGCATTACATTCATGGTATAACCTAAATAAGACTCATAAACCTGAATACTTCTTCCAGCTAATGGATTCCATAAATAGATAAGCTAAAACACGATTTTAAATGAATCAAGTCTTTCAAGTACTCAGCAGCTTCTGAAAGATAAGGAAAGGCATAGTAAGTGCATGAGATCCATACACTTACTACGCCTAGGCCTACTTCCTTTTCCAGGCACACAATGAATTCAGAACTATTGGTGTACCTGACATTTCACATGGTTAACTGTCCCACTTAGAATGAAGAATGCATGAACAGAAGTTTTTTTGTTGATATTGAGGATTGAAATGACTAATAACATCGGATTTTATATTACCAAAGGTTGTTTCAGGTTTATGTTTGAAACCTTCATAAAATGCTTTTAGAATATCGTGTTTGAAATTTCCCCTTGGAAATTTTGCAACGATCGTTTTGCGTATTTCTTCATTATATTGATCGAAATTATCGCCCATTACGTCCATGCCGACACCATGATAGAGGAGAGATACATTACTTTCCTTATATTCGGCTATACCAATAGTAGTATGAAGAGCTATCGAATCCCAAACCAATTGGATTTTTTCCTTATCTAAATTATAGGTAGATAAGAATTCTCTGGCCGCATTTGCCCCATCAACTTCGAATCTCTTATCTGGACTGCTGTATGTCGGAGTTAATCCCAAGTCATGGAATAGGGCACTTACATATAACAATTCGTAATCAAAAGATAGTTGATCTTGCAAACCTTTAATAGCTCCAAATAAATAAACTCTGTTCGAATGATTCCAGATCAATTCATTACCATATTCATGTACAATATCTTGTGCATCTTGAATCATCTTACTATCAGGTATTGTAACCTCGTTAATATCTATTATCATAATTAATCCCTCCTGAAAATAGGATAACGATGACCTGCAGTATAATCAATCTATGATACAATAGTTTAAAACTATAGTAGAGGGACATCATGAACTACCAACTATTTTATTACTTTCATGTATTAGCGAATCATCTTAACTTCACAATAGCAGCAAACAAATTAGGTATAAAACAACCTACACTTAGTCAACAGATCAAAAAACTAGAAGAACAGTTAGATGTTCAACTTTTCCATAGAAATAATCGAAAAGTCACTTTAACTATATCCGGACAATATTTATTTGAGCAGACAAAATCAATTCAATCTATTTTTAACGATACATTTGAAAATTTAAAAAACTTGGAAATTGACGACAACACACTTAGAGTCGGCGCGTTGCACGGTGAACTATCTGAACTGTTATCAGATGTTTTTGTCAAATTCCATAAGGAATTCCCTTCGATCCATATTAAATTTTTGAGTATTGATAATATTCAAGAGCATATCGATAAAGGGAAGATAGATATTGGTTTTACTTATAATGGAGTATCAGATTCACATCAGTCTGAATTTATAATACAAGAAAAATTCTATTTGATTTCTCCTGAAAAATATAATGTAACGGATCATGTTGAATTAGATGACCTTAATAATTATCCGGTTATTTTAATGACAGAAGATTATTTGTGTCGGCAACTAGTTGAAGAAGAGATGAAAAAACATAAAAAGAGAATAATACCTACTCTGGAAGTCAGCAGTTTAGATATACTTTATAAAATGGTAAGAAATGAATTAGGTATATCCATTGTTTCTGGAACGTCTTTAAGTTTAGTTGATTTAGAAGGTATCAACATATCAAATATAAATAATCTCACTATAACCAGAGAAGTTTATATGTACCATAACAGTCAATTCAGGAAAAATGCAATTGCCCAAAGTTTTTATAAAATGACAATGGATGAATTTAAAAAACTAAGAATTATAACAGAGTAAAGCGCTTAGATACGCCAGCACAACAGTTTACACTTTAACTTTGAATTCTACATTTAAATTTCGTTAACTGAAACCTGAGTAGTAGGTTACATCAGTAGGGGATGAAAGCTTATTGAAAGATGATGAGGACGTATATCCTGAAGATGAGATGGAGCAAACGAAGTAAGGTTTGCGATTCAAAATAACATCATTAAATAAGCAAGAGCAGCGGTTGCATACCGACTGCTCTTTTTTAATTAGATGTTGTTAAAGCAAGTGTAGATCCTAGGGTTAATAGATGGTTGCTAATGTCTTTGGGTGCTCAATTTGTTAAAGTTATATACTTCTCTGTAAAGTACCTCTCTCACAAATTCAAACTGGGGTTCTGTTAGTTTCTCTGGATAGCTCATAATGCATAAAGGCAAACCAAACACCCCTTCACGTAGGGGTGGCTGGATATATTTAAAATCTCCTAAATAAAATCCAAGACGTTCATAAAATCGAACTCTTCTTTTCTTCAAATCATCTTGAGGCTCCTCCACTTCCAAGATAATTGGCAAAGTAGACTGTCGCATAAATCGCTCCATTAATTGTTTCCCTAATCCTCCTCCCCGAATCGAAGGGGAAACTGCAATATTCTCTACGTATCTAAAACTCTCAAATTCCCATCCTGCAAGAAATGCAATGACTTCGCCCTGCTTATTCTCCTCTATAAGAAGGTGATAACGCCGATCGGAAAGTAACTTTCTTTGACTTTTATAATCACGATACTCACTCTCAGGAAAAGACATTTTCATAAGGTCAAACACTTGATCAAATTTCTCTTGTTGTATCAAATCATTCACTCCAGCTGCATCGTGTTTTACTGTATCAATCTTGTATAAATCACACTAAACCCTGGTATAATACTAGGGTCAAGCTTTTATGAGTGGGAAATTTTGAAAGGTAGAGATCAATTGAAAGATTATTATAAGATTAATGAGATATCAAAGTTATATGGAATTGGTATAGATTCTTTGCGATATTATGAAAAGATAGGTGTGTTGGTACCTCGTCGTGACACTAACGGTTATAGGCTTTACGGTCTGAAGGACCTATACAAGTTAAACATTATCCGTGATCTTCGCCAATTGGATTTTACGATGCAACAAATAAAAGATTATTTAGATTACCAAAGTATCGATAATACTCTTTATTTACTACATAAAGAAAAAGATCTAGTTCGTGAACAGTTAAACAGACTTCAGACTAAGCAACGTATGATCCAGGAAAGAATAAATGTCCTAACTACAGCGATGCAAATTAAGACGGGTGAATTCTTGATAAAATCATTTCCGGAACGACCTTGCGTGCATTTAGACACACGTATTACCAGGGATGAAGAAATGGATTTTGCTATTAAAAAACTGCACAAAAAGCATGAAAGCAAAATTCGTGATTTTGGTAATCAACTTTTTGGAGCATCCGTATCCGTTGAGGACCTATATAAGGGCGATAAAGACATATTTAACTCTGTCTTTTTTATTCTCGATGATGATGATCCAGAATATGATTTTGTTCTCCCTGCAGGAGAATACCTTTCTCTCTATTATCGAGGAGACTATCGTCAAAGTTCAGACAGAATATTTGATGTTCTATCCTATGCAAAAGAAAAAGGATATCAGTTACTTGGTGACCCCTTCGAAATATATGAAATTGATAATAGGGATACAATTAATAATGAAGAGTTTCTAACAGAAATTCAGGTAAGAGTCATGGTTTAAAAGAATTTTGAAGCAAGGGCAAGGACTAAAAATGAATTGTACTTGGTAGTAAACAGTGTTACTCTAAAAGTCTGTGTTTGATAATTCTATTAATAATAGCCAACATTTTAGTTGTAAAGAAAGGTAACACGATGATAAAAGTTGATAACTTATCCTTCTCATTTCCACAAAAGGAACTATATAATAACATTTCGTTTACGCTTGAAGAGGCGCAACATTGCGCTTTTATAGGAACAAGTGGCAGCGGGAAAAGTACACTGATAGATATACTGATGGATCCCGAAAGACATTTGTTCGATGGCAAGTTAGAGATAGACCCGGATTGCAGCATCGGGTATGTAAGTCAATTCTCACAAGTAGACAAAACGAAAGAAATGACCGTTTTTGAATATATCGGAGAAGAATTTATTAAGATACAAGATGAAATCACATCGATTTATGCTGAAATGGCAACCACGTCGGATATGGATGCGCTCTTGGAAAAGTATCAATCGGCTTTGGACGCCTTTGAGTCGATGGATGGGGATCATTTTGAAAGCACCATTAATAAGCAGCTGAATCTGGCAAACCTTATGAAGCTAAAAGATCTTAACATATCCTCCATAAGCGGAGGGGAATTCAAACTCATCCAAGTGATGAAGGAAATGCTTAGTCGTCCGGACCTTATGATTATGGATGAACCAGATGTGTTTTTGGATTTTGAAAATCTAAGAGCGCTTAAAAATCTTATTAATTCCCACAAGGGAATGCTGCTAGTTGTCACGCACAACCGATATCTGTTGAACCATTGTTTCAACAAAATTATACACCTTGAAAACACAGAGATCCAAGAGTTTGATGGTCGATATATTGAGTATAATTTCTCATTACTTCAGACAAAAATGGAGTTGCAAGAAATCGCAGTCGCTGAACAAGAAGAAATTGAAAGATACGATGGCATCATTGATAATCTTAGAGCGATCGCAACTTATAACTCTGAAGCATCTAGAGGGAGAGCGTTAAAAGCGAGAGTTAGATTTCAAGAGAGATTGGAAGCACGTAGAATTAAAGCGCCATTTGTAGACATTAAGCAACCGAACATTAGTTTTGATATAGATCATGAGATGGAAGACGCCACTGTTATAAATGTCAGTAATTATAGTGTTGCCTTTGATGAGCTGCTATTAGACAATGTTAGCTTTGAGATAAAGTCTACAGATAAAGTAGCTATTATCGGACCAAACGGTACCGGAAAAACGACTATACTCCGTGAAGTCTTTAAAAATAGTCATGATTCAATCAAAATAAATTCGGATGTTACCGTAGCTTATTTATCTCAGGTCCAAGGTGAAATGCTAAACGATACCAATACAATACTAGACGAATTTATCGATGCTGGGTTTAAAACGTATGATGAGATTAGATCGTATATTTCAGACTATGGCTTTGAAGGAGAAATTCTTGATCAGAAGATAGGATCTTTATCTGGTGGAGAAAAAAATATGCTTCAATTGGCTAAAGTTTCTGCCAGTAAAGCAAACATATTGCTTCTTGATGAACCGACAAGCCATTTAGACACCTATACACAAATCGCACTGGAGAAAGCCACCCAAGATTATAAAGGTGCGGTTCTCATGATTTCTCATGATTTCTATTCTGTTGTAAATGGTATGGATTACGTTTTAATCATTGACGATAAGAAGATTAGTAAAATGAGTATGCAAGAGTTTAAACAGATGATTTATGCTAGCCATTTTAATGAAAATTATTTAGAAATTGAACAGAAGAAAAAGTCAGTTGAGATGAAAATAGAATTGGCTTTAAAAGATACTAATTTTGAATTAGCAAAAGTATTAGTTGATGAGCTAGAAGAGATAATTAAGTTACTTTAAAAATATAGGTGAAAAAGTATACACAAAAAGACACTGATGAATAAAATATCAGTGTCTTTTTACTGCAATGATTTCTTGATAACTCTTGACGTGGTCAGTGGTTCATTTTAAAGAAGGTTAAATAGTATCGTGATGGGTCCTGTTTAACTTCATTTCGACCTCAGGCTATACCATCTTAACTTCTAAGCACTGGGCTAATTCGTTCAACATATGCGTAAGATAGGTCATCATATCGAGCTCATCCAAATCATGCTTTTCAGCCAACTTATTAAGTGTGTCAACTAAGTTCATCTCTGCCATATCGCTGTAACCTTTCGGAACAAACAGGTTTATTATGTATTCTGAAATTGTTATAATACCAACTTCCTCTTTATCAGCATCAAACAACCAAAGAAGATGCTTTTTAAAGGTTTCATCAATTTCTTCGTATTTCTTACGATCTTCATCTTTATCACCATTAAATAGCTTTTTTAAAAAGGACATAGGACCTCCCTGTTTTCATTTATTTTTTATCATAACACTATATCATAGTCTACTAAAGAGAATATTCGAAGCTTCACCGACACACCTAAGCTGAGTCCTAGTACACACAGTGCCTCCTGTAGAGTTTATTCAAACTACCTTCGCGTGCACATTCAATTTCCTGAATCCAATGCACACTCAATCTTTATACTATTTTATTCGGAAGGAAGCAGTGACAGCCGGATACACCTAGCATATACTAAGCGTTGTGAATACGGGAATGTTATGAAACCAGCTTAAACTTAGACTAGTAAACTATTTAAAAAGCATGAAAGTGGGATTCTATGAAGCGACTTACAATTGGCCTGTTCGCCCATGTGGATGCAGGTAAGACAACTTTTGCAGAACAGCTGCTATACCATACGAACAGTATCCGGTCGCGCGGGCGGGTGGATCATCAGGATGCTTTTTTGGACAATCACGATATCGAACGGGCAAGGGGCATTACAGTGTTCGCAGATCAAGCAGTAATGGAATATAAAGGTGACACCTATTATTTGATAGACACGCCAGGACACGTCGATTTCTCCCCGGAAATGGAGCGTGCGATTCAGGTTATTGATTATGCCATCCTGATTGTAAGCGCGGTTGAAGGTGTCCAAGGTCATACAGAGACAGTCTGGCAGCTCCTGCGAAAGCATCAGATTCCGACGTTCTTCTTTATCAACAAGACGGACCGGATCGGCGCAGATATAGATAGAACCTTGTCAGATATCCGTCAGCAGTTATCAGGGGAAGTATGCAGCATTACTGATTATTTCACTAATGGTGTTATGAGTGTGTCGTTGCGGGAGGCCATGGCAGAGCGTGACGAAGCTATGCTGGAAGCGTTTCTGGAGGAGAGAGAAGATCCTGACTTCTGGCTAGGGGCCTTGCAGAATATGATAGCAGCGGGTCTTCTCTTTCCCTGTGCTTACGGCTCTGCGCTTCAGGATACAGGAATGATTGAATTTTTGGATCAATTGCATCTTTTAGCGACAACGTCTTATGACGAGAATGCTTCGTTCCAAGGACGGGTTTATAAAATTCGCCACGAGGAAAGCGGAACAAGACTCACGTTCATTAAGGCACTGGGTGGTCGGTTGAAGGTTAGGGAACAGCTTGGTTACGTGAGCGGCGGAGTTCAGTATGAAGAGAAAATTACGCAAATATTCTTGCTGAATGGTCTCAAGTCACAGCCGATAGAACAAGTAGCAGCCGGCGACTTGTTTGCGGTTGCGGGATTGACAGCCGCAGAAGCCGGACAAGGCCTGGGGTTACTATCAGACAAGTTGGTTTACGACTCTGAGCCGACGTTACAATCGAAGGTAGTATTCGACAAATCGATACATGTACAGAAGGTACTTGGTGCTTTTCGCATGCTAGAGGCGGAGGAACCGTCACTGAACGTCGTCTGGGATGAGAAATTCCAAGAGATTTCGATCCGCGTCATGGGATTGATTCAATTAGAAGTGCTAGAGCAGGTTGTAAGGGATCGATTTGGCTTTGCGATCTCTTTTGGACAACCCGAAATCTTGTATAAGGAAACGATTCAATCGGCTGTGAAAGGATACGGACACTTCGAACCGCTCAAGCATTATGCAGAAGTACATCTACTGATTGAACCAGGAGAAAGGGGGAGTGGCATCGTGTTCAATAGCCGATGCCATGTCGAAGACTTGAACATCAGCTATCAGAATCTAATTCGGAGTCATCTTTATGAACGGGAGCATCATGGAGTACTGACCGGTATGCCGGTTACCGACGTGAATATTACGCTACTGAGGGGCCGCGCGCACAAAGAGCATACCCATGGCGGCGATTTTCGTGAGGCTGTTTTCCGAGCGCTGCGGCAGGGACTGGAGAAAGCTGATAATGTGCTGCTAGAGCCCTATTACGATTTCAAAATCAAGGTGGCTATTGATGAAATCGGTAGGGTGCTATCCGATATTCAGCGTGCTTCAGGGTCTTTTGATCCGCCTCAGACGATCGGAACGCAAGCGGTAGTGACAGGCAGGGTGCCCGTGTCGACTTTCATGAACTATAGTGCCGAATTTGCATCCTTTACGCATGGACGAGGTAGTATTCGCTGCGTGTTCAGCGGCTACGATCGATGCCATAATACAGAGAAAGTTATAGAGCGGATGGGCTACCGCAAAGATGCGGATCCCTTGTATACTTCTTCGTCCATTTTCTGTGCCAAGGGAGCAGGGTACTCTGTGCCATGGGATGAGGCGGAAGCCAAGATGCATCTTGAATTAGAATCTTGAATGATCTTGTAGAATATCATATAAAGATGATAGAGACATAGAACGAGTAAGACAACGCTATATGCAGCTAATGAAATGATTATTAAGAAGAAACAATATAGTTCTCATCAACATAAACAGCGGTAAAAAAATGAGTATAAAAAGATCCATTAACTAAAATAAGTGCACAAGAAACGATACAAGGGGGAGGAAAGTGAGGTATCCGTGCTTCTTCAGTAGCTGGTTCGTTGAGCTAACTTGCAGGAAATCCCAATCATTCCTCAAGAGATTCCTTTTTATCATTTATCAGTTGATGAATTTTTTATTAATTACAATGATTTTGTTAATAATAAATTCCCAGATGAAGCGCCAAGAGGAATAGATCATCAAGTTGTCTCACAAATAATTGATGATTCTATATTCTCAGTGTATCATTCAACAATTAAATTGTTATTAGAATTAGGTTTTAATGTAATAGCAGATACCGTAATCGACACTGACAAAAGGTTTACTGAATTTCTTGATCAATTTATCGATCGGCCTACGCTATTTATAGGTGTAATATGCTCGAAAGAAGAACTCATAAGAAGAGAACAAGCAAGAGGAGATAGACAGATTGGACTAGCAACTTCACAGTTTAGCAAAGTATATTGCTTTGACGAATATGACCTCGAAGTAAATACAGAAGAGATGAACCCAACAGAATGTGCCGAAAAGATATTAAGTTTTATTAAGTCTGATAAAGAATACTCGGTATTCAAGAAATTACACAAAGGAAATGTTAGTGTTTCCTAAATGGCGTATCCATCAGACAACACGGTAATCAAAACAACCCCCAATCAAATCTATTGTTTAACAATGTTGCGGGGGACAAGAACATTGTCCCTTTGAAAGTCGCTATTAGCGGCTTTTTTGTTTTAACGTAGGTTAGGAGATGTACATATGAAACTTAAAGAAAGCAGGATTATTCTTTCAAATGTATGTGATTGTTTGATAACTTATTTAAGTTACAATTAATTGGATGTGAGAGGAGGTTGTGATGGATGGCAAAATTCTTTCGTTTAAATCGTTTGAAAGGACAATTTTTTTTAGTTGCTGCCGTAATACTCGGAACAATGTTGTTGTCCTATGGTTCATTTATTGCTACTGAATCTCCACCATCGTCTATTGTAGTAGACTCATCTAATCCTCGAATTCAACCAGGAACTAACTACCTAGTTATAGATAATGCTAATCTCAATAATGCTGGGAATTCCTGGTTCCAGCCATCTGGATACGATTATGGAGTATTTATTACCAATTCATCATCCCAATCTCTAACAGTCTCTGTGTCGTACGATTTATCTGGTAAAAAACATAATATCGGAAGATATTCTGTTGATGCAAATAGCAATAAGACTATTCATGTTACTAACGCAGCTGAACATGTTTTTTATTTAGATTATTCCTCAGCTAATGGTGTAGTAAGTGGAAAAGTTAGCGTACAAGCCTTTGAACCTCTAAGCTAACTCAACTTTCGTACCTAATAAATCAATTAAAAAAAGAAGCTACCAGATTATATAAACTCACACCAATAATAAAGGTGTGAGTTTATATGTTTATATCGTAAATTAGGCAGTCGTGTTTTCACAAAAAGATAAAAGAGAAGAGATACATCAGGGCTACCATAAGATGAATCATTTATTTAAAAAATGAAAGCAGGGGTTCCTTTTATCAACCTCTTTTCTTATGATATATATAGGGAAAATCTGCTAAAAATGGTTCGGTTATGCGTGTAATGTTTAGTAGGTTACAAGTTCTCTTTTGTATGGATAGGAATATTATTTAGGAGGTTTCTGCATGGTGGAAGTACAAGAACGTCGGCATCTAGTCTTAATTGGCAACGGAATGGCGGGCATCAACACGGTGGAACAGATATTAAAACTCGCGCCCAGCACCTACAGGATCACCGTATTTGGGAGCGAACCTTATCCCAACTACAATCGTATCCAGTTATCATATGTACTAGAAAAGAGTAAAGCAGTAGAAGACATCATTCTGAACGACTGGGATTGGTATGCAGAGAACGGGATAGAGTTATATACGGGAACGACTATAACGCATATTGATACGGAGAGTAAAATCGTACAGGCAGACAATGGTATGGAGGTTCCATATGACACGCTTATTATTGCAACCGGTTCCAATCCGTTTATGCTTCCGGTTCCGGGAGCAGATAAAGAAGGAATTGTAGGTTTCAGAGATATTTCGGACTGTGAACATATGCTCCATGCGGCTGACCAATATAAGAAAGCAGCCGTTATTGGCGGTGGCCTGCTCGGACTCGAGGCTGCTAAAGGACTGCTTAAGCTTGGGATGGATGTGACCGTGGTCCATCTTTTCGAGGAGATTATGGAGCGCCAGCTCGATCATACCGCCTCACTGATGCTCCAGGCAGAGCTAGAAAGCCAAGGCTTGAAATTTGCTACTGGCAAGCAGACCGAGGAGTTTCTGGGAGAAGAGCGGGTCAGCGGTATTCGTTTTTCCGACGGAACGACGCTGGATGCGGAATTCGTAGTCATGGCGGTAGGGATCAGGCCAAATACTGCATTAGCCAAGGAAAGCGGGCTTGCGGTCAATCGGGGTATTTTGGTAGATGATTATATGCGTACTTCCGTACCTGACGTTTATGCGGTAGGGGAGTGCAACGAGCACAGAGGTATTTCATATGGACTTGTAGCACCACTCTTTGAACAGGGAGCCGTTCTTGCGAAACATTTGTGCGGAATTGACACGAGTCCGTATGAAGGATCGGTTGTATCGACTCAGCTCAAAATATCTGGCGTAGATGTGTTCTCCGCCGGGGAGTTTATGGATGCAGAAGGGCTGTCTATTGTGCGGTTGCATGATGACTGGCGTCGTATTTACAAAAAAGTGCTACTGCGCGGCGGACGGATTGTCGGCGGTGTTTTAATCGGTGATGGAAAGGAATCCTCCAGACTGCAGCAGTGGATTCGAACAGGCACCGTGATGACAGATGCTATTCATGATGCGATTGTGGGACAATCCTCGGTCGAAACCGGGAATACGGTCGCAGAGCTGGCGGATGAGGAAATCGTATGCGGTTGTAATGGAGTGACGAAGAAACATATTGTGGATGCCATCAACGAAAAAGGATTAACCACGGTGGATGAGATCAAGGTAGCAACCAGTGCATCTCGCTCTTGTGGAGGCTGCCGACCTGTTGTAGAGCAGATTCTTCAATATGTGCTCGGGGACAAATATGATTCAGCAGCGGCGAAACAGGAAGCAATCTGTTCTTGTACCACATTGAGTAGAGATGAAGTCGTGACGGCGATTAAAGAAAAAGGGCTTATCACATCTAAAGAAGTAAGGTATGCGCTGGAATGGGATAACCCGGAGGGATGCTCCAAATGTCGTCCTGCGCTGAACTACTATCTAGGTATGATCTGGCCGGCTGAGCATATGGACGAGAAGGATTCACGTTTTGTGAATGAAAGGATGCATGCAAACATTCAGAAGGACGGAACATTTGGCGTTGTGCCGCGGATGTATGGCGGGGTAACTACACCGGAGGATCTCAGACTTATTGCTGATATTGCAGTGAAATACAACGTCAAACTGGTTAAGGTAACCGGTGGTCAGCGGCTTGACCTGCTTGGGGTCAAAAAGGAGGACCTGCCGAAGATCTGGAAGGACCTTGGCATGCCGTCCGGTTATGCATATGCGAAGGCGCTGCGTACCGTAAAGACCTGCGTGGGATCACAGTTCTGCCGTTTTGGTACGAAAGATTCGATGGGAATGGGAATAATGCTCGAGAAGAAGTTCGAGCGGCTAGATATGCCAGCCAAGTTCAAGCTTGCCGTAAACGGCTGTCCGCGTAACTGCGCGGAGTCATCAACCAAAGATATTGGGATCGTCGGCAATGAAGGGGCTTGGGAAATTTATGTTGGCGGTAATGGCGGGATTAAAGCCCGACTTGCTGAACTGATGTGTAAGGTGCGAACAGATGAAGAACTTCTGGAGATTGTCTCCGCGTTCATACAGTACTACCGGGAGACAGGCAAATATCTGGAGCGGACCTCGGATTGGATCGAACGGATGGGATTAGAGTCTGTCACCGAGGCGGTAGTTGGTGATCTGGATAACCGTCGGGCTTTGGCTGAGCGAATGGAAGTCGCTCTGGCGCAGGTGAAAGAACCTTGGAGTGAAATCCTGAATAATCCAAATTTAAGGGAACGGATGTTTGAAGAGATCCGTGTCTCCACGAAACAGGACTAGAAACAGAAAGGGGCTGCAAGATGGAACCGATATTGAATAGAAATGAATACAAGTATTACCTTGTTGGCAATGTGGATGATTTTACGGAGAGACTGGGACGGGTTGTGCGCTTAGGTAAGGAAGAGATTGCAGTATTCAAGACAACGGACGGACAAATCTATGCACTTGAGAATAGAAGTCCTGGGCCGCGCGGAGGCACGATTGCAGAAGGAATGATATCCGGGGAGGTCCTGTTCGACCCGATCTGTGATTGGAAAATTTCGTTATCAGATGGTCAGGTGCTTGATCCTGATTCGGGAGAGGTTCGGACCTATCCGGTTCAAGTTCTCGGAAACGAGGTACAAGTAGGATTACTTAAGAATGGGGGAGGGGAGATCCATGAGTAAAGATCTTCAGAACAAAAAAATTGTCATTGCCGGATCGCAAAAGACGGAAGAAATGGCTGGAATTATTGAACGCAGAGGTGGAGTCCCCTTTGTCCGGTCACTTCAGGGATTAACGGATTCTGATCCGGTTGAGGTGGAGGAGGATGTAAAACGTTTTACCCGGCAGGGGGCAGACTGGTTTATTTTCACGACAGGTATTGGATTTGAAGCCATGATTCAGGCTGCGGAGAGGCTTAACGCTCTATCTGAGTTCGAAGAGAGATTGAAAGAAACCAAGATCGCTTGCCGTGGTTACAAAACAAACGCCTTCTTAAAGAAATCTGGTATTCATCCGGTCGTCTGTGATGACGATGGAACGATTGCCAGTATGATCGAAAAGCTTGAGGTGTTTGATTTTACCAATCAAAAGGTGTGGATTCAGCTTCATGGCGAGTTGTCGTCGCAGTTATATCAGTTTATCCAAAGTAAGGGCAGCATGGATGTTCAGGCCGTACTTCCTTATCGTTATCATGCTCCTGAGCAGGAGACGCTTGCAACGATTATGAATGAGCTGATTCAGCGAGAAGTGGATGCCGTTTGTTTTACGACAAGAGTTCAAGTCGGATATTTATTTGATTATGCGAGAGAACATGGACGTGAAGAAGAGGTGAAATCCGTCTTTGAACAGGATGTGCTGGCTGCCGCTGTCGGCAAAGTAACAGCTGAAGCACTTCGAGATAAAGGGATAAGCCGGATTATCGTGCCGGAGAAAGAACGAATGGGTGCTTTAATCGTGGAGATCGCGCATTATTATGAAGGTCAGCAAATTGGAGTAAAGGCAGATTAAAAGCGGAGACACTAGTTCTGGATTAAAAGTTAGAATTCAATGGCTGTCCCACTCGGGGTGTTAGCGAGTGGTGACAGTCTTTGCTTTTTCCTCGAACCAGTCTGATATAGGGGAATTTCAAACGGTTTTTAAAAACCAGATGGGGATGGCATATATACCTTCCCAATTGGGAAATACGGTATTCTTAAGGAATCTAACAAAGATTATGCCTTTGCTACAACTATCGATAAGTCCTTTTATGTGGATGACAAAGGAAACAGGATAAGAGAACTTGACTCCGAGAAAGAGATCCATGACAGAAATATAGGAATCATGGCAGGCGGAGGTTCCGTAAGTAATGGCGTAGAACAAACGATGGAAGCACTTCCTACTGTCGAATCCTTTTTTATAGGAGATAAGAGTTTAATAAAAGATTATGAGGACGTTTATCCAGAAGATGAAATGGAGCAAACAAAGTAATGTTTGGTGGATTCAAACAGTAGCATTTTAATCTAAAAAAGAGCAGCCGGTTACTAAGCCCGCTGCTCTCTTTTTTCAGGGGACAAAACAAGATACTATTGCCGATTAGGTAGATATCTAAGCTGAAATTTGAATGCTATTTCATGAAGTAAACAGGCAGGTTAGTGTAGCAAATCACACGTCGTTGGAAGGGATTTACTTATTGGAGGCGAATAGCTATGAATTAGTTATTTGAAAACAGGAGAGATGGTAAGTATGAGGAGCAAGCCAGTTGTGTTAGTGATGGGTGTTTTCCATTTTCGATATGTAGATGACATCCTTGAACCCTATCGTCAGAAAGAAATTCAAGAATTGTCGCAGCAGATAGCGGAGTTTCGTCCTACGAAGGTGTGTGTGGAGGAAGTTTTAGAGCGAAATGATGAGCTTAATAAAGAATACCAGAAATTTCTTTCAGGGGATTCAGAACTATTGGCAGACGAGATTCAGCAATTAGGATATCGTATTGCTCGTGATCTAGGACACGAGCAAATTTATGCGACTGATTACATGCATCTGGATCAAGCGGATAAAGACTTATTGGAACGTGGCTTTGAAGAAGCAGAAAAAAAACAGCCTGAGCTATACAACGAATCAAACGAGTGGGTGGAACGACTACATAAGATGTTCAAACCCGGAACAGTGCTAGAAATGATCCGTAATCATAACGATGATGAGTTAAATGCTTTCGATCATCAATACTATATTCGGTACAGAGCACGTTTCGGTGAATACCCAGATTACATCGGAAGCTTCTGGTTACGTTGGTGGTACAGGAGAAACTTAATTATTTATTCCAACATTGCTAGATTGGCTACAGAAGATGATCGGATTCTTGTCATTTATGGAAGCGGTCATAATTATTTGCTTAAGCAATTCATCCGTGAGAGTGGATTATTTGAATTGGAACACATTGATAGGTATCTGAACTAAGTTACAACAATCGGAATCTATGTTTATTCAGCTAAAGAAAAAACGTTAGTTGGACGACAATAGCGGCAGACTAAGACCTTATTTATCGAGTCTTGGTCTGCCGCTGCTTATTTTAATGGATCATTCTAAAATTTCATTGACCACTTGTGGTTTTAATTGATTGAATTAAAATTTTTTTCTGCCAATTCTAAAACGCTCTATTTCAACAGCAGAGAAAAAATCATCCTCTCCTTATAATGTATTGCTTCCAATCTCTTATACGCTATGTATATGCAAGAGGAACTAAAAGGTATAAGCAAAAACGCTACCGTGAAAATAATTATAGAATGGTCATTATGGCTACGGACAAAGAAACAGGTGTATCAATGGCAACTGAAAAAAATATGAGAAAAATAATAATGGGGAAAGACCGAAGCTAAATAAAAGGGATTGGTAATAGAAAGGGATCATATTATGGAATTTTACTTCACTGGAGAAATTATGGAGGATGTAGAAGAGGCCTATTCTGAAATCGAGAATATTGTTTTAAAAAAATTAAATACATCACTAAATTCACAGGATTACGGTCCTGGCTTAAAAATATTGGGGATAATTTTTATGATCGCAAGTGATGAGCTTGTTGAAGAGGGTCTTTTTAATGAAAATAACTTACTTGAAGAAAGATAAGGATATGCAAAAAGACTGCCAGATAAGTGGGAGCCAAAACGTGAGAAGATTGCTATGAATTCGACAGACCTGCGATCCTGATCCGCGTTACCTTTTATCATAATTTAATTATACCAAAGACGGGGAGTAATTATCAGTCTGTTATAAGTTTGAAGAAGTATGTATAATCCATATATTCCTTCGAAGAGGGTGGTGGAAAAAGGGATATTTATGAAAAGTTTAATCAACTAGTTAACGCTAACGATAGTATCGAAATAATTGACCTCCTTCATATCAAGAAATCGAAAAAGCTATCATTAGATGAAGAAGGCTGGGTATATTGGAATCTTTCCGATAACTATGCCTTATTAAGGAACACGAATGATTTGTACCAGAATCACTTAGAGTTTGTTAACTGGGGGAAGATAGCATTATATCCTGAAAAACTTCACTGGTTAGTATCAGACGCTACACAAGCATTAACTTTGTCCCTAGGCGACCATTTCAAGGATTGGACTGAATGGTATTTATACGCCTGTACACAATCAAATAGATCGAGTGAAAATCGGGCTGTGCGTTTTGAAAGTCATCGAACCGTCATGGGCATCCTCATTAAAATTAAATGAATTACAATTACTCGATATTGCTCTTGAAAATATGCTGAGGTTAATTAATGAGGACGACACTTGGCAGAATCTTCTTTTCTCAAAGATTGCATATTTTTCGTTGCTCTTGGAACGAAATTATTTACGTGAAGATGAAGAGGGGATAAATTCAATTATTTCTTGTATACATCAATTACTTCCAACACAATTGGATAAAATTTGCTCGATAGAAAATGTTGAAACAGCACCACCATTGTTGGGAAGTTGGAGTCAACTAAACTACTCTCGAACTTCAAAACGATCATTACTCGTCGCTCTAAATAATTTGGGATGTTCATTTAATAGAATAGAAAGACATGAAGATTCTCTAATGATGTTTGGACTTGTGTTAGATAACGGACATAAACTGAACACTTACGGTCTTGCAAAATACTTATCTTCACTATGGATAATAGAAAGGGATAAAGAAACTGTTATGAACCGATTCTTGGAGATAAACGAAACGGGTCAAAGCTTTTCAGATTTAACAAATTTTGAACCTGCATTAAAAGAATTAGTCGTTTAAGATAATTACGGACGTTTCATAAATGTACTGAAAACGTTATGCTAACGGGAAACATTAAACTAAAAATAGCAGGGAGTAACTTGCCAGTTGGCAAATTGCTTCCTTTTTGTTATTTTTAAATTTACATACTATACCATTTCATTTTCATGAGAAATTAGATTAAATCACTATTAAATATCTTAGTAAAGAGTAAGTAGAATTGATAGAAATTATGACTGCAATCTATATTAAGCTTTATTTGGAACCCAATCTAATCTATAATAAAAGGTTAATTCTAAACTGAACTGGGGGATATTATGAAATTTATCAGAAATCAACTAGAAGGATTTGGCATGAACGAAGCAACTATTGGATATCTTTCGAATCTAATTATGGTTGTCTTGATAGCGATGATCTCCATACTCGCGTATTATGTAGCCAAGAAGATTGTCTTGAAGTCGATTATTCATATTGTCAACAATAATCGGTATACCTGGGATAACATTATTGTAGAGAAAAAGGTGTTTCATAAGTTGTCCCATCTTGTTCCAGCAATGATCATCTATTATTCTGCCTATGTCTTTCCAACCTATCAAGCCTTGATTGAGAAAGCAGCTATGACATACATGATTGTCATAATGATTTCCGTATTTAACTCTCTGCTTAATGCTTTTGATGCCATCTATCGTTCGTTTGAGGTTTCTAAGATTCGACCGATTAAGGGGTACATCCAAGTAGCAAAAATCTTCTTGTTCATTATTGGTGGGATTATCGTCATCTCGAATCTAATTGGGCAAAACCCTTTGATAATCCTGAGTGGGCTGGGGGCTTTATCGGCTGTGCTAATGCTGGTTTTCAAGGACTCTTTACTCGGCCTGGTAGCTGGTATTCAATTATCATCGAATGATATGGTGCGTGTAGGTGACTGGATCGAAATGCCTAAATATGATGCAGATGGCGAAGTCATGGATATTACCTTAAACACGGTAAAGGTTATGAATTTTGATAAGACAATCACAATGATTCCAAGCTATGCACTTATCTCGGACTCGTTCAAGAACTGGAGAGGCATGCAGGTATCCGGTGGTAGAAGAATTAAGCGCAGCTTCTATATTGATACAACCAGCATTACATTTTGTACTGAAGAGATGATAGGAGAATTTCAAAAAATACACTATCTTACAGATTATATTTCGACCAAATCAGATGAAATTAACACGTACAACATCGAACACCGGATTAACACAGAAAGCAGTGTGAACGGAAGGCAGCTGACTAACATAGGTGTATTCCGAGAATATATCCATCAATATCTGAGAAATCATCCGAACATTCATAAGGATATGACGCTCATGATCAGACAGCTAGCGCCAGAAGATAATGGACTCCCCCTCGAAATATATGCATTTAGTAATGATACCGCTTGGGGAGTGTACGAAAAGGTTCAAGCGGATATTTTCGACCATATTTTTGCCGTTGCGCCATCATTTGGACTTCGAACTTTCCAGAATCCAACAGGTCATGATATTGCTCAACTAAAACAAGAAACACAGTTTTCACACGGATATTAAGTCCTAAAATGAAGTACCGGAAACGGCCACCATGAAGTGGTCGTTTTTTCATTAAACTTTTAACTCAAAGTATTAAAAACGAGTTACAGCTTGTAGAAATCTTTATCTCCTAAATTGTCACTACGTTTGTGAGTATATTTATCGGCAAACATGATTTTTAACATTGGTGGCGTAACGAGTGTAGTGACAATCACCATAATAATAACGGAAGTGTAATAATGCGGATCAAGTAACCCTCCAGCAAGTCCTGTGCCGGCTATAATAAGAGACCCTTCACCGCGATGGTCTTTTAGCTATGATTTTACATTCATTTAATCAAAATCACGAATGAATCGGTCGAATCCCATCTGTGGTATAAGGTATGCTAGAGAGAGGAGGATCAGTTGTGGCAAAGTGGAATTCAGTCTTAGCTAATCTGGCCATTCCATTCTGCGTGATACTCATGTTAGAAAGATAGGTACATATGAGCACAGTTATCCTGTTCAGTCTCCAGTCAGCTTAGTAAACTCTTGATTACTATTGATGTGAAGAAGAGTGAAATCAGCTAATCGTTTTATAGACGCCCTCAATTCTAAGTGCTAAAGTAACGACATATCAGACAATTGAAATGGAGCTTTCTCTTCATTTGTTTTTATAGACAGAACATTCACTAGGAGCGTGTTGATTCAGGTTATGAGAAAACAATCAAAAAGATCGCTAGCCTTTCTTCTAATGTTATCTATGGCGAGTACATCGTTTGCAGACCAAAGCTTCGCATCAAATCAGAAGGTTCAATTTTCCGATATTAAGGGACACTGGGGAGAAAGCAAAATTCAAGCTTGGATTGATCTAGGATTGGCTCGAGGGTATTCGGATCATACCTTCAAACCGAACAAATCGATAACTAGAGCCGAGTTTATGAATTTGGTGAATGCTGCTTTTGGGTATTCAGAACAAACGAAGGTTAGTTATACGGATGTCTCTGAGAGTGCCTGGTACTACAAGGACGTAGCTGCAGCCACTGCTGCTGGATATATGAATGGCTATAAAGATGAATCAATCAAGCCGAAAAATCCTGTAACTCGTCAAGAAGCAGCAATGATTATCTCCGGTATTTTGAATCTTACGGAAGACAAGGAATCCACAGATGTCTTTATCGATTCATCGTCTATATCGGCAGAAAGCAAAGGAGCTGTTGGTGCAGTAGTATCGGCAAAAATTATATCCGGATATACAGATGGAAGTTATAAACCTCTTCATTCCATTACTCGTGCAGAGGCAGTCGATGTACTGGTAAATGCGTTAGAAATGAATACTAAAGTAGGTTCTAAACCATCTAAACCAGTAGGAACGACAAATAAACTGAATGTTACACCTCCCAAAACCTCTTTATCTCCAATTCACCATGGTGAAAATGCGGCAGATAACACTTTGAAAAGCATTGCCAACTCAAATCCATTCATTCAAATTCTGGATGGTTTTGACCAAGTATGGTCCATGAACCAACCGGAATGGAGAGATGGAACAGCCCTAACTAAGAAGGGAATAAGCGGAAAAACCGTAAAGTACGAAGACGGGCCGACCTTATATTTTGACGGATTTAAGAACGATATAACCGCTATAGTTAAAAATAAGAAAACATATGCGAATGAAGAGATTAGAAATAAAGCAACCTGGGTTGCGAATATAAAATATGTAGAAGATATTACGCAAAATCGCACTAAAGAAGAAGCACTGGCAGCCTACTACGATGACCAAAGAGATAAGGTTTATAGTATGATGGATGGTTTTGGGCCTCTGGCTAACACTTATGTAGATATAATCAAGCCAATGACTAGTGTTGAAAGAGATATTCATGAAATGGATGTCGTATTGAAAGAAATGACTGTGGAAGACGAAAGCCAAGGAATCGGAAGCGACTGGGCCAATTCCGAACTAGCAGATATGATAGCTTTATTTGATTCAGTTCGCTTTAAAACTCCTGCATCATCTAATCCTGCGAAATATTTCTTCTCTTCTCCTAGACCGTGGAGAATGAATTCAAACGGTGAGGTTAAAGAGATCGTAGATCGCAATGGCTTACCTGTTTGGGAAACGCTTGGTGAAGGAGTAGAAAAAAATGAGCCTTTACCTTCAGGTGGAACGAAAGCAACTGGCGAAAAACATTTCCAAAAGTATGAAAGCAACGTTGAGATTATTCCTGCACTTAGCTATGTAAGAAGAGTAGCTGAGGATGGAAGAGGTAAAGATGGGGGGTTCCCAAGCGGTCATACGAGTGCATCATACCTATCTGTTTTCCCATTTGCACACGCTACACCTGAGCGATACTCTGAATTTTTAACCAGAGCAGCTCAAATGGGCGAAAACCGAATTTTCACCGGGATGCACTCGCCTCTGGATGTAATTGGTGCAAGAATACAAGCTACAGCCATGGCAGCATACGCATTCAATAAAAAAGAAAATCAAGAATTGTTAGAGAAGGCGTATGAAAACGCAGGGAATGTGTTTGGAGCAGCAGCTGCGGCAAACAATATGAGTCTATACGAGTATGCTCATACGGTAACAGAGGATTATAATTTTAAGAGTGCATATACTGAAACAAAATGGGAAAATCATGAAGCGAATAAAGCTTTCTATAGAGAAAAGCTTACTTACGGTCTACCACAAACAGGTATAAAAGGTTTAGCACCAGTTGTACCGGAAGGAGCAGGGGCCCTATTAAAAACTCGTCAACCGTATTTAACGGATGAGCAGCGCAGAGAAGTGTTGTATACTACATCAATTGACTCTGGTTACCCCGTACTAGACGAGTCAAATGGTTGGGGCCGATTGGATTTGGTGACTGCAGCTGATGGATATAGTGCGTTTTTAGACAATGTAACGGTAGATATGGATGCTTCTAGAGGTCGATTTAATGCACAAGACTGGTGGAGAAACGATATTTCAGGTAGTGGTATGCTTACGAAAAAAGGAACAGGGACACTTACATTGACGGGGAAAAACAACTACACAGGCGGTACGCTTTTGCAAGCAGGAATACTGGAGGCTAAATCTGTGAAGTCTTTTGGTACGGGTGACTTATATCTAGAGGATGGTACGATTTTAGTTAATGTTCATGGAGCGTCACTGAATTTAAGTAGGAACTTTACAATGGATAGCGGAACTTTAGAAATGGTAATGAACTCTGATAACAGTCAAGTTAATGTCGGTAAAATGTTGTATCTTGATGGCGGAAGTCTACATCTGGATTTTTCTAACTATAAGATTAATGGTTCAAAAGATATTACTATACTCACTGCAGGTGCAGTGAAGGGGGAATTTGATCGTGTAACCGCTGATGGTTATGACGTAACTGTCACTTACGAAGAGGATCGTGTCATCGCACATGTTGTAGCAAAATGAGAAAAGTTCTCCTGTGTGAATGTAATCAATCTGAGTTGCCTTCTTGTACACTTTTGGTATAAGAAGGCAACTTTGACTTGTTAAATGACATTATCAAGGGACTAACCACCGGAATATTAAATGTGAATTGTTGTCGAGAAAGGCACGAAGGGATCTACTTGAAGGACAGGTAGTGAACTTCAGTATTGGAAAATATAATTGTCGGGGGATAAGAACTTGTACCGATTGACGGAAGGGACAAGAATAAAGTCCAATTGCCGATTAGATGTAAAGGGTTGTACATATGTACAAAATACGGGTTTTGTGATTATGTATGAGAAAAACGCTCTGGATCACTACTTAAGTTCTTTTTCTTATACTTATAATTCACTCTGCTTGTTGTTGGTCTTCTTTGCTTCTTTTATGTTCATTTGTTGCTTATTTAGTTGCTGCTGTTTACTTTCAAACAATCCAACTCTCAAAATTCATTGTATGATGCATTCATTGATTTTTTTGTTTAAACTAAATCCTTATCAATTTGAATTTTAATTAATTTTCCATAATGTTCTTATTCTAATATTATTGAATAAAAAATTAATACATCATCGTAATGATCATTGATATTCTACAACAGTTCACTTCTCAAGCAAGATTTATGATTTACATTATTTCACTTTAAAAAATCAACGAACTGTCTTTCTTGCAGTCAGTCTCTTATTAGAACAGCAACATATTCACTTAATCAAACCTCTCAGGCTTCAACTCTTAAACACCAATATTAACTGACACTTCTTAATCATCCTTCAATCCACGAACCAAACAAAACACCAGCTATGCACTATCAAATCCCAAATAAATTTAACGTTCTCGTTCACCTCCTTTATAATTTTACCATTTATTACTAATTTGTATTCACCCCTAGAAGCCACTACGACAATATCCCCACTAACTCTTACTTCAAGCATCATTATTATTATTAACTCCATGTTAAAAAACGTCATAATAGCAGCCTATTTGACAAAACCAATGAAATCACTCCCATTTTTATCCTTGGTTTGACATAGCACTTATAAATCACAAACAAAGAGATTATACAATGAACTTGTCTATCAATAGCGAGCGCTCTTCGTCCGCTTTTGAAAATTACAAATATAATCGGGGGTAATGAATTGAAAAAAAGGATCATGATGTTCACGTTATTTACTTTAGTCATGGCGCTGATCGCAGGTTGTGGAACCAGTACCAGCAGCTCACCACAAAACACATCTTCCCCATCCTCTTCATCATCAGGTGCTGATAACAACGATCAATCTGGTGCTTCAGGTACGGAATCAAAAGAAATTGAGAAGCTGAAAATCAGCTTTGTTCCATCCAAAGATCCAGAAGATATTATTACAGCAACCGATCCGCTAAAAGAATTACTAAAGAACCAATTGGCAACGGAAGGTTTCAATGTTGGAGAAATCAGCATCGATGTAGGCACTACATATGAAGCCGTAGGTGAAGCTTTGACCGCTGGCACAACAGACATTGGGTTTGTACCGGGTGGAACTTATGCTCTATACGATGATGGAGCTGACGTTATTTTAACTGCAACACGAGCAGGATTGTCTAATGACTCTGAACTAGCTAAAGACTGGAACGATAACAAGCCAACGGAACCGACGAGTGATCAGGCAACTTATTATCGCTCCCTCTTCATTGCAGGTCCTTCCGCTAAAGGACAAGCATTAGCTGAGAAAGCCAACAATGGAGAAAATCTGACATGGGAAGATGTAAACGATGCGAACTGGGCGGTTATGTCTACCTCCTCCTCTGCTGGATATATTTATCCTACTCTATGGCTTCAAGAAAACTTTAATAAAAGCATTACTGATCTAGCACATGTAGTTACATCTGACTCCTACGGCAGCTCCTTTGCCCGATTAGCCGCAGAACAGGTTGATGTTATCGTAGCTTTCGCAGATGCAAGACGAGATTACAACGAACAATGGACGAATGAATTTAGTCGCCCAGGCTCGATTTGGGATGAGACCAATGTAATTGCCGTAACAGATGGAATTTACAATGATACGATCAGCGTAAGCAAGAACAGTTCGATTATGACGGATGATCTTAAAAAAGCTCTTCAAAATGCGTTCATCTCCATCGCACAAACGGAAGAAGGCAAAAAAGTAATTGCAGTCTATAGCCATGAAGGTTATCAAGCAGCGCAATCTTCAGACTATGATGCCGAAAGAAAAGCTCAAGATATTATTAGAGAAATGAAAAACTAACAGCGCACAAATAAGGTGAGCAGCTAAAAAAGCGAGAGCATCGTGATGGTTAAGATGTTCTCCTTTTTCTGCTTGGCAGCTAAAGACTATAAGATTGGAGTTTTTCCATGATCGAATTTATAAATGTACAAAAAACGTACCCGAACGGCACAACTGCTTTGAACAACATAAATCTAAAGATTGAACAAGGAGAGTTTGTAGCTGTCATTGGTTTATCCGGCGCTGGCAAGTCGACATTGATCAGGTGTATTAATCGAATGCACGACATAACAGCTGGACAGTTATTAGTGGATCGTGTGGATGTATCGAAGTTGCGTGGGAAACAGATTCGCCGCTTTCGAAGAAGAATCGGAATGATTTTTCAATCTTTTAATCTCGTCAATCGAATAAGTGTAATAAAAAACGTACTCGTTTCTTTCGTACCGGATCTATCCATATGGCGTAAGCTGACCGGCATTTTTACGAAAGAACAAAAATTACTGGCATTAGAGGCTTTAGATAAAGTTGGGATTTTGGATAAAGCTTATATTCGTGTAGATCAGCTATCCGGCGGACAACAACAGCGGGTTGCGCTTGCCCGTACACTCGCTCAAAATCCAGATATCATACTTGCGGACGAACCGATCGCTTCCCTTGACCCTGTCACTTCTAAAATTGTGATGGAAGATTTCAAAAGAATCAATCAAACGATGAATATCTCCGTGATCATGAACATCCATCATGTAGAGATCGCTTTGGAGTATGCTAACCGCATTATCGGAGTTCGTGAAGGAGAAATTGTATTTGATGGTGCGCCCACTGAGGTATCAAAGAGCATTTTGAACGAAATTTATGGAAACGTCTCTGATGAGAAGAACGAAGAGGTTGCATCTACGTTAGAGGTGGTTTCAGGCCATGTATGATAAACTCTTCCCACCCAAAAAGATGGTTTTATCAAACGGTAAAATCATCATGGAGAAAAGATCACGGCTTCCCTTCATATTACTGATTCTTGCTGCCTTAACTGCGACATCCATTGAACTGACTGATTTCGACATCCAAATGCTGTTCGACCGGATAAATCACTTTTTTATTATTATAGGCGAGATGATTCCTCCAAAATGGAGTTACTTTCCTCACCTATGGAATGCCTTGCTCGTAACCCTGCAGATGTCGTTTTTAGGATCCATTATTGGCGCTGCTCTAGCTCTTCCGTTCGCCATGATGGCTTCTTCCAACGTTATTCGTAATAAAGCGGTCGTAGCCATATTTAAAATCATGCTTAGCCTGCTCAGAACACTGCCTACGCTAGTAACGGCGCTGATCGCTACCTATGTGTTCGGTTTAGGTCCGATGGCAGGACTGGTGGCCATTATGCTCTTTACCCTCTCCTATGTCGGTAAATTAGTATATGAACAGATCGAAAACGTCGATATGGGATCTTTTGAGGCGATGGAATCGATTGGAATGACCCGTGTGGAAGCCTTTCGATATTCGATCTATCCGGAAGTGCTCTCTCGTTATCTATCCACCTCTCTGTTTTGTTTTGAAGGAAACGTTCGCTATGCAGCTATTCTAGGATACGTAGGTGCCGGAGGAATTGGACTGCTGATCCATGAAAACATCGGCTGGCGAGATTATTCCAGGGTGGGAATGATTATTTTGTCACTCATCGTCACCGTATATGTAATTGAAACGATCAGTGAGCATTTCAGAAAAAAGTTAACTTGAGGAGATTAATTCGATGACAACAATAGAGAAGCAAATGCTGGCTTCCCCTCGAAATCGCAGGTATGTGCTGACCGTTACGGTTATCGTTCTTATTCTGTTCATCTGGTCTTTAGGTACGGTAAACTTCAAAGATATGAATCAGAATGGATTCGTGATCGCGCTGAACATCATAAAAGGAATCGGTAATCCAGATCTTGATCTGCTGTTCAACTTATCTAAGCAGGGCGTCATCTATTTACTTATTCAAACGACAGCTATCGCTTTTTTAGGGACATTCGTAGGCGCAGTGTTGTCTGTTCCGCTTGCTTTTCTAGCGGCCTCCAATATTGTACCGAAACCGATCGCTTGGATCACGAGGTTCCTCCTTATTATGATTCGAACTATTCCAGCACTTGTCTACGGTTTAATGTTTATCCGTGTATCCGGACCAGGACCTTTCACAGGTGTGCTTACTATAGGGCTGACTTCGATTGGAATGTTATCAAAACTCTATGTCGATACCATTGAAGAGTTGGATAAGAAAGTACTAGAGTCGATGACGTCCCTAGGCTGTACAACCTTTGAAAAAATCCGCTTCGGCATTTTACCGCAGCTGTTCTCATTATTCCTATCGGTTACGATCTATCGGTTCGACATGAATATGCGTGAAGCGTCCATCCTTGGGTTGGTTGGTGCCGGGGGAATTGGAGCACCGCTGATCTTTGCCATGAACAGCTATCGATGGAATCAGGTCGGCTCGATCTTGATCGGTCTGGTTATTTTAATTCTCTTAATCGAATGGGTGTCTAATCGACTTCGTTCCAAGCTCATTCATGGGTAAGTATTGTGAAGTAATGATTAGTTTTCATCAAAATAGAAATAAAACCACCAAATCCATGTGACCAATGGTATTGGTGGTTTTTGCTGTGTACACAAACAATAGATAACTGACTTTTTTTCAATAAACGACCTTCCAGTTGTGATCACATGATGCATAGATAACCTTTCGCTTCATGATATAATCAGCCAAAATCTCGGTCATGTCTGTAGGGATTTCTCGGATTACAGGTTTATTCATCAGCATTCCGAAGTTGCCCCCTCCACCTGCTCGGTAGCTATTCATCACCACTTCAAAGGAATCGTCTAGGTTCATAGGGGCACCGTTAAACAGCAGCTTACTAACACGGCTTCCTTCGGGTCTTGAGATATCTAGTTCATATTCGATGCCTTCCCACATGTCATAATTAAAGTGCTGCGGTTTGGGTTGCAGATATCCCTCAGATACTTGCAATCTCCCGGTATTCTGCTCGATCGTAAAGTAAAGAGCGTTCTGCTCCAGGGCATCCTTAATATCGCGGCCTGTTAGTAGGAGTACCTTCAGGGTATTTGGATAGATATAGTTAGATACAACGTCTCGCATCGTGATGTGTTCAGTGAACCCTTTTGCCTTATTCGTAAAAATAGCAGCACAGGAGATAGGCGCACCCGTAACCTCCATCTGTACCCGATTAATAAATTCCGTGAAAGCATGATCCTTTTGTCTCGCTGTAAATGGATCCGTAATCGATAAATCGCCTTCTGCACTGCCAATAGGCTGATCCAGCCATGCCTGGGTGTTTCGTTCCGCATCGTCAAAAAGCGCAAGCACTTCCTGATCTGCCTCTACTTCGCTTGCATGGAGCAGCAGTGCCTTCTTGCCACATATCTCCCATCTGCCTTCCTCATCCCGCTCAAATCTAAGTTCCACTTTAGCAATCGCTTGTCCTGCTGAACCAGGCTGCGCATACACAACGCCATTTAATTCACCGGCAAGAAGACGATGCTGATGCCCCGTTAGCAAAACATCCATCCCTTCGAGATGCATACACATCTCATAGCCCTGATTTTCCCCTGTAAGAGGCTCCGTAGTCTCTCCGGTACTTGGATCGCATTCAAATCCTCCATGATAGCAGACGACGACAGCATCCGGCTGATCCGTTCTACGAATATGAGTAATCCACTCTTGTGCAGACGCTAACGCATCTTTGAATTCTAGCCCACGAATGTTTTCCGAGTCTTCCCAGTTAGGAACATAATGCGTTATTACACCGAGCACGGCCACACGGATCCCTTCCTGCATCGTAAATATTCGATAAGGCAAGCCGAATGCCGGTTCACCATTCGATTGATCGACAATATTAGCAGTCAAATAAGGACACTTAGCGCCATCAATATGGCTATCTAGCAGCTCTAGACCATAATTGAATTCATGATTACCAAGTACAGCTACATCGTATTTAAGGCGATTCAACAGTTTCGTTGCTGGATGCATCCCTGTTCTATCATATTTAGTATAGTAATACATGAAAGGTGTTCCCTGTATAAGGTCACCATTATCAATAAGCAAAAGACCCGGGTCTTTTTCCCGTTCCTTATGAATGATCGTAGACAGTTTCGCTAGGCCGAGTGGCTTGTCACCTGCCCCCCGATAATCTGTTGGATAAATGTGTCCATGCACATCGCTTGTTTCTAGCAGTGTGATGACAACCTCACTACCTGAATTCACTCCCATTTCAAGATGTCCCCCTAATAAGTTGCATGATATGTTCTTCTCTGATTGAGATCAACGTCATCTATTCTTATAATTCCACTCTTATTATATTTGTAATACAACAACAGATTTTAAACAGTTTGTTATGTGTAGGTTAAAAATATATCATGCAATATGATATGGGGAATCTATGTAGCATCCTGTCGTAGGTTAACATAATAAATATTAAGTTCACTTCTGAATGAGAATATCTACTTATTTCTCTACTAAGAATAAAAAGCACCGAAAAGTCATATAGACATTCCCGGTACTTTATATTAACTCCCACCCTTTCCAAACAAGTGATAGGACAAGGTTGTTGGTCCTTCGAATACGACTTTCAGTGCATGCTTGATTTTCTCTGTTTCTTTAATATAGGGCTTTAATATACCTTTTGGCATCAAGTCTGATCTTTTCCTTCTTCATTGGCATCTTCTACTGATGTATCATCGATACTGCCCTCCGACACATGAAGCTGAAACATATGAATAAAATCATCAATCACCATTTCGGTTGCCTTCAGTTCACCACTAATGACCTGTTTAATGGATTCAAATTGCGGATCTTCTAACTGACGCTGTAAAGTCGAACGATTGACTTGAAGTTTCTCTAAAAAAGCAATTGCTCTTCCACGTCGAAACGTTTGGACCTTTTTGTGAGGAGCACCACCAGTAATATCTCTCTTTCCCTCCTTATCAAATGACCTCCGACCTCGCTGACCTCGATGTTCTTCATGATCTCTACGTCCATGTCTACCTTGACGTCCTTCTCTTTCAGGCATGAATCGTTTCCTCCCTCTTCTCATCGTATACATTTGTATACACGTGGTATTTGTATACAAATGTATACGATGTATCCAGTACGTGTCAAGGTAAACTTCTTTTTAGACTTGAACAGGAATTATCGTATCAATCTCCATTCCTATGAGACTACACATGGCTCTATGTTTAGTCCTTATGTATATAAGCTGAAACCATTCATTTGGGAACGTATGTTCCTCACCGTATAAAACTGCACTTTTTCTTCCTTGGATATCTACTTTTTTGTTATAACACACTCTTATTTAGGTATGAAAAGAAGAAATCTTCTGATTTTATGCTCTTTCATCTATAGTTTTTTGACTTCATTCTCATTTTAGAACATATGTTCGTACCTCGTAAAAACCGCATTTTTTGATCATTTTTAGCTATATATCCGTATATATTTCACTTTAATCCCCTTTTTTAGTTGATATAAGGTATTTCAGGCATCCTTTTTCTCATAAATACAGCTTCATGGATGTGAAGACTCCCCAGGGTGCCAGTTGTAAGCAGCAATTCTGTATCGCCACGCATAAAACGATCACCTGATTACGTCTATTTAGACTCAAATGGTTTGATTTTAACGCACACGAGAACGTATGTTCCTGTTTAATAACCAGCTCATCCTACATTCCTTCAACATATCCCCTGAATGCGTAAGCTCGTTCACATTACATAAAAATAAAGCCACCTGCGAATTAGGCAGAGTAGCTTTGTTTTTTTGTATTTTAGCTATCCTTTCACAGCCCCAAGCGCCACGCTTCCTATAATTTGTTTGGAGAAGATTGAAAATACAATGATAATAGGTACGATCGAGATGGCCACACCTAGATACAGTAATCCGTAATCCATTCCATAGTATCCTTGCACCATAGCAACGAGTACAGGGAGCGGATATTTATCTAATGAGAAAAGAAGAACGAGCGGTGTGAGAAAGTTGTTCCATGATCCAATGAACGTAAAGATTCCGAGTGCAGCAATAGCAGGTCCAAGAATCGGTAACACAATCTGATTAAATGTTCGAAACTCCCCTGCGCTATCTACACGAGCAGACTCAATAATTTCATCTGGGATACTGCCTTCAATAAACTGTTTGATAAAAAACACATTAAACGCATTAGCCGCTGCGGGTAAAATAATTGCTGCATAGCTGTCTAAAAGCCCAAGTGTACTAAACAGGCGATACATTCCGATCAAAGCAAGCTGCCCTGGAACCATCATTGTAGCGAGCAGAAACAAAAACAGCCCGGTACGGCCTTTAAACTTATACTTAGCAAAACCATATGCGGTAAGCGCACCTATATATAAAGAGAGCACGGTAGAAGATCCCGCAATAAAAAAGCTGTTAGCGAAACCTCTCCAGATATTAATTTTAGAAGCCATGTTGATATAATTATCAATAAGAAACGATCCTGGAAGGAAAGTAAACGTTGATGCAATCGTTGCATTGTTATGCGTGGAATAGATGAGCATTAAATAAAAGGGGATGATACAGATGATCGCCAGGCTCACTAGAATGAAATACATTAGTATTTTCCCTATGGTCGTACTCTTCATGTTGGCTTGCTTCTGTACTGTGATCGGTTGATCTACCATTTTTGCCGGTTGCATATGTCTCCCTCCTCCCTATGAACTGCTCTTCCGCTTGGTCATCATAAAGGATATGGCTGAGAATAGCATGATGATTACGAATAAACAAAAAGCGATGGCAGCTCCGTAACCAAAACGAGTACTCTGGAATGCCACATTATATAAATACATAATACTAGTCATCGCTGCACGATCCGGACCACCTGTGCCGTTCGTCAGTGTGAATGGCTGATCAAAAATCTGAATACCTCCAATAATGGACGTAATAATCTGAAAGAGAATGATCGGACGAAGCATCGGCACAATAATATAAAAGAAGATATGCTTCTTCTCAGCACCATCTATTTGCGCAGCTTCTTGTAGCGAGGGATCTATTCCTTGCAGTCCGGCAAGATAGATCACCATCGAGTACCCAAAGTATTGAAAGAAAAGAATCGAAGAAACGATAAGGCGCATAAACCAAGGATCATTCTTCCAATTGATAGGATCATCAATGAGTCCAACTTGAACTAGAAAGTGATTCAGCCCCCCTGACTGCCAGTCAAAGATTAGACTCACGAGCAGACCCAGCGATGCAGCGGTAACGATGTTCGGGAAGAAATAGACAGCCCGGAAGATATCTCGCCCCTTGAGTAGTTTGTCGTTGAGAATAAAGGCGAGCACAAGAGAAACAGTAAGCTGCGGAACAACGGAGACTCCCCAGATAAAAAGCGTGTTGAAGAGTGTTTTATAGAACAAAGGATCTTGTAGAACCGCGATATAGTTACCGAGTCCGACGAACTCGGGGGAAGTGATTCCGTCCCAATTCGTAAAACTAAGATATAGAGAGTAGAGAATAGGATAGAGTCCGAATATGAGGAAAATAAGAAAGAATGGCGCAATGAAATAGTAACCATAGTGGTCTTTGCGGATCGACTTAGCAAACATGAATTGTACCCCCCGTCATCAGAAATTTATAGCCGTTACCTATAGCACAAATCTAAAGCTATTCGACTTCTAGCTCCGGAAATCTCAATTTCACATCCCTTTTCATTCTCTGCACTACTTCTTCTTTGGTCTGAATGTCGTTATTGAGATACAACTGGAGTACAATTTTGAAAATATCCGCATTTATAGTCGTATCAAATTTAGTTCGCTCATACACAGGTACCTGCTTTGCTGCCTCTGAGAAGAACTCAAAATGTTTCTGTCCACCTAAATAATCAGAAGTAACCGTTTTTGCAAGCTCATCGTTTACAACCATATTGCTAGTAAAATAATCTTGTTCCTTTGCAAGTTCGGATAAGAAATCATGATCAAAGTTATAGAACTCAATAAACTTCCAGGCAAGATCCTTTTTATCACTTTTGCTGTACATCGCAATGTACGTACCTCCTGAACTAAAAGCAGACGGTCCCTGAGCGAGTCCCCACAGTCCCTTTGTATCCGGGGCGTTTGCCTTAAACGTATATTGCAGCGCCCAGGTTGCTCCCGGATAGAACATCACCTGCCCTTTTTGCATCGATGCAGCATACCCGGCACTTCCGTCATCATACTCCCCTAGTACACGGCGCTGACGAGCTTCACGCACAAGATCCAGAACCTTCATGTAAGTATCATCAATGATGAATTTTCCGTCTTTCACCCAAGGAATACCGTCATATGAATTCGATATCGCATTCCAGTTCGCAAGCGCATGAACCTTATTGCCGCTTTCCTGCTGTACCCGCTCCCCTATCTTGAAAATATCCTCCCAGGTGCTAATCATCTGGCTAACTTTCTCAGGATCATCCGTCCCCAAATATTGTTTTGCCAAATCCCTGCGATAATAAATTCCCCCGGGTGTACCTTGATAGCCAATAGCCCTGACGTTTCCTTCGCTATCCTTTTCATTAGACTGAACAAAAGGGTATTGTTCCTTAATAAGCTCATTGGCATCATATGGCGGTGTAGATAAATTCTCTAAATAGGGAACATCGATCAGCTCTCTTATGTTGGCATTCTCGATCATAAAGACATCGGGCGCTTTGGATGCCGTCTGTAATGCCGATTTCAATTTTGTGATATAGAAACTCCCAGGGATATTGACGAAGTTCACTTTAATGTCCGGATATTTTTCTTCGAATTTCTCAATTGCATAACCGGCTTCATCGGTAAAGCTCCAGATGGTGATCTCCTCTTGTTTGGAATGGGTCGTTCCTGTCGCTCTACATCCAGATAACATCATTGCCGCCGTAAGAATAGCAATGAACGAGACATATTTTCGATTAAACTTCTTCTTCATTTTCCCCCTCCTCCAAAAAAAGTAAACGCTTACAATTTATTAGAGTATAGTGATTCTGCGGAGGGCTTTCTCTTCAGATATTGCGAATTATCCTTCATAATTTGTGATCTTTGTTTGATGCTTCTTTCGGAACTCGGAGGGAGTGCAATTGTTATATTTCTTAAATAGCCGATTGTAGGAGTTGATATTGTTAAATCCGTGCCTTATGGAGATATCCAATATAGAGTCTTTACTGAATAATAATGCCCATTCCGATTTGATAATGCGAAAATGATTTAAATACTCCATTAGTGTGACTCCCTTGCTCTCTTTAAACAGAGTACACACGTAAAACTTACTGAATTTAATATGCTCCGCTACCTGATCGAGCGTAATATTTTCTGCATAATGCTCTTCTAAGTACTCACAGATTGACTGGATGAATTCAAACTTCTTAGATGATGAACATACTCGCCCAGAGTTCGGTTTTTGGGATGTGGGTGTTTTTATACGTAATAAATGAACGATGAGATCATACAACCTTGCAATCATAGACCAGCGGTATCCCGCCTGCTGTTTGGTGCTTTCATCGGATAAGGTATCTAGGTAGGAGCTTAGATTATGTTCGCGAGAGATGTTTGAAGGGATTAAGGTCGTTTGATTGAAAAGATCTATCATTTCTTTTATATCTTCTGTAACTACGAAACTCCCCGTGATCAGTTCGAGACGAAATAAAAGAATAGTGAGCTGATCTGTACCTGGTAAGAAACTATGTACATCCCCCGGCTTAATGATCAGTATCTCTCCTTGCTCAAGTTCATAATGACGGTTATACACTCTAATCCTTGCATTCTTTCCCCTAACAAAAACCATTTCAACTTCTTCGTGCCAGTGTGAAGCGTAATTGAATTGTTCACTCGTATGAATCACGCGTATAGGAATTCCTGCCACCATATGACCTGTCTCAAGAAAAGTAGGTTCTCCCATTCTGGTCCACCCTCTCCTGTTTACGTTATGAAAGCCTATAACATAATGATATGATGCATGATCCATATTTCTCCCTCTAACAATAGATGATAAAAAAAATGATTCATTACATAGTTCATTGAAGTTTATCGAAGTACACAGCTTATAAAGGAGTAACACATCCATATATGTATTTTTACATTTGTTTTATATTTTACATAATACACTAGGATTCAAACCATGAAGTTAACAAACGATTGCTATGCTTGGCATGTCGAATATTACATATATATCACAATGAGGAGTGTACTTATGATTAACATGTTTAAAAAAGGAATGGCATCGATCTTATCATTTATTCTGGTGCTTGGTCTGGTCATTATTCCTTTCGCCGTGCCGGTTAACGCGGAATCAGCAGAACAAGCAGATCTACGACAGAATCAGGGTATCAGTAAAATAACAACGACTTTTTATGGGGATACAACAAGTTCAAAGGGGTTTACATGGTATACATCTAAGCAGCTTACGGACAGTACAGTTCAAGTAACGAAGAAAACAAACACAGTACCCGATTTTAACAATGCCCTCACGTTTACAGGCACTTCTTCCCTATCCACTAATTCTCCAGAAGAGCTTTTACATAAAACAGAGGCTACGGGTCTTGAAGCAAATACAGTTTATCATTACCGTGTAGGTGACAAAGTAAGGGGAGTATGGGGTAAAGCAGGTACATTCCAGACGGCTCCGGATAGTGGTGCATTTACTTTTATTGATATCGCCGATACACAAGCCAAAACGGAAGAAGAAGCGATTTTATCTTCAGAAACGCTAGATAAAGCACTTCAAACCGTTACTGATGCTCAGTTTGTCGTTCATAACGGGGATATTGTGGATACAGGAACGACAGAAGATCAATGGAACTGGCTTCTTGGTCATTCTCAAGAAAGTCTGCTACATACGACCATTGTTCCATCTGCGGGGAATCATGAAGATGAGAACTTTGCTTTTTACGAACACTTTCATATTAATGAACCTGCGGGATCTGCTACAGAAACAGGAGCTTATTACTCTTTTGATTACAGTAATGCACATTTTATCGTCCTTAACTCAAATGAGGACTCAGAAAAATACGCTAACTTTTCCGAAGCTCAAGTCGAATGGTTGAAGAAAGATGCTGCAGCTGCGAAAGAAGCGGGGGCTAAATGGATTATTGTAAATATTCATAAAGGTCCTTACACAACCTCTAACCATGCAACAGATGATGATATCATAGGTGCTAATGGTGTCCGTAACCAAATCGCACCGCTCATGGCACAGCTTGATATTGATTTTGTTATGCAAGGACATGATCATATCTATGCCCGTACTAAACCGATTACCTCTGAAGGAAAAGCAACCTCTCCAGAGAAAATTACGGAAACATTAAATGGAGAATCGATTGAATATAGTGTGAATCCAGATGGAAGTATCTACGTTATTCCGGCGACAGCGGGACCGAAGGTTTATTACAAAAATAAGAGCGAAGAACTTGGAGATAACTACTACCATCTTTTCGAAAAGGCTGAAGAGCATCATGCTGCCATATATGGACCCGATCCAGATAAAAATGATCGACCGAAGCGAAGCCAAGTACAGAATTTTGTCGGCATCACCATCGATGGTGACAAATTCACTGCGGTGACCTATGAAATCGACCAAAATAAAAATGAAGCGAAACCCTTTATTGTAGATCAATTCGGAATCATCAAGAAAGACACAGCAACGAACACGGATCCAGTCGTATCTTTACAAGATGTTTCAGGTCACTGGGCAGAAAGTGCCATTCATTCTGGTATCACAGCAGGATATATCACGGGATACACTGATCAGACATTTAAACCAAATGCGTACATCAGCCGTGCAGAATTCATTACGATGCTGGGCCGTGCTCTACAAATGAAAGAAACAACAAGTTCACTTACCTTTACGGATTCAAAGCAAATACCATCGTATGCGTCCTCATATATCTCTCAAGCGGTAGAAGCAGAGATAGTCAGCGGCTATGCAGATGGTACATTTAAACCAGGCAACGAGCTGAATCGTACAGAAATAACGACATGGATGGTACGTGCAGCAGGGCTTACGGTAAGTAACGATGCCTCCCTCTCCTTTACGGATAAAGAATCTATTCCAGCATGGGCTGTTCCTTATGTTGCAGCAGGCGTTAAAGCAGACCTTGTGAGCGGTGTGAGTCATAATAGGTTTGCTCCTGAGCAGCTAACCACCCGCGCAGAAGCTGCCGTCTTTATTGCTAAACTGTTGTCAGTAAAGAACTAACGTTATTTTGACATTGCTTTGAAATTGTTCTGAAATTGGTTTGACGTTGATGAGCTTTATAAGTTTAGAGTAAATAGCCATAGCAAAAACCTCTTTCTCATTGATTAGAGAAAGAGGTTTTTTTGTTCGATCACCCCGGTACATCGGAATCATTTAGCAGCGACTCATCTGTAGTAGCTACACAAAAAGCTCCATCATCATAAGAGACAGCTCCTTCAATCACTACGGTAACGGCAGCCCCTCTTGGCGCAGCCCCAGGCAGACGAAAATCAGCAACGCTAATCGGTGCAATTTCCGTCTGAACCGGAAGTTCCAGCTGTGGTACCCATTCGTAAGGGACCCGGTAAGCTCGGTATACCATGTTCGCATTTCGTTTGTTTTTATAAGGAGAAATATATTCCCATACTAGTTCATGATCTCTTGTTACCTCAAATATTCGTCCATCTGCTCCCTCTGTGATAAGCGTATTTCCATTCGGTAAACGCTGCGCAGAGCTGATATACGGACTATAGAATCGATACGAATCCAGCGGAGCAACAAAGCCTGCTTCTGTAGGCGTGTATTGCCATTCAATCTCAAGAGTAACGGGATTAATCTCAAGTACGCGTGAGTAGTCACGGCGTGCCACTTTTAGCCCATCAGCGGATACGTTACCAGGCCGGCCATAACCACCCCAACCCCCATTATCAAAAATAAGGATATTTCCTTCCCCAGGAAGTCCTTTAGGTACGAGGTGAGCATGATGTTGACCGATAATCCAGCCAATGTGCTTCGTTTCTTCCGTATCATAGTTTGGTCCCAGCTGCCACACGATTTTTCCGGATGTTTTATCAATAATGGCGATTATATTCGATTCTCTTGCATCCCATATGATGTTATCTGGATGGAAACGCTGGTCACCCGCATCATAATGTTGATTAGGTCCCAGAACTGAAACAGAATTAATATGCATCCAGTCCCCCGCATGTTCACCAAATCCGCGAGTATTCGGGTCATTGAAAATCGCTTGTTTTGCTTCCTCATCAAATCCAAGTTCATCAAAATGATCACTTACAGACCATTCCCACACGATATTGCCTTCATAATCCACTTCAATAATCGTATCATCAAGCAGTTCGATATTAGATATTTCAGGACGGTTCACATTTTTATGAGCCAAAATAAGAGTATTACCCGAGTGAGTCTTCGGCTCTTGATTAGGAGCGTAGTATCCAACAGAGCTCCCTTCCCGCTGATAATCATGGTGCTGACGGGCCATCCATTCACCGCTGTGTCCAGGATCTTCAATCCATTCATAATGGTCGAATTTCCAGACTACATTACCATCCCAGTCGACTTGTACCAAATTCGCTTCATCTTGAAATCCATACTTCGGATCACGTTCAGCAGTGCTACCAAGAACATACCCGCCTGGGAATAGTTTATTCGGAAAACCTCTAAGCCCTTTCCATAAGCGCACTTCTCTCCCATTCATATCAATGAGCAGCGCTCCCGTATCTGCAGCTTGAAAGATAGTATAACCACTCCATGCTTTATTAGGTAAATAAACGGTGGTTCCTGTCGGATAAATCGTAGGGTGTCCCATATTATGTATCTCCTCTCGATCCTATGTAACAGCGTATTTGAGCTCTGCAGATATACAAAAAGGCTCAGAGCGTCTCTAATCATAAGAAAAGAGGAGCTCTGAGCCTTTGGCTGTCCAATCGGCTTCGCTATGGAGAATAGATTAAACCAATTATTCCCAGTAGTCAAGTAAGTATTAAGAAACTTACCATTTCCTTTAAATAGTGTTCTTAAATAGTTATCTTAATAGGTTACTTTTTGCGAGATCAATGATTTTATTGCCTTCTCCATTCAGTAACGCTTTGGCAGCCCATATCGTGAAGCCTTGCGCTTGCTCTAGACTAATCTTCGGCGGCATAGACAGCTCTTGGCGATTCACTGCCACATCTACAATAACAGGTCCATTATGCATAAAAGCTCGTTCTAAGGCTGCTGGAAGATCTTCTGGCTTATCTACTCTGATCCCTTCAATCCCAAGACCATTCGCTACGGCTGCAAAGTTGGGATTGGCAAGATCTGTCCCTGTTTCTAAATATCCGGCAGCTTTCATCTCTAGTTCAACAAAACCAAGTGCATCATTGTTATATACAATCACTTTGATAGGGAGCTGATGCTGTTTAAGCGTAAGCAGATCACCAAGAAGCATCGAAAGTCCGCCATCCCCGGAGAGTGAAATCACTTGACGATCTGGGGCAGCTACTTGTGCACCAATTGCTTGAGGCAGGGCATTCGCCATGGTACCATGAATTAACGAACCGAGCAGACGGCGCTCGCCGTGTAGCTCTAAATAACGTGCTGCCCAAACGGTAGGCGTTCCGACGTCACAAGTAAATATAGCATCCTCTGATGCCATTTCATTGACTAGCCGCGTCAAATATTGAGGGTGAATAGGTGTATGCCCTGGTTTAAACTCTGCGTATCCATCAAGTTCTTTCCGATCCATTACGTAATTTTCTACGGACGTCTCCAGATGTTTTGTATCGTCTTTAATCGTGAGATAAGGCTGAAGTTTCTGCAGCGTATCCTTTACCGTTCCACATAGTCCGTACGTAAGGGGAGTGCGTCTACCCAAATGGGATGCCTCGATATCCACCTGTAGTATAGTTGCTTTCTCCGGATAAAACTGCCGATAAGGGAAATCGGTACCGAGCATGAACAGAACATCGCAGTCCATAACTGCTTTGTATCCAGAAGAGTATCCAAGGAGTCCCGTCAGACCGACAAAATACGGATTATCGTGTTCCAGATACTCTTTACCGCGCAGAGCAGTAACCATCGGAGATTTCAAAATACTACAGAGCTCCATGAGCTCTTTTCGAGCATCTTTTGTCCCTGCCCCGCAGAGCAAAGTTACTTTTTTACCTGCATTCAAATACCCAGCTAGAGTCACTAGTTCCTCTTCAGAAGGATGAATTACCGGTTTCGTATGATACGAAATTTGGTCAGGAACCTCATCCTCTCCCGCTTCTAGAGCCGCGATATCTCCCGGCAGAATTACAACAGATACCGTGGAGTTCGCAACTGCTGTCTGAATAGCCATAGATAAGGTCCGAGGCATTTGTTTTTTTGTCATAATCACTTCACAGAAATCACTACATTCCTGGAATATCTGCTCTGGATGAGTCTCCTGAAAATACCCGCTGCCGATCTCATCACTTGGAATTTGGGCTGCCAAAGCAAGTACCGGTACACGATTTCGGTAACAATCATAGAGTCCATTAATTAAATGGAGATTCCCTGGTCCGCTGCTCCCTGCACATACAGCAATACTTCCTTCTAGTTCTGCATCCGCTCCAGCTGCAAATGCAGCTACTTCTTCATGTCTTACATGGATCCATTCAATTTTTCCTGATCTTCGAACGGAGTCGAGTACCGCATTCAATGAATCGCCAACGATTCCGTAAATCCGCTTCACTCCTGCGTTAATAAGAGAATCTACTACCGCATCTGCAATTGTCTTTTTCATGTATCCTCATCCTTTTCTAGTATAATCTTGAGGCAAATAGGAATCTGAACCCGATCTTGCATCTGATTATCTTTACCCTCCCAGACAAGAACAGTAACGCTTATTTCTAAAAGCCCATTAATTTATATATGTAATTTCATTCATAAGGATAGATCATACCCCACTTACGTTTTACAATAAAAAAAGAATGCCTCTTGGCATCCTTCTAAATTTTCATCACTACTTTATTCTAATTATTTGTTTTACTCTGCTTTTCAAGGCGGGGCCACAGCGTATAGCTAGCACTGATGAATAGATCGATAACCAGGATAATAGACCAGATCCTTATCGTTTCTCGGAAAGGCTCCGAATTCACCTCGTTATTTATCCAGATGGTCATACCGTATAGCAGCGAGCAGCCAATCATCCATGATACCAAGTGGCCGGCAAAGCCCCGGATTTCTTCTCTAGCATGTTCTTTTCCGTACCTTTTCTGCGGTTTTGGCCCATTGGCGAACCAATAAGCAAACCTCTGGTCCATCCATCTAATCATCCGATGTCCAAGCCCAATCGACACACCAATATATACAGCAGCTAGTGCGTGAGCAACTGTTGCTGGTGCTCCATTTTGCAGACTAATTACAGTAGCAACAAGCAGAGCAAGATCAATGAATGGAGTACAGAGGAGAAGTATATTTCCCAGTCTTTTCTTATGTAATACATACCTGCTGTAGAGACCGCCCATTACGAATATCCAAAATCCAATTTCACAAGCTATGATAAAAGATATAATCATCCATTTGCTCCTTTTATTCTAAAACTAAATAGATGGGACAAACACACATAATGACCTCCATTAATACGTTAACAACAAAGGAGGAAGTCATACATGCTCTTGTTTGAGAAAGAAAAACTAAGCACTTTGTCACTAGGGAAATGGCAACAAGATGCCTTTCAACTTTTTGAATCTAAAATGACAGATAAGGCACATAAGTTTCCTTGTATACCTGCTACGATTGGATTTAAACTAAATCACTTCAGATATGGTTTTCTTAGTGACCCAAGATCAGATCAGGCAGCTGATGAACTTGCTGAACTGCTGAGTATGTATGGAGAGCAGTCTCAGGCATTTGGTAAATACACTTCATTAATTGCTTTTTTCGATACTCCAGTAGACTTACAGAAGAACTACCAGGTATCTGATTATCGTCAATTGTTCTGGGACGTCCTAAGTAAAGTTAGCAGCAGGGATCCAAATGAATGGCCCTCTCATATCCCAACCGATCCGCACCATCATGTATGGGAATATTGTTATGCGGGTGAACAGTATTTTATGTACTGCGCTACCCCGGCACATGATCGCAGACAAAGCCGATATTTCCCGTATTTTATATATGCAATAACACCGCGCTGGGTACTTAATGATTTTAATACTAATGCTCAAACATCTGTACAGATCAAATCGAAAATCAGAGAACGAATTGAAGCTTATGATGAGGTTGGTATTCATCCCGATCTTCAATCTTACGGAAGTCAGGATAATTATGAATGGAAACAGTATTTCCTAAACGATGATAATACTTCGACAACAGAGTCCAAGTGTCCTTTTGCTCATCTTCACCTTAAGAAGAAAAGTTAGAACATCAAAAGCAAAAGCAACACGGGTGTAATCACATCCATGTGCTTTTGCTTTCACATTTATCCATCCATCTAATAAATATGTTTTAACGTTTAATAGGAATCCAGATTTCGGGGTAGCGTCAAGAATTTTGTGTAAATGAAAATATCCTCTTCTTATAGAAAGTAGTACTAGTCTTTGGTGGAGAACATCGCCAGTAGTTCAGATCGAGCTTGATCAAAGCCAATATGGCAACGTGTAGCGAAGCGTTGGTTATAGATTTCAAACTGTGAAACCAGGAACTTCTCAAGAGCCTCTTCATGTGGAAATTGCTCTTTGCGCTTAGTATATCTCTTAATTTGTTTATTGAAAGATTCAATTAAATTGGTCGAATAAATGCTTCTCCATATGGACTTTGGAAAACGGTAGAATGTGAAGATATATGGATTTTCTCGTAGCGATGTAACGACCTTGGGATAGATGGGTTTCCATTTGTCACAGAACGATTCTAAAGCGGCTTTGCCAGCTTGTTCATGGTCAGCTCTGTACACCGATTTAAAGTCTCCACAGATCTCTGCACGGTCAGACACACGTACTTTATGAGCGATATTACGTGCCAAATGAACACAACACGTTTGGTACTTGGCCTGTGGATAGACTTGCTGAGTGGCATCTACAATACCCTTCAATCCATCCGAGATAAAGAGGAGTACTTCTTGCACACCACGTTCGCGAATGTCTTGCAGGAGTTCTTTCCATACATAGGCCGATTCGGTGGGTGCAATGGCGTACGTTAAGACTTCTTTTGAGCCATCTTCACGAATCCCCACCGCAAGATATACAGCTTCCTTAGACACCGTTTCGCGTTTAACCGCAATGTAAGTCGCATCTAAATAGACGCAAACATAACGTTTTGTTAGCGTACGCTTCATGAAGGCTTCTACATGCTCCACCATAACCTTAGTCATGTTAGATATCGTTTGAGGAGTGTAATGATGACCGTACATTTTCTCGATAAGCTCAGCAATTTCCGTCATTGTCACACCCTTTTGGAACATGTGAATGACGAAGGATTCAAGCGTATCATTGGAACGCTTGTACGGAGCTACCGTCTGCTGCTTAAACTCTCCGTTGCGATCTCGTGGGATATTAAGCTGCAGCTCACCATACTCGGTGCGAAGTGTACGCGTGTAAACTCCATTACGAGAATTCCCAGAATTCACTCCCAGCCGGTCGTACTTTTCATAGTCTAGGAATGCCGTTAATTCGGTTTCTAACAAGCGATTCATAGCTATTTCTAAGTGACAACGAAAAACTTCGGTTATATCCTGTTTTGTGACTAGAGCTTGGACCAAATCTGATGTAAAATGATTCATAGGGAAGACCTCTTTTCTATGGATTGTAGTCTGGTAGCTCAATTCTACAATAAAAGGTCTTCCTTTTTGTATTTATCTATTTACACAAGATATTTTACGCTCTCGATTTCGGTATAAAGATCTTCTATTGATGGATCTTCATCCGTATAATATTCAAATTCAATATTTAATGATTGCTTATATCCGCTCGAAGGAAACCACTCTGAATAGATGCGTGTCCAAGCGTTTTGTATCGCATGTGGCATCGGACCGATGACTTCAAATTCAGCCCACGTCGCGGAAGGGATTTCTAATTTTTCTAAACCCTCTTGTTCTTCACCTTTATAATCAGCCGCTATCCAGTATTCCATCGATTTTTCTCCAGCTTCTGATGGTGTGCATACACCGAGAACCCCTTTGATGTCTCCATTGTTTAGAGTAAACAGTCGCTCATTAATTCCATTCTGATGAACCTCATGCCACATTTTAGGAATCTCTTTAAACTTCTCGGCAGTCACCATTGAAAAAGTGCGATGCACACCAATTACCTCAAAGGCTTCTTTTTCGACGATTCGATATTTCATAGGATCTGCTCCTTTCAGACTCACCTGGATGACCAGGCGGTTATAAGATGTAATGTTGCTGTTTTCTTTTCTTGCTACACTTGGTGTCATTCCATGCTGTTTTCGAAATGCTTTCGTGAATGATTCAGGAGTTTCATAACCGTAACGAAGAGCTACATCAATGATCTTTACAGACGAAGTACTTAATTCTTGTGCAGCTAAGGTCAGACGTCTGCGCCGGATATACTCTGCCACTGAAGTGTCTGTTAAAAGCATGAACAGTCGCTGAAAATGATAAGCTGACATATTCGCTTCTTTGGCGATGTCCTGAATTCGAATCACTTCATTCAAATGACTCTCCATATAGGAGATCGCTTTTTGAAGCGATTCTACGTAGTTCACTGATTAATCACTCCCTTAGATCCATCTTACGATCCTTATGTAGTTAGATCCTGTTCTTTTGTGCTTTGTGAAGACAGCTTGTTAGCTAATAAAAGCAGATGTTCGTTGTTTTACATTATTTAGTGATATTCTAAACAATCGGTCTACGATTGTCTCTAGCTACTTCCCCTATGCATGGAGAATACAAAGGAACCTTACTCAATTGACGTAAAAAAAGACTGCTCAATAAAGTTGAGCAGTCTCGGCCGTAAGTTTATAAATTCAAAGTAATTAATCTATGAAGATAGCAGGCTTCAAATCAATTTCCGTAAAAGCGGATTCCTGCCCATTAATGAGGAGTGCGATTCGGTGTACACCGACATAATGCTTGCGGGTCGTCAGATCAGCCCAGCGATGTTTTCTAGATCCGCTGATACGTGTCCCTCCCGCTACCGTTTTATCGGACAATAGAAACTTCTTACGTGAAACTTGTCCGCTGGACTTCACAAAATCAATTCCATACTCAATACGCAGCCGCGCAGGATCGCCTTCCCTCACAACTAAATTATAACTAAGATCACAGCTTTCTCCGATGTGTAAGGCGATTGGACTCGCCGTAATCTCTGCCTCAGATACTAATTCTGTCCCTTCCGCTGATTCCGCATATCCGAAGAGAGCCATCACCTCAGGTTCAGCTTTACGTATCAGTGTTCTGCAGCCATGTCTTACAATCCAGTCCGTATAGGGGTCGTGCCCAATCCATCTACGCGCCGTTTCTATTACGATATTCGGATGATCCTTGGCTATATCATTTAAGTTATTGGCAACACTCTTACGTACATATAAAGAAGGATCTGCCTTTAATTGTTCCAGTATGGGGAGAATCGGAGCAGGATCTTGTTTAAACAGGGTGAGGGCCTGTCCCCAAGGTAGTCTGGGTCTACACCCTTCACTGGCTAAACGTCTTACATGGTCTACAGGATGTAAAGACCATTTCCTCATTTGAACCATCATTTTCTCGGGGTGATGAATAATGAACGGTCTTACAGCAAACTCCGCAGAGGAGTGCTGGGTGAATTTCTCTAACGCCTGCATGGAGAGGTCCCAGTGCTGCTCCTCTTGACCAAAGACCTCCACAAAATCCGGCATGATCAGGTATGGAAAACCGGAACAAGATTCGCCCACGGTAAATAAGATCTGGATCGCATCCTCATAACGCTCAGGTAAAAAGGTTCCCATCGCAATCGTGATGGTACGTATCCGTTCTTTTAAAGCTTTCGCTTCAAAGCTCTCATCCATTACTTGCTGAATGAATGAATCTACTTGAAAAGGAGAATAGGCAGCCGATATTTTTCGACCTAACTGTAACAAAAAAGCTTCATTATATACATTTTTAAGCGGCTCTGCCACGGTAACACGTCCTTATAAGATTAATCATGCTGAATCATACGGTAGACCTTTTCAGACCCATGCTATCCCATTATACGTGAAGAATGCTTCTTGCCAAAGTCCTAATCCGATGAGAAGAAGATCGGACGGTTCTGACCCTACATTGAGAAGTTCCACATAAAAAAAGCAGCCCCCCGGATAAATACCGAGAAACTGCTTTTTAGCTAATTCGTGCTAAATGAAATGCTATGCATGGAATTGCTGACCATCATGTACCGCATCAACGTACTCCGCACGGATCACAAAATCACCAAAATGTTCACCGTCATTACGTTCTACAGCATATCTTGAAATGATAGGTTCAAGAGATTCCAAAATCTCTGTTTCCCCGATGTTTTCCTTATAAAGCTTGTTTAGACGAGAACCGTTATGGGCTCCGCCTAAATACATATTGTATTTGCCAGGACCTTTTCCAATAAACGAAAGTTCGGCGAGCATAGGACGAGCACATCCGTTAGGACAACCGGTCATCCGAATCACAATCTCTTTATCACGAAGGCCATTACGTTCAAGCATGGGTTCAAGTTTATCCATTAAGGAAGGTAAATAACGTTCTGATTCCGCCATAGCGAGTCCGCAGGTAGGAAGCGCGACACAAGCCATTGAACTTCTGCGAAGAGCAGAATAATGAAGACCATCTGTGAGTTTGTATTCCTGAATCAATTTTTCAATCTTCTTCTTGCTCTTGTTCCCTACATTTCCAATGATCAGGTTCTGATTCGCCGTTAAGCGGAAATCACCTTTGTGAATCTTGGCAATCTCGCGAAGTCCTGTCATGAGCGGGTAATCCTCAAGATCTACGATACGGCCATTCTGAATAAACAGTGTAAAATGCCACTTCCCATTACTTCCTTGAATCCAGCCGTAACGATCTCCGTTGTGATCAAATGCGTATGGTCTTGCTTCTTCCAATGGATATCCAAGACGAGCAGTTAATTCATTTTTAAGCCAGTCTATCCCACGATCATCAACCGTATATTTAAAACGAGCATGCTTCCGAACAGCACGATCTCCATAGTCCCGCTGAATGGTTACAATCTTCTCAGCAATATCCACCATTTGTTCAGGCTTACAGAAGCCAATGACTTTTCCGACTTGCGGATACGTTTTGGTATCCCCGTGAGACATTCCCATCCCGCCGCCGGCAGAAATGTTAAAGCCCTTCAGTTTCCCGTCTTCAACGATGGCAATAAGTCCTAAATCCTGTGAAAATACATCGACATCATTCGATGGAGGTACCGCAATCCCGATCTTAAACTTACGTGGTAAGTATACCGCTCCATAGATAGGTTCTTGTTCCCATTCGTTGTCACGGCTATCAATAATCTTCTCTTCATCAAGCCAGATCTCGTGGTAAGCACGCGTTCTCGGATCGAGATGATCACTTACTTTACGAGCCCACTCATAGACTTCTTCATGCACTTCAGACTGATAAGGGTTCGGATTACACATGACATTCCGGTTTACATCTCCACATGCAGCTAGGGTGCTAAGCAGTGCATCGTTTACTTCACGAATCGTATTTTTAAGATTCCACTTTAGTACTCCATGCAGCTGAAAAGATTGGCGAGTGGTTAATCGGATCGTGTCATTACCATACTTATGTGAGATACGGTCCATCATAAGCCATTGTTCTGGCGTGACCACTCCACCTGAGGCGCGAACACGAAGCATGAACTGATATGCCGGCTCAAGCTTTTGTTTGGCACGCTCATTACGCAAGTCACGATCATCCTGCATATAACTTCCGTGGTGCTTCATCAACCGGTTATCATCTTCCGGAATCGATCCTGTGATCGGATCCTTTAAAGTTTGAACAAGACTCCCTCTTAAAAAATCACTGCGTCGTTTAATCTCCTCGACATCACTGTGAGGCGCATTTTGAGGTGGATAAAGTTCATTTATAGCCATGCTGGTATCTCCTCTCGTATCTATATAAAGCCGCCGGCTTAATAGACATCACGCTGGTATCGTTTTTGCTGTTGAAGATCTATCAAATAATCGGTTGCTTGTTCCATCGTCATGCCGCCTTCTTGTACAAGGATTGCAGCAAGCGTGGAATGAACGTCGTGTGCCATTTTTTTCTCATCCCCACACACATATATGTATGCTCCTTCTTGCAGCCACTCGTAAATCTCACGGCTTCTTTCCTGCATCCGGTGCTGAACATAAACTTTCTGATCCGTGTCACGTGAGAAGGCAACGTCCATATTAGTAAGGATTCCGTCCGCAAGCCAGCGCTGCCATTCCACTTGATAGAGAAAGTCGGTTGCAAAATGCTGATCTCCGTAGATGAGCCAGTTCTTACCCTCGCTGCCGTTCTCTTCTCTTTCACCGAGAAATGCTCTGAAAGGTGCAACCCCTGTGCCTGGGCCAACCATGATGATCGGTGCGTCAGGGTTATCAGGAAGTTTAAATCCATCATTTTCTTGGATAAAAACAGGCAGTGTCTCTCCAGGCTGAATGCGTTCTGCCAGCTGTGTGGAGCATACTCCATACCGATTACGCCCTTTGTGTTCGTAGCGAACTGTACGCACAGTCAGATGCACTTCATCTGGATAAGCACTTGGACTGCTTGCTATAGAATAGAGTCTAGCTGGAACTTTACGAAGCACAGATACAAAGTCCTTAGCAGATACCCCTTCAAGCTTGTAATCCAGTATAAGATCAAGTAAATCGTGTTCTGAAATATAACTGCGGAGCTGTTGTTCATTACCTGGTTCAAGCAGTTTTCTCAGTTCTGCATTTGCTGTAATCTTCACAATTTGCTCAAGCAGCGGTTTAGTGAGAACAGTGATTTCATAATGGGATCGAAGAGCTTCTCTTAATGAAACTTCGCCTTTATTTTTGGATAACGGTACGAGCTCTTCTGCATTCCATCCTGAAGCTGAGATGATATCTTCAACCAGTTGCGGGTGATTCTGCGGATAAATTCCGAGACTGTCTCCTGCTTGATAAGTGAGCCCCGAACCTTCCAGAGATAATTCCAAATGCCTTGTTTCCCGGTCTGAACCTCGTCCGTTCAAATTCAGATTCTCAAGTACTTCAGCTTGGAATGGATTGGAGCGGCTATATACTGACTCTGCTGCTACCGAGGCTGCTGCCCCTACACTGCTTACACTTACTAGATTCGCTGCTGACTTCTCACCAAGAGATTCTAGTACCTGACTCATCCAATCCGTAGCAGATTCGTCAAAATCAACATCACAATCCATACGGGGTGTCAGACGATTTGCCCCCAATTCTTCAAGGCGTGTATCAAAGTCTTTACCTGTTTGACAGAAGAACTCATATGATGTATCCCCGAGCGCAAGAACGGAATATTTCAGCTGTTCAAGCTTCGGTGCACGTTTACTATTCAAAAACTCATGAAATGCAATCGCACTATCCGGCGGTTCTCCTTCTCCATGAGTACTGACTACAATGAGGAGGTTTTGAAGCTTTTTAAGTTGATTTGTCTTAAAGTCACTCATCGAGCTCAGATTCACCTGGAATCCTTGCTCCTCCAATTTTTTTGTCATTTTTTTAGCTAGACTGCTGCTGTTACCTGTTTGAGAACCAAACAGTACGGTAATGTCCTTACTAACTACAGCTACAGGAGCTGAAGTCTCATGGATTGTGGAAGCTAGACTACTTGTTCCCTCACTAGAGACAACTTGAGTTCCCGCAGATTGTTTGGCAGTAAAATATCCACTTAGCCAAATGAGCTGTGTTTGTGATAGAGTAGGTAATAAACGATTAAGTAGTTCCGTCTGTTCCTGAGTAAATGGGCTGTTATTCGCCTGAAGTTCCAATAAGATCCACCTCGGATGATTGAATTTAATTCTCAGTAAGTTCATCAGAATTATTTATCTATACTGAAACTACCACAGCTGTTAATACCTGGTCAATTAGAATCATCTTATAGTACTTATTAGTTAAGCTGATAAACCTTATTAGGAACCCCTATTTGCATCCAAAATGAAAAAACTTCCACAAGATCAGGTCCATGACCCAAGTGGAAGTTCTCCTTATTTCTATAGATGAATTAATTTCATAACTTATTAAAACGTTAGTTTTCTTTATTTCCATACATTAGTTCCGTACTTTTATTATACAATTCTAGAATATTTCCGAACGGATCTTCGCAATACTGCAGGTAATAAGGTTTACCATTCCTCGTATTCCACATTTCACTTGTTTTTTTACCGCCTGTAGCTTCAATCCGGTTAGCCACCGCTTCAATATCGTCTACCAGCAAACATAGATGAAAGAATCCATCATATTTTCCCTTTGGCACCTGTGTTCTTCTCGGCTCCTCGAATTCAAATAATTCAAGTCCCACTTGATTTCCACAAGTTAAATGAGCATTTCGCATCTTTCGTACTTCTTGTCCCTGCAGATCGTTCGTCATATTGTGTTGTTTCTCTTTATCTTGATCGAAAGAGTATGGACCTGCTATTTTTTCAAAACCGAGCACTTCTTCATACCAACGTATCGCTTGATCTAAATCTGGAACGGATAATCCAATATGTGTAATGGCGATCATCTGTACATCCCTCCTTCCTCTTCATACCCTTTTTATAAGGATCATTAATCAAAAAATACGTTCTTAATTGATTCTGCGTGAACCTCATCACTGCATAGCTCTTCAAAAACATGGTTAGTAATATAGGGAGTGTATGATGAGAGAATGAAAGAACATATGTAAAAAAGGAGAGGATTTATCATGACAGATAATCTAATGAAAGCGGTAGGGTTATATCGATATTTACCCATCGAAGATCCAGAAAGTCTCATAGACCTTTCCATAGAAAAACCAACTCCGTCCGGTCGAGATTTGCTAGTAAAAGTAAAAGCGGTATCTGTAAATCCTGTAGATACAAAGGTCCGAGCACCTAAGGATAAAAAAGAAGAACAGCCCAAAATACTTGGTTATGATGTGGCGGGTATTGTGGAAGAAGTAGGCGAGTCCTGTACCATATTTAAACCAGGAGATGAAGTATTCTACGCAGGAACGATCACTCGCCAAGGGGGAAATAGTGAGTTTCATCTCGTGGATGAGCGAATTGTCGGCCATAAACCTGCTACATTAACCTTTGCTGAAGCGGCAGCCCTGCCTTTAACAGGCTTAACTGCATGGGAAGGGATGTTTGATCGAATTGGTATTTCTGAGAATGCAGCGGATAATCATAATAAAACAATTCTCATTATTAGCGGAGCCGGTGGTGTTGGCTCGGTAGCAACGCAGCTTGCTAAACATGCTGGTCTTACGGTCATTGCAACGGCTTCTCGCCCAGAATCTATCAACTGGGTTAAGAAACAAGGAGCAGATCATGTGGTGAATCATAGAGAAGATCTGGTCTCCCAAGTTAGAGAACTAGGTTACACTTATATTAACTATATCTTCTGTCTAAATAGTACGGGAGAGCATTATGAAGCGATGTGTGAACTGGTTGCCCCCCAAGGGACAATAGGTACCATCGTTGAATCCGATTATCCTCTCGACCTTTCTCCGCTAAAAAGTAAAAGTGCAGGATTTGTATGGGAGTATATGTTTACTCGGGCCATGTATGCGACTGAAGATATGATTAGACAGCACGACATCCTTAATAAACTAAGTACACTTGCGGATCAGAAGAAGATCCATACAACCCTTACGGAGAGACTTGAACCTATTCATGCGGCCAATCTTCGAAAAGCCCATTCGATCGTCGAACAAGGGGATATGATTGGGAAATTAGTACTCGAACATTTTTAGCAAAATAAAAAGAAGGGACAGCATGCTCGCTGTCCCTTCTTTCATTCTAATATAAGAAGATTTCCCTAAGAAGACCTTGTTATTCTTTTGTTTTATTCTTCTGTTACTGCATCCGTAGATTTTAGGAACTGTACTGCCATTTTTGCGAGTTGTTCCCTAGTAGCTATATCTTTTGGCTGAAATTGGCCCCCATTCCCTTCCATAATACCAAGCGCTTTAGCTGCATTCACAGCTGATTTTGCATAAGCACTTACCTTGGAAATATCACGGAATTCAGCTTCCTTATACCCTGGAATATCGGTTAATTTCTGACCTGTTTTGTATTCATACGCTTTCATCAGCGCAGTTATCATTTCTTCACGGGTGATGTTTTGTTCTGGGCGGAACGTATGATTAGGATCTCCTTCTACAATTCCAGCGGATGTCAGGGCATTTATATAACCGCTGTAAAACTTCCGAGGCTCAACATCTGTGAATTTACGATTTACTGTTGTCTCCTCAGATAGATCTAACATCCGGCCAAGAATGACTGCAATTTGTCCCCTAGTCACCTTCAGCTTAGGCGCAAATTTATCGTCTGTTATTCCGTTTACGATCTGTCTTGTACTTAGATATTCGATATCATTTTTCGCATAGCTTAGATGAATATCACTGAAGGTATGAGTAGATTCAAGCAAGAAGTAGGTTCCCGTTTGTTTTGTTTCTAATAGATTGACCTGTTCCTCATATACATCACTTACGTAATGAAGCTTTTGATCACTAGATTTCTTATACCATCCTATTTTGTTCAGGTTTAGCACTTGTTCTGATGAGTACAATCCCTCTAGCAATATAGGTTTTATGAAATGATGAATTTCACTCGTGGCACCACCATTTCCATTTTGGATGACCTTCATTGAGAAATTCAGTCCATCTCCCACTGCTTTCATAGAAGCAGCATGAATAGTTGAGGCATCCGATGCTTTAGATAAGGTGATTACAAAAGATCCATTAGGAATCAATTGTTTCGCCTCTATCGCCCCTGCTGGGATTGTGACACTTCCTGAGTTTGATATAAACTGAACGCCTGATGATAATAGATGGACTTGTTCTACAAAAGAAGTCGGCAGGTAGACGGATATCTTCTCCCCTTGAACTGATTTCGTATCGATTACTACCTGAAGCTCTTGCTGCAATGTAAGCAGGAGATCTTTATGCTGTGTTTTATCTAGTTTTGAAATCTGATCCCATGCCCTATGAAGACGTTTATAGGATTGATTCAATGCGGAGGAGTCAGGTGTTACGATTGTAGTTCCGGTCTGATCTATGGTGGTACTGAATTTGGTCACAATGAGCAGCGGTTTGACTATATTCATGATTTCTTTTGCAGCTGTCTTCGAATCCGTAGGAATATTAGTAAGCAAAGCAGTTAACTCTTGCTCCCACTTCTCTTCTTGACCTGAAACGGAAGGCACGGCAGGAGTTGTAGGGTGTGTTGGTTTTGACGGTACAGAAGGTTCTGAAGGCTCTGGCACCGCTGGGTTTTCAGCAGATGAATTCATTTGGATAATGACAGCGGTAAGTGGCTCCAAAGTGATGGAATCTTTCTTCAGAACATAACCGGTAGGGTTCTGGATCTGTGATATCCCGGCTTCATCTTGATCCACGACAACTTTTCCTTTTGTTAAATCAACAGGAAGTGTTAATGTTCTCTCTGAAAGGTCTGCGTTTAAGAAGACATAGAAATCACCTGTTTGATCCGTTGATTGATTTTTGTAGGCAATGATTAAATCGTTCTTATTTATCTCTGGGGCCGCAATTAAACTGATATTACGGTCAACCAGTTCTTTATCTCCCAGACGAAATGCATTGGTTGATTTACGTAGTTGAATAAGTCCCTCTGTATACTTTCGTGTTACGTTATTTACGGGATATTGATTGCTATCCGTAGCCTTGGACCAATCAAATTTATTAATTGCATCAGAAGAATCGTAGGAATCATGAATAAAATATCCAAAGACTTCACCTTCCTCATCTTCAAAAGCATGATACTTCTGCTCCGGAACTCCTGTTCCGAACCACTGTTTCGTTCGTCCATATTCTTGACCAGCATGAAGGAATGCCGTACCTTGTGATGTAAGAATCATGAGATTCCCTAGCCGGATACGCTGATGAATTTCCACATCATTTTCCGGAATGGCAGGGTTCTTCTTAATGGACTGCGCAATGACATCATATAAAGGCAGATTGTCGTGGGCTTCGATATACTGAACCATATCTCCGGGGTCGTCTGCTGGTGTATTGCTTGGCTGTCCTTTAATATTGCTCAGAATGAGCTCTATATCACGAGCTCCTCCGGTAAGAAAACGCGGCTCTCCTTCGGAACCAAATCCAGATTTGAGTTCATTTCGGATCTCATCAGAGAACACACCCACATCATCCGTCTGGTCCATCCAGTCTTGATCTGCACCCTGTCCGGCAAGAGAAGGTTCTGCTAATGCACCGCTAAAAGTTCTCCATCCTTCTCCGATGAATAGAGCATTTGGATTAAGCGCTGCTGCTGCATCGTACGCTTTTTGAATGGAGCGGTACGTGGCATCGCCCATCATATCAAAGCGCATACCATCAATTTTGTATTCTTCAAACCAGTATTTTACGGAATCGATCATTAATTTTTCAGCCATTGCATGATTCGTAGCGAGGTTGTTACCGAATCCCCCGACGAAACTCCCTGTTTCTTCCTGCCATGCGTAATAATTAGGCACAATATCATTCAAAAATTCTGCTTTTGCCATATGGGTATATACAACATCTAGAACGACTCCCATACCGGCATCATGAATCGCATCGATCATTTCTTTCGTTTCACGGATCCGCAGCTCCGGATTAGTTGGGTCTTCGGAATATGCACCATCGGGGGAGAAGTAATGATGCGGATCATAACCCCAGTTGTACTCATTATTTTTAGCAGAATACGTTAGTTCCCGTTCGTCCATCTTCGTCTCATCGCCATAATACCAAGCCATAATAGGAAGAAGCTGTACGTGAGTTACTCCTAACGATTTAATGTAGTTAAGTTTTTGTTTAACTGCTGCATACGATCCCCATCGCGTATCACCTAACTCACCTTCTATAGAAGGATCCGATGTAAAATCTCTCACATGCAGTTCGTAGATTACCGCATCTTCCCTCTTCTTATATCCATCAATCGTTGCATAATCGTATCCTTGCGGGTTCGTACCCTCTAGATTTACTATGGCTGCTTTCCCAACGGTATCACCATCTGGACCTGCGTTTCCGTTCGTACCGACTTGAAACACAGCCATTGATTTCGCGTAAGGATCTAATACTTTACGGCTTTCTCCGTTATTCACTACCTCATACTGATAAAAGTAACCTTTCAAATCAGTTGTATTCATCTCAGATGGCTGAACTTCTGCTTCCCATACGCCTTTCTCACCCAACGTAAGCGGCTTGCTTCCAATCCTATTCGTTGAGTCATCCTTGTCGTAGACGTTCAAGGTTACGCTCGAAGCCGTTGGAGACCAGATTTTAAACGTCACTTTTTCGGGTGCATAGCTAGCCCCAAGATCGTTACCATCATACGAATACTCAGCATCGATCATTTTATAGTCGGTTACAGACGTGACTGCGATCTCTGCATAAGTGATGGTTACGGGCAATTTGTCCATTGTCACTTCTGCTGCGAGATTAACGATCCTGTCACTCACGATCTCCGCCTTATTCACTTGAACCAATTCATCATTACGGTCTTTGACGATGATTTCGTTTAAGAGCTGTTCATCTGACAGTCCTTTTGTTCCTGAAAAGTGGAGCCGAATCTGACTTTCGGAAGTTACTTTTGCCGATAATAATTCGGTAGTAATCTCTGGTTCCTGAGGATATACTTTATCAGATCCTTTCTTCACCCATACTTCATTCACAGACAAGTTGTCTACGTAGACCATTTTGTCTCCTCCGTCTTTTTGTCCAGTCTCCCGGTTTACGATTAGAAACCCTACTTTTTGTGCAGCTTCTTTTAGCTGTATATCGATGTAGGCTCCATATGTATCCTGTTGTTCTGCAGAAAAGGGAATTGCATCTGTAGGCCAGGTTTGGGGTGGAGAAACCACATCTTCCCATATCCATACCCCGTATCCCTCACCGTCTCCTTCGTAATGAATGCGTAGATGATGTTCAGGAACCCCATTGTCCGCGGCCGAAGCAGTGAGTGCATGCCAGCCTGATCCTGTAATCACGAGCATAAAAACGAACAATAACATAGCCATTAGCCTGACAGAATACATCATAAAAAGTCCTCCTTCGTTTGATTTATTCAGTTATCAAAAAGCATATCTCTTTTGTGGAAACGTTTGCACAAAACAGCGATCTTTGCTCTTTTTTGTCGAGTTTCAGAATGATCTAACGCCTCAGAAAGAAGGATACCACCTCGTTTCTCTACTTTTACTAAGAATAGTATTGGTTATCACTTCTATATCTATATTTCTGCCTCACTCCACAATGAAACCGTTTGCACTAATATATTACCGTTTGTTTTTACATCCAGTCAACCCATAAATTTGTAATTTTGTATTCGACTCAAAAAACTCCCTGCTTCAACGAAGCGGAGAGTTTTCGTGTGTTCCTTTAAATCAGGATTTTGAAAATAATTAATGGTAGGGAACTCGTACTTTATTCAACTTCTATATCTTCTGTTATACTAAAATACATGTGATTAAGAAGAGGAGAGTTTGTATTTATGCAGCCTTTTACAGCAAGAGTTATAGATATCATACAATCGATTCCAGAAGGAAAAGTGATGACCTATGGCCAAGTAGCTGCCTTGGCAGGCAGTCCTCGGGCAGCAAGGCAAGTCGTACGAATCCTGCATTCAATGAGCGAAAAATATAATCTACCTTGGCACCGGGTAGTAAATAAGCAAGGGGAAATCTCGATGAGTGATGAATGGGACCGTTCATTGCAGCAAAGTTTGCTTGAAAGCGAAGGGATTGAGCTCGATCTTTCGAAGCAAATTGACCTTACGAGATATCAAATTTGAGCCCTTCTAAAGTGAATAAAATAAGGACAGATTAGGCATCTTGAAGAGAAGTAAATAACAAAGGAAGTCTGATATGTTCCGTAAACGAATCCCAAAGAATTTAACTCCAGAATCGGTTTATATAGGCGCCCTACTATCACTCGTTGCAGGTTACCTCGATGCTTATACTTACATTGGCAGGGATGGAGTGTTCTCTACCGCCCAAACAGGGAATATGGTTCTTCTCGGTATTGAGGCTGCCAAGGGGAACGTGCATGAAGCTCTTGTACGCATCCCACCTATTGCAGCCTTCATAACCGGAGTATTCGTCGCGCAAATGCTCAATCATCCCTGGATCATACGAAAATTATTAGATCCTTCGAGAGCTGTACTTTTGCTAGAGATTCTTGTTCTTTTCGGCGTTGGGTTTCTTCCTGCTGCCGTTCCTAACATGATTGTAACGATTTTAATTGTATTTGTCGGCTCCCTGCAAATCTCGACCTTTCGTTCTCTAGAGGGTTGGACTTATAATACGACCGTGACAACAGGGAATTTATATACAGCATCTAGAGCCCTCTATATTTCTTTGTTTCGTAAAGATCAATCTGCATCCGTTCAATTTAAAAAGTTTGCCACGATCATCAGTTCATTTCTAGGTGGGGCTTTTATCGGAACATTTGCCACGTATCATCTAGAAGATCAAGCGGTATGGGTTGCAAGCGGTCTTCTTCTTATTGTCTTTTTTATGATGTGTGTTTCTCCTGCTCAGCGTGCTGCACACGAATAAATATGAATCAGGAGAACTCCTATTTTCTTTTGCTTTTACGTCCTATATACAACAAGTGAGAAGATACGCCGAGGATCGAAGGGTCAGTTGCCGTTTGAATCATAAGAGAAATAAACTTCTGATAAGCTTCTTCCCCCTGCTCTTTCCAGTATTCTTGTGCTTTTGTGTCCAGCAATCCTCCGATACTCGTTGAACCAATCAGCTCGATCATACTGAATCCGTTACTTTCCATAAAAGGCTGAATTTCTTCCACTCCATAGTAATAAGCACCCGTAAATCTGCCTGGTTCATCATGTGTAAAGCTGCTACTGGATAAAAATGCTTCGATCCCTTCCATCGTATGATTCGGCTTCCAATGATTAGGATTCTGAAGTGAATTGAACAGCATTCTCGTGCGGGATTGGAATGCGACAAAGACGATTCCTTCCTCTCTCGTCACTCTATATAGTTCCTGGACTGCTGTCATTCTTTCATCTTCTCTTTGAAGATGGTACATAGGCCCAAGCATCAGACTTGCATCAAATGAGTTATCTGTTAGCTCATGTAAATCTGTCGCATTCTGAACATAAAAACCACTAAACGCAGACTCTAATTGCTGCTTTTTTGCTTGCTCTTTCGCAATATCAACAAGGGCAGGCGTTACATCAGATAAACTGATTTGGTATCCTTCTTGTGCGAGCTTCATGGCATATTTTCCGGGTCCGGCCCCGTTATCCAGCAGATGTCCCTGCTGCGGTAAATACTTATTTATAAAATGCATGTTCACGATAAACTCCAATGGTTCGCGGTCAAGCCTTCCCCATTCGTCAAAACGGGAATAGTAATCAATAATATGATTCATGGTAACTGCCTCCCTTATAGAAAATAAAAAGCCCGCCGCCTCAAAAGAGGCGACAGGCTGACGTCTGACGCGGTACCACTCTTCTTTGTGATGAAATATAGACAATCCTACATCTTATATTCTCACCACATCTTAAAGACCTGTTAACGCTGGTTAGACGGAGTATCAATCATCATGATCCACTCTTGCTCCGGGGTGAGCAGTTCTTCGGCCATCATCCTGCCTCTCAGCATACCAGCAGTTCTCTGTAGATTCGCTTCCGAAAAACGAGACCCATCATCACATATGTATGTATATTTTTTACAGTATAATATCTAACTACTATAAATGCTATAGCCAATATGTAAGCCCCATAACAAAAAGATTTCACACAAATTATAGAACGTCTCTATCAATCCTTTTTAGAAAAAGGTATACCAATCTCTAAACAAAAAGGCAACTGCGATGAGTATCCCAGGATCTATGTATTCACGTGACTTACGCCCCCGTGCATGTTGTTCCCATCTACTTGAGGAGATGTCCCTTTCACTCATCCCTTGACGCTTTTTCATTCTCCGCTTGATGTACCGTTTGATATCTACATATAGAGAAGAAATAAGCCAGATCGCGCCCACCAAGTATAAGACTAGTGCTATATAATCATTCCACATGACTTCGCTCAAATCTCCGCTTATGATACGGCGCATCGTTACTATAAACCCATTCTCTACGTCATTATCCATAACCATTCCCATTCCATCTTCCTTTGATGACTGACTAAAAAGCTTATAGGGTCCGCTGTATCACCTACAAATACCAATCGCGAAATAATTCCCATAGAATATGAAACAATTTAGATAAAAATATAGCAAGAAAATAACCTGTGAATCGCATGTCTTTGAATTTATTATTGTTTTTACCTAACAAAGTCATCCCTTTTCCATTATTAAAGGTTCGCTCGACTTTCCATCTACGCAACATAACCACTAGTAAGATCATCACGCCGGTCACTAAAGAGATAAAACCTAAAGAATAGAATAACCCCCCGAGATAATGGTTCCACATAAGTTCATTTCTACGTCCATTAAATATATTTGATAGGATTTCTTTATATGTTAGACTCTCGGGGATAGTATATATTTCCACATCTTCAGGACTTATAAACAATATTATAATCCGGTAAGTCGTTAGCAATAAAAATGATAATAGAGCTGTTCCTATCAAGAAAAGGACGATCCAGTCCACTCGTTTGATCTTCTCATGATGAACTAAGCGGTTTCTACCCCTTCTTGTTATTCTACTCACGGCTCTAATCATCCAGATACAGATTAAAATGACACCACAGCTAAGTACTACGGCTACCGCTGCCAAGGCAATAACATTCCAAGTTTCGATCACAATTAAAGCTCCTCTGATGACTGTACTAGGTGATCAAAACCTGCTCGTTTCATTAGTTCAAGATGTAATGAGATAATACACTTTGTACTTCATAAATATTTGTACTTTTATTAAAGTTTTTCTGAATCGGTACCGTACTGCTGGAGATAAAGATTTTCAGCTCAGCTTCCATATCGAAATGTCCTGCCGTCTCAATGGAATAATGTGAGATACTTTTATATGGAACCGAATGATACTCCACTTTTCTCCCAGTTAACCCTTGTTTATCGACAATAATCAGACGCTTATTCGTAAAAATAAACATATCCCTTATTAATTTGTACGCACGCTCAATCTGTTCGCTTGGTGCAAGCAAAGGAGCAAACTCCTTCTGTATTTCATTTAAATTGACTTGAGAAGCATTTCCTAACAATCCATCAAAAAAACCCATGTCTAATCCCTCTTTCTAAAAATCGTTTGTTCCCATATTATATAGGATATTTATAGAAATGAGCAGTGAAATTCAGGAAAAACAAACCCCAATATTTACTCAACCAAACAATTTTATAACTTATTAAAAGATATTATGAATTAATTCACTTCATAACAATAAAAAGAACACAGCCTCCTTTTAGTGAGGTTGTGTTCTTTAGCTTACTTATATGAAGGATGAATTTAATTAGTCAAGTACAATGGATTTATTCATCTCAGCCCAAGCCGCAGGACCAATAATGCCTAGTCTCCACAGAGCTATTCCTTTGAGATCGTACCGTTTGGCAAGACCAATCTTACTGTTAATGCTCGCTGCATCTTCACTACCTCTGGATATACCCAGGAGCAATTTTTCTTTACTTGTCTCTTTCAGTGCAAGGCGAATCGCTTCGTCTACCTTGGCAAGAGGTTCTGGTCCTTTTTCATTTTCGAAAGCATATGCCATGATGATGAGTTCATCCGCAAGATTTCCTAGCGTTTTATAGTCGTAGCCTTTGTAGGAACTGTTGATCGGATGGAGAGCAAGAGTTAAGGTAAGTCCTTCCGAGTGAGCGCGCGTAGCCATCGCTTTGACAAAAGCATTGTAATCACTCTTCACCTTGGCAGAATCACCAGTGAGTCCAAGTCCTTCAAAATCAAGTGTAATTCCTTTAAAACCTTTTTCTACAGCAGTAGTCACTATACCCTCAATTGTCTTAGCTTGAAGCTGCTTATCTTCTAGATTCTTCGTAAGCTCAAGTTGTCCATCTAACGCATATACCATGAAAGAAGGTGCTGTACCCACACTCTGTGCTTCTTGTACTATCGTCTCTCCTGTGATGTCCCCTAGTGAAGAAGGCCATTTGTATTCATCACCTGTGGTTGTAAAGTTTCCGTCCCGGTCAATTCGTCCCCAACCGAAAGCTGCAGCATCTAGGCTTGGCAGATACTTAATTTCATCATAAGAACGAAGAGCGTAGAATCCCAGTGTATACATTTCTTCTCTTGGAGAAGTGATCGATACCGTTTTTGCGGCTTGATTCCAACCAACGGCTGCTCCAAACTGCTGACTGAAGAAGCTTAGCGGGATCATTGTCGTATTACTGATGGTCCTTGGTGCGAGAGTAAGAGGTACATTTTGTCCATTTACCTTAGCTGTCTTACTTCCCATCGTAAGTTCCACCACTTTACTTCCTTCATCTGTCCGCTTGGTAGCCGTTATTTTTTTAAGTTTCTGATTCCACTGCACTTCAATGCCAAGTGCTTCAGAAATCGCCCGGAAAGGAACCATAGTTGTTCCGCTAATTACGACAGGTGCTACGGGAAACGGTAGCGAGTAACCGTCCAGCACTATTTTCACTTGATTCGTTGCTGCATAAGTGGAAGGAATACCGGTACTACCAACCGTACCTCCTAGTAGTATCGCACAGCTTAATATTAATTTTCCCCATGGTTTCATATGTTTTCCCCATTCTTCTGTAATAGTGGTAATTAACTATTAATCTAGCAACTACCACTACTATTCTACTATAAATCTACAGTAAAATGGGTTATTTTGCTTATCTTGGTTTATAAAAACAGAAAAAAACCGTACATGACGGTTTTTTGAGTAACGGCTATGTGACACATCAGAGTTATAGATACAAAGAATCTACATACTGTTTGTCTGCATTTTCAAGAGGTGTATATCCTTCTTTGATCAATGTTCTGACCGTAGTTTCTTTTAGTACCCAGATTAAATATTTGTTCAAGAGCGCCCATACCGCAAAACCTACCAGAAAGGCGGGAAGAAATGACGTGGACACCAGGATGGAGAAGAACATGATGATCATCTGAGCTAAAATAAAATACAATATAATGAGCGCAGGCAAAATCATACGCGTTGGTTTTACTTTTCGGTATACGTTAAATAGGCGAAAAGAGCCAACCCAGTTCAAAGAGCCTGATGCTTTGATCGGTACTTCAAGTTCCTTATTTTCTTTTCCAAAAGTGAGTATATTTTTTTTGTTTTTCTCTCGTTTCAAGTGCTAATCCACCTTTAGTTACTTAGTAATCAAACGCTACTTCAAGAGTAACATATTTAGCTGTGATTATCGAATCCCCCTTATTAAAGATAAGCGAGTTTTATTTTTACTTCATTAATATATGCTCAAAGATGTTTACCAGGATCAATTAGAAAACCGCCTCCTATGAAGTGACCCCTTAAAGTTAGACACGGTTATTTCATTAGGCAACTTTTTCAAAATGAGTTCGGTATTGCACTGGACTCATTTTGAATTTTGCCTTGATCCGTTTCATATTATAGTAATTGATATATTTTTCTAATTCTGATTTAAAATGTTCTTACTTTCAAATTCCTTTAAATAGAGGAACTCTGACTTCATAATGCCAAAGAAGTTCTCCATTACAGAGTTGTCGTAACAGTTTCCTTTACGTGACATACTTTGAATAATTCTTCTTGATTCAAGGGCATGACGATATTGCTTCATTTGATAGTGCCATCCCTGATCTGAATGTATCAATAGTTTATGTTTTTTCGGGAGACGTTCTAAAGCCTTTTCTAACATCTCTGAAACAAGTGAATACGTTGGTCTAGAGCCGATTGTATAGGTAATAACTTCTCCGTTAAACAAGTCTAACACAGTTGATAAATAGAGCTTCTCACCAAATAATTTAAATTCTGTAATATCCGTAACCCACTTTTCATTCGGAGCTTCTGCCGTAAAGTTACGGTTTAGAATATTTGGCGCAATTTTGCCCACCGTTCCTTTGTACGATTTATATTTTTTCATGCGAACTACGCTTTTTAAGCCTAATTCTTTCATGATACGCGCACTTTCTTATGGTTCACCTTTTGCTCACGATTGGCTAGTTCATCTCGAATGCGACGATAGCCATATCGACCTTCATGTTCCTCGTAAATCGCTTTGATTTCAGCCTTCAAGTCAGCATCTGGATCTGGACGATCTAGCTTCTTCACTACATCGTAATATGTGCTTCGTGGAATAGCGAAAATGCCACAAGCGCCTTCACCGAGTATTTATGCCTTAATTCATAGATGACCTTTACTTTGTCTTCCTTGGTGATTTTTTCTTGTTTTGAACTAAGGCATTTAACTTTTTTAAATACTCATTTTCCATTCGTAAACGTTCCACTTCTGCCTGTAAGGCCTCTACGGACCCTTCTACTAACGTTTGATTCTTTCGTTTGATCGATTCTTTTTTCACGGATGGACGCCCCTTTTTCTTTGGTCTTAGGGCGTCCATTCCATGTGATTTTAAGCTCTCTTGCCAGCTTAAAATGGTGCTATGACTTGCAATATTAAATATTGCGGCCGTTTCTCTAGCAGACGTCCCGAATTCGTTCATATAATTAAGTACGTCTAGTTTATCCTGTATGGAATACGGTGTATAGCGCTTTTTAAAAACTTCTTCACCATGGTGCTCATATTGCTTAATCCAATTTAATAAGACAGAATGATGGATTCCTATCGATTTCGCAATCGATTTTATTCCTTCCGATCCATTTTGATAACGCATAACTGCTTGTAATTTTTTATCTGAACTAAACTTAGCCATATAAAAACTGCACCTCCAATGTTAGTTAATGTCTAACATTTGGGGTGCAGTTCACTAAGGAGACGGTTTCTTTCTTTCGTGTTATTTATCAAGATGATAAGTTACTGTAGAAATGACGACGTCCTTATGACGGAAAAGATAAGCTCGAAGCAGCAGACTGGTTTGATTATGAAGAACATATTGCCACCAGTGTTTTGTAATAAACTGTGGAATCAAAATCGTGATATGGTCCGTCTCATTTTTCTTCCATTCCACCGTATCTATGAATTTAATGAGCGGCTTTACAATACTTCGGTAACTGGATCTCAGGGTAATGAGTCTAACGCCTGGATTCCATCCCTCCCACTTCTCTTCCATCTTATGAATGCTGTCATCATCAAAGCCTACATATACGGCAACCACATTATCGGTTAAAGACTTGGCATAACTGAGTGAATTGCGAACAACACTTGTAATTCCCCCAATGGGAACGACGATCGTACTTCCTTTAATTTGTAGTTTGTCTTCCTGAATATTAATTCGAAGCTGATTTGCTACTTGGATGTAGTGACGGTGAATCCGCATAAAGATCCAAATAACCAGCGGTAAGAAAATAAAGACGGCCCATACTTGACTGAATTTGGTGAAGATAAAGATCAGTGTGATACTTAGAGTAGTCAGCATCCCAATCGTATTAATAAGTAGCTTAACATACCAGCCAGATGGTTTTAGCTTAATCCAGCGGATCATCATACCAAGTTGGGACAAGGTAAATGGGATAAATACCCCCACCGCATACAGCGGGATCAACCCTTCTGTATTTCCATGGAAAGCAATTACGAGTACAGCAGATAAGACGCCAAGGAAAATGATACCGTTGGAATAACCGAGCCGATCACCACGAACGAGAAACATATGTGGCATAAATTTATCTTTTGCTAACATAAATGCAAGTAATGGAAAAGCAGAATAAGCAGTATTCGCTGCTAAAAATAAAATCAGTGCCGTAACCCCTTGGATAATGTAATAAATCGTTCCTCTGCCAAAAACGGAATTCGCAATTTGCGATACAACCGTTTCTTTTTCACTGGGTACAATCCCATACCAGTAGGCGAGTAAACTGATACCTAAAAACATAAATCCAAGTATAGAGCCCATCATAACTAATGTTTTTGCAGCGTTCTTCTCTGCTGGAGCCCGGAAGTTAGGAATGGCATTGGATACCGCTTCTACACCCGTCAGCGCAGAACAGCCGGAACTGAAAGCTTTTAGCAAGAGAAAGAGACTTACATTGTTTGCGGCGCTTCCCCATTCCACCGGAATGGCCGGTTCTGCTCCACCCATAGCGTATTTAATAAATCCGGTAATAATCAGAACAACAATGGCAAAGACAAATAAGTAAACCGGTAATGCAAGGACCGAGGCAGATTCCGTAATCCCCCGCAGATTTAGAATCGTAAGCAGTAGAATCATGGTGAGTGCAATAAGAACCCGATGATCATGAAGCACTGGAAAAGCTGATGTAATCGCGTCCGTTCCTGCGGAAGAACTTACGGCAACAGTCAAGATGTAATCGACAAGCAAGGAACCTCCTGCGAGCAGACCGCTTGATAACCCGATATTATCTTTTGCTACGATATAGGCGCCTCCGCCTGAGGGATATGAATAAATCGTTTGTCTATATGAGAATATTAGAATAACGAGTAGTCCGAGTACTGCAAGTGAAATTGGTATGGAATACCAGGCAGCTGCAGCACCCACTACCATCAAAACAATGAGAATTTGTTCTGTACCATAAGCTACTGACGATAACGCATCCGAAGAAAGTACGGCGAGTGCTTTTAATTTACTTAGTTTCTCTCCTTCTAATTCGCTATTTTTCATAGGGCGTCCAATCAATAATCGCTTCATTTTTCTAACCATAATGATCTCCCTCTTTACCCCGTATCTAGTGCTGAGTTTTTATTGTTTATGTATATATCTTCTCAGCAGATGAATCATACTCCCATTGCCTTTAGATGGTAAAGGAGCACGAAGGTCGAAAGAAATCAAACGAAGCCGAATTCATACAGGAATTATGTACCTCAGCTTAAAAACCTCTTCGTAGCTTTCTATATCTCGCTCAATTGTTTTTTTATGAGAAAAAGAAAAGTTTTTTTTGAAAAAGGGAACTTTTTAAATGATAAGTTTGTCTATATCTTTGGAAAAAATATTTCACATCATGAGAATTTAGAAGGAGTTGCTAAGAAAATGAAGAAAATGATTTTAATGTTGATGACGTTTACGATGGTGATCGCTGGTTGTGGAACACAAAAAGCGGAGGAAGTTAATGAAGTTAACGTACCCGTAAGTGAATTAATGCAGGTTGTTTCGGAGCAAACGGAGATGAACACTGCTCAGTTCTATAACATAAATCTTAAAGAGGATACGGAGACGGCAAAAAACCTAGGTATCGATCCGGCTACAATTGAAGAAGGACAGTACATGAAAGCGATGATGAGTGTACATGCCGATGAATTCATTATTTTAAAAGCCTCTGATTCTTCTAAAATAGAAGAACTAAAATCCGCATTGGAGAAAGAAGTCGCAAATCAAGAACAACTTTGGAGCACTTATTTACCAGAACAATATGAAAAGGTGAAAAACCACATTATTAAGCAACAAGGCAACTATTTAATCCTCCTTATTTCAAACGATGCTGAAAAAATGGAACAAGCCTTTACTAATGCTTTGACTTCCGAGAGTAAATAAATCGCGAACCCTTTGAAGGATGACTGGAGGGAATATCCTTGGTTTTTAGCTCTGTAGCCTTTTTGTTTTACTTTTTACCCATAGCTTTACTTGTCTATTATGTAGCGCCGCAGCGATGGAAGAATGCGGCGCTTCTTCTTATTAGTTTGCTCTTCTACGCTTGGGGAGAACCGGTATATATTCTTCTTCTCCTGTTTTCCTCCGTCATAGATTACATGAATGGTCTCCTAATGGATCGATATGAACAGCGTGAGAAAATACGCCGACTTATCCTTGTATTTTCCCTAATCGTAAACATTGGTGTATTGTGTTTTTTCAAATATGCTGATTTTCTTATTCATTCGGCGAACGACCTGCTGGGTACTAACTTTGCGGCTCTGGATCTACCGCTTCCGATCGGAATCTCTTTTTATACATTCCAAACGATGTCTTATATCATTGATGTTTACCGCCGTAATGTCCCTGCTCAGCGGAGTTTTATCAACTTTGCAGCATTTGTATCCATGTTCCCGCAATTAGTAGCAGGACCTATTGTCAGGTATGAGGATATTAATAAACAGCTTGCTAAACGTCACGTATCCATAGAGCTTTTTGCAAGTGGTGTGCGGCGCTTTATCATCGGTCTAGCCAAGAAAGTACTGCTTGCCAATAACATTGGTATGCTGTGGGACACCACGTTATCTGGAAGCAGTGAACTAACCTTCACAGGTGCGTGGATTGGGATTATAGCATTTGCTTTTCAAATTTATTTTGACTTTAGCGGGTATTCAGATATGGCCATTGGACTGGGTAGAATGCTCGGCTTTGAATTTCCTGAAAACTTTCGTTATCCCTATATATCTGAAAATGCATCCGAGTTCTGGCGAAGATGGCATATTACGCTCGGCTCGTGGTTTCGAGATTATGTATATTTCCCGCTCGGGGGAAGCAGGGTTCGTAAATGGCGGCTCCTCGTAAACCTATTTATAGTGTGGTTTTTAACTGGATTATGGCATGGAGCCAGCTGGAACTTTGTGCTGTGGGGCTTGTATTTTGGTTTCCTTATTGCGTCCGAGAAGTTATGGCTTGGAAAATGGCTCGAAAAGATTTGGCGTCCTTTCCGGCACCTGTATTTTATAGCTGTCATCCTGATCGGCTGGACCTTATTCGCTATTGAGGATCTTACTCTACTTCCTCACTATCTTCATGTGATGCTTGGATTTAGCCAAGCGGCACGGATAAGTGGAACGAATCTTTATTATCTACAATCGTATGGAGCACTGCTCGTGGTATTAACGTTCGCTTCAACACCTATTGCTGCTCGTTTCACATCAATACTAAATAACAGAATGAATCGTACAGTCATGGCGATCTTGGAAGTGATTGTCTTAACCATCCTTCTCCTTGCATCCACAGCGTACATTATTGATGACTCGTATAATCCATTTCTGTATTTCCGTTTTTAGGAGGTGATGATCGTTGGATCACAAAAGAGCAGTTATCGTAACCAGCGGCTTTCTTCTATTTATCAGCTGTTTTGGTATGTGGAGCTTATGGGAACCGGACCGGACCTTATCCGAATTTGAAAATCGCGTCTTAGCTAAGTTCCCCTCCTTCTCCTGGGATAAACTCTGGAGTGGACGATATACAGATCAATTGGACGATTATCTAGTGGATCAGTTTGTAGGTCGTGACAACTGGGTCGGACTTAAATCAGATATGGAGCGAATGTCAGGTAAGACGGAGAATAATCAAGTATTCTTCGGTAGTTCAGGATATCTGTTTGAACGGTTTATTTACGAAGAGGAACAGTTGGGCCAGAATATAAAACAGATTGCTCGTTTTGCTGAGCGTCATCAGAAGGATGTAGATTCGTTATCTCTTCTGCTTGTTCCCAACTCCCAAACGCTGAATGGCGAGTATTTACCCAAATATGCGGAAGCAACGGACGCTCCCCAGTCACCACTGATGGATCAAATCTTTAGCGAACTGAGTGGACGGGTTGCGCCCGTTGATATCAGAGAAGTACTACAGCAGAAGAAAAGTACCGCACAAATCTATTATCGTACCGATCATCACTGGACGACACGCGGCGCGTACTATGGATATCAAGCCTTTGCGGATACGATTGGCCTCTCTCCTACTCCTGAAGCCGAACTTGAGGCAAAGCAGTTCAGCGATTCGTTCTACGGTACGTTTTATACAAAAGCAAACCAGCGTGATATTACTCCTGATCGTCTGGAATTGCTGGAGTCTTCTCTTCCTGAATACGAAGTATGCATTGAGGGACAGAACACATGTGAGAATTCTTTTTACGATATGGATGCACAGAATGAGCGGGATAAATATAAGGTGTTCTTTGGCGGGAACTTCCCGCTTGTCACGATCAACATTCCTCATGAGGAAGCTAATAAAGATCGCAGTATTATCGTGTTTAAAGACTCCTATGCTAATGCAATGGTGCCGTTTCTAGCCCAGCATTACTCCACCATTCATATGATTGACATGCGTTACTTCCGGATGGATGTAGACGAGTATCTGGAGGAACATCATTTTGATGATATGCTTCTGTTGTATAGCGTAGCGACTATAGCTCAAGAAGATATTTTTAAATGGCTTAATTAATATTTAGGATCTCCGTAAAGAAAAAAGTTGATGGTGACTTTTATCTTTACGGATTTTTATTTTGTAGATGAATCGTTTGGTTAACTTAATATTTATTATGTAAACTAATAATTCATTTCTTGGAATGTACGATGTTCGATTTTTTAATACGTCAATTAGATACGATCTTACTCTCCGAAGTTTCCTTCTATCAGGGTTACATTATGAGTATTCGCCTACACCATAGTCTGCTGTCCTCCATATAATGGACGATACCGTGTTTGTAAGGATAACGGTGTAATCATCTTTGCACTAGGGAGTTGTTATGGTGAATTCAAAAGTGAAACTGACTGGTAAAGTGATTTTCCGAGGAGATCCGGGATATGAGGCAGCACGTAGAAATTGGGATCCTCATACAGACAGATATCCGAAAGTATTTGTTTTTGCTCTAAAAACGCAAGATGTGGCTAATGCTATAAAATGGGCTCGTCATCATCAGATCCCCATTCGGGCCAGAAGTGGACGACATGCGCTCGAGAACAACCTCTCGCAAGTTAACGGTGGCATCGTAATAGATGTGAGCAAGATGCAAAACATTAAGCTGGATAAAAAGAACGGAACGGTCATTGTTGAGACAGGGAATCAAGTCGGAAGAATTGCGAAAACCCTTGCTGCGCAAGGATTTATAGCACCATTTGGTGACAGTCCAACCGTGGGAATCGGCGGAATCACACTCGGTGGAGGAATCGGACCGTTACAGCGAACAATTGGGCTTATCAGCGATAATCTGATTGGACTAGAAATGGTCGATGCAAATGGAAAAGTAATTATAGCTAATCATAAGAAAAATGCTGATCTTCTATGGGCCTCCCGTGGGGGCGGCGGCGGTAACTTTGGAATATGCACAAAATACAAATTCAAAGTGCGCAAAGCTCCTGCGAAGGCTACCGTATTTAAGATTACGTGGCCATGGAATCAATTCGAAAAGGTATTGAAAGTATGGCAACGGTGGGCTCCTTCTGTCGATACAAGACTTGGAAGTGAACTGAATATTGGCCCTAAAAAAGGCGGCAACGTCACCATGGAAGGCTTGTTCCTCGGATCAAAAACAGAGGCACTCCGCCTACTTAAGCCTATTACATCCGTCGGAACTCCAACGGGGAGTATTATCCGGTTATTACCTTACACAGAAGTAGTGAACTTCTTATTAGCACCAGATCCGGTACTTACCCAAAAATACAGCAACCAGTTCTCCTCAGGGTTCGGAAAATCTATTTTTCCTGACAAAGCCATAAAAGTAATGCGAGAATTTCTAGAGAATGCAGAGGCAGATTCAACAGCCGGTTTCTTTTTCCTCAACTGGGGCGGTGCGGTAAGCCGCGTTTCACCAAAAGCGACTGCTTTCTTCTGGCGTAATGCCAAATTTTATGTAGAATGGAATACCTCCTGGATTAATCCAGCCGATGCTGCTAAAAATATCGCCTTAACTCGTAATACACGCCGTAAGTTACAACCTTATATCGTAGGGTCTTATATTAACGTACCAGACCAAGGCATCAAAAATTCAGGACCGGTATACTATGGAACAAACTATGCTAGATTACGTAAAGTAAAAGCGAAGTATGATCCTAAAAATGTATTTAATAATCCCCAAAGTATTCCGCCTGCTCGTTAAGGATAGTTATCTCCAGTGTGACACTCAAACTATTATCTATCTATAGCTTAAAATACTCTTATAGACATGAATGTGAAAACACTTTTGATAATGAAGAAAGGGTCGCCTATAAAGCAGTCCCTTTTTCTATTTATCTATGTTATTTGATTTGTATTATTGCACCATGTTTATTTGATATGTTCTTGAACTGTCTTTTTAAAATTGCTAATCAAAAAATCTAATGAATCGTTGGTTTAAGCATTGGTTAACATAATATTTATTATGTTAACCAATGCTTGATGCAATGAATACAATCTGTGTTCCATCGGCATTCACTCAAGACTGATAAGGTATTAAGCCATCAAAAGATGTAGCAAAATCGCCGATTAAGATAGGTCGATCTCAAGCATGGCCATGGCTTGTTCCTTCTCCCGATTGGTAACATGGGTATAAACCGTTGTAGTCTCAATCGATGAATGACCCAACAACTCTTGCACGGTTCTGAGGTCAGCACCTTTACGAAGCATCATCGTTGCAAAAGAATGTCGCACTTATGACTGGAGTACGCTTTTTTACGGGTGACTCCTTCATTCTCCTGAAAACGATCAAATGTCTCTCTTTGCGATCAGCTGAATTGTTCGAATAGACAGTCTTCTTCCTTGTTGGGAGATGAAGAAAGCTTCTTCTTTTGATTTACGAGGTTCAATTCTCTCGGCTAGCACTTCATCAAGTACATCTCTTACTGCAGTAGGAACAGGTAAGGTCCGCCACTTTCTTCCTTTACCAAATACATCAATTGTACTTCGGCGCGAATTATAATCCCCAATGTTTAAGGAATGAACTTCTCCTCCCGCAGACCCATATATGCCATGAGCAGAAAAATCGCTAGATTCCGATTCCGATATTTCCCCTCCACCGATTTCATGAATTTCGGCAGATCTACTTCATCTAAAAATACGGGTGCTTTATTTTTCTCTGTTCTCGATTTCTTAATTCCGGTTGCCGGATTCACTTCGAGAAGTTCGAGTTCAATCAGCGCTTTAAAGAAACAATGTACCGAAGCATGTTTACGATTCCGAGTCGAATCACTGATCCCCCGATCACGAGCCCTGGATAGAAAAGAGAGATGTAGCTTCTTCACTTTATCTAGTGACTTCCCACTTAGTGAAAATAAAAACTCGAATACATCACTTTTATACGATTTAATTGTGTGACTGGTGTACCCTGCATCTTTTAACCAAATATCAAATGCTTCTAGTTCTTCAGCATAAGTTTCTATTATTTCATCATTCAACATCATCACCTGCTATTCTTCAAGATTAGAGTTTATACGTAAAAAACGTGTCGATCTTCGTCTACGAACTGAGGTAAGTGGTCGACTCTCTTAAATAAATCGTATATAAACAGAAACTGCGTATAATTTATATTATACGCAGTTTTTTGATGTAATGAAAGCTGTATTTTTTCATGATATATCGTTGTTATACGAAGTTTCGAAATGTTCCTTATTTGCTAGCAAAATAACGACGTTTTATGTAATACCATGCCTTAAAATAGCCACTAAACACGCTAAAACCGCTACATAATTAGACATAACAAAATAAATGCCGAAATACGCTAACTGCGTTTCTTCTCTTCTATTCCCTCTATAAGCATAAAAAAGGTGTCTGATTCCTAGGAATCAGACACCTTTCTTTACAATGCGATTTTGATGAAAATATTGCAATTCGACATCTTATCGTTAACCGTATGAACATCGAGCTTTAAAATAAAGAAGTGATCTATTTCAGTACAGCTTCTAATGTATCTTCTATTGTTGGATAACGAAATTCAAAACCATCCCGTAATAACCTTTCAGGTACTACCCATCTGCTTTTTAAGATCAGTTCCGTTTCCGTCCGTATGAATACAGCTCCCATTTCTAACATCCAACCTGGAGTAGGGATGCCTATTGGAACATGCATCTTCTTACGCATTTCAGCCATTAACTTTTCATTAGATACAGGATAAGGGGATACCGCATTAAACACACCGCTAAGATCTTCGCGCTGCCGAATAAACTGTACAATCCGGTATAAATCTTCCACATGAATAAAACTGAATTTTTGTGTTCCGGGTCCTTGCTTACCCCCGAGCCCAAATCGAGTTAGGTAGAGATAAGGAGTCATCACTCCCCCGTCTTTACCCAGCACAATGGCAATTCGAAGCGCAACCTGCCGGGTTCGATCTAATGGGAATGAGAAAAAGACTTTTTCCCACGCTTTTGCTACATCTACTGAAAACCCAGTACCAATCTCACCCTCTTCTTCTGTCATAGGCCGATCTTCTGCATGTCTGTAGATCGTGGCCGTGCTTGAGTTGATCCATAGCTTGGGCGGTTCAGTACAGGCTTCTATCGCTTCTCCTAAGATCCGAGTAGTGCGTTTCCTAGATTCCATGATTTCACGCTTATTGCGCTCATTATAGCGGCAATTGACCGATTTTCCGGCAAGATTAATGAGTAGCTCTGCTCCTTCTAGAACTTGAACGATGGACTGTCTATCATCCCAAGAGATATGGCCCTCTTGTCTTGATATAATATATACGTTGTCGCCTTTTTCCTTGAATTTCTTCTCAAAAAATTGCCCGATAAACCCCGTACCGCCGGCTAGCACAACCTTCCCCATAAAGCTCACCTCATTCGCTAAGATTTTATACGAACCGAATAATATCTCATCGCACTGGGTACTCCTCGAATCTCAAGTTTACCCTCATAGACTAAATTTCGTAAACGGTACTCAAAGAACGAATCGCCGATATACTGCTCCAAATACCCCATCGCTTCTCCTATGACCCGCGCCGCTTTTATAAATCCACTTGGATTAGAGTGACTCTGTAACTTGTAGACAGTATGAAATAAGTATTCATCTAAATCATTTTCTTCTACCATATTTACTTCCCCATCATTCCAAAGCCTAAGCACCTGCTTCGTCTCGGCATATCCCATCCATTCTTGTTCATACTCCCATCTTTGTTCTGTAGTTAAAGGATGGATTCGGTCCATTTCATAAAATACCTCAGTAAGTTTTTCCACCACAATCTCATCTGTATGACGATAATATCGTTGATCCTTCGGTATATTGTACTTTCTTTCACATATTTGAACAGCATTGATTTCAATCATTTCATTTATATACTCTTTTAATAAGTATTGAACGTATCTTGATCCTATTCTTTCATGAGCTGAATCTCCACCCCAGATTATAATTCGAGCTTGTTCGGGTATCTGCTGAAGGATTTGGATAGGATTCAATTCACCATAATAAGCTAAATTATTATCTGTATATTCTGGATCAAGGTGAGTTACAATCCATTCTTCACGATATATTCTTCCCTCTGGATCATGAAGTTTCCATATGGGGCCCACCGAAAATAAATCGGGGAAACAGATTAACCCATCGGACTCCTGTAAACCCAGGTGTTTGATGACCTGTCTTACACTTCCTGCCGTAGAGTAACCAAATACGATATGGACTGTTTTCTTCTTTCGATTAGGAACCAGTCTTTGTTTTGCTGCTTCTTTTGCGGTAACGACTAGTTCATTGTATATATGGACCATGTCTGATATGAAAACATCCTTTTGATCAGACTCCTCCTTATACTGCTTGACTGTATATAGATATGCTAGAAGAGCCTGCCTGACATCTTGGTCTTCCATCTCATGAATGATATCTTTCAGCTGCCTCAGCCCTACTCCCCCCTTTTTTTATCAAACGACAAATTCCCTAATTAGAATAATTAATAGTAAATTATGGGTATTTGTTTATTATAATGAATTTAACTACGTCATTCAATTAATGATATGACGGATTGTCAATCCAAGTGCGACACTTCTTCTTCAAATGATTCGTGAGCTGTCTTCCAACCTAAACATTTCCTTGGTCTGTTGTTAATGAGTTGGAGGGCATGTTCTAATTCTTCCTCGGTCACCTCTGCAAAGTCCTTCCCTTTTGGGAAGAACTCTCGAAGGAGCCCGTTTCCATTCTCATTGGAGCCTCGTTGCCATGAAGAATAAGGATCTGCAAAATACACCTTCATCCCGTGTGACTCTTCCAGTTCACGAAAGCATGCGAACTCCTTACCACGGTCAACGGTAGCTGTTTGGAAGGTTTGGGCAGGGTACTGTGCAGCAACTACACCAATAGCGATTTCCATAGATAATGAAGTGCGATCTGGCATTTTAATAGCAGTGTACAGCCTTGTTTTTCGCTCGATACATGTAGCGACACAAGCCTTGCTTTTTCCTCGGCTGGAGACGACTGTGTCTAGCTCCCAGTGCCCAAAGGTTTCTCGGAAACGAATCTCTTTAGGTCGTTGTTTAATAGAGGTGCCAACGAGGAAGCGACCACGCTTTTCTTGTGGCTTCTGTCTCTTTCCTTTGTGCCTTAACTGCTGAACTGTCATGCGAATCAAACGACCTTCATAAAGCCAGCGATATATCGTTTTGAACGAAATCATGGGCTGGCCTTTCAGATAATAACGCATAGAGATTTGCTCGGGAGACCAGGTTTCATGAAGGCGCTGCTCAATTTCTTTCCCAAGCGCCTCTGTCCACTTTCCTCCAGAGGTTTGATCCTGACGAAGACGTCGGTACCGTTTCTCTGATGCTGCCGCCAGGTAACCATCCGGGCTCTGATTTTTCTTGAGCTCCCGACTGATCGTGGAGTGATGTCGTTTCAATTTGAGAGCAATGACTCGGGCAGACAGCCCCAGTTGATGTAATGCTTCTAGTTTACTGCGTTCAATTATGCTAAGATGTGTGTAGCTCATGGGCGGATTCTCCTTGTGTGAATGTGGTGTAGGAACCTTCATTTTACACGAATCCGGCCATGGGCCATTTTTTATTTTGAACTAGGTGTCGCACTTCATGTTACAATCCGTCATATAAAAAAAGCTCCTACCGAATGGTAGGAGCCAGACTGCAGACAAACTAGCTTAAACTAGTCTGTCTGCAGTTTTTAATAATTTACATTAGGATTTCACTTTAGGTGATTCTTCCCAGCCTGTTACATTCTCGATTCCTGGAATGGAATCTTTGTAGAATACAGGATCTTTGCCTTCTTTTCTTTGTTTTGAATAGTCCCTTAACGCAGCGAATGCTGTCTTTGATAAGAGCGTAATGGCTATTAAGTTAACAATAACCATGAAGCCCATAAACAGGTCGGCCATATCCCAGACCAGCTTCACGCTAGCAATAGAACCAAACATGATCATCGCGAGAACCGCAATACGGTAAACCACAAGCGTTGTCTTGCTTGATTTAATGAATTCAATATTTGTTTCACCATAGTAGTAGTTACCAATCAGTGTACTAAATGCAAATAGGAAAATCATTAAGGCAAGCATACCTGATGCCCAATCACCAAAATGGATACTGAGTGCAGTTTGTGTAAGTACAATCCCTTCTGTATTAACAGATGGATCTGTGTATGCTCCTGAGAGCAGTACCAAGAAAGCAGTACTTGTACAAATAATCAGCGTATCAATCAAAACGGCTAAAGCTTGAATTAGACCTTGTTTAGCTGGATGACTTGTTGTTGCTGTAGCAGCCGCATTCGGCGCACTACCCATACCTGCTTCATTGGAGAAAAGTCCTCTTTTAACCCCTTGCATAAGAGCTCCGCCAAGTGTACCACCCGCAAATTGTTCAAAACCAAATGCATGCTTAACGATGGTAGCAATCATTGCAGGAACTTCAGTGATATTCATTAATACTGCAATTAGAGCAATACAGATATAAATAACAGCCATAACAACGACAATGTATTCAGAGATTTTAGCAATCCGTTTAATACCACCAAAAATAATAATCCCAAACGCTATAACCAAGGCAATACCAAGCCATAATGGGTCAATTCCGAAAGAGTTTTGGAAAGCGGTAGCTACTGTATTCGCTTGAACTGCATTAAATACGAGTCCGAAGGATATTGTAATCAAGACAGCAAACAGTATTCCCATCCAACGCTTGTTAAGCCCTTGTTCCATATAATAGGCAGGTCCCCCGCGGAAACCTTGTTTGTCCTTGATCTTGTAAATTTGCGCCAGTGTACTCTCCACAAAGCTAGATGCAGATCCGATAATCGCGATAATCCACATCCAGAATACAGCACCCGGACCCCCGATCCCGATCGCAAGAGCAATACCCGTAATATTTCCTGTTCCTACACGAGCAGCCATACTGATACAAAATGCTTGGAAAGCGGTAATTTCACCTTTTTGTTTCTTATTCGATCCTTTAAGTTCACGGAACATATCTTTTATGTAAGTGAACTGCATAAAACCAGATTTCCATGTGAAGTAAAGTCCGACCGCAACCAATAAGACGATTAGAACGTAAGACCAAAGCACATCGTTAATCAAGCTGATTCCTTTTTGTAAAAAGTCTTGCATCTCAAACCTCCATCTTGTTGTATATTCGTTTAAGGGAACGATGTCCTTAACGATCTCTTGTTAGTATTATTAACATTGAAATTTAATAACGCATTTTTGTATTATACTTATTTTTATTAATTTACGCTATATTAATTTTATAGTATAAAAACGATTTTTTCATGTCAAGATATATTACAAACAGAGCATCTTGCAAGTATATGCATTCTGCTGTTTTTTTATACCTGAAAATATTAGTATAACAGATTCAGATTGTCTTTTTACCCGAAATAAAAGAAACCATATGTTCCTATGAACAGATGGTTTCTCAATATTCTGTATATTTCTTGCATAAGTGAAAATATATTTACTAGCGAGTTAACGAAAGACCAATTTCAGATAAAATGGCACTGCCTAGGTATGTGCCGGTAAATACGAATAATGCAACAATAGCAACGCGCCAAGATGTTTTACGAAGATCTGACAGGCGGTCTACTACGGAGATCCCAGCGAAAGCCAAAATGGGTGTAGTAATCGATAAGAAATTAACAGCTTGAATAGCTTCTACAAACACATCAGAACTAAGGCAGAATACGAGAGACGTAATGGAAACCCAGCCAAGGACAGGAAACTCTTGCAGTACTTTAACAGGTACTTTCTTCATTAAAGAAGAAATCAAAATGCCAATCATCGAGAACAACCATAATACAGCCAGTCCACCAATCGTATGCCATGATACGGTAACACCCTCACCGATCCGAAGTTGTTTCATAATATCCGTAAATAGAATAAGCGAGACACTTAGCAAAAGTACAAGTCCAGCTTTCATCCAATGTTTTTTATCCAGTACCATTATCTCACGCCTCCAGTAAACAGATTATACATAAAACGTTGCAGCGGAACAGCCAAAAATACCATGGTATATGTTCCAAGGAAGCTTGTAAGCAATTGACTCGCTGCAGCATAACTGTTGATGACTTCCGCTTGATCTGGAGCTAAGGCGATCAGGGATGAAGAAGCTCCAACCATCATACTAGAGGAACCCACTCCGGAAGACATAGCTAGTGCTTCTATAGAGAAACCCAAAGCGTGAAGAACAGGAGCAATAATACTAAAGAACAAGGTTCCAAACAGCGTACCTATAATATACAGTGATAATACTCCGCGTCCTTCACTAGAATCGAGTGTATATTTCTCAGAGATGTAAGCAAGTTCACCTTCACGTCCAAGCCCCAGAGTGGCTCCAATCGCTTCTCTGCGAAGACCCAGTAGAATCGCTATAGGAAGACCAAGAAGTACGGTTCCGAGGTTACCGATCTCTTGCAGCAAGAAGACCCAGCCAACATCAAGAATTTCTCTTAATTTAGGAGCAACATCCGCTCCGTAACGTGCCATAAGAGGCAGCATGATGTAGATCAGATATTTACTTGCGAAGTTTACATTTTCTTTACTGTATACCTTTCTCATAATGCCGCGTCTGAAAATAGCAGTCCCTAGAATCATGGCAATCAGAATAGCAAACACTAGTGGAAGCAAGTTAATGGTAATGCTGCCGATCGGTATGGACTGGGTTCCAATCCATTCTGCCGCCGTAATGAGAAATAAAGCAAATAAGATAAGATACACAAGATGTCCTTTTGATTTCATGAACCAGAATCCTCATTTCTGTATTTTCTTTGTTGTCTCATTAATCTATTTATTAGATATCATTACTCCGTAATGGATGATAGAAGTGCTTCATACTCAGCGAATGAACGGCGATAGATTCTAGATTTGTCGAGCTGACCGCTCATTTTGTTAAAAACTTCTGTCAGATACCTAGGGAAAATTTCATAAATGAATTCAGGATCAATATCTTTGAAATCATCACCATGAATCGTACCTGTAAAGCCACTGTAACCAATTTGAATGCAAGGCATCATGAAAGATAAATCTCCAATATCCCCTGCTGCACTGATTGCGTTATTTTCCAGTATTTCTTCAATCGCTTCGTTCTCTTTATATGCAGCAAGTGCAAATTCAGAAAGATAACGATCTTGTACAAATGGCAGATAGCCCATCTGTGTGGAAGCTTCGACCTCTCCGCCCATGGCCATAGCACTGCCTTTTGCAGCCTGATCCATCTGCTTAGCCACTTCCTTCATATATTCGACAGACTGTGTACGTAGGTCCGTTCCTACTGTGATTTGATTAGGGATTACATTCGTAGACATATCCGACTGCATCACAATGGGGTTCATTCTCACCTTTTCTGCATCTTTGAAATGCTGTCTCTGCATACCCAGTGCTACATTGAATAAAGTCGACATGCTATATGCATTAGTACCTGAGGATGGATCAAAACCGGCATGAGACGCACGGCCTTTAAATGTATACTTTTTATACAAAAATCCTGCTAGATCACAGTTGATTTCAATGGTCCGTTTCGGATACTCTCCACCCATGGAATGAACACATACTGCTAGGTCAATATCGTCAAATATGCCACGTTTCATTGCCTCAGGTTTACCGCCATAGTAGGTTATTTCTCCCTTAGCTTTCAGCGCATCACGATAAGGTAAATCAAGATATTCTTCCGCAGGGACAAAAATAAAAGTAATTGCAAAATCTAAGGATTCGAAGGCCTTCGTTGTAAAATAGTGCTTATATAATGCGAGGGCAATCGCTACTTGCGTGTAATGTCCACAGTTATGTGCTGCCCCGGTTTCCTGATCTGCGTGGAAATGGGACGGTGCATAAACTGCATCGAGTTCAGCAATAAATCCGAGGTTGAGTGATTTACCTGAACCGAGTGTCGTTTTAATTCCTGTGCCGCAGAAAACCTCATAAGTAAGCTCAGGATTCACTTCGAGTAAAAATTCAAGAACGGTTTGGTGTGTTTTTTGTTCCTTGTAACCTAATTCAGGATTATCAAAAATACGATTTGCGATCTGTCTGATCTCTTCATACTGTTTTGTGAAAGTACTCATGATGTGGCCCCCAGTTAGGATGATTTATAGTCAATTCATTACATATACATATCAAAAGAACATCCTCATCATAAGTAAAATGCAGAACATTGTCAATAATTTAGGGATTTTTATGTCGATTTTTGTTTTATTTCCGAACATTTTGTTAATATAATTGATAATAGTTAGTATTCTAATAAACATCAAATGGTGAGTTTTTAACCTGAGGATGGGGTTAAGCGACTTCATAAAACAAGAAGAAACCGCATTGTATATAAACAATGCGGTTTCTAGTTAAGCTCGTATGTTTCTATAATATAGTGTGTAACTGATGTAAATCTGAAATTTCATACGTTGGGATGATATCTGTAGAATTAACGAGTCCCTTTGGATTAAACCAGCAGGTATCAAGACCGGCAAGCTCTCCCCCTTTAATATCTGCACTTAGCGAATCGCCAATGATCAGTGCTGAGGAAGGATGAAAATCAGGAATTCGGGCAAATACATAATCAAAAAACTCTTTCATCGGCTTCTGATAACCGGTATCTTCAGATACGAAATTTGCTTCATATGCGGATAAAGACCTGAATCGCGCAATCGGATATCTTGAGTCCTTGAAACTCCATTGGTTACGATATAAATATCATAACGCTGTTGCGGCTCCGTTACTAATTCCATAGCTCCATCAATGAGCATATGCCCTTGTTCAAGGTAGCTTCGATAGATTTGTTCTAATTGTATACCGTCCGCTTCAAGTCCCCATTCTTTGAAGAAGAGAGAAAATCGAGTGCTTAACACTTCATCTCTACTGAGTGCTCCTTCTTCAAAAGCTCTCCATAATTGTTTGTTGATCGTTCTGTAGCTGGCTTCGATTTCAGATGTGAAAGGAAGCTCCATATCTTTACATAACAGCTGAAGGGCATTGTTCTCTGCCGCACCAAAATCAAGCGTGTCATCTACATCAAAAAATAACGTCTTATATGTAGTCATTATGTGTCATCTCTTTCTTTTATACTTTTCTAAAAATAAGTTTTTTCTAACAATATACCGTGATATTTTTCTGTACGTAATAATCTACTTTAGTGTATCAGTAAATATAGTTTACATAATAATTATTATGTAAACTATATTTGTTTTCCTTCTGATTATCTTTCTCACCATAAATGCTATGGATTGAATAGAGCAAAAATCAGGACATTGAGAAATCCTCATCGTCCTGATTCCGTGGTCATCATTTAAATTGAACTACTTCGGTCCCAGCAATAAAATCGTGAATAGAACGTTTATCTTCTCTGAACACGACCATAAACAAGCTGATAATATAGCCTATGCCGAGCGTTATTGCATATACAAAACCCGCTACCAGATTGCGCAGCAGCATCGTTCCGATCCCTGGAGGTCCTTCATCTGATACCTTTTGTATTTTGATACCGCATATCCGTTTCCCGATGGTACATCCACCCCAGAAGACCGGGAGAAGCAGCGAATATAGGAAAAGAATCAGTTCCATTACCCAATTGTCCTCAGTAGATCCGGTCAAGATATTAGACAAAATGTACAAAGGGAGACCCACGATGATTCCATCAAGCAGCCCCGCCAAAAACCGTGACCAAAAACCAGCTGGTTCACTTACCATACCGTCACCACCTATTCGTAATCAGTTATCTGAAATCATATGTAGGTAATAACGACATGTGATATGAATCCGTTACGAAATAATCTTAAAAACACGAAACACACTAGTCATTACTCATTACATGCAGATAAAAGTTTAAGTCATTTTCTAAGTGTTTTTTCATCAAAGATTCCGCTTTTTCACCATCTCTTGTTTTAATCGCTTCATAGATTTCTTCATGTTCATCAATTAGATGAGGCCGATTATAGATGACAACGGTTTTTCTAAGTAAATAAATGATAGCTTGCATTCGATCAATGATATCAATCATCATCGGATTATTGCTTGCTCTCACAATATCATTATGGAAATCTTCATTGGCAGACATTACCTCTTCTTGCGTTCCCTTTCTCCCAATCTCCACATATTCGTACAGTTTTTCAATTTCATTTTCTTTTAAAAAGTTTGCCGCACACCGAGCTGAGTATCCCTCTAGCAAGATTCTGACACTAAATATATTTCGCAAGTCCTTCTCCGTTGGTTTTACTACTTTCTTTTGTACAATTAGTCCTTCATTTTCTAATTTGCGTATGGAGTCCCTTATGGGTGTTCTGCTGACGCCAAGTTCTGAAGCAAGTTTTTCTTCGACGATCTTCGTCCCGCTAGGAAGCTCACCGGTTAATATTTTATCACGGAGAATTTCGTAACATTGATGATACGCCGGTCGTGAGTTGTTACCTTCAAGCACTAACTTCACCTCCGTTTTCATTACTAGTTATTACTCATATTACCAAAATATCACGAAAAAATCTTTTGAATATAAATGGTAAGAGAAATAACAGCATACGATAATTCTTTAATTGTGTACAACAATCAAACTTTTTGTATACAATTTTCAATTAAAATGTATACAAAATCATTGTCATAGTATACAATAAGGACGAAAACACGAATGTAAGCGGTTGCCTATTTACTTTCCACAAAATCACGGATCTGAAGATAATAAGCGAATGACTGATTATAGTGAAGTACATGGGCAAAAATCAACTGAAGGTCGAACCAGGCCTTACATAAAAAGATACTATTAGGAGGAAGAAATCATGGCGAAAAAAGTAGGATTCATCGGACTAGGTATTATGGGGAAACCCATGGCTTTAAACCTCAGAAAAGCCGGACACACACTAACCGTTAATGACCTGAATCAAGAAGCAGTTCAAACATTATTGGAAGCGGGTGCAATCACAGCTCTTACACCAAAAGAAGTTGCGGAAAACAGCGAAATCATCATCACTATGCTTCCCGCATCCAAGCATGTACAATCGGTTGTGCTCGGTGAAAACGGGATTTTAGCTGGAGCAAAAGAAGGTTCCATTATTATTGATATGAGTTCGATTACCCCTGCCGTTTCCATCGCACTTGCTGAAGAAGCAGCTAAAAAAGGCGTCGGTTTCCTGGATGCACCCGTTAGCGGCGGTGAACCTAAAGCAATTGACGGCACATTAGCTATTATGGTTGGTGGAAAAGAAAGCGTATACGAAGCTGCAAAATCGGTTCTATTCGATATGGGTAGTGCAGTGACACTAGTCGGAGATAGTGGCTGCGGCGTTACTGCAAAATTAGCAAATCAAATTATTGTAAACCTTAACATTGCTGCTATGTCAGAAGCTCTTGTCCTCGCTGCAAAAGCAGGAATTGATATTGAAAAGATGTATCAAGCCATCAGAGGCGGACTAGCAGGAAGTGCCGTACTAGATGCTAAAGTTCCTTTAATCTTGGACAGAAACTTTGCTCCAGGTGGAACGATCGCTATTAATATGAAAGATATTACAAACGTAATGGATACGGCTCATGAGATTGGCGTACCTCTCCCTCTATCGAGTCACCTCTTAGAAATCTTCCATGCCTTGAAAGTTGACGGCAAATTAATGGATGACCACGGCGGTATCGTACAGTATTACGAAAAACTAGCAAATGTCGAAGTTGGGGGTTCTAGCAATGAGCACAAATAAAAGATCTGTGGAGGAAGTCTTCAGCAACATCCCTTCTATTGATACAACACTTGTGAATGAAACGATCGAAAAAGAACTATCCACTTTCAATAAAAAAATCATTGTTCTCGATGATGATCCAACCGGCGTTCAAACCGTTCATGGTATTTCTGTTTATACAGATTGGTCTTTGGACAGTATCGAAAAAGGTTTTCAGGAAGAGAGTTCAATGTTCTTTATCTTAACGAATTCACGTGGATTTACAGCTGCAGAATCAACAAAAGCGCATCAAGAAATTGCTGCGAATATCGTGGAAGCTGCGAAGAGAAACCATCGCGAGTTCACCATTATCAGCCGTGGTGATTCTACATTACGCGGACATTATCCACTGGAAACACAAGTGTTAAAAGAAACCGTTGAAGCGAATTCGGATATGAAATTTGATGGTGAGATCATACTTCCTTTCTTTAAAGAAGGCGGCCGCTTCACCATTGATAATATTCATTATGTTCAATATGATCCGGAGCTCGTTCCAGCCGGTGAGACTGAATTTGCGAAAGACCGCACCTTTGGTTATACCAAATCACATTTAGGCGAATGGGCGGAAGAAAAATCTAACGGTGAATATAAAGCTGAAGATATGACTTATATTTCACTAGAAAGCCTGCGCGCGTTGGATATTGAAACGATTGAACAGCAGCTGCTGAAAGTTGAAGATTTTAATAAAGTCATTGTGAATGCGGTTGACTATGCTGATGTGAAAGTCTTTACCATTGCGCTAATTCGAGCGATGAATAAAGGAAAGAACTTCCTGTTCAGAAGTGCTGCGGCACTTACGAAGGTAATCGGAGGCGTGAGCGATAAAGACCTGCTCTCTCGTGATGAGATCATGAGTGAATCTACGAACCACGGCGGACTCGTCATTATTGGATCCCATGTAAAAAAAACAACAGAACAATTTGAGGAACTAAAAAAATCAAATGACATTGAATTCATTGAGTTTAACGTTCATCTTGTGTTAGAACCTGAGAAATTCGAAAAAGAACTGGATCGAGTCGTTGAAGAAACTAATAAGCTTATTTTAAATGGATCAAATGTTGCCGTATACACAAGAAGAGAACGGTTAGATCTTGGTGAAGGTAAACAAGAAGAAGAATTAAAACTTTCCGTAAAAATTTCAGATGCAGTTACTAGTATCGTAAAACGTTTAGAAGTAAGACCTTCCTACATTATTGCTAAAGGTGGCATAACCTCAAGTGACATTGGTACAAACGGTCTTGAAGTAAAAAGAGCAACAGTAGCAGGTCAGATTCGCCCAGGAATTCCTGTATGGACCACAGACCCTGAGAGCAAATTCCCTGGAATCTCCTATGTTATCTTCCCTGGTAATGTAGGGACGAAAACGGATTTAAGAGATGTTGTTGAAATGTTAAGCAAAAAGTAATCTATTTTATTTTGGATTGAGCCTGGAAGTAAGGAGTGTACTTAGAAAATTACTCTTTCGTGAATCTTTATTCATCTAAAAAGTTAATATGTGAGTACACTCCTTACGGAAGCGGGCTTCTTTATTGAAGTGATAAAGGAAAAGAGGAAAAACGAATGCCGATTATATCTGTTACTATTGGGGTTATTCTATTATTAGTATTAATGATGGTTTGTAAGTTAAACGCTTTCTTATCTTTGATTATTGTTTCTCTAGCGGTTGCTATGCTGGAAGGAATGACACCCACCGAGGCCATAGGATCTATTGAATCTGGTCTGGGAGGAACACTTGGGCATCTCACCATGATTATTATCTTTGGGGGGATCCTTGGGAAGTTAATGACCGACTCAGGCGGTGCGCAGCGTATTGCGACAACGATGATTAGTGCCTTCGGAGAAAAGAGAACGCAGCTTGCGGCTGTCTTTACAGCTGCTATTGTTGGAATCGCTTTATTCTTTGAAACTGGCGTTGTTGTCTTGATTCCATTAGTATTTACGATTGCTATTGCAGCTAGAGTTCCGGTGCTTTATCTAGGTATGCCTGTAATCGCGGCTCTAATTACGATGCATGGTTTTGTACCTCCGCACCCTGGCCCAACAGCAGTTGCCAATGTATTTGAAGCTAATATCGGGCTCACCATGATCCTTGGAATTATTATTGCTATTCCTGCCTTTGTTCTTGCAGGTCCTGTGTATACTAAGTTCTTCAAAAAAGAATTTTTAGAAATTGATATTCCAAAAGGTCTTTTTAATCCAAAAGAATTTAAAGAAGAAGAACTTCCTAAGTTCGGAATCAGCCTATTCACTGCTCTATTACCTGTAATTTTAATTGCACTGCAAACTGTGGTTGAACTTGTTGCACCCGATTCAGTGATTGCACCCATCACTAACTTTATTGGTAACGCGAATGTGGCTCTATTAATTTCCGTTCTTGTTGCGATCTTCACCTTCGGTTTGAATTTGGGTAAAAAAATGCCGGAAGTTATGCAATCTCTTAGTGAATCTGTAAGCGGTATCGGAATGATTCTTCTCATTATTGCAGGTGGCGGTGCGTTCAAACAAGTGCTGGTTGACAGCCACATTGATCAGTATATATCCGAACTTATGTCGGGTTCAAGCCTCTCCCCGTTGCTTCTTACATGGCTCATCGCAGCCATTCTAAGAATTGCGGTAGGTTCTGCTACCGTAGCAGGAATGACAGCCGCTGGTATTGCTGCCCCTCTTGTTGCTGCAACCGGTGTGAGTCCAGAGCTTATGGTACTTGCTGCTGGTGCGGGAAGCGTTACCTTCTCTCATGTAAATGATGCGGGTTTCTGGATTTACAAAGAGTATTTTAACCTAAGTATCGGTAAAACCATTAAAACCTGGTCTGTAATGGTAACCATTATCTCGTTGGTAGGCCTTGCTGGTGTCCTTGTTATGGATCTATTTATTTAATTTAAAAAGGCATTGTTCATTTAGAACAGTGCCTTTTTTGTATCTAATTATTGGGTTCTGAAATCAAATTTCTCATTAGGCACGTTTAGAGTATGCCCATTAATATGTACCGTGTCGCTGTCAATCCATTTCACAGCTGCGTTCTCTTCGCGGTAATTCCAATAGATCGTTTTAGACTTACCTTTTCGCTCGTTCAATACTAGCTCCCCTCGTATCGCATTGGACGTGATGGCTCCTCCATTGATACGGTAAGCTTTTAATGTATATGTTCCGTCTGGTGAGTCTACTTCTGTAAGATACTCTCCTCTCGGTAATCTATTTGTATCGAACAAGGCCCAATAGACGACATAACCTAGGATACTGATACAGGCTAAACCAACCATTATGATTACGCGAAGTGTCTTTTTTCTAATCTTCTTTATTTCTATTAACTCATTATCCAAAATCTCTCCCTCGTTTCTCTTTATTAGTTTACATAATATTTAATATGTAATCTTAGTGTTTATTCCTGAAGAGATAAAACTGCTGTTGGATTATAATCGCTTATGATTCTATATCCCTGAGCATATGATTTGTGATTTTTTAACTTACCACTAGTATGGATATATAGATAATTATCTGCTCCATAGACAATAGTAAATCTATAGTCATATTTGTTCACTACAATGTCCATATTGTAAATCAATGAATCGAATGCTATGAAATCCTTTGTTCTCACCAGCCGAACGTCAGCTAAATCATCCATTATTTTTTGAATTTGTTTCTGATCCGTAACTTCAATCCGTTCTTCTTCCTGTGATGAATAACTGATTCGGAGCGATGTCAATTCGTCTGTATCATTTATACTTTTTGTGACAAGATTCTGGAAAGAGGTAAAGGTACGAGCATATTCCACCCCCATTGTCACTCCAATAAGGCTTACGATAATAAAGAGAAAAATCACGAAGAAAGTCCTCTGTTTCAAACCATTCATCCTTTCTTATAGAAGGTTTTTATAAAAAAGACCGAGAAATATCTCTTTTGAGAAGGTTCTCGGTCCGCTCCATATTAGATTAGATACATTCTTTTTCTTTCTGACAGACATAGATGAGTTCCGGTTTTAAATCCGCAGGAGGATTCTCTTCCCAGTCTCCATACAATTCAATAACTTTTAGACCATGTTTCGCGAGCGTTCTCTCCATTTCCATCGGATACGTGTAGCGGAGTTTAATTCTGCTTTGATGGACAGACTGAACCGTTCCATCTTCTAGTTTTGTTCTGCGGGATATTTCATACTCTTGCACTTGCGTCAACGCATCGTAATCACTTTTCGTATACACATCTATTTCTTTACCTTGCTCGTCCTTATAAGTCTTCCAGTAATTCTCTTCAGCGGGTGCAAACAACTCCTCTTTGTTAGGGAAGCGTGTGTTAAATATAAAGATACCGCTTTCCTTTAAGTGCTTACACACGGAGTGAAGCAGTTTATCTTGCGCTTCGTTCGTTAGAAAATGTTGAAAAGCATTACCTACCATAAATATAAGTGAACTTTTCACATCAAGGTTCAGTTCTTCACAATTCTGTAATTCCCAACGAATATCAGAATGCTCTTGTGCAGACTTATGTCTTGCACGCTCAAGCATACCTTCGTGAAGATCGATCCCTATCATAGGGTATCCGCGCTCTGCTAAAGGGATTGTTGTTCTTCCGGTCCCGCAAGCCAAGTCTATGACCGTGCCTCCCATGAGTGATGCCCATTTCTCAACAAAAGAAAAATCACTATCAAATCCTTCATTCTCCGCGTCATATAGAGCAGGATGATCGTACTCTTCTAAGTTAGCCATCGTCACATGTTCCTTCGTTAAGATATCTACATTATCATTCATTTTATTTTCCTCTTATTTCCTTATTTTCAAGTATTCCTCTTTAATGTACATGAAAATTTCTGATTTGAAAAGCATATAGAGCTTATAAACCATTTCAAACCTTCTGAATCTTATTACCGATATATCTGATATAGAGTAAAACAACCAGATTTATTTATGAAATCAACACTTATCAGTCTAATATCAGGTGATTTCTATACTTTTTCTTGATTTCAAATTATAATAATCATACAAATATTGCCTCGTTTCAGAAAGGAGTTCGTATGCTCGCAGCCGAAAGACGCCAGATGATCATCGATATTGCCAACAAGGATAAACGAGTACTCGTATCCGAACTTAGCCAAAAATTCCAAGTCACCGAAGAGACTATACGGCGAGATTTAGAGAAACTGGAGAAGGAAGGGGTGTTAACCCGGACCTATGGCGGAGCTATTATGAACCGACATTCCAATGAAGATCTCCCCTTCTACACGCGTCATGCTACCAATTTGCACATTAAACAAGATATTGCACAGAAAGCGCTTTCCTATATTCATAATGGTGACACTCTAATGATGGATCCAAGTACAAGTTCTATCGAATTACTGAAAATACTAAATATGCGCCAAGGTCTTACCGTAATTACAAGTTCAATTATACTCCAAGAATTTGCTGCTTCAGGTCACCAGATTATCTCTACGGGAGGTACGCTAAGAGCTCCTTCTATGTCGTTAGTGGGAACCGTGGCGCATGAGACAGCCCGCAAATATCATGTAGACAAGTTTATTATGAGCTGTAAAGCCTTATCTCTTGATCATGGTATTATGGATTCTAATGAAGCAGAATGTGAGCTTAAACGGAAAATGATTCAACAAGCTGAACAAGTTATTCTTTTAGCTGATCATACTAAGTTTGATCGAACCGCTTTTGTTCATTTGTCTCATTTTGAAAACATTCATGTTATTATTACAGACCAAGAACCTTCTGACACATGGAAACAACTGTTTCAAGAACATGAGATTGAACTCATTTATTAACAACATAACTTGTAAAGAACATAAGGAGACAAGCCGAAGTCATATGACTACGGCTTTTTCTTATTCTATTAATGATGTTAAACTCTGGGCGCTCGCCAGAATATGGCGTTCTCTGATGTAACATTAACACTGAATCGATATGGAGATTCGGTCGTAAGTTCAAAGGGATCATAGTGTTCCGGGACTAAGGCACAGAACTCTTTCTTCTCTTTGGCCATATACCCTTTATAGAAATCACTCCATCCCTCGTTCTTCTCTCTGCTATAAATGATGAGGGGGACATTCGACGCCATATGATTACGGAATTCCTCTGGACTCAGCAAGATTCCTTCGAGATCAGTAACATATACGCCCCATGAAGCGTCCATATATAACCACTTCCCAAGCTGATACGAGTACACGGCAGTAACCACATAACTGTCCAGATCGTACGCATCATACGAACCGCAGTGAATACGGCGCGCAGGATAACCTAAACTGAGATATACCTCAGTCAATACCGTTGCTATTACGTAACAATTTACTTTCATATCTGTGTGTTCCGTCAGCTCTAACACAGAAAGGGCATGAACAAGTTTAGATGGAGGTTCATTTCCATGCATCAGACGTTGATTCACCCATTTCATTAAATTGATAATCTGTGATATTTCATCGCCTGTACCTGCAACTTCGTTCAAATGGTATTGCTCGCGTAGCCTACTAAGATGAGGATCATTTGAATGTTGATATGTAAATTCATAGGATGGAGATACGGACTGATCGGCTGAGGTAAAGTTAGTGTTTTGTAGTAACATAGTGTAGTGCTCGGCGAATTCTTTCATATACCCAAACATGACTCACCTCCGCTAGTCGAATTTGTAAGGCCAGTTCAGAAATCAAGTTATCTCCTCCAAAAGTGTGTTATTCTCCTAATTCGATAACATGTGGCAGTATCCTCTCACAAAAAAGGACAAGCCCTTCTAGGCTTGTCCTGCTTTACTCTTTTTCTATTGTCCTTTAAGGGCCTGTGAGGAATATTCATAAAATGCTTGAGCATCCTCCCAAGTTGAAAATCCTGCCTGAGCCAGTATGTCGCTGCCTCCGCCTTTTCCGTTATAAGCTCCTAAGTGAGCTTTGAAAAATGCACCGCAGGAATGACCTGCTTCCTTACTCTGTGATAAGACCACTTTATTCTCTGCCTTGGTTGCCAGCAATATCGCAGCATGACTGCGCGTGGACAGTGTGCTTGCCAAGCTTTGCAGGTCCTTAACTGTTTTATCTTCAAAAACTTCGGCAATAAGGTTTCCGTCTTCATTATTTAGCAATTGCGCTGCAAGATACGCGTTATTTTGTTCTTTAAGCAGAGCAAGCTCCGTTTGTAGTTGTTTTTGCTCTTGTTCCCATTTTTCTATACGGTGAAGAATCTCATCCTTCGCTGTTTTGAATCGGGAGGACAAGGCTCCTAGGATCCGCTGTGATTCATTAAACTCTTCTAGCGCCCTATATCCACATTTAAAATAGATACGAGTGTTACCCTTCTGTTTTTCCATTTTGATCAGCTTAATGATACCGATTTCGCCTGTTGACGAGACATGTGTTCCACCGCATGCATTGTATTCCACATCTTTGATTTCTACAATTCGAATATCATCCTTCACGGTAGGTTGTTTCACTAGATTGATTGATTTCACTTCTGTCTCATCCACCCAATAAGAGAGAATCGGATGATTTAGATAGATGTGACGGTTCACCTCGTGCTCAATAGTCTCAAGCTGATCAGCCTTCAGTTCAGGTATCTCCACGTCAATCGTGCAATAATCAACACCTAAATGGAAGCTTAGGGTCTTTATTTCATACAAGTCCAGACATACTGCAGAGAGTAAATGCTGTCCACTATGCTGCTGCATATGATCAAATCGCCGGTCCCAATCAATCTTACATGATACCGCACGATCCTCCGGAACACGTTCAAGCTTATGTAAGACACGATCCCCATCAGTTACGACATCAAGAACCGGAATGCCCTGAATGTAGCCTGTGTCACATGGTTGACCACCACCGTGCGGATAGAAAGCAGTCTCTTCTAATACAACATCATAGCCATCTTCTCTCTCGATGGTTTCAACTATATTTGTCTTCCACTCCGTCTGATAAGCAGAATCGTAGTACATCTTTTTTGTCATGGTATAATTCCTCTCCTATGTAATTCATGTTTTTATATTATAGATGTTTGCATATACAGTCAAAAAACAAAAGCAAGCGTCATAGCGCCTGCTCAAGGTGAGCTATCAAAGAGGGAAAAGATGACCGAAAATATTGATTTAATTAAAAACTTCCAAGATAATGGAGAAGTCGCAGAAAGTATAGCTAAATACTTAATAAGTTAATAAAGATAGGTGATATTATCAACAACATAAGAAAATGGACAATTAGTGTTTTGGTATTTTGGGGAATCTTCAAAGTTTTATTTTTTATTTTTAAAGATATCATATTTCGATATATCACATTCCCTGAACCACTTAACGCCTTTTTACAAATAGCAAGTTCGGGTATCATCGTCTTATTAACATTTATATTCACGGCATTATTGGTTAAAGGTAACAATAAAAACGAGATATCTTAGAAGCAAAGAAAAGACCCTACTAACACTCAGCCAGTAGGGTCTTATTTTATGTATCTTAATGCACTTCTTCAGCAAGAAAAGGACTAAAATATTCCTCTATACTTATGACTCTCTAAGAAACGCGGCAAAGTGTTCAACATCATGAAATCGATTGATTACAACACCATTCGCTTGAAGGTGACGTTCTAGTAGGGTACTCAGACGTTCTACGGCTGATTGTAATACAGATAGGCGGTTAACATCTAATAGTGGAATCAGTTCTGGAAGACGCGCTCTTATATATGCATCCATATAGTCCGAGTGTAAGGTCAGGTTCGTTGGCCAGTGACCCTTTTCAGCGAAGTACGTACTTCTTTTTTTACTAGAAAGATTTCAAATGTTCCTTTTGTCAGCTGCTGACAAGCTTGTAAGATGTCTTCTTGTCTATCACTATGTAATATGTCTCCAAGTTAGCTGGTTTAAGGGAAAAGCTCATGATTTGCTCTCTATCCTAACCAATATATTAGATGGATCTATTTTACCATTAATCCCCTGTGCAAAAGATGTAACAAATCGATATATCGAAATCGTACCATCAACTATTCAAACCTCTGCTTTCATCTCATCGATATAAAATAACAAAAAGCCGTCAAAATGACGGCTTCATGAAGGAACATACGATGAAATAAGCTATATGTATGTATGGCAGCTTGCTGAGAGCGTATGTAATTCACTCTTCTTCACTGTGATTTTCTAGATCAATAATAGAATATAGAGTGACCGGATAATCAGCGAACACCCGGTGAATTATTTTGAGGATATCTCGGTACTCCGTACCCGTTCGATTAAAGCTCATACGATAAGGTAACGCAATAGAATACTCATGTGACTCAGCAAAGTGGCGAAGTTCCACTAATGCTTTTTCTAGTGCTTTCTTATTACAAGATTGCTTCTTGCGTAATATACCTCTTTTATAATATTTCTGTCCAAAGAGATTTGCGATGAACTTTCCTTTGGTCTGAATAATTGGACTTGTCCTAATAGTGAAATCTCACTATTGGTCAGTGTAATATAGGAAGAATAAGCTTCTGGATATTCTATTTTAATTTGTTTTGCAATACTGCCTCCCATAATTCCCTTACAATTTACTAGATGACCAATGATATCCTCCGCAGCATAAGCAATATCGCCTCTTACAATCTCAACCAACGATTATTCCCCCTCTCTTCTCTTGTTCGATCAGCCTTTCTCTTAAGCGATTCGGCCTATTATTGATATGTAGTAAGAGGAATAATCCCTATAGCTAATTATAGCCTATGATTTATCGCCATATCTATGTAATTCTTATACTTTATACGATCTATCGGGTGATAGCCAGTTTCATTGCTTGATAACAAAAAAGAACCGCGTTTCATCGCGGCTCTTTCTCTCTGTTCTAACGGTTTGAGAAACATAAAGTGTACTATTAATTCAAGAATCCATCTAAAGCAATGGTTGGTTTACCATCCGCTTGCCAAGCTCCTTTATTGTATCCCCCATTATATCCCGGTGTAGCTTGCGGCTCCCAATAAAATACGCCTAAACCTTTGCCTCCAGAGATATTACGGAACTCGGTTTTTATTTTGCTAATGAAATTTTTGGCCTCCGTAGGTTGATTGTAGTCCATACCAATTTCGGACATGAGAACCTCTTTCCCATATTTCGATACCATCAGTTTCGCATTTGTTACTGTCTTTGTTACTGCGCTAGACCAGTCTGTGGATGACGGGTACAAGGATAAACCAACCGCATCGAAATTCGCTCCGTTCGCAACAAGTCCTCCAATATTCCAATCCAGTACAGTTCCGTTATCGCCATTCGCTATATGTACGATGGTCTTCGTACTGCTACTAACCGATTTAACCGCATTATGCCCTGAATTTACGAGCCATGCGTAATTTTTCATGTTCACCGATGCTTTTCCGTCATCCCACAGCATCCCATCATTCGTCTCGTTACCAATCTGCACCCAATCCGGTGTAACACCTTTGCTCTTCATCGTATTCATCACATATACCGTATGGGACCACACCGCATCCATTAACTGTTCAAATGTATAATTACGCCATGCATAAGGTTTGTTCTGTTGTCCTGGGTCTGCCCAAGAATCACTGTAATGCAGGGTAAGCATAACACTCATACCTAGTTTTTTTGCACGTAAGGCTAGTTCAGATGCTTTCTCTGCATTCATGTAACCGCTTGCGTAATCACTCATATTGGGATTCACCCACACACGCAAACGAACAGAGTTCATTTGATAATCATTTTTCAAAATTTCCAGTACATCTCTAGTGACTCCGTTCTTGTCTTTCCATTTATACCCTTGTGCTTCCATCCCTGCCACCCAGCTTATATCTGCTCCCTTGGCAAAACTAGGCGCAGCTTCAACAGGCGAGTTGCCTACGGAACCTAACGTCAATAGCAGCATAGATACACTGAGTAATACGGTCATTAATTTCCTCCCTAATCTCTTCTCTTTCAACATCTTTCATCCTCCTATTCGGTGGACCTTGTATCATCCACACTTGGTTTCAAAAGTAATTGTAAGCGTTTTCTAACTTATTTTCTAGGATGTTTTCTCAAGATTTTGAATCTTTTTACAACAAAAAACCTCAAATTTCGAGGTTTTTTTGTCATTAGGTAAGTTATAATTCTTAAACTACAGCTGTATCACCATATGTATATCTTTAGGTTCTTTATCAAAAAGCTCCTGATCCAACTTGTCAGTTAGGATACTGCCATTGCTTTTATAAAAAGAAACCGCAGATCTTGTTTCCGTTGAGGAAATATATAACGTCTTGGCTCCTCTAGCTCTAGCTTCATCCGCTAAATCCTGTAATATTCGTGTACCAACACCCTGTCTGCGGTATTTCCTAGAAACATACATTAAGTCCACCTGAAGTTGATCCAGGTTCTTTCCTCTAAACGTGTGTGCAAGAACTCCGAATCCAATTAACCGATCCCCATCAAAAGCTCCGATTGCTGCTCCCCCGTTATGTAGCTCGAATAAGTACCGTTGTTCAATCTCTTGAAGAAGTACTTTATCCCAGTTTGGACACTCATGATTCGCAGAAATCTCAATTAAATGATTACGGTCCATCTCGTATATCAGGTCAATATGTTCAGAACGATCAATCTCTTTTAATTTCTGGACCTGTTCTGCCTTCAATCTTTGATAGGTAATCATAAAGGTATCCTCCTTAATATAGGTATGCTCGAACTTCCTTTTAGCTGTGTACGATCTGATCTGCATTAAGAAGTTTAGCTAATTCTTGAATGCTTTGTACTAGATACGTAGGCTGAATATCGATAAGTTCCTCTCTGCTACCAAACCCATAGCCAACCGCTATGGAGGCAATACCATGATGCTGTGCTCCTATGATGTCATGTTTACGGTCTCCCATCATGACGGTTTCTCCAGGATTCAGATTAAAATTTTCTAGAAGATAACCGATAATTTCCGCCTTGGCTGATCTCGTTCCATTAAGCTCACTGCCGCAAACATATTCAAAATACGAGCTGAGTTCAAAGTGATCTATGATCTGCTGGGCAAAAACCTGCGGCTTCGAAGTAGCTACAAAAAGACGATTGCTCGTATCCTTAGTCAGCAGCTCCAATAGCTCTTTTATTCCTGTATACACTTCGTTTTCGTAAAGACCCGTTACTTTAAAATATTCCCGATAGTATTCAATCGCGGTATTCGTCTTCGCTTCATCAAACCCGTAAAAGTCTTGAAAAGAAACAGCTAACGGGGGACCAATAAATATCTCAAGTTCATCCAAACTTTCTACTGTTATTCCCATTTTGTCTAGAGCATAGCTAACTGATTTTGTAATTCCAATCTTCGGATCGGTAAGCGTTCCATCTAGATCGAATAAAATATTCTTATAACCCATTCGTAATTCCCCTCTTTCCTAAAAATAACTCTTCATTTCGATGACTAGTTAATAAATGTCATTAATATCAATCTCTAGTATATACGCATTTGTATTAGTAATGTTTTTCATTTTTCTATTCGTTTATAGAACTATACAAAAAGCAACCTCCTATTTGGCATTTGGAAACCAATAAGAGGTTGCTTATTTTAATATCATATAATGAATTATTCATATTTATTTTGCGGAAAGTTCCTCTTCTGTTACCCATTTATGGTTTTTTACCGGTTCTCCACCCGTTGTTGGAGTATAATCCACCATATACACGGTAGTCATCTCTGAAGAATCAATGACTGCAGGTGCGTCTTTCATTCCAGGCATGTGATCTGCTTCTAAAGTAACTTCTGTTCCATCTTTCAACGTTTCGTTTGTCAGGTCTTTAATTTCTTCATGAATGACCCATTTATGATTATTCACAGATTCTCCACCTGTGGTTGGGGTATAAGAAACTTCGTAAGCAGTTGTTTCATAAGCACCTACAATGGTTGCTTCTGCTCCATTCATACCTTCCATGTGGTCGGTTTTCAAGATCACTTCACTACCAACCGGATAGGTTGGGTTTTCGGCTTCTTCTAAACCATTAGGAACTTCTCCCGAACTTGAGTGATTCATATCCCCTTGATGCGTATCATTTTGTTCCGTCCCCGTTTGACCCGTTTGATTTTGCTCCGTTGGGGTCTGATTTGTGTTTGGATCAGATGATTCAGCTGACTCACTTCCACATCCACCTAAGACAATAATTGCTGCTGCACTCAATAATGCTAGTTGTTTTTTCATTGTTTTGATACCTCATTCTTTTGTATTTTCTTGCTTGTACCATCAATTTACCCATTAAGTTAAAACAGTAAACAAACGTTCATCTCACAAGGCGGACCAAAAAATACTTGACCGCTGGGAATTCCCATAATATAATTTCGACTATTATTATAAATACGACATAAGCAACGAAGAGAACTTTATTAAGCCGGTCTCCCTGTTTACAGAGAATCAGTGGTTGGTGGAAACTGATACATAGATTTGGTGAATTTCATTCTTGGAGCTTTTTTATGCTGCATTTTAAATCGCAGTATAAAGACGGAGGAAACCGTTATTTTCTCAAGTGGGAAGCAATTATTTGCTTCCAATTAGGGTGGTACCGCGTGATTAGCCACGTCCCTATCTATTATAGATAGAGACGTGGCTTTTTTGTTTTCTACTTTCATCTGTAGAAGACCTAATAATAATAGATTGGATTGATTAACATGCAAACATCGGAGCAGTGGTCATCGAAGATCGGATTTATTTTATCAGCAGCAGGGTCAGCCATTGGCGTAGGCGCGATATGGAAACTTCCTTATGTCACGGGCATAAGCGGAGGAGGCGCATTTTTTCTACTATTCATTCTATTTTCGTTATTCATGGGTTTCCCCTTATTGTTAGCAGAGTTTGTGATTGGACGCAGCACACAAAAAGAAGCTATCAGTGCCTACCGTAGTATCGCTCCCCACACGAAATGGCATTGGATTGGGAAATTAGGGGTATTCACTTGTTTCTTATTACTATCTTTTTATAGTGTGATTGGCGGCTGGATCGTGATCTATTTTGTTAAAGGGTTGTTTGGCGGAATTATAAGTGAGGGTGCAGATTATACTTCTGTTTTTAATCAAACGATTGGAAACTCTACTCTCGTGATTGCTGCTCAATTCATATTCCTCGCGTTTACTGTTCTCGTCGTCGCAAAAGGAATTCAAAATGGAATCGAAAAAGTCAGCAAAATATTGATGCCTGCTTTATTTGTATTATTCTTGATCCTGATCATTCGCTCGCTTACCCTGCCTAACGCGGTTGAAGGTGTGAAATTCTTTCTAGCACCCGACTTCTCGAATATCACTTCTGAAAGTATTCTATTCGCGATGGGACAGGCCTTCTTCTCTTTAAGTGTCGGTGTATCGGTAATGGTTACCTACAGTTCATATCTGTCTAAAAAAGAAAGCTTAATTCAGCCTGCCATTTCCATTGTATCGATGAATTTACTGATAGCGCTATTGGCAGGGTTAGCTATTTTCCCAGTGGTATTTTCTCTAGGATTAGAACCGGCTGAGGGACCAGGGCTGCTATTTGTCGTCTTACCGGCAGTTTTTGATCAGATTATTTTTGGAGAAGCTTTCTTAATTGGTTTCTTAGCATTATTTCTATTCGCTACCCTAACTTCGGCCTTTTCCATGTTAGAAATTATCGTCGCCTCCGTTGTGAAAGGGAAGGAAGAAAACAGAACAAAGTATGCGTATCTTGTCGGTGCTCTCATCTTAATCGTAGGGGTTCCTTCGGCTTTATCTTACAGTGTACTGTCAGATCTCTTGATCTTCTCAAAAACGATATTTGATTCTGCGGACTATCTAGTTAGTAATATCTTAATGCCACTTGGTGTATTTTTAATCTCCATTTTTGTGACCCAAAAGATTAAGAAAAGCACGCTGCGCGAAGAATTATTACAGCATTCACGCTTAGGCGGAAAAGCATTTCAAATTTGGTTCTTTATTATGAGGTATATCATTCCTATCGTAATCATCATCGTCTTTCTTGATATTACAGGAATACTAGATAAGTTCATGTCTATTTTTTAATATAATTATCACTCATATCGAAGTGATATCTTAAAAACCATAAGTGCTGAATGTAAGCAAAACAACTCTGCCTACTTCAGCACTTTTTTCTATTTAAAGAGATAGTTTCTTTTTCTACTTAAAAACATGGTTTCTTTTCCTAACAATAAAATTACATACATGCTTACTTTAGTTAACAAACCAAAGATACCATGATAAAAGGATGATATTACAATAAAATGGAATGAAGAGAGGATCGGTTTATAAAATGAACAAGAAAAAGACACCTGTATCTGTCGCAGTATTATCTATGAGCATACTTTTAAGTTCTCTTGGTGGTAGTTACGCCAGCGCTAGTGCAGCGATTACAAATGTTAATCCCCCGGCAGCTCCTGCTTGGGGCCATTTTGTGGATCAATATAAAAATAACGTGGCGGATAACAATACCGTGACTACCAATCCAACGATAGGTCTCCTTTCAGAATTCAATAAACTTTGGACTCCCGGTGATTCTTGGAACACAGGGACCATACTGGATCATAGCGTGCTGGGTCTGAATATTCAAAAGGTGGTCAATACGTCGCTTCGACGCACCGCAAATGAGGAAAAAGAGGCCTATTTAGATGATCGCAGGAATCAGAGCTACAGTGTAATCGATGGTCTTGGGTCACTAGCTGATATCTACCGTTCTAAGGCAAAGGCAACGACAACCATTCAAGATGTAGCCGCAGATGCCACGACTAAAAAGTATAGTGATGAAGGAAATAATGCAGGAGATCCTGAGTCCGAACTCGGTAATATGGTGAACTTGGTGAATACGCTTCGGGGCCAATATTCATCGACCAATCCGGCGAAAAGCTATTTTAGTTATCCTCGTCCCTTCCGCTGGGTTAATAATTCAGTCGTCCTTCCAACACTGATCCCTGTGCAAAATGCAGATCCCACGAAAGACGGCGGTTTCCCTAGTGGTCATACCAACGCTGCCTATCTTAGTGCCTTTGCTCTAGCCTATGCGGTACCAGAACGTTATCAGGAGCTGCTTACCCGTGCATCAGAGCTTGGGAATAACCGTATCGTTGCAGGAATGCATTCACCACTGGATGTAATGGGAGGGCGTGTTATGGCCACAGCAACCGCGGCGGCAATCTTATCAGATCCAGCCAACCGTGAGCTCAAAAAAGCAGCGTATAAGGAATCACATGATCTGTTGTTAACAAAAGAAGCAATAGGAACAGAAAATGATAGCAATCCTGCTACAAATAAGAAAGAATACACAGAACGTCTAACCTATGGATTTAAAAAAGCGAATAAGACTACTTCACCAGTCGTAGTTCCAAAAGGTGCTGAAGTACTGCTCGAAACGAGACTTCCCTATCTAAATGATACGCAGCGCCGCTGGGTACTAGCAACAACAGGACTTGCTTCTGGATACCCCGTACTGGACGATCCAGAGGGTTGGGGACGACTTAACCTCTTTGCTGCTGCGGACGGATATGGTGCATTTGATACAGATGTAACCGTTACGATGGATGCAAAAAAAGGTGGGTTTTATGCAGAAGACAGCTGGAGCAACAATATTTCCGGCAAAGGGAAACTCACTAAAAAAGGGACTGGAACATTACAACTCAAAGGCAACAATACATATTCCGGCGGGACTCTTATTGAACAGGGCACGCTTGAAGGTGCATCCAAGACCGCATTTGGTACAGCAAGTGTAACCAATAACGGCGGTATCCTTAGCGAAAATGTAGATGGACAATGGAAGATTGGTGGTAATTATAGACAATCTGACAAAAGTACCACGAAACTAACGATTGGCAGTAAGAAAGATTTACTCAAAATAAAGAAAGAAGCTGTGCTTGGCGGGAAATTGAGCCTTACCTTCACAAACAATTATGTTCCTAAAAATGGGGACGCTATTATTACTTTTGACAAACGAAAGGGTTCATTCTCTTCCGTAGAAATCAAAGGCTTGCCTAGTAAGAGCAAAGTGCAAGTAGTCTACACCGCTAAAAGCATTAAATTAAAATTGAAGTAAGCATCATAAAAATGTTACAAAAAAAAGAAGCCCAATGACCTCGGGCTTCTTTTCTCTATTACTTTATACATGGATTAAAAGCATAGCTTAAGATGATTCCTATTTTGCTTGAATGTATCCTTCTGCTTTCAACAGTTCCGCGATCAGAACAGCGCCACCGGCAGCACCGCGTAATGTGTTATGTGATAGTCCGACAAATTTAAAGTCATAAATCGAGTCTTCGCGTAATCTTCCCACGGAGACACCCATACCACGTTCAATATCACGATCGAGCTTCGTCTGCGGTCTATTTTCTTCTTCAAAATAAGTAATGAACTGTTTTGGCGCGCTTGGAAGACCCAGCTCTTGCGGACGACCTTTAAACTGTTTCCAGCGGTTCAGAATTTCCTCTTTTGATGGCTTATTCTCGAACGAAGCAAATACAGTAGCTAAATGACCGTCTGTTACAGGAACGCGGATACACTGTGTTGTAATCAATGGCGAGCTTGCTTTTACAATCTCTCCATTTTGAACACTGCCCCATATCCGAAGCGGTTCTTGTTCACTTTTTTCTTCTTCACCACCGATATACGGGATTACGTTATCCAGCATATCCGGCCAATCCGTAAAGTTTTTGCCTGCTCCCGAAATCGCTTGATAAGTAGAAGCAACCACATTCGTTGGTTTGAAATCAAGCAAAGCATGGAGTGCAGGAACATAACTTTGAATAGAGCAGTTTGGTTTCACAGCAATAAATCCTGTCGAAGTTCCTAGGCGTTTTCTTTGTGCTTCGATTACTTCAATATGCTCTGGATTGAGCTCAGGAATAACCATAGGAATGTCAGGCGTCCAGCGATGAGCTGAATTATTCGAAATGACAGGCGTACCTGTTTTTGCGTAAGCTTCTTCTAATGCCTTAATTTCGTCTTTCTTCATGTCTACTGCGCAGAAAATAAAGTCTACATCCTGAGCAACCTGCTCCACTTTCGATGCATCTTGAACGACAATTTGTTTTACGTTCTCCGGAATGGGTGTTGCAAGCTTCCATCTTCCGTTTACAGATTCCTCATAGGTTTTCCCTGCAGAGTTGCTGCTTGCTGCAATCGAAGTTACTTCAAACCAAGGATGACCGTCCAGCAATTGAACAAAACGCTGACCCACCATACCTGTTCCACCAACAATACCTACTTTAAGTTTCTCTGACATACGTTATTCAATCCTTTCAAATGGTCTTCTAGTTAACTATTCAAACCATACGATTTGGTGTGTGTTTCTCACATTTTATCTCTATATAACAGTGTATAACAATAAAAAAATCCCACCCCCAAGACGGCAAGTCTTAGGGACGAGATTATTATACTCGCGGTACCACCCCAAATTTGCTAATATGTCGCCATATTAGCCTCATCGAGTACGGTATTAAAAATACGTATACTCTAGCTCTATAACAGGAGCTCCTGGCACACCATCCACTACAAAGTAAAGTTTCCGATGAGCTGCTCTGAGTCTTTGTTCAATAAGGAATTCTTCTCTCCTTTTCAGCTGCCGGAGTTCTCTGTACAAGAATTCATTTATCTACTCTTCTCTTCATCGCATTTATTATGATTATGATCATTATATATAAAACCATTTCATGGGTAAACATTTTTATCAAATTTCTGAGGTATTGTTATTTATTTTAACATTGCTTGTATGGTCGATATGTCAAAACCACCCACCGCTTCATAAGTCCAATGGTGTTTCTTTTTAGAATTGAAACTACTACTTATATTCATTATTTTATCATCCGCAAATATCACACTAAGCGTTGGGCCGTTATCTGGTTGAATCCTTACTCTGTAATATTTATCCTGAAAAATAGGATTTTCGCTGTTGGTTCTCTTCAATTTGAGCTCCGCAAAAACATTCATTACCTTATTTATGGTTTCCAGGTCCGTTATCTCAATTGATGTATTATGTAAAATACCTTCCCCCTCTGTAATATATATCGAAAAGATTTCTTGTGAACCATGTGAGTCACCAATCTGATCTATAACTAGTTCTTTAAATGATGTGCGTGAATTTATCTCTGATATGATAAGTCCACTAAGGATGAGAAACGCGAGAATGGATAAAACAATACTTTCTGAGCGTTTACTCAAGCAGCAACCACCTTTCTTTTTCTCCTGAGTTAGAGGTTCAATGACGTGCAAGCTAACAATTGCTTATCTGACTTCCTTTGCTTTTGCCCCTAATTCTGATAATTCTTTAAATTTTTTATCACAACAGGTACAGCGTTATTGAAATATTGGATTAATTCCCTCATCTTCTCTTCAAAACCTTCCTCATCAGGAGCCCCTATGTTTACAGGAGTATTTTGACTTTTATAAACTTCATTAAACAGATAAATGTCTCGATTGTACTCATTTCTTACAAAGTCTCTATGTAATTCACTCATCCCAATAATAAAATCATAATCCTCGAATGACTTTTCTCCGAATTGTGTTCTCTTACACTGCGAAACATCAATGTCCATATCTCTCATCACCTGAAAATGAAGGTCTGAATAGCTGCTGATATCACTACTGGCCCTAACCCCAGCCGAAGCAACGGTGATATCAGTAATGTGATTCGTATTCAGATAATTCTTTGCGAAAAACTCTGCAATAACGCTGCGAGTATAGTTGTCAGTACATAAAAATAAAATATTCATATGATCTCACTTCTTTCTTAAATTGGCGTTGTCCTTCCTTATAACAATCATTTATTGTTTTCTACGGGTAAACCCAAAGAACGAATGATAATGGCTTGTTGAACATATAACAAATTTTTCTTAAAAGAATGCCCGACAAAGTAATCAGACTGCATTACATCTTCACTCACTTCTTGATTTCGATCGAAGGGGGGACAAGGATTGAGAAGCGCACCTTGATTCGTAAGTAGCATTCTTTCTAGATTTATTTGATATTTTTCAATATAATCATCGGTTTGGAATTCGGGAGGAAGCGAATCAGTAAGAACAACATCACTACCCACGAGTTTATCTTCAAGCTCCACTGAAAACTGATAATTCTGTTCGTCCATACGGACCCTATTTTCTGGGCTGCAAACGTGCTGTAACGTAAGATCAAATACGCTTGCTATCTCGATCCATGAATTTAGAATATTCCCCTGCGGACCGACAAAGGTGAAGGTAAGCTCTTGAAAGTTAGGCTTCATATTTCGGATGGAATATAGATCAGCAACAATTTCACATGGATGATTTTCTGATGACATTGCATTAATAATAGGGATTCTTGCATGTTCCGCTAAATCATTCATAACCACAAAACTAGGGTGACGGATGATCACTCCATCGATCCACTGATTCAGATATCTTATTACATCCGAGAGTTTCTCCTTTTTGTCCAGTGACTCTGGAGGGAAAAGAATACATTCCCCGCCAAGCTCTTTGATTCCTTTTTCAAATGTTATCCTGGTCCTTATACTCGTATTCGGAAAGAATAAAGCGAACGTCTTCCCTTCTAAAACCCTTTTGGAATCCCCGTTTTTTATTTGGTCTGTCATATTAAATAGTTCTAATATTTCTTCTTGATTTAAATCCCTTAATGTTAAAAAATGCTTCATTCGTTATTCCCCCGGTCAATTGATTCAAAGTTAAACCCTTATTTAGGTCACAGCGTTATTCATGAATGATCCCAATTAATTCACTTACACAATCTTCTATACTTTTATTTGAGCAATCCAGAATTGTATCACTATACCTGATATACAAAGGAACCCTTTCTTCAAAAACATCCTTCAGACATTTCCCTTCCTTTATCACAATTCCTCTATTTGTTATATCACTTAGTCTTCTTTCCACTTCTTCATAGGGAAGTTGTAAATAAATAATCTGTCCACCTTGTTTAAGGACATTCATGGCTTTTTCGGAATATATAACACTTCCACCGGTAGATATGATGCAATTTTCTAGTTCTAACTCAGACACAACCAACTCTTCGATCTCCATAAAGGTAGAGATACCATCCTCAGCAAGGATATCTTGTAATAACCTGCCATCCTGATTTTGTATGACAATATCCGTGTCTATATAATTCATTCCTAACGCTTTTGCGAGTAATACTCCTAAGGTACTTTTACCAGCTCCAGACATACCTATCAGAACGATATTCATAAGCCAACTCCCATATAGCAAGATTGCCTAGCACAAATCCATTGTTATAAGCTGTTTATAATCTTTAGTATCCGTTAATCTGATAAGTTTATGATTATATAAGCTTACATTTGCTTCAAAAACATCTCTATTTTTCTCGAAATCTCTTGTCCATTTATACATCATCTTTAACATGGCTAGATCTGCTTTGTAATGGCACTGTTCAATATGTAGTTTCTGTTTTAGGAACCTAGTAAAAATCCTGATCTTACGCTTCCATAATGGAGGATCAAGAAAAATAATAGTATCAGCCATGTCAAATACACTACGATATGATTCTCTATCTATACCTTCTAATATCCAGGGTCCTCTTCGGTCAATATCCATAATTACCTCAAGCTGCTCATCGGGTGTTCGTTTAACCCTAAGATCTGCTGTCTGGTGATAAACGATAGAATCCAGTTCATACCAAGATATATTCATGTCCTTTGATAATTGCTTTGCTAGCGTTGTTTTACCGCTAGCAACAATTCCTACGATAAAAATTTTCCTCATCCATTTCGGCTCCTAGTTTTATCGGTTTCTATATATTACGATTTTTGTGTGATGGAGCATTCCTATAATCCAGAGAATCCAATCATTAATTTGAATTTTCTTCTATCCTTCTTAGCTAACTTCATGCCTTCCTTGGTATCTAGGATCAAGACGTTCGTACCCATCCAAACCCGAAGATATACCGATTTCATTTTGAACGGTTTTATGAATCCTTTCACTTCACTCTCCGATCCATCGTCGTGTTCAATCTCTGTTCTAACAAACCAAGTATTCCCGATTCCGATTTCGGTATATTTCTTCAAAGATATAACTCCTTCAAGAGTTTATTAGTTACGCATATTTAGTATCCATTCCACTGCATCATTCATATGCTCCGCTATATAATCTGGTTCGGCTTCTTGCCATTTATGTCTGTAATCTGACAGAGATGATTCACCCCAACCCGTTTTCACCAGAATTTTAGTTGCCCCCACTGCATGAGCTGCTAGCATATCTGTTTCCCCTACATCACCAATCACTACACACCTAGATAAGTCTAATTGATGCTTTAAGGCCGCATCTTGCAACATACCAGGTTTAGGTTTCCTACAATTACACTGATCCTGTTCACTATGAGGACAGATATAAGAATCATCAAATCCGTAATTTTCGAATTCAAGTCTGAATTCTTCTATTGTTGCTTCACTGCGTGAGATTCTATGCTGATTAGTAAAAGCAAACACCTTGTACCCTGCTTGCTTCAACCGGTTGATCGCTTCCTGAGCACCTTCATACTGTTTAAAGTTACTTGGATGTACAAAATGACCTGTACCACCTATTGTCCCATCACGGTCGATAAACACAGCTTGAATGTCCTTCATCTAAACCCTCCCGTATCATTAACCCTCGATTTCCGAAAAAAGTTTTGTGTGAAATTAAAAGCTATGTCTTTCCTCTTCAACCTCGTTGGAATCCACCTTCGGAGTGAATGATTTGTCCGGTAATCCATTCCGCTTCGTCACTTGCGAGAAAAGTGATTAATCTTGCCGTATATAACGGCATGCCGATTCTGCCCGTTGGAGATTTTAACAAAATCATTTCTTTTACCTCATCCGTCATCCATCCTGTATCTGTCGGACCCGGATTTACCGCGTTTACTGTAATCCCTTTCGAAGCCACTTCCGCTGATAAAGTTAAAGTAAATGTATCTATTGCTCCTTTTGTGGTAGCATACGCTATATTCCCAACCATCGGCCCCAGCGATTGACCAGAAGTTAAATTAATAATTCGCCCTCCACTTGAATAGCTAAAACGATTAGCAAATGTCGCACTTAGTAACATGGTTCCACGTATATTCACTTCATAATGCTTATCTATTATTTCAGCAGTTAAAGCATCGTGACCAACATCAACGGAATAGGTAGCATTGTTAATTAGAATATGCGGCTTCCCTAATTTGTCCTCAACAGCATCTAAGAGTTTAGCAGATGCTAATGGATCTGCTAGGTTGATTTCTAGTTTCTCACAGCGCACACCGTATTCTATAATCTGATTATGTAGTAATTGAGGTTCATTTGATTTAATGCCCCATGGCATATCCCGATCATAATCGGACCAATAGGTGAAAAACACATCCATTCCTTTGCTCGCTAAGGCTAAGCATACCGATGCACCAATTCCCTGAAGACGAGAAGCACCCGTTACAATGGCAATTTTTCGTTCTTTATCACTATTCTGCTTCATTCTCTTACCATTCTCCTTCCTAGTTCAAATGATTTGGGTATGAACCATTTTCGAAGCTGATTAATATGAGCCTGTGATAGCGGCTATGGTCAGCTATATGCCATATACCCCATCGTATTGTTGCTTGCTTCTCTTTTTCATGACCAAAATTAACAACTTTGTCTAGATCCGCATCGATTAATTGTGTACATGCATCTTCCAACATATGTAGTACGTTTTCATAGTTATACATTAGTGTGTTCAACGACACCCCCTTAACCATAGGAAGCTTATTATTTTTATCGATCATGGGACCATATTGTTCTGATAATGACGGAGGGAGTGCTTGTTTCTTTATTCTATAAATCCAATTTAGATCAACATAGGTAATATGTTTGATAAGCTGAGAAGTGCTATTTGTTTTATGGTCAGGTCCTATGTAATCTGTGACATGCCGTCAGTAATGGACATAAGTCGTTGGCTGTTCTCTTTTACAGCGGAATATAACAAGCCCACAACAGGTGACATATTGGCTTGCCCTTGTAAATCATAGATCACTCTGCAACTTCCCCCCTTATTGCTTAATTCATGTCTGATAATTGAAAAGGATACGATTTCAGTACTTCTTTTTGGCCGAAAGTCATGACTTCAATTCGCATTGTCTCCGCACCTTCAAATAATCTCTTAGGGTTTAACATCGATACATAAAGCTCACCATTACTGTTCGGTCTGAGTTTAGTTTCCTCTTCTATACTTCCTAGTTTCATATCTAGTTTTTCTCTAGGACCAAATAATACTCCATCGTGCTCATCGGTATGAACAAGTGAAATTTCATATTCTTTATCTGGGTCAAGATCATTCATCCATATAACAACATCAATGCCTATAGTAGAATATAAATTACTGTGGCCCGGCCAGAATGATCGTGAAATAAAATATCAGAAGCTTGCTCAGGTTCAATTCAAGTCAATTCCTCAGCAGGTGTAGTATTTGAACATCCGATATTTATCAATAAAAGTAAGGAGGTGATCCAAAAGCGTATCATACTTTACTCCTTTCTTTGTAGGAAAGATTTAGTATAGATTCAATGTGGGCTGGAGCTCGATTTTATTCTAATGCCCCTCCAAGCGTTATTCAGAAAACATGTGTTCCATTGGTTCCTTACAATGCTGGTATCCATGCCTTTTATAAAAATCCACACCTTCATCACTTGGCCATACGATAATAAATTCATATTTGCTCTCTTTTGCCCAATCATTGATATGCGATATTAAGTTACTACCGATGCCTTTCCCCCGATAATCTGGTTTTGTATAGACATTCGTCATATAAGCAAAGGGATACGTGATTCTTCCTGGTCTTGGGACTTTGTGTATAAGCGCTATGTATATATTTGATACAATAATTCCGTCTTCTTCAGCAATCCAAACGTACCATTGACGACTTTGAAATACATCTAATAAAAATGCTCTGCATTCATTGTAAAAATCATCATATTTTTCATTTTTAAGTTTGCCGTCAACATCATATTCCATTGTGAAATCCCATCTCAACCGAATGAGTTGATCAATATCTTCCTTATTAGCAGTTCTTATCATCAATAGTCACCCCTAGAACATACAACAATCTTATAACGAATACAGGTTGTTAGAAGAGATAAGTAGATTCCAATCCCGCCCATAACATTTAAGAGCTTAATATACCCTAGTGATTGTTATCGATGAAGATCATTCCAAGTATCTTTCAGCAACCCATATTCTTTGATATCACTATACGTACCGTCTTTTAGTATCATCTCTTGTTTACATTCTCCCTCTAGAACCATTCCAAGCTTCTGCAGCACAAGACCTGACGCAATATTATCCGAATGATGCCATGCCTTTAACTTATGAGCATTTATATCTTCGAAAGCATACCTTGCGATCTCTTGAGCAGCTTCAGTAGTAAATCCTTTCCCCCACCACTTTGAGCCGATATAATAGCCAATCTCACACTTCGAATGTTTATTAGATAACTCAGGGAAATGGATGGATCCAATCACTTCATTATCAAACACTATAGCCCATCGATAGAATTCAGGATTGGTATATCCAGATACCCATTTCTGTAGTAATATTTCTGTTTCGTCAGATGAATGATGTACATCCCATGCTAAATATTTTGTCATGTCAGGATCGCTGGTCATGTTCTTATATACTGATTCCAAGTCATCCGCTGCAAATCGCCGTAACAATAAATGTTTCGTTTCTAGTGGCAGAGTCCCTTTATGGTTCAACATCTTGTATCCTCCTCGAAAGCAGACTGTTTAATCGATAATCTAAAATGCTATTATTGTATGAATACAAAAGATGTTTTCTTCTGTTCACCCTATCTTACACTTCATGAATATGGCGACTTCTCCATCTAGAGCGTCATTGTTTGTATAATAAGACAGATCAACTCCTTCTATCTCAAATCCGCATTTTCTATAAAAGCTTATAGCATCCACATTGGTATTTTGTGTTTCCAAATTGATTGCTCTAATTCTGTTCGCCTTAGCAAGACTCGTTAATTCATTTATTAGCTGCTTTCCAATAGACTTCCTTCTATAGTCTTCTGCGACTTGGAAGTGCCAAATCAATAATGTATTATTCCATTGCATCTCCTCAGCTATTACTACCCCAACCAAACCACTACCTATGTATGCCCCTAATGAATATCCCATTGAAGCGAGCTTACTATAACGCTCATAATCTTCTTCACTATTTATATATGTTTTATAAAGTTTGTTCTCAAGTTCAACTAATTCGATCTCGATCACTGTTTTTGCTTCCGTTTCAATTTTACTTACTCTATATTTAGAGTCTGTAACATATCCAAATTCCCCAAGTTTCTTCTGTTCTTCAACTGTGTATTTATTTATAGGTTTTATCTGTACTACTTCTATTGGAATCACCCTTTACTAGGATTTGCTTTCAAATAAGTTCCTTACTCATATGGATTGAGATTATTCTCTTATCGTCTATATTGGTAATTTTCATATCATAGGGTTTGAATCCATACTTTGAATAAAATGCTAACCCTCTTGAATTCGTATGATGACAAGCTAATCGTATCGTTCTCACTCCTAAATCATGTTTAGCTTTTTCAAGCATGACATTAAGTAGATATGCAGATGCACCTTGTCCCCTATACTTAGGGGACACAATCACATTACCGAGCCAACAGATCCTTTTTTCTACGTCATATCCATATATATTCGCGTAACCAATCACCTCATCTGTTGCTTGCTCTATGATGACAGTTGCTTCTAACCTATCCTTCAATAAATCTACGATTTGATTCGGTGTTAAAGGGTAATTAAACCGTGGGCTAATATATTTCAATTCTTCTTCCGATTGTGGAAATGCAGAAATTGTTTTCAAGTCTTTATCTTCAAGACTTCTGTAGACATACATACATTCATTCCTTCTCCTTTTCAATTAGAGTTACTACTAACTTGAGCTGCCTCCATTAACTCTTCCATCTTAAATAAGGAATGTAATGTAAGTCCTTCTGCTTCTAATCTCTTTCTACCTTCTATGTCTCTTTCTATGACAATCACAACATCAGTGACAATTGCCCCGGCTTCTCTTAAGTCCTTAGCACTTAATATCACTTGGCCACCTGTGGTTACCACATCTTCCACAATACAAATTCGCTTTCCCTTCACATCGACACCTTCAGCTAATTTACAGGTACCATAGGCTTTAGCCTTTTTTCTTACAAACGCTGCGGGAATACCTGATTTCAAGGAGAGAGCCGTTGCTACCGGTACACCACCTAGTTCAAGTCCTGCAAGCACTTCAGTTCCTTGAGGAATCAATTTTTCAAGCTCTGATGCAATTTTGGATAACAACTCAGGTTTTGCCTCAAATAAATACTTATCGAAATATTCGTTAGAGACTTTCCCTGATCTTAATAGAAATTCTCCAGTCAAATGCGATACTTCATAAATTTCTTTAGCTAGTTCTTTCATAATGTGACCTCCAAGTATTGTTTTGATAGTCAAACTGTTGTTATTTGATGTTTGTGTTCATGTTATACCTCATACCGATGTAGCTCACTTTAATATTAATCCTTTTAAAAACGGTTTCATTAGCTCATTTGATAGACGAATAGCATCTACCCGGTTACTTGCTGGGGCCGTAATCATGTACCCACTTTCATTATTCCATGACTCGCCTATATTTCCATCTGACTCATTTCCATTTTGATCTGATAATAAAATAGTTACCTTACTGAAATCGCTATTTATAAAGAGTGACCCATAGGGATGAATATTTGTACTGTCTACCACATCATTCTTCTTACTGGATGTAAAATAGGGATAAGTAATTGCACCCCACCCATCGTTTGCTATTAATATATCCAACTTTCTCTGATCCGGTGGAACTGGAATTTCCTCACCCTCAATGTCTATCGTTCCTTCAAATCTTCTTTCACCAGAGATATGCTTGTATAACTTCCCTTCAATCTTTACATCTACCAGTTTCTCAGATCCTGCCTGTTCCTTTCCTAATCTGTATTTTATACCTTGTATGTTTATATTTACTTCCTTAGGATACAAATGGAGCACAAGAACAATTGCTATGGTTGTTAGAACGATGAGGATACCTATAACAGTCAGTTTCTTCACGCTGGCCACCTTTTGTATGGAATATTTCTGATACATGTTTGAGATTCACAAGGTGACATTCAATCGGCATCCCCATTCCAATATTATACATTTTTCTGCTAAAAGGCGATAGCCTTTCAACGAGCTTACACTGTAAATAGATGTACCTTGCTCCAAATGGGGACGATAATTTTACGGGTCAATTCTACCATCCCACTTCTAAAATTTTAGTTCAGCGCAACATGAAGAGACAGTATAGAACGATTAAGCTCCATACTGCCTCTTTCATTTAGTCTGCTTTGCCTTCAGCCTCAATTGGATATAAATCGTTTAAGCTAGCCATATCTTTGCTGCCAAGTATCGTCTCTTCACCATTGGGGGAGATGTATCCATATTGAGACTGCCCTGAATGTGTAGAGATGTTATAAAAAAATAAGCGATCCTTGATTTTAGGCCGTTGCCCTACTTCACTTGATATGCCGGTATTTGTTAGAAACCAAATTTCATTTTGCTTTCCACCCGTTTTCCCACTCCATGTATGCCAAGCTGCATTTGTTTTAACCAGGTAATGATCGATAACACCATTTTCGATCATAATAAATGAATTCGATTCTCCTTCAGGAAAAAACAATTGTAAAGAGCCTGCGCTACTTTCTTCTGAAATAAGTTCTTTAAGAGTAGAGAGTTTCGGAATTTGAATGGCTGCAACACGGGCTTTAGTTAAGTCCTCCGATTTCAAATTCGCTTTTATCTTGTCATTTATCTTTGCTATTTGAACCGTTTTTGAATTTGGATTCCAAGCTACATCACTATTAAAATTTTCAGCTATAAATCGAATGGGAACCATGACGCGATTATTTCTAATTTGCGGTGAATCTGATTGATTTTGCTTATTTACACGAAACGTTATTTGTTGACTAGGATCAGCGATTACAAGTGTTTTTGTTTTGTTGTTCCAGCTTTTTATGGACAGTCCTTCAATCTGTTCAATACTTCTAAGCGGAACATAAGTAGTGCCATTTTGAACATAAGGAGCAACGTCCGTCTTAACGGTCTTATCATTTACAACGATTGATTAGGTGCGGCTGATACTTGTACCGATGACACTACAAAAAATAAAGCGAAGAAAGTGAGGAAAAATGATTTGCGTTTCAATAGATAACCCCCTTGGGTGATTTTTATTTATGTTGCATCAGTATAGACGTCTAACAAATGTAATTAGTTTCCTTTTTTGAAGTGAAACAGAGAGAACCATGACGATAACCGAAGTTAAACAGAACTTCACTCTTAACTGCATATCATGTAGCCGATGTAGAGTTTACTATTTTTCATCTTCTCTAAAATTAAAAAAACACACTTATTAAGTGCGCTTTTTCATTATTATCACAAGCGAAAAGTAGCATTCATATCCTGATTTCAACATGATATGATCATTTCAATTTATAAAAGTATGGTCCACACATAGATTCGTGGGTATTTACATATGTCCAAGACAAACTTCTATCAAAAATATATATATCCTGCTCTTGGTCAAAATCCTCTGCGATTACACTTCCTGCATTACTGTAAACCAGTACATCAGGCTTATTTTGATACATCACGTATAATTCATCTTTCACTTCATGATTAAAAGCTCTTCTTGCGGCAACATCTTTCATACAATCTTGTTGTTCATAACTGAAAATATGCCACTTATATTGACTATAATGTATAACTTCTTTTAATTCATCAGGGATGTTTTGAGTAAATGTTTTATCCCAAAGATCAATAATTAATTCTGCTTCTTCTAGAAACAATTCAGATATTTCCACACCTTTTTCATTCATACGTTTTCTGAATAGATATTTCTTTTGAACAAATTGAAGAGAATAATAAACTCTTTCTAATTCCTCATCCTGTAGACTATCTAGAATTAATTGAATTTTGTTTCTAATCAATGTTCTTCTCCCTCATCCTGACTTTCGTATTTGTTAAGCCATTCTTTTCCTGTACTCCAGCCTTCTATCTGCCTTTCATCCTTTAATATATCTTCACATGCTTTCGCCATGATCCATTCCTTCAATCCATTTTCCTTACTATCCTTAAGCTCGTTAAGCAAATATTCCAAACCCTTATCTCCGGATGCTAGTATCTCATCATATAAATCTTGATTGTCCTGGATATAGGTAGCTGGGTTACTTAATGGAAGATCACTATTGTTATCCATGAACGTTACCAAGTTGCTCTCTATTTGATTACCTATATCATTTGGCTCGGCACTTTGACTTGATTGACATGCTATGAGAATGGATAAGTATAGAAACGTCGTTATACTAATGAGTATTTTTCTTATCATAGAATATCCCTCTCTTATCAGCAGTATTATTGTTACAACCTCAAATTAATGCTTTCTACTTCTCATCCTAATCACAACAACTATAAGAACCGTAAAACTGATAATAGAAAGCGTTAGTAACGTCTTTCCGTTAATAATAGCACCTTGTATTGAACTTTTTTGAGATGCGATGTAAAACTTATCATTCAGCCTAACCGCTACCGCATCTCGAGTATTAGTATCCTTAATTTCAAAAATCAGACTTCCGACAGGTGTATCATTTGCTTCACCGTTGTTCTTTGGCATGGGAACTCTTTGGTGTTCAATCTTCCGAATCTCCTTGCCAATGTTGTTTATATCTATCTCTACATCAGAAACTAAGTACAAGGAGTTATTCAAAGCGATTGCACGAGGATAGCTTTCGGCGAATGCTTCTCCTGTATTTAATAAAGTCAAAGTTAATACAATAACAACATACAGGAGTCGTTTTACGTGATACAAAATCTCTCCCCCCTTTTTATAGGGCCAGTACTTAACTGAAACACAAAATGGATGTTCATTACTCATTAGGTGTTTTGGGCGGTTTTTGAGCTTGTCTAACCAATTTCCCTCCGTTAAAATATTTTCCATATTTCTTTATGTTTTCTTCGATTTCATGATCAGCAGGAATATGATTGATTCTCCAGGTTAGAAAATAAGCTTGCACCTTTCCACTATAAAAAACCCATGAGAAAAATCTCTCCGCAAATTTGTGAGAACCTCTAGTTCTAAAACTATTCATTGATTTTCCATCTTTCCATACCGTAACGGTCTGACCAATTCCCCCCTGAAGTTGTCCGGAAAGTTCTGCATATAATAAATTGTCATTCTTAATCAGCTGTTTCTTTATAAACTCATTCACAATCCCATTAATAATGGTTCTGAAAATGTTAAATTTCTCTCCGCGTGTTACGGATATAATGGCTGTCTCTGGAAGGGGTATATCTTTATCTCCAAAAGTAAACCTGGCACCGTATTTATTATTTGGATCTTGATGTTTTACCCAATTCATATGGAACACCCCCCATGATATCTTCACTTTCACGTCTGAATTACTTATAAGGTCATCGTCAATTCTATGTTCGAGAAATTTGTTTCAGAATGATTGAACTCCATGAAATATCTTCAATATGAATTCCCTGTCTGGAACTTTAAGCTTTTCGTATGAATTCAAAAAATCCGTATTATCATATGGAATTTGTATGCTGCTAAAGCAGAGGCGTTTCCGTGGATGTCTGTAATAATGGCGTAAGATTTCATTTGATCACTACTTTCTGTCCATGTCTGTTTCAATCCCTCTATTATTATTTATCCTTACATAGCTTTAAACGTATCCCTTCGATAAATGTTTTAGAATTTTGCCTTCAGAATGAATAAAATATGGTTTAACTCTATAAAATAATAGGCAGAAATCTGCATGTTCGCATAGAAAAAAGACCACTTCCGAGTCATTGTAATGGCTCAAAAGCAGTCTTTTTAACGTTATTCAGCTTGCCAAATATCTTTCAATTTCCAATAGGTTAATCCATTCACCTTGGCCTCTCCGCCTTCAGTTACAAGTTCAATGCCTAATAGCTTGTCACTCGGATAAATACGACTTGTCATCGTAGCTTGTCCTTCATTCGCAAACAATTCAATCGATGAGCGATCCACATATACATGCAATGTCAGCTGACCATCAGCACTTAAGGCTGTACGACGAACGCCATCTGTCTTCTTGCCTGAGTTAGTACAATCAAGCATAAGCTTCTGATCCGGGATTGAATAAGTGATCACTGTTTCCTCATGATCCGTACCACGAAGCTTCAAACCTACGAGATCCGCACTTGTCTTCATCAAGTCGAACACAACTTTCACTTCTAGCAGATCGGCTTCAACTTCCGTCAGTGAGCTTCCAGAAACAACTTGATCTTGAAGGGCGGCATGTTCACTTTGACGAAGCAGCTTCATTTCATCAACCGGGTTCATGAGGACTTTGTTATTCTCACCGAGTGTAAGTACACGTGGAATCGTCAGCGCACCGCACCAACCATCTGCTTTTGTCGGCATATCCGATTCCCACATATCCATCCAACCGATCGCAATACGCCGACCTTGCTCATCTAGGAAGGTTTGAACTGCATAAAAGTCATGACCGTTATCAAGTTCTATAAACTCGCCATGTTTATAATCATTCGTATCATAATCATATTCACCGACATAGTACCCCGTTTGGAATAAGTTATTGTACTTATCTCCGTCAGCATCAATACCTTGCGGGGAGAATATAAATACATGTTTGCCGCCCAGTTCAAAGAAGTCCGGGCACTCCCACATGAAGCCCATATCCTTGTCTCCCTGCAGAAGCACACCATGATAGGTCCACTTTCTAAGATCAGAAGAAGTATACAAAATAACACGCGGCTCCCCTTCTTTTGTACTGTTGCCTAAGATCATGTACCATGTATCCTCATGTTTCCATACCTTTGGATCACGGAAATGTTGAGAGCTGTCAGCCGGAGGCTCAGCGATAACAGGATTCTGTTCTATTTTTGTAAAATGAATGCCATCTGTGCTCACGGCCACATTTTGATTTTGAAAAAAGATGTCGTTTGGTTGATCAATATAGTGATGCCCGGTATAGATGAGTGTCAGTTCGCCGTTATTATCTACCGCACTTCCGGAGAAGCAGCCATCAAGATCACATGCATCTCCAGGCGCTAATGCAATTGGGCAATGCTCCCAATGTACAAGGTCTTTACTCTTAACATGGCCCCAGTGCATGGGTCCCCAGTTCTCGTCGTACGGATGATGCTGATAAAAAGCGTGATATTCTCCTTTATATTGAACTAATCCATTCGGATCGTTAACCCAATTTGCTGGCGCCATAATATGATAACCTAATCGATAACGCTTGTTCATTTTCGCTTCTGCCTGTTTCAAGGCTTCCTCTGCTTGCTTCGTATTGTTCTGATATGTGTTCATATGTCTTCCTCCTATGCTATTTCCATATTTGAACTAGATTGAGTCTGTGGATCCAGATTATTCGGCTTTTTCGGATCTTTTTTTAAGGTGAAGATTGAGATTGTCGTAAAGGCAAATACCATTATACCCATAATCAAGTAAGTGTTCTCAAACCCTCTACTATCATAAAGCGCACCCGCAATTGGGGAAAGGATCGAAGCTCCTACCTGACTCGTAAACTGAAAGCCTACCAGATACAAAATCGATGACAGACGCGTATCAAAATTAGCGGCCAAATACTTGAACACGGAGATCAGCATGATTGGCAGTTCCAATGCGTGAATCAATTTCATAGCGGAGATACCGTAAGGACCAATAACTAAGCCGGAGCCCACGATACGGAATGACATTAAAAACCCTGCCAATATCAGACCTCTCTTCGCGCCAATTTTGTTGACAACAAACGGAGCTAAGAACATCATCCCTGCTTCCAAGAACACTTGGAAGGAATTTAAATAACCGTACACCTGATTGCCTAATGCAACGCTTGCGAATGCTGATGAAAAGAAAATCGGAAACTGCTGATCATACACACTGTAGATACACGTAACACCAAAGACATATATAATGAAGAACCAGAAATGCTTGTCTGTAAACAAATTGCCGACTTCCCTAAAGTTTATAGACTCAGCCTGTTCCATCTCGGATTCTGTCATCTCAACTTTAATGGACATCATGATGATAAACAAAATGACAGCTGATACCGATGCAATCCAGAAGTTAATGTTTGGGTTGATATTAAAGAACTGTCCAGCAAAGAAGGTTGCTGCTGCCCAACCTAGTGAGCCCCACATACGAGATTTGCCATATTCAAAGTCATATTTGCGACTGACTTTCTCAACATAAGATTCGATAGCTCCGATCCCTGCCAAGAAAGCTACACCTAAGTATAATCCGCCTACAATGGCGCCAAGAAATACATTGTACTGTAGTAATGGCCCATAAACAAAAATATAGAAAGGACCAACGATTAAGAGCAAACCACTAATTAAAAATAGAATATGCTTTTTAAGTCCAATTTTATCAGAGATAAAGCCATAAAGCGGTTGCATGCATAAAGCAAAGATAGCGTTTACAGTAAAGATAATACCTGTTTCAGTACCATTCAGATTGATTTCTTGCCCGAGCCAAATCGAAAACAATGAATAACTTGCTGACCATGTGAAGAAGAAAAAGAAGAAATAGGCGCTTAGTTTCCAGTACATGCTCTTTGAATGTCTCATATCGAACGCTCCTCTAAGTTGAACATTTAATGTGAATGTAAACACGTTAACGCTTACAAAATGATTATATGTCAACCGCTTTCATATGTCAACCGATTGACATACTATTTAAAAAGAAAAAGGAGTGAACTCCTTTTATCACTTTTTTATTGACGATATCGTCTTCTTATAACACCTTACTATTAGGTATGGACTTTGTTCTATACTGTACTAGCTTCAATAAGCTTCACAGGTAGATAGGTTTCTCGCGGCAGATCACTGAATTCCCCTTCAATTTCTTTGATCAGCAACTCGACTGCAGATCTTGCAATCTCCTGAATAGGCTGCTGAATCGTTGTTAGTTCAGGGAGTAAGTTACGTGTCGTTTCCGTACCGTCATAGCCAATTACCCGAATATCCTCAGGAACACGTTTGCCACGTTTTCTTGCTTGAGCAATAAATGACGCTGCCACCAAATCATTACTCGCAAACAGTCCATCTACTTCAGGGTGCTCACCCAGTAGGCGTTGAATGGGTTCATAATGGTTTTGTTGATGGAAAGGGTCATGCACTTCATAGGTAATTGCCTCTCGGCCATGCTGCTCCATCACATCTTCATAAGCTTTTCTTCGTAAGCTTGCCGGTGTTTCCAACTCCACAGGTCCATTAATGTGCAAGATATGCTTGCATCCCTTATCAATTAGCAGCTCTGAGGCCATTTTCCCACCCATGTAATTATCTGATCCAACAACAGGAATAGTATCCGATAAGAAGCGATCAATCGCAACGACCGCTATATTTTTCTGATCATAATTTACAATACCTCGGTTATGAGTTCCTACGATAATACCATCCACTTGATTGCGCATCAGCATATCTACATAAGCTTCTTCTTTATCTAGCTGATTCAAGCTGTTACAGATCAGCAGTTTATAGCCAAGGGACGCACAAATATTCTCAATATGAAAAGTTAGCTCTCCAAAGAAAGGGTTACTTGTTGTTGGTATGATTAAACCAATTAAATTCGTTCGTTTACTAAATAGTGATCTGGCAACGTCATTAGGAAAATAATTCAGTTGCTGCATCGCTTCCTGAACTCGATCTTTCGTTTCCTGACTAATATAGCCCCGATTATTAAGCACCCGAGAAACCGTTGTCGGTGAAACTCCAGCTAATTTTGCAACATCATTAAGTTTAGGTTTCATAGATTGCTCCCTGCCTTTTCTCCATGCCTTATGTACTCATTATCCTTCCTATTCTAACATGCCTAAACATGAAAGGACATTCATGCTCTGCGTGTGACTCCTACTAAACCAGATAAGGATAAGCGTATGGATACCAACCGAGCATTTCAAATAGCCCTGGAAAACCAAAGCAATGATTTTGAAATGAATCTACGTAATCCTCTAATAATTCTTGCCAGCTTAAATCTATTCCTATCACTTCTATAAGTTATTGATAAACCCTTTTTGATCCAATTGAACAAATCTACTATAAAAACGCGTTTTCAACTTTATGAAAAGCATGTATACGATCGTACTGGTTTTCAAGAAAAATAAGTAAAGACGTATCCCGATCGCAAAGTTCCATCTAAATCAAATAAGATTCCTTTAATCATTTAGTCATCCTTTGGTATATGGCGTAATATATTCATTCATTACCTTCGTAACAAACTCTGTCTTACCTTCGGTATAAGCTTTGCGATTATTTGTAAATTTATTGGACAGTTCGATCTTTAAATTTGCATACTCAGATACTAGTAGAGAATTATTTTTTAATATATCTCGAAATATAATATGCCTATTTAGTTCTTCACTTTCTTCATCGCATACATATAAATTATGTTCATACTTCTCATTACCTTCACTACTGTAGGGTACATAAATGTCTCTTCTTGCAAATGCTTCTCTATTCTTAATACCTAGATCACCTTCATGTAGATATCCTAGTACATCTAACTTTTGGATTACTTTTGGCAGGTAATCCATAGATTTAATTACTACGTCAATATCAATAATTGGCTTAGCTGCTAGACCGGGTACTGAAGTACTTCCAACATGTTCGATTCGTATTGCTAGACGATTAAGCTCGTTAGATAAACCTGATTCTATAACTTTAAATGCTTTTGGCCATTCTTCATTGTATTCTTCAATAATTACTGGTTTTGGATTCAACATCAAATTTCTCCTTTACATAATTGCTTACGAAGATTTCCTATTGCATTTCCGTATTCTCGGCGTTTAAATTGGTTAGAAAGTCATTCTACTCTACTGTTAGCGATCAAGGGCGAATTCCCAATGTAGAAATGCTGTGTTATCTGATAGCAGTGATATTTATATCAATCTATAGATTTTTCCATTAGTTACTTTTATCTTGTTCATATTCGCCCACTGTTTTAATTCTTCTATGCTAACTTCTTCATTATCCTTGAATCTAAAATGTAACTTCATTGAAACAAATTTTCTGCCATACAACTTAATGCCGACACTCTGTACAAAATAGCCTTGGATAATAATCTTTTCGATTTTCTGTTTTGGTAATTCAATATGATTGATCTGAATTCCATTTTCTTTGATTTGCAGCACATTATTTTTCCTTGAAATCTTCATTAACAGCATCACTATATTTAGTAAGGTATATAAAGGTACGAAAATAACAAAAAAAGCATTTAACAGACTATCTATTCCAAAAGTGAACACGACCATAATAGTTAAATAAATACAATAAGTTACTTGTATGTACTCCGCTTTAAGTATTTTGATTTGATATTTCTTATTGATGTTCTGGTTTAATTCTTCAGTCATTGATTAATGTCTCCCGTCTGGATTTTCAATTTATATTGTTCTCTTGTAATTTCACTATATCTTTCTGTATTTCAAATATATTGGATGCTTAAGGAAAGTTTTCGTTCTTATTAGGATTAACGGTTGGTTTTTCAATTTAGTTTGATTTTATTCACCCGGTAATGAGACCGACATGAACGCCAAACTTCGATTTTCTGCTTATAGTTGTTAAACGGGCAGGATTGCTAATTGGAGCCGTTGAATACTTCTTTATTGCAGGAGTTATAGTTATTGAGGGGGGTATAGAGATGTATGGAGTAGTTGCTCATTTTGACCAGAATACAGAGCTCTATATAAAGCAGGTTGGAAAGAGTTGTGTATCATGCCGTTTCCAAATATGCAGAAGAAGTACAAAATAGACGACCTCATATTACGATAGCAGGTTATGACTCTGACGTAGATATCGATCAGTTCATAAGCGATTTTGACTGCTTTTATGAATCTAAGAAACAGCTTTCAATCACTATGAACTCAATAGGGACCTTTTTGAATATAGGGATTTTATTCCTTGCCCCTGTTCCTTCCGAAGAACTTTTAACGTTCCATGCTAATCATCACCGTTTCTTTGAAAAATATCGAATGAATGCTGAGTCTCCATATCTTCCTAATAACTGGGTTCCTCACTGTACAATAGCAAACAGATTAAACGATGAGAATTTAAAAGAAGCGATGTCTTACTGCACGAAAAGAATCGAAAGCATAAGTGCTATTATCGTTGAAGTATCAGTAACCAAGGCTATATACGAGAATAACAAATGTATAAAGTCACCATCTATTCATACGAAAGTATTGGACATTGTCTAAAGCTTTCAATATATTTTGAATTCCTCCTACATACTCACTCATCTTGCTCTTTATAAATGGGTCTATTCTTTCAGGCAATGCGGCTAGGTTATAGAATTTCGCTTCTAATACTTCAGCTCCGTCGGGTTTGATTTCTCCTTCATAGTCCGTTCAGATATATCCAATAATAATATTATAATATTCATGTCCATTTCTTAGTTTTGTATATAATTCCTTCCCTGAAAATACACCGAATAATGTAAGATTCTTTATTTGTAATCCAATTTCTTCTTCCACTTCTCTCTTTGCGCACTCCTCCACTGATTCCCCTAGTTCCATTAAACCTCCCGGCACACCCCATGTGTTATCTTGATACCGGACAAGTAAAATCTCACCCGTCTTATTCAGAATCAGTATACTCGGTCTAACCAAAATTAACGGTGTATTACCAACGATTTCTCTCAACGATTCAACATATCCCATACTATATGAAGCCTCATCTTTTTAGATTAATATGACTTTTATGTTCTTTCTTAATCCTTTTGATTAAGCTCTATTATCCAATAACGATACCAGTTCCTTTTTCGAATGAATTTAACCCATCCCTTACTATTCTTAATAGTTCTTGTTTATGGTCCGGGTGACAAGCAATGATATAAGGTTCTTCATTCATTCCGCTAAATGGATTGCCTTCAAAGTCTATGACGATTCCTCCAGCTTCCTTTACCATTAAGATTCCGGAATACAGATCGTCTCCTTCTGAATTGTACAGAACGATTCCATCTATGTCTCCCTTTGCAAGCATGCACCATTGAAGTGTGGGTGCCCACAACCTCATCATTCTCTTAAACCTGACATCAATGAATTGTCTTAAATGAACTGCCCTACGATCGTTTTGCACTTTATGACCTTGAATCCAGCCTATATTTCCTTTAGATATATTTGAGCTAGGACTCATTTGTATCGGTCGATTGTTACAAGATGTTCCTTTACCTATGACGGATACAAACAATCGATCTGTCAATGGTTCATAAACCACTCCAAGAACAGGCTCTCTTCTATACATCAACGTAATTGATGTTGTAAAGACTGGCAGTCCTATTGCAAAATTATTAGTTCCATCTAATGGATCAATTGACCATAACCAATCACTTTCCAAACCAATGATCCCTGCTTCTTCACTGCGAATCTGATGTTTTGGAAATTCAGCAAGAATTTGTTTAATTATAATTTCTTCCGTTATGTAGTCTACTTCAGTAACCACATCTCCAAATTCACCTTTAGATCTTAGCTCTACAAAATTATTGAATTTCTCTTTCGAAATCAGGCCCGCTTGGCGAATTACTCTTTCTGACAATTCTTTCGCACTTTGAATAATCTTGTGATCCATTATGCACCTCATTCATTTAAGTTCACTGCTGATTTCACCTATTATTTCAATATTTGAGGACCCCGAAGAGGCATATCCTTAATCCCTCTTTGTTGTCCATTCTGCAGATCCAATCCATTAACGGAGAATTTAGTGACTACCAATAGACAGCTGCTCGAAACTCTCTCGGCAAAATATCCTTCTCATTCCATCTACTCCTCAATTACACCTTGCGAACCGCAAACCAAAGTTCGATATAGTTAAGGCTATTTTTTTCGCCGTATATTTGAAACTCCACCCCGTCCACTTGCTCATAGCCCGCCGTCGGTAGCCATTCCATGTAAAAACGGTGGTACAGTTCTTAATCGTTTCGTTAAACTGGTCCCACGGATGTGTCCGACGGAAAGATTGCCCAAGTCAGCGCGGGAATAGTTACTGAGGTATATAAACATTACATGGAGCTTTTTTTAGATATTGTAGGTTTTCTTCTATATAAGTAATTCGCTATCCTTCTTGCAGAGAAAGTCAAATGCGTTTATCGTTTATACGATGTTAGATGATTCATTAATCTCTCAAACATACCTTTATGTATAGATTTCTTCCCTAATGGGTTACGGGACACTTTGCACTTAGCAACAAGAGTCTGTTCTCATCAGGAAAACTTTTTTATTGAAAAATATGAGAGGTAACCATTATGATCACCTCTCATATATAATGTTCATTTAATTAATTCAACTTTCTTAGCAGATGCTTGCGCAGGAAACGATGTGTTTACTCCTCCATCTACTGTGACCTTGACTTGTTCACCAACGTTAAAATCATTGTTTTTAATACCTCCGATGGAAACCCAAGTTGCATTTGGTTCAGCGATTTTTAATATTTTATCAACTGACTGTAGAGTGATATTAAATTCTGACTCATCTAATCCTTCAACAATCAGTAAACGATCTTTTTCCTTGTCAATAATATATCCTGTTATAATAGTATCATTTGTAGGGTTAGTAGCCTCCTCATTGGTTGAGCCTGAACCGCTTTCACTACTGGATCCCTTATTTAATGAACATCCACTTAATATTAGTGGTACTAATAAAAAAGTAACAACTAATTTCTTCATACGTAAAATCATCACCTTCTCTTTCTAGCTAATCTTACACCTTAGTATGTAAACGTCTTTGTTCTGTTCGATTGTTTTCTCCATATCGTCGTATGAACCAAAGGAATCCCTATCTTTATTTCTGATCATCATTCCTAAGTCAATGACTTGATTTAAATCCGCTGAAGTATTCTGGGTTGTTGGTTCCGTTATCGTGCTATCAAAATCCATATTGGTATTCATCTGCTTTCCGCTACTGATGTTTCCATTTTGTCTTAATGCCATGGTCCATAATTCTTGTTTTGTATCCATGTTTATAGTTGAAAAATATAACTTACTTTTCGTATCCGTTGATATTTGAGAACCCATATCTAACATTGTTCCGGAAAACTCTCCATCTTTATAATGATCAATCCAATAATTGATATTCTCTACGTCTACATTCCTATACTCTATTGAAAATATCATTACATGATCTGTACCTGCTGCCTTCATAATAGAGTACTCTTCATTGTCAAAATTAATATATTCAATCGATATTTGGTCCACTTCTTTTTCGGTAATGTTATCCGATTCTAGGGTAGAAGACTTACATCCCATCAACATACACAATGATACAAATAATATAAATATGGTCCATCTTTTCATTCATCTCACCTCACTAGGGTTTTTCGCCTGGTGCCTGCCGCGTAAATATGACGTTAAGATTCAATACTTCATCCTCAAATAATATGAGTACGCAATTCCCTCTGACATTTCCTATTTTCCGGCGTATTATCGATTTTAGGTCTGAGTGGTCAGTTTACCGATAGAATGGATGCTCGAATAGGCTCCTTAGAAATCCTTTTTAGCGATCAAGAACGAATACGGAAATTTCGAATTCATTGTTAGATGAAGTTTTAGACTTCCATCATTTATACTAAGGCTTTTCTAGCTTCATACGTTATCATCTGTCCATCAATTACAGGTCTATTTAGAAACTTATAGTTAGCAGACTTTATAATCTCTTCATAACCGAGTCTATTAAGTAAATCGTCAAATTCGTAGTTTCCATACCAACTTAAAGGTAATCGTTGTAATTCGGTTTGAATTAGATTACCGTCTTTCCATTTTTCATATTTCAATAACGACACGATTCTTTGTTCTAAAATATTAACTTCAGTTCGTCTCTCTTCTAAGATAATCACTTCATTCTGAGGGGTATTCCAAGTCTTTGTTGAGGTGAAATTTGCATTGAAATCGGTGGGTATGAACAGATCCATTATCAACCTGCCTCTAGGCGTCAAATAGGAATATAGATGATTTAAAGTGGAGATCGCTTGTTCCCGGCCTTCAATTAATTGAAAAGAACCGCCAGGGATGATAATAGCATCATATTTATTCGCCAAAGAAAAATTACGCATTTCGTTGTTATACAGTGCAGCAGTAAGGTTTAATTCATCACATCTTCTTCTACAGGAAGTGAGCATTGCAGCAGAATTATCCAACCCCTCTATGTCAATTCCTGCTTGGAGTAACGGGATTAAAACTCTGCCAGATCCGCAACCAACTTCAAGGACTTTTCCTTTCATATTAGATAAACGTTCTAAATAGAACGCAACATCTCCAACAGAGTAGCCCAATGGTTTACTAAGATCATAAACTTCAGTACAAAGTTCTCCGTACGAACTATACATATTGTTGTTCCTCCTCATATGAAAAACAATGTTATAGGATATTGGCAACTATTACTTCTCATATATTAATAAAAAAGGTTAATCATTTATTAGTCCACTAACTTACAAGGTTATTCAAGTAACTTGGTCTATTTGTCTAATGAAATCTCCCGCGAGCTCTAGTTGCCTAGTAGCAAATTCCAAATTACCATAACCTTCGATAGCGTAATCTAAATTACCAAGTGTAGACATCAATATCCGGGCGGTCAGGGCAAAACTAAACGCTTTTGGATCCACGATGATCTCTTTATTGCTCAACATGTAACGAAAAGTCGGATCTTTAAGTCCATTAAACAAGGCAAGATTGCCAATATATGATGCTAAATCCCAGTAAGCGGGCATCAATGATACATCCTCAAAATCCGTCCAAATCCAGCCTTCCTTACTTGGAATTAAATTTCCAGCATGGGCATCTCCATGGGATGGTATTAAAACACTTGTTTCTAATCGCATCTGTTTATCTATATCATGAAACATTTCAAGTAAGGCTTGTATACGCTGGTCTGAGTTTTTCATTAATCTTGCAGCGGATCGACTAGTCCGTTCCCAAACACCAAGTACGGGAAGTTCGTCAGAAAAGTCCTTCATTGCTATGGAGAGGTTACTTACAAGTTCAACGCTTTCACACGGTGATGGTCGTTGTAACTCTACAGGAGGTACATAGTTCCAAAGCGTCATCCATGTATCATTAATATTATGGGGTCCTGCATCAACAAGATCAGTAGGTAGTAACACGGGAATATTCTTGATTTGAAGGTGCCTTGCTATCTGTAATTCCCGATTGAGTCTCTTATATGCGGTATCTGCTTCTTCCTGTGTAATGACATTGGCTAATCGGATAACAATGGGATGGGGAGCCAAATGAATAATCAGATTACCGCCATTACTCAGAATAGTAGGTGTAATTTCCGCTAATCCAATAGTTTTAACAACCAATAAAGCTTGAGAAACTAATTTATCTATATATGACAATACAACAACTCCTTAATTAAAAAAGTTATAAACTAAAACTATGAAAATATCATAACGTTTATCTAATGAAGATGCCTTCCTTAACTAACTTATTAACCTCTATTTATTCAAAACATAATTTTCAAAATACTGTATTGGACTTGAGGTATGATCAGATAAGTTACTTGTAAATACAGTAACTATTCTTCTTTTTTGATTAACAAATATATACTGCCCTCCCATTCCCATAGCATAGAATGTCTTATCTTCTTCACAATCTACATCCTTACTATTCATTATCCACCAATGATATCCATACAAGGATTCTGCAACAAAATTATGATTTGTTGATTTTTTTATCCATTCAGCAGGAATCAGTTGTTTCGAATTCCATTGGCCATTTTGTAAATATAAGACTCCAAATTTCAACATATCTTCTATTTTCATCGTCAAACCAAATCCGCCTTTTGCAATTCCCTGAGCATCTTCATACCAATTGAAATCATGAATACCTAAGGGTGAAAATAAGTTCTTTTTTGCAAAATCGACAGTGTTCATTTGGGTAGCCTTCTGCAATATAGCGCTAAGTAAATGTGAATTACCACAACTATATTTCATTTGTTTACCAGGTTCTGATTCAACAGGCTGTTCAAGAATGAACTTCACCCAATTTTTTGTTGGAATCATAGCTTCATTTCCTGGCCAACTCAAACCCGAGGACATCGTTAACAGATGTCTAATTGAAATTCCTTTTTTTATATCATCGATCTCGCTGAAATAATGAGAAATCGAAACGTCCTCATTCTCTATATACCCCTGTTGAATTGCAATTCCATACAATGCAGACATAACACTTTTTGTAATTGAATTTACTTTGTGTTGTTTTTCTTTCGTTTTTCGATTTCTGAAGTATTCAAATACAGTTGAATTCTCTTTGTATACAATGCAACTCTCTATTTTATCTTTCTTTATCGCTCTTTCGAGTTCATATAATTTAATAATGATGTTACCTTCCTTCTGTCTGCTTTATAATTGCGTGTAATCAGACAACTATATCTTGATAATGAATTCATGATTCATTCCTTTTTCAAATCTATTCATCTGGGTTGAAATAAAATTTTATTATCATTCACGATCATGCAAGCAGCGAATAATTTTATTATTTCTGCCATATTTAATTCTCCTACTTATATTTGCTTAAGAAATTCTATACTGAGTTCAACACAATTCTTAAATTCTTTGAAGTTATAAGTTTTGTAGAATGGATTCATAAAACCATGTTCGGCTTCAATAGTCTTTATCAACGTATTCCTCTTTTGCTTAAGATCCGTTTCTAAATCCAATACATTACATGACTTTTCTCTATCGGCAAAGAACAATAAGGTAGGACATCTAGGCTCTATCTCTTTATGATTTCTAATTCTCGATCCGTAATATCCGATTACCCCGTTAATATCATATTCACTACACATCCAAGCAATTGTTGCCCCAATACTAAAGCCAATGATAAATATCTGATCATACTCCGCTTTATTTGTTTTTACTATTTCCTCAACTTCTCTTAATGATTTTTCGAATCCAACCTCGTTCATAAAATATTGATAAGCAAATTCCTCTTGTTCATAAGAAAATGAATCTCTGTGACTTAAATTAGGAACCAATACATCAAAACCTTCTTTTATTAACATCTCACTAAAAAAATGAATATGATCGTTAACTCCATAAATCTCGTGAAGTATAATCACCAAATCTCTGCTTGCCGATATTTCTCTGCTCATTTTTTCACATCTTTCTCAAAGTTTTGAAAAGAGTTTCAATAAAGACAGTTAAAATCGTTTATTCATTGTTATAGGAATCAGTAAACATATGGTACTATGACAATGATTCTGTGCAAAGGTAATATATAAATATATTTGACTTTACTTCTCGTTCCTACGAAAACAACCCCTGCGGATAAAAGGCGTAAGGTAAAAATCATATCGTTGAGATGCCTTATCTCATCTTCAGAAAAGCACGCGTCTCCTCGAGAGGTTTCAGTCATTTCTCCATTCATCTGCTTTCAATCCATACATTACTCTATCGAGAAATTTCCCATTGATATATTCGTAATCTCTTAGTTCACCTTCACGTATAAATCCTAATTTTTCAGGAATAGCACGACTTCTTGTATTCTCTCTAGCCACTCCTATTTCAATTTTATGTAATTGTAGTTCCTCAAAAGCATAATTTATTAGTACTTTAATAGATTTAGTAATGATTCCTTTACCCTCATACTCTTTACCTAGCCAATATCCAATTTCCGTTTTTTTGTTTTCTTGATCTAAATATAAGTAACCAATAGAACCTACTAATTCGTCTCCTACCCAAATCCCTAACCAGTAACCTTCATCCTTTGCATATCTTATACGTGTTCTTTCAATAAAGGTTTTTGAATCATCCGCTTTCAAAGTAATACTGGGAAACTTCAACCACTCACCAATATGATCCCTATTTCTATTAATTAAATCATATAATTTTTCTGCATCTTTAATCTCTAATAAGGTCAAAAAACAAGAATCATCAATTGTGTATTTAAACATTATTTATTTCTCCTTTTTCCCTCTTAATTATCCAACGATTTAACAATGTCTTCCCTATAAAATCAATATCAGTCACTGCCGGAGAAGGGCCAAATAACTCCATGCATGATATGCTCTCAGGCAGAGCCGTGTTGAATTACTAACACTCTATGAATTTGAGTTTTCTATTTCATATTTAATTTGTGTTTTGCTGGATAATTCTGATAATATCGTCTATGTGTAACGAGCCATCAATAATCAAGTCCGAATTAGGTTTTGTCTTCTTTAACATACTTTCATACCCGATTCTCCCACCGGATAAGTAAATATTTAATTCATCTATTATTACTTCTGTATTTGTATTCCTAAAATCTCTTAATAACCTTCTTGCCATTGCTATATCTAGAGGTGTATCTATAAAAACAGTCAAATCAATGTTTTTTAAATCATGGTGCAGTCTTGAAAAGGGATAGTCTAATAATATGTATTTCACATCAACGGGGTTTGAGTTTAGTAGATTGTTTACATCATTTATTATGGGTTCGAGATTCCACTCGTTACAGTCGGCTCCGCGTTCAACCCAAGCTATAACATCTTCAGGTCCTTCCAGATCATAATCATCGAAATAAATAGCTCTGGAATGGTTTAACTCTTGTTTCAACCTTGAGGTAACTGAAGTTTTACCACCTCCAGACACTGCTTCTATAGCAATAATCTTAGGTACTGTATTCATAATTTTCTTTTCCTCTTTTCATGACTTATTATGGTAACCCGGTTGTACGACAGAATCACTCGAATCTTGGGAACGGGAACATTTATGTCACTAGGACTGATAAATATTTTACTACAGTTTAGTTTTTTTACAATATTTGGTTTCCTCGAAGTTGTTTTAATACACATCAATATAACGATGAATTTTGAATATGTGGGAAAGTTACTAGGTATAGATAGATCTATTATGAATTTTTCATGTGTTGAAATAAAGTAATCAGTACCTTTTATAAATCTTCTTTATGAGTTTTGGGCGTATAAAGAATTCCAAACAAAAACAGGTCCAATTCCTTAAGTACTAAGGTATTCGACCTGTTTGGCGTGGCTATGATTAACTTATTTACTTTTCTTTAAATCTTCGTCCTTACCATTACTCTGCTGACCAACGATAGATAAGATGACTTTCCCTTTAGATTTTCCAGTTTCCACATAATCCATTGCTTTTGTTGCTTCTTCAAACGTAAATATCTTATCAATCGTTGGTTTAATCTTCCTTGATTCCAAGAGTTCCGTTAATACTCGTAATTGTTGTCCGCTATGCTTCATAAAAAGAAAAGTGTATTCCACATCATACTTTTTTTCTAGACTAGTTAACTTAGCACTAGCTAGTGAGAATAACATTCTTTTAAACAGTCCCAGTCCCATTTCCTTTGCAAAACGGCTGTTTGGGATACCAGAGATAGAAACAATCTTACCGCCTTTTTTTACAGTTAAAATGACTTCTCTAATGTTGCTCCCCCAATACTATCAATCACTGCATCATAATTCTTTATCATGTCTTCAAAGTTTTCTGTTTTATAATTAATGACTTCATCTGCACCCAGCGATTTTGCTAAATCGCTACCCTCATTAGCTGTAGTTGCAACATAGGCCCCCATTGCTTTTGCAAGTTGTATAGCAAATGTTCCTACACCACCAGAGCCCGCATGAATTAAGATTTTTTGGCCGTTTTTGACTTTCAAAATATCGTGAAGTGCCTGGTAAGAAGTTAGACCAACCAAAGGGATCGATGCTGCTTCTTCAAAGCTAAGATTTTTAGGTTTTAACGCAATGTCTTTTTCGTGAACTGAAAGATACTCTGCAAATGTGCCGATTTTGTTAGAGCGTGGACGACCATACACTTCATCGCCTACACTGAATTTTGTTACACCTTTTCCTACTTTAATAATTGTTCCTGCAAAATCGTTTCCTAATGTCAATGGCATATCGTAATGCAGCAGTATCTTCAATTCGCCCTTACGTATTTTTGTATCCAGTGGGTTTACACTCGCTGCATGTATTTTGACTAATACTTCATTATTTCCTATTTTGGGTACGGGGAGATCAATAAAAGTAGGCTCTTTCTTGTATGCTTCTATTACAAAAGCTCTCATCACAAAACTCCTTTTAACCTGTATATAATTACCGACGACTGATCTTTGTTTCTTAGATTGTAACGATACACGGTCCCTATTCATCCTAAGGAAGATTAACTTTCCATACTAAGATATCTTTAAAAGAGAATCATTTTATGGTTACATTAACTTCCTATACATGATTTAAATATACACTATTATAAAATATAAGGCGTCTTCTGTGCTAAATGGATGATTTAATCAATTAATTCTGGGAGAGTGTTGAGGAATGAAAAAAACCGATAATTTAATGCATGTTAGCATTACCGGAATTGTAATATTTGGAGGAATTTTTCTATTTCGTTACCTAATAAACAGAGAATTTTCATTCTTAAATCTAGTTTTGGCGTGTATATTTCTTATTACATTTTTATGTACCGTTATTTGGAAAAATAAAAAGAGGTAGCTATTTTAGAGCTTCGGACTGTAGACTAGCGTACTTATAACTCATCATTTAGTACCACTCTTTAGTTTGATAATAACCCTGGATATAACCATTATGATCAATACTATTAAAAATGAGGATATAAGAAGAAACAAGTAATACCCCACTTCCAATATAATTTTTTTTCAAAATGCTCAAAAAACTCACGCTGATCAAATAGCAGTTCCAGAATTAAATTAAAGACAAAAATGACGACAGCATACATTGCAGCCTCTTTAACGATTTTCAAAATACGTTCCCCCTCTTCCAAAAGTTCACCTCGATCATAATCTAAATGAAGGAGAATTATTGAATGATATGTATATCTATGTTTCCGTCACTAAATCCTTTATTTTTGATGCAAAATTGTCCCAGCTTGTATCATATCCTACATTATAGATCCATCCACTAGAACGCAGCCTCTCACCCAAATGGATGTAATCTGCACGCTGCTCATCGTTCAGGCTAACATCTAAACTTTCTTCATCATACTTAAACTCATTTAAGTATTCATACAATCTCCAAAGGAGAATTTCCTTATTATTATCTCCTTCCATTGCGTGATTTAGAATAATGGAATCGATGGCATCATCTAGTTTCTGTGTAACAAGAGCTTCATTTTCCCAATTATTATCTAGCTGGTACTGTATTGTTGCTTCAAGTTGACCTATATCTCGGTAAATGGCTGAGTTTAACAACTCATACTTCAATTCTTGTTTTCTGTTATCACCTTCTTGATTCATAAAAAAGGTAACATTCCCGATTAGCGATACGACTAAAATGATTTTAATCCAGTCTGTTTTTTTCATACTTCCTCCATTCACTCTGTCTTCTAACTAGGCATTAGCAGTAAACTAACCTGCTTGTTAGCTCAAAAAGTCTTTTATGATACTATCAATTTCGTTAGATAATACTGTGCAATTATACCATAACATTACAAAAACACGTTTAATGGCGGTATTGCGATTGCGATCAACTGTTTGATACATAAACAGAGATAGCCGATATCGTTTACGGGTACCTCCTTGTCTATTATTGAAATAATAAATTACACGTATATCCATGTTCAACGACAATATGAGTCTCTTTCAAAGAAGTATGTACATATCAAACTGCAGTTACAAGCTGTTCTTGATCAAGTTTTCCCAACGTACATAAATGTGTTTTGGGGGACATCTACTCTCACTTTTCACTTCAATTTTCAAATGAGTTTAAAGCTTCATATTTGATATTACAATCGGACGAAGAAATGCTTGAGTTCAAATTTAAAGAACTCCTTTTCTCAAGACAATGGTCAGAGAATTGGAGTCTCGCTCATTCTTCAGTACCAAGAGCACCTATCTCTATTGGAAAAGAACATAGATGCTCTCGCTGAAGATTTTTAAATATGTTATACCCGGACTTTGATCCCCTAATATCTCCAGTTCCAGTTTTTTGATTATCTCTCAGGATTCTACCTCATTGAACAAATCTATGAATCAATAAATCTCAAACGCTTCTTTCACCGTATCTACTAAAAATGTCAGATCAGTTTCTGTTGAGGAGAGTGGTGGAGCAATAATCAGAACATTACTGAAGCCGGGAATGGTGTCTCCATTTCTACCGATGATCACTCCTTTTTGTTTGCAAGCCGTAATGATTGAACCGATAAAAGCATCCGAGACCGGATCTTTTGTTTCCTTGTCTTCTACAAGTTCGATACCATACAGGAAGCCTACCCCGCGAACTTCACCCACATGGGGATGAGCAATAAGTTCATGCAATTCACTCAAAATTTCCTTACTCTGATATTCGACCTTAGCTACAATATTCTCCCGTTCGATAATTTCTATATTTTTGAGCGCTACTGCACAGGAAGCCGGATGTCCACCATAAGTGGAAACGTGACGAAACTGATTGTTATGCCCCGTACCTTTGAAACTCTCATAGATTTTCGCTTTCACTGCCGTGGCGCCGAGAGGTAAATAACCGCTCGTTAGCCCTTTCGCCATCGTAACGATGTCCGGTTGCACGCCGTCGTAATGCATGAAGCCAAACATTTTGCCTGTGCGTCCATACCCGGAGACCACCTCATCCATGATGAGCAGTACATCATATTTTTCACAAATTTCGGCTACGCGTTGCAAATAACCATCGGACGGAATAATGACCCCGCCGCCAGAAATGAATGGCTCCATGATGACGCCTGCGACGCTATCTGCTCCTTCCCAGACAATCATTTCCTCCAGCATGTTTGCAGCAATGATATCCGCTTCCGGTGTATCTCCGAACGGTGACCGATAGCGATAAGGTGGCTGTACATGTAGGAAGCCAGGTGCAGGAGGGTCGTAACGATGACGACGATTGGCCTGAGCAGTTGCACTTAACGCGCCTAAGGTATTGCCATGATATGCCCGGTATCTGGAAATGAATTTATATTTTCCAGGGTTACCGTTTTGCGCATGGTATTGGCGTGCGATTTTGAACGCAGTCTCATTCGCTTCTGATCCACTATTGGAGAAGAATGTTTTATAATCTCCCCCACCCAATAATTCACTGATCTTAGATGCAAGCTCGATCGCGGGCTCGTGACTTATCGTTAGAGGAGAATACGATAATTTCATCATTTGCGTTGCTGCAGCATCCGCAATTTCCTTACGTCCATGTCCCAGATTTAAGCACCATAATCCGGAGACACCATCGAAATAGCGATTGCCATCCATATCATTAAACCAGGAACCTTCGCCGGATGCTGCAATCATTGGACTCGATCCTTCTAGGTCTTTGTAAAGCGCATGCCATAAATATTGTTGATCTTTTTCGATCAGTGTACGAGTCTCTTCTTTTTTTCTCAAGTCATTTCCTCCCGCTAGATAGATTAAGATACTGTAATGACTTCCTTTGTGATTAACGTTTCAAGTGGTGTGAATGGTAAATTCATGGCTTGTGCTACCGCTTTGAATGTAACCTCGCCTTTAAACGTGTTAACCCCTTTGGCTACCGCGGGATTGTTCAATACTGCTTGTTCAAATCCATGATTGGCAATAAAAATTCCATATTGGCTTGTTGCATTCGTTAAAGCGTATGTGGCCGTTCTTGCGACAGCTCCCGGCATGTTGGCGACCGAATAATGAATGACTCCATGTTTCACATAGGTTGGTTGATCGTGGGTAGTTGTATGGTCAACGGTTTCAATAGAACCGCCCTGATCAATGGCTACATCGACGACGACAGAACCGGGTTCCATCTCCTTAATCATACTTTCCGTTACGAGCTGAGGGGCTCTGGCGCCTGGAATCAATACAGCACCTATAAGCAGATCGGCTTTCTTTACTTCCTCGGCAATGTGGAATCGATCTGAAATGACGGTTTGCACACGCCCTTCGAACAGATCGTCGAGCTGTCTGAGACGCTCCGGATTGACATCAAGAATCGTTACGTTAGCGCCCAGCCCAACCGCCATCTTCGCTGCATTCGTTCCTACAACACCGCCGCCAATGATGACTACACTTGCTGGTTTTACTCCGGGAACGCCGCTAATCAGCACTCCTTTTCCCCCTTGGAACTTCTCCAGAAAATGAACGCCAACTTGAACCGACATTCTTCCAGCGACTTCACTCATTGGTGTTAAGAGTGGCAGAGATCCATTGTCTAGCTGAATCGTTTCATAAGCGATGGACGTTACGTTTTTCTTCATGAGCTCATGAGTCAATTCCGGTTCCGCAGCAAGATGTAAATACGTGAATAAAATCAAATTTTCTCGAAAGTAAATGAATTCCTCCTGTTGAGGTTCTTTCACCTTCATGACCATCTCTGCAGACCAAGCTTCCTCTGCTCTAGAAACAATCGTTGCTCCCGCCTGAATATATGCGTCATTGCTAATCCCGCTACCCAGGCCAGCGCCATTTTCAATCAATACCTCGTGCCCAGCATTAACAAATGACAAAACACCTGCCGGAGTTATCGCTACACGGTTCTCGTTGTTTTTGATTTCTTTGGGTACACCTATCATCATGCCTCACACACTCCCGATCTGATTTGTATTTAATTCAACAATAGAATACCTGTAATAAAAATGATGGAATGAACGACGATCAAAAATGACTTTTCAGATATATTTTCATTAAGCCGTTTACCTACAAAACCACCTGCATAAACAAACGGAATGAACAACAGCACAACCAGCAGATTTTGAATCGACAGCGTTCCGAGAATTAAGTAAGTTACAATTTTAATCGAGTCCATAACAGCCAGCAGCATGGCAATATTCGCTGTAAACTGTTTTTTGGAGAAGGATGAATCATGCAAAAATAGTACGATTAAGGGTAAACCGCCTGAGTTCGCCGCTGCCCCAACAAATCCGGATGCAAATGCGCCCAGCTGATAAAGAACACCTTTTTTCCTGCTCTGGTTGACGGGCTCTCCGTCTGTTACAGCAACCTTCTTTTTACGGGTTGCAATGAGCATGATCCCCATGACGATGGCACTGATGCCAATGGCCGGTTTCAGAATATGATCATCTACGTAGGCGAGTATTACACTTCCGAAGATTGTGCCTGTTAATGCCATAGGCAGCATTCTGGCAATCAGGCCCCACTGAATCGATGCACGGTGTACTCTAGCTCCCGCAAAATTGCTAAACCAAAGTATAGGGGCTAGTAATGTCGTCGCTGTGGCGGAAGAAACGAATAGGGTAAGAATCGGATTTAAAATCATGCCGGCTCCAAACCCAAAGCCTACTTTGGCAAGACCGCTAAGTACCGCGAAGAGAATGAGAATTCCCGCTAATCCTACGCCCATTCCTCCTCAGCTCCTTAATCGTTCCTTCAAATCAAGTACGGACATATACGGTTTTCCATTCTGTAAAAAACTTGATGGCATGACTTCCTTGTTCACGAAATCCTCCAATGCCTGTTGCTTTAATACCGCCGAAAGGCATGTGCGGTTCACTATAAGTCGAGGGCATATTGATATGCACAAGCCCAGACTCAATCTCCTCTGCATACTTCATGGCAGCAGCAATGTCTTTTGTGTATATTGTCGACGACAAACCGTATTGAGTGGCATTAGACTGCTTCAGGCATTCTTCAAAATTAGAGAATTGAATCAGTGCTAATACCGGCCCGAAGATTTCTTCACTCGCAATCGTCATCTGTTGTGTCACATGATCAAACACCTTGGGTTTGATGAAATAACCGCCTTGAGCCCACTCTTCTTCAGGCTCATCATCACCGTATATCAAAGTTGCTCCTTCTGATTTGGCTAGTTCAATATACGAGCAAATGGTATCATATTGACGTTGATCCACCACAGGTCCAATCATCGCAGTTTCATCTGTCGGCAGACCCAGGGTGACCTTGTTCAACGTAGCAACCATGTGATCCCGAAATGTTTCATAAATGGAGTCATGGACAAAAATCCGACTAGTTGCAGTACAGCGCTGTCCCGCATCCAACAAACCACCGGACACAATATCCTGACAAGCCTGTACAAGATCAGCATCGGGCATGATGATAAACGGATTCTTACCACCCATCTCCGCCTGAAAACGGATGCCTCGGGGCGCCAATACCTGATGAATCGTTTGTCCCGTCTTCGTCGAGCCTGTAAACGTAACCGCTTTGATCTGTTCATGAGCTGCAAACACTTCACTGACTAAGGGACCATCTGCAATCAGCATGGTGACTACATTTTTCGGCATACCTGCTTCTTCTAACAAGGACATGAATTTTTGTGAAATCAGTAGAGATTGCGGGGCTGGTTTCCATACAACACTATTACCTGCAACCAATGCCGGAGCGATTTTCCAAATTGGAATGGCCAGCGGGACATTCCAAGGTGTAATGACGCCCACGGTCCCGAGAGGTTGTTGTTTGGTATAAGCGAATACACCGGCTTGTCTGGAAGGGATGGTTTCTCCTGTCATGCGGTAGCCTTCTCCAGCGAAGAAACGGAGAAACGAAACACTGCGATGAATCTCGGCTATGCCATCCCTCAAGCATTTGCCCACTTCTGTGGTTACCAATCGGCCCCACTCTTCTGCCCGCTCTTCCATCAGTTGAGCTATTTTTAGTAAAAGCTCTCCTCGCACGGGTGCGGGTACTTTATTCCAACTTTTTTGTGCTACTGAAGCCTCTGAAATCGATTCCTCAATTTCTAACTTGCTCATCATTGGAAATTCAGCTAACACTTGTTTGGTTGATGGATTAATCGAAACTAGTTTTTCCTGTTGAGTGAATGTACTCGTCATGTCATCTCTCCTACTTGTAAGGATGTATTTACAACTACTTCATGAAGCAATCATAAGACATGTAGATTAACTTTTGTTTATTTACGTCAGATTATCTGACACACTTTTTTTAATGGAAATAAAACAGTGAAGAGTAGAGACCCTCCTCACTGTTTTGTCTAAAAATGGATAGGTCCGATGGGCATCAATTCCTCATGCATCGATCCAACCTGGTTTTTCTTTACTTGCTCAATCGTAAACCGGAATCTTGAGCCTAAATACAGGGCTTTATACTTCTCTATTGGGATATTTTTCTCGTTATATGCTACACCATTCCACAGAATCATTGGAGTTCCTGGATCCACCTGCAAAAGCTCAGCCTCCTCAGTTAAAGCTCCAACAGCCTGAAAAGATTGAGATGAACCCATAGCCGTATGGCCTTTTTGCTGCAATAAATCATATAAAGGTACACCTTCTAGATCTTCTTCTAACAATCCTGGATATAGCTTACATGGAATGAAAGAGGTTCGAATGGCAAGTGGTTCATCATTGGCCAGTCGAAGGCGCACGATTTTGAAAACATCGCTTCCTGTTGATATCGAAAGATCCTCAGCCAGCTTGTCTGATGCCTGGATAATCTGCCCATGTATTAATTTCGCTTGATCTGCTAAACCACTTGCTCTCATCCCTTCAGCAAACGTCGTAAACACATTCGCATTCCCTGTGATGATTGGCGAAGAAACGAATGTTCCCAAACCTCTTTTTTTGATTAAATAACCTTCCTGTACGAGTTCTCCAATGGCTTGACGCACCGTAGGCCGACTTATACCATGCTGTTGCGCCAAATCCATTTCCGAGGGGATTTTCTCCCCTTTTTTTAAAATTTCACTTTCCACCTGCTGTAAGATCCATTCTTTTAATTGCGTATAATAAGGGAGTTTACTTTTGTTATCGATCAACTATCACTCACTCCTCTCGCTAATTCTGGAATTACCAATCGTTTTTTACTAGATTGGAGACTCAAGAAAGCCAAGAAAATAAGAATACCAAATGCACTTAATAACCAGACGACGCCGTTATATGATCCGTTAAAGAAATCAATGATCAGGCCCATTCCTACAGGTGCTGCAAAGCCCGCGATTTGTGCACCAAGATTAACCAGCCCCACAGCCGAACCACTTGTCTCTTCAGGTAAACGTTTGATGGGAAGACTATAGATAATGACGGACAAGAAGGCGGAAAATACGGGAATAATAGATTGGAAAATGATAACTCCTGTAATGGACGAAGCGTGGAACATCAAATAAACCGTAATGGCGAGAGCAATTCCGCTAAACGCACCGAACCACTTTTCCTGTCCACTTTTCACTTTATCCATAACAGCTCCCGCGATCAGGAAAAAAATGATTCCCGTAACTGCCGGTATCATTTGCAAAATTCCTAGTGAAGACAAACTGATACCACGTTCATTAACCAAATAAGTTGGCATCCACGAAGATATGCCCCAACTGATAAAGCCATAACCAAAAGAAGCAATCATTAGGCTCCAAATCATGTGCGTTCGTAATAATACCTTGATATTTCCCTTAGCAGGAAGTTCCCCTTGTTTGGTGATAACGTCATTGTTCTCAACTCGTTGTTTCAAGATGTTTGGTTTCAAGAAAACCCAATACAATAAAGCAATAAAGAGACCAATCATCCCGATAATGAAAAACATAGTTCGCCATCCAAACTGCACTAACATCGTCGTCGTAAGGATCGGCGCAATTACACCGGCTACGGTTAGCGCGGACAAAAACACTGACATGGCTCGTGAACGTTTATTTTCTTCGATACTAGTAGAGATCAACTTGGAACCTGCCGGGAAGAAGCTCCCTTCTGCCAAACCAAAAAGAAAACGGATCACAAGTAGTGAGGAGAAAGACCAGGCTATGGCCGTTAAACCTGTAAATATGGAAAAACCAATAATTGAAATAAAAAGGACAATTTTTTCGCCGAATCGGTCTGAAAGCCAACCACCAGGGATCTGCATTATCGCATACCCCAAGAAAAAGATGCTTAATATAAGGCCGCTGGCTGAAGCACTCAGCTGGAATTCTTCAGAAATTTGAACAACTCCGAAGTTTATAACAAAACGGTCAAATGCAGAAAATAAATTTCCGATAAATAGCAGAAAAATGATCCTTCTTGTATGTTTCAACGCCCCAGCTTTGTTCAATCGCCATTCCTCCTTCTATTAGCTGTTTCACTTACACTGTTACTTTAATACACTATCACTTCCATACTTCCACATTCATATTTTCATATTTTATTTCTCCACCAATGATCGTGTATAAAACTTTAATGTTTTTAATTTCTAGTGGATTAACATCTGTAATATCTTTATCCAATACCACAACATCAGCAAACTTTCCAATCTCAATGCTTCCGGAATTCTGCTCCTGAAAATTCAACATTGCACCATCTATCGTCATTGCTCTTAACGCGGTGATCACATCGATTTTTTGCTCAGTCCCTAATATTTCTCCTTCTCTTGTTTGACGGTTAACAGCAGCCCAGATTAAAAATAGGGGAGAAACTGGCGTCACAGGGCAATCCGAATGAAGGGTGAACAAAAGATTTCGATCTGCTGCATCTCTCAAAGGACTGATCCTCTTCGCTCGTTCTGGGCCTAAAAACAATTGTTCATGACGTTTTCCCCAATAATAGACATGGTTGATAAAAAATGAACCTGCCACGTTCAACTCTTTCATTTTGTTTAAGTCCTCTCTTGTCGCCATCTGCACATGTTCGATCCGGTGACGGTGATCCAATCGTGGAGATTCATTCAACGCATGTTCAAAACCTTCTAGAATCGAGCCAATCGCCCGATCTCCATTACCGTGGATAGCAATTCGAAACCCACGTTTATGCAAACTGGCAATTTCCTCGTTAAAAACATTCTGTTCATAAAATAGTTCGCCACATGTATCATCATTACAGTAATAAGGCTCTCGCAAAGCGCCAGTTAATCCTTGGATCGAACCATCCTGAAATAATTTGGCACTGTCCAGGCGCGCTCTACCATTGGACAGTTGCTGAATTTTCTGATCCAATTCGCTTGCTGTATAATTTGAAAATATGCCTTCCCCCGTTAACATATAGTGCATCAACATAAGCTGTGAACGCATAGGGATAATTCCGCTTTTTGCAGCTTCAAGCATGATGTTTAAACTGTCTTCATCCCATACTCCAGCATCCGTGTTGGTTGTAATGCCTTGTGCAATATAATCCTGAGATACTTCGCTCAATCGTTGAAGAAAAGTATCTTTATCCATTACCGGAAGTACTGCTTGAACAACACTCATCGCTGGATTTTCATAAAGAACCCCGTTTAATCTGCCTGCGCCATCTCTACCAAAGTGGGGATTTTCTCCAATCTGTTCGTCATCAATGCCTGCAAGTTCCAGCGCCTTGGAATTTGCTACAGCAAGATGACCGCTTATATGCGTAAGGTAGACGGGATGATGCGGAGCAACCTGGTCCAGATCCATCCGGGTTGGATGGCGCTTTTCGGCTAACGATGTATCATCGTAACTATGACCTTGTATCCATTCTCCAGGAGGCGTGGTCACTCTTTTCTCTTCTATCTCATGCAGGATATCCTGGATGCAAGTGTTTTTGGGACTGCTGCAATCCACACTTCCCTTCAAGTAGGCACATGCCAAGATGTGATTATGTGTTTCAATAAATCCTGGTATTACCGTTGCACCTTCCACATTCAAGACTTTGGTCTCTGCTGTAACGTTCACCTCATTACTAGGCGGGACCAGTTGGCTCCAAATACCGACGATTCTGCCATTCTTCATAGCCACCGACCCTGCAATCCGATTAGAACCGTCCAACGTGATAACCTTTGCATTAGTAATAAGTAAATCCACACTTCTCATTTAGATCCCCCCTGTAAATGGATAGTTGTGATTGTTCCCAACTTCATCAGTACAGCATGAATGTCATTACATAGTGATGTCTTTACAACTAGTGCTAACACTATATTAAAAAAAATCTCTCTCGTTGTCCGTAATCGTGTTATATAATCTTACATTGTTTTTATTTTTCTGCTCTTGCTTAATGTCGAACGTCCTGACTCCATCTTCTAGATGATTGGCAATATCCATTAGTACCTCAATGTCCTTAAATGAGTATTTCCGATTTCCTTTTGTTGATCTATCGGGAAATATCAGCCCTCGTTCCTCGTAATAACGAATTTTTCTAGCAGACAAGCCGGTCAAATCACAAACTGTTCCAATGGTAATAACCTTTTTATCTTTATAATTCTCGTTATCTTTATCATTTCCCATGATAAAACCCCTTCCCCTCTCCAACTAGTGTTATTTAAAGTAACGTGAATTTGTTGTTTATTATTACATGGAAATAAATGTGATGTACATAGCATTGTTAAGAAAATGATGAAAAAGTTTTATATACTTGTTAAAAATCAAAAAGCAGATTACCTAAATCGATAGTCTGCTTAAGTTTCCTTATTATTTTTTTTGTATTATTAATAATTTGAAGATGGATATACGCGCATTTTTTTACGAAGAGACAATCTGGAGGAGAAGATATTCAGGAGTTAAAGAAAAAGCAACCGGTCTGTTGATCGGTTGCTTACTTTTTCTAATTGAACTAGCTTTTTTTCATTAATTTAAGGGCAGTTACAATATGACGATAAAATAAAAGAGAGAATATGATAAAACGGTATAGAGCAAACCATTCCAATCTAAGCCGCTTAATTAGTTTAATGAAAGTTACAACCGCGAGCATAGCAACAACGAAAGATGTCATAAATCCGATTAACATTAGATATAAATCGTCTGAGCTAAGTAAATCGCGACTATCGTATAAATCTAACAAGGTTGCCCCAAACATAACAGGTACAGAGATGATGAATGTAAAATCTGCGGCAGCTTTTTGACTAGTCCCTAGCAAAAGACCACCTGAAATTGTAGATCCCGATCTCGAAAACCCAGGCCATAATGCCAAACATTGAAAGAGACCGATACCAAAAGCCTGTTTATAATTAATTCCATTCATCGTATCAGCAATTTTAGTTCTTCTACTCCGTGCAGCGATAATCATCAATAAGCCACCGGCAACAAGACCAATCAAAACGGGGAGTGGGCCGAACAATTGTTTTTTGATAATGTCCTTGAAGAGAAGATAAAGTATTAACGCTGGTAACATAGCCAGAATCATATGTATTACGTTTAATCCTTTACTTTGTGAAAAATCCATTTTAATTAAATTTGACCCTATCTCCATATACCTTTTCCAATAAAGAATGAGAACTGCCATCACTGCACCTAACTGTATGACAATTGTAAAGGTTATTGCAGCATCACCCTCAAAGTTAAGCAAATCGCCTGCTAAAATCAGATGTCCTGTAGATGATACTGGTAAAAATTCAGTTAGTCCTTCTATCATGCCAAGTATTATTGCTTTAATTACATCAGTCATCGGATACCCCCCCTTATGAAATTAATTCGTTTTACACGTTCAATTATAGGGGGTCATATCCATATATTCCCATCGTTTAGCATAACAATATTCATTTCTACGTGACATTATTGTCACCTCATTTAAATGAGATACAAAACAAGAGTTAATCCTGCTATGATAATGAGAACAATAATTAAAGGAATAATTATTCTTTTCATCTTGTTCATTTTTCCCACGTCCTTACCTTCCTTACTTATCCATACCGATCTATTAAAATCCTAAGGATCATTCCATGGCCGAACAAAACTACATATAATATATCAATCATTCATACAAATAGATAAATCAAACAAAAAAGCCGCCTATTGACGACTTTCCACACGCCTTATATAACAAGAACTTTATTAATGTAAAGTTTAACCTCCAGATATAAATTGATATGAGCCTACTACAATTAAAAACAGTACAACAAAAACAATGCCGATTAGCACAATGATAGAAAAACCAGAAAATCGTGATTTTTGTTTAAGTTGACTTTCGACACTTTTTAATCGCTCTTTAATCTCTTGAATTTCTTTTTCGTGTTCCATTAATTCCTCTCCCTTCGCTAAGAAGCATTACTCTTTACAACTTTTGGGATATTATAACATAATTTATTTCAGCTGGCTTTTACATTACTTTAAATGCACGTTGGAATAAATAAAAAGCAACCGATCGTCTTGATCGGCTGCGTTCTTATTGACTTCGGTTAGATTTTCGTATCAGTATCTCCTGCTTGTTTATAGCTACCTCGTCTTCAGCTTTTATACCTTTACGGTAAACATCCACATCTGAGCTATATTCAGTTTCAGGATCGGCTTTCTTTCCGCATTTCACATTACTAAAGACTATGATTTCTTTTATGTATAGTTAGTTGTTCATACTTTCAATTTTTCTAATTCTACGGTAACTTTTTCAATCAACTTTACGTAGGTTGCTAACTCTTGCGAACTTGCCACCTGATTTCTGGAGTACATTGAGTTATGTTCTGAATCATTTCTTACCTTTGTTAGTGTGGAGTGAATATTTTTCAGCCTCTGATCAATAGTTCCTAATGATTCTTTTGAATGGTGAGCTAACTTTCGGACTTCTTTTGCAACAACTTCAAAACCTCGCCCGTGCTCGCCTGCTCTTGCCGCTTCAATTGCAGCATTTAATCCTAAAAGATGCGTTTGATCTGCTACTTCCCTCATCATCGTGCCCACTTGATGGATAGATTCGACCTCACTGTTCAAAGAAAGTATATTCTGGTGCGTCTTCTCTTGATAATCCACATTCATATTTGCTGAATTCCCTACCGATTCACTGCTATCTTTTAGTTGTACCATTAAAGTTACTAATTCTTGAACTGCTGAACTTACTCCTGTAAGCAAATGATTCTGCTTCTCCAATAAGATTTCTATTTTAGCTTTTTCATCTGTTTCGTATGCTTCTAGAACTAATTGTGAATCTAGATTAAACATTTTGGTTAATGCAAGGATGACACTTCTCCATTCAACCGGTAAAACTCGTTCAAAATGAGCTGTCGCGAGATCGAGATATAAAATGTACGTTCCCAAATACCAGTTCGTTGTTAAACCGATACGTGAATGAACCTTTCCAATAAACAAACGTTTCTCAATAAACTCCTCATCAATTACGCCAGCTGCCATAGAAAGAAAGTACCATCTCTGTGTTTCCTTTAAGCGTTCCAACGTGCTATTTTTCTCGATAATAGCGAGAAGCTCTGGCTCAGATGTCACTTGTTCATATACTTCATCAACAAGTGTATTGACGATCAGTTTAAACTCTTTTTCCTTGCTTTTTAATAAATTCAAATCAACATCGGTAATACCGATATAACTGATTTGTTTTTCTCGCTCTGATCCAAGGCTAATCATAATGTAGTTAAATATCCTCTCATGTGTAAAAATTTTCCGAACAGGATATCATTTTATAAAAAATTCCAGTAAAAAGATAGGTCTAGTATGAAAAATCACGAAACATAATTGTTATCAGCATGCTTTAACTTCAAATCACAAAATCCTATGTTATAAGGTGGAGCCCCTTTTCAAATTATCTAAGAATATATTTATCATCCTGCAAAATCCCTTTTATAATTTCAGATAATTGCTCTATTTTATATTCGTGTGTAAAGAGCTTATTAGCATCCATTAATTCAGAATCATTCTCAAACTCATCTAAAAGAATCAAACTACGCTCTCCCATTCGTTCTTCTTCAGGTCTTAACTGATCTCTAAAGATTATTGTTTCTTTATCTACTAAAAGCACAACATATACAATTTTGACTTCTCTATTATTCAATCGTTGTGCAAGCCATTTCACTTCTTTAGGAAATGATACGTAATCAATCACAACATCGTATTCATAATCTAATAGATTCATTGTTATGTTTAATATATTTTTCCAAGTTAAATCTAGAGTACTTTTGTCAAGCCATGGTTTCCCACGGCCGTTAACTGGAAGATGACTTATCGCATCTCCAGATATATAAGCACTTCTATTCAACGTTTTTACAAGTTTTCGAGATGTAGTAGATTTACCAACCCCGGCAGGTCCAGAAATTACATACACTGTATTTTTCATTGTTTTCCCTCTTTATTTTATATTTAGGTTCTATGGTACTGTGGTTATCTATGAACATGGGGGAGCTCAAAAGAGCGTACGAGAGGTTGTAGATTATGCTGCAGTGATTTATTATCAAAAGACCTTATATGTCTAAGACCATTGTGACTGACGTATCTACCATTCCAACTTCTTTAAACCCGAATCGTTGATATAATTTCATTGCCGCCATATTATCAGGAGCTACACTTAATGATACTTTTTTTATTCCCTTCTCCTTTAACGAGTCAATCAACATTTGTAACAGTGCTTTTCCTATTCCCATTCCTCTATATTCCGCTTCCAAAGCTATTCCAAGTTCTGGTACATCATTACCTACAAATCCAAATCCTTTATTATCTTCATTAAAAACTCGAACGGTGATCGATCCTAAAGACAGTCCTTCGTCATTTACTGCAATGTATCCTAGGTCTCCTTCTCTACCCCAATCTTCTACATACTTAGATAGGAAAGGTTCCTTAATCACATCTTTACTAAAAGGTTCTTTTCCTTTAGGAACATATAAAGATTCATACAACATATCCCACAAAAAAGGTATATCCTGCTCTGTTATAGGTCTGATTGAATATCGCATTTATTTCTCCTTTTAATTATATTCTCAAGTGATTTCGCTTTAACGTTTCCGTGTTTTTTCCCATAGGGATTTTGTTCTGGATCATCTACTAAATGAATTTTGATAATGTTCTTGTATATACGAACCTAATGGCTAAAGCACAAAATTTTATGTAGAGAAATTTCCAGAGTCAATTTACTGCTTTTTCTTTTCGCCCAAGTGCGATCAGTAATTTTTATAATTTCCTTGCTTTGATAACGAAAGTTACAGGGAGCATCTTCGCTCTTTTTATTCGTGCAATTGTATTATTTCGCTGTCAGTTTCTTCGATCATTTGTTCAATAACAAAACCTGCTTTTGCCAACGCATTTATATAGGTTGATAGTTTACGATCAGATAAGGTTAGTGCGCCTTGACAAGATTCAAGAGATACCGAATACCAAGATTCATCAAAATAAGACTTTTTAAAAGTAAATCTATTATTTTCTTCAACACACATTTATGTATCGGATGAGACCAACTGAAAATAAATATGCCGTCTTTTTTTAAATAAGAAGCGATCCGGTGAAAAGTACCTTCAAGGTCGGTTGTCCAGCCTATCGCGTAGATCGAATAAACAAAGTCAAAATAATCCACGGGTATATTACATTCTTCTTCCATGGGAGAACAGATTAATTCTGCTGAAATACCACACGCAGTCAAGTGTTGCTTTGCCTTTTCAATTTGTTTTTTCAGATATATCCATCCCCCAGAGTTCAGATGCTTTGCGATCTCCCTGATATTGCAAAGATTCACCATTTCCACAGCCTATCTCTAAAATCTTTTTTCCTGATACATCGCCAAAAAGTTGGCAAGTATCTTCTGAGACGAATGCTCCATAAAAAGGAAGCCCAATTGCTCTTAAAAAGTCATTTCCTTTTGTATCCCAATAGAAGCTGTTTGTTTCATAAACACTATGCTTATTCATCCTAATAGACTCCTCTAATACAAATTTGGTTCGAAACTCTTTTGTTTGCCATATTAAACATTTAGTATGTTAGTTATATTTTTTTGGAATTATTCATATTATTTAAATATTCTAAAACAATGCTCACTCTCTCACTAATAGATGTATTACCTTCTATCCTTAGAACAGGGCAAGTCAAATCTGACATCCACTGTTCATGTAATTCCTTACTTCTTACCTCTAACCCACCCTCATCGTATAATGAGGCCCACTCCAAAAAAGCCTTTGATTGTTCATACATACTTCGTCCGGGTAAGATATCTTCGCCATATCTGTGTATTTCTCTTTCCTTTAATCTTTGAAGTCTGATCTCTTTTGGCACATAGAGGAAAATCACTAAATCAAAATTGGATTTCAAGGCATTACCCCAGCCACATATCGCACCTGATAATATCCATTGTTTGTGCTCAGATAGATCTCTAGTTAGTAAGTGCAGTCTTTCCATTGGTTTTCTTTGTTCCGTAAATTTCTTGATCCAGAAATAGTCATCACCATCAAAGTTGACATGTGGAAGCCTTTTTGACAATTCTTGTCCTAATGTTGATGCTCCAGAACCTGAAGCACCAAAAATATGTATGCGATTTTTCATGTAGTCCTCATCCCTCCACAGATGTAAACTCACTGGGTTATGACCTATTTCACTTCTACTTTCCTTTTTTTGAAATCCAAGGGCATAGCCCGCAGCGTAAATACAGTTATAAAGAATTACCCTTAAAATTTTCTTCACAATTACCTCCGTAGCATGAATCTTTTGTTATCTGATAGATCAGCCCCACCATATCTATACCACTGGTTCCTTATAAATGGTTCCCATCAATGTCTGTCGAAGTAAGGTTTTTAAACCACATAATCATTACTTCTTGTCACCCCTGCTATATAAATTATCTACTTAACTTCAAATAACTACTATCTAACCTGGTTTGTGAATTCTTGAGCGGGTCCCTTATTATCTTTCCTTCTTGTTTCTATAAATTCATTACTCGTATAACGACTCACAACTTTCTTCCAGAAAATCTGTGCTGGTATATTCCAATCGAATTCACTCACTCGCCAATGCCCTTTGAATAAATCAAATGTTATAAATGCTGCCTGCTGGCCGATCTTCATCGCTCGGTATTTTCGAAGTATAAAGAAATGATTTAAATAATATAACTTTTCATCTTGTATCCTCTTAACGATTACGAATCCGGCCAAGGATCGATCTAATCGGATAAAATACATATGGTAATTCGGGTCAGTATACCAATCCATAAAATTAAATATAACTTGGAATAGTCCATCTTCCCCGATGTCAGCATTATTAAACTCAGTTAGGTCATATGCAGCCAGTACAAACAAATTCTTTAATGAGATCAGTTGCCCTTCCGAAACTCTTTCAAGCGATATATCCATTTCATCATTTCCTTTTATGGTTTTGATATGTATTTCATCCATTTCAGATAACGTTTATAGGATTCAAGATCATATTCCTGCGGTACCAGTAATTACAAAGCCAAACTATATCGTTTTATATTATAATTTCCACGCTGATATCCGATAACGTCAGCAACTAGCATCAAAGCGGAAATACATTGTTATACGAACTAATTTCGAAATACTCACCATTCTTTAGTCGCAATTACAGCATATATTCCTGGGATTCTATCTTCCATTCCTTCTGGTAGATCCTTGAAAATCCATCGCTGTATCTCTCCAGATTCCTCATGTAAAGCCTTGATTGTCAATCCCGCATTTACGATTGATGTTATTACTTCTCCAAGTATCCAGCGCCTTAGCTTCATCTCTTCTCCGACCACATCTTGTTCAAAATAATTACCACTAGCAATGTATTGCCCGTCTACTTCTTTTAGCAATTTCCAAAGTACTGGGTGATATTCTCTAAGTACAAACCTGCCGTCCTTACACAACAATCTATTTACTATCTTGAATAATTCTTCAATATTATAAATGTAATGGAGCACTCCCATTTCAATAAAAATAAGATCAAACTCTCCAAGTTCTTCGACTTTTAGATCCATTACATCGGAAACTATATAGTTTATTTCAACGTTACAAGCACTCGCCAAGTCCATTCCAAATCTTGCGTTTTCTGGTGCGATATCAACAACCATAACTTCTTTAGCGCCCATCAATGCAATCGATATTGCTTTTGTCCCGTTTGATCCGAGAAGATTTAGTACACGTTTTCCTCTGACATCACCAATATAGTCAGCTAAAATCTTTATTCTCTTCTTTGGATCATCCATAATTCTTTGGGCTTCTTGCTCAATGGAACCAAATCGATTGATCCAAGCTTGATATCGCTCATGATTCCATTTCTCGCGATTTATAGCACTCATTTCTTTTTGCATCCTGTTTCCTCCCTATTCACTTCAAATCTATTATTACCTGAAGTATATGAATTACTTTCAAATCACTTGTTTCCTCTATATTAGTTGAAGTCTATTAAATGTCCGTTCTTGTGTCTATGTTGTTACTTGGCTTTGATTCGTTCTTCTTTATGTATTTCTATCTTTTGATCGACTTGCCTCTATGCGGCTCAAAACCCTAATAAGAACAGGACTTTGAAACTTACCCCGCCTCTTTTTCCTTAATAAGTAAATAAAATCAGAGAAATAAATAATATGCACTAATAACAAATATTATTATTGTGATAACTGATTTAATCCATATTACTTTTTTGCTTATTCCTGCTTTTTGTTCTAAATAATTGATGTAGGCAATTGTTAATATAAATCCTATATATGAAATTATTTGTCCTTCAATATCTTCATTTAATAATTGATACCTAAAAGTCCCCAACCCGACAAGGATTATCCCAATCGTACCTAAAACAACATTAAAATATATAACTCCCTTATCTTTACGCAAGGTTTCTCTATTCCTCCTAAAACGAATCTTCTTTACTCAATAGTAAATTACTTTTCTTTTAGCAACTATCATTATTTCAATATTGCACTAAATGTATTGTCATAGTTTTTTCATTTAAACTCCTTTGTTTTCCAGACTTTCGTATAACGTATCTCATTCCTGACGATTAGCAACAATGCCCGCAGTAGCAACTTGGTGCTATAAGACTGTTCTAGGAATTCCTTTCGAGATCTTTCCATTTAAGTACTACTCAAATGTTCATGTGCTATTTTCCAAACATCATCGCTTTTTTTTACAAATACGTTCGTCCCGCGTCCCTTGCCTGATACAAATTCCCCGTCTATAAATCCTTCCCAATGATATGTATAAATACATGTTGCTGAATTTTCATCTATAGCTATCCAATTGATATCAGTCAGTGAATATACCTCATCTTTCACCAAATCCCATGATGCTTCAAAATAATCCCGAATTTCATTTCTTGTTACGCATGTTTTATTAGTAAACCAATATACTGCATTATCATCTATCATATTCTTGACGTTACTAAATTCATGAGTATTTGTTGCTTCTATATATTGTTCTAATGCTTTCTTACAACTCATTATATTACTTCCTTTCTACAGTTTTTTTAAAAATATGAGATACTCAAAAACATCATTTAGTTCTTACTCTGGTCTGTCTTATAACGTTCTTTGTATCTACGAACTGAAATGGCTCAAGGGGCTCCTAGATCAAACTCATATACTGAATTTATACACCTTCAAATAGAAACTATTGATTCCCATAACTTTTCGTATTCCTGACATTCGAGTTCGGTCATAAATGCCTTCATCGGCTACTAGCATTCATTATTTATATATTCTTCTAGTAGAAACTTAAAATGTGTCTTTAAATAATTATATTGTTCTTCGTTTGTGTCTTTAAATGCTTCTGTTCTGTTTGATTTCATATCTTGATACACTGGTTCTTTATCAAATTGCGAAACTGTAAAGTCTACCCTCTCATCATTGATTCTATTATAATAATGCCAACTATCATCTATTGCTGTCTTCAGGATGTCACCGCCAAAATAATCATTTACCACTAGTGAAGTAACCCCGCATTGTCCCTTTGCTGGATTGTTCTTCGTCCATTTCGTACTTGAATCAATTGACCACGCTCTGTGTAAAATCTCTAAAGTAGTCCTCATTGCTAAATTGTAACTCATCTGCTATCCTCCGAATTCCTACAATGATAAAAATAGTAACTTTATATTATTTTGCGGATTTTAATGTTTTCGTAACTTCCTAACAATTCAATTTATAAAATCTTCCCATTCACTAAACAAAATCGAATAAAAATGCTGATCCTGCCATTCATCATTCCATTTTAATTCCTGCTTGAATGTACCTTCTCTCGTCATCTTTATCTTCTCCATGAGATTGATCGATTTTTGATGTCTGTCTGAACCATCTTCCACCGATAATCCTCAATCAGACTCAAGAATGAATGGGATGTGAAGCAGTTATATTGTTTAGGTTCGCTATCATTGTTTAGGTTCGCTATCATTGCTTACATTACCTACAGTACAAAGTCACAAACACACATTTATAGGTACTGTCTATCAGAATTATTAGTTACATATATTGGATGTAAGTTGAATTACACTATAACATGGTATGGAGAATGGAGGAGTGATTAGATGAATAATGACAGGGTCGATATAAGAACACAATTTAACAAGGTATCCCAAAGATACGACGAACAAAGGAGGAAACTTATTCCTTGCTTTGAAGATCTTTATAGGATCGCTAGTGCACTAGCAGATTTAGAGAATGATACTCCCTCAGTCTTAGATTTGGGTGCAGGGACTGGTCTCATGTCAAGTTTTATTCTTCAAAAATACCCCAAGTCAAAGCTAACACTAATTGATCTTTCCGATGGGATGCTTGAGATTGCTAGAGCAAGATTCAGTAATCATTCGAACATTAAATACATCGCAAGTGACTACACTGAATTCGACTACACTGAACCATACGATTTAGTAATATCTTCACTTTCTATACATCACATGATCGATTCTGAAAAGCAAGATTTGTTTCAAAAACTGTATTCCAAAATGACCCTAGGCAGCATTTTTATTAACATTGATCAAGTCCTTGGGAATACTGACTATTTAGAAACCCTTTACAAATCAGATTGGAAAAAACACATTGAAAATTCCGGACTAGACCTGGCTGAAATATCATCCGCCATGGAGAGAACAAAACTTGATAGAATGTCTACTCTTGATCATCAGTTACAATGGCTAACCGAGGCTGGATTTTCAGATGTTGATTGTGTATACAAATACTACAATTTTGTTGTAATGTTCGCTAGAAAAACAGAAATGTAAAGAGGACCGAATGACCCGTAGCGTGAATATGTTGTTATTGGATGCATCAGACATCTAAAACTACTCAAAAAAACTTGATGACGTAATAATAGATAACTTCTTGATCTTAAATTCGGAGGTCGCGCCAGCAATATCCGGCACTAATCATCTCAGTCTAATAATGTTGAAATTATTGCTTCGTTTTTTACTTGAATAACACATTCCTTATATATGCGTTCTCTGCCACCATGCCGTTCATACCAATCATTAATTTTCTTCATGTGTTCACTATTGCATCTAACATTCCGTTCGATTTCTTCATATTTTTCATAGCTATCATATTCCCAAATAGCGAATATTTCAGTTGTTGTCTCTGAATTAGGAGCCATCCATCTCCCTACTAAACGAGCTCCATTACTCAATTGATTTGGTAAATTGGTTTCTATGAAATGCTTATTAAGAATATCAACGAAATCATTGTTAACAATATAAAACTTTCTTCTGTAAAACATAAATTCAACCTCCATTAATTAAAATCACACTCGTTCTTGATCTTTCTCACTTCGAAAGGTTCCGAAACTTCTTTGTGTTCTTGACGTCGATTCCCCTTAGATAGCTCCTATCTTAAGGGAAATCGACGTGTCTGCCAGTCATTGCTCCCTTGAAATTCCTTAGGCTTGAATAGACTTGATTTTCTTATGCAAAAATATAATTCTCTCTATTTCACTAAATCCATTTTTCTTATAAAACTCTTCAGCCGGGACTCCTCGATCGGTCAATAATGTTATATTCTCGATTCCTTCCGTTATCAGACTGGTTTCTACATATTTTTGATGATTCCTGTGGTTTCCTCTTAAATACATTCAAACATTTTTAAGTCTTGCTTGTGGTGCCCTTTTCATATAAGTTTCAGAATTTCTCTCAAATCCATACTGTTCATATAGTTCATGAGCGTCTTTAGTACCAAGTAATCCAGTTGTCCACTCAAGTTCTTCAGAATTAATAATTGATTCAACTAATTTCTTACCAATACCCTTAGACTGATATTCTTCTAAAACGAAAACATCACATAAATAGTATATTGTTGCCCAATCGGTAACTATTCTAGCAAAAGCTATTTGCTTTCCTTCGTGATATACTCCATAACATTTTGATAACTCTACTGATTTCTTTATCTTTTCTATTGACCTCTTATTTGCCCAGTAGCTTCTAGTTAAATACTCAACAACTACTTCAATATCAACCTTCGACTTGTCATCACTAATTAGATTATCTTTAAAAATCACTTCCATACAGTAACCTCCAATTTGTTGAAACGTAATTCTTATTATTAATTTTTCGTAGGTTCCACCTAACGTTTAGGTGTCTACCGAACTCGAGAGGTTTAAAGAAGCTCTATCGCTCAAGTCCAACGGCCTTAGCCACGCAAAGTTATTCGCTGATTCCACTTCTCTCATGCATCTTGAGAACCTAGGGCTAAGCCAGCAGCATAGATACGGAGTTATGTGCTGTTACTTGACCTCTTTGAATTCACGAATAAAGTTCGTGCTTTATAGAATATCCAGGTTCTAAACAAAGACTCTGTATCTTTGTGAATTGCTACTTTATTCGAGAAATAAAAATCTGATAAGGATACGCTTATCTTTCCAATTAGGATTACATATTCGTTGCAAATCCACTCATCAAAATGTACTTTCCCCTGTCCAGACATATAAAATTTATCTTTAGGTAGTATGTACAGCATGCCATCTGTCCAAAGATTATTTTTTATTGTTGATTTATTAATTGAATAATAATGGTACTTTTTGTTTCGTCCTATAATACATCCATTTCTAAAACTCCCGATCAATGCACTTCGATTAAATACAGCATAGAAAATAGACCATATTGGTTCTGTCGTTGCAAACAAAGCTGTAGAGAGTTCATTGTTATATAATGTCTGTTCACGTGGTTCGAATCTTTCAATATTGCGATAATTTGAACCGTGAAATACATAGTTTTCAGTCAATGATAAATACTGTAGAAAACGGTACTTGGGGTAATGTAAAGAATAGTCTATTTGTCGTCCTTCATTAACTGATTTCAATAGTTCTTCATATTTCTCGATTTCTTCTTTAGTAAAAATAACTGTGGGAGATTCATACATCAATATCGATATAATAAGTGAAATCATCTGCTTGGAAATACCCCTCCTCATTAGCTCTGCAAGTAATTACATAGAACGTTTTTATATCTAAGAACCTGAGAGAGACTTTAAGGAACCTAGCGACTGCATCCGAAACTTAATCTCGTAGAATTATGAGCTTTATCCATCATGCTTTATTACATTGAAAACACTGCACGGGACCGTCCCATCCTTTATGTAAATACTCTTCTTTATACCTCCCATTTGTATATTCATTTATGACTTTATTCCAAAATTGATTCGCTGGATGGTTTCTCTGTGTTTGTCTAATCTCCCAAGCAGTTGGAAACTTATCAAATATATCAAATGCTGCCTGCTTTCCCACACCCTGCCCTCTATATTTCCGTAAAACAAAAAAATCACTCATAACATTAGTTTCTTGAACATCACTTAGCTTAACAAATTCCCTCGGTACTCCAAGCATAATAAGAGCAAAACCAGCTAACTCATCATCTTTATATATAAAAAATGCACGTCTGTACTCGTCTGTCCACTGATGGTCCAGATATTTATATTGATATAGTCCATATTTATTAAGAATATGACCATCATACTCACTAGAATCATATCTATATAATTGAATTAAGTTATGTAAGACTGATTTGTCTTCATATGAAATATTTGAAATTTCAATCATCACTGTCCTCCTTCTTAAAAACATTTTGTCCGCAAAGATTTCTTCTAACGTTTTTGTGTTCCTGAACCCGAGAGGCTTAAAGGAGCGTAGCGACTGGGTGGCTCCGCAACTTAGCCTCGCATGGTTGTCTGCCTAATTATCTCCTATGAAAATCCTCGGGCAGACTTAGGGAGCGAAAGCGACACAACAGGAAAACGGTGTTATACGCTGGTTCGTTCTTCTTGAACTCACTATCATTGCTTGTTTGTAAATAGGGTTGTACAATTAATTTATAAGTCTTTTCGGAGGTGTTCATGTATGAAATGGAATAATATTCGTGATATCTATCCTAATCGTTGGGTACTAGTTGAAGCTCTTGCCACTCATTCAAATAATCACAAAAGAACTATTGAAGAAATGTCAGTTGTTTCTGAATATAACGATCCTAAGCATGCATGGGCCTCATATAAGAAACTTCATTTGTCAGAGCCTACTAGGGAACTTTATGTTTTCTACACCGGAAATGAATTTATTGAAGTCATTGAGCAACCCTTTACCGGAATTAGAGGTCTTCGATGAAAATCCATATTGTAAATGGTCTTCCTATTGTTTCTCTCCCTCTATCTTACAAGAATAAATCAACTCTTTTAAATAATGTTCTATTGGATACCGGATGCTCCACAACTATCTTTGATACAGATCTTGTTGAACCTGTTAGCCTAGATATAGATTTTATCAACGGAAAATCGGTTCGGATGTATGGAATAGGTGGCTCAAGTGAATTGTGTTATCAGCAGATTGTCTCAGACCTCTCTATTGATAGCATCCTGCTTAAAGAATTTACTATCCAACTAGGACTTACCAAAGAACCATATGGTTTCGATGCAATATTAGGTGTCGACTTTCTTTACAAATATGGTTTAAAAATTGATTTTGAGAAATTAGCTATTTCATAAAGGTTTAACGAACTTGCGTATAACGTTCTTGTATTCACGAACCAGAAACGTTTAAGTGAAGGAAGCGCTATGGGTTAGACTTATCCTTCCAGGGTTGTCACGTGATTCTACTTCTCTACAGATACTTCACCGGTGACCGAGGAGCGTATTCGAATGTGCGTTAATCTTGTGGTGTTAATGTTTTGGTATTAAGAATCAGAGAGGCTTAAGGACTCCAAAGATTGATTTGACTTAGGATCGGTTAGGTCTGGGTGGGTTAGAGACTTAGATCTTGGATGTGTCCGGCAGAATCTGCTTTTTGCTACTGAAAACTCAATCCAAAAACTACTTCTAACTCCTGCCGGACCGAGGGCGGAATGGCCAAGCGTGAATATGGTGTTACCGCCCTCTTGAAATACTTACATAATCACTCGCCAAAATTCATTCTTCTTGAAAATTGTAAGTATCCCTTTATCTCATTTTCCTTATATCCGTTACAGTTCGATACTGTAAAAATAATATAATTACTTCTTTCTTCTTTCTTTAGTTCCTTACAGGAATATGTTTGTTTTTCTTTCTCTCCGCTATAGATATCTCGTGTAGCATCAATAGTAAACCATACTTTAGAACCATTAGAGTTCACATCATATATGATTGGCCCACTATCCATTGTGGGTGATATGAGCATCAGATTGTCGCCTTTACGATCCTTGAATCTTTCATAAAATAAATTCATTCTCTGGTAATCTAAGTTATTGAAGTTGGTTAGCACTCCTCTTTTTATATATTTATTGTCATACTCTGAAACCATTTGTATGAAATAGATAAGGCAGATACTAAGGGCAACAATAACAGTAGAAAGTAACCAAATCGTTATTTTCATTGGATCTCCTTATACTTGCCATAATTTCAGTTAACGTTTTTGGATTCATAAGATGCCGCAGCCTTAAATAGCTCTTATCTTAAGCCGGGAAGTTAGTTGTCTGATCTTCTTTTATAATAATACATCTGACAACACCGTGACGCGTTAACTCTTTGTTAGCCGATACCATCTTGTGATACTTTCATAGTTATTTATGATTTATGTATTAATTGATCAATTTTACTCGCTATCATGCCTGCGCCCTTATTAATGTTACCGATAATATGTGCATGTATCTTGCTCTTTGCATAAATGGATGATTGCATAATTACCCCCGGGTCACTACCCATAACAAAGTATTTAAAGATAGTATCATCAACCATCAATATCCAGACACCATAACCATAATAAATCTGACCTTCCTCTTGAATATGCGGAGTCGATAAAACTTCAGTGTATTCCTGAGACAACAATTGATAATTAAACAATGCATCCCAGAATCTACTTAAATCATATACTGTCGTAAACGCACCTCCATCAGGACCACCTTTTATTGGTAGGGAATAGTTATTAGTCTTCCAAGTTTGATCCCCATCAATGTACCCGATAGCCGTTCGCTCAGGAAGTTGATCCAATCTAAAATAACCTGAATCTAGCATCCCTGAGCGTTGAAATATATTCTTATCAACGTATTCTGAGAACTCCATTCCTGTTATCTGCTCCACAACTAAACCTAGTAGAATAAAACCTGCATTATTGTAAGAGAATCTTTCTCCAGGAGAAAACTTCATTTGGCTATTCTGAAACAAAGGCAAAAAATCTGTAGGTGATTGCATAGAATACATCGAATTTTTCTTCCATAGTACTTCAAAATCACCCACTATCTCTTCATCAAAGTAATCTGGAATACCTGAACTATGAGTTAATAAATGATGTATTGTAATTTCGGGATCGAAATAAGGAAAGGAAAAATTCAAACGATCTTTTACATATGAATCAAATGATAATACTCCATCTTGAACAAGCTGACAAATAGCAACCGAAGTGAAAATTTTGCAACCCGATGCAATTCCAAATCTGGTATTTGAACCATTTGGTATTCGTTCAGAACGATTTGCATATCCATAGCCTCGTTCAAACACTTCTCCCATGTCTCGAACTAAAACTGCACCTGAAAATGGTAAAATTTCATCATGACTCTTAATCATTTTTTCAATAGATGTAATAAGACTCATTTTAATTTTACACTTCCTTTCTATCCTTTAAAGGTAAATTATGTGCGACTTCCTCTAATCTTCTTTTATTTATTTGTTACTATTCACTTGATTTTCATCTCGTATTTTCTGTTTTATTTCATCTAAAGATCTTTGAATCGCATCCATTCTTCTTAATGTTGAATTTTGATTTCCAATAACTCCAGCAAATCCGATAACTATAACGACAATAATAAATACCATATTATATTAGTCCTCCTGGTTTGATTTATCTCTCTCTCTGGGGAATATCACTTAATGTTTTGTATTCACGAAATCTCACTGGCTTAAGGGGAACCATACAGAGTCCAATTTACTTAGACCAACAGGATCGTGAGCTGAATCCACTTCTCCGCATACCGCTTCTTGCGAACCAAGGCGAGCCCGCAGCGGTAAATACTCTGCCATGGTATTGCGGCCTATTTGATGACTCCTATAGAATATTGTCTTCTATCAAAAAGAACGACTTATAATTTGTCCTTTATATTTTATTGCATTAATAGCCCTGATTCGTTGTACATCACTTAATTCAGTTAATGCTACCCATTTATAATCTGAATCTTCAGAACTTAGATTTATTTCATTGTTACTAGTTATTGAACAGCGAAATATCCCAACTTGAGCATTGAGATTACTATGATAATAAAATCCAGTTAACACAATATCATAAATATCTAATCCTAGTTCTTCTCGACATTCACGAATCAGTGCTTCATGAATCGTTTCCCCAGGATCAACTCCTCCACCTGGTAAACTCCATCCTTTATTTCCGTATGTACGTTTTAGTATTAACACTTGATCTTTTTCATTAAGTATTATTGCATGTACACCAAACCTATAGGTATCATTAAACCCCACGATATCCCTCCAGTTTCACTTTTTCATTTCATTGATGTAATTAATATGATTTTAACTTGTATGCTCCAAGTTCGTTCATATAACGTTCAGGTATTCACGAACTTGCGCAGCAAGTTGTCATTGATTCTACTATTCTATCAAAAGATCAAAGTAGCCAAGGTGTAGACGCTGCGTGATTCCTTTGTTAAGTGATGTCCCCGACATCGAAGCCCATACTATCTGATTTTCATTTGAATTCTTACATACAAATCATTTATTTTTTTACCATTGTAATATCAGATCAATTTCTTTATGTTCAATTTCATTCTTACTCATTTCTTTGAATCCAAAATCCCTATAAAGTTTACCCGCAATTTCATTACCTTTATAGTATGACACCACAATCTCATGACAATTTGTCGTACTCTTGATCCATTCAAGAACACTTTTTAATGCAAATTTTCCATACCCTTTTGATTGAAATTGAAATTGCTTGTCTATCATAAATTCCATAATAGAAAATTATTATACTCTCTATTATATCGTAACATGACAAACCCTATAATCTTATCATCATCGTAAATTGCAAACGGAACTGTCGCTTCACCATGTACATATGCCAATGACAGAGCATATGAAACTGAACGAACCCAATCCTTTTGATTTTCTCGTACCTTCAGAGCTAGACATTCATCTATATTCTCTTTTCCTATTTGTTTTAGTTGAATCATACCAGTCACCCACTTACATAAAATATTATAATAAATTTCCATAGTTTTGATATTTCGGTTTGATTTTACTATTATTAATTTTGAATTCGGGGATTTCACCTAACGTTCTTGTGTTCACGAACCTGAGAGGCTTAAGACGGCAACGCGCCAAGTCGAAGACTTAGCCTCTCAAAGTTATTCGCCTATGCTACTTCCAGCTATATCACTTACAGTTGAAATCTCTTGAGAAACTTCCTTGACTGAATCATTTGTATTTTTTGTTGTTATTAACATGGGATTCAAGCTTTTTAATATCTTTTATAATCATCATGGTTTATTCCCTTTTACATTTTCTCATCGATTTCTTATAACGTATGTACATTCCTGACGTTGATTTCCCTAAGCTCCTCTCAGCAAACAAGGGGCGAATGCTAGGCAGTAGGAATATGATGCTAGGTGAGATCCTGCTTTTCTGCAAATTTTCTAGCATCATACTTTGTTCTTAGCTATAAATGTATAGATCAATATCAATTTCTGTCCCAAGATCAGAGAGGAGATTTATGGTTTCTTTATTTAAATAAATTGCTGGTTTTTCATTATTCTCAATACTAATAACAACCTCAAGTTTACTTTCCAGTTTATTCTGTCTAATTAATTTTACTATTTCGTCTTTTTGATTCTTAATGAGTTCCTTAATCTTATCTATTTATTTATATCTAAGGATTCTTCATGCTCTGTAGCAAATTCACAACACGTTTCCTTACGAAATAAATCCCCTCTGATATTATCTCCCTTACACCAAGTTCTAGTTGGAGTAATTAATAGAGTATCCGTTATTATATCTGGATCAAACTCATCTCCGAATATACTGAATTTGGATTTTACATTTGTTTTATCCATCTTTAGTTCTCCTTAATTTATATGTCTTTAGCAGGATTTCATCTAACGTTCTTGTATTCATGGCGTCCGACAGATTCTGCTTACCTGATACCTCTGCCGGTACCAAGGACGTCAGCCCGTAGCATGAATATTATGTTATCAGAAGTTGTTACCTCCTTCGGATTGCTTAATAGTAGGTTGTAAATATATCATGATTTCTTCTGCATTTATAATTACTTGATTTCCTACTGAGGCTACTCCTCTTCCCACTACAAATCCACGCTTGTTTTTAATAATCTCGTAGTACAAATCGATCCGATCTCCCGAAAATGTTTGACCGATCACTTCAATTCCTTTAAGTGAAGAAAGAAATCCTGTACCATTCTCTTCTGAAATGACTGCAAAAGCACCTAACTGAGCCAAAGCCTCTATTATCAATGTACTAGGAATAACAGCATTCTGTTCATTCATATACCACTCATTACTTGAAACATTTTTATATCCCTTAGCCCATTTGTTTTTTTCGACTTCCAGTACTTTATCAATTAACAAAAATGGATACCTATGAGGAAGAACATCTTGAATATTAATCATTTAATAAACTCCTTTTTTATATGACGGATTGTAACATGAAGTGCGACACCTAGTTCAAAATAAAAAATGGCCCATGGCCGGATTCGTGTAAAATGAAGGTTCCTACACCACATTCACACAAGGAGAATCCGCCCATGAGCTACACACATCTTAGCATAATTGAACGCAGTAAACTAGAAGCATTACATCAACTGGGGCTGTCTGCCCGAGTCATTGCTCTCAAATTGAAACGACATCACTCACGATCAGTCGGGAGCTCAAGAAAAATCAGAGCCCGGATGGTTACCTGGCGGCGAAGATCAGAGAAACGGTACCGACGTCTTCGTCAGGATCAAACCTCTGGAGGAAAGTGGACAGAGGCGCTTGGGAAAGAAATTGAGCGCCGCCTTCATGAAACCTGGTCTCCCGAGCAAATCTCTATGCGTTATTATCTGAAAGGCCAGCCCATGATTTCGTTCAAAACGATATATCGCTGGCTTTATGAAGGTCGTTTGATTCGCATGACAGTTCAGCAGTTAAGGCACAAAGGAAAGAGACAGAAGCCACAAGAAAAGCGTGGTCGCTTCCTCGTTGGCACCTCTATTAAACAACGACCTAAAGAGATTCGTTTCCGAGAAACCTTTGGGCACTGGGAGCTAGACACAGTCGTCTCCAGCCGAGGAAAAAGCAAGGCTTGTGTCGCTACATGTATCGAGCGAAAAACAAGGCTGTACACTGCTATTAAAATGCCAGATCGCACTTCATTATCTATGGAAATCGCTATTGGTGTAGTTGTTTTGACAGTACCCTGCCCAAACCTTCCAAACAGCTACCGTTGACCGTGGTAAGGAGTTCGCATGCTTTCGTGAACTGGAAGAGTCACACGGGATGAAGGTGTATTTTGCAGATCCTTATTCTTCATGGCAACGAGGCTCCAATGAGAATGGAAACGGGCTCCTTCGAGAGTTCTTCCCAAAAGGGAAGGACTTTGCAGAGGTGACCGAGGAAGAATTAGAACATGCCCTCCAACTCATTAACAACAGACCAAGGAAATGTTTAGGTTGGAAGACAGCTCACGAATCATTTGAAGAAGAAGTGTCGCACTTGGATTGACAATCCGTCATTTATTCTTCTTGCTACTTCAGTGAGTACATTAATAATGTTCATAGTCATTTGCTCCTTTCACACTTGCGCCAATTTCATATAATGTGCTCTTATTCACGACGTCCCACCGACGCGGTTAGGTAGTGCGGATATCTCCGGCTGATTTCGCTTCCCTGCTTCTGCTAATTACAATCCTGAGCCTTCATCTAACTCCTGCGGTCCGAAGAGTATATGCTCAGAAGTGAGAGCACCTTGTTATACGATGCCAGTACCTTCATTGAAACTTCTATAACAATAGCTCACTTTGATTATTCTTTTACTTCTATGATAAATTCCCCTTCTCCTGAGGGTTCTTCAAATCCCTTAAGGAATGAACATAATATTTCTTCTGTCACTGTAAATGCGGATTTGCATCGAAACGCTGGCTACGAATACGAAGTCGTTCACGCAATTCATTAGGATGAACTTTCAAATAAATAAGCCTCCACTCTCCTCCTCCATCTTTAATTAGTTTCTTATATTCATTTCGTCTCTTCCGTTGCCAAAAACTGAAGTCAATAACCACATTGCGCTTTTCATTCAGAAGATTTACTAGTTCATTATGCAACTTTAACTCGGCTTTAACTTTAAGTTGATCATACATTTCAATTGGATAATCAATTCCGTAACGACCATTTGTAGCCCATATTTCTTCATCAATAGAGAGGCGTACAAAGCCCCTCCGCTCTAATCGTTGAGCAATTGTTGTTTTTCCTGATCCAGCCACACCACACATCATTGCTACTATTGGTACGGAAGCATCTGCTTGATAGATATAATCATCTATTTCAAAATTTTCAAACACTAAAATTCTCCTTTCATCCTTGAGTTAGTTTAATAAATTAATAAGTCTCCATAATATCTCTTAAAAGAATTTTGTGTTTTATGTATTTCCGCTGAATTCTTATAACGTTTGTCGTTGCTTAAGTTATTTTATAAACTGCTTCTGATAATTTCGATTTTTTTAATACTAATTATTATCGATATAATACAATTAATGAAAGAAATCCCCATCCAAATAAATATTGAATACGACATCCACACTCTTAGCATTAAATAATTATTTCCTAATAGATAAGGCCAGACCATTACCAATACCAAAAGCATAATGCTTAAGATTAGAGCGATACTACTTCCTGTCATTTTTCTGAACCTTGTCTTTTCATCTTTAATATTTATTTTTATTCCTCTAACGAGTACAATTGCTTGGACAGATAAGATAATGGCGGCTATTACTACTAAGAATGAAAACACCAAATCAATTAATAGATACACGTCATCATAGTTAAATTTATTCATTTGATTTCCATTCATATTCTCATAAATGTTATTAGCAATTAGCGATGGTGCAGTTGAATTCAAATTAGCCAGAACAAATATGGATTGCTGCTTTTCTAAATCAATTATAACCTGTGAGGAGTAATTAGGATTAGAACCATTATGAGTAACAACTTTACTTTCCGTATCAATACTCCAACCGAATGAATAGAATTGATTTTCATCTTCGTACCCCGCCGTTTTGGTGTCGACTTGATGAGATTGTTCTATCGCTTTCAACAAAGGATCTGGTATATCGCCTATCCCCATTTGGGCATTAATCCAGCGTTCTAAATCTTTAGAATTCGTTACCAAATACCCTGCTGCGATATTCCCATAATATCTAGGGGCAACATATTCTAAGCTTCTTCCAAAAAATACACGATATCCTTTTGTATGTTTATCAGATTCCTTTTCCTGACCTGTTGAAAAATAACTATCTGTCATTCCTAAAGGAATCAGTATGTTTTCAGTCATATAATCCTGATAACGTTTGCCTGTAACTTTTTCGATAATCATCGCTAAAATATCATAATTAACTGTAGCATAATTATATGCTGTTCCAGGATACGTATCTAATGCAATACCTGAAACATTATGTATCGTTTTTTCAAGCATATCCTCCGTGGTACCTTCAGGAATTAACCGAATACTCCACGGTGGAATTCCGCTTGTATGTGCTAACAACTGATGAATTGTAATATTAACTCTCTCACCCTTAATGGTTGGCTCAAACGATGGAATATAATCTGTAATAGAATCTGAAAGAGATAGGTAGTCCCCTTGTTCCAATAAAATAACGGCCAAAGCCGTAAATGCCTTTGTAGTCGATCCCAACTCAAATAATGACTCTTCAGTTACCCTCTTCTTATTATTAACATCTGCGTATCCGTAATTCTTATATTCTGTCTTGCCCTGCTCTGATACTACCATTGCCACCCCTGGAGTCGCTGATTTGGCCATGATGGTTTCCACCATATCATCCGTATTATCATAATTTCCCGTCCTTACCAAACCCCCAACTACATCCCAACACGCTATAGTAGTAAAGATTGCGATAAGTAGGATGACACATACTGTTAGTGTGCTTGTTTTACTTCGTATTTTCTTCATTGTATTTCTCCCTATTGTAAATCTTCTAAATAATAATAATGAACATAATGAACCATACTATACAATTAAACACCACCAAAAAACCTGCTTTGTACCGTTATGGCTTAGAAAAACATAGTTCCTAAAGCCAATTTTTTGCGCTGATTTCTGATAACGTTCTTGTATTCACGAAACACCTCAGCCTTAGATAACTCTTATCTTAGACTGAGGTGTTTGATGACTGAGCTTTCCTCTATGATTAAACATTTGTTAACCGGTGACAGCTCTACAGCGTGAATACGTTGTTAGATGGAGTTATTGCCCTATTAGACATACACCAAATAATCTACTTAAACTAACTTATTATTCGATCCAGTTCATCCTTTAGTCGTTGTTCAAGTAATTTAATTTCAAAATTCGCATCTCTAGCTATATATTTCAGTACAATTCCTAAGCTCAATGAGAATATTGAAATTAGCAAGGCTATTACAGTGAAAATCGTTCCTCTTACATCATTTGTAAAATTGTGCTTTAGTATTTCCGGAAATGAACTACTTAAAAAAAATACGATTGTTAAAATAAAGAAGACAATACAGTTGATTATTAGTATGGTGGATATTCTGCTTATAGTATTGAAATAAAGCATTCAATGCTCCTCCTTTTCTTTTGAATGATTTTATTCGTTTTTTTAGTGTTTGTACTCAAGCAATAATTCGTCTAACGTTCTTGTATTACAAGCACACGTAAGAGTTGTCACAGCATCTGATTCTTCGAATCCACGTCTACGACCGAGGGCGTTAGCCGGATATGTGAATGCAATGTTATATGATTTCACCTAACTTCCTCAAACAACACACAAATTCATTTCTTGATCGCGTCTACGATTATGGCTTTAATAGTCAATAAGATGATCTATATATAAATACACCTTCTTGATTCCCATGCATGAAAATGAAACTATCCTGCCTTGTCACAAACCTGCTCAGAATTCACTCAGGATAATATTCTTTAGTTCAATCAGTGTCTTAATTCGGTAACTGGCCTGCGAGAAGTCATGTGTTTTTGTGAAGTCATTATGTACAATAACACAATCGATACCAGCCGCTACGGCAGAGTTCAACCCTCTGTTTGAATCCTCTACAACCAGAGTCTCTTCTTTAGTAGCTCGGAAACGCTTTAAACCGGTCAAGTAGGGTTCCGGGTGCGGCTTGGTGTGCTCGTAATCTTCCCGAACAAGGACGAATTCCATGAATTGTCTGATTTGGCGTTTTTCATGTATAAGTTGAAAATCAGCATGTTTTGCAGTAGTAACAATCGCCATGCGGACGTACTTAGACAGTTCGGCTAGAGTTTCAACTATACCCTCAATCTCTATAGCTTCTGTTCTTAGATATTCCTGATAATAGACGTTACGGACATCACGCTGCTTGCTAATGGTCTGTTCATCAATACCTGCCGCCCTAGCTTGGGACCAAGTGCCCAATGACTGGGTCATGTCGCGTAGATATTGATCTTTATCTAAGGTAAATCCAATGTCAGCCAGAGCGCGTTCTCCCGCTTTGTAATACCAGAATTCAGTATCAACCAGAACACCATCATGATCGAAAAGTATGTACTTTTTCATTGATTCGTTCTCCTTTGTCAGCTGTGGCAACCAGTGTGCTATCTCGCGCCAGTAATCCCTCATCAATAGACGAGCCTTTTTAGCTCTTATGGGTTTTCGGGTGGTTTCATATATCGTTCCTGTATTCACCATCCTTGTCTGCTGAATACTACTTCCTCGAATTCCCTCTGACAGACCAAGGGGCGTAGTCCCACAGCGTGAATACAGTGTTAATAGACTTAATAGGCTTCTTTGAGCTGTTTTCATTGTGCTTGGTTCATTAAGATTGAGATATACTCTTCATCTTTAAGCCTTGTCACCTTACAGTTCTCATTGGATTCAAATTCTACTATTCTCTCTTCAATTGTTTTATTAGTACTATCTTTAAATATGTCCTCTCTATTATAGTGAGGAAAAATAAGCTTGTCGGTTATACCTAATGCCTTAAAATCCGTTAAATTCATTGTGTTCATCTGTGGAGTAAAGAAATCGACAATGTTAATATTCGGCCCCAGTAATAACGTTCCAGCACTTACTCCAACTATAATTACATTCTGTGCGGCCAGTGTTTTAATAATTTCATCAGCACCACTTTTCTTAGCGTAATACAATAATGTAAATGGATTTCCACCATTGATATATATAACATCTCTATGTATGAGAATTTGCGGGTCATCCAATTCTATATCTACAAAATTAATATGCTGAAACCCCATGTCCTTGAAATCTTGCATTGCCCTTTGTGCATATCTATTATTTTCTTTCATAGGAGATGCTGTTGTAATAATAGAGACCTTTAATTGAGAAACATCTGTATCAATAAAATCCAGAAATTGATTTTTAATATCTTCAGTATAAAAACCACAAGAGGTTAGTAACAAGCTACTCATTGAAATCCCCGTCCTTAAATAGTTTATCTAATCTTTATAATTTAATCCCCTGATTTCTGCTAACGTTTTGTATTGACGACGTCCTGGCCCCTTAGAGTCGGCGCTTATAGTTGTAGTGCTTGCCGAACACCTAATGCAGTGACGTCCCGACGGGCTTGGGGGACTGGATAGAGTCACTCGCTTCTCAGAGTGACCCGGATCGTCAATATGTTGTTAGTCGAAGGAAGTTCTGGAAGCGACCATTGTATTTAAGGCATTCTCAAAATAGCTATATACTTCATCTGCAATTCCCAGAAACTCTTCAACAAGTACATTATTACTATCCAAGTAACAAGCATACAAATAATCAACTAAAACGGAGTCAATCTCACAATAGTTTAATATGGCATTCTTCATCTTAATCATGTCATCTTGCCATACACCTGTATCTTCTAAAACCAAAGAGTATAATGCACGAATTAATCTCTTAGAGTAACCTTTAATATATCTAGTTTTCATTGTGTTATCACTAGCATTAGAAAGTAAACGATGTATCCGATCTACTTCCTCCTTGGTCTCTGTATTTAAGTCTAAAATGAACTCTGGAGAAATAATTATCGGTGGTACTTTTTCACCAACATCCTGACCATATATGCAAACACAAATTATCTTAACCCAAAAACCCCACTCATTTGGTTTACTTAATACATCGTCAATCGAGCAAATTACCGTATCAATCTTAGTTACTACTGGATATTCTTCCAAAAGCCTGTCTTTAATATTTGACAATCTTTCGTAATCAATATCTTTGGGATTTACACATACAATAGTAAAGTCTGCATCTGACTTAAAAGGTTTAGCTGTTCCTTTTGGAATCGAGCCACACATATAAATGCTATGAATCTTACCTTTAAATTCGGTAAGTATATTATCTATATACTTATCAACAAAATCCTTATATTCACTTTGTATAACAATTCTATTTATAACTTTTTCTAATATCATATAGACTCCTCCTAAATTAAGAACTTCTTCGGCTAACTTTCCTGTATTTACGACACGAGCCGGCCTTTGATAGCTCCTATCTTGGGCCGGCTCGTGTGTCGTCTGATTATCTACCATGATTATACATCTGACGACCAAGGAGCGTAAGCCTCGCAGCGTAAATATATTATTATATGAATGAAAACTGTTTTTTTAGATCTTTCGTATCTATTCCAACGCCTTTACATTCTATTTTTTTATTCCTGAGTTTACCTATCATTAAATCTTTACTGCCCTTAATACGTTCTTATCACAGATATTTCAGGAAACTACTAACCTTCTGGGTTTCAGAAAATAAGGTATTATGGCTTCCTCAGAAATGCAACTGATTAACCAAACTACTGAAGTACTTGCGTCTGATTCGTACGCCCATTAACCCCAAAGTAAAGTTGACGGTGAAAGAACTTATTTTCAAATTAACCGGGTGTAGATATTTCGCTTTCCCCCTTTTGTAGAGGTACTTGGTGTCAGATACTGGTGTTAAATCCGGACGGTGGGTAAGCGCAATGAATAGCATACATCTCCCTACGATGCCTGATCTGGGAAGGGGGGAGGTATATATATGTAAAATGAATACGCTGTAGTTAGAAATCCTCTTTTATTGTGCTACTTAAAGAGAAGGAAGTAAATAACAAAACCCAAAGGACATTTACGCTATAATTTCACAATTGTTTTAGTACTTCCAATAGGAACAATTAAATAAACAAAAAACGGTTTCAGAATATTTCATTCTAAATCCGTTTTATTATCAAATCTAAGATAACACCAAATCAGAGTCATCTTTTTAATTGAAATCAAAAATTAACCTTTTCATTCGTAATCCCCTGAGAGTAACGATACATTTCTTGGTAATACCCTTCAAGCTGCATTAGTTCCGAATGTGTACCTTCTTCTACAATAGCACCTTGTTGCATGACAATGATTCGATCAGCACCCATAACTGTAGACAATCGATGAGCAATAATAATGGTGGTGCGTCCCTTCGATACGATATCAAGTGCTTGACTAATCAGTTGCTCTGTTTGTGAATCTAAATTTGCAGTCGCTTCATCCAAAATAAGAATACGAGGTTGGAAGACAATAATACGAGCAAATGAGATTAACTGTCGTTCACCGGCAGATAATCCACTACCCCTTTCAGAAAGTCCCGTATCATAGCTATCCTTCATTCGATCGATAATCGTACTCGCCCCTATAAAGCGACAGGCCTCCATAACCTGCTCTCTAGAAATGGATTGATCAAATAAGCGAACGTTATCTAAAACACTACCTGTAAAGAGATAGGGTTCTTGCTGTACTAAGCCAATCATGCGATGTAATTGTGACTGCTGTAATTGTGTAATGGAATGACCATCAATCGTGATTTCCCCTTCATTCACATCATAGAATCGGCATAATAGACTAATTAGTGAACTTTTTCCCGCCCCAGTCGTTCCAACAATACCTATCATCTCACCTGGCTTAATATGTAAGTTCAAATTCTTGATAACGGGTTCGCCTTCTCCATAAGAGAACACAACACGATTAAAGTTAATTGCACCTTTGATTTTCGATATAGGTACTTCTCTCGCATCTACGTCATCTTTTACATCAGGTTCAATGGCTAACAATGTCCAAATACGGTGAATGGCAACATTAGCAGCTTGAAGTGTGTTCCATTGTTGAGTAATGGTATTGATTGGTTGGAAAAATAAGCGAATATATGTGATGAAGGCAAGTAACACACCAAACTCTAACGTTTGCCCTGATACCGCTTGCCCACCAAACCAAACAATACATGCAATAGCAATGTTATTTAGGATGTCAAACGAACGGTTAAATAGAACGTTCGTCCGAATTTCTCTAAGATTAGCACGAAAATAGGAATCATTTTTTTCATGAAATTGATTACTTTGTTCTTTTTGTTGATGAAACACTTGAATTAATGGCATTCCAGCCAAGTTCTCCGCAGTAAAAGAAATTAAGCGAGACAATCTTGTTCTAGCTAATTGATACGTTGTTCGCATATAAGATCGAAATGCAATCGCTATACATGCAATCACTGGTAATAAAATTAAGCAGTATAAGGTCAAACTGACGTCTAATTGGAACATCAGGATTAAAATGAATACTAACGTAAAGCCATCTCTAAATATACTACGCACAACCTGTTGAAAAAATTGATTAACAGCCTCCGTATCGCTCGATACATGTGTAATTAGACTACCACTTGGCACACGGTCAAAATAAGACATGGAAAGCTTAGAGATATGACCAAATAATCGTTTGCGTATACTTGCGACAATACTCTGACCAGCTTTTTGCAATAAATTATTTTGCAAATAGGTGAAGATCAAACTGATGACTGATAATCCTAAATATATTCCACCTATAGTGAGTAAGTTACTGTAATCATTTTTACCTACCATCAAATTATCATCAATTACAAGTTTGAGCAGATAAGGCTGCAATAATTCACTGCTAATAGCAATCAATGTACAGATGATAAAAGCTACGAATGTGTATTTATGCTCTAGCATATAGCCGGATAAAGTTCGAAAGGTTGAGGTGTACTTTGGCTTTTCCTTCGGGGCATTTAGATCTGCCTTTTGATCCATTTGCCAATTGTTTATCGCTTGTGACATTAGGCTCTTGTTCCCTCCTCCTGCAGTTCAAACAACTTGCGATAGAGTCCTTCCTCTTGTAGTATTTGTTCATGTCTACCCTGTTGAACAATTTCCCCTTCGTCCAGCACAATAATATCATCTGCTTGTTTTAATGCGCTGACTCTATTAGCGATAATAATCATCGTCTTCCCTTGCCTTAATTGCTTAATATTGTTCAGTATTTCACTTTCAGTTACAGAATCTACAGCACTTACACTGTCATCAAGGATTAAAATCGGAGCTTCCTTTATTATGCCTCTAGCCAAACTTGTTCTTTGTCGCTGCCCACCTGATAAGGTTACTCCACGCTCACCTAACTTAGTTTCAAATTGATCGGGCAGATCGATAATATTATCATAAATGCGTGCCTCTTGCGCTGCCCATAATACTCGTTCTTCTTCTATGTCTCGCTTAAAAAAGGCAATATTCTCACGTATAGTAGAACTAAACAAAAAACCATCTTGTGGTACATAAGCGATTGAGGTTCGTAAGCTTTCAAGCGTTAACTCTCTTACATCATGATGGTCATATAAGATGGTATTTGCCGGAGGATCATATAATCGTAATAATAACTTCATTAGTGTAGTTTTCCCGCTTCCTGTACGCCCAATAACCCCAAGCGTTGTACCTTCTGGTATTGTGAATGAAATATTACTAAGTGCTTTTCTTCCCTCTTCTCCATTCAATTCTTGCTCATAGCTAAACGAAAGATCGTGAATTGCGATATTCATGTTCTCAGAAGAAAGATTAACAGATTGGCTAGATTCAACAATATCAGGTTTTTGACCTAGTACATCATTTAATCTATCAAGTGACGCTCTTGCTCTTTGCACCGTATTAATAACATTACCAATTTGCTGAAGTGGGTTCATTAGCATACGAACATATAACGTTAAAGCAACGAAACTACCTAATGTAATTCTACTTTGAATCGTTAAATAGCCCCCGAATATAATCGCAATAATAAGAGATAATGAGCCTAGAAAAGGGATGATCGCTTGAAAGAGTGAAGAAACTCGTACTAGTCGAAGTTGATTCTTTTTTATAGCGTCTACTGTTTCACCAAAGCGATTATTCATAACAGGTTCTACTGCGAATTTCTTAGTCACTCGAATACCAGCAAATTGTTCTTCTGCAGAAGCGGTCATTGCGCTAAGTGCTTCTTGCACCTTCAAGGAACGTTTCTTAATAATAGGTCCGACCCAAACCACGATGATAGGGATCAACAATAGTGGAATAATACTTGCCACCACCAAATAGAAAGGAACATCCGAGAGCAGCAACATAACAATCGTCGAGATAAGTAGCATGGATGCGTTTGTGGTTTGATTGACACCCATCGAGATTGATTCACGAACGGCAGTTATATCATTCATAAAATAACTTAATAGTTTGCCAACTCCATTGTTAGAATAAAACTTTTCACTTAATCCAAGAAAATGATGATAAAGGCGTTTTCTATTCAAATACTCGAACAGTCGCCCTGTATACATGACCAAATATTGCCCAATTCCCCCTAATACAGCAAATCCAATACCAATGAATAGTAATAGCCAACCATATCGATAGATTCCATCCCATGAGAGTTGACCCAATTGCAATTCATCTGTAAATTCACCTAATACATGTGGAAATTGAACCTGAATAATATTAGCAATGCCATGAAGCATGATCGAAAACATATAGAAGATCCATGTTCTCTTGAAAAACTGCGATAATATACTCTGTGAATTCAATATCGCAACACTCCCTAATAGAATGGACTACATTTTAACCAGTGATTACTAATCCTCTACTCCACAAGTCCTGTACGTTCAATCCCTTCTACGAACCATCTTTGAGTAAAAGCGTAAAGTACTAATAATGGCAATATGATAAAGAATGATGACGCCATTTTAATAGGCTCTAGAAAAGCTCGTAAACCACCTTCTTGGGCCTCCATAGCTAATTTAGCATTTAACTTAGATAAGCTTGTAGATAAAGGGACATCGGTTGCGCCAAACATATACATGGATGGGAAATAGGAATCATTCCACGTCCATACAAAGGAAAATAAAAATACGACAATAATAGCTGATCTAGAGATAGGTAACATAACCTTGAAAAATATTCGCAGGGCACCTGCCCCATCCATCCGAGCAGCCTCTTCCATTTCTTTCGGTAATGTTGAGAAGAATTGTCTGAATATAAGTACAAACAATGCTCCTTTTAAGCCATGACCGAATAAAGTAGGAATAATTAGAGGCCAATACGTATTAATCCAACCAAATTCTTTGAACATGAGGATTGACGGTAGAATCGTTACTTGTGGTGGCATAATAAAGGTGAATAACAAAGCAGCAAACCAAAACTTTTTGAACGGAAACTCCAGTCTGGCAAAGGCATATCCTGCAATTGCACAAGAAATCACTTGAAAGAGTGCACTTAAAGTAGAAACGGTAACACTTATTGTGAATCCCTTCCAGTAGTCAAGCATGTTTAGTGCGTCAATGAGATGACCGGCATATAGCTTCATCGGCACCCATATTACTGCTGGATCAAGTAAATCCTGCTTACTTTTGATCATTGTAGTTAGCATATAAATTACTGGTTTCAAATAAATAAATGCTACATCGATAAGTAATAGATACAATAAAATACGAAACAATAAACCTTTATCTACTTCTTTTCCTAGTAATAACTGTCTCACCTTATTCATTCTGTTTCCTCCCCAAATTTTTCGTTACTTCTCGAAATACGTCCTAGTAACGAAAAATCACTTCATAATCATTAACTCAATTTATCTTTGTGGAGCTAACTTATTGTTAATTCTTGAATATATAAGAAGAACGATTCCAATGAATAAGAGTACAATCATAAAATAGATCCAAGCTAATGCACTAGACAGACCATAATTTTCTGTTGTCACCTTCCCTATAATCGGATTGGATGGATACGTGAATAGATCAACAATGGTATAGATCAAATTCAAGAAAATAAATGGTGCCATTCCTGGTAATGTGATTTTCCAGAAAATACTCCACGGATCAGCACCATCCATGCGAGCTGCCTCATACACACTACCTGATATCGTTTGTCTTCCTGCTAAGAAGATAAGAATTTGTACGCCGGAATACCAAAGTACTAATACAAACGAACCAATTACATTTTGAACTGGATTCAGCCACATTTCAGGTAAATATTGTTGAAGAAATATATCCACTTTCAAATCTGAAATAATCGTTAATGATCCTTCGCCTTGCTCCATAAACTCATCAATAATTTGCCCCGAAGAAAATATGACTGGCAAGAAGAAAATAACGCGAAACAAACCTCTACCATAAAATTTCATATTAAGTAATATGGCTATCATTAACGAAAACACTAATATAATCGGAATAATTACTAATGCTTCTCTTAGAAAGGGAAATAAATCATGATACAATAATCCGCCATCTGAAAACAGAATCTCACGGTAGTATTGAACACCAACCCAAGATGATTGGACTCCTGTAACCGTAATTTTCACTAGATTGAAGCTCATATAAAGGGAATAAACTAGGGGAAACGCAACAAATGCGATAAACCCAATAATCCAAGGAGCAATAAAGAAAGAGCCTTCAATTTTCCGAAGTGTTTCTGTATTCCGCCAGAATGGACGACGAGTTTTACTTGATCGATTAAATGGATAGAATCGACTATGCTGCAGTGTTTTCTTCCTTCTCGCTAGCATTTAATTCCTCTCCTTTACTACAACAAAATCCTGACCAGGTACAACAATATTGTGATACGAATAGCTGTCGGCATTATAATTGACGATAATGCTCTTACCATTTTCATATTCGGTTAATTTTACGCCATCCGATAAAGTCTCGTGATGCACAATAAATTGATCCTGGACATCTTTCAGTGCTTCATTCATACGTTTATATTGCTCGGCTGCCGAATCAATCCAAGCATCTTCATTAAGGCTATAATGCCAGATGGAATAGGCTTTCTTAAAAGCGCCTGACGGCGCTGCTGAGAAGATAAATGCAGGATAAGCCCCATATTCCACACTCCGTAAAAATTCACTATGATATTCATTACGCATATTTCCCCACTCTGATGTGTACGTTACAAGTCCGTGTAAAGCCATTTGTGCGAATGGTATCGTTTCATCTACAAAAATATCATAGGAATAATCATCTGACAGCCGATGAATATGGTTCACAGACGCTAAACTATAGAACGCAGCTTCATCTACTGCTGAATGACCCATTTCACTCGTTACCGAAGCTAAAGTGTCCTGTTGTCCAGTAATGACTTCAGTTCTACTAGATATATTCTTCGTATTGAAATCGGTATAAGGAGCATTACCAATGCCGCCTGTAAACATCACACCATCTACGCCAATTGAAGTATAATCGACTAAATCATCAGTAACTTCATTAAATGCATACCGTGGAGAAACATAGGGAATTTCATCCCCATTATTTGCTTCATATTTCAACAGCGTTCCTGCCATATTACGAAGCCCATCGTTCAAACTCCAAAATTTTCCACGGTTGCTACTATAAAGTGCATAATTAGCTGCGAGAAGTACTTTCCCGCCTAATGCTTTCGTATGAGCAGTGAATTTTTGCATACCTTCATTGCCACCTATTCGTTGATCAATAGGAAAAAGCCCGCCATATGAGCTATAACCCCATCTTTGCCAGCCATTATATATCCCGTGTACATTTTGTATGCCTGATTCATACAGTTTATCTACAATTTTGATGGCTTCGTCTGTCGTTGTCCCTGTAATATAATCATCCCAAAGTAAGCCCTCTTGTAGATCTGCACCTACTAGATCGGCATAGAAAGGAATATTGTCACTTGCATTTTCCTGCTTGTGTAAGTCATATGTTTCTATCAAATAATTGCGGTATGTTGTGGCCATATCTGCATAATCATTTTGCTCACCCGACAATAAATAATATCTAGTCGTTCTAGACGGTGCTTCAAATCGCTCATTGCTATACGTGAAAAAACCTTGTTTGCTAGCGCGATCTGTACTTTGAAAAAACTTAATGCGATATTGCCATTCTCCTGTTGCCCAATTCGATTGACCAAGTGCATTCGCTGGAGAGGCAAATACTTTAGCATATTCTTCCCCTTCCGTTAGAACAGCTACAAATGATTGCTCACCTGACTTTATTCCGAAAACAGGCATCGAAACCGCTTGACGATTCGTTACCTCATTGTAGAAGGATAGATCTGAACCATAGACCGACTCTCGGTAAATGGATTTGTCTTGATTCTTGTTCTGATCAAACTTTATAAGAGCTCCGGGACCATCTGGAATTAATATATAACCATCCTCATTAATAGAAGGTTTTGCTCCAAACTGAGAATATAGCTTTAGATTTAGTAGACTATATGTCCCTTCCTCGATGCCACTATCGATAACTTTTGTTTCTACAAAATCCTCTCCTAACACCACTTCAAACGGAATTTTGAATCCACTATTCACGAAATGATAAACACCTCGAAATCCATTTGGGATCCATTCATATTGTTCAATAACGCCTTTTTCTTCCATCAAGTTTGTTAGTTTTGCTTGAGATTTTGAGTTGGTAGCATCAATGTATTCAATCATGATTGGCGATAATAAATTCGAATACCACAGCCCAGTTGAAGTTTCAGTGTCCCAATAAGCAGGATCAGGATATGACCTCCACATGTAACCTGATTCTTTTTGTTCTACTTTGAAATGACCAGTTGATTGATCTGCCCACAGTTTCAAATGAGCTGATTCTCCCGCAAGGACAAAATCGGTTTCAATGGGTAGTCGAGCTTCTATGTTAGCTGAAGCATCTGCGCTTATTTCACTAGCTACTACATTGGTTGATTTGGATGTTTCGCTCCCTACATCAGATTGTATAAACCATACTAAAGCTCCTAATACCAGCAACGTGGCTACTGCGCCTGCCATGGTTGTTCCATACTTTCGAATCATCGAATAGCGACCTCCTGATAGATTGAATATAGAAAATGAATCAGTTCACTTGATAGACTAATAATCAGGAAAATGAGTATTGCTATTATAGCCATCGTTATCATCGTTAACATTAATGTTTTCATCGTTTCACCAACACTAAAATTGTGAATACCTTGCACCTTCCAGAAAATAAGTAAAATAACCCACCCGTATAGGAAGTACTGTAAAAACATAAAGATTGCTTCTTCATTCAACGTCATTGCTCTAGATATTAATGTAAGCGGTAAGCCAACAATCATAAACGGGAACATGGCATATGCACTTGCAATGTAAACATCACGTAATCTTCCCTCTCCTTGATTCAAAGAACTTATTAGATAATTAGAGATCACATATCCTAACCAAATGACTAAAAACTGTACAATCGGCGTAAATATTTCCGCTCTTACAATGACAGAAGGATTAAATAAGAAATGAATTTGCGATGTCATAATCGCATAGGAACTTATTGCAAGAACGAGTACAATCGAACCACTCAATATACTGCCTTTTTGTTCATAGCGAATGGCATGAAATCCATCAATCGGTTGACGAATAATATAGAAGGTATGCTTTAGTTGCTGTAGCAACACGGATCGATCTGCTAATTGGAATTGAAGTTTCCATTCTCTTTTTCGTGCAATAAATCGGAACAGCGTTAATGATGCAAAAGCGATTATCATTACATTCATAAAAAATCCGAATTGATTTTGAAACCATAACAAGCGGTTTTGCCAAAAGGAATCAGAATACCCTTGAGCTACTCCAATAGAAGTAAACAATTGTTCTGCCTGCTCATATTCACCTTTCTTGTAAGCTGCTTTAGCTAAACCAAGTACTGCAGGTGCATAGTATGCATTAAGTTGATTAACCTCTTTCCATAACGGTTCACTATCCACATAACGTCCATCTTGTGTAAGTGAGTTAGCGCTATGTACATACTCTCCAAATTCCGAAAGTGAAAACTTTTGAATGACATTATTTTCGCTATCTAAAATATATAAATTGTTTTTGGAATCGTTAGCGACAGCAGAAGGTAATTTAATATTACCGAGTTTACTTGTTGTGTCCTGGCTAGCACCGCCCCAGAAAAACAATAGATTACCATTACTGTCGTATTGACTGACTACATTTAATTTAGAATCAATCACCGTAATATTCCCATCTTTATCAACAGTCAAATCATTGAGTTGTGATGTTAGGCCTCTACCATATCCACTAGAGCGAATTTTTTCACCATAGGAACTAGCATCATCCGAGTTAGAATATTCGCTTTTTCCAGCCAATTGATCTAGTCCAGCAATATTCAACTTTTTAATTTGCCCACGCTCAACCTCTTTCGTTACCGTATAGATGAATCCATTGGAATTTAGAGCAACACTAGTGATGGAGCCAGGTAATTTACTAATTTCACGCTCATACATTTCACGACTGTAGAGTAATCTTTTAATGCTATCTATAACAGAAAAACTCGTTCTATTAGCGCCAAAAAAACCTTGAAAATTTCCTTGTGGATCAAGCTGTAACAGCCCCTGATAACCACCTAATGTAGCAATATAAAGAAACCCTCTTTTATCTACAACAAGCTTAATGGGATCATATTTGAATTCTTCGGGAATAAGGGGACTCTCTGGTTTACCAAATTCCGCAAGTATGGTTCCTTCATTATTCAATTTCAATATCCGATGATTATCTGTATCGGCAATATAGATGTCACCTTCATCTGTAACAAATACACCTTGAGGACGATTGAGTTTATTATCTGGAAATTCAAGAATCCGAACTAATTCTCCAAGTTCATTCAAATGTACAATTCGATTATTGTTAGTATCCGCGATGTACATTTGATCTTTTTGGTCAATAAATAGATCTTGTGGCTGGACAAGCGGGGAGTATAACTCTTCTCCATTTACTTCTATAAATAATTGTGAACCCATCATTGCTGTTGGTGTATACGCTGCTTGAATTTGATAATGTTGACCGTAATTGTCCTTATAATACGTTTTATAAGGTACATCTGCCGAAGCAATCTGAGGCGGCAAGATTACGTTCATCAATAATAGTAATAGTAACAGTGGCAGTTGTAAGTATCGCCGCAGTTGCTTATGCATCTGACCTCCCCCTATCTCTACTTAATTCCTGAATGTGCCATAGTCGTAATCACTTTACTTTGTAAAATTACAAATACGATTAAATTCGGAATAAACATAATAAGTGATGCGACTGCGGCTGCACCTTGCATCGCAACATTGTTGGCCAAATTATTAGTTAACGTCGATAAGAAGAAAGCAAAGCTCTTCATCTCATCGTCAAGCATGAATAACGATGAGGTTTCAATATTAGCCCAGGAATTTTGAAATGCTAATATAGCTACCGTGGCAACAGCTGGCATACATACAGGGATTACCACACGTAAAAACACCGTAAACTCATTTGCACCATCTATTCTAGCGGCCTCTAACAATGGGTCTGGTATTTGATCCATAAACTGTTTAAGTAAAAACACACCAACAGGCATAGCCATCATCGGAAGGAAATGAGCAAAATAAGTGTTCATAATACCTAATTGACTTACGACCAAATATCTAGGGATTTGTACCACTTCTGGTGCAAACATTAAGGTCAAAAGAATAGCGCTAAACACAAATGCTGCCCCTGGGAACTTATGCTTAGCTAAAGGATACGCGCATAGTGCACTAACAATCGTTACTAGCACAACGGATGCTACCGATACAAATATGCTGTTAAAAATGTAACGAATCATAGGTACCGTTGATCTTGCTGTCACGGAAAGAAGCTCATTGAAATTTTGCAGGGAAGGCTCTTTCACAATAAAGGTTGGTGGATACACGAATAACTCATGATATGGCTTAAAGGCATGATTGAATATATACACGATTGGTAATAACATAAAAATGGAGATTATGATGAGAATGACAGTTAATAGTTTCTGGAATCCATCCATCGTTTGTACTCTGTTTTGTCTATATAACTGGAACTTATGCCACATATTATTCGTCTCCTTTGGTTCCAAAAAGTCCCCAGCTTAAGCGATTTGATACATACATAATAATAAGTAAAAATACAGAAATAGCCGCTGCATAGCCCATTTCAAAACGAATAAAGCCAAAATCTTCAATGTGATTAATAATAAGATGACCGGAGTACGCAGGTGTTGGATTCGTTCCTGATAGTTCCACTCCAATGGCACCTGTCTTAAATGTAGCTACTATAGCCATAACTGCTCCGAATAACATTTGTGGTTTCATAGAAGGGATAGTAATGTACCATATTTCTTGTAACCTACTTTTCATCCCATCGATTCGTGCTGCTTCATAGTAATCCTTATTAATATTTAGGATACCTGCAAGCATAGCAAGAAACCCTACACCCATACTTGACCATAATGTGACTACTATCATGGCATTCATTAAGTAGTCAGGATCGGTTACCCATAATTGAGGTACATCTATAACCCCAAGCCTAAGAAGAATACTGTTCAAGTAACCGATTCGATCACCAGTTAACATTGGCAACCATACTATAGACATAGCGATACCGATCGTTAGTGAGGGTGTATACATCGCAAGGGAAAACCACTTCTGCAATTTACCTGGTAATTGTGAGATTAACCATGCCAATAGAAAGGCTGCAATATAACCACCGGGTCCAACGATTAGTGCAAATTTGAAAGTATTAGGAAGTGCATATTTTAGAAATAATAAATCTTGTGATATTAAATATTGAAAGTTCTGCCACCCAATAAATCTGGGCCTTTCAATAGCATTAAAATAAGTAAAACTTAATACAACTGCAGCTACGACAGGTACAACAATAAATACGAGAAAGCAAAGCATAAATGGCGTAATAAATAAGTAACTTAGTCTGTACTTCCAAATATTTTGTAAATGATTCGCTATTTTATTTGACATATTTATTCACTCCCTCCCACGGATCCGTGATTTGAGGGAAGCTAAACCTTTTCTGAATCTCTCCGTTTTCATTCACAAAACCAAACTCTTGCTGTTTTCGCAGCAATTCACGGTTAATATCCATGACCGTCGTCTCAAGTGCTGTACGGTAGTTCGTTCCATTAATTACTGACGCTACCCAGGCGTTATTTAGTTCACGTCCCAAGAAGTAACCACCGGGAGGATTTTCTTTTTCTCTATACCATGACCATTGCTCTAAAATGACATTTGAATCTTCTTTCTTCCATGGAAGTTGAGTAAAAGCTTCAATATTAGCCGTGTTCCAACGGAATGAAACACCATTTATCGCTTCTAAATCTGAACCATAACGTTGCTGAGCCTCCGTGGATACCCACCATTTCATAAAGGTCCACGCATCATCTTTTTTCTGGGACTTCTCAAAAATGACACCTGTCGTTTGTTGTCCGCCTGCCCATCTAGTAATCGTTCCATCCTCTTGCTCCACTCCTGGAATAAGCGACATTCCCCAGCGACCGTTAAGTTCTGGTGCTGCTGCCGACAATTGAATGTACATATTATAATCAGAAATACCGATAGGCATTGTTCCATTACGAAAATGCTGATAGAAGCTCGGTACTTGTTTTTCAAGAGCATACATATTGAACAAATCAGTCCACTGTTGGAATGCTTTGAAACCTTCGGGCGTATCTAATGCTGTAGTTAGCCCATCAGCAGAATAAAAATCAACACCATTTTGATAAATGAATGGTAAAAATTCACCTGGATCGATATAAAAATTCATATCATTTTGTTGCAAGGTTGGAAGTGCATCATACACATCCCCCCAAGTTTCAGGAATTTCTAATCCGAGATTTCTCATAATATCTTTGCGATAATAAAGAACTTGGAACGATTGTGTCTCAGGAATGGCATAATAACCTCCGTCATAATGCAAAGCTTGCCATGATCCCGGGCTATAGCGTTCATATAGATCATCGAAATCATCGAATTTTGAAAGATCATATATACTGCCTCTGATTGCATAATCAACAGGCAAATCTTGATTTAGCCCAAGTGCAATATCGGGTTGCAATCCCGCTCCATTAGATAAAACAAGCAATTGAGTAGTTGGAAGTAGATTTACTTTTACTTTGATTCCCGTAGCAGGCGTAAATTGTTCCTTCACAAGATCTTGTAGTTGCGTCACATAATCTCGCCCACGCAGTACCCAGACATTTAACTCCGTCTCGTCCATATCATCTAAGCTTTGACGTGTATTAAACGAATAAGCAAAGTTTGCTAATTGTCCAACGACCTTATCTCCCACAGATGTTTCCATCGCCGGAATAGACTGACCGTACGGTACGATATATATTTCATCTAATTGGAGAGGTTGCTTATGCAGATTAACTACAAAATTATTGATTCTTTCTGTAATAGAAGTAATCTCATCTACATAGTAGGGTATATTATCAGCATGCTTTAATAATTCTTCAATATCACTCGCCGATGCTCGGAAACCTTCACTTATACTGTCCTTACTTCCATTAACTTTTGCCATTTCATCTGCCAAAATAATGAGATTGGCTTTTGCCAACTCGAGTTTGTCAGTTAAACCAGGCAAATCTCGATCTAACTTCCAAGTTCGATTGCGATCTATCTGACGACCGGTTAAAGATCTGATATCCTGTTCACTCTCACGCAAAAGTGTACTTAAATTCTCTATTCCACGTACAATTGGACTTATTGTCGCATGTGTTAGAGCTATAGATAAGGTGTGTGTCCCCTTCTCCAAATAGAAGTTGAAAGGCTCTCCCACATCATCCTCAAGCACTACTCCCTTCCAGGTAGAGGAATATGGAAATCGATACGTCAATAATTCTTCAAACGGTACTTCACCATCGATTTGAATTCTTCTAAAGGAAGCTTTTTGGGAGAATCTTTCCTGTAGCGCTCTCATTCCTATTTGATAGTATCCACTCTCCGTCACTTCAAATTCCCAAGTAGCCTCTTGGTTGGGCCAATCCCACCGAACCCCCCCCATCGTATTATAGGTAATACGACCTTTTGCACGAGGAACTGTACTCCAGTCGCGATCCCACATCATTACGATCGATGGGTCATTCTTCCATTCCATTTGTTCTGCCTGCAATGTAATAATCTCTTGATTAAGTGGTTCTATCTCTTGCTCATGAGTAACTTCTTTGTAAGTAGGCAACACCGTAGGTGGTTCTAAGTACAATTTATCTAGCGCGATTGGCTCATAACCTTCAATACGAATCGTATTTTCACCTTGTGCAAAATACCATTTCAGCGGCTGGGCATAATTGGCACCGGTATCTACGAGCGGCCATTGACTCCAGTCTGAAATATCCTGTGCAACAGGACGAATATCATCACCATCATCATTCTTCAATATTTCACTCTTGTCACGCCACAATCGATATAATGTGATTGATGACGCTTCTCGGAAAGGACGTTCTCCGTTAATCTTGATATCCCATACGATCGGCCGGGTATAACTTTCCCCTTGAATAGGAAAATAGAGCGCATGTAATTCGTATAATCCATCCTTTGGAACATCAACCTCATACTCTATCCAGTGCGTATCCTTCGATTCCCATAGGAGTACATTATCTTTGCCACCGTATGAGCCCTCATAGATTTCAGCTTGACTCGATTGAGCAGAAGGAGTGGTAGCGTCTATTTCAATACGAGATGTTGCTGAAGGTATTTGTTGCTGCTCCCAATCCTGAAGAACATTCACATAATAAGGATCTAGATCAGCCTCTGCTACAGACTGATCCTCCCAAATCGCAAAGTCCTGTAGTGATAGATTGGCTTGATACGGGCCTGAACGAAGAGTGCCCTTTGCTTGACTCGTAATAAGTGCTGTCGTTAATGTAGCGATAACTAGTAATAATAGAATGGACCAAATATATCTGCTTTTCATTTGTAATTTGCCTCGTACCATTACATGCCACTCCTTTCCACATTGAGTTACAACATGTTGTTTTTATTAATGATCGAGTGTTAGACGTTTCCCACTGTCTGCTTCAAAATAAAGTGCTTTGGACATATCAGGAACAATACGTAGTTTTTCATGATCAACAGATTTGTAATATGCATCTACTCGCATTACAAGTAATTTCTCTTCGCCAATATCAAGATGAAGGAAACGATCTGCTCCCATCAACTCACTAACATGGAAAGTACCTGTAATAACTGGCTCCGTATATAACCTTTCTAAGGCTATATGCTCTGGACGAAGTCCAAGCGTGACTCTACGATCAATCTTATTATGCTTTCGTAAAATATCTGATGCCTCTTGCCCAATCGGCAAGTTACATCTTTTCGTTTGAAAAGATAATTTCCCTGTTGGCTCAGCTATCACTTTTCCTTGTATTAAATTAATTTGCGGGGAACCGATAAAGCTTGCTACAAAAGTATTCGTTGGCGTAGCATAGACTGCTTCTGGTGTATCAATTTGTTGTACAATTCCATCCTTCATAACGACGATTCGATCAGCCATTGTCATCGCTTCAACCTGATCATGTGTGACATAGATAAATGTTGCTTTTAAGCTTTTGTGTAACTTAATTAATTCCATTCTCATCTGAACACGTAGTTTGGCATCAAGATTCGAGAGTGGTTCATCCATTAGAAACACTTTGGGATCGCGTACAATGGCTCTTCCAAGAGCAACACGCTGACGCTGTCCACCAGATAATTCTTTCGGCTTACGATGTAAATATGCCTCGAGTTCTAGTATTCTAGCTGCTTTTCTAACAGCCAAATCAATCTCATGTCTCGGTTGCTTCCTAAGCCTTAAGCCAAAAGCAATGTTTTCGAACACACTCATGTTTGGATACAACGCATAGTTCTGAAACACCATGGCAATATCACGGTCTTTAGGGGGAAGATGATTTACCAATTGATCACCAATGTAGACTTCACCTTCCGTAATATCCTCTAATCCTGCAATCATTCGTAAAGTCGTAGATTTCCCACATCCTGAAGGACCGACAAACACAAGGAATTCTCGGTCCTTAATTTCAAGATGGAAATCATTCACTACAACCTGTTTATCCTTGCCATATCGTTTATACAAATGGTTGATAACAATACCGGCCATCGCTATCCGCTCCCTTTATTGCGTTCTAGACAAGGTTTCTAGCTCCTTATCAATCGCTTCTTGTGCGATACGTAATGCTGTATTAATATCCTGACCCTCGGCAGCAACTCTTTGCTCGGCTTCGGCTAAGAATTTACGTACTTTCCCTTCATATTTATGGGGACGTACAACTTTACGTGGCGGTGCATTAAAGATATTTTCAACCTTCTTACCTTCTAATACAGCAATATCTTGACCATACACTTCTTCAAATTGCTCGCCTTCAACGATCGGTACACGACCAGCTTTAGATAATGCTAATTGTGAATCATCGGACAATAGATTAGCTAAAACTTGGAATGCAATATCTTTATGTTTACTTGATTTCGTCATAATAATAGAGTGAATATTAGCACCTTTGCCTGTTCCTAAGTTTTCTTCAAAATTTGGAAATGGTGCGAAATCCCAGTTTAATTCAATGCCTTGCTGGCTTAATTCTTCAAGGGGACCCAAGAGGTGTGCTAGATTGTATGCAACCATCGCGACATTTTGTTCATTGAAGAAAATATCATCATCATCCGCATATAAGTAACGACCATCGGCACCAATAAATCCAGGTACTTCATAGCTCTCTTGTAATTGTTCAAACACTTTTATCCACTCGGGAGAGGTAACATTTGCAGTTCCTGTCTCTGGATCAACGATCGTTAAATCTAAACCACTCGAAATATTGTTAGAACCAAACAAATCGATTCCGATATAATTAACACCATTATCTGAACGAGTCACTTGTTTACCCAAATTAATAGCTTCGTTCCAGCTCATCTGTTCATCTGGTGGATAGTTCACACTGAATTTATCAAAAATATCTTTGTTATAGAACAATACGGGTAAATTCACGGAGAAAGGAAAACCATGTAACTCCCCTTCAGGTGAATATTGCTTTATCGTATCTAATACAACTGGCTTAAGTTTAGACAAATCAACATTGTATTTTTCTACATAAGGAGTTAAATCTTCTGCTAATTCTAGATCAGCAATCGTCGTTGTTAGATTGGATGTGGCTACAAAAATTAGATCTGGCACTTCACCTGAAGTAATAAGCGGTTCAAGTTCAACATCTTCGGGAGCCTCTACCCATTCCAGTGTTACGTGAGGGAATTTAGCTTTTGTAGTTGCTACGAGTGTTTTCTCAAATTCTGCTTCTGTTACCGTTATGCCTGCTCTTAAAACCTTTAGAGTTATAGGCTCTTCCGAAGCTGCTCCATCCTTTGTTTCGTTATTATTTGTAGCTGTTGTTCGAGTTGTATCCTTAGTTGTATTTACCGATTTATTGCTACTACCACAACCAGCTAACACGCTTACTACTAATATAATGAATACTATAAATATGGATAATCTTGCTTTTCTCATCTACCTATCCCCCAAACACACAATGTATTCACATCAAATCACTTGGTTTAAAATGAAGCAAAAAAAAACCGTATCTGTCGCTAATAACACTCCAGATACGGAACCTTCGCCTGATCTGTTAGGTAGTCGTTAGAATTAAATCACACGCCTCTGCAGGCATCCAATTTTTCTCTTGTCCTTCCCACTTCACATTACAGCCTAGTGGATTAGTTAATGGAGTTTGTACTGCTCTACCTGCGATGTGATCATCTAGTGCTCTTTCTAAATCATTGCTTGTAATTTTGTCTGCTTCGCGTGGGTTATCCACTCCCCGTCCTGTGTAAATAAGTTTACGATCTTGATCGAACACGAAGAAATGGGGTGTACGCAGTGCACCGTATGCTAATGCCGCTGTTTGCTCTGCATCGTGAACGTATGTCCAAGGGAATTTATGCTCCTGAATGCGCTCAATCATTTTTTCATAGGAGTCATCTAGCTTTGTAATAGCACTATTGGCATTAATTGCTACAAATGAAACCCCTTGTGGCGCGTATTTCAGAACAGTTTGACGCGTGACTTCATCTGATCCGATAACAAAAGGACAGCTGTTACTTGTAAAGAACACAACTAGTACTTTAGCATCCTCAAAACTTTTCAATCCGTAGTACAAGCCATCAACCGATAATAAATTAAAATCTGGAGCTTGGTCTCCAAGCTGTAATGTAAAAGCCATATTCTTCATCTCCCTACCATTTTTATATAAAAAAGAGACATAGCCATCTTAACAATAAGATAGCCATGACTCTGGTTTACCAGTCGATCATGGACGATTAGAATAATGTCCCCTATACTTGTTGTTCATCTGCATAGAGAACGGTAGATAGAGATCGCTCACCATTACTCTGAACTATTGCTACTACTCGCTTCCTGTTCCCAGTTAGTTGTTTAGCTAATTATATTGCAGTATAAATCGCTGCACCTGACGAAATCCTACCAAATATGCTTTCTCTGCCTCTTCAATGATACTAGCTAATAATAGATAAAGAGCGTTCCTGATTATTTCAGAAACGCTCTCCGTTTGTATGGTTGTGCGGTTGTACATATTATACTCATTATTCATATTCGTTTAATAGGATATGTCCAATAAACACAATATAGCACGACTAACGATTACATTCAACACCTAAAAGTCCATTTTAAATCTTTATTTTTGATCAATGGTTACCTTCGCGATGTTCGTCTCCTTTATAAATCTTACCGACCAAATGGAGAATCCACATCGGAAATCCCTCTAGCCTTTAACACTTTCTCAGGTAAAATTCTGTTGATAAATGGGGTTTGGTCAATAGAAGCAATTTTCACACGACCTGGTCCCCATCCAATTGTTTTTCTCCAGCTTCCAAGTACACCATCGTTGGCAAGCTGTAATTCATTAACCTCAATCGCTTCATCCGCATATGGAGACACATACAATGCATCTACAGGGCAATAAGCTTCACATATAAAGCAGGTTTGGCAATCTTCTTGACGAGCAATCACGGGTACATCCTCTGTCTTATCAAAAACGTTAGTTGGGCACACTTTAACGCACATATTACAACCAATGCAACGGCTATCACTAACTAACTCTATCATTTCGTTTGCACTTCCTTTTTGTGTAGCTCTTGATATTTTTCTACTTTGTCTAAAAATGAGGTATCATAGCTAACTTGAATTTCTTCTAATCCAGACACGATAATGCGATGGTGTTGATTCGGGTCTTGTTCAGGGTATTCTTTGAATGAATGCAGACCTCTTCCACGCGTCTCTTTTCGCGCCAGTGCAGCTGTATAAATCCAGCGTGCTGTGGCAGCCATTGCTGCAGCTTCTCTTGCATGAACCACATCATGAATGGATTCTATTTTCTGATGCTGAACTTTCGGCCATAGCTCATGTAGTATATTAAGAGACTCTTGTACACCTGATTCAGTACGGAAATAATTCTTTTCAAGTGGTAATATCTCGTTTTGAATGGCTTTAACTAACTCTTTAATTAAAACATTTGACTCTGCAACATTTGAAGCTGGTAGTGAACCTTTTGAAACGGTTGGTGTCTCTTCGTTTTGTACGGATCCTGTCGTGCTTTCTGCTTTCAGTCCATATTTACCAGCTCTATGCAACTCACGTTCTCCAAATGTACTAGCTTCTTTCTTGGCATAATTTGCTGCGCCTTCGCCTGACCATGTACCAGAACAAATAGCCCAAGAGGCATTAAAAGCACCGCCACCGGATGCAGCACCTGTAATTCGCTCCCTTGTTGATGCATCTCCAGCAGCATATAAACCAGGAACTGTCGTTCCACAATCATCCGTTACAATGCGAAGTCCACCCGTTCCTCGTACAGTACCTTCATAGCGAAGTGTAAGAGGAAATAAATCTGTGAATACATTAATTCCCGCTCGATCATAAGGCAGAAAGAAAATTGAATGTGCAGAACGTAAAATTGCTTGTTTTTCTGGTGTATCTGCTTTGTTCATCATGGCGTAAACTGATCCACCATTTAGCAGTCTTTTTGCTAAGAAATCTCCCTCGCGATCTCTGTCTATCTCATTTCCATCCTCGTCATAATAAGTCGCCCAACCAAGTAATCTTCCACGAGTAGGTGAACTAAAGGCAGCACTTGGTGCATATTGACGACTAAACTCCATCCCTGATAGTTCTGCTCCAGCCTCGGCACTCATCAAATATCCATCACCGGTAAGCACATTACAGCCTAAACCTTTACTTAAAAATGCACAGCCACCTGTAGCAATAACAACGGCACCCGCTTTAATTTCCCATTCCTTATTCTGTTGACGAAGTACACCTCTTGCACCGCCAACCCCATGTTCATCCACTAATAATTCTAATGCAGGAGCATGATCTAAAACGGTTACCCCTGCTTTCTTTACTTGCTTACGCATCAGTGCCATATATTCTGGTCCATGAAGATGATTACGCTGAGGATCACCATTTTCATCTCTTACAAAAGGATATCCCCATTGTTCAACTCGGTCTAAATTAATAAAAACTTGGTCCAGGACACGGTATATCCAGTCCGGTTCTGATAAAAACCCACCGGAATTCATTCGCATTTCTACAGCAGTATCTCTTAGCGCTTGATCTGGAGGTAAATATAATAGATTCGTTCCTCCAGGAGCTGTTGCACCACTTGAGCCTAGGTATCCTTTATCAACTAAAATAACTTTTGCTCCTGTTTGTGCTGCACTCCATGCTGCCCATGCTCCTGCCGGTCCTCCTCCAATTACTAATACATCTGTTGTATAAGTTTTGAAGTTCGCGTTACTCATCTAGTAGCCTCCCATGCTTTTAGTAGACGATCACTTTCTTCTTGTCCTTCTCGTAATGCAGTAACAACATCTTTTCCATGTAGCGCTATATCTAGAGATATCGTATCTAATACTTCACCGAGCTTACCGTCAATCGGATGTGGTGAACTATTAGGAATAGCAGTCAGTTTAAATACATTTTCAATTTTGTGCGATCGTATACTAGTTATTGATTTTCTCCAATAAGGCCTGGAATTTCATACTGTTTTCTTTAGCAGTTCGAAAACCTGTTTCCATTGTTCACATCGGGAGCATAGCTCAGATTGAAATAAAAAAATGGAGATATCCACTTTCACATAGCACGACACTTTTGTGTGTACTAGAAAAAGTTGAACATCTCCATCGATATGGTCAATGCTGAAGGATAATACCAATAATACCAACCGCTTTAGTTATATTTCACCCATCCTAACATCCATAATTTGGTGTGTCAATAGGATAATAGGCAAAAAAAGATATTCCAAAATTAATCTGATTTATTTTCAAAATCGCTATTGACCTACTATTATTCGGTAAGTATAATCATGGCTATATCCGAGTAAACTAATATGTATTATCACAATTAATTCCATAGATCAACCGTATAAGCGGAGATGCCTGTTTCATAAAGCGTCTTCGCTTTTATGCATTTATAAAACAGACTGAATGATGTGAAAAATACACATTTGTAACACGGAGACTAATTTAACACATGGAGAGGGGATTAAAATGATGAAGAAAAAGACATTGAGAAATAAAAGTATTCCAACACTATCATCTATTCTAATGCTAAGCCTACTTTTATTCGGATGCGCAAATAATGTACCGAATAATCAAACAACAACGAATACGGAGGGTAAGAAAGATACCACCACGGAAACGGCTACTTCTGAAAACCAAGAGTCACTAGATCCTGTTACCTTGACCTTCTATGTTGGAGGCGGGACATTAACGGACACAGAATTTGATTTGTTTTTTGTTCAACCAACGAAAGAAAAATTTCCTCATATCACATTAGAAAAATTGGTTCCTGCTGAAGGTGTAACACCTGCTGAGGTTTTACTTTCTAACGATCCACCAGATATCATCTATCAAACTAGTGGTTCATACTACGCGTTCCAAGAACTAGAGGCATTAGCGGACTTAACACCATTAGCTGAAAAATATAGTTTTGATTCGAAGCGTATTAAGCCCTACCTACTTGAATCCGTATATAATTTCTCTAAAGATGGAGAACTTTTTACATTACCGTTTTCTTCAAATGTAGCCGCTTTGTTCTACAACAAAGATATCTTTGATAAATTCCAGGTTCCTTATCCTTCTGATGAGCAAGTAACTTGGGATGAAATATTAGAGACTTCACAACAATTAACTCGTAATGAGGATGGTGTGCAGTATATCGGAATTGATCTCAATAACGGCCCTGCAACTTTACAAGGTAGTTATGGTGTTTCTTCATTAGATCCAGAATCAGGTGAACCCATCTTACAATCGGATCAATGGAGAAAAATCTTCGAGACCGTCGAGAAGAGTGTACAAATTCCTGGATATGTCCAAGGGGATCAGTATCAGTATGACCGTGATTCATTCGTTATTGATCAAAATCTAGCGATTCGACCTACCTTATTGGCTAACTTAGTTGGTACATTGGAAGAATTGCGCGCTGAAGGTAAGCCATTGAACTGGGATATCGCTCCTATCCCTAACTTTGATGATAATCTAGGCCAAGGTAAAGTAGCCAATGTGCACTCTGTATCTATCTCAAGCGTCAGCAAGCATCCAGATGAAGCTTTTCAAGTATTAGCTAATATTTTATCCGATGAGGTTCAGCGTAAGGTTGCTCGAAATGGCCGAGTTCCTGCACTTGATAATCCCGAATTAGATGAAGAATTTGGTGCAGATATCGAGGTTCTAAAAGGAATCAAAACTGAAAATATATTCAAAACGGAAATACCTGTATTAGCTCAGCACCGATGGGAAAACGATGTCTCTCCGCATGTGACTCAAGCCTTTGCTGATATTGCATTAAAAGGGACAGATGTTAATACCGCGATTCGTACCGCTGAAGAAAATATCCGTAAAGATCTTGAAACCTTAAAGGTCACTAAGCCAGAGTAACGCTACGTTACAATTCATTTCATATATTCATCTTCATTCTTACTGAAATATTTATTATATATTTTCTTCTGCTTTACTATCCTACATCACACTACATACGCAATTTATTTATGCATCACAAAAGGAAGAACCCCAATTCTATACTACGGGGTTCTTCCTTTTGTATATTCTTTTCAAAAACAACTATTCCATCCTACTCCACCCAATGCGCTGGGATCATTAGATAAGACGGCAGTTTAGTAGATGAATTGCCTTTAGCAGCATTCACTTGCACCTGTGTAAGAAAGATACAACCCGTCAGATCCGCACCACGTAAGTCAGCATCTCTAAGGTCTGCGCCGATCAGATCAGTAACTCTCATATCAGCCCCTCTTAAATCAGCCGCAATGAGTAGTGCGCCTCTAAGGTCAGATCCTGCGAGATCCGCACCTTTTAGTTTGGCGCCAATAAAATCACTTCTCCGCATCTTTTTCTGACTCTTTTTCTTCTGTATTTTAGATCGAACACGTTCACTTGTTAATATAAGCAACTTATTCACGTTTGCTCTTAGCTCGGGTACATTTATTCGAAGGATGTTCTCAGGACTCTCCCGAGTAAGACATTCACATTCTTCTATTTGAACTCGCAGTTCGTTATGAAAAGAGGTAGTCGCTTCGAGAGCAAGAGCTTCATGTAAATACCATATCATTTCTTGTATTTGCTGCACGATGGGGAATACAGTAAACATTTCTTTGGCGGTTGCCGGATGACTCCTCCAGTCCTTGCCTTTATATATGATTTGAGAGACTTTCTGACCTGCTCCAAAACAATCATATACGGTACAACCTTTTAACCCCTTCTCTCTAAGGTCTTGATGAATGCCGCATCGATAGTTTAATTGTAAGTTAGTGCAAGGTGTGCCTCCCTCTTTATCAAAAGCAAAATCGGTAGATTTGGCAAAAGGCAAAGCCGTACAGCATAAACCAAAACATTGATCACAGTCGGATCTCACATGATCCAAGGAATCATAATTATTTATAGCAAACATACTTGTCATACTGCCTCCTCTTATATTTTCAGTCTATTCGTTAATTGGGAAAACCCCGGCATTTAGCGCACTGACTCGTAATGCAGACCAAGGTATTTCGGCCCCATGTCGGTGGCGGATCTCGACTACTTTTTGTTCTCCGGGCAGCAGATCAAAGTAATTATCACTATAAATCACATTCCCTAGCGGCAGTTCAAGTTTTACAAAACGAGCTAATCGATCAGGTGCCGTTACTACCACCACGGAGTTAGCCTCATCCACCTCTACTAGCAAGTTTGTATCTGGCAGTACTAATTCTTTTGGATCCCGAAGATAATAACGATTTACTGGAACAGGTATGGCTAAAGAAGATAGCTCAACTATGACTTCCTCGGCTCTTCTTCCTTGTAGCACTTCCGCCTCTTCTAACGTGAGGTAACCATTCACAGACTGTGCCTCTGCGGCTACTTCGACCGAAGTTGAATAAACTTCTTCCCCGTCAAAAGTAAATACTTTTAGCTCAAGGGTGCCCTGGCACACCTCCAGCGTATCATTGATCAGCCAAACCTTCAGTTCTTCCCCTGGTTCGTAATCTAGTGATAACAGTATAGGAGCAAAGAAACGCTTACCATAATAAAATGAAGCTTTCGGCAGTAGTTCATAGTCGATCATCGACCAGCTTGTACCAGGCCAGCTATCATTTAGCTGCCACACCAGCGCACCACTGTTCCGTGCTTGATTACGCCGAAAATGTTCAATTCCATATTTCAATCCTTCTGCTTGGGTCAGCATGGAAAAATCCATATATTCCTCTATATCCTTAGGAATCCCCGTGTACCCTTCCATCAGCAGGATTCCTTTTTGATGATTGGTATCTTTATTTCTGTACGCCATTTCTGGACTGTCCCAGTAAAACTGGCCTTCTGGGATGTTCTTCTCTAACGTGTACCGATTCGCCGAGGCATGCATTCCGAACTCACTGCTGAACAGTGCATCATCTTGTTTATAATTTTTAAAACTCACGCCCTGAATACTGTAATCTAGCAGAGGTACTTCTCCTGACATTCGTGGATACACCGATCCATGCCACACTTGCCAGTTATGACGATCTCCGCTGCCTGGATCGTTTGCATCATAACCGCCTTTAGCTCCATATGGAGAGGACGGCCAATAGGGACGGAGTGGATCCAGTTCTTCAAGCACTTCCGGAATTAGCTCGTGATAGATCTTCTCTCCGTAGAATGGACTTGTGATATCACCGCTTGCAGTCTTCATATCATAGAGCCAATCGATTTCATTGTTGCCGCACCACAGCGCTAAGGAAGCGTGATTTCTCAAACGAATTACATTATCGACTACTTCGCCGCGTACATTTTCCATAAAATCATGGTTGAAGTCCGGAAAGAGTGCATTAGCAAAAGCAAAATCCTGCCACACGAGTATTCCTCTTCGGTCACATTCCTCATAAAATATATCTTTCTCATATATGCCGCCGGCCCACACTCGCAGCATATTCATCTGCCCGGAGGCAGCAAGATCAATCAAATCTTTATACTTCTGATCCGGTATGGAGCCGATCAGATGGTCAGCTGGAATCCAGTTGGCACCTTTGGCATACACTTTTACACCATTCAATATAAAAGCAAAAGCATCACGGCCTTCGGCATCTTGCAGTGCAAGTTCTACAGTCCGAATACCGATGGCTTCTTCATAAGAATCAAGAATCTCTTCTTCGGCAAAAAGACGAACCTCGAGCTGATATAGATAAGGTGTTCCTAGATCATGTGTCCACCACAAATGCGGGGACGAAATTCGTAGTTCCATATGAGCATTGCCGCTTTCCACCGGTGTTGTTGCTTGATCCACTACCTTGCCATCTTGATCCTTTAGTGCAATGATTACGGAGCAACTTGCCTCTTTGTGATAGTTCTTTACATTTGCCGTAAGATGGACAATCGCGAGATTTTGATCCGCTTGTATCGTTCTTGCATATACATTCTCAATCCGCGCCTTACGGTACTGGTTAATATGGACCTTTCCCCATATACCAGTAGTGACCATACGTGGACCCCAATCCCATCCATAGTTCATTGCTGCTTTGCGAATCCATGCCCGCTCCTTCGTATACGAAGACCAATCAAATAACTCTTTGTCTTGATAATGAATAGACAGCGGATCGAATCTAATTGCGATGGAGTTCCAGCCTTTACGTATAACCCGCGTAATATCAAAACGATAGGATCTCAGCATATTTTCGGTTTTCCCTATTTCATGTCCGTTCACATACACTCTTGCAAACGTATCTAATCCTTCAAAAAGAATCTCTGTTCGTTCGCCTTCACCGCTAATTTCATCCAGAGTAAAAGTGGTTCGGTACCACCATTCTTTTTGTTCTACCCAGCGACTCTTAATATCGTTATGACCATAATACGGCGGATCAATGATCCCACGCTCGATTAATGCGGTATGCACATCTCCTGGAACACTTGCGCCTACCCAGAATCTATCGTCATAGGTGGGTGCAGCCAGTTCCACTGGTTTCTTTTCCCCTATATCATAATGCATCAACTTCCATATTCCTGATAATTCCATCTGTTTATGCCACTCCCTATTGTGAGTCATTGGTAAACATGTAATAGTTTACAACTCAGGCTGTGAATATGGAAGCCATAACACCATATTTATGAAAATATTTCAGCCAGCTGTAGAACAAAAAATGAACTGTATCCACGTTCTCGGATACAGTCCTTATGAAAATCACGGCATAAGACTAGTTGCCAGCCAAAAAGGCATCCAGCTGTTTTTGTTTCTCGGTAATAATTTTTTCGATCCCGGCAGCTTTCAATTTCTCCGCATATTTCGCAATCATTTCATCTGGATTTACTGCCCCGGAAGTCAGTGCTGGTTTAAACTGCTTGTTGACGTTATTTACCGCGGCAATCTCATTTTTGACAGACTGGCTGTTAAAGGTAAATCCAAGCGCTGGTGATTTCACACCTCTCGCATTAAAATCTTTGAATTTTGCCCATTTTTCAGGATCTTCATTATCCCATAGATAGTTCAGGAACTGATTGCCGAGCTGCCACTGTGCTCCCGGATTATACGTCCGGTTGTTTGGATCCGTGCCTTCAGGCAGACTGATAATATTTTCGCCGCCTTCTTTTTTCACATAATGTTCGCCCTCAATACCAAAGTTGAGCAAATTATTCACATACGGATCAGAGTGAAGCAGGTTAATGACTGCCATTGCCTTTTCTGGATTCTCCGAAGTACGAGACAGGGCAAGCATCGCTCCCGATGCATCTCCTGTGGTAATGGTAGGCTGTGTAAGTTCGATCTGAGTCAGCGGGAAGCCAACATAACTTTCTTCTTCCTTGTCTTTTCCTGGTTTCATTCCATCTGTCCACATGAAGACCTTGCCGGCTTTCGCCTGATCTTTCGGGAACACCGTAGATGTTGCTGAGTCACTATTAATATATCCAGCTTCATACCACTTGCGAGCAAGTGCAGCTGCTTCTTTAAATTCAGGGGTCTCCACTTCATTCATAACTGTCGTCTCGGAACCGATTTTACGAATGACACCAGGTACCGATGCATCGCCAAGATAGTCCCAATCCAAATTATCTAATAGTCCGTTGCCGGTAGAATTGGACATATAAAATGGAGTTACGCTAGGTTCATTTTCCTTTATCGTTTTGAGCAGCGGTTCTAGATCGGCCCAAGTCTTCACATTCGTGATATCGAGTTTATACTTCTCAAGCAAATCTTTTCTAACGAGTACACCTCGGGTTGCCGCTAGCTCCTTATTGGTAGGAACACCGTAATTCTTCCCATCTACCTTCGATCCTTCTAGGAATGCAGGGTCAAGGTTCTTAATGATGTCCGGACCGGCTTTATCCAGCAGATCGTTTAAAGGTAAGAAGGCGCCTTTAGCCACGTTCACTGTGTAATTCTGCCATGCTGCCGTAAAAATAATATCTGATTTCTCACCAGACGAGATCATGAGATTCAATTTGTTATCCCATTGTCCCCAGTCAATCGCGTTAATTTTTAGTGTGGCTCCGATTTTAGGTTCTATATATTTATTAATCTCGGCCTGTACTTTCTCTACATCTTTCTGAGGTGTCCCTGGATAAAACAAAGATACTTCATAGGACTTTTCCGTTTTCACTTCCGCTTTTTCACCCGTCTTAGGCTCATCCGCAGGTGCTGTACTTCCGCTCCCCGAACATGCGCTGAGAACCAGTGCAAATGCAGTGAATGTTGCCAGAATAATGGATCTTTTTCGTTTGACTAATCGTCCGACTTGAAACCCGGTCATGACATGACCTCCCTTATATAATTTACGCATTAGTAATGCCAACTATTGATATACAGCTTCCTTGTTACTTATTTCTGTACTGACTTCCTTTTTATCATTTTCTGTACGGACTTCCTGGTTATCATCTAGCCTTTCACTGCACCGACGGTCAGCCCTTTGATGAAATAACGCTGGAAGAAAGGATACGCGAGAACAATCGGTCCGATCCCAACAACGGCCATCGCCATCTGCAAAGTCTTGTTCGGCAGGTCCAGCATACCTCCCTGTGAAGAAATCTGCGAAGCCACATTGGAGTTCGAAGTAAGGTACTGGATATCAAGCAGTGTGCGGTACATGAGATACTGAAGGCTGATCGTTTTATTGTCAGAAATAAATATCATGCTAAGATACCAATCATTCCAATAATTCAGTGTACTGAATAAGGCAACTGTAGCAAGTACTGGTAGAGATAGCGGCAGAACAATCCTTACAAAGGTACGAAATTCCCCTGCGCCGTCCACACGGGCCGACTCCAGAATCGACATCGGAATCGAACTTGAAAAGAATGTACGCATGACGAGAACAAAAAACGGTGACATGAGCATCGGCATAATTAATACCCACATCGTATTTTTAAGATCCAGCAAGTTCACATAGACCAGGTACCAAGGTACCAAACCGCCATTAAACAACATCGTGAAGAAAATAAAGAATGCGAAGAATCCACGATACGGCAAATCACTTCTTGAAAGCGGGTAAGCATAACAAGCCGTTAGGGCGACGCTGATAATTGTACCTATCACAGTAACAAAAATAGATACTCCATACGATCGAATGATCTGATCCATATCTTTGAACAAAAATTCATAAGCGCTTACACTAAATGTCTCTGGAATAAACCGATATCCATTCGCAATCACCGTCGTTTCATCGGATAACGAGATGGAGAGCACAAGTATGAGTGGCAAGATACACAGAGCTGCATAGAAGATGAAAAAAGCATGAATGACAACTCCAGAGCGTTTGGAGACATGAAGCGGATTACCGGTGGGACCCATATGCAAAGAACTCTCCTCCTTCTAAAATAGTGCGTTATCCTTATTGATACGACGAACAATGGAATTAGATAGCAGCACAAGTGCAAAACCGACAACCGCCTGATACAGCCCAGCTGCTGAAGACATACCAATGTCCCCACCGATGAGGAACGTACGATAGACATAGGTATCAAGTACATTCGTTACGGGGAACAGAGCGCCGGATTCGAGCGGTACCTGATAGAACAAACCAAAATCCGCATAAAAAATACGTCCGATCTGCAGTAAGGTCATGACAATCATCAACGGGTATAGGAATGGGATCGTAATAAAGCGAACCTGATTCCACTTACTCGCACCATCAAGTACGGCCGCCTCATAATACTCTTCACTGATTCCGATCACGGCTGCGAGGTAAATGACCACATAGTAACCAATGTTTTTCCAAGTATTCACAAAAGGTAAAATATACGGCCAGTATTCCGGCTCGGAATACCAGTCTATTGGTTCCTTGCCAAAGAACGGAAGAAAACTTGTGTTCATGAATCCCGAGTCTTTTCCTAAAAAAGCGAGTACCAGATAACTAATCACGATCATGGATAAAAAGTAGGGAAGCAGCATAACCGACTGATAGAACTTGGAACTGAATCTTCCTTTTACTTCACTCAGCAAAATAGCAAGACCTGCGCCAAGCACCAGATTCAGCAGAATGAACACTACATTGTAAGCCAGTGTGTTTCTCGTAATTTCCCACGCATCCGATGTGCCGAATAGATACCTGAAGTTATCCAGCCCAGCCCAAGGACTTCCGAATATCCCATCTGTGTAGTTCACATTTTTAAATGCAATGATGACTCCAAACATTGGTAAATAGTTATTAATCAGCAGAAACACAACCCCTGGCAAAAACATCAGATATAGCACTTTGTATTTGCCCAGATTGTACAGCATGGTTTTCTTTTTCTTTATCGGCTTTGGCATTTCTCTACACCTTTCCCTCTTTGTATAAGTTCACTGTTCACCCTCTCACTTCAGTGGTTGACTTCATTATAAGATTCAAGCCGCCACACAAATACTCGGTATCGTAACCTCTTATAGTGTCATTTGATGACATCTGGTATTAAAAAGAGCGGAACGCTCACAGCGTCCGCTCTTTCTCTATCTTATTCCCGCTCTGTTTACGGTATTGCTGGGGAGTAAGACCGGTATACTTCTTAAACATTTTGGTGAAATGAGTGTAATTAACATAACCCGCTTTGCTTGCTATTTCTGTAACTGTAGAGTTTGTGTTTAGCAACAGCTCCTGTGCTTTTTTGATCCTTGCTTGAAGAATATAGTCACTAAGGGAGATCCCCGTTTCCTTCTTAAACAACCTCGATAGATAAGCAGGGTGAAACCGGACAAATTCCGCGATTTCTTCTCTTCCTAGATCATATTCCAGCCTCGCATCAATATATAGACACACCTGCTTCACGGCAGACTGCATATCTTCTCCTGCCGGATGTAGCAGTAGATCCGCACGAGAGATGAGATCATGCGCCCACTCTCGAAGCGCCGCTAAAGATCTTGTTACCTCTGCCTCCATTGGTTCTTCTCCAGGGTAAATACGTTGGAGCGAAATGCCTTTCTTATGAAGTAAAGGGTAAATGGAATGGAGCATTGCATGATAATAAGATTGCAAAAGCTCTGCTGAACCATGTTTTTGATCCTCGATCCAATCAATGAGTTCATCTGCCTTATATAATACTTCTTTTGTTTTTCCAGTCTCCATAAGTAGTGATATCTCAGATGCCCACGGCAGCGGCAGAAGCTCTATTGTGGATGCTTGCTTCTCTAAACTTGGTAACAGATAATGCACTCCGTCACGACCTGACACGTTATACCTGTGAACCTGCTTCAACTTTCGGTAAGACTCCGGCATATTCGTTAGCAATGTCCATTCCCCGATGTAGCAGGACAAACGGCATGATAAATAAGCGGTACACCTAGCCATATAATCCTTACAGGTGAGTTCGAGTGTATCTGGAACTTGCGGAGGCTGATCAGAAGCATATAACAGAACGAGAACATAACCGCGCTGATCCGCTACCGCATCACCGCTACTCCCATTCAGAACGAATTCTTCTGCCGCATTACATAGTCCAAACTCCATAATATCAAGGTCTTTGTCAGGGAACTTTCTCAGCCATTCTTCCACGCGAAACAATATCGGCAGAATGAACGTCCCTGGGTCGATATCCACATGATAGATTAACTTTAATTCCTTAATTTTTGCTTCATTAATGGGATAACGAGAAGAACAGAGATCTTTCCAGAAGCGGGTCATTCGTTTTGGTTTCCAGGATTGATCTTCTTTTGCATAAGCCTCATACGTTTCGGTTAATTTAGTGAGTTCGAGGTTCTGCATTCGTTTTTCTAATGCTCGTTTGACGGTCTCCATTAAAATGGCTGAACCTACAGGTTTTAAGAGATAATCAAAGCTGTGCAGCTGAATCGCCTTTTGTGCATACGAAAACTCAGCATGGCCCGTCAGAAAAATGGTCTCTACCTGAGCTGCATGCTGCTGAACCCAAATCTGAAGAGATAATCCGTCTTCTTCCGGCATTTCAATATCACAGATCATAATATCAACCTGGTTGTTGATGAGTACGCTTCGAGCTTCATCCGCTGACATCGCTGTATAGAGATGATCAATACCGATTACTTTCCAATCCACAGCATGCAGCATAGCTTCAACTGCATAATATTCATCATCCACGATGAGCAAGCTGTACATTCGTTATCTCCTCCCCTGGTAATTGACTATGACAATTCATTTTTATTTGTACATTCGCACCGCCGCCGATTTCATTATCAAAATAAAGCTCTGCATTCGTATCTTTCATTTTCCGTAGACGATGCTGTACATTCCAGATGCCAATTCTTCTTCCCGTCTTTTCCTCGGGAGTATATTCATCCTCCTGTAGACGAGCAAGCAGCTCTTCTGGAAAACCCGGACCATTATCTTGAATCCTTATCTGGAGTTGATCTTCTTCTGGTAAATAAATGACCTTTATTGTAATGCAGAGTATGTCTCTTCCCTTCTTGAAACCATAGAGCACACTATTCTCAACAAAGGGCTGTAGGGTTAAAGGAGGAAGAAGGATCTCTTCACATCTTGGGTCTAGTTCCCACTCGTACTGTAAGCGATGCGGAAATCGTAGTTTTTGAATTTCGAGATAGTTCTCTACATGTTTCAGTTCGTCTTTAATTGGAATTAAGCTACGGTCGGCTTGCATACTGAAGCGAAAATAACCAGCCAGATGTTCCGCCATCTTTTGAACAAGATCAGATTTTTGCAGGGCTGCCAAGCTGTGAATGATGTGAAGTGAATTCAAATAAAAATGAGGATTAATTTGCATTTGCAGCTGTTTGAGTTCCGCCTCTTGAACACGGAGCTGCTCTTCATACATACCGATTTTTAAGTCCTGTACCTCTGCAGTCATCTGATTAAAGGTTTCCGTCACAAATGTGAATTCAGGAGAAGAAGACGGACCCAGTTTTACATCCAGTTCCCCACGGCTAACCTTTTTCATCCCTCGGATCAGTGTATTCATTGGTTTGAACAGAACTTGTCTTAGAAAGAAGAGCGTGAGAAGTAGCAAAAGGGATGCGGCAAAGGGGAGCAGACGGATAATCTGCTGGAATGCAGGCAAGTTTCGCATAATGTTCGACTCCGGCAACATGACCACATAGTTGATAACTGCCTCATGAGCAGGCACGCCGATCATCAGATAACGATCATTTTCTTCTCCTTGTTCCACCACCTGATATAACGAAGTGAGTGCCGATTTATTTTGTGAAGCCAGTCTTACGATCTCCCCTGGCATTTCCGTGCTGGATAACGGAGTTCCCCGATTCGATAAAATCACCGAGCCGCCGCCTTCCCCCCATTCTGTGCTGTGGACCCGCTGATTGAGACTGTCCATCGGTACCCATGCCCCGGCAATAAACTGCTCATTAATTCGTACTGTTTTCACGAGATGATACCGGTCTTTAATCTGAACGATCTCCCACTTATATGTAGGAACATTAGCACTTTTGCGAGAAGCCTCCGGCATCAGTTCTTCAATCGCTGTAATTTTTTCATCATATCCATTTTGAGTAGCCAGAACGGTGTCCTGATGGACGATATCATATAGAAATAAACCATCTAGCAGATCATAAAATCCGAGATCCGTTCTGAACTTGTTGACAATCCGCTGCTTGGCAATCGTGTAATCACCGCTTCCATACGGTAGAAAAAACAGCGAAATAATATCGGGATCCTGTTCTCCCAGACTGTACAAATATCGATTGGTTTCTTTTAGGATCCGTTCATTTTCTTCTACATTTTTAATGACATAATTTCGATTTGTTAGAGATACCTGATCCCGCACCACGCCCATTGCGTAGACATTGTTGAAGTAGAGAAACAAAACTAGCGGCACCATAATCAACGAGAATCCAGTAATAAATTTGAATCGTAAGGAAAAACGAAAACGATTTTTCATAATTCATCCTCACTATATCATTCAATTTGAAAACGTTATCAATAATCTGTAATTCGCTGGAGATGGCACGGTTCCTTCTAAGGATAACAGATAGCTAGGATAAATCATTTCCTTGTCCTTCTTTTAATCCTCCATACCGCTATGATGGTTAATATTAAAATGAGAGACAAGATGATGTATAGGATAGCTAAGGCTGGAACACCTTCTTCATTGTTACTATTAATGATATCTCCGCTTCCTAATTGCTTTAGATCTTCTTCTGCTTCCGAACTCAGAAGGTTATTACTGCAAAAACTCGTTACTAGTGTTTGATCTTTATCCAGACTCGCGTACACAATATAGGTTCGATCTTCACTAAACTGATAACCGCATGAATTTGAACCGCCATCTAGACTGGTGACAATAACACGTTTATCCTTAACACCCTTCCATGCTCTCTCCACAGCAAATGTATAACCTCGCACCTGACTAAACTCGGGAGAACTCTTCCTTTCACCAATATCAATGACTGTCCCTTCAAACACTGCAGAATAGAGTTCTAATTTCTCCTTTACCTCAAGAGATGCACAACTACAAGCAAAAGTTTTTGTAGGATGAAATGTCATTAACTGAATTAGTACCAATGATATGATTAGTATGATTGAAAATATACGCTTTATCATAGACTTCCTCCTTTGGTATGCTGATGGAGATTCGAAATTAGAGTCTAGAAGTGAAGTTTGGCTTTTTCCTATATGAAGTTCGTTGTTCAAATGCATATGCGATACGGATCAGAACGGGTTCGCTAAATGCTGTGCCTGCAAATGTAATTCCAAAGGGTCTTCCGCTATCTTTGTATCCCGCTGGAAGTGCGACCGAAGGATATCCTGCTCTGGCGCAAAGATCAGCACCTACATAAGATGGAAAAAGGATTGCATCTAGTCCATACTTATTCACTGCGTAATAAATACCGTTATTTTGTGATTGGTATAAATCAGATATCACTTCTACTATGTATTTCGAATTCTTGAGCGGATTGCTGTCTAATTGTGCTTTATATTCCAGGAGGTTCTGACCATACTTGAGTGCCATTTCAGCGTTCTGTTCGTTCCAATCAATCAGTTCACGAAGAGAATGGACCGGAATATGAGGCGGAAGACTCTGTAGATAATTTTCGACACTGTGTTTAAACTCGTAATTTATCTTGTTCCATCCCCACTCTCTATGAAACGAGGGGATTTCTATATCTTCTACGATAGTTGCACCCGCTTCTTTTACCTTCGTTACCGCATTTTCAAACAATTTCTCATCATATTCATCTGAATCACGATATCGATCAATAGTTGCATTTCTGAAGACACCAATTGTTGCATTCTTTAATCCATGGATATCTAAAAATGTCGTATAGTCAAGTTTCGAATTCGGATTTTTCCAAGTTGCGGAGTCATTCTCATCTTTTCCTGCAAGTGTGCTTAATAAGATGGCTGCATCCGTAACCGTTCTCGCCATAGGACCCGCGGTATCTTGTGAATAAGAAAAAGGGATGATCCCCGAACGGCTGATCAGTCCAACTGTCGGCTTTATACCCACGATCGAATTCTGAATAGCCGGACTTAATATGGATGCAGAAGTTTCGGTCCCTATAGCAACCGTAGTGAAATTCGCTGCTACCGCTGCAGCAGAACCTGTGCTTGAACCTCCTGCAAAAAAGTCACCATAGGGGTTTACGATTTGTCCGCCCCTAGCACTGTATCCCGCCCACATCTTCGTAGACATCCCATTAGCCCATTCTGTCATGTTCGTCTTTCCTAGAATAATAGCGCCCGCTTCTCTTAATTTCTGTACAAGAAAAGAATCTTTTGAACTGATGTGGTTCTCCAAAGCAAGTGCCCCAGCACTTGTACGCATCTTATCGTTTGTTTCTATATTATCCTTAAGAAGGACTGGAATTCCGTGTAATGGCCCCCTACTTCCCACAGTTTTTCTTTCGTAATCTAATGCCTCCGCGATGAAAATTGCGTCAGGATTTATTTCCATAACTGAATTTATATTCGGACCATCTTGGTCATACCTAGCAATCCGGTTCAAGTAATACATAATAAGGTCTCTGGAACTCAGTTCACCCTTCTCCATGGCAGCTTGTAAGTTGCCGATCGTAGATTCTTCAACATTAAAATGATCCAGTTCACAACCATCCTTCATATCATTCACCTTTTCCATTCGTGATCAGGTTCATTTACCTTAGTTATAAGCTTCAAGACTTAATAGTATTTCAATAGTTCCTTGTCAATTTCATCTATGTATCCTATGTCCGTATGTAAATCCCAGTAGATCACCTTCTCCGCTTCTTCGTTATCTAGAAATGGTCTTTCGTTATCAATATCTGCACTAAAAAGACCTCCGTATTCGGTTCTACCATTTTTTAATTTGAATTTCATTAAACCCCTGAAATCGACTCTCCCTGGTATTTGATTCGTTTCCTCCAGCATTTCTCGTAATGCACAAGCTCTAAGACTTTCTCCTGCTTCACGAACCCCACCCGGCAATTCCCAGTTTTGTTTCCAGTGATTAAATAACAGTAAAAAACCATCTCTATTTCTTGCTACTACTAATGCATGAGTTATCGGGTAATTTAAAGTTACTTGATCAATCTGATCTTCGGGCAGATCAATAATCTCCTCTAAAATATCACCATTTTGATTTATACAAATCGGCATCTTTTATAACTCCCTTACTCTTTTTGTGTTGTTCATTTTACTTACAAATAAAGTTTTGATACCTTCTTCCGTTTTCTGTTTTCACCTTTACTTCACCGTAAGATACTTCTTCTATAATCTGATCCCAGAACTTTTGCGCGGGAATATTACTTTCTAGCTGATATAATTCCCATGTTCGATTAGACCCTTTCAGTAAGCACGCAGCTGCTTTTCTACCTATACCCATTCTTCTAAATTTACGAAGTATAAAAAAATGAAACAGAACATGGCAGTTCCCAGTCTCATCTTTTTCCTTCGTCATCATAAAACCTGCGATTTCATCATTTACATTAATAACATACGAACAATTATCATGATCATCCGACCAGTACGATTCAAAATCCAGCATGATTTGATATAGGCCATTTTCACCAATCGAAGCATCGGTATATTCCGTAAAATCATAAATATATAACTGCAATAAATTCTCTATCAATGTTCTATCGCTTAGAGTAGCTTTTATAATAACGACTTTCATATACTCCTCTCCCTTTTTGACAGGATGTTTACGTTACTTCTTAAAATTTATAATCTCTTTCATATTCGCTTTAAGCGTTTCCGTTAAATGATAAAATTTGTTGTAATCTACCTTTACATTCTCAGACTGAACATTAAACAACTTTACATATTTTAATTCAGAATCGACCATCATTTGGATTTCATAAAGCTTCAAGTCTTCTTTTCTTTGTGCCGAGAAAGTTAAACCGGTGTTATACTCCGGTATTTCTGGTTTTGTAGTAGTAACTTCTTCAAGATTAAATATCTCGTCGATTACATCAAATATTAAATCTCCCTCAAAACCATCTTTATCATTTCGAACTGAGAATTGTAACTCAGCATTGTTCCCTAAAGGATCCATATTGCTTACCAGTACATCTACAACGGAGTTCTCATTATCTAATTGCTTAACTTCATCAATTAATGATTCTGTTTTCGATTTTGAACATCCGGCTAGTAAGATCACACTAAAAAAGATGATGAATATTCGTTTCATAAAACCCACCTTTCTATATTTTAAACGGTTACATACAGCAGTTTGTTTGATGTTATTTTTTCTTTATGAATCTTTTGAGTTCTTCCCTAGTATCTGGATGTAATATGATGTTATTAGAGTTCACCATTCTTTCTACCAAATTAGAGTCTTTAACTTTACGTCCCCATTTCCTTGAGAACGACCTCCAATCACAAACCATTTCAATCATATATTTCTTAGGCATTGGCAAAAGCTTCTTTAGTGTCTTTATTTACGATCCAGTATTCCCAGTGATGTTTATTATGGTTTTGATGATGCAGCCATGCATATCTCCACGCTAATTCTGTATTCTCATCTTTCTGATTTGAATAGAATTTACGAGCATAAGGAGCAAACTCTTTAGGTGAAAATTTAGACAAGTCATGTATGATTGCTTGAATATATAATCCTTCTTTCCAGCATTCAATGAATACATTTAACTTATGATCGATGACATAGAAAAAATATCGCCAATAAACTAGAAGTATAGCAACCCTCTCCTTGGTAATTGGTTATTCTTCATTTCGTCTCCTTCCTTACAGGTCTGCATTCAACTCCATTAGTTATTCTTTTCTCTCGGTTCTATATATTGTTCTAATTCCTTTTCAATTTCTTCATCATCCATGTTGAATTCGCTTGCTTCATCTATTCCATGAAACTTTTCTATACTATTTATTCTCCCTTTTAATTTTTGATTCTCACCATACAGTGATCCAATTAAACCAGCTAGTATGAATAAAAAAATGAGTCCTCCCATTTCTCCACCAGTCAAGGTAAGAAGCAAAAAAACGATCCCACTCAGGATCATTCCTAGAACAAAATACATTCCGCTATTCCCCCATATAAAAAAGATTTCAAAAACTCTTTTACTCCATTACCTTATGACAGGGATCAGTCCACTCGGTAATTCTCCATCATGAATCCAAGCATCAACCATCTTATTGAATAAATCAGGTAATGCAAGGGATACTCCATGACCAACACTCGGTATGATCAGCCCTTTACAATTTATATTTTTGTCTAACAATTCGGATACAGATTTTTTCATTATTTGTTTTTCGTGATTTCCAACCGTAATTAAAATCTTTGCTTTAGACCTACTGAATTCTTTCGGTATACGAAAAGACATGTTTTCTTCAAGAATCTTAATAAGAGTGTTCCGCTCCATATCTGTTGTTTCTTTATAATACCTCTCAAACATTTCGTCTCCGATATATAACTGTTTTGCTTGAATCTTCGAAAAGGTACGATTTTTAGTTAACCTATAAGTTAAACAAATCATAGGATTAATAACTTTATTAGCTAATGGAATCGGTCTAACAAGTGCACTATTTAATATTGCATAATCTATAACATCTGGATTCAGACTAAGCATTTTAATAGCGATCTGTGCACCGAGAGAAAATCCCACTAAAATCACTTTTTTACCTTGCGCTTTCGCTAGAATTAAACTCAATATATCTTCCGCACTGCTATTAATAGAAAATTCCATTCTTGAACTGTGGCCATGTCCAGGTAAGTCCGGGACTAAGCAATGATAATCATGAAAGTATTTCATTTGCCTCTCCCACATCCAACCACTGACTCCTCCCCCATGTAAAAAAACAAGGAGAGGATTGTCTGAAGTACCTGACTCTTTATAAAACAACCCCAAAAGAACACACCACCCTTTAATGCTTGAAAAGTACCCACCAGTTACTCCGAAACGAAAATACACTGTTATAGGAGGCCTAACCCTTCGGAGTAACAACTCAATAAATAAGATCATCCGCTATTATCAGCTTCATTAATCAATTGGTTCATATCGTCTTCTCCTAAGTTATGATTCTACAGATTTCTTCCACCTTGGGTCTTTCGTGTATATGCATCTTCTAAAAGTTCTTTAAGACCTTCGGCTTTTCTTGCCATAAAGGTACTCCAAAATATCTTTCCCTTAAGAGCTAACTCTTCCGGAGTATATAATTCTGGATCAAAATTACCCCAACATCCGTCTAACGTTAACTTATCCCAGCCCATAAAGTCAGCATATTGTTTATTTCCACTAGGTATATTTGATCCCATCGAATCTAATTTGACCTTATCGGGGCACAGCCACATCGCAGTACATACCGACAATAAACCACCATGCATTTCATCTAATCCTTCTAATTCTGCTGCGTGAATGGCAACTGACCATGCATCATGATTATGATGGGGATGAATAACTATTATTTCAGGGTATTTATAATTAATGTGCTTAATGAATGCCCCTTCCCAATAAGAACCGCCATGACCTGAGCATATAATGAACTTCTGAAATCCTTGTCTCATTAACCCAGTAATAATTTCTTCTATTAGAGTTGTTATTAAGTTCGGACTAATGGTCACCGTTCCTTTATAGTTCGCATGCTCCTCAGATGTATTGAAAGGTATGGTAGGCAGTACATATGCATTTATAGCTCTGCCATATTCTTCAGCATATTTTTCAGCAATTAAAGTATCTAAATGCATAGGCAAATAAGGACCAAACTGTTCGGTAGCGCCGATAGAGATAATTGCTGTATCGATACCGCTTTCAAAGAGTTCTTTGGTGGTATTCGTATAATTCAACATGAAATCACAACCTCTCGGAGAAAGGGTTTTTAAAGATCTAGAACAGTTTGTAGAAGAAAAAGGGATATGCAAGGATCATTATTAGACAGCGAGAAATCACGGACACGATGTGATGTCCTATTTCGGCATGTACAGAGAGCACTTCTTCTAATTCCATACGTTCCCTCTTCATCGAGGTCGATATAAGTGAGTAGACAAGAACTTCGCAGTGACGTCAAGCACTTGAGAATTCCAGAAGCCTGGTCCATGATCTGCACCTACTACTTTATAGAAGAAAGCTCTCTGTCCATGCGCTTTCAAAGCTTTGTACATCTCTATACTCTGGTTTATATGTACAACATGGTCACTATCTCCATGCACGATAAGAAACGGCGGAAGTGCCTTATCCAAATCTTGATGAAGGGGGCTCGCCTTCTTCGCCAATTCCGCATGTTCTTTTACCTTACCGCCAATGAATAAGCCTTCAGGAGAATCAGCTGCATCATGGTCAAGAATATCATTGTACTTCCCTAAGGTCAGCAGGTCCGTAACCCCATAATAATCAATGACTGCACTAACTTCGTCTGACTCCTCACTGTAAAGACCGTTATCATACTCGCCTACTGTAAGACCCGTCATTAAGGAGAGATGTCCGCCGGATGAATTGCCCCATACCGCTACGCGTTCCGGATCAATACCATACTCCTCTGCATTCCTGCGCATAAACCGGATCGCGCATTTCACATCCTCAACAGCAGCCGGAAAACGCGCAATACCGGTGTCCCGTATTTCTACACTGGCCACCACGTATCCCTTAGCAGCTATCTGAACGAGATTAGGAATGGAAGAGTAGATATCCTGTTTTTTCCACGCAGAGCCTTGTATATAGACAATTAGAGGAAACTTATACCCACTTCGAGATGGCGATATGATCTGCAGTCTTCGTTCCACATCGCCGTATTTAGCATAGACTACGTCAGGGCGGTAGCTACAAGAATAATAAGATTCTCCCCCCGCAAACTCCCCATATATAATCTGTGTTCCTTCGGGTGTTTCATTGGCTGCAATACCTGCTGCTTTCTGATCCACTTTTAACAACTCCTTATATGTATTATTAAAATATCAACTGCCTATCATTAATAGCTCTACCACCCTATCATCTTTTAAAACCATCACCTTATCCCAGTCTAAAATAGTAGATACACCGGAGATGATGAGAGCGTCCGAGCTTGAGTCGTTATCACCATTCATTAAATATGGCAACTATAGCAATACACCAAACAATAAGGCCGAATAAAAGTCCACTCCAAAATACTTCAGCTGTATATGATTTGTTTTTGACAATTTTTTTGATTGCTCTTAATAATGCGACTACGAATAAAAAACCTAATATTGGCATTATATAAATAGCGATGTACGCAAATACAATCATAATTTGAGTTCCTCTCTGAAGAATCCAATTTTAAAACTTACTTCTCTGTATTATTAAACCTAAATATTAGTTTCTGTCCGTCAAAGGTATCATCATTCAACTCAATATAATTACCTTTACTATAATTAGAAACGGTCTTCCGCCAAAATCTTTGACCTGTTTGGTTTCTTTCAGAAGGATTGGTGAACAATTCCCATCTCCCCTTGAATTGCTCAAATACTTTGGTAGCAGCTTGTTCAGCGATACCTTGACCTCTGTAAGGACGTAATAAAAAGAACTCATGAACAAAATAGTCTACATTCTCTGCACAATATGGGGAAGTAGCAATGAGGATAAATCCTGCTGGACAATCATCTACTAAAATTAAATAGGGATACAAACTATCTGGTTTTTCCCACCAAATATTTTGGACTTCATATTGGTCACTTAGTGTTTTATAATCATCACTTTCTTCATAAATCCCATGAACATTTGGGTACCTTACATAATGTTCTGATAGATCATACAGATATAAAGGATATATGTTTTTTATAATATAAGATTCATTTTCATTGGTTAATTGCACTTTAATGTTCATAAGTTCGCTCCTTAGATATAATCTGTACGCTCTGTACCTTGAATTCTTATAAGATATCATCATTAGATATACCAATTCTTATTATTTCATTGCCCTGAGTGTCATACCAAACTGATCCTGAAGGGAAGCTGCTTTCTACGTTGTTAATTAAATGAATGGTTGAGATAAAATAATCTCCCTCCTGGACAGATAAATAGTATTTTTCACTTTCAACTAGTGCAAGTATTTTAGAGATACCATCTGTGTTCCTACCTAAAAATTTAATATATTGTCCATTATCCGTTTTTAAAATTCTATACCTTACTTCATTTGTCCCGTGCCCAGCAGAATCAAGTTTGTATTTATCATTTGGACCTTTGGTAAGTTCAGATTCACCAATCTGTGACCCTATAGTAAACAGAACTACCCGCTTATCGTCTATATCTCTCATTAATTTGATTTTAATAGGTTGATCTAGCATCTCACTTATTGATTGAGTAATGGCTTGTTCATTATCTTTAATTCTGAACGAATAGTATGGCTTAACATATTGTATTGAAATGAATATCAAGAAAAGAACAATGACTGATGCGACAAGTGTTTTATACTTCAATCTCTTCAGTCCTTTCGTATATCGTTCTTAGCTCTTCATAAATTAATTTACAGGTTTAAGTTCTCAGTATGCTTCTTACTTCTCTCTTTAAATCTTCAAATACGGGTCTTTGTACAGTGCTTATATCTTCTATATTAATATCTTCAATAAATTTAAATTCTAGCTTTAATGATTCTTGATTATCATCGTTATATATTAAGGTACTATTGTCTTCAGCAATCCTCCCCTCTAGATCCACTGTTGCACTAAAAATGAACATAACAAAAACAACTTCATTACCGTCTGGATATCTATATTTCATCCGTGGTCCGCTATATATGGAATAAAGCTCGTACTCTCTTACTTCAAGTCCCGTTTCTTCAAATACTTCTCGTATCATAGTCTCTTCAATAGACTCACCTGTATCCATCCCACCACCTGGAAGTCCCCAATTGCCATAATCCGATCTTTTTTGAAGTAATATTCGTCCTTCGTTGTCTCTTATAATAGCTCCGCCCGTAACGATGATCTTCATTTTAGGTCATTCCTCACATTGCCATATTCTTTATCTCTAATTCTTCATTAACACATAATTCAGTAAATCAGTTCACAGTCGTCAGTTGCTCCCAAATATCATTTCACTGTTTTTCATTATCCTGTTTTGCGTTTCTCATCCGGATCATGGAGAAGTTGACTGTAGACTCTATTACTTGTTCTTTCATAAGCATTAAAGATGGAGTGATCCTAAGTTCTATTCCTTCATCCAAAATAGCTGTGACCAGATCATCAATTCTTTCTACTTCTATTGGAGTGACCGAACGTCTTGCTACATAATATCCTGCATTTTCTTCTTCTAACTCAAAGTCTGCTGAATCAAAAACGTAACGATAAATAGATCCATTTCTAACTCGATCATACCAATCTGATTCAATTGCAATCATCCGATTCACCTGTGACATTCCAAAAAAACGAGTAATATCTAATTCTTTTGTATCTTCTTTAGGCCAAATACAGACTCTTGGGCATTCCCTTGGAAAATAGTAATGTGGCGCATGATACTTATCAATGGTCCAGACTTTTGCATCTGTTTGATCGTAGATGGTTCGGGGGTAAAAGATTTTTATATCTGGATTTTCACTAAAATGAAATAGCTTCATTACACACCTCTCTATTAAAAAGATTAGGAATTTCGCCAAACGTTCTGATACTCAAAATGCACGAGAAAGAAAGCTAAAGCATCCATACTAGATACTGAAATGAATCATATCTTTATTACTTATTAAGATCCATTCACTTTCTTTTGGTCATCCTAGCAAATCGTGGGCCTGCTTGGAATCCTGTTTTCTTATATAGTAATTCTGCATTATTTCCCACAGTGATACATAATTTTATTGCATCTGTATACGCACTAGCTGATTGTTTTATGTAGTTAAGCACGAACTCTGCAATTCCTTTGTGTCTATACCGAGGGACAACACATAACTCCCCGATTTCTGCAAAACCTAAGGGCATTTTTTCACTGATACCTGCGATACAAAGTCCAACAATTTCATTGTTTTGCTCATCTACGACATATACGGAAAGATTCCTATGTATGTAAACTTGCATAAGGTACGATATATCCTTCAGGATCTGTTCGTCACTCGGAACACCAAAGATCTCGTAGTCTATTCCACCACTGTATCCTTCCTTCATTACATCCTTAATTCTTGTTACATCAAAAGAATCATCCATTAACCACAAGGACAATCCATCTGGAATTACCGGTTTCTTACTTACACCTGTCGGACAACACATGACCTGCCTAATTACATTTACTTTAAAGCCAAATGACTGCAGTATATCTACATCCTCTTGCAGAACTCCGTTGATATTCCTTAGATCATTGCAACATGTTAATAATATGCTCCACATATGTTTCCGATCCGAAAAAGGAGGAATCATAAAAGGATACATTGCTGTATCATCTATCTTTATCACCCCTCCGATTTTATCCTCGCCGCACAAGATCCAAAAACATTGGTCTGTAAATTTTGTATCCTTTAAACGAGTGTTCCAGTCAAACCACATCTCAATATCGGAGTTAGAATAGATCACTTGATGAATTGCAAATATATTTTTATCTGCTTGTTCTAATCTATATTGTTTCATCTTGTGTTGTACCTCCCATCTCATTAGGATTTTAATAAAGCGCTCTTATCAGATGTCAGATGTCTATGGCTTATTCGAGTTAGACAATTTCAATCCAATATCGTTTAATTATATTCCCGTCATCTTCTATGTAATCTGCATCGGCTCTCCCACCGTTCTTAATAATGGTTCTTTCCGATCCAACATTATCAGCATCACAGACAACTAATACCTCTTTTATTCCGATTTTCTTAGCTTCACTTAAGGATAATCCTAATAGTTTGGTTGCATAACCTTTTAATCTTTCAGACGGGCAAATACCATAACCTATATGCCCTCCTGTATTGTACAAATGTTTTGTTAATTGATGCCTAATATTTACCGCCCCTAATACTCTATTACTTTCGTCAACCAACCAAAAAGTTGAATCTGATACGATACCTTCTGGTAGACCAACACCTTCCTCATTATCTGACAGTGATTTCAGCATTTTTGGAAAGTCACTTGGATCTTTGCTTATGACCCATGGAACCATATTCTCACCAGATCGCTTCCATTCTTCATAAAAAGATAAGTATTCTTCCTCCAACTTTAAATTAGGCTTTACTAACCTAATCATACGTTTCCACGTCCTTTGAATTACTTTCGAGTTTTTTGCAAATAATACACAGCTTGTTCCGCGCCGAATCTATTCGTCTTCTTTATGAGTTTCATTCCTACTCTTTCTAATAATGTGCAAGATCTCAAATTCGCTGTTTGTGTTTCCGCTACTAATCTCTTTAGAGCAAGATTATCAAAGGCATATTCAATTACACGAATGATTATTTCTGTTGCAAGACCTCTGCCCCAATATGCAGGTAATAACTCATATGAAATTTCTATGTTCTCACCGTCATGATATTTGTCTAACGATACCAACCCGATAAAACTCTCTGTATCTATTAATTTGACAACAAAATAAAATGATTCATCTTTTTTCGATTTTTCTATTAAACCCGAGAATTTATTCCTAAGAATACACTCTTCTTTTATCGCTCCTCCAAGGTACAACCTAATCTGCTCATCCATCCAGAGTTGTCTAATGGACTCATAATCAGAATCTTGAACCTCTGATAAGGAGCATCTTTTTGTTCTTAACATTCACAACCTCCAACACTCTCATAGACATTAGTTCGTTTTCACATGCTTAATTACACTAATATTGTTGTTATCTCGTTGTGAGAGTAAATCTAGCGACCCATCTGGAACCAACTTTACGTCAGAATCTGATTCAAAAAAATCTAGTGGTTTCCATTGAGCTTTATAATGAATATCCCCTTCTATTCCGTCAATTTCATCAAGATCATAAAAATTCTCTTCTTTCAGATTCACTTCATAAATAAAATCTATTTCATGTCCTTTATCATCCAAAACACCAAAAATGTTCTCTATGACAAAGATTAATTGTGGTTCTTCAATTTCTTGACTTAGTTCTTCCCTAATTTCTCTTATCAATGTTTGTTTACTATTTTCACCAAACTCGATAGTTCCACCAATTGGCCGATAGAAAGTTGTGCTGATCCCAGGATAATTAATGACTTCAACTAAAATACTCTCCTCTCTTCTAATGATCCCTAGTGAAACAGATCTTATTTTCATAAGATTAACTCCTCCGTCTATTCGTATTTTTACATCTTAATTCGAAATTATTTTCTAGAGAACGACATCTCATAATTTCTTCTGTAGAACCTGTTCTTCTTGCTTTATATAACTTGATCTTTCATATGTTTGTATAGCGACTTCATTCTTTTTACCTGTTAATAATTTCACTGAGGTAACACCTTGTAATTTAAGTTCTTCTTCGATAAAAGCCAACAACAATGTCGCTATTCCTTTTCTCCGAGCGTCTTCCTTAATGAACATTTCCGTAATTTCAGCATGAGGATTTGGATAACATATCGATTTGTAATATTGCGAACAAGCAAATCCTACGGGTACATCATTTAGTAAAGCTAATGCAACAAGCTCATTAGAATAAGATAAGTTTTTAATAACTACTTCTTCTGTAATTGCTACTCCATTAAATTCGTTATTCAGCTTAACAAGGTCTAGTGCATCTTTTGCAGTTGCCCATCGTAGATGAATATTTGAATCCATCAAGTTTTTCACTCCTTCAGTAAAATAAATCTTGTTTGCATCATCAATCTACCCACAAAATTTATAACTTGATATTACAGCCATCAAATGGCAGATTTCTTTCGATTAGGTTAACCGCTTCTTTAATTGCATTCTTTTGAAATTCATTCAAATTGTCTTCATTTCCGTCCCATCCAATCAGCCACCAAAAGAATGAACTTATATTTCTATATTCCATGAACATGGGAATCCTCTGATCCCACTCATTCTCAATATGGTTTTGTTTTATGTATCCTTTTAGAAATTCATGTAAGAAATGCTTAGCAAATTCATTCTTGGATTTCCACTCTTTTATTTGTGAACCCCACCATACAGCATGCGTAGCCGCAATTCCAATATCAAGTGCAAACCAACTATACAAAGAATCATCAAAATCAAAAACTGTTATTTCTCCTTCATTAATTAGGAAGTTATAGGGATGAAAATCATAATGAATAAGTCCATATGTATCTCTCTCTTTAGGCAGAGATTTCATTTCATTCTCTAAACCTCTGAGCTTACTTACAAGTAAATGATAATTACCCTGATGCAAATGTTGGTTATTTATTTCAGTTGGTATCCAGTTGTCCCTTTTGGTCTTCAAAGCACTAGAATCATATGATTTTGTTAACCGATGCATAGCCCCCATCGTTTCACCCCAGGTTTGAAATAAGGACGGTCCCCATAATTCTGGGTCACTATCAAATAATTTCCCTGGGGCCCCTTCAAACACGGTGGCAATATAGGTTTTCTCATGATTACGACATACTGTTGTTAATTCACCATCTAATGTATGAATCGGTATAGACACTCGAACGCCGTTATCAGCCAAATACCGAACAAAGTGGGCTTCCGCCTTGATACAATCTTCAAATTCGAGCGGTTTATCAGACAAGCGCAAAAAATAAGTCTTATTCCCCCAACTACATTTGTATACTTCATTACACGAGTTACCAATAAACTCTAATGTTTCCTTATCAATTCCAAAGGGTGTAGATGCTTGGGACAGTATTTCTATATCAACCATAGTGATTACCCCCTACGTTCTTCAATCTATTCGCATTCAACTTTAGTTTAAACTTGTGAGTTCTTAAAGAAGTCTAGTTTTTCGCTAATAAAATCATCGTCAAAATCAATACTCCCATGGATATGAGAATCTCCTAGACATAATCCCATTAACCAGAGCTGCCTTATTCCCACAAAGATTCGCACCGCTTGCAAATCCTTTTTGCTGAGCTTTCTTACCGATTCATAGCCCTCAATAAATGCATTCCATAGTCGCTCTAATTTATCCTGATCATGATGAAGTCGTACTTCCCTGGCTAATCGAAATTCAGCAATATCATATGCTCTCCAGCCAAATCCACATAGATCGAAATCATAATGAGTGTATGACATATCTTCTTTAAAGCTAATATTTGTATTTCCATGAAGATCGCCATGACAGATTCCCCAGTCTAACTCTTCTATAGGAAATTCGAGTAGTTTTTCTTCTAACTGTTCTGCAAACGCTCTAAGCCATTCATAACCTTCACTTCGATGGGTCATATAGGGTTCGATCGAGGTAAGTGATTGATGAATAAGATACTCCAAATTTAATGGCTGTCTTGTAAGTTCAGGCTGAAAACCATCTGATATCAAGTGAATATCAGCGACTGCCTTACCAAAAAGATGACTTATCTCTTCATTATCAATAGACCGCTCGGTCCCTTCTGCAAATGAGAAGAGCACACCGAATCTGTTTCCTTCCGGAGCATTCAGCGTTTGAATGAAATTCCCGCTCTGATCAGCTATGGGTAGAGATACCGGGATCTCTTTTCCATCTAAATAGGTTAACAATTCAATTTCAAAAGCAACCTCGGAATACTCAGATCTTCGATCCGCCCTGTAAACTCTATACACATAGTTATCTTTTGTTGTTTTAATGAGATAGGTATCATTCATCCCGCGAAGCAAATAACTGAACTCCGTTATATCATTCAGACCATAAGTTATTCCTATAAATTCTCGTAGTGCCTTATGAGATAAGGTTGAATAAGAAACTGGAAAATACACCTGTGATTTCTCCCTCATCTTATTCATTCTCCATCTTCCTTTTGTTTTTCAATAAATTCATCTTTCGTTAACCCGAACAATATAAAATCTAAGTATTTACCGTTTACATATACTACTTGGCGACGAACCCCTTCTTGAATACAACCGAGTTTCGTCATCATCTTGGCTGAACCTACATTCCCTTCAAGTACATAGTCGTTAAATTTATGAAGTCTTCGTTCTAGGAAGGCATATTTTAATAGAATTTTCATGGCACTTGTTCCGTAACCCTTACCTCGGTACTCTTTATCAATGACAATTCCTATACTAAATGTCCCATTTCTCTCATTGATGCTGTTTAGATTAATACCGCCTATACTATCTCCATCTAGGTTTTCAATAGTGAACATGATTCGTCCATTGGTAGAAGTAAAGTTTGCATTTTCTTCCACGAATTTTTTTGCTCCAACCATAGTAGGTGGTAACTCTACAGCACATTCTAGTAAAATACGAGCAGGAGTGTCGAAATCACTAAAATAACAACTCTCCCAGTCTTCTTCCTGTACAGCTCGTAGTCTCACCTTTTAATCCTGCCAAAAATAATCAGTGTAATCTATTTCTCTCATCATAACCTCCAAAATTTTATGTATTTGAACAATTCCTCTAACTAACCTACTTATCTCGCCGCTTTGCAAACGTGTTTAATCAGATTAACGAACATACCGAATTATACTATATACTTTATTTTTATGTAATATTTTACAAAATACTATTTGATTTAAACACATTCTTTCCCACAAATCACACGAAAAAAAGCCGCGATCTTCGCGACTTCTCATGAGTAGTTATTTAGTTTGTAGACCATTTACATTTATCAATTACATTTACATTCACTTTTCCTACTCTAGCGATTGTTTCTGCAACTTGGGAATCAGAACATAAGCAAACGTAATCATCGGACTTAACCATAAAAACGTTGCATATGGAACATATTCGATAACAGGAACCCCTAAAGTAGCTGCGAAAAAGGCCCCGCTTACCCCCCAAGGAATCAGTGGGTTAACAAGTGTCCCACAGTCCTCAAGTGTTCGGGAAAGTGTTCTGGCAGGAATCCCCCGGCGAGTATATTCATCCTTGAACATCTGACCTGGCAAAAGAATAGATAAATATTGCTCTCCTGTCATTCCATTTACGGCGATGGATGAGGCGCCCGTCATAAGAACGATATTGCTCTTACGCTTCAGAGGCTGAATCAACTTACGGAAAAAGGCTTCAATTACACCGCAATACTGTAATAATCCACCGAGCGATAAAGCAATTAAGATGAGGGATACGGATCCCATCATCGACTGAAGTCCGCCCCGGTTAACGATGGAAGCTACCGTCTCATTCGTAATCGAGCTACTGTACCCGCTTTGCATCACGCTAAACCAGAAACTAACAGACGTCTGCTGTTGTATGAATGCGGTGATGAGTAATCCGCTGACGATCCCAACCATAAGTGTGGGAAGAATCGGCACCCGCTTGACTGAGCATACAATAACAGCAATCGGGGACAACAAGGTAAACCAATGAATATGAAATCCATCTTGTAATGCGAACTTGATTTCTTGAATGGACGATAAATCAATTGTACTCGGCATAGGCAGAAATAAGAAAAAGATGGTTGTAAGGATTAGTGCTGGCAATGTGGTAAACATCATATTACGAATATGAGTAAAAATAGAAACCCCCGCCACCGCTGGAGCAAAATTTGTCGTGTCCGACAGCGGTGACATTTTATCTCCAAAACATGCGCCGCAAATAATAGCGCCTGCTGCGATTGTCGGTGTAATACCTGTAGTTAGTGCTATTCCCATCAAAGCGACACCTACCGTGCTCACCGTAGTAAAGGAACTTCCGGTGAACATCGAGACAAGAATCGTAATATATAATGCGCTCACTGCAAAATAATGAGGTTTAACATAATCCATACCATAGAATAAAATGGTCGGCACAGTGCCGCTCATCATCCACACAGCAATCAGAATACCAATGAGTGAGAGTATGAGAATAGGCATAATCGCCGTTTGAATCCCTTGGATTATTGCGGACTCAAGTTTTTTCCAGGGAACACCAAATATACTCAGCAACACGGCTGTACCTACTGTGGTAAATAGGAGTGGGATGTGCGGCTCTGCTTTTAGTAGAAATATGGATACAAATAATAGTGCTAGAATAAAAATAATAAGCGTCATGCTTTTTGAAAAACTAAGCTGTCTGTCCATGATGAAAGCTCCTTATAGAGGTTTGGATATGATTGCATATCTTCTTTTCGTTTTATTTTTAACAATGAGTCAAATCACTTTTTTACTTTTAAGCTTTTAGGCTTTTGCGCATTGAAGTACCTTCGTACTATAAACGAAAATCACGTTTCACGTCAACGTAATAAACATACATATCAGGTTTATATAGTAAATACACAATTAATAAAGATTACTATGAATCGAATTATATAATAAAATGCAGCCTTCGTTCGTATAACCGGACCAAGACTGCATTTTATTACAAACAAAAAAACCGCGTAATCCGCGGCTCCTTATGTATTTGTTAGATCAATATTTTGTTGTTATTAAGTTTATAAGTTGGGATATATTAATGGTCATCTTTTGCAAGTCTAAAGAATAACGCGAACGCCCACCAACAACACAACACTATAACAACAGCCATCATCGTAATAAATTCCATGTGGTTGCTCCTTTCATCTGCCAATGCATTTATTGTAAAGTAAAAAGAGCACTAAATTACGCTGTAATCTTGACAACTATATGTCATTTTATAAAATCCACAACAATCTTAGGTTACTAATTCACTAACAACACCCATATAATAATAAAAGCAATGACGGCAATTAGATAAAACAATACAATTTTACCTATATTCTCTTTGGCTTTACTTTCATATTCATGGTTTTGCTTTGCATTCTCTTTCGATAAACCTACAAGTACGGTACCAACTCCTCCAATTAATGCTACGACGATCACAATGATATACATAGCCATACGATCCCACCTTCCTCCATCTTTTTTACACTTGCTTCTTAGTTTTGATTATATAGATGTTATCATAATTGTAAATGTTTTCAATTTTATGAATCTGACCCAGCTTTCGTTCATTTGAAATCCGCATTTCTCACTGGTACTCGCCTAAGCAGGTTATTATCCACAACAAAAAACATCCACGCTCTTGTTTTCTCAACAAGTGAAGGGTGGATGCTATCGTTTTACCAGAAGAGCAGCAAGATTCCTAATATAACGGAAGCAGTAGCCAAAATCCTGGCAAGGACGTCCTTTTTCATGACTTTACAAATAACCGCAACTAAAGCAATTGCGCCAACAGTACCTACCGTAATTTTCTCAGCAGTTTCATTACTTGGGAGTGCGGTAACATTCAAATAACCGATTACGATACCAAGAATAACTGTAATAGAAAAAGCAATATTATTTACCTTTTTATCTTTTACCATAAACATGAGTGCGATACTAACGAGACTTAGGATCGATATAATAACAAACATAATAAATAATACGCCAAGCGCCATAGTGTCATACCTCTCGTTGTAAAATTCTGTAAGCTTCCTTCCTGAGTCTCCTTGTGAAGCTATTTCTATATCATTACCATTGAGAGACATGACTAAAACAGCTTATATTACTCCCCTTGTGTTGCTTGATCCGAATGTTACGGCAAAAGGGACGTGTGTTGTTCTAATGCTGTATTTATTTTAACTTCAGAAAAAACCACATGTGTAAGTGTAGAAGTGTACGCTGAGATTTCATCTATAAACGTTTCGATCTCATCTAGTCGACTTAAAGTCAGCATCACCATATAACATGCCCTGCCTGCGATTCGGTAACAAAATAAAACCGTAGGATAGCTTTCCACAAAAGCTTTGAAACGTTTATGATCTCCATGATGAATCGTTATTTCTATCTCATTGAAAGCCGTGCATCTCTCTTTAACTCAGTCAAAATAGATATATCGATATCATCAATTTTCATTTGTAAGCCAAACCTTCCTTATTTTGTGTCATTTTAAAAGTATAACATTAAAATACGTTCTATTCGAAATGTGAATACGACTAACAACTCGATAAAATAAAATACAGAAAGGTCGTGATCAACATGAAAGATAAAGGAGTTAATAAACAAGAGATAAACAAGGAATTGAATAAACAAAAGATCGAGTTACAAGTTGAGTCAAATAACACAAAAACAAGGAAAGATTACTATCATGAGATTATGAAAGCAATAGCAATTTTCAAATAACCAACATTCAGCTACATAAGGTTAAAGAGAAAAAGTGCTGGCATAAATGCCAACACTTTTTTGTTCATATGATAAGTTTTACGAACATTCTAATGATCTCGATGAATGATATAGTCTAGGATATGCTTTAGAAAAGCGCTATTCCGAGGCATCTCTTTTAGTGCATCTACAGCAAGACAATAGTGTTCCCACATAGCTTGTGCTGCACCGTCAGGTCCAAGTACAGTTACGAAAGTCGAGTTATTATTCTGAACATCTTTCCCCGTAGGTTTCCCAAGCAATTTCAAATCTCCTTGCAGATCAAGCAGATCGTCCTTAATCTGAAAAGCAATCCCCGCATGATAAGCAAATTTCTTTAATGTTGCGATTTCCTTTTCTTCCACTTTAGCAAGAATAGCAGGCATAATCAGAGAAGCTTCAAATGCAATTCCCGTTTTGTAGAAACATATGGTATTGAGTTCATCTAGCGTGAGCTCTTTTCCTTTAGATTCTAAATCCATTGCTTGACCCATGCACATTTCTCCTGCTTTTTGAGAAGAATATTGCATCAAAGCCAGAACAGACTTCGGGTCAAATGCATCTAGTGAAGATTGCTCCTGCGTTGCCTTTTGAATCAGAAAAAGCCCTGTTAATTCCGCAGTTGCACTATTATATACTTCATGTAAAGTAGCGTGCCCTCTGCGAGTTGCCGCATTATCCTGTGTCGGCAGATCATCGAAGATCAGTGAAGCCGTATGCATATATTCCAGGGAACGCAGCAGCGGTGCAATGGCGGAAGAAGGCAAGCCGTATTCTTTCACTGCCATAACCCAAGCCATGACGGGACGAATTCGTTTCCCCCCGCCTGCAAGACTATAATTGGCAGCTTCCGTAAGCGGTTCTTCCAGTGATGATACTTGAGCCGGTTTCGATATTTTCAGCAGGCGGTTAATCTCTGTTTGCGCTGTGTTTATCGTGTCTATGAATTCTTCCTTTTCAAGACGCTCGTTTTTCATCACGGTCAGCAGCTGATCCCGAAGCAGCTTATCAAAGAAATCCACATCTTCTGCTTTTCCAACCATCTGCTGAATTAACCCATTAAATTCCGGTATGCCCGAAGTAAAAATCTCCATAATCTCATTGTATTTGCTCACACCTACACGTTTTTTGCACCGTTTTAATCCATTGATCGCACGATCAAGAATCACTTCGCGAGTCTTCGCATCAGAATGGTATACGTTACGGATTAGATTCGAGATAACGGCCCAGTACAGCTCAAAAGGATTGATTAAATCTGGCCGCTGTTCTCGGTATGTTAAATAATAAGTATAAGGCGTGACGGCTCCATCCCGTAGATCATCAAACATATCTGCAAAATCATCTGCCAGCTGATTGTAAATTCCGTAAGCAAAGGTTCGGTTTTCAAATCCTTCATCCATAGGTTCACTTATAACAGATCTCACAATCAGACGCGATGATGATGATTTAATAATGATAGGTAGATAGATCTCTTCGTTCGTATAACTTCCATTGGTTAGATCCTTTATCCGATCTCGATCTTGAGATTGAAAAAACACGTACGATTGCTCTAAAAATGTATTCTGTGTATCTGCTCGCTGATAATCCCTAATGAATTCAAAAGCTTCTCGAAGCTCAGAATGAACATACTGAATCATTTCCAGATTTGTACCGGTCCATTCTTCCATATCAGGAACAGATCCGGTAAGAAGCGAGATTCGGATCATCTCAGAATATTGCTCTTTTTCCTCCGTATTCAGTACATCCGAATCTAAAAGGTCATCTATAAAAGGATAGGTCAATCCATAAGAATAACCCAAACGAATCGCTGCATCTAATCTCTCAGCTCGTTCTTCCGGCGATACTTCATCATCCATCTCATCCATTACATGAAGAACAACCCCGATAATGATCTTCATCAGTTTACGCTGTGCTTGTTCAGCGTCCATCTCTTTCGGAATATGAGCAGAGACACGCTTCAGTTTGTTCATCACCCAAATGGTGGCATTCTCTACCCTTTCCTTCTGTGCCCACCTATAAAATGAAGCAAAGTTAATGAAATCAGGTTGATCATTTTCACTCCCTTTTCCAGGCTTTAACAGATACTTTTTAATATCTGAAATCAGACGCTGAATACGAATCTGCGTATGGGGATCATCTAGCGCTTTACCAAGATCCCTCATATAGATATAGGAGACGCTGCGATCTAAATAATCATCTAATTTCCCCGTATAATGCAACCATTTCATGTACTGATAATAATCATTCGAATCCGGATTTTTCTTTCTACGCTTTAGATATTGAATAATGGAATGCTCACGAACATGGTCCTTTTTCCATAATAAAAAGTCTTCTGTAAGTAAAGATACATAAGTTTTATCTATAAACTGCTCATAAAGGGTTTCATAATATACTGCTGCTTTCCGTTCAGCTTCCTGATACCAAAGATCCGCACGAACTGTCAATTCTTTATTCATCTAGTGGATTACCTCAACTTCTTTTTTGATCATCATGTCTACATCTGCTTTGTAAGAAATTTCTCCATAAACATCAACTGATTTATATCTTACCTAGTCCTGTCTTCAAGACATGTTCATAGCATTAATACGGTATAAGTGTGTTTAGGTTACGAAAATGTGATAAATTCAATGAATAGAAAAATTGCCATAAGAAAACCGCCCTTGGCTGAAGTGACCCCTAAATGTTAGACACGGTTATTTCATTAGGCGACTTGGGTAAAACGAGTTCGGTACTGTACCGGACTCGTTTTTAATTTTGCCTTCAATCGTTTTGTGTTGTAGTAGTTCATATATTTTTCTAGTTCTAATTTAAAATGTTCTACACTCTCAAATTCCTTTAAGTAAAGGAGTTCGACTTTATAATCCCAAAGAAATTCTCCATTACTGAGTTATCATAGCAGTTACCTTTACGCGACATACTTTGTGTGATCCCTCTCTTTCGAAGAACTTCGCGATATGATTTCATTTGATAATGCCAGCCTTGATCTGAATGCATCATTAACTTGTGATCCTCTGGTAAACATTCTAATGCTTTTTCTAGCATCTCAGAAACGAGTGAATACGTTGGTCTAGAGCCAATTGTGTAGGAAATGATTTCACCGTTAAACAAGTCTAATACAGGTGATAAATAAAGCTTCTCACCAAATAATTTAAATTCTGTAATATCTGTAACCCACTTTTCGTTCGGAGCTTCTGCCGTAAAGTTACGGTTTAGAATATTTGGTGCAATTTTGCCCACTGTTCCTTTGTACGACTTATATTTTTTCATGCGAACTACGCTTTTTAACCCTAATTCTTTCATGATACGTTGCACTTTCTTATGATTCACTTTTTGCCCACGATTGGCTAGTTCATCTCGAATGCGACGATAGCCATATCGACCTTCATGTTCCTCGTAAATCGCTTTGATTTCAGCCTTTAAATCAGCATCTGGATCTGGACGATCTAGCTTCTTCACTACATCGTAATACGTGCTTCGTGGAATAGCAAGCGAATGCCACAAGCGCCTTCACCGAGTATTTATGCCTTAATTCATAGATGACCTTTACTTTGTCTTCCTTGGTGATTTTTTCTTGTTTTGAACTAAGGCATTTAACTTTTTTAAATACTCATTTTCCATTCGTAAACGTTCCACTTCTGCCTGTAAGGCCTCTACAGACCCTTCTACTAACGGTTGATTCTTTTGTTTGATCGATTCTTTTTTCACGGGTGTACGCCCCTTTTTCTTTGGTCTTAGGGCGTCTATTCCATGTAATTCTAAGCTCTCTTGCCAGCTTAAAATGGTACTATGACTCGCAATATTAAATATTGTCGCCGTTTCTCTAGCAGACGTCCCGAATTCGTTCATATAATTAAGTACGTCTAGTTTATCCTGTAAGGAATACGGTGTATAGCGCTTTTTAAAAACCTCTTCACCATGGTGCTCATATTGTTTAATCCAATTTAATAAAACGGAATGATGGATCCCTATAGATCTCGCAATCGATTTTATACCTTCCGATCCATTTTGATAGCGCATAACTGCTTGTAATTTTTCATCTGAACTAAACTTAGCCATATAAAAACTGCACCTCCAATGTTAGTTGATGTCTAACATTTGGGGTGCAGTTCATGGTATATGGCGGTCATTCACATATTATTCAGTTGTTATATGAAGAATTATTCCATCCACTGTCTCGGTCCGATCGTATGAAATAAACGTTCGTTTTCCGCTTGAATTGCATCCTGGATACGTCTGTATGTAAAATCACTGATGGGTTTCGGCAAGTCCGTAATATCGAAATATCCACACTCCACGATCTCAGGGGAAGATGGCTCAGGTTTCTGATCTCACCCCCATATATTCACAATTGGTTCTCCTATTTCTAAACGATTCTTACTTTCTCTGATCCAATCTTTAAACCACTGGTTATCCGAATGGCTGAAGGTTTCATCTCCCTCAAAATTCCGAAAGGCTCCAATGTATACAATCAGTTCTCTAAGTCTCAGAAACAAAGGCATTTGTTTTAACCAGTGCTCTTCAAGCTGATTCTCTTCGCGGTATCCTTTCAGAAAATGATTCATGAATCTACTCGCTTGATCTTCTCTACGTTTCTTTCCTTCTTCCCCACCATACACATATACAAGATAGTAGAGCTGTATAGCGATGTCTTCTACGAACCAACTGTACTGGGCTTCATCAAAATCAAACAAGGTTATCTCGCCTTCTTCACTGACTAAATAATTAGCATTATTAATATCCCCATGAATCAATCCGTAGACATCTTCGCTTATTGGCAGATTCTGAATCGAACGTACCAATTCCAAATAACGCTCTCTTACGCCTGTGTGAGAATCCGGCAGTATGTTAATATTCTTCAAATAATAATTCCCAGTCCAATGATGTCTTCTTATCTTAGGATCTGCAGGGTTGTACGATTTCGATAATGCATGCATTCTACCCGTTACTCTTCCTAATCTCTCGTACAATTCATGATCCTTAAGGCAGTCGGGGTAATCTATTTTCTTTCCCTTGGCTTTGTCAAAGACTGCTGCTGTAAAATACATTCCTTCTAAATCTGCTGTTTCAGTCCACCTTCCGTGAATGGAGGGTACTGGTGCAGATACAGATATCCCATGATCAGCTAAGTATTGAATCCATTCTAGCTCCGCTTGCACTTCACTTAGGGTACGATGTGCACTCGGTGTGAATCTCATTATGTATTCTTGGTTATCAACCAGGTATTCGTAAATAAAGTTTTGAAAACCGCCAATATAATGTAAGTCTTCTGTTTTTATACCATACCGGCTCACAATCTCTTCCATATTTACGTGATCAAAAACCGCTGCGATTTCATTCTCCATTGTAGTCGTTGTCCTCCTTATCATTATTTTTGTTGCTTTATGTACCAATCACTTGTCTCTTTGATCGCCTGTTCATGTGAGGTCGTATCAAAAGCAAAATGATTACTAAATTTGCTGAAATCGACAATAAAATTCTGATCTTGTTGATACATTAACTCTTTAAAATCTCTCATGAACGGATTAAATAAGCCTGTTACATTGACAATAAACTTATTTGCAATTCGATATTTCGGCACCTTAGATAAACGAGATGATATTTGTTCAACTAACTGCCGAGTGGTCATTGGTGCTGCATGAGGAATGTGCCATACTTCACCAACAGCTTTATCCTCATCACCTAGAATGGTTAAACCTCTCGCAAAATCTTTAATAAAGATGTGGGAATGCAAGGTGTCAGGGTTGCCGATCAGTTCAACTGGCTTTCCTTCTAGCAAATGTAGAAAAACTCTCTGACCCAGCATAGCGTTTAAGGCATAGGGACCATAGAAATCAGATCCTCTTCCAATGGTTGCTCTAAGTTTCCCCTGCTTTACAGCATCCATTAAAGTGGTAGCCAGCTGAGCGCGCACCCTCGTTTTTTCCCCAACAGGCTGGTAAGCCATGTTCTCGAGAAAGGGCTCTTTCTGAGGACCGTATGCGTATAGATTATCAGCGTATACTAACTTTACATCATTCTCAGAAGATGCTTGTATTAAATTATTCATGATGATAGGCAGTACCGTCGGCCACTCCCGATATGGAAGACCCGTGGCATTATAGATAACCGATGCATTTTTCAGGATATTTCGGGTATTTTCCAGGTTTGTCATATCAATTTTGATGCATGGTACACTTTTAGGCACGAATGCTTTCCCGCTTCGATTTACAGCTTTTACTGACTTGCCTCGCTTAAATAATTCATTGATTAATGCTAGTCCCAAAGGACCTGTCCCTACGACAATGTGTTCGTTTTTCGATAACATTAATATCCTCCTTACCGACTTTTTCTTTTTTTAAAAATTTTCATTTAATTGAATTTATTTACATTATATTATACATATTGACATCAACTACAGAGAAATTGCAACGATAAAAATATATCCATATTAGCGCAGAATTTGAGAAATTTATCATAATAGATACATAAAAGAACAAGAAAACGACCTTAGAACGAATAAAAAGGAGCTAATTTCCACTTTGGAAACTAGCTCCTTTTTCTATATCACTTATATAAATCAAGGGGAAGGAACGCCGCCATTGGCATTGAGGGTCTCACCTGTCACATAACTTGATTCTTGACTTGCCAAGAATACATAGGCTGGTGCCATTTCAGCAGGTTGACCAGGACGACCCATTGGCACATCCGCACCGAACTCTGCTAATATCTCTGTCGGTTGTCCTCCTACCACTTGAAGCGGCGTCCACACCGGACCAGGAGCCACCACATTCACGCGGATCCCTTTGCTAGCAACTTGCTGTGCAAGGGCTTTACTGAACGTATTAATGGCCGCTTTTGTAGTCGCATAATCTAGTAAGATGGGTGCTGGAGTATAGGCCTGAATAGAAGATGTATTGATAATCGAACTTCCCGGTTTCATGTGTTTGATCGCTGCTTTACACAACCAGAACGTGGAATACACATTTGTTTTAAATGTAGCATCAAACTGTTCTGTTGTAAGATCTGCGATATTTTCGACAAATTGCTGTTTACCAGCAACGTTCGCGAGGATATCAATACTGCCAAGTTCTTTGACTGCATCTGTTATTAATTGTTCACAGTATTTCTCGTCTTTCAGATCACCAGGAATCGCAATCGCTTTCCGACCTGCTTTCTCGATTCGCTCGACAACTTCTTTCGCATCTGCCTCTTCTTCAGGCAAGTATGACAATACAACATCGGCACCTTCAAGAGCAAAAGCAATTGCTGCCGCACGACCAATCCCGCTGTCCGCTCCGGTTACGACCGCTTTCCGCCCAGCTAAACGTCCGGTTCCGCGATAACTTGTTTCTCCTGCATCCGGCACGGGATACATTTCCTTCTGTAACCCTGGTTCAGGTTGCTTTTGTTTCCACTCACTCGTTGCTTTCGGATACTGAGTAGTCGGGTCCTGCACTTTGTATTGATCTTGTTCAGACATCGGTAATCCCTCCATTTTCTCGTATGTTTTTACATTAAGCGTTTTGGATATCTATTAATTCTATTAACTCTTCTTTTTCTAGTAACCGAGATTGACGAAATTCAAACGGGTACTAACTCGAATATCTTTAAATGGGATATACTTATCAAGTTCAAAGTCTTTGTATAATCCAACATAGGTTTGCACTAATCGTACATAAGTTTACACTAAATGTTATATTTCCCGTTATATTGAGTAACTTTTTCGTGAAGATCTAATTAGGATTCGAAGTTTTAGTTTACATTTGATGTCTGATCTTTATACTTATAAATATGCATTTGCTATTTTCAACTAGAGGAGGACTTTTTCTTGAGTAAAACTATTCAAATAGGTATCGTAGGATACGGAAATCTTGGCCGCGGTGTGGAACTTGCCATCAAACAAAATCCAGACATGGAGCTTGTAGCCATCTTCACTCGTCGCCAGCCTGATCAATTAACATCTGCTAATGGCAGTGCAAAATTTGAACATATTTCTACAGTCGAACAGTATAAAGGTAAAATCGATGTGATGATCTTGTGCGGAGGTTCCGCAACGGATCTTCCTGAACAAACCCCTGCTATTGCAAGTATGTTCAACACCGTTGACAGCTATGATACTCATGCAAAAATTCCTGAGTTCTATGACAAAGTTAACGAAGCAGCAGTGAAAGGAAATAACCTCAGTGTCATCTCTACGGGATGGGATCCAGGATTATTCTCATTGAACCGCTTGCTGGCTGAATCGATCCTTCCTGAAGGTAAAGACTTTACTTTCTGGGGTAAAGGCGTAAGCCAAGGTCACTCCGACGCTATTCGCCGCGTTCCGGGTGTAAAAGCAGGTGTACAATATACAGTTCCTGTTGAAGAAGTCATTGAGAGCATTCGTTCCGGTGAAACACCAGAACTTACTACAAGAGATAAACATCTTCGTGAATGTTTCATTGTCGCTGAAGAAGGCGCTAATCTCGAAGCGATTAAAGAAGCAATCGTAACGATGCCGAACTACTTTGCTGACTACAACACGAATGTACATTTCATCACAGAAGAAGAGTTGAAAGCCGAGCATCAAGGCATGCCTCACGGTGGATTTGTTATTCGTAGCGGTGTAACCGGCACAGGTACAAAACAAATCATGGAATTTAGTCTGAAACTCGAAAGTAATCCAGAGTTTACTGCGAGCGTACTTGTTGCTTATGCAAGAGCTGCGTATCGCCTCAGCAGTGAAGGACAAAATGGAGCTAAAACCGTTCTTGATATCCCACTGTCCTACTTGTCTCCTAAATCAGGAGCAGATCTTCGTCGTGAGTTGTTGTAATACACGAAATAAAAAAGAACCTTCATCTACAGATGAAGGTTCTTTTTTTAGTTACAGGTTATTTTGATAAGCTTACTAATTATTTAACTTCAACCATCCAATTAAGTACATCTTCTTGCTCACCATTCTGAATACCCGTAAGTGTATTATATAATCTAGCTGATAATTCACCCGTATTCCCCTCGTTAATGACCATCTTCTTATCTTGCCATTGTAGTTCGCCAATCGGGGATATTACTGCTGCTGTTCCTGTACCAAAAGATTCTTCCAAGGTACCGTTACAATGTGCTTCATATAACTCATCAATAGAAATCAAGCGCTCTTCTGTGGGAATATTCCAATATTTCAGTAACTGGAGAATAGAGTTTCGAGTAACCCCATCCAAAATACTTCCCGTTAAAGCCGGTGTTACTACCTTCCCGTCAATCTTGAAGAACACGTTCATACTACCTACTTCTTCAATATACTTCCGCTCAATGCCATCTAACCATAATACCTGAGCAAAACCGTTGCCAGCAACACCAGAATGAGCTTTTAATCCGGAAGCATAATTACCCGCCGTTTTCGCCATACCTGTTCCGCCTTTTACAGCACGAACATAATCAGATTCAACATAGATTCGAACTGGCTTAATTCCTTCTGGGTAATAGGAACCGACAGGAGATAAAATGATGATGAATTGATACGATGTTGAAGTAGTTGCTCCAAGAGAAGCTTCCGTTGCAATGATGAATGGACGGATATACAGAGATGTTCCTTTTTCCGTAGGAATCCAATCCTGATCAATCTGAATTAATTGCTTTAATGCTTCGAGTGCAAATTCTTCATCAATCTGTGGAATATCAATACGATCATTCGACAAGTTCAGGCGTTTGAAATTTTTATCGGGACGGAACAAAAGAACTTTTTCATCTGAAGTACGATATGCCTTCATTCCTTCAAAGACCGTTTGTCCATAGTGGAATACTTTAGCCGCAGGATCGAGTGAGATCGGTTGATAAGGAATGATCCGCGGGTTATGCCAGCCTTCTTCCGGATTATTATAGTCCATCATGAACATATGGTCTGTATAATACTTACCAAAACCAAGCTCACTTGCAGCTGGCTTCTGTTTTTTAGTCTTCGTAAGTTCAATTTCCATTGATAATGACACGATTACCACCATTCTTTCTCAAACTATTATTGTGTTGAATTGTAGCACCTCTTAAAGTATATTGTAAATATCTTTTTTATAGCTTATACATACCTTTTGGGTATGATTGTTGGGAGAGAGAATCATGGACATTCGGCAATTGCGGTACTTTCTGGCCATAGCAAACGAAGGGCAAATCACTCGCGCTGCTAAAATGTTAAATATGGAACAGCCTCCCTTAAGTCGTCAACTCAGACAAATGGAGCAAGAGTTAGAGGTTACCTTATTTGATCGCAGCGGTCATAAATTGAAGCTGACACCTGCAGGAGAGATTTTGCGGCAAAAAGCAGAACTCCTCATTCAACAGTTTCATGAAACGATTCAGGAAGTAAAAGAGGTTGATGAAGGCGTTCTAGGCATTCTTTCCATCGGTGCGGTTGTATCATGTATATCCCTGTTGCCACCAAAAATCAAAATCTTTCGCGTGCAGTATCCTGAAGTAACCTTTAAAATTAGTGAAGGCGATCATTTTCTGTTAGCTAAACAATTGGAGCAGAGAACGATTGAACTAATCGTTGCCAGATTGCCGTTTGAAGCGACTACCGAAATGAGCCCCTATTCTATTTTACATCTGCCTTCCGATCCATTCGTTGCCGTACTCCCAAGTGATTGGGGACTAGCTTCAGCTCATGATTCAATAAGGATGCACGAACTTGCCGACATTCCCTTTCTAACATTAAAGACAGATGAAACTACTGCCATGCATAATCGAGTGATGAATGAATGTAAACGACATGGATTTGAACCTGCTGTCATTTGCGAGTGCTCAAGTGTAGCCATCATTATTGCGCTTGTAGCATCAGGGATTGGTGGAACGATTCTCCCAAGATCGGTAATGGCCTCTTTTCCTTTACCCGCTATCAAAATGCTTCCCATCGCGGACATTAACTCTGAGTCAGATGTAGGGATTGTCTGGTTAAAAGATCGATATCTTTCGAAAAGTGCTCGGCATTTTATCGCCATGTTTCATGAAGTTTAGCTGAGTCAACGATTATATATCGTTTGTTTCGAGGCGAACTGATACGTTTTATACTTTCCATTCGCCGAAGCAAATTTTAATAAGTTTCCGTCCTCTGGAACACCCAAAAAGTATGCACCCATACATCCTGTCGTGCATCTATGACCCGACAACAAGATATTCAATTGGTTATCACCATACATCGATTCAAGTTCACCCATAAATTGAAATACTCTCTTTATATAACGATTTACGTCTTCAACACCTTGATAAATCGCAGGATCAGGCGTTAACCCGCTCATTATCACATCTTCTCTATGTAATAGATCGGCTTCTCCCAGATCAAAAACATCAAGTCTTGCTTCTATAGTTGCTTTCATCCCACTCACGATCTCTGCGGTTTGGACAGCTCTGATCTGCGGGGAAGAAAAGACGTAGTCGAATTTCACGCCATTCATTTCTTCTCTTGTTATTTCTGCCTGCTTGATCCCATATTCGTTTAGTGGTAATCCTTTTCTTCCTTGGAGCCTGCCTTCTTTATTCAAATCGGTTTGGCCATGTCTAATCACGTAGATCATATAAGCATCCCCTATCCTGTAATATGTACATTTAGACTACCATATATCAAAAAATCATTCACTTTTCCAGTTGTTACTTGAAATCATCATGGTCAAATAGCACTCCCCCACAGAAGTGGAAGAGTGCTATTTACCCAGATATAGATATCTAACTATATTTTTTATAGGTTTTTACTCATTGCAACGAAGTCCGGAACTGTTGGGTTAGCAAGATAATGTCCGCCTTCTACTTGAATGGTTTGTCCTGTGATGAATTTAGATTCATCTGACGCAAGGAAAAGAACCGTATTAGCAATATCTTCAGGCTCACCGTGATAAGGAAGCGCATTATATTTCATAAATGTATCTAATAGTTCAGGAGACAAGTTGTTTTTAGCTGCTGGCGTAAGAATAAGACCTGGTGCAACCCCATTACAACGAATATTATGTTTACCGTATTGTGTTGCTACGTATTTAGTCAAATGTACGACAGCTGCTTTTGTTGTACCATAGGCTGTACGAATAATATCAGAAGCGAATCCAGCCATTGAAGCTGTGTTAATGATCGCACCTCCACCCGCTTTAACCATATGAGGAATCGCATATTTACATCCCGCAAGCACACTTTTCAGGTTTACGTTGACTAGGTGATCCCATTCTTCAAGATCCATATTCACTACATCAAGATCTTTTTTCAAGTTGGTCAAACCTACGTTATTGAATAGAATGTTTACTGTTCCGTATTTTTCAACCGTTTTATCAACGGTTTCTTTAATGGATTCCAATTTGGAAGCATCCAAAAATATCCCGATCGCTTCGCCGCCTTGATTTACAATTTCTTGAGCTGCTTCTTCAGCACCCTTTAGATTGAAGTCTGCAATAACAACTTTAGCACCTTCTTTAGCTAGAGTTTGTGCTGTTGCAAGTCCGATTCCTGAAGCTCCACCTGTGATAATAGCTACTTTACCTTGTACGCGTTCCATAATTTATGTTCCTCCTGTATGCAATATTATCCGTCACGAGCTTCTGGGAACAAGTTTACTTATTTGTTAGTAATCTCTCACATTAATTCTCGTAAACAGTGATTTTTAGCACAGAGAAGTATAACATTAAGAGATTCATAAAATCAACTCTATCTTATATTTTAAAATTAAGATTTATTATTTAGATATAAATAAATTTACATATCCTTGCAATGAATCTTCATTTCCTGCTTAGAATCCATCCATTTTAAATCGGAATCCTAATTTAGGATCGTTATTTCCCGATACTTTGAGCAGGGCAATTTGATTAGATTCATTTAAGATGATTGCTCTTACAGCCTTTCGGATCTGAACCTGATCAGGTAAGTTGCTTCTTATTAAACCTATATCTATATCGGAGATTTCAGCGATTAATTTTACTCTTACAGCTCCTTTTTCTATTAATTCAATCTAATCATAGAAAGGGCTGCCTTATGGCAACCCTCTTTGTCTTTCTCTTATGCTTTTTTCATTGAGTAATAGCAATACTTCTTTTATTCAATCTCTATATCACTGTGAAACACAAAGCCTGCTTTATTGATCACTCGATTAGATGAAAAATTGCATGTTTGTGCAATAGCAAAGACTCCCATTTATATCCATAAAATTATAACAAGATTTTCGCTTACCATCAATCTCTTGAACCTCGCCACACTAAAAAGAGCATGAGTAAACTCTCATGCTCTTCCTTTCATTACATTTATACAATGGTTATGACTTGTCGTGCTTTGGAATCCAGCTCCTGTGCGGAGGAGAGTACAACCGTGAAATCTTTCATGGCGACCTCGATCTGCTGCTGACTTTGCTCAATATGATTCTGAATTTCCTTTGTTCCTTGCGATATATTAGAAATCTCTTTCGTTATGCCCTGAACACTATCTCTTATCTCAACAATCGAGTTTTCGACCATCGAAGACAGTTTCTTCACTTCTTTGGCCACGACATCAAACCCTCTGCCATATTCACCGGCATGGGCAGCTTCGATTGCCGCATTAAGTGCGAGGAGCTGTGTCTGAGAGGAAATGTCACGAATCGTTTTTACTATGTTTTGTATGGATTTAGCTTCTTGCTGTAGGTCTGTAAGCGTTTGCGTATTTACGGCAGAAACATTCGCAATGGAAGAAATACTCTCTAACAATTCTTCGCTGCGATCAATCCCCATTTCAGCACGTTTGTTTAGGATCGTAGACATTTCCTTAAGTTCATCTACAACAGCCGTAAGGTTGTTTTGGCGATTCGTTATGTTGGTGGCTACCTTAGATACAGCGAGAATTTTCTCGCCTTTTTCATCAAAAACCGGCATATAGGTAGCTTCCAGCCATATTTGATTCCCTTTAGCATCTTTACGTTCAATCTTATCCTGATAACTTTTTCCGCAAAGGATATTGCCCCAGAACTGTTCGTACGCTGGACTATTAACAAAATTGGGAAAACATAATTCCTTATGTAACATTCCATACATTTCTTCTCTCGTATAACCCATACTGCTTGCAAATCCTTCATTCACGTACGTTACACGTCGTTCTAGATCAAATCGAATAATTGCTAAATTTTTTTCCATCGCCGTAATCACGGACTTATATGTCACGCCATCCTCCGTGCTGTTATTACTTATCATGTTCAATTACATTCCTCCATACTCCTACTGGGGCATTACTAGAATAAGAAATACGAATCGCACAGTACAAATGTATCAACAAAGAAATATACATGCTAAACGGTTGTCTGTCTGTATGAATACACACATCTTAACTCTTCAGTTATATTTTTGTTTTATTAATCACTTTTAATAGTAATACAAAATATAACAAATAGCGATAAAATACGACAAATTCTATGGATTATTTTTCCTATTTATGTTATATTCACTCTATTCACTTTATATGTAAAAGCCTCGTTCTGTGAGTCTTAAAATATAGTAGACGTGGGAGGCTACATGATTAAATTACGCACTATTCTTATTCTTACCTTTACATCCTTTGTCATTTTATTAACGGCAATCATCGGGTCACTCCTAAGCAATCGTTCTGCAGTTCGTTTACAAAATCAAATTGGACAATCTCTTTCGAGTATCGCTTATCAGATGTCGGACAAACTCGACAGTTTCATGTGGTCCCGTGCAGGAGAAGTTGAGATTTTGGCATCTATGATGGAAATGGAACAAACTCAAGATGTAGCGAAGACCCAAAAATCACTTGATCAATTAAAATCAAGTTTCCCTTCTTTCTCTTGGGTTGGATTCATTGACGATCAAGGTGAGGTACTTGCGGCAACAGACGAAATATTAGTAGGAGCCAACATCGCTGAACGTCCCGTTTTCAAAGAAGGAATCAATGGAAAGTTTATCGGAGATGTACATGAAGCCGTATTACTTTCGAAACTTCTTCCAAATCCCACTGGAGAACCGTTACAATTCGTCGATATCAGTTTACCGGTACAAGGGAAAGCAGGAACCACGATCGGTGTACTTGCTGCCCACTTAAGCTGGGAATGGTCGAAAGAAGTTCAGCGAACGATTCTTGAACCTCAAAAAGACCATATACAGGATTTAGAATTATTTATTATCAGTAAAGCAGACAGCACGGTACTGCTGGGCCCGGAGACTATGGTAGGTCAGAAACTTAATATGAACAACATTACAAAAGGTCAAAAAGGTGAGAATAATTGGGGAATTGAGGAATGGCCGGATGGAAAAAACTATCTTACGGGTTACGCCTATGGGGATGGTTATCTGAATTATGAAGGCCTCGGCTGGACTGTGTTGGTTAGGCAACCTACTGATGTCGCATTTTCTTCTATGAGCCAAATGATGAACAGTTTTATTTTTATTGGTATTATTGCATCCATCATCTTTGCCACAATCGGTTGGTTTCTTGCGGAGACGATTTCCAGACCCATTCGCGGAATAACAGCAGCAGCCAATCAGCTTCGTTCAGGTAGAAATGTTACCATTCCTGAATACAAGAGATTTGCTGAACTACACAGCCTTTCTACATCGCTGCGAAGTTTAGTTGAATCGTTAAGTCGTTCCGAATCCGCACTAGGAGATATGAAACTTCTCGCTGAACAAGATCAATTAACCGGACTTCCTAACCGGATCGCACTTGAACGTTATCTGGAGGAAACGATTGAACATCTCAATATCCCCTTCGAGACACTTGCATTCATGTACATTGACTTGGATGGATTCAAAAAAGTGAATGACACACTAGGCCATCAAGTTGGAGACTTGCTTTTACAAAAAGTTGCACAAAGACTTCTTATGGTCACGAAACCCGGCAACATTACCGTTCGATTGGGAGGAGATGAGTTTTTGCTCATTCTTCGATCATCACAAGCTGATTCATATCAAGAATCTCTTGATTTAGCTGAAGAAATCATTACTTTAATGAACAAACCTTTTATTGTAGATTTCAATCATGTTTCGATTGGCTGCAGTATTGGCGTGGCATTCTATCCACTGCATGATCCGAATGTCGGTAACATAATTCGGATAGCAGACGAATGTTTATACCGATCTAAGCAGTCTGGAAGAAATCGAGTTACTTTTTATGATGAACATCAAGAAGAACAAAACGAGTCATAAAAATATAATGCGGCGTAGCAGTCATTTGAACTGAACCCCGAATGGTAGACACTTTAAAAAAAGTGACTCCATTCGGGGTTTTTCTATTTTCTTTCTAGAAAAGTCCCGTTATACTAACATTACAATTTTTAGAACGGAGTAATTATCATGAGTAAGATTATCTTTAATGAACACCAACAAAGACAATTAGAGGCCAATCCAAATGTTAGAATCGTGACAGATCGGACGATTCAATATACCCCTGACTTTAAACTACTAGCGGTTAAACAAAACCAAGTTGGCAAAGGACCAGCAGAAATTTTCACAGAAGCTGGATTTGATTTGAAGGTGATTGGCCTAAGTAAAGCACGAAGTGCCTTAGATCGTTGGCGTAGAACCTTTCAAACCTATGGAGAAGATGGTTTTTTTGAAGAACGTCGAGGAAAAGGCAGTAAAGGACGTCCTAAGAAAGAAAATGCCTCTGCAGAAAGGAAATTAGCCCAAGCAGAAGCGCGTATTCGATTGCTAGAGGCGGAGTTGTCTTTACTAAAAAAGCTAGACGAGTTAGAAAGGCAGGCGAAAAAGAATCGTCGTTAACAGCTCGAGAGAAATACCAAGTCATCAATGAAACGATTCGGCAGTATCAATTGAAAAACATGGTCCGTTACTTATGTGAAGTGGCTAGAGTAAGTCCTAGTGGCTATTACAAGTGGCTTCAAAACGGAGAAAAACGAGCCCTCAGTGAAGAATCAGATTATCAAGATTATCTCTTACTAAAAGAAATTTATGATCAAGCCAACGGGAAAATTGGTTATCGTGGTTTGTATATGGAAGTGACTGAAAAAGCCGGTCGGCCCATGAATCATAAAAAAATCTTACGTTTAATGCGTAAGTTTCACTTCTTTGCCAAAGTACGAAGAGCAAATCCTTATCGTACGCTAACCAAAGCTACAGAAGCTCACTGCCAGGTACCAAACCACTTAAAACGTCAGTTCAACCAAGAGGAACCTGGGAAAACATTCGTAACCGACATTACTTACTTGCAAATTCAGGGTGGTAAAACGGCTTATTTGTCATGTGTGAAAGATGTGGCGACACGGGAAATTGTCGCTTATGAACTTTCAACGAGTTTACGGATGGAAATTGTCTATCGAACGTTAAGCAAATTAGAAGACTTTATCGGGAATCGATCGACTACATCCAGAAGCCATGATTCACTCGGATCAAGGTTTTCATTACACCCATCCAGAGTACCAGTTTCGTGTAAAGAGGATGGGACTTCTGCAATCTATGTCGCGAAGAGGAAACTGCCTAGATAACGCACCGATGGAGTCTTTCTTTGGGCACATGAAAGACGAAATATCTTATAAACAAGCAACCAGTATAGTAGAACTAAGACGAATGGTTGATGATTACATGGACCACTATAATAATACAAGAAAGCAATGGACATTAAAAAAGATGACTCCGGCAAGATACCGAAGTCATCTCATTGCCGCTTAAACAGCGGCACATCCTTTTTTTAAAACTGTCTACTTAATAGGGTTCAGTTCAATTTCTGCTATTGCCGCATTTTTTATTATCTTTGTTTTATAAAACTAATGATCGCCTGCTGATATTTCTCGGGTTCTTCAAGTCTTGGAAAGTAAGCACTTTTATCAAAGGATACGATAGAATGATTAGGTACTTGTTGTCTATATGCTTCCTGTTGTTCTACCGTACATACCGGATCGAATATTCCTGTAATTAACAATGAAGGCTGAGTAAGTTTGTGGAGGTCTGAAAGTAAACTTTTAAAAAATTTGCCTTCAATCTGCAGTTTATTGATATGTATCTGCCCCTTTTCCCAAAGTTCACCGGGTGGAACCAATTGATCTACCAATTCATTATAAACTGCTGGGTTCATGCCTTTGAAATAGAGATAATCTCGATGTTCACCTAATTGTTGCCCAATCTCCCCCCAAGCATTCCAAAGATCACTTGCTGAAAAATCTCCTTTAAGATACTGGTCACACTTCTGAGTACCTTCTTGATGGTTTAAAGACTGGAAAATAGGCACTGCACTTTGGATAAAGTTTCTCATCGAGCTTTTAATATCAAAAGAAGGAGTTTCAAATATTACTTTTTTTACGGAACTGGGATACTGAACCGCATAATGAAATGCCACGTATCCACCAAACGAATGTCCTAACACGGTCCACTGACGTATGCCTAAATGATTCCGTATAGCCTCACAATCTTCTATGATATCTTGTAATCCAAATATTTCTTCTGCAGAAATAGGGTCCGAACGCAGGACTCCTCTCTGATCTAAGGCAATGACCCTTACTGTTCCTGCTAATTCCTTTGCCTGGAAATAACAAAAATCCACACAGCTGGCTCCGGGTCCTCCATGTAAATATAATAATGCCTCATCGCATGTATCGTTGTACTCCTCAACATATAGCCGGGTACCACGAATGGGTAGTAGATATCTCATTATATCCCCCTTCTTTTGCTTACCTACTACTTAATTATCTCTTCGCACTCATAATCCTTCCGTTCTGCGGGAAAAGTAAGATCGTTCTAATTCTCCTCTATTAGTTAACGAAAAGGAGCTCGCCAAGATGAATACCGAAATTGAACATATACGCAAACAACTTCCTGACTGGGTAAAGTCAAGTGTACCTCATTCTTCTATTGGGAAAGTTGCTTCCTATATACCTGAGTTAGCTAAAGCACCCCATGATGCCTTAGGGATCACACTAATGAACACAAACGGGGAGTTTGCTTCTGCTGGAAACTTCGATATGTGTTTTACAATGCAAAGTATTTCTAAAGTGTACACACTGATTTTAGCTCTTATGGATAATGGCGAAGATAAAGTGTTTAGTAAAGTGGGTATGGAGCCTACAGGAGATAACTTCAACTCCATGCTTAAGCTTGAACTGGTTAGACCAGGTATTCCTTTCAATCCATTTATTAATGCGGGAGCTATTATGGTCTCATCTTTAATTCACGGTAATAGTCAAAAAGAGAAGTCAGCACGAATTCTCCAATTCTTCAAAGAACTTGCGAATAATAATAATCTGAAACACGATGAGGATGTTTTTTACTCGGAGCTTGAATCAGGACATTTAAATCGTTCCATAGCTTACTTTTTAAAAGGAAATGGTGTGCTCGATTGTGATGTTGAAGAGGTGCTACACGTTTACTTTTGTCACTGTTCTATCCTCGTCAATTGTGCTGACTTAGCACGTATGGCTTTGGTTCTTGCTTGCAATGGGGTAGATCCTCTGACTGGAAAAAAACTAATTCCACCTAGGTTCGTTCAAATTGCGAAGACTTTCATGACCACATGCGGGATGTACAATGCGTCCGGTGAATTTTCGATTCAGGTCGGATTGCCTGCCAAAAGCGGTGTATCAGGAGGTATTTTAGCATTGGTTCCAGGCCGCTATGGAATTGGGGTTATTGGACCGGCACTCAATGATAAAGGGAATAGTCAGGTCGGAATAGAATTACTTGAGACCATCTCACAGGAGATGCATTGGAGCATGTTCTAACATACATCATAGGTGTTAAAAATAACAAAATGAAGCTCTGACTATTCATTAAAACTAATTTGAATAAGCAGAGCTTCATTTATTTTAGTGTCGTAACAGACGCAAATTAATTATATATTTTCCTGTTTTAGTGCATCAATAATGTTTTCTTTTTTTACTTTGGAGCTGGAATACAGCATAGCTGCACTTACAATACAAAACACAGCAATAATAACATACAGTATACTTAGCCAAGGAAGTGAAAAGCTGAAAGAGAAGCTGTTCATCATCGATCTATAGATCAAATACATCAAAATGATACTGATCGGAATTCCATAAAGCAATGATTTGATTCCGTAGAAGATACTTTCATAATTGATCATTTTTCTAAAGCCTTTTGGTGTCATTCCCATCGATTTTAGCATCGCAAATTCACGCTTCCGAAGCGATATGCTGGTTGAGATCGTATTGAAAATATTAGCAACCGATATTAATGTAATCAACACGATAAAACCATACGTGAATATGGACATTAGTAAAACCATCTGTTCTTCTTGCTGTCGATTCTGATATACATTGTTAATATAAATATTGTTCTCTTTCATTTCTTCAATAGAATTCTGTGTCGCTATAGGATCTGAACTTGTTAGGTAAAGTGTGTTTCTCATATCTTTTTCCGTGTTCTCACTGACCAGCTCTTTAAAAACCTGATCTGAAACAACGATATTCAGGTTACCCAGATAGGAAGGAGAAATACCTAAAGGTAACTCGTCTGTTAATGCAGCAATTTTCACAGGCTTCATGCTTGTTTCTTCGTTTGTATCCCAGTCGGTATAATAAAGATCGATCTGATCTCCTTTTTCCAAATAGGTCGCTTTTGTTTCCACATATTTTCTTGATTCATGATCTTCATATCTATTTTTGTTGATTACAATCGCAGCCGGTTCATCAAGATTCATTAATTGATCGTAATCGGCTCCTACCTTGTCAGCGTATGCCTTTAGATTTATCTCATCAAGTGCAGAAACTTGAATAAAATATGGATATTTCCCGTCTCTCAAGTTACTATCGTCTATTAGAGACTCTTTTAGCTCATCAGCGATGAAGGCTTTATCAATCATAGAATTTACATCTAAAGATTGAATATAATTAGCATCTGTGACATTCGAAAGAGCGGTAATCGAGTTAACCAGCTCAGCTGTTTCTTCTTCAGAATCCAGCTCCATCCGAACTAAGATATCATAATTTACCCCGCTGGAAGAAAGATCAACTCCCTTTTTCAGATTCCCTGTAAAAGCAGTAACACTTAAAAACAAAACAATACTAATAACAAGAGAAAATACGGTCGCTTGGTATCTACGCTTATTTCTTTTTAAGTTCTTTAGACCAATTTCTGCTTCCATACCAAATACTTTACGAACAAGTTTCGAGGTTTTCACTGCTTTGCGTGTCAGCTTTACATCTTGGGTCTGACGAATCGCATCAATGGCAGAAATCTTAGAAGCTTTCAGGGCGGGTATATAAGTCGAGATAAAGATCGTCAGCATTGAAACAAGACAAGTGATAAGTATAGAAGATGGAGTCACTGTTACAGTTAATTTTTCAGAAACTCCTAACACACCTTGGATTATCGGATTAATACACATAAACGTAATCGCAATACCAACAAGTCCAAAAATGATGCCTAAAGGAATACTAATGATTCCAATCACGAATCCTTCAAAGTACACCGAATTTCTTTTTTGTCTTTTCGTTGCACCTACACTCGCTAGCATTCCTAGATGTCTAGCGCGTTCTGAAACCGAAATTGCAAACGCATTATAGATCAATGCTACAGAACCAATCACAATGACAGTCATGATGATGACAGATAACGAAATCAGCATATTTCGGAAACCGTCATTTTTGGTAATCCCATAATATCGCAGTAATGCATTGTTATACGCTACATCTTTTATATCCGCTTGATCTGCTAATTGTTCAGCATGTTTATATAAAGAATAATCCACCTTCTTAAGAGCCACGGTAGCTGTCACTTTATCTCCAGCAGATAATTGGTTCTTATCAAAATAATTAAGGACGGTATACCCTGGTGATTGTACAGGTTCCCACGTAGGACGTTCAATGATCCCTACCACAGTGTAGTTTTGAGTCGATTGATTTTGAAGGCGCTCATTTATAGTACCGTTAATTCTTTGTAATGGATCGATTGGTTTTAAAATATAATTTTCACTTTCATCCCCGTCAGTGGTTATACGTTCTCCCACTTGTAAAGATAAGGTGTCACCAACCTTATAGTTCACTTTTGCATTAGAAGCAATTTCTTGAGAGATGACAACTTCGTTTTTCGATGTAGGAAATCGCCCTTCGATCAGCTCAACAGGAAATTGTGTAAACCCCTGCTCATTATATGCTTTTATAAATAGATAAGGTTTGCTATCATTTTGACTTCCAGGTAAAGGAGCATAACCAAGATCCTTCGAAATGATAAGAGATTGGATATTCTCGTCTGCTTCGATTACATTTAACTGTGCTTTATCTACATCCTGATACTGTAGATGCCATTCCCCTTCTGTTGCGATATTTTGTCTCTTCATAAGATCCATAAATGAAACACTGAGAGTGGTTACCGCAATAAACATGGCGACCGAAATAATTACGCCCAAAACCGTTACTAATGTTCTTCGCTTGTTTAATTTTAAATGCCGTAGTGTTAATTTATTGACGATATTCACGGACGGATCACCTCATCTTTAGCGATCCTTCCATCTTCTATCGTAATAATTCGATCTGCTTGCAGAGCGATTCGTTCATCATGAGTAATGACAATCAGCGTCTGATTGTAAGTTTTATTAAACATTTTTAGAAGATCAACGATTTCACCGCTGTTCTTGCTATCCAGATTACCCGTCGGTTCATCTGCTAACATAATAGAAGGATTACTTATGAGCGCTCTGCCAATGGACACACGTTGCTGTTGTCCTCCTGACAGCTGGTTAGGTAAATGCCCCAGACGCTTTTCTAAATTTAACAGTTTCACCATATCCGCAAACTGTTTCTTATCCACTTTATGTCCATCTAGCAGTAGAGGAAGCGTAATATTCTCTTCCACGGTTAATACCGGTATTAGATTATAAAACTGATAAATCAGTCCAATTTGTCTGCGCCGAAATATCGCAAGCTGTGTTTCGTTTAAAGCATAAATATCTGTATTATCGACATATACTTTACCGCTCGTTGGCTGATCTACACCCCCCAGCAGATGAAGAATGGTTGATTTTCCGGAGCCTGACGGCCCAATGATGGCAACGAACTCGCCTCTTTTCACCGAAAAAGAAACATCATCCAGCGCCTTCACCGCCGTTTCGCCTTTTCCGTATATTTTAGTTAGATTTTCTACTTTTAAAATCTCCATCGTTGATGACCCCCTTTGTTCATGAGATCAGTATATCTACCTTCCATGACTCTCAGGTGACTCTTAAGTGACTATTTAGTCACTTAATGAATACCTAGCAGAAGAAATGCTATGTTTGAGTCAATTTCTATCCTCTTTAAACAGATGAATTTTATAATGCTTCATATCCTTTGTTTATAAAATTTAATCTGAAACTCGGTTCCCGCTCCAAGCTCGCTTTTTACATCAATCGTTCCATTTTGACTCGTAATAATACTTTGCGCGAGTGCAAGACCAATTCCTACGCTGTCTTCACTTGCCTGTTTTCCTTTAAAGAACCGCTTAAATAGATGAGGGATTTCATCCTTTGGTATTCCTTTTCCGTTATCAGAGATTATAATCTCCGTGAAAAGTACGTTTTCAGCGTATGATATCGTGATTTCTCCGCCTGATGGTGTATGCTCAACTCCATTTTTCAAAACATTAACAATCGCTTCCGAGGTCCAGTTCAGGTCACCAAGAAAGAAAGTTGAGTCTTCTCCATTGATGAAGAGTCTTTGTTCCTTAATATCCATCGGAACTAGTACAGGCTCAATTGACTTCTGAATTAGCTCGCTTACCTTAATACGTTCCTTCTTAAATTGAACTGTGCCTGCATCTATTCTTGAAAATTTCAGCAATGCAGAAATAAGCCAACCGATTCGATCAAGTTGGATACTGATATTCCGTACGAACTCTATTCGTTTGCTTCGATCCAGCTCTGGATCACTTAATAAATCGGCCATGACCGTCATGGAGGTAAGCGGTGTTTTGAGCTGATGAGATATGTCTGAGATCGCATTGGTCAGTTTTATTTTATCTTCTTGTAAAAGAGACCGTTGCTCCGATAACATGAGTGTTACTTTATAAATATCGTTCTTAAGAATGCTAAGCTCGCCTTCCTCGTTATCACGTACATCCAGTGAATAGTTGCCGCTTGTAATTTCACGCAGATAGCTTGATAACTTTGCAATCTCTCGGTATCGGTACCGAGTATATAATATACTGCACGTGATAAGCACAGCCGCTGTGACAATCGTGATCCATGCTGTTTCTCTAGAAATGATCATAGCTGTGATCACTGCAACCAGGCTGAGCGAAGACATCGTCAGTAGTAACATTCGAATTTCTTTATTTCGGAACATGCTAATCACCAACCTTATATCCTAAACCGCGCACGGTTTTAATCAGCTTCGGTTCTTGCGGATTATCCTCTAACTTTTCTCGTAACCTTTTGATATATACAGATAACGTGTTATCGTTCACGAAATCTCCTGCTACATCCCATAAACGCTCTAAGAGCTGCGTTCTAGAGAGAACTTGTCCAATATGATTAGAAAATATAAGTAACAAACGATATTCCAAAGCGGTCAGCAGAATTTCATTACCATTTTTGTATACCTTTCCTTCGAGCGTATTAATCCTCACATGATCTAATTCAATATACGTTTGCGGTAACGTTTGTTTTTGATATCGCCGCAAGACAGATTTAATGCGCGAAAGTAACTCCCGAATTCGAAAAGGTTTTGTTATATAATCATCCGCCCCCATATCCAGACCCATCACAACATTAACCTCATCATCAATTGCTGTTAAAAAGATGACTGGGATATCACTTCGCTCTTTTACGATCTTACACAATTCATACCCGCTGCCATCGGGAAGTGACAAATCGAAAATACATAAGGTTATCTCCGATAACTGATTATGTAACACCTGAACTGCGGATGACGCATCATAGCACAGTATGGTCTGATATTGATCTTGTTGCAATGAATACTCTAGTCCAGATGCTATTGTTTTATCGTCCTCAACAAGTAAAATCTTCATTTGCATTCATCCTAACTTTGATATAGTCAACATGTTTCGATGATTATTCTCTCATAATTAGACGCATATACCAAACTCAAATTTTCACAAACTTACTCCATGAAAAAAGCCGCGATCTACGCGGCCACTACGAATGTACTCATTAGTTTTCATCATACGATTCATATAATTCCCAGTCTTTCTGCTTCTTCTGCCGAATCCATCTGAAGCTCGGTAACACATATCATACGCTTGCTCTCTGGCGAGTCCTGATCTTGCTGAAACTGTCTGAGCATGACGGGAACTTCCCATATAGAACGGAAAGCAAAAGAGAGTAAGTAACCCAATTTAGCAGTCAACTCGTCTCCATTCCATCCATTTTTTCTAAGTCCATCTATGTATGAAGTGAAAAATAGATCGCGATATTCTCTCAACCTGTTAATCGGCACATTACCTCGGCTGATCGATAGACCTAGAAAGCGGCCCAGATCTTCTCCAATACCTGATATACTGATAAACTGCCAATCAATCACAGCGAGTTTGTCTTTTTCTTGGTGTTTATCATGGTACAAGATATTAAACTCATCAAAATCTTGATGTGATAACGTTCTTGGAAGACTTTCCAAAGCGGTCAGGTATTCACTGCGTTTTTTCTCGAACTGCTCATATTTATCAATAATCTTGGTTACTTCGCTGCTTAGATTCATCTGATCAATTTCTTGCCTTAAGGGCATATTTCGGTATTTATCACATTCCCCGACCCAGGAACGCATCCAATATTTGTTGATCCAAGCATGCTCTGGAAGTGATCTCCCATTTACATATGCGGCATGAAATCCTCCTAATTTGGCAGCTGCATAAACATAATTCTCTTCCTTCCAATTTCCTTTTTCACCCGTCATATCCTCTAACCAAAGCCATACCATACCACCTTCTTTTTCTTCCATTTCATAACATTCAGGTGCAACGAAATTCCCAGGTAACTGATGAAGTAAACCTGATTCATATGCCAAAATTTCACGTTTCCAGTAGTTATAATGACGGGGATCATCTCGCGTAGAATCGGCAATAACGATTTTAATAATAAAAGACCATTGTCGCATGGTTCCGCCGTCTAATTCCGTTTCCCCTGCTACACGATAGACACCGCCAGTAACGAAATTAAGCTGATCTAGTGTAATAGGCGTGCATAGCCATCCTTTAATTTTTCCTTGGTCAATTTGAAGAATACGGTTTGATACATCCTTTATCTTGTCCTGACCGATGTGAATCGGAGCCTTTACTGGAATCATATATATGTATTACCTCCCAAAAGAATAATATAAAGTCATAACCTAATATATTCGTTTCGAGAGTTACTTCACCCTGCTATCTCTTCATTTCTTATGCCTGATCAATAAACAACAGATTACGGTAGATGTATTTTGTAGATTTATATTTAAAAGTAAGGGATATTCCCGGTTCTTCCAGATCCATTTTCACAGAAATAAGTGCCGGTGTGCATACTAAAGAACGAATTAAGCATCTAACAAGTTTCTCATTCCCGCTCCGTACTGCGTTCGATAAGGTCAATGCAAAGGTACGATCCCTCGCAAGTTTAGAATAAAAAGGAAGAACAGCGCGTGCAATGGCCTGATGAATTCTTGGATCAAATGTAAACTGTGTAGTTCCGGGAATGATCGTCGTGCCATTGGAAAACTCTACATATGGATTTTTAATGGGGAAGCCAACAAAGAAACCAATGCCATTCGTCCCAAGCGCCAACCCTTTCGCTTTAGGTGAAGCTTTGATGAGCAGCCGAACCATTTTATCAAGATCAGTTGTACTCACGGCTTTACTCCACCGATCCGCATATTTTTTATGAAATGCAATTGCTCGGTAAAATGGATACATCACTCTTGCTGTATTTTGCAATACTCGTGCCGGTACAAATCCTCGCGTTTGATTGGGGAGTTTCTTCATTACCATAGATGTAACCCTCCTGAATGTACTAGGTTGATCCTTATCTATAGTCTATGTATCCATATTTAAGCTGATTGGGCTGCAGCAGGCAAATAATAAGTCCATGTATTTCCCTGACTCTTATTTCGGATGATATCTTTTACTAGCAATCCAATAATGCATAACGTAGATCATCAATATAATCCAACATAGCGTGCCTATTGTGCCGGCAATTGCCTTCAGATTTATGGACCCTGTGACTAGAACTTCCATCGCATACTTGCTCATGCTGGCTGAATTCACAAATTCGGTAACTGAACTAAACCCAACCATGATTCTGCAACCAATAAGAAAAACAATCGAAATGAGTCCAATGATACTCTGATTGTTACCTATCGTACTGACCACTGCAGTAAAGGTAACGATAAAAAGCACCCATATAAGATAATAAAATAAAGCGATACACAAGTGTAGGAACGGAACATCTGTAAAAAGATAGCTTACATATAAGTACGATGCAAAATAACCAATCGTTACGCTAACCGCTGCGATCATATAATGAGATATTATTTTTCCCGATAGATATGAAATGACGCTAACAGGTCTTGTTAGAATAAAAGCCAGCATCCCATTGGCCTTGTCTGTTTGAATCATTCCCATCATCGACATTGCTAGTATGATAATCCCGAGCTGATCAAATTGAGATCCTAAGGTACTTGCTAATACTTCTCCTCCCTGCTGAAGAGTCATACTTGGATCTATCGTGATTCCCTGCCCACTGCCTAATGACCCTATAATTGAAGGTAAATAGAAAGTTACGATAGGTTGTGTGATCCCTAAAAGGATAAACGCGATCGGCAGCCATACCATTTTATAATCACGTATCATCTGAATAAACTCTTTTTTGATAAGGACAATAAATGAATTCATTTTTTCACCACCAACTTTAAAAAAATCTCTTCCAACGTATCTTGATCCTCTTGGAAAGCTACAAGGTCCACATCATTCTTAAGTGCACTCTTTAATAACTCTTTTTTGTCTTGTTCGATATTTTCTACTTCTATGTATAATCGATTGCCAGTAACCTCGATCTCTTTGACGCAGGAGAGACTTTTCACCTGATGAATCCATGCGTGATCTTTCGCGGTGACTTCTACGACCAGCCTATTTTTCTGATGCTGTTTTACTAATTCAGTAATTGTGGTGTCTATTATTTTTGCGCCATCCTTGATGATGACAAACCGTTCACATATTTCTTCCGCATCACTGAGGATATGTGTAGATAATAGTATCGTCGTATCTTCTTTGATTTCTTTAATTAGATTTAACACTTCTCGCCGGCCGATCGGATCCAGTGCGGATACCGGTTCATCCATAATAATAAGTGAAGGTTTATGGAGCAAAGCTTGCGCAATACCAAGCCTTTGTTTCATTCCACCTGAAAAGGTCCCTACTTTTGAATTCTCCTCGCCTAATAACCCTACTTTGGACAAAATTTCAGGAATGGCAGTTAGTAACTCATGTTTTTTAAGTCCCGAAAGCTGCCCCATAAAAGTAAGTGTCTCTTTTGCTGTCATCCAATGAAAAAAGTTAGGATACTGTGGTAAATAACCAATCTCCTTCTTCATCAAAGATATCTTTTTTCCATTCAGCAACACCATGCCATCATCTGGGTCGATAATATCCGAAATCACATTGATTAATGTCGATTTTCCTGCACCATTGGGTCCGATCATTCCTACGCATTCTCCTGTTTGCAATTCCATTGAAAAATGATTGACAGCCATTTTATCTTTGAATGTTTTCGATACATTCTTCACTTCTAACTTCATTATCTTTCACGATCCTTTCTTCCGATTACAAAATAGAGAATGGGTCCAAGCGTGTTAACAAAGATGATGACCAGGGTCCAAATAAGAACGTTTTGCCTCGTGCTTTTGTGTCTAAATAAATCAATTAAAGCAATGAGGACTAATAATGAACCTACGATAACAAAGGGTAAAATAATGGGGATAAAAGCCATAAAATCGATATCTTTCAGTTCATCCAATCCATAGTGTAGTTTCATAATTGAACTAACCTCTCTCATTTCATTATCGTTATTGATAATGATAATATAACTTTCTCAGTCATCAATTGCAATACCTATTCTCATTATTTATAATAAGAATAATATTCATGACAAAATGAAGGAGAACACGATGGTTAATAAAGTGGAAATACTGATGCATCCCGTTCGGATAAAAATCTTGCAGGTATTAGCGAGATATAAAGATACAGGTCTAACCCCTTTAGAAATGGTAAAGGTCATCAAAGACGTACCACAAGCTACCTTGTATCGTCACATTCAAATTATGTTCGATGCCGGAATTATTCGTGTGATTAGAGAAAAGAAGGTCAAGTCTGTATCCGAAAAATATTATGCTTTGAATGAAACAGAAGCTATTCTAAATCCAGAGGAATGGAAAAAAGCTTCTGATGAGATGAAACTTGATTATGTATCCAATTATCAATTATCACTTCTGACTCAATATCAAAGTTATCTTAAGAAATTGAAAGAACTAGATAGCCAGGAAGATGGCTCTACTTTTTCACTAATGGAGTTAAAGATTGATGATAAACAATTCGCGGAATTTCAAAACGAGTTAAATGAATTGGTGACAAAATACTACCGTAGCTCGAGTAATGAAACCGATGCTCCCGTACGAACGATTGCGGTTACTATTATTCCGGATGCTTAACACCGGAAATACAGCAGTCTTTCTAAGTACAAAAAAAGCACCACATATATATGCGGTGCCTTTTTTTCTTTTAAATCATCTCAAGCTTAGAGCTTAAAATTCTATATTTACAATATTTTACTGATTGTTTTTCGTTTTAAACGCCTGACTCTTTAAGCCCGGGAATCCGTTCATCTTTCCTTGCTCTCAGCGAAAGAAGGAAACATAAGAACAATACGATTCCGGCAGAAACGTATGGGAAGTTCAGATTAACGTCAAACAGAACTCCGGCAATGATTGGTCCTAAAATATTACCCATACTTGTAAATGCAGAGTTAAGACCTGCCACATAACCTTGCTGTTCCATTGCCATCTTAGACATCTGTGTACTGATGGTCGGTCTTAGGATATCAATGGCCAGGAACACCACAAATGTAACAAGCAAAATCATCCAATACTGATGAACAAACAAGGTAAGGACAATAAAGAGTGCTGCCATTAATAGACAGAATGAAACTACATTCTTTTCACCAAATTTGTTCAAAATCCATCCGAATACGGTCACCTGAACGATAGCACCAGCGATGGAACCAAAAGTGATAATAATGGCAATATCTTTTGCAGTAAAGCCAAATTTCTGATCTACGAATAAACCAAATACAGTCTCGTAATTGGCAAGGCCAAAGGATGCTACAAGCACGATAACAAGTGCTAGGAAATAAGGTTCACGGTAAGAGCTAGCAAGCTGAGTGAATAGATTGCGTTTTAGAAGCTTCACGACCTCTTTCCCCTCATCACTAACTTGAGGTTTTGATTCTGGCAATACAATCAGAGTGACGATGGCTGCAATAGTTCCTGCAACAGCTGCTGCATAAAATGGGACCCTGATTCCATATTCAGCAATGAATCCGCCGATTCCTGGTCCAATAATGAAACCAGTGGTAATCGCAGCGTTGATTAATCCCATTCCCTTGCCACGTTCTTCTCCTGATGTAACATCTGCTGTATAAGCCATAACTGCTGGCATAATGAGTGCTGCCCCAATCCCCCCGAGCATACGTGCAGCAAATAAGAAAAATGCAGTACTGCTAAGACCAAAGATAAGCTCCGATACCGCGAATATGAGCATACCAATGATAATTATTTTTTTGCGTCCCCAGTTGTCTGATAATCTTCCCGCAAGCGGTGAAAATATGAGTTGTGTAAATGAAAATGCTGCTACCAGAAGTCCAACGATACTTCCGCTGATTTGCAGTAGATCCATATAAGTCGGCATAATTGGAACGACGAGTCCAATTCCCGTAAATATTAAGAAGATGTTTACCATTAGAAGCAGTATAGCGCCTCTATTCCTCAACATTAAAGACATATTTCTTCCTCCATCATGTAGTAACCTATGTTGTTATTTATTGCTTACTTCTCTTAATGACTTGATTGATTTCTTCCATTGTGTTTGTCATATGAATTAAATCATCAATTTTAACCTTGGAGTAATACTTCTCAATCATTTGATCATCAATATCTTTTAGCGTATCCATAAATCTTTTGCCTTGTTCACCTAACACAATAAATGACTCTCGTCTGTTGTCGGGATTCACAATCTTTGCAATCAAATCTTGCTGTTCTAACTTCGTAAGTACTTGGCTTACCGCGCTTTTAGTAATATCGAATTCTTGCGCAATCTGTGCTGCAGTCACTCGATCACGACGAGATATATAGATCAGGACGACCTCTTGCTGTGAGGTGAGATGAAAATCATCCAGTTCTTTAAACTCCTTGGTTATGAGTACATGAAATTCATCTAGCATACGGTTCATACTCTTTACCACTTTTCGATAATTCTCCAATCGCCTTCTCACTTCCCTTCGTCCATTAGTTTAGTTTACTTAACTAAACCATATTATATCGACAATATGTTGTTGTCAAACACTTTATTCCAGTGATATTTTTCCATCCTATTTCATAATTAGTGCTTGCTTTTCGATTGAGATTTTAGCAAATTTTTTTGATACAAAATTTTGGTATAGATTCAGTGAATGTTAATTAAAAAGAGGCCGTATATAGATACAGTGATTAGATTTTATTATTTTGAATTTTTCATATGTTGAAATAGTATAATAATAATCGTATGGCTTCACTTTCGTTTTCCAGAAAATATAGGCTTGCCATCTGGCAAACCGATAGAATTCCTTCTTCTTCGAATTTTTCATCATCTTAATTTCTCATTATTTCACACATGTTATCTGGCTTATCTCAACAAAAAAGACAATCCTTTTTATAATGAAAAAGATTGCCTTTGCTTTGAGTAGTAGGATTCTACCTTATTAGCTTAGAGTAATAGAACCCTACCTTAATGGATGGAGTTGAATTCTTCATTCGTCTTCGTCAAATAACTCACACAGCATACTTTCTTTGTGATTCATGAACTGTTTCATCACGACATAATGATCTGTCTCTTCTAGCCTAACTTTGTCAATGCCCTGCTCTGTTAATTGGTAGATGATACTGTCTGGATATGCCATAAGAATAGGGGAATGCGTAGAGATAATGAGCTGACTTCTGCTTTTTACAAGCTCATGAATACGGGCAAGCATCGACATTTGCCGGATGGGTGACAAGGCTGCTTCCGGTTCGTCCAGAATATAAAGACCATATCCACCAAATCGATTCAAAAAAGCAGAAAAAAATGATTCCCCATGGGACTGCTCATGTAGTGATTTTCCGCCATACGAATTTTTAAGAGGAGGTCCTCCTCCCTCTTCATCTAAAGTATCTATATAGGACGCCACATTATAGTAGCTTTCGGCTCGAAAGAAAAAACCGTCTCTTGGTTTAGCCCCTCCTCTAACGAGTCTGATCCGTTCATGTAGATTAGAATGTGTGTCTCTTGTAGCAAACTGAAAATTACGGGTTCCGCCTTCGGGATTAAATCCAGAAGCGATGGCGATAGCTTCAAGTAAAGTCGATTTTCCCATCCCATTTTCCCCGACGATATAAGTCACTTTAGGATGGAATTTCAATGTTTTCAGTTTACGAATCGCTGCGATGTTGAATGGGTAGGTTGAACGATCGCGGTAACTTTCAGGCAATATCTGGAGTTCTCTTATAAAATATGGACTTAATAAATCATTCATATCCTTATTCCTCCTTAAGGGCAAGCTAGTAGTTTGGTTCCCATAATTAGACGATGCTATATGGAAAAGATTCTATCGTATAGATTCTAGCATTCATTTCCCGAACATACCTCACCATATAGCTTATTCATGTATGATCGAAAGCGGATAAAAGCGCTTATTCATTATGTTTTGTGTAATTTGTTTTAAAATGTGTCCATTACGTAACTGACCAAGGTCCACCTCAAGGAGATGAGCTGGCTCGATCCAATTGCAATCTGTAATCCCCTCTTCTTGAAGTTGTAGCGCCCCGCCTATAATTTCTCCCATAAAATGAAACAAAATCACTTGGTCATTCGTTGAACTTGTAAAGTTATAAACACCTGTTGTAGAAGTAAGTTTTATATCGATACCCGTTTCCTCTTTTACTTCACGCAGAGCAGCAGCGAGTATGGGTTCACCTTGTTCTGCTCTTCCCGATGGAAAATTCCATTTTCCTACTTCACCCGGCTTCTTCTCTTCGATCATTAGCAATTTACCATGACTTACAATCGACACACTTGCTACCAGTACAAAATGAGGTGTCATTCTTTTTCTTCCTCTCTACTTCTATCTCAAAATGGATCTGCATAAAAAATGAGCGGTCACGTAATCCTTTAATTCAACACAGCTCTATCAATCGTACATCTTGTATACAGTGATGTAACAAAAAAAGAATTGATTTTGATAATGAGAATTGTTATCATTTAAATATATAGATAGATAAATAGGGGGAACCACTAATCATGAGAAAGAAAAAACTAATTACTTTACTGTCGGGTTTGCTCGTCGTATCCGCATTTTTATCAGCTTGCGGAACTAACGAAGATACTACTAATAATACTACACCGAATCCGAATACAAATGTAGAAGCTCCTGCAACTGATGCGCAAAATACATCTCAAGATCGTACAGTAACCGATGCAGTGGGACATGAAGTCGTTATTCCTGCTAACCCGCAGCGTATTATTGCTTCTTACCTTGAAGATCATCTCGTTGCGCTTGGTGTAAAACCAGTGGCACAATGGTCTGTTGCGAACGGTATCCAAGAATATCTCCAAACGGAACTTAAAGAGGTACCAACCATCTCTTATGATCTGCCATTTGAAGAAGTGGCAAGCTTTGAACCAGACCTGATCATTATGGATTCTGCGGATATGGCCGCTGGAGAGAAATATGAACAGTACTCCAAGATTGCATCCACTTATGTAATCGGTAGTGAAGAGAATAATGACTGGAGAGAAGAGCTTCTGAAAATCGGAGAGGTTCTAGGTAAAGATAAAGAAGCCCAGCAAGTACTTGATGAATATGATGCGAAAGCAGCCGAAGCCAAAGCGAAACTCGCAGAAGCTGTACCAGGTGAATCTGCTGCTGCAATCTGGCTCGTTCAAAAACAATTCTTTATGGTTAGCCAAGATCTTTCCAGCGGTACTGTCATGTATGATGACTTAGGACTTGCTGTACCAGAAGTAGTTAAAGAGATTTCGACTACCGGTACGGGTAACTGGCTTCCTGTTTCCCTAGAGAAACTCGCAGAACTCGATGCCGACCACCTCTTCCTGATCAACAGTGACTCCGACACAGGTAGTGAAGCATTGAACGATGACCTATGGAAGAATATTCCGGCTGTGAAAAACGGAAATGTATATGAATTTGGTAAAGATACCAGCTGGCTGTACACAGGTGCTGTTGCGAACTCCCAAATGATTGATGATATACTTAACAGCCTTGTTAAGTAAGATAGATCTTTTGAATTGATGATTTATGAGAAAAGGACCCTCTTTTATGACAATGTCATTTAGTTAAGCTTTAAAGACAACACCTGAATTAAATTTAAATCAGCACGGGAAAAAGTCCTGTGCTGTTTTTTTGTGTAAGTAAAAAAAACGCACAGCAAACAAAGCGGATGAAATATCCGCTAAAAAAGTTGGTGTGAAACGGATTATGCTACTCTATAGACGAAGCTAACAACGGATCTATACCGGATTTTTCGTGTATTCTTCTGTCCTTGACGAATGGATCGAATCGGCAACATGTTTTTACGAATCAGCGCTTCCAAATCGGGTGGGGGTTCATCGTCTCGTAAGCGCAGGAAATGTCTACAAACATAAACAGCGACTGTAAAATTGACTTGATATGGGTACCGTTTATCCATTTGGGAGATAACTACGCGCGAGGTAATCATTTCAGTAAAATTGTACATGATCATTTTTGCGAAAATCTCTTGGATAATGGAATCTTGCCTCTTTGCGTGAAAATTTGTCAGACCAACGGTGTATTTTAATGCTCTGAAAGAGGTTTCAATGCCCCAACGCATGTTATAAATTGATTTGATTTCATCAGGTGGGAAATCAGTAGAGGAAAGATTGGTAATGATCGTTTCATAAGTGCCACTCGGCAGGATAAAACGAACAACCCGAAAGGAAATGGGATAAAAGATGCGCTCATGCAGATCCAAAAAATCAAATGTAGAAGTGGAAGGGATGAACTTGTAAATCTCGGGCTGAGCCTTGACCTTTTTGGTTTGTTTTTTGGTGAGTGTCCGATGAACATCAATATCAAACTCTCTACTAGAAGGCAAACGTAAGCCCGAAAGAATACCATTGGAGTTTACATCCTTTACCCGTATGACGTAGTTCCAGCCTTTTCGTTCAATATGCGCGAAGTTATTGTAACTTTCATAGCCTCGATCGGCAATAACAATGGCTTTGCCTTGGATAGGAGAACGGTCAACCATATCTGCCATTGCCCTTCCCTCGTTGCACAATCTTCGTGGCTGAACAAGGGCATCCACGTAAAGTCTGTTGCAAAGGTCATAGGCTGCGTTCAAATGCAGAAGGTTATAACCTTTTGTGTTCGGTCCACTTTGAAAATAGGTATCTGTGTCCGCAGAGTTCGTTGCGATATGCATATCCGAACCATCAACGGCAAGTAATCGATACCCACGATAGTGCTTAATATCCGTAAACAAACGCGTAAATTCATGAAATAAAAATTCCACAGCAGAGGGTAGAATTTTATTTCTCTGTTGTACAAAAGCGGACGTGGTTGCGGTGTTTACGTCATAGCCCTCTGATTCCAAGAGTTCCTTATATATACTATTGCCACCCATTGAGATGAGAAGTTGCATGACCGTTTCAAAGGGCAGTTTTTTCTTTCTGGTAAAATCTGTTTCAGGGTTTTTGACATAAGGTGCAGGTGCAGCAGACATTTCGTGTATAAGGGATGTTAGTGATTGTTTTAGTGAATTAGCGTACTCGTTCATTGGCGTAACCTCCTTGTCTCAAGGGGCTTCGCCACACATTTCCACCTGCTTGTCAAGTCTCATTTCTCGTTTGTTCACAAAAAAGAGCAGGTTATCTTTTCGATAGCCTGCTCTTTTAGCATGCGCCTTAACTAAATGACATTGTCTTTTATGAGGGTCCTTTTTATTGATGGATTTATCATTTGATGTATTTTTGAATCGCATCACTGTTCTCACTTCACTAATCATCTTACATCTTATCTTTACTATTGGACTGCCGTATTTTCTTTCTGACTCCGATTTCTGCCGAATATTTGAGGATAAACGATTCCGAATAAAATAATGATGATTCCAACCCACTGAACAATGGACACATACTCCTGCAGTACCCAGACAGAGGCAACAACAGCAACGGGCAGTTCCCCTGCTCCTAAAATGGTAGCAAGCCCCGTACTAATTTTTGGTGCTCCGAGTGCAAACAGCAATACGGGTAACACCACTCCAAAGGTTCCTAAAATAAGCCCATATAACCAATACCCTTCGGCAAACGATACTTCAAGAACTACTTTGGGTGTCAGAATCGTGAGAAGTAACAATAAGCTACCGGTCGATATGTAAAAACTTCTCGTAATCGGTGATACTTGAACCTCTACTCTGCCGCTAAAGAAAACAAATAAGGCCATCATTACTGCAGCAGCTAAGCCAAATAACGTACCCCTTAGATTTAGCTCAAGTGATTCAACGCCAATGATTCCTCCGGCGAGGATGGTTCCTATTAGTAATAGAAACACAGACACCATAGTAGCCCTTGATGGCCACTTCCTCGTTACGATCGCCTCAATGAGGACACCGATCCATGTAAATTGAAATAGTAGTACGACCGCAATGGAAGCAGGTATACTTTCCAGTGACAGATAATAAGAGATCCCTGTAAGACAGGTACAGGTACCCACTCCAGCAAGACGAATAAACTGTTTAAAACTCACTTTCTTTCTAGAGAATAAAAGCATCAGAATAAGCAGTAAAAGCCATCCCGTCCCAAATTGTCCAAGGGTCAATTGCCCAAATGTAAATCCTTTTTCATATCCTAGCTTAATTACTGTGGACAAAATCCCAAATGAACATGCTCCTAAAAATACGTACATCGAATTTTTAAATAACTGAAACAAACTCTTCCCCCCACGCAAAAACCCCACTTTTTATTATTGTTTTTGGAAACACGAAAACAATAAAAAGTGGGGTCTCTATTTTTTAAATATAAAATTTATAGATAATTGTAAGTGAAATTGCAAAAAAAGTAAAATATCAATGAAGATTTTCTTTTAATTCACACCTGCACTCAGCTCATGCTTTGGCTTAAAATGTCCAAGCTCAGGACGTTCTAGACCAAGATGTTCTCTCAGCGTAGAACCTGTGTATTCTTCTCTGAACAAGCCTCTTTTTTGCAGAACCGGAATAGCCAGATTAACGAAATCTTCTAGATCTCCTGGAAGAACGGGAGGCATAATATTAAAGCCATCGCAAGCATAGGAATCAAACCATTCTTCCATCAGATCTGCTAGCTGCTCAGGCGTTCCCACAAATTGCATGTGTCCGCGACTACTCAGTATCTTTCTTCCCAGATCAAGGATTGACACATTATCCTCATAAGCCATTTCCAAGAACAACTTCACTCGGCTCTTCATCCCATTCGATGCAGCTACAGGATCAGGAATATGAGTAGGCAATGGACCATCTGCTGGATAACCGCTCAGATCATAATTGAGGAAACCAGATAACGCCATGACCGCTGTTTCTACAGGGATCAAGTCTTGAAGTTCCTGATATTTTCTTTGAGCTTCTTCTTCTGTTGCTCCTAGAATAGGTGAAAGGCCCGGCATAATTTTCAGCGTACCTTTTTTACGTCCACTCTGCACCAATTTCTCATTTAATTGCTGATAGAAACGTTGGGCTGCCTTGATTGATTGCTGCGCCGTAAAGATCACTTCTCCATACTGAGCAGCAAAATCTTGTCCTGGCTCAGAAGAACCAGCCTGGATAAGTACGGGATAACCTTGCGGTGGACGAGGTACATTGAGCGGACCTTTCGTCGAGTAGAATTTGCCTTTAAAATCGGCTGCTTTCACTTTTGATTCATCGGCAAATTTTCCATTTTCACGGTCGAGCACAAGGGCTCCATCTTCCCATGTATCCCATAGTGAAGTAACCGCACCCGCGAATTCACTCGCCATTTCGTACCGTAAACCATGCTCCGGATGTTCTGGTCTGCCATAATTATGTGCTTCTATATCTAATTGAGAGGTTACGATATTCCAGCCAGCTCGCCCTCCGCTGATATAATCAAGGGAAGCAAATTTGCGCGCTACATTATAAGGTTCATTATAAGTCGTTGATACGGTTGCCGTGAGACCAATTCGCTCTGTAACCATGGATAGCGCAGATAGCAAAGTAATCGGATCGAGCATACCTGAAGCGGCATACTCCACTTGCCGAACGTATAGCAAATCAGCAAAAAACATCATATCAAACTTTCCTCTTTCGGCTGTCTGTGCTATTTTTTTGTACATTTCAATATCAAACAGTTGTTCCACACCCGAATCTGGATGTCTCCAGCCTGCATGATGATGTCCTGTATAATAAATAAAAGCGCCTAGATGCATCTGTTCATTTCTTTGTCCCATGTGTTAAACAACCCTTCTGCTATTTATTTGGAATGTTACTTAGCCTTTATAAGTCTCTCTCCAGTGAAGAAGTCTTGACTCCAGCATACGGACGATGGAATCAGAGAGCTTTCCGATCATGGCGAAAATAATAATGCCTACAAAAACAATATCTGTTTGCGAGTAGGCTCTAGCATCTTGAATCATATATCCGATCCCGCTGCTCGTCCCCATCATCTCTGCAACCACCAGTACCAACCACGCTACGCCCAGTGCTAATCGAACACCTAGCAGAATGTTAGGAAGGGCAGCCGGCAGGATTAATCGGGTCAACAACTGAATTTTTGAGTACTGAAAAATCCGTGATACATCATACAGCTTTACATCAACACTTCGAATTCCAAGAAACGTATTCACATACACTGGGAAAAAAGCGCCCAAAGAAATCATTAATATTTTCGAAAATTCCCCAATTCCAAACCAAAGAATAAATAACGGAATGAGTGATAACAGCGGAATGGTCCGCAGCATCTGAACGGAAGGGTCTAGTGTTCGTTCTGCCATTTTTCCTAGTCCCGTAAATAATCCAAGAAATAATCCCGTAAATCCTCCTAACAAAAAGCCCGATAACGCACGAAATGCACTGATTGCAAAATGCTCCCACAGCGTGCCGCTTTGTACCAGACTGATAAACTGCTTACTAATCGCAACCGGAGTTGGGAGCAGATTGGGAGCAATGAGTTGGAGACTGCCTGCTGCCTGCCATACCGCTACAAGCAGAACGGGAAGCAACCAAGCATGAAGGGGAGCAGGAATATATTCAAGCCAGTCCTTCGAGCGTGTCTGCATACTTGGAGTAGAATCAGCTTTCATGAGCGCCCACCTCCCTTGTAACTGTCTTGCCATGAAAGCATGCGATGTTCCAGCCATCTGATTAAAGAATCAGACAATTTTCCGACGACGGCAAATACGATAATCCCTACGAACACAACCGATGTTAAAGAAAATGACCGAGCATCATTGATGATGTAGCCAATACCGGAACTCGAACCCATTAGTTCGGCCACAACGAGTCCAAGCCATGCTACCCCAATGGATAACCGGATACCGAGAAAAATATTAGGCAGTGCAGCCGGTACGATTAACTTCCAAATCAGTTCCCATCTGCTGAACTCCAGAACTCGGGCTACATCGAATAGTTTGTTATCTACCGAACGAATCCCAAGAAACGTATTGACATAAAGAGGGAAAAAGGCTCCCTTTGCAATCAATAAAATTTTTGAAGTCTCGCCAAATCCAAACCATAAAATGAACAAAGGGGCGATTGCTAGATGTGGCAATGTCCGCAGCATCTGTAGCGAAGGATCAACAAGTCGCTCTGCCTTGTAAGAAAAACCGACCCATACTCCAGCTGCAAGCCCTAGCCCCCCTCCTAAAATAAATCCAAGAAAGGCTCTCCCAGCTGAAATGCCGAGGTTGGAAGCTAATTCACCCGAAAGAGTCATGGCAACCAGTTCATTCCAGATGACAATTGGTGTAGGGAGAAGCACAGGATTAAGTAAGCCTAGGGAACCCGCAATCTGCCATATGGCAATCAGAAGTAAAGGAACAGACCATCCCAAAGCAATATTAATCCACCTGATTTTCCACCTTTGGTCTTTCTTCTGAAACCATTCGCGGGGGCCCTCCCGCTTCTTCGCTAATTTACTAACACTGTTTTGAAGCATGAAAAACGCCCCGTTTCTTCACCTCTGCCTTTTATGGCTGAAGTGCTTTTTCGATATACTGATTATCAAATACGCTATTTACCTCGATTTTTTTACGGATTGTTTTTTGCTCATATTGGAAATCCGCTGTTTTCTGCTGTTCTTCTATAATCGCATCACTGACCGGAATGTTAATCTGTCTAGCTCTATCAAAAGTACCTTTGATCACATCAACAGGAATGCCCCGCTCATCCGCATATCTTTGGATTGCCTCATCTTCATTCTCTTTCTCCCAAGCGAGGGCATCATTCAGAACTTTTAAGTAAAGGGTGACGAGGTCTGGATTTTTGTCAGCAAATTCTTTACGTACGATATTAAAAGAGGGAGATAAAATTCCGAGCTTTTCACCATCGGTTAGAATTTTTGCTTTGCCCGTGAGTGTGTTCAGCGTGATATAAGGATCCCAAGTTGCCCAGGCATCCACACTTCCCGATTCAAAAGCGGGCTGAGTCTCATCTGGCTGAAGCTGAATGACCTCCACATCAGAAGCGGAAATGCCTTCAGCATTCAGACCTCTGTATAAAAAGTTAAATGCGTTGCTTCCTTTGGTAACGGCCACTTTCTTACCTTTTAGGTCACTGATCGACTGAGCCGGACTATCCGCTGGTACAATAATAGCCACATTGTTTTTTCCTTCCAGGCTTTGAGAAATTACTTTGAAAGAAATATCTGCTGCCTGTGCGGCAATAATCGGCATATTCCCAAGTCCCGCAAAATCAAGTCGATTCGAGGCCATTGCCTCTGTCATTGGGGGACCGCTTTGAAATTCCGCCCATTCTACGGTAACACCATGCTTAGCAAATTCTTTCTCAAACCACTGTTCTTCCCGAGCCTTTCCAAATAAGCCTCCGCTGCCTTGAACTCCGATTCGAACGACCGAACCTTGTGTTCCTTCTGAACCATTGCTCTCTTCTGTATCTTTTGCACAGCCCGCAATCACTAGTAAACCCACCAATAATAATGTAAAAGTCCAGACGCTCTTTTTCATGTGCATTTCCCAATCTCCCCTTGATTCAATAGTGTCCTTACCGGTTTAAATCCCTGCTCCCGCATCGAGTTCAGGTTCTTCCCCTTTTTCGAATTCTCGCAGCACTTTTGCTCTAAGTTCTTGAAATGAAGGCCCGGTTCTTTTCCGCGGAAAAGGTAAATCAATGGGTTGAATGGTCCGGATCTGACCAGGTCTCGGGTTCATAATGACAACTCTTTCTCCCAGGAAAACAGCTTCATCGAGATCGTGAGTAACGAATATCATGGTTGTGCGATTTCTCTGCCAAATATCTAAAAGCACTTCCTGCATGTGAGATCTTGTAAAAGCATCGAGTGCTCCAAATGGTTCATCGAGCAAAAGCACATCTGGTTCACGAAGTAATGCTCTTGCAATAGCCACACGCTGCGCCATGCCTCCTGATAATTCTCTAGGGTAAGATTGTTCAAAACCTTCCAAACGAACAAGTTCGATAAGTTCAGTTACCTTTTTGCGGACCTCTGGTTTTTTCAGTGACAAATTTCCGGCAATGTTTTTCTCTACATTTAACCAAGGAAATAAGCGCGGCTCCTGAAAAATAAATCCCTTTTGAATACTTGGTCCCGTAATTGGCTCTTCATTCAGCAAGACTTTTCCTTCGTATGAAGTATCGAGTCCTGCAATAATTTTGAGCAATGTACTCTTACCGCATCCGCTTGGGCCGATCATGGTTAGGAATTCTCCTTTGCGGACTTGTAGATCAATCTGATGGAGCGCCACCACATCTCCTGCTGGTGCACGAAAGACTTTATTCAGTTGCTCGATCCGCAGTGTACTGGTTGTCATCAAAGAACCCCCTAACTTGAGTATATAAATTAAACTTACCTGTTTAGTAGGATAAAAGGATAAAAAAAAGAGAGACACAACGCATTATAGATGCAATGGCGAAAAAGCACCTCTAAAAAAATAAAAAAAGCGTGATATCTCCAGTTGTCTGGTCGATTCGCTATTCTATTGTCATTTCACAAAATGAAACATCATTCATTCTGTCTGATCTGTCGTTTATTTTATCAATAGTAAAAATGGTTGTCAAACCTTTTTTTTACATATAAAAAGTGCTGATACCTCGATCAGGACATCAGCACTTTTATTTCATTTTACAACAACGATCACTTTATCTGTTACGGTATTTCCTGACTCGTTAATAAGCTCTGCATAATACTCGTATGTTCCTTCCGAACGATTCGTAATAGCGGACACTGCACGCTGCGCATTCGGCGTCTGCACGATCAATGATTGGGTATCGATAAGCTCGCCATTCTCATATAAACGGTATGAAGTTGCGTTTGTTCCCCACCATAGATTCATCTGTACATTATAGTCGCCGTCATGATCCCAGTTATCATGAGAAAGTACGGCCTTTCCTGGATTTGCATCGGTAACTACAACGACAACTGAAGTGGAAGCCGTCGTACCATAGCTGTTCGTCAGTTCGCTCGTATAGGTATAAGTTCCGTTTGATTTTCCAGTAATCGATGTCACAGCAGACTGTCTTTCTGGCGTACGATCACTGATTTTCTGAGTATCGATAAGAATATCATTCTCGTATAATTTGTATTCGGCCGCGTTGTTTCCCCACCACAAATTCATCGTAATATCGTAACTTCCATCATGTAGTCCATTGTCATTCCCGTTATCGCTTGAAAGTATTGCTTGTCCTGGTACACCTTCAGCGAGAACAGGTTCTTCTGGTACTTCAGGTGTTTCCGGTTCCGTACTTTCCGCAAATGTAATATCGCTGAGCCCTCTAGGTTTTAACTGATATACTCCGCGAAAAATAGCTGATACCCCCGTCAAATTCACTTTATCTCCGGCTTTATAAGGAAAGCTATCCATAGTGAGGCCCGTACGAGCATCTATTCTCACATGATTCGTTTGCTCCCCTACCGCATCAAATTCGAATGATCCTGCAGGAGTGGCACTAACCAAGTTTTCAATCGTAACGCCATTCAGTTGTACTAACTGACCTTGTGTGTCTTCCCCTAAAGTAACCACGGGTTTCGCACTAGGAACACTAGCCTCACCTATCTTTTCAATGGATTCAATTTCATCAAGTTCAAGTTCTGTATTATATAGGGTTAAAGTCGCTTTTACCTTCACCTTATCACCGATATTAAATCCGCTTTGCGTCTGATACACATATATACCAGCGGTATCATCTTGCAAATAAAATGCTTGTCCCCCAAAAGTACCCGGCTGCGTCGTCACTACCCCTTCGACCATAACCTGAGTTCCCTCACTTTTAGTTCTCGCTTCACTAATCGTTGAGAGTGTTATCTCAGGAGCCTCTTCTCCGCCATCAGGAAGAGCCTCTGCAGGAACATTCGCAATCGTAACCGGCGTTGTCACCAAATTCGAACCGTTTAATCTAAGCCTCAAACTCGCTGCTCCGGTTGTACCTGGTTTAATCTGTACAGTAATGTCCTTTGTCGCTATGCCTTTACTATTCGCCGTCAAGCTGAATGTCTGACTGTAACCATAAGCACTTGGCCAGGTCAGGTCTGCATTTTGAACTTTGGCCACTTGCGTTCCGCCTGTCGTATAGAACCCTGCACTATACCCAGATACCGTACTGTTTGGCGCAAGATTATTCACCACCACACGAATTTGAAAAGCTTCGCTGTTAGGAAGCTGACTTTGATGCACAAAATTATATGATGGGCTAGAAGGTGCTGCTACGTTACTTCCGTAAGACCCTGCTTTAAAAGTAGATGGATCCCACCACTTATATCCTGCAGCAGGCTGAGACCATGGTTCTGATTGAGGTTCTGTAGAAGCAGCAGGAACTTCAAACGGCAACACAGCTGTAGGCTGATCGAGTGCAAGACCGTCTACTTCCGTAAAATTGGAGTAATCCTCATCTTCGGAAAGCCAGTTTACTAGATTAACCAAGAGAGTTGCATCATCTTGCTCTTTAAAACCATCATACGTCGTTTTTTTAATGCCATTTTCCTCACGAACGTATTTAGGTGTAGCATCCTCCACTGGGGAAGAATCTCCAATGAACGCTGCTTTACCAAGTCCGGCTTTCGATACGGCCACATAAGGTCCTTCTTCTATTCCGCCACCGTTATATACACCTTGGTCAACGGCATTTCCCCAAGCCGCATTCGTTTTCGGTAAATATACAATTCCTTTGGCTTTTGTTGGGTCTGTAATGGCAAGCGTCGATCCCGCATGCATGGCTACAGTCGATACCCCTTCGGTTATCCCAAATGATTGACTTGGTGCAACGATATTATTCGCCGTGACATCACCTAGCGCATTGTAACGGAATCTTACACCGAAGTTCTCAGCGAGCCAGTCCGAACTGACTACGCCCTGCATTGCTGCTGAATTTTTCTCTTCTGCACTCATTCCTTTTGTTGGGTCGGTCCAAGCCCCTCTGCGGTATCCATTAATAGACTCAGAACCGTCCCATCGGTTTTTGTTCCGATCCGCATTATAATGATCCCCTATGAAGAAGATACTTCCACCTTGATCCACATATTGTTCCATTGCTGCTTGTTCGCTTTGTGTGAACGGAATGTTTGGCTCTGCAACGACAAAGACATCATAATCGGAGAGATCTGACAGGATGATTGGAGTAGTTTTACGCAGTTCTTTTACATAGTACCCATCGGAAGCCAGCGCATTGCCGAAATCGGAAAATCCACCATCAATGACCCAATCCGCCGCTCCTGCCGTCTGTGCATGAGAATTGTCGAACAATACCTTCTTACCCGCATTTTCATTAACTACTTTTGCTTGAATATAAGGAGCCGGATCTTGTGCGCTCTCTGCTTGAACAACATTCGTAATGTCAGCTGACCATCCTGTCTGAACAGATAGCGCTACTGCTGCTGCCACCACGTATTTAAACCAGTGATTGTCTCGAATCTTCTTCCGCGATGTCCCCATCTTTTCCCTCCTACAATGTTAATATTTGTATATACTCTATTATTCTAGCATCCATAGATTAAAAATCATGCTACTTTATGTAAAATAAAAAAACAGAAAGAGTGAGAGCTATAACATGCTCATTCCTTCTGTTTTTTCTCTAACTATTCGTTGTGATTAGGCTTAAATCTCATCTACATTGGTCGGCGTTTCCGATAACTTTTGAATATCGTTTGATCCAAAAATGAATAAAGCGACTAAAATACCAAGAATGATGAGAGTGGAAAATCCTTTACCATCAAAACCTTCAATTTCACTCACCTTAAACTCCCCTGCCACCATAGATTATAGTACATTAATCGACTTTAAGATTTCTCCAATCTCCACTTCGTTATTGCCATTTATGTTTTGAACAATATCATTCAACTTTTTATAATCATCTTTGGTTAAAAATCTGCCCGTCAGGCCGATGACAATGGTTGCCTCTTTAAATAATGTTAAAGAATCCACCGTTAGTTTACCTGTCAGTAGCAGTGCAGCAACCACATAATCTAGAGTCACACCTGATAGTGATGTCAGTTCGCTTAGCGGAGATTTGAAACTTTGGGATTGATCCGCTTTTCCATTGTTCTTTTCTCTGCTTTGCGTTTTGCTTTGAGCTTTGTTTTTACTAGAGTTGGGTGATGCACGTTTATGTGGAGGCTTGCGATAGTTCGCCAATATTACAACCCCCTTAAGCCGGCACGATAAGCATGAAGCACTGTATTAATAAAGTATGCCGCAGGGGATTGTAACGTTACTTATTTCATATTTTTGTACAGTTCGCCATAAGCGTCTTATCCCGTAGGAATTGCGACAAAATGGCCTTTGGAAACTTCCACCAGTTCAGACTGTAATAGATTATATTTATCGGCACTCGTTTGTTCTTCTAGTAGTTTGCGAGTTTTCTTGGATTCAATTCTTGGATCCGGTACCGGAATGGCTGCGAGCAATGATTTCGTATATTCATGCTGCGGATTGGCGTATAGTTCTTCACTTTCCGCAAGTTCCACAATTTTTCCTGCATACATCACAGCGACCCGGTCGCTGATATGTTTTACCATCGACAGATCATGCGCAATGAATAAATAGGTGAGTCCCAGCTTATGCTGCAAATCTTCAAGCAGGTCCACTACTTGAGACTGAATGGATACATCGAGTGCAGATAAGGGCTCATCACATACTAGAAATTTTGGTTCCACAGCTAAAGCGCGGGCAATACCTATACGCTGTCTTTGTCCGCCAGAGAATTCATGAGGATAACGTTCTGCAAAAGAAGGTTCCAGACCTACCAGATCTAACAGCTCTTCAACTCGCTTTTTACGAGCCTCTTTACTTCCGCTCATCTGATGAACATCCATGGATTCACCAATAATGTCCATAATCTTGAATCTAGGGTTGAGCGAAGCGTAGGGATCTTGGAATATCATCTGCATATGTCTGCGCATCATCTTCATTTCTTTCCCATTCAAACGATGTATCGGCATGCCTTGATATAATACTTCTCCTGCCGTAGGTTCATGCAAGCGTAAAATGGATCTTCCGGTCGTTGACTTACCAGAGCCGGATTCACCCACTACCCCAAGCGTTTCTCCAGGCTGAATATGAAAACTAATATTATCTACAGCCTTAACAATCTGTCCTCTGCCCATATTAAAATATTGTTTGAGTCCGGTTACTTCGAGCAGCGGTTCCTTGCTTGTATTAAGAATAAGGGAAGCAGGCTTAGGTTTCTTCTTCTCATCTAGACGCGGGAGTGCATGTAAAAGTTTTTGCGTGTAAGGATGCTTTGCTTCCTCGAAAATTTCTTCCGTCGTACCCGTCTCTACGACTTCACCATTCTTCATGACCACCACGCGGTCACACATCCCTGCTACGACGCCAAGATCATGGGTGATGAGAATGATAGAGGTTCCAAATTTCTCTTGCATATGTTTCATGACATTTAGAATTTGAGCTTGAATCGTTACATCGAGAGCTGTAGTCGGTTCGTCAGCAATCAGCAGGGCAGGACGGCACGCAAGCGCAATAGCAATCATCGCACGCTGTCTCATTCCCCCAGAGAATTCATGCGGATACTGGTTATATCTAGTCTCACTATCCCTCATACCGACGAGCTTCAACATTTCAATCGCTTCTTGCTTTGCTTCTTTTCTCGATAGCTTGCGATGTTTCTTTACACTTTCCGCAATTTGTTTTCCTACTTTTAATGTAGGGTTAAGTGAAGTCATCGGATCTTGAAAAATCATTCCAATATCTCTTCCCCGAATGGATTCCATCTCTTTCTCTGTTTTATGAGCCAAATTTTGACCCATAAATAGTATCTCGCCATCTTTCATCTGAGCAGGAGGTGTGGGAAGCAAGCGCATTATCGAACGGGCAGTTACACTCTTACCGCTGCCTGACTCTCCTACAATGCCAAGTGTCTCACCTTTTTTCAGTTCAAAACTAACCCCTTTAACCGCTTCAAACTCTCTTTCCTGATTTAAAAAAGATACTCTTAAGTCTTTTACTTTTAAAATACTAGAGTCCACTATGTCCACCTACCTACGATGTTTTCTTGAAACTATGTAAAATTTATACTTAGAAATGATTGACTTTTTATACAGCGGTAAATAAAATATACTATATTGATCGGAATTATGCAATTTAAACCGAAAGGAGGTCAAAACCATGGAGATTGCGAGAAAAAAGCAGCCTGGTCCTACAACAGAGCGTTTCCGTCTATCGGACATCATTAGTGAAACTTACAAGAAGATAAGGGTTCGTCCTGCCTATTCGTTCTTTCTCTTTATTGTTGGATTTCCGGTTCATTTGTTTATTTTGTTTTACTATTTAGTACATCGTAATCGATCTATTTCCACTGAAATCAGAACACAAGTGCAAAAGGAATTGAGTGAAGCCAATGTCTATAATGCCTTAATAGAGCGGTACACTTTGCAGTTAGAACGTAAACATACCTTTTTCGATCAATCAGGGTCTCCTAAACAAATTCAAGAAACAGCAGAAAAGTGGGCGAACGATGCGATTCTAGAAAAAGAGGAAGAACTTTTACGACTCCGTCTTAATGAAAGGGGACTCGAGAAACCTTCCTACGATCAAACTTTTCAAACGCTTGTACATAACCCGCTGTTTCTAATCTTGTCTTTTCTTCCAGGCATTCTGATGTATATGGTAATTCTGCTCTACAGTAATCCGTATACCAAATATGTAATGGAACGTTTCGTAATGACGATCTTCGTTATTATGGGTGTCGTCGTTATTGTCTTCACTCTCCTTTACATGTCACCTTTTGATCCAGCTGCCAACATTCTTGGGGAAGGTGCAACAAAAGAGCAAATAGCGAACTTCAACCATATTTATGGACTGGATCAAGGCTATCTTAGTCAGCTGTGGAACAACATGAAAGGAATTGCTTTGTTTGATCTCGGAACTTCCTATACAGGGAATGAAGACGTTGCCGCAAGCATTGCACGTAAGTTTCCAATCACGCTGACACTTACACTCATCTCGCTCTTCTTTTCCGTACTTATTGCTATACCTGTTGGTATCATTTCGGCAACAAAACCAAATTCATTTTTTGATTACACGTTCATGTTTATCGCACTGCTTGGACTATCCATCCCTAACTTCTGGCAAGGGCTCATCTTTATTCTGAACTTTTCTATTAAATTGGGCTTACTGCCCGCTACCTACAGTCCAGAAAATACGGCTTCCATCATAATGCCGGTCGTTGTGCTCGGTACAGGACTTACGGCTGCTGTAGCTCGTATGACTAGATCATCTACCCTCGAAGTCATTCACGAAGATTATATTATTACAGCGAAAGCAAAAGGTCTTAGTCGCCGAGTTGTACTGTGGAGACATGCGGTAGGCAATGCCATTATTCCTATAATTACGGTGATTGGGCTTCAATTCGGAGGGATGCTCGGTGGAGCAGCGGTAACAGAGAAGGTATTCAACATTAGCGGAATTGGCAGTTACATCGTCGATAAGCAGTTTATTCCCGATATTCCCGGTATACTGGGCGGTGTTGTATACACGGCGATCACGATCTCCATTGTCAATGTTTTCATCGACATCTTGTATGCCTTCTTCGATCCTCGAATCAGGTCCAAGATGAAACAATATTAAAGCAGGTGCTGACATGTCTACTCTTACTAAACAAAAGACTCCTAGCATCGAAAAGAGTCAGCAGTTAAAATGGTCACCCGAGTATATGCAGTCTCAATTCATATGGGTTGTCTCATTATTGATAACTGTGGTTTTCCTTGCAAGCAGTTATGATTTTGCAAGTGCAACCTTTAAGCCTGCTCTATTCACTGTATTTGCAGTCTATGCACTGTTTACTTTGATTCAGATTCTGATTACTTGGTTTATTCGGCGGGATGTACTGACGTATGGCGAAGTTAGATCTGCGACGAGACGACTCGGTTATGTGCAAGTGTTATCGATCGCCACTGGTAATCTCTTTACTGCCATTTTTGGCTTGCATTTTATTAATAAGAAAACAACAAGCCAATATACACTCGCGATCTACTTGCTTGTAACCCAGATTTGTGTCATCGCTGTATCCTCACTAAACTTGTTTAAACCTTATGTGACGGATACCTTTTTACCATCCATGTTTGTTTTGATCGGCATAACTGTGTTTTATTTCATCACCTTAATCCTTGTCGCTGCGTTTGTGGACCGCCGCCAGGCTCCTAAATGGATGATCTACATCGCCATTCCGCTAATGTTAACAAGTATTACAGGCAACCTGTTTGCTTTATTACTTGGTCTTGACTTGATCTTCAAAATACGACAAACCCTGAAACCAAGGTCTGGTAACTGGGAACGAATTTGGAACAAAATCACACGCAATTACAGCTCTATGTTCGGACTTTTTTTCATCGTATTTATGTTCGCTATATCCGTGTCCAGCTACTTTACGTTCGACTACGATATGGCAGTCCAAAATAACTACAGTGCGATCCTCCAAACACCGAATCTTGCTTACCCGCTGGGTACAGATCATTTCGGTCGAGATTTATTTTCTCGTATTGTATTTGGAGCAAGGATCTCCCTCGTGGTTGGATTTATATCCACTTTAATTCCGGTTATTATAGGCGGAATACTTGGAGCATTTGCTGGTTATTATGGGCGCTATACCGACAACATCATCATGCGTCTGCTCGATGTGCTGTATGCCATTCCAGGTATACTGCTTGCGATTGCCATCATTGCAGCGTTTGGCGCAAATACAACGAATCTCATTCTTGCACTTAGTGTGGGCTCCATCCCTACTTATGCGAGAACGATGCGAGCAAATGTCCTCATGGTCTCCAATTTTGAATACGTTGATGCTGCACGAGCTTTTGGGTCGAGTAATCTATCCATTATTTTCAGACACATCGTACCAAATTCATTTGCACCGATGATTGTCAAATCAACCCTGACGATTGGCGGAGCCGTCATTGCAACCAGCAGTCTGAGTTACTTGGGGCTTGGCGTTGAACCGCATATTCCTGAATGGGGGAATATCCTCAAAGTCGGCAGCACGTATCTCGAATCGCATTCCTACCTGGCAATCTATCCAGGTCTTGCGATTGTAGCTCTTGTATTATCCTTTAATTTTCTAGGTGACGGACTTCGAGATGCACTCGATCCAAAACTTGATTAATTCGTAAAATATAAATTGATAAACTTAAGGAGGATTTCAATTGAAAAAAGCCCTTTTACCCCTGTTACTTGTCCTGATCTTGGTTATATCCGGCTGCAATGTAAGTACGAAATCCGATGTAGCAGGAGAAAGTGAACCTGCTGAGAATACGACTACCACGGATCTTCAGCCCGTTGATATTGAACTGTTAGCCATGAGCAGTAATGAATCCGATGTAAATATCATTCGGGATCAATTGATTAAAAACGGTTTTAATGTGAAACTAAATCTCCAGCCGGATTACGGCAGTTTCAAAGCACAAGAAGATGCAGGCAACTATGACATTTCACTGTCAGGCTGGACTACTGTCACGGGTAACCCAGACTATGCGGTCCGTTCCCTTTTCAAAACCGGCGGTGACTACAGTAAACTAGCTGATCCTAAGGTGGACCAACTCATTGACCAGGCAGCGACCGAAACACCTGAAGAGTATACAGAAACGTACAAGGAGCTCGAAGACTATCTTGTTTTTGATAAAGCGTACATTGCTCCACTCTATATTTCACTGAAAAGCCAAGGATTTAACAAAGATGTCTTACATCCAGATACGATTCGCTTGTCTAAATCACGTTCACAAGTATGGGAATCGATTCAGTTTAAGGATGCTTCCCAAAATACGACGAAACCGCTTCTCCTAACGCAGGCAGCTTCGACTCTAACTTCACTTGATCCCATTAAAGGGAATGACGGTTCGATCAACGCGATCAATACCAATATGTATGTTCGTCTTGTTAATCTAACGGATGATGACCAGATTACTTCCGAAGGTTCTCTTTCTTTGAATCATGGTATTGCTGATGGCAATTCTGACTATTACTTTGTTCTGCGTGATGATATCAATTTCGCGAAAATCACCGATAAAAAAGCGGAAGACTCCGGTGAACGTGTGGGTGCTGAGGATGTCATCTTCTCTCTAAACCGTGCCAAAGATCAAAATTCGGTACCAGATCACCGTACCTACTCCTTACATGAACATATTAAGGATGCTGAAATTGTTACTGATCTAGGCTCACTTGAATCCATCAAACAAGCGGGAACGGGAAATTCCATTATTGATGTGCTGAATCAAGATTTAGATCAGGGAATTACACAGCTCGTTAGTGATAAGGCACAAGCAGATAATAAATCGGGTAAATATCAAGTTGTGAAACTTACAACTACAGAACCTTTCCCGCAAGTATTGAACTATTTGGCTCACCAGTCTGCCGGGATTGTTTCTAAAAAACAGGTAGAAAGCATTAATACCTATGATGTAGCAAAATTTGACGTTAATAAAGATATCCCTTACGGAGATCAAAATACAGTAACAGAAGGAAGTTCTTACAATAATACGCTGTATGCAAGCGGTCCTTACATTTTGTCTTCCAAAAATGATTATGAAGCCGTATTTTATAAAAACCCAGGTTACATGACAGGTACGGAGAATGAGCCGAAGATTTCTACTGTTCAATTAAAATTCATTAAGGATCCTGACAATGCTTTATCTGCACTTCGCAGTGGAGAAATTCATATGTACTACGGCGTACCTGAAACCAAATATGATTTGGTGAAACAAGATAGTAAACTGCAATTGCAGACCCTCGAAAGCAATGGAGTCAGTTACTTATTATTTAATACAAAAGGCCGAGATGTTGCTGAGAGTGAAGATTTAAGAAAAGCCATCCTTTACTCCATTAATCAGGATGAAATTTTGTCCTTTTATAACAACAATAAATTTAAAGCAGTATCCACAGTTAGTCCCATCGTTAAAACCGGTAATGAGCTGGTTGCTGATCCTGCAAAAGTAAAAGAACATCTTGCTAAATACCAGGAAAGTAAGTAATTCTTGTACTACAGACAAAGATCCATTCCTTGTTGAAGGTGGATTTGTAATCATGTCCCCATTCTAGAGCTGCGTCTTTCGTTGTTGACATCGTCAAACACGGGAGGCGCTTTTTTATAAGAAAATAGTACTAGTAATATTTCAATAAAGTACTTATTATTAATTGGTGAAATGATACCCTCCGTCTGCTGTTAAGAAAATGTAAATTCCTACCCAGCATATGATTGCTAACATTCACGTATAACTGTAGTAAGCATCGCAGCTTTAAATATTACAAAATATGGGATAAAAACACAATCTTGTCACCTTCCTAGTCTTAAGACCAGGTTTCATATAGACTATAGTCAAGAGGTAGATTACTACCCTAGCATGTTTTATTTAGTTAGCTAGCAAGTTAGAATAAGGTAACGTTGTTTTTGGAGGGGAAAAGAAACATGTCAGCGAATAGAGTTGTATATATCGTTCTGACTTCGACAGGTACGTATTTATCAAAATTGATACAATTTTATACGAAAGCATCTCTTAATCATGCATCCATCGCATTTGACCCAGAGCTGAAAGAGGTATATAGTTTTGGACGTAAAAATGTAGCAAATCCTTTTCTGGCAGGCCTTGTCCGGGAAGATTACAGCTCCTCATTTTTTCATTCATCTCACTGCGCTATTTACACCTTAACAGTGACCTCTGAGCAGTATAATCAAATGCATCACCTTGTTCGGGACATGATGAAGAGACAGCATACATATAAATATCATCTTCTCGGCCTAATCGGAGTTATGCTCAACGTTGAACTCCGCAGGGAGAATGCTTATTTTTGCTCCCAATTTGTCTCTACTGTTCTAGGACATGGAGGAGCTTTGCCGGTACGTAAACCGGCCCATCTCGTTACACCCAGTGATTTTGAGAAAACAGAAATTCTGAAAGAAGTGTATCGAGGCAGTTTATGGGATTATACATGCCAGTCCAGTGAACGATCTGTTCGAACGAAGACAGCATCGATGGACCGAGTAAAGGCGCATATTATTTCATAGCCGTGTTGTATTTTGCAATATGGGCGGATAGGATGTCAATTAACGATGGTTTATGATTTTTTACTAGAATTTATTGATCATTTTGGATACATTGCTTTGTTTCTAGTATTGTGTTTGGGTCTTATCGGACTTCCGATTCCTAATGAGGTTGTTCTCATGACGGCAGGTACATTATCTGCTGCAGGAATACTCTTCTATCCTTTTGCTTATCTTGCCGTTAGCCTTGGAATCTGTTCAGCCATGACCTTCAGTTATGTGGTAGGTCGTTTTTTTATCAAGACAAGATTATTTCGAAGTATGCAGAAGTCAGCGAAAACCGAGCGTTATTTTACAATCTCGGAAAAATGGTTTGATAAATACGGTGGTTATGCCATCGGTATGAGTCTGTGTTTACCTTTTCTTCGTCATATCACGATGTACGTTGCGGGGATGAACAAGATGCCTTACCAAAAATTCGCTCTCTACGCCTACCCTTCTGCTTTTCTATGGACACTAGTCTATTTCTTATTAGGGATCGCCGTGAAAGATCAGATTATGGAAATTGGTACGATGATTGAACATTATGGAACGATTGTTGTTGTTGTCCTCATCGTATGCTTATTACTTTATTTACTATACCGATCATCTCGGAGTAAACAGCACCATAAAACCATTTCTGGGAGGAAATAACGCCTTGAAAAACATCAGTCAAGATCTCACTGAACAGGAGATTTCCGCTTTTTTCAATGCCTATGACCCATTAATTCATCAAGATCCGTACCCTTTTTATGCGAAAATGCTTCAAGATCATCCCGCTTATTATTTGAAAGAGCGAAACACTTGGATTATCTCAAAACATGAACATGTTCAGTTCATTCTAAAAAGTCCTACGTTTATTCGGGAGCGAAGCAGACTTGAAGCAGAACCGGTGGTTACGGATCCTCCTAGGTGGCGAAATATAAATGAGCTGGTGCAAGACTGGATGTTATTCCGTGATCCTCCGACTCATACACGGCTTCGGAGTCACGTTGCCTACGCATTTACTCCAAAAACACTGGAACAGAGCAAACCTCGAATTCTATCCATTGCTGAAAACTTAGCAGCAGATATGCGGAAGGAAACGAATCCTGAGGTCATTCATGATTTTGCTTTTCCTCTTCCCGTTATGGTCATAGCAGATATGCTTGGTGTGCCACAAGAAGATCGGAATATTTTCAAAAGATGGTCCAATTCTTTAGCCAGACTCCTTGACGTTACCTTCACTTCTGAAGAACAGCTGGATGAAGGCGATCTAGCTGCAGCAGAGATTCGTGACTACTTCCGTCAACAGGTAAAGGAGCGTCAAAAGAATCCAAAAGAAGATATCATAAGCGAACTCATTCATGTGGAAAATAAAGAGCACTTGTTGTCTGAAGAGGAACTCATCAATAACTGTATATTACTTCTCGTGGCTGGTCATGAAACAACGGTCAATCTGATCGGTAACGGAATGAAACTCTTTATTGAACACCCTGAATCTTACAAGCATTTGCATGATCAGCCAGAGCTGATTCCGTCTGCCGTAGAAGAAATCCTAAGGTATGAAAGTCCTGTCCAGTTTACCAATCGAACAGCTGGTGAGGACATTTTACTTGGCGATACGCTAATTCGACGCGGACAAGAAGTATTCGTTTCCCTAGGTGCAGCTAACCGAGATCCTGACGTTTTTAGTGATCCGAATCATTTCGATATTACGCGAAAGAAAAATCGGCATCTCTCGTTTGCCGCTGGACCCCATTTCTGTATCGGTGCTCCGCTGGCAAGACTAGAAGCGATCACCGCTTTTCAGGTATTGTTGAAACAGTACCCTGCCCTTAGGTTCTCCGGGCCCACACCAATATGGCGAAATCAAACTTTATTTCGCGGACTTGAAGCACTTCATGTAAAACTGTAATCATAAAAAGCGGATAGTCTGTTTCATAAGAGCTATCCGCTTTTTTCGTTTTTTTGAAACAAGGATTGCTTCTAGAAGATGATCAAGATATTCAGTAGCCCACAATATATAAAAAAGAAAAGATAGGCCCTATGATAAGGAGACCTATCTTTTAAGGAAGTTTATTTAGTTCCACGGTTAGCGATATAGCTTGGTCTTGCCTGTTGACCGGAATATGGCTGAACTAGCTTGTTCTCAACACTGTTATATACCATAAAAATGTTGCTACGAGGCAGAGGTGTGATATTACTATTCGAACCATGCATAATATTACAATCAAATAATACGATCGAACCTGCTTTACCGACAGGTGTATTAATTCCGCCTTCCTTTACCATACGAGTCAGGTTGTCATGGTCAGGGACTCCATATTCTTGCTTACGCAAGGAATCTTTGAAATGGTTATCTGGCGTCTTACCTACACAAGCCACGAACTCTTTATGGGATCCAGGGACAACCATAAGCGGCCCGTTGAAATGAAAGTTATCTTCGAGTGCAATAGAACAGCTTAATGCTCTCATTCGAGGCATACCGTCCTCCACATGCCACGTTTCAAAATCAGAATGCCAATAAAATTCTTTGCCCGTAAAACCCGGTTTATAATTAATACGCGATTGATGGATATACGTCTTGCTTCCAAGCAAATACTCCACAATACTAAGTAGTTTCGGGTCTTGAGATAGCTTCTGAAATACGGGCCTAGTCTCATGGATAGCAAAAACAGATCGCACTTCGCTGCCTTCAGGTTCTCGAATAATTTGGTCACTCTCCGATTGCCGGGCTGTAACCTGCAAATCTCGTGCTTCCTTTTGATAGTGGTTTAGTTCTTCTTGATTTAAAAAACTTTCTAGAAACAAGTACCCATGATGCTCATAAAAATCAGATTGTTCTTTCGTTACAGGTGAACTCGTATTCCATTCAGAGTGAACAACAGGGTCCTGTCTCTTCAAAATTCGAGGCTCTGCATGAATTCTTGAAGGATAGACGTCTACCTCTCTTTCTTGCAGTGTGGATACATGATTATTACTCATCATTATCTCTCCTTTACTTCGAAATTTGGGAAAGTAGCGGATATGTTCCTTCTTCATCATGAACTTCCGCACCGGTTAGTGGCGGATTAAACACACAGATCATTCGCATTTGAGACCGAGCCCTCAGATAATGCTTTTCATGTCCATCAAGGGCATACATCATTCCCGGAGATATTTGATATGTTTTCCCGCCGACAATTTCGATCTCACCTTCTCCTTCGATACAATACACAGCTTCAACATGATTTTTGTACCAGATCAGTGTCTCCGTTCCCGCTTTAATAAGTGTGTCATTCAAGGAAAAACCCATCTCATCTTTGGTAAGAAGCAACCTTCTCGAGTTCCATGTCGTGGTATCAATATCATCCTTCGTATGAACTATCTCTTCTAAATGTTTAACAATCATAATTCATCTCTCCTCTTCAGATAATTGTTCCAAACTACGCTCCAGTATTTTCAATCCTTCTTCTAATGTATCGATTTCAATGGTCAGTGGCGGCATGATCTTCGCTACTTCACTATGCGGACCTGATGTTTCCATGATCAGCCCATGATCGAAAGCGATTTCAGAGAGTCTTCCAGCGAGTTCCTGTCTTTCAAATGCAAAACCCTGTATTAGACCTCTGCCTCGAGTTTCACCACGAAACTCTGGATACTTCACTGGAATATCCTCCAAAACCTTGCGAATATACTTCGCTCTAATCTCTACGTCAAGCTGGAAGTCCTTCGTTTTCCAATAATTAAGTGCTTCGGTAGCCGCAATGAATCCTAGATTATTTCCTCGGAAAGTTCCGTTATGTTCGCCTGGTTCCCACACATCGATCTCTGGTTTCAATAATGTAATAGCCATTGGAAGTCCAAAGCCACCAATCGATTTCGATAGACATATAATATCCGGCTCGATACCGGCATCATCGAAGCTGAAAAACGGTCCTGTTCTACCACAGCCCATCTGAACATCATCAAGAATGAGTAAAATATCTCTTTCCTTACAAAGCTGCTCAAGACCCTTCAACCACTCTTGACTCGCAGAATTCAGTCCTCCCTCTCCTTGCAGAGCTTCTACGATAACAGCTGCTGGGATAGGCACACCGCTTCCAGGATCATCAAGTAGTTTCTTGATATATGCGAGTGTATCTACGTCTTTTCCATAGTAGCCGTCATAGGGCATAAATACAGAGTGAGTAAGAGCTATACCCGCTCCTTCCCGTTTAAAAGAGTTTCCTGTCACAGCGAGCGATCCGAGCGTCATGCCGTGAAACGCATTCGTAAACGAAAGAATTGTGGAACGTCCTGTAACTTTCCTTGCGATCTTCAGCGCAGCTTCTACCGCATTCGTTCCCGTTGGACCCGGAAACATTACCTTATGATTCCAGCCGCGCGGTTTCAGGATCACCTCCTGAAATTGAGTTAGAAATGTTTCTTTCGCATTTGTTGCCATATCAAGGCTATGTGTAATACCATCTTGCATCATATAGTCAATCAGCTTTCCGCGAATCTTCTCGTTATTATGGCCGTAGTTCAAAGCCCCTGCACCTGCAAAGAAATCAATATATTTATTTCCATTTCGATCCCACAATTGCGCGTTTTTTGCTTTCTCAAATACCGTCTGAAAGTTCCGGCAATAACTTCTCACTTCAGATTCAAGATCGTTAAACACATTAAGTTCTGGCAATTCTAAAAGTTGATTGTTCATAATACCCCTCCATTGGTTTACATTTGATTAATGATTGGTCCGATGACAAACCGTGGCTCATCCTCATGATTCGTTTGCTCTGGAAACATATCTGCACCATACCCCGCAGTAAAGGTACTCGGAATGGATCCTTCCTCAGCAAAGCTCAGGAATAACCGGTGCGATGCCTTATTCGAAGGTGAAATAGTCGCTTCAATAAAACGCACACCTTGGCACGCTTTTTGTTTCATAAGATACGTCAGCATGGTCTTTGCTATCCCTTGCTTTCGGCGCGTCGGAGCTACTGCAACCTGCCATACAAACAGCCGATCTTGATTACGAGGTGAACAAAATGCGGAAATAAATCCGATGATTTCCCCCTCATGTTCGGCAATTAGGCAAGTGTCACGGAAATGATCTCCAAGCAACATGTAACAGTAGGGTGAGTTTAGATCGAGCGTTTCTGTATCCCGAATGAGCTCCCATACGCTGGCACCGTCTTTTGCTATCGGTTTACGGTATATAAGCTCGGTTTCCGTGTTTACTGCCATCTTAATAATGTCCCCCTTTCTATATCTAATTTGTAACTCCTGTTAATTTCCTGAAGAACGGAAACGCTGCAGAAAGCTCTGTAATCGATCACTTTGCGGGTTATCAAATATCTCTTCCGGTGTTCCCTGTTCCACGATGAATCCATCTGCACCGAAAATCACTCGGTCTGCAATTTCTTTGGCAAATTCCATCTCATGTGTAATCAACATCATCGCCATCTCTCCTTCTTCAGCGATTTCGCGGATTACCTCCAGCACCTCACCCACAAGCTCTGGATCAAGGGCTGAAGTAACCTCGTCGAACACCATAACTTTCGGTCGCATTACAAGAGCTCTCGCAATAGCAACACGTTGTTTCTGTCCACCGGATAACTTGGATGGATACACCTTCAGCTTATCTTCTAGTCCAACCTTAGTAAGCATCGTAACTGCGCGTTCCTCTGCCTCTTCTTTGCTTAAGCCAAGTACTTTTCGTGGAGCTTCTGTCACATTACGCATCACATTCATATGGGGAAATAGATTAAAATGCTGAAACACCATACCTACATTGCTTCGCATTCGGTGCAGGTGCTTTTCGTTTGCGCGAACAATTCCACCCTTATGCTCCATATGCCACAGAAGCTCTCCATCTACTTCAATCTTTCCACTCGTCGGTTCTTCAAGTGTCATTAGCATACGTCCCATGGTTGTTTTGCCTGAGCCGCTTGGTCCAATAACAGCGACCTTTTCTCCCGGCTGGATTTCTAAATCAATACCTTTTAGAACTTCTACATTCCCAAATGATTTAGTCACATCTGTGTATTTCACAATAGGAGATGTATCCGGTAATTCTTGATTCATCTCTTGCGCAGAAACATCCATTTGCTCACGTTCAAATACCGTGTTCATATATTCCCCTCCTTATCTTCCTCTTTGTAGATTCATGCGTTTCTCCAACTGTTGCACGAGTAAGGAAGCGATATAACTAATAATGAAGAACAATATACCGACTAACGTATACGGCTCAAAAGCTCGGAAAGATAAAGAAACGATATTCTTAGCTGTGAGCATAAGCTCAACCAACGTAATTGCACATAAAATAGGTGTCTCTTTGAACATAACGATCAGATAATTTCCAAGTACCGGTATAATCGGTGGAATCGCTTGGGGTAAAATAATTTTCTTCCAGGTTTGAGATTTCGTATAATTCAGTGCTTTTGCAGCTTCCCATTGACCTTTTGGAACAGCCTCAATTCCAGAGCGATATACCTCTGAGAGGTATGTGCTGTAATGAAGCCCGAGTGCTATGACCCCAGTATAGAAAGCCGGAACGGAAATACCCACAAGTAACGGCAGACTGTAATAAAGAAAGAACACTTGAACTAGCAAAGGTGTATTACGTATGAACTCGATAACTCCTTTTGTCACTAACGATAGAAGTTTAAATCGACTTCGTGCCATAAAAGCGAGAAGTAAACCAACGAATAGTGCCAACACGAAAGCATAAATCGTAATCAATACCGTCATTTTTAATGCCCCAATTAACTGCGGCAAAATATCAAATACATAATTCCAATCCCACATTTGTTACAGCCTCCCCGTTGTCAATTTCCGTTCAAGTAACCGAACAGCGATAGAAACTAGGGTAGCTATAACAAAATACATCAGCAAAAGCAGCACCAAGATCTCCGTTGTAAAAGAGATGTAGTTATTGCGCAGCACCATTGCCTGATATGTCAGATCAGCCATCGTAATAAAATAGACGAGCGATGTTGATTTAATCAATTCCACCATCTGGTTCCCGAAAGACGGTAGCATTTGTAGCGAAGCTTGAGGAAGTATGACATGAGTTAACCTTTGCCAGGATTTCATATTTAAGGCTATAGCAGCCTCCGTCTGTCCTTTTGGAACTGCAAGCACTGCGCTTCGTACAATTTCTGATCCGTATGCCCCGAAGTTAAGTCCTATGGCAAGAATAGCAGCTAACATTTTCGGAAGCTCAATGCCGATAAAGGGGAGAGCGAAGTATAACCAGAATAATTGAACCAGTAAGGAGGTTCCGCGAAAAATCTCCACATAAATCGCTGAAACAGTACGTACAATCCAGAGTTTTGATAACCTAAGTAAGCCAACAATAAAGGACACAATGATTGCTAATATGGATGAGAAAAAAGCAACCAAGACCGTGATTTCTGCCCCTTTTAATAACGAAGGAAGAAAATCAATCCATGAATTTGGCATGTTATTCTCCGCAAAGCGCAATAGCTGTCATATCGCCTGGAAGCTCATCCTCTGTGAATCCAAACTTTTGCAATATTTCGAGCAACTCGCCTGAGTCTTTCATTTTTTGAAGTTCTGCATTATATGCCGCTTGAAACTCAGTGTCTGCTTGACGAAAAGCGGTCGCCCCATATCCGCGAACACTCTCACCATCTACTATAGGTTGAGTGAAGTCAGCAACACGCTCAATTTTATTATCATTGGCCGATTCGAGCATCGCCTGAAGTGATGGCCCGGTCATTGTTATAGCTTGCACACGGTCAGCTTGGAGTGCGCTAATCGCTGAAGCTTGGTCAGGAACTTGAATAATACGATCGGAAGGAATACCAGACTTTTCTAAATACTCGATCTCCACGGCACCTGTCATGACAGCGACTTTTGCATCCTCGTTACTCGCGATACCTTCGTAACTTACAAGATCTAGCGGATTCCCCTGCTTAACTGCAAGTGCTTCTCCAATGCTATACTCCGGATCCGCGAATAGGACGGCAGAACAACGATTTGGATTGATAAACATTCCCGCTGTAATAAGATCGAACCTCTTAGCTTGCAAGCCGGCTACTAATGAACCAAACTCTGTTAGCTCCCCTCTCATCTCCTTCACGCCTAGCCGCTCTAGAATAACACGTGCTATTTCAACAGCTTCTCCTGTTAGTGTTCCATCAGCCTCTTTGTATGCGTATGGCTTTTCATTTGCAAATCCTACGGTGATGTAACCTCTCTCAATCGCTTCCTCCAGCGGATTCCCACTTGTACTGCATGCTGCTAGAGAAATCACAAAGATTAAGGACATTACGAGAACAAAAACTTTTCTCAAAGCATTCCACAACCTTTCTCCGTTTCTAGATTCAAAAAAATGACACAACGAATACACCAAGTAAACATACATTTTTACTTGGATTTAATCCTTGAGAAAGTCTTATTCTGCTTACTTGAAACAGAAAACTGAATGCAGGTGTGCCCTGTACCTCCCCTCCAACTCAAGCACATCTTTACTTGTCAAAATAAGCACACATGTAAACCGCACTTGGACTTCAGTAAACGGAAAAAGACCTCCACACAGGGGATTAAGACATAGCTCCGCCAGCAGGGGGTCAACAAACAAAGACAAAGGCCCCTATGATTAATGAGTAAAGGGCCTTTGTTATGTGAATTCATTATGTATGTATTAAAGGACCCATCCACTGCTGACGAGGTTAGCTGACGGACTCGGGTAAGATGGTACCCTACACATGGATTCATGTGACTCGCCCCTGAAAACTGGTTCCCCCGCTCTTCAGAAAGTGCTTTCTGAAAACTAAGCGTGAGTCCATAATAAAGGGATATTTTGGAAATGTCAAACTCATTAAGAGTCTTTCTGGTGATAAATGATTGTTTTAACGAAGTTTGAAATTTGGATAATAACTGGATTTTTTCGTTCGATTACGCGATGTAAAAGTTGTATAAGACAAGCTTTAAACAATGAGAATTTAGCTATATAGCAAGCATTTGGCGAAGGAAGAGAATAATGAAAGGAGGCTCTACTTTACTTCTTTTTATTTACTTAGAATCAGGGTCAAATTGAAGAAAATTCAGCCTAATAAATTTATTTAAAAAACAGTTTATTACTGTTGAAGAAGAACGTTTCCTAAATGTATGAGAACGATGCTTTTCGGTGAACTTGCTCATACCACGTGCATGTTAAGAAACCGAGCGTTGCTGATCAAAAGTACATTTCCATCTCAATTTCGTTTAAAATATCTTGGTATTTATCTACTATTTAACAACTTTTAACCTTCTAAGTAATATATTTGTTTGATATGCTTAACCAACATCAATGTGTAAACTGGAGGTTTAAACTATATTGTCAACTAAAATCAAACCCAAACTTCGTTATCTGGGAAAGATAACTCAATCACCGTTTTGCTAGGAGATGCCATTACCTCTGTCAATATTAAGATTCCGGAAATAGTAAAGGATCTTCTCGTTGTCGTCTTGCTTGAGAATAATTTTACCAAAAAAATATGATAACGAACAATTTTTGGTTGAAATCTAACTCTACTATTGAATTCACCAAAAAGCGGAGAACTGTTAGTTAAAGCTCTCCGCTTTTTTAAATTACTATTGTGGTATTTTATCCACAGCCTCTACTGTCATATACAGAATGTGCATGATGTGATTCTCCCGAATCGCCTGCTTAAGCTGCCTAGCATCTAATAAATCACGATACCGTATCCGCCTATTCGTATTCATTAAATAAGCACCTACGATTTGTTTTTCCCCTTCAATCAGCGAAACATCTTCATCCTCTGGCAATGCCTCCACCCATGAAGTTGCGAGCCCCTTACCTTCCTCCATTGTTGCTTTAGGCAGTTCATATAAACTTGTACTTGCTCCATCTACATTGAGTTGTGCGAGTATCTGATCTCCATGATTCATTAATACCAGTCCAAGATCATACTTATCATCTTCTCTTTCAATAAAATTACCCGTAGATAATTCCTGAGTCACTTCTTGAAGCTGTCCACCAATGTAAGTATCAATTCCAAAATGCACCCATTTCTCTGCTCCGTTTGGAATGAATGCTTTATAAAAATGCGCCTCTCCAAGATGCAATTCCGTAAATGTTTTTTCATATGCCGGCTGCACACTTCGAGCAATGGTGGCCTCAGTGGACTGGTCTTCATTCGTACATCCCATAGATACAATAGAAATTGCAAAAGTTACTACCGCGATCCATACAGAACGTTTACGCATTTAATCACTCCCTCTCTATAGAAGGAACACAATGTACATATAAAAAGTTATGGCTGCAACATCTGATAAGAAAATTCTTTTGCACAAAGCTCAAGCCCATAACAAAAAGAACGATTTTGCGAAATATAGAATGAGGATAGATCATAACGATGTTTGAATCCTTCATAAGTAACTAATAAACGATATCCCATCCGCTGCATTGCATACTTCACAAATTGATCCGTATTCGGACCTTCTATTAAAGTAACATACGCATATAGAGAATGGTCCTCTGGTTCATCCAAAATACTCACGCCAGCACATGAATATTCCGTTTTGAAATCAAGCTTTTTAAGAGCCATGAGAGCGGGATAGATGGAAGCATCGACTTCTATATCATCGAAAAGCATCAGTTTTTTTTGCTCATTTTGAAATTTCGGACGTTCAATCCAAGCGGTGAGTTCCCCCTTGCGTCTCTTCCATCGCTCCGCAGATTGATTACTCCATAATTGTTCTATATCCTGCTCCAATCTGCTATTCTCTCCCTTTTATTCGTTATATTTTCTTCTCATTCTACTATAGCTATGATCAAGTGAATACCTCACAAACATGATATATGCCAAGAAGTAGAGAAAACAAAAAAGAGGCTCTTCAGCCTCCCCAATCGTAACATTTCTTTTATTATGATTTTTTCAAAATCCATGTAAAGGTAAGATGATCTGTGCTGATCTCTACCCTTAAGAGGTCAGCACTCTAGGTGTATGATATCATTCTGCTAGCTAAACTTCTTTTTCCATCTCTGAGAGATCTGCTCCCTCTAAAACATCTACTTGCTCTTCGTATTTAAATCTATTCGCAGTGCTTAAATCATTCTTTTACTTTCTATTTAACTAAATCAATTTTCAGCGATTTGTAAATAATTATAAATTAGGTGACAAATCTTTACTGTGACATTTTTCACATTCATATGACATGAAGCCCTCAAGGTTCATTAGAATTGATACAACGACTATGATCTTCGTTAATATAAAATCTATTTTTACCCTGTCTTTTTGCCATGTATAATCCAGCATCCGCACATTTATAAAGATCATCATAACCATTTGTACTTTGATTTACATAGGCAACCCCAATACTTGTTGAAAGTCCATAACGATCATAGCTGCTCAATTCCCGCCGGATACTGTCTAATAAAGCGTTTAGTTTATCTGATAAAATATCTCTAGTTATATTCGAATGAATAAAAACAACAAATTCATCTCCGCCCATTCTCGCGACAATGTCGTTTTTTCTAAAATAAGATTTCAAGCAACCTGCAAATTTCTTTAATAATTTATCCCCTTCTGGATGTCCCAGTTTATCATTCACCAATTTAAAGTTATCGAGATCAAAAATAAGCATGGTTCCTTGTCCTGGTTCATTTTTTAATGAGGTTTTCACTTTCTTTTCTAGTCCTGCTCTATTGGTCAATTGAGTTAAAGGATCCATCTCAGCACCTTCTTGTGCTGCCTGAAGTTCTTGCTCTATTTTAATTTTTAATTTCACATCTTCCGTTTTATCCATGATCATCCCGTAAAACTCATTTTCTTTTGTAAAAGAAACGATACTGATATATCGATCATTTTCTAGCTTTATAATGTTCTCTTCAGAATCAGTAATCAATGAAGTAAGATATTTTTCAAACCCTTTCGGTGTCTTGGTCATTTCATCCCATTCTTCATCATCTATCCCTAAAATACACTGTGTATTATCAGAGAAGAAATTCTGATTTATGGAATATAGACATTCAAACACGGCCACATGACTATCAATGGAAGAAATCAATCTCGACATTCTTTCTTTTTTGTTTTTGTAACTATCTTTCCAGTCATTGAGTACCGCCGTTATATGCCGAAACTCTGTATTGTAGTCTGTTTTAAATGTGACATCCATATTTCCAGCCATCAATTCTTTAATACTCGATTCAATCGATGAAATATCTTGTAAGACATAACGTTTAAGATGATACCTAACAATCATAATGACACAGATAAGTACAGCCACAATACCTGCCAGCAAGTATATAATCTGTATTAGGATTGTCCTGTATACGGTACCTGCCTCCACATAAGCACCTAAGATCTTATCATCTATATTTTTCGTTTTCAGAAACTTCATAGTTCCATTGATTCTAATCAGTTCTCCGGTGTTACTGCTTCTCAGAACCCCTAAGTACTCTTCTGTAGACTCTGCCCCATCAATGTTGATTTCTTGTTCATTATTTTGGCTTATACCTATCACCTTGCCTGTATTCCCATCAATAACAAAAAGAGATATTTGGTGTAAAGTTGGTATATTCTTTATCTCGTTCTCGTTATATGAAACGTCCATTTGTTTCATCATCTCATCAAGTTCCTGGAATGTGTTCTTACTTTCTGTAAAAAAGATGAACCCCGAAAACGTTGTGAATATTAAAATAGATAGAACAACAAAGATGAATCCTATTTTTTTCAGTAATATTTTCTCCATATCTACCCCACATACATCAAGAAAAGTATAATGAATAACTGTTCTCACTAAGATTGCCTTTGCTATTTGATATTATGCTATCGAGATATTATGAGCTCTTTTTTTTGGAGAAACAAGAATTGTACCGCCACAAATAAGCAGTCACGTTATCCACGGCCACAGCAAGAATATTAAATATTCACCTGTATTTCTCTTCACTCCACAAAATTTGATACAATCAAGTAGATTACATTGCTCTGAAGGAGAATAAGCATGTTTAAAATATTCATAGTGGAGGATGACAGAACGCTGGTCACCTTGCTTGAGAAACGATTACATAAATTTGGTTTTGATACTTTTGCAGTCTCCCGCTTCGATACCGTTATCGAAGATTTTGAAGCCTTTCAGCCTCATCTTGTCCTGCTGGATGTGAATCTCCCTCGTTATGATGGATACTACTGGTGCAGACAAATTCGGAATCGGTCCACTTGCCCGATTGTATTTATATCCGCAAGGGAAAGTAAAATGGATCAAGTGATGGCCCTTGAAAATGGTGCAGATGACTATCTAACCAAACCTTTTGACTATGATATTGTCATTGCCAAAGTAAACAGCCACCTCCGCCGCGCATTTGGCCCGTATTCATCCCGTGAACAGGATCGGTCAATAACAGTGGCTGGTCTCACGCTGAATATGGAACGACTCGCTTTATTTTATCAAGATGAGCGGCTCGATCTTAGCCATACCGAGGCCAAAATCATGGATGAATTCATGAAAAAACCGGGCCAAGTGGTATCTCGAGACCGGTTGCTTGAAAAAATTTGGGATGAACATACCTTTGTTGATGATAATACGCTCAACGTGTACATTACCCGAGTTCGAAAAAAACTGAGTTCTTTAGGGCTGACTGATGCGGTGGAAACGATTCGCGGCTTAGGATATAGACTGCGTCCGGAACTGGAAGAACAGACATGAAAAAAGGGGTCTTGCTGTTTCTAAGAGAACAAGTGCCATTACTATTTATTTATATGCTCCAACTTGCACTCATCTCGTTCGTATATTGGCTTGGCGGAATGCGCGATACTTCCCTTTCCCTTTATGCCATCCTGCTTAGTACAAGTCTGCTAATCGCTTATTTGATCTATCGCTACTATACGCATCGGCATTTTTACGAACGTCTTGCAAGACCTAAGGCAGTCCCAGATGAATTAACCTATAGATCTGAACATGCGCCGCTAGCGGAAAGCCTTCATAAGCTATTACTTCACCAAGATCGAACACAAAAAACAGAGCTGCTCAGCGTAAAGGAACAACTGGACCAGCATATCCATTTTATCAATCAATGGGTTCATCAGATGAAGACTCCTCTCTCTGTGATGCATTTGCTAAATCAAGAACGAGATGACGAATTGTCGCATGCTATGGAGGATGAGCTCGATCGGATGCGTAAAGGTCTTGATATGGTGCTATATGCCGCAAGGCTGGATTCTTTTGAACACGATCTGCATATAGAGACGATCTCTCTTGGGTCCCTTGTAAGAACTATTACTTCCAATCAAAAGAAACTTTTCATACGGAATCATGTATTTCCTGTCATTCAAATACCGAGTGATTTCAAGATTATATCGGATGAGAAATGGCTGAAATTTATAATCACTCAGTTGCTTACGAATAGTGTGAAATATAGCAACCGAACGAATGGAAAAGTATACTTTGAAAGTTATGAGCGGGAACAGCACACGATTCTTGAAGTGAAAGACGAAGGAATCGGCATACCAAAACACGATATAGAAAGAGTTTTTGATCCTTTTTTCACAGGAGAAAACGGACGATCCGTACCTGAATCGACAGGCATGGGTCTTTACCTTGTAAAGGAAGTCTGTGAGAAACTTGGTCACAAACTTGAGATTGAATCCGTACAAGGAGAAGGCACTTGTATTCGTCTGATTTTCTAGTCTTACAAATCTGTAAGTTAACTGTAAGTTTGCATGCTGGTAAATTCATACCCAAAATTATTATAATAAATAAGGTCAAGAGAAGGGTGGCAAAAGTGAAGTGTCGCTTCTTGAAGTAAGAAATGTATCAAAAATATATGAAGGTTCCATCGAGAATAAAGTGCTCGATAACATTCGCTTCCAAGTGAAAAATGGTGATTTCGTAGGTATTATGGGTCCATCGGGGAGTGGTAAAACTACATTGCTGAATGCCATCGCTACGATCGACCCTCCTTCTTCCGGAGACATTAAGATTAGGGGTAACAACCCATATCTGATGAATGCAAAAGAAATGGCGTTCTTCCGCAGGCGTGAACTCGGCTTTGTCTTTCAAGATTTCAATCTGCTGGACTCCCTTACCGTGGAAGAGAATGTCGTCTTGCCATTAACCCTGGATAACATTCCGCTGGCTGAGATGAATGCTCGTTTGGAAGAGGTTATTCAGACCCTCGGAATCGAGTCCATCCGTCACCGCATGATTCATGAAATTTCAGGCGGACAAAGACAGCGTACCGCGATTGCGAGAGCAATGATCCATCATCCGTCCATTGTCCTGGCTGACGAGCCGACCGGGAATCTCGATTCTAAGTCTTCTAAAGATGTCATGACGATGCTGCAGCAAATGAATGAACAAGAGCATGCCACTATTCTGATGGTTACTCATGATGTAATGGCTGCAAGCTATTGTCAGCGGGTCATTTTCATCAAAGACGGAAAGCTCTACAATGAAATATACCGAGGCGAAAACAGACAAGCTTTCTTCCAAAAAATCGTGGATATGTTAGCTTTACTAGGTGGAGATCGATATGACCTTACGACAGCTCGCCTTTAAGAATGTGATCCGTAATAAACGGACTTATGCTGCCTACTTTTTAAGCAGCGCATTCTCGGTAATGGTTTTTTTTATTAATGCATTACTTATTTATCATCCGGATATCAGGCGCGGACTAAGTTCAGAACTTGCCGTACAAGCTTTTGTTTTGGCAGAATGTATGGTCTTTCTGTTTTCCTTCTTGTTTGTGTTGTATTCTGTACGCTCTTTCTTAACTACTCGTAAAAAAGAGTTCGGAATCTTGTTAATGCATGGGATGACCCTTGCTCAGCTCGGCAAAGTTATATTCCTCGAGAATATGATTATTGGGTTGTCTGCAACCATGGCAGGTACAGCAGCTGGGGCGCTGTTTGCCAAATTGTTTTTTCTCGTCAGCGCCAGGGCACTTGAGATTAGCTCTCTTCCGTTTTATTTGTCATGGCAGCCACTCATGCTGACCTTGTTTGCTTTTGTATTTTTATTCCTGCTGATTTCTGCTTACACCTCAAGAATTGTACGCATAGCGAAACTCATTGATCTTTTCCAAGCAGCTGCAAAGAATAAAACAAAACCGGAAGGTTCACCAGGGCTTGCCTTACTGAGCTTGATTTTGCTCGGTACAGGATATACACTAGCAGCCGGGTCGGATACGAATAGCATCTATGACCGGGTTATTCCGGTAGTTATCATCACGATGGTTGGAACGTATCTGTTATACACTCATTTTAGTGTGATCCTGCTTCAATGGATAAAGAGAAACCGAAAGCTTTCTCTCAGACGAACTCATTTAATTATGTTCTCTGGGCTTTCCTCGCGGATGAAAGAACACGCAAAACTGTTCTTTATGGTGACGATGGTTTCGACGATCTCTTTTTGTTCGCTGGGTGTATTTGCTTCTATTAATGTGGTTACTGAGCTTTTTCTGGAGGATTATCCCGCTGCTGTCGGTTATGTATCCAAAGAAGGTAATTCATCAGAAGACGCCCATTTATCACGTATTACATCGGAGCTCAAAGACCGAAATATCCCCTACAATGAGGATCGTATTCAGATAAAATATGCGGCGATTCATCCTGATGAGGACAACCAAGTATTATCTGGTGAACTGCCCCTGATATCTTTTTCAGATTATCAACAGGCCGTTCAGCTTGCTGGGTATGAATGGACAGAGGAATCCCCCGCCTATAATGAAGCTTATGTACTGATTAGTTCACAGAATGACAAGAGCAAAATTAGACTCAAAGAGCGTAAAGAGTATACACTGCTTGAGCCTGAAGTAACGATTAGAGAAACAGGTTACACCAAGCACGTGATTATCCCAGATAATCTGCTTGCAGACTTTGATGAAAGCTTTGAAGCGGTCGTTATTCACGATGAGTTATTCGCACAGATTGTCACTCCGGACCGAACAGATGTGTACACCGGTTTTTATGTAGAACATTTTGAGCAGACCGCATTTTTAGCAGATACGCTTGTTGATCATGGACGAACACGTTATGACGCTGGAGAACCCTATGCTATGTCGGTAAGCGGTACGCTGTTTATTCTCAGAGAAAGTATGTATCGCATTCTTTTATTTATCGCGATGCTGCTTGCCGCTATTTTCTTCATTGCTGCAGGAAGCTTCTTATACTTCCGGCTGTATGCTGATCTGGATTATGATCGAAGACAGTATTTAACACTAATAAAGATGGGCCTGACTCCTAGAGAATTTCGGAGCTGTGTAACGGGCCAACTTGCATTTTTATTTTTTGTGCCTACCGTGATGGCCGTAATTCACAGCATTTTTGCATTTATTGCACTGCAAAGCTTGTTCTACTTATCCATAGCATCTAAAATGGGAGTTGTGCTTTTGTGTTTTGTACTTGCCCAGGTGCTGTATTTCTTTTTTATTCGTTTTCATTACTTACGAAATTTAAAAAAATCACTTTAACAAGATTTTAATTTTAGGAGGTAGACCTTGGAAAATTGGATTACTAGTTTTATGGAACAGTTTGGTTACATTGGTATTGCTCTGATTATTGCACTTGAGAACGTCTTTCCGCCGATTCCATCAGAGATCGTACTTCCTTTCGGGGGATTTATGACCACCTACACGTCCCTTACCGTCTTCTGGGTTATCATTGCTGCTACGATCGGTTCTGTCGTTGGCGCAGTCATTCTGTACGGTGTAGGTCTCTTACTTGATGTGGAGCGCTTGGAGAAGATCGTAGAACGTTGGGGACATATTCTACGTATCAAAAAAGAAGATATCCGCAAAGCAGACGCCTGGTTTGATAAATACGGATATTGGACGGTACTATTTTGCCGTATGATCCCGCTGGTACGAAGTCTGATCTCTATTCCAGCTGGTATGTCCAATATGAAATTCGGATTATTCCTGGTGTACACCACAGTCGGTACCTTAATCTGGAATACGATTCTGGTTCTGGTCGGAGCAACCCTGGGTAGTAACTGGCATGAAATCACTGATTTCATCGGTGTATACTCTAACTTCGCTTATGCGATTATCGCCATAGCAGGTATTGCCTTCCTGATCTGGTTTTTCAGACGCAACAAAAAAGCTAAATAAACGAAGCACCCTTTATAAAGGAGAAGTGACATCAACATGAATTTTATAGATTTACTAAAAACCATTATTCTTGGAATGGTGGAAGGATTAACCGAATTTGCCCCGGTTTCATCTACGGGACATATGATCATTGTTGATGACATGTGGCTGAATTCAAAAGAATTTTTAACTCAATATGTAGCAAATACTTTCAAGGTAGTCATTCAATTAGGATCCATTCTCGCTGTGCTCGTGGTGTTTAAAGATCGTTTTATTAACTTGCTCGGACTCGATCGACTGTTCGGTAAGAAGAAACCCGCGATTCCGGAAGGACCGAGTCATAATCGTCTTAAATTGTCCCAGGTTATTGTTGGTCTCATTCCAGCCGCTGTCCTAGGGGTACTTTTCGAAGATTATATTGATGAGCATCTATTCTCCATTAACACGGTACTCATCGGACTTGTCATTGGTGCTTTCTTTATGATTGCCGCTGACTACTTTGCTCCAAAACAACCGAAAGTAGAAACCGTGGATCAAATGACCTATCGCCAAGCATTTTCAATTGGCCTTATCCAGTGTTTATCTTTATGGCCTGGATTCTCACGCTCCGGCTCTACAATTTCTGGCGGTGTCCTTCTTGGGATGAGTCACAGGGCAGCAGCTGACTTTACTTTCATTATGGCCGTTCCCGTTATGTGTGGAGCAAGTTTCTTGTCTCTCCTAAAAAACTGGGAGTATTTCACAATGGATGCACTTCCTTATTTTATTGCAGGATTCATTTCTGCATTTATCTTTGCCCTCATCTCCATCCGTTTCTTCCTGAAACTGATTAATCGAGTGAAATTGGTTCCATTTGCGATTTATCGTATTATTCTCGCAGCCGTTATTTATCTAGTATTTATTATGTAGTCTATAATCGTTTGCACCCTCTAAATAGAGGGTGCAAAGAAGAGAGGAGCGACCGGATAACGGTCCTCCTCTCTTCTTTGCTTTTTGATTGCCTTACGACTTACGGGAACTGAGCTGAATAATCATCAAGATGAGCACTAGCAGTTGGATGAGCAATTCTGCACTCATGCGATTCGCCTCCTGCACATAAGATGCTCCTTCAGTACCAGATCCTCTCCCATTCGCTTGGCCTTATGTTGATGGCTTGCATTTACGTTTCCCGTTATATGTATATGACTAGGTCCCGTATCATATGATTTATATTTTGTTATCTAATTCTATAAGTTGTCCCTATCTCGCTCTCATTACATAGTAGAAAGGCTGATCAGAATAACCATGAAGAACAGAAAAAACAAGTATCTATTAACCCTTATCATGTCCCTGCTACTCCTATTCCTTCTCTCCGCCTGTGCCAAGGGTGAAGCACATGTAACCGTCCATACCGATGGCACCGCAGACGTGAATTTCGACCTTCAAGTACAGAATCGCAATTTAAAATTCATAGGACAAAACGAGCTTGTCCAGTCGATTGAGAATGCTTTTGAAGACCATGGTTTTGTGACGGGGAACCAACAATCTGAAGGTACAAGTGAGATTTCTGCTTCTAAGGAAGTGAAGATCGGTGGAGCGGATAACAAACAAGAACTTCCTGAAAGTATCTCTTACTCTACCGTGAAAGAGGAAGGTTTCTTTTTTTCAAAACACAAGATTACAGTCGATGCGGATCTCATGTCTGCGATCCCTGATAACACTTGGACTGAACAGTTACAAGCAATCCCTAACTTCGTGCGTAACTTATTATTAAAGGACATTGAACTGGATTTCAAATTAACTTTGCCGATCAAACCAGAATCAAGTAATGCAGATACAGTAACTCCCGATGGCAAAACAATGACCTGGCATGTAGATCCTTTATCCGCTAACCATCTTGAACTCTCCGTGAGCATACCCAATATTCAGAATATCATCATTACTGCCGTTATTGCTCTTATTCTCATCGGCACTATACTCTTTATTGTCATCAGAAAAGTTCGAAGAAATAAATAAAGAAATAAGGCTGCCCTATTGTAGTTAAACTCTACAGGGACAGCCCTTTTTTATAGAAATTGATTTTTGAATTTTCTGAATTACTTTTTATCTTTGCGGAAAGAATCCGTTGCCTGATCGATGATTTCAAGAAATGCGGAAGGAAGCATAAACTGTTGATCGCGAATGACAATTTTACGAAGATCTTCTTGATTGCTTTGTTCTTCTGCATCTTTAATCTCTTTAATATCGTGGTGTAGTCGCTCCATTTTCAGATCTAGACTATTCGCCGTGTCAGCCGCGCTTTTGAGTTCCTTGAGCAGAGACTCTGGTACTTCTTTTTTGTATTTATAAAAAATCTTATGTTCCAGACTGGCCCAGAAATCCATCGCAATCGTCCGAATCTGAATTTCCACACATACATGCTCTACCCCATCGGATAAAAAAACGGGCACTTCCACGATCAAATGCAGACTTTTATATCCATTTGGTTTTGGATGTTCAATGTAGTCCTTTACGCCAAGCACTTTAATATCGCTTTGTTTTTGCAGCATCTCACTAACTTTGTATATATCTGAAATAAAAGAGCATGTAATTCGAAGACCTGCAATGTCTTTAATGTGTTCTTTCACATTCGTTACCGAGATCGGAAGTCCTTTACGATGTAATTTTTTCAAGATACTTTCCGGAGATTTCAATCTGGACTTCGTATGTTCAATCGGACTGTAATCATGAAAAGATTCAAATTCCTCTTTCAGAATCTCAATTTTGGTCTCAATCTCATCGAGTGCAAATTTATAAACCATAATAAATCTAGTGATTTCATTTTTAATTCTTTTTACTTGTTCCATTTGATTCTGATGATTGACTAACTCGTTCATAAGCTAACTCATCCTTCCTTACTCTTAGGGCGATATATACTTAATCATATGGCTCATACTAAATCTTTTAACTCTATCCATTGTACATGAAGTGAAGGTTGAAATTCAAAACTAGATACCGCTGGTATAAAATTGACAATATTTTTATGTATCTAAGCATAGCTTAAGTGTAGCAACTACTTTTTGTTATTTTATAACATTAACATTATATTTCCACTCCAAGGGGGTGTCTCTCATTCCTCTGGTTCTAAGGGCAACCTATAATGCCACCGGCGGGATCACATTTACAGGGAATACACTAGGCTTAAGCCGTTCTGCTGTCCAAGGGGTTCCAGGAGATTTAGACAGCATCGGCGCCTTTATAACGACAAACACAGCAACCAGATTTGGGACCTATCCACTAGGAACAACCAATAACTATGTAAGCAATAGCTCATCTGCCACTCTTGTGATGCCTTCGGGAAGTACGGTTCTCTATGCGGAATTGATCTGGGGCGGTTCTTATATTAATGGTTCTGTTAACTTGTCGAGCGCAATTAATAACCCGGTAACTTTTATTACACCAGCAGGAACGAACAGCGTAATCCCGGACCCTACCACCTATAATGCATTTGATCTCGGAAATGGTGCGCAGGCATATGTTAGATCTGCCAATGTAACACCGCTTGTACAGCAAGCGGGTGCCGGTACTTATACCACGGGAAGTGTGGTAGGAACGATTGTCATCACGGGTGACACTACAGCTAACCATGCAGGCTGGACCCTAGCCGTTATATATAACAACTCCTCGCTCCCCTTTCGGAATATGTCGCTTAGAGCAGGCGGTATTCTTGTAAGTGCATCCAATTCAACAACGATAACTGGATTTGCAACTCCAACCTCAGGACCCCTTGGCGGTCGAGCTTTATTCAGTGCGCAGGAAGGAGATGCCAATCGAACTGGGGACTCTGCTCAGTTTGGCCCCACTTCTGCTACGCTTGTTTCTCTTTCAGGTCCGAATAATTTTGCTAACAATTTCTTTGCTTCCCAAATTAACAATGATGCAGGACTTATTAATACTACGGGAACCTTCGGAACGTCCAATCAAACAAATGGCACACCGGGAACGAATATTATAGGCGGCAGACAAGGCTGGGATATTACGAATGTTGATATTTCGGCAAGACTAATCAATAATCAGTCTTCTGCGGTACTAAATCTTACAACTTCCGGTGATGTATACATTATTAACGCGAATGCAATTCAGATCAATATCAATTCCCCTACCATTAGTGTCGTTAAAAGCGCTTCTGCAACAGGTTTAGTCTTAGGTGACACCTATACCTACACTGTTGTTGTATCGAATACAGGAACCGCCAATGCTGCGAGTGTCGTACTAACGGATGTCCTCCCTTCTGGCGTTACCTTTGTACCTGGAAGTGTAGTTGTTGCTGGAACATCAAGACCAACCTTCGATATACTTAGCGGTGTCCCGATTGGAACCTTGAATTTTGGCAGTTCAATAACAATTACATACAGAGCCACAGTCAGCTCTACTCCAGCGAATCAAACGATCTCAAATTCAGCGAATACGGCTTTCACTTTCCAAAGTGTTGCTGGGGGAGGTACGATCACAGGTGTCATTCCTTCCAATAACCTATCTATACCTGTTTATGATCCGCTGTTCACGATAGTCAAGTCAGCAGACACAACAAATGCCACTGTAGGAGATACCGTGACCTATACCGCAACCATAGCTAACACTGGGAATATAGGAGCAGCTGTAACTTATCGCGATATCATTCCTGCGGGCACCACATTTGTCCCTGGCAGCTTTCGAGTGAACGGAACGGTGATCTCCGGAGCGGATCCTACTACGAGTGTAAATATAGGAACCCTAGCTCTTAAAAGCACAACCAATGTTACTTTCCAAGTGGTTGTTAACTCACTCCCTGCACCGCCCAGTCTCGTCAATCAAGGAAGTATTTCTTATACATTTCAGCCACCTGATGGAAGAACAATCAGCGGATCAGCCGTATCTAACACCTTATCTATCCCTGTGACCAGACCGAATGTGAGCGTTACAAAAACAGCAAATGTAACGGATACATCCGTAGGAGAAACGATCACATATACTTCCGTAATTTCGAATAATGGTCTGGCCACTCTACAGAATATCGTGTTTACAGATGCCAGCCCCGCAGGCACAAACTTTATTTCGGGAAGTTTTACGGTAGAAGGTGTTGTTCGACCTAATGCAAATCCCGCAAGTAGTATTTCCATAGGCAGCTTACAGAGCGGTAGAACAACTACGGTATCTTTTCAAGCGCTTGTAACTTCAGTCCCTTCGACAAGTCAGATCACGAATCAATCGAGTATCTCCTATAGTTCGGGCAGTTTTACAGGAAACGTTGTTTCTAGTACTGTCTCAACGCCCATATACGTTCCTACTATTTCTGCCTTAAAAAGCTTTAACACTACAAGTACTGCCATTGGTAATCTACTTGAAGTTACACTTGGGCTTACGAATACAGGAAACATAGGAGCTCAAGTTCAGATTACTGACAACATCCCCCCTGGAACAAGTTTTGTTACAGGGAGTGTAGCGCTCAATGGAGCTCCTATTCCTGGAGCAAATCCTGCAAATGGATTCTCCATCGGCATGCTTGGAGTGAATACTACAAGCACTGTCACTTTCCAGCTTCAGGTCATTTCTCTGCCAACGCCGCAAACCATCACGAATACGGCAGCGATTAATTACACCTATACATTACCTAGTGGTCGTACACAAAGTGGTTCTCTTTCTTCTAATACGGTATCTATTCCTGTGTCAGCCCTCAATATTAGCTTGGTTAAAGTAGCCAATACTGCTGAAGCGGCGATAAATGATGTCATCACTTACAGCATCACAGTAAGTAACACCGGGTCTGGAACCGTAAGCTCCATTATTTTATCGGATATCACTCCCGAAGGAACCTCCTTTGTAACCGGTTCAGTTCGTATTAATGGAGTTGCTGTAAGTACAGCGGTACCCTCTAACGGGATTGCGGTTGGTCCGCTTGCGGCTCAATCCTCTTCCTTGGTAACCTATCAGCTAAAAGTAACTTCTTTACCTGCTTCCGGAGCGATTGCAAATCAAGCTTCTGCTGCTTTTACAAGCGGATCATTCAGTGGTTCCTCCACATCGAATACAGTGACGATTCCTGTTTATAGCGCTGCGATTTCCCTTGTGAAAAGTACGAATACAGCGCTCGCTACAGCTGGAGACACACTGACTTACACGATACAAATCAGCAATTCGGGCAACACGGTTACCTCACTAACATTAACAGATGTATTACCTTCTGAAGTCAGCTTTGTGACTAATAGTGTGGTGATCGGAGGTGTGCCTGCTCCAGGCGCCAATCCTGTGAGTGGTTTTTTGGTTTCGGATGTACCTGTAGGTGGGATGACCATCGTTACTTTCCTCGTAACGATAAATTCACTGCCTCCATCACAGAAGATCCTAAATCAGGCAACTGCTTTGTACTTTTATCAAACTCCTTCAGGCCGTGTGCTGTCTGGAAGTGCTACATCTAACAGTGTTGTAATTCAAGTATCGGCTCCAAATGTCTCTGTGGTCACATCCGCTTCTACCGCTCTGACTGTAGTAGGTGATAGAGTTACCTACACTACAACGATTACTAACAATGGACCCTCTACGATCACCAATGTCATTGTCAGCGATGGATTACCGCAAAACGTTTCTTTTGTACCCGGGAGTGTGGTGATCGGCGGAGTCCTTGCTCCAGATCGATCTCCTCTATCCGGCATTCCAATCGGCAGTCTAGCCCCCGGGGCAAGTGCTGTCGTTACATTTGAGGTGAATGTAACCATGGCTGTACCTTCACAAATTAATAACCAATCAACGGTTAGTTTTACATCAGGTGTTTTTTCAGGCACATCAACATCGAATCAAACGCAGATCCCTGTGACTCAACCGCAAATTTCACTCACAAAAACAGCAGATACGAACAATGCTACCGTAGGCGATACTGTGGTATATACAATAACGGCTACAAACTCAGGGAATCTACCCGCTGCACTTATCGTGTCAGATACCATCCCTGCAGGAACTACCTTTGCTCCAAACAGTGTTCTTGTTAATGGAATTTCCATACCTGGCGTATCCATCATTGATGGAGTTAGTGCTGGGGTAATTGCAGCTGGTGCAACTTCCAGTCTTTCTTTTTCCGTTACAATTACATCGCTTCCCTCACCACAGCTCATTACGAATCAAGCTTCATCTACCTTTACGTTTACCACTCCTGATAATCGGACATTAACAGGAACCGCCTTATCCAACACAGTTAGTTTCCCTGTATCATCACCAAATGTACTCGTTACCAAAACAAGCTCACTTGCTGATGTTTCCGTAGGAGATATTATTACCTTTACAGTAACGGTTACGAATCTTGGAATCGATGATGTACAAAATGTACTTTTATCAGATCCAGTAACGGGAACAACCTTCATTCCGGGTAGTGTCACGATTAATGGCGGCCCGAATCCAATAGCAAGTCCGGTAGATGGAATTGGATTGGGAGGAATAGCAGCCGCAGCTTCTGCTACCGTTACTTATAATGTCAGGGTTGATTCCGTACCAACTCCACCTGAAATTAATAGTTCAGCATCCGTGAGTTTTACATCAGGAGTGTTTGCAGGTACTACCTTCTCTAATGCACCGATCATTCCCGTATATAACCCGGCTCTTACGGCTGTTAAATCTGCAAGCAAAATCAATGCCACCGTTGGTGATACACTCACTTACAATATTACGGTCAGTAATACAGGTAACTATAGTGCAACAATCAATCTAACAGATACGATTCCTGCGGGTACCTCATTTGTTCCAAACAGTGTATTAATCAACGGACTTCCATCACCTGGTTCCGATCCTTCCCTAGGCATTGTATCAGGCACTATTACCCCAGGGACCTCGAGTACAGTTACCTTTTCTGTCGTCATAGATACGCTTCCGAGTCCACAATTCTTGAGTAATCAATCTTTTGTCAATTACTCCTACACATTGCCTTCGGGCAGAACACTCGGCGGAAATGTTTCTTCTAATATCTCCGTAGTTACCGTTTCGGCTCCTAATGTGACAGCTATTAAATTATCTTCATTCACTTCCCTTACTGTGGGGGATGTCAATACGTATACGGTAACCGTCGGGAACAATGGTATCGATACTGTAAATAATGTGATTGTTACCGATGCACTTCCTGCATCGACTTCGTTTGTTAGCGGAAGTGTGTATGTAGACGGAATCCAGCGTCCTACTGCGAACCCTTCTACTGGGGTGACGATCGGGAGTATAACTCCAGGATCTACGGTCAACATTACTTTTCAATACCGTATCAACTCGATTCCTACTACCTCTTTGTCGCAAATCGAAAATCGTGCAATCGTGACCTTTACTTCCGGTACATTCTCAGGCAGCACATTTTCGAATACCGTAAACACACCTGTATATAGCCCTATTCTCTCAGCTGTCAAAACAGCTAACACGATCAATGCTACGGTCGGAGATATCGTAGTGTATTCGATCACGTATACGAATATAGGTAATTATGGCGGTAACGTCGTTCTAACCGATCTCATACCAGAAGGTACAGCACTTATTCCGAACAGTGTTATTCTGAATGGTGCTCCGGTTCCAGGAGCAAATCCGGCAGCAGGTATGTCCGTCGGTGTTGTGTCATCTACAGCCACCGTTATGTTCTCTGTGGTCATTAATACATTGCCGGTCAGTCAACAATTAAGCAATCAAGCGGCTTCAACCTTCACTTATACCTTGCCTGATGGTAGAACACTGAATGGTTCTTTTGTCAGTAATTTATTGCAAATACCTGTTTCCTCACCAAATATTACACTCGTGAAATCAGCCTCTGTAGCAACCGCAGTCGTTGGTGACACCTACACATATAGCGTCCTTGTTACGAATAACGGGATTGCGAATGTAAATAATGCTGTATTGTCTGATGTGTTAGCGATCGAAAGTAGTTTTGTACCCGGAAGTGTTACTGTTGGCGGCAGTCCTCGAGTAGACGCAAATCCGGCGGGCGGAATTAACCTAGGTACGATTGCACCCGGCAGTGCAGTGACCGTAACTTTCGACGTGACCGTAAATACGCTGCCTAGTGCTCCTTACACAATCCAAAACCGTACTTCCGTTAGTTTTACCTCCGGTGCTTTTACTGGAGCTTCCTATTCCAACACAGTGAGCATCCCGATCTACCAGCCTATTTTTCAATTACTAAAAACAGCCAGCACCTCAAACGTGACGGTAGGCGATACCGTAACCTATTTCTTAAATCTCACGAACACAGGTAATTTACCGGGAATTGTCACTTTAACGGATGACTTACCTGATGGAGCCGTTTTGGTTCCGAATAGTGTACTCATCAATGGAGTCCCTCAGCCTGGGGTGAATCCGGAAACAGGTATTCCTCTCGGAAATGTAGCTCCTGGATCGAATATCAATATTACCGTAACTTTACAGATTGTCGTTGACACTCTTCCAGAATTACAACAACTGATCAATCAAGCATTTGGAACGTTTTCTTACGCACCCCCAGATGGACGATTGCTCGGCGGCACTTTTAGTTCTAACCCGCTCGTGATCCCTGTCTCATCACCAAATGTAACGGTTATAAAAACGACATCTACAGGAGATGCTGTTGTTGGCGATACCATCACATATACCGTAGTTATTACCAATAATGGAATCGTAGAAGTTGAAAATGTCGTCATGGTAGACCCCGTGCCTGCTGGTACTGAGTTTATTTCTGGAAGTGTAATTGTGGATGGAAACGCTAGACCTAATGCCAATCCAAATACAGGTGTTACGGTTGGGACCATTCAAGAAGGAGCTTTCTCAACAATTACATTCCAAGTACAGGTCGTTACGATATGAATTCGCAGGATAGAAGGAATTATGTATTAAACAATCAATCTTCTGTCCGTTTTGCTTCCGGCCGCTTTGAAGGTGTATCTTATTCCAACATGGTATCTATTCCGTTAACAGGTGCCATTCTCACACTAAAAAAAAGTGCTTCAGTGGAACAAGTGACGCTCGACAGCATCGTTACGTATCAGATTGAAATAGAGAATACAGGGAATGCCCCTGCAGAGGTTACGCTAACCGATACGCTACCGGAGGGTACTTCCTTTATTCCTAACAGCCTCTTGAAAGATGGCGTACCTATACCAGGGGCGAATCCCCGAGAGGGTCTGCAAATCGGGATCTTGCCGATCAATAAGAAAGTTGCGATTCAGTTCCAGATCATTGTAAGCAGCATTCCTGATTCTTTAACGCTGATCAATGTGGCCACAGCTAGCTATACATTCCAAGCGATGGATGGTCGTCTCATTACCAAAGAGCTCATCTCTAATCCAGTCACCTTATACCTATCTCCCTCTCAATTATCAATCTACTATTATGCCAATACGAATCAGACTTTTGAGGGAGATACCCTCACTTTTCTTATCCAAATCACAAATACAGGCAAAGATGACATCAGAAATGCAGTAGTTAGCACATCATTGGTAGGTGAGATGCGTTTTCTTCCAGGCAGTGTAGTCATTGATGGTCTCCTCGCCCCTGAACTTGATCCATCTGCAGGTATTACATTACCTTTCGTTGCCGCAAACTCAACGACACAAATATCGTATCAGGTGAAAATAGGGAAAAAGACAACTTCAACTCCTCTTACGAGTGTTGCAATGTTACTTTATATCAATCAGGGAGAAGAAATTACAATTCGTTCAAACCCGGTATCTATCTCCTATGTGGAACCGTTGTTATCAATTTCCGTAAACATAACTCCTAATCAAGTAACCTATGAAGATACCGTTATATATGAAGTGCTTATCCAAAATAAAGGAGAAGTTCCTGTCCAAGCAGTCTATGACTTACTTCAAGCCTCAGAGCTCAACCTGGTTCCAGGTACAGTAAAAATAAACGGCATTCTTCGCCCTGAGGTTTCTTTAGATACCGGACTTCCTTTAGGCACCTTAATTCCACACGCCAGCATATACATTACATTTGAATCGTCAGTTTCTGTGATCCCTAATTCCATTGTCCCTGCTGAAGAATGGATGAACCGCTCACTGCTGACTTACACATTTCGAATTAATGATGGGAGATCCGTTCGACTGACAACACTAGCTCTTACTCCTGTTTTTTTCTATGCTCCGCGCATAATACTTCATGTCCGCACCTCACCGAAGTTCGTGGAACCAGGCGACGACATTCTTTTTGAGCTAACCGTTCAGAATTTAGGAAATACGAAAGCAGATTTGTTTCTCACCTTACCTGCTCCGGGTGTGTCTACGATCCTAAATGGCATTATTCAGTCGTCTGATCGTAAACGTGAGCTAACAGATTCTGAGATGGAGCAACAGACAGTACAAATTACAGATATTCAGCCTAGTGAAGTAATTAAGATTATCTACACACTGCATATGCAAGTGCTTCCGCTCTTTAGACCCTCGCGGGGACGGGATGAATATGTGTTTTCCGACACGATCCAGGCACTTTGCACTTATGACTTTAATAATCGGATACACTCCTTTAAAGTGGTATCTAATGTCTATGAAATTGTCTTTACTGAGCACGATGAATAAGGAGAAATGAAAGGCCCGAGAGCATTATTTTAATGCTTCCGGGCCTCTTTTATCGTGTTGCTAAGTAAATTAGTCGGTATTAAAACATCTCCAATAATTCTGCTAATAAGGGTTAACCAACACCATTGTTCACAAAAGCGTGATAAATCCGAAAAAATGATAACGAAATTAGCAAAATCAGGTTGATAATTCATTCTGCCAATGTTAAAATTCGTTGTAGAGAAAGTAACATTTTCGTAATTATTTTTGTAACTAATTGTTATCATTATCATGAATATACAAGGTGCAATCACGATAACCGCCGAATTCTTACGCACCTAAGAAGCGGGGGACCCGCCTACCATGGGTGAATTGATCTCGAAACAGAGTGATCATAGGGTACCTTCAACCGAATCCTTAGCTAACCTCGCAGGCATTGGAAGGAGTATTACATTTTGAAAAAGAAACTCGCAGCAGCAGCATTAGGACTATCATTACTATTCACAGCAGGACTCGGGCAAGCTTCCGCTTCTGTACTTTCTACCACAGTAAATAAAACAGTTGGTGTTCCTTATAAATACGGCGGTACCACACTCTCAGGGTTTGATTGCTCTGGGTTTACTCGTTATGTATATAAAAAACTAGGTGTATCTTTACCCCATAGTTCGAAGCAACAATATAAAAAAGGCACATCAGTGAAAAAATCCGCTCTTACCAAAGGCGATCTTGTATTCTTTAATACAAGCGGTAAAGGTATCTCGCATGTTGGCATATACCTAAGTAATAACAATTTTGTCTCCGCTACCTCCTCTAAAGGTATTGCCATTACACCCATTAATAAGGGTTATTGGAGCTCAAAATATTATGGTGCTAAGCGTGTACTTAGTTCATCAGCTGCGAAAAAGGCCGGCTTATAGTATACATATAAACTGCCATCACGATTATGAAACTTCAGAAATTCAATATAAAAAAGGTCAGAGGATTACTCCTCCGACCTTTTTAGTAATTTTAAATTTGGCTGCTTTTGGCAATGACATAAGGCTGCTTAGCGTCACCGATCAGTGTGCGATCTGCCGTTAAATGTACATCTTTATCAAGAATTACATTCTCAAGCACTGCATTCTCCTCAATTACACACTTTTGCATGATGATCGAATTCCGAATTTGTGCCCCTTTATGAACTTTAACTCCTCTAAAAATAATACTGTTCTCGACCTGTCCTCCAATAATACAGCCATTAGCTATTAAAGAGTTGCTTACTTCCGCATTATCCAGAAACCTAGTCGGCGGTTCGTATTTGATTTTGGTATGAATCTCATTTTGTTTAAACAAACGTTGATATTGTTCTTGATTGAGTAAATCCATACTATTGCGATAGTAGCTTTCAATCGAGTTAATTACGGTATGATAGCCATCAAAAGCAAAAGCAGCAACGTTTAAGTTATGCAAATTATCTTGGATACCGTCACGGAAGAAGTAATCTTGACCATGGGCAATACAATGATCCACTAATTTCAAAAACAATTGTTTTTCCATAATAAAGGCACCAAGATATATATTAGGATGGTCTCCTTCTTGATGAATTCCGGTAACTTTCACACCGTCCACATCGACCCGTACGCAGGATTCATGTTCAGGAAGGATCTCATCTACTTTTTTATAAAGAAGAGTGACATCGGCTTGCTGAGAGATATGAAACTGATACATTTCACGATAATCCATAGAGTAAATATGCTGACTGCCCGTATGAATAATATGGGTGCCTTTTGCTCGAAGAAAATAATCACGATTATTATGAAAATGCTGTAAATCGCCTTTGGAACGGTCCGTAGGATCATTCCAGTCGGGCGGAAGTATAAAGAGTCCCCCGTGTTTGCGATCTAGATCCCATGGAGCTCCCTGCCCCAAATGATCAAGTAGCGACCGATACTTCCGGCGTACAAATAGCGCGGTATGATGAATGTTAGAATGCATTAAATTTGACAATACAAAATCGATTAAACGATACCGACCTGCAAAAGGAACGGCAGCACCGCAACGAAAATACGTTAATTCATTCATTAAATCGAGCTCTTGATCCAGGTTTACTACACCCATGAGTTGTTGCATACTCGGTCACCGTCCTCATTCATATTTAGCTAAGTCCATAAGTATGTTGTCGATATGTTTCGTCAATCAGTAATATTTCATCTTCTTGATCTCCATTACCCCCAACAACGGAGTAATCTTCGATAATCGTTCCTTCGCTTACAATCGCCTTGTGAAGCCTAACATTCTTCCCTATTTTCACTTTAGGCATAATTACTGAGTCCGTAATCACACTTCCTTCCCCGATCTCTACCCCATAAAATAATACCGATTTGCTGACTTCCCCTTCGACAATGCAGCCTTCATTCACGATGCTGTTACGTACCTTCCCTTTTGTGCCAATATAGCCCGCCGGTTCATTCGGATTACGTGAATAGATACGCCACTGCGGATCATTTAAATTCAGCGGAGGGTCGTCGCTTAACAGATCCATATTCGCTTCCCATAAGCTCTTAATCGTCCCTACATCTTTCCAGTAACCGCTGAATGGATAAGCGTACAGCTTCTTCTCATTCTTTAGAAGCAGTGGAATAATATCATGACCGAAGTCATAGGTGGAATCCGGATCTTGTTCACTTTCAAGAAGATGTTGTCTAAGGACAGACCATCTGAACATGTATACTCCCATGGATGCTAGCGTACTCTTCGGATGTTCGGGCTTCTCTTCAAACTCATAAATCTCATAATTATTTTTTGTATTCAAAATGCCAAACCGGCTTGCTTCATGCATGGGTACATCAACGACCGAGATCGTGCAGTCCGAATCATGGTCTTTGTGATATCGAAGCATGGCATCATAGTCCATCTTGTAGATATGGTCACCTGATAAAATAAGCACATGTTCTGGTTCAAACTGGTCAACAAAATTCAGATTACGATAGATCGCATCTGCCGTACCTCTGTACCAGTTATTACTCCCCTCTCTCTCATGTGGCGGAAGAACAAACACGCCTCCATTTCGGCGGTTTAAATCCCAATCACTGCCGATCCCTACATACGAATGAAGCACCAAAGGCTCAAACTGTGTTAATACACCTACCGTATCAATTCCCGAATTTGCACAATTACTCAGCGGAAAATCAATAATGCGGTAAGTACCCCCAAAATAAACAGCAGGTTTAGCCAAAGTCTTCGTCAGCCCTTTTAATCGTTTACCCTGACCTCCGGCCAGTAACATAGCTACCACTTCTTTTTTGTTCATGGAAAAGCCTCCTCAAGATGTAAAATTGTATAACTGCTGCTAAAGTGAGTAGAAATAAACAAATAACATATTGAAGATGCCTGTGACTGGACATTAGAAGATCAAACATTGTAGAGGTAACACCATGAAGGTTGGTCTTAGAAGATGGTTATTAGGGAGGTAAAACTTATAAAGGGTGTATAAGAAGAATAAATACTCTATGTTGTTAATTTATGTATACACAGTTCTATTTCATTATAATCATCGAAAATCCTTCCTAAAAAGCAGTGTTATCAAAATTATCATTAAAAATCGGAATCTCTGCCTAGGAAAACCTGCTATTATGTACCTTTCCTTCTTTTCGTCTTGCATTCGAAGACACCTGATAGTACAATACGGCTTTGAGTGTGAATAACAGCAAATCGAATTATAGCTTAGAAAGGGGATTATTCCCATGGAACTTCTCAAATCCACTTTGCCCGGTGTAGGTATGAAATATCAACTGGAAACCAAATCAGGTTCAAATTTCATTATCGTTCACCATGAAGATGGACGTCGTGAAATTTACTGCACAGATCCAGAAGATCATGAGAACATCCGATGCATCGCTGAGTTAGAGGATGAGGAGTGCATATTGCTCTCTAGTATTATAGGCGGATGGAACGAATAATAAAAAAAGAAATGGACAGTCCGACTTTTCTCTAACGAGAACGAGGTTAAGACTGTCCTTTTTAAATTCTTCTTTTTTTTAGACTATATCCAGCTCCAGTAGAAATTGAAAGGTAGCTCCTTTCCCTTCATCACTACTGACGCTGATCGTACCTCCCATCACTTCAACCAAACGTTTTGAAATGGCCAGTCCGAGACCGGTTCCACCGTATTTTCGATTAATGGAAGCATCTAACTGGGAGAAGGATTGAAACAATTCATGCTGTTTATGAAGTGGAATTCCAATACCTGTATCTTGAATTTGAAATACAAGTAATTTTCGATTAGTCAAGTGAGTGTTCATTTGTTCAATTTGTATAATCACTTCTCCATCATTCGTAAATTTAATTCCGTTACTGATTAAGTTAATTAAAACTTGCTTGATTTTGGTTACATCCCCTAAGAAGATTTCCGGGATATCCTCATCATAATTTTGTATAAGCCGTATACCTTTCTCTTCTGCTGAAGCGATAAATAAATCATGAACCTCTCGAAGTGCTTCCGTTAAGGAAAATGGCTCATGAACCACTTCTATTTTCCCGGCTTCGATCTTACTAAAATCAAGCAGTTCCCCAAACATTTGCATGAGTGTGTTGCTGCTGCTGGCAATAATCTCTGTATATGACTTTTGCTCATCATCGAGATCTGTATCCATTAATAAAGAAGTCATCCCCACGATCCCATTCATTGGTGTCCGCAGTTCATGACTCATCATCGCAAGAAATTCGGATTTGGCCCGGTCTGCATGAATCGCTTCTTCTTTTGCCTTCATAATCTCTTTGATAGAGGTAATATCTCTAATCACGACGACTGCACCTTTACGTTCACCCCGATCGATTAATGGAGTGACTTGATACTCAGCAATAAACGTACTTCCGTCTTTGCGTCCAAAAATCTCTTCTTTTACGCAGTGACTTTCCCCAGACAGAATACTTTCATATATTGGCATCTTTTCTGGTGTGTAGGGATAATGATTTTCATTAAATTGCAAAAATTGATTCGTAAGCTTAAGACCGATCGCTTCCTCTTGATATATGCCGAGCAGTTCGGCCCCTTTTTTATTCAAATAAGTCAAATGTCCCTCATAATCTACGCCAAATATACATTCATCTACTGCATTAAAAATAAGTTCAAGTTGGTTGCTAAGATTCTCGATTTCCTGAAGATACCGTCTGCTTTCTGTGATGTCGCTAGTAATACCATAAACACCTACCACCTTACCGTTTAGAATAGTAGGAACATTGATTACACTTGCTTCAATGGTATGCCCCTCTTTATGAAGCATACGAATATGGTACGATTGCGGGATCCCTTGGGAAGCCATAGAAAAGTGATAATCGGTCTTCTCTATATAATCAGGATGAATCAGTGGAGTATATCGGTCTGTAAGAAGCTCTTCTACCGTATGACCTGTTATCTTACACTGCCCTTCATTTACCCGCAGTAAATGGCCGCTGAGGTCCATAGAAGCTACTCCTAATGGATTATATTTGAACAGAGATTTTGATTCTTCCAATTCTCTTTCCGCTGCTAAGTCTTTCATTGGGGAAACGGCCTGAACAATAAAACAAGAGTCTTCCTGATCCGAATCCTCCAATAGTGAGAAGTGGAGCTGTACTTCTTTAGATTTGAGACGCTCCTTGTTTAGCAGAACTTTGTATTGTACTGAATCCTCGCTGCCTGTCTCTAGTTCGTTAGCGATCTGCTTAAAATTAATATATTCCATGTCTTGTAAACCTAATATATGTATAAAAGATTTAGAGAGCAAATTTTCTGAACAAAGTTCAGCCCATTTTTCGAACGCTTTATTCACTTTACATATTATTCCCTTATCACCAACAACCATGGCCATCGGAATGGGTGCATTCTGAAAGATGCTCTTCCAGACTTTACTGTCTGTTAAAGGCCCTGACATGTGGCCGCCTCCTTCACCTACCAATTGTATCTATTCTAATAGTTACCTCTTTTTACCTTACTCCAAACTAAGGTTACAAAAGATTCATATTTTAAATAAATATCCTCTCCCATCATTTTGCATAAGTAAAAAAAGCCTGTATTTATAAAAATACCGGCTTTTTATTCTTCGTCATTCATATCCTTATAAAAATAAGGTTGCATTCAAATATCGTTTAGAAAGGGAATGTAAATATGTTGTTTGTATGGATAAGGTGGCAATGAAAATGATATTCCTCACGATAAGATGTTGTCTTTCCGTTAAATAGGAGAAAGATTGCACTATCTCATCAGCTGCCGTCAGTACCTGTGCTTCTGCTGCCCGATCCGTGTGAATAAAACGCTCCTTCTCACAGTCTAACTGTTCAAAAAGATCCGCATACGTGTTGTACAAGATCAGCGGATTTAATAAATCATCGTCGTCCCGCTCAGGATCAATAAAAACCCCCTTGAACAGATTGCGGATAGAATCGAAGTCTAGAACTGCTTTTAAATCATCTATAATAAAGAGGAGTGCAGCTTGATGAATGGAATATTTTTTCCCGATCTTCGGTGAAGAAAAATACTCTTTGAAATCCCGCTTCACCCAATTTTGCATCGAAGTAAGGGATGTATTTGAATATTCAATCATTTGAGCGAGTGAAGCAATCTCTTGGAGGGAGAAACCAGCCGTTCGATTGCCTTTAATTAATTTCTCTAAGATGGGAGGAAGCGAAGTGGATAAGAATGCTGCATATGTAGTTCTCTGATCTACGTCAGACTTATGGTGTTCATTCCACGCTTTTTGCAGCAGTTCTAGTGGTGTTATCTTATGATGTCCTTCGATGGACAGCAGCAGTTGTGCCATTTCGCTACGAGTAAGGGTGAATAACTCTGTCATCTCACGGACCTCCTATATTTTTGTAATAATAATCCTATCAAATCATATGGACTAATATTACGTGACACGCTATCCCTTGTAAAGGAGTGCAAGGGAGCGCAAAAGGATATAAAGTTCATCAATTCAGACCTTAAACGCCATAAATCAACTAAACCAGACGATATTGACCATTGCTCACCCAATGATAAGTTCTGTATACTAGTTCATATGAACTTAAAATATATTATAAAGGATTGTGAAGACGTCTAATGGATGACATAGGACTGAATTTGTTTTTGTTTGTCGTATTAATTGCGCTAACGGCTTTCTTCGTAGCTACTGAATTTGCCATTATTAAGTTGCGACCGAGCCGAATTGATCAATTAGTACTGGAAGGACGTAGAGGTGCACTTGCCGTACAGAAAGTGACATCCAATCTGGATGGATACTTGTCTGCGTGTCAGCTTGGTATTACGATAACAGCTTTAGGACTTGGATGGCTCGGTGAGCCTACTGTAGCAAAAATGGTTGAACCGTTGTTTGAACGATTCGGCATCGCTGCAGAAATTGGCCACATCGTTTCCTTCATTACTGCCTTTGCTATCGTTACCTTCTTGCATGTCGTTGTGGGTGAACTCGCTCCGAAAACAATGGCTATTCAGAAAGCAGAAACTGTGACCTTCCTGGTTGCAAGACCAATTATGTTGTTCTATAAAATCATGTATCCTTTTATTTGGCTTCTAAACGGATCTGCCAATGGCTTGGTTCGACTCTTCGGATTAAAACCAGCAAGTGAACATGAAGATGCTCACTCTGAAGAAGAAATACAAATTATTCTATCTGAAAGCTATCAGAGCGGAAAAATAAATAATACAGAATACGGATATGTAAATCGTATTTTTGCTTTTGACGATTTATTAGCGAAAGAAATTATGATCCCTCGTACCGACATGGTTTGTCTATATACGAATAATACGTTTGATCAGAACATGGAAATTATCCGTAGAGAACAATACACACGCTTTCCAGTTGCCGATCAAGGCAAAGATCAGATTATAGGTATGATTAATACGAAACAAATGTTCCTTAATTATGAGGAAGGTAAAAGTCTTGATCTCAAACAGTTTATGCATCCCGTTCTGACCGTATCTGAAGCAACAGCCGTTAATGATCTGTTGAAACGAATGCAGAAAGAACAAGTTCATCTCGCCGTTTTAGTAGATGAATTTGGTGGGACAGCCGGGCTTGTCACGATAGAAGATATTCTCGAAGAAATCGTTGGCGAAATTCGAGATGAATTTGACTCTGAAGAACGCAAGGAAATTGAACAACTTGGGGAGCTTCACTACATTGTAGATGGAAAAATCCAGCTTGATCAAATCGCAGATATGACGGGAATACATTTCGATCTGGAAACTGCGGATACTATTGGTGGATGGTTATATACCATCTTGCTTAACCCGAGACCAGGTCTAACGCATCTTCATCAAGGTCTCCTCTTTACCGTCAAAGAAGTGGGACGCAACCGAGTGAAGAAAGTAGAATTTAAGAAAGCACCAGAAATCGCTGAAAATAGTATAGAACATGAACCTACGGTTTCGTTCTAAAATACAATAAATATATACAAAACCCTCTGACAGTAGTCAGAGGGTTTTGTATATATTTATGTTATGCTAATGCTTCTGTAAGAACAGGAACAATTTGAGATTTACGAGATACTACACCTTTGAGTACTGCTTTATTCTCAATAAGTTGTACACCGTAAGCACGTTCTACCGCATCCGCTTTTTCACCGATGGCAAGAGCAACAGAATCATTATTCAGAATATCAGTAATTACAAAAAGGAACAGATCCAAGTTTTTCACTTGAACATTTGCAGAAATAGCTGCTTCAAGTTCCTCTTGTTTTGCAAGTACATCATTCACGTCTACTGTATTTACTTGTGCAATTTCCACTTTGGAGCTGCCCATTTGGAACTCTTTTGCATCTAGGGTCAACAGTTGAGGAATTGACTTCTTGCTTAGATCTGCACCTGCTTTTAACATATCCAGACCATATACTTTCGCGTCTACGCCAGCAATCGCAGCGAGTTCTTCAGCAGCAGCCACATCTTGATCTGTGCAAGTAGGAGATTTAAACAAGAGTGAATCCGAAATAATAGCAGATAACATCAAACCAGCAATAGGCTTAGAAATCTCTACCTTATTTTCTTTATACAATTTATTAAGTATAGTTGCTGTGCAGCCTACTGGTTCCGCACGATAGTATAACGGATGGCTTGTCTCAAAATTTGCAATACGATGATGATCAATAACTTCCGTAACTTGTACTTGATCAATATCACTTACACTTTGCTGACGTTCATTATGGTCTACCAAAATTACTTTGTTTACTTCATTCGCTACAGTCTCTACGAAACGCGGTGCAACAACACCAAAGTAATCAAGCGCATACTGAGTTTCACCGTTCACCTCGCCGAGACGTACTGCCTCTGCTTCTATGCCCAGTTTGTTTTTCAGATCAGCATATGCAAGTGCAGAGCAAATCGTATCCGTGTCCGGATTTTTGTGGCCAAAGATTAAAGTTTTCTCCATGAAAAGTAACCTCCGATAATTGTTAGAGTAAGTTCATATTTTAGATCATCCGTTAAGGATGTAAGTCCTTTTAAGATTATAGCGTTAAATCATCTGTATTCCAATAACTCTACCTTGTATTTAACAACATTTTTTTAAGGATGTAATTCTACAACCGCTTGTTTACCGCTAAGCTGAATTCCAGTACTCGGTTTCCCCCAAGGTTTTACATCCCGAATTAAGTCTTCAAGCAATTTCTTAGCCGCTTCTCCTTGCTTTCCTTGGATCTTAACAACCAGCTTTACAATATCACCCGTCTTTAGAATCCGTTCCATTTGCGTTTTTTTGGTATCATAATCATGCTCCTCAATATGAGGTGTCAGCCTGATCTCCTTCGTCTTTGGTGCTCTGTCCTTCCGTTTCTCAGCCAGTGCTTCCTGTTTCGCTGCTCCTGCTCCAATCAGTTTACAAGGCGGCGGGCTTGTCATGAGTGAGGTGCATACTAAGTCCACTTTTAATTCTTTTGCTAGTTTCAACGCTTCTGTTGTCGACATAAGTCCGAGATCTTCTCCATCTAGACCCGTCACATGTACTTCTGATGCTTTGATCTTTTCATTTTTGATCATCCGTTCTTCTCCTCATTTCTTCATTTTCTCCTGACAAAAGGCACCGTACCTATTATACGGTGCCTTTACGATTCTTTTTATAACCCGCGTTTCGGAAGTAGCTTCACATACTCATCAGACAACTTCATGAGCTGCATGATGTAATCATAGTCTGACTTATACTTCTCAATGTCTTCTACAGGAGCCAGCGTTTCAAGTGAAATTGCGGTTCCATCTTCAAACCCAGTCCCTGGAATAAACATAATATCATTATTAAAGAAAGAACCCGTTGGCAAGTAATAGCGCATGCCAATCACATTTTGATCCACATTCAGCAGATCCTGACCGAAAGCGGTAAATTTAGTGTCCTCAAGTGAAATACCGAACAGATTGCTGACCGTAGGCAGAATATCCATCTGACCGCCAACCGTCTCAATTTCTTGCCCTTCCATCCCGGGTACATGAATAACTAAAGGAATATTAAATCTGCTAACCTGTTCATGGTATGGAACACCGAGTGCTGCTTCGACCTCTTCTGGAGAAGTACTTTGATTCTGTAATCCAAAATGATCACCGTAAACAACAAGCACTGTTTCATCCCATAATCCTTGCTCTTTCAGTCCATCAATCAATGTTCCAAGCGCGTAATCAGCGTAATTCAGTGATGTCAGGTAATCCCCAAGCGCTGTTCCTTCAATAGAAGCAGGTGTATCCCACTTCACAAATTCCGGTTTGACTTTGAAAGGAGAATGGCTCGAAGCCGTTATAAACTGAGCATAAAAAGGTTGGTTCTGTGTTTTTAAATCTGCCAGCCTTTCAATTCCCACACGAAATAGTTCTTCATCGGAAGCTCCCATCTCATTATAATTATCATTGTTGAAATAAGGCTTATCAAAATACTGATCAAAATGAAGTGCAGGATACATCTTAATTCGATCCCAGAAGCTAACCGAGTTCACATGAAAGGTCTCTGCTGTATATCCTTCATTTTGCAGCAGTCTCGGCAGACTCGGAAGAACGCGATCTCCATAACCGGTAGACATGGCAATGGTGCCAAGCGGATAAATGGATGTGTTCGATATAAATTCGGCGTCCGACGTATTTCCCTGCCCAATTTGCTGGAATACATTTGGAAAATAAAGACTATCACCGATAAGCTCATTCAGAACCGGCGTAACTTCTTGACCTTCTACCGATTGTCCGATCGGGAACCGTTGGAAAGATTCCAGCTGCACGACAATGACATTTTTACCTTTCATCGCCCCATACCCTTCTGGTTTCGCATCAGGGTCCTTCTCCGAGGTCTGATAAGGATAGGATGACTTTAGATCATTCACTTTTTTGATGGTCTCTTGCAGGTTCCCAGCGGCGATCGCCTTATTTTCTGCTTTCGCATGAATGGCAGCAGCTATTTGATAATTGAGAAACCCCAGCTCATCTGCACGAACGGTTTCATTCTCAATCGTACCATCTTTCGCAATCGTTAAACCGGAGAGAATAACACAAATGGCTCCGACCGCAACGATAGAGATCCGGGAAAGCTGTTTCGTATACAATCGGCGTTTACCTTGCATGCGTTGGTAGAACCACCAAATTGCCATTAAGATTACATCAACAAAAAACAAGAAATGTATCGGTTTAATGAGCATACCAATACTTCCTGCTACTTGCGGAATCTGATTCAAGCTGAGTAGCGTGGTGTAAGTAGGTATAGACCCAAACTGCACGTTATACAGCGTTGCTGCGAACAAAATAAGAGAAAAGAGTGTATTTAGTACAAAATAAGCACTGCCTTTCCATCTGCGCGGACTAATGAGTTCCCATAGGCTCAGAATAACAAGAATCGCTAGGGCATCTGCACCTACACGGTCCAATGATAAATCTCTAAAAACAAAGAAACGAAATAAGGCAAACTTTGCCAATAGCAAAACAAATACAACAACAAATAAGGACCCTTGAAGCCCCTTCATCGTTTTTTTCAAAATCACAACCCCATTTATCAAAATTAATTTCTCGTTTACGAAAAGCTTGATTAATTATAACACTGTTTTGATCCGCCTTCCATTTCAATGAAAGAAAACGTACGAAGAAATAAAAAAGAAACGACCGGTTAAGGGCCATTTCTTTTCTTAAAATCTCATATATTACGATGTATACCGTTATTATGATGTGTACGTTATTTTTTGAACTGCCGGCTCTGTTTCGTGAAAAGCTTTGTTCAATCCTTTATCTTGAATGTCTTTTTTGGCTACTTTTCGGTAGAATAACTCCGTCTCAAAAGCCTTACTGAATGGGGCAGGCTGCACTTCCACCGTATATTCATCTTTCCAAAATGCTTGAACGGATCCTTTTCCTTCTTGAAAAAGTACCGCCGCTGATCCAAGCCCATTCTGGAACCATGGATGTTCCTTATCTTTACTTACCCCCGGTTCATTCATACATACGTAGAGAGACAGATCATCACACAATTGAAGTAGGTGGTAATGCTGTTTCATTTCCGTCTTCTGAATTGAGCCCAGTTGTTGTTCCAGCTGGTCTTGTCGCTGCTTCTCTTCCTGATTAAAAGAAATACTGAACGGATCGGTTCCATTCTTAATATCGGGAAAGGTAGAAAAATGGTAACTCACTAAATAACCAGCATAAGGATTAACGAATTCAACTTCTTGAATTCCTACTTGGTACATTTTAAGCTTAACCGCATAGGGATAATCGACGAAATAATAGGGAGCTTTTGTGACTTCATTCCAGATGGGGTCAGCATCAAGCCGAATCCAGCCACGATCGTGCTCTGTGATTGCATAAATGACATCTTGTTTATCTTTCTCATGAATGAAGTATTCGGCTTTCAGATGTTTGGCAATTTCTCCGCTTAATCTAGCATGTTCATGTTGCTCAATCATGATAAAATGTTCTGCTTGTTCTCTGATCACCATGAGAAATTCAACTCCTGTCATTATCTTTGTCTATGATAAGTAACCCATGCTGGAGCAGGTTCAAACGGATACACATGTAGCAACTCCATTTGGTAAGGATCTGTACTGTCCACTTCGCAAACAAGCTGCTTGATTCCATTTTCAGCGGCGTATGTCATTTGTTCTCGTGTAAGCAGCAGAATCAGATCGGATTGTTCAGAAGATGCCACACCTCTCCAACCGAGTTCCGCCACACCGTTCTCTGAAGTAGAATGAAGCAAGGCAAATCCGGCACAACGACCATTCGTAGCATGGAGAACAACATAAGAACCTTGTGAATCCAAATCTTGCTCATATAGAAATGCTTTCCAGCGAGATAGATCGAACACTCCCGGTGGATTTGCCCGGTGCGTATGTTCGTAGGTTCTTTTCACAAGGCGTACAAGTTCTTCTTCACCTTGTTCCCTCTTTAGATATTCAGACAGTGACAACACCTCATAATCGGAGTGTTGCCTCATAAAGTATTCCTCATCTCTGATAAATCCACTCTCAGGCGTTGCAATACGTACTTTATATGTATTTCTAATTTCATAAAACCCTTGCTTAACAAGTGCCTGCTTCATTGCAAAATCAGTTTCCCAGACGGAGATTTGGAGCGGGTACACCATCCGGTGCGCCGATAAAGAATCCAACAATCTCGATGCAATCAACATTCGGTCACTTGAAGGGAAGACGAGAAGTGAAATATAGGTACAGTAGGGATGAAACGGACGATGATATGTAAAAATCATGCCCGCTGGAACTCCGTCAGCAAGCGCAACAAAAGCAACTTCTGACTTCGCCGGGTTTACATGTTCCTGATCATCTACCTTGGCTAACTCTTTTAATTTCATATAAAATGGTTCATGCTCTTCCCCAAAAGGTTCTATCGTAATACTCTGGTTTCCTATTGTTGTTAACAAGCGGCTCCCCCTATTTCCATTTGTTTTATCTATTATCGTATCAAAAGAAGCAGAAAACCGCCAGAAGGCGGTTTCATATATAACCAAGTATCATTCCAGCCGTTTCTTCAATCGCTTTGTCTGTGACATTAATGACAGGACAACCTAACCGATCAAACAACGTATATGCATATTCCAATTCTTCAACAATTCTAGCGAGTGAAGCATAATTGGAACCGTGCGGTAAACCCATGACTTTCAGTCGTTCTGTACGAATTTTGAGCAGATGTTCTGCGTCCATCGTAAGACCGATGACTTGTCCCTTGATCGCTTCATTAAGCGGATCAGGAGGTTTGATCTCTGGCACAACGGGATAATTTACGACTTTATAACCTTTATGCGCCAGAAAAATACTGAGCGGAGTTTTCGAAGTCCGAGACACACCAAGAAGGACAATATCCGCTTTTCGAATCGCACTGGTATCTTTGCCGTCATCACATTTTACCGCAAACTCGACTGCTTCTACGCGGCGAAAATAGTCCTCATCCAGGCGGTGAAGCACCCCTGGTCTTTGCGTAGGGGAATCATGAAAAGTATCGATAAATGCCTGCATCATGGGGCCCATAATATCCACTGTTCGGATACTCAGCCGAATGGACTCTTCTTTAATCAGTTCACGAAGTTCAGGCTGTACGAGAGTATAAGCAACAAACCCTGACATCCGGTGGACTTCTTCCATCAGTTCGCGAATCTCTTCCTCACTGCGAATCTGCGGGTAACGTTTAATCTGAATTTGCAAGGATTCAAATTGGTGCAGTGCAGCTCTCACAACAAGATCTGCGGTTTCCCCGAGTGAATCCGAGCAGATAGCAACAAATTGCATAGTTTCTCCTCCAGCGGCCTATTCTACTGCGATCTGAACGACAAGCTTGGTAATGGTAGTCTTGGTTATTCTGCCAACCACCTCATACCCATCCTCTTGATTCCATGTTCGAATAACAGGAAGACTGTCCACTTCATAATTAATCATTTTCTGTGCAGCCTCCACAACATGATCTTCGGGTGTGACCGCAACAATCTGCACGGCTCTCGTCATCATCATGCATACAGGCACTTCGGATAAATCCTGATTCCCAAGCGTCATCTTCAGGATATCTTTTCGAGATAGAATGCCAGAAAGTCTACCTTCTTTGTTAATAACAAACAGGGTGCCAACGTCCTCTAAAAATAGAGCAACGACGGCTTCATGAAGTGTCGCATTTTCATTGATTACGACCGGTACACTTTGAATATCTTTTACTTTCATATTTACAAGCGCCGTTCGAAGCGGTTCCTTAACCGTCAGACGCTCACCTGGAAAATATCCAACCTTCGGTTTCGCAGACAAGTACTGTGTCATGACAAGAAGAGAAAGATCGCTGCGTATCGTCGGTTTAGACAAGCCAAGCTGTTCAGCGATCTGATCTCCAATAATCGGTGTTTTCTTCTGTACAATGTCAATAATTTGCTGCTGGCGTGCGGTAAGTTCTATTTTATTCACCCTCCAGCGTGATTTGTTAACTTTCTCTTATGCTGTAGTAGAAATAGGGTTCTCACCATGAGATGATTTTGTCATGTTTGAATCTTGAATCTGTGCTTGGGCAGCAGCAATACGTGCGAAAGGTACACGATAAGGAGAGCAGCTAATATAATCAAGCCCTACATTATGGAAAAAGAAAATCGAATCCCGCTCCCCTGCATGTTCTCCGCATATTCCTGCTGCAAGTTCCGGTTTACGGGATCTTCCTTGTTCAAGAGCCATCCGAATCAGCTCACCAACTCCATCTTGATCCAATACTTCAAATGGATTAGCAGGAAGAATCTTTTGTTCTACATAATGATTTAAAAACTTTCGTTCTGCATCATCTCGGCTATACCCCAGCGTCATTTGGGTCAGATCATTCGTGCCAAACGAGAAAAAGTCGGCATGCTCCGCAATTTGTGATGCGGTAAGTGCAGCACGAGGAACCTCAATCATCGTACCTACACGGTAAGGACAATGGATTCGCTCTTCCCTAAGTACCTGCTCTGCTACTTCATCTACTAATTTACGCAGGAAGGATAACTCACTTGCGTGACCAATCAGCGGAATCATGATCTCCGGCAGTACTTTGATTCCTTGATGAATACATTGCAGCGCTGCTCTGAATATAGCTTCGATCTGCATATCATAAATCTCCGGGAATACGATGCCAAGTCTTGCTCCTCTTTGACCTAACATAGGGTTCGATTCTTTCAATTCTTTAACCTTCTCAATTACACGATCTACCTTCTCGAGTTCATCTGTATCACCATCGAGTGTAATCATCTTCAGGTGCTCTCTTCTTCCTTCGAGCACTTCGAGCTTAGGCAAAAATTCGTGGAGCGGTGGATCAAGCAACCTGATGGTAACTGGCAACCCATCCATTTCCGTGAAAATTTCTGCGAAATCAGATTGCTGCACAGGTAGTAGTCTTTGGAGTGCTTCCTGACGCTCTTGGTTGCTTCCTGCAACAATGACTCTCTGTACTAGCGGAAGTCTCGATGGAGATAAAAACATATGCTCGGTTCGGCAAAGTCCAATTCCCTCTGCTCCCCATTTACGAGCGAGTCTTACATCATGGGGATGATCACTGTTTGCAAATACTTTCATCCTCTTCACTTCATCTGCCCAGCTGAGCATCCGTGTTAGTTCTTCGGATATTTCTGGCTCTCTTAGTTCGATTTCTCCGGCATATACTTTTCCTGTTCCGCCATCAATCGATATTAAATCTCCTTCACGGAAGATCTGATCACTGCAGATCAGCTCTTTTGTATCCTCACGAAGTTCAAGCTCTTCACAACCACATACGCAAGGGGTTCCCATCCCTCTCGCTACTACAGCAGCATGACTTGTCATTCCGCCGCGGAGCGTAAGAAGCCCTTCTGCTGCGATAACACCGTGAATATCCTGCGGGGTCGTTTCTCTGCGCACAAGAATGACTCGTTTTCCAAGAGATGCCCAGGATTCAGCCGTTTCTGCATCGAATACGAGCTGTCCGCTCACTGCTCCAGGAGAGGCAGGTAGTCCGCTAGCTATAATCTCATCTTCTTCTCTAATTTTAATCGATTGATGGAGTAGCTGATTCAAGTGTTCAGGCTCAATTCTAATTAGTGCCTCTTCTTTAGTAATAATCCCCTCTTCCGCATAATCAACCGCTGCTTTCATGGCAGCTTGCGCTGTTCTTCTTGCATTTCTTGTTTGTAATATGTACAGCTGACCTTTCTCAATCGTAAATTCAATATCTTGAATATCGCCATATAACTCTTCTAATGAAGAAGCTGCTTCATGAAGCTGTTCGTATATGGACGGCATCGTTTGTTTGAGATAAGTAATACCAAAAGGTGTTCTGGTTCCCGATACAACTTCTTCCCCTTGGGCAGCAGGCAAATATTCACCCAGCATCTCATTTCCGCCTGTGGAAGGATTCCTCGTAAACAAAACGCCCGTACCGCTCGTTTCATCCCGATTTCCAAAAATCATTTCCTGGACACTTACAGCGGTGCCTTGATCTTCTGAGATTTTATGAACTTTACGGTAGACCTTAGCTCTTGGATTTGACCAGGAACGAAAAACAGCCCGAACCGCATTAATTAATTGGTCTTCTACATTTTGCGGGATCGGTTTTTTAGCACGATGAAGAATCATTTGTTTATATTTACTAATCAGCTCTTCCAGTTTCACTTCCGACAACTGTCCGATATGTTCCGCCTCAGATTCACGGTTTATTTGCTGAAGAACTTTAGAGAAAGCATTATTTTCGATATCCATGGCGACATGACCATACATCTGTATAAATCTTGCATAACATTCCAGCGCAAACCTTCGATCACCTGTAGTTACCGCAAGACCCTCTACCGTTTCATCCGTGAGGCCTAAATTAAGAATGGTATCCATCATGCCCGGCATAGAAGTAACCGCTCCGGAACGTACCGCAAGTAAAAGAGGATTCACCGGATCACCGAAGCGCTTGTTTGAAGTTTGTTCTAGAGATCGAAGTGCTGTTCGAATCTCATCAATGAGTGTAAGCGGGATATGACCAAGGTGAGTATAATAATCTCTGCAGGAAGCTGTTGTGATGGTGAATCCATAAGGAACTGGTAATCCAGCTTTCGTCATTTCGGCCAGGTCCGCACCTTTACCTCCGAGCAGCTCGCGCATAGACGCGTTTCCTTCATGAAACAAAAACACCCGCTTGTTCTTCATTTTATCTCTCCTTGTCATAATTTCCAATATTTTCAAGTTGTGCTCAGCCAATATAATACGTCATTAAGGGCAATTGGTCAATATATAATACGTCACGATGAGAAGGATCACAGATCCCTTTTTCCAAATACGACATCACACGCAAATTCAGCATCATTTCGGTATTAAAAAAGCCGCCATAAGGCGGCTACATTGTTTATCTATGAAGTATGGCTATGTCTCCAATCCAAAACAGCTTTAGCAATAAAACGTCTTACTTCCTGGCTTCATGTTCGCTTGTATCTTCCGTATCGTTAGCACTCTCTATTCCTTCTTGCTCCAGGATCTGACGAATCCTACTGCTATGATAAGAAATCCGCGGCCGTAAATACATATCATTCGTCTTTCCGTGTAAGTACAGTGATAGCTCATTCGTATCACTATACCCACGATAGGAATGAATCTGGTCGAAAGAGTAAAAACGTGTGCCGTATTTTATTCCCTTCGTCCCTACGTAGAACCGGGTTACAAAGTAATGCACGATAAAAGCGATAATAAAGAGTCCGTATCTTACAAAACCTGTACTAGAAACGAGATAAACACCACCCAAAATAAACACGGCTATAGTAAGAAAAGATTGCTGTTTGCCCTGTCCATCAAACCTGATTTGTCCCACCCGTCCACGTAGCCATATACTATGACAAAGAATGACAACAGACAAACCTAAATATACGATCAAACTGATGATTTGAAACGATAACATGTACTCCACTCCCTGCGGTTGCAAATAATCTTCGAATCTCTAACCACATTGTACTTGCCTACAGTAAATGATGTACAGGTTTTTCCAAATCTGTGATTGACAAAAAAAGCTAATCCCAGTGAATACACCACTGAGATTAGCCTCTCATTTTAGTTTAGATCAAGCTCCCGCCCATACATCTTTCGCATATTTACCAGATGATTCAAGACCGGTTAACCAAGATAACGCCTCTTCTTCACTAACACCATGTTTCAACTGGTAAGCTGTGATCAAAGTCATTTCGACATCTGGTGCCATTTTTGTACCATCACCGCAAATGTACATCTTAGCTCCTTGTTCTAGCAGACCAAGCAGATGATCGGCATCTCGTTTCATTAGATGCTGTACATAACATTTTTCTTGTCCATTCACTCTCGAGAAAGCCGTATGAAGCGTAACTAGGCCTTCCTCCTGAGCCGCAACTAACTCCTCTTTATACAGATAGTCATGTTCAGGATTCCGACAACCAAAGTAAAGATGAGCTTCGCCGAGTTTCATGTTTTGCTCTTTCATTACTTTTCTCGCTTGAATGAAACCACGGAATGGTGCTACTCCTGTCCCAGGACCAATCATAATAATTGGTGATTCCGTTTCTTCAGGAAGATGGAATCCTGATTCCGGTGTACGAACAAACAGGAATACTTCTGCACCCGTATCCAGACCTTCCAGATAGTTAGATGCAATACCTTTATACTCCCCTTGGCCGCTCCATGCTGCGTCTCTCACTACACTTACCGTAATACTTACGATATTTTCGCTCACCTTTGGAGAACTTGAAATCGAATAGTATCTTGGTTTTAGTGCAGGCAGTAATTCCATAAAACGCTCAAATGGAATTTCACAAGCTTCATATCTTTCGATCAAATCGAGCATCGTGATTCGTTTTGCTCTTATTTCCGATTGGTACAGCTCATCATTGAGCATAGCTGTCAGCTCTTTCGCATGAGGAGGACATACCGTATAAGCTGCAAGCTCACGCAGCTGTGCACGAGTTGCCGGCTCTTGCAGTTCTACACTGCGTGCAAGCAGATCATCAAGACGTACGGGAGTTCCTACCGGCAAATGCGCACTGCTTCTTCCGCTGGCGGATAGAACCAGGTGGCTGCTTCCTTGAAGAGCAAACCGTTTCAATACTCGCTGAACGAGTGATTCAGGATTAACAGGCAATATTCCCAAGTGGTCTCCTTCTTGATAAGACACCCCTTCTGGAAGAGCTATCTCAATGTGCTGAGTTATTCTGCCGCTTTCTGCATTTTGTAAGTTCTCACTTTTAACTATGTGGCCAAGTTCAGCATGGTATGTCTCTACCAGTGGTACGGCAGCTACTCCGCTGACATATTTCACTTTCAGACTTGTGCTCTTCTTCTTACCGTTTTCCACAAGCTTCAGATCCAGCGCTTGCATCAGATCAGGCCATAATCCTTCTGACCAATCATCCACATCTGTCTCGAAATCACCGCTCGCATCACTTTCTCCTCTGCTTAGAAGACGAGTCGCTCCTTTTGATTCCAGAGTTTCATCAATCAATCTTGGAATCCGCTGATAGGTGCTGGCCCAGTTATGGTCACCACAACCAAATACAACATAACGAACACCTTCGAACTCGGTATCTCCAGCTGACTCGATCCACTGTGTGAACGATTTTGCATTGGATGGCGGCTGGCCATTATAAGAAGCAGTGACAATAAGCACGACGCCTTCTTTTGGCAGATCGCCCACATATTCATCCATTGGTGCTACATTACTGTCAAATCCCTGATATTTAGCCCGGTCCGCTACCTCACGGGCAATACCTTCTGCGGTACCGAGGTTTGAACCATAAAGTACAAGCATTGGGGTATGATGCGCATTCTCCGGCAATGACTCAGCTTCATTCGCTTCTGACGTTTGTTCTTGTGCGGTAACTGCCGAAGCACCTGGAATCATAAGTGCTGCAGATAAGTTTCCTCTGCTACGTACTTTTACATGGAAATCTTCCGGCTTCAAAGTTAACGATTCTTTTACTTTAAGCTCATAATTACGATCATCAATAAATTCAAAGTGTTTAACAACAAGACCAAGAACAAGCGTTGCTTCCTGAAGGGCAAACTGCTGTCCAATACAAGCTCTTTGTCCATTGCCAAATGGTTTATAAGCATCATGCGGTACTGCGCTTGGATCTGCGAACCGTTCCGGTTTGAATTCTTCCACATCATCTCCCCATACCCGAGTATCTCTATGCAACGCCGGAATAAGAACGGTTACGCTGTCGTCTTTCTTGATCGGATATTTACCAGCAATTTGTGTATCCTCTTTCGCATAGAGAGAAAATGCTGGTGCCGTTGGCCATAGACGCAGTGCTTCATTCAACACCATTCGAGTATATTTCAGCTCTCGAACCTGATTGTACGTAGGCACCGGATCTTTGAGTACTCTATCAACTTCCTCTACAATCTTTTTCATTTTGTCTGGATTCTTCATTAAGTAATAGATGGCAAATGACAGAAGGCCGCTTGTTGTCTCATGTCCTGCGATCAAGAAAGTAATGATCTGGAAACGTATATTTTCAGAGTCTAATTTTTCACCCGTTACCGGATCAACACCTTCGAGCATGTGAGAAAGTAAATCTCCGCTGTTTCCAGTGCCCCGCTCTTTTCGCTCCTTGATCAGATCATCCACAAGATTGAACATAAACTGCTTATCATCTTGAAATTGTTTTTTTCTTTTCACCATAAACATTTCTTGAATCCCTAATCTATGCAGTTGATTCATCCCTTCGTCCAAAGAACGAACCATGGCATCGATAAAGGGATGATTATCTTCTCTGTAAAAACTGTTAAAACGGTAATCAAATCCGCATAGCCCAATCGTATCGAGCGTAAGTCTTGTCATATCAGCCGGGACATCAACAGTCTCGTCAGGGTTTAATCTCGCCCATTTCTGAACGAGCTGAAAAGCGATATCAAGCATCTTGGTGTGATACCCTTGCATGGCACGCTGACTAAAACTAGATAACAAAATGTTATGTGCCTTTTTCCAGTTGGGTTCGTTCGTCGCACTTGTAAAAAGTCCATCGCCCGCAAACGGCCGAACATTTTGCAGCGGAGCCCATATTCTCTTATCAAAGCGCTTCTCATCCGTTGCATCTTTCACAAATTCATGACCTGATATATAGACTTCCTTACGTCCTGCCGGATACTGCATTTGGAAGATCGGACCATATTCTTTCGCGATTTTAGATAGTGACTGTATTGGAGCCGTTCCATCAATCATCGGTAAATTTCCAAGCGGACCATAGGTTTTAGGTTGTGGTATCTGAACAGATTCTGTCATTTTATTTCCCTCCGTTATCCTTCATTTATCATTCATTTTGTTATGTCTAGAACCAACTGACTGTTATAGTAAACTGGTCATTTTGATGTAAAAAAAAGTGGATTTGATTATTCAATCTCTCCTATATATCTACATTATCACGATGTTAATTTGTCGCACAACAGGTATAAGGTCATGAATCCATACGTCAAAAGTTTCATATTATTTTCGAAATATATCAATATACCTGCCTTTTCTTGGTACTTTTATCACAGCATTCTTCATTTATATCGTTAAATACCTGTATTATTCACCACGTGAAATATGAATCACCTACTTTATTAATTACCCAAATCATGACTTGCTGAATATAAAAAAGTGAAGAAACCTCCATTCCTTTCGCTTCGGAGGCCTTCACTTAGTTTAGGTCTAACCCAATATAATCGCATATACGATTCCAGGACCGTGAACTCCAATGGTCAAATCGTTCTCTATATCAGAAGACCTGCTTGGTCCCGATATAAAATGCACCCCAGCTGGTAATTCCTCTCGGGCTTGTTCGTCGAGTTCTACAAGCAGTTCCCCCATTCTCGTTCGGATCAGTTCTCTAGGAATAATAAGAAACAATACCGTAGGCAGTAAACTTACTGATCTTCCCTTTTCCTTAGAAGACTTCACCATCACGGAACCGGTATATGCCGCTGCTCCATCTGCAATAACGATCCCAATATCGGCTTCTGCAGCCAAAACCTTCTCGTTAATTCCCTCCTCCGTATTCCAAAAAGTAATCTTGGCATACGGGATGGAATCTTCTAATTGGAGTGCCCTTAGCCCTTCTTGATCCTGACATATAATCCGCTTTGGCTCCAGCTCCTCTGCTTTTTCCTCGATCCATGTGCGAAGTTCCTGCTCGCTAGAAACGAGGGCGACATGTCCCCCTACGCTCTCGAAGTGAAGAGAAAACTGTTCAACCCGCTTTTCGTCATCCCAATTCGTTTCATTCCAAAAATCAGGTGAACCTTGAAAGGGTCTAGCGGGTCGTTCCATTACACGGGGTCGTTGCAGTTTAGAAGCAATATGCTGCATAAATGCCTCCTGTTTGCGCCGCGATTCTTGTTCGAGTTCCGTGAGCCAAGTTTCATTGAATTTACTCATCTCGCGAGTCCCCCTGTTGTCTACGGTCTAGTACATTTTGCATTCGATCGCGAACATCCCTATTCATCTCCACATGCCCTGAACGAATCTCAGCTTCTAGTGTCTTCCATGACTGTCTGAAAGACTGCTTTGCAAGCGATGGAGTTACTCTGTAACTATTCCAGCCCTTAAGAGGTCCAGCCTTTAATGTGATTTCGCCATTTTTTACAATCAATTTTTGGCCGATTTGCCCCATTTTTATAGCTGTACTAAAGCGGCTGGCCTTCTTCACGACCGTTCCAAAAGCCTTCATCCCTGCTGTTTCTACCTTATTCCCGTACCCTTGTTCCACCTTACGTCTACGAAGAGAAACAAGCATGTCATGTAAAGGAATTTTCACAGGACAAGCTTCATAGCATGCTCCGCACAGACTTGAGGCACTGGCAATGTCGTCCCACTCAGCGACATTCTTATTTAATGCTGGTGTTAGAACGGCCCCAATCGGTCCACTATATGTGCTTCCGTAAGCATGACCTCCAATGTGGCGATAGACGGGGCAAGCGTTAAGACAGGCACCGCAGCGGATACAGTTCAGCAGTTCCTGAAACTCGGGGTCTCCTAGCTGTAGAGAACGTCCGTTATCCACGATAATGATATGCATTTGTTCAGGTCCATCGGCATCTTCGGTTCTCCTAGGACCTGTAATACCTGACATATACATCGTCATACGCTGACCTGTAGCTGATCTTGGCAGCAGTGTTGCCATGACCTCCAAATCAGCCCATGATGGGATGATACGCTCCATACCCATGAGTGTAATCTGAGTTCGCGGTAATGTACTTACCATCCGTGCATTCCCTTCATTTTCGAAGAGGACCATAGAACCCGTCTCCGCAATCGCAAAATTACATCCCGTCATGCCGATATCGGCATCGAGAAACCGTTCACGCAATTTTTTCCGTACAAATCCTGCAAGAATGGTTGTATCAGGAGCCAGTGTTTCTCCTGCAACCTTCGATAACAGCTCGGCAATCTGATATCTATTTTTATGAATAGCGGGGATTACAATATGGGAAGGCATCTCCCCTGCTAGCTGGATAATATATTCCCCTAAATCGGTTTCAATCGCTTCGATTCCCGCTTCTTCCAGCGCATGATTCAGATGCAGTTCTTCCGTGACCATGGACTTGGATTTTACGACAGAATGAGCTTCCCGATGCTTGGCGATCTTTAGGGCAATTCTAACGGCATCCTCACCCGTTTCGGCAAAATGGACATGAACTCCGTTCGCTCTCGCATTCTCAGTAAAAAGATGGAGATAATAATCCAAATGAGCAATGGTATGAAGACGAATCTGTCTTCCTCGCTCTCTCCATTCCTCCCATCTTCCATGCTCTTCGGATGCCAGCTTTTTGCCACCACGAAGCCTTTCTGTCGTAAATCGTACTGCTCTGCGTAAAAATTCATCATGCAGCGCAATTTCAGCGCGTTCTCGAACGGCATGTTTCCCTGCTCCAATGCTCATGAAGACTTCACCCCTTCGTATAGCAGCTCAGCAAGATGCATGACCCGAACCGGCTTATTTTGAAAGCGAAGCTGGCCAGCAATATTCATCAGACATGCCATATCTAAACCAACGAGAACTTCAGCTTCTGTTTCAACGATATGTTCTGCCTTTTCCGTTACCATCGCACCTGAAATATCCGCCATCTTCACAGCAAAGGTTCCGCCAAATCCGCAGCAATCTTCTGCAAAAGGGAGTGGAATAAACTCGATATCTCTGACTCCGGCTAAAAGGGCCATCGGTTCTTCCCTCACTCCTAATAAACGACTGCCATGACAAGACGGATGATACGTAACTTTATGAGGGAATCTAGCACCTATATCGGTGATCCCCATCACTTGAACTAAAAACTGTGTAAATTCATAGGTTTTCGCTTCAAGACGCCTTGCTTGTTCTGCCAAAACAGGATCATCTTTAAATAAGTCCTCATAGTGATGGATCATGTAAGTGCAAGAACCCGAAGGAGAGACTACAAAATCACTGTCTTCAAATGCTTCAAGAAGGGTTCTGGCAGCTGTTCTTGCTTCTTCAAAATATCCACTGTTATAAGCCGGTTGACCACAGCAAGTCTGCACTTTTGGAAACTGAAGAGTAACACCGTATTTTGCCAATATACGAACCATGGCTTCTCCCACCGCTGGATAGATGGCATCACTCAAACAAGTAATAAATAGGGAGACTTTCATCAGCGTACACCTCTTATCTAGAGAAACTCATCTTATTGTTTAGGTCTATACATGGGCAGCTACATTTGTATATTTTACATATTCGAGATAAGCTTCTTTCCAAGCCTCTGCGTTCTCTGGTTCATACGTAAGTACTGGAAATGACTCTTTTACTGCTTTTCTCGCCTCAGTCAAAGAAGTGAAAACGTCTTCATTTATCCATTGTACAATAATATTCCCAATTGCGCTTGCTTCGACAGGACCCGCATATACAGGTTTGCCAAGGGCACTCGCAGTCCACTTACATAAAAGGCGATTCTGAATACCTCCGCCGACCATATGAAGCCCGCTGAAAGATTGTTCCGATACCTGCTCTGTCAGTTCATATACATACCGATATTTCATTGCGAGACTTTCCAGTATGCACCGAATGATCTCTCCTTGCGTTTGTGGCGGACGTTGGTTGGTCCTTACACAATATTCCTGAATTCGAGTCGTCATGCTCCCCGCAGGAAGAAACAAGGGGTGATCCGGATCAATAAAATGTTGAAAAGGGGCGGCCTGCTCAGCTAAATGAAGGAGTTTATCATAATTTACCTCATGCCCTTCTCGCTCCCACTCTCTTATCGTTTCTTGAAAAATCCACAATCCCATAATATTTTTCAGCAAACGATAAGTATGACCTACACCACCTTCATTCGTAAAATTACTCGCAAGCGTCTGTTCATTAATAATCGGCGCTTTTACCTCAGTACCCATGAGAGACCATGTGCCGCAGCTTAAGTAAGCAAAAGGGCCATCGGTCGCCGGGACTGCAGCAATTGCTGAGCCCGTATCATGTTCAGCCACCGCAATGAAGGGAATTGGAAGTATTCCAAGCTCTTTGGTCACTTTAGATCGAAGCATCCCTACTTCCGTGCCTGGAGCGACAATCGGGCCAAACCATTCTTCTGGTATGCCAATGTCCTTGATTAATTCTCGGTCCCAATCATTCATACCCGGATTAAACAGCTGAGTGGTCGTTGCGTTTGTGAATTCATGCTGTATTTCTCCCGTTAGAAAATAACGGAGTAGATCCGGGATCATCAGTAAATGTGCCCCTTCTCTCAGCAGATAAGAGTCACGTTTTTTCAAGGCAGCAAGTTGATAAATGGTATTGAACGGAAGAAACTGAATTCCTGTTTTTTCAAAAATGCGTTCTGCTGGAATCTTTTTATGCACCTCTTCCATTACACCGCTTGTCTGCGTATCACGGTAATGGTATGGATTTCCGAGCAGCTCGCCGTCCTTGCTAAGGATCCCAAAATCAACAGCCCACGAGTCAATACCGACACTGCTTACCCGTTCTCCCCCTTGTTTAGTTTTGAGCAACCCTTGTTTCATTTCATGCAAAATTCGTAATATATCCCAGTGCATGTGTTCCCCAGTAAAAACCGGGTTATTACTGAATCGATGCACTTCCCTTATCTCCATGCGGGAGTCGTGGAGCAGTCCAAGGACTGCTCTCCCGCTGCTGGCTCCCAAATCAAAGGCTAGGACACTCACCAGCTAGCCCCTCCTTTGCCGCGCCCTGCAATTTCGACCGTATAACGGCTGTTTAGATAGGCTTCCATTGGATCCACTGGAAGTCCTTGCTCCTCACGTACGGCATGAAGTAGCGGAGTAACATCGAACTCAAATGCTCTTCTTACTGCATGTTCAGCAGCAAGCACATCATTATTTTTTTGAGCAGCTGCTACTTCCTCATGATCTACAAGCAGCGCTTTAGCGTATTGCGTCTGAACATTGAGTACGGAACGAATCATGGCTGGAATCTTCTGTTCAATGTTATGAGATTGGTCTAGCATATAAGCGATATTATCTACACCGCTTCGTATTCCTTCATCTTCATCCATGCTTCCTTGCAGAATCTGATAGAAAATAAGGAATAATTCATATGGATTGACGGTACCTACGATAAGATCATCATCGGCGTATTTACGGCTGTTAAAATGAAAACCGCCTAGTCTTTTCTCATCCAACAGGTAGGCTACAATATGTTCGATATTCGCCCCAGGGAGATGATGTCCCGTATCAACTAGCACTCGCGCCTGTTCTCCAAGCTTCAGCGCCATATTGTACGCCATGCCCCAATCCGCCAAATCGGTATGATAAAAAGCAGGCTCGAAGCACTTATATTCAATAAGCATCCGCATGTCTGGATCCAGTGCACGGTACATTTCCTGCAAAGCTTCATGCATCCAGCCTTTGCGCTTACGGATGTCGCCTTGTCCCGGGTAATTGGTTCCATCGGCGAACCATAAGGATACATCTTTCGAACCGGTCTCTTTTGCGATATCTACACAGGCCAGCAGATGGTCGGTTGCCATGCGCCGAATTCGGCTATCACTGTTCGTTACACTTCCCAGCATATACTCGTCTGCCTGGAATAAATTCGGATTCACAGCTCCAATGCGCAGCCCGAGATTTTCCGCATGTGAACGCAGTTTGCTATAGTCATCCACTTGATCCCAAGGGATATGAATTGCGACGGTCGGAGCGAGCCCTGTCAGCCGGTGGACCACCGCAGCATCTTCCATTTTCTCAAAAGGATTACGCGGAACTCCTTCTTTTTGAAATACTTTAAAACGTGTACCGGAATCCCCATACCCCCAAGAAGGAGTTTCAATTTTCAGCTCGGCTAGCTTTTGTTTTATCTGATTAACATCGATACCTCTTGCTAACTGTTGCTCTTCGAATAGTACATAGGCTTTATCCTTCAAATCTGTCCCCTCCTTCGAATGTGAAGCACAAAACAAATGCGTGCGTACGGATTAACGTGTAAAGGCTGCAGGTACTCCGCCGTCAATCGTTAACATACAACCCGTTGTTTTTTCTGCTTTGGATGAAGCAAAGAAAGCGACGCCTTCGGCAATATCTCTGGGATAAATATTAACGAGCAGTGTAGTGCGTTTGCGGTAATGTTCTTCCAGCTGATCGGGTTCGATTCCGTAAGCCTCAGCTCGCTCATTACGCCAGTTGGAATTCCATATCGCAGAACCTTGTAAGATCGCATCCGGTAAAATCGTATTTACTCGAATTCCGTATTCCCCGCCTTCTGTGGCAATACAGCGAGCTAGGTGTGCTTCCAAAGCCTTCGCGGAACTGTAAGCGGTCACATTTTTACCGGCATAAATTGAATTCTTAGAACCAATGAAAACCATACTGCCTCCAAGCGCCTGCTCTTTCATTACCTTAAAAGCTTCGCGGGCAACAAGGAAATATCCTGTTCCTAACACATTTATATTTAAATTCCATTCTTGTAAGGAGGTTCATCAAACGGACTCGAGGTTGCAAGCCCTGCATTATTGACAATAATATCGACACCGCCATAAGTGAGCGCACACTGATCGTAAGCTTCTTTAATTTGCTCTTCATTCGTCACATCCATTTTTATAGCAAGAGCCCGGCCGCCTCCGTACTCGGCATTAATTTCTGCAGCGACACGCTGAGCCCCTTCCAGGTTCAGGTCGGCAATAGCCACATGCGCTCCTTCGGATACAAGCACCCTAGCAGTCTCACTGCCAATTCCGCCCGCACCTCCTGTAATGAGTGCAACTTGACGCGAGAATTCCGTTTCTTTTGGTGCGAGTGACAATTTATACAGTTCAAGCGGCCAATACTCCACATTGTACGATTCATTTTCGCTGAGAGAGACAAATTCTCCTAGAGCAGTAGCGCCTCTCATCACGGCAATTGCCCTGTGATATAATGCACCGCTAATTAGCGAATGAGCATGGCTTTTTCCCGTATTGATCATCCCGATACCAGGAATCAAAATGACGCGTGGTGCGCTTTCAAACATTTGATCTCCTTCATGCTTGTTGCGTTCGAAATAAGCTTTGTAATTCTGTTTATACTTCTGGATTTCTTCAGTTAAGATTAGTTTCAATTGGTCTATATTTTCTAACTTTGGTTCCCACTCCACAAATAGAGGAACGACTTTGGTATGTACCAGATGATCAGGGCAAGCTGCGCCGATCTGCGATAAAGCTTTCGAACTTACTCCATTTACGAATGATAATACATCATCTGCATCGTCATATGTTAAAATCATTTTCTTCTCATCACTGACAGCCCCGCGAATCAAAGGCATGATCACCGCTGCTGCTGCGCGGCGTTCTTCCTCGCTAAGCGATGTATAGCGTGCTCCTCCAAAAGTCTCCTTCTCCTGTGCATGGCGTTCAATATAATCTTCCGCCTCTTGAATTACGCTAATTGTCTTCGCATACGTCTCTTCAGAAGTGTTTCCCCATGTAACCAGCCCATGTTTCTCCATAAGCACAAGTTCCGCATTAGGGTGATTTCTGACACCTTCAGCAATCATTTTTGACAACGTAAAACCTGGACGAATATAAGGAACCCAGACGAATCGATCTCCATATATTTCACGAGCAATTTCGCGTCCGTTATCTGCACAGCAGATACTAATAATGGCGTCTGGGTGTGTATGGTCTACCTGTGGAAATGGTAGAAACGCATGAAGCAAAGTTTCAATAGATGCCCTTGGGTGTTTCGAATCAATCATACAATTGCTGAGATACGCCACCATTTCTTCGTCTGGCATTTCATCTAATTCATATAGAGGATTGATATCTTCAAGTCGAAGTCCCGTAAAATGCTTAGCTTGCATGGTTCCAAGATCGGATCCACTGCCTTTCACATACATGACTTCTACATCTCTTCCCCGAAAATCCTTAATCACCGTTTTGCTTGACGTATTTCCCCCGCCCCAATTACATACACGGCGATCGGTTCCAATAAGATTGGAGCGATACACAAGTTCTTCAAGTCCTTTATTCAATTGCTGTGCTTTCTCGTTGTCCCACAAATTTTGTACCATAGTGCAATCAATCCTCCAGAGGTTCTATATTTAGGATATTTTGTCATTGCTTAACGGGAGTATACCACTTTTATTTGGGTTTGAGTATGTATTTTTCTGTTTTTTAAAGAAAAAACAATATGAAAAACAGTCATATATCTTTGTTTCAAACAAATGAAGCGCTGTCAACCACTGAATCATATAAAACTACCACCTATTTCTTCGAGAAACTTCTTCTTTTTAGATAGGACATTCCTTCAGTTAGAGCTGCATATTATAAGAACAATAGAGATGAGTAAGGGTAACGATATGATGTATGACAACAACAAAGGAGGAAACGGGCTATGATGATTGAAGTTGAAAATGGAGTTCAACTGTACGTAGAAGATCTTCGTCCTGTGGACGGAGGAAATGGACAAACCATCCTATTTGTCGCGGGCTGGCCTGTAAGTCACCGGATTTTTGATTACCAGATGCAAATGCTGCCCTACTTAGGATATCGTTGTATTACTCTTGATCTTCGAGGGTTTGGGAAGTCGGATAAACCATGGCATGGATATTACTATGATCGATTTGCCGAGGACATTTCTTTCGTAATGGATGTACTTAATTTAGAAAATGTGGTTCTTGTCGGATTCTCCATGGGTGGAGCCATCTGCACTCGTCTCATTACGAAGTATGATACGGGTGCTAGAGTTGAAAAACTCGTTCTTGCCGGAGCAACAACCCCTTTTATCGTAAAAAAAGAGAATCAGTCTGCTTTTGGTCTGCCTTTAGTTCAAATCGATCATTTACTTCAGCAAATGCAGATTGATTTGCCTCAAGCGATCTCCGACTTTGGAGGTACTTTCTATTATCAATATATCAGCCCAGAATACAAAAACTGGTTTCAGCATATGTGCCTCGAAGGCGCTTCCCACGCCATTTTACAGAGTGGGATTGCCTTAAGAAACGAAGATGTTTCCTCGGATTTGTCCCAGATTCAAATACCGACCGGTATTTTTCACGGAGCTCATGATCAGTTCGCCCAGTTTCAAGGTGCAGTTGCTACACAACAGGCAATCCCTGGGTCTTTGTTATATCGTTTTGAGGAAAGCGGTCATGGACTTTTATATGAAGAGAAGAATCGCTTTCAAGCCACATTGCTAGATTTTATTCAAAATACGTAGAAACATAAGAAGAAGGTAAGTATGAACGTTGCGTTTGATGAACATTGCCTATGGGGTATAATAGTATAAGCGTAAAATAACAACTATGACCAAAGGTGATGAGCACGTATTATGATTTATCATGTGACCTATCCATCTGAAGGACTTCATGTAAAAGGATATCTTAGTCTGCCCTATGGGTATCAACTTCCGGAAGACGAAGTTCGCCAGTTGCTGTTCGGAACATTCAGCAGCGATACATATCCCGCTGTACAACTAAATACTCCTCTGCATACCACAGGTCAAGATTTCACTTCTAAGAAGTGGCCTGTGTTCATTTATTGCCGTGGAGGAATTGGTAATTTTGGTAAGGTTCGTACTCCATGGGTCGAAGAATTTGCTATGCATGATCATATCGTGTTCGCTCCCTCCTACCGGGGAACAGACGGCGGTGAAGGACGTGACTGCTTTGGCGGAGATGACAAAGAAGATGTGTATGCTGCCGTAAGACTTCTGTCAGAACTACCTTTTGTTGATGCCGATCGAATAAGCATTATGGGATTTTCAAGAGGTTCAATTAATGCGGCATATACTGCGCATACCCAACCGAATATTCATAAACTGGTGCTTTGGAGCGGTGTATCCGATATGGCTCAGACTTATGAAGAAAGAGTTGATCTGCGCCGTACTTTTAAACGCGTAATCGGCGGTACTCCAACGAGAGTGCCGGAAGCATATAAAGATCGCTCACCCGTCACGATTGCTGGAGAACTCAGCTGTCCAGTACTTATCGTTCATGGTACGGAGGATGCCCAGGTATCCTACAGTCAAGGCGAGAAAATGTACAACTCGTTAAACGAAGCAAAAGCAGATGTGAACTTCCACCGTTATGAAGGTCTCGGTCATCATTTCCCACAGGAAACACACCGCGCTGCGATTACTCGAATGTTCGAGTGGATTACAGAGGGCACGGGAGATCCTGAGACCATTTCTATGTAACTCAACTCACAAAAAAAGAGCTGTCCCCTTTGTAGTCTGAAACACACTACATAATGGGGATAGCTCTTTTTAGTGTTACCGTGATAACGTACTGAGTATTATTTCGCAGACGGGATCCGATGTGCGGAATGTCTTGTTGGACCAACAAAAGTGTTCAGCGGGAATCCATTAGAGATAGCCTGCGTTACAAAAGTTTTCGCTCCAGATACGGATTCACGAACGGAACGTCCTTTCGCTAGACCAGCTGTAATTGCAGCCGAGGATGTGCAGCCTGCACCATGTGTATACTGGGTCTCAATCGCATCCGCTTCAAACCATTCATAGGTTTGTCCATCATATAGAAGATCCACTGCTTTACCTTCACGGATTTTCCCTCTATCTTTAATCAGAACATGTTTTGCTCCGAGTTCATGAATGATCGTTGCTGCTTCCTGCATTTTTTCCAATGTAGTAATTGGACCTGTTTTTGCAAGTTGTGAAGCTTCAAAAATGTTTGGTGTTACGAGATCCGCACGCGGAAGAAGGAATTCGATCATCGCTTCTGTATTTTCCGGCTGCAGTACTTCGTCCGTACCTTTGCAGACCATAACAGGGTCGATAACAATTCGATCTAGCTTATAACGGTCAATATAGCGAGATACGAGTTCAATAATATCAACAGAACCAAGCATCCCTGTCTTCATTGCATCAAAACCAATACCTTCAATTACCGTTTTAAGTTGCGTCTCCACAACTCCGAGATCCACAGGAAATACTTGATGATCCCATGTTTTCGGTTCCATGCATACAATCGTTGTTAAAGCGGTCATTCCGTATACATCATATTCTTGGAATGTCTTCAAATCAGCTTGAATTCCAGCGCCTCCGCTTGTATCAGAGCCTGCTACCGTTAATGCTTTTCTTATCGTCATGTTCATTATTCCCTTCGCTTGTAGATAACTTCTCTATTATAAAATAAATGAATGGCGTTAATCCATACCCATTTTGTAAGATTATCAAAGAAATCGACATTTTTAAAAAAAAACTGCCTAATCACCTCTCTATCGAGATGATCAGACAGTCCTCTAAGTTAATAGTAACTTTTTAATATTTACTGTTCATATGGAGAAGATCTGAGCGGACTTGTCATCCGTTCAAATCCTAAATACCGAGTTCCTTGATGGACATAAAAACCTTTGTGCGATTTAGTATAAACTTTCCAGTTCATCAATCAGTTCACCTACATAACGTACGGCACTGCGGATCGGTTCCGGCTGCGACATATCCACACCAGCCAGCTTCATGAGTTCCAGTGGACTCTTACTTCCCCCGGCTTTTAATACCTCTAACCAGCGATCTACCGCAGGCTGCCCTTCGTTACGAATTTGCTGTGCAACAGCAGTCGAAGCTGTGAGCCCTGCTGCATAAGTATAAGGATAGAGACTCATATAATAATGCGGCTGACGCATCCATGTAAGGGAAGCATCATCATCAATGACAACATCCTCTCCCCAGAATGAAGATAAAATCCCGCCTTTTAACTCACCTAGCTTCACTGCAGTTATCGGCTCATTATTCATGGCCAGTTCGTACACCTGACGCTGCAGTTCTCCTTCTAACAGGTGAGTAACGAAGTTGTGGAAATAGGTTCCTAAGAGCTGTGAAATAACCCAGCGGCGCATGCGCGGTTCATTAGAGCGCTTGATTAAATGATCTGCCAGCAATAGCTCATTCAGGGTAGAAGGAGCTTCGATAAAATAAAGCGATGGTCTGGCATTGGTAAGACGTTGATTTTTCCCAGCAAGCATTAAATGTCCCGCATGACCTACTTCATGAGCGAGGGTAAAGGCCCCCCTCATATTATCTGACCAACTGATCAGGATGTAGGAATGGACATCTGGAATAGACATACAGAAGGCACCTGTTCGTTTTCCTGCATTATCAGCATAGTCAATCCAGCGCTCACGGAAGGCATCAGCAACAATCTCACCATATTCGGGTCCGAGGACCTGTAAAGCTTCTTTGATCAGTTCGCCAGCCTCTTCGAATGAAATACCGGGACTATAATCAGGATCAAGCGGAGCTTTCAAATCAGCAAACGTCATCTCTGATAAACCCAGCACGCGCTTTTTGAGGGCTGCATATCTCCTCATATGAGGTGCCAGTTCTTCCTGAATAATTTCTAGAATATTATGATACATAGCTTGTGTTACCTGCTGAGGCTTAAGCAGCATATCTGTTACGGAATCATATCCCCGAAGACGAGATTCAATGACTTGTCGTTTTACTTCTGTACTATAAGCTTCTGCAAATGTATTCCGATATTTATACAATGTTTCACTAAACGCATGAAACGAATTTCGGCGAAGTATGGTATCCGCAGACTCTACATATTTATTCTCATAGAGGGCAAAGGATACGGGAACTTGTTCCCCACGTCCGTCTTCAGCGGAAGGAAAGGTCATATCAGCAAGCTTGCTTCGTTCATAAATACGGTAAGGTGCACTTAACACTTCACCAAAAGAGGCAAGTACTTTTTCGGTTTCTGCACTAAGCCGGTGACGCTTCGTCTCAAGCAGCAACTTCAAACTTCTTTCGAACACTTGAAGTCCTGGCTCTTCTTCTATGTAGGCTTCCACTATCCCATCCGGAAGAGATAAAATCTCTGAACGCACAAAAGAGAGCGCGGAGCTGACCGCAGATGATACGTCTCTCGCCTTTGTGGCATCCATTTGATTCTGAGCGTTCATACTATCGCCCGATTGATGCAAATAGGAATAAGCACTCATTCGCTGTAGTCTTCCCTGAAGCTTCTCCTGAGCCTCAAGACAAGCAAGAAGAACTTCTGCTCCCTCTCCCAGTCTTCCTTCATACTGTGTAACGGTAGAAATATCAATCTCAATGGCTTTACGTTCTTCCTCCCACGCTTCTCTCGTAGCGAATATATCATCCAGATTCCAAGTCGATTCTGTTTGGACTTCCGACCTTGATAAGATTTTGGACATATGGTTCATTCCCTTCTCTTTTCCTTGTTTATGTATTACCTAATTTATGTAATTGTATCATAAAATACCTTCAGCCTCTTTTAAAAAAAAAAAAAAAGAACCCACTTCTGTTTCCAGAAGCGAGTCCTTACGTCCAGACTTATTGCTCGATTACCAGCTCATGATCAGCATCTGGCGTCTCTTCACTGTCGTCTTTCCATATCACGTTCTCACCATATTGTTTGCCCCAATTATACATCGCTTGTAAAACAGGCATCAGGCTTTGTCCATGATCCGTCAAAGAATATTCCACGCGCGGAGGAACTTCTGCATACACTTTACGATGAACAAGACGGTCCTGTTCCAGTTCGCGTAGCTGATGGGTCAACATTTTCTGTGTAATATGAGGAATCATCTTTTTCAGTTCACTAAAACGTTTGGTCCCTTCAAGACCTAAATGCCATAATATAATCAGCTTCCACTTCCCGCCAATGACAGCAAGCGTCAGTTCTTTCTCACAGTTAATTTCTTTAAGATTAATACGATCTTTTATTTCTGTCGCCATTTGATATCAAGCCCCCTTCACCCTAAGTCTACTATAACTTCCTAATTCGCAGCAAAAGGGGCTAAAGGAAACTATTCAAGATTGGCATGTCTTTCAAACATGGTTCCTGTATCCTGATCCATCTTTCTCATTAATGACAGAATAATTCCATCAAGCGTAATGATTAGACTTTGCTCAAATAGTGAACCCATCGGCTGAATAGATTGACGCTTACCTTCATCTTCTTTCGCTGCCGCATGAATTTGAATGATGGCATCCGCGAGCTGTCCAATCGAAGAATCCTGATGAATCGTAAGAACCACGACGGAAGCATCCATTGCTTTCGCCTTTTGGGCCATTGATAACAAACTTTTCGTTTCACCTGACCCGCTGCAAAGAATTAGAACGTCTCCTTTGCGAATGGGAGGGGTCGTCGTCTCTCCAATTACAAAGGTCGGCTTACCCAGATGAGCCAGCCTCATAGCAAACGCTTTTCCCATCAAGCCAGATCGCCCTGCTCCCGCTACGAAGACCTGACCTGCACATGCGATTACATTCATCGCTTCCGTTAACTGGGTTTCGCTAAGAAGAGACGTTGCCGTTTCTAATTCCCTAAGGATAGATACTACATCATTTTTGACCATCGCTCTCTATTACCCTTGTTGAATCAATTTTTGCATTTGTGCTGCTACTGCCTTTTTATCATCTTGGGTAGTGATTCCGCCGCCGACAATAACGAGATCAGGTCCAGCTTTGATTACTTCTGGCAAGGTTTCCAGCTTAATTCCGCCCGCAACCGCTGTTTTTGCATGGGTTACAGCTCTTTTAATCGTCTGTAAATCTTCAAATGAGTTTTGACCTACGGCTTGAAGATCATATCCAGTATGGACACAAATATAATCGACACCAAGAGCATCGATCTCTTTAGCACGCTGTTCAATGTTTTTCACATTGATCATATCAACAAGGATTTCTTTGCCTTGTTTTTTTGCTTCTTCGACAGCACCTTTGATTGTCATATCATCCGTAGCACCAAGTACAGTAATAATATCAGCGCCCGCTTCAGAAGCTTTCATAATTTCGTAACCACCCGCATCCATAATTTTAAGATCAGCGAGTACAGTAAGCTCAGGGAATGCTGCTTTCATTTCTTTTACTGCACGAAGTCCTTCATTAATAACGATCGGTGTTCCAATTTCTACAATATCAATATAAGATTCAACCTCTTTTACCACTTCAATTGCTTCCGGGATATTTACAAGGTCAAGTGCTAATTGTAATTTCATATATCATTCGCTCCTCTATAGTTCGTATTCATGACAAGCTGAATTCAGATTGTCTGTTACCCTTTATACTAAGTACTAAAGTTCCAAATAGGAAGTACGCACTTTAAAGTAGGGTAGTTACCTAAAGTATACTAATGGGCCGTATGTAGATTTTTTATATAAACACTGTAACTTTTGAACTGTACGGTTTAAGCACAATTGATTAGCCAGTAAGACCTATACTATAATGCTAGAAGATATGATAAATATCTGGAAAACGATAGAATCTAGCAGGGAGGGAAAACTTTTGTCCGGTAGATGAGTTTCCGGCTGAAGTACAATTAATGAAACCACCACTCGAGAAAGTAAATTCTCAGGACGATGCCTTGATAAACTACGTCCCAAATACTCCTGAGCAAAAATCACAAGTTCTAGTCAATGCTTCAAAAGTCCTCACCATGATCTGCTCACGCTCGTTATTGTTCTTCTCTCTAATTATGCTGTTTAAGAGTTATGTAGCTTGGTTTGGCGTTTTTGATGACGGACCTTCCTGGGCCATTATGCTCAAAGAATTACCTTTCATACTGCTGATTTTCTGTCTTATAGAATGGTTTGCCACGAAACGAAAATTAATGATATATACTATTTTTAATTTGCTTCTAACCGCTATTTTCTTTGCAGTTATTATTTATTACAAATATTATGGTGTTATTGTCACCTACAAGGCGTTAGAACAAGTGAATCAGGTGACGGCAGTCAGCAACAGTGTTTTCTCACTAATCGACCCCCAATATTTGCTGATCTTCACAGACGTTCTCGTGTTTGGCTATTTACTATTCCGGAATAAATCGGTGAGAGGCTGGAAACAAGCGATAGGAAGACCCGCAAATAAAAAAATCGTTGCCTGTCTTTTTTCTATCTCACTCCTTATTACATCACTAAATATTTATACAAATCGCGGCAGTTTTAATGAAGTAGTCAAAGCAGAACAAATGGGGATTTTCAATTACGAAGCGTACACCTTGTTCAATCAAAAGAAAGTGGAACTTATTCCATCAGAAGAGATTACTCAAGAACGGATTAATGAGTTAAAAGGATTGTCAGAAAATAAGGCTGACGATTTACAACTGAATGGAGCTTTAGAAGGAAAAAATCTCATTATAATCCAGATGGAATCGCTTCAAAATTTTCTAGTTGATCTAAAAATCGATGGACAAGAAATTACACCCAACTTAAATAAGCTGGTACAAGATAATACTTATTTCTCTCATTTTTATCATCAGGTAGGTCAAGGAAATACATCGGATGCTGAGTTTGTAGTAAACACTTCCTATTATGTCCCTCCTGAGGGCGCTGCTGTCCAGACTTATGTAGACAAAGTATTACCGAGCCTGCCAAGACTTCTTAAAGATGAAGGTTACGATACAGCTACGTTCCATACCAATGTGGTAGAATTCTGGAATCGCAGCGAACTATATTCATCACTCGGGTTCGATCACTATTATGACAAGTCATTCTTTGGTGAAGAAGATACGGTATTCTTTGGAGCCTCCGATCATGTACTCTATCAAAAAACAGCGGAAAAACTAGAGGAGATGGATCAGGAAGCAAATCCATTTTATGCCCAAGTCATTTCCATGTCTGCTCACCATCCGTTTACTCTTCCCGAAGAGAAAATGACGTTGCCTCTTCCCGAACGTTATGATGATACGTTTGTGGGGAACTACATTCGCGCTCAGCATTATGCAGATGCTGAACTCGGTACATTCATTGAGGATTTGAAAAATCGCGGGGTATGGGACAACAGTGTTGTTGTTCTATATGGAGATCACGTCGGACTACCAACCACATCACTGGATGACGAAGATTTATCATTGTTAAATGAAATATTAGGACATCCTTATGATTACTCGGATATGATTAATATTCCTTTTGTCATTGCTTCTTCCGGTGTCACACCTGAGGGAGAGCAGAAACAAATTGGCGGTCAGGTGGATATCTTACCTACCGTAGCCAATCTGCTTGGTATTTCACTCGAAGACCATATTCATTTTGGGCAAGATTTATTGAATCATCAGGATTATAATTTATTGCCTGAACGCTATTATCTGCCTACCGGCTCGTTTGTGAACAGCAATGAAGTCTTCATCTCCGGTAGCGGATTTGATGATGGAGAACATCATTTACTGAAGAACACACAAGAAACAGATCATATAACGACAGAGAATGATTTCTATCATGCCCTTTCTCTCCTCGATTTGTCACATAGTTATATATCCCAGCTTCCTATTAAGCAATAAGTAAAAACAGCACCCTATGTCCTCACGATAAAATCGTGAAGCATGGGGTGCTGTTTTATTTTGCAGCCACATTTACGGTGTCTACACTACATATATAAGGGCCACACGCAGACTGGCTTCGGTGACTCTACTTGTTTACCAGTATAAGTCAATCGGCCGGTCTCCTTGTTCACTTCGAATACAGCAATATTATTCGTATCTCGATTTGCAACAAGCATCAGGTTACCATTTGGTGTAAGCGAAAAGTGTCTTGGATGAGCACCTTCAGTGGATATATGCTGTACATGTTCGAGCGTTCCGTCCGCAGAAGTGGCATACACAACAATACTGTCATGTCCCCGGTTAGAGCCATATACAAAGCGACCATCTTCCGAAATCGTAATTTCTGCACACGTATTCTCACCTGTGAAATCGCTTGGCAAGGTAGGTATCGTTTGAATCCCCGTTAGATTACCTTCTTCGGCGTCATATGAATAAGAAGTTACCGTAGAATCTACTTCGTTGATTACATAGGCATACTTGCCATTTGGATGGAATACGAGATGACGTGGACCTGCAGCGTCATGCGTATTCACTTCACGATGCAGCACAAGTTTATTTTGTTCCCGGTCGATCTGATATACAAAAATCGTATCAAGCCCCAAATCTTGGACCATGATAAATTGTCCGTCTGGCGAGAAGAAAGCGGAATGAACATGAGGGCGATCCTGGCGTTCTGGATGCGTTCCATGACCTTTATGCTGTTTGGAATCCAGCATTTTTCCGATGCTTCCATCTTCTTTTAATGATACTAGACTTACTGTGCCTCCATGGTAGCTGGAAATCACAAGATACTCACCTTGAGGATCCTTTTGAACATGGCACGTAGGTGCATAAGCAGACTGACCACGATTAATGAGTTCCAGTTCCCCCGTCTCCGGGAAAATCTGATAAGCTAGAGCTTCCCCCGACTTTAAGCCATCGGTTGTCACCATTTCTCCAATAGAAATAAGTTGTTTTGAATCCGAATCTACTTGGAGAAAGGTTGGGTTCTTCACTCCTTCCTGCTTACTGCGCAGGGATAGCTCGTATGTATTTTCATCGAGTTCATATACATGAATCCCTGGATTTTCTTTCTCTGCATAAGAACCTGTAAATACTAATAATTTTGAAGTTGTCATCTTGTATTTCCTCCCTTACCTACTAGCTACGAGCACACTTGGCTCCGTTTTTATTTGTACATTTCCTGCAACAGCTCTTGAGATCATACAAGAACTTTCCGCTTTATGCGACAGATGAAGTGCTTTTTCCACATCCGAATCTGTTGAGCCTTGCTTCAAAGTAACTACCGGACGATGAGTAATTGCTTCATACGTAAATATATTGCTTGTTACATCTACGGTCGCTTCTGAAGTTAAGATAAGCTGGTCTACAGAAAGTTCAGACCGCTCCATCATTGCTGCAAGAGTGATCAGATAACAGGTGGCGGCTGCTCCAAGCAGCATCTCATCAGGATTCGTACCGATACCCGGTCCGCCCATTTCTTTAGGAATTGAGATCTTGGTTTGGAGCTGTCCAGCTTCAATCGTGCCGGTACTATTACGTCCACCGTTCCATACGGCTTCGAGTACAAATGGGTGCTTCAACCTGCAATCATCCTCTCTTTTGCTTTTTTCACTATATCATAGAGTACCTAAGAAAAAACAATAAAGCCGGAAAGCTTCGGGAAGCTTCCGACCTTATACTCATGATATTATTTTGATTCTTCGGAATCAAGTACCGGGAACCAGCCCGGGACTCCGAGAATCATATTCCACAGCGGACCAGGAATGACAAGTCGTTCCTGATCTTCTTTTGTTAAGTGCACAGCAATATGTTCTTCATTGCCGGATTCAATCTTTTCAACCCAGTCCGGTTCAACAATCAGTTCTCTGCCAAGTGCAATCATGGATACATTTGTATTCAGTGCACTCAGTGCCTCATCCGCTGTCTGAATGTTACCAACTCCGATAAGCGGAACTCTGTTACCTACGCGCTCTGCGATCCATTCCATTCGCGTCTTAGAATCGTCCGCGCCACGTCTTGGTTTGGACCAAAAATCGCCAAGAGAAACATGCAGATAATCCAGATTTTTCTCAAGTAGTGCATCCGTTAATACGAAAGTGTCTTCCATGGTTAGTCCCGGTGTCTCCGGTTCTTCCGGTGAAAAACGATAACCTACAATAAACGGGCCTTTCGCATATTTCTTAACTGCGGATTGAACGGAATCGATCACAGCAAGCGGGAATGTAAGTCGTTTCTCTACATCTCCACCCCAGCGGTCTTCTCTACGATTTGAATGAGGAGAGAAAAATTGTTGAATTAAGTAACCGTTAGCTCCATGAATCTCAACCCCGTCAAAACCGGCTTCAATCGCACGGCGAGTCGCCTCTCCAAAATCCTCAATAATCGAAACAATCTCAGTATCTTGTAATTCACGCGGTTCAGGCGATCCTGGTCTTTCACTTGTAATGGCACTCGCGCTGACAACATCTCCGCCTACCAAATCCGGTGGAGATAATCTGCCCGCATGGAAAATTTGTAACACGGCTTTAGCGCCTTGTTTTTTAATTGTATCAGCCAGTTTCTTAAGACCTGGCACAAAAGAATCGTCCGATACCGAAAACTGACCTGGAAAACCTACGCCATTATCCGTTACATACGCAACTGCAGTAACAACAACACTCGCTCCATTAGAGCGGCGAGCATAATATTCCAGTTCTGCATCCGATACAGTCCCGTCCTCATTGGAAGACGAATGCGTCATTGGCGCCATCATAATTCTATTTTTTAAGATCATTCCATTTGGTAAGGTAACTTGGTCAAAAAGAAGATTATATTTTGAATTCATCTCGATCACTCCCACATTTACAGCTATTATATTTATAAACTTTTCCTTGCTTACTGAAACAAGTATAGTTACTTTAAAGTTTTTATGCAAGTCATCGTAAATATAAGAGCTTATAAAAAATACACATGACCATACCAAAAACGGCATTGCTGCCGTCCTGATATGGTCATGTGTATTCACGATGTTACGGTTTGATCATAGCCATTCGCGTATCTACTTCTTTAACACATTCCAGTGAATCGTGATTATCGTTACCTACGAGTGGTGATACAGGATAAACTTCCATCGGAGTATCTCGATAAGAGGTTAGATAAGGAAGTAATTGATGTACTTCCGTCTTCCTTGGATCGAGCCAGGCATCCATTGCTTCTTTTGATAAGATCGCTGGCATTCTGTTATCAAATTCACGAATCGTTAGATTGGCATCCGACATCAGCATGGTACTCGTTCTCACTGGAATCTTGTGTGGATCTTTCCATACTTCATACAGTCCCGCGACGCCAAACATAGAACGATCCGGCATGACTACACGAACCGCATATTTTCTTTTTCCTTCCTGACGCCAGTAAAAGAACCCATTACAAGGAATAACACATCGTTTTGTTTCCACCATTTTCCGATAAGTCACATTGTTATGAACAGAGATCAAGTCTGCGTTAACAGCATCCTTGCCCCAAAAAGGAATAAATCCCCAACGATATTCGTCCATGATACGTTCCCCATCTTCATAAAGTATGAGCGGAGCATGTTGTGTCGGGCTAATATTGTAACGGTTTTTGTAATAATACATGACCCGCTGCACACCAAAATGATCACGAACTTCATCCAAATCTGCTGCAAGCGAATAACGTTTACACATCCTTTGTAACCCCCCTGAATTTTCCTTTACTGTTTGCAACAGGAGGTAAAATTATGCATAAAGTTTTATGTATTCCATCCTTTTTCATTCCCCCATCGTTTTTTTTGGTTTCCACTGCTCTGATTAAAGCGTATAATCTTTCTTGTTTTGCATTTTTTATACAATCAGAAGCAGCTGGAGGATTACATTATGAGAATATTAAATCGATGGAGTATCCATCGAAATTATGCTTTACAACTTGCCACGGTTTTTATCGGCTTTCTTGTATTTGGTTTTTCAGAGAATATAAAAGGCCCCGCTATTCCCAGAATGCAGGCTGAGTTTCACATTGATGAAATGCAGGTGGGTACTCTTCTGTCCCTAAACTCGCTCGGATATCTCATCGCTTGTTCATTTACAGCAATTCTTGTCCGAAAATTCGGTGTGAAGTACATCAGTATTTTTTCATTTGTCTTCATGGCTTTTTCGGGGGTCCTTATATTTTTGTCCCATAACTATACTTCTCTGACCTGGTCTTACTTCATGATGTATCTAGGTAATGGGATGCTTGAAATTGCACTTGCCGTTCTTGGGGCTAGGATTTTCATCAAAAATACCGGTACAATGATGAATCTAGCTCATTTCTTCTATGGTCTCAGTTCCACTGTGGCTCCGTTAATCGCATCGGGTCTCATGAGCCTTACAATATTGGGATATACACTGGACTGGAGAGGAATGTATCTGGTGGTACTCATGTTATCTCTTATTCCGGTTATTCCTGCTCTCTTTAGTAAATTTACTGAGGATCAAACGGCAGATGAAGATCGCCTGCCTTTCCGGCAATTATTGAAAGATAAAGCGGCTTGGCTTGTTGTCATCATTCTAACTTTCGGCGTGATTGCGGAGATGGGGGTTGGGGGATGGCTCGTTAATTTTCTAGAGAAAGTATATGGTTGGAATGCAACCAATGCTGCAGGCATGCTTTCTGCCTTTTTCCTTTGTTTTATGCTTGCGAGGCTATTACTTGGTCCCTTCATAGACCGAATTGGATTCACTTTATCGCTTGTAATCCTTTCCGGTTTCAGCGGGATCTGCACTTTGATTGCCATTATAACGGGAGAACCAGGTTCCTTTTTCTTTGCTTTAGCTGGAATTGGGATCGCTCCAATCTATCCTACCGTCATGGCACTCATTGCAAGACGATATGCCAAAGGAAGCGATTCTGCCATTACTTTTACGGTAACGCTTATGGGAATTGGAAATGTGGTTGGCAATTATTTAATTGGTATCATCATTGAGAGTACTAAAAACGTAAAGGCAGGTTCGGGCACGGACGCAGCACTTCGAACCGGGCTGCAATTTGGTTATGGATTTATTGGATTATGTACACTACTCTGTGCTATATTCAGCATGATCTTATATGTCTACTTAAAAAAACGAAATGAAGTGATTTAATAAAACTCTGCAATACATTAAATAGAGTGTTATTTTGATCGATTCAACTATTTTATTCGTTTCATTATTATGCATATTGGTGAATAGGCTTAAGGAATAAAGAAGATTAAAAACTCTATATAAGGTGGGATTGCATGGATTTCTGGATTTACTCAATCATTACATTTGCTTACATCATCTTGTTATTCTTCATGTTCACCCATTTGTCACGGACAAAGCTGTGGTTTCATTATCCGATTTTACTCGTGATCTTGGCACTCGGCCTTGCTTACGATAACGGAATTATTGCTGTTGGTAATGCTATTGGGGAAGGTAAACTCCTTATGATATTAAGTAGTCTTCGTTTCTGGATTCATGCTTTTGTCACACCGGGTCTTATCCTTGTAGGTTATTACATACTTCAAAGATCGGGAGCAGCTTTTGCTTCAAAATCATACATACGGATCTCCGCCTGGCTTCTAACCTTAGCATTGATACTGTATCAGATCTTTGCTCAAACATTACATGAAGTAAAGAATCTACAACTAGTTCAGGAATACGGCGTTCTTCGCTACGCAGCAGAAGGTACCTCCGGACCTCCAATCATGGTTATTGTGGTGGGGTTAGTACTGTTAATCATCGGCATCATCTTAATCTTCCGACAAAAATGGATATGGATGTTTGTTGGAACTGCGTTGCTTTTTATTGGACAACTGGTTCCTCTCCCTTTCGAAAGTTCAGCAGCCACCAATATTTTTGAGCTCATACTGATCATCTCTTTATGGACAACAGTTTGGTTCCAAGACCAGAAGAATGAATCTCGTCCGATCACAAGGTGAAGTTAATCAGTTTTATATTTTATGCCATTAATTATTAATCGCATGAAAGAAAACCTCCCACATCTGCTAAGAATGAAGGCAGGATTGGGAGGTTTTTATTCGTACAGGATTATAGTAACCACATTCGCTGGGTGAGTATAGGAACTTTATTCCGTTCTCCCCATTCATGGATTTCATCAAAGGCAAGATCTGCTTTTTGCTTATCCAGCACTCGAAAAGCAAGCCACATAGGAACGAGCATCTTATTTTTAGGTTTGATTCCGATATGCGGCCCGTAATACTCTTCTATAATAATGGACTTCAACTCATCTGCTCGGAATATACGGTTACCAATTATAAGTTGCCCTTTATGAAGTTCGATGGTTTTAGGTTTGACAGACCATTGATATAGCAGCAGACCTAGTTCAAAAAGGAACAAGACAGCTGTTATTACTGTGAATATATGTACATAATCCCTATCCATCTCAACAATGGCTTGATATCCCCCCAACAATAAAGTGTAAAGCCCCATTACGAATAGATTTCTGTATCTTCTCCTCGAAATAACTTCAATCTTAGGGTCTTTCATCAACATTCCCCTCCCTTCTATGCTATGTTAGCGATCTAATCTTACCCTCCTGGATTGTAATCTGATATGTATTCGCCCATTCCTGCAACTGATCAAATGCTTCTTGTTCTGTACTAGGATTTGCCAATATGAATTGTAAACGCTGAGGAATCCATTTACTCTTCTTCAGTTTAATTCCTATCGGAGAATTGATATATCCTTCTGAGACAATCCGATCAATTTGAGAAGGATATACCTCTTCTCCTTGTAATATAAGATGATCTTCCTTAATGATCAGTAACTGTTCTTTACGAGGTCGAGTAAAGGTGAAGTAATAATAAAGCTCATATCCTACAAGCACGATATATATCACAATCAATACAAATAAAAGAACGTGCAGTAATACATGATCGGTTTTTCGTTGAAGAGTGCTAATACTTAACAGCATTAACAAAAATAATAAAGAAGCTACCAGCTGTGACTTCCGATCTTTTTTGGTAATCAGATATTGTTTCTGCTCCACCTCTATATCCTTCCTCTCTGCTGACTTAGTAAACTATGCGTTTGTATTCGATAGGAATCTCGTGAACCGCGGACCAGGTTCGCAGCTCCTTCATAATCTCGTCCTCCTGCAATGTATTCTGATATTTGAGTCTTAGATGAAGAGGAATTCGTTTGCTCCCCTTTAGCTTAACTCCTATCGTGGAATTCCAGTATCCATCGATCCGAATGGCTTCAATCTCTGAAGTCTTCACGCTACAAGAGCCTAGACGAAATGAACCGGGTAATAACTCGAGTTCGACGAAGCGAAGCGGATAATATGTAAAGCTATACCTTAGTATAAGAAATAATTTATATCCGAAAAATCCGATTATAGTGATATACAGACAGATCATTAGGACAATCAAAACATCGTACCCGCTATTCTCGACAACTCTATAAATATAAAAAGTATGATAGAAAACAAAAAAGATCAAAAAAATGTGAACTGAACCCTATTAAGTAGACAGTTTTAAAAAAAGGATGTGCCGCTGTTTAAGCGGCAATGAGATGACTTCGGTATGCTGCCGGAGTCATCTTTTTTAATGTCCATTGCTTTCTTGTATTATTATAGTGGTCCATGTAATCATCAACCATTCGTCTTAGTTCTACTATACTGGTTGCTTGTTTATAAGATATTTCGTCTTTCATGTGCCCAAAGAAAGACTCCATCGGTGCGTTATCTAGGCAGTTTCCTCTTCGCGACATAGATTGCAGAAGTCCCATCCTCTTTACACGAAACTGGTACTCTGGATGGGTGTAATGAAAACCTTGATCCGAGTGAATCATGGCTTCTGGATGTAGTCGATTCCCGATAAAGTCTTCTAATTTGCTTAACGTTCGATAGACAATTTCCATCCGTAAACTCGTTGAAAGTTCATAAGCGACAATTTCCCGTGTCGCCACATCTTTCACACATGACAAATAAGCCGTTTTACCACCCTGAATTTGCAAGTAAGTAATGTCGGTTACGAATGTTTTCCCAGGTTCCTCTTGGTTGAACTGACGTTTTAAGTGGTTTGGTACCTGGCAGTGAGCTTCTGTAGCTTTGGTTAGCGTACGATAAGGATTTGCTCTTCGTACTTTGGCAAAGAAGTGAAACTTACGCATTAAACGTAAGATTTTTTTATGATTCATGGGCCGACCGGCTTTTTCAGTCACTTCCATATACAAACCACGATAACCAATTTTCCCGTTGGCTTGATCATAAATTTCTTTTAGTAAGAGATAATCTTGATAATCTGATTCTTCACTGAGGGCTCGTTTTTCTCCGTTTTGAAGCCACTTGTAATAGCCACTAGGACTTACTCTAGCCACTTCACATAAGTAACGGACCATGTTTTTCAATTGATACTGCCGAATCGTTTCATTGATGACTTGGTATTTCTCTCGAGCTGTTAACGACGATTCTTTTTCGCCTGCCTTTCTAACTCGTCTAGCTTTTTTAGTAAAGACAACTCCGCCTCTAGCAATCGAATACGCGCTTCTGCTTGGGCTAATTTCCTTTCTGCAGAGGCATTTTCTTTCTTAGGACGTCCTTTACTGCCTTTTCCTCGACGTTCTTCAAAAAAACCATCTTCTCCATAGGTTTGAAAGGTTCTACGCCAACGATCTAAGGCACTTCGTGCTTTACTTAGGCCAATCACCTTCAAATCAAATCCAGCTTCTGTGAAAATTTCTGCTGGTCCTTTGCCAACTTGGTTTTGTTTAACCGCTAGTAGTTTAAAGTCAGGGGTATATTGAATCGTCCGATCTGTCACGATTCTAACATTTGGATTGGCCTCTAATTGTCTTTGTTGGTGTTCATTAAAGATAATCTTACTCATGATAATTACTCCGTTCTAAAAATTGTAATGTTAGTATAACGGGACTTTTCTAGAAAGAAAATAGAAAAACCCCGAATGGAGTCACTTTTTTTAAAGTGTCTACCATTCGGGGTTCAGTTCAATGATTATTCCTATATCTCTTTTTCTTCTTACCACATGAATTTGTTCATTCACTGGATTTCCCCTTCCTGATAATCCATGCTATTCCGGTTCGGATCAACATATAGACTAGCAACATTAATAAAGCCAAGCCAATCATTAGTAAGGGAGAAGCTTCAAATGATTGAACAGATGGAGACTCGCTTTGTATCTTCTGAGGAACATACAGTAGTGTTAGTACATCCCCGATAGAATCGGCATGATCGCGAAGATCAGCATAAGAACAACTGTCCCTTCAAGTAGAAAACGCCATGTTTTGCTCAACTTCACACCCCTAATCTAAGTATTTTCGGAATCCTGCCACCGACTCTTTCTCATTATATCCCAGCGACTCATACAGGCGGTGTACTTCTGCTCGTCCTGCTCCGGATACCAAAATAATGTAAGAGCAATTCCTGCTCCGTGCAAGCTCCTCCACTCGGCCCTTCAATTTAAGCCCCACACCTTGTCTGCGAACCTTGGATGAGACCACTACGTTCTCAATTATCATAAAGGGGTTACTGTCACCAGCTAAGTCCTCACAATAGATTCCCATCGCTGATCCAACAAGCTCTCCACCATAGATAGCACCTATCACTTCATAATTCTCATTATGCCGCAGCCTTTTTCATTCCACCACTTTTCTTTTTCATTACAGCCTTTTCTTCAAAAAATACTGTTTGATCCCCTCTGGATATTCATCATTTACGCCATAGATTTCATATCCATTCTTCTCATAAAAGGAGGGCGCTTGATAAGAAAAGGTAGAGGTATGTGCGAATAAGCAGCCCATCTCCTTCCCCCTGCGCTCTGCCTCAAGTAGCATCTGCCTGCCATACCCCGCTTTCCGGTAATCTTCTGAAATCCATAACACATCAATGTACAGCCCGGATAACCATGACTCACAAAAAATACCTCCTACCACTTCTGAACTGGCATTTTTTAAGTATAGATGAATGTTTTGCCCTGGCTTCTGAAGTAACCCGTTACTCGCCCTTACATTGTACCCATATAATTTCCGGCAAATATTCTGATAGTCATCTGGATGTTCTCGCAGATCGGATAACCGTAAATCATTCACCACAATATCACTCATTATGTATCCTCCCTCTCCGATTCCTTTAGTTACCACACCCCTGATATTTCTCGGGTAATCGCAGGATGTTCTTTTCTTTGACAAAGTTTATGTTTTCATGTCAGGAACCTTGCGAAACTCCTGATGAAATGAGTAAAAACTCGCACACATTTATCGATTTATAAGACTCTGATACTCTTGCTTCAGAATAGAAAACAAGAATGAACTGTGATATTTCCCTTTGTAAAATACATGCTCACGTAGCAATCCCTCCTGTGTCATTCCATTTCGAGTCATTACCTTACTTGAACCGGTATTACCAGGACGGCATGTGGCATAAATCCGGTGCACTATTGGATGTTCAAAACCATACTGCAGCATTGCCGCTGCTGCTTCACTCGCGTAACCTTGCCCCCAATAATCGGGATGAAAGCAATAGCCAATCTCCGCATTGTTGCCCATAAAAATGATATTACAGCCTCCGACGAGAATTCCTGTCTCTTTCTCTTCGACTGCAAGTGAATACTCGGTTCGATCCTCTACCTTCTGTTGTTCTAAACATAACTGAATAAAAGCTTTTGTATCTTCTTCCTTATTCGGCCCCCAAAGAGTATGTTCTGTCACACGTTCATCCGATGCATACCGGTGCACACTCATCCAGTCTTCTGCTACAAACTCCCGGATTACTAGGCGTTTTGTTTCCATCCTTGTATACACCATATATGCTTCCTCCTCCATAAAATAAAGAAACCCGTTTTTTCCTAGGAGGAAATCCGGGTTCATCCAGTTTTTACTATTATATAATTTGATAGTTATGAACGAAAGAATTTTCTTATCCGTGTGATAGGGGTTCAATCTTAATTAGATCTTTTCTATAACGATGCTCTTCACCTGAAATCATAAATCCGAGAGATTGATAAAGCACCAGTGCTTTTTCATTTTTGGTCTGAGCCTGAAGCCTTGCGGTAGCGTATCCTTTTTCTTGTAAATAATTCAAGCCATAGCGAATAAGATGCGTTGCAATTCCTTTGTTTCGCCAAGCCGGTACGACAAAGACTTCTTCAATGGAACCTGAATTCTCATTTTCTTGACATACCATAACGCTCCCCACGAGCTGTCCATCCGGATCTAGCGCAGCATAACTAGTGAAATCAGTTCTTCCATTTAGCTGACGAAGGCGATGTAATCCAAGCGGATATTCCGGCCATATTGTGCTTTCTGTACGAAGATAGCGTTGTTCTTCATCAGAGGATTCAAGTGCAGTTTGGATGAACTGAAGTTCAGGAATGTGTAAATCAGGAGTATCCTGTACACTATTCAGCTCTTTTTCCATCTCATACTGACGATACATTGGAGTGAAGTTACGCTTCTCAAAAAGCGCTGAATTCTCCTGTTCTGCCTGATGATTCCCTACACAAATCTGTACTGAATGTGTCTTAGGAAGATCTTGAGCGAGGACAAGCGCACGTTCATATAATGCACCGTAAAGTAACTGGAACACTTCCTCCTGATTGGATACTTCAGGTCTTACCTTTATGTTCATATAGATCTGGTGATAGCTCTCCACTATACCGTCTTTCGTTCCTTCGTAAACACCGGTCTCATCCTGAGATTGAATGGTTATAATTTCGACTTGTCCTTTTCCTACAAGAATCTCTCCATCGAAGGCGCAGTACACATTATGGTAATTTTCTTCCGGACCTGGCCACCAAAAAATCGCATGCTTCTACTTCGCAGTCACCGCCAGATATAACTGTACAACTTGTTCATGACATGAATCTTTATAAGGTTTCAAGACGATTTGTCCCATTCACATCCTCTTTCCCTGTTTTCTTCTATTGTTACCCCAAAATATGCCATAAACAAGTTATTATATATCTATAAGTGTTATCTACCACCTGCACAACCTTTTATGAAATCGAAGGAGTGAACTCCATGTATGTCGGCCGGATCAAAGAAATTGTACGTCATCCTATAAAATCGTTCCAAGGAGAACGGGTACCCCGTACTCAAGTGATGGAGTATGGACTTTATGGGGATCGCAGTCATGCCTTTGTACACAAATCCAATAGGAATCAATATGTAACGATTACTCAATTGCCACAAATGGCCGGTTTTCAGGCTTATTTTACAGATCAAGAAGTGCAGGAGCATTACCCGCGTGTGGAAGTCATTACACCCCAGGCACAGAAATATCACTTTGGCGATGAGGAACTGACTCGTAAATTAGAGGAATTGTATAAGAAAGAAATCGTGCCGATCCAGTATACACCTGCTCATGTGCCATTGGGAGCGATCGAAGAGGAACCTATTCAACTCGTCACAGATGCTTCCATCAAACAACTTGAGAAACTATGGGGAAATAATGAAGTGGATTCACGCAGATTTCGACCGAACTTCGTTTTGTCGCTTGTCGATCAGGTTCCTTTTATTGAGGAACAATGGCTTGGTAAAAGGATCCGAATCGGAGAGAATGTTACCTTACTCATTAAACGCCCCTGTAAACGATGCTCCATTATTAATATTCATCCAGAAAATGCGATGCGAGATCCTTCTCTGCTTAAGAAGGTAGTTACAGAGCGAAATAATCAGTTTGGTATATATGCTTCTGTACTGCATACGGGTACGGTTTCCGAAGGAGATGAAGTCACGCTTCTGGATTAGCCTTATAAAAAAATAAAACCCGGAAGGATATTCCCTTCCAGGTTTCTGATTTTTTTTCTTCATTTTTGTTTATTTATTCATTTATTTTATGCTTTTACTTCAATTGGTTTTTTCCATAATCCAAGAATCAGACCGGACACAACCGCACCAATGAGTACAGCTAGTAAGAACAGCAAAGCATGGTTAGCAAGTGCTGCTACGAAAATACCGCCATGCGGTGCTGGAAGGTTAATTCCCCACAATTGTGTTAGTCCGCCTGCAATACCGGAACCAATAATACAGGAAGTCAGGACACGAAGCGGATCTGCTGCTGCAAATGGAATCGCACCTTCGGTAATGAAAGAGAGTCCGAGCACGTAATTCGTTACACCTGATTTACGTTCTTGTTCCGTAAATTTATTTTTGAAGAAAGTCGTAGCCAGTGCAATCGCAAGAGGCGGAACCATACCACCGGCCATTACTGCTGCCATCATTAGCCCGTTCTCATTCCCGCTGGAAGTAAAGACACCAATAGAGAACGTATATGCCGCTTTATTAAACGGACCACCCATATCAACGGACATCATTCCAGCAAGAATGACACCAAGAAGCACCATGTTCCCTGTACCGAGGTTATTCAGTATATCTACCAAACCTACGTTAATCCAACTGAAAATCGGTGAGAGAATGTAGTACATTGCTGCACCGGTAATCAGAAGACCAAAAACAGGATAAAGCATAATGGATTTCAATCCATCAATCGCGGATGGTAAATATTTGAATACTCTACGCAGACCAAGGATCACATAACCAGCTAGAAAACCAGCTGCAAGACCGCCAAGGAATCCTGCGTTTGCATTAACTGCCATTAAACCGCCGACCATACCTGGCATGAGAGCTGAACGATCACCAATACTCATCGCAATAAAACCAGCAAGGACTGGAATCAGGAAGTGGAATGCGCCATCCCCGCCCCCAATTGTCTGTAATAACTGGAAGAGTGGACTGTCTGCTCCAGCTGCTTGTTCGATCAAGAAAGAGATGGCAAGCAGGATACCTCCACCCACCACGAATGGAAGCATGTGCGAAATCCCGTTCATGAGGTTTTTATAGAGCGTACTTCCTATGCTTGTCTTTTCTTCGTCCGCAGAGGAAGAGGATGATGCAGCATCCGCCTGAAGTATAGGCGCATCACCTTTTAAAGCCTTGGTGATTAGTTCTTCTGGTTTACGAATTCCGTCTGCTACAGGACGCTGAAGTACAGGTTTTCCATGGAAACGGTCCAGATCAACCTTTTTACCAGCTGCGATAATTACCCCTTTTGCTCGGCGAATTTCATCTTCAGTCAGAACGTTTTTCGCTCCTTCTGCTCCGTTTGTCTCTACCCGGATATTTACTCCCATCTCTTTTGCTTTTTTAAGCAAGGCATCTTCTGCCATAAAAGTATGAGCAATACCTGTTGGGCAAGCCGTAACAGCTACAACAAAATCTTCAGAAGAATTGGCTTTTGTTTCTGCTTCTGCTTTTGATTTTGTTTCCACAGGAGCTGATTCAGCAGCACTTGCTTTTTCAGCTTCTTTTTTCGCTTGTTCTGCTTCTTCATCTTGTTGTTTATCATTAAATAATGCAGTTACTTCATCCGGCGTTTTCGTATTCATCAATTGCTCGATGAAATCAGCGTCAATTAAAAGCTTAGATAAAGCAGCTAGCGTACGAAGATGCGTATTTCCTGCTCCTTCTGGGGCTGCAATCATAAAGAATACATGAGCTGGTGCTCCGTCTAAAGAATCAAAGTCAATACCTGCTTTACTCTTTGCAAATACAACCGTTGGTTCATTTACTGCTTTGGTTTTGGCATGCGGCATCGCAATACCTCCACCAATCCCCGTACTTGATTGCTCTTCTCTCTTATAGATCGCTTCCTTGAACAATTTCGGGTCATTAATCCGTCCGCTTTTGTTAAGGCTCGCAATCAGTTCATCAATCGCTTCGGCTTTGGTTGTTGCCTTTAAATCCATTATCATTACTTCTTTGATCATCAGATCTGTAATTCTCACGATATGCACTCCTTTAACTTAGGAAAGTGATGAAAAATGACCATCCTTACCCATGATGTATGTTATTTCCACTCATTAATTTGTACTTGAGGAATCAGTGTTTCAATCTGTTCTTTTACTGCAAGATCATCGGAGAACGCAGTTGCACTACCTGAGGCAACACCCGTCCGGAAAGCTTTCAGTACATCGCCTGTAAGAGCAAACGTTCCAATAAATCCAGCAATCATGGAATCACCAGCACCTACTGAATTCTTCACTTTACCAGCAGGAACATTAGCATGATATACCTCGTTATCCATAATCAACAATGCACCTTCACCCGCCATAGAGATCAGCACATGTTTAGCACCTTCTTCAAGAAGCTTCCGGCCATATTTGACCAAATCCTCTTTCGTATCAATAGTAACGCCAAAAAGTTCAGCCAGTTCATGATGATTCGGCTTTACAAGAAGAGGTTTATCTTTCAGAGCTTTTAACAAGGCTTCTCCGGTTGTATCGATAACAAAGTCTGCCCCTGCTTCTTTACACACCTGAATCAATCGCTCATAAAAGTCACTGCCGAGAGAAGGAGGTACACTGCCCGAAAGAACGAGAATATCGCCTTTTTTCAAATGAGACAGCTTTGCCACAAGAGCGTGCGCTTCTTCATTCGTAATAGCAGGTCCAAGTCCATTAATTTCCGTTTCATCTCCATGCTTCAGCTTCACATTAATTCTTGTATCATCGGAAATAGATACAAAGTCGGAAGCGACCGTGCTCTTGGCTAAGAAATCACGAATGAATTCACCTGTAAATCCGCCAAGGAATCCCATCGCTGTATTCTCTGCACCAAGCTGGGTAAGGACTCTAGAAACGTTAATCCCTTTCCCTCCAGGTAACTTCAAATCCCGTTTCATTCGGTTTAAATTACCGAGCTGTAATTGTTCTACTTCCACGATGTAATCAATGGAAGGATTCAGTGTCACTGTGTAGATCATTATTCATCCCTCAATTACTTTATATTTCTGACCGATGGGAACTCTGTATGGTTCTGGTACCATGTCGGTAATTAACGTTGCTTCATTTAAGTCAAACAACTTAGCAAACGTAATCTCACCAAATTTGCTGGAATCTGCCAACACATATGTTTCACCAGACAACAAATGTGCGTTCCGTTTTATTAAGGCTTCCTCCGGGTCAGGAGTAGTATACCCCATCTTTACATCAATCCCATTCGTTCCTATAAATGATTTATCAAAACGGAATTGATTCATATTTTGAAGTGCGATACTCCCTACGACTGCTTTCGTATGCGTTTTCATCAAACCGCCAAGCAAGTAACTACGAATATTTTTTGATACTAAGGCGTCTACATGAGACAGACCATTCGTTACCACTGTTATATTCTCTGCTTCTATATAAGGAATCATGGATAGTGTAGTTGTACCTGCATCTAGATAGATACAGTCTCCATTTTGCAATTGCTCTGCTGCAAGCCTGGCTACTTTCGTTTTCTCATGAACGTTTTTGAATGTTTTTTCATCCATACCAGGTTCCGTGCTTTTCTGTGTAATCAGTGAAGCACCACCATGTACTCGCTTGAGCAAACGATTGGCTTCGAGATCAATAAGATCTCTTCTAACTGTAGACTCAGAAGCTCCAAGCAACTCTACAAGCTCTTGCAGTTTAACAACCCCGCGTGATTGTAAACGTTCTAAAATCAAACGGTATCGTTCTTCAGTAAGCATTCACATTCCTCCTGACAGCTCTTATAGTATCATAAAATCATTAAAAAACAATCATTTTCTATCAAAAATATTCAAAATCTATCATCAATCCATTTATTCTGTCACAATTCTTTGAAAAATAAAGATATCAACCTTTTATATGATTAACTTCATAGCTATCTTCTACTTCTTAGTCTATAATTGTTATTTTTTTAAAAAATTACTTCTAATTAATCGCTTTTTAATCGATCTGTTCCTTATCTCCATTAGAATTACGGTTTTATACTTTTGCACTGACCCTGTTCCTAGATTCACGAAAGGTTTGAAGTAAATAATCATCGTATGTCTCGTGGATTTTTCGTTCTTTTTGTCCTGCCTGTGATAATCATTTCCTCATACCTTTTTACGTAAACTTTCCATTTCTCTAGCTAAATGCGTCATAGGCATGAATTAGGAATTTAGCACAATTTTATTATGTATTTTCTATGCTGAATCGCAGATCGCATCCAATTCTGCGAGTGACCTACCATTTTACTATGACTTGCTCACGGAAGTGTAGGTATTCCCCCCTAGGCTCTACATTGATACTATCCCCTATTCTCCCTAAGTGCTGTAGCCAATAACTTGAATCAACTTCGTACGCTTTTTTACTAATTCATCCTAAAGACTAGCTATACTCAGAAGTTTTAGTTTTTAATTAAGTACATAAAGAGTTTAGCACATAAAGTATTCTTTGCATTCCGAGAGTCTTCCTTAGAACTTTGAAAGCATCGTGTGCTGTCTCGTAAAGAGGTTGTTAATAATGGGACGTTATCGATATAGACTCCGATTATTTCACTTGAACGATTTACGAAAACGCTAAAAGCTTTATTATTCAAGCTAATTCCTTACGTCGTTTTCCTTATGGGAAGATGCGCATGCGCTGGTTACCTAGAGGGGAATCGAGTGGTACAACTTGAGGAGAATTGAAAGGTGGCTGTTTTGCAATGATAGTCTAAAAAGACTGGACAAACTGGAGTACAGAATAAAATGAGTACTATGGATATGGAAACCTTTTATTAATCCTCTTTTCCCAAACTATTTCCTGATGTCATTGTTAGCGATATTATGGACAGAGTTTGATCATGATACGTTGAGATTTTAATTACGGGCTGTTCAAGTTTGATCATCAAAGGTGATAGGTATATCCTCATAAAGATTTGGATCAAGTAGCCGCAAGAAAAACTAACTTTGGCTGAAAATCGAAAAGGCTTCCCCCTGGTTTCGGAGCAAGCATTCTTGTGCTGAAGGGACTTGAAGCCGCTTTACACAATTACGGGAAGTCCTTTTCTCCGAGAGCTGGTCCTTATTATGATATAACATACGTAGTGTGGAGATTGTTATCACGTTTTTTGAGAAGATCAAACCATAAACATAAAATCATTTTATTCTTACAAGCGTATTTACTATCTAGGAAGTAAGGAATAGCTCTTGTTGTTTTTTTGTCAGGCTTTTCAGTACCAGCTCATACGAATGATCAATCATTGATGTTACATCCTCAAGCGATAAACTTCCCCCAAGAGATATCGTGTTCCAATGCTTCTTGTTGAGGTGATAGCCGGGGACAACTTCTTCGTGCTGTTCCCGCAAATTCTCAGCAATTACGGGATCACATTTAAGAGAAATATCAGTTGCTTCCTGTTTCTCATTGAGCGATATAAGAGCAAACATCTTGCCTCCAATTTTGACAACAAGGGGTACAGGACCAAAAGGGTAATCTTCCGTTGCTCCCTTTTTAGAAAGACAATATGCTTTAATGATGTTATTTTTCATACAACCGTTCTCCTTTATTCTTGGTGTATTGGGGTATTCCACATACGATCTACTTTATCCAACTTCATTTCACGGAAAATTAAATAATAAATATCCGGCATCGTGGTTTGTTTCCAAAAATGAAACCCATAATTTGAATCATAATAATTCATCATAATGGTCATCATATTTCCGTGCGTACCCATGATAACATGTTTTCCTGCATATTGTTCTAGAAGAAGTTCAAGTGTAGGAATAGACCGTTCTTGTGCCTGCTTTGTCGACTCTCCTCCGTGCAGTGAGTAATCCTTGTCATCAAACGACTTTTCGATTGCCTGGAGAATGACCTCCCATTTTTCCTCGTACTCATTTCCAATTATCGAACGTTCACGCAAATTTTCGTATTCTTTGATCGGAAGTTTTTTTTGATCCGCTACATACTGAACCGTCTGCACTGCTCTTTTATAAGGACTTGAGACCACAGCGTCTATTTGAAGATCGGCGAAAACATCTGCGACATACTTCGCGTACCCTAACCCTTTCTCCGTAAGACCTCGTGAACGTTCCTCTCCGTGAATATGTATAGATTCTGCATGTCTAACCATATAAATATGAGTTTCGATAAATGTCATGTCCATGCCCTCCTTTAATGTGATCTAAGATTGTCTTAACGACCTCTTCTCGCTTCATCTGATCAGTATCAAGTTTGATCTCAAACCGTGCATCTTCAAACGCCGCAATACAACGTTCCGTCTGTCGATAGACCCATTCACCAGGTGTTTCTCCTCGGTCATTCAGTCTACCATGGATCGTATCTCTAGATGCAGTAAGACAAAAATGATAAATATTTGAATCTATTTCCCTAAGTCCATTCCTTACATATTCATAATTCTCGAGTTTGTATAAGGTCATTGGTATAATTAACGTACGGTTGTATTTTCGTTTTAGTTCTTTAGCACAAGTGACAACAAGTGTTCTCCACAACTCTAAATCTTGAAAATCATCCGTCTGTTCTTCCTTATGTTTCACCTCGTATGGTATTACCTTTCTCAACATATAACCAATCTCTTCGGGGTCAAAAATCATACTGTTTGGAACTTTTCTATTCAAAGTTTCCGCGGCTGTCGTTTTTCCTGATCCAAATGCACCATTGATCATAATAATCATAAAATAATATCCCTTCTGAACACATAAATAACGTATATTATTTTGTATACTTCTCTATTATCGCTCAAATACCTTGTTCATACATAAAATCTATTAGCGAAAGCTAATTTGTGCCCAAAAGAAATCGCCCTTTTTACAGATTTTAAGTAGTCCGATTTCCTCAGCTCTTCATTGTTCGATATTGTTTTTTCGTTAACTACAATCTTTTGAAAATAGGTGATTGATTAGTGAATGATAATTTGCTTTTGATAAAGGAATTTAGCTTGTTAACGGGTTTATCACGGAAAGCTTTGTATGTATATGAACAACATAATCTATTGAATCCCGTATTCATACATCCGGACAATGATTATCGGTATTATGATAAAAATCAATTACTGGCTGCTAAACGTATAAAATCACTAAAACAAGCTGGGTTAACTTTAGAGGAAATCAGCGAAGTGATTTATGAAAAACGATCGGTAGACGAGATCATTAATTTAATTAAAGAGAAAACTCGATTGGAAATCGAAAAAATAAACAATGCCCATCAAACAATAGAAAATTGGGAACATTTCAGCATTTAATTATGGATTCTAAAAAGAGTATAAATGAGTACTTAGAATCGGTGAATGTATATGAATACAATCTGAAACCAAATGAAAATATATGTGTAGCGCTTAATAACGCTGAAGAAATAATGAAACAATCGAATGTAAAGGTAAAGGATAAAATTATTAAGTACAAACTGATAGATAGTCAAATAACTCCTGTTAATATCGCTATACCAATAGAAGGTAAAGAATCAAATACTTTCAATAGTACAAGTTACTTTGGTTTTAAAACAACGCAGTTTTATTACGAAGTCAATCCGTATCAAGATGATTCTGTAGCGAAGATAAAAGATATCATGAATAATAACTCGTTGGAAATGACTGAATCATATGTTTATGAACGAATATTAAACTCGGATGATTACCTTTATTCATCAAAGCGACTTTCCAACTTCATTTTTCCTACATAGTAATTGACCTTTCCCTAGGGTTAACCTGTACACTTTTTGTAAAAGGAGAGATGAAAATGGACCAATATGCATTAGTAACAGGAGCCTCTAGAGGAATAGGAAAAGCAGTTGCACTTCAACTTGCCAAAGATGGATTCAATCTATTGTTACACTATAACCAAAATACAGAAAAAGCGAATGTATTAAAAAAAGAAATTGAATTAAGTGGGAGACAAGCAACTTTGATTCAAGGTGATTTTAATTCCAATGAAGGAATTGAAGAGTTTATAGAAAAATCCAAAAAACTGTTACGTGAAAAGAGTAATATCTCCCTGCACACGATTGTTCATAATGCCGGGCATGCGACGTCAAGCGGCTTTGGAGATGTAAATTTCATTGAATTTGATCAGGTTTTTAACGCAAATGTGAAAGCCCCCTATTTCATAACACAATCTCTAGTTGATTTTATAGCACCGAATGGCAGAATTGTTAATTTGTCATCTGGTGTTACTCGCATCGCATTTCCACATATGATGATCTACGCAATGACAAAGGGTGCCATTAACACAATGACATTTACACTCGCCAAAGAATTAGGACCAAAAGGGATTACAGTCAATTCAGTCATGCCAGGAATCATTGATACTGATTCCACAGCTAGCTGGCTGCATACGGAAGAAGGACAGGAAAATGCGAAAAATATGAGTGCTTTGGCGAGAGAGGGACAACCTGAAGAAGTTGCAAATGTTATTTCCTTTCTAGCAAGTGAAAAAGCGAGTTTTATTACGGGACATAATATGGATGTAACTGGGGGAAGTCATCTATAAGGTGATTTGATGGAGAATTATACATTCATGTACTTTAACACAGTACTACTTTTAATAATTTGCATTACAATAAATTATAATTATTACAAAGCAAAAAGCTTAATAGTATATATACAAAACACACTTCCAATTTTATTGGAAGTGTGTTTTCAGTGCTGTGCTTGGCGGCGTCCTACTCTCCCAGGACCCTGCGGTCCAAGTACCATCGGCGCTGGAGGGCTTAACGGTCGTGTTCGGGATGGGTACGTGTGGAACCCCTCCGCTATCGCCACCAAACGTGATTTTTGCGCTGTAATATCTTCAGTGAATACTCACCAGCAAAATATCAGCCCTTAGAAAGGACATGCGGCTTAAAAATCTTTGGAAAATCCATTCGCTCTTCGCGTTTACTTGGGTTCAACACGGAAGTGTGAATCAAGAAACAAGCGTCAGGTTCTCCTCAAGGATTTGCTCCCTGAAAACTAGATACGAAACGTTTTTTTGCGATTTATAGCATATGCTTTCGAAGTAGCTTTCCTTCAGAAGCTTGTAGGATAAGCCCTCGACCGATTAGTACTGGTCAGCTCCATGCATTCTTTGCACTTCCACCCCCAGCCTATCTACCTCGTCGTCTTCAAGGGGTCTTACTAATTGGGAAATCTCATCTTGAGGTGGGCTTCGCGCTTAGATGCTTTCAGCGCTTATCCCTTCCATACATAGCTACCCAGCGATGCTCCTGGCGGAACAACTGGTACACCAGCGGTATGTCCATCCCGGTCCTCTCGTACTAAGGACAGCTCCTCTCAAATTTCCTACGCCCACGACAGATAGGGACCGAACTGTCTCACGACGTTCTGAACCCAGCTCGCGTACCGCTTTAATGGGCGAACAGCCCAACCCTTGGGACCTACTTCAGCCCCAGGATGCGATGAGCCGACATCGAGGTGCCAAACCTCCCCGTCGATGTGGACTCTTGGGGGAGATAAGCCTGTTATCCCCAGGGTAGCTTTTATCCGTTGAGCGATGGCCCTTCCATGCGGTACCACCGGATCACTAAGCCCGACTTTCGTCCCTGCTCGACTTGTAGGTCTCGCAGTCAAGCTCCCTTGTGCCTTTACACTCTGCGAATGATTTCCAACCATTCTGAGGGAACCTTTGGGCGCCTCCGTTACTCTTTAGGAGGCGACCGCCCCAGTCAAACTGCCCACCTGACACTGTCCTCGCACCGGATCACGGTACCAAGTTAGAACCTAGATAATCAGGGTGGTATCCCAACGTTGCCTCCACACAAGCTGGCGCTCATGCTTCTTAGGCTCCCACCTATCCTGTACAGATCGTACCCAAATCCAATATCAAGTCGCAGTAAAGCTCCATGGGGTCTTTCCGTCTTGTCGCGGGTAACCTGCATCTTCACAGGTATTAAAATTTCACCGGATCTCTCGTTGAGACAGCGCCCAAGTCGTTACGCCATTCGTGCGGGTCAGAATTTACCTGACAAGGAATTTCGCTACCTTAGGACCGTTATAGTTACGGCCGCCGTTTACTGGGGCTTCGGTTCATAGCTTCGGATTGCTCCTAACCACTCCCCTTAACCTTCCAGCACCGGGCAGGCGTCAGCCCGTATACTTCGCCTTGCGGCTTCGCACAGACCTGTGTTTTTGCTAAACAGTCGCTTGGGCCTTTTCACTGCGACCCCCTCGTGCTATTCACACTACCGGGGTACCCCTTCTCCCGAAGTTACGGGGTCATTTTGCCGAGTTCCTTAACGAGAGTTCTTCCGCGCGCCTTAGAATTCTCTTCTCACCTACCTGTGTCGGTTTACGGTACGGGCACCTTCATCTGGCTAGAGGCTTTTCTTGGCAGTCTGAGATCATGACCTTCGCTACTGTAATTTTCACTCCCCATCACAGCCCAGCCTTAATGATGTGCGGATTTGCCTACACATCAGCCTCACTGCTTGGACAGACATCCATCAGTCTGCGTCACTACCCTACTGCGTCCCCCCATCGCTCGTAACGATTTACGGTGGTACAGGAATTTCGACCTGTTGTCCTTCGACTACGCCTTTCGGCCTCGCCTTAGGTCCCGACTTACCCTGAGCGGACGAGCCTTCCTCAGGAACCCTTAGGTTTTCGGCGGATCAGATTCTCACTGATCTTTTCGTTACTCATACCGGCATTCTCACTTGTATGCAGTCCAGCAGTCCTTCCGGTCTACCTTCAACCCGGCATACAACGCTCCCCTACCCCTGAATCGACTTCACTCCGCCTTCGAAGTGTGTCTATCCCCTGAGAGCATTGAGTCATCCTTCATTTCAGAAGAAGTCTGACAAAAATGTTCATTCAGTTTCCACTACCTCAAAGAAGCAGTGAAGTCGATTCAAGCCATAGCTTCGGTGGTGTGTTTAGCCCCGTTACATTTTCGGCGCAGAGTCACTCGACCAGTGAGCTATTACGCACTCTTTAAATGGTGGTTGCTTCTAAGCCAACATCCTGGTTGTCTGTGCAACTCCACATCCTTTCCCACTTAACACACACTTGGGGACCTTAGCTGATGGTCTGGGCTGTTTCCCTCTTGACAATGGATCTTAGCACTCACTGTCTGACTCCCGGAATACAAGTCTATGGCATTCGGAGTTTGACTGAACTTGGTAACCCTTGCGGGCCCCGCACCCAATCAGTGCTCTACCTCCACGACTTACTTGTTCCGAGGCTAGCCCTAAAGCTATTTCGGGGAGAACCAGCTATCTCCGAGTTCGATTGGAATTTCTCCGCTACCCCCACCTCATCCCCGCACTTTTCAACGTGCGTGGGTTCGGGCCTCCAGTGCGTGTTACCGCACCTTCACCCTGGACAGGGGTAGATCACACGGTTTCGGGTCTACGTCCACGTACTATATCGCCCTATTCAGACTCGCTTTCGCCGCGGCTACGGCTTTTCACCTTAACCTTGCACGGGAACGTAACTCGCCGGTTCATTCTACAAAAGGCACGCCATCACCCCTAAAACGGGCTCTGACTTTTTGTAAGCACACGGTTTCAGGTTCTATTTCACTCCCCTTCCGGGGTGCTTTTCACCTTTCCCTCACGGTACTGCTTCACTATCGGTCGCTAGGGAGTATTTAGCCTTGGCAGATGGTCCTGCCGGATTCATACGAGGTTTCACGTGCCTCGCACTACTCGGGATCCGTCTCGGAGGGAACAGACTTTTGACTACAGGGCTTTTACCTTCTCTGGCGGGCCTTTCCAGACCTCTTCAACTAATCGGTTCCTTTGTAACTCCATGTGAGACGTCCCACAACCCCAACCAGCAAGCTGATTGGTTTGGGCTAATCCGCGTTCGCTCGCCGCTACTGACGGAATCACTATTGTTTTCTCTTCCTCAGGGTACTTAGATGTTTCAGTTCCCCTGGTCTGCCTTCAACCACCCTATGTATTCAGGTGGAGATAACTATCCATTACGATAGCTGGGTTTCCCCATTCGGACATCCCCGGATCAAAGCTTGCGTACAGCTCCCCGAGGCAGTATCGTTGTTCGCCACGTCCTTCATCAGCTCCTAGCGCCTAGGCATCCTCCGTGTGCTCTTAATAGCTTAACCATATTGTTCGGTATTTTTGCTGAATCTCTCCAGTTGGCATGTGCCAAAAGTCGTTCTTCATCCAAAAACCTCACTCAGCAATCTATTAATCTTCACTTGTTTAACAC
>NZ_CBCOOM010000001.1:0-1110000 GCF_965111595.1 Paenibacillus sp. Marseille-Q7038 | reverse complement strand
TCCATAATAATCATATCCAACATTTATTTTGTTCTGATTGTGATTAACCTTGGGTGTAGTGGTTACTTTTAACCCTTCAGTTCTTCCAAAATAGATATCTAAACTACTATCTGATTTTGTATCTATATTAAGAGTTATATTCGCTTTTCCAACTCTAATGGAAGCCATCGTTCTATTTTCATTTAGCGTCTTTACAATCAACCACTCTGGCTTACCTGAATAGTTAACTTTAACGAAATCATCGCATTCCTGTTCTATCCTTGTTTTAAGATTATCTCTATTCAATTCCTAACAATCCCCCTTATGATTCAAATTGATTCACTCCGTCATGAAGTAGTGATTTAATTCCATATCAACACACCATCTTTGGCCAGATATTTCAGAAGCTAGGCTTCTGTGATTGCCCCAGTTTATAATATGTAAATCTTCCAAATCACTAAACGGAATGGTCCCTATATTGGATTGATTTGATGCAGGGGTATGAGAAAAAATCAGGAGCTTTTCCACTCTTGCTATTAGTTTTCTCCATTCCTCTATTGAAGGAGTATCTCCACATAAACGCCCTACATATATTTCAATATTTTTGGAGTCTTTGTTAGCCTCCCAACCCTCTTGTTTTATTCTTTGATAAAAAGTCTGCTTCGCTGCTAGTCCGATATACATCAGAACGTTTGATCCATAGACAGGATGAAAACCATAGATCTGATATATCCCATAATCCTTCGAATAATCATTCACCTTACTTAATTCTGTTAGTTTATAAGGACCTTGCCAATCCAGGTCAACTCTTTGCATGCTGCTCTCCCCCGATTAATAGATACAATATAATAATTTACACAAATTCAACTAGCAGGGTCACTTTTAACAGCAATGTATTTCTAACGATGACCATTCCTCACCTTCTTCATCGGTAAATATACCACTTGTGTGTACATACCTGTTCTAACTAGCACACAAAGAGACTTTCATCTCATATGAATCAACCCATGATTAGTCATTCTTATCTGTTAAAACACAAATGTTAGTTTACCAGTCGTTCGATCCACATCATCCCCCCCGTGATGTATGGTCCTCTCTAGTCTTAGAAACATCAATCACAATCTCATTTGCTTGTACAACGCAAGTATTGCTATCAGGAATTATCTACTTCAATTAAAAACCCTTTGATTTTTGGTGAAAAATTTTCCCCAATACAAATGAAGATGCAATTCTTAACCAATCTTGCTGATACAAAAGAAAAACTCCACCTAATTAGGTAGAGTTTTTTATAACTATAGATTTTTTGTACGATGTAACCACTATAATTTAAAACTTCAGGTACATATAACTCATCTTCAATTCGTCTTGATCTCCCCATACTTTTAGGAATAATCTATTATTAAGATACTATCATACGTCCATTGCTGACGTTAACCAAACTCTTATAAAAACGTTAACCAGTAATATTCATTTGTTTATTGCTTGCTAGATGAAATATAACTATCTATTTATTAATACTAGCAAATCGTTCGTTATGTGAAGAAACCATCGCAATCTCAGTAGCTTTAGGTTCTAGATATCGCTTCGCTGCATTTACCGCGAGAACGCTATCGGTAATCGCTGCCGCAATAAGAGGAACATGCCCATCATGTGAGACTACATTTCCAGCAGCAAAAATACCAGGCACGCTTGTTTCGCGTTTTTCATTAACGGCAACCCGGCCTTCCCTTGTTGTAAGCCCCCATGCACTCAGCGGTCCGTATTCTCCCCGCATTCCGTGATTAACAATTACCGCATCTACCCTATGAGTCTCCAATAGTCCTGTGTCCCGGTGCTTTATACTCACGGATTGAATTGACTTACTGTCTCCATGCAATTGATCTAGCTGAAATGGTGTCTTTAATATTGCACTAGATTGCTTCATACGTTTCACGCTGTGTTCCAACCCGCCAAAATGCTCTCTACGGTGAACTATGATGACTTCTTCCGCAACATTTACGAGTTCATTAGCCCAATCGACAGCGGAATCTCCTCCGCCAGAGATCAACACTTTCTTATCTCGGAAAACTTCCAGTTCCTGAACTGTGTAATATAGATTCGAAACTTCATATTGATCAATACCTTCAAATTCCAGTTTCGTTGGCTGTATAACCCCTCTTCCCATCGCAAGAATAATGGTTTTTGAATAATGAACCGTTCCAGAATCCGTTGTCAGCAGAAAGTGTTGGTCATCATCCCGCTGAATATCCACTACTTGTTGTCCTAAAAAAAGATCCGGTTTGAATACACTTGCCTGATTTCGCATCTGATTCACCAGCTCCCTAGCCATAACCGGGGGAACTCCACCTACGTCCCAGACGGTTTTCTCAGGATACAACAGCACTTGCCCTCCAAGCTCCGTTCCGACTTCAATGATCTTTGTCTTCATATCTCGCATACCGCAATACAACGCTGCATACATCCCTGCAGGTCCACCGCCAATGATCGTAACATCGTACAGGTTAAGTTCTTGTTTCATTTGATTTCCCCCTGATAACCTCATGTTTATGTATCTGGCAGTTCATCTTAGGTGAGCGTATCTTTTTGGATTCTATCCCTTCATTATATTGATATTGAAAATCATTATCAATAAGAATATAAAAAATATAGCCATATCTTTTGCTATGACCATATTTCTACTTATATAATATATGTTTATCTACTATATGATGTTTAGCTGCTAATCCTTCTGGACGGTAAACTCCATAAGCCAGCAATCTCTGTATGCTCCTTCATGCCATTCATGATCCGGTAATAATTTCACTTTCCGAAAACCTGCTATTTCATACACATGAATCGCTCTTTGATTCCACGTTTGCGGGTCCATGATAATGCGGTCAACTCCACATTCGCTAGTCAGATAACGGATCATGAACCGTAGCAACTTCGTACCAATTCCCTGATTCCAGTATGATACTTCACCAATGAATTGATCCATTCCATAGACAACTTCTCCTTGATGAGCTGATAATCCAACCTCTTCTATTTCTTCTATCTCTATTTCATAGTACTGGATATATCCAATATCCACTTCATCATACTGAATAATACAAGCATGAACCTCGTCCTTATTCTCATAAAAATGACGCTGAACAAGCTCTGCATCATGAGGACGGTCTCGGCCTTCATAATATTGAAGTACTTCCTGATCTGATAACCACTTTTCAAGAAGTCCTGCATCTTCCGGCTGTAATTTACGAATCACGACAGATGAATCTTCACTTTTCGTTATGATCATAGATTTCCTCTTCTATACCTCTCCCCAAAATACCTGAGTCTTATAATCAAAATAAACTTCGTTATTCTTCTGAGTACGATCAAATAAAGACTGCAGTTCATCTAGCATAGGTTGGTGTTTGGTATGTCCTGGGGCTGGACTATATGAAGAGGAGAGAAGTCTGCCTTTTAGCCCTTCGTAATCAAAAATTTGTCTATTCGCAAACTCTTTCAGTTGCAATGTTCCTTCCTTAAAGAATGAACCAAACTGATCAGTTGTTATATTCGTATGTTTTACCTCTTTGTAGTCCGTACCGTATTCATGTAAAAGCCGTTCATAACCAGTCAGAAATTCGCTGCCTTCCGTTAGCCTAGAATTCCATATGAGTACTGCTTTGCCTTTCGGCTTTAAAATGCGATGAAATTCAAGCTTTGCGGCCTGCTTATCAAACCAATGAAAAGATTGTGCACAAATGATAGCATCAACGGATTGATCATCGAGTCCGGTTTCTTCAGCCGGACAAGGTTGAATACGAAAGTTCGGATTATTAGACAAACGCTTCTCAGCCTTTTGACGCATTTCTGCATTGGGCTCTACAGCAATGACCTTGCTGCCTCTAGCAAGCAATAACTCGGACATAATCCCCGTACCAGCGCCAATGTCGGCAATGATACTTTTCTGACTTATCCCAACTGTATCATATAGGTAATCTACAGCCTCTACAGGATAACTAGGACGGTACTTTACATAGGTATCTACACGCTCAGAGAATCGTTCTTTTGAATCCATCAGATCGATCACGCTCCCTCTTGTTAATACAAATATCATAGCTTCATCCGGCTACTTTTGGCAAATTTTTGAATAAAAAAGACGGTACAGGAATTATTCCGGTACCGTCTTTTTATAGGTATTTTGCCATACAATATTCATCTATATATTCGCCGTCCATAAAGAGCGAGTGCATCTTTGATCCTTCTATTTTAAATCCGCTCTTCTCGTACAAACGTAAGGCAGCTATGTTATGTTTCATCACGGTAAGCTCTAAACGATGCACGCCTTTCTCCTTGCACCAATTCTCCATAGCAGAGAAAAGTTTACTACCAAGTCCCTCACCGGTATGTTCCTGTTTAATTCCTATTACTATGTAAGCCGTATGCTTCTTTCTTGCTAGTGATGAACCAACGACCGTGATTTGTCCAACGAGTTTTCCATTCTGTTCGGCAACAATAATGGTAGAGTGACCACTGCCTAACATAGAAGAAATTGCTTTCCCCTGTGCTTCAACTGTCATTTTTCTCTCCCCAGGTTCATACAACATAAACTTTGTTTCTTCATCTAATTGTTTGTTTAATCGTAAGAACGGTTCTGCATCCTGTGGAGTAATCATTCGAATCAGCATGGGTATCTCCTCCTTCTCTTCCCGAATCCCGTCTCGTTATGTTCCCGGAACACCTAGTTCCTTCACAAAATATAGAAGCAAATCATCGTTCACTTGCACCGTTTCACCTTCGGAAACTTCTCTATGTTCATACATAACTCCATTTCCGTCAGGAACATATCCCCTTTTACAGTAAATACGCTGAGCCGCACCAAATTCCTTATGTAAACCCATGCCAATTCCGATACTATCATATGCGTTGTAAGCGGCAATGCTCTCGAATTCTTCGATCAATTGGTTTCCAATCCCTCTTCGCCGAAATTCCGGAAAAATATTAACATCATTAATTTCAGGAATTCCTTGTGACTTAAAATACAGGTAATCGGATTCAAATTTCAAATGCGCACACCCCGCAAGCTTTCCTCCGTCCAAATAGACGAGCAAAGTAACCCGGAGTCCAATTCTATTATCGTGCAAGCACATTTCATAAAAAGAGTCTGGGCGCATAATTTTATGTTGTTCAAACGATTTCTTCCAACTTAGAGCCGTTTCTTCTGAATCCAGTCTTTCAATGATCATGGACATAATCAACCTCACATTTATGGAATTTAAGCACTAACATGGTTGAGAACAAGGAAGACGATATAAAAAGATTCACGAGTCATAAATTGTTAATAATTATTCATTATATTCCTTTTTCCCCTGCGAGGCTATAGAAGATATAACAATTCCGATGATATTCATGCAATGAAACAAACGATAGCTATAAGCTATCGTTTGAGATTGATCTTCTAGACTAGTTAGCACGTATTTCCAAAGGATAACGAGAACTCCAATATTTAAGCACCCATTTTCGGATGTATTTCGCACATTGCTCTGGAGAATGTTGTGAAGTATCAATGGTAGAAATAGGCGGAGTAAACGCAGAATCTGCATTTTGAATAAACCAATTAGCAAGAATTGCATGCTTTTCGATATGTCCCTCTTCTGCCCCTTTTTCCCGTAGACGTTTTGCGCGTACTTCATCATCACAATGCAGATTTATATAGTAGATATGGCTGAACCGATGTTTGATTTCACTTTTTTGTACGGCTTCAGGGGTAATGGTTCCAAACAATACAGTTCCCCGATCACTTAGAGAGATCTGATGAGCAACTTTTAACCAATGGTCGATCGTATGCTCAGGGTTTAATGCTCCCTCTAAATCCATATCAAACACATCAAATTCGGAAAGCTCACTACGCACATAAGGGATAACCGACGTTTTACCAACACAACTTGCCCCAGTCACGATAAATAACGGAGTTTTCGGCATCATTACATCTCCTCTACTTTAGAAATGATATCGCTTTCGTAAGAGTTCTAAGGCATAGAAGCCGCCTTTTTAAAAGATTACCATATCATGTAAAGGATTTAAATATGAAGATCGAAAAAATGACAAATTTCTCCTCTTTTTTCTATGATTTTGTGATATTCATCCTACTTTTGTTCATTGTTTTATCTTTTATTGTATTTATTTGGTCTGCAAATATAACATTTTTTCGTTCATAAAATCGGATGAAATCAGGTAACATCTCATGATCACCATATTCAGGATGGTTACGATACGGAACCCAAAAATGCGCAGGCGGGTTTCCCATACCCGGATTGTCATTCCTCCAAGTCATCATGTAAGTTACGTATTTAGCTTTCTCACTTGCGATAAGATGATCATGGAGCAAAGTGAACCAGTCAGGCACCGTATTACCGTCTAATTTGAGCCCATCCTCCGCATTCCAGCGCATGCCTACTTCAGTAATTGCAGCTATTTTGGATTTCGCTACCGCAAGGCTAACGACGATCTCGGCATCTTTTACTGTTTTCTTCATCCAATCACTATCATAGGTGGGTTTGTCATCGTATACATCAAAGCCCAAGATATCTACATAATCATCTCCAGGATAACGATCGAGGTACTCCTCTTCACTCGTAAAATGTCCATTGGGAGAATAGGCATATAAAAATTGATGCACACCGCAGGTATCCCTTAAGTAATGAATGGTAAAATGCCATAGCTCAGTGAACTCATCCTTCGTCGCTGAGGAAGCCCCCCACCAAAACCAAGAACCTGAATTTTCATGAAAAGGGCGATAAATGATAGGAATTGGCATCCCTTCTGAGTCAACTGCTCCTTTCGCTGCAAGTGCAGTCTGATCCAGTCGTTGCAAAAACTTGGCATGATCTTTTCCGCCTGGGAGAATATGAGCTACACAAGGAGTTACATCGTAAAAACTATTCCCAGTAGTAAAATTCGGCATATGATCTTCAAGTGTTACAATCCCGCCTTTCTTATGCAGGTCTTGAATTAGTCTTGTAAGACGGTCGGTATCAATTGTCATACTAACTCCAAAAACTGCTGGATAAGCACCTACCGAGTTATATGTATCTGAATCACCTTGCGCATTGGGAACTACTCTTTCTGTAGTGTCGTTCTGGTGACCAAATAGCATATAATCTCCCGATATATTCATTAAAAAAGCGAGCAATGATTTCGCTTCTTCTGTTGCTTGTCCATCTACATACTTTATAAGATCTTGCTGATCTGCATTATCTGACATATGCTTATCCACCCTTCTTCATGTAGAACACTTGACTTCCAAAATCACCGTGAGGAACGGGGATGGTTAATCCAACATTCATCAGAAGATCTCCACCATATATACCTTTACCTTCGATACGATAGGAAGCATTGGGGTCAAGTCCTTGCAGCTTAATAAGACTAGGAAGTGCATATGGTTCCGCAAGTACTTTAAAATAAAACAATAACGCTTCACTTTGATCAGCGGAAACAAACATCCATGATGCTTCATTCCCTTCAAACGGACTGAGCAGTCGGTATTGCTCCCCTTGCTGAACTAAACCGCGAAATCTTTTATACTGTGCAACCTGAGCTCGAACCGCTTCTTTTTCCTCTTCCGAAAACTTGGTCAAATCCAGTTCATATCCAAAATTACCTGACATCGCTACATTACCTCTCATCGAGAGTGAAGTAGATCTACCTAACTGATGATTCGGTACAGCCGAGACGTGAGCTCCAATAGCACTAGCAGGGTATACAAGACTTGTTCCATATTGGATCTTCAATCTTTCTACCGCATCCGTATTATCACTTGTCCATGTCTGCGGCATATAGTAGAGCATCCCTGGATCAAATCTACCACCACCGCTTGCGCAGCTTTCGAATAAAATATGCGGGAAGTTCGTCGTCAATTGTTCTAACAATTCATACAACCCAAGTATATATCTATGAGCAATTTCACCCTGATGTTCTGGAGAGGCCGCTGCTGAAGCAATCTCACTAAGACCCCGGTTCATATCCCATTTGATATATGAGATCGGTACACTTTTAAAAATATCGCTTAGCGCCTTATAAAGATAATCCCTTACCTCAGGCCGTGACAGATCGAGTACAAGCTGTGTTCTGGCAAGTGTTCTTCTTCTCCCTTCCGCATGGAGACACCAGTCCGGATGACTTCGATATAAATCACTGTCTGGGGATACCATCTCTGGCTCCACCCATAGACCAAACTGAAGTCCTTGCTCATTGATCTTCTCAGCTAAATCCGTTAATCCATTCGGAAGTTTGTTTCGATCTACGGTCCAATCTCCAAGTGAAGTGGTATCATCATTTCGTTTACCGAACCAGCCATCGTCCAGAACAAAGAGTTCAATGCCTAGTTCTGCTCCAGCCTTAGCAATATCTTCAATCTTGTCTGCAGTAAAATTAAAATACGTTGCTTCCCAGTTATTTACGAGGATCGGACGTTCTTTATCACGATACTTGCCTCTGGCAAGTCTAGTTCGGTAAAGCTTATGGTACGTTCTTGACATCCCGCCGAGTCCTTCGGAAGAATAAACCATGACCGCTTCTGGGGTCTGGAAAGATTCACCTGGTGAAAGTATCCAATCAAAATCAAACGGATTGATTCCCATTTGAATTCTCACTTTTCGATGAGGGTCTACTTCCGCTGATCCCATGAAGTTACCGCTATAAACCATACTAAAACCATAAACTTCTCCTGCTGTTTCATCAGTCCCTTTGCTGGCAAGTGCCATAAAAGGATTCAGTTGATGACTGCTCATACCTCGTTTGCTCTCGATCCGTGTACTTCCAGGGCCAAGAGGGCGTCTAACGATATTTGCTTCTCTAGCCCATGCACCGCTTAGATAGACAAACTCATAATCTGATACATTCATATCTACGCTCATGCTAAGTGCACGAAGTAGACGCAGCTGGTCTTTTCCTTTATGTTCATATCGAACCGATCGAGTAATCGAATCCATCTGATGAAAAACGCTGTAGCTCACATAAACGGATAACCCTGTGTAAACATCCTTAAGTTCAATTGTTAGTGTCTGGGCTTCTTCATTAGATTCGGTATATATGGCAGGAAGACCATCCAATGTAGGTTTCCCTTCTGTTATCTCATAGGAAGAGTAGACAAGTTCTGTAATCCGTGTTCCATCCGCTAACTGAACTTGATAAGCAGGTTCTCTAAAATCTCCGCTTCCATACTGCGGATATTCCTGTGGAATGAGGTCAAGATTCTGATGATTCGGCACACCTGGAACATGACTTAAATCCTGCTCATGTCTTATTTTCTTCCCCCAATATAAATGGACCAAATAACCATCGACTACTTGCATAAGATAGCTTGTCGTTTTTCCTTGCAGATGAAATCGTAAAGAGTCTTTCTCTATGTAAATCGGCATTTTCATCATGCTCCTCTCGGAATATCGTATTGTTTACATGAGTGAAGCTAAGGGAAAGCAGTATACTATTCCCCTTAGCATCAGATTTCTATTTCAAAGGAAAGGTCCTAAGTCTAGAAACCAACAACTTGGTTGGTTCCTAGACTTCCGTTATTTTTTGAATTTCTTTTTCCAATCAGGAAGTTCATCCAACGTAATCACATAGGGACTCTCATATACCTTAATAAGATGCTCCCGTTCATTCTGCAAACCATCGTTGATAAAGTTCCCGTTCCAAGTGACAAACCAGCTCCAATCTGCTCGGTAAATCTGCAGTAAATCAGGATCTGGTATAGGTCCATTCTCCGTCAGTGCAACCAGCTTGCGGTCACTAACAAGGGTCTTGAGATTTTCATACCGGTTACTGACCGGTCCATAATCGCCTGCGGCCGGGTAACTATCAATACTTACAATATCGACATACTCATCACCTGGATACCATTCTGGATTTTCGGAATTCCACACCCAGATGAGATTGCTTAATTTGTGTACATTTGTAAAACGATCATACATGATCCGGTACAGTTCTTTAGCAGGCTCAGGGCCTTTAGCTCCCCACCAGAACCAGCCGCCTTCTGCTTCATGCAGAGGTCTCCAAAGAACAGGTACTTTCGCTTTCTCAAGTCGTTTCAATTCCTTCGCAATGACATCCATATCCCGAAGTAAAAGCTTGTAATCTTCTGAGTTTTTGTTAGCTAAAGCATACTCGAGATCAAAAGTAGTGGCATCCGTATAGAAACCTCTCCACCATTCTTTTCCCGGTACATCAATCAAATCTTTAGGCGCGTTCCAGTGCCAGGCAAAAGTAACAATTCCGCCTTCTTGATCCCACTGAATGGCATGCTCAACATCGGAAGAAGTCGTGCCTCTTTCTACGCGAGAAGGGGAATAATCCATGAGATCAAGTCCCAAAACGGCAGGTTTCTTACCAATATTTTCTGCAATCCAATTCGCGTCCGCTAAAGTCTGTTGACCTGATAAGATATGATTTCCATATTCGGATTTCAAGTAGTTATAGAGTGCTTTTGCTTCTTTGGAAGCCTTTGAATGAACAAGTTCCTTATTAATATTATGCGGCGGTGGACTAGATGCTTTTTCTAACCGAATGTTGTCGATAAAATACCATCCCCAATTCGATAGAAAGCTGATATGGTTTGTTCCTTCTTGTAGAAGGATTTTACCTGACTGACCTTGAGTGAATTCTGCATTTTGTCTTAGTGTCACTTCACCTTGCGGTTTATCATTGATTATGAGTGATGTGTTCTTATCACCATAAGGAGAGGAGTATCCGATCTCGAGATTATATAAAGCCGTCTCTGGAACAGAAACCTCAAATGTCAGTTTATCTTCTGCTAGATCAAAACCACCCACATAACCAGTGCCAGAATATCCCTCGATTTCAGTTAAGACTTCAACACCAGATAGAACCGCATCTTCTGCTTCATAAATAATTGGTGCAGCTGTAAGCTTAGATTCATTAGCCGGAATCAATACGATCATCATAGACAACACAAGGAAAAGAACTAAAGGTTTTCGTTTCATATATTCCCTCCTGAGTACGATTGGATGAATCAGCCTACTTTCAAGCATTGCCATGAAGCGCTTTCAATCAATACCGCAACACCTCCTCTCAAAACTAACTGCATTAGAGATTTGTTTTACCGATTGCAGGTTTAACTAAAGAACAATTAAATCAAACATTAATAGCATAACTATTATATTTTAGTTATTTTTATAAATAACAATTAATTTAATTATTAATAATTGTTATTCTTTATTTTATAAAGTCACATAGAGTAGATAATCTTATTACGACTGATTATAAAGCATTACTCCCCGTTTTCCTATCTTTTTCCTAAAATAATCCAACAAATCGACGATTCACACATTGAATAGTTTATTTGTGAAAATCGATAATAACAAAATAACAAAACAATAACAAAAAAAGAAGAAGGACTGAAGACTTTTCATCTTCAGCCCTTCTATTTTAATTTCAGTTCCTTTATTTTTTGATATAAAGCTTTTTCTAAAAGTGGATTCGCAGATAGATTCATATACGATTGAGGCGGAGTAAAATGATATCCTCCCTTTAGTAACTCTAATGACAAGGGTGTAAATTCCGTAAAAGAAAGGATTGGGATAGCATATCCCGTATTCAGTCCCTTAAAATACTCCTTCAAACTCTCTCCGGTCCCTGGATTTAGGTCTTCCGAAATGGATACCAACGTAGATATTTCCTCATGATCTGGCTTACCAAACTCGATAAAAGCTTTTATTTGTTTGATGGGAGATGATACATAAATAAAGGCGCCAACAGGCTCTTTTATAAATCTTCGACGAAATTCTATCTTCTTGTGGCCGCTTCGTATCTCCTCGTAAGGTCCGGGCTGAAGACTTAAAACAATCGTTCTCTGTGGTAAATCAAGTGAAAGGAGCAACTGTTCATGCATGTTTTCATTCATCCCTTTCGTTCTATTATCAAGTTATTTCGGTAATATAGTGACAATCCCTTCTATTGTAATAAGGAAATTTGTTTTAATCTTCTCACTCGTTTCTGAATAAACAGGAAAAGAGCTGCCATAATAGCAACTCCTCCTCACTTTCATCTTCCTATATGGTTTGAAATCACTCATTTTTGTCTTTAAATCTGATTTTCTCGTGCTGAAAGTCCGAGGGCCAGCGCACCGCATAATCCCGCCTGTTGCCCTAGACCTGGTGAAACAATATAATCATCGATGTGTTCCAAAATATCGCTTGAGCTCACATAACCGTTCAGGTTCTGGAGCACAGCCTGCCGAATGAGCGGAAACAACTGCGACTGTTGCATTACACCACCACCCAGAATAATTTTCTGAGGAGAGTTTAGTAAGATGGCACCCGTAATCGACTGAGCTATATAAAATGCTTCTATTTCCCATGCCTTATGATCCTCTGGAAGTTCATGCCCTTTCTGCCCCCATCTTGCTTCAATAGCAGGGCCTGCGGCCATTCCTTCTAGACAATCTCCATGATAAGGGCACACCCCTGCGAAATGATCGTCAGGATGACGCCTCGTAAGAACATGTCCCCCTTCTGGATGAACAAGCCCATGAATGAGATTACCTTCTAAATACACACCAACACCTACACCTGTGCCGACGGTATAATACAAGCAACTGGATAATCCCTTAGCAGCTCCCCACTTTGCCTCACCATATGCTGCCGCATTGACATCCGTGTCCCAACCAAAGGGAACAGAGAAAGCTTCCTTCAAAGTGCTGAGCATATTGTAATTCCCCCAACCCGGCTTAGGTGTTGTTGTAACATAACCATATGTCGGGCTGTCTAGACGGATATCAATCGGACCGAACGATCCAATTCCAATGGCTTCTACTTGTTTGTCTTGAAAATACTGAATTACTTTTGGCAATGTTAGATCCGGATGTTCCGTTGGAAAACTAATTTGATCTTCAATTTTTCCATTTTCATCCCCAATGCCACACACAAATTTCGTTCCACCAGCTTCAATCGCTCCTATACGCATATAAAATTAAACCTCCCGCTGGCTACTTCTTGTTTTATCAGAAAAGGGATTTAACTTATAGATATCAACTGAAATGATCAAGTCATCCTCATGATCTGCAAACACGGCAAGACCCGTAGATTTACGCTCAGGGAAAATAAGATCTGTAATAACCGCTTGACCTCCATTACCGAACACCTCAACTGAAGAGGAATCTACAAAAATGTGAAGATCATTCGATTCACCTAGGGCTTCTAATTTTGCAGAATGGTACCCAGGGAAATATTCATGGAAATCATGCTGGCCTGAAATCATCCGATCTACATATAATTCTTCCGTCTTTGCATTAATACCGATAATGGTTTGTTTATCTGCCCCTACTCTTACATTGAAACCTACAGACTTATCTCGAGAAAATGCAGATTTGATCTCATATGATTCCAGATGAAGCTCAGCAAGAGAAGTATTGAGTTCTCTTACAGATATATTCTGTAATGAAAGGACAGGGATTCGGGCCGCTTCCAGCTCTTTTACTGGCTTCTGGACAAGAAAGATTCTGCCTCCTCGTGATTCTAGGTAAAGTTCCCTAGCTATGGTCATCGCACCGCGAAAAAATTCAGTTGGCGTTTGATTCGCATACATCCAGTTACTCATCCAGCCGATAAAAATACGTCTTCCGTCTTCAGCTGGAACATCTGACCAGCTTACCCCCGCATAATTATCTCGCCCATAATCGATCCAACGAGTTGAAAGAGAATCATCATCCGGCGTGAAAACTTCTCCATCAAAGTCACCTGTAAAATACTGCGTTCTTGAACCTTCTACAAAAGCAGGATCAGCACCAATACTCACCAGCATCACCCATTTTGATTTCGATTTGTCACCATCTATTGCAAGCGGGAACAAATCCGGACACTCCCATACACCATCGTGCGAACCAATTCCTTCGCCAAACTCGCTGGCAAACGTCCAATTGATTAAATTTGAGGAATGATATAGGCACACCGTTTGTCCACAAGCGATGATCATTATCCATTTACTTGTCTCCTTGTTCCAGAACACTTTCGGATCACGAAAATCAATGAATCTACCATCTTCTAGTACCGGGTTCCCTTCATACTTTGTCCAGGTTCTTCCCTTATCTTTACTATAAGCTAGACTTTGACGCTGAATGGCTTGTTCACCCTCCGGCATTTCCAAATGATGTGTAAAGATGGCAACAAGTCCTGGCTGATCGCCAAAAAATCCAGTTGTATTGTTCCAATCCACAACAGCACTTCCTGAGAAAATCATTCCCAGTTCATCTGGCGCGAGCGCAATAGGAAGCTCTTCCCAGGTAATAAGATCTTTGCTGACTGCATGTCCCCAATGCATAGGGCCCCAAGTCATCCCGTCCGGATGATGCTGATAGAACAAATGATACTCCCCTTCAAAATAAACCATACCGTTTGGATCGTTCATCCAGTTTTCCTTTGGTGAAAAATGATAGAGACCTCGGTAATTTTGTTTCGCAATCGTAGACATCTTCGTTTATCTCCTTTACTCCTATAATTAGGTCCTGGTTCATGGACTATCTCTCTACTAATAGAAGAAGGTCGTGTACAGCAGTGTGGCTGCTTGAAACACGGCCTTCACCGTTTTATTTTCGAATTATTTATTTTGTTGCTCTGTCATAGCCGCTTTGCTTGATTTGTAGCCATTCTTGCAAACCAAGACGATCCAGTTCTTTCAGGTATTCATCCCACTGCGCGTCAATTTTACCGTTTTGGTACCACTCAGAACGCAATCGAAGCACATAGGCGAAAAGGTCTGCTTCAATAGTCGAAAGACGATCAAGCTCTTCAATGGAATTAAATACACTTGGCATTACATTCTCTGCTTTCATATTTGGTGCCATGACGTTCTTGATCATATCCATTCTGCCTTTCGCATCATCTGGCATGGTTGTGTATTTACCATAATAGGAATCAAGTACGGCAAGTGGTCCACCAATACTTGTTTTCTCACGCAGTTCAACAGGAGCTGCGCCATCTAGTGGTAAGTGCTTCAGCATACCCTTTGTTTCATCAAATTCAAAGATATTCTGCCCTGAGTCATCTCCAAAAGTGCCCCAGTTATTCTGTACGGATTGCAACGGGTCATATAGCTGATCAACCCATTTCGCTGTCGTTTCCAAGTTTTTATTGGCACTAGTAATAACCATTTTACCTCTGCCGAGACCAAGAGCATTTGTTCTAGTTACGTTAACTTCCCCGTCAGGTCCCGCAAGTGGTGGCATGACATCGTAAGTATCGTTTGCTCCCGTAATGTTAGCCTTATCCCAAGAGAAGTACAATCCATATCTCTGATCCTTCCCTTTTGCAAGGTAAGTACTCCAGTCTTGCGTGTATGCTTCGATATCGATAAGTCCTTCTTTATATAGTTCATTAATAAATGAAACCGCTTCTTTATAATCTTCTTGTGCCGCTGTAAATATCACTTTGCCATCATCACTAACAACTGCATGGTCAGGATTCTCCCCGAGTCCGAAAGAGGCAAAGAGGAATACCAAATCTTCGGGTCCTGGCTTGTTAATAAAGGACAAAGGAATTTCATCTGCTTTACCATTGCCATTCGGATCTTTAGTCTTGAATGCTATCAACACTTCTTTTAATTCTTCTGTAGTTTTAGGCATATCAAGGCCTAGCTTATTAAGCCACTCCACATTGATCCAAGGCATACTGTCTACAGCCTGAATTCTTTCTTTACCGTTACCCAACTCTTCAATCCAAGGGAATGAATAGATGTTGCCGTCTGGAGCCGTAATCATACTCTTGTATTCAGGTGCCTCTTCCAGCACTTTTTTAAAGTTTGGCATATTGTTCTCGATCAGATCATTTAGCGGAATGATGGCACCGTCTTTTGCAAGTTTGAGCAACTCATAATCACTGTAATCTGCATTGAAAATAGCATCAGGAAGATCACCACTGGCTACAGCCAAGTTTCTTTTTTCAACAAATACATCAGTCGTGAAATTCTTCCAATTAATATGAACATTCGTCTTTTCTTCGAGACGTTTATTGAGCAGTTTCTCGTTCGGATCAGCTGGCGCGATTGCGGAGCTTTGCGTAATAAAGTTAAGAGTCACTTTACCATTGGGGTCCTGCTCTTCACTCGCTGCGCTTCCTCCTCCACCACCACAGGCAGTCAGGAACATTAGAGAAGCAAGAACAGAAGCGGAAGCTACTTTTGTTGAAACTCTTGATTTTTTATTTTTTTTCATCGGATATGACCTCCACAAATTTGGGTATGAATGACTTATCTTTATCCATCCATTAAGACTGCTACCTATTTAAGGGAACCAACCATAACACCTTTTTCAAAGTACTTCTGAAAGAAGGGGTACATAATGATAAGCGGCAAACTAGAAACTACAATGGCAGCATACTTAATAATTTCAGATAATCGTTTCATTTCTGCCATAGCAAGTTGATCACTGATCATACCCGGATCTACTTGATTCTGAATTAAAATGGAACGCAGTACGAGTTGCAGGGGTTGTAGTTTCGGATTATCCAAATAGATCATTGCGTCAAAGTAGGAATTCCACTGTCCAACAAAGGCATATAGGGCAAGCACAAAAATAATTGGTTTAGAAAGCGGCAGTACAATACTGAAGAATATTCGCATCTCTGACGCTCCATCCACATTCGCAGCTTCCTTCAATTCATTTGGCACACCTTTGAAGAATGTTCTGGAGAGAATAATGTTCCATACACTCACTGCCCCCGGAATAATGACTGCCCAAACTGTATCAAGCAATCCTAGGTTCTTAACGAGAAGATAAGTTGGTATCAAGCCTCCGCCAAAAAACATAGTAATGATGAATAATGTCATGAAAAACCCTTTCCCTTTCAACTTGTCATCGGACAAGGCGTACCCTGCGCAAATCGAGACAAGAACGGTAAGGAAGGCGAATGAAACGGAGTATAAAACAGCGTTTCCAAAACCGCGAATCATGGCTGGATTAGAAAGAATTTTCTGATACCCTTCTATAGACCAGTCAGAGAATTTGAAGGATAAACCTTGACTAAGCAACACCGAGGGATCCATAAAAGAAGCGACTACAACATAGACCAAAGGAAGAATAATGATAAGTACGGAAAACGTTAGAAATATGGCATTCAGTACAAGAATAAAGCGATCGAGTCCGGAATGTTTAATAGCCATAATTTGTTGCTCCTTTCTTAGTAAAGACCATCACCATCATTAAGTTTCTTTACGATAAAGTTAACCGTAATGAGCAAGATGACATTAATGAGTGAGTTAAACAATCCTACAGCAGCTGAGTAAGCATAGTCACCGGATTGCAAACCGATTTTGTAAACATAAGTTGGTATGATCTCAGATGTTGGCAAGTTCATTGCTGTCTGCATCAAATAGGCTTTCTCGAATCCAATAGACATGATGCCACCGGCTGCAAGGATGAACACAATTGCCATTATCGGGCGAATCGTCGGCAGATCGATATGACGTATTCTTTGAAGAAGATTAGCACCATCAAGATTGGCTGCATTATGTAACTCGGGATCGACATTAGCGAGAGCTGCTACATATATAATGGAAGCCCAACCCGCTCCGGTCCAAATATCCGAAAGTATATAGATCCAGCGGAAGTACTCAGGACGAGACATGAACATAATGGGTTCACCGGTAATCCAGCTAAAGAGTTGATTAATCGGCCCGGTTGGAGACAAGAAAATAAATAACATCCCGACCACGACGACGACGGATATAAAGTTAGGGGCGTATAAGAACAATTGAATGTTTTTTTTGATTCCTGCTCGGCGAATCTGATTCAACATCAGAGCAAGTAAGATCGGTATAGGAAAACTTAGAATCAAACCGAAAAAACTTAATTTAAGCGTATTCATAAAAATCAATTCGAAATTGGGAGAAGAAAGAAATTTCTCGAAATTATAAAGTCCCACCCATTCACTTCCCATTATCCCTTTGATTGGGCTGAAGTCTTTAAAGGCGATGATTGCAACGTACATAGGACCATATTTAAAAATAAGGGTCAGAATCACAGCTGGTGCGAGCAATATATAAAGAAAGTAATGTTTCTTTATATATTCAAGCAATGAGCCCTTTCGTCTGGACACCACGGGGCTTCGTTTGACTTCTAATGAGTTATGCAATGCCTTACCTCCGTTCATATCATTTCGTATTTTACATTTGCAAAGTGTCGAAGTATCATTATGTCCACTTCCACTCTTTTACATTTACAATTTACCAAATACGGAATTATACGTCAACATGTTTGTAAAAATTTTATTTGTGCATTTGACAACAAATTTCAGTCATAATCGCTCTGATTTGTTTTATTTATTTACAAAAATATCAGTATTTCAGGTATTTTCACATTTCTGCATTGAATTTTAAGATTATATCAATAGATTCAACTTTACAGATACACAGTACAAGAAATCAAAAATATGAATATCATTATACATTTCGATTATTTTTGTAAACTCGATTGTGCATTTGTAAACATTATGTTGCTATTTCAAACAAACTATTATACATTTATTAGAGTTCAGAACATGACAAAAAGTACGCCGCTTATAGTAACGATTAAGAACATGAATATAGAGGTGAATTTACATACATGACTAGGGAAAAAGTAACCATACAAGATATCGCTGATGCTCTGGGGATCTCCAGAAACACAGCTTCTAAAGCCTTGAACGGTTCCAGCAATATACCTGATGAAACCAGAAACAAAGTAATAAAAAAAGCGATAGAGCTAAAATACAAACAGTTCGCTTTTATGGAGATAGAAAGCATTTTATCTAAAAACTCCGGTAACATCGCTTTATTAACAGAAAACTTACCTAATACGTCCCACTTTGGGTCAGCACTGATCAGCGGTCTTGAAAAGCGAATTAGCGCAGAGGGATATAACTTATCGATTCATATTGTAAGAGACATTGATCAAAAATCCTTGTCTCTTCCCAATAATTTTGATGTCTCCAATGTCGACGGAATTATTTGTATTGAGTTATTCAATCTGGAATATAGCAAGCTGATTACAAGTCTTGATATACCGACGATTTTCATCGACTGCTCTGCACATATCTGTTACTCTGAATTTCAAGCAGATATACTACTAATGGAGAATGAACATAGCACTTATCAACTCACCAAAAAGTTAATAGATGGCGGTTACAAAACATTGGGCTTTATCGGAGATTATAACCACTGTAGAAGTTTTAATGAGCGGTGGATTGGATTTAATCGTGCCCTGACGGAATCAGGTGTTCAGCTTGATCTTTCACAGTGCATTCTTGATGAAGATCGCTTATTCTTCTCAAGCCCAGAGTGGGCAGATGATAGACTGAAGCAAATCAAAGAATTTCCTTCTGCTTTTGTCTGTGCTAACGATCACATCGCCGTCACCTTTATGAAGTCAATCAAAAATACACGATCTGTTCCTGATGACATCGTTATTTGCGGTTTTGATAATGCTCTAGAATCAAGAATTGTGGAGCCTCAACTGACTACCGTTCATATCTATAGGAATGAAATGGGTGTTAAGGCAGCAGAAATGCTTCTGTCCCGAATTAAAAATCCTACACAACCTCATCAGGTATCCCATATTTATACCAAACCGATCATAAGAGAATCCACACCCAATATTAGCTGATTTATTCGCTAGAAACACTAAAACCACCCTATTTGAACTGCACCCCAAATGTTAGACATCAACTAACATTGGAGGTGCAGTTTTTATATGGCTAAGTTTAGTTCAGATGAAAAATTACAAGCAGTTATGCGCTATCAAAATGGATCGGAAGGTATAAAATCGATTGCGAGATCTATAGGGATCCATCATTCCGTTTTATTAAATTGGATTAAACAATATGAGCACCATGGTGAAGAGGTTTTTAAAAAGCGCTATACACCGTATTCCTTACAGGATAAACTAGACGTACTTAATTATATGAACGAATTCGGGACGTCTGCTAGAGAAACGGCAGCAATATTTAATATTGCGAGTCATAGTACCATTTTAAGCTGGCAAGAGAGCTTAGAATTACATGGAATAGACGCCCTAAGACCAAAGAAAAAGGGGCGTACACCCGTGAAAAAAGAATCGATCAAACAAAAGAATCAACCGTTAGTAGAAGGGTCTGTAGAGGCCTTACAGGCAGAAGTGGAACGTTTACGAATGGAAAATGAGTATTTAAAAAAGTTAAATGCCTTAGTTCAAAACAAGAAAAAATCACCAAGGAAGACAAAGTAAAGGTCATCTATGAATTAAGGCATAAATACTCGGTGAAGGCGCTTGTGGCATTCGCTGCTATTCCACGAAGCACGTATTACGATGTAGTGAAGAAGCTAGATCGTCCAGATCCAGATGCTGATTTAAAGGCTGAAATCAAAGCGATTTACGAGGAACATGAAGGTCGATATGGCTATCGTCGCATTCGAGATGAACTAGCCAATCGTGGGCAAAAAGTGAATCATAAGAAAGTGCAACGTATCATGAAAGAATTAGGGTTAAAAAGCGTAGTTCGCATGAAAAAATATAAGTCGTACAAAGGAACAGTGGGCAAAATTGCACCAAATATTCTAAACCGTAACTTTACGGCAGAAGCTCCGAACGAAAAGTGGGTTACAGATATTACAGAATTTAAATTATTTGGTGAGAAGCTTTATTTATCACCTGTATTAGACTTGTTTAACGGTGAAATCATTTCCTACACAATTGGCTCTAGACCAACGTATTCACTCGTTTCTGAGATGCTAGAAAAAGCATTAGAATGTTTACCAGAGGATCACAAGTTAATGATGCATTCAGATCAAGGCTGGCATTATCAAATGAAATCATATCGCGAAGTTCTTCGAAAGAGAGGGATCACACAAAGTATGTCGCGTAAAGGTAACTGCTATGATAACTCAGTAATGGAGAATTTCTTTGGGATTATAAAGTCGGAACTCCTTTACTTAAAGGAATTTGAGAGTGTAGAACATTTTAAATTAGAACTAGAAAAATATATGAACTACTACAACACAAAACGATTGAAGGCAAAATTAAAAACGAGTCCGGTACAGTACCGAACTCGTTTTACCCAAGCTGCCTAATGAAATAACCGTGTCTAACATTTAGGGATCACTTCAGTTCTCCAGAAGAGTAGGGTGGTTTTAGCATTATAATATTGCTTATTTTTATTGATTATAGTGGGAAACGACAAATACAGCAGGCGAATTCCAATAGATCGTAATCTCATTTCCTGCATAACTATCTTCATGATCAATGTAACTTGCTGCAGCCGGTTTCCCTTTTAAAGTACGGGCCATAATTTCATCATTCAGATTTCGATTCGGTCCTCCTGCTACCATTCCTGGAACCGGCGCATCCACATGATCACCTACCGATGGACGATGATGTGGGTTCATCACGGAATGTGGGCCAAAACCTGTAACATACGATAAGTGAAGTGTATTTTGCCCTAACAAATAATGCAAATGTTGAGCAGCTGCTTTTTCATACTCCGGTTTAGAAGACCACTCCCTTGCGATTAACAGTAACATCGCTCGGTTCATAACAACCATATTGCTGCCCCACATATAATCATTTTCTTCAAGTGAGATACCGTATCCATCTTTTTCACAAATACTTAAAAGACGTTCGGCCTCCGAAATCAGTTCTTGCTGTAGTGAGACATAAAGAGCCTGATTCTCCTCTGTTTTCCCTTTACGTAAGTAACTAATTGTACCGTAACCCCCCACATCTGCCCAGCCTAGCTCACATTTAGGAAAAGTCTCGGTACTGTATTCCTGAAAAGCGGAATGGTATTCTTCTTGATTGGTTGTATGATAAAGTTCGGCAGCAGCCCAGTATTTTTCGTCAAATAGGCAATCATCGCCATACTCACCGGTTGTAATATCTACTGGATTTTTAAAACCTCCTGCTTCTGGGTGCTTCATCAGCCACTCCCATGCATACTCAGCAGAACGTAGACATTGATCTGCATACGAAGAATCATGTGCACGGTAAATACGGGATGCGTATGCCATGATTGCTGCATAACTTGCTGTCGCAGCAGCTGATATGGGTGAAAAGACTAATTCATCCAGGTCATCTTCAGGCATTACAGATAAGCCAGGGAAGTGCCTGGTTGTTAGTTTGTGATACACTCCCCCACTTCTTTTGTCTTGCATTTTGAATAAAAAATCAAGCTCCACCTTACATTCATGTAGCACATCCGGCATGACTTGATCCGATTCCGGGAGAGGAATAGACGTAACGAAAGCCTTCGGGTACATTTCATAGGCTAACAGTAAATCAGCCACCGCTTTAGCCCCAGCAACAACATATTTTCCATAATCTCCTGCATCATGCCATCCTCCATTCCCGTCAAGATATACCCCTCCTTCCCCATGAACGGCCCCTAACTTTGTATGACAAGATTCATGTCCCCATTCCCCTGCATACTTCTCATCTAGTGTTTCTCCACACCGCAAATAGTAAAACGCTTTCATTAATCCGTTATGTAATTCACCATAAGGTCTTTCTTCCACGACAAAAGGAGTAGAGCGATTTCCTTCATCATCCACTACAACATAAGTACCTGGCTTATCCAGTTCGGTAAAATCAGCTTTTCTCACTTTTCTCCCTGAAGATCGATCGAAAGTAGGCTGAGAGGTTTTTCCGCGGTACACTATTCTTTTCGTTCCTTCTTCTTCAATATAAAATTCAGATGATTTCTCATTGAAAACAGCCGTTTTCTGCCCATTTAGCGAAAACCCAATCTGATTCATCGCTATTGCACATTTCATCTCGTTCATTATATTTTCTCCCTTCGGAAAATCAGTTATAACCATTCCCGGCTGTAAATATCACAGCCGGGAATGGTTCAACCACTACTATAATTACTGATTCTGTACTTGTGTTTCCTTAATAAAATCAGCCATGGAACGTACCTTCAGTTCTCCTGGATTTACAGGTTCAAATGCTTGCTCCCCGCCCTTACGGGCATGGAACGAAATTTCTTTTGTCTCGCCAGGAATGAGGTCAAAGAAATTATCGCTGAAGATCCCTTCTTCATTACTATCAAGCCACACTTGTTTTGCTAAAACAGAGGTTTTCAAGTGGAATTTGGTTCCTTCGGAACCCTCTACTTCTGTAATTTCGATTTGCGGTTCTGTTAATTTCAGATCCTTAAAAGGCACAAAGTAATGTTTCTGACTATCGATCAACTCGCCTTTACGAACAAGTTCTATAATCAAGACCGTACTTTGCTGGTCTTTTCCATTCAAAAGTTGTTCTCGATCTAAAGAAAGAACCAGTCCCGTTGTATTTCCCGCTATACTCACCATATGTGTCTGAGTTTCATGCAGTGTACCGTCAAAATCAGCAACACGAATACTGATATTTCCTTCCAGCGGCTGAAGTACATCGGATAGCAGGTAGATATCCACTTTTCCCGGCTTGGTATCATCAATAGAAATCATTTCATCAGCAAAGCTGCGTTTTGCGTAGTAATGCAGCGCTTTCCAGTTACCGTAGTAATCCATACCTGCCCAGGAAGCTACCGGCCAAGTGTCATTCATCTGCCAATACAATGTACCCATCACAAAAGGACGATTTCTGCGGTGTGCTTCAATTGCCATTTTCATAGCATCTGCCTGCAGGACTTGACTCATATACAAAAAGGAAGGAAAATCCTTTGGCTCTGTCATATACATATCCATATATTTTTTAATCAAACGGTTCCCATCGCCATTCTTCTGGTGAGCCATCATCACTTCTGAAGTCAGTTCTAGATCCGAAGGTTCTGCATATTTTAGTACCGATTTATGCTCAGGGAAGGATTGGAAGCCATATTCACTCATAAATCTTCCAAGATGAAGGTTGTAATTCTCAAAAGGCTCTGCGTTATGCCACACACCCCAATAATGTACATCTCCTGTTACTGAACTCGTTGTTGCATGTTGATTAATGTCATTTGAAATCGATACAATTGGAGATGATGGCCAGTAGTCCGCACCCGGTACAAGCTCCTCGATAACTTCAGGAAGCAGGTTATGAAAAATAGCTTCATAGTCTGCCCAGATTTTATCGCGTTGTTCTAGTGTAAATTCTTTCTTCCAACCCCAGCCGCCATTTTCGTTAAAATGCGCCCAAGCTGAGTCCATCTCATTATTACCACACCAAAGAGCAATACTCGGGTGATTCCGCAGGCGTTTAATATTATCTTTCGCTTCATGTCGAACATTGTCTAGGAATGCCTTATCTCCTGGATACATACTGCATGCAAACATGAAGTCCTGCCACACCAAAATTCCATAATCATCGCACAGATCATAAAAAACATCTTGTTCGTATATCCCTCCGCCCCAAACGCGGAGCATATTCATGTTCGCCAGAGCAGCTGACTCAATCTCATGACGATATCTTTCGTAAGTTACCTCTGTTACAAAGCTGTCATTTGGAATATGGTTGGCCCCTTTAGCAAATACAGGAACCCCATTTAGTTCAAAGTAGAACGATGTACCATATTCATCTGCTTCTTGTACAAGGCGGATATTGCGAATCCCTGTTTTAATATAGCGCTCTGCTTTTGTATGGCTTCCTTTAGCATCTAATATTTCAACTTTAAAAGTATACATGTGAGGATCACCGAGACCTCGAGACCACCACAGCTTCGGCGACTCAAGTTCAAAGTCGACATTCACTTTCGATTCCCCGGCAGGGAAATCAACTTCTTTTGTCCATTCTCCGCCATCCGTTTCGATATGAACTACTCTCGGACCTGCCTGATCAACATTAACTTCTAACACTGCTGTAAGTGCTGCGGTACTTTTGTTCACCTTATTCTGATGAATATAGACATCCGCGATGAAATCTTCAGACCAAGCTCTTAACTCTATGTCGCGCCATATCCCACTCGTTACGAATCTTGGACCCCAGTCCCAACCATAATGATAAGGTGCTTTTCTTGCGAAAATACTCACTCTCTTCTTGCCTAATTCACCTACTTCAGATTGATCATTCGCTGCTGGCAGCTGATATCCGAGTGCTTCTAGTTTCGGTAAATCTTCTTGAATAGGTGAACGAAATATAATACGAAGTTCATTGTTAATCGCTTTCAAATTCGATTTCACATTCACTTCCCATACACGAAACATATTGTCAGCAGATAGGATATGTACACCGTTTAAATAGACATCCGCATATGTATCTAGTCCATGAAATATGAGATCTACATGTTCCTTAGTTAGGATTTCATCTGTAACTTGAAACGTAGTTTTGTATTCCCAATCTTTCTTATCAACCCACTGAACGAGCTTTTCATTAGTTCCATAAAAAGGATCTTGAATCAGTTCATTTTTAAGCAAGTCTGTATGAACAAAACCGGGAACTTCTGCGTTCTTCCACTCCTGCTCATCACATGCCTTAAAAGTCCAAGCTTTGTTTAAGACTACCTTTGTTTCCTGCATGATTTGAAATCCTCCAATTGTGTTAAATTTCCTTGAAGCGTTTCATGTGAAGCTTAACCAAAGAAGATTTGAAAATTGGACCCTGTAAAGATCCAACTTTCTTCGCTTCTTTGACACAGATGATATCATCCTCTGCTCATTGTCTCATGTTATCGAAAACGTTTCAATTATTTTGTTATCCTAATTTTAGGTTTTTGAATAACATTCGAAAAAACTGTGTTTTGTTTTCTGATCATTAACCTACTACTCCCGTTCTCTCCACACTTTCGACGAAATATCGTTGTACAAATAGATACAATAAAATGAGAGGTGCAATCGCTAGCAGTATTCCCGTATCAACGAGCATCGCTACATGGTTCGGGTCTGCTTTAATGTCCGTTCCAGACAACCCGAGTAACTGCGGAATAATCAGGTTAATCTGCGAAGGAAGTGATGAAACTTTTAATGACATCAAATTCGTCTCGCTCATAAACAGCGATGGGTAAAAGGTGTCATTGTACGTCCACACAAAAGAGAACAGCATAACAGTGATCATCGGTGGAACCGCATTAGGAAGCATAATTCGTATGAATGTCTTTATCCCTCCTGCACCATCAATCAGAGCGGCTTCTTCGATTTCTTTCGGCATGCCTTTGAAAAACTGACGGAAAATATAGATGAAAAGTCCTGCTTTCAATCCGGTCGCCGTACCTGCTGTAATCATCGATGGCCAGTAGGTGTTAAGTAGATTAACTCCTTCTTTTCCAGTGAAAAGGGAGATCATACCCAGAATATCAAAACTTCGAAAGTGTAAATACATCGGCACCATGAGTGTACTAGAAGGTACAAGAATGGTGAGAATCACCATTCCGAATAAGATTTTGCTTCCCGGAAATTCAAATCTAGCAAACCCGTATCCTGCAAGAGCCGTAGATGCCGTTGTAAGAATCATCATCACAAAGACATATAAGAGCGTATTACCAAGCAATGGGAAGTAGTTCAACACCTCGGACGCAAGTTTGATATTATCCAGTGTAAAATGGACAGGAATCATGTAGATGGTGGGATTATAAATATCTGCCTTATCTTTAAAGGCTGTCGAGATTTTCATAAGAATCGGGTACAAGATGACAAATGATATACCAATGATGAGCACATAGCGAAAAATAGACCACAGGGCATCGAGCAATTTATTTTTCGTTCGTTGCATCTTAAATACAACAGCATCACTTCTACCCTGTTTTGTTGCCGTTTCCATGAGCCTCCACCTCCTCATTCGTTATCTAACGTGAACTCAGTTATAATGGACTTTTTTCGAAATTAGGAACCCGATGATGAGAAGCAGTATGCCTACGACAATCGTATAAAGCCAGGACATAGAAGCACTCAGCCCAAAGTTTTGTGTTTGGAATGCCGTCGTATAGATCGTTTGCGTGATCGGACTTGTTGTAAACGAATCGATCACCGTATAGATGACATTTGTTAAAATCAATGGGCTTACCATTGGAAACGTGATCTTCCAAAAAGACTCATACCCTGTTGCGCCCTCCATTTTGGCTACTTCATACATCGTAGTAGGTACAGATTGGAGTGCGGCAAGAAAAATAAGGATCTGTACGCCTGAGCTGCGGATGATATCATATATGCGCATAACGGCATCGACGATATAATCGGTCATCACCAGCGGCATACCTGCTTCTGCGAGCAAATTCACCATTGCCATGGTATTAAACTGAGAAGACGATAGTCCTGCTTCCTCAGCAGCCGTAGCGTTTCCAATCAGATTAATCAGGCCTGCTGCTTCAGCGGAAGCAACGGCTCCTGATGCTAGAATAACAGGCAAAAAGAAAATGGCTCTTGCAAGAGAACGTCCTCTGAACTTCTGATTCAGCAGCACAGCAGAGAAGAGGCTGAAGAATAAAATCAGCGGTACATTTACAATCATTTGTAACACGGATTCAGTTAAGATCCGATTATAATTCGCATCAATAAACAGTGCTTCTCGGAAATTATTCCAAGCTGTGAATTTCAGTTCGTATCCTCCGGGAACGACACTTAGATCACTCATGCTGAATCGAATGGATTGTATCATCGGCATTAAGAACAGAAAGATAAATCCGATCAGCCAAGGCGATATGAAAAGTAACCCGAGTAGGGATCTTTTCCTGGTTAGTGTGAGTCCCATCCCTTTCATGATTCATCACCGCCTACAAAATAATGCTGCGCTGGGATAGAAACCTTACCTATGACAACAGGCTTATCGTTATAATTAATCCATAAGTTAGTTCCATTACTGTACTGCATTTCAATCACTCCCGGCTGATGAACTACACGTTCATCCATATGAACGGTACGAAGAGGAGCTAGAATTTCGTTTACTTCCTGATACATCTTCGTCGCTTCATCCATCCATGCCTCATAATGAGTTGAGTACATCCTGTCGTGACGAGTAAATTTGAGTTCTGAAGCAGGTTCTGCGCTCCATAGAAAATGAGGTGCTCTTCCCTGTTCCAAACTTTGCAAGAGCTGTGACTTAACATCCGTATCTGCCGCTAGATTCATAGGTTCACCAGCATAATCTTTATAACCATGAATCACCATTTGATAAAAAGGTACGGTTTCGTCAGTAAGTTGAAAATTACTTGAACCAGAAGGCGTATTAATAATATGTTTGGCTGAGCCAAGGGTGTATACATTTCCTCCAGATACCATCAGATTCGGATATTTTTCCGCCAGGAGTGCTGTTTGTTCTTCGGATATTTGTCTTGCTGTTTCTTTAAAAATAATGCGTTTATTTCGATAATCTGAATGCAGCGTATCTCCTAGATCGCGAAGGGAAAGTCCTTCGATCCCTCTACTTTCGTATTTCTCCATAAACTTAGAAATAACATCTGGCACCTTGGATGGAGACAATAGATAATAACTATCCAGTCTAGTTGACATCCGATTCAGTGCTCTATCATAAGGAGATAACAACGCTTCTTCTTTTGTAATAAAACGGGAAGCGTCCCTTGATGTACTGAATCCATTTCCCTTTTGATAGACATGTAAGAAAGCAACATCGGGATAAAGACCGCCGCCATTTTTTTGAAGCAAGTCATGAAGTGCCTTCAACTCTTTCGTACTCCCTAGCCCCGCAGAACGAAGCTGAGCAGGAACCTTATGCTCAATCCCTTCGCCAAACCATCCAAGATAACGCATTTGTATACTTGAGATACCTTCCTTCTGAAGCGCTTCTGTTATTTGCGCCGCTTCTTCAAAAGTGGTCATAGATGCAGTTGCGTTGTAAGGTACACCCAGGAATGACTCTCTTTTATCGACAGCACCTAGCACATCAACATAGAAAGGAAGATCTCCCTCTTCTGTTGTCTGCGTCAATTTCCCTTCCTTAACCAGCATTTCCTGATATGTTTTTGCCATGCCAGAATAGTTCGCTTCATCGCCGGATAAGAAGGCGTATTTCACCTGTACATCGCCTGTATATTTATCATCGGATAGGAGCTGAATCTCTTGAATTTTGCTGCCTGTATAAAGTTCAAGCTCATCTTCACCTCTGACGATAAATCGGCTGTACACATGATTGTAGGAATTTTGTTTTCCACTGATATCAGCAGCAACACTAGCATTCCCATCGCCTTTTTCGATGACTGCAAAAAATGCGCGATCACCGCTTACCAGACCATAAACGGGCATACGTGCTTTTTCAGCGACCTGACCTCTTGACCGACTGTTATCATTTGCATCTGCACCATAAAGCGGCTGTACGTACTGCTCTTCCTTGGTCTTGCCGTTATCTAAATAGATCAGGCTTCCCGTACCATCTGGAACGAGCATATAACCTTTTTCGCCTGCTTTAGCTGCGCCAAAATAAGCAAGTAAATCAATACTTTGAATGCGTTGTCCTTCACTTTCCTCCAACTGACTTAGCGGAATGGTTGCCGTAAGTGTCTCGCCTTCAAGGCGATATTCAAGCGGAATTTTAAATTTCGCCTTTCCTTGACCACCGGACGCAGCCATTCCATTCTCTTCGTTATCCACAGCAAGATCTTCCGTTGTATATCCTGCTTCTTCAAAAGCAGCTGTCATTTTTCGGAGTACAAGTGGACGACTAACTTGAGTATCAGCCCGCTCTAGTATTTCCGGGTTTGCTTCCGACACCAGGTATCTGGTCTCCACGTATTTCGCAGTTGCTGGACTTAGTTGATCAAGCACTTTCTCTTGCAGACGCTGTTTGCTAATCAATTTTGGCAGAGCATCAATGCCAAGTTCCGTATCTCCGATCGTATATTCAATACGGACCCCGTCCTGAATGCTGAACAATTCGAACTGCTCTTTTTCGATACTGAGTTTATGATTTGTATACGTATCCAGCACTCCAAGTGTGTTACGGAACGATATAGACAACTGCGATGACATGACATCTTTTTCAAAAGCCGCCGCGATTGAATCTTCCGCACGTTCTTCAGGATTGGAGTACCATATATCCCCTGATTTTGCGTCTTGAACTGCAATTACTGTAGTCTTCGGATCAATATAAAGACTCAAGGCATCATTCGCGGCAGCCAGCGTCATCCCTGGAATCCCTGCACTCTGATCACTCATCGCCCGAAATGGTTCATGTTCTCCCTTTTCTGAAGTCACCGACTGAATATAACTTTGGGGTTCAATACTGGTAATACGCCCGCTTCCGAGCAGAAAAAATACAGAACTCGCAAGCAAAAGGACGCAAGCCAGTATGATATAAGTACTTTTTTTCATGTTCACTAGACTTACGCCTCCTTTATATTCGGAATACCAGTTCCCGGTAGATATTAACTACAAATTCAATCATTTGCTGAATGAGACTAAAGACCAGTGTACCTAGAAAAACCATAATTCCCATCGTCACTACGGTTAGCAGCATGGTAAGGATCGTCTTCGCTGGGGTATACTGATGAACTGTCATTGTCCCTACAAAGAGCAGATATAAGAACCAGATGATTGCAAAGGTATTAAACAGATAATAAAAAGAGCTTTCTTCTACGGTTAAAAATCGGCTAATGAGGGTCATCGGTAAATAGATCAAAATGATAGGCACAAGAGAGTAAGCAGTGGCCATCACGATTTCTCGAAATTTCCCCTCTCCCTCCATAAGAGTCGTAATCGACCAACCTGCTATGCACCATAGAAAGAAAGGAAGAATTACATATTGAAGTTCAGCTAAACTATTCAGCGTTCTTGGATCATTATAGTTAACTAGAAAACCGGCGAATTGCCGCTGAAGGACAAATGTAAGAAAAAGAACGAATACAATAATAAGAGCAACTTTCACTTTTCCTTTTCCTTCATATTTCAAATCCCAGAAACCGTCGAATGGATGTACGATCAGATGCATTGGGAACTTAAAAAAGTCCTGCTTCATTTCGCTCTCCCCTCCTTCTGCTCCGTGATCGAACTGCCCGTAAAGCAATAATCAGTACAACTCCGCCGGAAGCTACCGTCAAAAAGGTCCCAAAATGTTCCTGTAGCACTTCTTTCCGATGGCGTTTAAAGGCAACCGAGTAATTTTTACGGTCCATTCCAAGCTTAAAATACTCCATTGCTGCTTTATTCTGCTTATCGTACAAAAGTGATTTTCCAATTCCGATATAAGCGATATCGTAGTTTGCATTCAGACGCAGAACCTCTCGCCATTTCTCTACTGCCTTTTGGTCATCACCGGCATAATGGTGTGCAACAGCTTCTTGAATGGCAGCTCCATATTCCGTCGGTTTGAAAATGGTAATCGTTTCTTTTCCTTGATCCAAAATCAGTTGCTTATTTCCCAGTCGGTCTAATGCTACCGGTGTACGGAACGTACCGACCTGCGTACCGATCCCTCCAAAGATGAATAGAAGATTACCTTCGTCGTTATAGGTGAACACCCGGCCGCGCAGTGCATCAAGTACACTGTACATCCCGTTGCCCCAGTACTTGATATCAACGAGTCTAGAAGGTCCACCCGATGCACCTCTTAGGCGATACTCAAGATCTCCTTTGACATCAAAATAGCCATAACGTTTTAGTACATCTTCACCGGAAGGATTTAATCTTTTTACAGGTTCCGTTGATCCTGGATCTACGTTCGTCGCGTACAAAAATCCTTTGCTGCCGATATCAAGATTCGAGAACTCGGTTGGTATATATAATTGCATCTGTTTCTTTTGTGCATCACTTGCAAGGAGCCTCCATATGTAGTCTGTAAAATCACGCCGAACTTTGTTGGTTCCAGAGTATCCGATGAATTCACCATTATTATCAAATTGCAGCATTCCTTCATATGCCCCTCTTGCGATGACAAAAACCCGTCCGCCAGCGTCTACTGACAACTTAAGTGGGACAAAGGAAAAGGAAGCTCCCAGTAAATCGGACTGAGGATTTTCAATGATATGAACGAGTTCCCCTTCTGGGGACAGAACAACAACTCGTTTATTCTCCGTATCTGCTACATACAAATTCCCATCTTCGCTTACCACTACCCCGCTCGGGGCTAGAAAAGTATCTTCTTTTGAATCATGCTGGAAGGAGGTGATCACTTTTACCACCTTCCAGTCATCCGTCAAAATCACAATTCGGTTATTTCCCGTATCTGCAATGTAAATCTCCCCCTCATTTGACACAAAGAGATCTTGAGGGGTAGAAAAACTGCCGATGCCGAGATCTTGCCCTGATATACTTTTCTCCGGCAAATATGCATCTGGAGCAGGTACCGCTTCCTCATAATAATCGTAGGTGTAACTCTCATAAGGAGCCATTGCCAGTACTGCGGTGCCATGGGAAGCAAGTGTCATGGAACAAACAGCAACACCCAGAATCGTGCGGCTGAGAAGACGTCTATATGCTTGCTTCATTGGTATCCACCCTCCTCATTCCTTCATTCCGGATGTGGCCATTGTTTCAATAATCCGGCTTTGTGAGAAGACAAAAATCGTAATCGGTACACTCATCATCATCAATGCAACCGCAGCTCCAACCCCAGCTCTTGCGATCCCGCCTTGTACGATATTGGTGGTTGCCGAAGTCAGCGTCTTGAGCTGCTCACTATAAATAAAGCCATTGCCATCCGTTCCCCATAAGATTTGAAATAGTAAAATAATTAAAGTCAGCCAAGCCGGCTTTACGTTAGGCATAACAATCGTCCAGAAAATCCGATATTCTGTTGCCCCATCGATTTTCGCTGCTTCGATGAGCGCATCAGGAATCTGCTCCATGAACTGCTTCATGAGGTACAGCCCCAGCGGGTATGAGAAAGCGGGAATAATAACCGCCCAGTAAGTATCAACCCATCCTAACCAGGACATGATCATGTACGTAGGAATTGCAGTAACTGCAGGAGTAAACATCAGTGACAACACAATGAGCTTAAACGTGAGATTACTACCTGGGAAACGATGTTTTGCAAGCGGGTAAGCAGCTGCTGATGCTAATAACACGTGCCCAACAATCCCTACACCCGTGATAAATACCGTATTAAAGATATACCTTGTAAAAGGAACCCATGAGGCACCCAGCAGATTGATTAAGTCTGCAAAGTTATCTAAGGTAGGATTTCTCACGAATAAAGTTGGAGGGAAAATAAAGATTTCATCCAACGGTTTAAAAGCAGCATTGATCGCATACACCAATGGCAACACCATAAAAGCACCGATCACAGCCAGGAGCAGAAAGAGGAAGAAGCTGCCCCAGAAAGAGCGATTCACTCTTTTATTACGGAACATGCTAAGCGTAAAATTCATCGCTTTACTCACCTACTTTCCTGAGCAATTTTTGAACGATCATGTTAGAACCCACCATTAACATAAATAGAACGGTAGCGATCGCGGATGCAAAACCCATCTCGAATCGAATGGTACCGAAATCCATTAAGTGAGTAACAATCGTTTCTGCGGCATAGTTGACGCTCGGAAAACCTGCCAACTGAATGGATACATCGGCTACTGCAAACGAAGAAGTAATTTGGATAACAGCACCAAACATCAGCTGTGGTTTCATCGAAGGCAGCGTAATATACCAAAGCTCTTGCCAGCGATTTTTTATTCCATCCACCGCACCTGCTTCATACAATGTTTTATCTACCGTTTGCAGTCCAGCAATAAATGCTAAGAAACCGGTCCCAAGGCTTAGCCATAGCTGCACAAGTATGATAATAGGCATGATGTACGCTTCTGTTTTGAGCCACTGAATTGGTTCTAGCAGAATGCCCAGCTTAATGAGCAGACCGTTGATGATCCCGTAACGATCTCCCGAAAAGATCAGGAGCCAAATGAAAAATACGTTACCTGAAATGGAAGGAGCGTAGAAAATCAGGGTCATGAGCGCCCGTAATTTCGGGCTAAGTTCATTAATAATCCATGCAAATATAAAACAAGCTAAGTAACTGACAGGACCTGTAATCGCGCCGAATAAAAATGTATTTTTCAAAGCAATCAGAAAAATATCATCTTCTAGAAACAATCGGGTGTAGTTCTGCCATCCGACAAATTTAGGCATTTCGAGCATATTAAAATAGGTAAAGCTGATTACAATGGATAAAAGAACGGGCAATACGGTAAACATTAAAAATAAAATCATGTAAGGTGCCATCAGGATATACAAATGTTTATTAATTTTGATCTGATGAAGCTTTTGTTGCCGCCGCTCACGGCGCCGAAGCGAACGTTCCTCTGGAGGGACGCCCCCCACTTTATTTTTAAGTTGTAAATCTGACATGACGTCTCACCCTCCTTTACTCCGGCAGACCGAATTCATTACGTTTTACACGAATCTCATCTTGGATATATTGAACATAGTCCATGAGTGCTTCTCTTGGTTCGATCTTGGCATCAACGGATCGATAGAATGCATTAATGAGATGGCGCCCGGTAAAATATCCACCTGGCACTTCCGGTATTCCTCTGACCCATTCCATCTGTTTTTGCAGATTCTCATAATCTTCGACTGGCCAAGGAAGTTTCTCCAGTGCGGCGATATTCGCAGTTGGATATCTGGCTGCTGCACCCATAAGCCCTTCCATTTCTCTTCCGAATTTGACTTGCGTCTCTTCACTAGTCCACCACTTCATATATTCCCAAGCCGCTTGTTTATCTGTTGCATCTTCGAGCATCAGTACCCCGCTTCCACCGCTGGCAACTGTATGATCAGTAGATCCGTCTGCTTGAACGGTACCAGGAATCATCGTGAATCCCCACATTCCTCGAATTTCTGGAGCAAACACAGTCAGCTGGTTATAGGTAGTATAATCTGCGATACCAATCGGCATCTCGCCTGTTCTGAATCGGTTCGCAAAGTCGTATTCCCGTTCCAGTTTGTAGTCCGTATAAAATTCAGTCCACTGTTTAAACGCTTCCATTCCGATTTTTGAGTCTAGATTGGATTCCTTGCTTCCATTTCTGTAGAACTCACCGCCGCCTTGGAATAATAGCATGGAATATACGGAATTCGGCGGAACGTTTTCACCAGGAAATTGTGGCTGCGTTACAAGCGGTAAACCAAAGTCCATATGATTTTTATCAAGTACAGTCAAGAGGCTTCCTACTTCTTCCCAAGTTTGCGGTGTTTGAAGTCCAAGCTCTTCTAGTACGTCTTTTCGGTAAAATAACATATTAAATGTCTGCGTTTCAGGTAAAGCATACACTCCGTTTTCAAAAGTGTAAGGAACCATCGCACTCTCTCTAAACTGCTGCTTTACTTCATTAAAATCATCAAACTGAGACAAATCAGCCGCCGCTTTTCTCATGGCATAATTCACAGGAACATCATTACCCATCTGCATTGCTACATCAGGGCCTTCCCCCGAAAGAGTGGCAGGAAGTAATGAATTCATCGGCACAAGCTTAAGATTGACTTGTATCCCAGATTCCGGCGTAAATGTTTCATCAATCATCGCTTTAATGGTATTGGCCTGATCACGTCCGCTTCCAATCCATACGGTGATCGTTTTATCTGTATTTCCCGTTGCAGCATTACCAATCTGGTCATAATCAATAAAGAAAGAATAGAAGAAGGTTACGATTTCATGCCAAGTGCGCGCAAACCATCCCATCCCTTTTTCCGGAACTTTTTTCCCAGGAGAAGTAACATAGATGGCATCAATTTCGAGTGGTTGTTCCCTTGTTTGCTGCAACCAAGTTCCAAGTCCGCCTGTATTGGTTTTATAAGCAGATAATCTTCTTGGTATCGTATCTGGATCTTCCATCATTTCATCGAGCTGCAGAGCCATCGTTTTGAGCAGGGCATCTTGATCCCCTTCTTCGTCAGATAACTCACGTAAACGTTTTCCTACTGCTTTTAATCGCTCACTTTCCTTTGCAAAAACATCCAAGATATTAGGCACGCGTTCACTAAGTCTGTAATCTCGAACTTCATCTGGAGCTGTACCTGTAATCATCAATATTTTTCGGTACATCGCATTTAGTTCAGTCAGACTTTCTTGTACCTCTCTAATTAGTGATGCAAATTCTCCGAGGCTTACTTCCATTCGAATGACGTTGGTTCCCTTGTTTAAATGATACAAATAGGGAGTTTCATCCCCCATAACTTGCATCGCATAGCTGCTCTTGTAACGGAAGGATACTCTATTCATTTCTTGAAAAGGAATTTCTCCGTTAATCATGATTTTTCGGGTAGAATAGACTCCTCGTGAGAAGTTTTGCTTTGCTTTAAAAGCGAGCTCGTACATGCCTTCCTCAGGCACTTCTACGTTCCATTCAATCCACTGACCGGGGATTCGCCAGTTATATCCCCCTACCGTATTGATTTTAGATACGGACGGGCTATAAGGCTGCACTGCCGGCGAGGAACGATCCATTAACGGATACAGTGTAGGTGAGGATTTAGCTGTCGCTTTTTCAGCTTGAAGTTCAATGAACACATCGTCAGGCGTACGCTGTACCTGATCCTTATACTCTGCAGCATATGTAGTATATTCGGGCGGAAGCTCCTCATGTAAGAGTCTGATTTCACTAATAACCACTGGCTCACGTTGAGATGTTAGCGTTAAAGTGTGTTTTCCTTTGCTAAAATAAAAAGTGAATGGCTCTTCATAATATCCATTGGAATCTTTAAACAAAGTCGTTTGCCATACTGGTTTTTCCTGCTGTTGAGGTCTAAGGTCATTGCCTCGGTTATCCTGCTGAGGCTCATCCTTTACATTGCCCCATACTCTGTCCATCTGAATGAAAGCTGCTTCTTGAAAAGGAAGTTTACCATCGATGAGGACACTTCGTTCTATGGCAGAACTTTTCCCTTCGATTGGATAGTAGCTCGTTTCCAGCTGATACAAACCTGGATCTGCTACTTCAAAAGTCCATGTGACACTGCTTTTTTCTCCAGTTTTTACCGAATTTCCGGTTTTCCCTTCAAAATCAGTAATGATTCCACTGTCTTCCCCAGTTAAATCGCTTACCATATCCGCACCTAATACGATTTCGCTTGTAGGAAGAGGTTTATCTTTGTGCTTTTCTATATATTCACTGTACAGTTCAGTACTAGAGAGTTGATAGCTATTACCTTCGTTCATGGAAGTAGGCGAAGATGACAAATCAACCTTTTCCGATTCTACATTATCCGTGTTTACTGAAGTAGCAAAGGCCAATTGACTGTTGCCTCCGGCAATTACAAGCGATACACAACCCGTAATAATGATACTTTTCATGATCCATAAGCGGACTCTTCTCTGGCCCTTCAATAGTAACTCCCCCCTCTGCTATCTTAGGCAGATGAATCTACGGAAAGGGAGCTTTAATATGCAAACGCTCCCATATTCTCGTAGATCGCTGAACTTTGTACTTATTTGGCTGCTCCCAGCTTGTCGATCGAAGCTTGCGCCTGTTGTTTGAATTTCTCCGCTGCAGATGCAACAGAAGCATTATTTACAATAACATCAGCAATAAAATCATTGTATGGATACTCTGGATATGCTTCATCCAGTGCTACAAGTCCTGTACCTGTAATATGTTCGCGAATAATACGTGTGTCATCTTCCGTGGAGTATAAGCTCTCCAAATAGTTTTGCGTTGGGTACTCTTCCAACTGAGGAACATCAAATAGTTCTTCAAAAACTTGATATACCGCTTCTGGATCTTTTACGCCTTTAGGAATGAAGTAAGCATTCACAGCCGTATCCGCAAAAGTAACTTCGGGGCTTCCTTGAGGTCCGATTGGATAAGGGACAACTCCAACTTCAAAGTTCAGATCTCCGATCATCCACTGTGTTCCATGGAACATCGCTACGTCTCCGTCTTTAAAGGTGTCGCCTTCTTCCCAATTCACTTTGTCTCCTGTCTTCACTTTTACTACATTGTTGCTGTATAAGGATGCTAAAAATTCAATAGCTTCAATTGCCTTTGGATCCGTGATCCCTTCTTTTGCATTGGATTCGCCAGATTCTGGGTCAAGAACGGTATTTCCCCCATTCGCTGCAATAAGGTTACGTCCGACTAAACCTGCCCAGCCGGAGAATCCGTACGTATCCATTTTGCCGTCATTATTTGTATCTTTGGTTGCTTGTTTCGCTATTTCTAGGAATTTACTCCAGGTCCACTCGCCATTGTCATACAATTGCTGAAGGTCAGGAAGTCCAAGTTTTTCGAATAGGTCACGGTTATAGTGAATTCCAAGCCCGCCATTTCCTTTAACTCCGCCATAGAAAGCGTATTGTTCTCCAAGAAGAGCAGGCCCTGGATTAGCTAGCTGTTGATCTTTGTTAATACTAGAATTTGCAGTGGTGAATTCAGAAATCTTGAGAAGCTGTCCTTTCAGAATTGTAGGTACAGCACTTTTGTATTCAAGGTAGGTAATATCGGAGAATGGTTCCCCTGCAAGAACGGATGTAGTAAACTTATCCATATATTCTTCATAGGGTACGTTAACGTATTCGATTTTCACATTATACTTTTCTTCTACTTTTTTCTGTTGCTCAACCAAAGCTTGCCCTGTAGCATCTGCATCGGTAGGTGTAAGATCCCACCACGCTGACAGCTTGATTGTTCTACCTCCAAGATCGACAGCCGGTGCTTGTGGTTCTTCTGTCTTCTCTGGAGTTTTTTCTTCCACTTCTTTTGGCGGAGCTGGATTTTCTGCTGTTTTTCCTCCGCTACATCCGGCTACAATCACAAAACACGACACCAACAACAAAATTAAAAGCGCTTTCATGTTTCTCAAAGTACATAGCCCCCTTTGTAATGATGACACCTTGTTACAGTATAGCTGTCTGTTATCTAAAAATGATTGCACCTGTAAAATAAGTGGAATCATTTTACAAAACAACAATAACACCACCTTTCAATGTTAGTCAAATGATTTTTTACATAAATAACATTTTGTTATTTTTAAAGTATGTAACTGGCATTCGGTTAGCCCTTCTTTATTTTTTAAAATAGATCATTGAAATAGGCTTTACCGGTTACTTCCCTATAATTTATAGGACTCTAGGTTAATCTGTTACCCTAATTTCCAGTTCATAATACAAAACAATTTCCAATTCTAAATTACTTCCTCACTGTCTTTACTTGTTCACAATTTTTGAATAACAAAATTGATTATAAACTATTTTTGTTATGGTCAAAAAAGAAAACAGGAAATAAAAAACCATTAACTTTGGATTTAGTTACCCAAAATTAATGGTCCTTCTTTTTAATAACTATTCTCTTTTTGCTGTCATATATGTATCCCTAAATATGAGATCTGCATGGATAAGAAGTCGTTCCACCGGTAAAGACGGATGAGCTACTCTCCATAACAATTGATCCACTGCCCTTCTCCCAAGTAATGACTTATTCACATCAACTGTAGCCAATAGCGGAAGAGCTGTTTCCACATTATCAAAACCCGTTACAGCGCAGTCTTCTGGTACAGACACATCTTGATTGGATAACTCTTCAAGAACAAACAATGCTGTTGAATCATTCACACATACGAATACTTCAGGAAGTTGGCTTTTTGGAATCTCGCCCACTGCTTGCTTAAGACCCTCTGTTTCTTCATGAAACAAATTCGTGTTCTGTTCCAACGGAATGTTATGCTCATCAAGAGTCATTCGAAATGCTGTCCACCGTTCTAAAAAGCTGGGTGCATCATAAATATTCCCTACAAACTGAAACTTGCGATAACCGGTTGCAATTAGTTGATTCATCATCTCTCTCATGAGACTTATATTGTCACTAAAAACGGTGTCGCAGTGAAATGCCGAATCGGAATGATCCAACATAACTACAGGGATCTGCATTCTTTGAAATTCAAGCAATAGCGCAGAAGATACAGCACCCACCGTAATAACTCCTTGAATCGCATCGGGATTTAGTAACGAGAACACTTTATCCGAAGACGGTTCAGTGAGGGTCAGAATATCAAATCCCTTTTCATTGAGTCTTGCAGATATACCTTCGAACATAGGTCCCCAATATAAAGAATCTTTATTTTGATACCTTATATTTGGAAAAAGGACCAAGACTGTACCCGTTTGTTTTCGCCAATCGGTGGTTAGCTCTTTCTCCTTTTCCTGCTCTAACGCAACAGCTCTTGAAGCACCGCCAAATCCATTCTTAAAATAACCCAGCTGTCCCGCAGTACGAATAATCTTATCTCTTGTTTGTTCGCTAACTCCAGATTTGCCTGTGAGTGCTCTTGATACAGCGAATTTAGACACACCAACCGTATCAGCGATTTGTTGCATTGTCACTTTTTTTCGCATCTTCTCACCTGTTTTCTATGGTCAAAATGTTCACATATAGCGACATCTTATCATATTCCAAAGTAAGAAGCCTACTTTATGTCTGATAATCTACAATGTACGGCTTGAGTTTTGTGTTATAGTAGCCAATGCTCCACTCTATGGTATGTTTCATCTCATCATACGTATACCGATGTCTTTGGAGTACCATTTCTCCTTCTTGCATCTGAAGTTCACTAGCAATCGCTGCAGACAGCGGACCAATCGTGAATTGATCCTGATAACGTTCTGCGACGAGATTTTGCTCCTCCAGCCACTCATACAAAGAAAAATCAGCACCTTGAATCCAGTCTAAACGGCCTGCTAAATCCGATGAAAATCGGTGCTCATAAAAAATATAGGGTTCTTCATTCAAATAATAAAGTCGCTTTATACAAAGACAAGAGGGTCCAAATACGTTGTAAGCCTGGCTATCTGATTGATTCTGTTCCACCTTTTTATCAATTAATTTCTTATCAATTCGGTCTCCTTGCTCCACCAATATTTCTGTGAATCTCTTCCCTTTTGACAAAGGAGGAGAAGCGCTATTTCGAAGTACAGTCGTACCGACTCCGCTCTGTTTCTGCACATACCCCTCTTGCTGCAATTCCTGAATTGCGTTTCGTACCGTCATTTTACTCACTTTAAATTCATGTTCAAGCTGCGGCTCTGAAGGAATAAGTGAACCTACAGGATATCTGCCATGAACAATGCGGTCGCGGATCGTTTTTTTCAGCTGTAAATAAAGCGGCCCTTTTTTTCTCGACAGGGTCACGTAATCACTACCTTTCAATATCTTGCACTTGCTCATTCATAACATGAAGAATATCCTCTTCTGAGGACTGAGCCGTATCTCCGACAATGGTATGAGCAAGGATGGAAGCAGCCGTTGCGTACCTAACAGTATACTCTGGTTCATATCCACAAATCTCCCCATGAATTACACCCGCAGTATATGCATCCCCTGCACCAATTCGGTCAAGGACTTGTACCTTCATCGGTTTTCCGAACGTAAGCCCTTTATCTTTGTGATATAAAAAACCTTGGATATAATGGCTGTCTGCTTCCATCGTTCTCTGCGTTCCCGAAATGATACGAATATCATAATCTTTCGCTATCTGAGGAATAAGTTCCTTGATTTGCTCTATTCGGTCAACAGATGATGATTTATACCCTAGCAAAGAGATAGCATCGCGTTCGTTCATCATCACAATATCGGCAAGATGCAGCATATCTTCATAATGAGTCTTCGCCTGCTTCTTATCTTCCTCTGACCATAGGGAAGCCCGGAAGTTACAATCAAAGATGACGGATCCGCCATTTGATTTTACCATGCTTGCCAGTGTTTTCATTGCGTATCTTATCTCTTCATTCATCGCGAGTCCAATACCGCATAGATGAAAATAATGACTATCTTCAGCAAAAGACAAATCTGTATAAGCATGATGAGAAGTTGTGTTGAACGCACTATTAACGCGGCTTGCATAGGTTACTTTACTTTTTCTAGGCCCGTATCCTGTTTCCAGAAAATAAGATCCAAGCAGTAGTCCCTCCCTTCGCACATATTTCATATCAAAACCGAGTCCTCGAAGAGCTGCCTCTGCAGCATCCCCTAGTGAATTGACAGGCAACGTTGTTATAATGGCGCCTTTATGTCCAAGCTTTATAAGGGCTGATACTACATTTACTCCAGTTCCTGTAAAGGAATAATTCAGCGAGCGGCTTTGACTCAGAGTCAGATGGGAGGGAACCTCTAGCCTCATCATGACCTCACCAAAAGATGTAATCTGCTTAGAGTTACCCGTTATCATAAGCATCCACCTCGAATTTTAGAATATTCGTTAATTCTTGAACATCCTGAATGATCGTCAGACCTGTCCTTTTATCAATAATGGAGGAATATACGTGGGGGATTACTGCAGGAACACCGGCTTCTAGTGCAATCTTAAGAAGTTCACGGAAGTTCTCTTTATCTATTCCGCCGGTTGGTTCAAGTGCAAACCCCGCTTTGGCACAAGCACTTGCAACGGCAATATATTCTTCTTTTGTATCCAGTCCGTTCATTGGAAAATACTTTAGTGCATTCCCGCCCATATCAGACACCAGAGCTATGGCTGCCTCCACAGGTACAATTGCCTTCTCCGTAACAGAAGAACTTAGTGGACCTGTTGAAATATTCACATATCCTGGTTTTCCGCATGGAGAAACAAGGCTGTTAATCCAGCTTGATTTTTCATTCAGATTCGCACGAGTTGCGCCTACTCCCGTGAATACTTGATTGATATGCGTACCCGCATATTCTCCTGCAATTTCAGCTACAACCTCGGACTGTTTCGGATCTCCTGCACCAAGTCCAATCGATACTGCATCTTCACATACTTCGCCATAAGTTCTCATTGCTTCCACTGCAGAACATACATCTGGATAGTTTTTAGATAAAACCCCTACAACCACATGACCTTCTGCTGCATCAAAAATTTCTTTGGCATTCTGCACACTGCCAGCCAGTACATTCAGGGCCGCTCTGCCTTTGTACAAACGTTTAGCCATAGTCATCATGAAGTTCTATTCCCCCGATATAATTTGATGAATGCGCGAGCAAATGATATTTATATCATCTTCTTTTAGTGATCTTGCATCGATATCAAAATAGCCTTGTCTTACGCCGTAATCACGGGTGTAGATAGCAATATCTCCGGTACGAAGCTGCTCTGCAACCTCAGCAGCGCTAATGCCTGTTACTTGTTCCTGAATCCGAATACGACCACGATATATATGTCTTCCTGCCTCGTCTTGTACGATTGATATCTCTACCCCTTTTAGATTGGAAAGAGGTACAAGCTGTTGCAATTCTTTTTTCTCCTTCTCACTTTTATCTGTTTTCTTACCGTATTCGTCTAATGCTTTCAGCAGTCCAAACGTTGTTTCTTTCCCTACTTTCATACTCCGTCCAATACCAGACAGCTGTACTTTCAACCAATCTATATACTGCTTTTTTCCTGCTACAATGCCCGAAGTAGGACCTTCAATCGCTTTTGATCCGCTAAAAATGACTAGATCCGATATCCGGATATAGCTCGTCAAATCTTCTTCTGCTGCTGCATCAATAATGAGAGGAATTTGGTGCATCCGCGCTACTTCATAGGCTTCCTCTGCAGTTATCATATTTTTCTGGACACAATGATGTGATTGGACATATAAAATAGCGGCAGTTCGCTCATTAATCGCCTCTTCCATATGTTCCTTTTTCCCTTCGTTCGCATAGCCAACTTCCAAAAGTGTGCCCCCGCCAAGATAAACCATCGTTTCAACTGGGGCACCATACTGCACATTATGGCCTTTCAGCATTACGATTTCATTCTTATGAATGGGTTCCTGATGCAGTTTTTCACTTTTTCGCTTATTCCCTTGTGTAACCATGGCAGCAACCGAAAGAGCGATCCCGCTGGATGCAGAGTTCACTACAACTGCTGACTCCGAGCCTAATACACCTGCGATGTGATCTCCAGCCTTGTTCGTCAGTTCGGCAATTTCTACGTACTGCTGTCCCCCTTGTTTCATTGCCTCCATGACGGTGTCTGTTGGTGCCGATACACCGAGAATGCTCATTCTTCCACTTGCATTAATTACGCGTTTTAATCCGTATTGCTTAAGAATAGAACTTGTCACCAATGATTGCTCCCTTCGTTTCAATTATGGTCTGTGCGGTGCGAGTCTCTCCCATGGAATCGGTAAGTGAATATTGTCCTTGAACAAGTGTAAATAAAGTAAGGTTCGCTTTATCCCCTACTTGAATTCGTCCTAGTTCAGGCCGTTTCAGCCAAGTTGCAGCTTGGACTGTAACCGCATTCACTATATCCGTTAAAGAGTAGCCAAGCAGTAAGAATTTGCTCATGACCTCAGCTAAGTTATGTACAGGCCCATTCAATCGATTACCGCGGTAGATATCGGAGCTGATGGTACCCGGATGAATGCCCGTTTTTTTCACTCTTTCTGCCACCTGGTATGAGAAGCTTGCGGTACCATGACCTACATCTAAATGCACTCCTCGTTTTATAGCAGCTAGAAAAGTAGGTAACAATCCCCCTTTTTCATCTAGCACATTATTTTTCTTACCATTCAAATAGTGAGTAATGATATCTTTTCTCTGAAGTAAGTTCAGCACTTCATCAATTTCCGGCGGTCCTGCCCCGATATGTACCATAAGAGGCAATCCTGTTTTTTCTGACAAAGATCTTGCAGTATGAAGCGGACGAATGCCTTCATCCTTGACTACACTTTGGCTCATTCGGGCTTTGAGTCCAACGATAAAGGAACCTAGCTCACGTATAGACGCTTCTATCTCACACTCATCAATCCATCCGGAAAAGCTTAGCTCATCTTGCCGTTCTCCCAGCCCGATGCGCGAAATGTTAAGAAACGCGAGTACCCTCGTAGCCGCTTGTTTACTAAGCTCAGCCAGTTTCCCGATATCATCAGCTCCACAGCTGCCAGCATCAACGATGGTAGTAACACCTTGCCGTACGCCAATCTCATCTATTTCATCTCCATATGGTCGATAACTTTCCATTGCATGGACATGCATATCAATCCAGCCGCTGGACACGAACAAATGACTGCAATCCAAGATTTCATCTCCACATGCTGTACCCGTTGCTGATTTTTCTGCAATTAAGCCATCTTTAATTATTAAATCAAAACGTTCTGGATGATCTGCGGTTCGTACGGAGCGAAGGATTGTTTTACCCATATCATTCCTCCTTATTCCTATATTTTCTATTTGTTTATGAAATTAGAGTATCACAGTTTTTTCGTTAGGTAAATATAACGTTATAATGTTTAAGAAAATAAAAAAGATCGTCTATGTCGACGATCCTTCACTAAGATTTATTTCAACACTTCTTATTTCTGTGTGTTTTTGTTTTCTAAATCGCTGAGGTAAACGCGGGGTAATCTCGGTAAACAGCACTCCAGATAAGATTAAACAAGCGCCCACGAACCCATTCCAAGGCAAGCTTTCTCCGTAAAAAACAAAAGCAAAACCTGCTGCAAATACAGGCTCTAAAGAAAATATCAATCCTGCTCTGGTTGACGTCATATGCCGCTGTGCCAGTATTTGAAGTGTATACGCTACTGCACTACAAAGCACACTCAGCCCCATAACTGCAATCCATGCACCGCTTGAATTCGGCAGTTTTGGCTGTTCAAATAGGAATGAAAAGATGAATGCAATTCCGCCGGCGAAACCAAGTTGCAAAATACTAAGTACGATCGCATCGCCTTTTCGGACCATAATTCCAGAGACAATAATATATACAGCGTACATCATTGCCCCAAGAATACATAAAATATCTCCTGATCCAATACTCAAGCTTTGGTCTAGTGTTAATAAGGATATCCCAATCACAGCCAACATAATGCAACCTGCCATTTTCTTGCTTGGCAGCTTTCGTCTCCACAATGCGGTAAGCAGTGGTACAAAAACTACAGACAAACTGATTAGAAAACCTGCCTGAGAAGTGCTTGTCCGTTTGACGCCATAAGTTATAAATACAAAGGCCATAAACAGAACTGCACCTAATATAAAACCTTGGCCCACAAGCCTAACATTCACGTAAGACCATTTTTTATAAAACAAAATACCGAGCAGCAGAAACGCAAAACCAAACCGCAGGGCAATCAGGTTAATTTCTTGAATACTGCCTAGTCCTTCTTTCATAAACAAATAGGATGACCCCCATAAAAGAGTGACTAACAGCATTTGCAAATCCGCTTGTTTTTTTGTATCCATTCCCCAAAACATGTCTTTCTTCTTCTCCCTTATACTTTCAGTATGTATGATAAACAAGCTGCTCTCATAAACAGCAAGACAAAGTATATAACAAGTCTTTCCATTAGAAAAATGAATGTTTATAATACATAGCATGAAATATTTTCATGTAAGGAGAAATAGATGTGAGCCTAACCAAGTATGCTGTTTTATGCACTGTTATTGAAGTCGGCACTTTAACGAAAGCAGCCGCTATCCTCAATTTAACGCAATCCGCTGTTAGTCATGCCATTTTGAGCTTGGAAAAAGACTTTGGATTCACCATTCTTATCCGAGCCAAATCGGGAATTCAACTCACTACAAATGGAGAACGAATCTACCATTACATGAGAGAAATCCTAAAATGGCAGGAAATGATGCAACAAGAAATTAATTTACTTCATGGAGTCCAGACAGGTACAGTACGTATAGGCACCTTTACCAGCGTTTCATCTCAGTGGCTTCCCGGTGTCATTAAATCTTTTCATCATGAATTTCCAGCCATTCAAATTAAACTGAGAGAAGGAGACTATGGTGAAATCAGAAACTGGATTACTTCTGGAGCCGTTGATTTTGGCTTTATTACACTGCAAGGACAATCCCAGCTAGATACCATTCCTTTAAGGAAAGACCGTATGGTATGTATTGTCTCTTCGGAACATCCGTTAGCTGAAGCCTCTTCTGTCTCTCTTACTGAATTAAATAATGAACCTTTTATTATGCCGAAATGGGGAGGTGACGATGAGATTGAGACCATGATCAAAGAGCATCAAACAAAGCTGAATATTAGGTATGAGATTGCGGAAGAGCAGGCGATTATTGGAATGGTTCAACATGGACTTGGTATCAGTATTTTGCCTGAAATGGTACTTTCCAGACTTCCTGATACTGTCCGTGTTATTCCAATTGCAGAAGAACCATTCCGACTTATCGGGATTGCCGCTCCTTCTTTGTCAGAGCTTTCCCCGGCTGCTCATCGGTTTCTCCAAGCCATTAAAGACTGGTTACACTTGCAACAATTACTGGATAACTCTCGGAGTTGAATCTCTTTTTCTTGGTTCAAGTATCATCAAGTAGATACAATATCCGAGCAGAATTAAAGCGACTCCCCATTGGATTAAGGATGCGGAGACTACTGCTGATTTCACATCTTGAAATTCAGCAAACCTACTAACAAGCCAGATCATAATCATCTCTAGAAGGGACTGAATGAAGCTGTACACACTTGTAACTCTACCGATCATAGAAGCGGGAATTTCATTCTGAATGTATGTATAATAGCCTGTATTCATAAAGGCCTGGAAGAATGACAAAATTACAAATCCTATACCTGCTACAACCAAGTGATGCGAAAAGCTGTAGACAACATAACCTGTTGAGAATAGTAGCGCACCATACCCCAGCAGTGACATGGTATGCAGTCTATCTACCATACGAGTCTGAATAAATGAACCTAGTAAAAAACTAATCCCGGTAATGCTTAAGAGCATGCTGTACTGTGAATCATTGCTGTGAATGACTTGTGTTATAAAAGAAACTTCCAGCGAATCCAAAGCAGCAGCCATGATCATAATCCCATGAAATAGTCCATAGACCATGATTACTTTTACATGTGTTTTACTAAAGCGCCATACGATTGACCAGTCTTTTTTTAGTATCCTCCACTTTTTACTTATATGACCGTGACCTTGCTCTCCCTCTTCCTCAACATGCGTAGAAGCAGACCCCAATTTAGGTAAACCTGTAAGAAGAAGTGCTGACAAGAGAAATGAGATTCCATTCACAATGATCGCTGTTTTACTGCTTGAAATGGCAAATAAACCACCTGCTGCAGCAGGACCTATAATGTAAGCTCCTGACTGAGTTAAGGAAACCCATGCATTGTATTTCTTACGTAAGGCAGTAGGAATTAAAGAAACGGTGAAGGCGAGTGAAGCCGGTTCAAACAAAGAACTAGCCATACTGATGAGAAATACGAAGATATAAATTAGAGGTAAAGAAGGTAAAAAAGGAACAGCGAGGATCAAAGCGGCCCGAAATAGATCAAGCCAAATCATCATATTTCGTGTATTCCACCGGTCTACCAAACTTCCGGCAAATCCAGCAGTAAACATCGTAGCAATGGGCCTAAGAATATATAATAGCCCTACCGCTGCTGGGGATTCGGTCATATGAAGAATCATTAAATTAATAGCAATCAGATAGATCCAATCGCCAATATGAGAAATTCCTATACTTGTGAGCAAAAAGTGAGCATGTCTCTTTTTAAATGTATATAAATTCATGGTTACATCCCTCTCTATGTAGAGGGCATATGGCTATATTACGTTACACCGGATGCCCTGCATTTACTTTATTCATCATGATCTCCTCCTTTTCTCATCATTCTCTGTCGTTTGTTACTGTTCAAATAAAATGTGCTATACATTATTCATTTCTCCTTGAAATTTTATCCATTAGCATAACGTATTCCGCTTCATATGACAACCTAAAGTTAAGCCCCGCCCAAATTAAGGGCAGATTACCAAGCAGCCCAATCTTCTGCCGACCTCCATACATAAGATGCAAAAGGTTCATGAGGGGAGGTCAGTTCATATGAGCAATGATCAACGTAATGGTGGGTATGATTGTGGTTGTGGTGATTCTGGATTTGACGGAGGAAAGTCTATTGGTGCAATTTTAGTACTCTTTATCCTTCTTGTTATTATCTCCAGTGCATTTTCCAGTTACTAAGCAGATGAGAATCTTAAAGAAGACCCCTTCATGAATAAGGGAGTCTTCTTTTCTTTTTCTCAAAAATCAGCATGAATCAAATCCATGTTGATCCCAATTGCTGCCCTGCTTCCTTCTCCTGCGGCAATAAGTAACTGGGTCGGTGTGATAACGGAGTTATCTCCAGCAGCATAGATTCCGCGAACTGAGGTGCGACCATAACCATCTGTCTGAATGGCTCCTTTGTCATTCATTTGACAACGAAATTTGTAGCTAAAATGACCTGATTGTGACAGCTGTGGAGTAACAAACCCAGCTTCGCAGGGAAGCTTATCTCCATTCGTAAATACAATACCTGCTAATTGGCCATCTTTACCAAGCAACTGTTGTATCGGTTGGTCTGTTACTTGAATTCCTCGGACTTGCAGCATTCGATATTGATCTGGTGTCAATATAGAGCGTCCATTCGTACATAACACTAAAGCTTTACTCCAATGTTGAATGATTTGTGCTGTTGCAAAAGCATTCTTAGATTCCGTGATGAGGACAAGCTTCTTCCCTCTTACTTCATATCCATCACAGTAAGGACAACTAAACAAACTCTGACCATAAAAAGAATCTAGGCCTCTGATTTGAGGTAATTTTTCCTGAATCCCGCTGCTTAAAAGTATCGTTCTGGCTGTTTCACGCGTTCCGTTGGAAGACAGCACTTCAAAACCTCCGCGAGTGTGATGACGGACATCTACTACTCCTTCCTCTTTCTTTTGTATGGAAGGGTAAGCACTTAGATCCTTATAAGCGAGTCTTCTGAACTCCGATGGTGTTACTCCATCCCTCGTTATAAAACCATGAGAATGACGGGCAGGTGCATGTCTTGGTTTTCCATGATCAAACAGGAGGACTTCCCGCATCGATCGTCCAAGTACTAACGCTGCACTAAGTCCTGCGGGTCCTCCCCCGATAATAATACAATCATACATATTCACACCTCTTTTATCTCGCGATCTCACTAGGCATTATATGCAGTAGGTATTCGTTCTACGTCCTCTAAAATTTCATTGTTATTTCATGCTTTTTCAGCTTGGTTTAAGTTTCCGTACATGCTCAGTTCATATGAGCACAGTAATATGGACTGATGAGATCTTAAAAACTACATACATTGAAGAAGAATTTGATTATGAAACGAAATAAAAGTTCAATCCTTGCGTCTCTGAGCCTAGCTAGTGCGTTACTTCTCACCTTGTTATCAGGCTGCGGATCAACTTCAGACGATGCACAGTCGAATCCATCCGCAGTAACAGAAGCTACTACTTCCACTTCTACAAATGCAAATGGCTCAGAAACACAGGGTACCATGTTACTCGGTAAGGTTAAATCGATCGAAGGAAGTACACTAACGATCTATACTTCTTCTATCCAGCCAGGTGAAGGGAATGGAGGGGAGCCTCCTGCAGGTGAGGCTCCACAAGGCGAAGCTTCGCAAGATGGAATTCCTCAAGGCGAAGCTCCTGCTGGCTCAGGAACAGGAACCTTACCAGAACAAGGAGAAGTTCTTCAAGGAACGGCCCCTGAAATGCCAGAGGATGGATCTGCACCGCCAAGTATGGATCAACTTTTTACCGATGAAACAATAGAAATTACGATTACAGACACTACTACTACGCCTTCAACCGAACTACAAGCTGACGATATTGTGGATATTACTCTTGAAGCGGGAACTAAGGAGGCGATATCTATACAAGTTCACAACGGATTCGGAGGACCCGCACAGAACGGCGCAGTAAATACTACTACAGAGACAGACACACCTTAATAATCTTCCATAACAATGTTTATCCGTTGCCTTAATAACGAAAAGCCCCTTACCTATTAGGAAGTGGCTTTTCGCCGTCAAAAGACGGCTATTCATTCATCAATCTCGTTTTTAAAAACTTCATTTTTTTGTTGTTCCTTAACTATATCTTTTATTTCTTGCTTGAATTGTTCTACAGAGACTGGAGTTATTTCGGATTGAAAAGTAGTGATTCCATTATATTCAGATGCTTTATATTCGACATTGCTGTTTTTATCGATGTTAAACTTCCCTTGATAAGCCCCTATAATTACAAAAGCTTCCTCCTCATAGACTGGTCCTTCATATTTTTCTAGAAACAATATAAAACGATTACCATCTTCTAAGGTTCGATTAATATCAAAAGATTTCACTTCAAACAACTCGATCTCTTCATTGCTATATGATGTATCTCCTGAAATCACATCAACTACTCTTGCATCAGATAATACAAAATCGGCACCACCGTAAGTTATTTCATCTGTTGTACCGGGGATTTCTACTTCAACAATAAGTGCTGAATCTTCTACTATTCCACCTAAATCTTCATAAATATTAGCTAGGTCCATTAGACCGTAATCTACTTGGCTAGTAGTTTCTGATGTTTCCGAGGTTGTTGGTGCATCTGGAGTTTGAGCATTATTATTCTCACCTGAACATGCTATCAAAGCAAGGCACAAAAATACGCTAAATGTTAAACTTATAAAATTCTTCATAATTCCCTCCTATGAATCTCATTTAATGTGTGTAAAAACTGTTTACACCATTAATATCATCAGTTTGTGATTTATAAAACGTTTGCATGGCGCTGTAACTGATTACGCATAACTGATGGAACACCAGTAGATGCATGAGCTAATCCGAGAGCATGTCCAACTTCCGAATAATCATGAACCAAGTCGTAGATAAAAGAAAAGTCGATCGCTGATTCGATTTTGCAAACCTAATGATCTTCTGGCACGAGTTGATCTAGGTCACCTCAATAAAAACAGTTACTACTATTGTAAAATAAAAAAGACTGCTGGCAAGCTAGTTTGTGTTCAGTCTGTAACAAAAAGCCCCTTACCTAATAGGAAGGGGCTTTTGTTATCCTTTTATGATAAAACGTATTTATAACTTAAGGAATATACTGCTGAACGATTTGAATTACTTCTCCATCCTGAACAGTAACATGATAAGGGAATTGACTCATATCTAAGTTATCTGTCTCATTATAGAGAGCAATGAATTTTTCAAGACTGATTTTTTCATTCCAGTTGATATCAATATCTTCTGGCTTACCTGTACGGTCGTAAATTTGTACCAATACTTCCGCATCTGGAGCAATTTTTAACTCGGAAGTCGAAGGCTCGTCATTAACGATGTAATAACCATCTGGCGCATAATCGATGCCAGCATTCGGTTCGTTTTTCACAAGAGCCTCATCAGCAACCTTACCCTCAAACCACTCGATATCATCTGCTTGAATTTCAAGTTGTCCTTCTATGTTATTCATATTCGTTATATAAATGGTTTCTTTAGTCGTATCCATTGTATCTTTATTTTCAGTCTGAACCTCAGGGTCAGTTGGTTTCGCTAAGACAGTCGATGCCTCATAATTCAAATTTCCATATGTAAAGGAACCCATAAAAATTACGCTTAATAAACTCATTGCCAGTATTGTTTTTTTCATCTTGCATCTCTCCTCATATTCAGCATGATTCCTCTACTTGCAAATCATCTGACTAGTTCCTAGAGTCGAATAAACTGTACATCCATCAAAAATATGGTGAATTTTCATTTCTGTGCACTTATTAGCTCTAGTTATATTATAGACGTTGTAAATGATGAAAGAGTTTCAAAGTTGTTATTAAAAATATAATAAATTTTCATTTTACTGTTTATTGGGGCCCCCTAAAGGGCCCCTGATCCACATTAATTTTTAACAAACCGGACAAGTATTCTTGCCAGCGTATCTTTCTCATCTGGATCGGCAACATTCCAAAGTTCCTGAAGCAATTTTTCTTCCCGATTACGCGGTTCTTCCTTCGCTGCTAGAATATCCGCTACTTTTTGGGCAACTTTTGACAATTGTTCTTCGTTTAGTCCAAGGGATTCACCAAGTGATACGCGTTTGTTAAGATACTGTTTGAACGCATCAAAACTTTCTAAAATATCTTCCTTCTGCTCGACATCCATACGCTGTATCACATTCTCTACTTGGTCAAGCTTCATTTCTTTATCTTTATTAATCATATGTGTTTTTTCTGACATCAGATATCACTCCAATTTCACATTCTACTTTTTTCCATAACTTGTCTTACTTTTTATTAACCTCGCCTCGATACTTGAAACAGGAAACGCAGTTGAAATTCCTTAATCCATTTATTTTTTATTTGTGAGGTAAAGAATGAGGGGAGTTTCCTCCCCCATATTCTTATTTACTTGTTTTCAGTTTTCTGCGTAGGCAGCTGGATTACGGGAGTGTTAGATCCACTTACATACGGTAATACCCCATCCCATTTCTTAACGGTTTCATATTGTACTAATTCATCCGTTAATGATTGCAGCAGCACTTCATTTGCTTTCGCTTGGCCTTCTGCTTCAATTAACAATTTATCAGCATTCCCTTGTGCTTCCACTCTTTTTCTATCTGCTTCTTTCTTAGCTATTTCTAACTCCGTAGTCTTACGTTCAAGTTCTTGAGAAGCTTCTACTCGTTTATCAATAGCTTCTTGGGTTTTGGCATCAGGTTGCGGCACCCCAACTGTTACATTGGAAACAATGAAACCAAGTTCTGCTACGTCATCAGAAAAACGTTGCTGTACATCGACAGCTGCATCAGATGATTTTTCTCCATAAACATCAATTACAGTAAACTTAGAAATACCCTTACGTGCTGCATCACGGAATCTTGTTTTCAAATAGGTGTCTTCAATTTCTTCGATACTAATAGGACCAAACTTATTGAAAATCGATGATACCTTATCTGGCTCTACTTGATAGTTGTAAGCAAAATCAATGGTGATACTTTTACCATCAGAAGTTGCAATCTGAATGTCCTTGTATTCCACTGTTTGAATACGAATTGGATATTTAGTAACCTTGTCGAAAGCCCCTACCAGTTTCCAACCTTGGCTTAACGTGTTATCCTTAACTCCCCCATTTGGTGAATAAACTACGCCAACATAACCGTTTGGAATCCGTGTTACAAATAAACTAACCACTAATAAAGCGATTATGATTACTACTCCAATCACGATTCCACCAATTTTAAACGTCTTTAGATTCTTCATTCGCATTCTCCTCTTTCGTAAATTGTTTATATTTCTTAGTCACTTTCTCTCCAACTTTAGTAAAGACTGGAGTTAACAGCATCCACACGACAAAAGCTAAAATGATGACTAAAACAATCCCACCAATAAACGGCATATAATCACTTCCTAAATAGACGTTACTTTATATGTATGTATCAAAATGATGACTAACTACATCTGAAGCTTTTTATGAAGGTACACCATTAGAAAATGCGTAGAAATAAAAAATACCCCTCTTTAGGATGTGATTTTCCTACTTGAGGGGTATTTTTTTATTTTTTTATATGATGAAGGGTTTTGTTGATCCAGATTCCACATAAGACTCCGTCACCCATGGCAACTGCGGCTTGCTCTGAATGAATACCAAGATCTCCAGCAATCCATAAATTCTCCACAGTGGACATACGGGATCTTCCATCCGCTGCTACATGTTTATTGTCCGCAACTTCTGCTCCAAGTTGTTCAGCAAGCTCAGAATGAACTTTGTTATTCCCAAACGCAATAAAACCACGTTCAGCTTCAATTCTTCTCCCATTTTTCAAAATAACAGTGGTAATCATCCCATCTTCTTGTTCTTCTATTTTTTCAATTGGTTCTTCTATATACTCAATCTTCTTATCTTTTAGTTTTTGAAGAATTTCACTTGGGATATCCGCCTGCTCGTGATTAATGTATGTTAAGTCCGGTGTTTTACTGGAGAGAATACGAGCCATACCCGCACCGGCTGTTCCCGAACCCATAATGATTGTTTTTTTATTTTTAATCTCATAACCATCGCAATCAGGGCACACATATACAGAAATGCCAAGCGTATTTCTCAGACCAGGAAGTTCAGGATGACGATCCGTTAATCCTGTTGCAAGCAGTAGTGTTCTTGCTTTATATTCTCTGCCGTTTTCTCCTGTTAATGTGAAAATCCCCTCTTCCTTATGTGCCTTAATGACACGATCATGAATGAACTCTATTCCATATGATTCTGCTTGCTGTCTTCCTCTTTTCCGAAGTTCTTCTCCTGATATTCCGTCTGGAAAACCTAATATATTATGATAGCTTCGGCATAAACTTGATCTACCCTCTCCGTAATCAATAACGAGCACCTTATGCTCAGCGTAACGTCCCAGCTGTATAGCCGCTTGAAGTCCAGCAATTCCTCCACCTACAATAATACAATCTTGTACCATCCTATCCCTACTTTCTTTCTGCTTATATCTATTTATCCAAATGATCATCTCCATTATCCTTAAACATTTTGGTTTATTTTAAACGTAGGAGAACGAACAACAAAAAAAAGAGACCATGTCCTACATGATCTCTACATAACCTACTTTTAAAACAATATAAAATGAACTTTACTTTCGATAATCAGCACGATACTTTTCTTCTGTGGAAGAATTGCTTTTCGTTGCTTCTTTATCTTTTTCTTCCTGCTGTTCAAGTTTAAGATCTTCCATTGGAATAGGGTCGACGTGAAGTTCATCCTCAAAACGATCAAATAAACTTTCTTCCTCCGTCTTATACTGCTCTGGGTGGTCCATGGTGTGGTTATTCTTTTTTTCATGTTCTTGATCTGCGTGATCTTCTCGTTGATTACGTTTCGGAACTTGACTCATGACAAATCCCTCCCTTTCCGTTATATGTCATGCTTGTTATTTATTACCATAAGCTAGTAAATTTCAAACATAAGATTTATTTCAGGATATAAAAAACACTACAGAATTCTACTCTGCAGTGTTTTTATAATTAATCTTCAAACTGAATTTCTGCTTCAAAAATGATTTTTCCTTCTTGATTTATACCTTTGAACCAGATGGATTGATCTATGAGATCGGTTCGTTCAATCCTTCCAAGTTCCCCAAGTTTCACTTCTCGGTGATAGGTAATCCGAAAACGATTCATACGCAGATTCCGAACTTCACCTGCTCCTAAAGCATCGTAACAGAGATCTGCATACTTGGCATTATTTACATGTCCATTACTATCCATAAGACTATATGTAGCAATGAATTCATAAGCTTTTCTCATTTCCAACTCTTGCGGGACAGCTACCTTATCGGGAGGTCCCTCCGAAACCTCACCTTCTACGATCGGGATCTCATATGGAAACGCAGTTGGACGCAAAATTTTTCGTTTGTTAATATCAACAAGCGTCCAGGCCGAACGAGCATATCCTGCCGCTCCTAAGTCTCCTGTTAATTCGTAATCTCTTAACCAGACAACTCCCCGGTACCCCTTAGACCAAGTGGCAAGTTCCATCTTTTCCTCGAGTACAGGGTGCTGTGTAATTGTAAGATCCATGGTCATTAGCATCCATCCGAAACCATCTCGCAGCATTTCAGAAATGGTGATTCCAAGCTGCTGTAAATGCCGGTCAGCACCATCCTGCAATCGTTCCAGCAAGGCGGATAATTTTATTTTTGAATCCATATCAGCTTGACTAGAACTTACAATGAATGTTTCGGTTCCTTTTTCATTCATCATTTCTTTCATGATTTCATTGTTCATTTCATTCACGATTTCATTCACATCCTTTATTCACTTTCAAGTAACACTTTACTCCTTATCGTGAAAGAAAGGCAAATCGTGACTGTCATCATCGTATAAAAAATCGTGAGCTAGAATGAGGGACTTAGCTAGCGTAATCGAGATACTTGTTCTATTCGATAAGCTTCAGGTGTACAGCCCGCCGCTTGCTTGAAAGTACGGCTAAAGTGAGAGATCTGTTTGAAACCTGCTTTGCGGCTGACTTCAGTCACGCTGAGATCAGGCTGAAGGCGAAATAACAGTTTGGCTTGATTAATCCGTCTTTGATATAAATACTTAATGATCGTTGTACCGGTTAGTTCTTTAAATAGAGCAGCCATATATGGTTTAGATAAATGAAGTGCACTCGCAATATCGGAGAGGTTAATTTCTTCCATATAATGTACTTCAAGATAGGTAATGATGCGCTGCAGATGTTCTTCTTTATCTGATAAAACCCTTCGATGCTTCATCGCCGTTTCCGAGAAATATGCAGTCATCACGAGAAAATCGCATAACTTAAATACAAAACGATCATAGGTCCAATCTTGTTCCTCCTGCCCCTGAAATAATTCATTCATCTGCGTGAAAATGTCTTCCACTTCCGTCTGCTGTGCTTTAGAGAGATGAATCACTTCATTGTTTAATCTTTCAAAAGGTTCAAGAAGCCATTTTGCTTTCTCGGGATGTGCGTATTCTTCAATTACGGAAGGATAAAAATGAAGGGTAGTCCGGATATACGGTATAACAGGTTCGGGGTGTGGCTGATGTAAGGTCATTCCATGCATGAGGATCAAATCACCTGGTTCAAGTACATGAATTCGATCCCCAATAATATAGTTGCATTTACCCGTGTGAAAATAATAAATTTCATAGTAAGGGTGCGAATGAAATCCATCTCCCGCCTCGATATGTAAAGGTTCACAATTTAGGTGATTAAAATTAAGCGGCTCCTTCATCTGCAATGTGTTAGCCAATCGTAAGGTCACTCCTTTAATCGTTACCCTGTTCTTAGGCTCCATTGTAACATGATGCGGTCTGCCGCTGTTATAGTCATTATCATGCAATCCTCACCATTATTTAGCCATGGTAAGCTGCTCTGCTTGCTGCTGAGCAATTAAACATAATTCAGCTGCTTTAAAAGCATGATCTTGTGTCATCGCGTTCTCCGTCCGCTCTAAGCAATCAAGTATCAGTTGACCAAAGAAAGGATATCCAACCCTGCCTTTTACTCCGAAACGGTATTCCCCCTCGTGATTCACAAGATATACTTGATCGCCTTCTTGTTCCCTCGCAATATCCGTATACTTTCTAAGTTCAATATATCCATCTGTACCGAGAATGGTAGTTCTTCCATCTCCCCAAGTAGACAAACCATCTGGCGTGAACCAGTCCACTCGAAAATAACCGGAAGCTCCGTTATTCCCAACGAGAGAAGTTTCTCCAAAGTCCTCCAGCTCCGGATAGGCAGGATGATGTAAATTAACAGCCCTGCTGTACATCACTTTTGCATCCTGATTGGAAGTAAAACTAAGGAACTGCTCCACCTGATGGCTGCCGATATCACAAAGAATGCCTCCATATTGCGATTTACGAAAAAACCAATCTGGACGACTAGCTGCATTGAGCCTGTGAGGTCCTGTTCCCATGACCTGAATAACGCGTCCAATTGCTCCCTGGTCAATAAGCTGCCCTGCATATACGGCACTCTCTACATGAAGACGTTCACTATAATAGACCATATATTTTCTGCCTGTTTCTTTTGTCTTTCTACGAGCTGCTGACAGCTGATCCAGTGTGGTAAACGGTGTTTTGTCGGTGAAATAATCTTTTCCTGCATCCATTACAGCAAGCCCGAGATCGCTCCGTTCTGAAGGAATGGCCGCTGCTGCCACCATCTTCACTTCGGAATCTTGCCATATTTCCTCCAGCGATCTAGCAACTTTGACTCCAGGATACCGCTCAATAAATGATTTTATTTTCTCAGGGTCTTTGTCGTACACCCATTTAAGTTCTGCCCCCGCTGTAATTAAACTGGAGCACATCCCGTAAATATGTCCATGATCCAAAGCTGCTGCGGCAAATATAAATTCTCCAGGACCACATACCGCTTTCTGCGCTGCACTCTGTGGGGAGTATAACATTCCGTCCCTTGCACTCATGAGAATCCTCCTATTCTACTTTAGATATTACTCGTGAATGAATTAGCAAATTAAAATTGTTTTTATAAAACAGCTTCATCAAGTTAGAAGGTACCTTTCAGATCAACCGGTTGTGTTTGTTCATATCCTTCTGACTTGCTAACCTCTGAATTACGGATTCGATCCTGTAGCTGCTCATAAAATAACTCTTCATCGATAGGAAGTTCCACCCAATCATCAGTCCAAGTCGACAAATACATTGCATTCGATAAGGTAAGTCCGTTAATCCCTTCTTCTCCTGGAGCGATCAGCGGTTTCTGTTTTAAAATAGCATCGATAAAATTTTGAATAATTCCAGGATGTCCTATCTCGATCCCCGGAGTAGGAATTTTCTTTTGTATATATTCAGGTTTGCCAAAAGCATCCGTGTTTCGATTGTTAAATTCACTCTCCGGTTCACTCAGCTGCCAGAATGTCATTTCTCCATCTTCGATTACTACCTTCCCGCGATCGCCTGTAATCTCAAAACGATTCGTACCCGGAGCTTCTCCAGTGGTCGTAACAAATACACCGGTAGCCCCGTTTTCGTACTCTACATAAGCCGTAACGTCATCTTCCACTTCAATATCACGGTATTTACCAAAGGAACAAAATGCACGAACTCGCTTCGGCATCATACCGGTCGCCCACTGCCATAGATCCAATTGATGAGGATCTTGGTTAATCAGCACCCCGCCGCCTTCACCAGCCCAGGTAGCACGCCAGCCTCCTGAATTGTAATAACACTGCGAGCGGTACCAGTTCGTAATAATCCAGTTTGTTCGTCTAATCTCTCCCAGTTCACCAGATGAGATCAATTCTTTCAGTTTGATATAGAGCGGATTCGTACGCTGATTATACATGATGGAAAATACGTTTCCGCTTTTTGCTGCTGCTTCATTCATCTCACGCACTTGCTTGGTATAAACACCGGCTGGTTTCTCAATAAGTACATGAAGCTTGCTTTCAAATGCTGCGATCGCCTGCTCGGCATGATGATAATGTGGTGTTGCTACGATGACAGCATCGATCATACCCGATTGCAACATCTCGGAAGGTTCATTGTAGAATTTGATACCGTCTGGCAGTGTTTGTTCCGCCCATACCCTAGCTGAATCTCTGGCATCACATACAGCGCTTAGTACTGCTCCTTCTATCTGCCCTTTCACCAGCGTCATCGCATGTGAAGAGCCCATATTACCAATCCCAATAACGCCAACCTTTACGAATTCCATAGCTATACCTCCGCCCGTATCTCGTCAAGAAGCGCTCTCATATGATGACTGAAATTTTTCAGCATTTCCTCTGAAGAAAGACTTTGACTAAAATCTTCGATCCCTAAGTACCCTTTGTAATCTACAGATACCAAGTCTTGGAGCACCTGACTCCAGGTTACTATTCCACCAAGCAATGGTGACCAGTTACACTCATACTCCGACTCCACAGAACCAGTAGCACTACTTGTTCCTTCTTTCTCTTTCCAAACCGCATTTTTGACATGGACATGTGCTAGATAAGGACCAAGCATTTCGAGACCCAGTCTGTAATTCTCAAATCCTTCATGAACCATGTTGCCAGGATCATATAAAACACCCACATGATCGGGATCAAAACGGGACACTAGACGATAAGCGAGCGAAGCACTAGGGGCAATGGTTCCATGATGTGTTTCGACAAGGGCCTTTACACCATAGGTTCGAGACATTTCCTGAACTTCGGACAAGTAAGCATCCGCCCGTTTATACAGTTCATGATAGTTTTCCGTCCTGTTATAAGAAGGAACACCTACTCTCATCATAGAAGCTCCCAGAACACGTGCCGCTTCAAATGCTTGCTCAGTAGAAGCAAGATCTGTTACCGATAAATAAGGTACAAGCGCAATAGAGGTAAGTCCTGCCTCTGTGGTTAGGTTTCGAACATCCAAAATATCATCATTCGTTCCCGCTGGATCAATCGACGCGAGATTTCTTCCCCAAAACGAAGGGGTTTCCGCCTTTGCATGCTCAGGAATTCCTTTGTATCTCCATTCAACGCCTTCGATTCCGGCAACAGATGCAGCCTTTACCAATTCCTTTGGCGTCATATCCGGAGTTGCTACGGTAAATACGGATAACTTCATGTTGAGCACTCCTCTCAAATAAAAGCGTATTCATGTACTATCGTAGCATCACTTTAAATAGACAGATACGCTACTTTTGGAACAGAAAAACCTCAGATAACGAATAAAGGAAGGTGAACACTCTCATGCAAATAAAATAACGCAAACCCCTAGTCCTACGAAAAGGGATTTGCGTTATTGAATGAATTTATAAAAAAATACGTTTTAAGACTTATGATCATAAAATACATGTTCTGCATGAATGTCGCTATCGATTGTGATCACGCCATGTGAATATTGCTGTTGTCTTCGTTTGTCTGTCGGTGAACCTGGATTAAACAATAGACAGTTACCATTCTGTTTTAGTAAAGGGATATGAGAATGTCCAAAGATAATACAATCCAACTGTTCACCACTAAATGCGGCTAGCGCATTCGCTTCGGTACTCCCTTTTCCAAGATGTCCATGTACGAGCCCAAAACGCTTTCCTCCTGCTTCTACGATCGTTTGCTCAGGTAGAATACCCCTTAACATAATAAGGTCCGTATTCCCTGTTACCCCATGTACCTTGCCCAGAGATGTGAGTTCTTCATATACGGACATGTCACTCCAGTCACCAGCGTGAAAGATAAGGTCAGAATCTTGAATATCATGAAGCAGCGGAGCTGGCAGTGCTTTGGACATTCTAGGCATATGTGTATCGGATAGAACAGTTATTTTGATCATATTTGTGTCTCCTTCATTAAAAATGAATGGTTACTATGACTTAAGTAGTCGACTTACTTAGTCGAGATATGGATCTTTTGTTTCCGGTCGAGGCAATTTTCCTTTTAATTGACGAATGCTGTATTCGAGCTGTTTCACCACTTCTTCAAGCTGTCTGCGATCAATGAGATTAGGATCTGCTTCCGGTTTTGGAGCACTCTTCATACTTCGAATCGTATACTGCTGCTCTTGCCATTTATCCATCAAATCCGAAATATGGGCATAGAAACGCTCATAATCCTTAATAACAAGGTCCAAAAATTCATCAACCTCATCTGGATCATAACCTCTGAGTTTATAATTAAATTGCTTTTCATGGATTGATAGAGCATCCAGTTGAATGCCGAGCTGTTTAAATAATTGTTTTTGCTTATCTAAACGACGCTTCATATGTTCATCCATCATAACGACCCCCATTACATCTTTCCTAAGGAAACCCTTCCGACTTCAGACAAGGGTTCCTTCTATTTTATATCATAATTTGCGCGATTAAGAAAACGATTCCGTATAAAACCTGGTTTTATGCACCATAAATTTACTTCTTATCCAAATATCATAGAACAACAGAGTAACATTCATAGACCTGGTTGTAATCCAGCAAAACAGGGTAATTAGATGACACAATCGAAATCTCGAAGGGAGACGTTAATTATGACAGCAACATTAACAAAAACAGAATTAAAAACATTACAAGAACGACTTCTTGCAGAGAAGGAATCCATTCAACATCATTTTGATATCAACCGAGAGAGCACCGACGATGAGCCTACCTCCCTTAGGGAATCCACAGGAGAATTATCTTCCGTTGATAATCATCCTGCGGACATAGGTACAGAAACTTTTGAACGCGCACGTGATCTGGCTGTAGATGAGCACCAAAACAATGAACTGGACCAAATTAATCATGCACTTGATCAAATAGAAGCTGGCACTTACGGCAAATGTGAAATATGTGGTAATCCTATCCCCTTTGAAAGACTTGAAGCGCTACCCTACACAACACTCTGTGTAGAGGATGCCGCCAAAGTACAGGAAGGAGATCTTAACGAGAAGCGGCCTGTAGAGGAACAAGTTATGACTCCACCTCCACGCGGTGCAGGAGAAATTAGTCAGCGAAATGCCGGCAAATTCGATAATGCGAGTGCCTGGGAAACGGTAGAAGACTTCGGTAACTCCGACTCACCGGCTACTTCAACAAAAAGAGATGTTACAAATTATGATGATATGTAATCCTTGATCACCATGTGAGAAGAACCTTTCCATCTTTGGAAAGGTTCTTCTCTATGTTTTTAATCATGTTTACGGACAAAACTAGCAAATAGATCATAGCCCGCTTTCTCTTTCTCTTTTTCTTTCCTCTTACTGAAATAAGGTTCGCATAATTGCAATATTTCTTGCTGTAAGACTTTTGCTTCTGACTCTGTCATATAGAGCGTACGATTAAACAATTGTACGGAGGAAGCGTCCTCGGATGTCCGCTCTACATATTTGATTTTATGACGGTCAAATAAGTCATTTAGGTGCTGAACATTTTCTCCCTTAACTACTTCTTGTATCTCCGCATTCTCTATATGTTTCTGTCCGATCTCTATTTCTCCCGAAAAAACGGCGTAATACTTTGCAATAATCCCGTTAATTTCTTTTGTATTTACCAAGGTTAAAAGACCAATCTTCTCTAATTTTTTAACATGATAATGTACTTTGGCAGGAAGTTCTCCGAGTTCATCGGCAATTTCCTTCACCGTAGCCGGCTTACCAAACCGACGAAATACATGTAGAATCCTCAAACGATAAGGATCGGAATATATCTTAATCTCTTCCGTAGTAGACAATACTTTTACATCCATGAAAGATCCCACCTTTAATAAGGATTGATGACTATTATAGAGTGTACGGATGCACGGGTCAAAACTACCAAAAACGCCTCTTATGGATATACATCCTATCGGAGGCGTTTTCTATAATATATCTATCATATTATGGAACAATAGTAAAAAAGAAGAATGTTAAAATACAGGAACCATTGCTGGCAAGGTTACTCGTTCCCTTTTACGAGCAGACTCTAGGCAGGCTTCAATGACCCTTATATTGTAAACCGCATCTTCCGGTCCGAAAGGGAGCGGTTTGCCGTCAAGAACCGCATCTGCAAATGCCTCTGCTTGAAGTACAAAGGAATTAGACACAGAAACTCGTTCTTCCCGAGTGACATGATCGGTATGAATAATAATCTGCGGAGGAATATCGCTGTTCTCCCAACCGAATACTTTGGGAAGTTCAATTCTTCCTTTCGTCCCGAGTATTTCGAATTCCGCTCTCGCACAAGCCCACATTCCGCAATCAAACGTCAGTGCTACTTTGTTAGGGAATTCAACAAGTCCCGATGCCATCATATCAACATCATCATGTTCTGGTGAGAATAAAGCGTGTACAGTAACTGCCTCTGGTTCACCCTCAAGAAACATACGCGCTGCTGAAATAGGATAGACGCCGACATCGTAAAGAGAACCTCCGCCCATGTCGTTTTTAAAACGGACATTTTCTTTATCATCACAATTATTGTAGGTGAAATTGGCATGAATGGCGCGAACCTCGCCAATTTCCCCGCTCTCGATGATCTCTTTCACGCGTTGGTGTTTAGGATGATATCGATACATGAAAGCTTCTGCAAAAACAACATTTGCTGCCTTACACGCATCGATCATTTGAGTAACCTGTTCTTCGTTCAGTGCTGCTGGCTTCTCACATAATACGTGTTTACCCGCTTCCGCTGCCCGAATCGTCCACTCCATATGCAGATGATTCGGCATAGGAATATACACAGCATCAATCTCTCCATCTGCAAGCAGTGCATCATAGCTTCCATATGCTTTTGGAATATTTAATTCTGCCGCAATTGCTGCTGCCCGGCTCTCGTCCCGGCTGGCAATAGCTACGACCTGACCACGTTCCGATTGCTGTAAAGCAGGTATCACTGCATTTATACCAATCTTCGCAGTACTTAAAATTCCCCATCTGATCTGCTCACTCATCGCTATTCTCCCTTTCTGTTACAGATGAACCGCTTTACGCAGATACTAAAAGTTATCTCGCTCTGCTTTATTCAGCATACCAAGGCACCTGTCCAAATCGACCTTTACCTGCTTTTTATATAAAGATGCTTTTTCTTCTCCACCATCCGTAAAGTGATACAATACGATCTCTTGGAAATCAACGCGAGGGTCGCTTCCCTTTAATCGCTTGGTTCGATAGAACACGCCTTCCTGAACCAATTCATGTAAGGCTCGATAAACTTCACTCTGAGGGGGAACATAACCAAACCCTTTGAATTCATCCTTCATGGCTTCCAGCATTTCATAGCCGTAACCTCTGTGCTGCTCGACCATGGTAATTAAATAGAGTTTAATAAATGCACGCTGGGATATCATAAAAGCCAACTGATGTCCTCCTCTCATAACAATCAAATAACCATCTTTGTTCCATTATAAACCTCTTTTTATGTCTTGACATCCTTCTATTTTTCCATATAACCATTTTGTGACAGGAAATATAACATAGTGAATACGCCGGAATCATATGAAGTTTTATATGAAAAGTAGCTAGATAAATCTTTTGAATTTCTATTATGAATTTTTCATATATTGAAAACACTTAATAGTGTAAGTTCACGTTCAACAGATCCATATAAATTATTCTCTAATTCCTCTTTTTCTGTATCGTTTATTGTAAAATAAGGAAATCAAGGAAAAGGAGTGGTTATTCTGACGACCCGCATTTATTTTTCTGCTCCGCGAATTACGAACATGCAGCAAAACACTATACAAAAAATGTTATCTCGCTGGGACCTCGGTACTTTACACTCCTATAAGCCGACAGAACACGGAGTCATGAAGCAAACTCTATTTATTCATACATCAACAGGAGATTATGTATTTAAAGGGAATCCTCTTTACCCAGGACAATGGGAAGAAGAACAGTTTATGATTCAGCAGCTTAAACAACACACAAAAGCACCCGTTCCTACGCCTTATGTTATAGACTCAGCGGAGGACCTTTTTGGCTATTCGTATGTAATCATGCCTCTTCTGCCCGGAGTTCATTATCATGATCTGGATAAACTTACTCTATCTGAAGCAAAACATAAATTGATCCTGTCTAAGCTTGCTGCTGCGCTTCATGAACTTCACACATGGAAGACAATGATCGCTGGTGAATATGATCCTGAAACGGAAGATATCCGCTCCTTCGAGCAGGGTTTCTACCCCTTTTTTGAACAACAGATCTTATATTGGCTCGAAGACGCCCGAAAATATTCTCCTATTGAAGACGCAGATATTAATTGGGTTCGTGAAAAAATAAGTGTAGCAGCGTCCTCCTTTTATGATATAGACACGTATTCGTTTGTTATGGGAGATTACAAATCAGAAAATATCTTGATTCAGCAAAATGAAGGTGAATGGGAAGTAAGTGGTATTATTGATTTTACGACCGCTTATTTTGGTGATCCACTCGCAGACGTCGTTAAATTCACCAATCAGCTGCTATGGAAGGGACAACAAAAAAAAGCTCGTTTCTTTCTGTCTTCTTATCTTCAGAACGCAGATCTTCCTAGCACTCCTTACGACATCTCATCCCGTCTCTCTATCCATTTCTTATACAGCCTGATTCTCAGATGGGGAGAAATTCATGCTACTGGACAGATTGATAACAAAAATCCATCGACCTTTCGAGAATTTGCTTCTCATCACCTAGATATCGTTGCGTCAATATACTAAAAAATCCTGGGTACTCGTATATATGTGAGCACTCAGGATCTTTTCTTTACTATTATGAATTTTTCATCATCTGTTATTTTTACTTATTGGAATATGAATGCCCACAGCCCACTTTCCTATCTTCAGATAAGCTATTAGCCGTGTTGCACCAAGGGATAATAAAGAAGCGATCAACCAGGTAAATAACATTTTCCATGATACGTTCCAGTTTGGGTATAAGACGGCTTCTATCTTATATGTACCTATTAGCATCAGCGCATGCATAAGGTAAGCACCAAATGACAAATTTCCTATAGAAGCAAATATGCGGGATACTTTCCCTTCAGGCAGTCTCATTGCTATTAAATAAACTAAAAATATGGATATAACAAGATATAACGCCATATCAGGTTTCAGTAAAGCGACTCGGTTAAATTGTATATGCAGTCCATCTGGGGTAAGAAATTGACGAGAAAGTTCGTATACATAGTAGCCCGTAAACAACATAAAGAGAGGAACTATTAGCACTCTCGATCTCATTACCATGGACTGCCACCAATTCGGATATAATCCCGCAGCAGCGCCGAGCAAAAAGTATAAGAAAAAATAAAAGACATTTCGATCCGCATATACCGTGAGCCACGGAGTGATGAATGGAATATCAGCGATTTCTGCCAAGACTCCAATCTTTCCACGATAGAACATGAGAATCAAATAAATAACACCCATCATCAGCAAAAAGGTAAGTAAGACCGTTTCTCTATATTTATTTTTTAGTAGCAATACACCTGAACGGATGATAGGGAACAGTAAATATAGCCGCATAATCATAATGATATACCACAGGTGAGAACTGCTTTTTCCAGTTAGCAGCTGCATTAGAATTTCCCCCAGTTCCAGTGAACTAAATCCAGCCAGTCCTGCTGTCTTCCACGCATAGAAAAAAATATAAATCAGGGACCATATCATGTAGGGAAGAAAGATATCGGTAATTCTTCGTTTTATAAAAGCACCACTTGTAAATTGGTCTTCATAGTTATAGAAGAGCACCATGCCAGTAATAAAAAGAAAAGCAGGTACTGCAAATTTTGATAACATAAGAAGTATAGACATCATAACCCCATCTGTATAGGTAACATCAGGTACATATGCATAATGAGCAATAGAGTGCTGGAGAACTACGGCGAGGAAAGATATTCCTCGTAACGTTTCGATCGCTGTTATTCTTGGTTTACTTGACACATAACCTCCATAAATTCAATACATTTATTATTTGATTTCTTTGTCACGAATTAATAATACACGAAATCTAGCATTCACGGTATAACAGATAAAAACCTCCTAAGCCAGAAGGCTTGGGAGGTTACTATCTACTGCTTTTTATGAAATTCATTCATTGTTATCGCATGTTACGATCCAAATTGGTTTTGATTGCTTCCTCTTCCGCCTGGCTTCGTGCAACGCGATTAGGACCTGGAAGATGATCTTCCTGTTCATAGTCACGGTAACGATCTGCATTCAGCGACCGATTATCTCGAAAAATTCCGTGGATTTCACGATCTGTACTTTTTTGATCTACGAGTACGAGGATGTTACCTTCATCTACATTTCTTTCATATTCCTCAGCTTCATCTTCCGGAATACCAAGACCCACTAATCCGCCGACTAAACCACCTGCACCAGCTCCCACAGCTGCACCTGTTAAAGTAGCTGCTATCGGCCCTGCTGCCAAAATCGGCCCGATTCCTGGAATCGCTAGAGCGCCAATTCCTGCGAATAACCCAGCTAGACCACCAAGCACACCGCCCGTAGCTGCACCCGCTGCCACACCTTCCGGAGCTTTCGTACCCGTCTCCGATTCAATTGCTCTCATATCGTCTTTACTACGTGTAATCACCGAAATTTCACTATTGCGATATCCTCGGTCTTGTAACTGTTCAATTGCCCGTGAAGCTTCTTGTTCGGTTTGAAATACCCCTACGACTTTTTTAGTTTTGTTATTCATTATTATTTCCTCCTCTTCGAAAAGTAATCTGTGCTTGTTAATTACCCTTCTTTACAAGGTCGAAACCATGAACGCCAAATATAAAATCTTTCTTGTGGGGTGATCCAAGCTATTTCCCTTTCGGTTTAACACGGTTTGTCGCTACCGCCTGTAGCGGATCTTCCGGCCAGTAATGTTTGGGATACCGCCCTTTCAGATCCTTCTTCACCTCGAAATAACCTTCTCGCCAAAAACTGTTCAGATCCGATGTAACTTGTACAGGTCTTTGCGCAGGAGATAGTAAATGAAGCGTTAAGGGGACACGCCCTTCTCCCAGTCGCGGACTTTCTGTAAGTCCAAACATTTCCTGCAGCCTGACAGCGATATATGGAGCCCCTTGTCCATCATATCTTATAGGAATCTTAGAGCCGCTGGGTACGGTGTAATGGGTAGGAGCTTCCTTCTCAAGTGTCTGTCGTTCTTCCCAGGATAAGCTGTCTAAGAGTACCGATGTAATGGATATCTGCTGTAATCCAGCTGCTGAACGCACCCCTGTCAAGTAAGGTGGGATATGCTTAAGCAGGTATTCAAGAAGAGCGGAATCCGAAAGATCTGGCCAAGCAGGATTTACTCTATGAAGAAATTGCATCCGCTCCACTAACTGACGAGTACTTTTATTCATAGAAAAGACGGACAACCCTTCTTCTCTTATTCCTGCAAGTAATGCTAGCAAAATATCTTCTTCAGGCGGACTCGGATAAGCCATTTCTTTCAGGATAATCTCTCCACGTTTCTGCCATTTCAAGGATCGCACACTACGTGTGCTTTTATCCCAGTACACTTTTTCTTGGGTCGTAATGAGTTCTTTTAAATAAGAGTAGATATCCGCAAGCCCGAGCGGAGCGCATGTTCGAATAAGTCCATCCACCCCTTGGTCATCCGCTTCTGCAACCACGATATAAGGAGAAGTGAGGCCGCTCATCGCAGAAGAGGTCCGCACACCCCGGCCGCTTGCAAGGAAATAGCGGCCATCTTCTCTTCTTTGCCCAATCCGATCCGGATAGGCAAAAGCAAGCAGTAAGCCGCAGCTATCATCAGGGGGTAGAGACTCGCCTTCTATTTGGCGTGACTCTACCTCTCTGTACAGCTGGCGGCTCTCTTGTATGAGGCTGCGCAGCGAAGCCTCATCTTGGGAGGCTGCCGAAGCAAAGCCGGCAGCAGAGAGTGTCCGCAGATGTTCAAGCTGCGGACGAAGATCCCATCCCGCCCCCGGCAGGCGGGATGATCCTTGCTGCAATAGCGCGCCCAGCAGACTGGCATCTCTAGCCAGTCCGAGCTTCGCAGCTTGCAGCAGCATGTGTCCAAGGCGGGGATGTGTCCCCATCCCCGCTATTTGTTTGCCGCGGCTCGTTGCTTGGCCGCGGTCATCGAGGCAGCCCAGCTGCTGCAGTAGCGCAGTTGCTGCCTCATAAGCACCCGCAGGCGGCAGATCAAGCCAGCGTAAATCGCCAGGGTCCTGCACGCCCCACATCGCAAGTTCAAGCGCTACAGGAGCAAGATCCGCAGTGAGTATCTCGGGTCGGTTCTTCTCTGGTTTTGCATCCTGTTCTGATGCACTCCATAAGCGGTAACATATCCCCTCCGCTGTTCTTCCTGCCCGGCCCTTTCGCTGATCCGCGGAAGCTTTGGAGATTGGAATCGTCACTAATCGGCTCATTCCGGAACGAGAAGAAAAGACAGAATCTCTTCTTAAGCCACTATCTACTACCGCTCCAATTCCTTCAATAGTTAAACTTGATTCCGCGATGGTTGTAGCAAGAATTACTTTACGCTCTACTGTGCCTGGAGTTAAGATTGCACGGTCCTGTTCTTGCTGCGATAAAGCACCATAAAGCGGATATACTTTAATGTTCGGACCTAAATTCTGTTCTTCTAGTTTTCTCATTACGCGATGGATTTCTTTAGCACCAGGTAAAAAAGCCAGCACATGCCCTTCTTGCTGACGTAATGCCAGGGGAATAACCTGTGCCATATGCGCCTCCATATCTATATTATGAAGTTTTGGCACATACTTCGTTTCTACTGGATAAGTTCTTCCCATACAAGTAATTAGCGCAGCATCACCGAGCAGAGAAGTGACAGGTTCAGCTTCAAGCGTCGCGGACATGACCAAGATTCGTAAGTCTTCCCTGAGTACAGATTGACACTCTAATGCGAGGGCCAGAGCCAAGTCACCATGAAGATTCCGCTCATGAAATTCATCGAAAATGAGGAGCCCTACGTCCTCCAGCGCCTGATCATGCTGCAGCATTCGCGTTAAGATTCCTTCGGTAACCACTTCTATTCGAGTTTCACTGCTTACCTTGCTGTCCATTCGAACTCGATAGCCTACTGTTTTCCCCACAGGTTCACCTATACTTTTTGCCATTCTCATTGCAGCATTCCTAGCAGCCAGTCTTCGAGGTTCAAGCATGATCATCTTTTTGTTATTCATCCATTCTTCTTCTAATAAAGCTAGAGGAACGACGGTTGTTTTCCCTGCCCCGGGTTCCGCAACAAGAACAGCCGAGGTTTTTTGCTTAAGTTTACTTTTTATTTCAGGGATGACTTGATAAATTGGAAGGTCGTAATCTTGATTCCATGTTGTTTTTAGCATTTCAATTCTCTTTTCTCCATGTCTCCATGATTGGGTATAAATATTCAATCTTCCCGTTTTGCACGAATTTGAGATTCATGCTGGTGTAATGTATATAAAATAGCGAAAAAAACCGCCTCCCGCAAGGGAAACGGTTACGATCTATGAAAATAAGCATATCGAAGTTCTATGCTATACATTTGCATCAGCTTAGAAGAGACTCCGCTCCATCAATCACAATTTGTGACCCTGTTATATGCTCAGCAGCATCGGAAGCTAAGAAAGCTACCAGTTCCGCAACTTGATCGGGTGTTCCCGGTCCATGAGACAAAGGCTGTCTTCCGTCGGGAAATTCCATCTTGATGGAAATTTCACTTAGCTCATCTGATGTATCCGTACTCTGATCAATATGCGTCGAAATGGCACCTGGGCAAATCACATTCACCCGAATTTTGAATTTGGCGAGTTCAAGGGCTGCCATTTTGGCAAAAGCGACTTGACCTGCCTTTGAGGTACTATACGCTGACATTCCTATATTCGAAAACGTGGAATTCCCATTAATGGAGCTAGTAATGATAATACTTCCGCCATTCCTTTTTTTCATATGAGGCAATACGAACTTTACCGTAAAAAATGTGCCTCCTAAGTTTGTATTAATGGTGTTATGCCAATCCTCGATATCAATGTCTTCAATGGGAGCGACCACACCATTAATCCCGGCATTCGCAAACACAATATCAATTCCACCAAACGTATCGATCGTCTCATTCACGGATCTCTCCACACGATTCGGATCGGATATATCTACATCATAAGAGACCACTTGACCTAAATTCAACTTTTCAATCGACTTTTTCGTTTCTTCCGTACGTTCATCGATTAGATCAAATAAAGCAATATTAGCCCCTTCCTTTGCCAGCTTTAACGCTGCTGCTTTGCCGATCCCAGAGCCTGCCCCCGTAACAATCGCTGTTTTCCCTGAAAAACGCAATCCATTTCCCGAAGATGATGACATATAAAATCACTCCTTTGAGGTCTCTTATCTAGAGATATATAGAAATTCTCTTAGACAGCCTACCCAAAGGAGTGAATTTTTAACAAATATTTATGATTTCCAATTCAATTCAATAAAAGCAGCATCATCTTCGAGTCCACCTGTATGCGGCGCATCCATTAACACTTGGATTTCTTCATCGGGTAAATGGATTCCGATCGGGTCAAGTTCTCCCATTCCATCTGTGTATAAACGAAGTACAACATCTTCTCCAACCGGAAACGTTTGTTCATACACATGAGGACTTCCTCCAATGGGACCTTCTGCTGTTGACCACCGCTCTGATGTCCTTCTTGTTTTGTCAAAGAGGTGATCCGTTTCTTTTCCGCTGCGAAAAAGCCGAATTCTAGAGTCACCCTGCCAAGCAAGCTGCAGACGACTTCCTTTTTTACCAGAGCCCAGCTTTATTTTCCCGCAGATATACATGGACTGACTTCCTAGTTTTTTCTTCGTTTCAAGCACTTCCTGGAGCATCATTGGAATATTCGCATTCTGACTACCTGCATAGTTGCTAAGCTCACGCGAAGCGGGAATGGTAAGGCTCATCAGAAATTGATATAACAATGAAGAAGACCAGTCTTTGGTTTCGTTCATCCATGCGCATAACGCTTCTCCAAGATACCTTGCAGCAAAATCCCCATGATAACTCATGGATACTCCATCGCAGAGTACAAAGGTGCATACATCACCCTGAATATGAACTGCAGCAAAATCCTGTCCTTTATCGCCATAAGATGCCGTTTCAAAGGATAGACCATATCCATATCGACAGAGCCAGCGTCCTTTATACGTGGATAAAGGCTCATTCGTATGTTGAGAACTAACATAATGAAAAGTTTCCTCGGAGAAGAGCTGCTTTCCACGATCTGGTGCCGACGTTCGCAAAGACTTCAAACCCTTCTCCTCCTTACCTTACCGGTGTAGCTGCAGACATTTGGAATCCAATCGAGACCAATTCTGCGCATGAGCCAGGCAGCATCATTAACGAACCGGGGGATAATAAGTAGTCAGCTTCCATCAACATTTCCCGATAACTCTCAGGAAGAACTGATGACATGTTGCGCAACTTCTCCCCATGTTCATCCTTTAATTCGGTATCTTTTAAAATACCACCCCATCTTCTCGGCTCTGTAATAGGCGCATCCAGAAGATGATCCGAAATAAATATATTTTCAATAAGAACATTTCCATCCGGCACACTCATATCCATAATTCGTTTGGCAATAGGCTCAGGGTCTTCCCCCGTCGCAACTCCATCTGTCATATGACAGATAAGCGGTGCAGGACAATCTTGCATATGAGGCAGCTCGCTTTGTAAAATCTTTTCCGCTTGTAGAAAAGCCTTAGCCGAATCTGAAAACCGCATTGGTGTCAGGTCTGGGAGTGAGCCAATGGCTGCAATCTCATCAATTCCTTTCACGCCGCCAAGCAAATCATATACATCATCACTGTAAGCCAGGATGGCAATTCGATATCTCGGAGTTAGACGATTCCCTTTCGTGGAGCGAAAAACCATTTGGCGGATGGCAAGTGATAAAGCATCATACACAATGTCCATCCGTCTGCGATTATCCATCATCATATTCATCGAAGCACTAATATCAATTAAATAAATGATCAGTGCGGGCGTACGCTGTGAGGCTTGTATTGTATAATTCATTCTTGTTCCTTCACCTCTAAAATAATTAAAAATAATAAAATGAGGACAGATCAGATATTGGGTAAACGATAACTTCGATTACTAATAAATTTCTTGATATGTTTTACCCGTTGAGATATTTTCCCGACACCGTTATAGTAACTGGCATCTTTCTCATAGCGTTCCATAAAATCTCTGGCATACGTTCTTGCGTTTTCGATTTTTTTACCTTGCTGAGCATTGTAAGCCAAATTATAAGAAGCAATGAGCTGAACTACATTTTGGGCACGTTTTTTCTTCAAAGCTGCCGCTTTTTCTGCTTTTTTCTGTGCTGCTTTTTTTTCAGCCGCCTTTTTCTCTGCTGCTGCCTTCTGAGCTGCTAATTTTGCAGCCGCTTCCTTTTGAGCTGCTAGTTTCGAAGCGGCTTCCTTTTGTTTTTGTTCTTCCGCTTGTTTCTGTTTAAGCGCTTGTTTATCTGCCAAATATTTTTCATACTTTGCCTGTTTATCGTATTTTGCTTGTAATTCCGCCTTTTTTGCAGCTTCTTTCTTGGCTTCTACCTTAGCAAGATAAGCATCATATTTTGCTTGCTTATCATACTTTGCTTGTAATGCAGCTTTCTCTTTAGCTGCTTTTTTAGCAGCTTCTTCCTCTGCTTTCTGTTGAGCAAGTGCTGCTGCTTCTTGTTTCTTCTTTTCTTCTGCAAGCTTGGCAGCTTCAGCAGCCTGCTGAACTTCTTCTTGTTTCTTTAACTGCTCTGCTTCTTGCAGAGCAAGAGCTTGTCTTGTCTCTGCACGTTCCGCGAGGGTGTTCACTCCAGGAATAGCGATCGCTGAGATAATTAAAACTACTGCTGCTGCAATAGTTAATTTTTTATGGCGCAACCAGAATGGAGGAGCTTTTACGTTATCTCCTTCATTCTTTTCGAGATGATTGGCTTCAAGTTGCTGGATGGCCGCACTAATCTCAACGGATAAGGCACTGCCCAATGCTGTTTTGGAAAGGGCAGAACGATAGGCATCTATAGCCGGTATCACCTTTCCCTGTTTCTCTAACTCTCTTGCTTTTTGAACTGCATATTGTATTTCTTCGGAAGTCCAATTTTTGTTAGTAAGGGGATCATCCTCTACACTAGATTCCGCCGAAAGGTTAGGTGAAGTACTTAAGATTTGCTCATCTATCGTATGAATGTCAGATTCTACTTCCCAAGGTTTAGTGGAAACCGAACCTGCTGCTAATCCTTCATCAACTGTGTCCGCTTGAACTTCTTGCCGATCTTCTTCCGGCAGAAGTTCAACATTGGAAAGGGCAATTAACCATTCTCCAAAAGTAGGACAACTGCTTAGATCCTGACTATTCCATGCTCTGCTGAACAATTCTGAAATTTTGCGACCATACCTTGTTTCTAAAAAGTGCATAAGTTTCATGTATCTCTCACAGCCCGTTTGAAGTTCGCGCTGATCAAAATAACTTTCACCGTAAGTAAGGTCCACGATATCTTTATCACAGTAACCAAGCATCTCTGCAAGAATCACGGCTCCTGCAAAACGATCTGCATAACTGCTCCATAAACCGCTGTTAACGATACGGTGGGCAGCATATCCAGCTGAACCTGCTAATAAAGCATCGGGTCTGTCCATCTTCGGACTATAAATCTGTTCCACATCAACGAGTTCAACTGCTGCAGAGCCTTCAGGCTGTTCATCTTCGGAAAAAAACGGAATAAGTACATTGGGGGCTGATAGATCACAGTGTGCAATCCCTCTTTGCTCCATAGCAGATCCGATCCCGGCAAAAGAGGTTGCAAGTGTCAGACTTTCACTTGGAGTCAAACGTTTTTTGTCACATATGATATCAAACCAGGTAATCCCGCCGATCCATGGCATAAGCACTGAGTATAGTAGATCCCCATGCTCACTAATTAATTTTCCGTTTCTTTCAGGAGTGAGCACGTCACGATTGCAGACCTGCAAGCCTGACACTTCGCTATACTTTTCCATCTGTTCAGATTGATAGACCATGGCAGGGACACGGAACTTAGGGAAAAACACTTTTAACGCTTTAGATTCATATTCGTTACCGTCGGCAGGAATCAACTTATATACGGTACCTTGTCTTCCCGTCTGTGCATATGCAATGCCAGGGGCAGCCGGATGTTGTCCCACCTGGTAAGTAACCCCATTAATATGGAGCTGATCCCCCGGATTGGGTTGAAAAGACATGAACATCCCTCTCTTTTCGTTGTCGATGCAAGAAAACCGGAAGTTATGTTAACTCCCGGTTTCCAGGTTGATAAAGCTATTTTTTATGTGTAGTGAATCCATTTCATAACTCATTGAAACGATAAACTTGTGACTATATAGAGAAATAGAACCTTTTTGATCTATATAGTCCTGATTAAGCAACTAAAGGTATTATGAAATTAACTCTAGTAAGTATAATTATAATCTTGGGACAACAGATTAGCGAGATTGATCCACTGAACGGAATTTCTGAGCAATCGCCGTAAGTTCTGTACTGATGCTGTTCAAGGTTTGAACAAAACTTTGCATTTGCTTGCTTGCTTCCTGGAACTCAGTGAAGAAGCGTTGTTTTGTCATCCCTTCCCATTGACCTTCCATACCATTAATGGATTGAGTCAAACTAGAAACGATTTGTTGACTTTGCTCACCGCTTTGTTTAAATTGATTAGCTACTTGATCCACTTGCTCCGGGGAAATGAGAATACGACCTGACATAGAATGATATTCCTCCTCTTATTCTTCAAAATTTAGTTAATTCCTGAAAAAATTGTACCAAAATGACTTTAGACCTGTCTAAAGTCATTGGTCCTAAATGTAAATAAACCCAATTAGTAAGAATGAAACTTCTGTAAACAAAGAGTTGATAAAGGTTTTTCTTGCTTGTTAGCTCATCTATAATTCTATATTTACGCAAATAGGAAGCGAATCGCAGCGAATAAAAGTTTGTTAGATTCTATTAACCCGCCTTTCCTCCTATAACTGGGTCCTTGAAAATCCAACCTCTTGGATTTGTTTCAGAAGCTTGGAGGAGCACTCCTAACCCATTTCCTTCATCAGAACTACCCGATGGATGAATTGCCATTAAAGCTGATTTCGGATTAGATACCGCAAACGATGTCAGCTCGTTATTTCTTAAAGAAGTAATCTGTTGAGATTGCAGCATGCGCATTGGTGAGACGTTAGAATAATCAATATAAGATAAAACGGTATGATAATCTTCGTCTGCACGAGTAAAATCTTCTGCCTTCCGCGACAACTCGGAGCTAAATCTCTCAAGCTCTGTTTCGATATATGAAGCCAGCTGCTTTGATCTCATCCATTCATAAACGATACCTTCATGAACAGCTGTATCTCCCTCGATAGTACTGAGAGCTCTCTCCAAAACAACAATAGTTTGCTGAATTTGCTCCGCCGCGAGCTTCAATTGACTGCTAAGCGTTCGAAGCACATTCGGTTCCACACGAATGCGCATAATGCATCACCTTTCTTCTTGATCTAGAGGCTGATTCAGCCAATCGAAAAGCATTTCCTTAAACTGCTCTTTCGTTGCCGGAGAAGCAACGAGCCAATCCCCTTTACCCATCGTACTCATGCGTAACAACCAATTAACGGAAGGACCAGATATAAACGCAGCAGATTGAGATTCCCACTCCTGTCCGTTCCAGACAAGCAGCTGAAGTTCCCCTTCTGTCTGCTTTTCTATAATTGTTTTAGCAAGTGCGTGAGCTCCCTGCCTGTCATGACAATCTTCTGCAAGAGCTTGACTCAAAGAGTCCAATTCTTGGTATTGCTTTATATTCTCATAAAACTTTTTCTTTGAAAACATTAGTGCAGGAATATTTTCACTGATTTTCTCTTGACTCCATTTTATTTTATCGACAACAGCTTCACATGCCTGTTCTACGTTACCAAGATCGGATAATTGGTAGGTTACCTGCTCTTCATGTACCGGGGTCACTTCCACTACGCGCTCATTTGTGCAGTGCAGATACCCTTCATAACTACTACCTTTATCTTCATATTGAAAACGGAATGCTCTCGAGGATAATCCTGCAATGGCAACTCTTGAGAACACGGTCGGTGTCATCGTGATATCACTGGAGCCTTCATCTTGAATCAAGTAACCTTTTTGCAACAATGCTTCCTTAACTTTATCCCATTCCTTAACAATATCTTCTGTTAAATAACCAAGAAAAGGATCATCAATGCCAAGCAATCGGTCAGATCCTAAGATTCCGGCCAGAAAAAACAGTTCTGTTCGTTCCAATGTTACTACCTTCTGTTTGGAATGATGAACCGTCAACATTATGAGCCACCTCCCTTCAAACTACAACATGCCATCGGTCACGAATTTTTTTAATCCATTCAGCACATTCTTTGGTGTTATTCCATGGCAGAGCAGCTTTAATCCTAGAAAACCTTCGTTTTACATAGTACCCTTGGCCCGGCGGAAGGACTTTTAGACCATTCGATGCCGCACTCGATTCTGAATAAGGTATACGGAAGGAGGATAAATCATTAGGGTCAAGCGTACCAAATAATAATCCACTCTGCGATGCTTTTACATCCGTCACCCAATCAGCTCCAAAGGTTGGAAAGTCAGAGGCTACACCAGCCAACACTACATGTACACCTCGGTCTCTTCCCTGTCTTACAATCACACCAAGCTGATCTTTCATTGTGAAATCATTCATCTGTTTTGCTAAAGTATCTGCATCATCAATGAACAAAACAATCTCAGGTCCACAAGTATCTGAAGATAGTTTCATTACTCTCTCATATACTTCTTGAATAAGTGGAGCAAGTTCCTCTTCCCGGGCCGCGTGTTTATAAACATGCGGTAGATCTTTTAGTTGACCTAGTCCGTGCTCTCCATACCTCGTATCAATCGTATACATATTTAACTGTTCAGGCGAATGATGATAGGCAAGAGATAACATCCAAGTCATTAAAAAGCTGGATTTACCGCCTTCCATAGGACTTGCCACCATAAAGTGTGGTCCTTCTCTAAGGCTTATATGAAACAGGGAAAGATCGTCTGTCATAAGTCCCACAGGGACTTTATAAATAGTCGCTTCCTCTTGCAGTCTATCCTCTACAGAAAGAAGCTCCGATAGTGTAACTACATCAGGCAACGGTTCGATTTGTGGAACTTCAGTTCCCGAATACTGATAATTGATTTTTTGAATACGCATTTTCAGCTGTTCTGCCCGCTCTGATTCCTCTCTTCCTGTAACAGGAAGAGCTACTTGAAATTCTAACGGCGGGGTCTGCCCTTTAACGAGTGCTCTGCCTGGCGGATAACCATTCGGTACCCGAGAAGGTCTTCCAACTGCATAATAATAATCACTTGGATCTGCCATTTCAAAAGAAATGGCATTCGAAATATTGCTTCTTACTTTTTCAAAAATGTCTGTGATCCGATTGGCCGTAATTACGAATGTAATGCCCAGGCTTGCACCTTCTCTTAGCAGAATCTCAAGCTGTTCATTCTCATCGGGATAGGAATTACGGAAAGATAAATATCCATCAATAACAACAACAACTTGTGGAATTCTTTGTCCCGTCCCTCTGCGGAAAGCAGAGATCGTTTTGACACCAGCATCTGCTATCATTTCTCTTCTTTGCATGAATACTTTGGACAAGTAACGGAATAAACGTTTAATCCGATCATCATCCTCTGCAGTCATCACACCGCCGATCTGAGGTAAATTTTTGAACTCTCTCATCATGCGGCCCATGTCGATGACATATCCATGCCATGGACTGTCGTTAGCCTCGGCAAGTGACATCAAGAGAGTTTGAATAAACGTCGTTTTTCCAAGACCCGGCATACCGTAAATCGCATAATGTCCAGAATGAAGTGAGATTCGCAGCGGTACCTGTTTTTGATTCGGCAGATCATCGAGTAATCCTACGACCGGTTCCCAGGACATTCCTTCGTCTGTCTCATCCGAAGTCATTGATTTTTGAGATGTAATCTCATCAAGCTCGATCAATTCAGGCAAAGGAGGGAGCCAGGGCCCCAGTAACCTTTTGATTCCTTGCTTTTCAGCAATCTCTGCAATGTAATCTATAAATACCTGAAGCTGTTTAGAAGAACCTTCAGATTTCATCATCGTTACGCGTTCTCCCGTTAGCAAAGGTTCCCTTTTGCCGTTCAGTCTCACTTCCATCAGCGGAAGGGACGAAGCACTATCTTCCTCACTCGATGTATACGGGGCTCCACTCCAAGCAAACTGCATCTCCTCAAATACTTCATCACTACCGACCTGAAAATAGCCGCGCCCGGGCTTTGTAATCCAGGCTGCGTTCGGTATTTTTATCATATCCCGGCTATCGCCTTCACTTTGTACTCGCAGACAAATGCGGAATCTTGAGTTACTCCATATTTTATCATCGACGACACCTGCTGGTTTCTGAGTAGCAAGGATTAGATGGACGCCCAAAGTTCTGCCAATCGCAGCAATACTAATTAGTTCATCCATAAATTCAGGCTGTTCTCTCTTCAGCTGAGCAAATTCATCAATAATAATGACTAGATGCGGCAGGGGCTCTGCCTCGTGCGAACCAAGCCATTTATAATACTCATCAATATGTTGTAAATTCCCTGCATCATTAAGAAGCTTTTGTCTCCGAACAAGTTCTGCTCGCAGTGAAATTTTAGCTCTTTCAATTAACGATTGATCAAGATTCGTAATGGTACCTAGCACATGTGGCAAGTCATTGAATGTGTTAGACATTCCTCCGCCTTTATAGTCGATCAGCATAAATGCCAAATCATGCGGATGAAACTCAGATGCGAGCGAAGCTACGATCGATTGAATAACTTCACTCTTCCCTGAGCCAGTTGTTCCTGCGATCAGTCCGTGAGGTCCATGGCCTTGTCTCTCTATTTTATCATGCAAATTAATATATACGCGTTTCCCGCCTGCTCGCACTCCCATAGGAACAGGCAGCGTATTTGGATGACGATTATCAGTCCATCTAGATTCCACATTCAACTGCTCGACTCTCGAAACATCCAGCATATCAAACAGGGGAAGCAGCGGCGGAATATCAGAGGCGGATGAACGTTTCAATCGAAGCGGCGCTAAGTGCCTTGCACTAATCTCTGCTTCTTCTCTCGTCATTCGATCAGGAACAAAAGATTGATGAATGACGTCTGCCTGCTCTGTTTTTTTAGAATAACTGCCTTCTTTTTTCCCTGCTTCAACCACAAGCTGGCAATGCATTGGCAGGTATTCTTTACGTGAGGCAAGAATGATAGTACATGTAGTGACCGCCTCAGCATCTTCTAGAATAAGAGGAAGTAAAGGTTCCTCTTCTATGATGTCTCTTTCTGACAGCAACACCACATAGCAAGGAAGATCTGGACTTTTCTTTCCTCTTTCTTTTCGAGTCATTTTACGGCGGTGAAGTAACGTATATAGATGGTCAGCTAACTGATGTACGCCGCTGTGCCTGTCAGCCATATACCTTTGATCACGTTCATCATCCCAAAAATGAGGGAACCATCGCATCCATTCCCATTCATCTGCCTCTTTGTCTTCATAAAAAGCGGCAAGCTTCATTTCATCAGGAGAGTGCCTCGTGGTCAGCTGCGTAACAATGACCCGAAGCATAGACAACACATCTTCTCGTTCGCCGACGATTCCTACCACTTTTGATTCATAGATAGGAAGAACAATGGATGCGTCTTTTACCATACGGAAATCTTCTGCCAGTTCATGTGCTGCCTCAATCAACGGTTCTTTCTCATATCCATCTTGTCTAGGCGGTACTACAGAAATACGAAACGGAACCTCTCCGGTCCCTGCACGTACTTGTAAGAAATCATTATCCTCAGGAGACCGTTCCCATAGGGAACTGTGCTTATTCTTAACGATTTGACAGCAAACTTCAGGGTCACCATGAATCTCATGCATTACCTGTACCTGACGCTCGGCTTCCCGTGTAAGCTCATCCCGGTGTTTCTGAAGCTCAGACCTATACATCTGATCTCGCTCTTCAATCTTTCGCTTATAGTCCTTCTTATTACCTAAATATACGAAAAATGGAATCGTATAGGTCATCAGCATCATCGACATCATAACCATCTGAATTGTCATAAAACTGCTGTTACTGAGTTTCCCTGACTTACTTAAATAGAAATACAAACTAACCGTAACGGCGGTCATTACGATCGGTATAATAATAGAAATGAGAGAAAAAGTCGGTTTATTCGGTTCAACCGGAGGACGTAAAATCTCCACGGTTTCTTTTTTGAGCACTTCTTTCATACGGGGGGAACGCTGGTACAAAATATTCATGAAAGTCCCTCCTCTGGCTATGTATGAGAACCTGTTTGAAATAAAAGACGTTTGCCTATAACCGGTGCTTCTTTATCTGTTGTAGAGAACGTTTTTTGTAATCGAACATAACTTCCTTCTCGAAGCCCCGTTTCAGACAGCAACTTCGTATCCGGCAACACAAACCAATGGGAACCTGGAAATTTAGCTTCTACTATATATTGAACATGATCTTGTGGAGGCTCATTAAAAATCCGAACCGCAAGCACTGATTTCACATATTGAATGGTGCTTTCATCCGGAACTTCTAAGTCAAGCCACTCTGTCCCCTGTCTGCCTTGTACCACTGTGAGAATCATTCCATTCACACCCTTTTTGACTATGTCCATCGTCCTAAATCATATCTCACCTGTATTAACGACTAAGCTCATCCTATAATCTATCATATTTTCTTACAGAAGATACTTAATTGCAATGTTATGATTTCATTTTTAAAGCTAAATACCTAGTTTCAACAGAAGAATCTATTACTATTGACTTACTTATTTTCATTTTTTACTCTTAAAAAGAATATTTATCGACATCATTTTTAATGTTAGTACAACCGAAGTCATTAGTTGCTCACAACCAAATTGTGAACACTTTGCAAACATTGGTGTTCTTTATGTTTACATAAGGTTATTTTAAGGTAATTTTAAGCAACGGAATATAGTATTAGCAATATGAAATAACTCTAGTAATCTAGTTGAGGTGATTTCAATGAGAACATTAATCTTTTTTCAAGACAAAAAAATCCCAGTTTACTTTAACACAGAAAACAAACAACCTGTTCAAAAGACATTAAAACTTCTTAGCAGTGCTTTAGAAACAAAGATTAACCACGGAAAACGTGCATTACAGAAATGTTTAAATACGCTGATTAGTATCGAGATTGTGGGTAGTGAGGCTATTTTGCACAGCATTAGTGAGAATGACACATTGGCACTATCCCTTTATTAAGGGGTGGTGCTTTTCTGTGTGTAGAATTGAAGAATTGCTCAAAGAAAAGAGGACCTCTTCGATTAGAAGTCCTCAGGCAGTACCATTTTATTACCATACATATTCGTATGCAAATACTGATTTACGCCGACTCATCAGCTCCTCCATTTGCTCTGCCATCTCAATTCGAATCATAAACAGCTCTAGAAGATGCTCTTTGGTATGTTCTTCTTCACAGCTATTTAATTTCCTGATTATAAAACGGTCTATGGAGTTGGACATACGTGACAGCCTCCTTTTTTCATTTGGTATTTCTCAAGTGACTGCAAGAATACGTGATGTTCCGGTACATCAGGATTACCCATATATTTACATTGTTGAAACAACTATTTCACGTTTACTTTATTTTCATTTCTGTGTTGTTAAACGATCGAGATTATCCCATCCATAAGCAATTTCTCCGAGTTTTACACTGCCGATCTCTATTTCTTCACGGCCTGCAGGTACTCCTCCAAGTTTTTCATAGAAAGACCGATAGCGATTGTTCTCTAGAGCCCACAAATAGGTGGATTTATAACCTTTATCTGTTAGGAAACTTGTGATTGAAGACATAAGTTGTTCTCCAATTCCCTGTCTTTGATATTCTTTGAGCAAATAGATAGCATAGATCTCACTATCAAAAGACATGCTGTTCAGCCGATTAAGTCCACCACTTACAAAACCTACAATCTGCCCTGACTCGTTCTCAGCAACAAAAACCTCGCTGTTTGTGTTTGCCTCATCTAGCTGCTTTTCCCATATTAAAGTGCGTTTCGTAATAGATAAATTATCTAAATATGATTCTGGAACGACTCCCTTATAAGTGGTTCTCCAACTGTTCACATGAACCTCAGCAATCTGAACAGCGTCTGATTTCGTAGCAGAACGGATCTTCATCTTCTTCTCCCTTTCAAACATATGGATAGATATTTACATAACCTGAACGAACTACTGCACGAATTCCTCCGCTATTTTCAAAAATTCTTGCTTACTGAGCTTGCTTTTCTCCGTGTCACTTATGTGGTAATAAGCCCCGGACGATTCATCGATCCATTTGATCACTTGATGAGGGTTGTCTCCTTCATATTTCAAGTAAAGAATTTCTTTTCCATGTACTACGCTTTTTTCTGCAATCATTCCTGCTTCTTGCTGCACCTCTTGTTTAACTCCATCCGTAAAAGATGCCAGGACCGTCACATAGTCCTCTTTATTTTTCCCTCTCCTATAATGTAAAGAAATGGATCTTAGCTGGTCAGATTCCAGTGTCTCTATGAATAATTTTTTGTCTGAATGATCCGCCTTCGCTTCCTCCACCAATCCAGCCTGGATCTTCCAATATTTATCATTCGGAGTATCATCTGTATTATATAATTTTGGCATATCTAAATAAATTCCGCCAGATTTAAAGGAATATCCTCCCGTAATGGAACTTGGAATAGGAGTGATTGGAGAGTTTAGCTTCTTCGCTTCTAGCTCTAACATTGGCAGAGTATAGTATTCGATCTGATTTCCTTGAAAACCGAGCAATCCCCCGTTAGGACTAACTTCACTTATCAAATGATTAATCGTATCGTCTTTTATGTAGTAAGCAATATGCTGACCTGGAAGAACAGAGCGGATTGCCTGACTTACGTAGGGAAAAGATAACTTGTGCAATCGTTCTACTTTATCATTCCGATTCCAAGGAGTAGTCGTTTCAAGCAGTACTTTTCCATCCTTTGCACGAAGCTGTAAAAACTCAGAAGCAGCATAAGCGGTAAAGGAGAGGACTATTACGATCAGGAAAGCTCCAAAAGTAGAAACGAGAGTTCTAGACGCTCTCTGCCTAGGAAATACAAATTTTGTTTTTGAGCAGTAAGTAGAGACTGGCATTTGGCTGATTTGATTCATGACCTCAGAACGCACATCCACCTTATAATCTACTCTTTTTTCATAGGTTCTCAGCTTCTTTTCCAAACGGTCTGCGCGACTTTCCATTCATTCTCCTCCTCACTTTCCTCTATCCACTTCTTTAGCTTCAGCCTTGATCGACTATATTTCTTCTTTACTGATTCCATTGATTTGTTCACAATAGCAGAAATCTCATTAAAACTTTTTTCTTCAAAAATATGCAGAATGACGATGTTCCTTTCATCAGCAGATAGTCTCTGAAGCGCCTTCTCCAGCGGTTCACTGAATATCCATTTCTCTAGCTCCTGCTCAGGACCGTCCGATAGATGTTTCTCACTTCTAAACAAAGGTGCGATCCGGTGTAGAAAACGTACTCTTCTGATGACATTCAAACAGTGATGATAGGCAACCATGTATAACCAAGACTGAAAGTGTGCTTCATCACGATAGTCTTTCAGATTCTGATATGCTTTCATTAAAATCTCTTGAACAGCATCCTCCGCATCTTCCCGGTTTCCGAGTAATCGCCAGCAATACATAAATATTTTCTGTTGATAGATTTCTACAATCAATAGATAAGCTTCGCTATCTCCTTCTCGTACTCGGTTAATTGCATGAAGCACTTGATGGTTTGCAGGATGTTCACGGTATTCATCCATATTCCCCCTCCTTTCAAGCTCTACTATTTCACTCTTATAAAGGTAAAACACATGAGCCCACAAAAAAGGGACAATTCCAAAATAAAAGTGAACCCACACTTTTATTCAGGACTTCAATTATCACTATCATTCCGAGATCATAGCGCTTTTGGCTTTGGCTGGACGTTTACTTCTTCAAGTATACTTACGTCCAGACAAAACAAGCGGAGTATGAGCGCGGAAGGAACGTTTCCCGACGCCACTACAGTAACGTTGGCACGGTTTACCCGTTCTCCCTCACCTTCACAGCTCCATTGCGGTTCACCCACTATAGTACTCACATAACAAATAAGAGGCAGCTAATTACTAGCCTGCCTCCCCTCTTTCTTCTATGACTCGCTGTTTACCCCAAGGAAAACAGCGACGTCCTTACCCCTCCCTCACCTGGGGAGGAAGCTTTGCCCGGTTTCATCCCACAACGTGACTCAGGGAATAAGATCATTCCGACATCATAGCGACTTTTGGCTTTGGCTGGACCCTTACTTCTGCGAATCTACTTACGTCCAGCCAAAACAAGTGGAGCATGAGCACGAAAGGAGCCTTTCCCGACACTACTACAGTAACGATGAGCACGATATATCCGTTCTCCCACGGCTTCCACAGCCAGCTTCATCCCACAACGTGACTCCAGGGAATAAGGTCATTCCGAGATCATAGCGACTTTTGGCTTTGGCTGGACATTACTTCTTCGAGTCTACTTACGTCCAGCCAAAACAAGTGGAGCATGAGCACGGAAAGACCGTTTCCCGACACCACTACAGTACGCCACTTACGCCTACAGCGACCTTCATGAACGGATAGTAACTCTCGTGCCTACAGATACCTTGCTGGCGAGATCAAGTACATCGTCGTTATACATACGGATGCATCCATGAGATACATTTTGTCCAATCGAAGACGGGTTATTTGTCCCGTGAATACCATAATGAGCTTTCGATAAACCAAGCCAATATGCACCAAATGGGCCGCCAGGATTTGCCTGTCTATTCACAATTGTAAACTCACCGATGGGCGTTTGTGTAACCATCGCTCCAATTGCTACTGGATACGCTCTCACTACAACATCATTATCCAACAGATAAAGCATGTGATCACTTAGATCCACAATGATACGATAATTTGGCATGTGCAACTCCTCCTGCCCTTATCGTATGCAGAACGTAGATAGCCGTTGCCGCTACCATCATCTTATAGCAATAAAAAATCATCCTCAGGATCTATTTGTGAAAACATTTATTTTACTTGGTCCCACCGAGTCCACATTTCAACCGGATTTACTTCATAGATCCCATCTTCCCGGTACATAAACTGGTGCATAATAAATTCCCGGCGCAAGGTCGCGAAATCTTCATGAAACTTCTTGATAAACTCATTCATTTCTTTTTCTTCATATTCCTTCCCTTGATCAAGCTGTTCCACCATATGCTGAAGTACAATCAGTTTCTTCTTATACTGGGCGGGAATCGATCTAAGCTTACCGTCTTTACTGAAAAAATTACGCATTACCGAATCCTTTAACTTCTGGCTCTGGTCCATTTCTTCCATTTCATTCTCTCCTTTGAAAATAAAGTGTAAGGATGCTTCGGCATGCTGCTGAATGAAGTAAGGATACAAGCTGAAATAAATTGTATTCTTATCTCGCCGTTCTTTAATAAGGCCTGCTCTTCTTAACTTCGCTGCGTGATGTGTAACGGTAGGCTGTGACAAGTTAAGTCGCTTCGCAAGCTGTTGCCCGTTCATTTCCCCATGAGATAAAAGTAATAAGATACGCATTCTTGTCGGATCAGCGAGTGCCTTGTGATAGTTCACAATTTTATCGAGCTGCAATAGAATCCCTCCTTCCTCATTCACTATTTAGTAACTTATCTAATTAGATGGTAATCTAACTTCAAATTATTGTCAATTCCTATTCCTTACACCTGTTTACTGGCAATCAATTGATGAATACGATACGATAATAATACTTATGTTTATCCATGAAGTATGAAGGGATAATGATTAAAGGAGGAAATAAGCCTTATGAAGAAAGATGTCATCATTATTGGAGGAGGCCCCTGCGGTCTTTCTGCTGCAATTGAATGTAAAAAGCTTGGCCTATCTGCACACATCATTGAGAAATATAATGTCGTTCAGTCGATCTACCTGTATCCAACAAATATGCAATTTTTTAGTACCGCAGAGTTGCTTGAAATCGGAAATGTACCCTTCAGTTCGCCTAATGACAAACCCTATCGCTATGAAGCACTTGCCTATTATCGTAAAGTTGCTTCGCATTATGATTTAGAAATGTCTTTGTATGAAGAAGCTTATGCCATTGAACCTTCTGCTGAGGGAGGGTTTCGCGTCAAAACGAAGAATCGCAAAGATGAAACCGCAATATATGAGGCACAACATGTGGTTGTTGCCACGGGATATTTTGATCATCCTAATTACCTCGGTATTCCGGGAGAAGAAATGGATAAAGTAACACATTACTTCCGAGAAGCACATCCTTATGCACGTACAAAAGTTACAATCATTGGGGGTAGCAATTCAGCCGTTGATGCCGCCCTTGAACTTGCCCGAGTGGATGCAGATATTGATATGGTCTACCGCGGAAACAGTATATCCGAGCATATCAAACCATGGGTACGTCCTATTTTTGAAGGGATGGTAGCTAAAGGAAAAATAAAACTGCAGCTTTCTTCACGAGTTACCGAAATTCATGAAAACCATGTGGTGGTTACTCCGAACGAAGGCATTCCTTTCGAGCTTGCCAATGATTTTGTACTTGCCATGACAGGATTTCGTCCCGATCGCAAGTTACTTACCTCTATAGGTGTTACCATGTCCGATGATATGGACAAACCTCTCTTTAACCCGGAAACAATGGAAAGCAGTGTTCCTGGAATATACATAGCGGGCGTTATTGCTTCGGGACGCAATGCCAATGAAGTATTTATCGAATCTGGAAGATGGCATGGTAAGCTCATCGCGGAACATATTAAATCCAAAGCTGCCGATGCGGTTAAGGAAGGATGAAAACAATGGATGTCACTTCCCTTTTGCTGCTAGCTTTTGCAGCTCTCGGGATTATCAGCAGTAATACCCCCATTACAATTGCCGTGGTTGTTCTTCTGCTGATCCGGGTATCCGGTATGCAGCAGGCTTTTCCCTGGCTCGAGAAGTACGGTCTGACCATTGGTATTATCATACTTACGATTGGCGTCATGGCTCCTCTTGCCAGCGGGAAGATCAGCCTGGATACGCTCGGCTCTTCTTTTCTGAACTGGAAGTCACTTCTTGCCATTGCCATTGGTATGCTAGTAGCATACCTTGGCGGTCGCGGCGCCAGTTTAATGAGCGGACAACCTACCGTCGTGGCTGGACTTCTTATTGGAACCGTTCTTGGTGTCGCTCTATTTAAAGGCGTCCCTGTTGGTCCGCTCATTGCTGCGGGTATCTTATCCTTACTGATTGGTAAATCCTAATACTTTATCAAAAGACCATCACTTTTCAACCAAAGTGATGGTCTTTTGTGTGCCGCCTGTTCTTAAACTATATAGCTAAAGTGATATATGTTATACTCATATCAATTGACAAAAATAAGAAAAATACATCGCAGCAGCAGGAGGATTACCCCAATGCCACGAACACTGGTTACGGAAGCCGTGATGATCGCAATATATGGTCAGTTACTGGCGCCAACAGCGCCTATTGAATATCTGTTACCTTATACCACGGTGGTGGAATTATACGAATTACAATCCAGTCTCGATCCGCTTATGGAATCGAAACACGAGGATCAGCACGTGAAGAAAAAAATAAGTCAGCTGCTCCAGTACTTTGAAGAACCGCTCAATCAAAAAAAAATACGGAGAACCCTTCAGATCCCTTGGGCGCAAAGCTCACCTATACTGCTCAGTGATCTGATTTCTATACGTATCGTGAACGCACTCGATACGGCAGTGTTTGGTGAGTCATTTGATCCAATTGAGACAGAACTGCTGCTTACCTCTCAGCGTTTTAAGGCCCCGCTTCTAACGGATCAAGTCGAATGGATTTCTCGAATCCTTGAAGCAAAGGTTTCTGTTCAAATTTATGATATTGATGATTTTGAATATGCTGTCGAAAATAACGACTTCCCGAAATCTTGACTTTTATTTTATTAGTACACAACACAAAAACAACCTCCCCTGCTACTACAGGAGAGGTTGTTTTTGTGTGCTTATAATCGAGAAAGCATCATACTTGTAACTGGACAAAGCTCTGGAGTCTCCTCTTTTGCAAAAAAGCGCAATGGTCCTTCTTTAACTGCCCCGTAATCTAGTTCCGAAGAAAGCAGGCCTTGTGCAGAATAGACTGCAATCAGATCATACTCTTCGTCTCCAGTAGCAAAAGTTCGCTTCAGCTCAGGACCAGACAGCAGCAATTCGAGTTTCATACCCTCCGCTCTAAGTCCTGTTTCCTCCCATAACTCACGAAGCGCAGTCTCTTCCAATATCTCGCCAGGCTTCATGTTACCAAGAGGTATGCACCATAATCCATCGTCAGCACGCTGTTGAAGCAAAATTTTACCCTGTTTGTTCAAAACGACCACAGCAGCTTTCACAGTAATCAAGGATTTTTTCATTACAAATTGCGCAAGATCTCCTTTTTTGGAATTCACGAGGACCTCCCTCCTTGTCTATAAGCTACAAGCAATTAAGTGGTGACAACTTGTTTATTCTGTTTCGTATCGGTATAAGATATCATCTTCTGCTTCCACGTAGGTTACATCCAAACGGTGACCTTTTAAATACCAGTAGTCTTGCTCTTCCATAAAGAAAGTTATGCCTGAAACCTCTGTGCGTTCAATCGGATCTTCGGGTTGTTCTACAGCAATACCGAGTGAGAAGCCCGGATGAAGACCTCCGCCAGAGCTGTACCGAGCAAAAAATCGAATGGCTTCGCCATCTGATATTCCAAGCTCTTTCTTGTACCATTCTGCCGCTGCTTCCGTTACGTGTATGCTCATCGTTATGTCAACTCCTCATCGTTTGTTTTTATATTATCATATTGATTCCCTTCAAGTCATACTTAAGCCGCATGAATGAAGTATAAAATGGAGAACAATTTTTTAATTACCCAATATTTGTAATTATACAGAAAATATTTGACATATAATTTGTCAGGTGATAATATTTTTTTCAGACGATTCCTTAGCTAGAATTAATTACCAATTAGAGAAAGGGTGATTCCGATGTTTAGAATTATGGATGATTTATTTACAACCAGACAACTGAATACGGAGCAGCCCATCAATGAAATTGGAATTCATTCTGAACAGTGAAAATGTATCTCACGACTTTTACACTTACTTTTTTACATCCAATCATTAGCGGCTTCTGCTCACGCACGTGACATTTGCTACGTATGAACCTGAATATAGGAAGGCATACCGTTTAGCGAACGGTATGCCTTTTTTTGTGGTTTGTAAGATTGCGCTAGGATCTTGAATCGTATCACAAAACAGATGAAAGAAATTGAAATTTATTTTAGAAAGGATGGGATCACCTTGTTCGCAGTACTGAAAAATTTAAGCTGGTATTTTAAACAGGAGCGAAAGCGATATATCGTTGGTTTAATGCTGCTAATTCTTGTGGGCATCGCTGAACTGCTTCCACCTAGGCTGATCGGGCATGCCATTGATGATATTGTCACCGGCTCCATCACCTGGCCTTCACTTACCCGGTATATTTTACTTATTCTTGGTATTATTCTGGTCATCTACTTTATTACATACGTTTGGATGCACAAGCTATTTGGAGGTGCTAACCTCGTCGAAAAATTACTTAGATCCAGGTTTATGGGCCACTTGCTTCGCATGACTCCGCCATTCTTTGAGCGAAATCGTACTGGCGACCTGATGGCAAGGGCTACGAACGATCTACGCTCTGTTGCTCAAACCGCAGGGTTTGGAATGCTCACCTTAACAGACTCGACCGCTTACTTGACGACAGTACTTTTTGCAATGGGATTTCTGATCAGTTGGAAACTTACGCTTGCTGCAACTCTACCGCTTCCTTTTATCGCTATCGCCATGATGATTTATGGAAAAAAAGTGCATGAGCGCTACTCTCTTGCTCAAGATGCTTTTGGTGATATGAATGACCAAGTCCTTGAATCCGTGGCAGGTGTTCGTGTCATTCGGGCTTATGTACAAGAACGTCATGATGAAGAACGCTTTAATGGAATTACAGATGATGTATACCGTAAAAATTTAGCTGTAGCTAGAATGGATGCTTTATTCGAACCTACCATTCGCCTATTTGTTGGTCTCAGTTATATTATCGGACTTGGCTACGGAATCTACCTTGTTTTTCGAAATGAAATTACATTAGGAGATCTCGTATCCTTCAATATGTATCTTGGAATGATGATCTGGCCGATGTTTGCCATTGGGGAGCTGATTAATGTCATGCAGCGCGGCAGTGCCTCCCTAGACCGTGTGAACGAAACATTACATGTAGTCCCTGATGTGCAAGATCCTGCTGAACCCGTCCATGTAAATGCACCTGAACGAATTCAAATGAAAGACCTGAACTTCCGCTATCCAACTTCTACTGTCCCCAATCTGACTGACATAAACCTTGATATTCATCAAGGCCAGACTCTTGGTGTGGTTGGAAGAACAGGAAGCGGGAAATCAACCTTGCTGAAACAACTACTTCATGAATATCCCTCTGGTTCTGGAGATCTTCTAATTAACGATACCAAGATGGATGACATTTCTAAAGACCAACTTCACAGCTGGATTGGATATGTTCCTCAAGAACAGATTTTGTTCTCGAAAACAGTACGTGAGAACATCCAGTTTGGTAAACCTCATGCTAATGAAGAAATGGTTATGGATGCGATTCGCACCGCGGCGTTTGATGGAGATTTAGGTACGTTATCGGATGGACTAGAAACACTCGTTGGTGAAAAAGGAATTGCTTTATCAGGAGGCCAAAAACAACGGGTATCTCTCGCAAGAGCCTTCATTTCAGATCCCGACATTCTTATTCTCGATGATGCCTTATCCGCTGTGGATGCACGTACCGAAGCAAAGATCATAACTAATATTCGAAAACAAAGATCCGGCAAAACAACGTTCATCTCTACCCATCGTTTATCTGCGGTAGAACATGCGGACCATATTATCGTTCTAGAACAAGGGAAAATTGTGGAACAAGGTACGCATGAACAACTCCTAAACCAAGAGGGTTGGTATAAAGAACAATACGTACGTCAGCAAGTCGAATCTACTCTTACTCGTTAAGGAGGTGTCCTCTATATGAACTATACAAAAAACGTTACTAAGCGATTATTTGCCTATGCACTACAATCAAAAGGAACTTTCATTGCTGCACTTATCATGTTATCGATCGGAGTTGCTGCTGATCTGACGGCTCCGTTTATCGCAAAAAACATGATCGATAACCACGTTCTTGCGATCGAAAAACCTTACTTTGAGTCAGAGCCAAGTCAAGATGCGGTTCTATATCAAGATCAATATTACAAACGTTATGACCGCTTTCGTGAAGGAGAAATACAAGGTGAAGAGATTCGTATCTTACAAAGTGGACGCTCTTTTTATCTCATTAACGAACCCGTGACCCTAGATAGCGGGACTCGAACCTACGAAAATGGCGTACTCACAGTGACACGCGGTGAACAAAGCGCAGCTTATCAAGCAGCACCCTTATCTGTAGATGAGCTGTTCGCTTTCTATGCGCCAGAGCTTCCAGGTATTTATAAGCTAGTCGGTTTATATTTTATATTTCTACTGATAGCGATCATTATGGATTTTGGGAAAACGTACTGGTTGCAATCTTCAGCCAATAAAGTGATTCAAAGGCTCCGTACGGATGTATACGCACATATTCAAAGACTTCCGGTTCATTATTTTGATAATTTACCCGCAGGTAAAGTCGTTTCTCGAATCACGAATGATACGGAAGCAGTCAAAGATTTGTTTGTAGCTGTGCTCTCGAATTTTTTCTCAGGAATCATCACCATGATTGGGGTTTATGTCGCTCTCTTCATTCTAGATGTAAAGCTAGGACTGATCTCCCTCTTTGTTGTCCCTTTACTGGTGGTCTGGATGTTCCTTTACCGGAAAATCGCAACGAAATATAATACAATCATTCGTTCGAGACTTAGCGAAATTAATGCCATGATTAACGAATCCATTCAGGGTATGTCTATCATTCGCGTATTCCGGCGTCAGAAGAAAACAAACGAGGAGTTCGAAGCGTTAAACGAAGATTACATGAATCATCAGAACAAAATGCTCAACCTAAACGCGTTCACCACCCATAACCTTGTAAACGTCCTTCGTAACCTTGCATTTGCTATTGTTCTTCTCTATTTTGGTGCAGGTTCTATAGACGGATCAAGTCTGATCTCTCTTGGTGTACTTTACGCATTTGTTGACGTACTAAGCCGTTTATTCCAGCCAGTTACAGGTATGGTTAATCAGCTGGCTAATCTGGATTCTTCCATGGTATCTGCGGGGCGTGTCTTTGAACTCATGGATGAGACCGGCGAACAAGTAACGGACGGTTCTATGCCGAGATATCTTGGTAACGTAGAATTTAAAGAGGTTTCCTTCGCTTATAACAAAGATTATGTGCTCAAGAATATATCATTTGAAGCGAAAAAAGGTGAAACGGTCGCACTCGTAGGTCACACCGGATCAGGAAAAAGTTCAATTATTAATCTGCTGTTTCGTTTTTATGATCCACAAAAAGGCTCCATTACGATTGACGGTAAGGATGTCAAAGACATTCCAAAACAATGGATAAGAGAACATATGGGAATCGTACTACAAGATCCTTATCTTTTCACGGGCACCATTGCTTCAAATGTCAGCTTGAATGATGAAAAAATTACTCGAGACACGATTGAAAAGGCCCTTCGGGATGTGGGTGCAGAACAGTTACTCTCACATCTCCCGCAAGGTTTTGACGAACCAGTCGTAGAAAAAGGAAGCACCTTATCCGCTGGGCAGCGTCAGCTGATTTCTTTTGCAAGAGCTCTGGCTTATGATCCTGCCATCCTCATCCTGGATGAAGCAACCGCAAATATTGATACGGAAACAGAAGCCATCATCCAAAGTGCGCTGGAAGTGCTGAAAAAAGGGAGAACGACTTTCATCATTGCCCATCGTCTCTCTACTATTCGTAGTAGCGATCAAATATTAGTACTTCACCAAGGGCAAATTGCGGAGCGCGGAAACCATGATGAGCTGATGGCCCTCGGCGGACGATATTATCAGATGTATCAATTGCAACAAGGGAACCTACTAGCTGATTCCACTGCTGCAGATCAAGCGATTCATCCAGCCCTGGCGCAGACATCTTCTCCGCTTTAATTAACAACCATGCACGAACCCACAAGAAAAACATAAAAAACCCTCTTGCAAAATCGGTTTGCCTACGGAGCAATCACAATTTTGCAAGAGGGTTTTTGTTATTATTTGGAATTCCCATCCCCATCAGCCGAATAGCCGTCTTCCCATTCCTCATCGTATAACTCTTGATCCGTCTCCTCTTCGAGTTCAAGTTGATTAATCAGAACTTGTGTGTAATGCAGTAGTTTATACTCTAGCTTCTGCGCTTGGTCTTTGAATTCAATAAGCTCATCAATCATCTGAGAACGACCTTCGGGAGTGAAGGTTTCTAATATTCGTTCCTTAAAATAATCATGCACGATATAATTTCGTTTTTTCCATATATTATTTAAAAGGATACTTTCCTCTTCTGAGAAATCAAAATTATGCTGTATTTCATGAACCAGTTGACCTAATGAACTTCCTAATTTTTTATAATATAAGTTCGTAAGTTCCTCTTCCGGGCTAATCTTTCCTTGCGTCAGCTTCATTAGCACCAGCAAATTGACGAGTTGTTGTTCTAAGGCTTGTGAGTAGTATACCGCCAAACCGTAATAAGAGAACAATTCCTTGGAATGTTCACTATCCAGCAGCCGATGCTCATGCATAAGATGTCTCTCCTTTATACTTTCTTATGCCTATGTTACTAGGAAAGTTGTGGTAAAATCAACCAAAATCTGATTTCTTTGGAGAGAGACCACTCTTTTTCTGCACCGGAATGATGATTGTGATACTTGTTCCCATACCAAGCTGACTATAAATGCTTACCCCGTACTCTTCACCAAAGGACAACTGAATCCGTTCATGAACATTACATATTCCATATCCTTTTTGTTTATTTCTATCTTTTTGAAGCAAGGATTCTGCATGTTGTGGCTTCATACCAACTCCATCATCAATGATCTGAAATACGATCTTGTCTGTGAGTTGTTCACCCGTAACCCGGATATAAATTCGATCTCCACACCAAGCATGCTCTAGTGCATTCTCAATAAAAGGTTGTAAAATCAGCTTGATTGTCTCATACCCCAATATATCAGGATCAATATGAAAATCCACTTCCATACGATCACCGTACTTTACCTTCTGAATATCCAGATAGGCCTGTACCTGTTCCAGTTCTTTATAAATAGAAATGATAGTCTGACCATCATTTAAGGTCAGTCGGTAAAATTTAGCTAGATTCATGACCATTTCATGTTGCTGCTCCACTCTCCCAAACTTCGCTAGCCTGCTGATCGAAGAGAGCGTGTTATATAAAAAGTGGGGATTGATCTGGGCTTGAAGCGACTCGAGTTCAGCTTGTTTCTTTTTGAGGTTCGTTTCATATACTTCTTCAATTAAATGCTCTGTTTGCGCCCCCATTTTATTAAGCGCATCGGCAATTAATGTAAATTCATCGGTTCCTTTATAATGAATTCGTTTATGGTAATCCCCCTGCTGAAACATAACAAGTACGGAAATCAGTTTACTGAATCTTTTTGAAATATATCTGGAGAAATAGCTGGCTACCGCACTAATCAATACAACAAACAATACGCAGATAAGCAGCGTGGTCTGGGTAACTTTTTGTACTCCTTTCCCCAAAATCCCTTGAGGTACATAAGCCGTAATTGTCCAGTCAAGCTCTGGTATCTCCTCATGAATAATCAGTTCACTTGAAGCACTCTCATTACGCTTGATAGGATGACCTTCAGCATTCAGACTACTAGTAGCATACATTTTCTGGCCGTTCTGATCGACGACTTCGATCATACTTCCGGGCCCAATTTTATTATAGTCCATGCTCTCAAACAATTCAGATAGATAGATACTGCCGCGAGTAAAAGCAATTTCTTTTAAATCAAGAGGATCTAGTGTATTTACCAATCGCCGAAGCAAAGAAATTCGTCCAAACTGTTCATCATCATCCACTTGTGACCATTTCATTGTCTTGCCATACTTCTCTGGTGGGAAACTTCGATACCAATCCTCAAATTGAATCCGATGAATATGATATACATCAAAGTATTTATCTTTCATCTTTAGTAAATCCACGGGTCCTGCATCATAATATACTTCTGGTAAGTTAGGATCCCGCAGATAAATAGATAACCATAATTTTTGATTCGTTGATTCAACCGCTTGCCTAAATTTCGGAAGTAAAATGGTTGAAGTTTTCTCGTAACTGATCCAACCTTCTTCAGATCTCCTTAGACTCAGTGCAAGCGTCTCATCGTAGTAAAGCATATCTGAAATTCTTTCGGTATCCCTTAATTTATAGCTAACGTTATCTCTCATCTGAGCAAGTGTTCCTCGTAAATTGGTGATGGTTTGTGTCCGCATGGAATCGACTAGGATGGAGTTAGCGGTATAGCCCAAGATCAGAACTGGGAGGATAATTAAGACGAGATAAGAAATAAATAATTTCCAGCCAAAAGGCAAAAATTTCGCACCCTGATTCATCCGTTTGTACATGGAGCCAGCCTCATTCTTTCTTATGCTTTCCTACGATATTCAATAGGAGTCATCCCATATGTTTCTTTGAATTGTCTGCTGAAATACGGCATATATCGGTAACCGACACGATCAGCTACCTCATATACTTTGATTTTTGGATCTCGCAATAAGTCACGAGCTTTCTCCATACGCAGGGCAATAATATACTCATTATAACTTTTCCCCGTCTCTTCCTTGAAGATCGCTCCTAAGTAATTAGGAGAAAAGCACAGCTCATCAGCGACCTCGCGGAGCGTTACATTTAGATGTAAATGTTCTTCTATATAATGGATAACCTGACCGATCACCTTGGCATGTTTCTTTTGTTTGAACCTCGGATGATTCTCCATGTCGAATAGATTCAATAAATGATCTGTCAACCAGGAGAGAAGTTCACTTTTAGTTTGATGGTTTTTGATCTTCTCTACTTCAAGCTCACTAAGAGGAATAAAACCAATAGGGTAATTCAATTGAGTACTGACATAATGATCGATACGTATAAGTAAATACAGCACCATAAAATGCAGTTGAGATTTGTTGTTTTCGCCTCGAGCTACTACAAGCAACTCCTTTAGTTCTTCCTGTACCATGACTCGATCACAAGCAAGCAGACAGGAGACCAAGCAATCCAATGGTTTATCAAAAATAAGCGCCTTCGCATCAGATGTAATACGGTATAGATCTGCGTGGTGCTCGCTTTTATGAGTTGAGCTTGTTCCAATCAGGTGATACTCAATCGATTTGATCGCTGCCTGACTAAATACCAAGTCCATCTCTTCGCGCAGAAGTTTTTCATTCAATTCATTCGTTATTTTTTGAAGTGCGGTAATCAGTTCAGAATCATCCATTGGCTTGAGTACATAACTATAGGCTTGTAAGGACAAAGCTTCCTTCACATAAGTGAAATCTTGGTATCCGCTTACAAATATTAATTTTAAATTTGGACGCAGTTGAAGGGCTTTACGTGCAAGCTCCATTCCAGACATTCCAGGCATATGTACATCTGTAACTAAAATGTCGACATGTTTAGTTTCCATCACTTCGAGGGCTTCAAATCCATTATTTACGGATCCCGTCACTTCAAGCCCTAATTCCACCCAAGGGATAAATCGACACATCCCTTCCAGATCTAAAATCTCATCGTCCACTATTAGCACCTGATACATAGTGTCACTCCCCCTGTAGAGAATTCACAACGAATAAATGATAAACGCATGGCACCGTTCTTCTGAAGAGCGGTGCGCGTTTACCATTATTATACTTCACTTCGTGAAATCAGAGAGCAGTAAGCTATATTATTTTCCAGCTATTTTAGCGATATTATCTTGCCACTTTTTTGTTTTGTAAGCAAGTAACTTATCATATCCGATAGATACCGCATTTTCATGAGCTTTATCAAGAATAGATAATACTTCCTCATCATTTTTCGCATAAAGCGCTTTTGCTCTTGCTTCTGTGAAAATCTCATTCAGTTGTTGCTGAATAATTCCTTCTTCGGACTCAGGCATTGCCGTCAGGTTGATATACTCTGTCGCATTGAATTGCGTTTTCCAAGTAACTTCGGATTGATATTTTGTCTCCCAGTTTTGCTGATCCGCTGGAAGTGTCTTTTCAAACTTCATTTTCGCATTATCTACAAAGACGGTATTTCCGTTCCACTGAAGGTTAACCGTTGCATCCATCATTTTGTTACGTCCTTCCACATCGGTTACATAAGCATCTGTAAATTTGGGAGCTCCGTCTTCATCTGTTCCATCCCAGTATTTCCCCTCAGGTCCCCACATAATGACACGCTGGCCTTCAGGAGAGGTATACCAGTCAAGGAAAGCAAAGATTTTCTCAGGATCTTTCGCACTTTTCGTAATCACACTTACGTTCCAACCAAGGCTGTTATACGTACCCGCCCAGATTTTATTTTTGTCGAGACCTTCTTTATGCACAGGCCAGATCATGAAGTAACCATCATTTGGATCTTTCTTCTTCAGCTCAATATCACCCACAGCACCATACTCGGTCGGGCTTGCCCCTGCTGCGACGGCAACACGTCCTGTATATACTTTTTCCTTAATTTGATCTTTTGTTTGCGTAAGTGTATCTTGGGCCATTAATTTTTCACGGAACAATTTGCTTGCATATTGCGTTGATTCTCTAAATACAGGATCAAGGAAAATAGAAGTCAGCTGATTGTCTTTCGGTACTGCTCTCTCCTTAACAAAGACAGGAGGATGATCTTCGCCAAAGGAACCGTAAAGAACATCCAGTCCTTGGCCATCTACCGCAAGATCCGGTTCAAATGGAACAACATTCGGATACTTTTCTTTAACTTTTACAAGATAATTATAGAGGTCTTCTGTGGTTTCGAGCGCTGGTTCACCAAGCTCCGTATACATCTTCTTGTTAACCAAGTATCCTGCATTACCATTTGGTTGTGATGTATACCAATTCGGGAATTGATATAACTTACCGTCGCTGGAGCGAAGCATATTTAACGTTTCTTCTCCAGCCCACTCTTTTAGGTTCGGATATTTATCAAGATAATCATCGAATGGGACAAGTGCTCCCGCCTCACGCAGACGCTCTATATCCGCATTACGGTCCATCCAGATCACATCGGGGAGTTCAGAAGCAGCAATCATGGTGTTTAGCTTTTGAGCAGCATTCCCCCCCGAATTAATGGCAGAAACATTCACTTTTTTATTATCTTTAATCCATTTACTTGCTTCGTCACCGCCCCACTGCGGCATTGTGTACCAATCATAATGACCATAGAAAGTGAAATTCAGATCTTCTTTCCCTAGTTCAAATGAAGTTGATTCTACATTTTCTTTTGGCGGAGTCGGTTCTGCTTCTGGTGTAGTAGCCGTTCCCCCATTACCACTTGAACAACCTGCAATACCGATTGCTGATGCAAGCAGTGCAACCAGCAAGGTGCTAGTTCCTTTGTTTCTTTTTTTCCACATCTTTGTAAACCCTCCCCTTATTATATCTGGCAAAACGACCTATGGTCCAAAGCCAAATGACTTTAAACACCTATTCTTTCAGCGATCCAACGAGTACACCCTTCACAAAATACTTTTGTACAAAAGGATATACGGCAATGATCGGAAGTGTCGCAACCATCATCGTAGCCATAGATAACGACTTTGTGGTCACATTTTGCATGCGAGACATACGGGCTTGTGCAGCAGAGTCTAGCTGTGACATCTGTTCACTCATGATGTTGGAATTAAGGATTTGTTGAAGCATGGACTGAATCGGCAATAACTTTTCATTGTTAATGTAGATACTTGGTAGAAACCATTCATTCCAGTGGAAGATCGCAGTGAATAACGATAGTGTCGCGATAACCGGACCGGAGAGCGGAAGGACAATGCGGAAAAAGGTTTTAAAATGACCGCACCCATCAATCTGGGCAGACTCCAGCAAACCATCCGGCAATCCACGGAAGAAGGTTCGGAAAATGATCATGTTCCATGCACTGATTAACGTCGGGATGATGAACACCCAGAAAGAATCCATTAATCCAAGACTGCGAACTACGAGAAAGGTAGGAATCAAACCACCACTGAAATACATGGTTACGATAAAGAAGATCATATAATATTTCTTACCGATAAGATCCTGTTTGGACATCGCAAAAGCAAGCAAAGCAGTAAGCAAAATGGAAAATAGAGTACCGATCAGTGTTCTCATGATAGATATGTAAAATCCATTTATTATTCTGCTATCTTGGAATACAATGCTGTAGTTCTCGAGTGTCCATTCCCGGGGCCAAAAGGTTATACCTCCAAGCGCCGTATCCATCCCTTCATTAAAGGAAACCACCAGCGCATTCCAGAAAGGATAGAATGTCGAGAACCCTAGTAAAATAAGAAGCGTGTAGATGATAAACATCATCAATCGATCATTCAAACTTCGGTGTTTCATCTAGTTGCCCCCCTTGCGACATGTCTCCTTGTTGCACGATTAAACCTACCATAAGCTATTCCCCGATCTACGTGCGATATAGTTAGCTACCGTAAGTAGAGTTACACTGATAACGGCTTTAAACAGTCCAGCCGCTGTAGCGTAAGAAAAACGCTGATTCTCTATACCAATTCGGTAAACATAAGTGTCAATAACATCGGAAACATCTCGAAGAACCGGGTTTGATCCAAGCAACAAGATGTCTTCGAAACCCGCATTTAGCAGGTTACCGATCGCAAGAATAAAGAAGATGATAATCACGGGCATAATAGAAGGTATCGTAATGAATGAAATTTGTTTCAAGCGGCTTGCACCGTCCATCTCTGCTGCTTCATATAGACTTGGGTTAATTCCTGCGATTGCTGCTAAGTATACAATCGAGTTAAAACCTATTTCTTTCCATACATTGGTGCTTACAAGAATTGTCCAGAAATAATCAGCTGTACCAAGGAATCCAATAGGTTCATCAATTACACGCAGTGATTGTAAGAGGATATTCAAACTACCGTTGTCCGTTGAAAGAATCGACATGGCAAATCCTGCAACGATAACCCAAGACAGAAAATGAGGTAAATAACTAATGGTCTGAATCACTCGCTTAAATGCCATTTGCTTAACTTCATTTAACATCAGGGCTAGAATAATGGGGGCAGGAAAACCAATCATTAACTTTAACGCACTAATGACCAACGTATTTCTCATAATTGTCCAGAATTCTGGTGCATTAAAGAACATTTCAAAATGTTTAAATCCTACCCAAGGGCTCGCCCAAAATCCATCAAAAATACTGTAGTCCTGGAAAGCCATCAGCACTCCATACATCGGAATATAGCTAAATATGAATACAAGAATCAGCGCTGGAATCACCATAAGCTGGAGCTCCCATTGTTTTCTTAACCGAACCGCTAGACCTCTTGGTTTTTTGCGCTCCGCCAATCTAGTGTCCGTAGAGATCTGTGCCATTGTTCCCCCTCCTCTTGTTTATATTGTAAAATTTTCTTGGAGAAGAAACTATATATGTAATTAACGATATTTGATAAAAATCAATGATAATGTAAGTAATCGTAACACAAAATAACGTTTTTTCACTAAAAAAACAATGAACCAAGAAAGATAGCGTTTACATATAAAATTAAAAAAAGATGTAAGCGTTATAACATGACATCTCTTTTTTTAGAAGATAGATAAACATAACATGAACCTAAGATAATAGCGTATACAATTGAATAAATTTCCAAACCTAACATAGGCCATATAGATTCAAGTGCTAGCATTTGTTGAATAAGCGGTAATACAGGAGGCAAAATCCAGCTGATAAACAGGACGGAATCAGGTAGGAATGCTATCAATTGTGTATGCAATATGCCTACAAGAGACCATACGATAAGGAGATTTAATCCATAATTCAATTGAGGAATCATACTTCGCTGGGTTAGCAGTGCTAAAGATGTTCCTAAAATTCCTACTGTGAAATGACCAGTGATTGCTGCAACCCATTCTTTCGCACTTGGGAAATCTTGAAACATCATCGTGAGAACCGGATACAGGATGGCTATGGTCGCTAACAAGAAGGTCACTACGATGGCAGATAACCATTCGGATAAATAGTATTTCCACCTATGTGGGGAATGCGTAAGCGTAATAGCCCGCTGATCCGGGCTTTCTGCATGATATAAACTTCTTCCTACCCAGCATGATACAAAAAAAGAGAAATATTGCCGATATACTGTAACTATCAGCAATCGGGTTCGGCTTATAGGAATACAATAGCATCGTAATTAAAACGTACAGAAAACAAGGTACAAAATAAGCACTTGATCTCAGATAGGTACGTAGAAGATACGTTATATTAGATAAGATCAACCTTTTCCCTCCTTTCAAAATTGTTTATTTTCCTTCTCTGATCACGGATTGTATCGATCCGCCTTTTGCTAGAATATGTGCTAGTAAAATATCGCTATGGCTTCCGTGCATGATAATCGTTACTTCGGGCTCAGCTTCTTTTTTTGACTGTCTACTGAGTTCAATGATACCTTCAGCAGTAGAAATGACTTTTGCGTCTGCTTCGGATAGATTAGTAACTCGAACCACAACGGTATCAAATGTTACTATTTCTTCTGGCTGCAGCATTCGCATCAACTTTCCTCTTTCCAGTTCAACTACTCGATCTGCAAGTTTGCTTACAATTAGATGTTCATGACTAGCAAACACTAAGGTCATCTTTGTTTTCTTATATGCTGATAGTAATTCGATCAAATTCTTCTGTGAATTCCGATCTAATCCAGACAAAGGCTCATCGAGCAGCAAAAGTTCTGGATCACCTAACAAACTTTGCATGATATTTACCTTCTGTCTCATTCCCTTCGAATAAGAAGCAATCAGCTCGTTTTTATCCTCCGTAAGTCCAAATAATTCAAACCACATACCCGTTTGATATAGAATATCCTTTTTACTGAGACCTTGCATTGCACCCATGGCAAGTAAATAATCTTCTGCTGTAAAATTTGTTACGGGTAAACGATCAATCGCATATCCTGTTTTTCTTGCCGATGTCTTTTTATTACCCTCAGTTATTGTCCTGAGCACTTTTCCTTCTGTTGGGGAGATTAGCCCTGCGAGCAATCGAAGGTGAAGTGACCCCTTAAAGTTAGACACGGTTATTTCATTAGGCAACTTTTTCAAAATGAGTTCGGTATTGCACTGGACTCATTTTGAATTTTGCCTTGATCCGTTTCATATTATAGTAATTGATATATTTTTCTAATTCTGATTTAAAATGTTCTATACTTTCAAATTCCTTTAAATAGAGGAACTCTGACTTCATAATGCCAAAGAAGTTCTCCATTACAGAGTTGTCGTAACAGTTTCCTTTACGTGACATACTTTGAATAATTCTTCTTGATTCAAGGGCATGACGATATTGCTTCATTTGATAGTGCCATCCCTGATCTGAATGTATCAATAGTTTATGTTTTTTCGGGAGACGTTCTAAAGCCTTTTCTAACATCTCTGAAACAAGTGAATACGTTGGTCTAGAGCCGATTGTATAGGTAATAACTTCTCCGTTAAACAAGTCTAACACAGTTGATAAATAGAGCTTCTCACCAAATAATTTAAATTCTGTAATATCCGTAACCCACTTTTCATTCGGAGCTTCTGCCGTAAAGTTACGGTTTAGAATATTTGGCGCAATTTTGCCCACCGTTCCTTTGTACGATTTATATTTTTTCATGCGAACTACGCTTTTTAAGCCTAATTCTTTCATGATACGCTGCACTTTCTTATGGTTCACCTTTTGCTCACGATTGGCTAGTTCATCTCGAATGCGACGATAGCCATATCGACCTTCATGTTCCTCGTAAATCGCTTTGATTTCAGCCTTCAAGTCAGCATCTGGATCTGGACGATCTAGCTTCTTCACTACATCGTAATATGTGCTTCGTGGAATAGCAGCAAATGCCACAAGCGCCTTCACCGAGTATTTATGCCTTAATTCATAGATGACCTTTACTTTGTCTTCCTTGGTGATTTTTTCTTGTTTTGAACTAAGGCATTTAACTTTTTTAAATACTCATTTTCCATTCGTAAACGTTCCACTTCTGCCTGTAAGGCCTCTACGGACCCTTCTACTAACGTTTGATTCTTTCGTTTGATCGATTCTTTTTTCACGGATGGACGCCCCTTTTTCTTTGGTCTTAGGGCGTCCATTCCATGTGATTTTAAGCTCTCTTGCCAGCTTAAAATGGTGCTATGACTTGCAATATTAAATATTGCAGCCGTTTCTCTAGCAGACGTCCCGAATTCGTTCATATAATTAAGTACGTCTAGTTTATCCTGTATGGAATACGGTGTATAGCGCTTTTTAAAAACTTCTTCACCATGGTGCTCATATTGCTTAATCCAATTTAATAAGACAGAATGATGGATTCCTATCGATTTCGCAATCGATTTTATTCCTTCCGATCCATTTTGATAACGCATAACTGCTTGTAATTTTTTATCTGAACTAAACTTAGCCATATAAAAACTGCACCTCCAATGTTAGTTAATGTCTAACATTTGGGGTGCAGTTCAAGGAGGGTGGTTTTTCCTGATCCATTGTGACCCATCAGCACGAGGCACTCTCCCTGATCAACTTGCAGAGAAATATTTGAGATAACAGCTTTCTCCCCATATTTTTTTGATACTTCATTTAATTGAATGACCAAGACCGCTCCTCCTCGCTGCACATTTATAGACTACATACGTTCCGGTGTTTTCACTCCAAGCAAGGTGAGGATCTGCTGAATCCGTTGACCTGTTACTTGTGCTATATATAGCTTATACTCCAGCTCTTGCGGCTCACCGTCCAAAATACGTTCTTGATGATATAAACGATTGAATAACTGAGCCGTATCGATAACATACCTTGCGAGTACAGAAGGTTCTTTTAAACGGATTGCTTTTTCAAGATACTCAGGGTATCTAGAGAGGTGTTTTAACAAATGCCAAGCAGCATCACTTATTGATATTTTATCTAACGATGTATAGGATCTTGTATTCCCTTGTGGAACGATTTCCTGTGCTTTTGTAAGCAGGCTTTGAATTCTTGCATACGTATATTGCACATATGGACCGGTTTCCCCTTCAAAACTAAGCGCCTCTTCGAGTGAAAAATCGATTTCATTTAACCGATGATTTTTGAGATCTCCAAATACAATCGCTCCTATTCCTACCTGCTCTGCTACCTCTTCTGCATTTGGCAGATTTGGATTTTTGGAATTGATAATTTCACGTGCCCGCTGAACGGCTTCATCAAGAACCTCTTCCAGAAAAACTACTTTTCCCCGTCTCGTGGACATTTTGCGCCCTTCAAATTTCATTAAACCAAATGGAACATGGATGCAGTCTTCCGCCCAAGACTTTCCCAACTTGTGAAGAACAGCGAAGACCTGCTGAAAATGAAGTTTTTGCTCCGCACCGACGACATAAAGAATTTCATCTGCGCCCATTTCTTCATGGCGATAAAAAGCTGTCGCGAGATCTCTTGTAGGATAAATCGTCGTTCCATCCTGCTTAATAATAAGACAAGGCGGCATTCCCTCCTCTTCCAGCGGGACAACGAGCGCTTCATCGCTTTCGATAAGCAGACCCGACTCCTGAAGCTTTGTCACAATCCCTGCCGTTTTATCGATATAGAAGCTTTCGCCAAGAACATGGTCAAAGTCTACGCCAAGACGCTTATACATCCGTTCAAATTCCTGCATACTGATCTCAATAAAATAATTCCACAATCGGATGGCTTCCTCATTACCTTGTTCTAACTTACGAAACCACTCTCTTGCTTCTGGGCCAAGCGTTTGATCATGCTCTTCTTCATCATGGAACTTAACATATAAGTTAAGTGATTCCTTGATGGGTTCTTTCGCCAACTTCTCGTCATTCCCCCATCTTTTATAAGCTGCAATTTGTTTACCAAACTGGGTTCCCCAATCTCCAAGGTGATTTACATTTTCTACGCCGTATCCTGCCATTTCGTACATTCTACATAGAGCGGCACCAATAACGGTTGAACGAAGATGACCTACTCCAAAAGGTTTAGCAATATTGGGAGAAGACATATCGATGACTACTTTTTTCCCTTCCCCTATAGAAAGCTTCCCAAAGTCCGGTTCACTTAACTGAGCAAATATTGCCTCGGCAGCAGTACTCCGCTGAAAAAAGAAATTGACATATGGACCCGCCGCCACTGCTGTTATTCCGGATTCTTGAATAGAAGCTGCCAGTTCAGCTGCTATAATTGCAGGGGATTTCTTCAGTGATTTAGCCAGCAAAAAACAGGGAAAGGCGACATCACCCATTTCAGGATGAGGTGGTTGTTCTAACATAGATTCTATCTCATGTGCTGTCATATCTAGATGTAAATCTAAAATCCCAGCTATCTTTTTCGTTAACATCCTTTCTACACTCCTTTAAAATTGGATATCAAAAAAAGCCCTCATCTCTGTTTATCAGAGACGAGAGCTATTATTCCCGCGGTACCACTCTATGTGAAAAGATCACCGATTCGTTTCTGCGAAAAACATAACGAAAAAGATGTGTCTATCCCCCTTATATGCGGGTAACGTCCGCAATGACCGGATACGCCTACTGCGATTTCGGCATACCATCTCCCAAGTGCGTTTCATACCAGATCCTGCATACCGGCTTCCACCATCCCGGTTCGCTAACAATACGGTGTCCTGGATTACTCTCTTGATCATCGAATGTATAATTTTGTAATATTATATATTTAGTTTTGCTAAAGTGCAACTTTTTTAGTGAATTATTATTTGTGATGAAGACTCCGTTTAACTAAAATTTTCGATCCTTTAACAAAGTTAAAACAGTCATGATTCGGATGATAATGAAAATTAAAAAAAGCAGAACAAGGATAAACTCCTTCTTCTGCTACTTCTCTTCCCTACTCACATATATAAGGGAACAACACATCATACGGCCATGCTCATTGTTGAGCAGATCTCTGCACAACGGCGGCATGCTTCTACACTGCTTTGACAATGAATATGTTCGAATTTTTCGCTTTCATTTGCACATTGTTCACAAGCTTTTACTACGAGAGCCAGAATTTCTTGTTCAAATACCGTTCCACGGCTAAGGGCTGCTGCTGCAAAGCTGCAAATTTCGGCTGCTTCTTTATTATACTTCATGCTTTCCCACAGGGAAGCTAGGTCATATTCTTTTAGGCTGGATACATAGCATTTATTACACGCATTCATTGCTTCAATACATGCTGCAATTTGAGTTTGCTTTTCAATCTCTAAGTTTGTCATTGTCATTGTGATATACCTCCGCGTATTCGCTATTTGTTCTTCTATTACCCGAAGAAGGGATACGCTAATCAATATGCAATGACAATACTTAAGATTCGACTTTTTACGTTATATTTTTCATTCCGCAGTTTCTCCATAAGCTTCAAGCTGCTGTAATGAACGCTTTATCTCTGTTTTGGAAAAATGTTCTCCGATGAAAACACCTACATCTTCTAAACGATCGCTGCTTCCAAGCTTCGTGAAATCTGTTTCACGATAAGCAAACTGAAACAAAAACCGACTGTTGGTATCCGAAAAAGTAACAATCCCTTTGGCACGGTAGATATCTCTTGGTAACTGCTTTAGCCATGATTCGAACTGCACACTATTAATGGGTTTTGAGAAATAATGAGTATAAGCCATTACGTGATCATGTGAATGAGAGTGATCAGATTCTGAGCTGTTATCACTTACCTCATTTGCGGCTACAGAACGGTGTTCAGCCGACACTCCTGGAAGCTCGTTCTCTCTTAGGATCGCTGTAGGAGGAGTGGCACAGTAGTTCGTCATATGAATCTCAGCATGCGGGTTCCATCTGCGTAAACACTCCCCCAGCTCCTGACGTTCCTCTTCCGTAACAAGATCAATTTTGTTCAGCAGCAACTGAGAAGCAGCACGAATTTGCTCTTGCATCAAGCGATAAGTTTTGCCCTTCTGCTTCCTGTACGTATCGAGTAAGTGAATGCTGTCTACAACAGAGATTAGTTCTCTTATTTCAAGTTTCACATATAAAGAAGTGTCCGCAATCCCATCTAAAATTTCTACTGGATTTGCAGCTCCCGTTGCTTCGATCACAATCACATCAGGAGAGGAACTCTGTACCAATTCCACAAGCTGCGGAGCAAGGTCACCTCGTACAGAACAGCAGATACATCCACCAAGTATTTCAGCCATGTTTACATCTTTTCCAATAAGCTCACCGTCTAGGTTGACCTCCCCCAGCTCATTCATTACAACTGCAGGAGTCATTCCTTTACTTTTCCAATATGCAAGCAGCTTTACTAATAATGTTGTTTTTCCGCTTCCTAAAAATCCCGATAAAATATATACAGGTATTGTCTTATTGTTAGTATTTTGCTCTATTGTCATCTTTCCTACTTCCTTCCCATCAGGTGCATTTCATTTTATTCAAGTAATAAATGATTCATCGTATTTATTATGTAGCTGCTTTATCTGTCTTCTAATACCTAACAAATATCCGCTTCGTTTGCGTCTACTGAAGTAATCGACTAAAGTAGATTCATATCTTGAATTTGGAGGATTGATTTTTATGAATTCTGTCGAAGAACACAAACAGGAGGCGCCAACTAGTGTAAACTGTATGGTTATTACGGTATCGGATACACGTACCAAGGATACAGATACCGGTGGACAGCTCATGCAGGAACTTCTTCTTACAAACGGCTACGCTGTTGTCGATTATATCATTATCCCTGATGAGACGGCTACTATACACTCTGTCATTCATCAAGCCGTAGTGAGAGATGATATTGAGGCTATATTACTAACGGGGGGTACAGGAATTTCACCGCGTGACAATACATACGAAGCAGTACACTCTCTGCTCGACAAGGAACTTCCGGGATTTGGAGAAATATTCAGGTACCTTAGTTTTACTGAGGATATCGGCACAGCTGCTATTTTAAGCAGAGCGGTTGGGGGTACAATCGGTTCTAAAGCTATATTTTCAATGCCAGGATCGAGGGGTGCAGTAAAGCTCGCCATCACCCGAATTATTGCTCCAGAATTACGTCATATTATGCGAGAGATCTACAAGAACAGTTAACCTATAGACACACAACAAACAAGGCATACTGTCGCTAGCATCAGTTGCCTTGTTTATTTAATGGGAGTAGAAGCGAGCTTAGCTCATTCGTAAAACGTCTTTTTTATCGTTACTTTACAGCCATATCCTTCTTATTCTATGACAACTTCACAACAGTACGCCCTACCGCTTTACCATCCAAGATCCGACTTAGCGTAACTGGTAGTTCTTCAAGGGTGATTTCATTTACGCCCCGCTGCAGCGCTGATTTCGGTTTCCATTCTTTAGCGAGATGCTTCCAAAGCTGAGCGCGTCTATCAGCCGGGCAATATACGGAATCAATACCTATGAGCTGAACCCCGCGCAGAATAAACGGAATGACACTAGATTCAAACTCATAACCGCCTGTCATACCAGAGAGAGCCACTCCGCCCCCGTATTTCACGGATCCAAGCACACTCTGCAGCATTTTTCCTCCTACAGGATCAACGCCCCCTGCATAACGTTCGGCAGATAAAGGCCCTTTTCCCGTCTCATAAGCTTCTTCTCGCGTTATTACCTGCGTTGCTCCAAGCTTCTGAAGTAGTTCCTCTTCCTGTTCTTTCTTCCCCGTACTTGCGGTTACTTCAAAACCAAGGGCAGACAATATCGAAATTGCCATACTTCCAACACCCCCGCTCGCACCCGCTACAAGAACCGGGCCGGAGTCTTGATTTATACCTGTACGCAGCAGACTCTCTACGGACATCGCAGCCGTAAATCCTGCTGTACCAATCGCCATGGCTTCTTTTGTTGTTAAACCATCAGGCAGAGATACAAGCCAATCACCAGGCACTTTCGCATATGGGCTATAACCGCCAAAGTGTTTTACACCCAGCTCATAACCTGTTGCGAGTACCTTATCTCCTTTTTTAAATCTATCATCTGATGACTCAAGCACGGTTCCTGCGAGATCAATCCCTGGAATAACCGGATATCCACGAACGACTTTTCCTTCTTCTATACTAGCTAGTCCATCTTTATAATTGACACTGGAGTATTCCACTTGAATCGTAACGTCTGCTTCAGGCAAGTCAGCTAGTGTAAGTTGTTCCACCCCAGCCCGAAACCCATTGTCATCCTTACGAACTATATATGCTTGAAACATCTGATTTTTCACTTCGTTCATTTCTTGATCTCTCCTCTTTATCCATTTTTGTATACTTTACATGCACCCATTGTTACACAACTTACTACCATTTTCCATGAGTTATATAACAACCCTTTATAAAAATTACCCTATATATAAGACGAGAAACGCATAGACACAATTCTACTTCTATGTGGCAAGGTTCGTAGTATTTTGACGGGAAATGCCAACTCGTGCGCTTTCCCGAGAAATAATCTCCTAAAAATAAGAGCAATTATTTCCCGGGTAAATCAGTCAGAGTTTCAAGTCAATGTTTGTACAAGAGAAAAAGGCCGCCTTTAGGGCGACCTTTCCTCACGAATTCCTTTACGGTTGAATTCATTAAGATTGAATATAATCCGAAATCATTTTTTGTTTTAGATTCCATGCAGCTGGGCTAATGTTCACCCGGTAGATTTCCGGATTTAACTTACGTAAATATTCCGGCCAGAACATACCGATCTGCTCACGATGGTACTCGCGAATTTGTTCTAACGTTGGAAGTTCGTAGACTTTCTTCCCATCAACAAATATAGGCTCAAGCATCGTCACAACATCGTAATCCTTAATCGTCTTCTTCATGTAAGGATGTACGGGATTAAATAGTTGTAATGGTTCTTTCTGCTTTGGCTGTTCATCGTCGGGATAACAGATATAATCAGCGATGGCTTTGTTTGTTTTAGGATCTACAAGCCGGTACACTTCTTTTTTGCCGGGTGTTGTTACCTTCTCGGGATTCGCAGAGATTTTGATTGTCGGCTGCATGCCCCCGCTTACTTCACGTTCTACTAACTTATAGACGCCGCCAAGTGAAGGTTGATCCGCTGCTGTAATGAGCTGAGTACCCACGCCCCAAGTGTCAATCTGTGCCCCTTGAGCTTTTAGATTGAATATGGTGTGTTCGTCCAGATCATTAGAAGCGACAATTTTAACATATGGAAAACCGGCTTCATCAAGCATTTTTCTTGCTTGTATAGATAGGTACGCAAGGTCACCACTATCGAGCCGAATCGCATTCATTTTCTTACCTTTGGCTTCTAGTTTTTTCGCCGTCTCAATGGCATGAGGCACACCGCTTCCGAGTGTATCAAAAGTATCCACGAGAAGTGTTACCTGGTCTGGCATTACTTTGGCATAGGCATCAAATGCCTCCTGCTCACTTTCAAAACTTTGAACCCAAGAATGCGCATGCGTACCTGCTGTTGGAATGCCAAACTGCTCACCCGCAAGCATGTTAGACGTTGCATCAAAACCTGCTACATAAGCAGCACGAGCTCCCCAAATTGCTGCGTCCGCTTCTTGTGCTCTTCTTGTGCCAAACTCTAGTAATTTATTATCGCCGGAAACTTGTTTTATCCGAGAAGCTTTGGTAGCGATCAATGTTTGATAATTCATAAAGTTTAAGATCGCCGTCTCAACAAGTTGGGCTTCCATAATATTTCCTTCGACGCGAACTAACGGCTCATCTGGAAATACGAGTGCTCCTTCTTTCATTGCATAAATCGTGCCTTGGAAAGTAAACTGCAGCAATTCTTCAAGAAATGCCGGATCATAATTTTCCTCCTGGCTGGATAAATACTTAATGTCCTCCATTGTAAACCTGAGGTTACTAATATAATGTACAATCCGTTCAAGTCCTGCAAAAACGGCATAACCATTTTTAAAAGGCAACCTGCGGAAATAAGCCTCAAATACGGCTTTGCGTTTGTGAGTTCCGTTCACCCAATGCGCGTACATCATATTAATTTGATATTTATCCGTATGTAATGCCAGGCTTGTGGTTTGCATCTGTCTCATCCTCTCAGGCCTCTAGTGAAGCCGCAAACAATTTCTTTGGTATGATTATTGGGTCTGCTTCGTCACGGTTGCACCTAGACTATTCTTAAAATGTCCCAGTGCCCACACATGACCTTCTGCATTAAAACTGGCAGTTGCATCCTCATATACCGTGATGGAAAAACCTTTGTTGTATGCATCAACTGCGGTATGGAGTACACATATATCGGTACATACCCCAATCAAATGAACCTCGGTAATTCTGCGCTCACGTAGTTTCATCTCAAGATCTGTGCCCGCAAAGGCACTATATCGTGTTTTGTCCATAAAATAAATGGATTCTTTATTGTCTTTATACAATGTGCCAAGCCTGCCGTAAAGTTCTCTCCCCGCTGTATTTCGTATATTATGGGGTGGAAATAACGAAGTTTCGGGATGAAAGTGATCCTTCTCATCATGTAAATCAACGGCCATTACAACATAATCATTATTATGTATAAACTGTTTTGTAATGTCCACGACTCTTTCCTCAATAGCGATTGCGGGTTCCCCTACGGGTAAATTACCATCCACAAAATCTTTTGTGTAGTCAATGACGATCAAAGCTTTCATCCTTTTCACTCCTCATCTCTATTCTTTACGTATAAATGGATATTCTCGGCCTCAGGTCAGTAAATCGGTAGAGCTGCGCAGGACGCTGAGAATACTGATTCGAGCTAAGCGGATTTCCCTCTTCATCTCTCACTTCTTCAATAATTCCCTTGCGGCTTCTCGTTGAAGTGATTTTACGAATGAAATTTGGTTCCTCAAAATCAGGAACGACACTCTGAATAACCTGATATAATTCACTAAGCGTAAAATGCCGAGGCAAAAATTGCCTTGCAATGGTTGTTTGCAGCATCTGCTCTTGTATCCTTCTATAGGCATCTTCTATGATCGTTCGATGATCGAAGCCAAGTTCCAGCTTGTGCAGTGCTTCTTCTATCGTAAATAGCCCTACTTCTTCTGCGCCATCTGTTACTTGCCTATGTTCGAGCATCCATTCTTCCACGAGAGCAAAAAACGCATGAGAGATAATCCAGCCGCGCGGGTCTCTTCCTGGTCGACTATATACTCCAAGATACTCTAGATGTCCGCCGTCTACACCGGTCTCTTCCATGAGCTCACGTTTTGCTGCATCGTAAATAGATTCATTCTCTTGGCAGAATCCGCCTGGCAATGCCCATTTTCCAGCAAAAGGCCAAGATTTACGTTTAATCAGCATCACCTTAAGTTCTCTAATGGGAAGCGTTTTGGTGACCGTCTTACGCTCACGCTTCGTTAATGTAAACATAACAATGTCCGCTGGTACACCATCAGGTGTCCGATATTTCTTTTTTTGAAGGATACGATCCGGATCATTATTTCCTGCAAAATGGTTGATTTCCTCGTTCATCTATTATCACCGCTATGATTTCATTTTGATATTTTCATTATGACATCATTATCTTGTTTGTCAACCGTATCCATATGAGGGCAAGCTAATCTTGCTTACTCCTTTATTTCTTAGGCACAACTAAACGGAAGGAAGCTGTAGCCATACAGCCTAACGCTCCATCTGCGTTTTTTACTTCTGCTCTTGTTGTTAAACTTCTTCCCGCTTCATGAATCACTTCGGCTGTTACCAAAAGTTCCCCTTCATGCATCGGTGCTAAATAATGAACGTTTAGATTTGTAGTAACACAGTTATCCATTTGTTTTTTCGCTACCGCTACCATTCCCATTGTTTGATCCATTAGGGACGATAAGACTCCCCCATGTACGATTCCCATAGAATTCGTATGTTTTTTCTCCGCAATCATAGAAACCGTAACTTTGTTCTCTGTGGCTTGAATCAATTTGCAACCTAATAGTCCCCAAAAACGGTCATCTGCATCTTGAACCATCTGTTCGATTATCTTCATCTGTGTAACTCCCCTCATGCTGTTCGTACTTTAGAATACCCTGTATCCTATGCTCTACTCTTGTCATCTATTTAATGATACAGAAAAAGAGCACGGAAACATTTCCGCACCCTTACTGTATTAATCACATCGTGATGGAGGTGCATCCGTTCCTGTCTCCACGTTCACTTTCTCAGAGACCGTATCGTGGATAACTGACATCACAAGCTGTAATAAATAGTTTATATCACTTTGGCTTTGCTGGAATTCAGTCACCAGCGGAATGCCATCAATCTCATCCTGCAGTTGCTCGATCTCAGCTTCAATCTTCGCAACCATTTCTTTATTTTGAAATGACTCAAAAGCTACAATTTCCTTCTGTTTCTTTTTCATCTTTTGGATGAGTCCTTGAATTCGCTCATGTTCTTGAATTTTAGACTCAGCTTGTTTAAAATGTTGAACTTCTTCGCTCGTACCGATTAAATCAGCGAGCTCTTTGGCCTTATTCATAATATCATCGCGTATAATGAGATCCCGCGTTCGAAATGAAGGCATACCATATTGATTGACTTTCAGTTGATCGCTTTCCATAATGATCGCTCCATTCTGTTAGGTTGACTCATATTGCAATGTATCTCTTGTTGTATATTAGTTATTTGCCGCTTGTGGTAAAGGGAGCCAATCACCTTTAATATACCAGGATTTAGCATCTTTAATTTCTACTTGTACAAAAGTACCGATTAATTCTTTTGGTCCTTCAAAATGAACAAGTTTGTTTCCACGAGTTCGACCAGACAGTACTTCGTCATTATTCTTGCTTTCTCCTTCTACAAGAACTTCGACAATTTGTCCTTTCATTCGCTCGTGTGCTTCAAAGCTGTATTCTTGAACCGCCTTGTTCAAACGCTGTAGACGTTCTTTCTTCACTTCCATCGGAACATTGTCTTCCATTACGGCTGCCGGCGTTCCTTCACGAGGTGAATAAATATAGGTATATGCAAAGTCAAATCCCACTTCCCGAACGAGTGACAGTGTATCTTCAAACTGTTCATCCGTCTCCCCAGGGAAACCAACAATGATGTCCGTTGTCAGGACAGCACCAGGGATTGTTTGTTTAATTTTGTGTGCAAGCTCAAGATAACGTTCACGAGAATACTTGCGACTCATTTTTTTCAGCACTTCAGTACTACCCGATTGCACCGGAAGGTGAATATGTTCCACCAGATTTCCGCCTTTGGCAAGTACTTCAATGAGATGATCGTCAAAATCACGCGGATGCGAAGTTGTAAAACGCACTCTTGGAATATCAATTTTGCGAATCTCGTCCATGAGATCACCAAAACCATATTTTATATCCGTAAAATCTTTACCGTAGGCATTCACGTTCTGCCCTAGCAGAGTGATTTCTTTAAAACCTTGGCGAGCTAAGTCACGGACTTCCGCAATTACATCTTCAGGCCGGCGACTGCGCTCTTTCCCGCGCGTAAATGGAACAATACAGTAAGTACAGAATTTGTCGCATCCATACATAATGTTAACCCATGCGCGCAAACCTTGACGTTTCTTAGGCATATTTTCAATAATATCGCCTTCTTTGGACCACACTTCAACAACCATTTCCTTGCTAAAGTAAGCTTCTTTGATTAGATAAGGCAGTCTGTGAATATTATGTGTTCCAAAAATCATATCGACAAACCCATGCTTCTGCAGGATACGGTTTACTACATTTTCTTCTTGTGACATGCATCCACATACACCAAGTAACAAATCCGGTTTTTCCGTCTTCAGATGTTTTAGATGACCTAATTCACCGAATACCTTGTCTTCGGCATTTTCACGGATTGCACAAGTGTTTAAAAGAATAATATCCGCTTCCTTACGATCTTCGGTCGGCTGATACCCCATCTCTTCCAGCATCCCTTTGATCGTTTCAGAATCATGCTCATTCATCTGGCATCCATAAGTATATACCAGATAGTGTTTTCCTTTACCGATTGCTTTTAGTTCTTCAGGAATCGCATTATCATACAACACCTGAATATTCTCTTTCCCCCGTTGTTTCTCGCGTTTGTGATTAGGCTCCGATATAATATTGATTTCACGTCCACGAATTCGGATTTTTTTGCCGAATTCATCTTCAGAGAGTACTTTTGCATCCGAAAAATCAAAATACTTGGAGTAATCCTTTGTATCTTTCGTCATGGTAGATCGGTCACTCCTTACGCTAAATCTATTTCGTATTTCCTATCCATCATCGATCATCAATATCCAACTCAAAAAGGCATTACATCAAATTATATCATGATTCACAGTGCATATCTACCGTACTTCCCCATCCTAAACATACAAAAAAGGGTTGTCCCTTCTGGATTAAAAAATCCATAGAAACAACCCTTACTTATTTAGTACTTATAAGGACAAATGCTTAGCCAATAATTTCAGCTACATCACCAGTTTTAGCACCAGCTGCGTTTGCTTCATCTGTATCAATATGCATATCAAGAGCAAAGGAATCAGATACGCGTGCAATGACATTTTCAAGAACAAGACCACGTTCTCCGCCAAGACGAACTTTTAACAATTCTTTATCTTTAATGCCCCATTTTTCTGCATCAGAAGTATGGAAATGAATGTGTCTTGCAGCTACAATCACGCCTTCTTCCAAAGTCACTTCGCCTGCTGGTCCTTTTAGAGTTACACCAGGTGTACCTTCAATACTTCCGGATTCACGAACGGGAGCTTTTACTCCGATTGCAAAAGAATCTGTACGAGAGATTTCCAATTGGCTTGCCGGACGTGCCGGTCCCAAAATTCTTACTTTATCAAATTGGCCTTTTGGTCCAATAACAGCAACAGTTTCGTTTGCTGCAAATTGTCCAGGTTGGGACAACGGTTTAAATTCAGTCAATTGATATCCAGCTCCGAACAAAGCTTCAACATGTTCTTGGGTTAAATGGATGTGACGTGCAGACACACCTACTGGTACTGTTTTAGTCATTTCAAATAACACTCCTTAATTCTCTGTCTATATATTTGGTCCGTCCTATATTATACCCATATTAAGACCCAATTGAAAAGGCATCCTTCAATTTCAGTGCTTTTTAAGACTTTAAATTAGGTTTATCCTTGAGATTTTCACATAGAAACGAAAGCATATTATCATACATAAACCGTCTCACTAACGATTCGGGATAGTATTTCAGCAGTAGTTCTACCAAATCAGGATACCTGCCAGAATGTTCAAGACCCTCTATCCACTGATGAATACCATCAAAGTCCGATCCAAACATGATATGGTCTGCTCCTCCTAAAGCACATACGTGATCAATATGTTGTAAGAGATCTGTTTTTGTAACTTTCCCTTCCTTCTTCACAAACCAAGGCACAAATGTCATACCGATTCGCCCATTCAGCGCAATGAGCGCACGAATCTGATGATCTGTAAGGTTACGAGGATGCGGACAAATCGATCTTACATTCGAATGGGAAGCAATCATCGGCTGTTCCGACAAATCTGCAAGCTCCCAAAACCCCGTCTCTGATAAGTGTGATACATCTAAAATCAGTCCTATATCATTACATTTCTTAATGAGCGCTTTCCCCTTGTTCGTAAAGCCTCCATTTCGTTCTTCCAGAATTCCATCTGCTGCCCAGTTTGCATAATTCCATGTGACACCAATAAACCGAACACCTTTTTCATAAATGAGATCTAGATAAGAAAGTTTCCCTTCAAGACCCTCCACACCTTCAAGTGATAACAAACTCCATATTTGATTCCTTTGCTGCCATTCACCTTGGGAGATAAGATTACGGAGTTCCTCTGCATCTTGTTTCCATCGTAAAGGCCGTAAACCCTGCGTACTGCTCTTTTGTTCGATTAGCCTGCCATATATCTCTATTTGTTTATAGACATGTTCAAATCGCGGTGTACCCAGCCGATCAGATAAATATATCGCAAATGTTTGAAGCGCTACTTTCCCTTCCTGCAACCTGCTCATCGTTACATCTAGTTCAGAATCGTTTAGAAAGTCGAGACTTGGTTCAAACTGCATTTTATACAGTACATCACAGTGCATATCAATAACTGGAATATCTAACTTCATAAAAGAACTCCCTTCATCTTTTTCGCATTACCGCCATAAGAAGCTATTCATATCCTCATTCTTTCTATATGCATGAATACGCAAAAAAGCCCATTTGCAACGAGTGCAAACAGGCTAAGATAACTACTTATTTATCTGGGTTCTACAATCAATTTAATTGCTGTCCGGTCCTCCCCGTCGATTACGATATCCGTAAAGGCAGGGATACAAATGAGATCAACTCCGCTCGGTGCCACAAATCCCCGGGCAATGGCTACTGCTTTTATTGCTTGATTAAGAGCTCCTGCACCAATCGCTTGCAGTTCAGCATTTCCGCGTTCTCTTAGAACACCTGCTAATGCACCTGCGACTGAATTCGGATTGGACTTGGCTGAAACTTTTAATACGTCCATGGTAAGTACCTCCCCTGGGAATAGGATGATGGATTGTTTCCACGACATGGTCCAACATGTGAAAATGCAGCATCTGAACTGAATATCTCGCCCTCTTTGGTACATGCAATAGTCCGCCCGATTGTTTTTAGCTTGATCTTTTGATTGAACAGACTCTAATAAATGTTATTCGCGAGAATGTAAAAGATTCCTTCTTTTTATCAGGTGCTAGCGTCCTGGCCAAAAGAGGTCTAACGAATCCTTTATTCCATTCGCCACTCATCTTCAACCAACCGGATTTTTTCAATCTTAGTTGCTTTACCCGTGTTTTCATCGATATCAACAATAACTGCGTGGAAATGCCATTTTCCTTCGTCCACATTAAATCGTACTGGCAGACTGGTTAGAAATTTATGAAGTACAGCTTCCCGTTCCATACCCAAAATCCCATCTTTCGGTCCGACCATCCCAACATCGGTAATCGCCGCAGTACCTTCCTCTAGTATTCGCTCATCATTGGTTTGCACATGTGTATGTGTACCAACCACAATTGAAGCTCGGCCATCCAAATAATAGGCCATTGCTATTTTCTCAGAAGTTGCCTCCGCATGAAAATCAACGAGAATGCATTTATGTTTCTTCTTGAGCTCATCTACCAGTTCATCAGCTTTGCGGAAAGGATCATCTAGCGCGGGTAAAAAGGTCCGGCCTTGTAAATTAACAATAGCCAATTCCTTCCCATTTGCCTTAATTACAGCATGGCCTTTCCCTGGTGTAGAATCTTCCGGAAAATTAGCGGGGCGAATCAAGCGAGGTTCATCATCGATAAATTCAAAAATATCACGATTGTCCCAAGTGTGATTCCCCATTGTAATTCCATGAACACCCCAGTCAAAGAACTGTCTGGCAATGGACTGAGTTATCCCTCTGCCCGATGCTGAATTCTCACCATTCGCAATAATGATATGAGGATTATATTTTGTTTTGAGTAATGGAAGGTTTTCCTTCAATGCTTTCCGACCAACGCTGCCAACAATGTCTCCGATAAATAGAACTTTAATGTGTGTTGCCTCCTTTTAACCTATATACGAGAAAATTAATCATCTATGAATGAGAAAAGTGGCCGAAGCTCGGCCACTTTTCTTCGTTTCATTCTTATTTAGCGTATTCTACCGCACGTGTTTCTCGGAGGACCGTTACTTTAATATGTCCTGGATAATCTAATTCGTTCTCAATCATTTTCGAAATATCGCGTGCTAAGCGGAACGCTTCAGCATCATCGATCTTATCCGGTTGTACCATGACGCGAATTTCACGACCTGCTTGAATCGCGTAAGATTTTTCAACTCCATCAAATGATTCGGAGATCGCTTCGAGTTTTTCCAAGCGTTTAATGTAAGTCTCCAGTGTTTCACGACGTGCTCCCGGTCTTGCAGCGGACAAAGCATCGGCTGCTCCGACCAACATCGCTATAACAGAAGTGGCTTCTTCATCACCATGATGCGATGCAATACTGTTAATAACAACAGGATGTTCTTTATATTTTTTCGCTAATTCCACGCCAATTTCCACGTGTGAACCTTCCACTTCGTGATCCAGTGCTTTACCAATGTCATGCAGTAGACCAGCTCTCTTGGCAAGTACGATATCTTCGCCAAGTTCTCCAGCCATCAGCCCTGTCAGGTATGCTACTTCCATCGAATGCTTCAACACGTTTTGTCCATAGCTGGTACGGAATTTAAGTCGTCCAAGAATTTTGATTAAATCTGGATGTAATCCATGAACTCCTACCTCAAAGGTAGCTTGTTCACCGTATTCACGAATACGTTCATCCACTTCTTTACGCGATTTTTCAACCATCTCTTCAATACGTGCAGGATGGATTCGTCCATCTGCCACTAGTTTTTCCAAGGCGGTTCTTGCAATCTCGCGGCGAATTGGGTCAAAGCCTGAGAGAATAACTGCTTCCGGAGTATCATCAATAATGAGATCAATCCCTGTAAGGGTTTCAAGTGCACGAATGTTACGGCCTTCACGACCGATAATACGTCCTTTCATCTCTTCGTTAGGCAATGTCACGACCGATACGGTAGTCTCGGCAACATGATCAGCTGCACAACGCTGGATAGCCAGTGTAATAATCTCGCGGGATTTCTTATCCGCCTCTTCTTTCGCTTGTTGCTCAATATCCTTAATCATTTGAGCCGTTTCATGACGAACTTCTTGCTCTACGTTGGACAGAATGATGCTTCGAGCATCTTCCATCGTCAGATTGGAGATTCTTTCAAGCTCCGTTACCTGACTCTTGTAGATTGTTTCAATTTGTTGCTGCGTCTCATCAATTCGCTTCTCTTTGTTGGCCACTTGTTCTTCTTTGCGTTCCAAGGAATCCATTTTTTTATCCAGCGATTCTTCCTTTTGCAACAATCGTCTTTCTTGTCGTTGAATTTCATTTCGACGTTCACGAATGTCTTTTTCAGCTTCAGTACGTACACGATGGACTTCGTCCTTCGCTTCAAGTACCGTTTCTTTCTTCAGTGCTTCTGCATCTTTTCTCGCATTTTCTACGATTTGGACTGCAGCTTCTTCAGCACTGGAAATTTTAGCTTCAGCTAAAGATTTGCGAATAAAATATCCGGCAAGGAACCCAATAACCCCAAAAACTAAAGCGGCAACAACGAGAATTAACCAGGCGATAGCATCCATTCTGTTCACCTCCTCGTTGATTCCTCCAAGGGATTTCTCCTTGGGATATTCATGTTTTGTTTTTTGCATTTCAAGACTTCACATTTACAAAAAAATCCATACAGTGAAAATCACTGTTTCTTTTTTTGTACACGCCAGGGCATGTACACTCTACCGCCGCAGGACATGGCGGGCTTACATTACAACCTTTATACAAGACTCTGCAACAATTGTACTTTTTTGGAAGGAAAAAATACTTTTTTTGTTGCATAGGCTCATGTACATTTTAGTATTCGTGTTAAGATATTGTCAAGAGAATGAACATTTTAGGGACCTCGGTCACCACTTTTTCCCTAAAAATCCTCATCAAACTCCTGTTCCTCCTCAGAGCTCTCTCGAACAAGTTCTGTCATTACCTTTCGTGTCACTTCTCCAGAGTATCCTCTTCTCATTAAAAAAGGGAAAGTTTTACGTTTCTTTTCCGTAAGATCACCTTTGATCTGATTCCATTTTTTGCGTCCAACCATAAGAGCGCTGTTCCACTCTTCTTCCACACTAATTTCACCAAGTGCTTCTGTGATATCATCTTTGGCAATGCCTTTTTGACGAAGCTCTTGACCTACCCACAGTTTTCCCTTGCGGTGATTTGAAATACGCTGTCTAGTCCATTCTTTAGCATATAATGAATCGTCAATGAGTCCCTCTTGCTCAAGTTTGGTTAATATTTCTTCAATAATAGGTAATGTAAACTCTTTTTCTTTTAATTTTTTTGATATTTCATGTCGCGTCCTTGCTTTTCGTCCGAGAAAACGAAGTCCCTCTACATAAGCACGCTGCCTTTCATCTGCAATTATGATTTCTTCCAGCTCATTTTTATGAAAAGTGTTCCCTTTTATCATTCGATATTTAATCATCACATCTTCAAGAACGGATAATTCGTATTCACCAAAATAGATGATATACCTGGCATTGCGTCCTTTCATCTTCTCTACACGGGTAATTTCAAGCTTTTGCTCAGGAAAGTGGCTCACGCCTCTTTGCGCTTCTTCATTGTTATCGAACTCTTCGTATTCTCTCAATTTAGCCCGTCCCCCCATACTTTGTTCTACTATCGATCGTCTATCCGACATACGCCATAAAACAAAAAAACCGCAGCTAAAAATAAGCCGCGGTTTCTTATCTTTACACTATTGTTCTCACAATCGGCAAATCCTCTTATTCAACCTCAAACAATTCTTTTTCTTCTTTCTCTTCTTTCGCCTTGTCTGAATCAGAAGGAGCTTCAACAACCGTTGTCAAATTGCTCGCTTCACGAATTTTTTGCTCAATTGTATTAGCAATCGCAACATTTTCTTTCAAGAATTGTTTTGCATTTTCACGGCCTTGGCCTAAACGTTCACCGCTGTAGGAATACCAAGCGCCACTCTTGTCAACAATCCCATGTTCAGCACCGATATCAATAAGACTTCCTTCTTTGGAAATCCCTTCACCGTACATAATGTCGACTTCGGCTTGTTTAAACGGAGGAGCCACTTTATTTTTGACTACTTTAATTCTTGTACGGTTTCCGACAACGTCGTTACCCATCTTAATGCTTTCAATCCGTCGCACATCAAGACGAACTGTGGAATAGAACTTCAGTGCACGTCCACCTGGTGTTGTTTCTGGGTTACCGAACATAACTCCCACTTTTTCACGAAGCTGATTGATAAAGATTGCAATCGTTTTGGACTTACTGATCGCACCAGACAGCTTACGAAGAGCTTGAGACATCAGACGAGCTTGGAGACCTACGTGGGAATCCCCCATATCTCCTTCAATCTCTGCCTTAGGTACAAGTGCTGCAACAGAGTCAATTACCACAATATCAACAGCACCGCTTCTTACAAGAGCTTCAGCAATCTCAAGACCTTGTTCCCCTGTATCTGGTTGAGAAAGAAGCAATTCATCAATATTTACGCCCAAATTACTTGCATATTGCGGGTCAAGCGCATGCTCTGCATCAATAAATGCAGCTTGTCCGCCTGCCTTTTGTACTTCAGCAATAGCATGAAGTGCAACAGTTGTTTTACCTGATGATTCTGGTCCATATATTTCAATAATCCGACCTCTTGGAAATCCGCCGGTTCCTAGTGCAATATCTAAAGCAATCGATCCGCTGGGTACAATTTCTACTTGCATGTGAGTTGATTCACCCAGTTTCATAATTGAACCTTTACCGAATTGTTTCTCTATTTGACGTAGCGCCATATCTAACGCTGCACGACGATCTGACAATAAACTCACATCCTTCTATGTTTATAACTCTATGATACTCTCTTTGGACTCGTTTGCCAAGCATTTTTTGAGAACATACATTCGTTTTTTTGAGAGATCAGGGGCCCGCTGATCTTCAGAACACAAAAAAAGGAAGAACCTGTGCAAATCTGATTTGCGCCCGGTTCTTCCGATTACTTGTAGTATACTGGTTCCAAACAAAAGCGTCAAACAAATTTGATAAAATTTATTTTACTAGTTGTTATATTTATCTACTTATTAACTGATCATCTAGTTAAGTTTTTCGTTTTCAATCAGTCGGCGCCACAAACGATATAAAATGGTTTTGGCAGAACGGATTCGAATCGTTTCCCGATTACCGCTCAGTTTTAACTCATGAACTTCTGTCTCCTTGCCTCGTTCAGCTATACCGATATATACAAGTCCGACTTCTTTTCGCTCCGAATATCCTGGGCCTGCTACACCCGTAATGGATAGTCCGTAATCTGAGTCTGTAATCATCTGAGCTTGTTCTGCGAGTACTTTCGCGACTTCAGGACTCACGGCCCCAGGCGCATCCTCTCCTTCAAGATAATGATGCGGCACATTCAGAAGCTTCTCTTTCATTTCATTAGAATAGCATACAAATCCACCTCGGAGCATGGTTCCACTGCCTGGAATAGAAGTAAGAAGGGCCATCAAGAGTCCTCCTGTGCAACTCTCAGCTGCTGCCAGCGTCTGTTCACGATCTGCCATCATCTCAACGATAACATGTTCTATCGGAATATCATGGCTTGCATACATATGCTGAGGTAAACGTTGCTGAATGAGTAGCTCAAGCTCGTTTAGCTTCACCATGGCTTCCCTTTCACTTGGAGCCTTTGTTGAGATTCGTACGGTAACTTCTCCTTCACTGGCGTAAGGCGCAATCGTGGGATCCGTTTGACTTGTAATCAAATCTTTCAGCTTGTCCTCCAGCATGGATTCACCGATACCAGCAAACTTAAGCATTTTTGAATATATTGGCATTTCGCCAGCTAAAACATGCTGATACAACCAAGGCAAGACCTGATTTGTAAACATAGGCTTCAGCTCTTTAGGAGGACCAGGAAGAATAATAAAATGGGTTCCTTCATGACTGATCGCATTACCAAGTGCTAGTCCCGTTTCGTTAAGCAGCGGACTTGCTCCTTCTATAATAGTAGCTTGACGTTTATTATTTTCCGTCATTACTGTACCGCGTCTAGTGAACATTTTTTCAATTTGATCCAAGGAACGCTGGTCCATGAGAAGGTTAAGTCCCAGAAGATCGGCTAAAACTTCCTTTGTAATATCATCTTGAGTCGGACCGATTCCACCTGAAAAAACAACAATATCTGCACGGCTGCGAGCCGTTTCTATCGCTTGTTTCATTCGGTTCGCATTATCCCCGACAACCGTTTGAAAGTATACATCCACACCAATAGCGGCAAGCTCCTTTGATAGGAACTGAGCATTCGTATTCACTATTTGACCGAGTAAAAGTTCTGTACCCACTGCTATAATCTCTGCTTTCATTTTAACTCCTCCAGTCTCCCAGCTTATGTTTCTAGTCTCCAAAAGAGCAATAGGATTAACCTATTGCTCTTTTGGTTTAATTATAAAATTATATTAAACAATTACGCTTTTGTTTAAGCTTAATTTTGACGAAGAAGATGTTTGTTCTTAACAAAATAGTCGATTCCAGAGTATAAAGTCACGATGGTGGCCAGCCAGATGAAAATGACATCCATAGGAATGGATATCAAAGCAAACGGGAAATTATTCAATAACAAAAGAGAAATTGCGATAATTTGAGTTACCGTCTTCACCTTGCCCCAAGAGCTAGCAGCTACAACTGAACCATCTAGGAGCGCTACCTGACGTAATCCTGTTACCGCAAATTCGCGACTGATAATAACAACAGCCATCCATGAGGGTACGCTGCCCATTTCAACTAAGGAAACCAGTACGGCAGTAATTAAAAGTTTATCTGCAAGAGGATCGAGCAGTTTGCCCAAATTGGTAACCAGATTGTGTTTTCGCGCAATGTATCCGTCAATTCCATCTGTACTCGCAGCTACGATAAAAATAATTACAGCAATGAGCTGGTTATAAGGAAGAGAATAGTCACCAAACTGGATTGGAGATGGATAGAAATCAAAATCAACTAGCAAGAAGATCATCATGACCGGAATCATAAAAATTCTTGCTAGTGTGATTCGGTTGGGTAAATTCAAGAAAGACGCCCTCCCCTTTAGATCGTACTTGGAGATTTGCATCGTAGCAAATCCCACCTATGTCTTTTTGTCATTCATGAGGTATGTAATGTAAATCTCAACATCTCTATTTATACTACTCTTGCATATTAAATAAACATAAATATTTTAAATATGGCGAGCATGAAAACTAATAGAGATTTACTCATGAATGCATGTCTTGTTTTACTTCATGTTTGTAAACTGAAGATCAAGAGGCAAATCACTTGAGCGCAGCAACTGTATAATTGCTTGAAGATCATCCCGATTTTTTCCAGTGACCCTGATTTGATCCCCTTGAATTTGACTTTTCACTTTCAGCTTAGAGTCACGAATCAGAATATTGATTTTTTTAGCGTTATCCTGATCAATTCCTTGTTTAAAACCAAGTCGCTGACGCACTGTACCCATAGAAGCAGGTTCAATTTTGCCATAGTCGAGATTTTTTAGCGGTAGACCTCTTTTAACCATTTTTGATTGTAAAACGTCAATGACTGCACCTAGTTTATATTCATCATCAGAAACAATAATAAGCGCATCTTTCTCTATTTTAAGACTGCTCTTACTACCTTTAAAATCGTAACGGCTCGCAATTTCCTTCTCTGCTTGGGTTACGGCGTTCGTTAGTTCCGCCAAATCTAATTTGGATACAATATCAAATGAACTTTCACTCATGTTATCCACTTCCTTTCATTAGTCATGATGCCCTATGTAACATTATATTAGAATAGGGTACATAAATCGAATCTCTTTTCAAAGTGTTGTCAGAAAACCTTACTCGAAAAAACATGTACAGCGACATTTCGCTGTACATGTTAGAGTAGGCAATTACTCGCCAGAATCTGAAGATTCATCTTCGCCTGCAGTATTGCTCTGATCAGAACTTGATCCTTCCACACGCTCTAAACGAATCCGATTCGTCGTCTTGCCATCGGTAACTACTTCACCATTAACGGTAATTTCCGTAGCGGGAGCATAACCAGATTTAATATACATTCCTTCTGGGCCCAGATCAAAGCTGTAGGTTTGCCCCTCTGCCGTGTTATCTCTGAACAATTTCTCACCACTAGAGTTCTCACCTGCATATACTTCCATCCAGCTAAGACCTGAAGCTTTGATTACAACCTTCACCGGTTCATCAGCACTGCCGCCCGCAACGTCAAAGATCGTAATGTTACCTGCTTTACCACTTGGCGTAATCTTCACTGGCTGTTCAGTTGGCTCTTCGACAGGTTCTTCCTCCGTAGATTCTTCTTCAGCCGGAGTATCTTCTCCATCATTCGGATCTTGTTGATCACCACCACCTACATCGGTACCTGGCTCCTCTGTATTCTCGCCGGCAGTTCCCTCGTCTTCGGGTGGTGTCGGCGTTTCATTTACGGGTGGGTTAAGCTGTTCCGTATCAGGATCACTTGGTGTCTCAGCTTGCTTATTACCGTTATCACTGACCGCATAAACGTAAATTAAGACTAGAATGAGAGCCAAAAAAGTCCAAGGTAATACAGTAGTGAGCCATTTGTTATTACGCTCCGATGCCGGACGGCTGGAACGCTTAGTAATAACCGGTTCCATTGTAGCTTCTTGTTCTGAATCTGGAACATCCTTCTTATGTCCTTCGAGCAACTCATCGGGATTCAATCCTACCGTTTCAGCGTAGGTTTTAATGAACGCCCGCACATAAAAGCTGCCAGGGAGGACTTTATAATCTCCCGATTCGATTGCTTCAAGATACCTTTTTCTAATCTTCGTCATTTCTTGAACATCATCAAGGCTTAGTCCTTTTTGCAGCCGGGCCTCTTTCAACTGCTGACCCAGTTCAGACATGCGAATTCCTCCTCTTTTTTTGTCTTATCAAAGATGTATTTCATTTATAAAAAACACATTTCTTTAAATTATCGCTGTACCTTTACAGATCATCGGTATAATTTGCAGTAAACGTATCATATATAATCTCTTCGTCTGGAGTGCTTCGAAGTTCAATGATAATATCGAAATCATTAAAGTCATACTCAGATTCTTGCACGAAAATATCAGGATGCTCAATTACTTTCGTACTCGGCATGCTCATGATCTCTTGCAGCAAATTATAGTGTTTCTCATTAGAACGAATTGTACTCACGATCCCATCAACAATAAAAACATTATTTGGGTTCATTTCGTCCTCAGACATCTGACTACGTATGGTTTGGCGCAATAGGGTCGACGATACAAACGTCCATCGTTTCATCGCACATACACTTCCCGCGATAATGGATTCCGTTTTCCCTACACGCGGCATTCCCCGCAGACCAATCACCTGATTTCCTTCCTTCTTAAATACTTCACCCAAAAAATCAACAAGTAACCCAAGTTCATCCCTAGTAAAGCGAAAAGTTTTACGATCATCTGAATCACGATCAATATATCGGCCATGTCTGACAGCGAGTATATCCACAAGTCTTGGCGCACGAAGAGCTGTTACCGTAATGTTATTCACTTTTTTCAGCATTTGACCTAAGAGTTGGATCTTCTCATCATCATCTGACTCGATCAGCATCCCTCTTGTTTTTCCTTCAACACCATTAATAGTCAAAATGTTTACTTCAAGCATTCCAAGCATGGAAGCAATATCACCAAGGAGTCCAGGTCTGTTCTTATGTATTTTGTACTCCATATACCATTGTTTGTACTCCATATTAACACCTCTGAAGCTTATTCCTCAATATTCGACATAATCAGTCATTCCCCGAGCAGAAAATGTTTGGATCTGAATCCATCAAACATGGGTCTTACTAATGATATATAAAATAAAAATGAATTACAAGAACCAAGGATGTAACAATTACAGAAAAGCTCCCTTTCGGGAGCTCTTCCTTGCGCCACTATGCGTTTTTCTTAGCCAATTTGACCATGAGCTTAGCAATTGTACGACGCTCTTCCTCATTACCCACGTCCCATAGTTCTTTTAATGCGCGGTTGGATGGGTTTGCCGGATCGACTTTTTCATCAAGAAAATCACCGATTTCGTAAGCAAGTTTGTTAATGACATCTTCGCTAATACCGAGTTTTTCGGCCTGCGCTACACGATCACCCAGAAATTTTTTCCATGCATCAAAATTACTGACTACTGTTGACATCATTAAATCCTCCTTAGCATTCTCATGAGATTTAAAGTGAGCAGTAGTTAATATGAGCAAGGTACGTACTCCTTATACAGGAATTAATTTACTGTCTTCTAGGTCAACCAACCGCCATTCGGCGAAATAATCTGTCCATTAATATAACCAGACTCAGGGAGTGCTAAAAAATAGACCAACGACGAGATTTCATCTGGCTTAGCAAGTCTCCCTGCCGGAATTTCTTGTTCTAACGTTCTCTTTTCCTCTTCGTCAAAGGAATTCATCATATCTGTATCCACGGCACCTGGCGCCACTGCATTCACCGTCACACCAGAGGGAGCCAGTTCTTTGGCCAGCGCTTTCGTAAAGGCATTGATGCCTCCCTTAGTCGCTGAATATAGAACCTCACAAGAAGCCCCTGAAATCCCCCAGATTGATGAGACGTTAATGATCCGGCCATACCGCTGGGAAACCATATCCGGCATAAACATTTGTGTGCAGAGGAAAGTGCCTTTCAGATTCACTGCCATGACATGATCCCATTCTTCTTCCGTGACATCGGATAAAAGACCATAATGAGAAATCCCAGCATTATTTACCAGAATATCAGGAATCATATCATAATCTTTTAATTTTTGAGCCATGCGCTCGATTTGTTCTTTACTGGTTAGATCCGCACTGACGGTCATAATTCTACCGCCAAAGTCCATACACTGCCTTGCGACTTCGTTGGCTGCTTCATGAGAGTTCATATAATGAATAACTACATTCATTCCAACAGACGCAAAACGCTTAGCTATGGCAGCTCCAATTCCCCTGCTTGCTCCTGTAACCAGAACCGTTGTATCGAGTATAGGCTTCATAAAGGATCCGGTTTCTCTCTCCATGTTAAGGACTCACCACCAAAGATACGGCCAGCTGATCCCAATTAATATGTTCTCTAAGACGACGATTTACATCTTCGAGCGTAATAGATTCATAAATAGGCAGTACACGGAAAAGATCGCCGCCGCGGAATTGATAACGAGTAAATTCATGTGCAATACTCTCAGGGGAATTAAGCATACGCAAATATCCACCCATTTTTTTCTTGCGAGTCCGTTCAAAGTGACTTTGGTCAAACCCTTTTTGCTGCATCGCTTCCACTTCCGTACGAACACGTTCTAACAGAAGATCAGGATCTTTTGTATCTCCGCCGACTGCGGAAAAGCTATACTGTGCTGAACTGTTATACTCATGCCCAAAACCATCGGATATTAAGTCTTCGTCATAAAGTTTCTGATACAGTTCAGTACTTGAACCAAACAATAAATCAAGCATCAATCGCGTGGTTAAATCCTCTCGAACCAATTCCTCGCCGCTCAGACCTTTACTAAGTTCTTTAAACCCAAATAAACATTTAGGTAAAGAAACCGCAAGTTTTACTTCCCGGCGTTTCTGTCCTACTTCCAGAGGTTCCTCTTCAAATAAACGATCTATTTTTCCTTGCTTCTCATAATTCTTCTGGGCCTGATTATTACGAATGAGGTCCATGACTTCCTCTGGGTTCACTCCACCTACTACAAAGAGAAGCATATTGCTCGGGTGATAAAATGCATTATAACAATCATATAGGGTTTCTTTCGTAATCGTACTGATGGATTCAATCGTACCGGCAATGTCAATCCGCACCGGATGTTTTTGGAACATAGCTTCGATTAATCCAAAATATACGCGCCAATCCGGATTATCTTGATACATATTAATTTCCTGACCGATAATTCCTTTTTCTTTTTCTACATTTTGATCTGTAAAATAAGGATTCTGTACGAAATTCACAAGTGTCTCGATATTTTCGTTAATATTTTCGGTAGCTGAAAATAAATATACGGTTTGATCAAAACTTGTAAATGCATTAGCAGAAGCTCCATGAGAGGCAAACTTAGCAAATACATCGCCTTCAGGCTCTTCAAACATTTTATGCTCCAGAAAATGAGCGATCCCGTCCGGTACTTGCTGCTCTTCCTTACCCTCTACTTGAAAATGGTTGTCAACAGAACCAAACTTCGTAGCAAAGGTAGCATAGGTTTTTTCAAACCCCGGTTTAGGGAGTACATATACAGAAAGACCGTTGTCCATTACTTCATAATACAAAGTTTCTTGTAGATGTTCATATCGTATGCTCTCCACCGGTCATTCCCCCTTCTGATCTCTCAAGAAATAAATGGTATCCAACTGGAACGTTTCCGCTGCCTTCTGAACATCTTCTTTCGTTAAGGACTCAATTTGCTTCAGCAGTTCCATCGTTGTCCGTTCTTTACCTGACAATTGACGGTTAAAATCGTAAGAAATCATTTCAAATGCGGAATCTCCGATTTCCTTAAGCAAATTACGAATCATCGCCTTGGTTTGGTTCATCTCCAGGTCAGAGATTTTACCTTCTTTTAAATCGGATAATTGATTCTTTATAATCTCGACCGCCTGCTCGTAATTAGGGATCTCGATTCCTGATTGAATCGTTCCAATCCCTTTATGACCGTCATATCTCGAAGAAGCATAATAAGCAAGACTATGTTTCTCCCTCACGTTAACAAACAGTTTGGAGTGAGGATACCCGCCCAAAATACCATTGTACATTAAGGCAGATGCATACTGGTCATCTCCATATGTAATGGATGTTCGAAGACCCATATTCAGTTTCCCCTGATTTACATTCAGCTTCTCAACAACGGTTTGTACTTCGCGGTGCTGACGACTACTTACTTCCGTTTTATATTCGAAAGAAGTATTGCGATTCAGATGAAAATACTTCTCTACGAGTTTTTCCACTTCTTCAAGAGTGGTGTCTCCTACTACGTATAGGTCCATTCCCGCGTTCTGAAGCCACTGTTCATAGGAATGATAAAGACCTTCTGGATCAATTCCCGGAAGATCTTTACGTTCTCCTAAAGGATGAAGACGGTAGGGTTCTCCTTTACACATCTCTTCAATACAGCGCTCTCCTGCGTAACGAATTTTATCATTTACAATGGACTCTAGTCTTTTGCGAACGGTATCCCGCTCTTGTTGAACATAGGAAGAGCGGAAATGACCATTTTCCTTCGCAGGGCTTGTAACCACTTCGCCTAGAAAAGCAAAGGATCGGTCAAGCAGACGATCACTGCTTTGAACAAAGGAGTCATTAATGGTATCCATACGGAACTGGATAATTTGATGGTCTCCTCTTTTATATACGTCAAAACCGAATCCTGCTCCGTACAGCTCTTCTAACTGCTCACGAAACTGGATTGTCTCTGGATATGATGATGTTCCTCTACGCAAAACGAATGGGATCAATGCTGTACTGGTTACCGTATCTTCTTTAAGCGGCGCGCCCACATACAGAGATATGGCAAACGTCTTAAAGCGTTTGGTAGGCAGCACATGAATGCGAATATGCTGATTGCTGCCGCGTTCGAATCCTGTATTAGTCAAGTTTCAAAACCCCTTTACGACGTCATAATTTTTCATTAATTTTCCTAGTATGATTTCATTCTAACTCATTCAAAAGCACAGAAGCAACCGGAGGGAAATCCGCCGATTGCTGTCCGTACATTCTTTATTAAGTAATTAGCTGCTGCTTTCAGAAATGTAATAGACTCTTATCCATCCCATTCTATAACTTACATGCAGAATATATGCTGACCAATCGTTTTCACCTGAGGCCTAGACCATATCCATTTAGAAGTCGCTGTTTTCGGGTTGAAGTAGTACAGACATCCTCCTGATGGATCCCATCCATCTAAGGCTTGCATTACCGCTTTCCGTGCTTGCTCGTTCGGTTCAAGATAAATCTGTCCATCTGCTACAGCCGTAAACGCACCCGGTTGAAAAATAACACCTGACGGAGTATTTGGGAACTGCGGTGATTCAACGCGGTTTAATATGACAGCTGCTACAGCCACTTGTCCTTCAAAAGGTTCCCCGCGTGCTTCTCCGTAAACGGCATTAGCCATTATCTTAATCTCATTCTCAGTTAGTCCCAGTGAGTTGGTACTTCCCATGTTACTATTCCCACTACTTCCACTATTACCCTTGTTATCACTTCCCGAGTTATTACCAGAAGATGAGTTGCCTCCACTAGCTGCCCCTGGTCCTGGCTCGGTTGGACGCCAATCCTTAGTGGCGTTGTAAAGTTTAAGTTTTGTCTTAGCACCAACGACACCATCTACTCTGATACCAAATTCCGATTGGAACCACTTGACGGAACCTAGTGTCTTGGGTCCAAAGTGGCTGTCAATCTTACCATAGTAGTAACCAAGATACTTAAGCCGGCCTTGAAGTTCATATACATCCTGTCCATAGGCACCAGATGTAACCAGGTTTTGACTAAACGTAGGAACTGCTTCGGCATTCTGCTCGATTTTTGATTCTGTCTTTTCTTCATTTGTCATCAGGATCAGACGATATGAAGAAGCCGATAGTAAGATCACGCCGGCGAGGATCCAAAGATTGATTTTTCGCATGTGTAGAATCTACCTTTCTTTAATGTTCTCTTGTTGGCTACATTTATTATGTTTAGCAGTTATTGTTCCTATTCACGTTTAGTCATAGTAGAAAAGATGTTAAAGAGTGGAAATAGTAAATATGAAAATAAAAAAGGAGCCCCTTTCGCATTAGAAAGGAACTCCTTAGTCATACTATGAACTTATTTTATTTGCTTGAAATTGTTCCATGGAGATAAGAACTTCTCTCGGTTTACTGCCCTCGTAAGGACCAATAACACCTCTAGCTTCCATAGAATCAATAAGTCTTGCAGCACGAGTGTAACCTACCCTCATTCGCCGCTGAAGGAGAGATACGGATGCCTGTTTGGCTTCTATGATGATCTGTACAGCTTGATCATAGAGCTCATCTTGAATCTCTTCCGCTTGTTGCAAAGTATCATCAATCTCAGGTACAAGCGATTCATCATACTCTGCCTCTGCCTGGTCACGAACATAGCTCACAATATTCTCTACTTCCTGATCGCTCAAAAACGCGCCTTGTACACGAACCGGCTTAGAAGAACCGACTGGCATAAAGAGCATGTCTCCACGACCAAGAAGTTTCTCTGCTCCCCCCATATCAAGTATTGTACGGGAATCGACTTGTGAAGAAACACCAAAAGCGATTCGGGATGGTATGTTCGCTTTGATTACACCGGTAATAACGTCAACGGACGGTCTTTGAGTTGCGATAATAAGATGTATGCCCGCAGCACGAGCCATCTGAGCAAGTCTCGCTATGGCATCTTCTACGTCATTGGCGGCAACCATCATAAGGTCGGCAAGCTCATCGACAATTACAACGATATAAGGAAGGATAGCAGCAGGATTATCTTTCATCAGATTATTATATCCTTCTACGTTCCGGGTACCTGACTTAGAGAACAGCTCATAACGCTTTTCCATCTCGACAACAATTTTCTTAAGCGCAAGTGAAGCACGTTTCGGGTCCGTCACCACAGGGGCAAGCAGATGCGGGATCCCATTGTACATATTAAGTTCTACCATCTTGGGATCGACCATCAGAAACTTCACTTCATCGGGCTTCGCTTTATACAAAATGCTCGTGATGATTCCGTTGATACACACGGATTTCCCTGAGCCTGTAGCGCCGGCAACAAGTAGATGGGGCATTTTTGCCAAGTTTCCGACAATCGTTTGACCCGAGATATCACGGCCAAATGCGATAGAAAGCTTGGATTCTGCTTCCTGGAAGACCGTAGTTTCCATCACTTCACGCATCGTAACAACGGACACCTCTCCATTCGGTACTTCAATACCAATGGCGGATTTACCTGGAATGGGAGCTTCCATACGAATATCCTTAGCCGCAAGCGCAAGTGCAATATCATCCGTTAAACCGACTACTCGGCTCACTTTAACACCGATATCCGGCTGAATTTCATACCTTGTTACCGCTGGACCACGAACGACTTCAAGGACTTTAGCGCGGACACCAAAGCTCTCAAGCGTAGCCTCTAGTTTACGTGCAGTTTGCTTGTAATCATTCTGATCTCCACCCTTACCGCTGTTACTTGGTCTAGACAACAACTTAAACGGTGGAAGCTTATAAGGTTTAGGCGGTGGAGCCGGTTGCTGAATGGCACCTTCTTCTGGTACTTCTACTGTTCCCGAGTCTACCTTAGATAGGACTTCCGGTGAATGGACTACATCTGAAACAGAACCAGACTCTTCCACTACGCTTGAAGATACAGCAAGGTTCTCTTCTGAAGGATAAGCATCATCCAGATCATCTTCCTCCACCGCATTTTCATTACGTACATTCTCAAAGAAGTCCCGAATGATGGGCGCTGAACTTGCAGCACCTCCCGGTTTCACTTCTGAATCTTTTGGTAAAGAGTTACTGAGCTCCGAGTATCCTTCTGCCCATGGAAGATTCGTATCCGAAGAGGCCGATCCGTAAACCACCTCTTGTCCACCCTCTTGATACGGATCTACCTGAGAATCATCATCTGCATGCTGCTTTGTCTTCGCATTACCAAACAATTGAAAGAATAAAGGTGCTTTGCGACTAGGGAGATCCTCCATATACTGATCCTCTTCGTCCTCTTCATCATGGTAAGGAATAACTTTCGGTTTTGGTTTCGTCTTATTTTTCGTACCTGATTTGCGAGTAGTCCCTGATTTAGATGTAGATTTCCATTTCGCAGCAAGGGCTCGTCCTGATCGAAGGACACGAGTTTTAAATATTCGCATTAAGTCTACATAAGATAAACCGGTAATCAACATAAAACTGATAAAGAACATAACAATCATCATCAAGTTCGCACCCATATTGCCAAATAACCATAACAATATAGCGTATTCTACCGCTCCGATGTATCCTCCGCTGATATCTCTACCCAGCATGGAAGCATTACTTGTTTCATCCGCTCTTAACAGTTCGGTTTGCAAATCAATATGTATCTGATTCATCACTTCGGATGCACGTAACAGATCCATCGGACCAAGCTTCTGTTCCATAGCTGAGATTGTACTCATTAAGGTCAAAGCAAGGACAAGCAACACCAAGCCGCTTTTTCTAAGATTCCAGCTCGCCGGCCACTTCCGATGAATCATCACCATGAGGCCATAAAATATCCCGATAAGCGGGATTACAAAATAAAACTTGCCCAGTAAAAGTCCAAACATTTTGGATAAAGAGCGTCCAACTGTGGCCTCACCAGAGAGGGCAATAACAGACAAAGTAATCAAAATGATTCCATAGATCTCGTATTTAAGAACCCCACCAAGGGTTGATTTTCTTTTCTTTTTCTTCTTTCTGGCCAAAAAAGGTCACCTCCAGAAGAATATTATACCATAAGTACATACTACAGCACATATGTTCTTTTTCGGCTGTATAGAAGGTTATCCTTGTTCTATTTTCCCTGTATAAAGCGGGATTTCTCTCCCCGGTGAATATGCAGGATCTAAATAGTCGTATAACCCTCCACTTAACATTCTTACAATAATCCCTGTTTTTTCGTCCTTCGGCATCACCTGAATTAAACGTCCCGCTACACTCATCTCCATCATAGGCAGCTGTTCTTTCCACATCCCTTCCCAAAGCTGCTCCGTAGGCATTACCGTATACATCGTCATTGTGTTAATCCTTTCGGCTCGGCCATGTCTTTCCCTGCTTGAATACGGCGATTTAATTCTTTAATCGCGTCCCCAATGCCGCCTACCGCATCCATCAGCCCATACTCAACTGCATCAGCGCCTGCAACTGCGGTTCCAATATCACGGTTAAGCTCCCCTGTCTTGAACATAAGCTGTTTAAATTGCTCTTCGGAGATCCGCGAGTGAGAAGTTACAAAACGGACGACTCTTTCCTGCATCTTTTCCATATATTCAAAAGTCTGAGGTACACCAATGAATAATCCATTCATTCGGATCGGATGTATGGTCATGGTAGCACTCTCTGCAATAATCGAATAGCTACTGCTGACCGCTATAGGAACACCTATACTGTGTCCTCCCCCAATAACCACCGTAACGGTAGGTTTCGTCATTGATGCTATCATTTCAGCAATGGCTAGTCCCGCTTCCACATCTCCACCCACTGTATTTAAAATGATGAGGATTCCTTCTATGCGCGGGTTTTGCTCTGCAGCTACAAGCTGAGGAATTAAATGCTCATATTTTGTTGTTTTATTTTGTGGCGGTAATATAAGATGTCCTGCGATCTGACCGATAATCGTCATACAAAAAATGTTCGATTCCCCAGGCGGGACAGGAACAGACGTTGTTCCTAGTTCTTGAATGGTATTTACAACTGGATTATTTTTAATCTCTTCTTGCGGTGCGATTGGGGTTTCATTGTTTGTTTCTTTTGTTTTATTATTTAATTCTTGCATTAATAAACACGCCCTTCTCTGCCATTGATAAACGTCCATATTTGTTTATTATGGCAGTTAAGGATCTGTTTCTATTCAAAATTACACAAAAAAGCCTCTTCATTCCAACAGGGAACCGTCCAATATTACCTGTTGGTTGAAGAGGCGACTGTGTGCCTTTTGATTCATCTTTTTTAATCTGTTTGTTAAAAACGTATTACACTTCCATAATGATTGGCAAAATCATTGGTCTACGACGCGTTTGTTCATATAAGAAACGACCCAAAGAGTCTTTTACATTCGTTTTGAGTGAAGCCCATTCATTAACATTCTCACTCATTAACTTCTGAAGGGTACTCGTCACAATTCGGTTTGCTTCATCTAGCAGACCTTCCGATTCACGAACATACACGAAACCTCGGGAGATGATGTCTGGACCCGAAACTATTTTTCCATCCTGTTTGCTTAGTGTTACAACTACAACCAGAATGCCGTCTTGTGATAAAAGTTTACGATCGCGTAGTACAATGTTACCTACATCACCGACACCAAGACCGTCAATCAATACATTACCGGAAGATACTTTACCTGCTTTACGAGCAGAACCACCTTGAATCTCAACAACTTCACCAATATCGGTAATAAAGATGTTTTCACGTTCTACGCCAACCGCTTCTGCAAGCAGAGCATGACGACGTTGCATCCGGAACTCACCATGAATTGGAATAAAGTATTTCGGCTTCATAAGGTTAAGCATAAGTTTAAGTTCTTCTTGGCTTCCGTGACCAGATACGTGAACGCCGGAGTTAGCTCCGCTGTAGTGAACTTCAGCACCGAGGCGGAATAGTTCATCAATTGTACGTCCTACGTATTTTTCATTACCTGGAACAGGGGTAGCCGCAATAATAACGGTATCTCCTGGTAAAATATCTACTTTACGATGTGTAGAACGGGCCATACGTGTAAGTGCTGACATTGGCTCCCCTTGGGAACCTGTGCACAGAATAACCACACGGTCAGCTGCCATTTTTCCTACTTCTTCTGGTTCAATGATCATCCCGTCTGGAATCTCAAGGTAACCTAGGTCAGAAGCAATATTAACAACATTCACCATACTTCTACCGATTACTGCTACTTTACGACCTGTCACTTCAGCTGCATTAATGACTTGTTGAACACGATGCACGTTAGAAGCAAAAGTAGCTACAACTACACGTTGACTTGCTTTACGGAAAATATCTTCAAGAACGATACCGACATTCTTCTCAGAAGGAGTAAAACCAGCTTTCTCTGCATTCGTACTATCCGACAAGAGAGCCAAAACACCTTTGCTTCCAATTTCAGCCATACGCTGAAGATCTGCAAATTGACCATTGACTGGTGTGTGATCAAACTTGAAGTCTCCGGTATGCACGACTACACCTTCAGGTGTTTCAATACATACGCCAACAGAGTCTGGAATACTGTGATTTGTTCCAAAGAATGAAGCCGTGAGGCTGTTACCAAGCTCGATTACGGAATCTTCATTAATAAGAATACGTTTTGTTTCGCCAAGTAAATTGGCTTCTTTAAGTTTGTTCTCCACTAAGCCAAGTGTAAGCTTTGTTCCATAAACAGGAACATTAAGGTGTTTTAGAACGTAAGGCAAACCGCCGATGTGATCTTCATGACCATGCGTCAGAACGATCCCTCTTACCTTGTCACGATTTTCGGTAAGATAAGAAATATCAGGAATGACAATATCAATGCCGAGCATATCCTCTTCTGGGAATTTAAGACCCGCATCAACGACTACAATGTCATTACCGTACTGAACAACATACATGTTTTTTCCGATTTCACCGACGCCGCCCAAAGAAAATCATCAATTTATCGTTATTATTTTTCTTAGACAAATGAATCTGAACCTCCTATGGTAGTTGGACGTCGTACCTTATAATAGTTAATATTTGTTATTATTGTTTAAGAAACTTACAGCTTCTCAGCCGAAGTTCCTGCACACTTATCATTAATTAAACCTTTTTCAAAAATATACCGCACCCAGTCACTTGACATCATTATACATGATTAAAAAGCGAAAAAACAAGTCGAGCATGCTTTGTAAGGTGTAGTTTTCCCGTTTTCTTTAAAAACAATCAAAATAAAATGCAGAAAACAACCTTTTTCCACTTATACGGATGGGTTTTAATTCCTCAAAACAAGCATTGCTGAAACTCTAAATATAAAGAAAAATCCCCGAAGCTCTAACGAAGAGTTCGAGGATGCTCTATTTTTTATCAGATATGTTAGTCCATCTTTGCAATCAGTTCTGAAATGAACTTAGCTTCTTGTTCAGTAGGTGCAACGAGCGGAAGACGTACTGAACCCACTTCAAAGCCTTTAAGTGTTAATGCATATTTTACAGCTACAGGATTCGGCAGCGGATGCGGTGCATCAAACAAACCTTTAAATACAGGGAATAACGTCTGATGTAAGGAAGTTGCCTTCTGTACATCTCCGTTCACGTAAGATTCAATCATTTCTTTCATGGATGAACCTATGATATGACTCGCAACACTCACGATACCATAAGCTCCCACAGAAAGGGCTGGCAGAGTTGCTGAATCATCACCAGAATAGACAACAAACCCTTCCGGAGCACCGGAAGCAATCAGCGTCACTTGTTCCATGGATGCACATTCTTTTGTAGCTACAATGTTCTCGATTTGTGCAAGTCGAAGTGTCGTTTCTACAGAAAGGCTAGCGACTGTTCTTCCTGGCACATTATACAGCATCACAGGTAAGGAAGTAGACTTCGCGATCGCTTCGAAATGTCTAAACATTCCTTCTTGATTCGGCTTATTGTAATATGGAACAACTAAAAGAACCCCGTCCACACCAGCTTTTTCTGCCTCTTGTGTAAGCTTGATTGAATGGTGTGTACTGTTGCTGCCCGTACCTGCTATAATTTTGGCTCTCCCAGCAGCATGTTTTACCGCAAAAGAAAACAACTCCACTTTTTCTTGATCCGAAAGGGTCGGTGATTCTCCTGTTGTACCTGATACGACCAGAGCGTCTGATTTTTGTACATCTATTAAGTAATCTATGAGCCTAGAGGTTTCTTCCCAATGGATTTCGCCTTGATCATTGAATGGCGTTACCATGGCCGTTATTAGTCTTCCAAATTCCACGTTTATGTCCTCCTTGATCTGTTGCTGATTATAGATGGAGCTCAAATTTGGTATGAAGAGCGCGAACTGCGCCTACCATATCTTCTTTTTTCACTAGTACCCAAATCGTTGTGTTCGAATCGGCTGACTGCAAAATGTCAATATTCACATCAGCGAGTGACTCTACAATACGAGCCATAATTCCTGGGACACCGTTAATCCCACCGCCAATAACCGAAACCTTCGCACAACCGGATAAACTTTTCGGTTTTAGTCCAAGTTCCTGTAGGACACGGATCGCTTTTTCGGAATCATAATCAAATACGGTATATACGGCGCCAGATGGTGAAACATTAATAAAATCAACACTAATGCCATTCTCTGCCATCGCTTTAAAGACCTGAAGCTGTAGTTTACCTACATTCTCTTCTGCTTCAACCGTAATTTGCGTTACGTTGCTTACATGTGCAATACCGGTTACATGACGATCAACAACGCCAGATTGAATATCGCGAACTCCTTCTGGGTGAGTAATAAGCGTTCCTGCACCATCACCGAAAGTAGAGCGTACACGCACCGGAATATGTGACTGCATGGCGATCTCTACGGCACGCGGATGTATAACCTTTGCGCCTTGGTGAGCCATATTACTAATCTCTGCATAACTGACATATAAAAGAGGCTTCGCATCTTCTACAATTCTCGGGTCTGCCGTCAGTACACCTTCGACATCGGTATAGATATCGACCATATCCGCTCGGAGTGCAGCCCCAAGAGCTGTTGCTGACGTGTCACTACCTCCGCGTCCTAATGTAGTAATATCACCTATATCATTAATGCCTTGGAAACCGGCAACAATAACCACTTGATGAGATTTCAGTTCTTCTAAGATCCGATCCGGCTTCACCTCAATGATTCTGGCATTGCCATATTGGTGATCGGTAATAATTCCGGCTTGCCCGCCCGTTAGAACGGTCGCAGTGAGTCCTTCACTCTGTGCCAAACTGGTTAATGTTGTTGCAGAAATAAATTCACCACAAGATAGCAGCAAATCCTTCTCTCTTGCAGGAAGAGCATCTCCATTACTTCCAATCCAGTCCAGAAGAGTATCTGTTGCATAAGGTTCGCCTCTGCGTCCCATCGCAGATACCACAACAACAAGTGAATGCCCTGCTTTAATTTCACGCTTCATATGCTGAAGAACACGTTCTCTAGCAGCGGGTGTTGAAAGGGACGTCCCCCCAAATTTTTGCACTAAAATGCCCATGCACGAATTCCTCCATTTGTGTATCAAGAAGACCTAAGCATAAAGGATGTAGAACAAATGGAATTTAAACCTTCTGCGTTGCTTAAGCGTTCAGATGCGATGATTTTGACATACTGCATACTTGCAGTGTCTGTTAGTAATCTGTTCTACATTCTACATCAATTCATTTTTCAAAAAAGACACATATAAGAATGCTATAAAGGATCATATACCTAAAAGTGCTTAGTATACTCACCTCGAAAAAAGGCATCTTGCGATACCTCTCATTCGTGAAGTTAACATGTCATTTGCCGCTTTACATAAGTATAGGTTGCAATTGTCTTCCTTCTAGAGCGGCATAAGCTGCTTCGGGAATCAAATGCATTTTAGCGACGAGTGAGTTCGGTTTGTTCTCTGGATTATCCTGACCGAACGGAACGAAATAGATATACTTCGCTACAAGTAATTTCGCAATATTCGCTGCGTTTAGTCCAAGGCCATCATTCGTCGAAATAGCAAGGACTACCGGCCGTTGATTCCGCATTTGCGATTTCGCAGCCATCAGAACGGGACTATCTGTCATTGCATTTGCTAGCTTACTGGTTGTGTTACCTGTGCAAGGTGCAATAACCAGTACATCGAGCCTTTTCGATGGTCCTAACGGCTCAGCCTCTACAATCGAAGAAATAATATCATTCCCTGTTATATCTTTCAACTGTTGTTGCCAGCTTTGAGACGTACCAAACCGAGTATCTGTGGTAAGTACAGTCTGAGATATGATAGGTACAACATCTGCCCCTTCATCCTTAAACCTTTGTACTACCGGCATCACTTCTTCAAAAGTACAATGAGATCCTGTTATTGCATAACCAACCGTTTTACCCTGCCAATTCATTGCTTATTCCCCCGATCATTTTGTTCACCTAAAAGCAGCTTAACAATGGAGTTGGCAATAATAACACCCGCTGTTTTGGGAGCAACAATGCCAGGGAGCCCAGGGGCGAGCATCGCTTGAATACCGCGCTTCTCTGCATACCGAAAATCGGTTCCACCAGGTGCTGAGGCAAGATCGATAATAAACGATTTCGACTTCATTTTGGACAGGATTTGTGCTGTGATTATCATAGACGGTATCGTATTAAAAATCAAGTCAGCTTCCCTTGCATGCTTCTCTAAATCCCTCGTCAGAAAAGGCTTTAAGCCCATCACTGATGCTCTAGCAATGTCTTCTTCTCGTCTTACAGCCACCCTTACATCAGCACCCAAACCTTGAAGTGTTTTTGCCATTGTAAAACCCGTACGTCCGAGTCCTAATACGAACGCAACTGAGTTATGAATCGTAAAATCTGTTTTTTGAATAGCTAGCATGACTGCGCCCTCAGCTGTCGGAATCGAATTATGAATAGCTACATCATCCCGATCAAGAAGTTCAATAAGACGAACTTTACTCTGTTTGCAGATTTCTTTTAAATAAGGTTTTGCCATACCTGTGAATATCGTACAATGTTCTGGAAGTTCAGCTGCAAGTTTTGCAGTTAAAGTTAACGTTGTCCCCTCGCTTGCATACTTAGCTTGAATATTTCCGCTGTCGTCACATCCCACCACCGGCAGTATTAATACGTCAGCGGAAGAAAGAAGCTGGTCAGACAAGGTTTCTTTGACAGCTCCTTCAGGAAAATGCTCCAAAGTATCAAATCCTACTATACTTACAGATGCATCAAGCTCTACGCAGCGATGGATGACCTCAAGCTGACGTGCATCTCCTCCTAAAACGACGATCCGAACTCCGGTCAACATCAGGATGTCACTCCTTTCAAAAGCTGTATGATATCATCCTATGCCTTACAGATAGCCCTGGTGATTGATAAGCATAAAAAAGCTGCCCTCCCATTACGGAAGAGCAGCTTCATTCATGCTATTTTCTTATTTACCTGTGTGACCAAAACCACCGGTACCCCGAACCGTATCAGATAATTCTACTACTTCGGTTAAAGTAACCGCAGGTACGACTTGAATTACCATTTGAGCGATGCGTTCATTCCGGCGAATTGTAAAAGGTTCTTGTCCTAAATTCACAAGCAACACCTTCACCTCACCACGGTAATCTGCATCAATTGTTCCCGGCGTATTAAGGCAGGTAATTCCGTGTTTATAAGCTAAGCCGCTTCTGGGGCGAATTTGAGCTTCATAACCCGCTGGTAAAGCCATAGCAAATCCCGTAGGAATCAAACTACGCTCTCCTGGATTTAATGTCTTATCAGCCTCAACAGCGGCATACAGGTCAAACCCTGCTGCTAGTTCAGACATTTGAGCTGGAAGTGAAATATCTTCATTCCCAGCTAATCTTTTAATTTGTACGGATACTGACAAACTCGTTCCTCCTCATAGATGCAATTGCTTTATCCGAAGCGCCTACCATAGCCAGTGCATAAGGTACAGCAAACATTCGGTCTAAAACAACATTGATGTCGTCCATTGTTACATTTTCAATTTTTTCAATCATTTGGTCAAGGGTTTGGTGTTTCCCTACCATCAGCTCGTTTTTACCATTACGGTTCATTCGGCTGCCTGTACCTTCAAGACTCAAGATGAGGCTGCCTTTGAGCTGTTCTTTTCCTTTGCGGAGTTCCTCTTCAGACAAGCCATTAACGGCTAGATCTTTAAGAAGGGCAATCGTTAACTCCATAACTTCTTTTGTCTGTTTAGGGGCTGTTCCTGCATAGATCGTAAACAAACCGCTATCTGCATGTGCACTATGATAGGAATAGACAGAATAAGCTAGACCTCGTTTTTCTCTTATTTCCTGGAACAGTCTTGAACTCATCCCGCCCCCAATCGCATTATTAATGAGGGCCATTGCATACTGTTTGTTGTCGTGAATAGAGCATCCTGGAAAAGCTAAACAAATGTGATTTTGCTCCGTTTTCTTTTTATGAAACAGCTGTTCACCTTTAAATACAGGCTCAGAAACTTCCTGCATTTCACCATGAAGATCAAAAGAGCCAAAATATTTTTCGAGCAATTCCATAATATGTTCAGCATCCATATTTCCGGCAAGGCTGATCACTGTATTTTCAATCGTATAACGTTCCTTCATAAAATTACGAAGTGTCGTCTGATCCATTGCATTTAATTTTTCTTCTGTACCGAGAATCGGATAAGCTAGAGGATGATCTCCGTAAGCTGCAAGCGAAATTAAATCATGAACCATATCATCCGGTGTATCTTCATACATCGAGATTTCCTCTAAAATTACATTCTTCTCTTTCGCGAGTTCCTCACTGTCAAACTTGGAATGAAAGAACATATCCGATAGTACATCTACCGCAATCGGCAAATGTTCATCAAGAACTTTCGCATAATAACAAGTGTATTCTTTTGAGGTAAATGCATTCACATTACCGCCGATGGCATCAAATTGTTCTGCTATCGCTTTCGCGTCAAAACGATCCGTGCCTTTAAACAGCATATGCTCTATAAAATGAGATACTCCGTTGTTCTGATCATCTTCATTACGCGAACCATTCTTAACCCATATCCCGAAGGAAACCGATCGGCTTGTTGGAATTTCTTCCATGACCACTCTAAGGCCATTCTTCAGCTTCATTTTTTTCACATGCTGGCCTCCCCAAATTTAATAACTAACTTTTAAAAATCATATCTTAAAATGACTTTGATTAGTTCCCAACCAAATATCATAATCCTACCAAAAAAAATGGTCTTACTCAACTTTCGTTTGAAGTCTAGCGGGCGATAAGGTCTCACTTACCGTTCCAAGCGTGATTCCTTTTTGGGTAATTCCTTGAATCATCCCTTCAAGAGCGCCTTCCGAAGCAGCAGTTGGATGCATTAAAATAAGAGACCCTGCCTCCGTCCCTTTTGTGATTTTAGCAACCACACTTTCAGAACTAGGTTTCTTCCAATCTACCGTATCAATCGTCCATAGCACTGTCTTTAGACCTTGCTCAGCAGCGAGATTCACTGTTTCCTCATCATAATCTCCGGAAGGGGGAGCAAACCATTTATTATCTACACCAAGCGACTCCTTAAGCAGTTGCTTGGTCTTGCTAATCTCGAGAATGGCTCGTTCCGTACTCAGCCGGCTCATATTCGGATGAGAATACGCGTGGTTCTCCAATTCATGTCCGCGCCTTTTAATCTCCAGAGCAAGGTCTTTATTCTTACTCAGCCAACTCCCATCAAGAAAAAATGTGGCTTTCACTTTATATTTATCGAGTGTATCGAGCATTGGAGTAAGATATTCATTGCCCCAAGCTACATTGATCATAAAAGAAGCCATCTTTTTCTCCGGGTTGCCTCGGTAAATCGGATGAGGACCAATGTCGTCAAGCGAGACTTTGGGCGGGATCTCTTTCATCACATAGGAAATAGACTCTGATTTTGGAGAAGATAATGCTTTTTGATAAGTTGCTTCTACATCTACTTCTAATCCGTTATATCCCGGGATTGCTTTCCAAACCCGATCTAGCTTAGCATCAATAGGTTCTATTTTCAGCTCTGCTGCTTTGAGTGTAATCTGTTTTTTTAGTTCATCTTCTGGTGTAGCATCAACATACATATCAAATGCATCTTCTGTATGAATTACCCTTTGATCCGTAATAAAACTTGTTACATCCGTTACTTGTCCGATCAAAACGACGGCTGCCGCACTAACAAGCACGGCAGCCCATTTTTTCTTGTTCGTTTTCACTGCTTCAACCCCCCGGTCACGTTTGTCCCATCTTATGTGTACAAGAGGCTGAATATGTATGAAAAAAAGAGCCAGAATAAACTTCTGTCTCTTTTGTAAGATCTATATTAAGATTAAGCTTTTGTTTCTGCAGTCAAAGTTGCCTTGCGGGAAAGATTGATGCGTCCTTGTTGGTCGATTTCCGTTACTTTTACTGTAATGGAATCTCCAATAGCTACTACATCTTCCACTTTAGCTACACGCTCTGTAGATAGTTGGGAGATATGAACAAGTCCTTCTTTGTTAGGAAGTACTTCCACAAAACAACCAAACTTCTCAATACGTTTCACTTTACCTACATAAATTTCACCAACAGCCACTTCTCGAACGATGCCTTCAATAATATCACGAGCTTTATCGTTCATTGTTTGATCGGCTGAAGAGATGAACACACGGCCATCTTGTTCAATATCAATTTTAACGCCGGTCTCTTCAATAATCTTATTAATGATTTTACCGCCTGCGCCAATAACATCACGAATTTTATCCGGGTTAATGTGCATGGTAAGAATTTTCGGTGCATATTGAGATAATGTTTCTCTTGGTTTTTGGATAGCTTCCATCATTTTACCAAGAATATGCATACGTCCTTCTTTTGCTTGACTAAGAGCTTCGGAAAGAATAGCACGATCGATACCATTAATCTTAATATCCATCTGAATTGCAGTAACCCCTTCAGGAGTACCGGCTACTTTAAAGTCCATGTCGCCAAGATGATCTTCCATACCTTGAATATCAGTCAGGATCGATACATGATCTCCATCTTTAATCAGACCCATTGCCACACCAGCTACAGGAGCTTTAATTGGTACCCCAGCATCCATCATTGCAAGTGTAGAAGCACAGATACTAGCCTGAGATGTTGATCCATTGGATTCAATAACTTCAGAAACAAGACGAATCGTATAAGGGAATTCAGTCTCAGACGGAATCACTTTAGACAATGCTTTTTCTCCGAGTGCACCATGACCGATTTCACGACGACCTGGAGGACGAAGCGGTCTTGCTTCACCGACACTGAATGGTGGGAAATTGTAATGATGCATGAAGCGTTTTGTTTCTTCCAGATCAATACCATCTAGAATCTGAACATCACCTAATGCTCCAAGTGTACATACGCTGAGCGCCTGAGTTTGTCCCCGAGTGAACAATCCGGATCCATGTGTACGCGGCAAGAGGTTTGTATCACAATCGATTGGACGAATTTCAGACAGTGCTCGTCCATCTGGACGCACTTTATCATGCGTGATCAATCTACGAACTTCTTCTTTAACGATGTCATGAAGAACTTCCTTCACGTCTTTTAACAATTCAGGAGTTTCTATGTATTTATCACCAAAGAAAGCAACCGTTTCATCGTTAACTAGATCAATCGCATCTTGTCTTGCATGCTTCTCTTCAATACGAACTGCTTCAACGAGACGTGCTGCTGCATACTCGCGAACTTCAGCATTAATATCAGCATTAACTGCATGCAATTTAACTGCCATTTTCTCTTTACCTGCAACTTGTACCAGTTGATCGATTACAGCAACAATGTTTTTGATCTCTTCATGACCAAACATAATCGCTTCGAGCATCACTTCTTCTGGTACTTCATTCGCTTCTGCCTCTACCATCATGATCGCATCTTTAGTTCCTGCAACCACAACATAGATATCACTCGCTTCTTGAGCAGCAATATCCGGGTTAATTACAAATTCACCATTAACACGGCCAACAGCTACTCCGCCGATAGGTCCATTAAAAGGAACATCTGAAATACTTAGTGCCGCAGAAGTACCGATCATTGCTGCAATTTCTGGTTCACAGTCTTGATCTACACTCATTACGATATTCTGGATCTGAACATCATTACGGAATCCTTCCGGAAATAAAGGACGAATTGGTCTATCTGTCAGGCGGCTGGCAAGAATAGCTTTCTCACTCGGTCTGCCTTCTCTTTTAATAAATCCACCCGGAATTTTACCTACTGCATATAGTCTTTCCTCGTAGTTAACCGTAAGCGGGAAAAAATCCAAATCTTTAGGTTCAGTTGACGCAGTTACGGTACATAAAATAACGGTATCTCCATAGCGTACAGTTACAGCAGCGTTTGCTTGTTTAGCAAGACGTCCTGTTTCTAGAATTAGTGTTCTGCCGCCAAGTTGCATCTCAACACGTTGTTCCATGAGACCCCTCCTTCTATTCACATAATTTATTTTTTTATTTACTAGTATGACCTAGTATTGACATATTCACAAAATTTTAATTGGGACTATTCCTGTCCACAAAAAAAAGAAGCCTAAATCTACAAAACAACCCGGCTGCGAGCCCGTTCCTCTATAATAGAGAGACGGGGACAACCAGGCTGTCGTTGTTAGGATATACGAAGATTAACGGCGCAATCCAAGCTTCTCAATCAAAGCACTATAACGTCTAACATCTTTGTTTTTCAAGTAAGCCAAGAGCTTACGACGTTGACCTACCATTTTCAAAAGCCCGCGACGGGAATGGTGATCTTTCTTGTGTGTGCGCAAGTGATCCGTCAAACTCTTGATGTTTTCCGTAAGGATAGCAATTTGCACCTCTGGAGATCCAGTATCGGATTCATGAGTTTTGTGCTCTTCGATCAATTGTTGTTTACGTTCTTGAGTCAAAGCCATCCTGTTCACCTCCTTCATTATAATCGCCTGTAGCCTCGTCGGGGCCGGTGAGAGCCTTCAACTAAAGCTAAGGTTATGGTTGCCTTTCAGCAACGTATCTTAGTATATCATACTTGCCTATTTCATGTAAATCTAAACTTCAATATTTAAGTATTCTACGATAGATTCGCTAAAATTTGCTTCGCCGTCTCCGAGTCTCTCTGAATCTGGGCGATGAGTTCGTCGATGGATGGGAACCGTTGTTCAGGTCGTAGAAACTCTACCAACTCGACAGTGAGTTCCTGTCCATATAAATCCCCACTATAATCGAGCAAGTGAACTTCAAAAGAAGGTTTAATCCGATCTTTATGAAAAGTAGGCTTAACTCCAATATTCATGACACCAGGAAACTTCTGATTACGATGCGATACCCAAACGGCATATACACCTTTCCGTGGTACAACATAGCTTTCTGATGGCTCTACATTGGCTGTAGGAAAACCAATGGTACGTCCTCTTTTTTCTCCGTCAATCACAGTCCCTCTTAGAGAATAAGGTCTGCCCAACATACGCTGAGCTTCCTTTACATCTCCTTCGTGTAAGACAGAACGAATCGAAGTACTGCTCACTTTTTTACCATCCAGCATAAGCGGAGGAATGGTTACCACGTTCATATGAGGCAATCCGAGTTCACGTAGTTTGTTTTCGTCCCCGGCTCCTTTATGACCAAACCGAAAGTCAAAACCAACCACAGCTACTTTTACTTCGGATTGAATCAAAAACTCAGTTACAAACTGTTCTGGCAGAAGATTAGAAAAAGACGCATTGAATTCGATAACATATAGAACATCTATACCCATTTTTTCAAGGATTTCTTCTTTATCACGAAGCGGTGTCAGATAACCCTGATAGTCACCTTTACGCATCACTTCTTTTGGATGAGGGTGAAAAGTTAAGACAGCAGCTTGAATCCCCTGTTCTCTGGATCGTTTTATAGCCGACTCAATCACACTTACATGTCCCAAATGCAGCCCATCAAACTGTCCCATCGCAAGTGCCTGAGGAACGGCAATCTCTTTACGCACTTCTTCTGTCAGAGGAAATGATAAATTTATTGTTTTCAATCTAATTCACCTGCAATTCCCATGATAATCCTGTTGCCGTATCTGTTATTGATCACACTTCAACTTGGTTCCGGTAAAAAAACTTTTTTAGGGGTAATTGTATCTGATTCCGCATCCCACTGATAAATTCCTAGAAATTGTTCTTCCTTAGAGTAAAGGCGGAACAATCCCTCCTCTTTCAAAGCAGGCTGGACATAAGAAGCAGACACTTTTTTACCTTGTAGTACAGAGCGCTCTTGTTCCGACTCAATCGTGTGGGAAGGGAAATTCCAAATCGATTGATCTGTAGGAATTAGATAAGTAGACAACGTGTCATTCTCAACACATTGCTGTATCTCTTCAATCGTCAAACAGCGCCCTGCTGGGATACCAGCAGACATCGTTCTTTCAAGTTTAACCATTGTAGAGGGATAGCCTAGCGCCTCTCCAATATCTACACATAAAGTTCGAATATAAGTCCCTTTGGAACACAGTACACGAAAAGAAATTTCCGGCAATCCGTCTACATCTTCCATTCGTATAAGTTCAAGTTCATGTATGGTTACTTCTCTGCTTTTGCGTTCCACTGTCTTTCCTTCACGGGCAATTTCATAAAGCCTTTTCCCGTTAATTTTTACAGCAGAATACATAGGAGGAACCTGAGAGATAACCCCATGGAACCGCTTCAGTGCTGCCTCTACTTGTTCATACGTCACTTGAACGTCATCGACTTGCGCTGTTACTTCACCTGTCATGTCTTCCGTATCTGTCGCAATCCCGAGCCGAAGCGTAGCATGATATTCTTTCGGAAGCTCCTGCAAGTACTCTACTACTCTTGTCGCTTTTCCTAAGCAAAGAGGCAGGACACCTGTAACCTGAGGATCCAGTGTTCCTGTGTGCCCAATTCTTTTCATTTTCAGAATGCCTCTCAATTTAGCAACTACATCATGGGAGGTAAAGCCTGCCGGTTTTAGTACTGGAAGTACTCCTTCGTAACCACTCATAGCTCTTTTTTCACCCGTTCTACAACTTGTTTTACTGTTTCCATCCATGGACCTTCCACTCTAGCACCGGCAGCACGAACATGCCCACCGCCTCCATAATCTTTAGCAAGAGCCGCAACATCAACTCTACCATTCGATCGGAAGCTAGCTTTTACCACATCATCTGAAATGATCTTGAAGAAGATCCCTACTTCTACCCCTTGAATATTACGCGGGTAGTTAACGATTCCTTCTAAATCATCATTTGCTGCACCGCATTCTTCCATATCCTGAGGCGTTACCACAACCCAAGCTATCTTTCCATCCTCAGTTAATTGAAGAGTAGCCAGCGCTTTAGTAAGAACTTGCAGCTGAGGATAGGTCATTTGCTCCAGTAAAATTTCAGCTAGTTCAGGTCCATTAACTCCATGTTTTAATAGGGCAGATGCCATTTCCATTATTTTAGGACTTGTATTTGAATAACGAAATCCTCCGGTATCTGTAAGAATCCCCGTATATGCAGCTGTAGCCACATCTTTATCCCAGGTTAAGCCCATTACTTCAATCAAATCATATAAAATTTCTGCTGTAGCAGCAGCATCATCTTTAATAATATTTACTTTGCCATAACCATTATTTGTCGGATGATGATCTATATTCAGGATCTGCTTTTCTTCCGCAAACCAATGTTTCACACGTCCTACTCGTTCGTAGTCGGCGCAGTCTACACAGATAACATAAGTATAGGGTTTGGATGGTTCCGTCGCAGTTCCGTTTAAAATTTGAGAAGTTCCCCACATATAATGCATTCGTGGCGGGATCGGTCCTTCATTAATCATCGTGAATTTCTTCCCCAGACATGAGAGAAGCCAGCCCACCATTACGGTGGAGCTGACTGCGTCTCCGTCCGGCTGTACATGCGACACGATCAGGAAGTCATCATGCTCCAAAAGAAATTCCTTCCCTTGTTGAAGCGCCTGTTCATAGGTCTGCATTGCCGTCTCCTCTATTCATCTCATTTTGAATCCTTGGTATCAATCTCGGTAAGCAATTTCTCAATACGACTACCGTACTCAATGGATTCATCAATTTTGAATATCAACTCAGGTACATGACGAAATTTAATTCTTTTCCCCAGTTCGCTACGCATAAATCCGTTTGCTTTGTGGAGAGCTTTTAATGAATTATTTTTTTGTTCTTCGTCTCCGAGTACACTGAGGTAAATTTTAGCTTGCGACAGATCGTTTGTTAGATCAACACCCGTTACTGTAACAAAACCGACTCTAGGATCTTTTAGCTCGGTTTGGATTAGCAAGCTAATCTCTTTTTTTATCTGTTCGCTTACACGTCCAGTTCTAATTTTAGCCACTCATGTCACCTCTCTTGCAGTTGACGCTATTTACGTTCCACTGTTTCCATAACGAACGCTTCAATAACGTCGCCTTCTCTAATGTCATTGAAGTTCTCAATAGTGATACCACACTCATAACCTTGAGCAACTTCTTTCACATCATCTTTAAAGCGTTTCAAGGTATCTAGTTTACCTTCGAAAATAACAATACCATCACGGATGATACGAGTTTGTGATGCACGAGTAATCTTACCGGAAGTCACCATACAACCTGCAATGGTTCCGACTTTGCTGATTTTGAACGTATTTCTAATCTCAGCATGCCCAATAACATTCTCTTTAAATTCAGGATCAAGCATACCTTTCATCGCTTGTTCAATCTCTTCAATTACGTTGTAGATAACGTTGTAGAGTCGAATATCGACTTTTTCAGCATCTGCTGTTGATTTTGCTTGAACTTCAGGACGAACGTTAAATCCAATGACAATCGCATTAGAAGCTGCTGCGAGAATAATATCAGATTCTGTAATTGCACCAGCACCGCTATGAATGATTTTCACGCGTACGCCTTCTACTTCAATCTTAGCAAGGGAGCCTTTAAGTGCCTCAACGGTACCTTGAACGTCACCTTTGATGATTACGTTCAGAGCCTTCATCTCGCCATCCTTAATGTGCTGGAACAGATCATCAAGGGTAACTCGGGTTTGTGTACCTAGATCTGATTCACGTTGTGTAATCGCACGTTTGTCTGCGATTGAACGAGCTTTACGCTCATCTTCAAACACTATGAATGGATCGCCCGCAAGTGGTACTTCTTGCAAACCAGTGATTTCAACTGGAGTAGAAGGACCTGCTTCTTTAATCTTACGTCCTTTGTCGTTAACCATTGCACGGACACGGCCGAAGCAGTTACCCGCAACAAAAGCGTCTCCGACTTTCAAAGTACCATTTTGAACAAGCAAACGCATTACTGGTCCACGGCCTTTATCGAGTTCCGCTTCAATTACTGTACCACGTGCACGTTTGACAGGATTTGCTTTATATTCATTCACTTCTGCTACAAGCAGAATCATTTCAAGAAGTTCTTCGATACCCAATTTTTGTTTCGCAGAAACGTTAACGAAAATGGTATCTCCGCCCCATTCTTCTGGAACAAGTTCATAGTTCGTAAGTTCTTGTTTAACACGATCCGGATCAACGCCCGGTTTATCGATCTTATTAACCGCTACGATAATTGGTAGATTTGCTGCTTTAGCATGGTTAATTGCTTCAATCGTTTGAGGCATAACACCATCATCAGCTGCAACGACAATAATCGTCATATCCGTAACTTCCGCACCACGAGCACGCATTGCTGTAAATGCTTCGTGACCAGGAGTATCAAGGAACGTAATTTTTTTGTTGTTGATTTCTACTTGATAAGCACCGATATGCTGTGTAATACCGCCAGCTTCACCGCTTGTTACGCTAGTAGAACGAATGGTATCAAGAAGTGTTGTTTTACCGTGGTCAACGTGACCCATAATGGTTACAACTGGAGGACGAGCTTGCAGATCAGCTGGGTCGTCATTTTCTTCCATTGTCTCAAAACGGTCATCTTCAACCGGAATCTTCACTTCAACTTCAACACCAAACTCGCCTGCGAGAAGCAAGATTGTATCAAGGTCTAGTTCCTGATTGATCGTAGCCATAACACCCATCGAGATGAGTTTTTTGATGACTTCAGAAGCATCCTTATGAAGCAGTTTTGCTGCGTCACCAACCGTCATATTACCGCGAACGATAATTTTCTTCGGTGTGTTATCGATTTTCTCACGAGGAGGTTGGTTTTGGTTACGTCCACGGTTGTTCTTACCGCCGCGGTTGTTGCCACGATAGTTACCTCTGCCGTTACCATCTTCAAAACGGCGGCCAGCACCTGGACGGTTGCTACTGTTGCCGCGATTTTGGTTACTGTTTCCACCGCGGTTGTTGTTAGTACCTTGAGTGCTACCTGTTGTAGTACTCGTGCGACCTTGACCCGAAGATTGTGCCGGGCGACCTGTAGCGCTACCTTGTTGCGGTCTATTTGAGTTGCTGCCTTGGCCAGAAGGTCTGTTTGTATTATTACCTTGGCTAGAAGGTCTATTCGTATTGCTACCTTGACTAGAAGGTCTATTGCTGCTTGAAGTGTTACCTTGTCCAGCCGGTCTGTTGCTGCCTTGGCCAGCGGGTCTATTGCTTCCCGCACTGCTTGGACGATTACCTTGTCCGCTGCTTGATTGACCTACGCTGCCATTCGTTCTGCGGGAATCTTGCCCGCCTTGTCTTGGTGTTCCATTGTTTGTGTTTTGATTTGGTCTATTATTCATACCTACCTGCTTTTCCTGTTGTTTTTTTGGTTGAGAGTCACTTGAAGCATTCTGTACATTGCCTGACTCTTGATTTGTTTTGATTTCGTTCTTCAAATTCGAATTGGCACCTCCTTGAAGAGACGGGTTCGAGCGATTAAGCTTATCATCTTTAACCGCTGATGTTGAAACCGTCTGAGCCGAATTCTGTTCGCGTTTGGAAGCAGCATCTGATTTTATGCTATTAAAAAATTGCTCCACTTTTGCTACAGATCCGTTCTCCATTACGCTCATATGATTGTTCACGGGTATTTCTAATTTTTTAAGAATGGTAATGATTTCCTTGCTACTCATGTTGATTGATTTTGCATATTCATAAACTCGCAGTTTGTCTTTGCTTTCCTGTTTACTCAATATACTCCACCTCCGACATTGTCAAGGCTTGTTTCGAGATCATACTTACAAATCCGGGATCCGTCACCGCCAGCACAATGCGTTCAGGTTTACCCATGGCACTGCCTAGGGAGTCTCGATCAAAACCGATCACGAGAGGAACGTTGTACGATTTGCACTTGTCGCGAAATTTTTTACGTGTATTTTCCGAAGCATTACCCGCAACGATAACCAATTTCGCTTCAGATGACCGGATGGCTTTGAGTACGATCTCATCACCAGAAACAAGCTTTCCTGCTCGCATTGCAAGCCCGATATAAGATAGTGCCTTATTCATTGTCCACTCTTTTCTGTGCTTCTAGAAATTCATCCTCAGCACGAAGAAAATCTTGTGCTAGCTGCTCATATATCCCAGGGACTACCTGAGCTTTAAGTGCCCGATCCAAAGAACGGTTCTTCTGAGCTAGCCGAAAACAAGCTTCTTTGCCGCATAGATAAGCTCCACGGCCCGATTTTTTACCTGACAAGTCAATCAGCACTTCTTCTTTGGGAGTTCTTACAACCCGGATTAGCTGTTTCTTTGGCATCATTTCCTGACACGCTACGCATTTTCGCAGCGGTACTTTACGTTGTTTCATCTTGTAGGCCCCCGATCATTCGCCGTTAGTCAACGGTGATGGAATCCTGATGCATTTCTTCAGAAGAATCTTTCTCTCTTCCGTATTCCTGTTCGGCCTGGCTTTCACTCTTGATATCAATTTTCCAACCTGTCAGCTTCGCAGCAAGACGCGCATTCTGCCCCTTGATACCGATCGCGAGAGAAAGTTGATAGTCAGGTACGATAACCCGAGCCATTTTTTCATTCTCAAAAACCTGTACCTCCAATACTTTGGAAGGACTTAGTGCATTGGCAACGTATTCCTCTACAACATCGGAATATTTCACGATATCAATTTTCTCACCGCGCAGTTCACCCACAATGGTCTGCACGCGTATTCCTCGTGGTCCAACACAGGAACCAACCGGGTCTACTTCTTCGTTGCGAGAATGTACCGCAATTTTGGAACGGAATCCTGCTTCACGAGCTACCGAGCGAATCTCAACAACACCGTCGAAAATCTCGGGAACTTCTAGTTCAAACAAGCGTTTTAACAGGCCTGGATGCGTACGGGAAAGAATAATTTGAGGACCCTTTGTTGTGTTCTCCACTTTCGTGATATACGCTTTGATACGTTCACCATGGACGAACTTTTCATTAGGCATCAGCTCTGTAAGAGGCAGAACAGCTTCCACTTTGCCAAGGTCGATATAAACGCTGCGAAGATCTTGACGTTGAACCACTCCAGTTACAATGTCTTCTTCTTTGTCTACAAACTTATTATAAATCAGACCGCGTTCTGCTTCACGAATACGCTGGGTAACCACTTGTTTTGCTGTTTGAGCAGCAATACGACCGAAGTCTCTTGGCGTTACTTCAATCTCTGCAATATCTTCGAGCTGGAAGTGAGGATTAATCTCACGTGCAGCAGTCAAAGAAATTTCAGTGCGCGGATCGAGGACCTCTTCCACCACCATTTTCCGGGCATATACTCTTATAACACCGGAATTACGGTTCATATCAACACGAACATTTTGTGCAGCATTAAAATTGCGTTTGTAGCTAGAAATGAGAGCAGCTTCAATCGCTTCAAACAAAACGTCCTTGCTGATCCCCTTATCTCTTTCTAATTCATTCATTGCTTCAATAAAATCCATACTCATGAATGTAAATCCCCCTTTCAAACATCTCATCCATAGCGTAAAACGACGAAATTCTCTTCACTTAGGAAGAGAACCTTGCCGTTACACGCGGAATGAATTTAATTCATAATAGAGTGTAGTTAACACTATAAAACAATAGCCAATCGTGCACTCGCCACTTTTGAATAAGGAACCGTATGCTTCTTTTTACCAGAAGCTATTACCATTTCCTCATTTTCAAAAGATAACAACTCACCTTCAAATTCCTTCAGTCCGTCAATCGGCTCATATGTAGTCACATATACGTTTTTCCCAACCGCTTTGACGACGTCAGCAGATTTCTTCAGGGGGCGTTCCGCACCGGGAGATGAAACTTCCAGAAAATAAGCGTCAGGAATTGGATCATTCTTATCGAGCTCAGTGCTTACGAATTCACTGATCTGTCCACAATCATCCAAATCGATGCCACCTTCTTTATCCACGTAAATACGCAGGAAAAAGTTATTGCCTTCCTTTACGTATTCTACATCCACGAGCTCAAAAGCATGCTCTTCCAGATAAGGCTTAATCATTTCTTCCACGGTAGTTTTGATCTTTGTGCTCAAATACAATAACCTCCAAATTAGGTTAGTGCCGAAGGTAATCGGCGAATTTTCTATATACCAAAGAGTAAAGAGTGGGTTTCCCCACTCTTTAAACAACGGTTTTATCAACATGATTACCATTAAAATTATAACATAGACAGTCACTAGTGACAAGTATAGACACTTGACTAGACTTTTACTCAGGTAATCTGAAAACCAGGGATGGAAATTAAATCTACTCTCTTCAATTAGCTAAAAGAGAGATAGTTGGTTACTTTCCGGCAGTCCGCGGAAGCAACCCATTTGCGTGAGTAACTCCACTGCTGTTTTACTCGCTTTCGATTTTTGCTGGAAATCCTCAATGGATAAAAATTCTCCATGATCTCTCGCCGCAGCAATATTACGTGCCGCATTGTCCCCAATTCCTTGCAAAGCAGAGAACGGAGGAATCAGTGAATCTTGATCTACAATAAAACGCGTCGCATCCGAACGATACAAATCAATGGATTTGAAACTAAAACCGCGCGCTGTCATTTCTAGTGCCATCTCCAGCACGGAAAGCATTGATTTTTCCTTGGTGGAAGCCTGAAAACCGAGCTGTTCAATCTCAATAATCTTTCGGCAGATTGCATCATATCCCTGACAAGCCAGTTCAATATCGAAATCCTCGGCACGGACCGAGAAGTACGTCGCATAATATTCAATTGGATAATACAATTTGAAATACGCGGTTCTTACCGCTGAGATTACATAAGCCGATGCGTGTGCTTTCGGGAACATGTACTGAATTTTAAGACAAGAATCGATATACCACTGCGGTACCTTACAATTTTTCATTTCGTCAATCCATTCCTGACTAAGACCGCGACCTTTACGCACACTCTCTGTAATCTTAAACGCAAGAGCAGCATCCATTCCATGCTTATAGATCAGGAACAACATGATATCATCACGACAACCAATAACCGTCTTAATGTCACATGTTCCATTCTTGATGAGTTCTTGTGCATTGCCAAGCCATACGCCTGTACCATGAGACAAACCTGAAATCTGTAGCAAATCGGCAAAACTCGAAGGCTGTGATTCAATTAGCATCTGACGCACAAATTTAGTACCCATCTCAGGGACACCATAAGTAGCTACAGGAGTCCGTAACTTCTCAGGTGAAACGCCGAGCGCTTCGGTGGAATTAAACATGCTCATAACCTTAGGGTCATTCATCGGAATCGTTGTCGGATCTACTCCGGTCAAATCCTGAAGCATTCGCATCATCGTAGGATCATCATGTCCTAGAATATCCAGCTTAAGCAGATTATCTTCAAAAGCATGATAGTCAAAGTGCGTTGTTTTCCACTCTGCACTTGTATCATCAGCAGGGTACTGCACAGGTGTAACGTCTTCTACTTCAATATAGTCAGGAACAACAACAATACCCCCGGGATGCTGCCCTGTACTTCTCTTCACCCCTGTACAACCGGATGCCAAGCGATTAAGCTCTGCTCCACGCCAAGATTTTTGATGTGATTCTTCATATTTTTTAGCAAACCCAAAAGCTGTCTTCTCAGCTACCGTACCAATGGTTCCTGCTCTAAACACACTTTTTTCACCAAATAAATCTTTTGTATAGAGATGGGCTTTGGGCTGGTATTCCCCTGAGAAGTTAAGATCAATATCCGGTACCTTATCCCCCTTAAATCCAAGGAAGGTTTCAAAAGGAATATCTTGGCCTTCCCCTTTTAGTAGGGTACCGCACTTCGGACAGTCTTTGACAGGAAGGTCAAAGCCGCTTCGAATACTTCCATCAAGGAACCACTCGCTATACTTACATTCGTCATTTCCACAAATATAGTGCGGTGGCAGCGGGTTTACTTCCGATATCCCCAAAAATGTTGCTACAACTGATGAACCTACGGAACCCCGGGAGCCAACCAAGTAACCATCTTCATTCGATTTTTTTACAAGTTTCTCCGAAATCAGATAGTTGGCCGAGAATCCATATTTAATGATAGGTTCGAGTTCTTTTTCCAGTCGCTTTACAACCACATCAGGCACTTCTTCACCGTAAATACTCTTTGCCGTATCATAACATTTACTGCGGATTTCTTCTTCTGCACCTTCTAGGATCGGCGTAAACAATTCTTTAGGGAATAACTGAATTTCTTCAAAACGATCAGCAAGTTCGCTTGTATTCGTTACGACCACTTCAAATGCTTTTTCCTTACCTAGAAATTCAAACTCTTCGAGCATTTCATTTGTAGTCCGGAAATGAGCATCTGGTTTGCGAATATCTTTAAGCGGGCTGTAACCTGTAATCCCGTGAATCGTAATATCCCGATAAATTTTGTCGCGAGGCTCCAAGTAATGCACATTCCCTGTTGCTACAACCGGTTTACCGAGTTTCTCCCCGATCTCGACAACTTTGCGAATCGCTGTTTTAATCTCTTCCGGTGTAGCTACAAGCCCTTTATCCACTAGATGCATATACATCGTGATGGGCTGAATCTCTAATACATCATAAAAATGCGCAATTTCTTCGGCTTCTTCCACTGACTTGTTAAGAACCGCCTCAAAAAACTCGCCTTTTTCACAGCCTGACATGATAAGCAGTCCTTCTCGATAATGCACCAGTTTAGACTTTGGAATGGTAGCCACTCGCTTAAAATGCTCTGTATGAGAAAGGGAAACTAGCTTGTACAAGTTTTTCTTACCAACCGCATTCAATGCATAAATACCGCTGTGAAACGGTCTTGAATTGGACAGATCCATTCCTACGAAATCATTCAAGCGATCCAGTTGCGTAATCCCTTTTATCTGTGCTGCATCATTTAAGAGACCTATCAAAATGCCGGCAAGGGCAATCGTATCATCAATCGCCCGGTGATGATTCTCAAGCGATACTTTATACTTATCCGCTAGTGTATTCAGCCTGTGATTCTTCATGGACGGATGAAGCATCCGAGCAAGTTCCAGTGTGTCAAGTACTGGATTCTCAAGTGGTGCCATTCCTAGAGACTTCAAGTTCGCTTGAATAAAGCCCATATCAAATCTTGCGTTATGAGCGACTAGAATTCCATCGCCAACAAAAGTAATAAAATCTTTCAATACAGGTTCTATTTCTGGTGCATCTTTCACCATTTCATCATTAATATTGGTCAGCTGTTGAATATTATAAGGAATCCGTTCATGCGGATTGACAAATGTTGAAAATCGATCAACTTCTTTATCTTCAACCATTTTAATTGCCGCAATTTCAATAATTTTGTTCTGTGTTACGGATAGACCTGTAGTCTCTATGTCAAAGACGATGTACGTCGATGTTTTCAAATCAAGTGGCTTCGGTTCTAGCACAACGGCTACCGCATCATTTACAATGTTCGCTTCTAAGCCATACATCATTTTGATGCCATGTTTCTTAGCCGCTTTAGCAGCTTCGGGATAAACCTGCACGCCCGCGTGATCCGTTACAGCGATTGCCTTATGTCCCCAACTAGCAGCTGTTTTTACATAGCTGTCAATAGAAGTGACAGCATCCATCGTGCTCATCTTCGTGTGCAGATGGAATTCAACGCGTTTTTGTTCTGCATTGTCTTTACGAGAAGGGGGTGCTTGTACTTCAACCAAATCGGATGGAATCATCGCAAGTTCTGGTATTTGCATGAAGCGATCGTATTCTACACGGCCTCTAACTTTCACCCATTTTCCGTTAGCCAACAGGTTCAGAATTCGCACATCTTCCTTCGACTTAGCAAATACTTTCATCTGCATGGAATCCGTAAAGTCTGTAAGGTAAAAAGTATAAAGTGTATTTCCGTTACGCAACTCTTTTTTATCGAGTCCAAATACCGTTCCCTGTAAAGTCACTTTCTTCTCTTCATCCTGGATGTCCTTAATAGGTACCGGCTGTTCTTTGATTTCATAACCCATCTGAAGCCTTACGTCCCCTTCTTCTTCCTCAAGAGGTGCCATTTCCGCTTCGATCATGGTCATCATATTCTGAATAACTTCCCGCTCTTCTTCTCGCTTCTTCTGTTCGAACTGTGCCATTGCTTCGCGGTTACTCTCACCCACTAGCATTTTCACCTTGAGCGGCAGCTTGAAAAAACGCTCATAATAATTCACGATAGCTTGATCAATCTGTTTTTTTCGAGCCAGTTCCAGTGCCATTCCATCGCTGAGTGTTAACGTAAGCAAGCCGGATTCTACGATTTGAGAAGCCCGATTCATCCAACCGTTTACGGATGGAACCTGCTGATGAACCCACTCTAGAAATAAATTCCAATATTCCGTTACAATATCAGCCTCCGAAACCCCGGATTGATATTGAAAAGTAAAACTTATTTTGGCGATATGACTCATTTTTTCACGGATATGCAAACAAAAAGCTCGGAAAACAGGAGCCGGAACCAGTGTTTCCTTGGCTATCGTAATATGCCAGTCACGATTACTACGGCTGATTTCCACATGATCAATATATCCATCAACAAAATGAGGTTCTGCTATACCTGCAGGCAGGTCCGCCTGTTTCATCAACAATTCGAACCTTCTTCTTTGTTCAGTTGTATCGTTCAAACGATTCTTCCCCCCCGTTCCAAACAAAAAAAACATGAAAAGCTTCTGCGCACAAAAATGGGAACCGATCCGTAAAGGGGCACCGTCTCATTTCGGACAGAAGCTTATCATTTGTGTTACTCTGTAAAACTAATCAATATTAATATGCTCTAGCAAATACTACAGTATGTTCAGCTTTCTGTCCACAAACGAGACAAGCATGTTTTTCCTCGGATGGTTCAAAAGGAATGTTCCGGCTTGTTGCTCCCGTTACCTCTTTCACCTTATCTTCGCAAACTTCTGAACCACACCAGCCTGCTAGTGAGAATCCACGTTTTTCTTCCATTAAAGCCTTCATTTCTTCCAGCGTATCTACGGAATAAAAATGTTCTTGTAAGAAAGCTTTTGCACGGTCGAACATATCTTTTTGAACCTGCTCAAGCATGGTTTGAATTTCTTCCGTAAGATTATCTTGTTGCACGACTTTCTTCTCACCTGTAATACGGGAAACAAGAACACATACTCCATTTTCCATATCTCGTGGACCGATTTCAAGACGCACCGGCACACCACGCATTTCGTACTCGTTGAATTTCCAACCCGGACGAACATCACTGCGATCATCCATTTTCACTCGGATTCCCGCTTTTTTCAGTTCTGCGAACAATTCATCCGCACGTCCAACCACTTGATCACGCGTTTTCGGTGGTCCAATTGGAATAATAACAACTTGAGTTGGTGCTACTTTAGGTGGCAAAGCAAGACCACGATCATCACCATGAACCATAATCATTGCACCGATGAGACGAGTACTTGTTCCCCAAGAAGTCGTATGAGCATATTCCAGCACATTTTCACGGTTCAAATACTGGATTTCAAATGCTTTAGCGAAGTTAGTTCCCATATAGTGGGAAGTACCTGCTTGCACAGCCCGGCCGTCTTTCATCATTGCTTCAATGGAGAATGTATCGACTGCACCTGCAAATTTCTCGGATTTGGTCTTTTGTCCAGTAATAACTGGAATTGCAAGAATATCCTCTACGACTTCACGGTACACTTCAAGCATCTGCATCGTTTCTTGGCGAGCTTCTTCTTCGTTCTCGTGAGCAGTATGACCTTCTTGCCATAAGAATTCACTTGTACGCAAGAAAGGCATGGTCCGTTTTTCCCAGCGAACAACGTTAGCCCATTGGTTAATCATCACCGGAAGATCACGATAGGATTGAATCCACTTGGAATACATATGACCAAAAATCGTTTCAGAAGTTGGACGAATCGCTAAACGTTCTTCCAGCTTCTCTCCGCCCGCTTCAGTAACCCATGGCAATTCTGGATTAAAGCCTTCTACGTGTTCTTTTTCTTTTTGGAAGAAGCTTTCTGGAATAAACATAGGAAAATAAGCATTACGATGGCCAGTTTCTTTGAAACGGCGATCCATATTTTCTTTAATGTGTTCCCAAATTTCATAACCGTCTGGTTTAAACACGATACAGCCCCGAACTGGGGAGTAATCCATTAAATCCGCTTTTTTAATTGTATCAATATACCAGCGAGAAAAATCCTCTGACTGGGGTGTAATTTCAGTAACAAACTGTTTATCGTTTGACATAAGACTTGATTCCGTCCTCCCGTAGTTCCTACTGGGAGCATCACTAAAGTGATCACTCCGAGGGAACACAATTATCCTTTAATTAATCGTAAAATATCATTATAAGTTACTGCGATCATAAGAATGAACAACATCGCAAACCCGATGAAATGTACCATACCTTCACGAGCAGGGTCAATGGGCTTGCCACGCAATCCTTCAATCCCAAGGAAGATAAGTCGACTGCCATCTAATGCCGGAATCGGCAATAAGTTAAATATACCGAGATACAAGCTGAGTATGGCGGTCCACTGGGTTAGCTGCAATATGCCTTGCTTCGCAATTTGCCCCGTCACTTCAAACGTTCGCACAGGTCCACCGAGATCATCAATGCTAAACTTAGCGATGAGTTGTCTGAAACCTTCAAATATATTTTCAGTGGTGGTTACCATGTTTTTTCCAGCAACGACAAAGGATTCAGCAAATCCCACTTCTTCACGAGGGAATTCAGCAGTAATACCGACTTTCCCTCCCACTTGACCTTCCATCGCACGCGGAGTAATCGTTAGATCAAATACTTCGTCTCCTCGCCGCACGGTCCATTCCATGGGTTTATCCTGCGAATCAGCAATCAGGTTAATCATTTTCGTGTAATCCCCACCAATAGTTTCACCATTGATTGTCTCCACAATATCACCTTTTTGAAGATCCGCTTCTGCTGCAGGCATTCCTTCGGATATCGTACCAATCTTGACATAGGTTGGATTCTCCACTGGTGTCCCTGCGGCCATCGCATAAATCGCAAACAGGATAAAAGCCAGTAAAAAGTTCATAAACGGTCCGGCAAAAATGGCAAGCGCTCTTTGACCGACCGTTTTACTGTTAAACTGACGATCTTTGGGAGCGATCTGTGTTTCTTGGTTTCTTGCAACAAGCATTGCTGCAGGATGAACAGGAAATTGCTGTTGTTCGCCATCTACATCGAGTTCAACCATTAGTCGTCTTTCAAGATCGATAGAAACTACTTCTCCTCGAATCACATTTTTCCGATTATCAAGTTGATCCAAGTATATCGTTTTGACCTGTCCATCGGCTGTCTTAACCGCTATGGTCTGACCCGGCTGAATTTCTATTAATTCAGGATCTTCTCCAGCCATCCTCGCATAACCGCCGAATGGCAGTAACCGCAGTGTAAATATGGTCTCTTGATACTTATAAGAAAACAGTTTCGGACCAAAGCCGATGGCAAATTCTCTGACAAGAATGCCAGCCCGTTTGGCAAAATAATAATGGCCCCATTCATGCACCGTCACGATGACGAAAAACATGAGCACCGTTAAAATTACAATTTGCAAGGTTTCCAATTACTTCCTTCCTCCTTTTGCTTAAGAAGAGCTGATCTTGTCCTACTACATTATCATTATTCAAAGGTACGATACAAGAGAAGCAAATTCTTAAAAACCACTCTCTTGCTGCAGGCAGGAAGAAACCTTGTATTATAAAGAGGTTGCATAATCTCTCACTTGCTGATCAACCTGTTCAATCTGCTCTAGATCAGGACTCGGAATACTTTGATGAGTATCTAGTACTCTTGCAATAATCTCCTCGATCTTAAGAAAAGAAATATCCCCTTTAAGAAAACGAGCAACCGCCACTTCATTTGCCGCATTAAATGCGGTTGTTGCGGTTCCCCCTATTTTACCACATTCATAAGCGAGCTTTAAGCAAGGAAACCGCTCCATGTCCATTTCTTTAAAATGCAGCGCTCCGATCTCAGAAAGTGATAAAGATGAAGCTGGGGAAGGTAATCGTTTCGGATACGTTAATGCATACTGAATGGGAACACGCATGTCCGGGTTACCCATTTGTGCAATCATACTTGTATCTTGAAACTCTACGAATGAATGAATAATGCTTTCTGGATGAAGAAGAACATTGATCTTTTCATAAGGAAGATCGAACAACCATCGAGCCTCTATTACCTCGAGCCCTTTATTCACCATTGTTGCCGAGTCTATTGTAATCTTGGACCCCATTGACCAATTAGGATGTTTAAGCGCATCTTCGACGGTTACGTGCTGAAGCTGTTGTCTAGTTAAATCTCGAAACGACCCGCCTGAAGCAGTGAGCGTAATCTGTTTAACCTCACGCAACTGCTCCCCATTCAGACACTGAAAAATAGCTGAATGTTCGCTGTCTACCGGAATAATCTGCACTTGTTTCTCCTGAGCTAGTGCAGTAACAAGATGACCGGCTGTTACAAGAGTCTCCTTGTTAGCTAGGCCAATCTGTTTTCCTTCTCTTATCGCAGCTAATGTAGATGTTAGTCCCACACTGCCCATTACTGCTGTAATGACGGTATCCGCATCTGTACCCGCAGCTACTTCAATCAGACCTTCATTGCCATAATACACTTCTGTGCCTTCCGGCACGTGCATACGTACATGATCTACATCTTCTTTGCGACTGACGGACACTTTACGAGGACGATAGGCCTTAGCTTGCTCGATAAGCAGCTCTATATTGGTACCTGCTGACAAGCCCTCTACCTGGAACTCTTCAGGATGCATTCGAACGACATCTAGTGTTTGAGTTCCAATGGAGCCTGTCGAACCTAAAATTGAAATTTTCTTCACAAATGACACCTCTAGTAATTACATAAAATGGTTTGTCTTTCCTTAGTAAGGGAGGAGCATGAGGATATGTACGAACGGAAACACAAAGATCCAACTATCACATCGATCGAGAATACCACCATGCCCTGGAAGCAGATTCCCAGAATCTTTAATTCCATATACACGTTTATAGGCAGACTGTGCTAAATCTCCCAATTGACCAATAACGGAAGCAGACAACCCGATGAGTACAGCTCTTCCGAAACCAAGGAGGCCGCCGGAGAACCCAGCAAATAAAAGTGCAATAATAATGGCTATTATAATCCCGCCAACCGCACCTTCTATGGTCTTGTTAGGACTAATCATCGGCCAAAGTTTATTCTTACCAATCGACCTGCCTACAAAATAAGCTCCTGCATCACTACCCCATATACTTGCCAAAAGAAGGAAAGTCCAAAACAACCCTGCCGGTAATTGACGTGTTACTGCAATATAATAAAAACCGATCCCAACATATACGACACCAATAAAAATCAAAGCCGCAGTCTGAACGGTAATCTTGTTTTTTGTCGTTACGGTAGCGATAAGCAGCAGTATCATCAAAAGCCACAATATCTGATTTAATGTAAACGTTAACCCTAGCTCTGCAAGCAAATTAGGAAAAATAAGGAATAGAATACCGGCATATCCAATGATCGCTGTACCCGAAAAAGCAGGAACACCAATCATCCGTATGAACTCGTATAACCCGATAAGTGCCATTAAAAAAATGAAAAAGTTATACCAAAGTCCGCCCAGCATTGCAAACCCCAAAAATAAAGCACCGGCAACAATTCCAGTTATTACTCGCTGTTTCAACTTGGTCCATCCTCCATTACTTCAGACCGCCATACCTTCTTGTTCTGCGTTGGTATTCGGCTACTGCTTCATATAAGTGTTCTCTATTAAAATCTGGCCAGTAAATATCCGTGAACCACATTTCGCTATAAGCAAGCTGCCACAGCATAAAATTACTTATTCTAAGTTCACCGCTTGTTCGAATTAATAAATCCGGATCAGGCAGATCTTTAGACAACAAGTGCTTCTCAATCAGATCAGGCGTGATATCATTGGCCGTCAGATCACCTGTTTCAATTTGCTGAGCAATGGCTTTCATCGCATCTGTTATTTCACTTCTACTGCCATAATTCAATGCAAAAGTAAGAATCAGTCCGGTATTATCTTTTGTTTTTCGAATTGCTTCACGTAATGCTTTCACCGTATGATCAGGTAAATTTTCTTCGTACCCCATCATTCGTACGCATACGTTTTTTTCGATTAATTCATCTAATTCCTGTGCAAGAAAGTCAACAGGCAGACGCATCAAAAAATCAACTTCATCTTTCGGTCTCGTCCAGTTTTCTGTCGAGAAGGCATACATTGTCAGATACTTGATTCCCAAGTCATCTGCAGCAATCGTTGCCCGTTTAAGAGCTTTCATACCGCTTTGATGTCCAACGATGCGAGGCATACCTTGTTGTTTGGCCCATCTACCATTGCCATCCATAATAATAGCCACGTGCTGCGGAATATTAGCTTTTGACAGTTCAGGCGTCTCTTTGCCGTTCTTATTCCACCACGACCGAGCGCGTTTCATCATTCGACTTCCTCCAAAATTCCATGAAGTTTCTTTTCCTTGCTGTGAAAAGAGCAAACCCCACCGAAGGCGGAGGGGCCGTAAGCTTATTATATTACACTTCCATGATTTCTTTTTCTTTTGCAGCGAGTACTTTATCTACCTCAGCAACAAATTTATCAGTAGACTTTTGAATATCATCTTGATGTCTGCGGGACTCATCCTCAGAAATATCGGATTTCTCCAACTTTTTGATATCGTCATTTGCATCACGTCGGATATTACGAACCGCTACTTTTGCTTCTTCCCCAAATTTCTTGGTGAATTTCACAAGTTCAATTCTGCGTTCTTCTGTAAGTGCTGGAATGCTTAGACGAATCATAGCACCATCATTTTGCGGTGTAAGACCAAGATCTGACTTCATAATGGCACGTTCGATATCAGCCAAGGAAGATTTATCCCAAGGTTGGATCATCAGAGTACGAGAATCTGGCGTAGTAATATTTGCAAGCTGGTTAACTGGCGTAGGTGCGCCATAATATTCAACTTGAATTCGATCAAGTAAAGAAGGGGTTGCACGACCTGCACGAAGTGTTGATAAATCACGTTTGAGTGCAAGGATCGCTTTTTCCATGCGTTCTTCTGCGTTCTTTTTAATTGATTGCGGCATTAATCTACACTTCCTTTCACAATTGTCCCGATTTTTTCACCGAGAAGTACTCGTTTGATATTACCTTGCTCAGTAATAGCAAATACAATGAGAGGAATATTATTATCCATACAGAGTGAGGAAGCAGTGGAGTCCATAACTCCTAAATTCTTATTCAACACATCAAGATAAGTCAATTGTTCGAATTTCACAGCCGTTTCGTCTTTAAACGGATCTGCAGAATATACACCGTCTACTTTATTCTTCGCCATCAGAATAACTTCAGCCTCAATCTCAGCTGCACGAAGAGCAGCTGTTGTATCTGTTGAGAAGAACGGGTTACCTGTTCCTGCTGCAAAAATTACAACTCTTCCCTTTTCCAAATGTCTAATTGCTCTACGACGAATATATGGTTCAGCGATTTGCTGCATCGCTATTGAAGTTTGAACACGTGTCGGCACTTCAATCTGTTCTAATGCATCTTGCAGCGCAAGCGAGTTCATAACAGTTGCAAGCATACCCATGTAGTCCGCTGTTGCACGGTCGATACCATTCTCGCTACCTGCAATCCCGCGCCAAATATTACCGCCACCGCATACGATCGCAACTTCGACTCCAAGTTCTACTACTTCTTTAACTTGCTGTGCAATGGATGAGATTGTTTCTGCATCAATCCCGTAACCATTTTGCCCAGAAAGGGATTCCCCACTCACTTTAAGCACAACTCTTTTAAATACCGGCTGTTCCAAATGTTCACCCTCCACTTCGAAATGACGCTTCCCCACGTCAATTAAGCACATGTTAACCTTATATTAGTTAAAAAGAAAGGAACACGGATTGTGTTCCACTCTTAGTTAAAGAAAACCTTTTGAGCCGAATCTCGGACAATCCAGTTGTTCTTTCCATATAAAGCTGTCTGTGTAATCTCTAAGATGTAAATCATTACATTATCTTCAAGAATAACATGGGCCGTCTTTTGATTCGATCATTTTCTTTATTGTTTTACTTGAGACATAACTTCTTCAACGAAGTTGTCTTGTTTTTTCTCAAGACCTTCACCAAGCTCATAACGAGTAAAGCGACGGATTGAGATGTTTTCGCCAATTGTGCTGATTTTTTCGTTCAGCAATTGTTCAATGGTTTTGTCTGGGTCTTTTACGAAAGATTGCTCAAGCAAGCAGAACTCTTCGTAATATTTACCAATACGGCCTTCAACCATTTTCTCAACGATTTTTTCTGGTTTACCTTCATTCAGAGCTTGAGCTTTCAAAATTTCTTTTTCTTTCTCAATTTCTTCTTGAGGAACTTCTTCACGGCTCACGTAACGTGGGTTAGAAGCAGCGATTTGCATAGCGATGTCACGAGCAAATTCTTTGAATTGATCTGTCATAGCAACGAAGTCGGTCTCACAGTTAACTTCAACGAGTACACCAATACGTCCACCAGCGTGGATGTAAGATTGTACTACGCCTTCTGTTGCTGCGCGACCAGCTTTGTTCGCTGCTGCGGACAAGCCTTTTTCACGAAGAATTTCAATCGCTTTGTTTACATCGTTGTTTCCTTCTTCTAGTGCTTTTTTGCAATCGAGCATACCTGCGCCCGTTTTTTCACGAAGTTCTTTCACCAATTTTGCATCTACTGCCATTGTTAATTCCCTCCAGAGGATAAATTTGCGTATGACCCTAAAAAAAGGGTAGTGAGAGGTTATCCACCTGCCAACCACCCTTTTTCATTTAATTCATATACTTTAGGCCTTTGAAAGCAATCTTAAGCGGAAGTTTCTTCGCCTTGATGTGCTTCAATAACAGCATCAGCCATTTTTCCAGTAAGCAATTTAACCGCGCGAATCGCGTCATCGTTACCAGGAATAACATAATCGATTTCGTCCGGATCGCAGTTAGTATCAACGATACCTACGATTGGGATACCCAATTTACGAGCTTCTGCTACTGCAATACGCTCTTTACGAGGGTCGATTATGAACAGGGCACTTGGAAGACCCTTCATGTTCTTGATACCGCCTAGGAATTTCTCAAGACGATCTTTCTCTTTACGGAGAAGGATAACTTCTTTTTTAGGAAGAACTTCAAATGTGCCGTCCTCTTCCCACGCTTCCAATTTTTTCAAACGATCGATACGTTTTTGAATAGTTTGGAAGTTAGTAAGAGTACCACCAAGCCAACGTTGGTTAATGTAAAATTGACCAGCGCGCTCTGCTTCTTCTTTTACGGAATCTTGTGCTTGTTTTTTAGTACCTACGAAAAGAACTGTACCGTTCTCTCCTGCAATACTTTTAACAAAGTTGTAAGCTTCCTCAACTTTTTTCACTGTCTTTTGCAAGTCAATGATGTAAATACCGTTTCTTTCAGTGAAGATATAACGATCCATCTTTGGATTCCAACGACGAGTCTGATGACCGAAGTGAACCCCAGCTTCGAGAAGCTGTTTCATGGAGATAACTGCCATCTCCACACACCTCCTAATATTTTGGTTTTTGTGTCCTCCGCTAGCATCATTTCCCGACAAGACTTCCCTTAAAGGAAGCACCCTCGACAGAATTAGCGTAGCGTGTGTTTTAACACCGTCAATTAATATATCATAAGTGAAACTGAGATGCAACAATGTTTAGTTCTAAATTAGTAACATCATCATAGGATCCAAAATTAAGGAGCAGTGGTGATCTTCTTAATAATAGAACGGGTTGATTCATTCTGCTGAAATTCATAGGTGCCTGTTTGAATTTTTCTGTTGATTTTTTGACGATTCGCTTCTTTTAAGAATGCATCCCGGTCCTGAATCACATGTAAAGAACTTAAATGATCCGCAACGTCATTTAAGGTTGCACCTTGTATCACTTTGTATTTGACTATCTCTGTCGTCTTCTCAGAAGTCGGCTGCTTTGGCTCATCAGGCGTTTCGTTCTGCGGAACTTTTGGCTTATCAGGAGGGACTGTAGCTGTAGCTGCACCCGATTCCTTTTCTTCTGACCCTGCACCTTCTTCTTTTAGCTCCGCCCATTCTTCTTCAGTCATTACCTCTTGATTCACATCGTATACCTTAAGATTCATTGTTTTTGCCTGTTCTTCTATATCTGTACGTGACAAGACATTCTTTGCGTTTCCTTCTGCCGCACCCTGCCCGATCAGTGCAAGTTGCAGAATTAAAGCGCAGACTGCAATGCCTATTCCAAGTCCCATAAGAAAGGAACGATTTTTCATCATACCATTCTCTCCCGTTCACCGAGCTGTAGAATCAATTGTACTTCTCCCTTGGGCATATCTAGCTTTTTAGCTATATAATCAGTTGATTTTCCTTCTGACTCTAATTGAAAGACCTCACGGTAACGCTTATGAATGGTTAGCTCTTCCTGTATAATAATTTCTTCTTTTAATGTATCGTCAGTTACTGCATGGTCAGTTTTTTTCACAGTAGCTTCTGTATTCGTACCAGAGAAAGCATTTGCATTCATCAATGTGGAAACTTGCTGTTCGAGATTTAGGATCTGTTGTTTCATATCGTGAATTTCTTCTTCTCTTAGGTTGTTCGTATGTGAAAAGTCCTGCTTCCATTTTTGGATACTCTGTATAACCTTCTCATTCTCCAGTTCAATCTCAGCCAAATACTGCTCTAACGTTGTTTCTACATCTTTAATCACTTTTCCCCCTGTTTGAGGTTTTGATCTGGGCATAAACCAGGCAAATAGGGTGATACCAACACCCAACACAACGAGGGTACTCCAAGGTTCCATGAGGTTATTCTCCTATTCATGTATGCCTACTTATAAACTGTAGTCAATGTGTTTCCCTTTATAGGGGTGTTCCGCTGGCGTAACTGCCAGTGTCTCTTCTGTAATTTCTTCAAGATCATTCGAATTCTTCATCTCCAACGTCTCAGACGAAGCTGAACGATCTCTTATCCCTGTCTGTTCTGATTCTGATGTTTTCGGACTTTGTTTACTTTCTTTTTTTGCTTTTTTATTCTCGTTTGATGCTAGTAGGGACTGTTCTGATGATCTCCTGTGATCGTATTCGCTTTGATATCGTCCTGCCTCACTCGTACGAGGTATAGCAATTTGAAGTTCTACGTTTCTCAAGCTCACCCTCTTCACTCCTCCACTGTTACCAAAAATAAATACACTTATCTGTTTTTTAAAGGAACCATAGAAATATCACCGTTTTGATAAAAAAATGAAATTTGTGTAGCTGTATCTTTAATAAATTTGGTGTATCTGCCGATAACTATTTTAGAGCCTCCGTAAATCATCTTAGTTACATCGACTCTTGCTTTCGAGGTATCTTCCAGCACTTTTTCTATATCCAGTATATGCTCCCTATTCTCTTTCATTTGTTGCATACTAGATTCACGCGTCACTTGAAGTTTCATCCGCATATGCATCTTATCATCAGATATATGTCCTGTAGCAGCCATTTGATCTAATAGATGTAGAGCTTTGGCCGTCTTATCTATACTTTCGCTCAAACCCTTTTGCTGCTGACGAAGATTTGTAAGTTCATTACGCAGTCTCGGCATGACGCCAACTTCAATTGTTGTTACGGTAGACATCGGATTACCAACTACTCTAGCTGCTACTTTTTCACCTGCTTGAATGAGACCGCCTACAATTAGTCCCTTGGTTCCTGCACAAATACATTCTCTACCTGCTCTAATCGATGAATGCATGATACTTTGCGAGACATATATACTTTGACCTGCTTCTACATTTGCATCTTGGATAAATGAGCTCTTTACATCAACACCAGCTTGTACAAGCCCTTTGTTGTAACCTATAATTCCCCCTGTTACCTCAATAGAGCCTTCTGCAAAGACTTCAGCTCCCTCTACACCGCCGATTACACGTATGTCTCCTGCCGCCTTCACTTTAAATCCAGATAGTACATTCCCGCGAATAACAACGGTACCTACAAAATCTATATTCCCTGTTCGGTAATCCACATCCCCATTCACTTCAAATACAGGAAATACATTGATTCGATCATTTTCCGTTGTCGTGATCAGTCCATCGATCGAGGCGTACATCGCATTTCCTTCGGTACTGACTACCACATTCTTTCCTGTCTTGAATCTCGCTTCTTTACCTGGAGAGAAAGGAATAAGATCTCCTTTCACACTTTTTCCAGGCTTGCCTGGCCTTGGATCTATTTTCTTAGCAATGACCTGGCCTTTTTTTACATTATTCAGCCTCGTAATTTCCTTATAATCTACTTTTCCGTTCCCTGTCTCGAGTGGTCTTCGTTCTCCTGTTAAATCGGTGCTCGTTAAGAACTCAATCATTCCATCCTTACCGGCTTCAGGAGGATCCCCTTCGGCTATTAATATCTTTTGACCATAAAAATTCAGGGGACTTGCGGCGATTGCACGAACTGTACCCGTTTGAATTCCATACGTAATACCTTCGGTTAGAAGAAATGTGTTTAGTTCCTGTTCGGTTAAATCTAACTCGGATGTAAGATTTGATAAATCAATCCATGCGCTGCTTTGATTATCCGAAAACAGTACTTTCACATGTTGTTTGAGCTCTATTTTCTGGGTCATATACAACTTCCTTCTTTCTCAGGTCATCATCCTACCTTTGATTAGTCCCGATTCATTAACAGTTCACGCTGCTTCTCAAGAGTCCCTCGAAGGCGTAAAATCGCTTTAGAATGTAACTGAGAAATCCGAGATGGCGATAGAGACATCACTTCTGCAATTTCACTAAGGGATAAGTCTTCATAATATAGAAGGGATACAACGATACGTTCCTTCTCGGTCAATTTATCTAATCCTGTTACAAGTGCTTGTTTTAGATGAATATCACGAACCGTTTGGTCAGGAGGATATGCTCTCTCGTCAACTAATAGAGACATTCTTGTCTCGGCGTCTTCTTCTCTCAGCGGATCTTCAAGAGAATATAACGACATTACAGCCACCTCTTGTATCATATGTTGAAAATCTTTGGCAGTTAAATCTAAATATTGCCCCATCTCTTCATCACTGACGGTTCGCGAATATTTTTGTTCTAAATGTTGATAGGCCTCTTCAATTCGTTTTGCTTTCTCACGAACTGAACGCGGAACCCAGTCCCCTTGACGAAGTCCATCTAGGATCGCCCCTCTTACTCTCCATGAGGCATAGGTTTCGAATTGAAGCCCTCTTTTATAATCGAATTTATCGAGTGCATCAATTAACCCCAACGCTCCATTGCTCTCAAGATCATCTTTTGATACATTCTTGGGCAGCCCTACTGCTAACCGGCTGGATACATAATGAACGATATGAAGATGCTTCTCGATCAAGATTTTTCTAGCATCTAAATCCCCGTGCTCCTTCCACTTTTCCCACAGGTCCATGTCGGCCAGATGGGATGAATTAGGTTCTTTCATATCGTTTCCCTCCTCTATTTGCCTGACAGGTGACGAACGGCTTGTGCTAATTCTTCAGCATCTTTTGTCCGAACAAGTTTCGGAGGATTAAGTGGTTCAAAGCCGCTCTCCACTGCAGATTGTTTCTTTTTTTCTTCAATTGGTTCTGCTTGAGCATAATTCAGAATATCCTTCAGCGCTTCATCATCATTCGGAGCAATAACATCAAACTGAGCCCCTTTCGTTTCTTGTCCATCTTCTAGGCTCTCAGGTCCTCCTTTGTCGGGTGGAGGTGCCAATACACTGCCTAGTACGTACCTTAGAAGAAAGGCTAGTAAGAACCAGATGATAAAAGCCGCCCCTGCCCGGAAAAGACTGGTAGATAGTAAGTTACTGCTAAATGAAACGAAAAACGTGATGATCAGTCCGATAATTCCGGCTAAAAAATTGATTCGAACATTCCCAAACATTCTATTCATAGTTCCTTCACACCCATCTGTACGCTTCGAATCGTTAATATTCCAGTGTCCCGATCTATTTCAATGGTTCTTCCATGACTCCCGCCGCAATCTTCAGCTAGAAGTGGAATGCGAAGTTCTCTTATCATTTGTTTACAAACCTCCGTGTTACGAGGCCCAATACGTAACGTATCACCTGTTCCAGCAAATTGAAACATCTGTGATCCCCCTGCCATTTTGGCTATGAGTCTCGAGCTTGAAGCTCCTGCTCCCATCATCTTCTCTACCATTTCTACGATGGCAGTATCCGCGTATTTCGCCTTATTCAAAATACCTTCTCTCGCAATAGAAGAGGAAGGCAGCATGACATGTGCCATCCCCGCAACTTTGGCTAATGGATCATATAGCGTTACACCCACACATGACCCAAGTCCTGTTGTACGAATGATACCCGGTTCCGTAATGATGTTTAGATCCGCCATTCCTACCTTTACCATGTTTCTTTGTTCAATCATGATAGGGCGCTCCCAAAGCCTCGAATATTACATGAAAGGACTCAGGATCGGGTATTAGAAAAAATTGTCCTTGTACTTGGTTCCGACCTTCGAGAAATTGAGTATCGATTAAAAGGGCTTCGTCAGCGGTGTGACTCATGTGAAGTAACCCGTAACTTAAAATAGCTCCTGCCATATCTAGTGCAAATCCAGGCACGGTAGGGAACATTTTTAAACGAGTGAAATCAGCAAGGGATGATAAATAAGATCCAGCCAGAATATTTCCAATTTCAGAGATCGTCGAGCATTCCATTTCCGTGAATTCGAGATGTTCACAGCTTACTTCCGAATTAAAATGATACAAAAGCTGTTTGGCGGCCTCCGGGGTCATCATAAAAAACATGTTCCCCGGAGCCTCTCCTTCTACCCGAAAATAAACGGCAGCTACAATACTCTCATCACCGCCAACACTTTCCGCTATTGCTTCGAAAGGAACCCTTTGGACAGTCGGCACACCCATATCTACCGGTTTATTGAGCAGAGTAGCAAGCGCTGTAGCCGCATTCCCTGCTCCGATATTTCCGATCTCTTTCAAGATATCCATCTCAAACTCCTGAAATTGATTGATTGTAGCCATCATTTATCCTTCCATACTCTCAAGACTTATAATTTCACTTTTATTCAATACTTCATGGAGATTCAGCATAATTAGAAGTCTGTCTTCTTCTAACTTTGCTACCCCCCTTAGATATTTGGCTTTAATACCACCGACAATTTCAGGAGGCGTTTCGATATCATTTTCGTTAAGATCAACAACGTCATTGGCCGAATCTACAATAAAACCAACCTGCATATCCGAAACGGTAACGATAATGATCCGTGTTTGATCGGTATACTCTGTTTCTGGAAGGGAAAAACGTCCTCCCAAATCAATAACCGGAATGACGACTCCGCGAAGGTTAACAACTCCTTTTACAAATGAATATGTCTTTGGAACACGGGTAACCGGAAGCATTCTTTCAATCGTCTGAACACGTTCTACTTCAATTCCATACTCTTCTGTCCCAAGCTTAAAAACGATTACTTTCATGTCTTCTGCCATGATTAATGCCTCCTAAGTAAGTAGGTAATGAGAAACTTTCGCCTGCAAAGAACTATTTAATTAAGCCGTTAGGATCTATAATTAGTGCGACTTGTCCATCTCCGAGAATGGTTGCGCCAGAAATCCCTTGGATATTCGGTAAATATTTACCCAGTGTTTTAATAACAATTTCGTTCTGTCCGATAAAATCATCGATCGCTAAAGCTGCAAGCTGATCTCCTTTACGAATCACAACAATCTCTATTTCATCCTCTGCTTCATCACTGTAATCTTCTACATTAAAGAATTCAGCAAGTGACACGTAAGGAACTAACGCTTCTCTAAATGAAATCATTTTGGTTCCATGAACCATGCGGATTTTTTCTTTTTTCACAATGCCTGTTTCTACGATCGAAGAAAGCGGAATAGCGTATTTCTCACTTCCAAGCTTAATGAGCATTGCTGAGATAATAGAAAGAGTCAGCGGCAGTTGAACTGAAAAGTTCGTTCCTTTTCCCGGGACCGAATGAATGGTCACATTCCCGCCAAGTGAAGTAATTTTTGCCTTAACTACATCAAGACCCACGCCTCTGCCTGAGATGTCTGAGATGGTTTCTGCTGTACTGAAACCAGGCGCAAACAATAACTGAAAGACTTGCTGATCTGTCATCTCGGCGGATTCAGCTTCCGTTACGACGCCGCGTGATATAGCAATTTTGAGTAATTTATCTCGGTATATCCCGGCACCGTCGTCTTCAATCTCAATAAATACATGGTTGCCGCTATGGAATGCCCTTAATTGAATGGTACCCGTTTCGGATTTCCCCGACTCCAATCTAGTAGAGATTGATTCCACCCCGTGGTCTACTGCGTTACGAAGTAAATGAACGAGCGGGTCCCCGATCTCATCAATAACCGTACGATCCAGTTCTGTGTCCGCACCTGTAATAACAAGATCCACTTTTTTGTTTAGTGATTTGGCCAAATCTCGAATCATTCTTGGGAACCGATTGAATACGGTATCTACCGGAACCATCCGAAGCTTAAGCACTATATTTTGTAAGTCCGAACTAACTCTGCTCATATGGGCAACTGTTTCGATTAAGTCTGTATGCTCCAGTTCATTAGAGAGCTGTTCTAAACGGGAACGATCGATTAATAATTCACTGAATAAATTCATAAGAACGTCTAACCGTTCAATATCTACGCGAATAGTTTTAGAAGCTGCAGGTGCCGTATTTGTTTTTGAAGCAGCTCGAACTGTTTTCTCTTTTTCATCGCCTGGTACTGCTTCCGTGCTCTCCATCTTCGTACTACTTGTATCTGTTTCTGATGTTGCTTCAGGCTTTTCCATCACTTCCGTAGTTGCTGCCGCTTCCTTAGTCCCAAGCCCCAGCATTTCTTCAGTTAATGGAATGACACTCACTTCTTCGATCTCTGAAATATTAAGAATTGCTTTCTTTAACTCTTCCACTTGCATCTGTGTTATGTAATATAATGAAAATTCATATTCAAATTGATCTTGTTCTATTTGCTGAACGGATGGCTCGGTCGTAATGATGTCACCCGATCGTTCCAGCAAATCAAATACCATATAAGCACGAACCGATTTTAACTGACTTGTTCTGCTAATGCTAACTTGTAAAAACATTACTCCTTGGCCATCATGAATGGATTGTAAGAGCACAGAGCTTTGGAATTCATCAAGCGCAAGCATTGAAGAAGCAGGATCCGTACTAGAGACATGTGGAGCTTCTACCACAGAAGGTAAGTTCTCTTCTCCTTTTTCAATAGCTAGTAAGGAAGAAACGATATGGGAGACATCCAACTTGCCCTCTCCACCTGCCATAATATCTTGTACCATGGACTCGAGTGCATCCAGACTTTGGAATAAGACATCAAATATCGATTCTTTCATTTTCATTTTCTCGTTTCGAACGAGATCGAGCACATTTTCCATTTTATGAGTCAGAGAAGCAAGATCTTCAAACCCCATAGTTGCTGCCATCCCTTTTAATGTATGGGCAGATCTAAAAATCACCTGAACGATCGATAAATCTTCGGGACTTTGTTCAAGCTCTAGCATTTTTTCGTTCAAAGATTGTAGATGATCGTTAGACTCATCAATAAACATGGACAAATATTGATTCATATCCACTTTGAATTACCTCCTTCGTGAATTAGGTTTGTTTCATAACCGCTTGGATCAGCTTCGAGGTTAATTCTTCTAGAGGCAATACTTGCTGAACACAGGCGAGTTCTACTGCTGCTCGCGGCATTCCATACACAACACAGCTTTCTTCATTCTCCGCAAAAGTGGAACGAACACCTGTATCGTAAAGACGTTTCATCATCCTAGCTCCATCACTGCCCATCCCTGTAAGAAGAACAATATGCCTCTGCAGTTGAGAATAAGGGATAATGGATTCGAAAAGGGTATCTACGGAAGGTCGATGTCCATTCACTATTTCTTCCTGGCTTAAACGAAGTTCATAGTTCCCATTTGTTATTTCATTCACCCTCATGTGATATCCACCTGGAGCGATATACGCTACTCCTGCTTCCAGATGCATTCCTTGCTCTGCTTCAACTACCCGAATATGACTAAACGAATCAATGCGATTCGCAAGCGATCTAGTAAAGTCAGGCGGCATATGCTGCACAATGACGATAGGAGCGGGAAAATCCTTAGGAATTTGGGATAACAATGATTTAAGCGCCCGTGGTCCACCCGTAGAACATCCAATGGCTACAAGTTGCTGGATCATCATATTCGTCTTTTGTTTTTCGCTTTGTGTATCTTCCAGCATAATCGTTGCATTTTTGCGGCGAAACACTTTGGATACATCATGTGTTTTCGAAGATACAGGAAGTTCAGGTAAAGAAACGATCATTTTTTTCTGAGTGCTATTTTTGACTTCTTCATCGTTCTTATCATGCTTAGTAAGCTTAATATTTTTATTTGTGACCGGCTTCGGCGGAAAAACCGCCTTGTTTTTTTTCGTTTGTGTTTCTTTTGCAGGACGAGACTTATACAGATGAGGACTTTTCATTTTTTGAATGTTGAGAGATGGAACTTCATACTGTTCTTGTGTTTGCAAATCTACTTTTTCTGTCAGCAACTCTTCACTCAATTTTCTTTCTGCACGCCTTGCCTTCATTAGCATGGCTTCTTTCATCTGATTCCGAAGCTCTTTCCCAACTTCTTCTATGTCCTGTCCATGGTTGATTGACGGTTTTCGTATAAAATCAAATGCTCCCGCTTCCAGCGACATAATTGTCTCTCGTAAACCCAATTCATTGATACCCGAGAGCATAATAATCGGAATTTCATCCTCAGCTACGATTACTTTAAGAGCATCTAGACCGTTAAGAACAGGCATCTCTACATCCATTGTTATGAGATCAGGATGGTGTGTTCTTGCTTTTTCTATCGCTTCTTTTCCTGTAGCTGCTGTCTCCATCACTTTAAAAGCCGGATCTTGTTCAATTAAATCGGTAATAATTTTCCTCATAAAAGCTGAATCATCTACAACAAGTACTTGATAGACTGACATGATTGACACCCCTGAATTTAATGAAACCTACATTAGATGGTTTTCTTTAACCATTTGTTCATAAACCCTTTGAACCCTTGTGTATTCTGTGTCAAAGGTAATGCAAGATCCATATATCCCGATGCTATTCTTTCCATGTCTCGGGATGCAGTACAATGTGGATACATCACCGTAAATGGTGTTTGTTTCTTCACAGCTCGCATCACATGCTGATCGTCTGAAACATACCCTAGCAAAGGAATGGTAGCATTTAAAAATCGTTTCGCAACAAGTCCAATTTTAGCGCTGACTTGTTCCGCTTCCCTTCGGTTCTCCGCCCGATTCACCACAATGCTAAAAGCTACAGGATCACTCAGGTGTCTGTGCATCACTTTTATTAATGCGTAAGCATCCGTAATAGAAGTGGGCTCCGGCGTCGTAACCACGATACACTCATCAGCAGCGGCGATAAAACGCCTGTTCTCGAGGGACAGACCAGCTCCGGTATCAAACAAAATATAATCAAATTCCTCAGAAAGAATATCTAGGTCAGATGTAAAACCATGAAGGTCTTCTTCCGTTAGAGTCAAAAGTTCGATGAACCCAGATCCACCTGCCACATAGGGCAGTCCGTGTGGACCAAACTGAATAATATCTTGAATTCTTCTTTCACCCTTGAGCACATGATATAGACTGAACCTAGAAGATACACCCATTAATACATCGATATTTGCCATCCCCAGATCCGCATCAAACACCAGCACCTTTTTGCCAGCTGTATGCAATTTTAAAGCGAGATTAAGTGTAAAGTTTGATTTACCTACACCTCCTTTACCGCTCGATATTGCAATGAGTCTGGCTTGGTTCATTGTCTTTGCCTGAACTAAGTTCTCCTCATTCAGCTGCGGAAGAGAATTACTTAACATCATTTCTCTTAGAGAAGCCGCCTGATCTATCATGACGGCTCACTCCCAAGAATGATATCGGCTAATTTCTTTGGATCCGGAAGCATAATATCCTCCGGTACGTTTTGTCCCGTTGTAATATAAGCTAGCTTACTTGGATATTTTTTTAGGACGTTGAAAAGAGATCCAAGCGTGTCTGTTTCATCGATTTTTGTAAAAATCAATTTTGGTGTCCCATATTTATGAAAGTGATCCAGTATCGTAAGCATGTCTTCTGTTTTGGCTGTCAGGCTAAGTACCACAATTAGTTCACTTTCCGGTTCATCCGGCAGTAAGCTTTTGAGTTCAGAGACGGTGATCTCATTACGATAATTACGGCCGGCCGTGTCCATAAGAATCAAATCACACTCAGAGAGATGATCTAGTGCTCTTATGGTATCCGCCGGTGACTGCACGACTTCAAGTGGGATACCGAGAATCGCAGCATACGTCCGTAACTGTTCAACAGCAGAAATACGATACGTATCCGCAGTAATGAGCCCCACCTTTCGTTTATGCTTGAACATTTGCTCTGCAGCAAGTTTCGCTATCGTTGTTGTTTTGCCTACGCCTGTCGGGCCTGCTACGTATACGATTCGAGTAGATTTGTTAATTCCGTCCGTAATCCGTTCTGATAAAAAGTCCTCAATCAGAGGTCTAACGATGTTTTCTCCCGCTTCTTCCTCCGAAACCTGAAGAGACTGCTTTGCTGAATCCATCCAGATGCTCCAAATATCCGTGGCAATTCCTTGATCTTTCAGCTTCGTGCGAATCTCGTTCAAATCTCCAGGTAAGCTTGCTTCATTCGATTGACTCTCAGCGATCGTAGCCATAAACGTTTTCATCTGACTGATTTCTTGGAGAAGTTTCTCCGTCAGACTTCCTGCTTCCATTTCCGCTTTCAACGGCTCCTGTCTTGAAGAAACGGAAAAATCCGCCCCTTCCGGGTGCGGCTGTAACTCTGCAGGAGGACTCGAAAATTTTCCTGATTCTTGTGTTTTTTGTTGCAGAGTTGCCTTTGGCTTTATTTCGTTCGTTTCAGTTAAAGGCTGAGCAGCTGTTTCTTTTTCATTGAAACTCCCTGCTTTTCGATATACCTCAGGAACCGCATTCCTTGGCATCGTCTGAATAGCAGGAGGGACCTGGACAGGTTCCTTTGGCTGTATTTTGTCTTCTTCAACTGCAGCGATTACTTCGATCTTGTGTTTGCGCAGTATTCCTGCTAAACCACTTGCTCGAACGGTTTTGGTAGACAAGATGACCGCATCTTGTCCAAGTTCATTCCGAATGAGTTTCATGGCCTCGGGCATGGTATCAACGATGTATTTTTTCATTTTCATAAGTTCACCACCCCAACGCTTTGAATTTCAACATTTGGTTCTAGCTCACTGTACGACAACACAGGTATATCTTGCATCGTTCTTTCGATAATCTGACGGAGATACATCCGAATGGTAGGTGATGTAAGAACAATAGGTTGTTGACCCGACTGAATCAGACGATTGACTTGTTCTGTCAATTTTTGATACAGCGTTTGACTTGATACAGGATCTAGTGCTAAATAGCTCCCTTGCTCCGATTGTTGGACACTCTCGGCAATTTTTTTCTCAAGATTAGGGCCTACTGTAATCACCCGCATCGTCTCCCCTTTCAGGGTATACTGCTGAGTTATTTGTCTTGATAGAGCTTGTCTTACATATTCGGTGAGAACATCTGGGTCTTTTGTATATGTACCATAATCCGCTAATGTCTCTACGATCGTCACCATGTCACGTATTGAGATTTTCTCCCTAAGCAGCTTGGCTAAAACTTTCTGAATATCTCCAATTGAGAGTACAGAAGGAATGAGTTCATCTACTAGTGCTGGATAACTTTCTCTTAAATTATCTATAATTGCTTTAGTTTCTTGGCGTCCTAACAGTTCATGTGCATGTCTCTTAATAAGTTCTGTCAGATGTGTGGCAACAACGGATGGAGGATCAACAACGGTGTACCCTGATAACTCTGCACGGTCTTTCGTCAATTCATCTATCCATAATGCGGGAAGTCCAAAAGCCGGTTCCATTGTCTCAATTCCGCTGATCGAATCGTCATCATACCCTGGGCTCATTGCTAGGTAATGGTTAAGTAACAATTCTCCACCGCCCACGGTGTTGCCTTTGATTTTGATTACATATTCACTAGGTCTAAGCTGTATATTATCGCGAATCCGAATCACCGGGACGACAAGACCGAGCTCTAACGCACACTGTCTGCGGATCATAATGATCCGATCAAGAAGATCTCCACCTTGTCCGGTATCTGCAAGAGGAATGAGTCCATATCCAAACTCAAACTCGATAGGATCCACCTGAAGCAGGTTAATTACACTCTCTGGACTTCGAACTTCTTCAATCTGTTGTTCTTCTTCCATCTGTTCTTCGGAAATCTGCTTATTATTGAGATTCTTCTGCATTTTCCAACCTCCGAAAAACAGCAGACCCGCCAGAGGCAAGGTTGTAATCGGACCGATTGGCGTGAAGACTCCCAGGAAAGTTACCGTAGCTGCAACGATATACATAAGCTTTGGATATGAAAATAACTGACCCGTAATATCATCCGCAAATGTTCCATCGGATGCCGCTCTAGTCACAATTAGTCCAGAAGCAGTAGAAATCAGTAGTGCAGGAATCTGGCTTACCAACCCATCCCCAATGGTTAGCAGGGAATATGTAGACAAGGAATCGCCAAAGCTCATTCCTAACATAACCATCCCAATAATGAATCCGCCGACGAGATTGATCAGCAAGATAACAATACTTGCAATTGCATCTCCTTTTACAAACTTACTTGCACCATCCATCGCCCCATAAAAATCGGCTTCTCGTTCAATTTTACTACGTCTCTCTTTTGCCTGTTGTTCATTAATAAGACCGGCATTAAGATCAGCATCAATACTCATTTGTTTACCAGGCATCGCGTCCAGCGTAAATCTAGCCCCTACCTCTGCGACACGTTCAGCCCCCTTGGTTATAACAATAAACTGAACAACAACTAGGATCAGGAACACAATAAAACCAATAATTGGTTGTCCACTGGATATCCAACTTCCGAATGTCTCAACCACTTTACCAGCATAGGCTTCCGCAAGAATATGTTTGGTAGTTGATATGTTTAAAGATAGTCGAAATAAAGTCGTTACAAGCAGTAAAGAAGGAAAGATAGAGAAATCTAAAGCTTCCTTCGTGTTCATAGCTACCAGCAAGATCATAAGCGCGATTGAAATATTGATGACCATAAGAACATCCAGTAATCCAACGGGTATAGGTAGAATCATCATGAGCACAACGCCGATAATTCCAACTAAGACTGATAACTCTTTTATTTTCACTAGTTTCTGTGCCTCCGATTCCCCGATGGTTTATTTCTGCCTTTTAGGTTATACACATATGCTAATACTTCAGCGACCGCCTGAAAGAGATCCGCAGGAATGGAGTCACCGATCTCCGCACGTTGAAACAATGCTCTTGCCAGCGGCTTATTTTCCATAAGCATAATCCCATTATCCTTAGCAATCTCCCTTATTCGGAGCGCTACATGATCGGCTCCTTTTGCAATTACCTTTGGAGCATCCATTTCATTCCCATCGTACTTCAGTGCTACTGCAAAATGGGTTGGATTCGTAATGATGACATCCGCATTTGGGATTTCTTGCATCATCCGTTGCATCGCCATACGTCTTTGGCGTTCACGAATTTTTCCTTTAATGAGGGGGTCACCCTCCATTTTTTTATACTCATCTTTAATATCTTGCTTGGACATTCGAATGTTCTTCTCGTATTCATATTTTTGGTACATGTAGTCGAGTATCGCAAGAACAAACAATGCAATTCCTATATCCAGTCCCAGTTTCTTGGTCATCTCTGCAGCGAATTTCATGATCCCCTCTGATGATAAGTGACTGAGTTCTATAAACTGATCTTTTGCCCCCCACAAGATGTTATACACAAGAAATCCGATAATGAGCATTTTTAAAACGGATTTAAGCAGCTCTACAATGGATCTCATGGATAAAATATTTTTAAACCCTTTTATAGGATCCAGCTTGCTAAACTTGGGAGCCACCCCTTCTCCCGTGAGCAGAAAGCCGACTTGCAAATAATTCACGAGGATTCCGACAATGACACCCGCCGCAAAAACAGGAGCAAGAATGATAAGAATCTCCATGCCGAGCTGCCCGAACATAGACATCACATTCGGTATCGTAACATCCATGCTAAGCCTGTTCATAAAGATATCTGTAAAAGCATAGGTAATTCGTTCTTTATAAAAATCTCCAAAAATAACAAAACACATAAAGCAGGTGAGCAAAATGGCCGCTCCGGAAACTTCCATACTTTTTGCAACTTGCCCTTTTTCCCTTGATTCCTGGCGTTTCTTGGGCGTCGCTTTTTCTGTCTTCTCTCCGGAAAACATCTGCAGGTCCAGTTTAAATCTCATCCTACTCTCCTCCCGCATTTGTGTTATCTAAGGTCTTTGACCAACTACCTCTAAGACACCCTGCATTGCTTCAAATAATACACCAAACAAATTTTCGAAAATGTATAGAAAACCAGGTACTACGAGCAACATCATGGAAAGACCCACAATGATTTTCAGTGGAACCCCTATAACAAAAACATTAAACTGCGGTGCCGTCCTGGCAAGAAACCCAAGTCCTACGTCGGTCATAAATAAGGCAACCACTAGCGGCGCAGCCATCTGAAACGCAAGCATAAAAGCTTGTGAAAATGCACGGATCAGGAGTTCTGCAACACTGCCGTCTGCAAATGCCTGAAAAATATCGTTTCCAGCAAGAGGCACCCATCTATAACTGTATACGATGGCATCGAGCATCCGGTGATGTCCATTCATCGTCAGAAACAACAGGATTGCAAAAGCGTACTTCAGGTTCCCTGTGAGAGGTACTGATGTACCTGTCATCGGATCAAATACATTTGCCATACTAAAACCAATCTGGATATCGATGAACGCTCCTGCGGTTTGGATGGCCGTAATCATGAGAAGTGCAACATAACCTAGCAACAGTCCCATTAAAACTTCCTTGAATATAAGCAGTACGTAAGCTGCATCCATAGCAATAACCTGGTCCGTACCAAAAGTTAAATAAACAATCATCGTAATAAAGACAGATAATCCTATTTTAAAAATCTGAGGTACCCCTGGTGTAGAAAACACGGGCGCTACTACAAAAAAAGCTGTTATTCGACAAAAAATTAGCAAAGCTACAGAAAATCCTTGAAGTATCATCTCCATGATTGATCAACCTACCCGATATAATTGTGAAGATTGTCTAAGATGCCATAAGTGAAATCAACCATCGATGCGAGAATCCAAGGGCCAAATAACAGTAGTGCCAAAAGAACCGCTACAATCTTGGGAACAAAAGCTAATGTTTGTTCTTGAATCTGCGTTGTTGCTTGGAAAATACTAATGATCAGCCCTACAACAAGTCCAAGGACCAGCATGGGGGCACTTATTTTCAAAGCGACAAATATCGCTTGCCCTGCTAGCTCAATGATAAAATCCCCTGTCAAGGCGCCACCTCCCAATGTCTAGATGATCCTTGCACTTACGGACTGAAGCTAAGGAGTAAAGATTTAACGACGAGATACCAGCCATCCACCAGTACAAAAAGAAGAATTTTGAATGGAAGAGAAATCATGACCGGCGGCAACATCATCATCCCCATTGCCATAAGGGTACTTGACACAACAATATCAACGACCAAAAAAGGAATGAAAATCATGAAACCCATCTGAAAAGCGGTTTTCAGCTCACTGATTGCATACGCAGGAACCATAACGGTGAGCGGAATATCCACATAAGTTTCGGGCTTCTCCATCCCGTTATAATCCATGAACAGAAGCAAGTCTTTTTCCCTTGTATGTGAAAACATAAACTTTTTCATAGGTTCCGTGGCTTCATCTAGTGCTTCCATTTGTGTTATTTCACCTTTTAAGTAAGGCTGAAGCGCAACATCATTAATGGTAGATATCGTTGGAGACATAATAAATAAGGTAAGAAAAAGGGCTAGTCCAACGAGTACCTGATTTGGCGGCATTTGATTGGTACCCAGTGATGTTCGTACAAAACTTAAAACGATGACGATTCTAGTAAAACTTGTCATCAGTACTAGAATGGCGGGTGCAATACTGAGAATCGTTACAAAAAGAATGATGGATAAAGAGCTTGTGCTGGGCTCTCCACTATCCCCATTCCCAATCTCAATATTGATATCCGGAATTGGCTGCGCGTACGCTTCCGTCCCCATCATAAGATGAAGAACCGCCCATAGTAAGCAGACTATTACCATCTTTTTATTCATGAATCTCTCGACCGCTCTCTTGTTTCTTCTTCTTCAAGCAAGCGTTCCATTTGATCCTTACGATCAGGCATCTCTCGAAGCTTTTTCTCAAATAACGCACTAAATGAAGCTTCTTCCATATCAAAGGATTCCGCTTTATTTTTACTGAGTTTATTCTTTACGCCTGTAATAAGCTTGGCGAAGGAAGGTTCTGATGTCCCTTCCCTTTCAAACTGAGCTACTAGGGCTCTGATTTCCTCAGGCTCAGACAACGTGTCAATCATATGCACATCGTCTCCAATCCCGAGAATATAAAGTTTGCTGCCAACTTCGACGATTTGAAGTGACTTGCTAGGTCCAAGCCCCACTCCACCGATAACTCTCATCGTCCGTTTTTGAAGAAAAGATTGATTCTTTCTTCCCAAAAAACGAATCAAAAGAACAATAGAAATAACTATGATAATAAGTACGAATACGACAGAGAGGATCGAACCGAAGTGACTTGATCCCAAAGAATCCGTTTGACTTGAATCTGTCATTTACATTAAATGCCTAGTGTTTTATTAATCGCTTCAATTACGCGATCAGATTGGAAAGGCTTCACGATAAAGTCTTTTGCTCCTGCTTGAATTGCATCAATAACCATTGCTTGTTGTCCCATCGCTGAACACATAATCACTTTAGCATTAGGATCCACTTTCTTAATTTCTTTAAGTGCAGCGATACCATCCATCTCGGGCATCGTAATATCCATCGTAATCAAGTCAGGACGAAGTTCTTTAAACTTTTCAATTGCCTGTGCTCCGTCCTGCGCTTCTCCAACCACTTCAAACCCGTTCTTGCTTAAAATATCCCGTATCATCATTCTCATAAATGCTGCGTCGTCCACGATTAGAATTCGATTTGCCATGTTAATTAAAATCCTCCTTGAATATGTTGCTTATTGTATTTTCTGCAGTCGGTCCCACTCGCTTACGATATCGGTTACTCGTACTCCAAAATTCTCATCAATGACAACCACTTCACCTTTAGCAATCAGCTTCTGATTGACGAGGATATCCACGGGCTCACCGGCCAGTTTATCGAGTTCAATGATGGAGCCTTGAGACAATTCCAGAATATCCTTAATTTGCTTTTGGGTCCTTCCTAATTCTACGGTTACTTTTAGTGGTATGTCCATCAATAAATTCAAATTATTGTCGCTTGGTTGCCCAAAAGCACCGTTTTGGAAGTTTGCGAACTGTACTGGTTGCACATTTACACCACGGGCGTGCATGTTTCCGTAATGTTGCGGTTCTGGATTCGACATTTGTGCAGGTTGCTGCATACCTTGGTTAGGGTAATTTTGATATGGGTTCTGCTGCTGCGGTATAGGTGCTTGCCAAGGATCCTGGTAAGGAACATTCTCCTCTGCATGATGCATTGGCTGCTCATAAGTAGGAGATTCATAAGTTGCAGGTTCTGGCGGCGCACTTACTGCTTCTTCCACCGGTGCAGATGTTTCGGTCACATTACCTGTAGATACCTCTTCCATCTCTTCCGTGCCATGAATCAGCATCCTTACCATATCTTTGGAAAAGTCCACTCTCAGCAATTGCATAATCGTAGAATCAATCAAATCCCCGATAAGTAGACGAAATGAAACTTTAATCATCGTTTCATCTACCGGGAAATTATTTAACCCTTCACCGCTAGTTGTATTTAGAATATCTATACTTGGCGGAGATATATTTACGAATCGATTAAATAGAGTTGACATTGATGTGGCTGAAGAACCCATCATTTGATTCATTGCTTCTTGAACGGCACTGATATGAATTTCATTCAGTTCTTCGTCCTTGGGATTCCCTTCACCACCAAGCATGAGATCAGCGATGACCTGAGCATCTTTTTTCTTGATTACGAGTGAATTAATCCCTTCAAACCCGTCTACATAAGTGACATGAACAGTCACGTGAGGTTTAGGAAATTCCTCTTCAAATTCTGATCTTTTAATAATAGAAATTTTCGGTGTTGTGATTTCTACTTTATTACCTAATAAAGTAGAAAGTGCCGTAGCCGCACTCCCAAATGTGATATTCCCTATCTCACCGAGGGCATCCTGTTCGAGTGGGGTCAAATAATCATCCACTGTTTGCACTACCGGCTCACCGCTGGAAATAGATTCTGTTTGCTTTAATAAAGCATCGATCTCTTCCTGGGACAAAAAGTCTTTACTCGTCAAGTTCTTCCACTCCTTCCATGAGGATCTCATCTATCTGTACTGCTACTCGGTCTCTGAGGCTACCTGGACTTCCTATAAATTTGGCCTTTTCGCCTACTTTAATCGTTAATCCTTCGTTTACTGGTTTACCTAGTGCGATCACATCGCCGACTCCAAGCGACAGAAACTCAGCAATCGATATCTGGGATTCCCCGAGCTCCGCAATAATCGGAAGTTTGGCTTTCTTCACTCTTTCTTTCAAAGCGATCATTTCTTCAGGAGCCCGCGATTTTTTCTCTGATATAAACCATTGATGGGTTGATAGTTTTGACATGATCGGCTCTACAACTACATGTGGAATGCAAAGGTTGATCATGCCTGTTGTATCCCCAATCTTTGTGCTAAGCGAGATCAAAGCAATCGTCTCATTCGGCGATACAATTTGCATAAACTGTGGATTCGTCTCTAAAGCCTCCATCCGAGGTTTGATATCAAGAACGGTCTTCCATGCCTCTTGCAAACTGTCGAATGCTTTGCTGAATATACGCTCCATAATGGTGATTTCAATCTCAGTCATAGTGTTTACTTTTGCAGTAGATGTGCCTGGACCCCCAAGCAGACGATCGAGCATGGCATAAGCAACATTCGGATTCACCTCAAGTACCATTCTCCCTTGAAGCGGTTCTGCCTCAAATATATTCAAAATGGTCATTTTAGGAATAGAGCGAATAAACTCGTCATAAGGCAATTGTTCTACTTGCACTACATTGATCTGGACAAACGTTCGTAGCTGAGCTGAAAAATATGTCGTCAGATACCGAGCAAAGTTTTCATGAATTCGGGTTAAACTTCGAATATGATCTTTAGAAAACCGAACTGCCCTTTTAAAGTCGTATGACCTTATTTTCTTCTGGCTATCTTCCTTTTTCAGCTCTTCAGCATCCATTTCTCCAGAGGAAAGAGCTGCGAGGAGGGCATCAATCTCATTTTGTGATAATACATCAACCATTTCATTCACCCCCTTGCAGGTTTAAAATTGAGCCGGGACACATTACATCATTGGCGTCGAAAGAAACTTCGTAATTCGAATATCTTGTAATTGGCCTTCTGTAAGTTCTTTGTTAATTAAAACTTTCAACTCGCTATTGAATTTCTTTCTTCCTACCGTTACATTCAGCGTTTCAGGGCTTGTGTCTGCCAGCTTTTGAATAATAATCGGTGTCACAACAAGATCTTTAATTTTCTCGAAATCTTCCTTCGCCTTTTTACTATCCAGTTGAAAGGCAAAGTTCATTTGCACAAGATAATTAGGATCGGCCAAATTTGTTTTGATATCGATAATTTCGGAACTTACCTCAACAATTTCATCGGCTGATAGATGTGGTTTGCTGTCGCTCACTTTCGTAGTTGGCTGTTCGTTTCCTGCATTCATCTGACCCTTCATGATGATGGTCACGAGCACAATAAGTGTAACGGCAAGCATAATGGTAGAGATCCAGGGTAACATTTTCTTCATTTACATATCCTCCGTTTGCTGCTGCAATTTAATTGTCGCCGCATGGATGCCGATTCCCCGGTTATATTCCTTGATCTTACGAATGACTTCATCTGCTTTCTCAAGTACAATTAAACGTTTGCCTGTGATCAGGGTGATGTATGTATCTGGTGTTTCTTCCACAGTCTCAATGAGCAACGCATTTAAAAATAGGCTTTCTCCGTTTAACTTTGTAACTGCTATCATCTCTAGATACCTCCTGCAGTAAGCTGCTTCGGGAAGCTTGCTTCACTTCCCTACGCAGATACTAGTCATTAACGTTTAAGATTGACGACTTCTTGAAGTATTTCATCAGAAGTGGTAATTATGCGGGAATTTGCCTGAAAACCACGCTGCGCAACGATCATCTCTGTAAACTCTCCGGTTAAGTCCACATTTGACATCTCAAGCTGACCAGCCACGATTGAACCCGTACCTGCTTCCGCATCATTTGCCGTTACTATCTCCAGTTCCCCGTCGAGATTCGCATTCATTGTCATTCGGTACAAATTTCCTCCGATTTTATCAAGGCCGCTAGGGTTAGATACTTTACCGATCCCTAGTTGTACGCCAGCTTCCATCGTTCCATCCGCCATTTGTTGGTTAATGGTTCCATCTTGACCGATAGAAAAAGCGACTACCTCATCATCAAGCGTTATAGGAGCACCGCCTGAATCAAGCACGAACAGTCCATCTGAGGTAACCAATCTGCGATTGGCATCCACATGAAAATCTCCAGCCCGCGTTAGGTAAGGGACTTCCTGATCTTCCGAAAGACTGACTAGGAAAAACCCGTCACCTTCCAGACGAAGATCCGTTGGATTATTAGTGGTCTGTGCACTGCCTGCTAAATGCATCGTATCGATCGATCCTACACTAACTCCAAGCCCAACCTGTTTGGAATTCACACCGCCGTTTTCATCCGTAGGGGAGGTTGCACCTGCAGTGGTTTGACTCATAATATCCTTAAACATCACTCGACTCGATTTAAATCCTGTTGTATTGACGTTTGCAATGTTATTACCGATGACATCCAGCTTCGTTTGGAACCCTCTCATGCCGGATACTCCGGAGTACATGGATTTAAGCATAATTATTTTTACCTCCGATTGGTTGATTGGCTGCTTCAGTCGATCCGCAAGCCTCAGGCTTTCCGTTAGGGCCAGCCTTACATAGATAATTAAGGAATGATAATAGCACTATCAATCTGCGTAAATACACCTTCTGTTAACGAGGGTCCATTCACCGCAGTTACGATCGTTCGGTTCTTTACATTTATAATAAAAGCGGTATCTTCCATCAGCACAAGTGTTTCTTTAGAACCTTTGGCTGCCGCCTTATCAACAGCCTCAGCAATCTTTTCTAAGTGATCTTTACCGAGCTGTATACCTCGCTGCTCTAATCTTTTAGAAGCATGATAACTAAGCTTTATACACTCATCATGAAATAGTTTGTTAAAAGAAACGGTTTCTTCTGATACTGACTTACTGGTATCACGAGTGATGGGAGAATTAACTGTACTTGTATACAGTTGACCTACTCTTACGGAGCCGCCACTCATCCCTCAGCTCCATCGGCTTCTTCGCTTACATCAACTTGTTCATCTGAAGAGGCACTGGCTTCCAAAACTTTTTCTTCTGTTTTTACATCACTGATCTGAGTAATGTCTTTCAGCGGGATTTCCTTATTATTAATAACTGCATACTGCATTTGATCCCGAATAATTATGGATTCCACAACACCGCTTTGAACAGCACCTTCATTTGAACCATCACTATTACCAATCCAGCTTACTTGTTTACCGATCAGTCCAGAAACCGCACCTAAAGATTGTGATAAATTTTGAAGTTGACCCGATATATTGGACAATTGTTCTACAGAAGTAAACTGAGCCATTTGAGCGATAAATTCTTTATCTTCCATCGGCTGCATCGGATTCTGGTTCTGTAACTGAGTAATCAGTATTTTTAAAAATTGATCCTTACCCATCGCATCAGAGGATTCTTTACCCGCTGCTGTAGTTACATTGGAAGCTGAATAGTTAGGCCAATTATTCGTAGTTGAAATAATATCTGCTGACATGTTCACACCCCGCTTCGCTAATTATATTTTCGCAGTGAATCCGCTTGTCTGATCTCCTTCCGTATATAACTCCAATTCTTGCTGCTCCTGCATCCATGCACGAAGCTCGTCTTGTATCTCCACTGTAGTTAGTAGATCTTCATTGCTTTGTTCTCGTTCTTTAGATCTGCGCTGGTTACCAGGCTGTCCGTTTGAACTACCTCCGTCCTGATACAGATGTGATGATAATGAGGTGTTCTGAGTGACTTCAAGTCGTTCTACCTGAATCCCTTGAGCCTGAAGTACAGCTCTTAACTGCGTCATTTGTTGTTCCAGCAAATCCTTCGCTCCTGCATGCTCTGTCATGAACTTTGCAATCAAATGACCATTTTGCATCGATAACTGCACGTCCAGTTGACCTAAATGTTGAGGTCTTAAAGAAATAACGGCTTCTGTCATTCCCTGTTGCTTCACAATTTCAAATTTACTAACGACAAATTCAGACATCTCTTTAGAAAATTGTTGAACCGGTATGACCGTTTCTGATCTAGTTAGCGGTGCTGTTCCATTCTTTATAGCTAACTGCCCTGCAGTGATAGGGTTTGTACCTTGATTATCCTGCGTCTCCTCGGTATTTACTTCCTGAGAAGATTCGGGATCTACACTTTGCTGTACTGACTCATGAGGAGTCGTTACTTTGATCATTTCTTTTGCTGCTAGCTTGTTACTACCGTTTTGTTCACCAGAGTTTTCCGAAATCTCAGTATCTCCTGAAAGGAGTGCAGGTTCTATAGAAAACATTGCTTTCTCTGATGAAGTGGAGGTGCTTCTTGCTATCAAGCTAAGTTCGGTCATCAGCGAATTTAATGTAGTAACGGATTCTGTTTTTATATCTGTTTTTCCTAAAATCTCTTTCAGGTTTAGGATAAGCTGCTCCTGGGTATGTATAAGATCTTCTAGTGGTGCAGCTGCTTCTGAATTTGTTTTACTTGCTTCTACCAATTGGTGTAGTACTTCCTGTAAAGCATACTTTACTGTATCCGACTGCTCAGAAAGTGCATTAATCGCTTGAAAAGATACGTTTTGCTCTGCTGTTTCTTCATTATTTACTGGATAGAGATAATATAAGGCTTGCTGCAGCCACCCTTTCAGCTCAACCATCATTTCCTCATGTTCTTCCCTATTATTCAGATCTTCATCTTGCTCAAGTGTGGTAATGAGTTCATCGATAATCGTTTCTGCTTCCATACTGAGAGTTTCGTCGTCTAAAGTACTTGTGTTCACTTCCTGAGCAACACTTTCATCTGGATTTACAGTTAGAAAAGTAAACATTGCCGGCGTTTCCTTGCTGACCGTTTGATTACTCCCCTCACTCGTTGTCTGCATGTTCACTTGCAAAGCCGCAAGAAACCCAGATGATTCGTTTCCAGTTGTCTTACTAGCCTCAGATCCAGAATCCACCAAACTAACTGCTTTTCCTACTTGTGAAAAAGAAGATATCATTCGTTTTTTCACCTCCTCTCACTTCATAAAAAATATCACCTAATTCTTACTCCCCATCAAACGATTTAATATTTTTGCAGAGACAGCAGCATCAGCAGAAGACATTTGATCTAGTAATTTTGATCTTGTTGCATCATCTACTGTTTTTAAAATCGTGATGGCTTGATCTGGACTTAGTTTATATGTCTCAAGAATTAAGTTTGCACCATTGTCTGCTGACATCGACGAAAAGGTTTGAGTCAGCTCATTTTTATCCAAGTTTCGGCTGTTAGATGTAGTCGTTGATGTGGCTTGTTTGTCGTTCATTTTGGATTGTAACGCTGCAATGGCCCGACTTTCAGAAGTCGTTGTATTTTTTAGTGCCGCGGTAACTTCAGCAGCTGCTTGAGGCGTCATTTTTTCAAGAATGCTACGTTGTGCGTCTGATTTCATCTCCGCAAGAAGCTGAACCTGCTCTTCAAGCGTCATACTTTGAATAATAGGAGCTGCCTTACTCGGCTTCATTTGGCCGTACATTTTTGCGAGTTCTTTCACTTGCTTTTCGTAAGGGTCTAAGGTTTCTGTTTCATCTGACGCTGTAGCATTATCACTAGAACTCGTTGTTACCTGTAACTCTTTTATTTCATCTTCTAATTTCTGTACATTGCTATCCTGTTCAGCTTTTTCCTGTTGCACCTGCTCTAGCTCCGTTTTCGCATCAGCAAGCTGTGTCTTTAATTTATCGATGACTGCCTTATTGCTTTCAATTTGTTTCTCGGCTTGCCTTTCTTTTTGGGTCTCTGGATCTAATGCTTCCTCTGGTATCCATTCTTTCACTATCGGAATTTTACTCGCAATATCGATTGCATTTTTTCTGAAATCAACATTCAGAACGACAAGCAGTACAACAACCAGTACGAGACAAAAGACGACAGGGATTGCAATAATCATAAATTTCTCCCAAGCCCCTCCGGACTCTCGCTCCAGTTCCTCTCGATCCTTGTCTACCAAACATCATTCCTCCTTCGGTGCATCACGCCCGCACATTCTTTAACGTGCTCTTACAGCAAAGCGCACCGTTGCCATTTCATCCAGTTCATTTTGTTCTCTAAGGAGCATCTCCTGTTGATAATGCATTTTTTCTTTTTCTCGCGCCTGGTTCCATACTTTTTCATCCAGCATTTTATCGTTCAAAAAAGCTTGGTTTTGTTTTACGTTCACTTCGGCATGAGCCACATCATTATTTTTGCGGGTGATGCATTCATCTAGATAGTGAACGTAACGATTCATCTCTTGTAAACTAGAAGCCGAAGCGCTTTGCAGTGAGAAAGAAGAAATGCCTTCCATGAGATTTTCTCGATCTCTCACAAGTTCCAGCAAATGATTTTCCTCGGCTTGCAGTTTACCAATAGCAGAAGAAAGAAGCCACTCCGCCTGTGTTTTCTCCTTCGACTTGAGATCCACAACTTTTTGAAAATGATAAGTAAACCCCATAATGTACTAAGTCATCTCCTTGCAAACTCGGTAATTAGTCTTTGTCTTACTTCATCCAATACTACTTTTTCATCTACCTTCTGCTGAGTAAACCGCCATATATCCTGTATTCGGTCAATCGACTCATCGATCTCTATATTCGAACCTTTTTGATAAGCACCGATATTAATTAGATCCTCCGAGTTTTTATAGACCGACATGAGACGTTTAATATTTTCAGCTGCATCAATCTGTTCCGCAGGAGCAATATCTTTCATCACCCGGCTTATGCTCGCGAGCACATCTATAGCTGGAAAATGTCCTTTATTCGCAATCCCCCGGTTCAGCACAATATGTCCATCGAGAATACCACGGACAGCATCAGCAATCGGCTCATTCATGTCGTCCCCATCCACAAGGACCGTGTAAAAAGCAGTAATCGATCCTACAGGTCCCGTCCCCGCTCGCTCCAATAGTTTAGGTAAACTAGCAAATACGGAAGGAGTGTAACCTCTCATCGCAGGCGGCTCGCCGACCGCAAGACCCACTTCACGCTGGGCCATCGCATATCTTGTCACCGAATCCATCATCAGCATGACATTCATGCCGCGATCTCGGAAATACTCTGCAATGGTAGTTGCAATCAGTGCTCCTTTGATGCGTACTAGTGCGGGCTGATCCGATGTAGCTACGATAACTACGGAACGTTCGAGCCCTTCTGGCCCCAGATCACGTTCGATAAAATCTAATACTTCGCGTCCACGTTCCCCGATAAGAGCAATTACATTGACATCGGCTGATGTATTACGGGCAATCATCCCCATTAAGGTACTTTTACCAACCCCTGATCCAGCAAAGATCCCCACCCGCTGTCCTTTACCAATTGTGAGCAGTCCATCGATTGCGCGAACACCAATGCTAATAGGCTCAAGCACTCGGGGTCTATTCAATGGATTAATAGGTGCACTTGAAGTCGAATAGCGCTGCATTCGGGCCGGTATAAGTGAACCATCGAGAGGTTGTCCTAGTCCATCCAGCACTTTACCTAGAAGTTCAGATCCGACTTGAATATTCAACGGTTTTCCCGTTCCTACTACATCACAGCCAGGACCAATCGACTGGAGATCACCAAGTGGCATCAGAAGTACTTTATTATCTCGAAATCCGACCACTTCTGCTTTCAGCGGAACGGCTGAATTCGTCGGATAAATGTAACAAACATCTCCTATGCTTGCATCTGGGCCCTCCGATTCAACCATTAGCCCAATAACCTGAGTAACTTTCCCATTAATACGAACCGGGTCCAGTTGTTTCAGCTGATCCATGTACCGCTGTGAACTAAGAACCTTCATATGAATTCGTCCGCTCCTCACTATCCAGTGCTACCCGGATCAATTCTTTCTTAATTTCGGTGAGTTGTGTATCCACTCTGGCATCGACACTTCCGAAGGAAGAACGAATAACACATCCTTTATCGCGAACGGAAGCATCCGGCAATATTTTCAGTTCAGCTTGGGAGTCGATTGCGTAAGTCAATTCCTCTCTAGCAGCTTGGACAAATGAAAATTCCTTAGGAGATACACATAACGTGATAACGCCTTGTTCTCTTTTTCTTGCCAAATTCTTTCGAATCAGTTCAATCATAAGACTCGGGTCTGTTGAAAGCTGATGATCGATTACTTTCTCTGCAATTGCCGTGCTGAGTTCAACTAGAAAAGGTTCTGCTTCCTGTATAATCTGTTCTTTGGCTTCGTAAACTTCACTCAGCACCATCTGTGCTTCTGACATTTTTTCTTCCATATAAGTGTGAAGCTCTTCTTTTGCCTTGTCTGCACCCTCATGATAACCCTGCTGATATCCTTCTGAGCGAAGAGCATCCATCAGATGCTCATCTTGAAGTCTTTTTTCTTCCCACCATGCAGCAATTTGTTCCTTGGCTTCCTGAAGTAAACGCTCCGCTTCTTCTGCAGCCTCACGCACTTGCCGTTCTGCAAAGTCCTTCGCATTCCCGAGCATTTCGTGTTTCATTCGAATCGCTTCTTCATCAACCGTTGGCTTTTGTTCTTCTTCCGCTATTCTCACATTATGATCAGAACTCGCTTCAACACCTGATTTTTCACCATACTCATGAACCGATTTCACCTGCTTATGGGTATCAACGGGTACATACTCAAAGGATTTAATCAGATTAGACAACGATATCATCTCCTCCACCGCGAGCAATAATAATCTCACCAGCTTCTTCCAATCTTCTAATTGTTGCAACGATACGGGTTTGGGCTTCTTCTACATCACGTAATCGAACAGGTCCCATGAATTCCATTTCTTCTTTAAAGGTCTCCGCCATGCGTTTAGACATATTGTTAAAGATGGAATTCCGAACTTCCTCGCTCGCCACCTTGAGTGCAAGCTGTAGATCAGCATTATCAATATCTCGAACGATACGCTGAATCGACCGGTCATCGACATTAACGATATCCTCGAAGACAAACATCCGTTTCTTGATTTCTTCCGCCAGTTCAGGATCCTGTATTTCCAGAGAATCAAGTATCGTTCTCTCTGTTCCGCGGTCAACTCCATTTAGGATTTGAACGATCGATTCAATACCACCTGCATTCGTGTAATCATGCGTAACCGTGGAAGATAATTTCTGTTCAAGTACTCTTTCTACTTGGGCTATCACTTCTGGTGAAGTGCTATCCATTACCGCAACCCGCCTTGCAACATCCGCTTGCTTCTCTTGCGGAAGAGAGGAAAGAATGGCCGCCGCTTGTTCAAATTGCAAGTAAGATAAGACAAGCGCAATCGTCTGCGGGCTCTCATTTTGTATAAAGTTAAGAATCTGATTCGGATCCGCTTTCCGAGCAAAGTCGAATGGTCTGACCTGAAGGTTAGCGGTTAGCCTGTTAATCACTTCTAGTGCTTTTTGAGATCCGAGTGCTTTTTCTAAAATCTCCCGTGCGTAGTTAATACCGCCTTGTGTAATGTATTCTTGTGCCAAACAAATTTGGTGGAACTCTGACATAATGAGTTCTTTTTCTCCACCTTCGACTTTTCTTACATTGGCTATTTCTAAAGTTAGCTGCTCTATCTCTTCATCTCGTAGATGCTTGAAAATTTGGGCTGATACCTCAGGTCCTAATGTTATGAGTAGGATTGCTGCTTTTTGTCTTCCTGTTAATCCGTTTCCTGATGTCTTAACCAAGTCTCTCACCCCTATTCATCAGCAAGCCAAGTCCGAAGCAAATCAACAAATTCATCCGGTTTTTTCTTCGCGAGTGACTCCAGTTGTTTACGTACCTGACTTTCATTTGTGACCGTTTCTATATTAACAGAAGGAAATTCGGTTGGAATCTGAAGCGGAAGATCATCTTCCTCATATTCCTCTTCCTTCTTACGGCGATTTCGGTAAATCAAGTATCCTCCACCTGCTAGTAGTAATACAGCACCCGCTGCTAAGCCCCATATCATACCTGAAGACAACTGAATTCCTGTTTGGGTATTTGTGGCCGCTTGCGCTGGTTTGGAGAGTACAGAGACTTTCTTTTCTAGTTCATCGTCATTATATGTACTTCCTGAATTTGCAAGTGACGCTCTCACAATATTCACTAAAACTGTTTCTATTGCTTCTCTTGTTGGGTCATCTAAAATTTCTTGTCCTTGTGGTGGTTCAACTGCTACATTAATGGTTAAATCTTTTACAGTGTATGGACTTTGGATGATTTCCTTTGCGATTCGGTTAACCTCGTAATTGATTGTCGTGGAACTATCTTCTCCGCTTGAAGTCTCAGAACCCGCAGCTGGGTAATTTACAACATCCCCTTCTCCTGTTCCTGCTACACCGCCATCTTCTGCAGTACCGCCTGTGTAACTACTCTGAATATCTTGAACACTGATCTCAATCCCTTTCATGTTCTCTTCATCTACCGGAGTGACCAGATTTTGAGTTTCGTTCACTTTGTCAAAGTTCAGATTCGATGTCACAAGCACATTAATATCTGTGTTACCGATGATACCTGTTAAAAATTCTTTTACACTCTTTTGAACATCGCCCTCATATTTTTTCTGAAGCGCCATGTTCTCTTGTACTTCACCTAGTCCACTTCCTCCACCACGCTCGGTTGGTTGAAGTTCTTCATCCTGATTCGTAGATATTGTGATGTTTTCCAAGGGTAAATTTGGTACCGCAGTCTTCATTAAGTTAAAATATCCGTCCACTGCCTTCTGTGACATTTGATACCCTGGCTGAAGAGTCAGGACTGCGGAAGCGGAAGCTGTTTCTTGATCAGAGCCAGCAAACAAACTTTTTTCAGGAAGATTAACTAATACTTTTGCATCTTGTACTCCCTGCATAGTCCGGAGCATTTGTTCAATCTCGCCATTAAAAGCGTTAGCGTATTTGACTTCGAATTCTTTATCTGTCGAACCCATCATCGAACCGTTTTGTTCAAAGATATCGTAACCAATCGATCCGTTCTGAATTAATCCTTGTGATCCAACATCTACTTTCACTCTTGCCGCTTGTGTGCTGGGTACTGAAATGCTTGTCCCATCTTTATTTAACTCAAAAGGAATATTTCCACTTTCAAGATAGCTCATGACCCCAGCTGAATCCTCTGCACTAAGATCAGTAAACGCTACTTCATACTCCGTTTTAGAGAATTGAATCGTAAGCGCAACGATGGCAATGATGAGAAACACCACCGTAGAAATCAGTAATATCCTTTGTTTTTTGGTAAATTTGTTCCAATACTGAGATATCTTCTCTCTATACTGGGCGATTCTCTCGTTCACTCCGTCACCTCATCCGAACTTTTGCTAATCATACCTCTATTACATTTGAATCCGCATGATTTCCTGATAAGCTTCAACCACTTTATTTCGAATTTGATTGGTTAACTGCAAACTCAGCAGTGCTTGTTCCGAAGCAATCATGACTTGATCCACATTGACGTTCCCTTTAACAAATTCTGTTGACATGACATGAGATGTTTTCTCTTGGTCGGCCACTTGACTGACCGCATTTTCTAAATAGGATGAGAATTGTTTGATAGTGTCTGAGGGGGTTGATTTACTTTGTGTTCCGCTCGTTGAAGGAGATTGTAAAGCAGATGTTTGTAGCATCGTATTTTGTATCATCTTTGGTCCCTCCTAGAAAAATATGTAGTAACTAATAATCTCTATCTGCCGATTTCAAGTGCTTTCGACACCATTGCTTTTGAAGCATTTAGCGCGGTTACATTTGCTTCATAAGATCTTGAAGCACTAATTAAATCTACCATTTCTTTAGTTATATCAACATTGGGCATATATACGTACCCTTCGGCGTTTGCATCCGGATGTGTTGGGTTATATACCGACTTTAGTGGCGCTGTATCTTCCTGAATGGAGGTTGCGATCACACCTTGCTGAACTCCCTTACCTTCCATTTGCGTCTGCGATATTTTTAAAACTTGATTTGCTAGTTTCTAGTACAACCATTTTTCGTTTATAAGGTACTGCTTCACTGTTCTCCATCTTCGCTCTCGTTGTTTCTGCATTTGCGATGTTTGACGAAATCACATCCATCCGAAGACGCTGAGCGGTTAATGCAGAAGAACTAATGTCAAAGCTATTACTAATATTCATCAGCTACTCCCTCCCGTTGCAATACGCATCATCTTAATTTGTTCTGTGACCTGCTGAATGTAGGCATTGTAACGAAGTTGATTCTCTGCCAAAAGGGTCATTTCCTTATCCACATCGACATTGTTTTCGTTATTATTCATTATCGTATTATGATCTGTCGAAATTCGCGCAACAGGGGTTTTGCTACTAAGACCTATAGGAATATGTTTCTCATTTGTCGTTTTCCCACTTAATGTACTTACATTCCCTTTCATTTCATCTTGCAAAAACTCTTCGAATTTGACTTCAGACCGTTTGAAATAAGGGGTGTCACTATTGGCTATATTGTTAGCAATCGCACGCTGTCTGATGTTTGCGGATCAATTCCCGCTTGAAGTGTCTTAAAGCTACTATCATTTAACAAATTAATAACACTCACCTCCCTTATTTAATTCCTAAAATGACTTCTATATAAAATAAGACCTTAGCCGACTCATTTTCGACAAATATGGCATTCATTATTTCTTTTCATAGGTCTTTAGTAGAATTACGAAGTTATTTGTCATATAACATAAGTTTCTTTCACTTGGGCATTTATTACAATAAGAAAAAAGCCCTATCTTTTATCAATAATGAGGACTTTTTGAGTATAAACCATAATAAAACTTCATTCTAATGAAAAAAGAGTCCTATAAAATATAGGTTTTTTCAACCTAATTTCTCATTTCTAAGATACTCAAAGTCAAGTATACAAAGTCGAAATGGAGATATTGAACCAGTCTATATAATAGTTAAACGCATTTATTGTCATTTAAACGTTTTATTTTCAGTTAACTATTTATTTCACACCACATATTTTGCATTAAAACGAAAATTAACACATAAAAAAAGCCCTCTAAAGGACTTATCCTTTAAAGAGCTTCTATTTTATAAAATGTATTGACTAAGATCACGATCTTTCGCAATCTCACCTAATTTCTCTTTTACATATTCTGGCGTGATGAGCATCTTATCGAGTGTAAGTTCTGGTGCTTCAAAAGAAAGGTCCTCCAATAGTTTTTCTAAAATGGTATGGAGTCTTCTCGCACCGATATTCTCTGTGCTTTGATTTACAGCTTCTGCGATATTAGCGATCTCGCGAATCGCTTCTGGTGAAAATTCAATTTCAATATCTTCTGTCAGAAGAAGATCTGTATACTGTTTGGTCAGTGCATTTTTAGGTTCTGTCAAAATAGAAACAAAATCATCCAACGTCAAACTATTCAGTTCCACGCGGATTGGGAAACGTCCCTGGAGCTCTGGGATCAGATCTGACGGTTTAGACACATGAAATGCACCCGCAGCAATAAACAAAATATAATCCGTCTTCACAGGGCCGTATTTGGTCATTACGGTCGATCCTTCCACTATAGGGAGAATATCCCTTTGAACACCCTCACGAGAGACGTCAGGGCCTGAACCGCGTCCCTGGCTGGCTACTTTATCTATCTCATCAATAAAGATGATACCCGATTGCTCAGCGCGTCTGATGGACTCTTGCGTCACATCGTCCATATCAATCAGTTTGCTGGCTTCTTCTTGAATGAGAACTTTCCGTGCCTCTTTTATACTAAGCTTGCGTTTTTTCGTGCGTTTTGGCAGGAAGTTGCCAAACATCTCCTGCATATTCATTCCCATTTGGTCATTTCCTTGACCAGCGAACATGTCAAACATGTTCGGGGCTGCATCTTCAACGTCAATTTCAATTACCTCATTCTCAAGCTGACCGGATAGCAGTTCAAATTTCACTTTGCGTCTGCGCTCAGAAATGCTCGCTTCTTGTGCAGGATCTGCTTCCTCCGTCTGTTGATTATGATTGCCAAAAATCATCTCGAACGGATTCTTCTGATTTTTAGATTTATTTGCGGAAGGAACAAGGATCTGTACAATGCGTTCATTCGCATTTTCTTCGGCTTTGTCCTTGACCTTTTCTGTTTTTTCAAGCTTGACTATACGAATCGCTGTCTCAATTAAATCTCGAACCATGGACTCCACGTCACGACCAACATAACCCACTTCGGTAAATTTTGTCGCCTCTACTTTTACAAATGGAGCACCTACCAGTTTAGCTAACCGTCTAGCAATTTCCGTTTTACCTACACCGGTAGGTCCGATCATAAGTATGTTTTTGGGTACAATTTCATCTTGAGCATGCTCAGGAAGTCTACTGCGGCGGTATCTATTCCGTAGGGCTACAGCAACCGATTTTTTGGCCTGCTTTTGTCCCACGATATATTTGTCCAATTCACTCACGATTTGTCTAGGGGTTAAAGCTTCGTTTAACATCTTCTTCCCTCCCAGTTAATTTATCTTATCTTAAAATAGTTTGAATCCATTTCACAACTCAATAAAACATGAAATGGATTCAGTTTACAATTCTTCCACGATAATATTATTGTTTGTATAGACACAGATTTCAGAAGCCACAAGTAGTGCTTCACGAGCCATATCCTTGGCTTCCAGGTGTGTTGCTGTTCGTTTCATTGCTCTAGCGGCAGACAAAGCATAATTCCCACCAGAACCAATCGCAAGCAGATCGTCATCAGGCTCAATAATTTCTCCACCGCCTGAAATCAGCAGCATGCCGGTTTTGTCCATTACAATCATCAGCGCTTCTAATTTCCGAAGCACACGATCTTGGCGCCAATCTTTAGCGAGTTCCACTGCTGCACGCTGAAGATTCCCATGATGTTCCTCAAGCTTACCTTCAAATTTCTCAAATAGTGTAATTGCATCGGCAACGGAACCTGCAAAACCAGCCACAACTTGACCTCGGTATAACCTGCGAACTTTCTTCGCTGTATTTTTCATTACTACGGATTCTCCCATTGTTACCTGCCCATCCCCAGCAATCGCTGCCTTGCCGTTATGACGTACAGCACAAATCGTCGTCGCATGAAATGTCGTTTGCATCATGAAACCTCCTCTTCCATTCGTTTAAAAAAAGCCCGGCATGTCAGAAAAAGACTTGCCGGGCATCGTGCTAGCCTATCCTTACTTCTCCGCGGATAGTCCTTTTTCTTCTTTGAAATGTTGAATGCTTTCTAAAGCACGATTCGCAAGTGCCTCATTCTTTTCTTTCTTGTTGCGTATCTTACGTTCAAGACTCGGAAGCAATCCAAAGTTTGCATTCATCGGTTGGAAATGTTTGAAATCAGCAGTGGTAATATAGTGTGCCATACTTCCTAGTGTACTCTCTTTTGGAAGCACAAACAAATCTTGACCTAGTGCAAGATTTGCAGCATTCATACCAGCAATAAGCCCGGAAGCCGCAGACTCTACATAACCTTCAACCCCTGTCATTTGTCCAGCGAAGAACAAATTAGGACGAGATTTGAATTGATAAGTTGGTTCAAGCAATTTTGGAGAATTAATAAATGTGTTACGGTGCATCACACCATAACGGACAAATTCAGCATTCTCAAGACCAGGAATCATCTGGAATACCCGTTTTTGTTCTCCCCATTTCAGATGTGTCTGGAACCCTACTAGATTATATAAAGTACCCGCTGCATTATCCTGACGCAGTTGAACAACCGCATAAGGAAGTTCACCGGTGTGAGGATTCACGAGTCCTACGGGTTTCATAGGACCAAACAATGCCGTTTGTTTACCACGCTTCATCATCACTTCAATCGGCATGCAGCCTTCAAAGTAGATTTCTTTTTCGAATTCTTTCAATTCAGCCACTTCCGCTGAAACGAGCGCATCATAAAAGCGATTGAATTCTTCTTCATTCATGGGGCAATTGAGATAAGCAGCTTCGCCTTTATCATATCTTGAAGCCAAATATACTTTGCTCATATCAATGGAGTCTTTTTCAACGATCGGTGCAGCTGCATCGTAGAAGTAAAAATACTCCTCGCCCATAAGCTCTTTAATCTGAGCAGATAGAGCCGGAGATGTTAAAGGTCCTGTCGCAATAACGACGATTCCTTCTGTAGGAATTTCTTGGATCTCCTCGTTCACCACTTCTACTAGAGGATGTTCATGAAGCATACGTGTAATTTCACCGGAAAAACCATCTCGATCCACAGCCAGAGCGCCGCCCGCAGGTACCGCATTACGGTCAGCGGAGCCGATTACGAGCGAATCCATCATTCTCATTTCTTCTTTTAATACACCTACCGCGTTCGTAAGTCCATTAGCCCGCAGCGAATTACTGCATACAAGTTCAGCAAATTGATTGGTATGGTGTGCAGGCGTTTTAACAACAGGGCGCATCTCATACAGCTTAACAGGCACACCTCTTTGTGCGATTTGCCATGCCGCTTCACTTCCTGCGAGACCTGCTCCAATAACGGTTACTTGCTCTACTCTATCACTCATCATATATCCTCCCTGCTGCTGACAGCATCTCTTCATTTTTTCCACCTGCTGACAGCAGTCCGGTCTATCCGGTTTCACTATATCATTGTTAGTATTTTATATTTCAACAGACTCATCATCTGGTTCTTCCATGATTTCAGTATGATCGCATACCGTACATTTCAGCTTCGTTCCTTGCTTGTTCCGTTTCTCTACCATGAGAGATGAGCAACTCGGGCAAGGTTTAGTAGACGGCTTATCCCAAGATACGAAATCACATTCTGGATAACGGTCACATCCAAAGAATATACGACCTTTTTTACTTCTGCGTTCAACAACATGTCCTTCCTTACAGGTTGGACAAACAATGCCTGTGTCTTTAATGATTGGTTTCGTGTTACGACAATCAGGAAAACCAGAGCAAGCTAAAAATTTACCGAAACGACCAAGTTTATATACAAGCGGCTTCCCGCATTTTTCGCAAATTTCATCGGAAACCTCATCCTCGATCTCGATTTCCTTCATTTCTTCTTCCGCTACTTCAAGACGTTTCTCAAAGGAACCGTAAAACTGTGCAAGTACTTTCACCCAATCCTCTGAACCTTCTTCCACATGGTCAAGATCTTCTTCCATATGTGCGGTAAACTCTACATCGAGGATCTCCGGGAAGAAGGTTTCCATTTGTTCAATGACGAGTTCACCAAGTTCTGTAGGCATAAACTTCTTCTCTTCAATCGCTACGTAACCCCGTTTTTGAATGGTTTCCAGGGTAGGAGCATACGTACTTGGACGTCCTATACCAAGTTCTTCAAGCGTTTTAACTAGACGAGCCTCTGTATAGCGCGGTGGTGGCTGAGTAAAATGCTGTTTTGGTTCAATATCTTGTTTAACTAGTGCATCTCCACTTTTAAGCGGAGGCAAAAGCTTATCTTCTTCCGTAGTACCATCATCATTTCCTTCTACATACACTTTCATGAATCCAGGGAAACGCACTTTTGATCCTGTAGCACGGAACGTTGCATCCCCAGCAGTAATATCTACAGATAAAGTATCAAGAATAGCAGAAGACATTTGACTCGCTACGAAACGTTCCCAAATGAGTTTATACAAACGGAATTGATCTCTGCTTGTATATGCTTTCACGGAATCTGGATCTCTTAGAATCGAGGTAGGACGAATCGCTTCGTGCGCCTCTTGTGCGTTGGCTGCTTTTTTAGAGTACTGACGGAATGTTTCCGGTACGAAAGTTTCTCCATATTTTTGAGAAATGAAATCTTTCGCTTCTTCCTGAGCCGATGTCGCAATACGAGTGGAGTCGGTACGCATATAGGTGATTAAACCTACTGTTCCTTCTTTACCAAGATCTACACCCTCATATAACTGCTGTGCGACAGACATCGTTTTGGCAGCACGAAAATTAAGTTTACGAGCCGCTTCCTGCTGTAATGAACTTGTTGTAAAAGGAGCCGACGGATTACGTGTCCGTTCCTTCTCTTTTACTTCTTTAACCGTAAAATCTTCATTCTCAATTTGCCCCAGTATCGAATTCACTTGTTCTTCGTTTGTGAGTTCCATTTTGGTTCCGTTCCACTTATGGAACTTCGCTTCCATTGGGCTACCATCTGCACTTAGTTTGGCAGTAATGCTCCAGTATTCTTCCGGAATAAAATCATCAATTTCGTTCTCACGGTCAAGAATAATCTTAACGGCAACGGATTGTACACGCCCAGCAGACAATCCTTTTTTCACTTTTTTCCAAAGTAAAGGACTGATCTTGTAACCTACCAGTCGATCAAGAATACGTCTTGCTTGTTGTGCATTCACGAGGTCCATATTTATTTTACGCGGTGTTTTAAAAGCATCTTTTACCGCTTGTTTTGTAATTTCATTAAAAACAACCCGGCAGCTTTCTGTCTGATCAAGATCAAGTGCATGAGCCAAATGCCAGGCAATCGCTTCCCCCTCACGGTCGGGGTCAGCCGCCAGATAAACTTTTTTCACTTTTTTCGAAGCATCCTTTAGTTCTTTCAGTACAGAACCTTTTCCGCGGATGGTAATATATTTAGGGTTAAAATCATTTTCCACTTCTACGCCAATCTGACTTTTTGGCAAATCGCGAATATGCCCCATCGAAGCCTTAACGATATACTTACTTCCGAGATATTTCCCTATCGTTTTCGCTTTCGAAGGAGATTCCACGATGACGAGTGAATCCGCCATAGGTTCATCCTCCTCTCAAAATATAGCCTGCATGCCCCTATGACGAAATCACACGTAAAATCACGTCAAAGGGATCTATATTAACTTATATATAGCTCCAGGTAATTGTATAATCTGCTTTTTTATGATTAAAGATAACAGAACTGAATGCAAATGTCCAAAATCAAGATGAAGCCTGTCCACAAAATCATCTAGTGTCATAGGGCCCGCTTCTAGTAAATCAACTACTTTTCTTTCTTCTTTCGAAAGCTCTGGGATCAGTTCCTGGAGTGATGATGATCCCATCTCAGGATAAACTCCGGCTTTTTCTTGCTTGTCTTCTCTAGCTAAATTCATTAGATGCTTGTACTCATCCGTAATATCTTCTACCTTAGTTACTAGCGCAGCCCCTTGTTTAATCAAATTAAGTGTCCCCTGACTTTTAGGAGATGTGATGGGGCCGGGAACTGCAAATACATCGCGTCCTGCTTCTAATGCAGCATCAGCCGTAATTAAAGATCCGCTGCGTAAATCAGCTTCCACCACAAGTGTGCCTAAACTCAGCCCCGCAATAATCCTGTTTCTCTCAGGAAAAAGACCAGGTCTTGGTTTTTGGTGCATTGGATATTCGGATACTAACAATCCGCTAGAAGCAATCCGGCTCGCTAAAGCATGGTTTTCGGCGGGATAAATATGTGACAGCCCTGCACCAAGGACAGCAATTGTTAAACCATCTGCGCGAATAGCAGCTTCGTGACATACACTATCTATTCCGCGTGCAAGACCGCTGACAATCGTATACCCTGCCTTGCATAGCTGTGAAGCAAACACCTCGCCTACTTTTTTTCCGTAACCTGTAGGAACTCGGGTTCCAACCATCGCTATCGACGGCTTATGAAGCAAACTAGCATTCCCTTTTATGTATAGAACCCAAGGAGGGTCCGCCGTTTCCTTCAATAATATAGGATAGTCTTTATCGTAATAGGTTACAATTTCGATACGTTCCTTATGAAGCAGCTCAAGTTTCTCATAAATAAATGATTCATGGAAGCATTCTTTCATCACAGCAGCTCTTGCTGCCGAGAGTCCGGACTGAATCCAGTCCTGAGTTTCGTATTTTAGCATGTCCGTTAATAAATTTCCACTCGTCATCCATCTTCTAATGGTTTTACGACCAATCCCCTCCATCTCTTGAAGTCCAAATAAAATATGTCTCTCTTCCATACTCTCCACCCTTTCCTTAACTAACAAAAGAAACCCATAATAAAATACAAAAAGCAACCCTTCTGTCGATGTATTCGACAAAAAGGTTGCTTACCTTTTAGGCTGGAATCAGATTCGGGTTTGCCCCTATTATTATAGAAGAAAAAAATTTTAACAAGTCTTCAAAACAAGGCTTGATAGACTGTTACATCATATTAATGAGTCGTACAAAGGTTAAGAATGCCGCGATCTTCCAGTACACTTACGAGTGTAGAGCCCATCTCAGATGGAGTTGGAGATACACGAATGCCGCAAGATTCGAGTTTTGCAATCTTCTCTTTCGCTGTACCTTTACCACCGGAGATAATAGCGCCCGCATGACCCATACGTTTTCCTGGAGGTGCTGTAACCCCGCCGATGAAACCGACGACAGGTTTTGTCATATTATCGCGAATCCATTCTGCTGCTTCTTCCTCAGCAGTACCCCCAATTTCACCAATCATAATCACTGCGTGTGTATCAGGGTCATCATTAAAACGAGATAAAATATCAATAAATTCGGATCCTTTAACAGGGTCTCCGCCAATTCCTACGGCAGATGATTGGCCGATACCACGTGTTGTAAGCTGATGAACCGCTTCGTACGTCAGCGTACCGCTGCGGGATACAACTCCTACATGACCTGGCATATGAATGTAGCCCGGCATAATACCGATCTTACATTCGCCTGGAGTAATCACGCCTGGGCAGTTCGGACCGATCAGAACCGTATCCTTGCCTTCCATATAACGTTTTACTTTGATCATGTCGAGTACCGGGATTCCTTCGGTAATACAGATCACAAGATCAAGTTCAGCATCTACAGCTTCCATAATAGAATCTGCAGCAAAAGCAGGCGGTACATAAATAACACTTGCTGTTGCGCCTGTTGCTTCTTTGGCTTCATTTACGGTGTTATACACGGGAAGCTTAACTACACTGCCATTTTCGAGTTCAATGTCGACAGTCGTGCCGCCTTTACCCGGGGTCACTCCGCCTACCATTTGCGTGCCATAGTCCAGCGCACCTTTCGCATGAAACTTCGCAGTCGCACCCGTGATACCTTGTGTAATCACTTTTGTATCTTTATTTACCAAAATACTCACGATTGTTCACATCCCCTACGGTTATTTTCAAGTGTTCGGGTATCCCCGAAAAGGAATGAATTATTTCACGAGGGCAACGATTTTTTGTGCACCGTCTGCCATCGAATCCGCTGCTACGATGTTAAGGCCGGATTCTGACAAAATCTTTTTGCCAAGATCAACATTCGTACCTTCTAATCTTACAACGAGCGGTTTCGTAAGACCGAGCTGTTTTGCAGCTTCCACTACCCCGTCCGCAATTACGTCACAACGCATAATACCGCCGAAGATATTAACAAAAATACCTTCTACTTTTGCATCAGACAAAATAATTTTAAAAGCTTCTGTTACTTTTTCGGTTGTAGCACCGCCCCCTACATCAAGGAAGTTAGCCGGGTCCCCACCGTAATATTTAATAATGTCCATCGTTGCCATAGCAAGACCTGCTCCGTTAACCATACAGCCGATGTTCCCATCTAATGCTATGTAGCTCAGATCAAACTTGGAAGCTTCGATTTCTTTCTCATCTTCTTCATCCAGATCACGAAGTTCCTGAATATCTTTATGACGATAAAGAGCATTGGAATCAAAGTTCAGCTTCGCATCCAGCGCCATGACATTACCATCACCCGTTACTACAAGCGGGTTGATCTCTGCAATCGAACAATCTTTTTCTACAAAAGCTTCGTACAGAGCAAGCATGAATTTCGCTGCTTTGTTTACGAGCTCATTTGGAATGTTAATTGCATACGCTAGTCTGCGGGCTTGGAATACTTGAAGTCCAACAGCTGGATCAACAATTTCTTTGAAGATCTTCTCTGGTGTAGCTTCTGCCACTTCTTCGATCTCAGTGCCGCCTTCTTCGGAAGCCATCAGAACTACTCGTCCCGTTGCACGATCCACGACAACACCTACATAATACTCTTTACGAATATCGCAACCCTCTTCAATAAGAAGTCTTTTCACTTCTTTGCCTTCTGGTCCTGTTTGGTGCGTTACAAGCACTTTTCCAAGAATTTCAGAGGCATATTCACGTACTTCATCCAGAGATTTGGCTACTTTTACGCCGCCTGCTTTACCACGTCCACCTGCGTGGATCTGTGCTTTCACTACAGTCACCGGGCTTCCCAGCGACGCAGCGGCTTCCACCGCTTCTTCAACTGTGTAAGCTACTTTTCCGTTAGGAACGGCAACTCCGTACTGTTTCAGTACTTCTTTTCCTTGATATTCATGGATATTCATTCTCGAATCCTCCTATCAACATGACTGCAACAAGGCGGGCTAGTTAGTCATATTTCCTTATAAACCCACACCATTGTAACACGTTTTTAAAACGCTTACCTTAAAATCGATATCGAACTGAGTGTATTTTGATATCAATATCATTCCTAATAAAGAATGTTTGGGTAAAAATGGAAAAACCTTCTACACTCCATATCATGAGTAGTAGAAGGTTCTTCCGTTTCTAGACGAGTCAAAGCTCATTAATTTATAGTCCTAATTCTTCTTTTGTTTGTCTTCCACATTATTTTCGTGAACCTGTGTTAAAAGACCTGTGAATTGATTCAATAAAGATGTAAACTGTTGATCATCAAGACAAGCTTGATTTCGCATCGCATTCGGGATATGAACCGCTTCGTCCTGCAACATTTTTCCTTTTTCAGTCAGTGAAACAAGCACTTTTCTTTCATCATGTACAGAACGTTCTCTGTTGATCAGTCCTGCGGTCTGCATACGTTTAAGCGACGGAGTAAGGGTACCGGAATCTAGATAGAGGGCTTCTCCAATCTCCTTCACTGTACATTCCTCTCGCTCCCATAACACCATGAGCACTAAGTACTGGGAATAGGTGACACCAATTTTGTCTAGGTGCGGCTGGTAAAGCTTTGTTATCTCTCTTGAACAAGCATATATAGCAAAACAAAGCTGGTTCTCCAGCTTTAACTCTTCATGAATTTTCATTAATATTCCACCTGCTCCCTGGCATTCAAATCATGTTGGATTCTGTGCAAAATACATAAACAACCCAATCTTTGTATCTTATTTTATCATAGCAAATCTAAAATACCATATTTAATTTTCAATCATTTAGTCGCACCCTTAATTTATTACGGGAAATTATATTGTAGGAAACATATATGTAACACCAAGTGCCCTCTATTTTGTAGATTGACACATTGAAGCGTCTCTGTATACAATTCTCTTCAAGCCACTTAAAATTATAGTGTTCAAGTCTGTTTTATATAAATCGTTCATCTTGAAAATAAGGAAGCACCTTTTTTCATGTCTATCACTCATTCGTTGCAATGAGAATAACTGAAAAAGAGGTGTTTTTTTTGTACGGAAAACTATTTGGAGCTTGTTTATACGGGATCGACGGGGTACTCATTGAAGTAGAAACGGATTTGTCTAACGGCCTACCTCAAACTTCGATTATCGGACTTCCTGACTCTGCTATTCGTGAAGCTGTAGAACGTGTCCGAGCTGCGATTAAAAACTGCGGTTTTCAGTATCCGTTGCAGCGGATTACCATTAACCTCGCACCTGCCGACCTGCGTAAAGAAGGGTCTTCTTTTGATCTCGCCATTGCTCTGGCCGTTCTAACGACTAGTGAGCAGCTTATCCTTCCTGTAGATAAGAAGACATTATTTTTAGGCGAATTAGCACTCGATGGAAGTCTGAGGCCTGTACCCGGTATCCTCAGTATGGTAGACCTTGCTCGCCGGCAAGGCTTTGATTCTGTTGTCGTTCCCATAGAGAATGTAACCGAAGGTTCGGTTATCCAAGGAATTGAAGTCTATGGTCTTCGTCATTTAAGAGATTTGGTTCCTTCTGTGCCGGAAGACACGGATTCATCTGTATCCAAGGGAAAAATACAGCAAGGTAGATTACAGCTCGAAAACTACACTCATCTGTCTATGAAGAAATATGAATCACAAGTTGAGTCTGCTGTAGCATCTCCTTACATGATGGAAGACTATATTGATGTTTTGGGTCAGCAGCATGTGAAAAGAGCGCTCACTATCGCTGCCGCTGGAATGCATAATATCATGCTTGTTGGTCCGCCAGGTACGGGAAAAACGATGCTCATTAAGCGTCTGCCAACCATACTTCCCCCGCTTACCGATCAAGAAGCACTCGAAGTCACCAAAATTCTAAGCGCTTCAGGCAAATTAAAAGATGGACTGAATAGGCTTGCAAGGGTTCGTCCATTCCGTTCTCCACACCATACGATTTCAGCCGCCGGCCTGATCGGAGGAGGAACGATACCAAAACCAGGAGAAGTCAGTCTTGCTCACCGAGGAATTTTGTTCCTGGATGAACTTCCTGAATTTAACCGCCAAGTTCTTGAAGTACTACGACAGCCGCTAGAAGATCGTCAAGTAACACTTAGCCGAGCCCGAGCTGCTTTTACATTCCCTGCTCATTTCATGCTCGCCGCCTCTATGAATCCTTGTCCGTGCGGCTATGCTGGAAATGATCCTAAACAGCAGCGATGTACTTGTACTCCTCATAAAATAGCCGCCTACCGTGCCAAAATATCCGGTCCGCTGCTGGACCGGATTGATCTGCAAGTCGAAGTCCCTCGGCCCAAAGAAGGGTTTGAGGTGAAGATTACTTCCTCTTCTGCCGAGCTCCAGGCTCAAGTACTCGCTGCACAGAAAATTCAGGAAGAACGGTATAAGGGGCTACCCATTTCTTGGAACAGTGAACTATCGGGTAGTTTACTTCGGCGGACCGCTGTTCTTGATAAGCCGGCCGCGGACATGCTTCATCAGACGATTGATGCACTCGGACTCAGCATGAGATCTTATGATCGGATTCTCAAGATGGCTCGTACAATTGCAGATCTAGCAGGGGATGAACAGATTTCTACACTCCATGTGGCAGAAGCAATCCAGTATCGGAATTTAGATGTGAGATCCATTGCAATACAAGAGTATGAATAAGGGGAACTTCTCTGAAGTCTAACATGAGAAATCAAAAAACAAACCCATCTTCTTACGAGGATCGGGTTTGTTTTGTTTTCTGGCTATTAATCTCTAGGGTAATCCATTCTCATAATATCCATAAAAGGAACTTTATACAGTCCTTCTTCAGACTGAATATGTACCTTGCCTGTACGTGAATCCATCGTCAAGATCTGACCTCGTACGGTTTCTTCCCATGCCCATACCGTCAATTCAATTGTGGATTTTTCTTGATAGGCTTCTGACAACTGGTTCCCTAATTCTTCTAGTACAAATTCATCTCTTGTTGGCCGTTTTGGTACTTTGGATCTTGCCATGATGATGTCCTCCTATCACTTCATGCTATATTTTGAGTTATTATTTAATTCAGTTATTTTGCAAAATGCTCATTTAAGATATTGTCTTTGAAAGGTTCATTATATCGCATATCCGAACTGTAGGATAACTTTTTAATCAAATCCCCACGGTTTTATCATATCCTTGTACAGTCTAAAGCCTATTTCCATCTTCGATCAAATTTACTCAGATCATTCAAAGCTTGATCCATATCATACTTTCTCAGTAAATCATTGATTTCCACATACTCTATGACTCCAAATCTTGCTTTGTAGAAAGCGAGTTTCTGTATTCTGTAGGGCTCTGCTTCTAATCGATTCAGTAAATAATAGGTCACTAGTTCTGCAGCTTCTTTCCAGTTATATCCGTGTTTCTTAGTCGTTCTGATATCATACAGTGTATCCCCAATAATAAAATCAGCAGAAGCACCACCTACTCTTCTTCGCTCCTCATCAAAGGAAGGGAAATACTTTATCTCTGTCCTTTGTTCATAAGGAAAATGTTCTTCAAAGATATGACATAGAAGCTTTAGGTCGCTCTCTACATCAGGCATTGGGGGATAGATGAACTGCTCAACAAACTCAGTTGGACTACCATAAGTAGCATGTACACCGAGCCGGTAGATCGTATCCAGTTTACTCCACATAAAGGCTCCACGGATTAATTTCTCTTCCGGAACCTCTTTTCCTCTTATATATGCATCCCGAATTCCAGTGAACTCCTCAAAAAGATGAGTCAGCTCCCCCATCGCAGGTACATCGGAAAAGAATTCATGAATCACTTCATATCCTTTTCTTGCAAGCGGATTGAAGGCTTTATCAGGAGAATCTTGATTTTTCCTGGCCAAAACAGCACTGATCATATATTGAAAAGATACCCGAACGAGTCCGGATACATAGCTCGTAAAATTAGATTCTGCGAGTACCGATTTATTTTTGAAAGGAGGAAATTCCGTAGAATAAGATTTAAAATCTGCTGCTTTCGGCGTAACCTTACGGATGATTTCTTGAAAATCCTTATTTGTATGAATAAGGGAAGTTAAGCTCAAAGTATGCCACCTCGTATCGGAGTATCAATCTAAAGAACGAAGATGATATCTATAAAATGGATTTCACCATTCTTAACCAATCTCAATTATAGCACAAACGTTCGTATTTTTCTCGTAATAAACCAATTTTCTAAACGATAAAAATAGATAATGAACAAACCAAAAAGAAGTTCCTATGACATGTGACTGTCAAAAGAACTTCTCCTTGTAATAGCTCTTCCCTATGATCAACTACTAGTTACTATCTATTTAAATACCGTTAATTTTTCAGATGCTGGTGTACGTTCTTGTGGTTTAGGTACGACATCAGCATAGCCAATATAAAGCATACCTACAATCTTCTCACCTGGAACAATACCAAGCGTTTCTCTAAACTTAGGACCGTACAAGAATGGTTTCGTCACCCAAAAAGTTCCAACCTCTTCGGCCCAAGCTGCTAACATAAAGTTCTGCACAAGCGCACTTGTTGCTGCAAAATCTTCATCCCAAATCGCTTGTCTTGGATCCTCTTGCATGACTACAAGCATAATAGTCGGCACATTAAGGACCGTAGTTACAAACTTGTTGTCTTCTCCCATCTCAGCAGTAATGGCTTCTGACAACTTTTGACGTCCCTCTTCCCGGAACAGTAAAAATCTCCATGGTTCACGAAGCTTATGATTCGGTGCCCATACGGCTGTGTCTAAAAACTCCGTAATTTTCTCTACAGGTACAGGTTGTTCTTGAAATTTCTTAATCGTGCGGCGTCCACGGATAACTTCCTTTATGTCCAAGTTCTTTGCTGCAGCTTGTACAGGTGTATCACTCATTCTTATTTCCTCCTCAAGAAAAGCTCAAAGTTATTTTTCACAAGTATATGAATAATGAGAATCTTTATCAATTAAGTACTGTTCCTAGCATACCTTGGTAATGCTTGTAAAGTCAATTCCTCACAATAGAAAAAGTCCAGTACCCACTCGGTTGTTTCCCCAAGGGTCTGGACGGACGTTCACCGTTAACTCTACAATACGCTCTTTACTTCACTTTACTTTACATAGATTAAATATAATTTATTAGAAAGCATTTTCAATATGCTCAATCTCTACCGGTCCCTCGGACCAATTCACTGAAGGAAGTAAAACACCCATTACATCAAACCTTATCTGCCTATTGCCAAGACGACGTTCTTGAAGATACACCGCGGCAGTCTGCCGAACCTGATTTATTTTACGAAGATTCACAGACTCAAGAGCCGTGCCATACTGATGCGAACCGGTACGACTCCGAACTTCCACAAAAATACACACCTCATCTAGTACAGCGATAATATCAATCTCACCGCTTCGGCATCTCCAGTTTGTTTCCATGATTCGGTAACCTGCCTCTATTAAAAACGCAACGGCAGCTTCTTCTCCTGCTTTTCCTTTGGCTTTCCGTGTATCTTTGGGCACTTTACTACGAGATTTGGCTCCATTAGGAACTTGTCCGTTATCCATCGCAATTCCTCTCTACTCGGGAAGAGTATAAACTTTTGCTTTTTGTTCTGCTTGATAGACAAATGTCAGCACTTCAGCAACGAGTTGATACAGTTCAGGAGGTATTTGGGTATCCAAATCGAGCTTGGAGAGAACTTCGACCAAAGCTGCATCTTCCTGAATCGGCACACCATGTTCTCTTGCTTTTTCTAATATCGAATCTGCCAAAGTGCCGTTGCCTTTTGCTACGACGACCGGTGCTTCTGCTTCTCCCGGTGTATATTTTAAAGCGACTGCCCTTTTTTGCTCTGTTTTTCGTGAGGTGTCCTCTTTCATATTCGCATATCCACCCCTTTATAAGAGTCAGGTACATATGTTTCTGACAATTGTTTTGATTGGAGCCCTGATTCCCGGTTGCTTGAAAAGGATTCTTTAGTTACTACTTCAGAGCGAAATACGGAAAGTTGGTACCCCGTGTTCTCAAGTAGTGATCCAATCTGATTACGTCCTTCTTCAAAAATACGAGCAGAAAGCTCATTATCTGTACGAACATGCAAACTGATTACTCTACCGACCACCTGCATGTCTATTAAAGTTGGGCCAAGCTGCTTCATATTCAAATCAAACCAAATCCGGCAATGGGATGCATCCAGCTCACCCCTTGGTCCGCGCCGAGACTCGATTTGAACATTTGCCGTCACTTGTCCGTCTGCTCCGTTTAATGGGATAAACCAATTCATCTGCGCAAAGGGAGTAGTCCGGTCTGTATTCATTAGCAGCTGATGCCCTGTAAGCAAGTGTACAAGCTGCCCGGCCGTCTCTCTCACAGCTGGAGAAAGTTCCGTACTTGCCTCTGCTTGCAGCAGCAAGCCCTTCAGTGTGTCCGCTTGCTCTGCTGCAGCTACTATACTCTGCGCGGGAACTGACAATGTCCCGCGCACAATCTGCTGCTCGTACTCCGCACCGAGCAGCTTCAGCACACGTCCCACCCACGAGTCATCACTCGTGGCGGCTGTCGTGTGCCCGGGTGCTGGCTGTGCATCAGCACCCTGTCCCTGCTGCGGTGTGTCTGGCATCGCAACAGCTTTGCTGGCCGGGTTCTCGCTGGGCGGCTCGATTTGCGGCGCTGCCTGCAGTTCCTGCAGCAGGTTTGCCACACGCTGGGCCAGTTCAGGCCCAGGTGGTACAACTGCTGAACGAGTAGGAATCCGTTCTGCATCTCCCTGAACTGCCGTTCCTGCGTTTGCAGATGTATTGATGGACTGCTCTTTTTCACTCGTCGTAGATAGGGATACAAACTTCATATCTCTTACCATTGAATTTCCATCGTTATTCTTCTTGCTCGTATATTCGTCACCAAGACTCTGGCTATTTCCCTCACTAGCAAGTGCATTCTTAGGAGCCTGATTCTGTTCCTGGCTACCATCTGTAACGATACTCGCACTCTGTATATTTCCACTAACTTTTAATCCGTTATCTTGTGTATTTACTTTAGAACTCGTCATTCCTTCCGATTCAATTGCAGCCTGTTCCCCTGTAGTAACAGAACTTAGATCACTCGTATTCTTTGCGCCCATTCCTGCAGCTTTAGAACCGAGATCCCCATTCGTTAGCGGTGTTGCCGCGCTTCCTACAGCACTTTCAGTACGAAGACCCGTAACACTAAACTCGGCAGAGGGCACCATACCTCTTTTACCTTCCGTCATACTAACATTCCCACTAACATTCTCTGCTTTCGTTTCAGAACGGAACGGCATCTCAGAACCTAGGAATGGGGTCCGGTTCCCGTCTAAGATCCCCTCCGTTTTAGCAGAAGTCCCCTTCCATGTAGAGTCTGCCGTGATGACTTTTTGCAGCATCCCATCAAGTTCACCCATCAGTTGGTCCAGCGAAGGTCCATACAAAGCCATATGGAGACTTTGGACACTCGTTCCAGTAACGGGAAGTCCTCTTTGCATAGCAAGACTTACCGAGTTCACCCATTCTTCTAATTTTATAGTTTCAGGTTTCGCCGTCATTGTGTTTTGCACGTTTGTTACATTTTCTTTCGTAAGATGTATACCGCTTTGCTGCATCGCAATCAGCAATTGCCGATTTTCTTTGGTATCGGTCAGCTTAAGCGAACTTAGGAGATCCGTCATTGTCCCGGGTGATGCAGATGCAAGTGTTCCTTCATACGGCTTCATCACGATCATGCCGTCTTTATTCGGGGGACCTACTTGAAGTAATGCCGTATCCCCCACTTTTAGCTGTGTGTCCAGTGCAGCGCGTACTTGAACTCCTTTAATTTGGAGAACCGCTTCTTTTTGATCCGCGGACACCTGCACAACGCTTGCCCGAACCACCTGTCCTTCTTTTAATTCGAGCGACTTTGTTCCTCCCGCTGTTTTTGAATCACCTAGCAGTCCTCGTAAGGTTTGTCCTATATTCATGGGAGTAATTCCCCTTTCATTGCATTCTGCTCTGTCTCACCGCTGTACTTTATCATTTTTATCGGTTATCCCTCGATCACACTGAAGAAAAGCCGCAATTAAAAAAGATAACTTTGATATAAAACCAAAGTTATCTTCTATCCTGGTACCTCAGTTGTATATTAGAATAACGTCGGCTGTTCCTGCTCACCCAAAATTTTGCCAAGAAAGCTTCGCCGATGCATAGGGGTAGCCCCTAAAGCCAGCAGCTGTTCTCTATGAAATTTAGTTGCATATCCCTTATGTACGGCAATCCCGTATTCCGGATACATTTCATCCCATATATCCTTACACATCCGGTCTCGTGTCACTTTAGCAATAATTGAAGCCGCGCCAATGGATTGACTATTGGCATCCCCTTTAATGATCGATAATTGAGGGATCGGAAGATCCACCGTTTCTGCATCAACCAGTAAGTGATCTGGCGCTACGGAGAGTAGTTCCACTGCTTTTTTCATAGCGAGTCTGGAAGCTTGTCTAATATTGATCCGATCAATCGTTTCGACATCACAGATCCCTACGCCAACGGCCAGCGCTTCTTTCATAATGATGTCATAGAGCAAGTCGCGTTTTTTGTCCGATAGTTTCTTGGAGTCATTAACTCCATCAAGAACAAGCCCTTTGGGGAGAATTACCGCAGCAGCAACCACATCTCCAAACAAACAACCTCTTCCTACTTCATCAATTCCTGCAATATATTCGGCTCCGCTTTCCCATGCATCTCGTTCATAGCGCAACATATCTATCGTTTTATTCTCTTCTTCCTCATAATCTAACATATCAAGCTCATGATTCTTCAATAGAGATCTTCCCCTTCGCGGTATTACTCAGTATTCATTATCATAGCATATGTAACCTTATACGAGAACCTTGTCTACTACGGGATCTATTGTGAAAAACTTGGCATAAAAAAAGTCCCTGCTTAAAAAGCAGAGACTTTACCTACCTATTGAATTCAAAGCTGATTTCGCAAATCGTTTAGTAAGGAGCTTCCAGACTGAAACGTCCAAGTTTGCCCGCTCTCAGTTCCCTTAATAAGATAGAGGAAGCTTTCTCAAGATCTACTCGTCCACCGCTGATGATCGCACCGCGTTTACGTCCGATTGCTTCCATAATAGCAACAATCTCATCGGCATTATCGATATCCTTAGGCTGTTCTTCCAAACCATAGCGTTCTTTCATTGCCGGCCAGTAGAACTGAACAAGATATTTGATAGCAAAAAATGCGATTTCTTCAATATTCAGAATTTCTTCTTTAATTGCTCCCGTTACCGCGAGACGATATCCTACATTCTGATCTTCAAATTTAGGCCACAGGATACCTGGGGTATCCAAAAGCTCAATCTCTCTGTTCGCTACCTTAATCCATTGTTGAGCCTTTGTAACACCAGGTTTGTCTCCTGTTGCTGCAATGTTACGGCCTGCCATTCGGTTAATCAGCGTCGATTTTCCAACGTTTGGAATACCAACAATTAAAGCACGTATAGGCCGAGGGTTAATTCCTTTTGCAATCTGTCTGTCGATCTTATCTTTGAACAAAAGTTTGGCAGTTGCCGGAATATCTTTTACACCCGTACCAGTATTTGCATCAATCGCAAGGGTTGTATGCCCTTCCTCTTTGAAATGCTTGATCCACTCTTGTGTAACTTCAGGATCGGCTAGATCTGCTTTATTCAGCAAAATCATCCGCGGTTTGCCTTGCAAAATCTCATCAATCATTGGATTTCGGCTGGAAATCGGCAAACGTGCATCAATTAGTTCGATTACTACGTCAATCAGTTTCAGTTTATCCTGAATCTGACGACGTGCTCTTGTCATATGTCCGGGAAACCATTGTATAGTCAAGTTCATTCACCTTCTTTTACACAGCATTTCTGATAAACCTATACATCAATCAGAATAAGTCTTAGTGGTTAATCCACTCAATATCTTTAATTGGCCAAAAGATTACATCAGCTCTACCTACAACATCTTCGAGCGGTACATAACCAATCATTCGGCTATCCGTACTATTACTACGGTTGTCACCCATTGCGAAAATCATGCCTTCAGGCACTTTTCCATCCGGGAAAAATTCATTTGGAAAGTTATACGTATTATACTGACCGCCGCTATCCTGTGCTTCTTCAATGGCTTCCTTTAAATAAGGCTCATCGATAACTTGCCCATTTACTTTTACCGTATCTCCATCAACTTCCACCGTATCGCCGCCTACCGCAATGACCCGTTTAATAAAATCCCGGTTTTCGGAAGGAACGTGAAACACAACAACTTCTCCACGTTTCGGCTCTCTAATATCATACAAGATCTGATTCACAATGACTCTTTCACCCGTATGAAAATTAGGCTGCATTGAAGGACCATCTACAATAAAAGGTTTAAACAAGAAGAAGCGAATAATGAAAACCAGCACTAAAGCAATCGCAATAGCTTTCGTCCATTCCCAAACTTCATTTTTTACTTTCTTTGATTTAGAATCTCCATCTTGTGGTGGATTCAATCGTCCATTTTGTACATCCTGCTCCATAGCTCGTTCTCATCCTTCCATGTCATCAAAATGACGCATTTAACGAATTTATGTATGATTCCTTTTCCTTATAAATAGGTTACCTATTTTGAGCAAGGAAACATCATCTACTTAAGAGTCCCTCAAGCTATTGTAAGAGAAATAAGTACAGGTTACAACTTTCTATTTCAGCATTACCGAGCAAGAAAGATAAAGTAAAAAAAGCAAAAAGGGCTTGTTTCCAAGCCCTTTCCGTTATTCGTTATATTAACGAATTTCTTTAATTCTCGCTGCTTTACCGCGAAGTTCACGAAGATAATAAAGCTTCGCACGACGCACTTTACCACGGCGAGCCACTTCGAGTTTATCGATTTTTGGGGAATGAAGCGGGAAAGTTCTTTCCACACCTACACCGTAAGAAATTTTACGAACTGTAAAAGTCTCACTGATTCCACCACCACGGCGTTTGATTACTACACCTTCAAACAACTGGATACGTTCGCGTGTTCCCTCGATAACCTTAACGTGCACTTTTACAGTGTCACCAGGACGAAAGTTCGGCAAATCAGTACGTAGTTGTTCTTGTGTAATCGCTTGGACGATATTCATCTATGACTCCCTCCTTCCGTACAGGTGTTCATGTATCTTCCGGATACTCTCAACGTTATCCATCATCATCCACAGAGGACCACCGTATTCCACACAACAGAATAATTATAACATGTGGCACTAATATATTGCAAGTATCCTGCTCTATTAATTTATAAAGATATATTGTAAGAACCTTGTAACTTTCTAGCGATCCTTCTCGTTTAGGATAGAGAAAAGATAATCTACAAGGAATCTTCAATCTTTGATGATTTTAAAAGGAGAACTGTATGAACCGCAAGTTTTTAAAAAAATGGAGCCCTCGGCTTATTATTGTCCTAGTCGCTATGATTTTATCATACGCAGCTCTGGTTACACATCCCACTAATGCTTTCAGTCAAAAGGTTTGTACTTCGTGGCAAATGGTCAAAAACAAATCGTTTATATTGTCCCATCGTCAGCTTTCTGAGAATATCATCGACACTGCCTATGCTGAGAATGTAACGGAGCAGCAAGCCAAACAGGTTCCTGTACTTATGTATCATTATCTGGTTCCTAAATCCTTAAATAAAGAACCTGGCAATAAGTCGGTTATGAATGCAGAAGATTTTGAAGAAGGTATGGATTATCTACATCGTGAAGGGTATTATACTCCGACCCTGCAAGAACTTGAACAATATATTAATGGCGAAATTACACTGCCTAAAAAATCTGTTGTCATCACTTTTGATGATGGATATGAGAATAATCTAGTTTATGCCTATCCTATTTTGAAAAAATATAACTTTAAAGCAGCCGTGTTTGTCATCGGAAGTAAAACACAAGAAAATAATGAACCGTTTGATCCTGCTCGCAAAAGTTTTTTAACGAAAGCACAAATGGAAGAGAGCAAGGATGTATTCGAGTTCCACAGCCACACCTATAATCTCCACTATAAAGGTTTTGAAAAGTGCGGTTCTATCTACGCCGCTGGTCTAGACTCAAAACTGCTGAAACAAGATATGAAGCAAATGAAAGAGTTCGGTATTGATACCCCTTATTTTGCATACCCGTATGGTAATAAAAGTACACAAATGATGTATTATTTGCGTGAAGAAGGTTACCGTATGGCTTTCTCTGTAAGACAGGGCTTTGTAAAACCTGGTGATAATCCGATGAAGCTGAATCGATTAACCGTTACTACAGGTACCGATTTATCTGTCCTCCTCCATCCGCTGGATGAAACTCTGGAATGAAATGAAGAAGGCTGCCCCCAATGATATTCATGGGTGCAGCCTCTTTTTTATATATTAGACAATTATGCTCGGACCTAGATTTCCAAGTATCCATGAAGAGAATATGTCACCCGCTTATTCAGCTTCATTTTTCTGCTCATACTCACGAATCTGCTGCTCAAGCCATATCTTTTCCTTCTTCGTCATTTCTACATGCTCAAGCAGGTCTGGACGACGCGTATACGTCCGCCAAAGCGACTGCTGTCTACGCCATACATCAATATTACGATGATGACCAGATAGCAGTACATCCGGCACTTTGTGACCTCTATACTCGGCTGGTCTCGTATAGTGAGGATATTCCAAGAGGCCGGTACTAAATGAGTCCGTGATCGCACTTGTTTCGTTGCCGAGAACCCCAGGAAGCAACCTAACCACACTATCAATTACGACCATGGCAGGAAGTTCTCCACCAGTAAGTACATAATCTCCAGTAGAGATCTCGTCTGTAACGAGATGCTCACGGATTCGTTCATCATAACCTTCATAATGACCACAAATAAAGATCAGGTGATCTTCCTTGGAAAGTTCCTCAGCTTTTTTCTGAGTGAATGTCTCGCCTTGCGGGCACATCAGAATAATCCGCGGAGGTTTCTTAGAAGGATCAACTGCACCATTTTCTAAATCATCTGTACCTGTGATACTTTCGACTGCGTTAAAAATAGGTTCCGGTTTAAGAACCATTCCCCCGCCGCCTCCATAGGGCGTATCATCTACCTGACCATGTTTATTACCTGAAAACTCACGAAAATTGATCGCTTGTAAAGATACAATTCCTTTCGCTTGTGCTTTTCCAAGAATACTTGTCTCAAACACACCAGGAAACATCTCTGGGAACAGTGTTAATACATCTACCTTCATTAGATAAGCCCTTCCATCAAATGAACCGTCACCTTTTTATTTGTAACATCTACATGAAGTACAACTTCATCAATATAAGGCAGCAGAATTTCTTTTCCGTTGTTCGTTTTGACAACCCATACGTCATTGGCTCCCGGTGTAAGAATTTCTTTCACCGTTCCGATTTCTTCACCTTCGTCTGTAATCACAGTACAGCCGACAATTTGATGAAAATAAAATTCGTCACCCGAAAGTTCGGTTTGATATTCTTCGGAAACCTTGAGCATGGATCCTTTATATTGTTCAACTTCATTGATATCTTTGAATCCTTCAAATTGAACAACATACATATTTTTATGGAATTTTGCAGATTCCACTACAACAGGAATGATCTGTTTCGTGGTATCAAGAACCAGCTTGCTACCTTTTGCAAAACGTTCCTCTGGAAAATCTGTTAACGGCAATACCTTCAATTCACCTTTAATTCCATGTGTGTTCACGATCTTACCTACATTAAAAAATTGTGCCATAATTCCTCCTGTATATCGATAATACGATTCTATAAGCATGTACGAAAAAGGGCTAGGAAATGCATCCTAACCCCCTTTCGTATATCTTTAAGATACGATATCAACGGTAACCCGTTTATCCATCTTAACTGCTGCCGATGTGACGACCGTACGGAGTGCTTTCGCAATCCTCCCCTGTTTACCAATCACTTTCCCTACATCTTCAGGATGTACGGTCAGCTCATAGACTACCAGGCGATCTTTTTCAAGCGTCCGGACCGACACATCTTCCGGATGATCTACCAAAGCCTTCGCAATAACGCCGACTAATTGTTCCATAGATACCCTCCGTTATCAGCACCTTATTTCTGTAGTTTAGACTCATGGAATTTCTTCATTACACCCGCTTTGCTAAGCAAGTTGCGAACTGTATCAGATGCTTGTGCACCGTTTTGAAGCCATGCCAAAGCTTTATCTTCATCGATTTTAACCACTGCTGGTTGTTCAATCGGATTGTAGTAACCGATTTCTTCGATAAAACGACCATCACGCGGGGAACGGGAATCCGATACCACGATACGGTAGAAAGGAGCTTTATGAGCACCCATGCGTTTCAGACGAATACGTACTGCCATGAAAATTCACCTCCTTCAATGAAATTTAATTTATCATCATGGAACTTACCGGAAAGGGAACTTCATCCCTTTACCACCTGTAAGACCCTTGAGTTGCTTCATCGCTTTTTTGTTACCTTTAGGACCCATCATATCACTAAACTGCTTCATCACACGGCGCATCTCATCAAACTGCTTGATGAGTCGGTTTACTTCAGCAACAGTTGTACCACTACCGGCTGCAATCCGCTTACGTCTGCTTTGATTAATGATTTCCGGATTTTGTTTCTCTTCCTTGGTCATCGAGAATACAATGGCTTCAATTCTTCCCATTTGCTTGTCGTCGACTTTCAGATCTTTGGTCTGTTTCATCTTGCCCATCCCAGGAATCATATCCATGAGTTGATCAATCGGTCCCAGCTTCTTAATCTGATCCATCTGTTCCAAGAAATCTTCAAATGTGAAGGATGCGGTACGCATCTTTTGTTCCATTTCTTTTGCTTTCTCAGCATCAATATTGAATTGAGCTTTCTCAATGAGAGAGAGCATGTCACCCATACCAAGAATTCGTGAGGACATCCGTTCTGGATGGAACGGCTCCAAGGCATCGAGTTTCTCACCAAGCGTTATGAACTTGATCGGGCAACCTGTTACTGCCTTAACAGACAGCGCCGCACCACCACGAGTATCACCATCAAGCTTGGTCAGAACAACACCACTAAGTGAAAGCTGAGTATTAAAATGTTCTGCTACGTTCACTGCATCCTGACCTGTCATCGCATCGACAACGAGGAGCACCTCGTCTGGATTCACATGACTGTGGATCTGATGCAATTCTGCCATCAGTTCTTCATCAACATGAAGACGACCTGCTGTATCAATAATGACATAGTCATGATTGTTATCTTTCGCATGCTGTAAACCCTGTTTTGCAATTTCAACCGGGCTTGTCTGATCGCCGAGTGTGAATACTGGAGCATTAATCTGTTCTCCAAGTACTTGTAACTGCTTAATGGCAGCAGGACGATAGATATCAGCTGCAACGAGCAAAGGTTTTGCATTCTGCTTCTGAAGCAGTTTGGCCAGTTTACCGGAAGTAGTTGTCTTACCAGCACCCTGCAAACCCACCATCATAATAACAGTTGGTGGTTTATTTGCTTTGGCAAGCTTGGATTGGCTTCCGCCCATCAGCTCAGTCAGCTCTTTATTAACGATATCAATGATTACCATGCCGGGTGTAAAACTATCCATTACTTCTTTACCGACTGCTTTTTCTTTGACCTTCGTAATAAACTGCTTTACGACCTTAAAGTTAACGTCCGCTTCAAGCAAAGCAAGGCGAACCTCGCGCATTGCATCATTCACATCTTCTTCGGATACCTTACCTTTACCTCGAAGCTTGCCGAACACGTTCTGTAATCTCGCTGTTAATCCTTCAAATGCCATAAACACACCTCCTTCAAGTCCATTTCTTATGGGAAACTTCCCTATTCCAGAACCTCTAGGTGGTTCACAATTGTATTCATTCGATCCTTTTGATTACTGTCAAGATCGCTTGAAGCAATAAGTCCTCTCAGCTCTACCAAATCCGATAGCCGCCGTTCGTGCTTATCAAGTAATCCAAGCTTATTCTCATACATTTCCAGTACTTGCTCTGCTCGTTTAATATGCTCATATACGGCTTGCCTGCTAATCTCAAATTCCCCAGCGATCTCTCCTAATGAGAAATCATCGTGAAAATAATATTTAAGAAAAGTTTGTTGTTTCTCGGTAAGCAGTGTTTCATAAAAAGCAAACAGCAAGTTGATTCGGTTCGTCTTCTCGAGCCGATTCTCCTGACTCATACGGGACACTCCCTTCGTCAAGGAAAAACACTTTACACTCATTAACGTTCTTTATCTTACATAAAAGAAAAGAAGATGTCAAGCATAAATCCTTGTCATCTTCTAATAATTCATATTTCATGCAAATCGTCTGTATACAAACCTCATTTTCAACTGTTCATATACGGAATAATCATTCTTTAATTCGTAAGTTCAAGAGCTTATCTAAGCGGTGTTAGATAGATGAAAATAGCAAAGAAATGAAGTACACTGCCTGCTAGAACAAATAAATGCCAGATCGCATGATGAAAAGGGAATCCTCTCCATACATAAAATAGGGTTCCGAGCGTGTACATAAGACCGCCCGCCACGAGTAGTACTATTCCGCCATAAGGCACCGTTGCCACAAGCGGTCCCCAGGCCAGGACAATCAGCCACCCCATCGCAAGATAAAATAAAGTGGACATAAAAAGAAATTTCTTTGTAAAAAATGCTTTGAATGCGACCCCGAAAAGAGCAACTCCCCAAATGATGCCAAAGAGTGTCCATCCCAGCGTACCGCGTATTGCAACCAGCAAAAACGGAGTATACGTCCCCGCAATAAACAAATAAATAGAAGAATGGTCAAAAATCTCAAACAGATCCTTGGCTTTCCCCTCTTTTAATGCATGCACCATCGTAGAATTAAAATACAAAAGCAACATCGAAATCCCATAAATCGTAAAACTGACAACATGCCATGCTGTTCCGTTTATGCTTGCTGCCACAATAAGCAGCACGAGTGCTGCCACGCTGAGTACAGCCCCAATTCCGTGTGTTACGGCATTTACTACCTCTTCCCGGCGGGTATAAGTGTAAGTGTTAGCCATTCCATCATTCCTTCCCAAAACCGTGTTACCTATCTATATAGTATACTACGTTTTCCCTCGCCGTTCATCTTTCCCATTTATTGTTTCTTGAAATACTTTAAAATAATCTCTGCTATTCGGTCTGATGCATAACCATCCCCATATGGGTTTCTCGCTGTTGCCATTTTCTTATATTTCTTTTCATTACTTAGCAAAATCTGAGTCTCTTTCTTTACTCTTTCATAATCAGTTCCAATACACCGCAGTGTCCCTGCTTTGACGCCCTCCGGCCTTTCCGTTTTTTCCCGCAGAACCAAAACCGGCTTCCCTAATGTTGGCGCTTCTTCCTGAATCCCTCCTGAGTCCGTCAATATAAGATAAGAACGACTCATGAGATTATGCATATCTATTACATCCAGGGGGCTCGTGAGATGGATTCGCTCTTCCCCCCCTAACATTTCATAAGCCAGATTCTTAACAAGCGGGTTCGTATGGACGGGAAATACCAGTTCAATCGTTTTGTCATCGTTTACGATTTCCTTAAGTGCACCAAATACTTGTTCCATCGGTAAGCCCCAGTTCTCGCGTCTGTGCATGGTCATGAATATCATTCGACTTCCCGGCTGAATCTGATCCAAAAGCGGGTGATGGTAGTTGTTTTTAAGCGTCCATCTCAGCGCATCAATAGAAGTATTACCTGTTACATAGACATGCTCTTTTCGATTCTCACGGGCTAACTGCCGGGCAGACAAGGGAGTTGGGGCAAAATGAATATCTGCCATTCTTCCAATCCATTCCCGATTCATCTCTTCTGGATAAGGGGCATATTTGTCATACGTACGCAGCCCTGCTTCCACATGACCAATCGGTATTTTTGCGTAATAAGCAGTAAGAGCTGCTGCAAAGGCAGTAGATGTATCGCCGTGAACAAGCACCAGATCATATACCTCCTGCATAACTGGTTCTAGGACTTGTACTAAATGCGCAGTGAGCGAAGGCAGCGTTTGAGCATTTCTCATCACGCTTAGTTCAATGTCTGGCTTTATATCAAAATCATTCATTACTTGGTCAAGCATCTCCTGGTGTTGCCCCGTAACACAAACCACCGGGTCGATACCTGGTGTTCTTTGTAAGGTTTTAATGAGAGGAGCCATCTTAATCGCCTCAGGTCTAGTTCCAAAAACAATGAGAACCCGCACTGAATTCTGTTCCATGTAATCAAATCCCCCTATGAAATAACGATCTCCTATCCCCCTTGCAAGGGGAGAAAAAGTGTTCTTCCTCTCTTTTATATGTAGATTAGCAATCTAGCGAAACGGACAGATCCTCTAATATATTGTTTTTTATATTAAAATATCCGCCATCCAACTAAGTCATCTGCCGTTTCTATTAATCTAGCGATGAATAAGCTGATATAGAGTTTGCAAAGGAGGTATTGCGATTACATGGCGATTATCATTTACCCTAAGACGATGAACTGGACTTTTATGAAACAGCGCCCTCAACAGCTTATGACCGAACTTGGGGCAAGGGGACATCATGTGTTCTTCGAAAATTTGGCTCCGATGACAAGTGAACTCACCGAGATCGAACCCGGGGTTCATCTGTTCACGGATCATCATGCTTTTGTAAAAAGACATTTATCCAAGTTCCGAAAAGATCATCCTGTTGTCGTATGGACCACTTGGGCTAAACAAAGAACGAGACTGCTCGCTTTATATGATCCTGATGCGGTCATTTATGACTGCTGTGATGAATTTCCTCACTGGGCCAAGTATGAGCACCGTATGGTAGAATCCTCAGATCATTTAGTAGCCACAGCGGAGACCATCCGAACGCGCTTGTCACTTGCATACCCGGAGAAACCGATTACGCTTATCCCGAATGGGGCTGATTCAAGCATGTTTGATGCGGACTCAGTCTCAAGACCGCATGATCTTCCAAGTGGGCCTGTTGTAGCTTACATTGGAGCTTGGGCTTATTGGGTCGATCATGAACTTTTTGCGAAGTCCGCAGAAAGGTACCCAAATGTACAGTTTGTATCCATTGGTGCTCCTTATGGAGACATCCCAGGATATAAGTCTCTCCCCAACGTACACATTTTAGGTGAAAAACCCCATCATGAATTAAAGTGGTATTTACAGCATATCGACGTTGCTGTTATCCCTTTCCTATACCATCCCATCACGCTGGCAACGAATCCTGTGAAAGCTTACGAATATATGGCAACGGGTGTAAAAGTGTTATCCACCGCACTGCCAGAATGTATTCACATGGAACCTCATGTTACGACTGCGACCACACATGAAGATTTCATCACTAAATTAGGAAAAATGCTAAACGAACCAGAAGATCCTTCGGCAAGACTTGCTCGAATCGCATACGCCAGAGAAAACCGCTGGACTCAAAGAGGGGCAGCAGCCGATCTTGTCATCCGTCAAACCCTCGCTGCCAAAGGAATTTATGAGTAAGACAGAAATATCTCATTTTTTTTACAAAATGACGGGACCTAATTACTTCAAACTCATGTCACAGTCCAAATACCTTGCTGATCCGTTATTCCTAGAGCTCAGTAAAGAACTTGAACAGCATCCCTGTGCAGAATGGCTGTTATGGTCGAATCAAGGAGTCCACCTCTCTACCACTCAAGAGATTAAGCTACGTCATATACTTATTCATCTGCCGAACAAGGTTCAGTGCGTCGTTTATACTGTGCCTGGTAGATCTGAATATTTCTTCTTTCGGAGAAGCCTGTTTGCTCCTTCCTCTGATCTAACACTTGCCCCCCTACCTTCTGCCCACTGGTTACCCTGGGAACTGCAACAGTTATGTCAATCAAGTTCCTCGTGCAAATATCTATGTCTGCAACATAATACTTTCACGGATACACCTCTGACCCCTGCATCAAAAACTGATCTCTCTAACGACTCCATACTTCCGGTTATACAGCGGACTGTCCCATTATCATTATCTGTTCAACAGCGTAATGTTCAAAAAATCGGTTTGGGATCCTCTTATCCACTTGTGAGTATTCTGCTTAGTGTACACAATATGGAATCTACCATTGGCTGGTCCATTCGCTCTGTCCTAGCGCAGTGTTATCCTCACTTCGAACTACTGATCGGAGACGATGGTTCCACAGACCAAACCGTAGGGAAGGTATCTGCAATAGATCGAGATAGCCGAATCCGAATTCTTCGCTATCCTACAAATCGAGGAAAAGCCTTTGTACTCAATGACTTGCTTCGTGAAGCTACGGGCACTTATGTTCTAGAACTCGATGCAGACGACTGGCTCCCTCCTAACACTCTTCATTCACTCATCCGTCTGATGGAACAGAATCCCTACGCTGCTCTTGGTACAGGAACAAGCCTAGTATGGAGAAAAAACCGAGACGGCCATATTAGTTTGCGCGGAAAATCCACCTTTGGAGGAACACTCGAGACCGATACCCATGCATATCCACCCGTGCCTAGAATCTATCGCACTGAACAACTGAGAGCAGTAAAGGGATGGACAGAATATGATGGCCTGAATGGTAGAGTATTTGAAGATATAGAAGTCTGTAGAAAGCTGCTTACTAAATATGAATTTGCTAAAACAGACGATATTGTCTACCACAGAGTTGTTCATATCAGAAGCGTCAGCCAACAAAATCTACATCACTATCAAGCATGGAAAAAAAACCGGATTCTTCATGAAAAAGGAGGTGAATCCACATGAAAATAGCAGCGAGCGGTTACTACGGGATGGGCAATTTCGGAGATGATCTATTTTTAAAAACGTTACAACAAGCCTTCTACAGACATCAACTATTTCCTTGGAACGGTTATATCGACCCTCGTGAGGTGGATGCTGTCATTATTGGCGGTGGAGACCTCATTACACCTTATAAATTCAGTAATTATTATTTCCCTAAAGTGTTGCAGCAACATCCGATGTGGTTATACGGGGTAGGGATTGTCGATACGTATCCGCCGGAAACATGGCCTCAGGAAGAGATCGATCGACACCGTGAATATATTCAACATGCAAAAAGAGCTGTTTTCCGGGATAAAACGTCAGCAGAGCTTGCTGGTATCGGGAGATTTCATGATCATCCAGAGGTAGCACAGGATATTGTATTTGCTTACCAGGAGCACCCATTTCCGATTCAGCGTTTTTCATCTAAAAAAACGATCGGGGTTTGTCTTTTCTCCTATCCTGCATTTCCTTTCGAAGAAATGACCCGCCTGCTTCTTAGACTAAGTCGCCAAAATTATCATGTTGTTCTTATCCCTGTGGTCAACCATCCAAATAACCGTTTTTCCGATTACAGCACTTGTAAAAGACTTGAACAAACGATCAAAGAAACAGATCCTCAAGCATCCATCCAAACCACCTCTCTTCTGCTGGAAATCGACCTCACCTATAACATCATCCAGTCTATGGATTATTTAATCAGTTATAAGCTTCACCCAGCATTAGTCGCCCTGCGTGCAGGCGTACCTGTTCTTTCTATGAGCAAAATGGGCAAGGTCAAGCATTTGCTCAGTCGTTTTCATCTGGAACATTACTATTGTGACTATTCTGTACCGTTTGCTTCGCTAGATCCTTTAATCGAGCGTTTTCTTAAAGATGGTCCGTCCGAAGTAAAGGCAAATTTACCGCTTATACGTAGGGCGGAACAAGAAAGCACAGCAGAACTAAAGAAGCTTGTTCAAGATCTTGAACAAGCAACAAAAATTAAATAAGGAATCAAGGAGGCCAAACCCATGTGTTTTCTATTTTGTAATTGCCGCCGGCTTGCGGCACAGATTCAGCGATTGGAACAACGAGTAGAGGAACTAACGGCTAAAGCAGATGTATTGCAGGACCGTATATCTCAACTGGAAGCAGAGGTTCGCTCCGGGCTTACCGTAAATCCAGAACTCCAAACTTTTTTCGAAACTAAGATAGGTCGTAATATCAGTATTAGTACGACAAGCATTACTGTGATCGGTACCGTGCTTGCCGCGGGAATTGATGCCGTCGAAATTCGTGAAAACACAGGAGATATCGTTATTATTCCTTATAACAATATATCTGTAGCTCAGTAACTAGAGGCATCAGCTGAACTAAAAAAACAAACTGAAAATTGGAATCGTAAAGGAGAATGAATGATGAATTTCAGAGAGATGGTTCGTGGCTTCTTAGGGAGTGAAGTTGAAATTCTAACATCGAATGACTATTTAGATGGTATCTTGGTTTCTGTCGATGAAACGACGCTGATCCTCCGCGTTCCTCCCATTATTTATGGACCTCCGGGAGATCTTGCGTTTGTACCCCTTTCGTCTGTGGAGCTCATCCGTATTCTTGCTGCCTAGCTTACCCGTATAAGTTATCTAAATAAAACGATGAAATAAAAAAAAGATCGGCTCCTTCATTGGAGTCCGATCTTTTTTGGTATGCGAAAAATAAAATTCTGCCTTATACAGATTCTACTCTTCTTTCTCTTCTTTATTGTCTTTATCTTCTTCGGTTTCTTCTTGAATTAAGCCCGCAAAGAGAGCATGAACAAATTGATCAGAATCAAATGGCTGCAGATCATCCGCTTTCTCTCCAAGACCGACCAGTTTCACAGGGATGTCCATCTCCTGACGAATGGCAATGACGATACCACCTTTTGCGGTACCATCCAGCTTCGTTAGAACAAGTCCTGTCACGCCGCTCTTCTCACCAAACAATTTAGCCTGACTAAGAGCATTTTGCCCGGTCGTTGCATCAAGAACCATAAGTACTTCATGTGGAGCACCTGGGATCTCGCGCTGAATCACACGGAAGATTTTGTTCAGCTCTTCCATCAGGTTTGATTTGTTCTGAAGACGTCCCGCCGTATCACAGAGCAGTACATCAACATTCCGCTGTTTTGCTGCTTTCACTGCATCGAACATTACGGCCGCAGGGTCTGAACCGGCTTGTTGTTTGACAACTTCTACTCCAGCACGTTCTCCCCAAACTTCCAGCTGTTCAATGGCACCTGCTCTAAATGTATCTCCCGCAGCAAGCATTACTTTTTTACCTTCCTGTTTGAAACGGTGTGCGAGTTTACCAATTGTCGTTGTTTTGCCAACGCCATTAACCCCTACGAAAAGAATAACCGTAATCCCATCTTTATTTATGTTTAGCGCATTGTCTTGTTCGGACCGAAGCAGAGCAGTCAGTTTCTCAGAAAGTACAGGCTGAAGTTCCGCAGCATCTTCGATCTTGCGTTTCTTCACTTCTACTCTCAGATCATCGATCAGGTCCATCACCGTGTTGACTCCTACATCCGCACCGATGAGAATCTCTTCCAATTCTTCATAGAATTCCTCATCAATTTTTTTACGGCGGATTACTAGGTCTGATACCTTTTCAACAAAGCCCTTGCGTGTTTTCTCCAGGCCATCTTTAAATTTATTTGTGACCGTTTCTGTTTTGGTTGAAATACTATCTTTTAATTTTTTAAAGAAACTCATACGTTCCCTCCACCTCAAAAATACGTACTTTGTTATGCGATAACCGCTTCTTCATCTTCCAGTTTGACAGAGACAAGCTTGGACACTCCGCCTTCTTCCATCGTTACTCCATACAGAACATCGGCTTCTTCCATCGTACCTTTACGGTGAGTTACGACGATAAACTGTGTCTGTTCGGAGAACTCGCGTAAATACTGGGCAAAACGGACCACGTTCGCTTCATCAAGTGCAGCTTCTACTTCATCTAGTACACAGAAAGGAACAGGACGCACATGCAAAATGGCAAACAATAAAGCCATTGCGGTCAGCGCGCGCTCCCCTCCAGATAGAAGCTGAAGATTTTGAAGTTTTTTACCCGGTGGCTGAGCAACAATATCGATCCCGGTAGTCAGCAGTTTATCCGGATCAATCAAGACGAGATCTGCACGTCCTCCACCAAACAGCTTGGAGAATACAGTACCGAATTCCCGTTTAATTGCATCAAACGTAGTTTTAAAACGTTTCGACATCTCATCATCCATCTCTTTGATGACTTGATAGAGGGTTGTCTTCGCCTGCGTCAGATCATCTTTTTGTTCACTAAGGAAAGTATAACGCTCATTCACACGTTCATACTCCTCAATCGCACCTAGATTCACTTCACCAAGCGCTTGGATATTTCGTTTCAGCTGCTGCACTTCTGCCTTGCTTCCCTCGATATCTTCAGGAATATCATATTGCTGTTTAGCCAGCTCATACGTAAGCTCATACTCGTCATTCAGCTTTTTCAAAATATTATCAAGTTCAACATCCAAACGGTTTACGCTGATTTCGGTTGTTCTCAGCTCGTCTTCGCAGCTCTTGAGGCTCTGGCGCTGTTCTCTTGTCTCATTTTCTTCCTGTTCAAGCTTTTTAATGAGCTGACTGCGAGAAGTGCGTTTGAAATCAAGTTCTCTAGAAGCCTCCTCTTTTTTCAGCTTGTACTGATTGAGTGCTTCTGTCTGCTTAATACTTTCCTCTTCATTCGTTTTGAGGTCAGCTTCTACCGAAGCAAGGAGCGTACGATTGCGATATCGTTCTTTATCCACATTTTGATACTCTCGTTCAAGCCGGCGTACCTGTTCTTCAAGGGAGAATCTTTCCTGATCCAGCTTACCTTCCTTCACTTTTAAGACGGTTAGCGAGTTTTGAAGTTCTTCCTTGGCAGACTCATTCGCCTTACGAGCGAATTCAGCGGCATGGATCGCCTGATGTGTTGCTTTCTCCTCATCTTCCAGCTTAGATAAGTTCTCAGCTGCTTTAGCGCGTGTCTGTTCCAGTTCTTTTATTTCATCTGCAAATCCTGTTTTCTCTTGTCCCGCAGCTTCGACCTGAGTAAGAACATGATCAAGTTCATGTTGCAGCTGCTTTAACTCCAGAGAGGCTTGTTGTTCCTCAGACCTTTTGTCATCTCCGTTTTGACGGAGGGTATCCAGGCTAACCTGACATTGATCCGTTTGTACTTTGATTTTTTCTAGATCACGGAGGAGTTTACTAATTTGATTTTCTGTTTCTTGAATATCTAGATCCAGCTGCTCGAGCTGACGTTTACGGGATAACAGGCTGCTATTTTTACGGTGCTGACTTCCTCCCGTCATCGAACCGCCCGCATTAACTACATCACCATCCAAAGTAACAACGCGATAACGATACTGGCATTTCGCCGCAATACGGTTCGCATCCTCAAGGCGCTCTGCAATAATGACATTACCGAGTAAACTGCCTACAATGGATTCATACTTGGAATGATATTCAACTAGACTCGCTCCGATCCCAACGAAACCATCTAGCGCCTCTACGACAGCACGATCAGCCGCGCCAATGGTTCTCGGACGAATAACATCCAGCGGCAAGAAAGTAGCTCTACCTAGCTGACGCTGTTTTAGGAAAGTAATCGCTTGGCGTGAAACTGCTTCATTCTCCATGACCACATGCTGTAATGAAGCACCCATCGCCGTTTCAACAGCTAGTTCAATTTTTTCCGGTACTTTAATGAGTTCTGCTACCGCACCGTGAACCCCTTGCAAGACGTTTTTACGAGAAGCTTTAAGCACCTCTTTGACACCAGTCATAAAACCATCAAAATCATCCTGCATTTCCTTCATCGTATCGCGTCTAGAGACTTGGGCTTCTCGTTTCTGTTCCCATTTCCTTACGGTCGATTGGCTCTCGGAGTACTGTTTTTGAAGCGAATGATAACGTTCGCTCTCTGTAATATAGCCTGTACGTAATGATGCGATCTCCTTACCTAACTTCTGAATGTTTTGCTCAAGGAGTCCTTTTCGTTTCTGGAGTTCATCTCTTTTCTCTTCCCACTTATCTGATTCTTCATCCGCACGGTTTAAACGACGCTCAATCGATTCTTTTTGCTGATCAGCATAACGAATCTCATTACGGGCCTGTGCCATCTGATTCATCAGCTCCAGAAGATTACCTTTTAGGCTTTCTTCTTGTTCCTGGCTGATTCCGCCCGTCACACCAACAAGCTTCGCTTCCTCCGCAGATAAGGTCTCCCGCAGTTCAGCAAGTTCTTGCTCAAGGAGCGAAAGTTTGAGTCTAAAGCTATCGAGTTCCTGTTCTCGTTCCACATAACGTTCTTCACTTCCATTCAGAGAGCTTAGCAACTGTTCTTTGTTAGCTAACAAGTTTTTTAATCTCTCTTTTAGAAGCTCACGATATCCTTCACTCTTCTCTGTTGCTTCACTATAGTGAAGCAGTTCTCCTTGAAGACGTTCCACAGCCGCTTCGACTTCACGAAGCTCAGTACGATCCTGTTCGAGAATAGCATCATGATTGGATACTATCTCCGATAATGCGAGCTGTTTTTCTTTGAGCGAAACTAGACGCTCATTAGCTTTACTCCATGAGGAATGAATTTGCTCAATTTGATATACGTACAAGGAAAGTTCTTTTTCCTTAAGTTCATTTTTCAACTCTTTATAATGAAGCGCTTTTTGGGACTGTTCCCTGAGGGGAGCAATCTGATCTTCAAGTTCAGTTACAAGATCATGAATACGCAGTAAATTCTGCTCGGTATCATCCAGTTTGCGGACAGCATCTTTTTTACGAGACTTATATTTCACAATCCCAGAAGCTTCTTCAAAAATCCCACGACGATCTTCGGAACGCGTGCTCAGAATTTCTTCAATACGGCCCTGACCGATAATGGAATAGGCTTCTTTCCCGATCCCTGTATCCATGAACAGTTCGGTAATATCTTTCAACCTACAGGGTTGTTTGTTTATAAAATACTCACTATCCCCACTTCGATGAACACGGCGGGTTACCGTAACTTCACCAAAATCAAGGGCGAGTACATGGTCTTGGTTATCCAAAGTTAAAGAAACTTCAGCAAAATTTACCGCTTTACGAGTATCACTTCCGGCAAAAATGATATCTTCCATCTTGCCCCCGCGGAGTGACTTAGCGCTCTGTTCACCCAGTACCCAGCGAATGCCGTCGGAAATATTACTCTTCCCACTCCCGTTGGGGCCAACTACTGAGGTTATACCCTGAACAAACTCCATCTCCGTACGATCAGCAAACGATTTAAAGCCGGACAGCTCTATACGTTTTAAATACATCTATCTTGACACCTCCATGCCTTGCCACGGTCCATAAACGGGTATGTACAACCGTTCTTTATTTTAGGGGAAACATCCTATGAAGTCCATGCCTTCCCTATGGAAGGATACACATCTAACTTGCATCCATCCCTCGGTAAGCTGATCCAAACTTCATTCAACAAAAAGAAGAGCAAAAAGCAGTCCATCCCCCATGTTCAGCAAGATACTTCATACTTAAGCGGGCTGCTCTTTGCTCTTCGTTTGTCAAAATTCAGGTTTACGTACAAATAAACCATCTTTAAGGAAGTTTCAATGTGTTCAAAGCAAGCTGAGCTGCTTTTTGCTCTGCTTCCTTTTTCGATCGACCGGTACCTCGGCCCAGTCTTTGGCTACCCATATATACCTCTGAGACAAACTCCCGCTCATGAGCAGGTCCTCTCTCTTCCACAATCCGATACTCAAGTACACCCATATTATGATGTTGCGTAAGTTCTTGAAGCTCTGTCTTGAAATCGGTAAGAGCGAGTTCTCCTTCAATCACAAGACCGGCAAATATATGTTTACCTAAAAACTGCTTGACCGTATCTAAGCCTTGATCAAGATACAGGGCACCTATAAACGATTCAAAAACATCGGCTAAAAGTGCAGGACGGGTTCTCCCCCCTGTAAGTTCTTCCCCTTTACCCAAAAAAACGTACTTGCCAAAATCCAATGCTTCAGCGAATTTGACGAGCGAGGGCTCTCGTACAAGAGCTGCCCTCATCTTTGTCAATTCGCCTTCTGGACGGTTCGGATGTTCATTATACAAAAACTCCGATACCGTGAGTTCCAGTACAGCATCTCCCAGGAATTCAAGTCTTTCATTATCCTGACTGTGACTGAATCTATGTTCATTCACATACGAAGCATGGGTAAAGGCCTGTTTTAACAACGGACGGTTGTTAAACTCGATTTGAAGTTTGCGCTCTAATTGTTTCAGATCTGCATTCAATCGAACTGACCCCTTATGATTCATATTTTTTGAGAATTACGGTTGCGTTGTGACCACCAAAACCAAAAGAATTGGAAAGCACATAAGTAAGTTTCGCTTCGCGCGGATGATTTGGTACATAATCAAGATCACATTCAGGATCTGGGTTGTCCAAATTAATCGTTGGAGGAATCGTTTGGTTCTGAAGTGCAAGCGCACAAATGACGGCTTCTACACCACCAGCAGCACCAAGCATATGACCAGTCATTGATTTCGTAGAACTCACTGCAACTTTATAGGCATGATCGCCTAGTGCCATCTTGATCCCTTTTGTCTCGGATTTATCACCAACAGGTGTTGATGTTCCGTGTGCATTAATGTAATCGACTTGATCTGGCTGAATTCCGGCATCTTTCATCGCCATCTTCATGCTGCGTGCACCGCCGTCTGGATCCGGATCTGTCATATGTTTTGCATCAGCTGACAAACCGTAGCCTACCACTTCACCATAAATGCGAGCACCGCGAGCAAGAGCATGATCCAGTGATTCCAAAATAAGAATTCCGGCTCCTTCACCCATTACAAAACCATCACGGTCGATATCAAATGGACGGCTTGCTTTTTCTGGTTCATCATTGCGTGTAGACATTGCACGCATCGAGTTAAACCCTGCCATCCCCGTTGGGCGAATGGTTGCTTCCGCACCGCCGCAGATCATTGCTTCTGCGTCACCACGCTGAATCATGCGCATAGAATCGCCAATGGAGTGACTTCCTGTCGCACATGCAGTTACTTGTGTTGTATTCGGACCTTTTGCACCAAGTGAAATAGACAATTGACCAGAAGCCATATTCGCGATCATCATCGGAATGAAGAACGGGCTCACTCGTTTAGGTCCTTTTTCAAGAAGAATGTTATGCTGGTCTTCCCAAGTTCCAAGACCACCGATACCGGAACCTACCGAAACCCCGATATCTTCAGCATCAATATTCTCACCAATTTGAAGTCCACTATCATTCAAAGCCATCGAGCCAGCAGCAACTGCGAACTGGACAAAACGGTCCATTTTACGAGCATCTTTCCGCTCCATATAATCTTCAGGATTAAAATCTTTAATGGATGCTGCAATCTTGGTGTTATAGTCGGTTACGTCAAAAGCTTCCACAAGAGAAACTCCAGATTTACCTTCCATCAAGCTGTTCCATAATTCCTCTAGATTTTTCCCGATTGGGGTCATGACACCCATACCTGTCACTACAACTCTACGACTCAAATCAAATTCACCTCTATATCGACTGCATAACGCCAAGCGTTAGCTAGTTAACAGATTTTAATGTAATGAAACCCATTTTATACATGTGTCAGATAACAAACACCTATAAAATGGGCTTCTTGTTGGCCTTAAGCCTTATGGTGCATTTAGGAGAAGAAGTCCCGCCTATGCGATAGGCGCAAGCGCGGGACTTCCAGGGTGACTTAGGTATGTGATTGTATGTAGTTTACAACTTCACCTACGGTCGTAATTTTCTCTGCATCTTCATCAGAGATCTCCATATCAAACTCATCTTCGAGTTCCATAACCAATTCAACAACGTCTAGAGAGTCAGCACCCAAATCATCTTTGAATGATGCTTCTAGCGTTACTTCAGCTTCATCAGCGCCTAAACGATCAATTACAATGCGTTTTACGCGTTCCAATACGTCGGACATTTCCGGTTCACCTCCTCTTTCGTATTATACGAGAATAACTAGTAAAATGCCATAGACCCTACATGTCTCTCTTCGAAGTGTCTTATAGAAAGGTTTCTATGACTAGAAGAATTAGGCAGGTTACATATACATTCCGCCATCGACATGCAGTGTTTGCCCTGTCATATAGGAAGCCGCCTCGGATGCAAGGAAAGTAACAACTCCAGCAATTTCCTCTGGCTGGCCTAATCTACCAAGCGGAATACTTGTCATCATGCCCTCTACAATATCAGAAGATAACTCCTGTGTCATTTCTGTTTGAATAAAACCTGGTGCAACACAGTTTACCGTAATTCCACGAGAAGCTAGTTCTCTGCCAGAAGATTTAGTAAGACCAATAACCCCTGCTTTCGCAGCGACATAATTAGCCTGGCCTGCATTTCCTAGTACTCCAACCACAGAAGATATATTAATTATTCGACCATAACGTTGTTTCATCATCGGGCGAGTTACCGCTTTTAAGCAATTGAACACGCCTTTTAGATTCGTCTCAATAACTTGGTCGAATTCTTCCTCTTTCATTCGCATAATGAGGTTATCCCTTGTAATTCCAGCATTGTTAACCAGAATATCGATTTTTCCCCATTGTTCGATTACTTGCTTCACCATTTGGTCAGCTTCTGCGGTAATCCCGACATTCGCTTTCACAGCGATCGCCTGAACTCCTTTTGCTTCAATCAGCTTCACTACTTCCGCAGCAGCAGCCTCATTACCTGCATAATTCACAGCAACATGACAGCCCGCGTCAGCTAAGGCAAGGGCGATACTGCGTCCGATACCTCTAGACGCACCTGTAACAAGAGCAATTTGACCTTTGAGTGATATAGACATCTCTTGTGTACCTCCTTTCCTCAAGTATCATCAAACTAGATGTTTAAGAAAGTTCAGCAGCCAATAAATTCAGGCTTTCCAAATTGTTCACATTATAAAGCTTCAAGGACTTGTCTACTTTCTTAATTAGACCAGTTAACACATTGCCAGGGCCAATCTCGATAAAAGTATCCACGCCTTGTTCGACAAGATATACGACCGTATCTTCCCATTTAACAGAGGAATAAACTTGTTCGACTAAAAGATTCTTAATCTTCTCAGCATCTGTCACCGGTTCTGCAGTAACATTAGCAATAACAGGGACAGTTGCATCATGCAATGTAACTTGTGCTAAGCGTTCTTGCAGCTTCTCTGCCGCACCTCTCATCAGAGAGGTATGGAAAGGACCACTGACAACAAGAGGGATCGCTCTTTTTCCGCCTGCTTCTTTTACACGCTGAACAACTTCATTTACACCGTCCTGTAAGCCGGAGACAACAATTTGTCCTGGTGAATTAAGATTCGCCAGTTCAACTAAGTAGTCCTCCCCTTGGGAAGAAATCTTAGCACAGAGTTCAGCCAGAGCTTCCCTCTCTGCACCAAGGACCGCTGCCATGGCACCACGGCCGCCAGGTACGGCTTCCTCCATAAATGTTCCTCTTGCACGAACAATGGATACCGCATCTTGAAACGAAATTACGCCGGATGCAACAAGCGCACTATACTCACCAAGGCTGTGACCTGCCATATAATCAGCGGTAATGCCTTTTTCCCGCAATGCTTCATAAAGTGCGACACTCGCTGTTAATAGAGCAGGCTGGGTATTTTTCGTTTGTTTCAAATCTGTATCAGGACCTTCAAACACTAACGTGCTAAGTGAAAATCCAAGTGCTTCGTCTGCCTGTTTAAAAACAGCTTGGGATGCGCCTACGTGATCGTATGCATCTTTCGCCATTCCTACAGACTGGGAACCTTGTCCAGGAAATACAAAAGCAATTTTGCCCATACTAGATTCAAGACTCCTTTCGTCCAATAAACTAAGATAAGAAAAGAATATATCATTTAAAATGGCTGTACTACTTGTTGATTACCAAACGAGAACTGAAGCTCCCCATGTCAATCCGCCGCCAAAACCAACCATTAGTACTTTATCGCCTGGTTTCATTCGTCCTTCTTCCGCAGCTTCAACAAGTGCGAGAGGAATGGATGCTGCAGAAGTATTCGCATACTTGTCCACATTAATAACTACCTTCTCCTCTGGAAGATCAAGACGCTGCATGGCAGATTGAATAATGCGAATATTAGCCTGATGAGGAATGAACAAATCTACGTCTTCTTTTCCGAGTCCCGCTTTCTCCAGTACATCAATCGTAGCCGTACCCATAACACGAACTGCAAATTTAAAGACTTCTCTTCCGTTCATGTAGATGTAATGCTGTTTATTTGCTACCGTTTCTTCGGAAGCTGGCAATCTAGAACCACCTGCTTGCAAGTTCAGAAGCGGACCGCCTGCTCCTTCAGCTCCAAGATCAAACGACTTAAATCCGCGTCCTTCAGGTACTTCGCCTAGGATTACAGCTCCAGCGCCGTCTCCAAAAAGAACACTGGTGTTACGGTCTGTATAATCTGTGATTCTAGAGAGACAATCCGCACCTATTACGAGTGCATTGTTATACATCCCCGTTTGGATAAGACTTGTTGCTGTTGCCAGACCATATACAAATCCGGAACACGCAGCGGATAAATCAAAAGCAGCCGCTCCTTTTGCACCGAGTTTATCCTGCAAAATACAAGCTGTAGATGGAAAAGCACTGTCTGGTGTTACCGTTGCAACAATGATCAGCTCAATGTCTTCATGTTTAATACCTGCAGATGCAGCAGCTGCTTTCGCAGCTTCATAAGCAAGGTCAGACGTAGCTTGCTCAGGCGCTGCAATATGACGTTCGCGAATCCCTGTGCGAGAAACGATCCATTCGTCGTTGGTATCCATCATTTTTTCCATATCCTGATTCGTTAAAATACGTTCAGGTACATATTTACCTGTGCCGATGACACCGACTGGACGTAAATGTGTATTCATCATGTCACTCACTTCCCTGTAATTTCCTTAGATATGCTTTCAACCAAATGATTCTCAATCGCGATTCTAGCCTGCCGGACGGCATTCTTAATTGCGTTTGCATCCGCTGAACCATGACTCTTAACAACAAGACGGCTAAGACCAAGCAAAGGTGCACCGCCATGTTCTTTGTAATCCAGTTTTCCTTTTAGACTGCGCAGTTCTGGCATAAGCATTGCTGCCGCCAGTTTTGTCTTCAGTGAAGAAGAAAACTGTTCTTTTAAGAGAGCAAAAATAGCACCCGCTGCTCCTTCTACCGATTTCAGCAGTATGTTACCTGCAAAACCGTCACAGACGAGTACATCACATGTTCCCGTAAGAATATCTCTTGCTTCTACATTTCCAATAAAATGAATTGGCAGCTTTTCCAAAAGAGGATAGGCTACTTTCGTCAGTTCATTCCCTTTTCCCGGTTCTGTACCCACATTCAGAAGACCCACTCTCGGGCGTTCAATGCCTTGAACTTTCTGACGGTATATACTTCCCATAAGTGCATACTGTGCAAGATGCTCTGGTTTAGCATCCATATTTGCACCAAGGTCAAGCGCAAGCATTCCCTTATCATCAATGGTTGGAATCATAGGAGCAAGGGCAGGCCTTTCAATCCCATGCATTCTGCCAACTACGAGCAGCCCTGTTGTCATCAGCGCACCTGTATTGCCAGCAGAGATCATCGCATCCGCGCTGCCTTCACGAAGCATACGTCCTGCAACTACCATCGAAGCATCTTTCTTACGGCGAACCGCTCTAACGGGTTCGTCATCAGACGTAATCACTTCAGATGCATGCTGAACAGTCAAGTTGCCTGGCCGGTCATTCCCAAGATAAGGGGCAATTGCTGTTTCGTCTCCGACAAGTACAATCTCTGTATCTTTCCATTCCTTAGCAGCTAGCAGTGCACCTTCTACATTCGCAGCCGGTGCATTGTCGCCTCCCATTGCATCAATGACGATCCTCATGATGATTACCTCCCTCATCGCTATCTTGTCTTGCAGATCGGTAAATGACGAAGTTTCCTTGAAACACCATTTCCTCTCCAACATAAGCGAACACTTCTACTTTTGCCTTTCCCTTCTGTTCCGGCATCGAACGAACATATGCTTTAGCAATACACTTTTCTCCTAAATGAACCGGTCTTACAAACCGAATATCTGCGGAGGCTGTGAGTGCTATTTCATCGTTAATTACCGCAACAGCAAGTGAATTGGCCTGCGCGAACACATAGTGTCCACGGGCAATACCCGTTCTAGAAAAAACATGTTCATCTTTAATTTCAAAAATGGAAATACCACTTTTATCAAGCTGAAGATCAACAATATCCCCGATCACTTCATGTAACGGAAGGGAGCGAACTTGATCATATGACCTTTCAGCCATCAGCTTCATCCGTTCACGCAGTTCAGGAATGCCAAGTTCCATGCGATCAAGACGAATGGTTTGAATACTTACCTTCAGCAGTCTGGTTAACTCTTGATCCGTGATAAAAGGATTGTCCTCAATCATCTGTGCAAGCTGCTGTTGCCTCTGTCTTTTCGGTATGCGTTCTATGACCAAGCTCCCCCTTACTTCCGAATTATATAATCTCAATTCAAAATCATTAACTTGTATATGTGAAACTGATCCGTGTCTAGTCTATGTAAATCATAGCCAAACCATCTATAGAGTCAAAACATTATATTCTTTATTATTCATTCATCAATCCGGTATCTCATACCTTCTGACAACGATTATAAACCATTTTTAGATAACAAACTACCAAGGTTAGAACCTGGTACTAAAGCTTAGTATAAAGGAACCTTGCGCAAAAAGAAAGTACTGCTTTATTCCTCACAAAAAAATAGTACTCTATCCTAGGATAGAGTACTATTAGGTAGCAAAGCTATTATTGAGAGATAATCTCTCTAGATTTGTACGTTCCGCACACTTTGCATACGTGATGAGCAAGCTTCATTTCTCCGCATTGTTCACATTTCACCATACCTGGCACTGCCAATTTAAAGTGAGTACGACGTTTGTCACGACGAGTTTTGGATGTTCTCCGTTGAGGTACTGCCACAATTCCCACCTCCTTATCAAAATCAACTGTTGCATAATAGCACAGATGTCATGTATTCAGCAAAAACTTTCAATAATCCATGCATACCTATTGTGATGCAACTAGTTATTGATATCAACTATTAATTATTCATGTACACTAAGTGATGTACCAAATAATTAATATTTCCATTAATTATTCATGTACGCTAAGCGAAGCACCAAATAATTAATATTACTATTAATTACTCATGTAAGCAAGGCGATACAACAAACAATTAATATTACTATCAATCATTCATGCACACTAAGCAATGCTCTGAATGATTAATATCTTATCAATTATCGATGCACGCTTAAGCGATGCACTAAATAATTAATATCTACTATCAATTATTCATGCACGCTAAGCGGTGCACCAAATAATTAATATCATTTAAAGAAATCCTTAAGCCCCGCAAGCCGCGGATCTACAACAGTATTGTCGCAGTCACAACTGCTTTGGTTCAAGTCGGTACCGCATGTAGGACATAGCCCTTTACAATCAGGCTTACACAGCGGCGCAAACGGTAGATGCAGTAAGAAATATTCTTCCAAAAATGGATCAAGATTCACGGTATCCTCGTCCACATACAAGGTATCATCCTCTTCATCCGCATCTTCCGGCTCTTTTCCTTGTTTGAACTGTTCGGCGAATTTCATATCTAAATGTTCATGTACGTTACCAAGACAACGAGAGCAGAGCATATCCACTTCGGCCGTTAACGGACCTTGAACATCCACAACCTCTCCCGGTGATGCAGTTAGTGTTAAATCTGCCTGCAAAGGGGACACGGCTGTGATTTCCTTGTTGTTTCGAATAAGATGGCTAATATCAAGTTGTTCCGATACCTTTAGGGGCTCAGCACTTGCGCCATCTTGCGAAATGACATTTGCATTATAATCACTCCAGACGATAAACCATTTTTTCAATCAGCCCTATTACTGTATACTATCTTAGTGTGTTGCAATACAGACATAAGTATGTTGAGAAAAGGGTCTAACAAACAAAAATCATTATAACGATTTTCAAAGAGGTTTGTCAACACTTTAAACTTTACACCTGTATTGCAAGGTACCCTGTTCCTGTAAAAACAGTTACCTTAAAGGCTAATTAAAAATAATATCCTATTATAATCAATTTCATAACTCCTTAAAACGATAAATTTGTAACTATATATAGACAAATAGAACCATTTTGATTTATATATACTCCTCATTAAAAGCAACTAAAGGTATTATGAAATTAATTCATTAAAATAACAGATAAAGCAGGTCTTAAGCAAATCGGGAGGTGGAACATCATCGTGAATTCCGCGGTAGGACTGATTGTAGAATATAATCCCATGCATAACGGTCACGTATATCATCTAGAAGAATCGAAAGGGCTCACGCAATCGAGCGCAGTTGTTGCCGTCATGAGCGGGCATTTTTTGCAACGCGGCGAACCCGCGATCGTCAGTAAATGGGCACGCACGGAGATGGCGCTTGCAATGGGCGTCGATCTCGTGCTTGAACTGCCGGCTGCGTATGCAGTACAGCCGGCGGAATGGTTTGCCTATGGTGCCGTGGCCACCTTGCACCATACGGGCGTTGTTGATTCGCTATGCTTTGGCAGCGAATCGGGAGAGCTTGCACCGCTGATGGAGCTGGCAGATCTCTTAGCCAGTGAGCCACAGGCTCTGGCTTCTCTCCTCCAGCAGCAGCTTGCCAGCGGTGCAAGCTATCCCGCAGCCTACGCAGCGGCTGCGGCTGCTCTTGCCCCCGGCAATGATCCTGCGGGGGCACTAGCCTTGCTGAAGCAGCCCAATAATACACTTGGGCTGCACTATCTTATCGCGCTTCGCCGTCTAGGCAGCGCGATCACACCCTTCACGGCGCAGCGTACCGGCGCCGGGTACCACGATGCGATGCCAGGCACCGGCAGCATCGCAAGTGCAACAGCCGTGCGCCGGCTTCTGCTCGGCAAGGATGGCCTTGCAGCCGCCGCGCCCTATGTGCCGGCGGAGGTCCTTGCCATTCTGCAGCGCGAATGGCAGAATGGACGCGCTCCTGTGAATCTGGAGCGCTACCGAGACGCGCTCTTTACACAGCTCGTGACTAAGAGCCCTGAGGAACTTGCACGCTTTGGCGAGGTCACTGAGGGCCTGGAGTATCGTTTACTTAAACTGCTCCCTCAGCTTCCGGAGCTCTCCATCCACGCTCTCCTTGAAGCAATCAGAACGAAACGATATACAAAAACAAAACTTCAGCGCATGCTGACTCATATTCTTCTTCATCATGAGAAGGAAAAAATGACACCGGACATTCTGCGTCAAGGCCCTCATTATATTCGCGTTCTTGGTTTCACGGATAAAGGACAAGCTTTGTTAAAAGAAATGCGCAAAAAAGCAACACTGCCGATCGTCATTAAAACGTCTGCCTTCGAGCATGATCAATTAACATGGGATCAGCAGGCAACAGCAGTCTATGGAATGGGCATGCCTAAGCCGGACCCAAGGTTACTATATCAAGATTTTTATGAACCCCCTGTACGGATGTAGAAAAAGAATTGGCAAATAGGTAACTGAATCTTAGTTAATAATTCAATAAAAATAAGGCATATAACGTGATGTCCCAGACCTCAAGTTATATGCCTTATTTTTAAAAATGTAAATTTCGTTACCAACTGAAATGTGATAAAAAAGGTTTATTTTTCGGAGATAGTATCGATATATTCAATAGCATCTTCTACTGTATCTACAGGAACCAGTTTCATTTCTGTCCCAATGGAGTCCGCCTTTTTCTTCGCATCCTCATAATTAGCTCTAGGTACAAAGAAGATTTCGGCATTTTTCCGATCTGCCGCTACAATTTTATGAACGATACCGCCGATCGGTCCCACGATGCCCTCTTTCGTAATCGTACCTGTTCCCGCGATGATATGGCCTTTCGTCAAATCCCCTGGAGTGAGTTGATTATAAATCTCCAAAGTAAACATAAGCCCTGCAGAAGGACCGCCTACTCGAGTGTCCTTAAATTCGATCTGGTGAGCTGGATCTTCGGGCTTCACCTTCTGGATGGTTCCGATCATCACGCCAAGGCCTGCTCTTGTCTTCCCTGTATTCGTATCTTTAATCGGAACAAGTGTCACTTCTCTAGTGATCGTCTCTCCATTCCGATCTAACTGCATTTCAATGGTGTCTCCCACTTTTTTATCCTTCAGTTCCTCAGACAGAACTGTATGATCGGGAGTAGGCACCCCGTTCACAGACAATATTTTGTCACCTGCTTGGATATCCCCTTGAGGCGCAGGATCTTTGGACAGACCAAACACAAAAATATGTTCAGGTACAATACTATAGGCAATGCCCGCCTGCTCATAAGCAGCTTCCATAGCAGAAGATTGAGAATCACTCATATAGTAAACCTGTTCTGCCGAATATTCATCTTTCGATTTTCCTTGAAGACGCTCTGCTTTCTTTCCAATCTCAGCATGTTCATTAAATATAGATAGAAAGAGGAGTGACAAATTCGCGTAACTCGCCGATACGGTAGTCATGAGAAATTCGCCCTCTTCTTTTTCATCCCCATTTTTCACTTCGACCATGGGTTTTACTGCCTCCGCCGAACCCGGCTGAGTAATCATATATGGCGTAGGCATGTACACCAAAACATAAACCATAATGGCAAGTACGGCGATATATAGCGTCGTTCGTATTCCGCTTTTTCTACGCATTTCACTCATGAACGTCCACCTCCTCCTTACTTACAGACAGCTTGTTCTTGTTCTTTGTATTCTACATATACATGTATAGGACAACATATTCATCCACAGAACTTGAAACAGTGAGACTAACAAGAACATGTTGCACCATTCTCATTCAACCTTAAAAAAAACCGCGCCCCTTCTTTTGCAGGGTCGGTCTTTATCTTACCTATAGAGGTGATTGTTCATTGAACTCTAATAATAAAACAAGTGCTGGTATGCGGACCTTGGTTCCGCCTTATCTCATCACAATGCTACTTGGCATAGGTGCTCTTCTCCTCGTAGTCGCCATTATTTCATCACCGGAAGAGGCGTTTGAGGCTTCGATCCAAGGACTTGAAATCTGGTGGAAAATGGTGTTTCCCGCATTACTGCCATTTCTGATGCTGTCACAGATGCTGACTGCTTACGGTTTTACCCACGGACTGGGTGTATTCATCGACCCCTTAATGAGAAAAGGGTTTCGAATGCCAGGAGCAAGCGGAATTGGACTTGCCGTAGGCATGAGTGCCGGTTTTCCCTCAGGAGCCGATACCGCAGTACAGCTGTATGAGCAAAAAGTAATCACATCTAAAGAAGCCTCACGGCTTGCTTCTCTCACCCATTTTACTAATCCAATGACGCTGCTCGTTGTAATCGGAGCCGCTTTTTATCAGAATCCCATTGTCGGATACGTGCTCATCCTGGTCCACTGGGCAGCTGGTATCCTTTCAGGATTCATTCTCGCAAGGCTAGCTACCAAAGCGGAAGCAGCTTCCGTAAATAATACGAAATCACATCTAAAAGAACCAACCGGTCCAAAAAAAGGTCTGCTCTACTCCATGTATCAAACCGCATCCATGATTAGAGAAAAAGATGGCCGAAGTTTTGGGAAACTGCTCGGAGATACAGTAAGCCATGCCGTTCAAGTGCTGATGATGACAGGTGGCTCTATGATTGTATTTTCTGTCCTGATCAGGTTGATTGGAAAATACGTCACTCCATTTTTCCCGGATTATCTCTGGTCTTCTTTTTTCGAATTACACCTTGGTGCCTATGCACTTCGTTCTACTAATATAATCTCGCAGCCACTACAGTTCGGCTTGCTTGCAGCAGCAATCGGCTGGGGAGGACTGAGTTCACACTGGCAAGTCTCAGCCCTCTTGAAACCGTATGGAATCAGTACTTCCATCTTTACTTTTGGACGAATATTACATGCGTGTATTTCCTATATTCTTGTCCTAATCCTATGGACACCGATCAAAATGTGGCTTACCTCCACCAAATCTGTATTTGGAGATTTCAATCTCGGAACAGATGGTACTTCAGAACCTTTTATAAACAGTTTCCAATATGCAGGATGGCTCGGTCTGTTTCTCATCCTGCTGTTAACAACATTCATTTTCTTATCCAAATGGATTACCGGGTGGAATTCTACTCGAGGGCCCTCTTCTCATTAACTTTACGCCGAAGTGCTTCTTCCACTTCTTTGGATACCAAATCCTTCACATCTCCATCAAAACTCGCAATTTCCTTAACTACACTGGAACTAAGATAGGAGTAAATTGGGTCCGTCATCATAAAAATAGTCTCGGCGTCCTTATTCAATTTCTTATTCAAGGACGCGAGCTGCAATTCGTACTCAAAATCCGTTACCGACCGAATTCCGCGTACAATGACGTCAGCGCCTTTAACTCGTACATAGTTGGCAGTAAGATCGCGAAAACTGTCCACTTCTACATTAGACAAATGCTTCGTAACCATTTCGAGTAATTCAACACGTTCCTCTACCGAAAATAAAGGATTCTTGCTTTTATTGTTCAGAACAGCTACTACTAGACGATCAAACTGTTTGGAAGCCCTTGTAATGATATCGAGATGCCCCATCGTTACGGGATCAAAACTTCCCGGATAAACGGCTACTCTCTCTCCTGAATGTAATTCTTTATTCATCCGCTTGTATCTCCTGACTAGGTTCATTATGATTTATCTCTTCTTCCACTGATTCTGTGCTGGAAGAATAATGGTATACCGATATAGCCGTATCTCCATAGGTTGTTTTTCGAATTTGGTCAAAATGTCCAAAGGTTTCCTCATACTCATGACCCGCATCATATTCAACAACGACAATTGCGTCTTCAGATAACATATCGTTCTCCTGCATCGCCAGCATTAGTTCATCTACATTCTTCATCCGGTAAGGCGGATCCAGAAAAACAAGATCAAACTGGTAAGCACGTTTCGCCAGCAGTTTCAAAGCTCTGCCCGCTTCATTGCGATACACTTCTGCCTTACTGTCAAGTTTTGTAGCCTTCAAGTTAGCACGAATGACTTCGATACTTTTGGGTTCAAGGTCAATAAAAATCCCCTTGTCCATCCCTCTGCTAAGCGCCTCTATGCCAAGTCCGCCGCTTCCAGCGAACAGATCGAGCACATTCCCACCTTCAAAATAAGGTCCAATCATACTAAAGACTGCTTCCTTAACCTTGTCGGTTGTCGGGCGTGTCCCTGTTCCGGGAACTGCTTTAAGCGGTCTTCCTTTTGCTGTACCTGATATAACTCTCACCTTTTTATGTCACCCTATTTCTGTCTTAATATGTACCTTTATTATACCGATATCGTACCACAATCTATTATAGATGTGAAAATGCCCAAATGAATTCAGCAAAAAGAAATTGCCCCTGCCATGTATAAACTTAACTAAGAGCGGTCATGATGTAATTATCGGCATCAAAAGTGCCGTAGACAACCGCGGAGAAGACTTACGTTTCCCCATAAGCTCTTCATCCGGTTTCTCCTCTCCCATGATTGGGCGTCTCGAAAGAGGCGCCCTAAATTATTTTATAAAGGAAAATAATCACTTTAAATATACTTTTCGGACCTCTATAATAGAAGAAGGATAATTACTAATTTCTTCCCTTATACTCTCTGCTTTTAAAAATAGATTCTACTCACTCATTATACCCACTCTAAACTTATCGAATGAATTACCAGTACAAGCCCGACTTAAAAGAAACTCTCCATATATATAAAAACTTTAAACTTCAAAGTACCTACATTTGAATAATGATTCTTTTCTCTGTAAGCTTATAGAGGAAGACACTCATCTTCGCAGATGCCCCTTTAATGTAATAACACATCTCTGAATAGAGTAAAGTCTTTTAAAACAGACTATGAAAAAGAAAAAAATTAGATCTAATTGAGAATTATTCTTGACAGAATGATAAGGTTATATGATAATAATTATCAGATTAGAATTATTATTATTTAATTAGTTTTGAGTTTTATTTCAATACTAGTTAAGTATAAATTCTGTAATAACATACACAACACTTTAGGAGGAACATGAATATGTCTCTAATCGGAAAAGAAGTACAAGAATTTAAAGCTAATGCTTTTCAAAAAGGTGAATTTATCGAGGTTTCTGAACAAAACTTTAAAGGTCAATGGAGCGTAGTCTGCTTCTACCCAGCTGACTTCACTTTCGTATGCCCAACTGAACTAGAAGATCTTCAAAATCAATATGCTACACTTAAAGAACTTGGCGTAGAAGTATACTCTGTATCTACAGATACTCACTTTACACATAAAGCTTGGCACGATCATTCCGAAGCTATCGGTAAAATTGAGTACATCATGATCGGCGACCCTTCCCAAAAAATCTCCCGTATCTTTGATGTATTGGACGAAGAAGCTGGTCTTGCTGATCGCGGTACTTTCATCATCGATCCAGATGGTGTTATCCAAACCGTAGAAATCAATGCGGGCGGTATCGGCCGTGACGCAAGTACACTTGTTAACAAAATCAAAGCAGCACAATATGTACGTAACAACCCAGGTGAAGTTTGCCCGGCTAAATGGCAAGAAGGTAGTGCAACACTCAAACCAAGCCTTGATCTTGTAGGCAAAATTTAAGGAGACGTCCATATGATACTAGAAGCAGATATTAAAGCTCAATTAGAACAATATCTTCAGCTTCTGGAAGGCGACGTAGTACTTAAAGTATGTGCGGGGGACGACGAAGTCTCCCGTGACATGCTATCCCTAGTGGACGAGCTCGCTACGATGTCCTCCAGAATCAAAGTTGAACATACACAATTAGAAAGAACACCAAGCTTCAGTGTAAACCGTGTCTCTGAAGACACAGGTGTTGTTTTTGCTGGTATTCCTTTAGGTCATGAATTTACTTCCCTGGTACTTGCTTTGCTTCAAGTAAGCGGCAGACCTCCAAAAGTAGAACAAAAGATAATTGATCAAGTGAAAAGCATTCAAGATGAACTTCATTTTGAATCTTACATCAGCTTGTCTTGCCACAACTGTCCTGATGTCGTTCAAGCGTTAAACCTAATGAGTATACTAAATCCAAACATCACACATACCATGATTGATGGTGCTGCATTTAAGGAAGAAGTTGAGAGCAAAGACATCATGGCTGTTCCCACTGTTTTCTTGAATGGAGAATCATTCGGAAGCGGTCGTATGACCCTGGAAGAAATTCTTGCTAAAGTAGGAAGCACTCCAGATGCATCCGAATTCAACAATAAAGAACCATATGATGTACTCGTTGTCGGCGGTGGACCAGCAGGGGCTAGTGCTGCTATTTATGCTGCACGTAAAGGTATTCGTACAGGTATTATTGCAGAACGTTTCGGCGGACAAATCATGGATACACTTGGTATCGAAAACTTTATCAGTGTGAAACATACAGAAGGTCCTAAACTGGCTGCAAGCCTGGAAGAACACGTAAAAGAGTACGATATTGATCTAATGAACCTTCAACGTGCAAAACGTCTGGAGAAAAAAGATCTTATCGAGATTGAGCTCGAAAACGGTGCTGTTGTTAAGAGTAAAACAGTAATTCTCTCTACGGGTGCTAGATGGCGTAATGTTGGCGTACCTGGTGAAGCTGAGTTTAAAAACAAAGGTGTAGCTTACTGCCCTCACTGCGACGGTCCATTATTCGAAGGGAAACATGTTGCTGTTATCGGTGGCGGTAACTCTGGTATCGAAGCTGCCATTGACCTTGCGGGTATCGTAAAACATGTAACTGTTCTTGAATTTATGCCTGAGCTAAAAGCAGACTCTGTTCTTCAAGAACGTCTTTACAGCCTGCCAAACGTGACTGTGCTTAAAAATGTTCAAACGAAGGAAATCACAGGTACGGATAAAGTAAATGGTATTTCCTACATTGAACGTGATACAGGAACTGTTCAACATATCGAACTTCAAGGTGTGTTTGTCCAAATCGGTCTTGTTCCGAATACAGATTGGTTAGGCGATACGATTGAACGTACGAGAATGGGTGAAATCGTGGTAGATAAACGGGGAGCAACAAGCCTTCCTGGCGTATTTGCAGCCGGCGACTGCACAGACAGTGCCTACAAACAAATCATTATCTCCATGGGATCAGGTGCAACTGCTTCACTCGGAGCATTTGATTATCTCATCCGCAATTAATATATATAATTTTTTATACAAAAACCACAGAATGGATGACCATTCTGTGGTTTTTTGTGTTTCGTGTTTCGTGTTTTAACGCTATATCTCTTTTGAATTCTATCTTAACTAGAAAATTCGCAACAATAGAATTACGCCTGCAATGATTCCGACGATAATCAGCAAATTAGAAACTTCTCGCCATAATGATGGAACACCATATTTGTGCAGCTCCTCTTCCTTCACATCAAAGTTTGCTTTAGCACTATATGGATCGATGGGTTTAGGAATTTTATTCTGATCTTGGAAATGGTCATCATTCATCGCAATATCCCCTTTGCAAGATTATAGTCACACTTACCTTCATTTACATTTTATTTATTACTCTGAATCAATTTCATAATACCTTTAGTTGCTTTAATCAGGACTATATATAGATCAAAACGGTTCTATTTGTCTATATATAGCTACAAATTTATCGTTTTAATGAGTTATGAAATTGATTCACTCTATAAACACTTTAGCAAAGAAAAAGTTACATATATCTCGATAACTAAGCCTATTAATCAAAATAAAAAGACGCGGAGAAAGGATCGTTTATACGATCATTACCGTGTCTTATTAAGGTCACTCGGTGAATCATGATGACTTACAAAATCAGAACCACTTATTTTTGTTTATACCGAAAAGTCGGCATTCCTTTTACGCCCGGTTTGATTCGAAACAGTCCACCCGCGTGCGGAGTTTTGTTGAGTTGTTCGGCGCTTAGTCCGTTTCGCGCTGTAGTAATATATAGCTCGTCCAAATCTTGGCCTCCAAAACAGCAACAGGTCACTTGCTCCGCAGGGATTTCTATGCGTGATAGCATCTCTCCTGTATTCGGGTTCCAGCGGCTTACTTGTGATCCTCCCCAGTGTGCGATCCAGATCATTCCTTCTGCATCTACGGTCATGCCATCAGGGAAACCAACATCATCTGGAAAATCCACAGCTGTTCCGCGATTAGACAGCGAGCCTGTCTTCTCATCATAATCAAGCTTATCTACCTTACCTGTAGGTGTGTCAATGTAATACATGGTTTTGTGATCAGGACTCCAGCCTAGACCATTAGAGGTAGAAACTTCGGTAAATATGGTGCTCACTTCTCCGTCTTCTAGACAATAAAGAGCGCCTTGCTTGTCTTTTCCTTCAAGACTCATTGTGCCTGCCCAAAAACGACCGGCTGGGTCACATTTCCCATCGTTAAACCGATTATCTGTACGGCCCTCTTCTGGATCATGAATAAGCTCAAGCTCTCCCGTATGGAGGTTATACACATGATACCCTTCTCGCAGCGCGACGATAACACGTTCTTTCTCATACGGTACAACAGCTCCAATATGTTGTCCTATGTCATAGACGGTATCCTGACCCGTCTGAGGATCATAAGCATGCAGATGAAACCCTTCAATATCTACCCAAAATAAACGGCCCGCTTCCGCATCCCAGCTGGGACCTTCTCCAAGCTTCGCTTTTGCATCTAGTACAAGTTCAAGTTCTGTCATCTTAAACACTCCTTTGTTCATCGCAGTAACACTCTAGCAGATGTATCTATCCATGTTAATACACCCGATTGACAGCACTTAAACGTAAGTGATTCTAATTCATTATTTATCTTATGTGCTAACTAAGTCAGATGTCGGCTCCAAGCGGATATCTCCTTTATCCACTCACCATCCCTGCTTCCGAAGCCAGGTAATACATAGTTCCTTCCACTTTCCTGTCGTCTCTTCAAACTCCTCAGCCAGTCCGATTCCATGCCGTCCTTGTTCAAATACGTGAAGCTCATGAGGAACTCTTGATTGACTTAAGGCCATGGACATAGCAAGGCTATTCTGCACAGGGACTGCCTCATCTTCATACGTGTGCCAAATAAAAGCAGGCGGTGTTTCCTTGCCTACTTGCTTTTCGTTACTATATTTTTGAATGAGATCCTGAGAAGCAGCTTTACCAAGCAATGCTTCTCTTGAACCCAAATGACCGTAATCCTCCATCGTAATCACAGGATAACAGAGAATCATTGCATCTAGCTTTGAACTCTCCATAGCTACAGGATCTTTCGGGTCTTCTTCACCTGGAACCCAAGAAGTTCCGGCATTCGCAGTCAAATGCCCTCCAGCCGAGAATCCCAGCATGGCAATCCGATTTTTATCAATCCCATATTCCTGTGCATGGGCTCTCACATATTGTACTGCCCGTCTTGCATCAGCGAGAGGTGCAGGTTCTCTATGTGGAGAAATCCGATATTTTAACACAAATGCCGAAATTCCGGCTTCATTCAGCCACTTTGCTACGGGCTCTCCTTCATGATCCGCTAGATGACCGTATCCACCGCCTGGGCAGACAATAACGGCGCTTTTGGCTCCTTCCGCTAGGTATGCTCTCAGTGTTGGCCAGTCGGATTCATGTCCTTCTGCTGCATAAGGAGGCTGACCAGGCCAAATTAATATGTCAGACATTTTTTTCCCTTCTTTCTCCATCTCAAGTGATGTTCCTCGTCTATCTAACACCCATCATCCTACATAAAACCGTTTTCATCAATCCTAAAATCCGTATCAGTATAATTTACGAAAATGTTCTGGTGTTACCCCTTCAATCTTACGAAACGTAGCTACAAAATGGCTTGCATCCCGGAAGCCGACAGCTTCCGCCGTTTCCTTAACCGTCATATCCGGACGTGATGTGAGGATTTCTTTTGCTCTGCGGATTCGTTTCAAGATGAAATATCCATAAGCGGTCTCTCCAAAAGATTGTTTGAAGAGGGTATTGACATATCGGGGACTAACCGAAAGAACAGCTGCCATTTCCGACAAACCGACACTCGGATCACTCAATTTTTCTTCCATAAACTGAAGCAGCGGAGCAAGTCTTTCAAGAGAGTGAGACAACGAAGGTGAATTCCCTGTCGTTCCATACTTTTTAAGCAGTAATAGAAAACGGTACAGATCACCGGAAGCTTCCAGACCGGTTAAATCCCGATCGCTGCCGATGGATCCAAGAACTTGTTGTCCGAAGAACTGAAGCTCTGAAGAAGGGTCCCACTGATAACATGCCGAAGGTTCAAGTTCAAGCGTTGCTAGAATAGCACTCGTCTGCGGGCCGCTAAACGTAATATAGAGAGTAGACCATAGCGTATCTGCTCCTTTTCTTTTGTATTCATGCGGTTCACCTGGGGCCACAAGTACACCCGTTCCCGGGAAAAGTCGATACGTTTTTCCGGTGAAAGTAAACTCTCCCTCCCCTTCCATTGTCTGCAGCCAGTGATAACAAGGATATCCTGCGGACCTCACAATCGATTCTTGATTTAAATTCGCTCCAATACTTTCTATATATAAGGGCAGCGGTTGTTCTCTGCTCGTCATAAAAAAACGTTGATGTTCTGGAGTAAATAGCATAACTTCACCTCTTGTTTAGTTCCATATTATTATATACGTCTTTACAATTCTTATATTTTAAAAATATATCTCATGATATATCATGGACTTATTCTTATACAAGAGGTGAATTCATTGATTAGTTCTAAACTTCCTAAAATATTTTACGGCGGCGACTACAATCCAGAACAATGGGACGAGGCAACACATCAAGAAGATCTTCGTATGTTCAAAATAGCAGGTATCGATATGGCAACGATCAATGTATTTTCATGGGCTAAAAATCAGCCTGATGAAATCACATATAATTTTGAATGGCTTGATGAACTGATTGATAGGCTCTATGAAAGCGGTGTCTATGTCTGTCTAGCAACCAGTACCGGCGCACATCCGGCATGGATGGCTACGAAATATCCCGATGTACTCCGTGTAGATAGAGATGGTCGAAAACGGAAGTTTGGCGGACGCCACAACTCCTGTCCAAATAGCCCGACCTATCGTTTATACTCTGAACGGATTGCAAGCAAGCTTGCGGAACGTTATCAAGATCATCCTGCTGTACTTGTATGGCATGTTTCCAATGAATATGGCGGTGAATGTTACTGCGACAACTGCGAACGTGCTTTTCGTGTATGGTTAAAACAACGTTATCAGAATCTGGATACCCTGAATAAAGCCTGGAACACCGCTTTTTGGGGACATACATTCTATGACTGGGATGAGATCGTACTACCAAGCAATCTCAGTGAAGAATGGGGTGAGCGTAGAACCAATTTCCAAGGAATTTCCCTTGATTACTCTCGTTTCAACTCGGATAGCATGCTCACTTGCTACAAAATGGAGTATGATGCAATTAAGAGATACATACCGGATTCTGTAGTAACTACGAACTTGATGGGATTCTTCAAACAGCTTGATTATTTCAAATGGGCGAAACATATGGACATCGTATCTTGGGACAGCTACCCGAGTCTCACCACTCCTCCTAGTGAAACAGCGATGGCAAATGACATAATGAGAGGTTTAAAAGACGGCATGCCGTTCATGCTGATGGAACAGACTCCAAGCCAGCAAAACTGGCAGCCCTACAACTCTTTAAAACGTCCTGGCGTAATGCGTCTACAAAGCTATCAGACGGTTGCTCATGGAGCCGATACGGTGATGTTCTTCCAGCTTCGCAGATCCATTGGAGCTTGTGAAAAATACCATGGTGCAGTCATTGAACATGTGGGCCATGAAAATACCCGAGTATTCCGTGAAGTAACTCAGCTAGGCCAAGAACTCGCGAAACTCGGAGATCGAACACTTGACTCTCGTATAGAATCCAAAGTTGCGATTCTGTTTGATTGGGAGAACTGGTGGGCAATCGAGAAATCAAGCGGCCCTTCGGTAGCATTAAATTATGTTGAACAAATCCATAAGTACTACGCAGCCTTCTATCGTCGTAATATCCAGGTTGATATGATCAGTGTCGATACTGATCTTTCTTCCTATGAAGTTGTTGTAGCACCGGTCCTCTACATGGTGAAACCCGGTTTCGCTAATAAACTGGAGACCTTCACGAAAAACGGCGGCACCTTTGTTACTACGTTCTTCAGCGGAGTGGTTAATGAGAATGACCTTGTCACAGTGGGAGGATATCCTGGAGAACTTCGAGACCTTCTCGGTATCTGGGTAGAAGAAATCGATGCCCTTTTCCCGGACCAGAAAAACAAAATGATTGTTAAAGACGTTTATGGCAAACTTTCGGGCGAGTATGAATGCGGTCTGCTCTGTGATCTGCTCCATACCGAAGGTGCAGAAGTGATTGCTGAGTATGGTGAAGATTTCTATCAAGGCATGCCATCCTTGACCCGTAATGTATTTGGTAGTGGTGAAGCGTACTACGTCGCTTCTGATCCAGAACCCAGCTTCCTTGACGGCCTGGTTGACAAAATAGCAGCCGATAAAGGTATTGAAGAGAATCTGGTTACACCTGATGGCGTTGAAGTTAGCCGCCGTGTGAAAGGCGGGATCTCTTATCTATTTGTGCTCAACTTCAATAAGGAAGCATGTTCCTATGATCTAGGTGATGTTCAAGTTGAGGATCTTCTGACAGGTACTGTTCATAAGGGAACCATTCAAATTGAAGGACGTGGAGTACAAATTTTGCAAGTTAAATAGTTCTCTTCATGTGCTATTACGCGTAGTTTTCTAAACACTTATTCCCATACAATCTGCATAGCAGATTGTATGGGAATTTTCTATTTTCCTTGCATTTGCAGGGAAATAGAGGAATACGAGGAATACAGAAGAAGATACGATCAAGCACTGAAGGAGTGAACCAAACTATGACCACTTATCCATTACTAGATGTGTCTCATCCGGTTGTGAAAAAAGCTCATCATTTCATGTATACCCATGCTCGCTTGCTGGATCGTTACCGTTTCGAATATGCGACAGGACAAAGATCTGAAGAATCCGTGGTACAAGCACTTGCCGCTTATCAAAATCAGGATGGCGGTTTTGGGCATGCCCTAGAACCTGATATCCGCAGTCCTTACAGTCAACCCCAAGGTGCTGAGTTTGCACTTCATTTACTGGATGAAGTTCACTTTTATCCTGAACGTATCCTAACAGGACTTGGTTTTTTTCTGCAAAAACATGCGAATCCCATAACTGGCGGATGGCCCTATTCTTTCAAAAACGTAAACGATTATCCCCATGCACCCTGGTGGACCACTGAAAAAGATGATATAACTTCTCTTAATCCTTCAGGTTCTATTATTGGACTACTTTATAAATGTAAGGATTGGCATCCATTCCTTAGGGAGAACTGGTTCAAAAAGGCAGAAAATTTTGTTTGGTCTTCCCTTGAAAACACGGAACTTGAAGGATATCACGATCTTATTCAAGCGATACATTTTCTCGAGACTCAGGATGAGAGCGATCGAGCCATTCAGCTTAAACACCAAATCGATCATATGCTGCAACAGCCTGGGGTCATTGAACTGGATCCAGAAGCAACCGGTTATGTACAAAAAGTGCTGGACTGGGCACCTCGTTCAGACAGCTATGCGGCTCACTTTATACCGAAGGAAATTACCCAGCAGCATCTGGAACATCTTCTAGCTTCGCAGCAAGACGATGGCGGTTGGCCCATCTCTTGGCCAGCACTCAGTGTAGCAGCCGAGGCAGAATGGCGGGGGCATCTTACGATGGAACGTCTGAAGACACTGGCTAGCTACGGAGTCATCTAAAAAGACCACTAAAAAGACCAGTAGAGAAATACGCTATCTCTGCTGGCCTTCCTTTTACTGAATGATTTCACATCTATAAGATTACTCCATCTTTGAAAATCGCAATCTCGCGGAACCCGTAACGTTCGCTGTTCGTCTCTTTATTCCCCGAAGCAATTTCAATCAGTTCTGTCAGAAGTTCATTCGCAAGATCGTCCATTGCTTTTCCTTCAAGCAGCTGTCCCGCGTTAAAATCGATCCAATGCTTTTTGCGATTAGCAAGATCAGAATTGGTAGCAATTTTGACGGTAGGAACCGGTCCACCAAAAGGAGTTCCTCGTCCGGTTGTAAATAGAACAATATGCGCACCTGCAGCAGACAACGCAGTTACAGATACCAGATCGTTACCAGGAGCCTCCACGATATTGAGCCCTTTTTGCGTTACTTTTTTCCCATAGGCAACCACATCTACAACCTCTGAATGTCCGCCTTTTTGTGTACAGCCCAGAGATTTTTCTTCCAAGGTAGTGATTCCTCCCTCCTTATTACCCGGTGAGGGATTCTCATAAATATTCTGTCCATGGTTCACATAGTATTGTTTGAAATTGTTGATTAAGTTCACAAGCTCTTCATAAACCCCTTCACTACGAGCTCTGTTCATCAGAATCGTTTCCGCTCCAAACATTTCCGGCACTTCGGTAAGAATTGCTGTACCGCCAGCCGCCACGAGCTTATCGGATACAGCCCCAACGAGAGGGTTAGCTGTGATACCCGAGAAACCATCGGAGCCGCCACATTTAAGTCCAATGGTAAGTTCAGATATAGGAACAGGTTCACGCTCCTGCTTTTCCGCAAGCTCCGTCAGTTCTTCTAATAAGCGCAGCCCTTCGGCCATCTCATCATCAATTTCCTGTGCTTTTAAGAATCGAACCCTTGCTTGATCCTCAACCGGAATAAATGTTTTGAATTCCTCAATCTGATTATTCTCACAGCCTAGGCCAATCACGAGTACACCGCCGGCATTTGGATGAGAGACAAGGGACGCAAGCAGCTGCTGAGTATATTTGAGATCATCGCCAAGCTGTGAACAGCCGAACGGATGAGCAAAATGATAGACCCCGTCCACACGGCCCTGAAATGCCGTATTGCCCATTTTTGCCAGTGCCTCACATACTTTGTTGATACATCCAACCGTATTAATAATCCAAATTTCGTTACGAATTCCTACCTGACCGCTACTTCGTCTGTAACCCTGAAACGTATGAAGATGCGCAGGAGCAAGGGCCGGTGTTAGGGTTGGCGTTTTCACATATTCGTAGTCAACAAGACCACTTAGCCCTGTGCTGACATTGTGAGTATGAAGCCATTTCCCTGTCTCAATTCGTTCCTTAGCTACCCCTATGGAATAGCCATATTTCATAATATGTTCGCCTGCTTGGATGGTCCGTATTGCAAACTTGTGACCTTTGGGGACATTCTCTTTCAAAATCATATGTTGTCCGCTGGCAGCCTCAATCTGTTCACCTGAGTTTAGATTACGGAGTGCAATGAGCACATCATCATTCGGATGAAGACGAGTCCAATCCGTTACAGAAGATTCATACGTATTCATTATGCTCCTCCTCTTCCCACTTGTTCAGATGCTCTGTCACTTGATCCCGCAGTCCGGAGATCAAATCAAGATTCTGTCCCCAAATTTGTTCATCTGCCAATATATTAGCAACAACCTCATTCATATTAACGCCGCTAAATTTAGACCAATGCTGAGCCAAGGATGCAAGCAGCCGTTCCTCATCCCGCAGGAATACTTTCTCACCGCCAAAAGTGTTCGACACATATCCACTCTCCGTTTGTTCCGCTCGGTATAAACGAAGCAGTGCACTAAAAGAAGTCACGATGCGCTCCGGCAGAACTCCGGTTCGGTTGATACTTTCAAGCATGGTCGGAAGCAGTCTTACTTTGAATTTAGAGATAGAGCCAAGCATAATATCTGTTAGTTTATGATTGATATAAGGATTCAGGAAACGATCCCATACTTCTTTGATATAACTTTGCATTTCCTCCTCAGGCAGATCAAGAGCGGGTATGATTTCTTTTTCCGCGGCTTCTCTTACAAAAGCTCCAAGCTCGCTGTCTTCCATCGTCTCACGCACAAAGGACTGGCCTTTTAGTATCGCAATCGGGGTCATCAGGGTGTGAGAACCATTCAAAAGGCGTACCTTTCGAAGCTGAAATGGCTTTAGATCGGTGGTCCAGTGGATATTGAGTCCAGCTTGTGCAAGCGGAAACCTGTCATCCAGATCCGGTTCACCTTCAATAGCCCACAGATGGTAAGGTTCGGCTAATGTCATTAACTTATCTTCATATCCGAATCGCTCTGTGAGCACAGCCGCCTCTTCCTCTGAAGGAGCACCTGTTACGATCCGATCTACCAAATTATTCAGAAACCGATTGTCCTGCTGAACCCAGTCCCGAAACGAATCCGAAAAACCAAAATCAATACTATGCTGCAGCACGTACTTCTTGAGAACATCTCCATTTCTATCGACAAGTTCGCAAGGCAGAATAAGTAAACCGCTCTCTTTGCTTCCTGAGTAGTGAGTGTAGCGTTCATGTAAGAACACAGCAAGTTTACCAGGAAAAGAATCGATCGGTACTCCCTCTTCATATCTCGTCTCCAGGTAGGTTAAACCTGCTTCTGTCGTATTGGAGATAATAATATCCAGTTCAGGGCTTACCGCAAGCTGTAAAAAATCTTGCCATTCTTCATAAGGGTCGATTGTACGAGCCAAAATAGGAATGATGGATGCCTTCTCAACAGCTGTCCCATTAACAATGCCTCTTGTTAGCAGCGTATACAGACCGTCTTGTTCCCGTATAGTCATCAGCTTCCCTCTACCTTTACGTCTAGGCTGGGTTACGGCTACGGTTCCCTTAAACGCACCTTTAACAGCGCTTTCATAAATCATCCAATCTGCAAACCCTCGCAAAAAATTCCCTTCGCCGATCTGAAGAACTTTCACAGGGAGCTGCTTGATCCCGGAATGAACTAAATTTAGGTGACTATCACCGTTCGGTACACTTAATCTTGGATAATCCTTTTTAACCGTCACTCTCTTCACCTCTATTATTAGTGGTTGTATCCTTATGATGTTCATTGTATCATCATCAGAAAGAACATAAATTGCTATTTTTGCTTAAAATATACTCTCAGATGATATTGTATGTAGAAGGAGAGCGTGGCTATGAAATATGTGCTCGAGGCACCTGTAGATGGGCGTTTAAAAGCAGCAATCGATCTTCCTTTTCGCATGTTATATCATGAAACCAAACTTCCTGAACATGAACTTCCTGACCATTTTCATGACTGGCATGAACTGATCTGTGTACATCAAGGAGAAGGAAAAATGTTAATTGATCATTCTATCGTTGATATTAAGGCTAGAAGCCTTATCATTATTCCTGGCAATACACTTCATCGTACATTTCAAGATGCAGATAATCCGCTGACATCTTCGGCTTTTTATATCAGCCCTGCTGTTTTTCAAGGTATGGGGGGAGAAGCAGCATCCATTCAGCAATTTTTCGAAAGGTCTCGGAAGTCTCGGAATTATATCCAAATTCTAGACCACAAACAAATGGAGGAATTCGAACGATGGATTGAACAAATTTACACCGAAACCGTAAGTCAGGAGCACTTAAGGACCTATGCTACCCTCTTGTTGTTACAGCTCATGCTGGTTTCTCTCATGCGGATGACGGAAGCTTTAAAACCTGAAAAGACTACATTGTCGGGACCGATTTGGATGGCGCAAGCTCTTAAAAGGTTGGACGAACATCTTCATCAGCCTGTATCTCTCTCTGAACTTGCCCAAGATGCTTCCATCTCTACTGCTCACTTTAGCCGTGCTTTTAAACAGCATACGGGGATGACACTCACCGAATATGTTGCAGCGAGACGCATCATTCTCTCTAAAGAAAAACTGCTGCGTACTGATGATACAATGGTAGCCATTGCGGAGGCCAGCGGGTTTGAAAGTCTTCCGCATTTTTACCGATTATTTAAGAAGCATACCGGTATGACTCCTTCTTCCTATCGAAGACTAATGCGCTAGACGTTCTATTTGCTTCCTTCATTAATATCTAATAAAAAAGGAAGGATACCTCTTATTACAAGAGAATCCTTCCTTCTAGCGTACTGAATTCGTTTCAAGGTAACAGGTAACCCTTCTCTACCGCTTCGTCAATCAGTTCATTAGCATATGTATTTAGGGCAGGAGAAACTTCTTTTACTACCGCCAGCCTTTTTCTAACAGACACAGCAGATACCTGATTGGCTCTCCATGCTTTGCCTTCGGTATAAAAATTGTGAAGGACCGGCTGCAGACGATCCATCGCCACCGCATACTGTGCCTCTTTCGTCAGACCTTCTTCAAATTCTAACCACAGGTTCATCCAATCCTCTTTTTGATCCGCAGGAAGCAGCCCATAGATTCGTTTTGCCGCCGCAAGTTCTCTTTCCCATTTATCTTCATATCCTTTGGTATCGTAAGCGAACGTATCTCCTGCATCGATTTCTACCAAATCATGAATTAGAAGCAGGTGCAGCACTTTTGTCATATCTAAATCCTCATGACTATGTTCTTTCAATAACAAGGCCATAACAGCAATATGCCAACTATGTTCAGCATCATTTTCGCGTCTTTCTTGATTCATTAGATAGGATCTACGAAGTACGTGCTTCAATTTATCAATTTCGCGTATAAACTCAATTTGCTGTCTGATTTTCTCGGTCATGATTGTACCCCTTCTCTACACTATTCACTTCATTTTACTAAACTTTTGGAGAATCTGTCACGATCACGTATGATATAATAATGGAAAATTGTCCTAAATAGGTTCCGGTCAAGCGAAAAAGACGGAATGTAAATGCACCCGATCCATCAAAATATATTTTAGCTGTTCGTAATGCCTTAAGTTCGATATGATGAGATCACATGATTATTTTTCAGGGGGAAGTATATGAGTAAGTTTTTACTATTTGGGCTGATTTTCTATATCATTGGCAATCCTTTTATTGCCATTATCGTGCTGTTTCTTATTTTTTATCTTCTGGATCGACGTTTTGTCGGTGTATTTCCAAGCATCACAAAACCTTTTAAGCGGATGCGAAGCATCTCCAAAAATCGTCAGCAAATTGCTCTGAATCCAAATGACGTTACTTCAAAATTCGACTTAGCGAGACTCTTGATCGAACGCAAAAAGTACAGGGAAGCTCAGCAGATACTAATATCTATCGAGTCTTCTTATGATCACTCTGCAGAATATTGGGATATGGTCGGTACTACAGAGATTCATCAAGGACAGCTTGAACAAGGAGAACAACATACGCTGCACGCGACTAAACTGAATCCAAAAGTAAAATACGGTCAACCTTACCTCCGTCTTGCTTCTGCATACAAGGATAAGGATCAAGCTAAGGCGCTTCAATACGTAGAGAAATTCCAGGACATCCAGTCTTCCTCCAGTGAATCTTTCTATTACCTTGGACTTGTCTATGGAAAGCTCGGTCGTAAGGATGATGCAAAAGAAGCTTACCGTCAGTCCATTGACGTATACCGCTCTCTGCCTAAATATAAAAAGCGGCAAGAGCGCCGCTGGGCTGTTCGCAGTTTTTTTCGGAAATTATTTTAAGTATAATTAAAAGCTGTCTTCTTCTATTTCAACTGAAGAAGACAGCTTTTTTTCTATAACCATTGATTCAATCTAACCTGATTTAACTTAAGCCATCTTACACAGCTCATCAACTTCTGCAGCTGATCCCATGCTATATCAACTGTATCTATTCCTTTGTGATACCGAGTCAAAAAGTGCATAGCCACATCTACTCTGCGAAGAAGTACAAGAGATGGAATCATATCCTTCTCTTCTTGCTGAAGAGAAACTTCGGTAACATAGCCGCTTATCAGCGCATTAAGGTTGTTCCACATCATCTCTTCTTCTTCTGGAGTATTGTTCTCATCCAAAATCATGCCAGAGACAAGATCCGAAAGAGGGACAGATAGTTCCATCACACGAAGATCCCAAGTAGCAAACTCGAAATCAAGGATCGTAGTTATATCCCCTTCTTCATTCACTAAGATATTGGAAGCATTCAGATCTCCATGTACGAGTTGATGAGGAAGTTCTTCTAATCCCCCGCCAATCTTGGTGAACAGTAATTCGATCTCTTCCGCTATTTCCTTTGTTTCTTGATATAGGGTTAGAAAAGATGGATCTGGTTGCTGTAAAAAGCGAACAAAATCTGCTGGCGTAACCTCCGGATAAGCCAGATCCAATCTGTAGTAAGGAGGATATACCGGCGCTAAGGGAACCTTTATCCGAGACAAAGCCTGGGTTAGCTGACCTGCTTTTTGTCCCAATTGCAAGTATTGGCTCGGCCCCATTTGCTTCGCATTACTGCCTTCTTGATAATGAAATAAGGCCCCGATTTTCCCTTCCTGATGAGTAAATGTCGTATCTTCCAATGTTCGTACCAGCTGCGGGTAAACAAACTCTTGTTTATGTATGGTAAGGCTATTCAAAATGGCATGTTCATACTTTACCTTGTCTTTATCCTGGTGACTATTGTACTTACGCAGTACATATCGCTTCTCTTTCAGGTGAATTAAATACGTAGAGTTGTTCATTCCTCCCGTTAACCGCCAAATCATACAATCCTCAAGTTCTGATCCTATGGAAGCCTCAAAATAATTCATAAGCAGACGGCTAACCTGTAATTCTTCTTCTTTTGTTAGAGAGGGCTTGTTCGATATTTGCATACACGGATGCTCCTTCGTTTAATATTGAAGTGTTCTCCTAACCGAAACGTAGAGGATACAAGCTGGCTTTTGCTTGCACCCTTCCTATTCTTATTTCTTCTTTTTGCGTAATGTATGGGGCTTCTCTAGCTGCAACAACGGAGCATAGCCTATTCGATCGAGCTGCGATTCGATAACCCGATATCCCTTACTGCTTGGGTGGACCTTATCGAAAAATAATAATTCTCTTTCTCTTCCCTGAAAAGCATAGAGAAGCTGGGCCGTTGCTATCTTTGTACTATCTAGGCTTGTAAGAAAGTCATTATATTGTTTCACCCAATGATAAGCAGCTTCATTCTTAGGCAACGGATTATACAGTCCGACGAGCCGAATAAAGTAATTTTTCGACTCCTTTTTTAAAGCATGAATCTGTGAAAGGATCTCTTTCATATTGTGCTCACATATGTCCAACGTCTCGATGAATAGAGGAGAACTAAGATTCCACCTCGTTGAACGAGCTGCCTGAATCAAATCATTCCCGCCAATGGAGATTGTAATCATGTCGGCATGTACAATGAGATTTCGCAAGTACTGATTGTATTTTACCATGGATAGAAGTCTTTGGGAGGTAAGTCCATTGATCCCTTGGTTACTTACAAGAACAGCGCTACGTAAATGATACTCCAGTCTTTTTTGATAGAGTGGAACAAATCCACTTCCAAATAAAGCACCGATACCTACCGTAAGAGAATCGCCAAGTGCCAGATAACGGTACACCATTTCTACTCCTCCTTTCTCTATGACTTCACCGATTTCAGAAGAATATGGCAAGGATTGTAATAATACAACATATGTAAGAACGGGAGTAGATGGCACGGCAACTGATCTTTCCCCTCCTTCTTTTCATAAAAACACGTAAAAAAAGACATATATTTCTGATGAGGTGAAGCCACCTTTTTCAGAATCATATATGTCTTTTTTATTAGGTAACAAAGGTAATAAGAGTCCCTACCAACATGCCTGCGATAAAATAAGTTCCGCTCAGCGGAACTTTAACTTTGCGATGCTCCGCATAAACGATGAGCAAAAACAACAATAGGAAACTAATTTTCAGCCAAAGAAAAACAAAGGGAACTGCAAGTCCGAGAAGTAAACCGATTATTCGATACACCGTGGTAGGCAAATGCATATACTCCTTCTATTAGTACCGTTATGGATGATACGTAAGCCTTGCTGTTCTCATCTTAGGATGGATTATTCCTCTTCTTCTACTTCAAACACACAGCGAAAATGTTCAAGCCCAGGGTATTTCTCACCGAGACTATAGACAATAAAGCCAATATTGCGGAAAAAATCAACCGCATCTTCTTCGATCTCTGCGGTTACGACTTCAGGCTTTAGCGCACTGATCATCTCAGAGATAATGCCGCGTCCATAATCTTTCAGTCGATTCTCTGGCAGTACAGCGAGATGCTTGATTTTCACTTCTTGATTTTGTTTCTCGATTCCGATGAGAGCTACGAGCTGATCCTCATCCTCGAAACCGTATAACGTCATACTGTCTTGTTCCTTATATTCCTTCAGAGCAGCAAGTACATATTCCCGCTCTGGAAGGGTAGCGTATTCAATGAGCTCCTGTACTAAAGGATCTTCCAAACGATCTTGTAAAGAAATAAACAATGTATATCCTCCTATTCATGACGCATTTACTATACGTACTTTAGGGCTTTTACATGAATATTTCAAGTCTCTTATACTATCACGCACTAACTTTTCATTTCTAACCATTTTATGACTTATTACTGTAAGCCTCTTCAATAGAATCGGGTGATGAACTACTAGCTGACCAGGAAGGTAACAAAAAACATAATTCTTCCGCTGTTTCTTGAATAAAACGTTCTACCCGTTCAATATCCATGAGCCGTAAAGAGCGTGGTTTAATCGGTTCTTCTAATTTATGAAGGATAGTATAACGATAATCATCTACTTCTTGAAGTGAGACGAATTCACCCATTGCTGCAGCAGGTGCCGATTCAAGTGATTCAAGTAATTGCTTTGTTTCTGGATGCGTATCCATGAGTATGTATTCAAGTTGTGTGACGTCCCGATTATATAGTGATTGAAATGAGCGAAACTGCATATGCCATCGGTATAGAAAAATGCTCTGTGCTAGATTTTCCATCCCTTTATATATGGTTTCGGCCCATCTCAAATCGACGTATATATGCGCAGCATATCCCATTAAAAACTGTCTGTAATCTTCGCCAAGATGAATATTCGTATGGGCTGCATGAAACTGCTGGATTTCTCTTACCCGAGGTAAAATCCCTTCCACCTTACAGAGATGAGCATTCCACTTCATCTGATCATTCATATTCCGTCTTGTAAGAACCGCATTGGGTGCGATGTTGCCCAGAACAAAAGATGGTGATGGACGTCCTTGTTGAACCAGATGGGCAACCGTTAAATGTACCATTGGCCAAGGCATACTTTATTTCCCCCGCTTTTCCCCTTATAAAATGAGTAGCATAATAGATATTCTCTATTATCGTATTTCTCTCTATCTCTATGTTCTTCTCAATCTATGAGCTATGAATCCATCATCAACAACAAAGGCCAAAGATCAAGCCATTCCTTTTCAAATACTCTCTGTCTATACAGTCCAGCATTTCGGAAATATGGACTTTTTTTCACATTCATCTCGAAAAGATCAGACAAACCAAATGGAGCTATGATCTCCAGCTCATCTTGATCATTTAGACGAATCGCAACCGCAGTTGCTGTCTCAGGCCAATACCTCATCGCATCTTCTACAGATTGATAAGGTGGGTCCATATTATATTCGTGCATTCTTGCTTGGTTCTTGACCTGCCAGTTTCGTCCAACCTGCCCCGATCGTAATTGCTTCTCATACTGGCTGTCGTTCCATTCATCTAATTGCTCAGGATCATAGTAAATAACATCAATATCATTCAGGGGAGTAGAATCTTTATATTCATGCAGTTCATCCCACACTCGGTTCCTTACATAACCAGCGGCTATACATCCCTGCGGTAAGCCAAGTTCGCGAACTCGTTTCAGGTCATCGATAATTTGCGGCTGATTCATTATATCTCGTAAACGTTCTTCATATGTCAAATGTGATCATCCTCCTTTTCTTCTATGATATTTAATCTGAAGTGACACTTCACCGATTCACATATCTTAATTATAGAGCGAACTTACAACAGCTACAATCAAATGTTTGCACTTTTGTCCACAAAAAAACAACAGACTTCATCAGTCTGTTGTTTCTTAGCTATTTTCTTTTTCTAGCAGCAAACCGGAGCAACTGACAGCGGAATTCAGTTGGCTCTTCATACTTTTCTTCAGGAATAGCCTGTGTGACTCGCTCCGTAAATAAAATGTCCCAATCGTCTTGATAACGATGAGTTAATAAATCTTCAGCATATTGCGTAGGTAGATTTAATTCGATCAGTGGTTTAAGTGTTTCATGATCCGAAAGTTTAACTTCTTCCACCCCGGTACTCATGGTAATGAGATGTATTCCGCCAATGTTTGTAGCTTCCTGCATTCGGTCAAGAACCTGATGTAGTGCTTCTTCAGAGGATACATGTTCAAGACAAGAACAGGCAGCAATATAATCATACCGGTTTGGCCCAATTTCGTAATGTTCAATGTCTGCCCGCTCCGCCGTAATCAAGTGATCGACTTGATATTTTTTAGCATGATTATTCAAACTATCAATTGCTTCCTCTAGTAAATCTACCGCTACGATTGTACTATTCGTTTCACGCAATCTATCTGCTATCGCAATTGTATTTCTGCCTGCGCCCGCACCAAGATCCAACACCGTAAGTTGATCTTTAAATGCGATTAGACGGTCGAGCGTCTCCATTACGATCGGCATAGGACCGGCCATCCAAGTACCTTCTTCATAGAGATCGTGCTCTTTATAAAAATGACGATGATAAGTCTCCTCCATCTTGCGTGCTTCTTTAAATTGTTGTTCAGACATGGGTCCATCCCCTTTTCAAAATTGGTGTATGAACTACCATTACCCAATCCGAACCCTTTTATAGCCACTTTTCCGTTCTTATTTCCGTGCCTTGTCCCAAATACCGGGCTACAAAATCTTTCACATGACGTTTATAACCCTCTGGTTCTACTAGAAACGAAGTACCATGCGCAGCTTCAGGAACGATATACAGATATTTGTCACCGGCACTTTCTCGGTATAGCTCATGAGCCATCGAGGTAGGAACAAAGGTATCTGCACCCCCGTGAATATACAAAATTGGCAGATGTGTTCGTTTCACTTGCTTCAAGGCAGAGGCTTCCTGAAAACTATATCCGGCTTTCCATCTCGTATATAGACTGATCAGCGGGATGAATGGAAAGGAAGGAAGTTTGTACATCTGCTTCATCTGGTAAGACAATTCATCTTTGACCGAGGTGTATCCGCAATCAGATACGATTCCTTTCACTTGAGTGGGCAGTTTCTCACCGCTTGCCATCAGGACGGAAGCAGCCCCCATCGATATACCGTGCAGCAGGATTTCACTATCCTCTCCCGTCTTTTTAATCACAAAATCTATCCATCGCATATAATCAAGCCGGTCATGCCAGCCAAATCCAATATAGTCGCCTTCACTGGCCCCATGACCTCGATGATCTGGCATTAATACACGATAACCAAGCTCTTCTACATAAAAACGAGCGAACCCCGCCATCTCATATCCGCGGCCTGTGTACCCGTGAGATAAGATAACGATCTTGTTCTCATTTCCTTTTCCAGGTATCCAGGTGCCGCAAAGTTTTAATCCATCAAAAGAAGTGATCTCCACTTGCTCAGGTAATTGAGCTCTAATCCAAGCATAATCAGGACTCGTTGAAACCACTTTATCTCCCGCCACCTGTTCCGTATTCTTGAGGAGCATCGGTTTAGGCGCTCTTTTAATCGCTACTTTATAAAAATAGGAGACTGATGCCCAAAGCACGGCTGCAATAATAAGAAGAATTACAAGTAAAAACCACATCCAATGTCTCACCTCTATCTATTTATTTCATACCAGTTTTCGTAATCATGAAAGAGATTCACCTAGCACCTTATATTGTACTTAAACCGTCCGCTAATTCCTAACCTTGCAATTTTTTCAGTACACAAAAAAAGGTATCCTGATTACAAAATGAATACCTTTTTTGTAAATATTTTATTTTTAATGAATAGTGGAAGTAGATTCTTAATCTCCCTGCAAGCTTTCTCGTAAGCAGGTACCAGCCGTTCTAACAGTCGCTTAGGTTCTTCAAGACAACCCATTCTAGCAGATGATTCTATCTTTTCCAGCAGCATAGAGAATTGCTCAATTCCCAGACTAAGACTACTCGATTTCAAATCATGTGCTGTCTTCATCACTTCATCACATTGATTACTATTCAGATATTGATGTAATAGATCTATTTTACCCGGTGTATCTGCTTGATACATTTCAAGCAAAGTTTCTAATAAATCCCCCCTCTTCTCCTCACCAAGATTTAGTAACTCTGTAATCACTTCCTCATTTAGAATAGAATCATCTTGCAGTTCTGGGAGCCATCGTTGCATCATGTCTCTCAGTGTTTCTAGTGGGATCGGCTTAGACAAATAATCGTCCATACCTGCCTCAAGGCATTCTTTACGTTGCCTCTCTGTAACATTCCCAGTAAGTGCTATGATCGGTGTATGTGGACGCATTTCATCTTGTTCAATCTGCCGAATTTTTTTTGTTGCTTCCAGCCCATCAAGCTTTGGCATCATATGATCCATCAGAATGACAGAATATGGTTTGCTAAGAAAAGCAGCGACTGCTTCTTCTCCATTCTCTACCATATCTATATTCGTAATCCCAAGCTTATCTAACTGCACAAGAACAACCTTACGGTTAATACTGTTATCCTCTGCGATTAGAATCGGATGTTCTAGTGGAGGGCAGTGCAGGCAGTCCTTTGTCTCTAGTGACACCGCTGTTAAACGGTTAACTCCCGCTTCACTAGTGGTGGGTATCATAACAACTTCGTCATTAGACTTAACTTCAAAAGACACTTCAATCCAAAACGTAGCGCCTGCCCCATACTCACTAATGACACCAATCTGCCCACTCATAAGCTCTACAAAGTATTTACTGATGGAGAGCCCAAGGCCGGTTCCACCATACTTAGACTGTTGCCCCTCAAGTGTCTGGACATACGGTCTAAACAACTTAGGAAGATCTTCCTTGGCAATACCAATTCCCGTATCCGTAACTTCGATACGAATCTTTTGTTTATGATCATTCTCAGACAAAACCCGAATTCGGGTATAGATCGATCCATTCTGTGTAAATTTGATGGCATTCCCAACGAGATTCACTAGGATTTGAGTTACCCTGGTAGTATCTCCAATCAACATCTCAGATAAGGAGTCATCAATCTCCGTGTGGAGTCGATTACCTGATTTAGCCGCTTTAGCTGATAAAAGCAAATTGACATGCTTCGAAATCATTCGTAAGTTCATCTCAGCAGGATTCAATTTCATTTCTCCCGCTTCGAGCTTAGACAGATCTAATATATCATTGATGAGGTAGAGCAACAGTTGCGACGACTCCTGAATGACGGAAACGGATTGTCGCTGTTCCTCTGTAAGCGATGACATTAATAAAATCTCAGTCATACCCAAAATTCCATTCAAGGGAGTCCGAAACTCATGACTCAGCAAAGCCAGAAATTCACTTTTTGCTTCACTTACCTGAACTGCCTGACTCTTAGCATCATTCAGTCTTGAATTATTTTTGGCGAGTTCTCTCTGCAGAGTAACCAACTCATTATTCAAACTTGAAAACTCACTAAGTACACTCTGCTCATGCTCTCTATTCTTACTAATCTCCTTGTTAAGATCAGCAATGATATTTCTCAATTTTGTTATCTCGTGTTCATTAAATTTTGAGGGCATATCATCCCCCCTCTCTAATAGATCGCCTATAATGAAACACGAAGCAGTATTATTCTTCCTTTGAAGAAAGCAGGGAATAAGCTACTTCAATGGCACTACCGGTATCATGAGCATACCCGTCTGCCCCGATATTTTTCCAAAGTTCCGAGTCCATATTAAAAGGAAGGCCTCCAACGATAATAGACACATGCCTTGTTGCAGGGTTACTTCGTACCTCTGAAATTAATCGTTTAGCTAAATGAACATGAAAAGTCATCGTTACAGACAACGCAAGTACGTCCACATTATATTTTTGAATCGATTCAATAATACCTTCCTTAGGAACATTGGCACCTAAATAATAAGTGTCCCCTCTTTTCCTGAATACCTTTTTGTAAATAATCAAGGATAAGTTCTCGATCCATCACTTTATATGTTTCTTCTAAGATTTCTTGGATTAAAGTAAAGTTCATTCGCAAGTCTTCTTCAGTTACTTGATATCTCTCAACTAAAACTTTCAGCCAAGAAACATACTGTGTAAAAAGAGAGGGGCTTTTCATCAAAACACTTTCTACCAAAAAACTCAGACTATATTTTGTATCTTGTTTTGTTTTGATTTTGCCGGATTCACCAAATCTCAATTCTAAATCAGGTTGTATTTCATATTGCCTTTCTGTAATTTGTCCGGCGAGACGATCAACCTGTCGCAAGAGGAATTCACCAGCTGCATTATTGGTAACATTCATAAAAACGCAGCTCCCTTCTTGTGAAAAACGAATAGACTATTTAAGTCATATATAATAGATAATCTAGATAAATCAACATCCGTTTTTTCGTTTAATCTAGATCACTTTCAATTATTTAATTGTCCCATACTATAAAACAACATGCAAGTAAATGGCAATTCCATTCAAAAAAAACCGACCTGTTTGTGAACTGCACCCCAAATGTTAGACATCAACTAACATTGGAGGTGCAGTTTTTATATGGCTAAGTTTAGTTCAGATGAAAAATTACAAGCAGTTATGCGCTATCAAAATGGATCGGAAGGTATAAAATCGATTGCGAGATCTATAGGGATCCATCATTCCGTTTTATTAAATTGGATTAAACAATATGAGCACCATGGTGAAGAGGTTTTTAAAAAGCGCTATACACCGTATTCCTTACAGGATAAACTAGACGTACTTAATTATATGAACGAATTCGGGACGTCTGCTAGAGAAACGGCAGCAATATTTAATATTGCGAGTCATAGTACCATTTTAAGCTGGCAAGAGAGCTTAGAATTACATGGAATAGACGCCCTAAGACCAAAGAAAAAGGGGCGTACACCCGTGAAAAAAGAATCGATCAAACAAAAGAATCAACCGTTAGTAGAAGGGTCTGTAGAGGCCTTACAGGCAGAAGTGGAACGTTTACGAATGGAAAATGAGTATTTAAAAAAGTTAAATGCCTTAGTTCAAAACAAGAAAAAATCACCAAGGAAGACAAAGTAAAGGTCATCTATGAATTAAGGCATAAATACTCGGTGAAGGCGCTTGTGGCATTCGCTGCTATTCCACGAAGCACGTATTACGATGTAGTGAAGAAGCTAGATCGTCCAGATCCAGATGCTGATTTAAAGGCTGAAATCAAAGCGATTTACGAGGAACATGAAGGTCGATATGGCTATCGTCGCATTCGAGATGAACTAGCCAATCGTGGGCAAAAAGTGAATCATAAGAAAGTGCAACGTATCATGAAAGAATTAGGGTTAAAAAGCGTAGTTCGCATGAAAAAATATAAGTCGTACAAAGGAACAGTGGGCAAAATTGCACCAAATATTCTAAACCGTAACTTTACGGCAGAAGCTCCGAACGAAAAGTGGGTTACAGATATTACAGAATTTAAATTATTTGGTGAGAAGCTTTATTTATCACCTGTATTAGACTTGTTTAACGGTGAAATCATTTCCTACACAATTGGCTCTAGACCAACGTATTCACTCGTTTCTGAGATGCTAGAAAAAGCATTAGAATGTTTACCAGAGGATCACAAGTTAATGATGCATTCAGATCAAGGCTGGCATTATCAAATGAAATCATATCGCGAAGTTCTTCGAAAGAGAGGGATCACACAAAGTATGTCGCGTAAAGGTAACTGCTATGATAACTCAGTAATGGAGAATTTCTTTGGGATTATAAAGTCGGAACTCCTTTACTTAAAGGAATTTGAGAGTGTAGAACATTTTAAATTAGAACTAGAAAAATATATGAACTACTACAACACAAAACGATTGAAGGCAAAATTAAAAACGAGTCCGGTACAGTACCGAACTCGTTTTACCCAAGCTGCCTAATGAAATAACCGTGTCTAACATTTAGGGGTCACTTCATTGAGGTCGGTTTAACATATGATGTTCACTATTCGTTTGCCTGCCCACTCGCCGATAATCCAAGCTTCTTCAGCAGACGAATTGCTTCCATTTTCTCATCATCGGTTAGTCCTTGCTCTGCTTCCCTGATGACTTCATGATGCCCAGGAAAAATACGCTCAAAAAATGCAGTCCCCTCATCCGTCAGCTCTGCAAAGATTACCCTTCTATCTTCCAAGGAAGCTCTGCGTAATAACAAATTTTTACTTTGCAGCTTGTCCACTACATAAGTAATATTCCCGCTTGACATAAGTACCTTTTCTCCGATTTTTTGCAGAGGTTGAGGTCCCTTATGATATAACAAATCAAGCACTCCGAATTCCGTCGTATTTAAACCATGACTCTGAATGTCTCGAATAGATCTTGCAGTTACAGAGTTGTAGGCTCTGGCAAGAACCACAAACAACTGAAGCGATATATCTTTCTCATCGCGTAAATTAGACATAACCTTGCCTCCAATAGCCTCTATCAATAAATATATCCACTGTTCCACTTTACCCTTGGATCATGGAGTGAATCATTAGGATGAATGGTATGCTTCCCATTCCTCTCGCAACATCCCCATTCGGATCGAATCATAATAGATTCCGTCTACGATTCTGCACTTCCGCATACGGCCTTCTATTTGCATCCCTAGCTTTGTACCCACACTCATCATTCTTACATTTCCAGACCATGTAGTAAGACCTATACGAACAATAGGAAGAGCTTGAAACAAGTAAGCAATCCAGCAGGTCATGGCTTTTGTACCGCACCCATTGTTCCAGTCCGCTGCTTGGTACATCACTATTCCTGTCTCTATCCACATGGACTGAGGATCTTCAATATAGTAGGATAAACTCCCTATAATCTGTCCGTCTACTTCCATAATCACCCAATAAGGAACTTCCTTTGAAGTTGCCTTTTTAATGGTTTTCCGAAAATCTTCTCGGTTCTCACGCTCTAAGGGATAATAGGGTGCATCCCACTTTTTCCATTCTGGATTGGTTTCACCATGTATTAATTGATATAAATCATCAATATCTTGTTCTTCTATGGTGCGTAGAATTACATCATCTAGCTTCAGGAGAATTTGTCCGATGTCTTATCTTCCTCTCTTTGGAAAAGAAGCTACCTTTTTTTGATCTCAATTGACCCGTCACTGTGTGACACTACCACGGTATCAGCTAGATCGACAAACAGACCATTATCAACTACACCAGGAATCATATTCAATTTTTGATTAAGTGCCTCAGCATTAGAGATACGTCCAAGCAGACAGTCTGCAATATAGTTTCCGTTATCTGTCACAAATTTCTCTTCGCCGTTCATACGCCACTGTGGTCGGCATCCAAGCTGATCAAGTGCCTGAAATGTCCATTCAAATGCAAACGGAACAATCTCAATTGGCAATGGGAATTTACCAAGCGTATGAACGACTTTGCTCTCATCCACCACAATAATGAGACGTCTGCTGTTCATGGCAACAATTTTCTCACGCAGAAGCGCACCACCGCCACCTTTGATCAAATTCAATCTGCCATCGACTTCATCAGCACCATCAATCGTAAGGTCAAGTCTACCTACCTCAGCAAAAGGAATGAGGGGGATTCCTAATTCCCGTGCTTGATCTTCAGAAGCTTTGGATGTAGCTACGGTCTGAATATTCAGTCCTTCTTCCTTCACTCTTTCGCCTAGACGCTTGATAGCCCAATAGGCCGTAGATCCTGTTCCTAGTCCTACTTTCATTCCATCTTTAACGAAATCCACTGCTCTTTCAGCTGCTGCTTTTTTTAGTTCCACTAAATTCTCAACTCCCAATCTATGTTTAGCAAAACAAATCATTATACCACTTCGTGGAATAGACCATCTTATGTTCTATTGTAACCGATTCATAATAATGAAGGAATATCACCATAGAAAAAACAACACAAGATATGTACTCTATATTGCCTATTATAATAGGAAGCTTTCGCTATCGTGTTAAACCATTCGAATGATCGCAAGTACAGCAAGATGTAGCGGATAAAAGCTTACCCATAGCCAGCGCGGAACGGTAGAGCGAAATGAAGCTCCCTTATACATGAAGAATGCAATATATACCGTCGCAAGTGTGCTCCAGATTTGAAGTTCAGATACCACCATATCTGCAATATTAAGTAGCAAATGAGCACCAACCATGACCATACCTTCCGTATATCTAAAAATTAGAACGAGGAAGAGACCATAGATACCATAGTCCATCGTGGATAATTCCATGAGAATACCACAGATCATAATGATCAGAGCTTTACTAATTCCACTTGGGGACTTATCCAGCAGCTGAAGAACAAGCAGCGAAGACAGTAGGGTCCAGATAACATTCAAATTATAATGCTGAAAAGCGAGCATAAATGGGATCTGCGAAATGATAGCCAGCAAAAGTAAACGATAAGTATAGCGTTTCATATTACTTGTGTATTTATAACCAAGGTATGTCGAAAATGCATAAATCGGAAATGCAAGCCTTCCAATGATCCGAAATATGCCTTGATCCTGATAAAAAATAGCACCTATATGATCAATCAACATCGTAAGCATTGCAATCCAGTGCAGTATGAATCCCCCCTTATGTTCCGTAGCTGTATTATGCCATAAGGATTCTTCAGATTACAATGAATCCCAGATATACAGTCTTTATTATGTAAGAAGATCATAATGCCAAAATTCGTTGTCTCGTATGTACCCTTCAGACTCATATAACTTCTGGGCTACGCTATTATCTGCTAAAGTGGATAAAGTCAGTCCTTTCGCCCCTGTGCAGCGGGCCATATGTTCTGCTTCTTGAAGCAAAGCTCTCCCAGCTCCTGATCTTCTAGCCTCTTCTCTTACATAGAGATCATTTAAGATCCACAGAGACTGAAGTGATATGGACGAAAAGGAGGGATAGAGTTGCACAAAACCAACAGGCTCCTCTGTTCCTTTCATCTCCGCGTAAAAAATAACAGATTCACCTTTTTCCATTCTCTCCTTCAAAAAAACTTCCGCACGCTTTAGATCAGACTCCTGTCCATAGAATAGACGGTACTCATCAAATAAAATCGCAATCCTAGGTATGTCCTTATATTCAGCACGTTTCATCGTCAGCTTGTCCTTATTAGTCATGGCAATCCCTCTTTTCTAATGTTAGTCACTCTTAAATTGTAAGAAACAACAAAGCTTTATCATATATAGTTCTCACTGAAAAGTTTGCATTATTTGGAAGTATATATTCTTATAGTTTAACTCAACATATTCTTTGACACAAATAAAAACATTTAATAATATTAGTGTAACAAGTATTTGATGAGAGGGGGTAACTAACACGTTGAATAAGTTTGCACTTGAACATTCGCTTGGTTTTATGCTTGGCGTTGCTCACCGACGCTCTATTCATTTAATGAATCAACTTTTAAAAGAATACGATATTACAACGGAACAGTGGTCTGTTCTTTTTCACATCTACTCCCACGAAGGTTTGAATCAACGGGAGATTGCCTCCAAAGCATATAAGGATCAACCAACAACTACACGAATTATTGACATGCTGGAAAAGAAAAGTTTAGTCGTACGCAAACCGAATCCTGCTGATCGCAGAGCGTATGAACTATTTCTTACGGATGAAGGTGCTAATTTATGCCGTTCAATTCTTCCTCTTGAAGAGAAATTAAATGCGGATTTTACTGAGATCATTCCCGAAGAAGACATGAAAGTTTTTCTCCGAGTATTGAACGAATACCACAACCATGTGCAAAAACAACAAGAAGAGAACGAACAGAAAAAGAGCTCAAAGCAATAGGAGTAAATCAAAAGAACCCCTGCTGTGCAGAGCCGCTCTACAAATAAAGGAGATTATTCATAATTATGCAGCCAGAGAAAAACCGATTATGGACCAAAGAGTTCATTATACTAACTTTATGTAACTTTTTACTATTCTTACAACTTCACATGATTATCTCCACCTTACCGACTTACGTTCAGGGAGAATTTAAAGCCAGTTCATTCCAAGTGAGCTTATTCACTACCCTTTTTGCACTAAGTGCGATTGCGGCACGTCTTTATTCAGCCAAACAGCTGGAAAAAGGGAATCGAAATAAAATGATATATTGGGGTATTGTTATTATCTTGCTTGTCACCCTAGGCTATTATTTCGCTGCTGTAATGGGTGTGCTCCTTATTATGCGGATGATATTCGGCATTGGCTTTGGACTGAGCAGCACAGCCTTTCCTACCATGGCAACCGATGTCATCCCTGTTAAAAGAATGGGTGAAGGAATGGGATATTTCGGACTATCCACCAGTCTAGCCATGTCAATTGGTCCTGTTCTCGGACTTGCCATTCTGAACTCATCCGGATTTACTGTGCTTACGTGGGCTACTGCACTTGTCATCCTCATTATCGCGCCGCTAAGTTATATACTGACATCAAAAAGTCCAATATCGAAAGAACCTTATGAATCGCCTGTTACAGATGAAACAAAAACAGGATTTAATAAAGCGCTCCTTATACCTTCAGTTCTTAATATGCTGCTCGCTGTCACTTATGGTGGAATCGTCAGCTTTATTGCTCTATTCGGTAAAGAAAATGGGATCGATAACGCTGCTTTATTTTTCTTGTTTAACGCTTTGGCTATTCTTATTGTCCGTCCTTTTGCAGGACGCATCTATGATACAAAAGGTCACCTTGCTCTTGTAATCCCTGGATCTATATTCGTCATTGCAGGGCTCGTACTCCTTTCTAACATTAGTTCGACAACAGGTTTATTTATGTCCGCTTTCCTATTCGGTCTTGGATATGGTACACTTCAGCCTTCTTTTCAGACCTGGATGATTCAAGTTGTATCTCCAGCGCAAAGAGGTCTCGCCAATGGCATGTTTTTAAATAGTCTTGATTTTGGAATCGCGCTTGGTTCATTGATCCTTGGACTTATCGCTACTTTTACAGGATACCATCTAATGTTTCGTTACTCAGCTCTCTTCGTCCTTCTTCTACTCATCATTTATATTGTTCACATGAGTAAGGCTAGAAGAACAAAAATCAATCAAACTACATCTATGTAAACGACCTTACATATACAGCAAAGCCCATTCTATCGACTGAAGGAATGGGCTTTGTAATTTATGCCTTACGTTTGACTCTAACGAAGCTTTTCCCGCCTAATCGGTAATGCTTGCTGCCTTTACTCTTTCCAGAACCGCTACCTTCATTTTGTTTCGGTTTTATTGCAAACAACGTGAGTAACGCTCCTACAGCTGCAACACCTGCTAATATGGAGAACAACATAAAATGGGAGGTGTTTAACAGCAACGAAATGACAGGCGGCCCGAGAGATACCCCAATAAAACGCATACTGCTGAATAAAGAAGTGATTGTTCCTCTATGTTCCTTCTCTACACCTTCCGTAATTAGCGTATCCAGACATGGCAAAGTTGCGCCAATACCGATTCCTCCAACCGTAAAAACGCCCACCACATAATAAATGGATTTTGAAAAACCCATCGTAAATAAAGCTGCTGTCAAAATGACGAGTCCAATAAACCCAATCCACTTCATTCGTGATTTATGACTGCCGATTATTTTACCGCTCACAAAAGAAGATAAACAAAGCATTGCCAAGGGGATTGCCAGTACAAAACCTTTTGTTATGCCATCTATACCGTATTTGGTCTCAAGGATTTCAGATAAGTAAAAAAGCACACCGAAAATAACAAACATACAAATACAACCCACCGCAAAAATAGCGTATAACCAGCGCCCTTTTTCTACCATCACTTCTTTGAGGGAGCGAAGAAATTCTCGCAAAGGTGGTACTTCTTTATGTTTCTTTGGTGTTTTCACTAAAAAAATGACTAGTAATAAAGAAATAATACAGAGTGTGGGAATCATTAAAAATGGTGAATACCATAACCAGGCTCCAAGCGCTGCCCCAATGATTGGACTAAGCACTTTACCAAAAGTATTGGATGTTTCAACGATTCCCAAACTAGCACTTACTTCTTTTTCGTCACTAAACATATCCCCTACTAGTGGAATAACAATGGGAAAAGCTCCAGCCGCTCCGATACCTTGTAATAACCTTCCGCCTATAATCGTCCAGTAAGCAGCCCCGTCTGCCATGAGCCAGGCAGCGACTCCCGAAATAGCTCCGCCTATAGCTGCTATCGCAAGAGAAGGAATAATAACCGCTTTTCTTCCGAAACGATCTGATAAGTACCCGGCTATGGGAATTAAAATGATGGCAACTACGGCATACACCGTAATCAGCATACTCACTTGAAAAGTAGAAACTCCCAGTTCCTTGCCGATCTTCGGTAAAATAGGGATTAAGGCTGAATTACCTAAAGTCATAATAAACGGAATTGAGGCTAGAGCAGCTAGATCCCATTTCTTTTCTTTCATTACATATCCACCTCAGCTGCTTTAGGTTATTCATTTGACCTAATTATGATCAGCATACGAAATAACATTAGGATCAAACGACGTTCTTAATATGGTTTTGTCACTTCAAAATTATGCAGTCATTGATGTTATCAAATGTTATCAAACACAAAAAAGAAGACGCTGCGTTTATGCATCGCCTTCTTCACCCATTTTATTAGAGCTTAATCGTATATGTTCCGTTGTTCTTCTCTGGTGTAAATACCAGACCCTGATCTCCTTTAGATACAGTCCCGCCGTTTACTTCCGATACATCATGAATGTCTCGTAATACCAAAGACCACGCTTTTCCTTCACCCGCCGCAGACACTCTAAGCTCAGAACCCGTACGATTTACCATTACTGCCAGCTCTTCCTGCGCTTTTGTACTGAGCACTTTTGCTTCTGCAGTAGCTTGATCTGCCAGTTCAAACAAATGTAAAGTGACTCCATCTGCGTAATCATATTCGATTACATTGTTAACCGCACCGACTGCAATCAGGCTATTTGGTTTTACCATCATCGGTAATGTACGGAAACTGTGGTTCTCATGAATGTATCTTCCCCCTGCTACTTTTTCGCCAGTGAGGTAGTTCGTCCATGTTCCTTCAGGTAGATAGTAGCTAACGTCTCCTTCTATATTAAAGACCGGAGCAACAAGAATCGAATCCCCGAGCATGTACTGTGTATCCAGCCCAAATGTCGCAGGATCGTTTGGGAACTCCAGCATCATTGCACGCATCATGGGGATCCCTTGTACAGTTGATTCTTTAGCTGCATGGAACAAATACGGCATGAGACTGATTTTAAGTTTCGTGAAATCACGAACTACATCTACAGACTCGTCATCAAACAACCAAGGTACACGGTATGAAGTACTTCCATGCAGACGGCTGTGCGAAGATAATAATCCGAATTGTACCCAGCGTTTATATACATCTGCCGGTGCCGTGTTTTCAAAGCCGCTGATATCATGACTCCAGAATCCAAATCCAGACAAACCTAGAGACAAACCACCTCGAAGGGACTCCGCCATGGATTCGTAGGTTGCTGAGCAGTCTCCACCCCAGTGTACAGGGAATTGCTGGCCACCCGCTGTTGCAGAACGCGCAAAGAGTGCTGCCTCATTTTTACCTAATTTCTCTTCAAGTAATTCAAATACTGCTTTATTGTACAACTGAGTATAATAATTGTGCATTTTCACCGGATCTGATCCATCATAATACACTACATCGGTAGGAATTCTTTCACCAAAGTCCGTTTTAAAAGAGTCTACGCCTTGGTCAATGAGCACAGACAGTTTGCTCTTATACCATTCCACTGCATCAGGATTCGTGAAATCAACAAGTCCCATGCCTGCTTGCCAAAGGTCCCATTGCCACACACTGCCGTCTGCGGTTTTGACCAAGTACCCATTTTCCATACCTTCATCAAAAAGATAAGATTTTTCTGCAATATAAGGATTAATCCAAGCGCAAATTTTAAGACCTTTATCTTTAAGTCTGCGAATCATCCCTTCTGGATCTGGGAACATTTCCTCATCCCATACAAAATCAGACCACTGATATTCTTTCATCCAGAAACAATCAAAATGGAATACAGATAACGGCAAGTCTCTCTCTGCCATCCCATCAACGAAATGATTTACGGTCGCTTCATCATAATCCGTAGTAAAGGAAGTCGTCAGCCACAGACCAAATGTCCAAGCCGGCGGCAGCGCTGGTTTACCTGTTAATGTTGTGTAGTTATTTAGCACGTCTTTTGGATTATCGCCGCCAATGATGAAGTACTCCAGTGTTTCGCCTTCGACACTGAATTGTACTTTGGACACATTTTCGGAAGCAACCTCGTAAGAGACACGCTCAGGATGGTTTACAAATACACCATATCCTTTATTAGATAGGTAAAAAGGAATATTTTTATACGCTTGTTCACTGCTTGTACCGCCGTCTTCGTTCCAAATATCTACCACTTGACCATTTTTCACAAATGGAGTGAAACGTTCGCCAAGTCCATATATATACTCGCCTACACCCAGATCAAGTTGTTCACGGAAATATGCTTCTTTACTCGGACCTGTGATGTACCCAGCTGCTCTGCTTCCGCTTCCAGTGATGCGCTTACCATCGTACAGAAACTGAACATCCCATCCGTTCGTTTTATCCACATGAACACTTAATTTACCGCTTTGAAGTACTGCACCTTGCTCATCTTTATGAATAGATACGTCTGTATCTTGATTAAAAATTTCAAAAGCAGGACCATGATCTACTTTTCCTTTATGATGGTTCAAAGTAACTTTAATTACGTTCGGCATCGGTGAACTATATGTCGCTTTAAGCAGCGTACCATTTAATGTATCCCCTTTTACCAAAATACGTTTTGTAGCTGCATGTACCGTAATTGAATCTCCCTTTTGAACAATGTCGCGAATATCAGTGGGGTTCTGAATTTGATACCCTTCGCGTACGAGCCAGAATCCGTCTGTAAATTTCATTGTTTCTTACCCCCTTCAGTTATACTATAATGATATTGATATAATCAGTCTTTTTCTTACGATATTTTGATGAATAGTATCACTATTATGATATTTATAGCGATTCTTCGATATTTATTTGTCTACTCTGACCTATTAATGGAAGCGATTGCAAATATAAAGGATGTAATAGGTGAAAAAGAGAGGTGTGAAAAGTCACTATGAACAAAGAATTGCTTCGTGAAAATCGTGTCCATGGACATTCGTTATTTCCTGTCAGTGTCTATCCAAAAGTTGACCAGCTGAATGGGGACAGCATCCTTGATTGCCACTGGCATGATGAAATGGAAATTATATTAATGGAACAAGGCACTGCTGTATTTCATGTAGACATGAATATCTATGAGGTTACCGCAGGGGACGCTATCTTTGTGGGGAGTGGAGAAATTCATGCTGGGTATTTGTTAGGTGACGAACGTTGTGTCTTTTCCGCCATTGTATTTAATTCAAGATGGTTATCCGGGCCTTCATATGATGCACTACAAGAGAGTTTATTTGATCCTTTATTGACAAAGAGACTCCTTCCTCCGCGTCACATTAAGAAAAGCACAGCGTGGGGATCTTCGACTCTTCAATACATCCACCGGATTTTGCATGATCACGAGGTAAAGAACCGAACGCTCGAAATTTCTACAAAAGCTCACTTATATCTGATCTTTGCTGACATGTTTGGACAAATGCAACTAGACGATAAAGCTACGGGGGTTACAGGCAGTCCAGATAAAATTGATCGAATTAAAGTCGCTTTAGGTTATGTACACGATCACTACAGTGAAAACATTAAACTGAAAGATTTAGCCTCTCACCTGAATATGAGCGAAGGACATTTCTGTCGTTTTTTTAAACAGATGGTACAGAAAAGCCCCATTGACTACATTAATCACTATCGAATTCAGAAAGCCTGTAAGTTACTTGAAAATACAAACTATAAAGTAGTTGATATTGCTCTCGAAGTTGGATTCGACAATCTCAGTTATTTCATTACTCTTTTCAAAAAACAAAAACAATTGACTCCTTCCCAGTATCGAAAACTCTTCTATGAACAAATCGCAATCGAAGCCATTACGATATAATGAGATCACATATGAAAAAGGTGCCCAGAGTATCCAGTTGGGATCTCTTAGCACCTTTATTTTATTAACGTCTCACTAGCTTCAACCAGCTGCCATATTCATGAATGGATATTCCGGTATAAGAATTATGGATGTTTGCTTTTTGTTCAAGTAGTTCAAGCTGTTCCGCCATATACTCGGGACCTTCTTCATAAAAAGTAATGAAATCTCCTTCATTGCTTTTATTGGTTTCTACTGCTATGGATACTTTTTTTCCAAGGGCAGAAGCTTCAGCCAGTTCACTCGAAGCTGCATCATAGATCGCACTTGCTTTATCACGATAAGCCATAATGGAAACCGAATCATACTGTCGGATCATCCAGCTGCTTATTTTCATATCTTTATCAGGAACTGTATAGTTATCAAGCCAAAAAGGAATATCTGCTCCGATCTCCATATTGAGACGCTCAGCTTCACTAGTCAAATAGTTTACATTGGATTGCCACTGCTTTACTACTTCGTCACGGTTCTCTTTCCATTCAGGAAGAACATGAGGTTCAATGTCGACATGAATTCCGGAGAATTTCTCCGTCTCACTAGCTTCATTCTGGTAGTTCTCAATCCAATCAATAAAATCAACTAAACCTTGTCTGGATTTGGTAAGTCCCCATGAAGGTCGTCCATCTAAAATTTCCACTCTAATTCCTTCAAGCGATGCATTATGTATAAAAGAATGATAATCAGGGATTGGCACATCACGATTAATTTGTAAATATATAACGTTCAAGTTATTCTCCTTAGCAAAGGATAGAACAGAATCAGGTGCTGTTTTAATCTGCGTTGTATCCCACAGCCAAGTGGCGGTTTGACTTGCCGGAACCGTTATCGATTCGATAACTTTGTTAGCTTTGATCGCTCCAATAGCTTCAACTTCTTCAATTGTTCCTGCCCACGGAACGAACGCGATAACGGTTGCCATGATGATGGCGCTTAATTTCCTGCTGTTTTTTCTCCACATATGTCTGCACACTCCTTCGATTTTTCACGTCGGCAACCGGCTATCATCGTAAGTCCTAAGACTCACTTTAGATCCTATGGCTTTGCGTCTTTACCTTTCGGTAAATTTGCCCTCAGTGTATACACGACTATCCAATAGTCACTGCCTTTTTCTCTTTACTCATTACATTGAACTAGTCTTAACCAATACAGAAATACGAAAGTCTCATTTTATGTGTTATAAGGAAGGTCAAAAGCCTTATATTATATATTTCGTAATAAATACGCAATCTGATTATAGGCCTTTAGACTCATTTAGGTATATTACACTATTATTTCATAAATTAAAACAAAAAATAGGTGAGCAGACACATGTCTGCTCACCTATTCAGGAAGTTAACTACTTATATTATTCAAACAAGGAAACAATCTTAATTCCATCCGCGGAGATCTGCACAAGCCCTTTGTCAGATAAGCGAAGTTCAGGAATAACTACTAACGCGAGTAAAGATAGAGTCATAAATGCATTGTTAAGATTACATCCCGCACTTTGTAAAGCTGTACTGATTCCTGCTGATTGCGATGCTACCACTTCAAATGGTTCGGTAGACATTAGACCTGCAATTTGCAGTGGAAATTCGGTCGTCCCTTCTTCTGTTATAACTACAACTCCGCCCTGCATCGTCGCTACTCGATTAGCTGCTTCAGCCATTAGCTCATCATTTGTGCCAATGACCATCAAATTGTGGCTGTCATGAGCTACCGTCATTGCGATGGCTGCCGGGCCATGGAATCCAACTCCTGAAACAAGTGCAACGGATTTGTCACCCGTCATATGATGTCTTTCGATGACGGCAATTTTACAAACATCCTTTGCGGTACTCAGTTTCACTAACCCCGACTCAACTTCTACGTATTCCCATATTTCTTTTGTTTCCACGTGGTTCTCAGTGACTTGAATTATTCTTGCTTTGATTTCTCCCTCAGTGACCGGAGCCATAATACGAAAATCTTCTGTTCGTACCGGTTCTGCAAGATGAACTGTACCTAGCGCGTCCTCAGGATATATATAAGCTTCCCATTCTGCAACCATTTTTCCCGAACGTGCCACCACTTGCCCAGCGGCAATCGTCGTATCTACGTCTACATCCGCGAGACGTCCCTTTAACAGAATGATATCTGCAATAGATCCAGGGATAATCGAACCTACATCCCGTTGAACTCCAAACCGTTCGGCTGTATTAATGGTAGCCATCTGGAAAGCCGTGATCGGCTTTAGACCCTGAGAAATGGCATGTCTAACAACAAAATTCATATGCCCTTCCTCGAGTAAGGACTCTGAACTTCGATCATCTGTAACGAGCATCATACGCCGTGTATCAAGACCAAGTTCTGTTGCCGCTTTGACTGTTTCAGCAACATCATGCCATGCAGATCCTTGTCGTAGTTTGGCATACATCCCAAGCCGAATCCGCTCTAGTACGTCTTCCTTAGTTACACATTCATGATCTCCGGTAACGCCTGCAGCAGCGTAAACTGGAAGTCTCCAATCATCAGAGGCCCAAGTGAAATGCCCATCTACTGCCTTTCCGGCCCTGAGTGTTGCTTCAATTTCGCCAATCATTTTATCTTCACCATAGACTACACCCGGAAAGTTCATTACTTCACCAAGTCCAATCATATCGTCTCCCCATGATAGAGCTTCTGCTACTTCCTCTGGACCAATCCAGGCACCTGTCGTTTCAAGCTCAGGACTTGTAGAAGGTACACAGGAAGGAGCCTGCATATAGGCTGCCATCGGAGTTGTTCTTGCTTCCTCCAGCATGTACTTTAGCCCTTTTAAACCTAATACATTGGAGATTTCATGCGCATCAAAGAATCCCCCTGTTGTTCCGAGTGGTAGAACCGCTCTCGCAAACTCGGATACTTTAAGCTGCGTACTTTCAATGTGGCAGTGACCATCAAGCAACCCTGGCGCAATATACATTCCTGTTGCATCTATAATTTCAGTATCTGGCCCAATCGTATGTGAGACATCTTTACCAACATAAGCAATTCTTGCTCCTTGTACTGCTACCGACATCTGTTCAATGATTTCACCAGAAATCACATTAACGAGAGATCCACCTTGAATAACTAGGGTAGCTTTCAAATCGCCTCTGGCAGTTGCTACTAAATCCTTTACACACTCCGCTAATACAGGTCTCTCAAAACGTTTTGTACTCAAGTATGTTCTCCCCCATTCATTAACACCCAAAAAATATATTGTTACCGATTATAGTGCTCTACGTCTCACATGTAAATAAAATTAACTTAAAAGTTCACTATTTCGTTCAATTCGCTGGATATGATTTTATATAAGTGCCAATATATAACATTATATGAATAACATCTCTTTCATCATATGTGAATTACTTGAAAAACGTCCATCTCACCACATTATTTTCTCATGAAAAAAGCACTCCAGATTTTCATCTGAAATGCTTTCTCTGTTATTTGCTTTGTAACTCTTTGCTTCGTTTGTACTTCTCAGAAGGCACATCTGCAATAAATGGACTGACAGGTCCGAGTGAGTAAATATCCAGCAAATGCATCGCTCTTGTACAAGCGGTATAAAACAACTTCCGTTCACTTTCTGCTGCATACATTTCTTTTGAACCATCATAAATAATGACGGCATCAAATTCGACGCCTTTTGCAAGATATGCCGGGATGATTTGAACCCCTTTGTCGAAACCAAGTGTCGTTTTCTTGACAAGTTTCGATGGCATGCTGAGTTTATTAGACATTCTTTCATATACATCTTTACTTTGGTCTGCTGTTTTACATATTAGAGCAATGGATTCATAACCCTCCGAGATTAATTGTTCCAGTTGATGATGGATGGCTTCTTCCATATCAGAGAATTGTTTAAACTCGTGAACTGTCGGCAGTTCACCTTCCCTATTAAAGGGAACAATCTCTTCTCCGTGCGGCAGCATCGCTTTTGTAAATTCCACGATCTCTTTCGTGGACCGATAGCTGCGCGTCAAACGAATCACTTCTGTCGATTCTGTACCAAATATCTCTCCAAGCGGACTTGCCGCCTGTAGTACAGACGAGTGGGCATAAATCGCTTGATTAAAGTCACCAAGTGCCGTCATTTTGGCACGAGGAAAAATTCGTTTGAAGAAAGCTAACTGGAATGGAGAATAATCCTGTGCTTCATCAATAATGACATGGCGAATCCCTGCGAAAATTCGGAATCCAAGCAGAGAATCCTTTAGATATAAAAATGGTGTTGTATCTTCATAGGCTAGTTCCTGTGCCTGCAAATGATCGGTAGTAAACCGGCTAATGTCTTCCCATGCAGAAGGTAAATTCACTCCTTTTGAAATGAAAGACAGAACTTCAGGGTCATTAAAAATAGCGCGATACAAGTTTTTCATATCCACAAAACGGATCGCTTTTACCCATTTTCTCAGCGGCTTCAGCCGATCCGATACAACCATCTTCGCTAAAATCTCTCGTTCTAAATCATAATCATCAAAGGTTTCCTTCTTGCCTTGCTGTTTTCGTTTCAGCCTCTGATATGCCCGGTGATAATCTTCCTTACTAAGAAGCTGAATCTGTTCATCTACCCAAGGTGCATCCAGTTCACTTTTTCCGAAAAGAGATAATTCTTTCAAGAGCCAATCTTTTAGTAACTCTAAACGGTTAGCTATACGGATGCTTTGATCAAATTCATAAAACTTCGTACGGATCTTCTCAGCAGATACGATTTCCCTGCCCAAAAAACGCAGGGGCCTAAACCTCATGCCCCGCATAGCAAGCATTTCTCTATATTTCGTAATCATGGATAGAAACGACGGAGATGATTTGAATTCGATTCCTTGAATTCTAGCCTCATAAGAAGGATCATCTTTCTGAGACAATACATACTCTAATTGCACAAACGGATCTTCTAGCTGATACTCTCTGCCGATTCTCCGCTCTAAGTATTCTTGGAATGTAGTTTGAAGCATGTTTTCCTCACCCAGTTCAGGCAGCACGGTAGACACATAGCTGTTAAACATAGGGTTCGGAGAAAACAAGATCATCTGATCCGCTTTCAGGTGTTCTCTATCTTTATATAATAAATAAGCAACTCGCTGGAGAGCAGCCGATGTTTTTCCGCTTCCCGCCGCTCCTTGTACGATTAAAAATTTGCTCTTATCATTTCGGATAATCTGATTCTGCTCTTTCTGAATTGTTGCCACGATACTCTTCATTGCGGCATCAGAACTCCGGCTTAATACAGCCTTTAATAATTGGTCGCCAATCGTAATCCCGGTATCAAACATGAACTTAATATCCGCATCTCGAATGGTGAACTGGCGTTTTAGTGTAATATCACCTTCAATTAATCCGGAGGGCGTGTCATACGAAGAATGACCTGGAGCCCCATCGTAGTATAGATTAGAGATCGGTGCACGCCAGTCATACACTAAAAAATCCTGATCTTCTTCTGATAAGAACGAGGCAATTCCGAGATATATCGACTCCTTCTCCTCGGAACCTTCTTCTATAAAATCAATTCTCCCGAAGTATGGATTCGAGACAAGTTTATTCATTTTACTAAGTGCTTGATACGTATTTTTATGACTACGTTCGCGTTCAGAAAGCACTTCAGACTGCTGTCTTAAGTTAGTTGAAGTTTCTCCAACGTCATCTGCTTCGCTGAAGTTAATCGTTACTTCATCCCAGAAGTCTTTTCTCATCTCTACGACTTCGCCGCGGACGGAACCTACTTCCTTTTCAAGCTTGGTAATCGCTTGTCGTATTTGTCTTGTTACTTCATCTACTCGTTCTTGTTCCAATTGCCAATCTTTGTCCGTGCTCAAGACGCTCTCTCCTTTGTACTTCACTTATATGTCAATATGGACTATTTTTCAGTACTTCAACTTGGGCCTGCCATCTGTCGATTACGGTATCCGGATTATAAAGTCTCACCTGGATCCCTGTCTCAATCTTGGCATACTTCGCTTGATCTATTTTTAACGCATGGATATGCGCACTGAATCGCTCTCCTGTATGTATATCAGGATTAACTGCAGAATGATGCTTTGTTCGAAGTTTTATATAATATACAAGACCTTCATGAATAATAACGAGTTGTGCTTTATTACTCCTTATGAGGTTTATGGTGGTCATTGTGTTAGGCCATAACATCAGGCGAAACGTATATGGATCAGCTGCGAGCACTTCACCCACACTAATCATCGCAGAATGAGGCCAACCATCCTCGTTCACCGTCTGTAATAGAAATGCTTCACGCTGCTTCTCTTTTAGTTTTTCACCGCTCAGCAGTGTCATCAGCGCTTCTGGAATGGCGGTTTTCATCATTCTCATCGTCCCCCAGCTCTCCAAAAAGAATAAACCCGGACAATGTAGTTCGGTGTCCGGGCTGTTTCATTATTGTATCCAATCCACGGAATGGATGCAAATGAACTATTATTTTTTCAACCAAGCAGAAAGGCCGTCTGAACTGTCTTTCGTCTCTTCTGAATCGAGTATGTGATCAGCAAGCCTGTTCAGACGTTCTAACTGATATCCATAATCATACATCGCAGCAGCAACAATCGATAACCTTAACATTCCTTCTCTGTCGAATTCAATTCGTTCTATCGCGGATTCCATAAATTCCACATTCGTCCTGACGAGTTCTTCTCCTTCATGATCGTTCGGTTTCAGTTTATCTTCAAATTTAAGCAGTACATGTTCATGAAACTTAATCAATTTTTCCAAGTGGTTGTCAAAATATTCATCCGTTTTCTCTGTTCTTTCAGACTGAAAATAATGCCTATCTACTGCATCAAGTACAGCGTACCCTTTTTGAAGACTAGATAACATGAGTTTGTAGACAACCATCTGTCTTGTAGCACTAAACTTCGCTCTTCTCAGCTTTTGGGTCTCTTCCTCAAATAAGCGATATTTGTCTACAAGAGATTTGATCTGGCCCTCTAAATCATTCTTCTCATCGCGGAACACCGACTCCTTAATTTCGTCGGATATCGAAGTTCGTAATAACAGTGACATCCGGTCAAACACACTGCGGATCTGCATGACAAACTGAATTTTAGGCTTTGGAGGTGATACGGTTACATTAATAACCGATGCCGAAATAATCCCCACTAAGGTGAGAAGAAATCGATTAAGTGCATAATTCCAATCCCCAGAAGCTTCCATAATGGATACAACGGTTACCAGAGTAAGACCAATCGTATCCCCCATATTCAGTTTCAAACAAATACTTATGACGAGTATACATGCCGCACCTACCGCAATCGGTTCATTGGAGAATACCATGCCCCCAATTAGTGCAACAATGGCTCCAAGCGTAGTAGATTGAAGTTGATCCAAAAAATACCGCCACGAGCGGTAAATGGAAGGCTGCATGGCAAAAATTGCGGCGATCGCTGCACCAACGGGTGACTGATCAATACCTAGCAGCATACTTACATAGAGGGCAAGTGTTACTGCAATACCAGTTTTCAATACACGAGCGCCAAATGACATGACTCTCCCCCTCCTTATTCCCTTATTCCTTATATGTTAATGGATGATATCGTTCTTTATTGTTTTATGTGTAGGTTAGCAATGTATAATAGAGGTATTTTCTAAAAAGCATAACGATTTATTGTAACATATCTTAGTATGACTTACGAGTCTATTTCTAACATGTTTTTTTAAAAATTGTGTATTCCGTGTACTTTTCTGAACAAAATAACTGTTTTTTATATCTGGTTTGTTTTTCCTTAGATAATAATACCAACGCTATTGCATTTATTTTCCTCCAAAGGTAAACTGAATTTTTGCATTGTCTTATACTAGATATAACCATACATCTTGTATTTGAGTTAGACACTGCACCACCACAACCTAGAGGAGTTGACATCATGCTAAAAAAACAATGGGGGCTTATCACCCTCGCACTAGTGATGGTATGGTCCATCATGGGCGGCACAGTAAGTGCAGCCGCAGCACAGAACCAAATCCGAGTTTATCTGGATCAAGTTGAAATGAAATTTGATGTTCCGCCAACCATCAAAAATGGAGTGACTTTTGTACAATTCCGTCCCCTTTTTGAGGGACTCGACTACACAGTGAAATGGAACAATGCGGATAAACGAATCAACGCAGACAATGGCGAGACCAAACTGCAATTAATTGTAGGCAAGAAGTCTGCACACATTGATGGACAAAGAACACAGTTGCCTGCAGCGCCTTACATAAGCAAAGGAAGCACGTTAGTCCCGCTTCGCTTTGTTGCAGAAGCTACTGGTTATAACGTAACCTGGAATCAGCAAAAGAAAACGATTCATATCGAAACAGGGAAAGTCGATGACAAAACAAAAACACAAGTTACCGCCTTCGTAAACAAACTCAGTCGTGCCGAGAATGAGCGCAGTCTTGAAAAAGTATCATCACTAATCGATAATAATGCCCCTTTCTATGAAGAAATGATTCATGATTATAGTGAATATTTCAAATCGCAGGGTCAAGTCACCTATACAAACATTAATCCCGTTAACATGTATGATTACGGAGCCACTGTGTTTGTTACGAAGACAAATACATGGAAAAGCGGAGCTTTTTATTTTGATGTAGAACAGGAACTTATCCTGAAGCTTACCAAGGCGGCAAATGGCAACCTTCAGTTATTCTATGAAGGTGTCATTTCTGAAACGCACACAGCGGAACAACTGATCGGTAAGAAACCCGCCGTGCCGGTTAAAGCAAAAACATCCATTGAGAAAACATTAAATACGCAGTACGAAGGATATAACACAGAGAATAAACAGCTCTTATTATCCGCTTTTGATCCTACGACTTGGATTTATCGTGATGTAATCTCTGTACTTGAAGACGGTTGGTTCGAAGAATTTGATTACAATTTGTCTGCTACTGAGATTAACATCGTACAATATGATGGCGAAACAGCGATCGTTCATACAGAAGAATCAGATCTCGAAGGCGATCATACAAGTATGTACTATATGAAACAAAACTTAGCAGGAAAATGGCTGATTGCTGACACTTTCGTTAAGCTACATGATGAGCATGACAGCACAGGAAGCCGATCCTCACTTAGTGATTCAAGAGAAGCGAAGTCCATACACTAAAAAAAGCCCGGAAACGCAATGCGTTTGCCGGGTTTTCTATACTTTTAGCTCCTGAGTGCTATATTGCGTTGCATTATGATTTCGTTTCGTTGTTTTTTCTAGGAAACCTTCTTGCTACACCCGTTTGAATCGCCGCTTCAATGACTCGCTCGCGAATACTTTTAACAACACGGTCATTAAATACACTGGGAATAATGTAGTGTTTCGTGCGTTCTTCATCTGAAATGGATGAAGCAATGGCAATGGCTGCTGCTAGTTTCATCTCTTCATTAATTACAGAAGCACGGCAGTCGAGTGCAGCACGGAAAATACCAGGAAAGCATAAAACATTATTGATCTGATTTGGATAATCGGATCGTCCGGTGGCTGCAACGGCGACAATATCTTCGATTTCATTCGGCATGATTTCAGGAATTGGATTCGCCATCGCAAATACGATTGGATCTTTTGCCATCGTGAGTATATGTTCCCTTGTAAGCAAATTCCCTCTGGAAACACCAATAAACACATCCGCGCCTTTCAGAACTTCATGAAGAGTACCTTCCTCGAGTTCTGGATTTGTCCGCTCTGCATAACTCTGCCATACTGGATTATCATAGACTGCTGTACGCACGAGTGCACCATCACGATCAACCCCAATGAGCCGTTTTGCTCCGGCAGAGAGTAATATGTTACTGCAAGCTACTCCAGCCGCTCCAATTCCACAAATGACGATTTTACTATTTTCTAGTGTTTTCCCTGCCAGTTTCAATGCATTAATAAGACCTGCATACAGAACTACGGCTGTACCATGTTGATCATCATGAAATACAGGAATATCAAGTTCCTTGTTTAATCTCTCTTCGATTTCGAAACAACGTGGAGAAGATATATCCTCCAGATTGATTCCTCCAAATGCAGGCGAGATCGCTTTTATCGTGCGAATAATTTCTTCTGTATCTTGAGTCTGCAGACATAGTGGAAAAGCATCAACGCCAGCAAACTGTTTGAATAACATGGCTTTACCTTCCATTACAGGCATCGCTGCTTCAGGACCGATATTGCCCAGCCCAAGTACAGCACTGCCGTCAGATACGACAGCTACTGTATTTCTCTTGATCGTTAGTGAATAAGCTTTATGCGGTTCCTCTGCAATGGCGGTACAGATCCTTGCCACATCAGGAGTGTAAACCCTTGATAAATCTTCGCGATTATTAATCGGCGTTTTGGGAGTGATTTCAATTTTCCCGCCCAAATGCAGGAGAAAAGTACGGTCAGAGACATTAATAATCGTAACGCCGTCTAATTTACGAACTTGCTCTATGATCCGTTTGTTCTGTTCACTATCCGTAATCGCTACTGTTAAGTCACGTACCGTTACATCTTGATTGGTTGAAATCACGTCAATGGCGACAATATCTCCACCAGCAATGGAGATGGCAGAAGCAACTTCTCCAAAATTAATGGTCTTTGTTTTCATTTCAAGGCGGATAATGATACTGTTTCCATCCAGATTACGCTGAATCATGATGTTCCCTCCCGCATATAGTATTCCTATCGTATTCTTTTACCATTTCGTGATGTTGCTTCCCTTTTCCTTCCTGGTTCATGATTTAACAAGAAGGCGACATCCCTTCTGCTGATAAGTACTTATCAGAGATGAATGTCGCCTTCTGTCTTATTATTTGATTATTATTTCATTACTATTTGATAATATGATTCCTTTTTATAACACGAACACTGTATGGCTCGAGTACGATCTGTTCCTGCAATGACCGATTGTGGTCGGAAGATGGAAGTCCGATTTCGGTATAGTCAGCACCGTCCAGTGGAAGAACTTGTTCTTCTCCCGTATAGTTCTGTACAAATACATAATCATGCTCTCCATCTGTACGAACAGATACTGTTACCCCGCTCGGCAATTCACTCTCCATGGATTTCTTAATTCCTGCTTCTTTAATAATCCCTTGATAGAATGTTTTATGGAATGATTCTGAGTTGCGGGAAGCGATGTAATACGATTTCCCTTCTCCAAAAGAGTTGACAGTTGCTGCCGGTCTACCTTTATAAAAGTCACTTCCATAAACCGCAAGTGCAGTAGCACCTTCCAGATGAATCAAGTCACAAAGTTCAATCGCTTCATATTCGCCTGTGAGTCCTAACGAATTACCAGCTAGAGCTTCAATTCGGTTGACTTGGCCATCATGCAGTCCATCAATTTCTTCGGACCAGATTCCGAGTGTTTTCCGAAGCGGTCCTGGGAACCCTCCTAAATGACACAAGTCATTCTCATTAACGATACCTGACCAATAAGTAGAGACAAACGTGCCTCCATTCTCCACATACTTCTCAATTCTCTCCCCAACGCCGGTTTTCACCATGTACAGCATCGGAGCAATAACGAGTTTGTATTTGGACAAATCCGCATCCATATTGATGATATCTACCGGAATTCCTTGATCCCAAAATACTTTATAATGAGATTGAATCGTTTCATCATATTTAATTCCCACATTTCTCGGTCCTTGTGAATCGGTTATTGCCCAGCGGTTCTCCCAATCAAAAACAATAGCTACTTCCGCTGGAACTACAGTTCCTACCACTTCACGAAGTTCCTGTAGATAGCTTCCTACCTCGGTTACTTCACTGAAAACGCGGGTGTGTTCATTTCCAACATGGTCTACTACTGCGCCATGCAATTTTTCACTGGAACCGCGGCTCTTACGCCACTGGAAGTACTGTACAGTGTCCGATCCATGTGCCACCGCTTGTAGAGAGGAAAGCAAATGCATACCTGGTTTTTTCAGCTTGCTGACATCCTGCCAGTTCGTCATGCTCGGTGTACTTTCCATCAGCATGAACGGTTTGCCGCCTTTAATGGTACGCACAATATCATGCATTAACGCAACAGAAGCTGCTTGCTTGCTATCATCTTGTTCCGTATCATGCCATGTCGGATAACTATCCCAGGAAAGAACATCAAGGACATCGGCAAATTTCCAGTAATCCAGTCCATCAAAATAACTCATAAAGTTAGTTGTTATCGGTAAATCCGGGTTCACCTGCTGAAGTGGTGCAATCTCATGTTTTAAGAAATCGACTGTTTGGTCTGTAACAAACCGTTTCCAGTCCAAATTCATCGCATGAACCTGAGTTTCACCGTGAGGTGCAGGAGACTCGATCTGGTTATAATCCGTATAAGTATGGCTCCAGAAAGTAGTCCACCAGGCATGATTCAGTTCATCGAGCGTTTCATATCGATCTTTAACCCATTTTCTAAACGCATCCTGACAGTAATCACAGTGACAATCGCCACCTAGTTCGTTCGAGATATGCCAGCCAATAACAGCGGGGTGATTTGCGTATCGTTCGGCAAGTTTTGTATTAATAATCTTGATTTTCTCCCGATATACAGGAGACGAATAACAGTGATTGTGACGGAAACCATGGAGGTTGCGAACCCGGTTACTGCTTACCCGCAGTACTTCTGGGTATTTGTGCGACATCCATGCAGGTCTCGCTCCGCTTGGTGTTGCAAGCAGTGCAAAGATTCCATTCTCAGCGAAAGAATCCAATATGCGGTCAAGCCACTCAAACGTGAATACTCCTTCCTCAGGTTCCAAAGAAACCCAAGAGAAAATACCAACGGACATTACATTGGAATGAGATTTTTTCATCAGTCGAATATCTTCTTCAAGAACTTCTGGATATTTCAGCCATTGTTCTGGGTTATAGTCTGCGCCATGCAGCATTACAGGTGCTTTATCAAATAGAGGTGGATATTTTTGTATCATGATTTTGTAATCTCTCCTTTATTTGCATCGTTTTTTTATATTTCATATTTGCGTTCAAAAGTGTTATTAACCTTTGACAGAACCTACCGTCATTCCTTTTACAAAATACTTTTGCAGGAATGGGTACACAATAAGAATTGGAGCTGCGCCGATAAAGATTTGTGCTGCTTTCACCGTCGTTTGGCTAATGAGCTCCATCTCTTGTGGGTTCATGCTCATTGAGCTCATATCACGCTGAATGATGATCGTTTGCAGAAATGTAGCAAGCGGGAAATCTTTTGCATTATTGATATACAATAGTCCATCAAACCAGGAGTTCCAGTGAAATACCATACTAAACAAACTGATCGTTGCAATCGAAGGCAGTGAAATAGGAAGATATACCGAGAACAATGTTCGGAAATGTCCTGCTCCATCCATAAGGGATGCCTCTTCAAGTTCTTTCGGGATGCCTCTAAAGAAGTTCAGCATCAGTATAACAAGAAATGTATTTACAGCTGACGGCAAGACCAGTACCCAGAATGTATTCATCAAATGAAGGGACTGAATGACTTCGTAAAATGGAACAAGTCCTCCGTTAAATACCATACTGAATACGAAAATCCAGGAATAGAGTGTTCGGCTTCTAAAAGCGCTATTATCTTTAGATAGTGGATAAGCCGCTAAAAAAGTTATAACGAGTGTAATGAGCGTACCAACGATGGTACGTGCTACCGAAATCATGATTGATCTAAGAAACGCAGGATTATTTATTGTCTTTTTATAAGCTTCTAAAGAAAAATCGATCGGAATTAGCGATACAATATTGGCATCGGCCGCAGCTTTACTACTAAACGAAACCGCAAGTACATGAACAAGCGGAACAATACATAGTACAGATAAAAAAATGAGGAAAATCGTATTAACAACGTTAAAGACACGGTATGATTTTGATTTATGATACACAGTTTTTCCTTCCTCTCTTATCCTTTATTTAGAAGATGCGGTACCCAGCCCATTTGTAGGCGAGTCTGTAGGAGATTAAGATAAGGACCATACTAATCACGGATTTAAACAATCCAATTGCCGTACCAAAGCCCATCTCTCCATTTAGAATCGCAGTACGGTAGACAAAGGTATCAATAATATCTCCTGTTTCATATACAAGCGGATTGTAGAGGTTAAAGATCTGGTCAAATCCTGCATTAAGTACATTCCCTAAGGCAAGCGTTCCCACCACAATCGTGATTGGAATTAAGGAAGGGATCGTTATATGAAGGGTTTGCTTAAAGCGAGTTGCTCCATCCATCTCAGCAGCTTCATATAACGAAGGATTAATGGTTGCTAATGCCGCTAAAAATATAATGGTGTTATAGCCAAATTCTTTCCAGACATCCGATAAAATTACAGTGAAACGGAACCAGTTATTATCCCCTAGAAATAGAATAGGATTAACCCCGAACTCTCCAAGTACTCGGTTTACCAAGCCCCCCGGAGCAAGCAAGTCCACCAGAATCCCTCCGAGAATTACCCAAGATAGAAAGTGAGGCAAATATACAAGGGTTTGTATAGAGCGCTGAAGTCCAACCTGTCTAATCTCGTTTAGCAGGATGGCAAATACAAAGGGAACAAGAAGATTGAAAATCATCTTCGCTACCGCAATTACAAGTGTGTTCCAGATAACCTGAACACTGTCATCTCTCTCAAATAAATAGCGGAAGTTATCAAGTCCTACCCATGCAGAACCTGAGATTCCTTCCCAAGGTTTATAATCCTGAAAAGCCATGACAATACCGCCCATTGGCAGATAACTAAATACAAATAAGAAGATCATGGCAGGCAGCAGCATCACATGGAAAGGCCATGTTTTTTTTATCATTTTCATCCACTGTTCCTCCTAAATTTTATCTCTCCCTGCTCATTTTGAGTGAAGAAAAGCAGCATGCATGAATGCATGCTGCTTTTCGGGAGTTTATCGTGATAGTCTTACAATCGAAATGCAATCTTATTTGACGCTGTCATACCATGTGTTCACTTCTTCTGTAATTTTGTCGCCGCCTCCAGCTTTCCAAGTCTGAACAAAAGTATCGAAAGATTCTACAGGTTTGTTACCGTAAATAATCTCATTGAATGTTTGATTCTCGATTTTATTAAGATAATCAAGTTTTGATTTCATTGTTTCTGTAGGTGGACCTGTAAACATATCTTTGAATGAAATATCTTCTTGTGACACAAGAACCTTCGCAGCATTCGGAGTTTCTAGGCCATAGTTCGCTTGTACTTCACGTTCTAGTCTTGTCGTTGCTTCCTTACCATCAGCGAGACTAAGCAGAGCTTTCATCTGAGCATCTGGTATCCGGGCTCCATCACGAACAAGCAGATAACGAAGTACATTTACATAACCGCCTTCAATTTCGTCGTATCTCTTCTGGTTGCCATTTGCATCGAGCTCATAGTCATATCCTTCAAATAGACCGACATCATGTTTACTTCCTGCTGCTGGATCTGCAAACTGGTCAAACATGTAGTTCTGGTAAGTAAAGAATGCTTCCGGATGTTCCATATCTTTCTTAATAAGAGTCACTGCACTAGCAAAATTCGTTCCATGACGCATTGCTGTACCATCTGCTCCCGTTGGTATTGCATATGGTTTCCACACTGCTTTTGGATCGTTCTTCACGGTATCCGTCAGCGGCCAACCGCTCATCCAGTAAGGTCCAGGGATAATACCAGCCGTACCTGCCACAGCAGGCTCAGCTGTTTTGTTTTCATCCCATAGTGCTACTTCTTGTGGAATGTACCCTTTTTCAAACCAATTTCTTAATGTTTGAAGTCCTTCTTTCATTTCTGGTTGTATGGATCCATATTCAAGTTTTCCTGCTTCGTCTAGATTCCATTGTTGAGGGAGTGTACCTGCTGCGCCAAAGACCCAGGAAGGATCCCCCATCCAAGTGTTCATTGAATTTTTAAATCCGATGCTCAGAGGAATTACTTTATTTGGTGCAAGTCCGCTTGGGTTATTGTTCTTAAATGCATCCATTACTTGTTCAAGTTCAGCAAGCGTTGTCGGTGCTTTGAGGTTTAGTGCATCGAGCCAGTCTTGACGAATCCATAGGATGTAATCATTGTTGTAAGCATAATCGAGTACAGGAATCCCCATTTTCTTACCATCTCGTGTAACTGTGTTCCATACCGTAGGATCAATGTCCATTGCTTTTTTCCAAGTATCAGAAGCATATTTATCAAAGAGTTCGCCAACTTCTCCGTATATGCCAGACTCAATCAGATCTTGAATTAGTTGCGTCTCGTTAGATCCGATTGTAAGAATATCCGGCATGTTCTGTCTTGAAGACATCGACAATCTTACTTTCGTTGCAAAAGCACCATTCGTATCTGTAACAGACCATAGAGAGTTGATATTAATACCAAGCTCTTCTTTTGCCCATTTCGTAGCTACACTATTTTCAATCGTTTCACCATTCTTAAATGTGACTGTCGGATCGATTCCCCATGCAGTGGAGATCGTGACTTCCGGATCGTACTTTTCTTTGTATACGTTTTCAGTATTAGCCGGTGCAGATGAATTGCTATCACCGGATTCTTTACCTGAACATCCCATAAGGCCTGCACTGATCACCATCGTTAATGCTAAGACAGCTAGTGAAGAACTTTTCCACGTTCGTGCCATTTTGTTTCCCCCTAAATTTCTTCGTCTTTATATTTTTATTATGGATGATCTATCTATTTTTTCCTATGACACTAATTTAAGGTTTCTGCACCTTTTACAACTTATTGCTCTCTATACTCATTTGGGGTGATACCATAATGCTTCTTAAACAGCTTGCTGAAATATTGAGGATTCTGATAGCCAAGCTCAGTTGTGATCTCATATATTTTTTTATTTGTATGTTTCAGCAGATATAAAGCTCGCTCAAGTCTTATTCGAATCAAATATTCGCTTAATCCTTCTCCTGTCTCAGCTTTGAAAATTTTCGATAAATACACGGGATGAAGGTATACGCGATCAGCTAGCATTTTTACCGTTAGTTCAATTCCTTCTTCTGCCGAAATCATATCTTTTACCTGACTTACAATATGACTCTTCGGTTCTGCTGGGGCAGACACTGCTTGTTGAAACTTCGTAAGTATTTGCTCTGTATACTCTTTTAACAGCGGCGGATAGTGAATCATTCGTTCCACCATATGAGGTTCAAGCCCTTTTGCATCCAATTCCCTAATCCGGTGTCCCGTTTGATGGGTGATATATAAAAAAGAATTGATGATTGCTAGATAAATCTCATACATGTGCTCACGTGAGACCGGATTTTTCTCAATGACTGCAAATACTTCATCTAATCGCTGAGAAGCGGCTTCCCAGGCTTTGCGTTCTAAAAGCTGCTGGAGCATCGGCGGTCTGTACAATACTTCAAAAGCGGCTTTCGAAGATGGAGATTCTTTAAATGCATTGTCACCTTCAATATATACTACACCCGACTCCATCTGCCGATCCGCTAAATATACAGAATTCAAAGCACGTCTGTATGTTCCACTGATATCCTGCGGAAACATACATGGACGGTTTACGATGACCCGCACCTCTCCTCGCAAATAGTTCAATACACTAGAACGAAACTTATCGATGAATGGCCGAAGATATTTGGGTTCAAGGGACCTCGACTCTCCATTTTCTATATCATGTCGATCCTTCGGCTGTAACAATATTAATAAACAATGATGCGGTGTTCGTCCTTGCCAGACATCGTAGGTTTCTCCAAAAATCTCTTCTGCCATGTTGCCAATGGCGTATTCCATTAGCACTCTTGTCTTTCCATCATGTTCCATAAATCCTTTATGTAGATGAACAAGAATCATAGTCGTCATGGATGAGTCTGAAAGCTTAATCTCGTAATCGTGAAGAAGTTGGTTCATTCTCTCTGTCTGGATCTGATCACCCATGAGAAGCTGCTGCAATAAATTTTCTCTGAGGAGCGTATAGTCTGATTTACGTTGATATAACAACTGTTGATACTTTGTAGCTTGTTTTCCTTCTTCGTCAATGGACTGAACGGCCTGCTTAACGCTTTTCATAAAATCTTCATCATCTACAGGTTTAATAATATAATCCGATGCACCTAATTGAATCGCTTTCTTTGCGTACTCAAACTCACCATATCCCGTTAACAAAATCGATCGTAGACTCGGGTACAATACACTTGCTTTTTCGATGAGTTCAAGTCCGTTCATACCGGGCATTCGGATATCTGTGATCAGAATGTCGATAGGATGAGCAGCAAGCAGCTCGAGAGCCTCTCCTGCGGAATCACTTCTATACACTTTGCGAATTCCCAGCTCATCCCAAGGGATTGTTGCTTCTAAGCTTTCTGTTACATAGGTCTCATCATCTACAAGTAGTACATTGATCATAAATAGTCATCCCTTCTTTATATTATCTATATAAATGGTTGCTTTCAGGCCTCCCATAGGAGATCTGCCAAAAGATATATAACTTCTCTCTCCATACCGCAGCTGCAGTCTCTGATTCACATTCCATAATCCGCAACCGCTGTGTTCGTCCATAGGTCTTGCAAGCTGATCTTGTAATAAACTCATTGCCTCATCATCCATACCAAGTCCGTCATCTTCGACTTGAAGGCACATTCGCCCCTCATCTTCGAATCCTGATACGCGAATAAAAGACGCATCTGCAGACCGCTCAATTCCATGAATGACTGCATTTTCGATCAGCGGCTGAAGGACAAGAGGAGGAACCAGCTGTTCCATCATTTCTTCTGGTATTTCCATTACATAATCCAGACGGCTCATTCTCATCTTTTGAATTTTTAAATAGGAGATCACAAAGGCAATCTCTTCTTTCATAGGAACAAGGTCCCTTTCTTGACGTGTTGTATAACGATAATAGCGGGAAAGGTTATGAGACATCGCCACAACTGCATCCGTTTTTCCGAGCTTCGCCATACTCGTAATATAAGAGAAACAATTATAAAAAAAATGAGGGTTGATTTGAGACTGAAGTTGCTTCAGCCGAGCTTCACGCACTTGGATTTGTTCAAGGTATACGTGCTCGAATAGCTCCTGGATCTGTATAACCATGGAATTAAATCGCTCCGATAAAAAGCTGAATTCATTCCGTCCTTTGGGCTGAAGCCGGACGGAATAATCTCCAATCTTTAAACGCTGAAAGCCGTGCATTAACGCTCTGACTGGGATCTGCACTTGTACATATAACAAGTACGCTGCCAAGAAACTCATAAATAAAAGGCAGGCAACCGCTCCGTAAAACAACCGATTGGAATCTTTAATTGGAGCAAGCACATCAGTAAGCGGAATATAATCAATTAAATACCAGCCCGTTGCAGGTGACACGACGGTGTGAACACTATAAATATCGTCCCCAAGCTCTATAGTGCGATAATCCACATCATTAATTTCGGTAAAATCCAGTTGTTCCAATAGTTCCGTACTTCGGTCAATATCCGCTGTTCGGTTATAAATAGTGCCTGTCCCAGGTATATAATAAAAAGGATCTCTTCTTCCATTACTTTTAAACTTGTCCAGCATATCCTGGATGTTGGTACTATCGAATTCAAGCTTGATAATACTTCTCGCATTTTCCACTATATCCTTAGCAGAATATGGAGCTGCTGTATACCAGGAGAAAAGGTAGCGCTCATCCTTCTCTGATGTCACTTTTTGTACCTGCCAGCCAGGTAAATTGGCGTTATCTAGTTCCCTGCTATCGTATGTTCTGGAATCATTTTCGGTAATCACGCGTTTCATAGAAGGTGAATATAAGCTCAAATTGCTTCTCCAATTCGAGGAGCTTTCCTGAATACTTAGCTTATTCTGTATTCTTTTCACATGGTTAATAAGATCCAAATCTAAATATTCACTCTCCAAATCCTCATGTTCAAAGCTCTCAATATCCGGATCATGGATTAATATAATAGGCCAAGAGGATAATTCCTCGATACTTGTATTCACCTGACTTTGAAAAAAAGCGAGTTGATTACTACTAGAACGATTGAGTTCATTCACAACGACGTTTGTTGTCATTTTGTTCGAATAACTGTATAAAAGTACAACAGGAATTAGCATAATTACAATGAGAAGTACAATCTTGGTAAATAAGTGATATCGAACCATAGCAGTGTAAGCCACCTCAAGTCTAAGGATATATAACGTAAATAATGACGAATGATTGAAATAATAATCGAAAAATGTCGGACGATCTTATTGTAAGCGTTTGATATGGAAAAAGTAAAACTATTTTTGTTTCTGGTGCAAAAAAAAGGCAGACTAACGTCTACCTGAATTATTATATACAAAATAAAAACCATTTTTTTGACATTATTCGAGAGCGAGTAGATCTGACCTGCCCGACATTAGTTGCACTGACAGTTGACACACTTTTATACATTTCGTTGTTTTACGCAAGAAACTAATAAAATGGCGGTTTTTGTTAGTTTACCATTGTCATTATTACGTAAACACCTGCTCCAATTGCTTTATTGCCCATTCCAGGTCCTGATCCGATATGATAAGCGGAGGAGCCAAACGAATTACGGTTTCATGTGTCTCTTTACATAGCAGTCCTAGCTGCATCAATTTCTCGCAATACGGCCGAGCTGGTCCCTTCGTTTCTACGCCAATAAATAATCCGCGGCCACGAATGGTTACAATATCCTGAGAATTCATCGATTGTAATCTATTCAGCATGTTCTTGCCAAGATCAAGAGAGCGCTCTGCCAGCTTTTCTTCTTCTATCACTGCTAGTGCAGCTATGGCTACACTGCTTGCCAGTGGATTCCCTCCAAAAGTAGAACCATGGGATCCTGGTTCAAACAATCCAAGAATATCGTGATCAGCAGCAACCGCAGATACAGGCAGTACGCCTCCTCCAAGTGCTTTTCCCATGATGTATATATCCGGAACTACCTGCTCCCAATCACATGCAAACCGCTTTCCTGTTCTGCCGAACCCAGTCTGTATTTCATCGGCTAAAAGTAATACATTTTCTTGATCACATATCTCTCTTGCTTCCCGCAGATACCCATCCCTGGGTATGACAATTCCAGCCTCACCCTGAATAGGCTCTACTAAAAAGGCTGCCGTACTCGGCTTAATTGCAGCCCTTAACGCATCAATATCCCCATAAGGAATAATAGTGAATCCTGGAGTAAAAGGTCCGAACTCTCTTTTATACAACGGTTCTGATGAGAAGGATGTTATTGTTGTTGTTCTTCCATGAAAATTCCCTTCACAAACGATAATCTCTGCTTGATCAGGGCTCACTCCCTTAACACGGTAAGCCCAGCGCCTTGCCGCTTTCACCGCCGTCTCTACTGCTTCTGCACCTGTATTCATGGGCAGAATTTTATTTTTCCCTGTTAATTTCGTAAGTGTTTCCATCAGTTCTGCGAGAGGAGCATTATAAAAAGCTCTTGATGTTAGCGTAACCTCGTCTGCTTGTCGTTTGAGTGCCTCAATAATGCGAGGATGACGATGCCCCTGATTCAGAGCAGAATAGCCGCTAAGCATATCCATATAACGACGTCCCTCTTGGTCTTCTACCCACACCCCTTCCGCCTTATGAATGACAATTGGAAGTGGATGATAATTATGGGCGCCAAACCTTTCGGTCTGTGACATAATATCTGCTGAGGATTTCATCTTTTTTCGCCTCCCTCTGTGCTGTTACAATCCGTACTCTCTATTTAATGTATGCAGAGCAAAGAAATCATGATGTTTTCAGGAATGCCTGCTTCAAACTAGCGAACACCCAGAAAAAAGTCACATACGATACAGCAGAAAGCAAACACTTTATTGATGTAAAAAAATAAAAAGGGACTCCTATACGGCAATGTCATTTAGTTAAGCTTTAAAGACAACACCTGAATTAAATTTAAAACAGCACGGGAAAAAGTCCTGTGCTGTTTTTTTGTGTAAGTAAAAAAAAACGCACAGCAAACAAAGCGGATGAAATATCCGCTAAAAAAGTTGGTGTGAAACGGATTATGCTACTCTATAGACGAAGCTAACAACGGATCTATACCGGATTTTTCGTGTATTCTTCTGTCCTTGACGAATGGATCGAATCGGCAAGATGTTTTTACGAATCAGCGCTTCCAAATCGGGTGGGGGTTCATCGTCTCGTAAGCGCAGGAAATGTCTACAAGCATAAACAGCGACTGTAAAGTTGACTTGATATGGGTACCGTTTATAATTTGGGAGATAACTACGCGCGAGGTAATCATTTCAGTAAAATTGTACATGATCATTTTTGCGAAAATCTCTTGGATAATGGAATCTTGCCTCTTTGCGTGAAAATTTGTCAGACCAACGGTGTATTTTAATGCTCTGAAAGAGGTTTCAATGCCCCAACGCATGTTATAAATTGATTTGATTTCATCAGGTGGGAAATCAGTAGAGGAAAGATTGGTAATGATTTCATAAGTGCCACTCGGCAGGATAAAACGAACAACCCGAAAGGAAATGGGATAAAAGATGCGCTCATGCAGATCCAAAAATCAAATGTAGAAGTGGAAGGGATGAACTTGTAAATCTCGGGCTGAGCCTTGACCTTTTGGGTTTGTTTTTTGGTGAGTGTCCGATGAACATCAATATCAAACTCTCTACTAGAAGGCAAACGTAAGCCCGAAAGAATACCATTGGAGTTTACATCCTTTACCCGTATGACGTAGTTCCAGCCTTTTCGTTCAATATGCGCGAAGTTATTGTAACTTTCATAGCCTCGATCGGCAATAACTATGGCTTTGCCTTGGATAGGAGAACGGTCAACCATATCTGCCATTGCCCTTCCCTCGTTGCACAATCTTCGTGGCTGAACAAGGGCATCCACGTAAAGTCTGTTGCAAAGGTCATAGGTCGCGTTCAAATGCAGAAGGTTATAACCTTTTGTGTTCGGTCCACTTTGAAAATAGGTATCTGTGTCCGCAGAGTTCGTTGCGATATGCATATCCGAACCATCAACGGCAAGTAATCGATACCCACGATAGTGCTTAATATCCGTAAACAAACGCGTAAATTCATGAAATAAAAATTCCACAGCAGAGGGTAGAATTTTATTTCTCTGTTGTACAAAAGCGGACGTGGTTGCGGTGTTTACGTCATAGCCCTCTGATTCCAAGAGTTCCTTATATATACTATTGCCACCCATTGAGATGAGAAGTTGCATGACCGTTTCAAAGGGCAGTTTTTTCTTTCTGGTAAAATCTGTTTCAGGGTTTTTGACATAAGGTGCAGGTGCGAAGACATTTTCGTGTATAAGGGATGTTAGTGATTGTTTTAGTGAATTAGCGTACTCGTTCATTGGCGTAACCTCCTTGTCTCAAGGGGCTTCGCCACACATTTCCACCTGCTTGTCAAGTCTCATTTCTCGTTTGTTCACAAAAAAGAGCAGGTTATCTTTTCGATAACCTGCTCTTTTAGCATACGCCTTAACTAAATGACATTGTCCTATACGGAGGCCCTTTTTGTATTGATATAGGTCTTACCCAATGATTCATCTCTTACGGATTGTTTCAATCTAGTTGATAACAGAAAGCTTACTTACTAGCATTGATTACTTCATTTACTTCCTGCGTAATTTGATTACCGCCGAGTTTTTTCCAATTAGTAACAAAGTTATCAAACTCATCAATGGACAGGTTGCCATAAATAATTTTCAGGAACGTCTCTGCTCTCAGTTTGTCCAATGTTGCCTGCTTCGTGTTCATCGTCTTTGTCGGTGCGTAGATAAACTCATTCATCACAATTAAATCATTATCCCGATAATATTTAATTACGCCCTGTGAGCTTTCTGGTCCGAAAATACGTTCCATATGCCATTTATCGAGGTTCCCATTACGGTAATCCATAATATCTTCATAGAAAAGCTTGGCTTCGAGTCCAAGTCCTGATGTGCCTCCTGTTTTGATCGCCTTCTCTACTTCATCTTGTGCTTTTACGTTTTTGTTGGCAGGAAGGTTTGACACCGTTGCATTTTGAAAACCAAGTCCTGTTAATCCATTCAGATAGTCAGCCCGTTCTGTTTCTGCAGACTCACCAAACATTTTTTCTGCTTGGAAATTGAGCAGTTTGATTAATGCTTCAGGGTGCTCATAGCCTTTACGAACCGCAAAGATTCCTCCTAAACTTAGGTGATTCTGTGTCTTCGCTGGCTCATTATCGATGGACTGAACAGGATATGGCATCCAGTCTACATTTTGATCCTTCTTAATCATACTGCTAACTTGAAAAGGTGCCCATTGCGGCAGAAAGAACATGCCTGATTTGCCTGCATTCACATCTTCCATCATTTTGGCAAAATCCTTAACACCAAACTCAGGATCAATTACGCCTTTTTTATACAGGTCCTGCAGTTCTCGTAACCCTTCTTTCACTTCAGGTTGTACGGTACCATTCACCACCTGACCCGATTCATCCTTAATCCATGTCTCAAGGTAGCCGTGATACCCAAGCAAGAAACCGTTAATCGGCAAATCCTTGTTCAGTGCAATACCAAACGTATCATTTTTTCCATTTCCATCTGGATCTTCAAATGTGAAGGCTTCCGCAATCTTAATCAACTCCTGCATAGATATCGGAGCTTCCAGTCCCACTTTTTTGAGCCAATCTTGGCGAATCCAGATCATATCCGAAGAGTCTAGTGATCCTGGGAAACTAACCATCGCGTATATTTTCCCATCTTTGGTTACCGGTTTAAGACCTGCTCCATCTTCAGCGGACATAAATTCTTTTACAAGATCGGATGCGTATTTGTCATATATTTCTGTCAAATCTTCAAGCATCCCGGCTTCATGCAGCTGTTCAAATTGAACGGCACTCACTTTCAGCACATCCGGCAAATCTCCACTGGCAAGCGTAACGTTCATTTTATCATTGTAGTTGGTATCCGGAACAATCCAATCATAGGTTACTTCAATACCGAGTTCATCCTTATAGCCCCTGGTCCAAATATTACTCGCTTGAGTATCTCCTTCAGCTAAGGTTTCTTTTCCAGTTTCAGCCATAGTAGACGTAAGCTTGATGGTTGGATCATACTTTGTAAGCGGTCCTCCCGCATCTTGCTGCGTACTTGGGCTTGCTACCTCTTCACTTCCTGCACCTGACGAACAAGCGGATAGCGTCGCTGCTAGTACCATCGATAACGTAAGTAATGAGAACTTCTTAAGTGATATATTCATGTGAATCCCCCTTTTTATTCATCCCCGAGTTATGTATTCATTTTATAAAGAAAGCGCTGTCACATCGAGTGGACGAAGATGACATCTGGTATCTTTGATTTACCAATTCTCAATCCTTTGCTAATTTTTTTGTTCTCGGTACTCTTGGGGGGTACAACCGATCGCTTTCTTGAAAAACCGATAAAAATAATGTTGGTCGCTAAATCCGACCTTAGCGGATATTTCATGCATTTTACAGTTTGAACCTAGTAATAATTCTTTGCTACGCTCAATCCGTCTATCATGAATGTAGTCAGATATCCCCTTTCCTGTAATCCGTTTATACCAGCGGGATAAATAGGAAGGATTCAAGGAAACCTCCTGTGCAATGCGGGTTAGAGAGAGATCATCTTCTAAGTGATGTTTGATGTAATGATGAATAGCAATCAAGATTTGAGACTGGTCATTCAAGCGAGTATCGCTCCTTTTGGAAATAATCCATTCGAATGCTGACTGATAGAAAACCAGCAGCTCTGGCCATGGTGTATGTATATTGTAATGAAGCATACGGGAGAGCGTTATTTCCTCCATGGCTGACTCATACAAACCGAGTTCATGAAGTATTTCTATTAGTCCATTTCCTGCTCCTGTGATGATCTTCATTCGAAAAAAAGGATCTTGAAGTCCCTCCTGCGCTGCTTCCGTCCATTTATGAAACGAGTCAAGCCATTCTCTTTCACCCGCAGTGATCCGCTCTTTAACCTGATCCATATGAAGAGCAGCCACCGCCTGCTGACTGAATAGGTTTGGTGAATAGTCTGAATCAGACTGAAGTTGTACACGAAGCAGCTTTTCCATCCCAAGCCCAGGCCCATCATGGATAGACAATCGCAACCTTGCAATCGTTGTATTAAGATCTGCCCATCCCACAGCCTGATCACTTACCATAATCGATACGGACAATTTCAAACAATCCGCACAAGATTGCTGCACGGACTCAAGCGTTCCATAGACAAAACGATAGGTCTGCTCCCATCTCTCCTGTTGATTTGAGGGAAAGCGTGAGTGTTCTGCCAAAGGTTGTATCAAACAGACAATCATCTGATAATCAAGATCAATAGCCTTAACAATAGTCTTATCTTGAAGTAACTCCTCAGCGACATTGGCAACAGCATAGCGAATCAGGCTTCGGTCCGCATGAGATTGATATTGGCTCCAGTCCTCTACTCGAATGATTACGGGAATTACAGATTCTCCTGACCGGAGAGAAAGCTGTACGGCATCCAGTTCTTCTTGAAGTGAAGCAATACCTTGCTTTTCCGTTCGTTTCATTACATCAAGCAGCAATTGCCGCTGCAATTGAGGAAGAACCCTCGGCAGCTTACTCTTGAACCAGGCATGCTGATAACGGAAGTCATTCTCTTCCGAGATTTGCTTAAGCGCTCGTTCTACTGCTGCACGGATCTGAGCCATACCTTCTGTCTTTAACAGGTAATCTACAACACAAGGATTTCGTATCGCCTGGTGCGCGTAATCGAATTCGTTATGCCCTGTCAGTAGCAATACCTTGCATCTTGGCCACCGATCCATAATTTTCTCGATTAGCTCCATTCCATCCATGCCAGGCATACAGATATCGCTAAGTACAATATCAATTTTGACCGTATTTAGCCACTCCATCGCTTCAAAAGCAGAATAAGCCTTGATAATCTCCATATCCTGAAAATCCGCTTTTTGAAAGAAAGCATGTAATCCATCCAAAATAACGGGTTCGTCATCTACAATTAGCATCCGCTGCATCCTGTAATTTTCCTCTCCCTGGTACATTCATTATGATGCATAGACCGCCCAGTTTACTGCGCCGTGCGGTAAGACCGTATTCTGCTCCGAACTTAATCCGCAATCTTTGATGGACGTTGATAAGACCTGTGATCTCTTTACTCTCATGACGCTGTACTGACTCTTGTAAAGCAAACTCAAGGTCATTCAGGATTTCATCGGTTAACTGATCCCCATCATCCTCTATTCTTATAGAAAACTTACCATGGTGTGCCTTGTAAGAAATCTTAAGTACACCTCCGCAGCTGCGTTTGGATAATGCATGTTCAAAAACATTTTCTACAATAGGCTGCATAATGACCCGGGGAACGGTTATCGCTCTGTATTCTGAATTCATCTCTTCGATTTGCAATTGTATCCTTGATCCAAACCTTATTTTTTGAATCGCTGCGTAGACCAGAGCATGGTCCATCTCTTCTCCAAGAGAAACCTCTGCTTGCGAGTCTCTAGACATATATCTAAAATATTGACCGAGATAATCGGTGAATTCCTGTATTAATTCTACATTTTCAACTTCAGCCATTTGTTTAATACTGAATAGACTATTGTATAAAAAATGAGGCTGTATCTGCGACTGTAGATGCTTAAGCTCGGCTTCGCTGGTTCGGATCCGAGCAATATAATTTTCCTCAATTAAAATATGTAAGCGCTCTATCATATGGTTAAAGCGAGAGTATAAATATCCGAATTCATCCCGTCTGGAATGAGGTATATAAATGTTGGTATGACCTTGCTCTGCCATACGAAAACCTTTAACTAGCGCAGATAATGGCTTGTGAATGGATCTGTAGATTGAAAATGAAAAAATCAGAATAATTACGATGGACATCACTGTTAAAATCCATAGCCATAGTTTGTACTGCTCTAAAGGTGCCTCAAGTACATTATCAGCAATGCTCGAAGTAAGCAGAAAAGAATGCTCTGGATCATAGAGTGAATAGTGCAAGAAATGATCGCTCTGATATCTTGTCATCTGCGGTGAATCCTGAGATTTTGGATTCTGCACATCCAATAGCGAAATAGAAGTAACCTGATCTGATGAAGAGATTACGACTTGCTGCTTATCACCGAAACTGAGGGTAATGTCGCTTCCCCCTTTTTCTGAGAGCTGTTGTAGCCTCTGCTTAAGCTCTTGAACATTTAAATGTATACCTAATATGAAATTGGGTGGTTCTTCGTAATTCATATTATAAGGATTACTTTTAAGAAAATAGAGATCGTTATTCAAATAGGACAATTCGCCATTCAGGTTTCCCATCGTTGCCAGCAGGTTTCTCCATTCATCATCTTCCACACTACGGATACCGTCGGTGGCAGTGACTCTTTTGTGGAGAGCGGGGACATAGTATACAACATCACTAATGTACGGACTTGCCGCCATGATCTGACTCAGTTTGTTATGTATATTATTCAGACTTGAAGTTACATCATACCTGCTCATAATAGCTGCTCGTGTACTTAAGGTAGACATCGGTTCATCAAATGAATATTCATTTACGAGTCCGCTCATTCGTTCCAGTTCGAATTGTAGATGGTTATGGTAGAAATCCAGTTTCGATTCGTGAGCCCGTTCTACTTCGACCTGCATCTGTGTGGAGCTATAATGCGTAATCATAATACTTATCCCGTACAATGGCAGAATAACAAAGACAAAGGCAATCATTAGTTTGAAGACAATCGAATTCGTTTTGCAGCTTCCCCTGACATGTTTCATCATCCCCCGAATCTCCCTCCTTATAGGAAAAAAGGAGCCAGAAATCGGCTCCTCCATTTGGTTTCCCTACCCATGATCTTATCCCTTAACACTTCCGACAACAAGACCATGAACAAAATATCTCTGCAGGAATGGATACACAAGCAGGATCGGAATAACTGACAAAAAGATTTGTGATGCCTGCGTTGTTCTGTCTGATATTTGACTAAGTAACGTTGCATCTTCAAGCGTCATCATCTCGCTCTGAATCATGGTAACCTGCTGTAGCATGGACTGAAGGTAGGTAGCAAGCGGGTAGTGATCTGGACTTTTCATATAAATCATGCCGTCAAACCACGCATTCCAGTGACCCACCATAGAAAACAGTGTAATCGTTGCGATACTAGGAAGCGAGATCGGCAGATAAATGCTCCATAATGTTCGAAAGTGCCCCGCCCCATCCATCCATGATGCTTCTTCCAGCTCTTTGGGTAAGCCTCGAAAGAAATTAAGCATGAGCAGTACATTGAAAATAGGCACAGCTCCCGGTAAAATGAGCGCCCAAATCGAATCGAGTAAACCCGCTTCTTTCACTACAAGGTAACCCGGAATAAGCCCCCCGCTAAACAACATCGTAAATACGAACAGCCAGGCATAGATGGTTCTTGAACGGAATTTAGATGCCTCTTTAGAGAGAGGGTAGGCGACAAGAATCGTAAAGATCAGATTCGTCGAGACCCCAAGTACAACACGAAGGAGACTTGTACCAAACGAATTTAGAAATTGTTTATTTTCCAAAATATATTTATACGACGAGAAAGTGAAATCTACAGGCCAGAATGTGACGCTTCCCGCTTTGACTGCATCACTTGAACTAAAAGAGATGGCCAAAATATTAACGATCGGAAACAGACAAAGCAAGGCAAGAACGGTAAGAATGACGTAATTGAACCCTAAAAACCATCGATAAGCTCTCGAAGTATGGTGCATGGTCTTGCCTCCTTTCTAGAAAATCCGATAATTGGCAAAGCGATAAGCTAAATAATAACCGAGTCCAATGAAAACGAAGGATACTACAGATTTAATAAGACCAAGTGCTGTGGATACCGAATATTGCGCATCCTGCAAACCAATCCGATAGATCATCGTATCCAGAATATCTCCTGATTCATAGACGAGTGGATTGTAAAGGTTAAATACCTGGTCAAATCCACCATTAAGCACATTTCCAAGACTAAGCGTAACCATTAAAATGACGATAGGGCGAATCCCTGGAAGCGTAATGTGCCATGTCTGCTTCCATCTTCCCGCGCCATCCATGACGGATGCCTCATAAAGAGACTTATCAATACTCGTAAGTGCCGCCAAATAAATAATCGTACCAAAACCAAATTCTTTCCATTGGTCCGTAATAACAAGTATGTAGGGAAACCATTCATTACTAGCGAGGAATTGAATAGGTTCTATACCTATCGCTTTAAGAAACATGTTAACGAGCCCGCTACTTGGGGATAACACGTCTACAATAATACCGGCTAGGATAACCCATGAAAAAAAATGCGGCATATAGATTACCGTTTGAATTGTTCGCTTGAATCCTGTTCTTCCTACCTCATTTAGCAATAAGGCAACGAACACTGGAATCACAAGACCCGAAACAATTTTCATGACAGATATGAATACCGTATTCCATACCACCTGTCTAAAACCAGGCAGATCAAACAGATATCTGAAATTGTCCAGGCCCACCCAGTTTACGTTTTTAAATCCGCCAATGGGAGAAAAATTTTGAAAAGCAATGGAGAGCCCGGCCATTGGAATGTAACCGAATACAATAATGATGAGCAGACCAGGCAAAATCATAAGATGAAGCGGAACATTTCGAATAAATTGTCTGTAGTTCGAACGCATAAGCTGTCTCCTCCTTCAAATTCAATTATAGGAGTAGACCAAACTCTGTAAAAGTGTAGGGTATTTACTTTAGGTATCTTCTGTTGACTCTAAATTTCAGTTGGGTATTAAATGATTTATTGCTTATAAATGCAAAAAACCTCCATCCTGGCAGGAGCGCCAATGCGCCCTACAAGATGAAGGATTAAATAGCATATCTAGTTTAGATCGATATCACCAACAAGCTTACAGAATTCGCAGGGAGCTTAATTACAACGCTATCTCCTTGCAGTTCTATGCTTTGTTGCTGCGGTGTAATTTTCTCATCGTTTTTCTTGTTAACATTCGGAACATGAAGCAGATTTTCTTCTCCGCTTAGTGTAACCAGTGTTGCATTAGGCTGAACAATCAGATTCTCCAGGTTAATCTGTGTAGCCTTGTCCACACCATCCGCATTCACCAATTTCACATATACATGCTGTGCATCTCTCGTAACGGAGTGGAATACTTCTCGGTTATATGCTTCCAGCTTGTAATCCAGTGTTTTACTAGTAAATTGCCCGTCTGTATAAGAGCAGATCAAGTTCTTTCCTTTCTCTCCACCGTAATTCACGGTAATCACATAATCCTTCTCATTCTCCAGCGGTTCATAGTTTGCCGCTCTCAGGTTTCCAGCTGCTGTACTGGACGAATAATCACCTAGCGTATAACCTTCGATTCCTTGTTTATACACTTTCACACCTGTTGCTTGACCGCCATAAGCGATCGCATACTCGATTACGTCTTTTTTCTCAGGAGTAATGTCGGTCAGACCTACACCGATATAGAATCCATCTTCACCCTTAATCCGGCTTGCTTCTACCTGCACCTTATAGTTAGTCCATTCATCATTCAGAAGGTACAACCCGTTTAGCCCGCTCTCCTGTGCCGTCAAGATCAATCCTTTGCCAGGAACGGATGTATAACCTTCCGATCCAGGAATGAGACTCCATGCTTCACTTGGTCCTTCTTGTACCCGGAAATCTTCTTCAAAAAGAATACTCCCATCCTTGTTCGAAGTGACAACCACTCTCTTCACGAGAATATCGGCATTACCTGCAGCGATTTCGATCCCGCCGTGCGGAATAAGTTCCACGGGCTTACCTTTGCTGTACGTCCCGAACGATGTACGAAGTACCTCTTCACCAACACTTTTAGCAAACATTTGCTGTACATAATAGTTCGGTGTAAACCACACCGTTTCATCATCAAACCAAATGCAGTCCGGCGTCCAGCGGTACGTACCATCTGTCAGTACCTTATTGAACAGCGGCGCATATGCTGCCAGGCGAACGACATCCGCATTATTTTCAAAACTGGTCATGATCGCAGCTTCGGCGATAGCCCCTGCCAGTGTATTTTTATCTGTGGATGCATATTCACCGACAAATACCTTGGAAGTCTCTTTAAAGTCTATACTTCCATCTTCGTGATAGGCGCGGTCATAGTAGTTATAACGATCCGCATTGTTCAAGAGATATTCATTAGATCTATAGTAATGCTCATCAGCAATCGTATCCATGTAGTTCTTCTGATTCTCGTACCAGGTTACCGTCTCTTCAATTACCTCTTTGCCATCTGCAAAAGCAACTTGAGCTGATCCCGTGAGATTACCACTAAGGAATTTCCATCCTTGCTGATAAGCATCATCATCCGCCTGTGCACCAACGGTAGAGATAATATAGAGTTCATGCTCCGGATAGTTCCGTTTCATATATTCATCAATCGAAGCTTTGAATACTTCAAAGTTGGCGAAAAATTCATTTCCCCAGTTTTCATTTCCCACACCGAGGTAGCGAAGATCAAATGGCTCCGGATGTCCCATACTGCTACGTACTTGTGCCCATTCGTTATGCTCCGTATCCGTGCTAAGTGCAAAATCGATCAAGTCTGTAAAGTTCTTGATATAGTACTCCCTCAAAGCGCCGCCTGCCGGATGTGCATAATCAGAACGCGCCTGACACAGAACCCCGCATGCCATAACCGGCACCGGAAGAGCATTCAAGTCCTCAGCTAATTGGAAGTATTCCATATAGCCAAGTCCCATCGTCATCATATAACCCCAAACGTTATAATTCTCTTTTCTCAGCTCTACAGGACCTACAGAGTCCTTCCAGTCATATACATTCTCCCAAATGAAAGATCCTTCGGAGATACAGCCGCCAGGAAAACGTAAAAATGTGGGATGCAGGTCAGCAAGCGCTTGAATTAGATCTTTTCTCAGTCGATAATTTGGATTTCCTTTGTAGTTAGCATGAGCTGAAGCGGATATCCCTTTCTCCTCAGGGTCTGCTCCCCACACATCTTGTGGCGTAAGTGACACCATATCGATAGAAATATCACCTTCAAAGCTAAGAGCTAGCTGACCAAGAGCCGTTCCCGTACCTGTGAGAGTAATGATTTGCTTATCTTGCTCACCATATTTCTTCCATGAGCCTCCACCTTCTACATGCAGTGTGATCGGCTCACTAATCGGCTCATTATTGGCATCTTGTAATTGAACGGTTATCGTACCTGGAGCATCCGCTTTCGCCCAAACAGTAAAGTTATAGTCTTCTCCCTGCTTAATCGACATTGCACAATGTTGATTGGAATCCGAGAACCCGCGATTGCGAATCGTTGCACCATTCTGAACCGTTACATAATAAGCGTTCACTTCTGGATCATCCTGTCCAAAGTGTTCATTTAAGCCGCCTTTATTTTGCGGGTTCATCAGATGGGTATCTCCAGACCATGCAAACAAAGGATCACGATTCCGGCCAGTGGAACAACCACATTCCCCCGATTCAGGTGAGTAAGTATCAAACGCAAAGGATTCAAACGAGCGATTCTGCACAAGCTCAGCGTAAATTCCGCCATCCGCCGCATTATTGATGTCCTCGTAAAATAGTCCATACATCACTTCACTAATATCAGCAACTTTCTGATCTCCGTGAATCGTTACTGTATAGGGCGGAAGCTGTTCCGGTACAACCGATATCTCAAAATGTTTGCTCAGCGTACTTTCCCCTTTACTTAATACCGCACGGAGTGTAATTTCCTCAGCAGAAGTAATGGACTGAAGCTCACCTGTATGAGAAAGAGATTCCGGACGACTCGAGTTCCAGCTCACTTGTACTTTACCGCCTAGTAAACTATCAGGTAATGCAACGTCTTTCGTAACAATTTTCGTTGGAAAAGATAAATATTTATCTCCGGCAAGTTTGACAATTTCTTCATCCGTCAATGATTCGCACATAACTTCAATCACTTCATCAATCGTCAGACCATCTCGATAAATCCGGAAATCAGATAACGAACCTGTAAAGTCCACGTCTGCTGCATACTGAGAACGTCCAATATAATTTTGGCTATAATTCGAAGTTTCGGTAAACGTATCAAACCAACTGCGCAGCTTAGCATACGTCCCACTGGAAGTTTGACTGATGGAACCATCTGCTACTTTTTCTCCATTTACATAGACAATCGGACCGGCACTGCTTAGTTTACCACCCTCGGTACCTGTCACCGATAATGCGATATGCATCCACTCTCCGGCAGCAAATCCCCGGCCCGGGTCTACAACCAGATCATCTCCAGCATACAGAGTCCCTCTTAACTGACGTGTCAAAAATGCATAAGGCCCTTGTTCGCCTTTACCAAAGTCAAAAATACGTTCCCATACGTTCGACCCTTTACCGAAATTGACCCATGCCGTCACGGTCAGACCCGTGTTATCGCTTACATCACCTAGCAAATTAGATGGTAGCTGTATATATGAAGTTCCATTTGCTCCTCCTGGAAAGGTAGCTGCAGATCTGCCAGAGATACGTGAAATTTCAGGTTTCATTGTTCCCTTAGCTGCTCCATCATGCCCATTTCCAGAGCTGTCTTCACCAAGGTGTGCTGCATTGTCGAACTTATAGTGTGCAATGAGTTGCTCTTTAAAATTGCTCATTCTTCTGCCTCCTATGTAGATGATCTTTTGATTTGAATGAATGTAAATCGATTTACAATTATATAAATGAATCGCTTACAGGTTATAGTACTCACTTTCGACTTAATTTTCAACAAAAAAGTAAAAACAATCATATATTGAAAGAATTTATGAAGCGAAATTCTTAGTCAAAAACAAAAAAAGACTCCTACATACGGAGTCCTTCTTATCTTTTTTGAATTCAATGCTGCGCTATCTATTTACTTCTGTAAAATATGTTTTACTCTGCCTACCTGACCGTTTTCAAGTCGAACTTTGATGCCGTGGGGATGCGACGGGGAGTTGGTTAAAATATCTTTAACAATCCCTCTCGTTAATTTCCCTGTTCTTTGATCCTGTTTAAGTACAATATCAACTTCAATACCTGCGCGAATATCAGCCCTGCTGTTTCCATTCATATCTTTATTTCTCCCCTTTTCTTCCATACACCCCATGATTTAAGGTAATTCCATTACTTCCTTTTCCTTCGTCTTGAGCAGCTGCGATACAGTCACAAATTCATACCCTTGCTTTTTCAGTTCGGGCAAAATTCGTTCCAATGCTTTTATCGTCTGACTCTGTCCGTGTACATTATCATGAAAAAGAACGATATCACCGTTTCGAACATTACGAAGTACTTTATTAATAATACGCTGTTTTCCTGGTCTACTCCAGTCCCCTGTATCCTGATGCCAAGACCAGAGCACAATTGTATATCCCCTCTTTTTAGCACTGTCCAGTACAATGTCGTTATAGACACCGCCCGGTGGGCGGAAGAGTGTCGGTTTGGGTCCCCCTGCCTCTTCAATGATGCGATCTGTGTCTTCAAGCTCTTTCATGTAATCCTCTTTTTTCTTGATTTTATCACCAAAAGTATGAAAATAGGTGTGATTCCCTACTTCATGACCTTCTTCAAGTTCCCTACGAATAAGATGACTTTTCTTTTTAGATTGCTCGCCTATAACAAAAAAAGTAGCTTTTGCATCATATTTTTTAAGCAGCTCTAAAATCTGCACGGTTTCCTGCTCATCCGGTCCATCATCAAAGGTGAAAGCGATCTGTTTTTGGGAAATAGGAACCTCCCATACAATATCCCCTCTTTTTTCATAATATGTTCGGTCCATCAGGTCAGGCTGACTAGCTTTTGCCTCGGAGGCGATCATAGCACATACAAGTATAGCGGATGTTAGTGCAATGAACCATTTTCTTAGTGTCATATTATTCCTCACCTTACATTTATCTTGTGTACATAACATGCTCCGTAGTATCCCACTAACGGTGAGGAAATATATAAATTTTGATCTGTAAAAAAATACTCCTGCAAAATCTCTTTATAATAAAGCAAAAGAAAAGAGTTGACCCATCACCAGACCGGCAACAGGACAACTCTCTTCCAATAAAGCATATTTCTTTACTCTTCACTCAGAAGATTAGACTCCAGATTATTTATATATTGGCGCAAAGAAGCAGCCATATTCCGGTGGATATCGCCCATTTCAAATAACTCTTGAACGGCATTCCGTTGCTCTTGAATTGCTTTAATTTGCAGCTCTAATTTCTTTTCATTAAAAGCATTATCATCGAGTTCGGTAGCTCCTTCACGAAGCATGAAGTTGATCCGTTCATAATTAGAAATAATGGTCAGCGATGCAGCCCTGTTTTCATCATTCATTTGACTTCGGATGGCTGTAATCGCACTTTCACAGGTCTGGATACGAAGATTACGAGAGGCTTTCACTCTTTCTCTCATCGGGTTATTTTGATCCATCTGTTTCTTCATAAAGACCCTTCCTATCGTGCGCCCGATACTGCGCAAGGAAGACCAAATCTGCGATTTCATTCGGCTGGACATGACAATTTCACGGCGATCCAGAACTTTTAAATAGAACATTCCAAGCTCTTCATTTACTTCCCCTGTTTTCAGGAGATGCTCAATTTCTTTTCGCTCTGCATGAATGGCTTTCATACGAATGGACATTTCTTGTTTTTGAAAATGACTTCCCCATTTTTTCTTATCGTCTTGGGCCGAATAATGATGTAAGTATTTGTTAAGATCCGCGATTACCGACAATACGGCCGCTTTGTTGTCATCATTCATCTCGGACTTAACCACTTGGATGGAACGATCAAATATTTTGGTTAACACACGTATTTGGACTACATCTGCCCCGGCCTTCTCTTCTTTGTCTGCAATAAGCGGGAGTGCGATACTTGCCGTAATCAGTGACAGCAGAATCACACCAGCAGATATAAAGAGAATCAGATCTCGTTCTGGGAAAGGGGACCCATCCATAAGGACAAAAGGAATCGAAAAGGCACCGGCAAGCGTCACAGCTCCGCGTACACCCGATAAGGTCGTTAAAATAATGTGCTTCATCACAGGTTTTTCCTGCTTATTCATTTTCCACGTTGTTGTCTCAAAGGCATAAATCCATAGAAACCGCAGAACAAACAGGATCAGCGTAATAATGAAAATATAGGTCACAATCTGCACATGATTAAAGGCTCCATTATCCCAAATCTTACTGAGTACATTAGGAAACTGTATACCGAGAATAACAAAGACAAGACCATTTAATATATATACAATTACGGACCAAGTACTTTCTGCCACAATTTGCATTTTCGGCTGAACCGTATCGGCCCGATCCCGGTCAATCGCATGGATAATCCCACCTGCTACCACTGCTAAAATTCCGGATAAACCGAGTTCTTCACTTACGAGGTAAATAATAAACGGAGTAATGATTTGAATGAGCATATGAACGGTTACGTCCTCCATGCCAAATCTTCGAAGCAGCACTCCAATTTTACGAATAAGAAAAGACATTACGGCACCGAGGAGCAATCCGCCGACAGCGATAACCACAAAACTGATAGAGGCATCTGCTAATGAAAATACACCCGTTACCGTCGCAGCCAGCGCAAATTTAAAAGCGACCAGACCGGAAGCATCGTTCATAAGTGCTTCGCCCTCAAGCGTCCGCAAAATACTCTTAGGTAGATGAACACGTTCAGCCATCGCTCCCACGGCTACAGCATCAGTCGGAGATAGAATCGCGGCAAGCGCGAACGCTGCTGGAAGCGGTATGCTCGGAATCAGCATATGAATACCATAACCTGCTACAAGAACCGTTAAAAAGACGAGTCCTAGTGCAAGCAGCAAAATCGGCGTACGCAGACTCCATAGTTCATCCCGCGGTGTTTTACGCCCATCATTATAAAGAAGCGGAGCGATGAACAGTACAAAAAACAGTTCCGGATTTAAATCGAGATGGATCCCGAAAGGAACAACTTCAAAGACCACTCCAAGCGCAATTTGGATCAGCGGAACCGGAATAAAGGGAACAAACCGATTAATTACGTTGGATAACCCGATAATTATGAGCATAATGAGTATTGTAATAAAAAGCTCCATATATCATCATCAATTCCTCTCTTGCTTCTTTCCTATAGGCATTGTTTTCTGATAAATACGGTGTTTTTTTCCGTATCCTTGTTCGCTTCTATCCCATTTTTGAGGTAACATATAAGAATAGATGACGAATCGTAATGAAGCAAAGGATGAATAACATGGCTTTTGGCATTACACGAAGCGAACTCGAAGAGTGGAAAGAAAAAGTGAGAGAAGGTCAGATTGCTTATCTGACTCATTACTGGATAGATCCTCGTTTCCCTGGCGTAACCAGTGTAACGAAGGTAGGTTGCTCTGATCTTAAGCGTTTACAGCACTGGTGCAAAGAACATAACCTTAATCCCAAATATATTCATCATCGAGATCCATTTCCGCACTTTGATCTTCTTGGATCTAGACAAAAAGAAATCCTATTACAAGAAAATCTGAATGACCATATTCAAAGGTTCAAATTATAAAAAAAGACCAAACTCAAGCAGCCTAGGCTTCAAGAGTCTGGTTCTTTTATGTAAGAGCATCAAGGATTCGTTCTTCCATTCTTTTTACGATATCCAGAAATTGTACTCTTTCCTCTTGTGATAGAAGCCCTAGAATCTCTTTATTCACACGTTTGCGATTTTCACGTAAATGATCTGCGATGTGCTGGCCTTCCTTCGTTAGGAACAGCCACACGATTCGTCTGTCTTCCTCACTTCGAGCACGGGTAATGTACCCTTCTGCTTCAAGTTGATTAAGGATGATCGTGGTTGCACCCGAAGATAGCTGAAGTCGCTTCACAATCTCAACGGCCATAAGGCGTTCACGAGATAACATATATATAATTTGTATCTTCGTGGGATTTAGCTTGTGATTAAATTCTTTTTGCTGTTCTACATATATCTTGTTCTTAAACCTGATAAAAGTCATTAATAACTGGTCTAACGTTTCTAGTTCTTCTGCCTGCAACTCCTTGTTATTCACCACTTGAATTTCTCACCTTTCTGAAAATAACAGATATAGAAATTCATATCATCACATTCAGCGCATAACGAACAAATCCAGCTTTTTTGCCCGAAAATAGCTATATTTATTATGTTAACTTTAACATAAACTCATTATTCTTCACAAGTTTCTCCCCCTGTTTTACCGTTTCTTTTAAGCACTAATTAGAAATGCCAATGTCAAAAAAACCATGTCAAGCTTCCTAATAAAAGGAACCAGACATGGTTTTTTAATTTAGAAGGGATTCATTTGCGTCCAATCTTATTTCTTTTCTACAATAATGAGTTCTTCTTCCGGGATAAAATCAAATGCTTCTTTCACTGATTTCTTCACTTGTTCAACCAAATGTACGATATCTTCTGCTTTTGCATTACCTTGATTCACAATCATATTTCCATGCCAAGATGAAATAGATGCACCCCCGTGCACTGTTCCTCTCATGTTTAGCCGATCGACCACTTTACCCATGGGTTCACCAAAATTATAGTTGTTTTTAAAAACAGATCCGCAAGAAGGATAATCAAAATGGAACTTGCTTCCGCGATCCAGAATCACGCTTTTGAAAGATTCAGGAACCTCTGCTTGATGATCCTGTGCCCAAGTCTCAGCCATGGCCGTGTAGTATTTATAAAAATTAGGCAAGACAGATGGGTTTCGATACTCTACTACTTGTTCTAGTCTTTCCACTTCACGAATTCCTTGCTCAAGCGCGTTAAAGTCAGGATGTTTTAAGTATGCTCCCACAATAATCCAATCATTGTTCATAAAGATAGAATTCTTGTAACTATAACCGCATCCATCTACATGGATGGTCTGGACTTTAAATTCGGGGTCTTTCAAATCAATATAAAAGGCAGTATCAAGAATGTCACAAATTTGTCTGTTATAATATTTCGCATTCATATAAATTCCTGCGCCTACCGTTCCTGGGAGCAGAAAACAAAAATCAAAGTCAGCTGTTCCCGAAGCCAGCCCAATAAGCGACAAATGCGACATCGGCATACCGGCAGAAACAAACCAACCTTTCTCATCAATATGAGTCTCTTTTAGTTCCTTAAGACTGATAAAGATCATATCTTCTTTCGGTTCATCCGGGAATAGGATGTTCGATCCCATACCAAACCAAAAAGGTTTTAGTTCTTTTTCTTTTGCAAATTCTAGTACAGAAGTTAATTCCTCTATTGTGGCAGGCGCAGCTAGATATTTAGCCTTGCCTCCGATCTCATAAGTAGAATAAGCTGATAAGTCTGCATTACTTTGTATGAATTGTTTATTCACCCTGTGTCCCTCCTACTGCTGTACAAAACAAAATTGCTTCATGATGTCTAATCATTATATACAATTATATTGTATGTAGCCATTATGTATACGCACCTATTGTAAGTCAAATAAAATCAGGAACTTTGTCGTATCGCTTCTATAGCAAAGTGCTGAATTAGTTATGAATCTCTTCGCTTTCGTCCATACTATGAATACTTATGAGACGACAGGGGAGGCAATAACACCAGTGAATAGAAAAATACCACCCGCCCGCGCGAGCTTTCAGCCCGAACCGCTGCCCGTTCCACTTCACTTTGATCAAAACTGGCTTGATGAACTTACGAGTAGACTAGACAAAGGCGGACCATGGGGCGACTATCGTCTTTTTCAACTTGCCGTTGAGGCTGAAGAAAGAGGACTCATACCAAGTTTTGATGATATGCAGTGTTTAAAACATATCCCAGATCTCACACCGCTTCCGCATCAGATTGACACCGCTCGCAGAGTGCTGTTTGAAATGTCGGGACGTGCCATTCTTGCAGACGAAGTTGGTCTTGGAAAGACGATTGAAGCAGGGCTCATTTTAAAAGAATATTTAATTCGCGGTCTCGTATCTAAAGTTCTTATTCTTGTTCCTGCATCCCTTGTACTGCAATGGGTAAGAGAACTTAATTCTAAATTTGGAATCTCAGCTGTCGCACAGAAAAAGGCGTACTCCTGGCAAAATGATATTGTGGTTGCTTCTATGGATACAGCAAAACGCGACCCGCATCAAGAAATCTTGATGAGTACCGACTACGATATGATTATCGTTGATGAAGCTCATAAATTAAAAAATAAGAAAACGTCCAATTATCAATTCATGCTGAAATTGCGCAAAAAGTATTGTCTTTTGTTAACCGCAACGCCGGTGCAAAATGATTTGAGTGAGTTGTTCAATCTCATTACTCTTTTGAAACCGGGACAACTTGGCCGCCAAGGCGACTTTGCTGCTAATTTTGTGGTTGATAAACGAATGGCTAAAAATGAGGATCAACTGAAGGATGAGCTGGCTAAAGTTATGATCCGTAATCGAAGAGGCGAAGGCCCTGTTTACTTTACGAAACGGAAAGTTACGAATATTAATCTCACCCTCTCACCGGAAGAACAAGCTCTTTATGATGGAGTTACCGCTTTCGTAAAAGATCAGTTTCATTCGGCGGGTGGTAATATGACCAGCATGTTCTCGATGGTAACTTTACAAAGAGAGGTCTGCAGCAGTCGTGATGCTGTTTTCGTTACTCTTGTTAATTTATCTAAAAAAATGGCTCCAGACTCCCCATGGCGTGACCGAATCTGGGACCTTGTTGCCAATATCAAAGCGATAAAAGCCAACACCAAAGCAGAAAAGACGATGGAGCTTATTCGTGAAATGAATGAGAAAGTGATTGTCTTCACTGAATACCGAGCTACTCAGGAGTATTTGCTTAATTATTTCCGTGACCGCGGTCTAACAGCTGTTCCCTATCGCGGTGGTATGAACCGGGGTAAAAAAGACTGGATGATGGATCTATTTCGTGGTCGGGTTCAAGTCATGATCGCAACAGAAGCCGGCGGTGAGGGCATTAATCTGCAGTTTTGTCATAACATGATTAATTTTGATCTGCCTTGGAATCCGATGCGAGTCGAACAGCGAATTGGTCGGGTCCACCGGCTCGGTCAGCAAAATGACGTTAATATATATAATTTAGCAACGCGCGGCACCATTGAAGAGCATATCTTGCACCTCTTACATGAAAAAATTAATATGTTCGAGATGGTAATCGGCGGACTGGACGTCATCCTTGAACGTCTTGAGAAACAAGAATCCATTGAGAAAAGTCTCACTAAAATCATACTTGAATCCTCAAACGAAGACGAAATTAATGAAAAAATGAATGCTCTGTCTCATAACATTCATTCGATTAAAGAAGAGGTCAAACAGCAGCCTGACGCTTCTCTTGTTAAAGATGCAGTAGGCAGTGTTCTAGATCCAATGAAAATGAAGCAAGCTGGTTCTTCCACTAAAAGCCGCAAAAGGGGGAGCTCCTTATGACAATGTCTAAAGAAGAGGTTCAGTCTTATGTTATGACATTTCTTGAAGCAATGGATTGCCAAGTGATTGAAAAATCCCCTGCTCATGTTACGGTGAAATTGTCCATAGAAGCGGATAAAGCACTCACCAATCGACCTTATTACTGGGGATTTGTAGACCGAACAGGCACTCCTGCGGAGACGATGTCTTTTATGTTTATTTTTGACCAAGAAGCGCATGAAAAGGCTGAACAAATACAAAAACAGCAAGCTAGTTTAGAAACGGCTGCAGAACTCGGAACATCCGGCGTCAATCAAGACGCATTGCTAGGACGCTACTATGGAAACGCTCCTGCTCTCCCTGTTCTCGGCCCAGGACGTGTGCTTCGTGAACCTATAATTTATGGCAGTCCTCGACTCAAACAAATTTTCACGGCTTCTCGTGAAGGTGGAGCTTACGTTAACTTATTTGAGCTCCCTTCTAAAAGGCAGATCAGCGGCTCGATTCCAAAAGCCTATGAGCCTTGGCTTAGCGTCTGCTTTAAAGTAGAACTGTCTTGTGATCTTAAAAGAGAGGAACTGCATTTTTTAGGAATTTCACTGCTGACAGGCAGAATTGCTGAAGACTTTGGACTCGTTCTAGATAAAAGAGAACTAAGTCCAAGACTCCCCGATAATATGCATGTTCAAGGAGGGCGAATCCCACTTAAGCAAGCCGCTGAGTCACTAGAAAAACATATTCATGGCAAACTTCGATTAATTGACTATAGCTGGGCAGATGCTGCAAAAAGCCGCTTAGAAGAAGAACTAGTCGTGCTGGATACTTACTATGAAGATTTACTGAAAGAACAAACAGAGGAAGAACAGAAGCTGCCTATTCAGGAACAATATAATCGCAGACGCAGCGAAATGAAATGGCAGTATGAACCTAAAATCAACGTAAGTACGGTTAGCTGTGGAATTATGCATCTAAGGTAGCCAATTCGGCCGCTTCCTCCATTCGGCACAGAATAAGGAAACATCATCTTTTTCGTCAAAACTAGTGCATGTCTTTCTTAGGGTCCACTCCAGTAAACAGCACCTTTCTCGTTCTTTCATCGGTAAAATGTAGATAAGAACAGCAGGTGCCGTTTTTTAGCCTGCAGAAAAGAAGGTGTTATTTCGTTGAAACGAACAAAATTACTGCTAAGCATGTTGTGTATCTTCATTTTATCTTTTTACGCTTACTATACACCTTCTTATGCAGAACAAGGCTCTACTTATAATGGAAATACGGCTCCTGCCCCCGTCCTTCAGCTTGCAGAGCATACGATAAAAGAGCTTTCTCAAAACAACGAATTTGCTGATTTTATGAACTCCAGCCTTCATATTATGCCGCTTGGTCCCGGGACGCACAGTTTTCTTGTGCATGTGCTTCAAGGTGAAGATATTGTCGGCTACCTGATCATAACAGCGGAACAGTCATCCGCAGATGAAACATCAGTATCACAGACCAAGTATCTAGTTACTGAATATGGGGTAGGAACTTCTTCCGTGTTTGATCCCGAATTATTATATGAACTCGGGCATCTTTCTCACCTGGAAAAGGGAACGAAAAATTCTATTCCTTATGAAATGAAATATACAGGGAAATTATCATACTGGGTTATTGAAAAAGAAGAAAAAACAATATATGTGGATGCTGGGAGTGGAGACGTGCTTCTGGATAACCCAGAATTGCTTACTAAGCCCCATATTATAGATAGTTATTCCGATTGGATAAGCACGGACCATACACTTAAAACAATACAACAGACCTCACCCCTTTTTGATTCTTCCGAGAATCTCAAGTGGCGGGCTTCAATTCCGGTACCTATCATTTCTGAACTTACACTTCTCGAAAAACTCGATACCTCAAAACAGCTCATCTTCCGTTCTTCTGATCACAATATGTGGTACAGCGGACCGCTTTCCATCTCAGGGTATGCAACATGGACAAGTCCTGATCGCGATGATGTCTCTTTCCTCCGTGTTGGCACAAACGATTCCCTCGTAAGGTATATTCCTGTTAAAAGACTGCGCCTTAACGGAAATTTTTACGAAAATACCAAATAAGCCCTATCCCTTGTGATAAGGAATAAGGCTTTTTAAATCTAAGAATCAGAAGCTGTATTCTGGTTCTTTTTTTTGCTGCGAACTTCCTTCTTCTTATCTTTTGCCCACATGGATACCCCAAGTGGAAGCATTCCAAACCATCTCGTCTGCCAAGGTTCTTTTCTTTTTCGTAAGGATTTACGCTCTTCTTTTGGCTTTTCCATATGTTCAACCACTTGCTCGGTTATATATCTAATCAGATCATTTCCTTTAGCCATGTTCATTCTCTCCTTTGACCAGCAGCTATTTTTCTTAGTGTGCACGAGAACCTATATAAATAAACATTTTATAATTTTCAACTGAATGAAACATTTAATTTTGCACAGTCTATGGGAAGGGGTTTGAAACGATAAGCGACACATTAGAGGAAAGGTCTGATTTATATGCCAAAACAAATTCGGATATGTTTTTCTTTATTATTTCTTTTCCTTATGGGATCTGCCGCCGCAACAGCAACGCCTGCTGTTCAACAAAATTATGATGATCATATATCTCATACTGTATTTCGTCATCCGGTTATTATTATTGATGCAGGACATGGAGGGATTGACGGTGGAACATCTGCGAATGATTTATTCGAAAAAAATATTAACCTTTCCATCTCCCAGAAAGTATACATGAAGCTGAAGTCGAAAGGTTATCCTGTCGTGCTCAATCGAAATGGAGATTATGCACTTAGTGATGATAACACATGGCTTAAAAGCCGCTCCAGGCATTTAAAAGACTTGGCTCAGCGAAAAGGACTCAGTGATGAGCTTCCCTCTGATCTTATTGTCAGTGTTCATGTCAACTGGAGCAAAAAAGAAAAATCACATGGGCCTGTCGTCCTTCATCAGCGGGAAGGAAGAAGTTATATGCTGGCCGAATCGATTCAAAGTTCACTTAATACGATGTATCACACGGATCGCAGCGTAGAATGGGGAAAACCTTTTTATTTACTCAATTATATAAAGAAACCAGCCGTCATCGTTGAGGCCGGTTTTATCAGTAACTTACATGATCGAGAGATGCTTAGCTCAAGCAGCGGGCAAAAACAGATAGCCGAAGCTATCAGTACAGGCATTATTTATTATTTGTCGGTATTGTAGGATCTGGATTCCAGTTCCATACTTGTTTCACCATATCACTGATGCTGATCATTTCGACCTTTCCCGTTAATCGGGGAATGGCATCTCTGATGATACCTGCCGTTATCAGCCCTGGCACTCCGACATGTCCAATCGTTACACAAATATCTTGTTGCTTCAATTTCTCTTCAGCAAGTCTCATCTGCCTTGATATATGACTAATGGAGTACTGATCATCCAGAAAGATATCATTTTCCACGGGCGGCATTCCTTTTTCTGCGGCGAGTTCAGCCACAACCGAATGCTGATCCGTTTTACTATCCACAAAAAAGAGACCTCTTTCTTTACATACATCCAGCACAATGGACATGATGCGCCGATCAGAAGTGACTTTGGACCCCATGTGATTGTTCATCGCAATGGCATGAGGAACTTCATCGATTGCTGCATTGACTCTCTTGCGAATCTCCTCATCGGATAAATCTGTCGTAATTGCACCCGGACCTAACCAATCTTTTCTTCCTTTACGAGGTTCCATCGGCATATGAACTAGTACATCAATCCCCTTTTGATGAGCAAGTTCTGCATCTCTTTTCGTTGTCGGTAAGAAAGGCATGATCGCCACATTTATGGTAGTCGGCATATTCAGCATTTCATCCGTACCTTTCATTCCATTACCAAGGTCATCAATGATAATAACCATTTTCTTTACAGGCTCAGCATGAACCGGGCTCGCTCCTATTGTTGCAGATATCATTATACTTGAGGCTATACACCATACAATTAAGCCCAGACTTCCCCACCTAAAAGAAGTCAGCACTTTTTTCTTAAGCTGTCTTCGTTTTTGTTTTCGAGTTGCCATTACGCCCCCTCCTTCTATAAGAATTTTTTCTTTTTATTGAAGATATATACATTATTTGTTTAGAACCAAGAAATTATGTGAGGTTTTCAGGAAAGAAAATTTCTTATATTTAGTAGGCGAATGATTGATTATTTTGTGGAATACAACATAGAATAGGAACATAAGTTCTTATATCGAAAAGGAGAGATCCACATGACGGCAGACACATCTTATGAAGAACAAAGCTTGATTTGCAGCTATTTGCAGTTATTGCTCGTTGATCGCATCTTTCACCGAGATCTGCAGATATTAGCTAACCATCCGCTCCTTCGAACTCCAATTCTTTATATAGAAGTGCTGTCAAGTGGAATGGAACGTGTAACTCTACTATTGTCAGAAATACAAATGGAGTTTGCTCGAAAGGATATACGGATTACAAATATCAAATCAAATAAGAAAGGTTTATGGGCAGATGCCAAAATAAGAGGAAAAGAGATGCGTGTAGATCTTCCATTATCTCAGTATAAAAATGAATTATACTCAAGAATGCAGGTTTATCTGGGTGGAATGGATCAGGGAATATAAAATAAAAACCGTTCTTTCTTATGCTCCTTCTAGAAAGAACATTAGATAAGAACGGCAATATAGTATTAGCTACATGTCTGTAGGACTTCGTCTTGGTTCGCTTTCTAGCTGAATTAAATAATTCCGATCTAGTTTTACAATACGCCGATTGCGTTTTCGAACCATGATTTGTTCATCACTCCAAGCCACGACGATACCAACCACATCGTTAACTTCCAGATTGTCTCTAACGACGCGAACACGTTCACCCGACTCACGAAGTTCATTTAAGCGCTCATCTGTTATCATCTATCTATCCCTCCTTAGGGCTGCGAGGAAACACAGCTTGTCTCATTCTAACATGCAAAAAAGACCTAAATGCGTGCATTTAGGTCTTAAGCTGATCACAGTGTTACTAAAAATTAACGTGAAGCATGCTCTTTACTGTCGTTCTTTTCGAACCAGAAATCAAGCACCTTCGCCGACATCACACGCTGTTCAACATATTCGACCTGGTGAGGTGTAAATTCATCTTTCCATGAGAAGGACAATTCTTCACACAGGTTTACAATAGTGAGAAGTTCAGACCAAGCAACATACCTTTTATACCAGAAGAACTGCGGATGTTCAAGCATATAGGGATAAAGGTCATCAAACTCCGTATGCTTACAATCAAGGGCACGCTCAAAATGAACTTTGGACTGCGCTAACTTATCAAGGAAATACTGTTCGTTTGGTTCTTTCCCCATGGGTGTTGCCTCCTCTCCCTAACCTACTTTTATTATAAGCCATAAAAAACGCGATGCAAAGGCATTAAACAAAATTAGGCAACCAGAATATGAAAGAAATAGATAAATCCGTTCAAATAAAGGGATTAAGCAAAATGGACCTTACCATCTGACAGAGACTTAATCTTCGCGAGTGACTCTACTCTAATCCCTTGTTCACGAAGGGTGCTCGCACCCGATTGGAAACATTTTTCAACCACAACACCAAATCCGACGAGCTCTGCTCCAGAACGTTCAATAATTTTAATGACGCCTTTGGCTGCATCCCCGTTCGCGATAATATCATCAATAAATAAAATCCGATCCTCTGGACCAATAAACTCACGCGATACCATAATATCAGTTACAATTCCCTTCGTAAACGAAGGAACACGCTCGCAATATGCATCCGGATCAGCCAGCAATGTTTTCTTTCTTCGAGCGAAAACAAGAGGCACTCCCATTTCTGCAGCAGTAGCAAAAGCGACTGGAATTCCTGAAGATTCGACGGTAATGATGCGTGTGACTCCATCTTCACTAAATTTTGCCGCAAACTCGCGTCCCATCTGCATGGTAAGTGCAGGATCAATCTGATGATTCAGTAATGCATCAAGCTTCAGAACCTTGTCTGAGATAACGACGCCTTGCTCCCTGATTTTTTGTTTTAGTACTTCCAATGTTATGACCTCCCAGCCCATCCTATGACGTAAAAGTATCATAAAATATGGGTGGCTTTCAATATGAAAGTTTATTTCTTCCATTGGTGTGTAACTATTCCTGCCTTATACTTCCTCTTCTTACTTATTGTCATGTCCAGATGGACAAGAGCATACCTTGTACGAGTAGTTATTTTTTGGGACGACTATAAGCTGTTGTTATACAGATTGGACAAGGAGGATACTCATGAGACAGGGTTTCAAGGTCTTACAAGTTGCATTCACTTACATAGGCACGATTGTCGGAGCAGGTTTTGCCACAGGCCAGGAGATCTTGCAGTTTTTCTCTGAATATGGGAAATGGGCTACACTCACCATTGTTCTATCCAGCATACTTTTTATATGGCTGGGTACGAAAATGATGCTGATCGCACATGATTCTGGCGCACATTCATACGAAGACTTAAACAGGAAACTTTTTGGCGAAAAGGTTGGGAAATGGATTAGTTTTTTCACGTTGTTTGTTCTCATCGGTGTAAACAGTGTCATGCTGGCAGGTGCAGGATCTGTCTTTGTTGAACATCTTCATCTAACCTACCAAACAGGACTGATCATTACTCTTATCGGCACTTATTTACTGCTTGGACGAGGAATCAAAGCCATTCTGCAAATGAATAGTGTCATTGTCCCCTTCATGCTTCTGTTATCACTAATGATCCTAATCAGCACGATTCAACATCCCTCAGCTTCTAATTTCATTCGTCTTGAGCCGGACCGCAGCATGTTTGCCACTTGGCTATCTCCGTTATTGTATACGTCCTTCAACCTAGCTATGGCCCAAGCTATACTTGTACCTCTTGGCAGCCAATTAAAAGATAGAAATGTAATTAAGTATGGAGGAATGATTGGGGGGATTGGGATTGGTTGTATGCTAATGACGGCCCACTTTGCTATATCCGCCTATATGCCTGGAATTCGGCAGTTTGAGATTCCAATGGGGAGTATTGCCTTTGCTTTGGGGGCCGCCATACAGATTGTCTATATTGTTCTTATTTTCTTGGAGATTTTCAGTACTTTTGTTGCGGATATCTACGGAATTACACTACAAGTGCGTCAACATATCCAAGTATCGCCTAAACTTATCACTTTGCTCATTATGTTAACGTGTTATTTAGTAAGTCAGTTTGGGTTTAGTTCCTTACTATCCATTCTCTATCCCGTTTATGGACTGCTAGCGATCATTTGGGTTTTTCATCTAATCAAAAGCCCGCTAGGTTCCTTTCGCAGTAAACCGTAATTCTTCTTAACTGGATATTTCGTACTGCAAATATAGCTTTTTAAGCAAATTAACAGAACGGCTAAGCGAGTATTCTGATTTCGCCTTTTCACTTGCCGTACGGGCCAGCTCATATCGGTACGATGGATCAAGAATCACTTTCTCCAGTGCTTCAGCGAGAGCAACAGGGTTATTTTCAGGAACTAACAGGCCATTTACTCCATCTTCGATTTGTTCTGCAATCCCTCCGATTTCCGTACCAACAAGGGCAAGTGAGCTCAGTGCTGCTTCTGCAAATACCGAACCGAACGCTTCTGCTCTCGAGGGAAGAACAAAGATATCGAAGAACGGCATAAACTCCTCGGGATGGAGCGTGTACCCATAAAAAATGGTTTCGTTATATATGCCGAGATCCTGTGCCAACTTCTCAAGCTCGGAACGGATTGGACCATCCCCAATAATATGAAGGACATAGTCGTGACCTTTCTTTTTCAGCTCATAACAAGCTCTCAGCAACGTATCAATCCCTTTTGCAGGGACAAGGCGGCATACAGTGACAAGCTGTGGTACTTCATTCTCGTGAGGAACAGGCTTAAACCGTTTCTCATCAAAGCCATTAGGAATAATGTCAATCTTCTCAGGGTGCTGTATATAAGGTCTCAAGTAGTCCTTAAATGATTCAGAAACCGTAAGGAGACAATCCGCTTTAGCCTCCATTTCTCTATAGAGCGAAGTCAGAAACCTATGCTCCAATCCACCCTCTTTGATTCTACCGTTGAGAATAAGTTCTCTCTCGTAACTAGAGTGAATGGTTTGAATGAGGGGAACATCAGGAAATGCTTCTTTCATAGCAAGTCCGGCAATGGGATGATGAGCATGAATAAGATCATAAGATTTATGTAGCCGGAGCTTCACCCACCATAAGTAATCACGGTATGTTTGGATATATTTGGTGACCACAGAACTATCCTGATATAGAGTCCAATCAAACGTATCAAATACAACTTCTTCACTGCCTTTATTTCGAATCCGTTTTGGCAAGGAGAACAATTCCATCTCCCATCTTGGGCTGCTAAAACGTTCTTGCATATAAGGAATCATGGATGAAACCCCGCCTGGCTGTTCAGGAGGGAAAAATAATGCTTGGAGCAATCGCATGTATTAGAGCCCCTTTCTCGTAGTCATCTTATCAAGTAATTCTTTCATCATGATATCTTAGCTTATGTAAATTAGTAAAGAAGGTACCCCATTCTTTTCATAAAAGCAGAGGTCAGCTAAGCGTTTCTTTCCTTTTTTACACATAACAAAAAGGCACCATTAAAAGGATGCCTTTTGATTTATAACGTTATTTATTTTCAATCCTCGTCCGAAGTAAGCAGCATTTCATCAATAACTACATTACGGTATAACATCGTAATATGCAGCTGTTTTATATCGGTCTCTTTTTCAACTTCTTTGGAAAGGACCAAGACAAGATCATGGCGCTGTTCCTCCGAGAGTTCAATATAGAAATCAATATATCCCGATACTGCAGCTTCACTTATATCTAGGGTGGCGGAAGCGACAGGTAATCCTCCGTGCTCCTGAAGAAATAGATCGTAGGATACAATCTCATGATCTTGACGGATCAACCTCACATAACAGGATTCTTCCGCTTCCTCTTCGTCATGATCTAAGATCGATTGCAGTTCTACTCCATCTTCATCCCAATCGGGACCATCTACCTCATCTGGTGCCGTGTACGCGACTTGATCTTGCCTCACGAGTTCAAGGATTGTGATCAAATTATCCTTATATTTCATCTCAATAGTAATGGTATCAATCTCCCCATCATCCACCTCGGCGACTAATAGTTCTTCTGCAGACTCAAGTTCCTCTTCGAGCGGCTCCTTTAGCCAGTCTACTTCTCCCTGGATATCGGTACCATACTGCTTTAGAACAGCATGAGCTATCGTCTGTCCCTTCCCATTCTGCAATTCAAACTGAGACACAAATCGTCCGGCAGATAACAGCTCAATCTGCATTTCACCGCTCTCATCTTCATATAGAAAAAGAGACGATGGTTCAGGAATGATAGACTCTGATGACGGCGGGAGCGAATCTTCCTCGTAACCATCCTCATCTCCAAGGACACTTTCCACCTCGCCCCAGGTTAACATAATATCAAAATGTTCGGCATCTACCGCATCACGAAATTGCAGTAAATATTGCTGTATATAAGTAAGAATCTCTTCTTTAGCATCCGGCGGAACACTTTGCGAATCAAGCTGGACACTCCCTGCAAGCCGATGGCCTTCCCGGAAGACAAGAATAAGCGTGCCGGCATACCTGTCTTCAATCATAATATCTTGAACTTCTCCATTTGCCGTTCGCAAATCAGGCCGAAGCCGAATATGATAGCTCATGTTTGTTAACCTCCTGTAGACCATTTCACTCTTGCTTTAAGAGTTTCTGATATACATAGTAGTACCCTGGGACAAGGAAGAATATTACTTAACGTCTATTACAAATTTTTCGAGTGCATGATGAACTCCATTTTCATTATTAGAGAGGGTAACTTCATCAGCAGCTGCCTTTACATCAATAGGCGAATTGTCCATCGCAATACCTTTACCTGCAAATGTCAGCATCGTAATATCATTATAATAGTTTCCCATAGCCAGAACGTTCTCCCGGGCAATTCCTCTGCTCGCTGCAAGACGTCTGAGTGCCTCTCCTTTCGAAGCATCCTTATGCATAAGATCCAGGAAGAAGTCACCGCTGCGGACCATATAAAACGGGCTGTTCCAAGTGTTCCATTCTTTTTCTAGCTGATTCATCGTATCAAGATCCCCAAAAGCCGAAAATTTAACGACCGGTTCACTTAATTCTGACCAGTGTGGCAAATTCAAAGGTTCAACAAAAACCTCATCATACATACCGCGCACTTTAGTGGACATTTGATCTGCTTTATCAACATACAATCCAAACGCCGTATTCACATCAAAATGAATTCCATGCTCTCGGCAATAATCTACATAAGGCTGTAGTCCTTCCGCATTCATAGGAAATTGGTCGATGACTTCCTGCGTCTTTATCTCAACCGTAACGGCTCCATTATGGGTGATCACATAACCGCCGAGTCCCATTTTCTCCATCAGTGGAATCGTGTTAACCGGGCCTCTGCCGGTACAAAGTACAAACTCTGCTCCACGGCTAGCCGCGGCCTTGATACTTTTTTTATTCGCTTCAGATAATTCATGATTATCATGTAGAAGAGTACCATCTACATCTAGAGCAATCAGTTTATAATTCATATTCTTATCCATCCTTTGTTTCTTTATTATTTTGCAAGATCCGCCCCGGTGAGAATATTCAGTTCTTCTTCCGTCAGCTCCCGATAAGATCCAATGGGAAGCAATGGGTCTAACTGCAATGCACCCATTGAGATACGCTTGAGATATAAGACTTCCGAATTAACGGCTTCAAACATCCGCTTAATCTGATGGAATTTCCCCTCATGAATCGTAACCAACACACGGGAAGTCTTTCTCTCTTCGCCAGAATCAACAGAGGAAATCTCTAGAACCGCAGGTTTCGTTGTGTATCCATCATCGAGTGTTACACCCTGCTTAAAAGCATGAATTTCTTTTTCACCGATCTCCCCTGAGACAATTGCTTCATACGTTTTAGGTACATGCTTCTTAGGAGACAACAAATTATGTGAGAGTTGCCCGTCATTCGTGAGAATTAGCAGCCCTTCCGTATCCTTGTCCAAACGTCCAACCGGAAAAGGCCCAAACATTGCATATTCGGGATCCAGAAGATCAATTACGGTTTCTTCCCTTATATCCTCTGTAGCCGAGATAACCCCTGGAGGCTTATGAAGCATCAGATAAATGAACTCTCTGTATTTCACCGTTTCCCCGTCAATCTCAATCAAATCCCCATAAGGATCAACTTGCATCCCGCTGTCCTTGATCAGCTTTCCATTCACCGTAACATACCCATTCTTTACTGCCTTCTTAATTTCCGAACGAGTGCCATATCCCATATGACTTAAAATTTTATCAATACGCAACTTTTTCACCGTTTTCTTTTGAATTATTTGCTGACCCATACTGAAGTCCACCTCCATCATTCCGGATATTCATTTTTTAAATAAGACTTCACAAATTGTTCATATTACTCGAAAATCTAAGATTACGTACGCTTAGTAAAGCGTAAAGACAGATATAACGCTATAAGATTACGATCATTCTGTTCTTCAATTGAAATATCTGCAGCAGTTTGTACCCCATACAACAAAATTTATCCCTGTATTTCTTGTTCCACTACAATACGTAATGTTGTATAATGAAGGGCATCTAAAGCTAGTTCCATAATTTATCATATCGACGGGGGATGAACAATGAGTTCTAAAACACAAACCAAATCGAAGACAGGCTATACCAGTAAGAAAAACAAAAAATCGAACACTGCTATTATTGCCTTTATTGCTGCATTTGTCATACTGATCGGCGCACTTGTCACCATGAACATGATCAATAACAACAATATTAACGAAGTATATGGGCTTCCTCAGTCGAAGCTGAATGCAGCAACACTCGAAATATTAGATGATCCAAATTATCAGAATATCATCCTACCGGAAGAACTCAAGGGAAAAATTGAAAACAAAGAAGACTTTTTCGTATATTTCTTTGCTTCTGATTGTCCTCACTGCCGTGCAACGACTCCAAAACTGATGCCGATTGCAGACGATCTAGGCGTTGATCTTCCGCAGTTTAATTTAAGAGAATTTGACAGCGGCTGGAGAGATTACAACATTGAATTTACACCAACCCTTGTTTATTTTGAGAAAGGTGTAGAGAAAGAGCGTCTTGTTGGCGGTATCCAAGAAGAAGGCACGAATACTGGCTATACGGAAAATGATATCAAAGCATTCTTTACGAAATATAAAGGAGATGCTGTGAATTGAAAACCAAATGGTATGGAACCCTCTTCGCCGGTCTCATCTTCGGTAGCCTTGCACTCAGTGCCTGCGGGCAAAAAGAAGCAGGACACGACCACACCATGCATGGCAAAGAAAGTGAACAGTATGAGGCTAGTGCCTCTCTCACAGAAATGCCTGAGTTCCTCACCAAATATACAGATAACACACAAGCGACCTACGCTCTTGTCGGACAAGTTAAAGAAGAACTGAAAATGCTCAACTGTTACTGTGGATGTATGGATTATGAATCAGCTCATGATTCTCTGTACCGCTGCTTCATCGCTTCTGAAGAGAACGGGGAAGTGACATGGACCGATCACGGTGCTCAGTGCGGTATTTGTCTAGAAGAACTACGAGATACCGTAAAACTCACTTCAGAAGGTAAATCAATTGAGGAAATCCAAACCTTTATCGATGATAAATATGCACCCGAAGGTGCTCCTACTTCTAGCGAAGTACATCCCAGTTAATTTTTCCAAAAAGCTAATATATAATCATATAAACCCCCGATTTCTTTCACTTTATTAGTGAAGAGTCGGGGGTTTATATGATTAGGATGTGAATCCGTTTTTACCGAGTGCTTTCATTCGTTCCTCGTACACTTTCCCGCGTGTCGGACTTCTCCGCTGAGGTATATTCGGTTTTAATTCTTTCGATCTCTGATATACTGCTTCTTCTAGTTCATCATCCGAAATCACGATTGTATAATCATGATAAGGTGCAGGAGTTTGGTCCGAATGTTGCAGTTTCTCCAGTGCATTACGGCAAGATGAGAGAAGAAGTCCAAGTTCTATACCCAGTGTCTGCTCCGGATAAGGTTCAAGAATCTGGATAGCACTGTTAAGCATTAACTGCGCCCCGCGTAGATTCTGATTCCGATAATGATACATTCCTACCGCGACTTGCAACAATCCTTTATATACAGGCTCACGATCCTCTGCAAGCCACAACTCCTCGAGTACTTCATGGCACTCAAAATAATCACGGTCCCGGTTAAAATAGACCAGGTAATCGACATAGAGTGGATCGTATTTAGAACTCATCGGTTTCACTGCTTTTTCTTGCCTTATTAAGCAGTTCCTTTACTTCTCCAGATAAATGCTTAATTGCCTCGATGTCGTGAGCTTGCCAGTACGTATTGAATTTCTGTTGTGCATCAATCGCTTCATCCACAAGGTGATAGAAATATAACTGATGAATGATAGCCAGTGTCTTGGAGATGATACTAGATTCATCTTCAAACGTTTTTTGTGCATCCAGAATCTCGAGCCGTATTGCAGACATTTCATTGTCCAGTATAAAGGCAGCTTCAGAAGTCTTCTTCAGACGCTCTCTTACCATATCAGGCAGATTGTCTCTAAATTTGTAGTTCAAAGAATGTTCAATGGTAGCCCAGAAATTCATCGCTAGAGTACGAATCTGGATTTCAGCAAGTACATGCTTTTGACCAAGCGCTGTCTGGACAGGATATTCAACAATCATATGGAAACTACGATAACCGCTTTCCTTGAAATTGGTAATGTAGTCCTTCTCATAAAGAACTTTCAAATCTTTTCGTTCCCGAATATACTCGGCCACTCTGCGAATATCCTCCACAAATTGACACATGATCCGAATACCTGCGATATCCTCGATCCCGGTTTCAATTTCATTCATGGGCACTGAAAGCCGTTTGGCTTTATCCAAGATACTTGAAATTTTCTTGACGCGACCGGTTACGAATTCGATAGGTGCATACTCTTCACGTTTTTTAAGTTCTGCCCGCATTGTTTTAAACTTAACCTTAAGTTCCTCTACGGCCTGTTCGTAAGGAAGCAAAAATGTCCCCCAGTCTCTTCCGTCCATTGCCTATGCCTCCTGTCTTATGCTCATGCCTAAATCTTATTCATTATAGTACCAGCCACTTATCTATGGTCGGCTCCAACCGCTTCGGATATGTGACGATATCCATCCTTACGGAGCAGTTCCCTGAGTCCTTCATGAAGACGTTGATTGATCTCAGGACCTTCATAAATAAGCGCGGTATAAATCTCAACCAGACTTGCTCCCGCTTTAATTTTCTCGTAAGCATCTTTAGCTGTAAAAATGCCTCCCGATCCGATAATAGGGAGCTTCCCATTCGTTTGACGGTAAACCTGGCTGATGATTTCAGTTGAACGATCACGAAGTGGCTTACCACTCAGTCCACCTGTTTCTTTCGCATTCTCATGAGTCAATCCTTCGCGGCTTATTGTTGTATTCGTAGCTATGATACCCGAAACACCGCTTTTTGAAATCGTATCCACCATATATTTCAGTTCAATCTCAGTTACATCCGGTGCAATCTTGACTAGAACAGGCTTTGTTACGCCTGATTTCTGAGATTCTTTCTTCATCTGATCCATAACAGCTGCAAGCAAATCACTAAGTTCGCTTCCATGCTGCAAACTGCGTAGATCCGGTGTATTCGGAGAACTAATATTGACAACAAAAAAGTCAGCATGCGAATACAACATTTCGATACACTTGCGATAATCTAATGGAGCATCTTCATTCGCAGTGATCTTGTTTTTTCCAATGTTAATTCCAACCGGTATCGGTCGTTCCTTTAAGCCGGACAAAACGGTTGCCATTGCCGCTGCACCTTGGTTATTAAATCCCATACGGTTAACAAGTGCTTCATCTTGAGGAAGTCTGAACAGTCTAGGCTGTTCATTTCCGGGTTGTGGTTCTGGCGTTACGGTTCCCACTTCCATAAATCCAAATCCAATGGAAGAAAATCCAGGAACAGCTTCCCCATTCTTATCCAGTCCTGCAGCAAGACCTATCGGCGTGGGAAAATGGAGACCGAATAAATCGGTTGCAAGATCCGCTGTTTCACGTACACGATACATGGAACGAAGTAAGTTCACTCCTCCTGGTATTCGGCCTGCTTTGTTCAGACTGCCTATAACAAGATGGTGTGCTTTTTCAGCGTCCATTGCGAAGAAAAAAGGTTTTCCGATATTACGATACAGCAAATCATCCACTCCGTTTACTAGATCTTTTATGGGTGCTTACAAATGTATCAAAACACTGCTCCTATATCTAGCTACATCATATGTAAACTTACAACATATAGTATGAATACAGCGTGCTTTTTGATATCACCAGCATCCCCTCTACTCTCCAGTTTAGCGTTTTTTGTTGCAAAAGAAAAGGGATAGAGACCTAACGCCTTACCCATTTGCGAAGATCCAGACAGATATAATACTTTGATAATTTATCCCAGTTTGAATACAATAGAGAAAGCTTATGATAAAATCTAACTTTTGCCGTGAAAGGAGCATCTGCCATGTCTCAAAAGAGGAAGAAACCAAGCTTGCAGCAAAAGAAAGAAGAAGTAAATCGGAAAGCCTTGTTCTGGACCGCACTAAGTGTTTTGCTCCTTATTATCTTAATTGCTGTCTTCGTCATTATCGGCGAGTCGACAAACCCTTAATCTAGCTAATAATATGCTTTATCCGGATTCGTTTGGCCGTGGACAAGCTTAAGCTCTACCTGTCCTCGGCCTGTGCCGGAATCTATAGACCTTGCGGCATCCTTTATACAAAAAAACGCCCGGCACCGTAACTCGGCACCAAGGCGATCATCTGAAATGGATAGGATTAACCTTCCATGTTAAATGGTGTATCTGCCACTTTGATGGAATCTGTAGGGCAACCATCACAAGCATCTTGCATATCTTCATGAAGATCTTCTGGGATTTCTGCGTTACCGTGGTTCGCATCCCCGCTAAAGATTACCTCCGCAAGACCTTCATCATCGTAATCATAAATATCAGGCGCTGTTGCACCACAAGCACCGCAAGCGATACATGTATCTTTTTCAACCCAAGTATACTTAGCCATCTCTTCTCTGCCTCCTATATTTAAACACAACAAACCAGTAGGTTTTACCTATACTAACAAACAGTTTAATACAAACTGATAACAAATACAAATCATTTTGACCTGTATGTAGGACATTGTCAAGTCCCTATTCTGGGAGAGAAAGATTATCTTTTTGTAAGGATGTTCCACGTGATTTATAGTTGCGTATCAGGGTGGAAGGATCGTCTCCCAGCATCCCTGCCGTTACCACCGCGTTTTCTCCAAATTTATCTCTTAGTGTGTCCATTACCTTAATAAGTGATTCTTTCTTCGGCTGTTCTTGATAATCAAATAAATCCAGCTGCACTACAGATTCGCTCTTAGGAATCAGATTTTGCAGCGTAATTCCGAGCAACCTAATGGGTTTACCTGCACCAAATTGCCGATAAAATAAATCCACAGCTTCTTTATATATGTCTTTGTCATAATCAGTAGGTACCTGCAGCGCATGGGACCGAGTAATGGTTTTCATATCCGGTGTGCGAATCGTAATCTGGATCCCGCCTGCCATCATTCCTTGTCTTCTCAAACGGCGACCCACTTGGTCACTGATATTAAGGAGAACACGGTTAATGTCGCTTTGATTTGATATATCTTCAGGAAGCGTTGTGGTGTGCCCGATCGACTTATTCGGTTCACGGTCAGCGAGAACTGGTGAATCACTGATCCCATTAGCCGCTTGCTTCATCCATGTACCAAGTACACCAAAATAGTCTTTAAGCATCTGCTCATCTGCCTTTGCAAGCTGCCCAATCGTCATAATGTTGAGTTTCCGAAGTTTTTCTGCTGTTTTTTGACCAATTCCAAAGAGTTCCCCACACGGCTTACTCCATAGTATCTTTTCCACATCCCGCAATCTGAGAACGGTTATGCCGTTCGGCTTTTTCATATCCGAACCCATCTTCGCCAGCAGTTTATTAGGGGCAATCCCTATAGAACAAGGAATTCCTAGTTCTTCATTAATTCTTCTTTGAATTTCTTCTGCAATCTGAATGGGCGTACCAAATTGTTTTGAACCCGTAATGTCCAAGTAACATTCATCAATCGATGTGGCCTCAAGTTCCGGTGTATATTCATACGCGATTTTCATAAATGCCTTGGAGTATTTACGGTATAGATGAAAGTCTGGTGAAATAACGATAAGTTCTGGACATTTTCGAAGTCCCTGATTTACCACCATTCCTGTACTGATTCCAAGTTTACGTGCTTCGTAAGAACAGGTTACGATAACTCCTTTACGCTTTTCACTGCTACCGGCAACAGCTGTTGGTTTCCCTGCATAAAGGTCAGGCCTTTCCGCAGCATGAACGGAACAATAAAAAGCATTCATATCTACATGTAAAATGACGCGTCCCTTTACAGGATAATAATTCTTTACGTTCTCCATGCGGATACCTTCCTTACTCTTTTACTCGTTGAATAGATATAAAAGCAATCCATTAAAGCTTTATTTTACCGTTAATATCTCCTTAAGTACACCGGATTACGTCCATAATAAATGAATTCGTCCATAATAATTACAAAATAACATCTTACATTCCAGGTAAGAACTGATATAATAGTAAAATTATAAAGCTAAGGGTGACTTCTTAAAAGGGGGATTACATTTCATGTCTAAGTCCATCTCCATCTTCGATACTACACTTCGCGATGGCACACAAGGTGAAGGAATCAGTTTATCTGTAGACGACAAATTACATATTGCCAAGAAACTTGATTTTCTTGGAGTACAGTATATTGAAGGCGGCATTCCAGGAAGTAACACGAAAGATATTGAATTTTTTAAGCGTGTTCAGGAGCTCGGACTTTCTGCAAAAATCGTAGCTTTTGGGAGCACACGCCGCAAAGGCAGCGTCGCTGCGGAAGATGCCAATCTGAATCGAATTATTGAATCAGGCGCAGATGCAGCTACACTCGTGGGCAAGTCTTGGGATTTTCATGTGCATACGGCACTCCAAACGACACTGGAAGAGAACTTAGAAATGATTTATGACTCCATCCGTTATCTGAAACAAAGCGGACTAGAGGTCATTTTTGATGCGGAGCACTTTTTTGATGGTTACAAAAACAACTCAGCGTATGCCGTATCTGTAATAAAAAAAGCATATGAAGCAGGCGCCAACTGGCTTGTTCTATGTGACACGAACGGCGGAACGATGCCGCATGAAGTACATGAGGTGGTATCCTCCCTGACCGAGCAATTACCAAATGCAAATTTTGGCATCCATACCCATAACGACTGTGAGCTGGCTGTAGCCAATACACTGGCAGCCATCTCTGCTGGGGCAAGACAAGTCCAGGGAACGATCAACGGTTATGGTGAGCGTTGTGGTAACGCTAATCTGTGCTCCGTCATACCAAATCTGCAGCTAAAATTCGGTTATGACTGCGTTGAAGAAGAAAAACTTGGGCAATTAACCAATGTGGCTAGATATATCAGCGAGATTGCGAATGTCAATATGCCGGTTAACCAGCCTTATGTAGGTAATGCAGCTTTTGCTCATAAAGGCGGCATTCATGTATCGGCGATTATGCGCGATTCCCGTACGTATGAGCATATTGTTCCCGAACAAGTCGGTAACAAACAAAGAGTACTCGTATCTGAGCTTGCAGGACAGAGCAACATTGTTTCCAAGGCCAAAGACATGGGAATTGAATTTGATCCAACCAGTGAACAGACCAAAAACGTAATTGACAAAATTAAAGATCTCGAACATCAAGGCTATCAGTTTGAAGGAGCAGATGCTTCTCTTGAACTCCTCATTCGGGAAGCAAACGGTGATATGCAAGAACTATTCACCTTTGAGTCTTTTAAGATGTTGGTTGAGAAAAGCGTGGGTAAACCCGTTGTATCCGAAGCTTTTGTCAAACTAAACGTTGGTGGCCGCAGTCACTATACAGCTGCTGAAGGTAATGGACCCCTAAATGCACTGGACAACGCACTTCGTAAAGCACTCGTCACTTACTATCCTACTTTAAAAAACATGCATTTATCTGACTACAAAGTTAGAGTACTTGACGATAAAGATACGACAGCTGCCAAAGTTAGAGTTCTCATCGAATCCAAAAACTTCAGCGATACCTGGAACACCGTTGGTGTTTCCGAGAATATTATTGAAGCCAGCTGGGAAGCACTCGTGCACAGTTTCCGGTATGCACTTCTCGAGGAGAATCCTTCCGAGTTCATTGAACCGGATGCTTTGCCGCAACAAGGATTAGTAAACCATTAAACTTCTGTCTTCTATATGCAAAAAGAGGCTGCAGATCTCATCATCTGCAGCCTCTTCTTATTTCACAAGTGTCTTCACTTTCTTTTCTAATTCTTCTTCCGTCAAAATACCTAGAATAATCTCTTGGATCACTCCGTTTTTATCAATCAGTACATTTGTCGGAAATGCCATTCCTTTATATAAATCATAAACAGCGCCATCTTCATCCATTAAGATGGGAAATTGAAGTTTAAATGTGTCAACAAATTGTTTGGCTTCTTTAACGGTATCATATTTCGTTACATTGACTCCATATACATCAAGCTTATCTTTGTAGTTTTTCGCAAGCATATTTAAAGAAGCGGCTTCCATCTTACAAGGATCACACCAAGAAGCCCAAAAATTAAGCAAGAGTGCCTTTTCTCTTCCCCCGCCTACTTTATAAGTTTCTTTATTCTCAAGTCCTTTTAACTCAAAAGATGGTGCAAGCAGTCCTGCTTTTGCACCCGTTTCCGTAGGAATAGGGTTGTCCGTTTGGAATACATTTTGAATAGACAGACCCCCTTCTTTATTACTCGTTTGCCAAAAAGCAAAACCGATTAGCAGTAGAATCCCAGCCCATATATACAAGTTACGTTTCATTTGCCCATCCTTTTTCATTGTTATAGACTATATATGCTTCGTTAATTGATATCCTTGATCTCATTTTTCCCCTAATTTTGGTTAATTATATCACAAAAAACTCCTTTTCTAAAAAGGAGCTGCATGTATCTTATTAAAAAGAGAAGAAGGAGCTTCTTAACATGATCATCCGAATGACGACTGCAACTAACGAACAAATAAAATATCACTTCAATGCATCATGGCCTTCTGAAGGATGTGGTTTACTACTAGGCACCTCGTCAATTGACAACTCTGTTGACATCCATTCCATTATATCTGTCAAGAATGTGGCAGCAGAACCTAATCATTACTTTGAGCTCGAACCTGAAGTGTGGGTTCATCATCTGCTAACTTCTCCTGATTTAATAGGTCTATTTCACACGCACCCTGTTTCCGCTCCGCTTCCCTCAGCTGAGGATCTTCAGAACTTGCAGTCTTACGGACAATTGATGGAGGTGTATCTCATAGCGGGAATTAACCCCAAAGCACAGCGAATAGAACTTAATGCTTATGAGGTTGTTAAACAAGATCATGGTTATAGCCTTAGACCTGCCACACTATGCGTGACTTAGATGATGATATAAATCAGACAAAGTTACCACATTCATCTTAGAGATATCATCGAGATAGGATCCCCATAAACGAGCTGTCATCATCGCATCTTCTAAGGCATGATGTCTCCCCTTAATTTCAATATCTCTTGATTGGAGCAATTCATCGAGTCCATAACCAGACCGCTGCGGTTCAAGCCATCTCGCTAGCATCATTGTATCAATGACCCGGTGGCTTAGTCTCACTTTTGAGGTTTTCCACAGTGCAGCATTCAGAAATGATTTGTCATGTGCACTCGCATGGGCTACAAGAACACGCCCACCTACAAAAGACATGAAATCATGTAATCCATTCAATAGCTGAGGAGCATCCTGGGTCATCTCTGTTGTAATTCCAGTAAGCTTAGCTATGTGCTCCGGAATACTTTTCTTCGTTTTAACAAGAGTATAAAACTGTTCATCTTCTTTCACTCTACCACCTACAACCCGCACTGCACCAAAAGACAAAATCTCATCTCCATGTTGGGGAGCAAAACCAGTAGTCTCTAAATCAAATACAACCGCATCTAGTTCATTTAGTGGTGTCCGAAGTGTTTCCGGCCGTCGATTTTCTCTCATGAGTGAACGTAAAAAAGCCATTTGCTGTGCCGTAGGAGTCCCCATCATTGAAGCGATCGCAGACGGTACTCCGCCTTGTCTGAACGAGTTCCAAAAACCGTTATTCCCCCTGCTAGGCTCTTTCATATCCGGCCCCTTTCGATAAATCGAAGTTGTCTTTGCAGATTCCGATGTATTTTCTTGACAGCAGACAACCCTACTCTTAGTTCATCTAGTGTGTCCCTTTCTTTTAATTGGGCCTGATCAATATATCCACTACTTGATAATACACCATGATCTTCCTTCATCAGAGCGCTTCTTCTTAAATGCAGTGCGATCAAGAATGCTTTTTCACAGGGTTCAATCAGATGGGATGGAGCAGCTTCCAAAGTCGATAGTTTCTTTAAGCGTTGTAGTGTATTGGTCTCTTTTAGACCGTGCTGTAAAGCGAAATAGCGCCCGCTATTCACAAGCGGAATATACATCCCGTATTTCACACCAAATCCCCCAGCATGCTCACCAAAACGTTCCTTCACTACTTGACCTAGGATATTTAAGGTGGCTTTATGTTTTACGGTGTTGCGTAATACAGCTGCTGATAAATCAGGCGTCGATTCAAATAAGAAAGAGAAATGTTCCTGGAACTGATTGGATAAAGCGAGATCCCCAGCGACATGCCTCATATCAGCAGCAATGATGAAATAGCGTACCGGTTCCCATAGCAAGTCACTCGACCATTCACTAAGTTGTTCCCTCCAAGAAGAGAGCGTTCTTGCCCATAATGCTTCAGAACACATTACCTTGCCTTCACATTTTGCATAACCTGCGGACTCCAGCATATTACTTAGTCTTAGACCAAACTCTTTGAAAAAATGTTCTTTGTCTGGATGCTCTTCATCGCTGATAATCATTCCGTTATCTTGATCGCTCCACAGCGTTGCTTCCCTTCTTCCAGAGCTGCCAAATACAACGAAAGCATAAGGAACCGGTGCCTGCCCTAATCCTTCCTTCCACATTTCCTTTTCTGTGAGTTCTATCGCTTTCTTTGCAATGGCATCATGCAAATCATTAACAAGTTGATACCAATCCAGTATATTTATTTCATCAATACCATGTTGTAATTGCTCTTGTCTCTTCATACGAGCTTGCTTCAATGTAAAGGCGGAATCCACATTTTCCAGATCATCCATCTTTCTTAATGGGCTTTGCCCTGTAGATTTTAAAGGTTCCATTTTTCCCTGCCTCCTGTCCTTATCGTATATATCTTAATTTAAAAATTGGTATGTATTGGTATGTATATGTTATATAAATTAACACCTAACGAAAAATTATTTATCGTAAAGATTATAATCACTACCTCATCCTATTGACAATGTATATCTTTATATAAAATCGTTACCATATATGATTATTTTTTTGACTAATTATGAGAGCAAGTGTATATAATGACCTAAAAAGTGTGACGTTTGACTGTACGGTTCTTCATCATGTATCATATTGTTTATTGAATAGAGAAAGGTGAGTGTTTCTCGATGGGGATATGAAGCTGTATCGAATCGGTGAATTGTCGAAAGCTGCCGGTGTCAGTGAACGTACGATTGACTATTACACGAAGCTTGGGCTGATCACGCCAGAGCAACGTACACAAAAAAACTATAGATTATACAATCATGAAACCTTGTCTCGTCTCGAACGTATTATCCAGATGAAACTAGAGAAGTATAGTCTCGATGAGATTAAACAGTCTTTAGAAAAATGGAGCTCCGTTTCCTCGAATGAGCAGGTTACAAGCAAACTTAACAGTCTGGAAATTCATGTACAGCAGCTTGAACGAGAAATGAATGAATTGAAACCTCTCCTTCAAGACATGAAACCATCTCACCAGCACAAAGTCGTTGCAGGTTTATTAACGAAAAGTGCCGCTTGTATGGAAGCACTGAAGATTTTGCTTGAAAGCTCCATGATGTAGTTATTTATAAGAATGGAGGTAAATTTATGGGTTTTTTGTATGTTCTCATTATCGTTGCATTTATATTGTCACTTTGGGCACAGTTCCGAGTAAAAGGTACCTTTAACAAATGGGCTAAAGTGGAAAACACAACGGGAATGACGGGCTACGATGTTGCAAGACGCATGCTCGATCTAAATGGACTTCAGGATGTACCGATTGAGCCTGTGCGTGGAGCTCTCTCTGACCACTATGACCCGATTCACCGTGTGGTTCGGCTGTCAGAGCCCGTATATTACGAAAGATCGATTTCAGCCATCTCTGTTGCATCTCACGAGGTAGGTCACGCGATTCAGCATAAAGAACATTACCCAATGCTCGTATTGCGTCACAAAATTTTCCCCGTCGTGAACTTCGCATCCGGTATTGCACCATTTCTTATTTTAGGTGGATTTCTCTTTAATGCACTTAACTTAATTGGTATTGGTATTATTTTCTTCTCTGTAACGGTAGCTTTCCAATTGATTACCCTTCCAGTTGAATTTAATGCCAGCAACCGGGCTCGCGACATTATTGTACAAGAAGGCTACATCCAGAGAGAAGAAGAACGTGGCGTTGGTAAAGTTCTTAATGCCGCAGCCCTGACTTATGTTGCAGCTGCTCTTATCTCACTGCTTGAGCTAATTAGATATATCGCGATCTTCACAAGTAACCGTGAATAGCGAATATATAAGAAACCCCAGTCTTAATTGACTGGGGTTTTGTTATTTTCTAAGCCAAAGTAATCAAGTAAAAATGACCGGAAAGACTGCGCAACCAGCGGTAACTTCTCATCATTTCGATGAATAAGCCCAATCGAACGTGTTACTTTCGGGCTTGATAATCTTACTCTAGCAGGTTGAAGCGGGTTGGTTTGAAATAATGCCATTTCCGGAAGAACACTTACTCCCATCCCGGCTGCTACAAGACCACGAATCGCATCGGTTTCTTCTCCTTCAAATGCAATCCTCGGTGTAAATCCTGCTTCTAAACAAGCATGCCATACGATTGGCCTTAGAGAATAACCTTTGCTAAATAAGATAAACTTATCTTCCTTTAATTGTTCCAATCGAATTGTTTCTTCTCCAGCAAGCGGATGATTTTGTGGTAAAATGGCAAACAACTCTTCTGTAAGAACAACATCCCCACCGATCTGCTCATGTTTCTCAGGAAAAGGAGAAATAAATGCCAGATCTACTTCTGAAGATAATACGTCTCTAATCAATGTTGGGTACATCCCTTGTTTAAACTTAAATTTCACATTAGGATAGCGCTTTCTAAACTCCGAAACGACAGAAGGAATAAGGTGGATACCAAGACTATGCGGGAAACCAATACGAATTTCCCCTTTTTCAGGGTCCGAAAATTCATGTACCTCACCAACAGCCCGATCCAAGTCCTTAAGAATTCCCTCTACTCTTTTACAGAATAATTGTCCCACAGGAGTAAGTTGCAAATTTCTTCCCTTGTGCATAAACAAGTCGACTCCGAGTTCCTCTTCAAGATGATGAATCTGGCGACTTACTGCGGATTGAGCTACATGAAGCTCTTCCGCAGCTTGAGTCACGTGTTCTTTCTGTGCAACCTTTAAAAAGTACTGCAACTGTCGTAGTTCCACTCGTTTAATCGCTCCAATCTACTAAAACCATCCAAGTATTCCAATGATACTCTGCTTGACTCTACTGTATCATGCAAGCACGAATGAATCAACGATGCTTCGGTTTAAATAATCTAATTAACAAACCGTATATGAAAAAGCCAGCAATCAGCCCACCAAAATGAGCAACTAAATTAATATTGGCTACACCCAATGAAAAAATAATACCAAATCCTAAAATGGTATACATCACTTTTCTTGAGGCTTCATCCATATGATTACGCTGGAAAATGGCTATATATAAAAATGCACCATAGATCCCATAGATTGCTCCTGACGCACCCACTGAGAACATTGCTGAAGAATGATTATTATAGTAACCCTGTGTGATCAAATTACCAATCAAACCACTTGCTAGGTATAAAAAAGCATATTTCCAAGGACCCAGCAATCGTTCTAGGGGCGGTGCAAATACGAGTAAAGCAAAACAATTAAAGAACAAATGATCGAATCCAGAATGAAGGAACATCGAAGCAAATAAACGCCACACTTCATCATTGAATGGCGGGATATTAGCTAACGCTCCAAACTTCAATAAGGTGAATGGATTCTCTGATCCCCCATTAAACAGTAACACCATAAACATAATGACGTTAGCTGCAAGTAGTATCGTGGTTATCGGATAATACTTTATGTAACCTTTCCAGTTTTCATAACGCAAAAAAATCATAACTGCACCCTTTCTTAAATGCCCTGCATTGGACATGAACTTGCTAATACGATTATAATAGATAAGTATGAAGATAACCAATTTCAAGGAGGTAGACATAGATGTCCCAAGAACGTAGTGGCGTAGCCACATTTAAAGGTAGTCCCCTCACACTGATCGGACCCGAACTGAAAGTGGGAGATCAAGCTCCCAACTTTACATTAAACAAAGACTTGCTCACAGAAGTAAATCTTTCTGACTATGCTGGCAAAATCAAGCTAATCAGTGTCGTACCTTCACTTGATACAGGAGTGTGCGATGCACAAACTCGCCGTTTCAACGAAGAAGCTGCTTCTCTTGGAGAGAATGTAGTCATTTTAACCGTAAGCGCGGATCTGCCTTTTGCACAAGCTCGTTGGTGCGGTGCGGCAGGCGTGGATAAAGTGGTAACCCTTTCGGATTACAAAACTAACTCCTTTGGTGAAGCATATGGTGTTCTCATTAAAGAATTCAAACTTGATATGCGTTCTATTTTTGTCATTGATGCGAACGACAAAATTACATATGTAGAGTACCTGGCAGAAATGACAGAGCCTCCTAACTATGAAACAGCTATTCAAGCAGTGAAAAAACTTCTGTAATTCCTGTCATACAAAAAAAGCGAACGAGGACTTGTCCTTGCTCGCTTTTATTTTATTCTCCGGTCACTCTATACCTGGAAAGCTTCTTATCAATAATATCAAAAATTTGTAGTATAATTCGATAATTCGCTCCAAGATCCCCTAATGAACCTTTGGAAGCAGAATAAATATCAACTGCCGTGCGGACAGGTGTTACTTGAATTAAAGTAACCGTAATGTCTAATGTACGACCAAATGTAGTGCGTTTCTCCATCGTAATTTCACCAACAGAAGGTACCTCATGAAGTACTTTGTAGCCAGGGATCTTCTTCATTAGAGAAGAAATTTCATCCCATGCCTTGTCTCTAGACAAGTTATAGTAACGCGTTTTCATTTTGGGATCCTTAGCTCGATCGCTTGTTCCCTCCATACTGCGGATAATACCGACAAGTGTTCTTTTGAGTGACAAGACCCTTCCCCCTTTATATATAACCGTTCCCTTTTTCTGAATCTAGTGTAACATTCTCTATCGCAGAACAAAAGAGAGCAGAAACAACCTATGTAATTATAATGAAATTCATTCGTATTTAGAACGGGAAGACTGATGAGCTGCTGTCTATTCACCATTTCTAATACAACCAAAAAAAACATCTCAAAGCACCCTTACAGAGTACGTGGAGATGTTTCTTAAATCCTAAAAAGGACTCCCGCAAATGCCGTCCGATTATATTGTCTTCTGAACCTGCGATAGCAGGTGGGTGATCTCAGAGCTGTTTATGAAGTCCCCATGTCATATAGACAGGGCGTTTCAGCCGCACCTCGTTTGATCTCCCGAGACATAGTCATTGGTTCAAAAACAACGAATAACCGATACGAACATCGCAGGATGTAGAAACAATTATAGCGCTATTCCATGTAAATGTAAATAAGAAAACAGAATATGCTAATCATCACGACTCTTCTTATTTCAATTCTGCACGTGAGTCAGAAGATGGTTCTTCTTGAATTCCCTCTTCATCTTCTTGATCCGCTTGCATTTTCTCTATTTGCTCTTGCATCTTGGTGAAAGTAGCGTAGAAATTAAAGAATGCAAACCATGCAATTATGCTGCCAATAAAGAAAAAGAATAATGCTGGATACTGTGCACCAATATAACTTACTAATCCCGCTCCAAGCAGAGTTGAGAATACACGGAAGGGACGGATTAACGTAATGAGCACCGCATTCTTAAGAATCAATCCGATCGACATGTGATAATGAACCACCATCGAAAAGAAGTTAAACATCGAAACACCAAGTAATAATAATAGAATCAGCATAATAATACCAATCAACTGCAAATTCTTAAATTGTGTCATGTAAACGGTGTAATCCAAATACATCACAATAAATAGAATGGTATAGAAAATACCGCCTAACATACTTTGCTTGAAGTTATCTTTGTAACCAGCAAAGAAGGTTTTGAATACAGGGACATCAGCATCCCCCATAACCCATTTACGAACTACATTGAACAATGCCGCTGTAGCAGGAAAGAATGTAAACGGTGCCACAATTGCGATAGCCCAGTTCATTTGTACTGATTCATTCGTCATCCCCTGACCCATAACGAGAATCTTCACAATCGTAAAGAAAAAGAATGGTGAAGCACAGAGCACCCATAATAGGTTCGCCCCTGCAAATCTACTAATCCATTCCGTAAGGCGGTATATGCCTCCCATTGCTCCCTTAAACTCCAAAATTTTTCTCCTCCTTACACACAGGAAAAATTCCAATAATACCGAAATTTAGCCCCATGTATCATCTTAGATGCGGATTCTCGAATCCGAGTAGCGCTTTATATTATGTATGAATACAAGGCGAAGCAGCTCTGTTAGCATAAAAATATCCATTCATAATGTAAAATGACCGCTCAAGAAAATCCAGAGTTATTCGTGATCTCTATTAGTAACTATACCGCATAACTATAATGAAAAGCTAGCATCTCGAACAAATACGAGGCTTTCCATTTATAAAAATATGTGTATTTTACCGAAATATAATGATAGAAGCCTATTTATTAGACTGTTAGGCATATATCTAGTCATTTTTCTTGATTCGTCCATAGAATAACGTGTAATTCAAGAGCAAAGCAAGCTTCTGTTTGTAAGGAGGTGAACGCAATGTCTTACGGCTATGGTCCTGTTGTTGCCGGTTGTGGTACAGGTGGGTTTGATTGGTACTCCACAGGAACAATCCTTGTCTTATTCATCCTGCTTGTCATTATTTCTAAAACATTCTTCTGTTAAATAACAGAAAAGACGAAGCATAATATGCTTCGTCTTCTTTTTGTATCTTATTCAAATGATGAATCTTCACGACGAGGTCTACGCTCACCGCTGTTGTTGCTGCTGCTACCAGTAGTGCTGTTATTGTTGCTGTATGAACGCGGTTTGCTGCGATCGCGATCGCGGTCACGATTATATCCGCCTTCTTTACGTCCACCACTGCTGTATCCGCCTCGGTTACTACTACTGCTGCTGCTTCCACTGCCGCTACCACTACGGTTGTATCCGCCGCTGCGATTACCACCGTAGCTGCCAGAAGGCTTACGTCCACTAGAACGAACATCTGGTTTACGACGTTTAGCACGAATCGGATCCTCAGGTGTAAGTTCAACTGTTGCATCTTTCTTGTCTCCTGTAAGGAGTTTAAGAGCTGCAGACAAGAGTTGTACAGAGTCGTACTGCTCGAGCATTTGAATAGCGATTCCTTTGTACTCGTTAAGTTCGCCATCTTGTACAATTTCAAGAAGACGCTCTGCTGTTACGCGTTGTTTACCTTCAATTGCTTCTGCAAGTGTAGGAAGCGGTTTACGCGGAATACGGTGACGAGTTACACGCTCGATGAAGTGCAAATGATCAATCTCACGCGGAGTCACGAAAGAGTAAGCTGCACCTTCTTTACCTGCACGGCCTGTACGACCAATACGGTGAACATAGCTCTCAGGATCTTGCGGAAGGTCAAAGTTAATTACATGCGTTACACCAGAAACGTCAAGTCCACGAGCTGCTACGTCTGTAGCTACAAGTACATCAATGCTTCCATCACGGAATTTACGCATTACAGCATCACGTTGATTTTGAGAAAGGTCACCATGAAGACCATCTGCAGAGTATCCACGTTTTTGCAAAGCTTCTGCAAGCTCATCTACACGGCGTTTCGTACGACCGAATACGATAGCAAGCTCAGGAGATTCCATATCAAGCAAACGGCTCAGTGCGTCAAATTTTTGACGTTCAGGCACTTCGATATAAGATTGCTCAATAAGCGGTGCGCTTACTTGTTTAGGAATAACAGATACGTGTTCTGGGTTATTCAAGAATTGTTGTGCAAGCTTTTGGATGTTAGTAGGCATTGTAGCCGAGAACAACATCGTTTGACGCTCTTTTGGTACTTGTTTCAGGATAGATTGAATATCTTCCATGAAACCCATATCGAGCATTTCATCTGCTTCATCCAATACAACAGTTTGTACATCTTCAAGTTTGATTGTTTTACGGTTGATGTGGTCAAGCAAACGACCTGGTGTACCGATAATCACTTGTGGTTTCTTTTTCAAAGCGCGAATTTGGCGAACGATATCTTGACCGCCGTAGATTGGAAGAGTGCGGATTCCTTTAAAACGAGAAAGTTTCTCGATTTCTTCTGCTACCTGAATGGCAAGTTCACGTGTAGGAGCCATAATCAGTGCACGAATTTTTTCGTCCGTTTTGTCGATTTTGCTGATCAGTGGAATACCAAATGCAGCAGTTTTACCCGTACCTGTTTGTGCTTGTCCAATTAAATCTCTTCCGCCAAGTGCTAATGGGATCGATTTAGATTGAATGGGTGTTGCTTCTTCGAATCCTAGTTCTGTAATAGCTTGTAGAACCTTAGGTTCCAAATTAAATTCTGAGAAAGTTGTCAAATTTTTTCAAACTCCTTTTATATGGTGGACATGTGGACAAATCCACTTCGTTTATCTGTATTCTTAAGTAGCGTTACATTTATTGGCTGTTTGATCATGCGAGTTTTCTGCACGATTTCACCTTTTTCAATAATTTAGAGAATACTTTCTCTCTATTATTGACTAAACTACATATGATGTTTAATTGAAACTTGCTGAAAACAAAACATGCTTTTTCCGAAAAAAGCGACCTACTCAAGAACATCTAAACAATATTATATCACAAAACGATTTACAATTACCAGCTAGCATTATAATATGAATTATTGTTGAGGTGAGAATGTGTTTAAATTACTTACAAAATCCGCTCTAGTTTTTATTGGCGGTGCCATTATTGCAGCAGGCTTCAATCTTTTTCTAATCCCTCATGAGCTTCTAAGTGGGGGTATTTCTGGTGTATCCATGCTGATCGGATACTTTACCAGTCTGAATTTTAATTTCATGTACTTTGCTTTTAACATTCCACTCCTTGTTGCCGGTTGGTTTATGCTCGGTAGAAGGTTTATCACTTTTAGCATTGTGAATGTTATAGCGACGACGTGGATGCTAAATTTAGTACCTGTAACTGCCGTCGTAGTAGATCCCCTCCTTTCTTCCGTATTTGGCGGGGTGCTGATTGGTGTAGGAACTGGCTTGGCCTACCGGGCAGGAGGATCATCTGGGGGACTGGATATCGTTGCTTCCATTATTACCCGGTACCGAGATTTTCCAATTGGAACGATTATGGCGTGCATGAACGGAATTATCATTATGCTTGCCGGATATTTGAATGATGACTGGAATATTGCCTTAATCTCTGTATTATCCATTTACATCACAGGCAAAATTATAGACCTTATTCATATCGGGCATGTGAAAGTGACTTTATTTATCGTTACCAATGAGACAGATATCATGCTAGAAAAATTGTTGCCAAGACAGCGAGGAGTCACCAAAATCAAAACACAAGGTGCCTTCACTGATCATGAAAAAGATATGCTGATGACCGTAACGACTAAATATGAGCTCGACGAAATAAAACAAATTATTAAGGATACCGATCCAAAAGCGTTTGTTAACATTGTAGAAACCGTTGGGATTATGGGTTCTTTTAGGAAGAATTAGGGTGTTTGTCAAGTGTAATATTTAAGGGCCTTGTGGTATACTATGAATGCATACTCGTATTGCAACCCATGTTCTCAAGAGCTTATCTTGTCTATCCGTAATTTCACCAAGCACATGGCTTTTCCAGGCAATGAATGATTCTTTGCTGAATGATTCTAAGTGAGGAAAGGGTGATTATTTGTGGAAATGGAAAGGGTAAAACTGTCTGATATCGTCTCGAAATGGTTTCCAGAAATGCTCCCCACTTTAAAGCAACATGAACTCAATTCGTTAATTGTGCTTCGGGATGGATTCGGGATTTTGGAACCAGAGGATGCTATGGAAATCATTCAGTACAGTATTTGTGAACAGCAAGACAATATGTATTTACAATAAAACCGCACGCCACCGCTATCGCCGATCTTCGGCATAGCGGTTTTTTTTAGTTTAATTCCCTTCTCTTTTTCACTTTTATAGAAAGAAATTACTCTGTTCAATCTTCCGTACATCCATTAAAATATTTCTTTGTGTGCATTCACAAATCTTAGATAAAAAAATAAATGGAGAATAGACATGAATCAGACATTCACTACATCGCAAAAATGGAAGCAATTTCTTATTATTTTGCTCCCGATCCTCGTTACACAGATTTCGTTATCGGCAATTACTTTTTTCGACACCAATATGTCAGGGCACTTTAGCCCACAAGATTTAGCAGGTGTAGCCATCGGAGCGAGTCTTTGGATTCCTATTCAAACTGGTCTCAGCGGTATTCTGATGGGAATTACACCGATTGTATCTCAGTTGATCGGCAGCGGGCGCAAGAATGATGTGCGTTTCAACGTAATACAGGCACTCTATTTTGCTGTTACCATCGCGATCCTTATTCTTATTGTGGGAAGTTTCGTCATTGGCCCTATTTTGGAATTCATGAGCCTTGAAGAACGGGTTCAAACAGTAGCTTATTATTTCCTCTGCGCCATTTCATTTGGGGTTATCCCGCTCTTTGGATATACCGTTCTTCGTAACTTTATGGATTCTCTTGGCCAAACAAGAATAACGATGATCATTACGCTCATTTCTTTGCCAATCAATATCTTGCTGAATTATTTATTAATATTCGGTCATTTTGGGTTCCCTCGTCTAGGCGGGGTTGGTGCGGGTGTTGCTTCCGCATGTACTTACTGGATTATTTTCTTCATTTCCATCGTTGTAGTGCATCGTATTCGCCCTTTTACCGAGTATGGCGTATTTCGGAAGTGGCATGGTCCTTCTATTCATAAATGGAAAGAGCTCTTGACGATTGGTGTACCCATTGGATTCGCTATATTTTTTGAGACCTCTGTATTCTCAGCCGTCACCTTATTTATGAGTAGATTTGATACAGCAACAATTGCAGCCCACCAAGCTGCTTTAAACTTTGCTTCTACCTTGTACATGATTCCTCTTAGTATCAGTATGTCACTCACGATTCTGGTCGGTTTTGAGGTCGGAGCAAAACGACTACAGGATGCCAAGAAATACAGCGTTATCGGAATTGGCAGTGCTGTAACGTTATCATTACTCACTGCTGTGGTACTTATCGTATTCGGGGAGCAGGTTGCTGGTATTTATTCAACCGATTTGGTAGTCATTGATCTGATTCAGCATTTTTTAGTATATGCAGTCTTCTTCCAAATTTCAGATGCTGTAGCCACACCGGTTCAAGGATCCTTACGAGGATACAAGGATGTTTCCCCTGCTTTTATCATTACCTTTATCGCTTTTTGGGTGATTGGACTGCCAGTCGGGTTTATAACCGCTACTTATACAACTCTCGGGCCTTACGGGTACTGGATCGGTCTCATCGCCGGTCTTGGATGCGGTGCATTCGCTCTGTTATGGCGTCTTGTTAAAATACAACGAAGATACAATCAAAAATTAACGAGCAAGTAAAAAAAGCTGCTCAGTGTACCGAAAGGTATTCACTGAGCAGCTTTTTGGTTAATTTATATAGGTTATTGTGAAAGGCGAAGTGCAAGATTATACAATTCCATATTAATCGGTTTTTTCGTATTAACTACTAGGTCGATGTCTGTAAGTGTCAATTGATTATTGATAATCCCACAAGCTTTATCGGACTCACCTTCTATCAAGCTACGAACAGCAAAATCGCCTAGACGGCTAGCAAGGTTACGGTCAAAAGGAGTTGGCGTACCCCCACGCTGAATATGGCCAAGAACGGTTACTCGTGGCTCATACGCTGGGCAACGCTCCATAATTTCTTTAGCCACATCTTCACCTTTACCAACGCCTTCAGCTACGACAATGATACTGTGACGTTTACCGTGCTCAAAATTGGATCTCATCCGATTTGCAACTTCGTCCATGTCAAATGGTACTTCTGGAACCAAAATTGTTTCAGCACCAGATGCTAGTCCCGCATGAAGAGCGATATCGCCGCAATGACGACCCATAACCTCTACGATAGAAGAACGTTCATGAGAAGACATCGTGTCACGAAGTTTATTAATGGCATCCACAACAATACTTGTTGCTGTGTCAAAACCAATCGTGTAATCCGTATAAGAGATATCATTGTCGATAGTACCAGGGAGAGCCATAGTATTGATTCCGAGTTTACTCAGCTTGTTAGCCCCGTGATAAGATCCATCCCCACCAATAACGACAAGACCATCAATTCCGTGTTCTCTTAAAATGTCCGCACCTTTTTGCTGACCTTCTGGTGTCATGAATTCTTTACAACGTGCAGATTGAAGCACGGTTCCTCCGCGTTGAATAATATCTCCAACACTACGAAGATCCATTTGACGTATATCGTTATTCAGAAGACCTTGATACCCACGTTGAACCCCACATACTTCAAGCCCATAGAAAAGTGCACTACGTACCACGGCACGAACAGCCGCGTTCATACCTTGAGAGTCTCCCCCACTAGTTAACACTGCTATTTTTTTGACTGCTGACATTATGATTTCCTCCTCTTATTTCTCATACATATGTTTACGGATCCATTTGGTATTGACCAAGAAAAAGCGTCTAGTTAACGGGCTATTTCTTAGTAACCTTTTGGAGACGGAACGAACCTCCTGCTGCTCGCTGACCTTAGGATCAGTCAAGTATAGTGCAAGCAGTCCTTCGATAATCATCCGGTGAAAAGAACTTGCAGGAATGTGCGAAACGTCGTTACGAGCCTCATCGACAATATAAGCGATACGTTCGATCATTTCATTCTCACTTTCGTAATAATTACAAAAGTTAAGATCTCCACCCTGTCTGTCTTCCTCCTGATCGATTAAATAATCGAGCATGATGTGTAGCCCTGTCACATGCGGGAAATAGGATGCATGAATAGAGGAAGCTTCAACATCATCTAGATGTGGGTCTGTAGCAGCAAGGAAAAGCATGAATACCCCTAGTGTTGAACCCGTAGCTGCTGCAAACTCATTCCATTCTAATTCCGGAGTGCGCTGCTTATGAAGTTCCCACCAATCGAGTAAAGCTTGTTCACGAAGTCCAGGCTTAATATGCTTGTATACTTGTAAGTCGACATAGAGTCCTACCAAATCCTGAACATAAGGTTGAACAGCCGAATATCCGGGTAACCTCTTTAAGCAGGATTGACAAGTAGATACAAGACTATGCAAATATCCTTCATCTTCTTGTTCCTTACGAAGCGCATAATAATTTACTAATTTCGCGTCAGGATTAACCGCGTCAAGCATCGATTTATGTAGCAGCCTAAAATCTTCGGCATCCATGGAAGTGCTTCGATCGCATAAATTATCCAAATAATCACTGATCGTTTGGTACGATACGATGAGTGGAATAAGGATATCCTTCATCGACAAATTGGCGGCTGCATAAATAGCGCCTCCTTCGCAGTGAAACTGTTTGCTTTCAATACTGGCAAGTGCCTGTGTTCTAAGCTCCGGGTCTGGAATCTCTTCTGCTCTCATTTTAATTCGACTAAGTTCTTGTCTTACTCCCGGGAAGATATGTCTGTATACCCGGTTCATTAGTCCAATGGGCCCCCGTGGAACATTACGATTACTTTGTTTTTGGTTAATCAAATGACGGTGCCTCCACTTTGTTCTTTACATATTCATACCTGTTCAAACCAATACCCATTATAATATGACATGCCATTTTGTACAAATAATCTAAGTCACTTATTTATATTGATCGAACATAAGCCCTCTGTCCATTTTTTATCACATTTTTAGTATAGCATGTGTGAATATAATCACAGGGACAACCAAAAAAAGCGCAGCTCCCCTGATCGGGAAAACTGCGCTTTCAATACACGATTCAAACAAACTTGTATAAGAAATCCGATAAGTACGGAAAAATTCTTAAAGTTTGATTACGTTAGCTGCTTGAGGACCACGGTTTCCATCAGTAATTTCGAATTCTACCGCTTGACCTTCTTCTAGAGTTTTGAATCCGTCTCCTTGAATAGCGGAGAAGTGAACGAATACATCGTCGCCGCCTTCAACTTGAAGAAAACCATAACCTTTTTCTGCATTAAACCATTTAACTGTACCTTTCAAATGAACAACCTCCTAAAAATGCCGCCATCTATGGCGAATGTCTATATTATACTGCATAAGTTTTTACAATGCAATTACTGTTTTGATCAAAACCATAAAATAATTTGCTTCTGGAACCTGGGTAAGGTATCATTTTACCAAAACCGCAAATGGAGAAATGCACATGATTAAAAAACATCAAATATATAAAAAAGACAAATGGAATATGATGACTGTAGAAGTACAAGGACGTTATATCGTACTTCGTGAAATCTCTGATCAGTGGGGAGAAGATACCCACACGTTTATGAGTAGACCCGCTCTTATGCATTGGGCCAAGAATCGTTTTCCTAAAGAAGATTTTGTAGACAGAGAAGAAGAATGGGCTGAAATCATGGCTGCTTTCAAAGAGGTATAAAATATATGGATGTTAGCAGTAACATACTTATTTTTATTGTTTCTGCCTTCCTGCTCGGCGTTGTCATTATTGTGAAAAAAGATTCGCTTCCACAAAGACTTCGTAGGCCGCTAGCTATAATTTCTATTCTAATAATTGCGTTCGCCTTCTTCCTTATTATGTACAGTTTGTTAACAATGGGCAGCTAACCGCTTACCTGGTACCCTGGCGGTTACTTCCTTTCAAATATTTCATTACCGGAACGGTCATACTATGGTTTAGTGCCTTATATTAAGGAGGAACCGCTAGTGTATGCCAGAAAGACATTGCTCTTTGTGTTTGCCGCCAGTCTGTTAATTACGAATGGTCCTGCTCAAGCACAAGCTGACCGTTCCGGCCCGTCTTTATTTAATGATCATCAAAGGAGGATGAATATGAGTAAAGTAGTGAAACGAAGTGAAGTACCTTTAGAGGATCAGTGGAACCTGCAGGATTTATTTGAGAATCAAGCTGCTTGGGATAAAGAATATGAAGAGGTCAAAACCTTGACCAAGAAAGCAACAGAATTCCAAGGTAAACTAAGTCAAGCGGAAGCTGTAAAATCCTGTTTTGAACTCGAGGATAATATTTCTCTCAAAACAGAACGTTTATATGTGTATGCTCATATGCATCATGATGAAGATACGGCAAATCCTACATATCAAGCACTTTCTCAAAAGGCAAAGAAATTGAGTGTGCAGGTTAGTGAATCTTTATCTTTTGTGACTCCGGAAATTCTTGCTTTACCGGATAAGGAACTGGATGCTTTTATTGAAAATCCTGTTCTTAAACCTTATCAATTCACGTTAGTAGAGATGAAACGCGAAAAAGCACATGTTCTATCGAAAGCGGAAGAAGCTTTACTTGCTCAAGTTGGTAACTTGTCTCAAGCTCCGCAGACGATTTTTGGCATGTTGAATAATGCTGATCTTAAATTCCCAAAAATCAAGGATGAGCATGGAAATGAAGTTGAATTGACTCATGGCAGCTATATTCAGTTTCTTGAAAATCCAAATCGCGAAGTGCGTGAAAGAGCATTCAAAGCAGTCTACAGCACCTACGCTAAAAATAAAAACACAATCGCTGCTACGCTCAGTGCGAGTGTAAATAAAAACATTTTCTATTCCACCGTTCGTAAATACCCTTCCGTTATGGAAATGTCCCTCTATGGTGACAACATTCCAACCGAAGTGTATACAAATCTCGTTGATACCATCCATGAAAGCTTGCCGTTGCTGCAGCGTTATATGAAACTGCGCAAAAAGCTGCTTGGTGTAGATGAACTGCATATGTATGATCTCTTCGCTCCTCTCGTTGATGAATATAAAATGGAAATCTCCTACGATGAAGCGAAAAAGACTGTTAAAGAGAGCTTGAAGCCTCTTGGTGAGAAGTACCTGGATGCTCTTCAGGAAGGTTTTAACGACCGTTGGATCGATGTATACGAAAATGAAAACAAACGTACAGGAGCATACAGTTGGGGCTCTTACGGCACGCATCCTTATGTACTCCTGAACCATAAAGATAACTTGAACAGCATGTTCACGTTAACTCATGAGATGGGGCACGCTCTTCACTCATATTTCTCAGACCATGCACAGAAATATAGAGACGCGCAGTACACTATTTTCTTGGCTGAAGTTGCGTCTACAACAAATGAAGCGCTGCTGATGGACTACATGCTTAAAAAATCAACTGATCCAAAAGAGAAATTGTATCTGCTTACCTATTACGCAGATCAGTTCCGTACAACCGTATTCCGTCAAACGATGTTTGCTGAGTTCGAGAAAATCATTCACGAACGTGCAGAACAAGGAGAATCCTTAACACCTCAGCTCCTCTCTGAAATCTACTATGATCTAAACAAAAAGTATCACGGTGAAGATATGGTTGTTGATCAGGATATTGAAATGGAATGGGCACGTATCCCTCATTTCTACAACAGCTTCTACGTTTACAAATATGCAACCGGGTTCTCTGCAGCAACAAGCTTCTCCAAACAGATTCTGGAAGAAGGTCAACCTGCAGTAGATCGTTACCTTGGCTTCCTACAAAGCGGTGGAAGTGACTACTCTATCAATATCCTGAAAAAAGCAGGTGTTGATATGTCTTCCCCAGAACCGATTCGTGAAGCTATGGCTGTATTCGAAGAAGTAATCACTCAAATGGAACAGCTTACGAAATAAAATAGGATACCAAGAATCCCTTGCCGCTATTGGCAAGGGATTCTCCATGATTTACAGCATTTTCAAGCAGTGTCAGAGAAAATACATGATAAGGGAGATCGCACAATGAGCATCCAAATCAATGAGGAATATACTTTACAATTACTCGATAAATTACTAAACACGCCGAGCCCGAGTGGGTTTACTCATCACATTATGGAAATCATCGAAGCAGAAGTGTCGAGACTTGGGTTTACGTATGAGCGCAATGCAAAAGGCGGCACCATTATCACGCTTCCAGGTGAGGACAATAGCAGAACCATCGCGTTAAGTGCTCATGTCGATACACTCGGTGCCATGGTTCGTTCCATTACCTCAATCGGGACGCTAAAATTAACATCGATCGGTGGATTCATGATGAATTCGATCGAGAATGAGTATTGCATCATTCATACTCGCAGCGGCAAGTCCTATACAGGTACAATTATGTCTTCCGCTCCATCCGTTCATGTCTATGCAGGTGCAAGAGAGTTCAAACGAGAAGAGAATCATATGGAAATCCGAATCGACGAACTTGTAGAAACAAAACAAGATGTTTTGGATCTAGGAATCGGAGTAGGCGATTTCATTTCTTTTAACCCACGTGCCGAGTTCACTGCCAGCGGGTATATCAAATCTCGCCATCTGGATGACAAAGCAAGTGTCTCTGCCCTCTTTGCCTTACTAGAATCCGCTAAGAGTAATCAATGGAAGCCTAAACACCAAGTTAAAATGTTAATCAGTAACTATGAGGAAGTTGGACATGGTACGGCTTATATTCCAGGTGATATTGATGAAATGATTGCTGTGGATATGGGCTGTATTGGAGACGATCTGACTTGTAAAGAAACCGACGTGTCGATCTGCGCAAAAGATTCTTCGGGACCTTATGATTATGAAATGACATCCCGGCTGATCGAACTAGCAAAAGCTTCTGACATCGACTACGCTGTCGATATCTACCCTTTCTATGGTTCGGATGCTACAGCGGCACTACGCGGTGGTAACAATATTCGTGCGGCTTTAATCGGACCTGGCGTCCATGCATCACATGCAATGGAACGTACACATAAAAAAGCAGTGATCAATACAGCTAAACTGTTAGCTGCTTACATCACTGCGTAATTCTCTTTAGATTAAATAAGAATTTATCATCACGAAAACACACCATAAAGAAGGCGTTTATTTGAAGCAAAAGATTTACATTCCTCTGCTCATCCTATTCATTGGATCTTTATGCTTTAATGTTTATCAGTATCATTCTAATAACGCTGAACAAGAGTTATATCAACAAAACCTAAACGGTAGATTACGAAGTGAGCTGACTTTCTTTGCTTCGACACTCGAAGAGGGAAAAGTCCCCAGCCCTTCTACTCTAAGCTCTGCTTCGATAATTGATACTCTGTCGTATTACTCTGATATGGAGATTGATGCAAGATTAGGACAAATCATTATTGAAAAAATGATGAATAATCAACCTTTAACTAAGGTAGAAAAAATGCGTGATAAAATTCGTAGGATACAAGGCTCTCCTTCTCATGAGGAAATGATCGAGCTAAACATTCTTCTTAAAAAATAAGACCCCTCTCGGGGTCTTATTATCTTATAATATGATTTAGTTCTTACACTTGAAGAACAGCCCTTAGAATGAGCATTAGTATTCCCTAAGGTATAACCGATAACATACCATTGGGTACGCTTCACGAGCTAGAGAGTCTATATATATTTATTATCTCAGGAGTAACAACAAAAAGAAGCTACGCTTTTTCTACCGCTCTCTTCCGCTTGTCCTCCCAGTCCTTGAGTTCACCGAGTAGTTTCTGCTTTGTGGAATCTAGTTTTATTAAAACTCTATCCACCTCTCCCATACCTTGGCTAACGCTATCCTGGGCATCATGGATTTTACTTTGTACCAACCAGTCACTAAAAAATCCATCAAGGAAATAATCAGCGAAAGTAAGCATACCTTGAATTTCAAAATTACTGTTCAGGATGACATCGACGTCACGAAGCTCTTCCTGAAATTTACGAAGGTATAACTGAGCATCATGAACATGATCCTCTGCATCCCCGATATGGCTATGTTTAATATGTGTAGAGATCATTCCTCCACCAAGCATATCGTAGGTTCCCCAATTCCCCGCTGATTTCAAAGATTCTGCTGCCTCATCAAGACGATCAAGCACTCGATTACCTGCTGTCACTGCTTCCTCAATCTCTTTCAGTTGCCCTTTAATCATGACCTCATGTTCCAAACACTTCTGAATGAAAACATCTGAATCTACCAAGCTTTTCTGTTTGTCAGCCATAAGGTCATCGTATTCTTGTCTCCAGTGCTGCCATTCATACAAAGCTGCAATCTCGCTTCTTACTTCAGACAGCTGTTTACGAATATCTTCAAGAGCACGGTGCGCTTCGTCATACAACGCTTTACTCTCTAGAAGTTCTTTCTCCTCTTTCTCCAGCTTCTCTTCTTTTCTCCCGAGCACACTATAAAATAATGAAGACAAAGAAGTCTTTAAAAGCTGATCCACATCCTTTTGTTCTGCACGCAGATGTTCTGTTCGGACATAAAGGAGTTCTTCTGCCCTTTTTTCAAGCTCTTGCAGGTTTTCTTCTCGGGAAGTCCATTTTTGAAGCAATCTGCCTTTCTCCTTCAGCAATGCGAGGCGTTCATTCGTTTCTTGATACACAAGCATCCTCCCCCTTTTGGTACTTCCAGGACTGCGGACCATACTTTTTCACTTACTTTTTGTTCTGTTCAATCTGCTCGGCTAGTTCATTTAAATAAGTCCATCGTTCCATTAACTGTTCCAGCTCTTTCTCCGCTTCTTTCTGTTCCTGCATCAGTTCCTGAAGTCTTGATGCATCAGCAAAAGCGGCTTCCATCTGAGAAGTAAGATTCTCTATCTTCTGCTCTGCAGCTTCAATCATCGCATCAATCTGCTCATATTCCCGTTGCTCTTTAAAACTGAACTTCAGTTTCGTTTTAGATAGATCTTCAGACTTCACGGATGCAACTGGAGATTCTTTTTTCTCTATCATTACTTCTTTCTTTACCGACTCTTTCCGAGGCTCTTGACCATTCTTGGCAAGCCATTCCGCATACTCCGAATAGTCCCCAACATGCACTCTTACCTGCCCCTCGCCTTCAAAGGCAAGCACTTTGTCAATCGTGCGATCGAGGAAATAACGGTCATGGGATACCACGAAAACCACACCCGAGAAATCTTCCAAATAGGTTTCAAGAACACTAAGGGTACTGATATCCAGATCATTCGTAGGCTCATCTAGAAGAAGTACGTTAGGCGCAGACATAAGGACTCTTAACAAATACAGACGACGCTTTTCTCCCCCTGACAAACGGGAAATATATGTCCACTGCGCTGCAGGAGGAAATAAAAAGCGTTCCAGCATCTGAGCAGCAGTAATAGTCTCTCCGTCTCCTGTACGAATCACTTCTGCCTCTTCTTTAATATATTCAATGACTCTTAGATTCTCGTCCATTTCTTGATGTTCTTGCGTAAAATAACCTAGTTTAACGGTAGGCCCTACCACAATTTCGCCAGAATCAGGCTGGATTTGTCCTGCAATCATGTTAAGCAGCGTGGATTTACCACTACCATTCGGCCCTACAATACCTACACGATCACCAGGAACCGCGATGTAACTTAGATCATCCACCAAGGTGCGATCTTCCATTTTTTTAGACAAATGCTCTATTTCCAAAATCTTCTTGCCTAGTCTAGCAGAAGCCACCGACATTTCCAACTCTCCGGAACGATGAAGATTATCCTGATCTTTCAATTTTTCAAAGCGGTCAATTCTCGCTTTTTGTTTTGTTGTCCGTGCTTTCGCCCCTCGGCGAATCCAAGCAAGTTCGCTTCGTAATAAGTTTTGCCGTTTCTGCTCTGATGACGCTTCTCTCTCTTCACGTTCTGCCTTCAATTCTAAAAATCTAGTGTAGTTGGCTTCATACCGGAAAAGACGTCCATGATCAAGTTCGATCATGACATTTGCTACTCGATCCAGAAAATAGCGATCATGCGTGATCATAAGAAGCGCACCGCGGCGTTTTTGTAAATACTGTTCCAACCAAACCACAGAATCGTTATCAATATGGTTTGTAGGCTCATCTAGTATTAATAGGTCTGATGGATGGATAAGTGCAGCGGCAAGCGCTACTCTTTTTCGCTGTCCACCGGATAAACTGCCCATTTTTGCATCAATCTGATGAATTCCAAGTTTAGAAAGAATCGTCTTCGCTTCACTCTCTAGCTGCCATGCATCATGTTCTTCCATCTTTTCGCTAAGCGAAGTAAGTTTCTGCAACAACGTTTCATCATTTGGCTTTAGTTCGAGTAGTTCCATAATTTCCATATAGCTGCGAACGACCTGCATTTCAGGAGAGTCGCCTTGAAATACTTGCTGCAATACTGTGATATCCGGGTCATAGTCCGGATTCTGGTCTAACATTTCAATCCGTACATGATTACCGATTGCCACATTACCTTCATCTGCTTGTTCCTTACCTGCAATCACGCGAAGAAATGTTGATTTACCTGTTCCGTTTACACCAACAATTCCGATTTTATCTTGATCATTCATACCAAAAGAAGCATCTTTAAAAAGAATCTTTTCTCCATAGCTCTTAGAAATATGTTCAACTGTCATTATATTCATTATGATATTTACCTACTTTACTTCAGTTTATGTGAATCTAGTGTGTGCTGTTTATTAGGTGAAGTACAAACTCGCAAGCTCTTTACCACAACCATTGATGAATAAATTACTGGCAAACTTCACTCTTTTCTCTAATTCCTCTGCTCCAAAATTCGGGTTAACCATGATATCCATTTTATGCCGATCTAAAATACCAATATAAGATACAGCATAGAGTTCTGGCTCTGGTAATCCGCCTTCGGTGAGCATCTCTTGTACAATATACATATACTCTTGCAAAAAATGCTTCATGTACTTCATGAGCTCAGGATCATTATTTGGCGTCATAAAAAATAGCTTTGTGTGCTGGCGCCGCTCATAATAGTATGTTAAATGATTCCGCGCGAAAATGATTAATTTCTCTTGCATGTTCATAGAGGAGTCTTTTAAAATAACTCTGGCTGACTGAAGAAAACGTTCACAATCTCTGCGGGTAACTGCTGTAAAAAGGGCTTCTTTATTTTTAAAATATAAATAAATAGTCCCTTTGGCGATGCCAGCCTCATCCGCAATTTCGGACATCTTGGTTTCATAGAAACCTCTCATTCCAAATAGATGATACCCCGCGTCCAAGATCGCTTCCTGTTTGTCTATTGGATCCATATTTATCACCACCCTACAAAATCTTGTCATTTTAAAATATAAAGTATCCAAGAATACCTGCCAGAGCTCCGCCGAACAAGGAACTCAGTAAATTCACAAGGTCATTACTCATCCAGCTTAAACCACGACTTTTTATCGTTCTAACGCCGCAGTGCTCATTCACTTCTACTTCTTTACCGCATATAGTACAGCGATACATTCGCTGCGCCGTCGCTCCTAAAAGGGAATCAAGATAAGCGCCAGCGAAACCAGAGATAAGCCCGATTAATGCATATTGCAATAAGGAAGTGGATAAATCTTGACCTGTTACTTGTAAGAAAAGATAGGCCCCCACACCGATAAGAAGTGCCCCTGACATGGATGCGATATTACCCGTCAACGTCACTCCCCCAGAAGCTCCAGGAGCTACGGGCTGCAGTGTAACGACAGATCTCGGTGTTCTACGGCTAAGACTTCCAATTTCAGTAGCCCACGTATCTGCTGTAACAGTTGCCATGATCCCAATGAAAACATACATCCACACGGGATGTGGAAAAAGAGCATATAGAATGACTAATATCATCCCTAGTCCGCCATTTGCAAATACTTGTGTGGCATCCCGGTTTCCTGTCTTAGCATAGGATTTTTCTAATTCACGCTTTTCACGTTTCTTATATTTCGAGAGCAGGGTCGAAGTAATAAAAAATAGCAGCAATGTACCAAACCAGAATAAATTGCCTGCTCCATAGTATACTGCACCCATCACAACAGCTGCAGCGAAACCCGATCCTGTCAATGATTTCTTCCTATAGGCAGCACCAGCCACGAGGAGTGCAAATAAAGTGCCCAATATCCAATCCATAAGAGTCCATTCTCCTGTACATCTATTTTATATTTTAATAGTATACCACGCGGATCCATGCCGAGTCAGTCCAGCTAATGGATCAGACAAATATAAAAAAAACACGCAATCGCAACAAGATAGTCACAAATGCGTGCCCTTATTTAGTTCCATTCGTCATTCATCAGGTTATTTGATAATAATACTGCCTTTTTCTTCACCAGCAAAGGTTAGTTTTAGCCTATCCCCAGACTTAACGGGTCCAACTCCTGCAGGCGTTCCTGTAAATATAATATCTCCCTCACCGAGTCCATAATGCAGGGCTACATAATCTATGATATCCTGAAGACTAAAGATCATGTCACGAATATTGCCCCTCTGCACTTCTTCATCATTCTTATTCAGCGTAAAGTCTGATTCCATGAGCGTGTCTATTCCTTCAAAAGGTATAAACTCAGTGATAGGTGCGGAACCAAGGAAACCTTTAGCAGCTGTCCAAGGGTGTCCCTTACTTTTCAGCTTAGACTGTACATCTCGCAGGGTAAAATCAATGCCGAAAGCGTAGGAATCTACCACTTGATTGATAACCTCTCCAGGACATGCCTCTTTTCCAATTTTGATGACCAGTTCTGCTTCATAATGAATTTCTCCGCGTCCTTCTGGAAGTGCAAGAGTCTGCCCATTCATCATTACAAGCGCATGAGATGGTTTCATGAAAATCATCGGTTCTTCCGGTACAGCATTCCCTAGTTCTTCCGCATGAAGCCGGTAATTTCGCCCCACACAATATACATTTCGAATTGTTTTGTGCATGTCTCTTCTCTCCTCTTGTCATGTCTACTTGGATGAAGGTTTGAATAATTTCGATAACTTTCTAGAGTTCGCCTTGTTCCACAATTCAGGTCGATTCGTGCAGAGCATAATACTTTCGTCAATCTTTGCAATATTACGCATGATACGTGATGAATCAATCGTCCATGCCATAACTCTTATTTTTTTACTGTTCATCTCTTTGATTAGCGACTTGGTGACATAAGGATATCCAATGGATAGAAAATGACATCCTAGTTCTTCAAGTTGCCTTTCAAGATCTGCAGGAGATGCATTAATAATCAGCCCTGTCGGAATTTCCGGATGGATTCGTTTCACCTGACGTAATGCCTTCTTCTCAAAAGAGGTAATAACATAATCACGAGGCTTCCATACGCCGTACAGTTTTCTAATAACGGAACCCGCCAAATCTGGATACATATCACCGACCGTTTTCAGCTCAATATTAAGCTTCACTTTCCCCTTCGTCAATTCAAGCACTTCTGTCAGTGTAGGAATCCGTTCCCCCGCATACTTTTTCGATTTCCAGCTTCCGGCATCCAGTTTCTTCAGTTCAGCAAGTGTATGCTCTCTAACATTGCCACTCCCATTTGTTGTTCGTTCCAGCCGAAAATCATGGATTACCACAGGAACTCCATCACGAGAGAGCTGCACATCAAGCTCAATCCAGGAAACCTGCTCTTGCTCCATAGCCAGTTTAAATGCAGCTATTGTATTCTCGGGAGCAAGTGAAGAATATCCGCGATGTGCTACGCATGGATTGTCCATCTAACCTCACCCTCTTTACAGGAACGACTTATTTTATGGATGAGACCGTCCCATCCTCACTTATTTTAGCTCCAAATGATCTGTCTTGAACCTCACGCAACAATGTTGTGCCCTCTTTCTTGTTCATTGGAACAGGTTGACCCAGCTCTGCATGATAAGGTAATACTTTGATACCGCAATTTCCGTCTTTTTGGCAAGTCGCTTCAAATATGGCTGTTTTCCAAGTTTCGGCTGTAGCTGATCTAGAAAAAATAAAATTACCCGTGCTATAGGCAATCCACTTCCCTTTATAGGATTCTAGTCCTTGAAGGACATGGGGGTGACCGCCAATCACAAGATCCGCGCCTGCATCTATAAATTCATAGCCTAGGTTTTTTTGGTTCTCATCGGGAGTGGTCTGCCGCTCTTGTCCCCAATGAGCCATTACAATCACTAGATCTGCCTTTTTATTAGCTTGCTTTATGGCTTTTACTGCTTCCGTACTATTGTATGCGTCTGCGACACCAGGTTTCCCTGCTTCTGCCCGCCAGCTAGCCTCAGGCATAACTCTAGTAAAACCTAGTAACGCTATTTTGATTCCATTTTTTTCGTAATAAACAGGGCTATAGGCTTCCTTTCGATCCAGACCGGCACCTACATAGCTAAGTTTATTGTTGTTCAGATGCGTAAGTGTATCCGTAAGACCCTTTACTCCTTGGTCCAATATATGATTGTTGGCTAGGTTTACCACATCCACACCCGCGACAGCAAGTGATTTGAGAGCTTTCGGGGATGATTTATATACGAAGCTTTTATTTTGAGCGGCTACTCCCCCTGTAGTGACAGGTGTCTCCAAATTAATAAAGGTAAGATCGTCATCTGTAAACAAAGAGCCCAAGTGTTGATATGGATAGTCGAACCCTTTCTTTAATAATAAATCCTCTACTTTACCTGAAAATTGAACATCCCCTGCAAAGTGCATGGTAATTGTCTCTTTAGCAGACGTATTTGTTAATTTTTCTTCTTTCGCCACTTCTTCTTTTGCTACTTCTTCTTTTGCTACTTCTTCTTTCACTTTCTCTTCCTTTGTTCCTTCTTCCTTCACCGGTTCCTTCGTCGATTCTGATTTATTCGATTCATCTTTAACTTTCTCATCAGATTCGTTCTTCAAGCTTTGCTCTTTTTGTGATTCTGGCTTAGATTCTAGCTTTTGTCCCTCATCTATGATCGGATCTGAAGCTTGTTCTTCGGTCGCCTGCTGATTAAGATCTATATATTTTTCCTTATCGGCTAGATCTCGTTCCGTATCATCAGCAGGTTTCTCTTCGCTCTCCGAAACTGAACTGGATAAGTCCGGACCGTTCACCTGGTTCGCTTGATCCTGCTTTTCACTTAAGGTCTTAGTCATATCTCCTGTTCTAATCGCAATAAAAACTCCTGCAACAAGTAAAACCAGTACTATGTTTATGGTTAACCACCGCTGGGTTCTTTTACGTTGTTTTTTCTTTTTCGCCGCTTTGCTTCTATTTGTTCTTGAGGGTAGCATAAAATCTCCTTTTTCTTGTAATTGACTAGCAAAGCAACCTTTACGAGTCTATCTAACGAATCTATTATACCATTTAAAGGATATTTGGTGTGAATTCATAGAGGCAAAGTGAATGATAGGCAAACAAAAATAACCGCAAAGCTTTGCTCGTATTAAGAGCCGCTTGCGGTTATTCCAATATGAAATATCGTAAATATTATACTATAAAAGGTTAATTAAGCATTTAAACTTTCCATTTTTCATCAGCACGTCTAATGATAACATCACTCAGTGCTTCCATATAAAGCGGGTCACTATTTAGAGAATCGATGCGCATGAGTCGCATATCCAGTTCTTTAGCGACCGCTTTTGCTTCAATATCCAAATCATACAGTACTTCCAGATGATCGGATACAAAACCAATAGGTGCTACCAGTACATCCTCAACCTCTTCTTTGCTAAGTTCCTGCAGTGTATCAAGAATATCCGGTCCAAGCCAAGGCGTTGCTGTACGACCTGCACTTTGCCAAGTGAACTGCCAATGATCTACTCCAGCTTGTTTTGCTACAACCTTGGAAGTTTCAAGCAGTTGCTCCGGATATGGGTCACCCATCTCTACGATTTTTGCCGGCAGACTATGAGCACTAAACAATACCCGAACATCTTTGCGGATCGCTCCCGCCTCTTCAAAATCGTTCAGCTTCGCGCTTACTCGCATGGTAAGTGCCTCTATGAGCTTTGGATGTAAATGGTAGGATTCAATAAAGCCCATCTCTATCCCATGCTCCTCTGCTTTTGCTTGTGCTCTCTTAATGTAAGATCCAACACTCATTGTAGAGTAATGAGGAGCGAGTACGATGCCAATTGCTTTTTTAATCCCATCCGCCGCCATCGCATCTACTCCGTCTTCAATAAATGGGCTCGCATGTTTTAAACCTTGATAACAACGGTACTCTGTACCTGCTGTTCTAGCGTCTTGTTTCAAAGTTAGCTCTAACGATTCCACTTGCTTGTTCGTATTCTCACGTAGCGGAAAAACCCCCCCCACGATCGCTTCATATCGCTCGGTAAGTTCAGCGAGCTGCTCTTCTGATGGCTTATTCCCGCGTCTGATATGTGTATAATATGCTTCAATATCCTCCATACTTTGAGGAGTGCCATACGACATGACGAGTACACCTATTTGATTCATTATTTCATCCCATCCTTGTTAAGTCTTATTTAAGATACGGTTGACTTCTGTGCACGAATGGCTTGCTCTGAATATTCATGAACATAATCCGTAAGTTCTTTCAGTTTTTCTATCGAAGCCTCTGGGAATAAACCATGACCTAGATTGAATATAAAGCCAGGAGACTGAATGCCTTGATCCATAATATCTTTGGCGTATTTCTTAATAGTGTCCATTGGAGCGGTCAACACATAAGGATCCAGATTGCCTTGTACGGCAAACTTCTCACCGAGTCGTAAGCGACCTTCCGTAATAGAGACTCTCCAGTCAAGACCAATAATATCAGCCTTAATATCATGCAGCGTAGGAAGCAGTTCACCTGAACTCACGCCTGGGAAGTAAATTTTAGGTACTTTTAGATCCGACAACTCATCAAAAATACGAGTAATGGTAGGTAGTACATAGTATTTAAAGTCTTGCGGGGCAAGAGCTCCTACCCAGCTGTCAAACACCTGAAAGGCTTTTCCCCCATTTTCAATCTGATGACGAACATAAGTAATTACCATATCTCCAAGTTTGTCCATTAATGTAAACCAAAGAGCTGGCTCACTATACATCATCTCTTTCGTCCGTATGTAATTCTTCGACGGGCGACCTTCAATTAAATAGCTTGCGATTGTAAAAGGAGCCCCTGCAAAAGTAATGAGTGGCACTTGAAGTTCATTATTTAATATTTGAATGGTTTCCATGATGTGAGATAGATCCTTATCGACATCAATGGGCTTAAGACGCTCTATATCAGCCGCTGAGCGGATTGGATTATGGATAACTGGCCCAACATCTTTGACGATGTCAAAGTCAATACCAAGAGAAGCTACCGGATTCATAATGTCGGAATAAAGAATAGCTGCATCCACACCTAGCTTGCGTACGGGTAACATCGTCACCTCAGCTGCAAGTTCCGGCTGTTTACAAATCTCCAAAAGTGTGTATTTTTCTTTTATCTTCCGATATTCAGGGTCATAGCGCCCCGCTTGTCTCATGTACCATACAGGCAACCGATCTACCTGTCTTTTGAAGCTGGCTTCTATAAACGTATTATTGTATGCCATTTTGGGGCCTCCCTTATTCTCAAGTCTTTACTTTATTATGCCCTTTTTATGAACAGGTAACAAGGATATGAAAACGAACATCCCTTGACAATTAGATGAAGGTTTTCTGCCTAACATGAAAGACATCTGAAGATGTTGTAAAGAATTTTTAACAATGAACTGCTTAACCATGAACAAAAATTCAGTGTGCTATACTGAAATAATGGAAACACTCAACTTAAGAAACGGCAGAAAGGAAGTGAACTGGCGCCTTGAAATCATGGAAAGTTAATCTCATTGTGCTCTGGTTCGGACAGTTTCTCGTTAATGCAGGCATGACGATGGTAACTCCGTTTTTGTCCCTTTATCTCGCTCAGGATCTTGGTGTAACGGGTGAACGAGAAATCGGACTGTGGGCAGGTTTTATTTTTGCTGCTAACTTTCTGACCTCTTTTATTTTTCAGCCTCTATGGGGGAAACTCGCTGATAAATATGGCAGAAAAATCATGTTGCTTCGCTCCGGATTTGGAATGGCGATTGTAATTGCCCTTATGGGACTCGCTACCAGTCCTTGGCATCTGTTGTTCCTTCGCTTATTAAACGGTACAATATCGGGCTTTAATCCCGCTGCTGTAGCACTCATTTCTGGAACGACACCGAAGAAACAAATGGGCTTTGCAATGGGAACTGTTCAATCAGGACAAGTAGCAGGTACGATTCTTGGACCCCTCATTGGCGGAATTCTAGCCGATCTCGTAGGGTTCAGACCTATCTTTTACATTACAGGATCACTTATTTTTATTGCGTCCATGCTGGCACTCTTTTTGGTCAGAGAAAGTTTCGATCGGGAAGAAGCTGCACACTTACCTCAGCAATCGGTTATGGAAGGTTTGCGCGAGCTGACAAAAGCACCTCAATTACCTGCGTTATTTGCAGTTACATTTCTTCTGCAGTTTGCAATGGTAAGCCCGATGTCACTCTTGCCACTATATGTACATAAGCTCCATGGTACAGCAGAAAACCTTGCCTTTTTTGCCGGGGTAGTCAGTGCCGTAGCCGGAATTTCAAATATGATCACTTCTCCACTACTCGGTAAACTGAGTGACAAAGTTGGGTCTCATCGTATTCTGACTTTCGCGCTGATAGGAGCAGCCCTAACACTGATTCCTCAAGCTTTCGTAAATAGTGTGTGGCAGCTTGTCGCGATCCGGTTCCTCATGGGTGTATTTATGGGAGGACTGCTTCCAAGCGTCAACTCTCTAATTCGCAAGTATACCCCCGACGGAATGGAAAGCCGGGCCTTTGGATTTAACAGCAGTACACTGGCTTTAGGGAACATGATAGGCGCAGTAGTCGGAGGCTTCTTATCCGGTTTTATTGGGATTGAAGGTCTCTTTATTATCTCAGGTGTACTTCTTCTTATTAATGTAGTTTGGGTACGGGCAAAACTTTATTCACGAAAGTCTATTGAGTCTCGCTAATCACATTTTTATATTGCTTTAATTGATCAAATTCGTAAAAGGACTTTCTTCAAGCCGGTAAGTGTAGCTTGACAAGAAGGTCCTTTTTACTTTTTAGAATTCACTTAATTTGATATAGAGATAAATATGATCACATACATAGAAAACGTAGCGTAGTAAGCTTGAGCTTTTTGTAATATAATTAATTAATCCATCTATTCCAATTATATCCTATACAAACTAATGAACCGAAGGAGACTTCACTTTCATGATTATAAATACAAATGAATTATATCTGCCGGTATATGAGGCACTTGCAAGTGATGTCAGACTGCGAATGATTGAACTGCTGTCACATCAAGATATGAACGTAAAAGAACTAGCTCAAGCTCTAAATTTAAGCAGTGCAATCATGACGATGCATGTAAAAAAACTGGAAAAGGCAGGGATAATCACATCCAATCTTGTATCCGGTCAGAACGGAACAAAAAAAATGTGTAAGCTGACTACCGAAGGGATTGAAATCGTCTTCCCTCAAAAAGAAAGAACACGCCGAATGTTCCACGAATACATTGTTTCCATCGGTCATTATAGTGATTTCGTCGTCGAGCCAACCTGCGGCCTTGCAACAACCACAAAAGTAATCGGGCTGTTTGATGAACCCAGATACTTTCTGGATGCGGAGAGAGTAAATGCAAAAATACTATGGTTTACAAAAGGTTATGTAGAGTATCGAACTGCTAATTTCATCCTAAAAAGCGAAGAACCTACGGAACTTGAAATTTCTTTTGAGATTTCATCCGAGGCTCCTTCGGCTAATGATAATTGGCCTTCTGATATTTCTTTCTTTTTCAACGGAATACGGCTTGGTATTTGGACGAGCCCTGGAGATTTTGGCGGATCGCGCGGTAAATTTACACCCGAATGGTGGTGGGATGAGATTAATCAATATGGACTGTATAAAGTGCTTCGTGTAAACAATGAAGGAACCTTTATCGATGGACATAAAATCTCGGATATTACACTAACGGATCTGGATATTCGGTCTAAACAGTGGACCTTCAGAATTGCCGTGGAAGAAGATGCGGAGCATATCGGAGGAGCTACTTTATTTGGAACAGGGTTCGGTAACTACAATCAGGACTTGGTATTCAAACTATACTATGAAAAAGTAGACGTATAAAAGGCAGCACCCCCGGGTTTATGTAATAGCGGGAGTGCTGCCTTTTTTATTTTTGTACGATAAATCCGTATAAGAAACGTATTGTATAACCGTCGTATTACTCTCCTGCGATACCGCTTCGTTCCACGCTTTCTACAAAATATCGCTGAGTAAACATATAAAGAATAAGAACAGGGAGTAGCGTTAGTACAGCTGCAGCCATGATTTGATTCTGGAGTGTCGGAGCTAGACCAATCGCACTGCTGGCAGAAATACTTTGAGTTGCCTGTTGAAATTCAAGATTTGCGTTTCCGTTAAACAAAGCCATATTTTGAGCCAGATTAAAATATTCAGGTACCAACAAATACATATTCGGTTGAAATAAATCATTCCAATGCCATACTACTGAAAATAGAAATACAACAAGCATAGCAGGTTTGGCTAAAGGAAACATGATCGTCCAGTAAGTCCGAAACGCCCCCGCCCCATCAATCCGTGCTGCCTCTTCAAACACGGTAGGAAGTCTTCGATAGAATTGTACAAAAATCAAAACAAATAGTGCTCCCTTCAGTCCGTGTCCAAGTGCAGAAGGCACGATAAATGGCAGATGTGTGTTCACCCACCCTAGATCAAGAAAAAATGTGAACAATGGGACTACAATCGTTTGTGGAGGTACCAAAAACGTAAATACGACAAGAGCCATCCACAAAGTTTGCCCCGGAAACCGATAACGTGCAAAACCATAACCCACTAAAGAACAACTTAACACTTGCAATATAGCACTGCCAAACGAAATAATGGAGCTGTTAAGAAGACCTCGCCAAAAATTAATCTCGTTCATGGCAATACTGTAGTTTACTAAGCTGAAGTCCTTGGGAATCCATTGAATGGTTGCATCTGCAATATCTTGCGGTCGCATTAGCGATTTGGACACCATATAAAGCAAGGGGTACATAAAAACAAAAGATAAGCTTAAAATGGTGAGATAAAAAAGAACTCCTTTGATCGTTTGTCCTGATTTGCGTACTGCTCGAAATTGCCAACCCAGCTCTTGCTTATCAGATAAAACATCAGAAGGCATTGTCCATCTTCGAATAACCGATTTCAACATGTCAAGCCCTCCCCTCTGTCTGCAGTAAGCTTTTTCTGAACAAGAAGAAGATTAAAGCCAGTACAATCGAAATAACTATAAAGTAAATCCAACCCATCGCAGAACCGTAGGCATAATTATTTGTTTTAAATACATTATTCATAATGTGATTCATGATATGATTATCCGTTTTTGTGAACGAGTTCACCACACTATAGAGTGTATTTACAAAGATCATTGGCATAATCATCGGAAAGGTGATTTTCCAAAAAGCTTCCCATTGGGTTGCCCCGTCACACTTTGCCGCTTCATACAGAGAAGGAGAAATAGTCTGCAGTCCAGCAATAAAGATGAGAATTTGTACACCAGCATCCCACATAACTAAGGTAAGGGAATCTGCATACTTTAATAAGGGACCCAGAATAGCACCCGGAATAAAATCATTAAGCATCCCAAACAGTCCATACTGATAAAAAATGGGAAGCTGAGCTGCTCCTTGCTCGAGTAGTTCTCTTAAGATAGCACCGGACGCAATAATCACAGGCAAAAAGAAGATACCGCGAAAGATGACTCTGCCTTTAAAATTTCGATTCAGCAATAATGCACTAAACATGGCAAAGATAAGAATAAGCGGTACTTGGGTAAGCATGGTAGTCATTGTCTTTTGTAATAATGGTAAGAAATCAACATCCGTTGTAAAAGCAGCCCGATAATTCGTAAACCCCGCAAACTCAGCGACGAATCCCTTTTCAGTGACCGTAAGTTGGTTTATGGAATAATAAAAGGATTGTCCCAAGGGATACAACATAAACATTATGAAACCGATGATCCATATAGAAATAAATCCATACCCCTCTAAAATATGTCTGCCTCGCATGGAGAGCTTTGATTTTCTCATCACTTATGCTCCCCCTCCTTCTTGCACGATGTATCCAAGCTCAGGTACGGTCAATCCCTCAACCTCAGCTGCCTCTGTACGATAATTTACATATACAGAAATTCCATTGCTGTAGGTAGTAATATAGACCCCGCTTTCCATCTGCCTATGATCTTCAATGAAAGCTCCCTCCAATTGCTTGTACAGCCCTTGTAACTGGCCAAATTCTTCAGCAGCCACTGACGACCAGTACGTGTATTCGGAGCTCCATAATTCATCTTCCATCGTTCGCTGCAACAGGTTAGTTGGCTGATAGGTAAGTCGCATACTTGGCAGCGCACCATATTCAATCATACGAAGTTTCTCATTAATCGCATCATCTCGTAGATTGGTGGGACTGGCACTGTACGGTATGAGACCACGGAGTACAATCTGGTAGAAAGGAACCGTTTCATCTGTATAAATAAAATGGCTGGAATCAAGCGGTACATTGTCAATGGTATCAATATGACCATAAGTATACGCATTCCCATAACTAACCCCTGATTTTAAATCGGAGCTGCGCACAGTATCCATGGCTTTCATCCATTTCTCCGCTATACTTTGTCTTGTTGAGATACTTTTCGGATCCAGATCAGAGATTAGCGTCTCTCCCCAATAGGAAAACTGAATACCCGAAGCACCTAATTTTTTAAATTTTTCTTTTTCTTTGCTTAGATATTTTTCAATGATTCGATCTGGTTTGAGCCAGTAAAATATTTCACTGTCATCATTCCATCCACTGGAGACTTCATATTCCGAGCTTACGGAAATTTCTCGATCCATTCCTCTGATGCCGTCTCTACTTTTCCGTATACCACCACTATCCTCAAGAGCACGGGAATAGTTCGCTTCTACATATAAACTTATACCGCGGTCTTTCGCGTAAGTAGCAAGTTCTCGTAAATCCTTTTCTCCCCCAAGCTTGTTTGAAATCGGAAAATGCTTAGGCTGATCTCCATATAAACCGTCCTTACCGTACCCTTCCAGTGTGATTCTTACATTCGTCATGCCTTCTTTAGCAAAACGATCAATGACCTCCTGAGCTTCACGAAAAGTAGTCATTTCAATAAATGTACTCCCTATGATCTCATCCCTCTTAATTCCTCCGACCAAACGAATCGACATGGAAGAAGCATTTTCCGTAATCGGTATAACTCCTTTACTTGTCGTCAGATACTCACGATAGGCTTTTGCCATCCCCACATAATCAGCTTCATCGCCTTGGAGCACTATGAACTGAGCCCTTCTTTCTCCTGGGATCCTTTCTCCCTGATAAAAAGGGATTTGACCCGATGCCCCGATAAAAATAACATCGTTCTTACGGTAAACAAATTCAGAAGAAACACGGTACAGTGGTATGTTCCGTATACCGGAAGGGGTAGCATTGATCTTGGCATCATAATCACCTTCTGTGATGATTCCTAAAAACCCAACACCTCCGTGGTAATTTCCAAATACAGGCATTGCTATTTTTTCTTTAGGTGGATTTACTTTACGAGAGTTGGCCTCGATATTCGTATGTTCGGCGCTCACATAAATAGGGTCAGCACCATACACATATTCTGAATAACCTGAGTAAAACATTGGATGTTCCTTTTTGAAATGAATCAGCGCTCCGGATCCGTCAGGAATAAAGATAGCTCCTTCATCTTCTCCTGAAGCGGCATTAAAAAAAGGTAGAGGTTCTAGACTTACAATTCGGGCTGTACCTGCTTCTTTGATGGATTCTTCCGGTATAATCACTTCGAGTCCATTATCCATAAGTTTATATTCCATCGTGATTTCCAGTTTTTCTATGGGAAGAAGGAAGCTTAACCTTGCCCCTAATTCTGTATACTCAATCGTCAGTTCATTTTCTTTTTCTTTTAGTGTGTGCGTCTGAACCGTATCCGTTCCTTCGGTGTATTTAATATGAAGCGGAGAATCCATATATTTTTTATTGTTTGGCATTGTAGTCCGGTCCACCTGGGGCGCACCAATCCATTCTTTTTCTGTTGATTTATCAATCAACCTAATATTCCCGTTCTTCTCATCGATATAAAGTTCGAGTTTATCATTCTCTGTTACTTTTTTTGTCGCAGTAATCGGATAGGGACCGAGAGATAGTACAGGCTCTGCTGTTACCGTTCCCGTAGAAACTTCTCCTTCAGCAGCTAACCCTTCTTCCTGGTTCTTATCCGGTTCTTCTGTTTGGTCCATTCCTTGCTGCTCTCTATCCTCGCTAGGTTCATCTCCAGTCTCCTCCAAAGATACATCTGTTTCTTCTAAGGCAAATTGAATGGAATTACTCGTATTTGCACTAGATAGATTAGACTGGCCTGATGCTGAACCAAAGTAGGGATAAGAGCTGAATCCGAGCACCAAAGCGAGAACAAATATCCATCTGCTTTTCATCCGCATGATTAACACCTACTTTCGGAAGTTCATTTCTCTAAACAGCTCAATGATGAACTGAATAAGTTGATTAATCAGACCAAACATAAGTATGCCGATAAACCATAAAATTGCGATTCCAATCATACTAAGCAGTGTAATAAATACTAACTTTCCAAATTCAAAATCATGAATTTTTTTTACTTTAAGGAGCAGAAGCCAGGCCGTCCATATAAACACGACTTTTACTAGGACCGAATACGTAGAATATTCTTGTAATGAAAATACAAAAGTAAGCAGTGTTATAGGAACGATGAAGAGTGTATAAGGAACAAGTGCAAAAGCGCTGCCTACAACCACTTCCTTAAATTTCCCTTCGCCATCAAGAATAGCGCTGACTCCCCAGTTTGATACACACCATGTAAACCAGGGAACCACGATCCAGACAAACTCATGTAGATATGAAATTTCGTACGGCTCTCTTGTTTCGAATGCATATCCGGTTAGTACAAGTGACAACATACGCGCTACATATGCCAGAAGCACCACAATGATAGCATCACGCCATCGAATATGATTCGTTTTTTGAATCTTCTCATAAAAATCAAATGGATGCCTTAACACACCAAACATCATTTGTGCTGTTGTTCTCATTTCGCCTGGCCCCCTTTCATCGTGCGATCGCCATGAGGTTGTGGCAGCGGATGCTTTTCTTTGTTACGGTAAGCACGAAAGCCCCGCAGCATTTTTCTGATCATTCGAGGCAGCAGATATCTCAGGAAAAGAAACAAAACAATGATCCCACCACTAATCCGGGCAAAATACTCTCTTATCCATTCTTTTCGATATTCAAAAAAGGCATCAGAGTACTCACCGCGAGCACCTGCTAGTTTAAAGTAACCCATGGCTTCATGATAACGTTCTGCCTTATAAAGAGACTTGCCAATCGCAAAATAAGCTAGATCGAAGTTTCCATTTTGCTGAAGCACTTGTTGCCACAGCCCTTCTGCTTCTTGATATCTTCCGTCGACGTACAGCTTAGAAGCTTCGTGGACAGTATCAGCAAAAGGAGTAGTACGGAACAGGTCAACTCGATTTCTGCCTTTATCCACAACATAAATCGTACCTTTACTAGACTGTGCGATGCTTGATGGTGTAACAAAAAGTCCGTTCTGCTCTCCTAGTCCTCCAAAAACAAAAAGCAAAGTTCCTAATTTGTCATACTGATAAATCTTACTATTCATTAGATCCAGTGCCGTCATTACTCCATTCTCATCTACTGTAATATCAATAAAAGCAGGAATAGAATCAAATGAGGATTCTCCATAGACCTTTACTCCCGGATTCAGTGTATCCACCCCGACAGGAGACAAACGTTTAACCTGATTTGTTTCCGTACCAAGTGTCGTTGTATATATAAATCCTTCCTTATCTTGAACTGCATTCGAAAACTCAAGTGGTTTTGTTGTCGCAAGTTTTGCTTTTTGTTCCTCAGTCGCGAGCATTCTTATAAACAATCGACTCCAGCTAAATCCAATATGATTAGCACCATAAAACCCTCTAAATTGCCCATTTGGATCGATTTGAATTAGCCCCTGCGTATTGCCATCACTTACAACAAACATATAGCCTCGCTTATCAACGAGAAGCTTAGAAGGTGAGTATGAAAAACGGGAACCGAGCAACGGACTTTCAGGTTTGACGAACTCTTTTTGATACGTACCATCCGCATTAAAAATGACTATCCGCTGATTTTTAGTGTCCGCTGCATAAACGGTGCCATCACCCGTCACAAATACTCCTTTGGGTTCGTTTAGTTTTCCTTTCCCTTCTTCTACACCCAGTACTTTTTTTAGCTTCCCGTCTTCTGTCAGATGTAAAATTCGGCTGTTGCCAGTGTCTACGATATAAAGGGAATCATCAGATCCTACAAAAATATCCTCCGGTGCATTCAGCGGACCAGATTCCAGGCTCACCCCTTCGATGGAACGATCAAACAGATATCCGTTAATGGAATGAACAGGATCCCCATGTGTATTTTCGGTATATCCTTGATAAGGTGCGTCTGCATAAGAGAATGCAGGTTCAACAGTTACACTCGCAAAAAATACAGCACATAGTAGAGATCCGTATCGAAGCCAACGTTTCATATGCTCCTCCCTATTCCTTCAGCCCCGAATGGGCCATCGTCTGCAGCACCATTCGCTGTGTAATGATAAATACGAGGATCGTTGGAATAATCATAAGCAAAGATGCAGCTGCAAGCGTACCTACTCTGGCTACAACACCTGCTCCCCCGCCGATCGTCTGAATTGCAAGAGGAAGCGACTTCATATCTTCTTCTGTTGTATAGACCATAGCTGGATATGGATCATTCCAAGCGGAAATAAAACTGAATAAGGCAAATGTTGCAATAGCCGGTTTTAACATCGGCAGGACGATGCTGATAAAAATTTTCCATTCCGACGCGCCGTCCATACGAGCTGCTTCAAGAAGAGCATCTGGCAGTTGTCGAAGAAACTGCGTCATAAGGAACATCCCCATTGGCGCAGCCAAGTAAGGAAGAATTAAAGCCCAGTATGTATTAATGAGCCCAAGCTTACTCACGAGCAAATACTGTGGAATCTGTACAACAAGCGGAGAAAACATCAGGGCTAATACAATCATATTGAAGATTGCCCCTCTAAAAGGCATATTGTGCTTGGCAAGCGGATACGCCGCCATAGCTGAGATGATAACTCCAAAAAACACAATACAAATACTGATAAATAAACTGTTGAAGATATAGCGTGAAAAAGGAACCGATGTCGTACCTGTAACTAAGAGTAAATCCCTGAAATTCAGCAGGGTAGGATTATTTACAAAAAAACGAGGTGGAAATAAAAATAGTTCACTAACCGGTTTGAACGCTGTAGAGATCATATAAACAAGAGGAGCCAGCATAAGCAGCCCGAGCAGCGTCAGAAAGATATATAAGACGATACCTCCAACATCCCTTTTCTTGCCTTGGTATGTGCCAAACATTACGAATCAGTCCTTTCCCAGCCAGTTAAAAATCAGTCGGTTCAGACCGATCATCATGAAGAAGAGTACAACAGCAATGGCTGCGGCATATCCCATTTCAAACTTAATAAATGCATAGTCAAACAAATGCGCAAGAATCGTATGTCCTGCATACAGCGGGCTTGGTAAGCCTACGAGCTGCACACTGATATCAAATACGGTCAAGGAACTGACAACCTGCAAAACAGCACCGAATAACAGCTGCGGTTTAACAGAAGGAAGCGTAATGTACCAAAGCTGTTGCCATCTGAATCTAATGCCGTCAATTGAACCTGCTTCATATAAATCTTTAGGAACATTCTGTAGGCCGGCAAGGAATGCAAGGAAACCCACCCCCATTGACATCCACAAAGAAACAATAATAATAACGGGCACAATTGAATTTACATTCTGTAAAAATAAATAAGGTTCGTTGATGATCCCAAGCTTACTTGCATAATAATTAAGCAGACCTCTTCGATCACCCGCAAATAGATAGAGCCATACGACGGACATCGCTGTCGCACTCGTTATAGATGGTGTATAAAAACAGAGAGTATAGAAAAAACGGTACTTTTGCGGAACTTGACTGATAAGCCAGGCCAGGAGGAAAGCCATAATATATCCTATTGGTCCTGTAATAAATGCGAATTTCAATGTAATGCCAATCGCTTTAAGAAAAATATCATCATCAACAAACAACAATCGATAATTGGACAGCCCAATGAACTTGGGCGGCTCCAAAATATTGTAATAGGTGAAACTCAGACCAATGGAAGTAGCTACAGGAACGATGGTAAAAAGTGTGAACAGAATCAGAAACGGGGCTAGGAAGTAGTAGGACACCCGATTCTTTTTTATTTCCCGCCAGAGCGAGGAACGACTATGAGTCATCATCTAAACCAAACTCCTCCCTCTTCTTCCGTAGTTCCTTGTCAATTTCTCGCACTCCCTCTTCCACAGCCTCACGGGTGATTTTGCCGTTTAGCACAATTTCGTTCCATACGTTGGCAATATGTCTTGTGGTGTAATAACCACCAATGACGACTTCACGTTCTTTGAACCATTCCCATTGCTCCAAAATAGCGTTAATATCGTTCTCTTGCCAAGGCAGGCGTTTAAGCGCTTCCACATTAGCTGTATTCCATCTGGCTTCCACTCCAAGTAGTGCTTCCAGTTCAGACCCGAATCGTTCTTGGGCATCTGCTGAAGTCCACCATTTTAAAAATTCCCATGATTCTTCCTTCATTTCTGTATCTTTAAAAATCATTCCCGTCTGTGCAAGCCCCCCAGTAGATCGATTAATTTGACCATCCGCTTCTTCTATGCCTGGCATTGGCTTCATTCCCCACCATCCAGTAAGTTCTGGAGCAGCTGTAGATAACAAGACATAAGTCGAGTAATCAGCTACGCCAATCGGCATTTCACCAGAGCGGAATCGGTTATAAAAATCAGCCTGCTTCTGGATTTTGTAATTCGTAAATAGTCCCGTCCACATCTTGAATGCCTCCATGGCTTCTGGTGAATCAAGATTTGATAACTTGCCATCTTCACGATAGAACTCTCCACCATGTTGGAACAAGAACGGAGCAAATTCATTAATAGCAGAAGCAGGATTGTTAGGTGCATGTGGATAAAAGAAATCCATTCCGTTTTGCTGCAGAATAGGAATAAGATCCATAACCTCTTCCCAAGTATCCGGCATCTCTTCTTCCGAATATCCTAGCTCCTCCATAATATCCTTACGATAGAACAGCATATTAAAGTTTTGATTTTCAGGAATAGCGAAACTTCCTCCATTGTATTCATACGGTATAAGTGCACCTGGTCTAAATCTAGCTGCAATCTCACTATAATCAGAGAAATCCTGAAGATTCACAAGACCATTTCTGACCGCATAATCAATTGGAACTTCTCCTTCGACACCTAAAGCTACGTCAGGCGCAATCCCCGAAGTACTCGCTAGTAGCAGAACCTGCATTTGTTGGGCTGGTATTACATTTACATTGACCTTGATACCGGTCTCAGGTGTAAAATCTTCATCAATCATTTGCTTGATGATGTCAACCCAATCGCGTCCTCTAGCTACCCACACTTCAAGTACTTCTTCCCCTTCATAGACATTGCCTATCCCGCCGTAGTTCTTTGTAAACGACTGTACAAAATCATAGACCATCGTCCCTGTTCTTTTCGCCCAGCCTGCACTTGGCTTAGGCCACTCCTGATCCGGTGACTTCACAATTAAATAATCTAGTAGAAGACTTTGTTTACTTAGTGAGTTAACCCATGTTCCTAGAGAAGCCTGAAGATCATTAAATTGTTGTATTCTTCCTGGTATGGACCGTGTCTCCTCTGCCATACTGAGCAGTACATCTCGAGCTTCGTATAGTGTACTTACTTCAGAACTTCCTTCGGTAACCCCAAGTTCATAAAGCGCTTTGATCGTATCATCAAAAGTACGAGCCATGAACTGAAGTCTAGGTACTAGATTTTCAATATTCTGTTCAAGTTCCCAATCTCCGTTCGGGTCAGGATTCGTGCCTGTAACCTGAATTACTTCTCGGCCGATTAAAGACATTTTACGAGTCGTACGTGTAATGTCTTCAAGGATACCTCCCAGCCCACCAACCTGAACTTCCATTCGGAGCGTATGCTTACCTTTCTCCAGATAAAATTGATACGGCTTCTCGTCTGTTCCAAATTTTGCGATTTGGAATTCTTGTTTATATGGGAAGGCAAATCCATTCATTTCATGGAATGGAACTCCCCCATCAATAGTCACTTTTCGTTCTACGGGTATTCCGTTCAGAAACCATTGTCCATAACGCGCTCCGATCTCATAAAGACCACTCTCCGGTATCTCCATCTCCCACTCTGCCCATTGTCCTCCATTTCGCCAACTAGCTCCACCGAATGTATTGAGAGTAATCGCATCTTTGTTAAAAGGTTCTGTCGAAGGTTCCCGGTCTTCTATTCTTTTTAAAGTCGGATCTGATCGCAAACTAGATTCTTCTGCCTGTACTTTAATTAGCACACCTTTCGTCTGACTATACTCTTTTGCTGTATATTCTTGACTTACTTCCTCATACGTAGGAACTGTTTCTGGCGATTGAATGTAAATCTGACCTATAGCCGCTGGTTCTCTCACATTAGTCATTCGCAAAGTATGCGCACCTTTTGTTAGATAATAACGCAGCGGTTCATATGTTTTCGCTTCTGGATCCTGAAAATCTCGGTACTGCCAGCCACTCACTTCTTTTCGAGCAGGATTAAATTCATTTCCTTGATTATCATGCCATGGCTCTCCAGATTCAGACCACATTCTCTGAAATTCAAGTTTACGAGACTGATAAAAAGGGAACTTTCCATCAATCTGTATACTTCTCACAATAGAAGAACGTTTTCCTGGCAGTGCATAGTAGTCCATGCCTATCTGGTAGAAACCATCTTCCGGCACTTCAAAATGGTATTCGCTCCAACTATTCTCCTCTGTCAGAGCAAGAAAGGGACCTGCTTGTTCCCCAAGATTTCCTACCAATTCCGTACCTTGATTACTCGTTTTTACTGCATCAGTCGATTGCAAATTGATCTTTATATTCTGTGCATCAGCTGCCCCATGATTGCTGTGCTCACTTATGTAATCCATATACGAGGATTCAAGTTTGCTTCCTGCATCTTCCTGCTCCAAAATGGAAGTCTGTTCTATACCTGTTAAAACAGGAATATGAGCCATTACATCATCGTCATACCCTCTTGAATCATTCCACCATATCAAAAAAATAACGGCAGCTAGAATAGAAATGAGGGTTATTTTGTATCGAAGCAGCCAGCGAACCACGTATGAAATACCTCCTTTTGCTAGTTCGTTCGGTATCCGTTACAGGCAAGGAGCATTCCTCCTCGCCCATACTTACTTCTTACGGTTGAATCTGCTTGAGTAATTTCTCTTTATCCGCTTTCAGTTTCTTCTCTATATTTTCCGCTGTTTGCTGAATGGCCGTCTTGGAATCTATATTTTTGTCAATTGCATTCAGCACCCCTTCAACCCAAAGCGGCCATGCTAAACCATCAAGAGGAGTGTACCTGCGAACTGGAATTTTATCTGTTAGAGATGTATAGAATTTTTGATCTTCCTGGCCACCTAAATATTCATTGATGTGTGAACTATACCATTCCGTACTCGTAATATTTTTCCAGTCAGGTTGAACTGATTGTTCCATCCATACTTTCCATGCTTCTTCAGAAGTCGTCACCCACTCTATGAAAGCCCAGGCAGCATCTTTATTTTGGCTCTGTGCAGGAAGAACAAAGGTAGAACCACCCATACCAACATTTAAGCCAAACGGCATATTCGTTGCTCTCCATTTTCCTTTTTGTTCGGGAAAATTCAGACTGAGATCTCTTGCTCCATAAGTTCCGGCAACGTACATTGGGGATTCCCCTTTTTTAACACGTTGCTTTCCTTTATCACTGAGAATGCCATCATGCGGAGCAATCTTTAATTGATTTACACGTTTACTGATATCAAGAAATTGAATAAAATCATCCGTATTTCGGATATAGTTCAATTCTGTATCATAATAACCGAGAGAATCACCATACCAGTGAACCGGAGAATCCCTCCACTCCATAGCGTACTTACCATTTGCTTTCAAAATTTGGGCCAGTGTGAAGAAATTTTCAGGGTCCTGAATATACTCTCCCAGTTCTTCCGGATCAGACGGCAGACCCAATTCTTCAAAAATATCAGCTCGGTAATAGGTTACCGCAGGCGTTATATCCCAGGGCATACCAAGTAACTTTGAACCATCAATAGAAGACCAGCGATTCCAGTTGTACTCCGATATGAGGTCTTTATATTTGCTCGCATCATATGGCTGCTCAAGTAAATCAACAAGTACATTCGTTGTGCTGTATCTTGGAAATTGACCCTGTTCTACGAGCGCGACATCAGGTGCCCCTTTCCCAGCTGCTAAAGTGGTTTGAAGCTTGTCATGAAGATCAGCAAAAGGAACATAAACTGTTTTCAGCTTGATATTAGGATAGACTTTATTAAAATTATCTTGGAGCTTTGCGGTCATTTCTTTATCATCAAGAAATGTCCAAAACGTAATTTCCCCTGACATATTGGGATCAAGGCTAGACGCGGGAAGCAAGTCTTCTTCTGTCTCTTTTTCTGTACCGGTATCTCCCCCGCCTTGGTCAACCGGAGTGACAGCTTCTGTCGTTCCTGTGCCTGCTTCCGGTGTGACACCACCAGAACATGCTGTAATCATGGCAATAACGACCACAAACAAAACAAATAAAGTAAATCTTTTTCGCATGACAATCCCTCCTTAAAATGGCTTAATATATAAGACGGAAGTGGAAGTCAGTCAGCTGTAAGAAATGACTGAATACCCCGTTCATCTTCAAAAGGAAAATAAATACATATCTTATAATATTAGCGCTTACATTACTGGGCATAAATAAAATATCGTTTTTGTTACTTATGTTAGAAGTTTGTTTCTCATGGAGGAAGGAACTAAGTAATTTATAAAGAATTTATGTAGTGATAACTGATAAGTTAACAAATGAAGTCTTTAGCTAGAGGAACAAAAATAGGAAGGTATCATCAAACTGTGTAAAATAGATACAGTCTTTAATGAAAATGTGAATTGAATAACCAAATTATTACGGATTAAAGATCCATTTGTCAAGATAAATAAAAAATAATAAAAAAACATGCTCTAATATTTCATTCAGAGCATGTTTTTTTATTATTTTTCTATAGTTCAATGAATGACACTTTATTTCACGATCGCCAGCGCAAGTCCATCATAAGCAGGAAGCATGGTACTAATAAGGCGTTCATCGGTAGCGATGCTTTCATTAAATTTACGAACCGCTTGAACGGAAGGCCCGTTTTTCTCTGTGTTCAGCGTTCTGCCGCGCAAGAAACAATTGTCCCCCGCAATAATAGCTCCCGGATTTGCCAGCTGGATCGCGTATTCAAGATATACTGGATAGTTTTCTTTATCTGCATCAATAAAAAAGAAATCGAATTTCTCGCCTTCTTTTTTGAGCTCCTCCAGACTATCTGCCGCAGGTCCAATCTTGTAATCCACTTTATCTCCGTACCCTGCCTTTGTCAGATGAGCATGTGCAAGTGCTGCGTATTCTTCCTTGAGTTCCAGGGATGTAAGTCTTCCTTCTTCAGACATTCCTCGGGATAAACAGATGCCACTGTAGCCCCCTAGAGCCCCGATTTCAAGTACTTTTTTTGCTCCCGATGTTTGTACGAGAAACGTTAGTAATCGGCCATAAGCAGGGGCAACAGATACCTCTGGCATCCCCTTTTCCTTAATCGTATGGATAACTTCAGCCAAGAGCGGATCTTCCTCATATAAATCATTTACATAATCGTCTGGATGTATGTTCATTTCACTCTATTCCTCCTTCATTCTACTTTCCTTATGGACATAATTGTTCTATAATAAATGTTTGTTTTATATACCCTTGTTTTTGTCTACCCTAGACGAAAGACGAAAGGTGCGTATATCATTGTACTGGTCCTGATTCAATCAGGCAAGAACACACTCAAATATAAGAAAATATAAGAAAGGTGATCCTGCCGCTTCTTTCATAAGCAGCAGTGATGACCAGATGGAGTTGACATTTCTTTATGCAACCTTTGCAATTAATTGCAACGACCCCAATGGGGACAGAAGCTGTCGTTTCAAGAGAATTGAAACTGCTCGGCTACACCGACGTAACCACCCAGAATGGGCGGGTCATGTTCTCCGGTGATTTTATTGATATTGCCAGATGTAATCTTTGGCTACGTAGTGCCGACCGGATCCTGATTAAAATGGGCGAATTCAAAGCTACTACGTTCGATGAACTATTTGAAGGAACAAAAGCTCTACCTTGGCAAGACTGGATTCCTGCAGATGGTGAATTCCCAGTCCAAGGACGTTCCCATAAATCGCAATTATCCAGTGTTCCCGCTTGCCAAGGGATTGTCAAAAAAGCCATTGTAGAAAAACTTAAGCAGACCCATCATACGGAATGGTTTCCGGAAGATGGGCCCCGTCTTGTTATTGAGGTCCATTTGCTCAATGATATAGCTATGCTGACGCTCGATACTAGCGGAACTGGCCTTCATAAACGTGGTTACCGTAAACTTGTAACTGAGGCTCCACTCAAAGAAACACTAGCAGCCGCTCTTATTCAACTGAGCAGATGGGGCCCGCATCGCCCGTTTTATGACCCGTTCTGCGGTTCAGGAACCCTGCTGGTGGAAGCCGCCATGATTGGTTGGAACATTGCTCCTGGTCTGCGCCGCTCCTTTAGTGCTGAGCATTGGCCGATCGTTCCCGCTGGAGTGTGGGACCAAGCACGGGAAGAAGCCTTCGATCTCGTGAAAGACGATGTACCGCTGCAAATCGCAGGTAGTGATATTGACCCGCAAGCCATTGAAGTCGCAGAGGCTGCAGTCAGAAGCGCCGGTTTTGCGAAGGAGATTAAACTGGATGTTCTTCCTGTTTCCCGGGTACGCCTAAAAGGTGATTACGGGTGCCTGATTACAAACCCTCCTTATGGGGAACGGATTGGAGAGCAAAATGAAATTGAAAGACTGATCTACTCCTTAGGGAGAGTTGCTGCCGAAGTACCAACATGGTCTTTCTTTGCCATTACCTCCACTACATCATTCGAAAAACATTTCAATCAAAAAGCGGATAAACGCAGAAAATTGTATAATGGACGAATCGAAACTCAGTTTTATCAATTTTTGGGACCATTGCCACCAAGACCAGATCGGTCGTAATACACAAAGAGGGAGTAAACGTAATGTTTACCCCTCTTTTTATTTTCACCTTAGTAGATCGTTATTTACGTAAAATTCCCCGTTCTTTTCCGAACCTTGACGTTTATTACTCTGGCTTAAGACGATATAATAAGACAGAAAAATCATATCTCAATATGAAAGGCTCATTGGAGGGTACATATTGCCTAACATCTCAAACCCTATGCTCGTCTCAGATCATAAAAAGTTCACCTGGCTCAGAAGTTATCTTCCTTATCTTTTATTTATGCTCATTATGACTCTAAAACTCAGATATTTTCATGATGAATTAAACGCAAGAAATATAGATATGAGCCGGCTTGATTATATCATTGCAGTTGGTTCCTTACTCATCGTTTCATTTTGGGTGTTGTGGCTGCCCATTCGAATCCGAATCATTGCTTTGTCGTTGTTAAATCTCCTTCTAACGGGAATCATCTTTGCAGATCTTGTCTATTATCGATATTTTGGCGATTTTATAACCGTTCCGGTATTACTTCAGACAGGACAAGTCGGTTCACTCGGAGATAGTATTCGTTCTCTAATTTACAGTAGAGATCTATGGTTCTTTATAGATCTTATCTTTTTTGCTCTACTTGGACTGCTATATGTAATAAATTTATATCGAAAAAACAGAAGAAACCGTAGTTTTCTCCATTCTGTACAAAAACAAAGAACAGATGAGCAAGCTTCTATGCGAAACAGACTCGTAAGCGGGTTGACGGCTTTCATTCTTGGTATCATTCTCACAGTCGGTCCTATTCATCATTCCCACAAAACTTGGGCTGTAGGACTTTTTGAAGGAAACTGGTGGAATTTGAGTCTTTATAATGTCACGGGTTTGCTCGCTTTCCATGGTTATGACGCCTATCGTTATAACAAAGAACGCATGAATAGTCAGGCATCGGTCTCTGACGAGGAACTCGAAGAAACCGTTGCTTATTTTTCTGAAAAACAAGAAGAAGCAAGAAAAGCGATCTCGACCAAAACTTTTGGGAAATATAAAGGGAAAAATGTAGTCGTTGTTCAAGTGGAAGCTTTTATGAACTTTGTGATTGGCAAGGAAATCGGCGGAGAAGAAATTACGCCTCATTTTAACAACTTAATGAAGGAGAGCCTTTACTTCGAAAACTTCTATCATCAAACCGGCCAAGGCAGAACTTCAGATGCGGATTTTCTTACGAATATATCATTGCACCCTCTTCCTACGGGTTCTGTTTTTGTAAGATTCCCGGATCACGAGTACGACTCCCTCTCATCGATTCTGGGCAGCGAAGGATACCATACAGCCGCTTTCCATGCATATGAGAGTAGTTTTTGGAACCGATATACGATGTATAAAAATATGGGGTACGATGAATTCTTAAACCGAAATAACTATATTTTGGATGAGCCTGTGGGATGGTCACTTGGTGATAAATCCTTTTTCAAACAATCTGTCAATTATATAACGGAAGAACAAGCGAAAAATCCCGCTCCGTTCTATTCTTTTATGATTACACTCACCAGTCATCATCCTTATGTCATGCCTGCTTCTTTACGAGAACTAAATACTGGCTCTCTTGATGGAACAATGATGGGAGATTACTTACACTCCATACATTATGCGGATGCAGCACTCGGAGAACTTGTAGAACAATTAAAGAAAAAAGGACTGTGGGAGGACACTCTGCTTCTCGTCTACGGAGATCATGACAGTTCCATCAAGGAAAAAGCAGATTACGAAACATTTCTCGGCAGATCACTCAGCGATCTCGAGATGCATCAAATCATGAACCAGGTTCCCTTGCTCATGCATCTCCCGAATGGAGAAAACGCAGGGGTTGTTCTTGAACCTGCCGGACAAATAGATATAGCTCCTACTATTCTACACCTGCTCGGAATCTCTACCGAAGAGAATTACCTTATGGGATCAGATCTGCTGAGTACCTCCAAGCGAATGACTGTCCTTCGAACTGGTGCTTTTGCTACTAGTGATCTTGTATATATTCCTTCGGAAGACCATTTATTCGAAAATGGATCCTGTTATGAAATGCCCGCAGATGAACAAACCGATATCAATGCCTGCAGACCGTCTTACGAAAAAAGCATATTCGAATTATCCATTTCCGACCGGCTGATTACACACAATTTAATTCATAAACTCCGTTCTAAAGAGTAATGATTTTATACCCAAAAAAACCTGTCCGCATTTCGCGCGGACAGGTTTTTTGGGTGTGCAGGGTGATCAAGCCGTTGCTCACTGAATATTTACTTTTTGCTCACATTCAGGGATGAAAGACGTTCTTTCTCTTCTGAGAGAATCTCCTGTGCAAATTCTACTCCGCCATATGTGGTTTGCTGCTCAGCCGCTCTGACCGCATTCTCGGTACGAACCAATCGATTCTGTGCCTGCTGTACGAGCTCTTCTGTAGGCTGAGATACCGCCGCAGTTACTGCATGGTGCAATTTCTTAACGGAACTCGAAGCCTGCGCAACCAAAGTGGAAGATTGCAAACTGGAATGATCGTGCTTCATTTCGAAAACCACTCTCCTTCTCTCAAAATCCTGCTACAATCGTTAGCATGGTTTGAAATTAAGGAGGTTATACAGTGGTCTTTATTTTTTTATAAACGGAGCTGCTTTCGCAAGTACTTCATCTTCTGTAGGTGCACTGATATATCGTCCATTGACATATACAAATGCACGTTTACCACATGGGCCACAGTAAGATTTACATCCGATCTTAATTTCAGCATCAGGAGCCATCTTCTGAAGTTTAGAAACCATACTTTTTAGTTTGATATGCTTACACTTTTCACATACTCTAATATCGTTAGCCATTTATTCCCCTTCTTCTTTGACCAAAGGCTTAATGATGAATATTGTTCCCTTGTGAAGGGTCTGTAATCACAAAACCTTCTCTTGGAAAGTAAAGGTAGTCCACTTTAATATTTTCGAGCATTGGTTTTCCTTTTTCAAGCAATACATCAATTTCTTTATCTGTGGAAACCAATTCATCATTTTCTTTTTGTGTATCAAAATCAATGCCATAATGCACGTGATCGCCATGATCCAATGTAATCAGAACGCGTACCAATTTCCCTTCATTCTCTGGCAAGTCCAGTTCACGCTTCAATACTTTAGCAGCGTTGCGAGTAATCTTTACTTTCATGTATGTTCATCTCCTAGAATCTATAAATAGTGATCAGTGCATCAGGCATTTAAATCCCAAGATAATAAGCCTGTCCATTGACAATACATTATATTTTAATCAAGAACAGCTTAAATCGCAAGGAATAACCTCTCATTTTTACCGATTACTAAGATCACTAGAAGCATTAATTGAATATTTACGCTCCGCTCTTGTCACAAACCAGTTCATCAGCAGCATCGTCACCCCGATATCATCAATCGGCATAAACGGCAACACATCTGGAAGAACCCAGTACAAGAGAGCAGGAACAAGAAATAACATTTTATCGAACGTTGATACCTTAGAAGAAGTGAGCAATGCAGGTAAACGTCGAATAATATGTGACCATCTATTTAATGAAAATAACCTTCTCCATTTCATTGTCATATACTCCTTCCTTAAGCTTAGAATATGGATATCATACCATAATGGTGGCATGCGGAGGGCATGTATCATTTCCCTCCTGCACCTCTTTTCGCTAGTACGACTCACCCTTTTATTTTGTACTCACCAGCATCATTGCTGTCACCATGATTCGCTCCACTTCCTGAGCAATCGTATCGTACTGAGATATGGGTAGTGGATTCACTCCAAGTCCTGTTTCTACCGTAAATCCCGGTCTTCTAAACTCATGAATAAACCAGTCTTTATATCCTGCGTCACTTCCGAAAAGTTTCACCGCTTTGTACCCGGCAGCATCAGCCAGTTGTACAGCCCAATTCTCACTATATGCAGGTTCCGCATTACGATAATTCCAGTATACCTCTTGACCTTGGCTATGAAGAGCAATTATAGCATCAAACTTTCTTTCTTTTGTCCAGTTTGCTAAAGCAATGGTTTCTGGTTCAGTCAAAGGGCTCTCTCCCCCAAAATCTCTTGGACCCGGCCCTGTTTTCCCCCTCCGGCTTGCTTCCTCATCCCAGAACGCAGGAAATTGGTCATTTAAATCTACACCACGAATATTGGCTTTCCAGTTTGAAAAATTGGTGTCTCCCGAGTTTAACTCCAGCAATTCCTTCTTCCAAGGATGATCCTCCCCGGGTCCACTGAGTACAAGCTCAATTCCATCGGGGTTTAACATAGGAAGTACCCACAATGTAATTTCTTCAAACCAAAGATCCGGTTGATGCCCATAAAATACCGCTTTTTGATTCAATGCCTTAATATAGTTTTTCACAAAAAACATTAGACACGGAACATTCAGCCACTCATTCGCATGCATCCCTGCATTGACATGAAGGTGGATTTCTCCCCTTCCGATGGCAATATAGGGGATATCCTTCCCCATCACGCTTTTTCCGATTACACCGTATCTTATCCCAGGATCGCCCGAGCAGATTTCATCCAGGTCATTTAACAGTTCCAGATATCCATACCGTTCCATCCTTATCCCCCCTATGAGAAAACGAAAACGTATGTTACCGCAGTATATGCAAATGACTTTGTCCATCGTGAAAATCATCTATCAAAAGTCATGACCACAAAAAAGCAACCTTAGCCCGTATGAATATCCGACTTAGGTTGCTTTTTTATACGAATGGGTTGAAGTTTAGTTACAGCATTTTAGATACTTGCCATACAACCGGCGTATTCTTAATCTGTTCCCCTAGCCAAGAACGGGCTATGCTTTGGAACATCTCCGGATCTCCGCTGCAGAAAAACTGGTGAACCGGCGTATCCTCTATCGTAGCAAGCTTGCGTTTATCATGTAAAATGGTGCTGGTTTCCCTGGCAGTTTCATCTGCTGAGCTAATCAGCTTCACGCTCGGCCCCATAACTTCTTTGATACATTCCGTCAAAAATGGATAATGCGTGCATCCCAGAATGAGTGTATCTATAGGGAATTCCTTCATTCGTGAGAGTGAAGTTTCTACCGTGTTTTTTGCATGTTCTGAACGAAAATCCCCTTGTTCCACGAGTGGAACGAGTGCAGGACAAGCCAGGCTTTCCACATGAACATAAGGAGATAACTGTTTCAATGCTTCGGTGTAAGCCCCGCTGTTAATGGTTCCTACCGTGCCAATTACCCCAATGTTCGCGGTCTTTGTAGCGCTAATCGCTGCACGAGCCCCAGGATGAATAACACCAATAACTGGAATATCTACTTTTTTCTTAATATGCTCAAGCGCAGCAGCCGTAGCTGTATTACATGCAATCACAATCACTTTTGGGTCAAACTGAATCAAAAAATCAACAATCTGTTCTGTAAAATGTATTACTTCTTCGGACGAACGGGGTCCGTATGGTGTACGGGCAGTATCTCCAAAATAGATTACTTTTTCCCGAGGAAGTTGACGCATAATTTCTTTGGCAACAGTCAATCCTCCAACACCAGAGTCTAAAATAGCTATAGCTTGTTGCACGAACACACCGCTTCCTTCTTCAATAATTTCCTTCTTTTCACCTTTACTCTATGTTCTTTCAGACAAAAAGGTACCTACATCTTACTCCATTTCAAACAAGCCTTCAACAACTCCACAATACAAAAAGGCCTGACTTCACCTGCTGTAATGCAGCGGGAAGAAGTCATAGACCTTTTACTCAGCTAAAGCTGATTCATAGATTTCGATTGAATCCTTAATTATGAGTTGTTTCTCTCATTAATCTTTTTAATCTCGGCAAGTATCGCTTCCTCTACTTTCGTCTCTTCTTCAGAACTGCTGATGGATGATACCGTAAGGAATACCGGTTTTGTTTTACCAATCGAACGGAATTCTTGAATGATTCCTTCCGTCTTTTCCGCCACTTTGGCCGAAAGCTGAGTACTCTGATCCGTGATCTTAGTCGCCAAATCTTGACTTTTCTCTGTAACTAGCTTGGCACCATCGGTAATATCTTGACGCAGTTCTGTTCCCGCTTTAGGCGCGAAGAGTAGTGCAGTAATCGAACCTGCAATACTTCCAATTAATGTTCCCCATAGCAAACCTTTGTTTTTCTCATTCATGTCAAGCTCACTCCTTCTCACCCTGGGTCAGATTCGCCGGACGCTTTGGAGAAACGCTGCCAGGTAGACCATAAGGTCAGCCCGGCATCAAGAGAACGAAACAATGGACTCATGCGTTGCTGATTCTCTTCATGAGCATGCTGTACATGCTGCATAACAGAATGAGAGATCGCAGAGCTGATGTTATCAACCTGCTGGGTCGTTGATCTGATCACGGTTCCCGCCGCTTCTATTGATTCCATGAAAGAAGCTGACTTACGGATATGCTCCTGCATCATGAGCACCGTCTGATCCGTTCTTTGAAGCAACTGAATCGCATCCACAGTCAGCAGACGCGTTCGTTCTTCCATCTGCAGGGTGGTGCCTTGTAACTGCTTTATGAGTCTTCGCAGATTCATAAGCACCACAATCATGACAACAGAGAGGATAACAAACGCTCCCGCCGCAACAGCCACACTCCATTCCATCATGTTCCTCCCTCCTGCTATCCGGGCGAATGCCCATCACTTGTTAACGCATTATAAGCAGGAGGAGCTTGACTTGACACACTTACGGAAAATTATTTATTTAAAACCATTTACTGTTCGATTTGACCTGCGTAATAGGGAGCCCCTGGATCGAGATCAATAACATACCTTCTAGGCGATACAATCGATTCTTGATGCTCACAGCGCCAGCGCTGCGAATCCGCTGTACCCAGTAGCTGACCGTCGAGAATGACATCCCCTTGATCAAACAGATAATAAGCCGCACCAAACAATGTACGTGCTACTTGGTCGGGATCAAGACCCGAGAAGTGACACTGGAAATCAGGAACACCAAGCGAAGAAAGCCCAACCGTATCCATCACGAGTTCTCGGCGAGCCTCCGTACCTCCCGCTTGATACAAACGAACATTCATCGCACCATACAGGTGATCTCCGTCTTGCAGAGCCTGTGTATAGGCAGCAGGCTCAACGATCTTATCACTGCCATAAAAGTAAAGAGCATCACAAGGTACAACCTCAAGCACAGCACTTAGTGCCTGCTGAAAGAGCTGCAACCGTTCCTTGTGAGGCAGCGCTGCTGTAAACAAGTCATGAATTCGAAGCTGATAATTACACTCGCCAATAACACCCGTAGCTTCTTTCCAGTGCCATGACTGCTCTAATGAACCTTTAAATCGATTTTTATCTGTGATTTCCTGAACCGGTAAAATACAAGTCTGTGCAGGAACCGTACCATCTTCAAATGGTACCATGAACTCTGTATGCATAATGACCAGTGGTTCCTGCTCTTCTGTCTCGGAAGCTACGCTTGACGAAGGTGAAGTTCCAACAGGGACTGCAGCTCCATCTTTTAAACGTTTCTTAAGCACGCGGGCATTCCCTGTCATTTGCCGCATCACTTCCATTAATTTTTCCTCACGAAATACAGGACGCTCTTTAAACAAAAGCTCGGCCATATATACCGGGTGAAACCCTGAATTCTGTTTTTGATCTGTATTTTGTGAAACTGACATGACGATTCCTCCTGAAGAAAGGTACTGCTTTCAATAACATTAAAAATTCCGGGTTACCTCTTTATTAGCTTCTGGCTTTCTGAAACGGTCCAAGTTCAAGCTCAAGGTATGCACGAACCTGTTCTCCGAAACGATCCAATACAGCAGGAAGCTGTACAGTCATCTCATGAAGACTTGTCCGATCCCAGGCATAGTAGTCCTGAACGAGTGGTTTACGAAGGGACACAAGATTCATAAATAAACGGTAACTCTCTTCGTCAAAAGCTCCTGCTTCATGAACAATTTCAACGATATCTTCATAACTGCTTGCATCACGAAGAATAAAACCATCAATGAGGTAACTTCCAACGTCTGTCACGGTCTCTATAGCAAGATGAAGTGCTCTTTCCTGAACCATGCCGAACAGAAGGCTTCCATCCCAATTAGAAGAAACTTCCCTCAGTGCAGCGGTAATTTCAGGAACGGTGTTAAGGCGCAAATTAATTTGATCTATATTTACGTAGTACATCGAAGTCACATCCGTTTCGTATGTTGTCGGTTACGTTTGTTTTTCCGCTTTAACCAGATGAGCATGACAGGACATGCGATTAAAATGACGATCAGTATAAACATGGTTTCCATTACATCTTTTAAATCGCCCACTTGTAAGTTCCCTCTCTCTACTTGTTAAGATATGGTCTTACACTTCGTAATCTACTGCAACAGCAGAGTCTTTGACTTCACTCATATGTTTAATAATTTCTTGGTGAACAGGATGAACTTGATAAGCCTCTAGATCCTCTAGGGAATCAACTACTGCCGTTAGGGAGATGTCAAAAGAACGCTCTGTTTTTAGAACATCTACGCCAATTTCCAGGGATCTTACAAATTCCATCTTTCCATCCATACTGCGAAGAATTTCAGCCGTACGCTGAATTGCTTCCTCCGAACGATCTTTTAGTTTGAAGAATACAATGTGTTTAATCATATATATCTGCTCCTTTGTCTATAGATAGTTCTTATTTATCAGTTGTTTAGATACGTTACAAAAAATATATCATAAACACGCGAACATTGGAAAATTATCAGCCTTGTTTCTCTGAAGTAAATAAAAAAAGGCTCTATCTACAAACTGATAGTCCTTTAACAACTCTTCGATATTTACTTTTTAGAGTCTTCTTCCGATCCTGCTTCTGTATCTTTATCTGGGAAATCTTGCACCATGTTCGACTTTTCCGTCTCTTTTTCATGAGATTCTTTTTCTTTCTTTTCTTCTTCATCTGACTGAGACTTCACAATATAAATAACTCTTTTTAAGATATTTGGGAGCGGAAAACCAATACGAGAATAATTTTCAGTGATCGAGATCAGTTCATTGGCCAAATAAAAATAAATGGCTCCTCCTTTTATCATATCCGTATTCATCAACAGATCTAATTGATGGGCAATCAAAATAACAAGAAGTGTGAGCCCTTTACGACTGAGTCCCCAAAATCCGATTTCACTGTTCAGTTTATCTCCTGTTCTGATTGCAGCTGCTACACCTGTTATATAGTCTACGGCCATAGCAATACATAAGAAAATCAAGAGTTCAGACCAGCCCCCAAATGCATACGTAAACAACATTCCTACCAAACCTAACGATACATTAATCAGTGCTGGGTTCATTTACAGCCCCCTTTCTTTTCCTCCTTCCTATTAATCTATGAAAATAGATAAAATTTGACAGTACCTTCATCTATTTAGTTTAGAAAAAGACAATGAATATGTTTTTTACGAAAGAATAAATTAGTATTTTAGACCTATTTTTCGTGTGTAAAATAAAAAAAATGCATAAAAACATCCTATAAAATAGATATAATATACATTATATGGTTTAAAAAATAGTTCAATCTTCATTTAACAAGGACTTATCGCATACAAAAAGGTCATTTATACGCTGTTAACTGTATACTTGAAAGTGAACATTACTTGTTGTAGTATTTGATTAAAAAATCGGAGGAAATATGCCTAAACAACAAGAACAACACTCAATCCAGGCGTGGTCTCTGATCAACCGCAAATATCTAGGAAAAGGCGTCCGCGTTAAGCGTTTCCGCAGACCGACTCGCTGTCAGGTCCGCAATCGTATTTTGCTTGCTGTCCTCATGGCTAACGACATTAAATTGTCTCAATTAGCAGAAGATTTATCTATATCTTCCCGCAGTGTAAGCGCATGGGTATATGAAGGTCGTATTCCTGGAAATACCAATCTCGAAAAGGTATGTCAATTGCTTGGTTATCCGCGCCATATTTTGTTCAATGAAGAAGTAATTCGTACAAGTCCTGTCATTTGTCAGCCCGAAAGCTCTCGTTTTATGAAACGGACGGTTACCCGTTCTCCTGTGAGCAATCGCATTCTAACGGGGCTATGTATGGTACATGATCTGTCCGTAACGGACGTCAGCCACTGGATCGGTGTGCATCCAGGAACCTTCCGCAAATGGCTCCACCAAGGAACTTTGCCTTCACCGGCATTTCAAGATCAGGCAGAGCAATTTTTTAAAATACCGAAATCTATTTTATTTGCTGATGCCATATTAAAACAAAATTCGTAGACTAATACATAAGGATGTTTCAGTGCAGATCAAGTAATACTTCTGCCTGAAACATCCTTTTTAATAATTTGTACGTACAATATGTCTAATATCTCTCGCGAAATTAGCGTTTTAGTTTGGCTGATTACAGGTTCCCTTCCACTATTACATATGAGGAACTACTTTCTCATTTCTATACGTCAAACCCGTATATCGGGGTCTAAGGGTATGAGCAATAGCCATGGCATCTGTAAACTCGGATTCTGATACGTTCATGTCGGCAAGTGTCGCAGGTCCGCCCACCTTCCTAAGCCAGTCCTGCATCTGCTCGCGTTGTGGCAAATCTTGATAGGCCTCGAATTCGGATACATTCTCTGTTCGATACAATTCACGGTAGACATCAGTAAGAAGCGCAGAAGCTACTCCTACCTTAGCTCCATGAAGAATAGCATGTCTTCCCTGCTCCATAAATTTCATCTCGAGACGATGAGAAATATGATGCTCTCCCCCTGATGCTGGGCGAGAATGATCGATCATCAGCATCGAGATCCCCGAAACAATGAGTGCATCCAGTAAGATAGAGACACCTTTCTCGCTTCCTTCTGCAATATCATCCACATGAAGTACACACCTATTCAGTGCTTCTTCTGTCAGTTGATAAGCAAGCGGGCAAAATGGTTCTTTCCCGAGATCACGCGACACTTTCCAATCGGCAAGTGAAGTAAATTTACCCAACATATCGCCAAAACCAGCTGCCGTCAGTACCTGCGGAGCAGCTGACAATACTTCTAGATCGGCAAAAATAGCTTGAGGTGCGGTTGCCTGAAACGTTTGTTTCACCCCGCGGATAACCAGGGGCGCTCCTGCAGAAGTAAATCCATCCACGGAAGCTGCGGTGGGAACAGAAATAAACGGAATGCTCATTTTAAAGCATACGATCCTTACCAGATCATGAATGGTTCCCGATCCTACGGCAAGCACCGCCTCACTGCTATGGGTGATGGCCAGAAGCAGCTGTACAATAAATGCTTCGTCAGCAATGACATCTCCTGCTTTATTAGCGTTAAGGAGGACTTCACTTACAGTAATGCCGGCATCCCCGAGAAGCCCTGCCACTTTTCTTCCAGCAGCATCGCCTGTATTTTCATCATAAACTACGCTTACCTGCTGATAACCTTGACTCACCACATACGGCGCAATCTTTTGGAGTGCCCCTTTCTCCATACAAATCTGAATATTTACTTTATAATGTACTGAACCACAGTTACAATGACTCGCCTCTTCATTCCATCTTTCTATACGTTCATTCACATCCATGACTAAAACGCCTCCTGTAAGATGAATTCTCTATTCAGTGTCTAATATGTACGTACAAATTGTCAACTTAAAAGACTGCTCAGAACACGGTATACGTGTCTGAACAGTCTTTTTATTATCTTAGTATGTTTCTATTCTTGCGAAAGATCATTTATATATATTCGGGAAGCCAGTCTCTATGAGCCTCCATTAATTCATCACACATACGGATGATATCATCCATAGAAAGCTCTGCCGCTGTATGTGGGTCAAGCATTGCTGCATGATAAATATGTTCTTTCTTGCCAGTCATCGCTGCTTCAATCGTAAGTAACTGTGTATTAATATTCGTTCGATTAAGCGCCGCACACTGCGGAGGCAGATCACCAACGAATGTTGGGCTTATTCCACTGCGATCAACAAGACACGGTACTTCTACACAAGCTTCTTTCGGAAGATTGGTAATCAAACCCTGATTCATTACATTACCGCCAATTTTATAAGGAATACCGGTTTCAATGGCTTCTAAAATGTAGGAAGCATATTCATGAGTACGCTGATGCTTTAGTTCCGTATTATTCACAATCTCATCCCGCATACGTTCCCATCCTGCAATTTGTTCCACACAACGGCGCGGATACTCGTCCAGCGGGATCTGAAACTTTTCAATGAGTTCCGGATAATTCCTTTTAATAAAGTAAGGGTGATATTCCGCATTATGCTCAGATGACTCTGTGATGTAATATCCAAACTTCAGCATCATCTCGTATCGAACCATATCTCCGTGAGATTCCTTTTGTTTCTCTGCTGCTCTTCGCTTGATCTCAGGATATAAGTCCTCCCCATCCCGCGTCACTTCCAAGAGCCATGCCATGTGGTTAATTCCCGCGATTTTCGCCTGTACTCCCGTTTGATCTATGCCCAGGTGTTCAAACATATGAGGCACACACACCTGCACACTATGGCATAATCCTACGGTCTTGATTCCTCCGTATGTATTCATGACATTCGTGAGCACAGCCATAGGATTTGTGTAGTTCAAAAATAGTGCATCAGGACAAACTTCCCGCATATCAGCAGCGATGTCCATCATAACCGGAATCGTACGCAGATTACGGAATATGCCGCCGATTCCAACAGTATCTGCAATCGTTTGACGAAGACCATACTTCTTCGGAATTTCAAAATCGGTAATCGTACAAGGATCATATCCCCCAACTTGAATCGCGTTGATCACATACTTTGCTCCGCTTAGTGCTTCCTTACGATCCGTATAAGCCGTAATTGTGCAAGTGCTACCCACGCTTTTTTTCAAATTATTCAGCATTTTCTCTGAATCGGTCAGTCGTTCTAGATTAATATCAAATAAAGCTAATTCAAAACCTTGCAAAGCAGGGGTCATCATACAGTCACCCAACACATTTTTAGCAAACACGGTGCTTCCTGCCCCGATAAATGTAATCTTGTTCATTTTCTATTCCTCCTTAGCTGCAATTAAAAATAATCAATCTTTACGATGTAAATCATTATTTTCTTTCAATAAAAAGCTGTTTTCACCCTGTATAACTTAGTTTGTCTAACATCATTTGTTTTGTTGTTACGCTTTCAATATAAAACAAAAAGCAGGAAATAAATATGGAGAAACACAAGACATATATGGACGTTTGTTGCATTATTAAGAAAAGAGTTTCGATCTCATTCAACTAGAAATGGAGGAACATAGATGTATCAGCATACTCATTTCGAAGTAGCGATCAATCCGAATCCTGATCTGAATGAACCCGCTGTTTTATTTTCCGGTGAAGGAAGACCAGAACCTTCTCATGGAATTGGTCCTTCTGTACATGAATATTATCTCGTACATACCGTCCTTGATGGAAAAGGTACCTTTGAATGTAATGGAGTATCCTATCCTTGCATAAAAGGGGATACTTTCTTTATCTTCCCAGGTATTTTGTTTCGTTATCAGGCCGACTCCTCTGACCCATGGCACTATACTTGGGTGGCACTACAAGGTGATACTGTATCCTCTTATTTGACAAAAATCGGGGTAACAGAAGAACGACCTGTTCTGCATACAACCGATGTATCTACCGCTCATGAGTTATTCAGACGTATCCGTTATTCGTTTCGGCAATCTGCCTATCCGGAGATGGAAAATTTAGAGGCATCTGGCTGGATGCGACTGCTTCTTCATCACTTTGGTCTGGCTAATGCGGACTCTAACCCGTTCCCTGAGCGAGATCTTCCCACGATGATTGACCGCCAAGTAGAACATGCCATACGCTGGCTCTCTCTCCAATATCCTCAGCAGATCAGTATTCAGCATATCGCTTCGACACTCGGGTACCACAGAGCGCATTTATCTAAGGCTTTCAGAGCAAAGACGGGATACTCGCCTAAACAATATTTAATGAAAGTCCGACTAAAAAAAGCTCAAGAATTGCTATTGGGAAATCTGACAATCGACCAAATCTCTTCATCTGTTGGTTTTAATGATGCTTTATACTTTTCCAAGCAGTTCCGCAAAGAGTTTGGTATGTCACCGACAGATTATCGGAATGCTGAGACTAGATCGCAAAAGAATAGTGAGGTAGAATAAAAAAAGGTTCGCCACTGTTGCTACAAGAGCAAGTGACGAACCTTTCTTACTAAGATGCGGTCGAGAGGACTCGAACCTCCACGGGGGGTAACCCACACGGACCTGAACCGTGCGCGTCTGCCAATTCCGCCACGACCGCATAATCTATCATATTCTCCTGTATTATAATGGTAATTTTTGAGATTGGCAAGTATAAGCGCAAACCGAAATACATCCCTCTGAACTGCTAATGGCCTTCTTAGAAAGCTCATTCCCGAGTAGCGTTAGAGGGATGATTCCATGTGGCTTATTGCCAGATTTGCTCTGCGATTTCTTTAATAAAGGCAAGTTTATTCCATTGTTGTTCTTCTGTCAGGATATTTCCTTCTTCTGTCGAAGCAAATCCGCACTGGGGACTGAGGCAAATCCGGTTAATATCAACATATTCTGTTGCCTCTTCAATACGTTTTAAAATTTCTTCCTTACTCTCCAGCTCACCAATCTTCGATGAGAATAAACCAAGAACCACCTGTTGGTCTTCTTTTAAGAAACGAAGGGGTTTGAAATCTCCCGCACGGTCCGTATCAAACTCAAGATAGTAGCCTGAAATATTCTCAATCCCAAGCAATGTTTCAGCGATGGGTTCATATCCGCCTGATGATGCCCATGTGGAATGATAGTTACCACGGCATACATGTGTCGTAACCACTAGATCCGATGGTAAAGAGGAAACAGACAGTTCATTGAGCCTTGCATACAACTTCGCCGTGTCCGTAACATTAACACCTTCTTGCTGTTTGGCTTCTAAATATTTTTTGCCACAGAGCATTCCCCATGTACAGTCATCGAGCTGGATGCTGCGGCAGCCGGCTTCATAAAAAGCAAGAATTGCATCATGATAGGCTTTCGCAATGTCTTTTACAAGTTCTTCTTCACTGCTGTAGAACTCATCAACAGAAGCTTTATTCTCCGGGCGATAAAGTTCAGATAGGAACTGAGCTGGCGCTGGAATCGTTTGACGAGCTACCACGTCATCACCTGCTGCTTGTTTCAAAAACTGATAATGTGCAACAAATGGATGAGAAGAAGAAAATCCGATTTTGCCAACAAGGCGAGCCGTTTCTCCTCTTGTTGTCTCCCCTTGGAATGGGTAGCCTTTGACATCACTTGCTTTCGCTACTCCATCTAATCCCCACATAAAATCAAGATGCCACCAAGAACGGCGGAATTCTCCGTCTGTAACAGCCCTGAGACCCACTTCTTTTTGTTTTTCTACAAGACGAATAATTTCTTCATCTTCCACTTTCGTTAATTCTGCCTTAGAGATTTCTCCTGCCTGGAATTTAGCTCTAGCTTGTTTTAACGCTTCGGGGCGTAAGAAACTTCCAACCATGTCATAACGGTAAGGAGTTACACTTCTCACTGTACCTGCTTTTGTAATTTGGCTCATATCATTCATCTCCTTTACAATCTCATTTCATTGATATTCCATAAGTATGTAATAGAAAGATACCATGACCGGTCAGTTATAGTGTAACTCCAATAAACTATAGCTGGTTATAACTTTAGACTATATCAAATCTTTGCGTTGCTTCTTGTAAGGCTTCTACATAAGCAATTGCTAGCTTTGAGAGCATCGCATTTTTATGAGAGATCCACCCCACATTAATAGTCTCATGATAATCTAGCGGTACAGGGATAATGTCATGACCATTTAAATCCGCACTCAAAACCCCAGTTGAAATCGTATAGCCGTTCAGACCAATTAAAAGGTTAAATAGTGTGGCTCTGTCATTTACTCGAATGCTTTTTTTATGTGATAACGTGCTCAAAATTTCCTCTGAGAAGTGAAATGAATTATATTCACCCTGCTCAAATGAAAGGTAAGGATAATCTTCTAAATCATCAATGGTAACCTTCGATTGCCTTGCAAGCGGATTCTGCGCACTAATAAAAATGTGGGGCTTCGCTGTAAATAAACTATGAAAATGCAGATTCGCTGCCTCAAGCAATTTACTCATGACCTTACTGTTAAATTCATTTAAGTAGAGAATTCCAATTTCACTGCGCAGCGTTTTCACATCTTCGATGATTTCATGTGTCTTGGTTTCTCGTAATGCAAGTTCATATTCCTCCTGCCCATACTGCTGAACCAGCTTAACAAAAGCATTTACAGCAAAAGCGTAGTGCTGTGTGGATACGGCAAAATGTTGCGGCGATGGTTTAGCGTTCATATACCGACTCTCAAGAAGTTCTGCTTGTTCAGCAACCTGCCTTGCATATCCCATAAATTCTACGCCTTCCATCGAAAGCGAGATTCCTTTATTGGTACGTTCAAAAATAGTAATGCCGATATCTTCTTCCAGATCACGAATTGCCTTAGATAAACTCGGCTGCGATATAAAAAGTCGTTTGGCTGCTTCGTTCATCGATCCTCGATTGGCTACCTCAATAACATATTTAAGTTGGGTAAGTGTGGCCATACCATCCCTCTTTCTTAGGTGCAAGTTTCTATTCCTTATTATACCAGTAGTAAGATTTGTTTTTGTCGCTAAAATTTCGGTATGTTTCACTATGTATCTACATAATCAATAAGTATTTAGGTTTGTAATTATCTGTGATTGGGGTGAAGATTTTATGGCTATCGCACCGCCGAGTCTGCGTAGAGGAGATACTGTCGGAATTGTCACACTTGGGAGTCCGTTGAACCGTGCAACGATTGATGCACGAATTGAGGTTCTAAGATCCACAGGGCTGAACACGATCGTAGGTGAGCATGTTTATGATCAAGATGGTTTTCTAGCAGGTACGGATGAAGACCGAGCGGCAGATCTAATGGCGATGTTTCAAAATGAAGAAGTACGATTAATTCTTCCCACTCGAGGAGGTACGGGGGTAGCAGGAATCCTTCCATATCTTGATTTTGATATTATACGTAACAATCCGAAACTGATATCAGGATACAGCGATATTACAATTCTGCTTAACGCCCTTTATCAATACGCTGATCTGATCACACTTCAAAGCTTGATGTTAATCGACTTTAATCCCCAGACTCCTGCTTATAACTTTGAACAGTTTTTCACAGCCACTTCTATTCCCACTCCTACACGCCGCATCTCTAACCCTCCAAGTATCCCGATGATAAGCCGCATCCCGGGAAATGTGACAGGTCCGCTTGTCGGGGGAAACCTTACTTCGTTTGTTGATACCTTGGGTACCCCTTATGAGATTGATATCAGGAACAAAATTCTCGTACTGGAAGAGACGCATGAACCTACGAATACCGTCTATCGCTATTTAAATCATCTTCAGTTAGCTGGTAAACTGGAAGAGTGCGCGGGGATTATTATGGGCGAATGTACCGGTTGCCTAGAAGCTTACGGTGTATCATATCAGGAACTCATTGAAGACGTTATTGTACCACTAGGAAAACCCTTAATGACTAATGTTACGACAGCTCACGGTATTTACAAGGCTGCCCTTCCTATTGGAGCCGTTGTGAATCTGAATACAGAGGCGAATCAGCTGATCGTGGTCGAGCCCACTATTCTTCCCTGAAATCTATCTAACGACTATGTTATACTCTCTTAAAAGAAATCGCCTTCTACAAGTCACTATATAGTCATCGTATAAAGGAAAGGAAGAACGATAAAGATGGAACCTGAGCTCATTGCTATTAGTGCTATTTTATTATCATGTATCCTGCTGCTTATCGTCATGAAAGTAAAACGTCAAATCAAAGAAATTCAGCTTGAACTTGATCTTATCAGAAATCAAACAGGTCGAGCAGATTTTTCCCCCTACTCACCTGTTTCTGATCCGAATCAAGGTCAAGCTGTCTCTTTTAACACTTCAGCTGAGAAAATAAATGTAACAGCACTTGATGAACAACTCCTATTCATGATCCAACAAGGCAAAAAAATTGCTGCCATCAAAAAGCTCAGAGAAGTAAAAGATATGGATCTAAAGTCTGCTAAATTATACGTAGACAAACTAGAAGAACAAATGTAGCTTGGATTTTTTACGTTAGATCACATTTTTAGTCTTGTTTTCATAGCTGCCCCTCCAAAAGCAAGCATAGCAGTCATGGCATTCGTAATCGGATGGTAATCCGCCTTAGGAGATGGACTTTTCAAGGCACTATACAATGCGTTCCGGCGATCAAGCTGCTCATACCATCCGCCATGTTTATGATCAACAAAATGCGTAAAGCAGTAGTCAAATAAAGAAATATAAAACTCTCTATATTCCTCTGAGTCTGTTCTCGCTGCAAATAAGGCGGCGGCTCCGAGCGCCTCTGTCTGTACCCAATACAGCTTATCATTATCGATAACGGACTTGTTATCCGGCGAGATCGCGAATACGATACCTCCATATTTTCGATCCACACCCTTATTTGTCGCATGTCGGAAAAGAGCTTCTGCCCTTGGAAACAGCCACTCTTCCGGCTGATGCCGATCTAGCAGTTGCAACAATTTACTCCACTCAATCGAGTGTCCAACCACAAATCCATAGGGACGGAATTCATTTTTTGTATTCCCTTTTTCATAATCCCAATCAATCTTCCAATTCTCATCGTAGTGCTCCCATAACATTTCTGTACCCGACTGAGGAAGTAACTTGAACATGACCGAATGTGCAATTTTTCTGGCTCGCTCATCATATTTACCGTCCCCTGTAGCTTCAAAAGCTGCCATCATCGCTTCACACAGATGCATGTTTGCATTCTGCCCGCGATAAGGAGACGTAACCGACCAATCCGCCGTTATTTCATCTACATAAAGCCCGTCTTCCTCACGCCAGAAGTGCTGATCAAGTATCTCGTATATATGCTCTATCATTGGTTTTGCTTCGGCAATATCTGCCTTATAAGCAGAAGCAGCAGCTAAAAGAGCAAAAGCATGTCCATATGCCATTTTTCTATTATCCTCTACCCTTTGCCCTTTTACTTTCCAATAATATCCGCCATATTCTTTATCTCGGTGTATTTTATCTAAGTAGGTTAAACCACGCTTCGCTAAGTCACGGTATTTATCTGAACCTGTTAGAATGGCCGCTGAACTATAAATGTAAATCAAACGAGCTGTTCCTACGAGTGGTCTGATCTCCGCATCAGATACGGTTCCATCATCCAAATAAGTGTTGAAATATCCTCCGTTTATTTCGTCTTCTGCATGCCCAGCATAAAAATCAACGGTATCTACAATGTGCTTTTCAAGGAAAGAAAGTTCCATAAACTGATTTCCGTTTGTAACTGTATTCATGACAAAACACCACCTATTCTTATTTATTGTAAAGTAATTAATTTCATTCTCTATTCCTTTACCCTAAATACATAAAAACAAAAAAAGACTGAAGAAAAACTAGTAGTTTAAACTAGTTTTCCTTCAGTCTGAGACGGCGGATACTCGCCGTATTTGGGTATGATGGGTTCTGAGGGACTCGAACCCTCGACCAATTGATTAAGAGTCAACTGCTCTACCAACTGAGCTAAGAACCCCTATCGATTTCATTTAAAAACCAATCAATGTGTCTATTATAACATATGAAAATCATTTTTGCTATAAAAATCATAAATGATCGTTATTTTCTTGTCTAGATCATAGATAGAACCGCCGATGTATAGAGCTTGATGATAATAAAACGGCGGCACACGTAAAAGTGTCCCGCCGTTTTAGATTGTAGTGAACCTTAGTCAGAACTTATCAGAAACGTTGCAGGTTCCTAATACTAGGATACTGTGGTCTAATTGTCTACTAAGACATTTTCACTAGGCTGTAGTTTTTCTTACCTTTACGGATAATGATAAACCGACCACCAATGGCTTCACTTGCTGTCACTTCAAAGTTCACATCAGTAACTCGCTCACCATTCATTGAAATCGCACCTTTGGTAATATCTTCACGCGCTTGACGCTTAGATGGCTCGATACCGAGATCAACAAGCCAGTCTACGATATTTTTCGGTTCATTCGTTGCTTCGAAAGTTGGCATTTCTTTAAACCCTTGCTCAATCTCATCTGCCGTAAGGGATTTAATATCACCGCTAAATAAGGCAGCTGTAATCCGAAGCGCTTGCTCAAGCATTTCCTCGCCATGTACAAATCTTGTCATTTCTTCTGCAAGTTTCTTTTGAGCTTCCCGTTTATGCGGCTCTGTCTGTACTTTTTCAGCCAGCTCATCAATTTCCTCTTTGGAGAGGAATGTAAAGTACTTCAAGTATTTCACTACATCACGATCATCTGTGTTCGCCCAGAATTGGTAGAACTCAAATGGAGTTGTTTTCTTCGGATCGAGCCAGATCGAACCGCCCGCTGATTTACCGAATTTCGTACCATCGGCTTTCAGCATCAGTGGAATCGTCAGACCGAATGCTTTTGCTTCTGCTCCTTCTTTTTTCCGAATCAAATCTAGACCGCTTGTAATGTTACCCCATTGGTCAGAACCACCGATCTGCAGTTGAACATCTTCATTCTGATACAGATGCAAGAAATCAAGAGACTGCAGGATTTGATAAGAAAATTCGGTAAAGGAAATACCACTTTCGAGTCTGCTTGCTACAACATCCTTAGCTAGCATGGAATTAAGGCTGAAGTTTTTACCATAATCGCGCAAGAATTCGATAACATTGATCTTATGGGTCCAGTCATAGTTGTTAACCATGCGAATTTGGTTATCACCTTCCGTAATGAACAGTTTTTTCATTTGGTTAGTGAGTGCATCCACATTTGCTTGTACTTCTTCAAGTGTTTGCAACGAACGTTCTGATTGACGTCCACTTGGATCACCAATGGTTCCCGTAGCCCCACCGATCAGGATAACCGGACGATGTCCAGCTAGCTGGAATCGTTTGAGTACCATAAAGGGAATCAAGTGACCAATATGCATACTATCGCCCGTTGGATCTACACCACAGTAGAGCGATATTGATTTTTGGTTCGTTAATTCTTTAAGACCTTCCGCATCCGTTTGTTGATTAATGGCGTCCCGCCATTCCAGTTCATCAATAATATTCACAGTCATAACACTCCTTCAGGTTCGTAAGTTTTCTTATAACGAGAGATAAATCAGCACGGTAAATATAAAAAAAATCGTCCCTATGTCTATTGTAGACATAGGGACGATCGAACAACCGTGGTACCACCCAGATTGCATAAATGAACACTACACATCATGTGTGCCATTTATGCCGCTTTTTGCGCGAGGTATCGTTCGCCACTTCCGCTCGGCATTACCCGAGATACTCCAGAGTGTAATTCGCGATCTTAGTGTGTACCGGGTTCCATCAACCCCGGCTTTCTAGAACAGGGACTAAGCTGCTACTGGGCTCTTTCAACGTATATCATATATAAGATTATTGACAGTATAGAGAAATAAATTTTTGATGTCAACCTTTGAAGTTTGGTGTAATAATCGAAGTTTTCACAATAACGTTATAATTTACTCTCTCATCCCATTTTTTATCGACCCTTAGAATGTTAGAATGAAATTATATGTTCAAAATTTGCATTAGGAGTAAAAGAATTGCGTACACATCCAATTAATTTTTTGCGTATTACAGGCCTATTAGATGGTTTTTCATTTTTGTTTTTGTTATGTATCGCCATGCCAATGAAGTATATCGGCGGCATCGATGCAGCAGTCTCGATCATGGGTAGTATTCACGGGGCAATCTTCTGCTTATATGCTCTTGCGATCCTTTATGCTGCTATTCGGGTCGATTGGAGCATATGGTGGTCTATTGCAGCATTTATTGCCGCTTTTATCCCGTTCGGTAATTTTGTATTTGATTTTAAGCTAAAAAAAGCTCAAACCAAATATAAGATGAAACCTTTTAATCCTGCCCTGGTTGTTTATAGTATTGTCTTCTTTTCTTTTATCGATTTATTTGCTCAACTGCCCGTTATGAGTACTTTTGCGGCTTCTGTCGGGGCAAGCACATTTATTGTAGGCTTTGTGGTAGGACTGTATTCATTAACCAATACGGTGGGCAATGTTTTATCTGGTATTCTGACGGATAAGATCGGTCCTTTCAAATTACTTATAGCCGGTTTGCTATTAACAAGCAGTACGTTGCTGCTATATTATTTTGTCGAATCACCTACATTTTTGATCGTTGTACGTATTTTTCATGGTTTTGTAGCTGGACTCATTGTTCCTGCTGCGTTCACCTTCTCAGCAAATACAACGATCAATCATGAACAAGGCAAAAAAGTGGCTTTTACCGGTACCTTTGTAGGGCTAGCCGCGATTATCGGACCTGCTTTCAGCGGAATCATGGCAAACAAAACCTCGGTACCTTTCGTTTTCACTTGTATAGCCGTACTGGGGTTTATCCTAACCGTATTATCTGTTATCTTTCTTCGTAAATATAAAGTGTCTAAGACAGAGAAAGAGGTTAACGTCCACACATCAGCTGGATCGTTCTTTAATATAGGGGTTATAAAAGCATATTGCGGGGCATTTTTCTTAATGTTCTCTCAAGGCGTAATCGCTTATTTACTACCCCTGCATGTTCAGACGCTTGGATATGATTCAAGATTAAGCGGCACACTGTTGAGTACGTTCGGGATCATTGCTGTTCTCATGTTTGTACTTCCTACGAATCGTATTTTCGATCGTGTTGCTCCTTCGATAACGATGGCCATTGGAATGGGCCTGCTTGGCGTTAGTCAGCTGCTGATTAGCCAATCAACAACGACACTCGCCCTATACATCGTACTCGGCTTATATGGAATTGGCTTTGCCCTCTTGTTCCCATCCATCAATACGATGCTCATTAGAGCTACCACGGCGGAACTGCGAGGCAAAGCTTACGGATACTTTTATGCCTTCTTTTCTTTAGGGGTAGTTGCTGGATCTTCTGTATTAGGATGGCTGTCTCTCAGTATTATCGGAGGTTTTTTATTTACGGGAGTGATCCTATTGCTTATTTCTATTACCATTGCCTTTCACAAGAAAAAAGATCAGGTACTACATCATTAAGGGAATACAAGTTTCCTATAACCTTTACTACAAAAGAAGACAGGATCACGAGAATTTTACCTAAGGTAAACTCCATGATCCTGTCTTTTATTTTACAAATAACATGATTCTTCATTCTATGCACGACCTACAGATATTCAACTGCACTAAGAGCCATGATGCAAGCCCCCAGCGATTTAAGATCATCTTCTACAATAGGCTCTGAAACATAATAGGTATACGATCCATCCCGGTAAGGCTGTCCTCCAAGCCCTGCCACTTTACAGTTCTGCTTAACAGACAGCATACCCTCACGATCTTTGTACAAGAACTTTGTTATTATCCCCTGATAAGCACGCTTAGCAGCCTCATGCATCTCAGGGCCCAGTATTCCAAGTGCATTTCCTTTCTTTAGAGTATAAGTGAACATAGAAGAAGCTGAAGCCTCCAGGTAATTCCCCTGCCGGGTGCCCTGATCCATGACTTGATACCATAACCCAGTCTGCGTGTCTTGTACGTTAAGAACTGCCTTGGAACAACGCTTAAGCATAGCTACTATTTCTTCTCGCCCTTCATGTCCCTCAAGAAAAGGCAATGTATCCACAAGAGCCATAGCAAACCAGCCCATACCCCTCCCCCAAACCTGCGGAGATTGCCCAGTTACAGGGTTTGACCACCTCTGACCTCGACTCTCATCCCATCCATGGTACAAAAGACCGGTCTGTGAATCACGTGCTTTGTTCTCCATCAGCATCAATTGCTGCACTGCTTCATTAATATAACGCCTTTCTTCAAACATGGTTCCGTACTCGGCTAGAAACGGCATCGCCATGTAATGACCATCAAGCCACATTTGGTGGGGATAGATTTTTTTGTGCCAGAATCCACCGGATTTTGTACGCGGCTGATTGTTCATTTGTGAGATCAGCTTTTTTACAGCCAGCCTATATTTTTTTTCGCCCGTATGCCGATAGAGTTGAAGCAGTATTTTCCCGTTATTGATTTGATCCAAATTATAATCCTGTTCCCGGTAAGTACGGATATTCCCATCGTTCTCTACATAACGATCCATATTCGTCTGGATATATTCCAAAAGATAGTGCTCCCCCGTATACCTGTAAACATCGTGGATAGCTTTCAACAAGCAGCCTTGTTCGTAGTGCCAACGATCAGAAACCCGGGTACAGTGAATCAACATTGGGTAGTTCTTGATCCACTGCGTCACCAGCAGTATCGCATGATTACCCATTAGCCTTTCCTCCTACACCCGTGCGGAACGCTTTGCTGGCTGCCACTGATCCACACCTCCCAAGACAAAATCAGGTGTGAGATTGCTTGCTTCTTCCTTGCTTATGAGCTGTGCCCAGGTCACCCGCTCCATATCATTCGCACCCGGTCCGTACGAGCCATATTCTGCATATCTAGATGTTTTTTCCTTCTCTAGGTCCCCCCAATTATGCCAACCTGAAGGATGAACGGAAGCATCCATTTTTGTTCGAACCCAGGTGACCTTCGCATAAGGTCTCCATGGTCTTCCTAAATACACATTCTCTACCCCATCGCCTCCTGTAACCACGCAATCCAGAAAAACGTATCCGTGTTCCACATTCTCCGGTGTGGATGCAGCCGTAATGTATCCGCCTTTGCGTTTACAGTGGATATGACACTGTTCGAATACTGCTGTTGCCGGTCCAAAAATAAAATCGACGTCTCCCTCAATATAACATTGGTCATAATATTGCCTACCCGGACCCGTGTACAGGGTATCTTGATCCCCTAAAAACCGTACCTTCCTGAACAAAGCCCGATCTGCATCTACAAAGGCGGCAACCGCCTGAACTGTTCCTGGACCAGAACTGTTAACAATCGTAATATTCTCCATCATAAAGTCCGGAGCATAAATAAACAGACTCGCACTTTTAAAAGTACCAAGCGGACTTCCATCTTCCCCTAGGGTATGTGCATTATCATTGTAAGTAAGAATGGTGTTTTTCTGATCTTTTCCTAGAAAAGTAATAGCTGGTAAGTCTTTATGGATCACAATTTTTTCTCTATAGATTCCTGGCTCGACTTGAATCACCGCAGGTTCATTCCCCACCGAATCGACAGCCTCCTGTACCGTCACAAAGTCTCCTGTTCCTTGTTGGGAAACAACGATGATCTGCTTATTGTCCATGAATTCATCAACCTCTTTTCTCTATTGTGAACGTTTACATCATTGTGTATAATGGTTCTGATTTACCAATAAATGTTCGTGTTATTTATCATTCTTCTTCTTATTCTCCTAAGGAGGGATAAACTTATGAGTGATCGTATTGAACCAAAACATATGATCGGCGAGCACGCCTTTTCGATTCAGTTGATGAAAAAAAGTGGAATCTCCGCGATGAAGCGACCTCATAGCCACCCTTATTATGAGCTCTACTATTTACTAGAGGGAGAAAGAGTATATTTTATGAATGGTTCCGTCTATACTGCCCGAAAGGGTGATATGATGGTCGTCAATTCAGATGATTTTCATTCCACAGCAAGTTCGGATGTCCCTGAATTCGAGCGTGTACTTATCAGTTTCTCTCATCAATTCTTTACGGAAGGTAATCCTCGTACGGGGGTGGAGCTTCCCTTTCGTGAATCCCTTCTTCTAAGATTCACCTTGAAGGAACAACCATTCATTGAACACCTTCTGCGTCAAATGCTAAAGGAATGCAGTGAGCAGCCCCTTCACTATGTAGCTTATGTTCGTTCGTTACTTACGGAGCTGCTGATCCACCTCGATCGCCATCTTCATAGTGACCACAAAGTCATGATCGAAGATAGAAATCCCATGCATGCCAAGGTATCTGAAATTGCGAACTATATCAATGAACATTATGCACAGCCGCTCACACTTGAGCAGTTAGCAAGGCAGTTTTATATCAGTCCTTCCTATCTGAGCCGAATCTTTTCCAAGTTAACAGGATTCCATTTCAAAGAATATTTACAAGTCGTTCGCATCCGCGAAGCTCAGAAAAGACTTGCTGAAACACGCGATAAAGTACAGTCGATTGCAGAGCAAACGGGATTTGAACATATCAATCATTTTAATAAGACTTTCAAGAAACTGACGGGTACCTCTCCCCTTCGTTACCGAAAACAACACGGCAAGTAGAAAGTTAATAGGAGAGCCATTTGATTTCTTCTTTTAAAACACCTTGCCCCGTTATGATCTGCATGGATTCAGCAGCGGAACGCCGGACCGTAATATCCGCCGTTTCGGCTCCAAAAACAGCGATTTGGCGTTCTCCTTCCTCACAGCTCTCTCCCTTCACTCCCGCCGCTGTCACACAGCGGCATTGATGAAGTTCAATTAAAGGCCCATGATCCGTGAACAATTGTACATCGCTGATTTGAAAATGCTGCGCGTGGGCCAGCTTTATTCCTCTACGGCATTGGAATATTGAGCTTGATATTTCGATATTTGAAAGCGGCATTTCAGAAAGTCCACCGGCATAAACAGCCGACTCGGCCCCGAGACAAATAATGCCCTCCATTCGAATGTTTCGGAAAATAGGCGTTTCCTCTGATATAGGATATTTATCATCTGCCCAGATGCCGGAACCTTCATTTCCGTTGTAAAACATATTCATAGATATAGCATCTCCGGCGATCTCTCTCATCCGAATATTCTGGATAATGATATCCTCGACAATGCCTCCTCTACCGCGTGCGCTTTTAAATCGAATTCCTATATCCGTACCAATAAAAGTACAGTCTGTGATATGAACGCGGCGGACACCGCCGGACATTTCACTACCAATTACAACGCCTCCATGGCCATGATAGACAACACAGCCTCGAACACGGATATCCTCGCAAGGAATTCCCAAGTCCCTGCCTGGCTTATCTTTACCGGATTTGAGACAAATCGCATCATCCCCTACGTCAAACATACAATTCTCGACCAAAACCAAAGAACAGGAATCCAGATCTAGACCATCTCCATTCTGAGCATACCAAGGATTTCGAACCATAATAGAGCGAATCGTCAGATGCTTAGAAGCCCAAGGATGAAGACACCAGGCTGCCGAATTCTGAAATGTAGCCGCTTCGAGCAGGATACGATTACATTTTCGCAGACTTAGGAGCGCCGGACGCAAATAATCTCTGGCAGCCTCATACGACTGCTTATCAGTGCAACCTTCCTGATCTAGCCGATCAACCAGCGTCCTGCCGTTCATTGCACTGACGGAAGGCCACCAAACCTCCTCATCATTGTCTACAACTCCCCCGTTACTGATAAGCTTTTCCCATTCCCTTGCATTCAGCTTCGTTTTTTTCACAGGACGCCAAACCTCTCCGCCGCCATCAAATATCCCTTGTCCGGTAATCGCGATATCTTCTAGTCCTTCCCCGTCCAGTGGTGATTGACATCGATAAGTGGGCAGTCCCTCAAAAGTAGAAGGAATAAGCGGATAGTCATCTCTACACTGACTAAAGCTAATCAGTGACCCTGCCTCAGCATGCAGATTTATTCTGCTCTTTAGTACGATGGGTCCTGTACTCCATACCCCTGGAGGAATAACTACTTTTCCACCACCGGCCTGATGACACGCCTCAATCGTCAGTCGAAATGCTTCCGTATTGTCCGTCACACCATCACCGGCAGCCCCAAAATCGGTAATCACAAATGTCCGATCTGGTATAGAAGGCAGTTCAATATTTTGGTCCACACTTGACCATGCTTCAGGTACTATTTTTTCCATAAGTTATTCCGCTCCTTTTTTCGCTGGATTTCAATCAATCGTGAGTCCTTCTTTCTTATTCCGTCAGGGCGATATATTCAAACCAGTCAAAATCGGCTGCATTGTCGCTGTTCTTGTCTTCACTGCTTGCATACATCCCTATATAAGCTCCCGTAAAACCACCTGCCATATCTGTGCTGAGTATCGTACCAAGTGCATTCTCGCAGAGCGTAACCCATGGACCTTCTTGTTCCCGGTAGAAAAAGCTGTAATTCTGCTGATACGCTTCAACTTTCAAATACAGCTTGGAAGCATCGAGAGCGTGAGCGGCTAAGATCGTCTCTTCCCCGCCTCCTCTGCGAACGAGGCGAATTTCTTTATTCCCCGCCGAAATTCCGTATTCAAAACGGAACTGATAATCCATATTTTGCAGTAGCGCGAGCCCTGCAGATTCCTGTTCTGAGCACGGATTAAACTCCATCAATGTACTTGAGGCAAAGCTGATATGTTGCTGCCTGCGTCCAACAAAGGATGGATTCTCCGGTTTGGTAATTGACTCTGGTTTCAAACGAAGCCGTAAATACCCTGGACGTTCTGTTAAACTCCAAAATTCTTCCCGCGGTGTACGGATGAAATTCCAACGGTTTTCAAGCTCTAACGTATCAAAATGGTCACATGCCGGAAGCGAAGGCCATTGATGTTCAGGAAGATCCGGGCGTTTCATGACTAGCTCAATCTTGCCAATTCCCGGTGCTACTACTGGCCATCCGCCTTCCCAGCGGACAGGGACAAGAAACGTTTCTCTTCCTAAGTTGCGATAATTCCCTCCATAAGGCCGTGAAGCTAGGCATACCATCCACCATTCTCCATTTTGCGTTTCGATAAGTTCTGCGTGTCCAACATTAACTATTTCCGCGTCTCTTCCGAGATGCCGGTGCGTCAGAATGGGATTGGACCTGCAACCCTCATATGGACCTGTCACAGACTCACTACGTGCAATGGTTACGGCATGCGTTCTTCCTGTTCCACCTTCCGCGATGAGCAGGTAGTAATAACTTCCGACTTTGTACAAATGCGGTCCTTCCTGTGCATGAGCTACTTTCAGTGCTCCCTGCCACAGGCTATGCTTTTCTCCAACCAGCTTGCCAGACGAGAGATCCAGTTCCTGGAGCCAAATATCCATATTTTTCGGATGAATCTGTCCTTCCGGTGGAACCCTATTCCCTGTGTAATAGACCTTGCCATCCTCATCAAAAAACAAAGATGGGTCAATACCCGGTGCATCCTCAAGCCATACGGGTTCTGACCACTCACCTTCGGGATCAGATGCGGTTACATAAAAGTTGTGCTGACTTTTATCATTCCCTACCATCGTGGTGATAACATAGAAAGTGCCCTCGTGATAACGAATCGTAGGAGCCCATATTCCTCTAGATGGCAACAATCCATCCAAATCCAGCTGTGAAGGTCTACTCAGTACATGACCAAGCTGTCTCCAATTCACGAGATCCTTACTATGGAAAATAGGAACCCCAGGAAAATACTCGAATGTAGACGTGACCATATAATAATCTTCATCCACTCTGCAGACCGATGGATCCGGATAAAATCCCGGTAGAATCGGATTTCTGAATGTATTCAATAGATACACCTCCATTTGGAATCGATTTGATTATAAAGTAAGAAAATTACCAATTCTCTCTGTTCGCTTGTTCAAATCGTTTAAATTTATCTTTATTTGTCCTTTTTTGATTTTTATCGTTCGGATTCATCTTATTTCAGATGAATTGTCTTCTTACATATAGGTTTTTCAAGATCTTTCTATTAACCTTTTTGAAAAATTACGGCTAAGCAACTTTCAATAAAAAATAGCCGATCTTCTGAACACCAAGAAGACTGGCTTATTACAAAAAATTAGATTCTATTTACTAAAACTTTTTTCATTAATATGATTTGTGAATATCCGTTTTAAGAGAGTTGTCCATTCTTTAGCTTATTTATTCAGAAATTATCCATAGAAATACTCCTAACCTAGTCTTAAGGGGTGTTTTAATTAGAGGAAGCAGATAAAAAACCGGTGAAATCGTCGAGATTCCACCGGTGAATAGCAAATCATTTTATACATTTATTGACTGTGATAATAATGTTCCATTCATCAAGCTCTGTTCTCGTTCTCCATCCCAAACTGTTCTGCCATCCAGTCATAGGCAATGTGACCGCTGATTTCATGACCACCACTAAAAAAGTCGGCTGCCAGATTCTCCTTTACCCCGGCTGCTTCATAAATTTGTTCGAGAATCGTGTAGGCCCGTTTAGCCCCTGCTAGAGGAAATACCTGATCCTCGCTCCCTGCTTCGATCAGCAGTGGTCTAGGAGCAATTAGACCGATTAGATCCGCCATCCTTGCCTCTCGTAAGATACCTGGAATGTAATTATCGAGACAATGACTTCTTGATAAAATGCTGTCTTCAAATGTATTTGCATATCCACTGATGACGGCTGCGCCAATGCGTTCATCAAGCGCTGATACCAAAGAAGCGATCATACCTCCCCCGGAAATCCCCATGCATCCTATACGATTTGTATCTGCCCCTTCTCTGAGATCTATGTAATCAAGCGCGCGCATCGTTTCATAGACGCGGTAACCAGCAAGTGTCTCTCCAGCCATCAGCAGTGCCAAGGCAAGACGCTGACAGGAACTTTTTTTCGGATCCGCTATGAGGTCTTCTGTCAGTCTGCGGTCACCAAAGCCAAGCAGCTCTGGAGCAATAACAATAAATCCATGCTTAACCCACTCGAGCGCAAAATCTTTGTGTAATCCGGGTGATTCGATTCGCTCCGCACCATCCGCCTCCAGACCGACAATCTCACGGCTTCCATATCCATGTCCATGTAAGGCGAGCACTACGGGCCGAGGTTCGTGCTTAGAATCAATTGGAGAGAGAATATACATCGGCATACGAAGCCCTTCATAGGTAGTTATCTCTACCCGTTCGCGGATATGGTCAGAACGTTCTGTTCGTTCCAACAACACGGGAGCTAGAGCTGCAGGGTGTTCGGGAAACTTACCCAAAAGCGGCATCAATCGCCCTGTAAGCTCTTTTCTCCACTGTCCCCACTCTTTTTCTGATGTAAAGGCACCTAGCGGCCGTATGTTATGAGTATGCTGTGCAAAATAAAGATCGGGATTCCATCTTTCTGTTTGCCCTCTGTTAGGTAAAAATACTCCTTCATTAATCAGCATACGTATGCTTTATCCCCTCTCTATTGGATAGTTGCCTGGCAAAGACCGAGCGAGACGAAAACCTAGATCATCTATTTGAAATGTTGGATGACTACGGCGGCGACATGTTGCTCCGCAGCCCCTGGCTTCCTCTGCCCAACTTCCGCCACGGAAGATTCGGTAGGAGTCATACACTTTTTCATCGTATAGATCCCAGCACCACTCCCAGACATTTCCGAGCATATCATAGAGGCCCCATGGATTTGGAAGTTTACCTGCCACCTCGTGCACCCTACCGCCCGCATTTTCATCATACCAAGCGATCTCGTCCAGCTCTCCGTACCTATACCCTGCTGTACCTGCTTTACACGCATATTGCCATTCGGCTTCTGTCGGCAGACGGTAACCATCCGCTTCCCCGTTGCAAATGGTACTCTCGTCACTACTGCTTACTGAGTAGCATTCCTCCAGACCTGAGTGCTTAGATAACTGATTGCAGAACAGAATCGCATCATTCCATGAAACATCTGTCACCGGCATTTGTGAATGACTAGTTGACTTGACAGACGGCCCAAACCTTTCATATAATTCAGCCGTAACAGGTACGGGAGCAAGAAGAAACGAATTTACTGTTACTTTCCATGTCGACTTCACCCGGTCATCCCTGAGATCAACTTCGCCTGTTGGAATCTTCACCATTGGATACTCAAAAGGACTATACCGTAAGGTAGACAATGAATCCCCTCCTAATTTAAACTTTTTTACAATATGCTTAATTTTTCAATTGCTTGTTGTTCCGTTGGCAAGAAAAAGGTATCTTTTCCACTATTACATTCATAGATAAAAGCCTTAAAGCTTTGGTTTGAATGCATTGAAAAATCCCCGATAATTGCAACCTTCACTCGATAATTGGTAAACTTCTGGAGAATTTCGCCTGCAAGACGTGTTTTTAAATCAAAAAATGATTCGCTAAGTAACGATTTATGTATTCCGATTCGATCGCATTCTGCTTCATACTGTACAGTCGCCATCAGATCAAGTGCTGTCTGGACATCCTTGATTATCACCTCATCACTATTCACGATCGCAATATTTATCCCATTCACTTCTGTCTTCATAATATCCATTAATTTACCTCCTATTATCAACTGCTAGTCCGAACTCAACTATCAACCCTACCTATTGAATTCCTCTGATTTCAGCTCATTTCCCTTTGTTTTTAAAGCAAACACTCTACTATAATATTCACCATCACTGCACGAGTAGCGGCTGATTTAGATAGTACATTCTCTCCCATTCATACTTAAGTGTATCTCTTAAAAATGTTTACTATTACATCATATATTCCCTATTTGTTCGGATAACACCTCCCTATACATATCTCCACTTTCTATACATTCAAGTATTCTTCAACTTTGTAATATACAATATGGTCTCTAATAAAAATCATGACTTCACTTTGAAATAGGACTGTTAATCAAGTATGGTTAAATTATATTACTGTAAATAACTTACACTTCACTTTCAACTTTGACCCTTTATTTATGTATGAATCCATAAAATATGAATGTACAAGGAGGCAGATATGATCGAAGAAGTTATGCTAAACCGACTGCGGCAAATTTCAGTTCAAGATCGAATATTTGTGGAGAAACCAGAAGATCAGAAATTGTTACAACAATGGAACGTGTCCGGTGTGAAATTTGCGGCATCGGCCGGAAATCTGGAGGATACCTATTATTCAGCACTGCAGAAACTTCTCGCCTGCATCAAACCTATGGGAGGAGGCAAGCTTATTTTGCAGGAAGGAGGCAACTATTTGGGATGCTGGCTGGAGAGCACCGGTACGATCAATGCTGAGCTGTTGTCACGCCTGATTCCATCTGTATCTGAAACGACTTATCTTGCATTTGCTGCTGAACAAAGAGAAGATGGACTCCTTCCCTATAAGCTAACGGATAAAGGTCCCTCTTTCCGCCAAATTCAACTGGTGACGCCACTGGCAAGAAGTGTATGGAATCATTACCAGCTACACGGAAAGAACAAAAACTTTCTAAGGACAATGTATAAGGCCATGTTTCGCTACGATGAATGGATTACAAAATACCGCAATACCCGAGGAACCGGTTGTGTGGAGGCGTTTTGTACTTTTGACACCGGGCATGATCTGTCACCTCGCTTCTGGCATGTTCCCGATACCCCTTATATGAATGATGCTGCGAGCTATCACCCCGACTCACCGGTTCTGCCCTTTCTCGCGCCGGATTTAACAGCGAATGTGTATTGCCAACGAAAGTATTTATCACTTATTGCGGAGGAACTTAGTGAATCAGGAGCAGACTGGAAAGCAAAAGCTGATGTTAGCTTAGAAAGTCTGTTTCATTACTGTTATGACGAGAAAGATAGCTTCTTCTACGATCGGGATCGAAATGACGAACTGGTTAAAGTCCAGTCCGATGTGTTACTTCGAGTGATGGCATGTGAGGTGGGTGATCGTGAGCTGTTTGATAAAATACTGCGCAGATACTTGCTGAATACAAGCAAGTTTTTCGCTAAATATCCATTTACATCCCTAGCCATGGATGATCCACGGTTTGATCCCTTTTCTACTTACAACAGCTGGGGTGGTTCTTCTAACTTTCTTAGCCTGATTCGTGCGCCTCATGCCTTTGAATATCATCACCGTTATGTTGAATTGACATGGGTGCAATATCCGATCCTAGCAGCACTTACGAGAGAAAAGCGATTTAGACAAACCTTAAGTCCGTGGACAGGAGAAGAAGGTTTTACCGAAACGTATTCTCCCTCCATCCTCTGTCTTCTAGATTATGTTGAACGTCTATGCGGAATTATGCCGGTGGGATCGAACGAGCTGTGGTTTACCGGACTAATTCCGGTAGATATGGATCACGGTGAGGAAGTGGCTGGTGAGACAGCATATAGCAGGACCGTAAATGGGCTGCATTATGAATTAGTGAACACACAAGAACAGGTAACGATCTACCAAGATGGCGTCCTTCATATTCAGGCACCGTCAGGAATTCGTTTAATTACGGATTGCACTGGAAGATTAAAAGGAGTCATTGGAATGAGCGTTCGTACGATAAAGGGGGTCATCTTCTATGAAGATAAATCTATTCCTCTGCTGATTAAAGGAAACGAAATGCAGTGCTATAAAGATGGAAACTTAAAGACAGAAAGGGATATTGGTATCATCTATCCTACGTACCGTTAATGATGTAATTTAGTTCACAGCCAAACAGGAACCCTAAGAAAAAGTGAGTTTCATATTTTCTACTCCTATTTTACTCGTTGTCATGATTTCAAACCATCCTTTGTCAAGCTTGTCCTTCATATAAAAAAAGCTGACGCAGTTTGAACACTGACGTCAGCTTGAAGTATTGGGCTTATTTGTTTATGTCTTTTCTGGTAATAACGGCTTTAAGGAGTCCATTTCATTGTTAAATAAAAAGGGGACTCACCCGTTAATTCAAAACCTAATCTTTCATACAACCTGCACGCAGGGTTAATACTCAGTACATGAAGCTCGATCGAAATCCCCTTGTCCATTGCATATTTCTGATACCGGGAAATCAGTTCTGTCCCGAATCCCCGGTTGCGAAAGTCGCTAAGAAGGGCAATATCAACAATCATTAACATCTCATCCATTTCTCGGGTTAACATCCGGCCGATCCGCTCGCCCTTGTAGAAGTTGATTTCTTCTTTCAGCGGGACGGGATGCGAGGAATGAGAACGTGTCTGAGCATCGAACTGCATTCGCAAGAACATTTCAACTTGATCCTCACTCCATCCCCAGGAAGCTACCTCAGACTTTCGAGTATCGGCATATAGTTGAAAGAGAAACGGTCCATCTTCTAGGTTTGCCGAGCGGGTTGTCAGCGACATCGTTAGATCAACCCTGATTTTCGCAAAAGTCTTTGCATTAAAACAGCTATTTCAGCTCGGGTTAAGTCATCCTTTGGAGCAAGCATTTTCATATTCTTACCGTTTATAATCCCCCCTTGCAAGGCTGCTGCCATATGTTCTTTTGCCCAGATAGAAACCTTAGAAGCATCAGCAAACGAAGTTAGAATCTCATTGGTATCTTGCTGAGATGAATTCTCCTTTAGACCCGTAAGGGTCATAGCTTTGGACAGAATGACCATCGCTTGTTCACGAGTAATCTTATCTGCCGGGCGGAATGTGCCATCCTTAAAGCCGTTGATCAACTTATAATCGTAAGCGGTTTGAATAGAACCTGCATACCAAGATGATGCACTAACATCAGCGAAGGATGAAGAACTTTTCTCCACTTTCAGGCCCAAAGCCCGAACAATAATCGCGGCAAATTCCGCACGTGTAACTTCCTGATTAGGATTGTATAAACCATTCCCAGTGCCCCAGGCAATCATTCTGGACCCCATATCATTAATAGCAACTTTGGCCCAGTGGTTAGCTACATCTCTGAACTCAAGAGGATGCCAGACTACAGAATAAGTGCTATTAGTCAAGCTGTTAATGACTGCAGAATAGACTCCATTCGTTTCTACCACTTTAGTGGGTACATGCCTGACACTACCATCTGGTTCAACGACAATACCTGTTGTGATTTTATTGGGGTCAATCCCTTCAGGCAAAGTTACGGTTCGTTCTACATAAGCATTAAACTGGGTAATATCAACTTTCGTGTCTCCATAAGAACCTTGAATGGAAAAATCTAGCGGAGGAATAACAATGCTGAAGCCTCCATTGTTCGCTGCATTTTGAGCGACCTGCTCCATTCCCGATTCAGGTACCGAGATTTGAATTTGAATCTTGATATCTGAGAGGGCAATCGATTGTCCAATTTGATTAGAAATAGCCTCAATATCTATTTGCTGCGCAGGCAAAGTATACGTAGCGTTGTTCGTTTGAATCTTCACTACTGCTTGCTTCTGCTCCAAATTTTTTACCATCTGGCCATTTAGTTCGCCAATTACTATGCCAGCATCGGTAGTAACAGGAATCGTTACTACGGCATGATCGCCTTCAGCAGCCAGCTTTTCATTAAGCTTAACCGGATCAACCACAACGGTCGAGACGGTACGATTATTCACCGTCGAATTCACCAGTGTGCCTGCCTTTTCGACCTTCCCATTCACTAGGACTTCAACTGTATTATTCTCAGGCTGCGCTGGATTCGCTGGTACTGATGGCACTGGAATTATTGGCGTTGGTATTGTCGGCTCTGGCGTTGTTGGCTCCGGCGTTGTCGGCTCCGGTGTTACTGGTGGTTGAGGATTTATAGGAATACTATGAGAATTTACGACTTGGATAACCTGAAATGTAACGGCAGACAGGTGATCCGCAGACAAGCTAATAGTCGCCGTATAGGTTCCAGCTGCTAAATCGTCTTTCACTTTTACAGTAAAAGTGCTTTCTTCTTCCTTATTTAATACCTCAACAACTGGAGTCAATTCAAATGCGTTAACATCCCCTGCGGTCAATTCGACCCTCATGTTCGTCAAATTCCCCGTTCCTGTGTTTAATACGGTAATGGACTTTGTTTCCTGTGTCCCTATTTCGTATCCTTCGGTCAGAGGAGTTGCTGTTTGATCGGAAATTTCTCCTGTACTGTATTTCAGTTCTGCCGGTGCTGATGTTACTGTTATAACCGACGAAGCGAACTTGCTAGTATCTTTGGTTGAAGTTGCTGTTATTGTATATTCGTCTATCATAGCGTCTGAAGCCACTGTCACTTTACCGGTTTCGTCAACGACAACCTTTGAAGCATCACTACTTGTCCAGGTCACTGTCTGCTCTTCTTCGCCCACAACTTCTACGTTAGCTGTCAGTTGCTTACTTTCTCCCTGCACTACATTCGCACTGTCAGGAGTTACAGTCACACGGGTGACTGCAGGTTTCGGAGTGACCGTTATCGTAGACGTGCTCGTTTTGCTGTTATCCACGGTTGAAGCCGCCGTTATTATGTAATCACCCAGCTTAGCGTTCGGAGCTACCTTTACTTTTCCTGTATTGTCTACTGTAACTTTTCCAGTAACATCATTACTGCTCCAGGTCACTGTCTGGTCTGCTCCGCCAATGACTTCTACGCTAGCCGACAGCTGTTGACTTCTTCCCTGCACTACATTCGCACTATCAGGAGTTACATTCACACGGGTGGCGGCTGGTTTCTGAGTGACCGTTATCGTTGACGTGCTCGATTTGTTGGAATCCACCGGTGAAGTTGCCGTTATTGTGTAATCACCTGGCTTAGCGTTCGAAGCTACCGTCACTTTTCCTGTGTTGTCTACTGTGACTTTTCCAGTAGCATCATTGCTACTCCAGGTCACTGTCTGCTCTGCTTCACCCACAACTTCTACGTTAGCCGACAGCTGTTGACTTCCTCCCTGTACTACATTCGCACTGCTTGGGCTTACTTCAACGCTAGTAACTGCTGGTTCAACCGGTGCTTGCGTTACCTTAATCGTAGACGTGCTCGATTTGTTAGGATCTACAGTTGAAGTTGCTGTTATCTTGTAATCACCCAGTTCAGCATTAGAAGCTACCGTCACTTTCCCAGTTTTGTCTACTGCAACTTTTGTAGCATCACTGCTGCTCCAATTCACTGTTTGTGCTGCTTCGTCCACGACTTCTACATTAGCTGTGAGCTGTTTGCTTCCCCCTTGCAAGACTTCCGCGGTATCTGGAGTTACAGTAACACTCGTAACTGCCGGAGCACCAAGATCATTAATACTTCCAGGACCAGTTACTTCAAAAGAAACGTTGCCTTCAGCTCCGTTCCAAAATCCGGTCATAACCATATAATAGGTTACACCAGTCTTAAGATGAATACTGCTGATTTGAGACAAATTACTATTGTTATCATACGAAGTATCATCGTTGCCCGCTATTAAATTATGTAGCGGATGATCCGGATCAAAATTATCTTTGTACAGATATAGGACCGTATCATCTAATGCTTCTTTTAAATCCTCATTATTGTCTGGGGGCGTTACCAAAAAGCTATAAATACCGTCAGTAGAAGGAGTAATGGTTCTATAAAAATAATTTCGAAGGTAGGATTCCCCTTCAGGTTCGCCATCTCTTATTGTCACTTGAAATGCGTATCCTTCATCTGAAAAGTCCTGTCTATCAAACCATATTCCACAATTAGTATAATTTCCATCTCCACATCCCGCGCTATTGTTGCCTTCTTGAAAATACCATGTATGCTCCAGCAAAGAATCATCATAGTCATCTGGATTACCACCTTGTTCACTCTCATCATAGGCAACATCACCCGGCATCTCAGGTCTAATAAAGGTAAAGTTCTTAGATCCCGTAATATCGGTCTCTAAGCTACCACTAAACTTAGTAGTTATAATATCAGCATTTGTAGTTTCAGCATTGGCAGTGAGTGGTCCAGAGAACAATGACCCACTAATTAATATGAAGACCATCAATATATTCCCAATGGTCTTGCTTTTAGAAGAAATTTTGTACATAAATCTGTCCTTTCATATAAGGCTCTCTAGGAGAATTAAAGGTATAACGCTCAAATTCGTAGTCCTTAGGATGTTTTTTCCGGAAAAACGCCTTGCAAGGCTATAATAAAATTAAGTTCTGTATAAGGTTGCATATTATTATGTGGCTGCGATTCGCCCATAGTACTGATCGCAAGTGGATTCATTGATACGGACGGCGTATTGGAATAATACTTTGGCGCGGCTTTCTTCCCCATTTTCGAAGTTGTGGTCCATACTGCTCCTTCAGGGCTCAATGCACTGCCCGTAGGCTGAGTCTGGGGAGTATGGCTATGGTTCGGCATTTGCGATTCAAGCACCGTAACCTGAGCTTCTCCGCCTGGTTTTCCAAATTCTTGAGGCGTTAAACCAGTACCTTGTCCTGAATGCATAGGAGCTCTTCCACTGAGATCGGGAAGCTGAAAGGTAGTCACTCCGTCTCCCCCAAATTGGTTTCCAATAACACTAAACAATACCGAATTTTCTTGAACTTGCAGGATCTGTCCATTACAAAAAGCCCAATCCATTGGTGCATAGGTGCCTGCAAATAATCGAATTTCTCCTATATATGGGTCCATTGTCTTCCTCCTTATTAGCCTCTTGATGGCCAGATACCCGTTGTAGCAATACAATAATTCACTACAAGGTAGGGCTGCATATTCGAGTGAGCCTCACTATTTCCCGCCGCTGTTAAAGCTTCACTGGACATCGTTTTATCAGACTGTGCTACATAAGGGGTTACATCGGTGGTAGTCCCCCAAGTAGCATTAGCCGAATTTGCAGTTACGCCGTCTGAACCAGCATAAGCTTCGTGCGTATGTTGTGGCATTTCATTTGTCGTTAAGGCATGCGTTTCTTCTCCACCATAAGGACTTGGGTGTATAGGGATTAACCGCCCCAAGAGGAACGCGGCCCTGAAGATCGGGAAGTGCAAACGTTAGTGGTGCTTCCCCACCAAAACGATCACCTAATAGAGCAGACAAAGCTTGATTTTGTGAAGTTTGAAGTATTTGTCCATTACATTCCGCCCAACCTTGTGGAGGGTTTCCATATGCAAAAGCGAATAGGCGAATTTCACCAATAAAAGGTTCTGCCATCTTGTAGTCTCCTTGTCATCTAATAAGTTATCCTTGTGTCGGATAAAGGCCTTGCAGCGCAATAATAAAGGAAACAGGTAAATAAGGCATCAAATTGTTATGTGGGTTACTTGCACCGCTTGATGATACGGATGCTGCATTCATGAGACCGGTAGGATTTTTATCCACCGAATATTGCTTTGAAGCGCTAGCTGCCCAAAAAGCATTTGCCGGATCTCCTGTATTTCCTGCAGCAGATTGGGCATTAACTGCATGTGTATGCGCTGGAAGCTGCGCTAAAGTTAAAGCGACGGTTTCCGTCCCTCCTGTTTGACCCATTGTATATTCGGTACCAGTCTTACTATTTGTTCCTTTATGAAGCGGCAATCGCCCTTTTAAGTCAGGTAATTTAAAATTCGTTGTTCCATCCCCGCCATACGTTACCCCAATGATTGAGTAGAGACTCTCATTACCTGTAATCGGGAGAATCGCCCCATCGCAAAACGCCCATCCTTTAGGAGGATAATTACCTGCAAACATACGAATTTCGCCAACATATTGATCACTCATCAGAAATCTCCTTTTTTATTCTGAGACTCATAGTTCTATAACTATCGAATCGGATAATTTCTCCTTCACAGTTACCGTTTCTGTTTCATTTCCTGGCAGGCTAAACATTTCATTATCAGCAAATATATCATTACTATTAATAGGATTTGGCACAGCAAAAGCGCTCATTTTACCAGATGGAGTCTTAGGCGCATAAGCTTCCGCTTTTCCTGCCAAGGTCATTACGATTTTCTTAACATCACTTAGATTAACGCCTTCGTTCAGCTTGCATCCACTTCGATCCTCAAGTGGTACCTCAATAGACCAGAGGGATAACAAACCTGGCATGATCCGGCTAGTCCCGTCACCTACAGCTCCACCGGAGTGATTGGTTATTTTCCCCATAGATTCTCTTTCAACTCCATTATCTTCTTCGGGTGTTACTTCATATTCGAAGAAACCATGGCTTTTATTATGAACAAAGTCAAACCGCTCACCATATAAATTCAGGAATGTTGAATGACCGTAATGGGTGTATTCCGTATGAATACTCCCCGCCGTATGCCGTGCTCCTGGTAATTGAATATGACAATCACTAACCATCATGTGCGCTTTACCTGCAATTTTTTCCCGTATAAGTTGATTATCTATAGACAAAGGGAAAAAGGCCTGCTTGTGTTTACGTAACGCTTCAAATTGTTCTGGGTAGGATGCTTCATTAAAAATAATAGTCACATTTTTGAATGGCTGTACTGGATTTTCTGAAGCATTTAAAGCATCTTTTAATTTCACTGTGATTTCGGCATGGATACGACTAAGCTCAGCTACATGACTATCCCGAATCAATGGGAAAAGGTCCTTGCTTAGAACCAAGTATCGATAAGCCTGGTATTCTTGATATAAAAAATCTGTTAAAGCTAGTTTCAATCCGTTATAAAGATCTAGTATATATGTATGAAATAACGGCAGACCGGCATCCATATCATCGCCAATCGCCTGTTTAATCCGATCTTCGTCTGCTCGGCGCTGCTCCATTTCGGCAAACAGTCTTGCTTCCTCTAAATGTTTAGCTTTGATCGATTGGGTTTTACTCTGATACTCTTCGACAACATTAAGATATTGATTAAAAGCTTTGCGGTATCCCTCGACTTTCTCCTCGGGCATCTTGCCATAGACCGGCTTTAACATATCGTCAAATTGTTCACGCGACATCGTAAGCATCGATGAATTATAGCCAAAGGAATCACGCGCCTCTTCGATCTGCCCTAGCAGATCAACCAGTTCGGCACCACTCTTTAATACACCAAGGCCGGAAGAAAATACAGTGGTTACATTTTTCAATGATTTAGAAAGTTCCTCTTCCTTTTGTTTTTTCTCTTTTGACACGGTCTTGTCGCTTTTGAAAGTATCATCAATCACAATTGTTTTTCCAGTGTTCCAATAGTTGCTCACAGCGGAAGCGATTGCTCCTCCTGTTTTAAGTGCTGTTAGGGCAGGTGTAACGTTTGTTACCAATGCAACTCCGTTAACGACCAGATCAAAAGTAGCCTTAAGGGAATCCATCGCAAGCTTTGATCTTAACTCTTCTACAAATTCCTCTGCTACATTCTGAAGATTCTTTTCACTTAATAATATGCTCTCGTATAGCTCGCTCGCTTCAGATACCAATCGTTCTCCATCAACAATCGATTTTTGCCTTAGGTCTTCCAAGTCATTAATACGATTCGCTGCTACGGTCATAGCATCCTTTAGTATCTTCACTCGGCCTGTTTGATCATTTTCAGCCTTTACATAATCAAGATATAAGGTTTCAGCTTGCTCAGCAGCAGTAATGAGGTTGCTACCTAGAGCCTGATATTTATCCAGCGGCATTAGTGGTACCCAGTTCCAAGGATGTCCGAAGTAGTCAAGCCCCTGTCCCAACTGTGATAGCAAAATGATCGCCTTATTACGCAAAGAGAGCCACTGAATAGAAGTATCCAGCATATTCTTTTGAAATGAGGAATAGGAGTTTAAAGCTCGTACCCCATCAAACCAAGTCTCATCAGGTGTTGTTTCCTGCAACCAATTCAGAAGAATAGCTGTCTCTTCGAGCTTCTCCTCACTTCCTGTCAGATAAGCGAGTCCTGCCTTGTTTAGGGTTAACATCTGGCGTTCGAGAGAAGCACTTAAAGCTGACTCTAGATCTAACTTCGAAAAATCCGTGTAAATCTCTGTTCTGTCTGCTTTTATTCCATAAAATTGTCCATACTGTAATTGGAAAACTCCAGTTTTAGCGGGCTGACCGTCAACAGCATTACTGGCACACACTCCGGGATTTCCATCTTTGCCATTTGAACCGCTAGGCTCTCTTTCTTGGCTTACTATTTTGACCGCAGTTGTTCTTCCAGTGACAATTTTAAATTTACGTCCGCCTATTCCGCCCTTAGCTCCGGCACCAGGTTTTCCTGGATGAGTAAGTGCCCCGGCAATCCCTGGTTGACTTTCCATTGTGATCTTTTGTTCTGCACAATCAGCCACATATCCGACAAAAATATGCCCAGCGTCTCCTCCATTCCCCGAGCGTCCCGCCTTACCGGCGTTGCCTCCATTACCTCCATCTCTACCAGGTTCCGAAGAGTCATCCGATGAAAACCAATGGGTTTCCGCGTCTCTTCCATTTTCTCCATCACGGCCGTTCATGCCGTCTCCTCCGTCTTGTCCACGTCCCCCGTTGCTGCCATTTGCCGAAAGCTGTAATTGACCTTGTAAGTCGAAATGCTCTGCTACAAGTACAATATGGCCGCCGGACATCCCGTCTCCCCCGTCAAAACCATCATCTCCATTTCCACCATTGTCTCCGCTTCTGACAGGCATATCTCCTGGATTAGCCTTAGGCTGCCTACCAAAGTCCTTATCTTTAGGAACGAGGGTTCCTGATGTACTGATCGTAACGTCTCCATCCGAAGAGATCACTCTGGCATTCAGGGTCAGATTACGCCCAGGTAAATTCAATGATCCTGCAAAATGAATCGTATCCGCCTGAATCCAATAGCATGCTGTTAAATCGGAAAAATAATCTTGGTTTAAAGTTAAATCTGCAGCCGTTAGATAAATCCATTCTTCTTTTTTGCCTCGCTGAACACCGGAATACAACGACTGTTCGGTTATTTCCATAACTCCCATCTGCGACTCTTCCTCCATATTATAAGATTGTGACATTCCCTCTTTTATGTAATCCCAAATTACTGTCCTACTAAATTATGATAATTGTCACATTTCAATCCTATTGTAATGGTATTTTCTTCATAAAAAAAGACATTTTTTTCTCTTTTTCGACATTTTTTTATTTACTGTTTTATTTCTTATTTTTATACAATTTGTTATAGAGTTTTGGGAGAATAAAATCAGAATAAAATCAAACTTTTATTATTTTTATTACTACTTTTTTCGCCTTCACAGGTAACAAACATCATGCTAATATGATGTTGACATTTTATATAATTAACGTTAAATTCTCTCAGAAACGAACGTTAAATATAAAGTGAAAGGACGTGATTATTAAAGTTAAGATAAAAAGCAACAATTCAGTCTAATGATTTTGTAGGGAGAACATTCAGGAACTGATTGAGCGGTAAGAGAACCAATGGGTGACAAACATACTAATGATTACATTTAAAAGGAGGAGAACTTTTGAAGAATGGTATAAGGCTGTTACTTAACCCCATTATGAAAATGTTAACTATTGTATCCTTGGTAATTATGTTTTCACTCGGCTCATTGCCTGATATTTCTGCAGCTGCAACTATGGCTGATCCTGCATTCAAACAAAAGGACGTTCTCGTAACAAAAGCCGTAATTAAGGAGGCACCCATGAAAACAGACCCTGGGAACATATCTGTGGGTAAGAATGGTTTGGATTCCGATGGAAGTATGGTGGCTCATTTCGGTTCCCCAGTCATTGACGGAAAGGTTGATCCGATATGGAATAAGGCACATAAGGTATCACCTAAGCATGCATCCGCTAACATAGATACTTCCGCTACATTTAAAGTATTATGGGATGACCGCGCGCTATACATTCTAGCAGAAGTGAGAGATAAGAATCTGTCCGTTCAATCCGGAACACCCTACATGCAAGATTCGGTGGAAATATTCCTTGATGAGAACAACGATAAAACTACAGACTACGGCGCTGAAGATTTGCATATCCGCGTGAACTACGAAAATGCGTTATCCGTAGATGACGGAGATCCAAACCTGTATTATACTGCTGCGAAAAAAGTGAAAGACGGTTACGTAATTGAAACAAGAATTGCTCTGAATACGGAACCAGAAAACGGAAAAGTGCTTGGTATTGAATTACAGATTAACGATGCTATAGGATCGGAACGTATAGGTTCCTTAAATTTGTTTGATGCAACAGGAACTGCATGGCATGATCCATCGAAGTTCGGCGAAGTTTTACTTACTGGAAAGGCAAAAAACGATGTCAGCGGATTAAATCCATACAATCTATTTAATTTGGTTAAAAACACACTAAAGCTTGATTTCAAGCTTTATAAAAATGGGAATATCGTAACAGATGCTCTTACTAACGTCGTTTCTGAAAGCGTATTCAATGGTCATAAGGTTACCCAGAAAGAAATTGACAGTCAATATGCTGCAATTACAGCTGCAATCAGTAAGCTTGAAATGACGGAAGAAGCCGCGAATGAGAAATACTTCAAGCCGCTTCCAAATGCTTATCGAACCGAAAACAACAAGCCAGGAAAAATTGAAAGCATTCACTACAAAACGCCTAATGTAAAGGATGGTACAGACGATAAAAAATTGAATGTCTATCTTCCATACGGTTATGATGCTTCAGCTACAAATAAGAAATACAATGTTCTCTATTTGATGCATGGCGGCGGAGAGAACGAGGATCTCCTCTTCGGCGGGCCTGGCCAGAGCAAAGAATTGAAGAAAATTTTAGATAATATGATTGCCTCAGGTGATATTGAACCTCTTATCGTTGTGACGCCTACCTTTAATGGCGGTAAGAATGACGTCGCGCTCTTCCACGAGGAACTGATGAACACCATTGTTCCGTTGGTGGAAAACAAGTACAATACCTATGCCAAATCAGGAAGTTTGGAAGATTTGAAAGCATCTCGGGAGCATCGAGCATTCGGTGGTTTCTCTATGGGTTCGGTCACGACGTGGTTTACCTTTATTCATGCTCTAGACTATTTTAAATATTATATACCGTTAAGTGGTGACAGCTGGATCATTGAACAGCGTGGAGGCGGTCTTCAACCGGAGAAAACAGCAGAGTATCTTGCAAATGTTGCAAAAAAATCCGGATATAAGCCGCAGGACTATTATATCTTCAGTGCTACCGGTAAACTTGATGTTGCGTATCCGAACTTGAAGCCTCAAATTGATGCGATGAAGAAATTAACGGATGTCTTCATCTATTCATCGGATACAAAGAAGGGGAATTTCTACTTCCTCGAAGCCGATAGCGGCACGCATGCTTGGAACTGGCAGAACCAGTATATTTATAATATTTTACCTGACCTATTTAGCAATTAGACAATCGCTATCGTATAGAGTTCATACGAAAAGCCCAACGCCTGGACTGACTCCCACTATCCTTTTTTAGATGGACTAATCATAAAAAATAAACCACGTCCATTGGACGTGGTTTATTTGGTAAATAGATGGAGCCTAGGGGGATCGAACCCCTGACCTCATCGCTGCCAGCGATGCGCTCTCCCAGCTGAGCTAAGGCCCCTTAATTATGTAGTTGACTGTTAGATCAACATTCGTATCTGACGTAAAGTTAACTCAGTAACTTTCCGACTTAGTTATTATACACTCAGAAACGCGTCGTTGCAAGTGCTTTTTAATCGAATTTCAAACTCACTAAGAGAATGGATTGGAACTAGATTTCCTTTTATATCGTATTTAATTCAAAGGAGCTGATCTTATGTTCATACTTTATTTTCTGATGGGTGTTTGTGTAATTGCACTTGGGATCCTCGCTATTAAGCGTCCTGATTCGTGGTTGTTCAAAAGAATAGATTAAGATAAAGAACCCAGTGATATGTGGCTTTCCTATGTTAAGTTTGCTGGGGTAATCTGCATAATCATGGGACTGATAATCATCATATTAGGCATGCAACAACTTTTCATATGACATTCAAACTACGGATCGATGGTGACTTGGATTCATTCGCTCAAATGATAATACAGTCACAGACAACAAACGAGATAATACCAGTGTAATAACAAGATAGATCATTTCAATTAAGTTCTGATATAACAACGAGTCTACTTGCACATAAGAGAAGATTATATATTTACCTGCAATATAAAAAAGGATAAAGAGTAAAGCAAACAAGAAAATATTCCATAGCTTTTCTGCAATCTGCTTCTTGCTCATCTTTGTCACCTCTCCAATTATTAATTAGAACACTGAACGATCCAGTGAAAAAGATTGCCCGCTCCATGCTTTTTTCTGTGTCCAGGGTTCATCGGGTAAAACCCAAAATGGATGATCACCTGTAAGTCCCAGCGGCAGGAATAAGGTACTGCACAGATATAAACTCCCTGTAGAAATATAACCTTCGGCTATATCTGGTTGATTGCCACAAAAGCCAATCCGAAGCCATCCCTTCTCATCGAAAGTACCTTCGCCAGCGATTGTTCTCTGCAATACTGCAGTTAGCGCACAGCGCACACTTGCATAATCCAACTCCTCAGGAAGCGTTTCCATGAGTGCAAGTTGAGATAACATCTGAAAAGCACCAAAACGGTATGCCAGCGAACGACCTACGGGAGGAAACGTTCCTTCTGGTGAAATCATGCGTTCAAGCACTGCGCCATATCTTCTTGCTCTTAGCAGTACCGATTCATAAGCCGAGTCCCAATCAGGGTACATTCCCTGAAATGTGAGATGGATATCAACAAGCATGGGCTGAATGACAAAGCTATTATAGTAGTCCCAGTGAAAATGCGGACCATCTCCGTAGGTTCCATCCCCAAGATACCAATGCTCATGCTGTTTGAGAGCGTAATCGACTCTCATCACATCAAAGTCCTCTTCTCCCATCCTATACAAGGCTGCCTCAACCATCGCAGAGAATAACAGCCAGTTCGAGGGAACGGCTTTTATACGGCGAGTCTTTTTCAAACAATCAATAAGCTGCTTCTTCACTCTCGGTTCAAGCTGTCCGTAAAGTTCCTGAGGAGCTCTCACAATCGCATGAGCTAAAAAAGCGGCATCTACAAGCGGCTGACCGCCTTCTGTAAAATTCATAAAATCTGCTGAGTTCGGATCCGTTCCAGCATCGATAGCTTGTCTGGCCATTGCTGCATACTTATTCCTTAGAATTTCTTCTTCTCCATCCTGCTTATGTTCTATCCATGGAGCTATACCAGCAAGCAATCTGCCAAGTGCCTCAAGATAAGCATAGGTTTCTCTACCCGCTGAGGGAGAATCCACAGGCATGAGTTCCTTTAATTTCCGGTTCGATAAAGCTTCCAATACAGGATCTGCTATTCGAAACATCGATTCAAGCCATAACTTACGACTATGTATCATGGAAGTGAATTCTCCTTTACCGTATAGGTATGCTTACTCTTCGTAAGGCTCTTTGGATAATAACGTTTTTAGTTCTTTCATAAACATATTGATGTCTTTGAACTGTCTATATACAGAAGCGAAGCGTACATATGCAACTTCATCTACCGGATACAGCTGTTCCATGACAAGCTCTCCAATTTCTCTGCTCTCTACTTCAGCAACAGCCGTATTTCGTAAAGAAGACTCTACGGCAGACGCAATATTGTCCAGCTGTTCAACAGATACAGGACGTTTCTCACATGCTCGAATCAATCCTCTGAGCAGCTTTTCTCTGCTAAACTCTTCTCTGCTTCCATCTTTTTTAATAACGATCAGCGGTGTCTCCTCAATCGTTTCAAAGGTGGTAAACCTGCGGTTACATTGTTCACATTCGCGGCGTCTGCGAATGGACTTGTTCTCATTAGCAGGGCGAGAATCCAGTACTTTCGTACCTCCGTACGCGCAATACGGACATTTCACGGACATCACTCCTCTTATTGTATATACTTTCCAACTATTTTTCTTTTAAAAGTGTAATGAAAATCACATATACGAGACATAATACTTTTACCAACTCGCAAGGAGGTGAAAGCAATGGCACAAGGTAACAACGGAAACTCTAACCAACTAGTTGTATCTAACGCTTCTGGTGCTCTTGAGCAAATGAAGTATGAGATCGCTCAAGAACTAGGTATCAGCATCCCACAAGATGGATACCAAGGTAACATGACTTCCTACGAGAACGGTTCTATCGGGGGTTACATTACAAAACGTCTTGTAACTATCGGTGAACAACAACTCGCTGGTCAATTTCAATAATAAGTAATTATAAAGTGCTGAACAGGTTAGCCATTAGGCTGGCCTGTCCAGCACTTATTCGTATTTTTACCGATAAGGTGATAAAAATCAGAACTCCTTATAAATATCTTTATACTGATTATAATAATAAATAACCCGCTGTACATAGTGCCGGGTCTCTCCTACCGGAATTTCATTAATGGTGTCGAGTTTCCCATCCCATAAGCCTTTTTTAATCCAGCTGCCTACATTTCCTTGTCCTGCGTTATAAGCTGCTATCGCCGCGATCGGATTGCCATCAAAATGATCGGATAAGTAATCAAGATACCAGGTACCGATTTCTATATTAGCCTCAGGTTCATGCTTCAGTTCATCCATCGTAACATTTTTTTTCTGCTTTTTCTCCAAAACCCAGTTCGCTGTGTCAGGCATCAGCTGCATTAAACCGATGGCACCCTTTTTCGATTCGCGGCTCAGTTTATAATTGGACTCAACTCGAATAATGGAGGCTACGAGGAATGGGTCCACATCATAAGCTTCTGCTTGTGTACGAATCTCATCTTTATAATGAATCGGATAAAACCAAGACATCCAATTGGTATTAAAAAATAGAAGAAATAAAAAGGAAACAAGAATAACAAGCAGCACTCTTTTTTTACGAAGCCATCTCATGATAAACCCGCGTCACGCCAAAAGGCCAAAATTTGCTTCTTCGTTTCTTCGAAATCTCCGCTGTTATCGATAACAATATCTGCTTTTTGCTTCTTCTCTTCTATATCCATCTGAGCTTTCAAACGGCGGATCGCCTGATCCATGTCCAATCCATCTCTTTTCATTAACCGTTCTAATTGAATCTCTCTCGGTACATATACCAGCATAATCTGTTCATACCCATCTTCAAGTCCTGACTCATAAAGGAGAGGAATATCAGAAACAATAAGACGACCTGGGAACTGCTCTTCGAATTTATGCTTACGGTCTCTCATCTCTTGGCGAATGGCAGGGTGGGTAATTTGATTTAATGCTTGAAGCTGATCTGGATGATTAAAAACAAGCTCACCGAGTTTCTTACGGTTCAGTGATCCATCTTCAAGCAGAACAACTTGTCCGAATTGTTTAGCGACAGCAGCAAGCACAGGGTGCCCGGGAAGCATGACTTCCCGAGCGATCTGATCTGCATCAATTAAAATCGCTCCAAGGCTTACAAAAAGCTTGGAAACACTGCTTTTACCTGACGCAATTCCGCCTGTTAATCCAATATTCATGTATTCACCTCAAATTAAATCAGCTTCAATATTCCCATAATAATTAACATAATTGCAGGTAAGGCCGTCAGAGACTGTACAAAAGTTGAGTTTGCAAAACGAAAACCTGCCTTTAAACCAAAGACGAGAAACATACCGCTGAAAAAAGCGATCATAACTGAGGTTAATAAAGGAGGTAAACCAAGCAGTGCAGCACCCAGCCCAGCGCCAAAGGCATCTAAAGATAAGGCAATTCCAAGCCACATCGCTTCATATCCCGAAATACTTCCCGAATCGTCCATATCAGCAGCGGAAGGTTTTTTTAATATTTGGATCACAAGACCAAACTTTTGAATTTCCAATAAAAAAACGGTCGTTTTTGATTCCGATTCGGACGCTTCCCCCTCAGCTGTACTACTCTTTCCCGTTTCCCGAGATGACAACGAAGTATCTGAAGATAAGTTCGCCTTTTCTTTCCAAGGATCTGCCTCTGTATCCGCGGCTTTCGACCTGAATGACTGAATCAATGACCAAGTTCCCATACCAATGAGAATCCCTGCACCGATCCATGATGCTACATCCGGAGATACGAAAGCAGATAATAAAACTCCAAGCTGCATCGAAACTCCAATAACAAGACCAGAGCAGATGGAGATAATTACGATCGATAGCCAAGGAATTTTCATTTTGCGAAGGCCGTATGTAATGCCTATACCAAAGCCATCTAGACTAAGCGCAAAAGCAAGCAAAAATAACGTCAATGAATGAGGCACCCTTCATTCCTCCCAAAACTAGGCCATAAAGCTGCTTTAAAAGCAGGAAGCAGGCTAATGCCTAAGACTGCGTTGCCCTAGCAGTATATGGGAACCTGATTAAAAGGGTGCCTATTCATAAAAGCTCGCTTACCTGGAGCTCATTTATACTAATTCGTTACACCAACACCTGACATCTTGGACAAGTATGGGTACCGCGTCCACCTACCACTGTCTTGATAATCATTGTTCCACAATGTTCACAAGGCTGATTTTGACGGCCATATATTTTGAACTGATGTTGAAACATGCCCACTTCACCTTGACCGTTAACATATGATTTAATGGTAGATCCGCCGGCTTGCACCGCTTCAAGGAGTGTATCAATGATAGACTGATGAAGCAGTTCAAACTGCTCGTCAGTGAGCGTATTTGCGGGTTGTTCCGGATGAATCCCTGCCTTAAACAGCGACTCATCCACATAAATATTCCCAATCCCTACGACATATTCCTGATTAAGTAGAGCTACTTTGATCTTGGTTGACCGTTTCCCTATCGCTTTACGAAAAGCTTCCAGGGTAAAAGATTCGTCGAGCGGCTCAAGTCCAAGCTTCATCAGTGGTTTATTCGTAAGATCTTCTCCCGTGCGGAACAGATGCATGGTTCCAAACTGTCTTACGTCCTTGTAACGCAGCTCTGTTCCATCAGAGAAATGAAATACAACATGAGTATGTTTCTCTAAGGGTTCATCTTCAGGATATAAACCATATCGACCTTCCATCCGAAGATGGGAGACAAGTACAAGTCCATCCAGTAAGATCCTCAAAAATTTCCCTCTTCGCTCCACACCTTGGATGGTATGTCCTACAAGTTCCATAGCAAATGCGTCAATATCATCCGGCCGCTGAATAATTCGCGGTAAATGAACGGTAACACGATCTATATATTTTCCTACGATTAACGAATTTAATGTTCTTTTGACTGTTTCTACTTCCGGAAGTTCCGGCATGATGTCTTCACCTCATCTTCCATTATAGCGGATTTTGAGGTACTCTTATACCCTTTTACTCGGATTTACTTCGCTTCGTACCAGTTTCTGCCGAAGCTGACTTCTGCTTTAAGCGGAACGGCTAATTCCAAGGCTTTCCCCATCACTTCAGGAACTAATACCTTCATTATTTCTAATTCCTCTTCCGGCACTTCAAATACTAATTCATCGTGTACCTGCAACAGCATACGGCTTTTCAGTTTTTTCTCCGTAAGTGCTGCATCCATGTGAACCATAGCCAGCTTGATAATATCAGCAGCGGTTCCTTGAATCGGCGTATTCATTGCTGTACGTTCTGCAAAAGAACGAAGATTAAAGTTGCTTGCATTAATTTCAGGTAAATACCGGCGGCGCCCAAGAAGCGTAGTTACATACCCATCTTGTTTAGCTTGTTTCACGATATCATCCATGAATTTACGAACCCCTTTGAACACTTCAAAATATTGCTCAATAAACTGGGATGCTTCTTTTCTTGTAATGTTCAAGTTCTGAGACAGGCCGTAATCGCTAATTCCATACACGATTCCAAAGTTAACAGCTTTCGCTGATCTCCGCATATCGCTGTCTACCGCTGATTCCTCGACTCCGAATACATCCATTGCCGTTTTTGTATGAATATCCATATCATTTACAAAAGCTTCTTTTAGATTATCGTCATCCGAGATGTGAGCAAGCACACGAAGTTCGATCTGAGAATAATCGGCAGCGAGAATGTACCAATTCTCTTCAGAAGGAACAAACACTTTACGGATCTTACGTCCTTCTTCCAGACGAATCGGAATATTTTGCAGATTCGGAAACTGACTGCTAAGTCTGCCGGTGGCAGCAATCGTCTGACGATAGTACGTATGAACTTTCCCTGTTTTATCTGAAATTTCTTTCAGTAATCCTTCTACATACGTCGATTGCAGCTTCGCGATTGAGCGGTATTGTAAGATGTGCTGAACAATTTCATGATACGGAGCCAGCTTCTCCAGTACTTCTGCATCTGTAGAATAACCGGTCTTTGTTTTTTTAATAACGGGTAATCCCAATCTATCAAAAAGAATTTCGCCTAACTGTTTTGGCGAGTTCAGATTAAATTCAGTTCCCGCAATCTCATAAATTTTCGTGACTAATGAAGAAATCGTCTGTTCAAATTCAGCTCCAAGCGCTTTAAGTTCGTCTACATTTGCTTTGATTCCTTGCTTCTCCATATCAGCAAGTATGCGTGACAAAGGCATTTCTAGATCATAGAAAAGTTCATGCATTCCTGTCTCTTCTAAATCCTTCTGCTGTAAAGAAATCAGGCGTGAGATTGTTTCTGCTTTACGGCATAAATACTCGCATACCACTTCCTCTTCTGGAAGTTTATATTTTGCCCCTTTACCGAATACTTCATCATCCGACTGTAGACGAGCCAGACCATACTTTGATGCAACTCCCCATAGCGTCTGGTTTGAATCGGTTGGATCGAGCAGATAACCTGCAAGATGCACATCAAAATCAGCACCTGCAAATGGCAACCCATTCGTATGCAGCACAAGGTCTACGCGGTGCAAATCATACCCCTGTTTAGGGTTGTCCGAGTTGCTTAACCACTCTCTTACCCCCGCACATGCTTCCGTAACGAGCATCTCTGGAGAAATAAAATAATATTTCTCGCGATCTGTCAGTACAATCCCAATCAAAGTAGCGTGATGAGGGTTGTCTCCTCGTGATTCGACATGAACGATTTTTATATCCGAAAGTAACGGCAACAAGTCCGTTATGTTATCTTCCGTTACAATAACGGTTTCAATCTCTTCTTCTTTTGGTGTATTCTCATCCGCATCTGCCTGTTTGACGGTAAAGGCAAGTCGCTCTAACAGTGATTTGAATTCCAGCTTCGCGAGCGCCGGAGCAGCCGACTCTTCCTGAATACCGCCGAAAACCATGTCATCCCAAGTTTTCTCAAGTGGTACTTCACGGTAAATGGTAGCAAGCCTTTTACTAAGCCGTGCATCTTCTGCGTGAGTTTCTATTTTTTCTTTCATCTTCCCTTTGAGTTCAGAAGTATTACTTAGTACCTCTTCCACTGATCCAAACTGGTGAAGCAGCTTCAGTGCCGTTTTTTCTCCCACTCCAGGAATACCAGGGATGTTATCAGAGGTATCTCCCATCAACCCTTTAAGATCAATAATCTGGAGCGGAGTAAGGCCGTAGCGTTCTTCAATTTCTTTCGGACCGTAATTTTCAATCTCAGATACGCCTTTACGAGTCAGTGCAATATTCACATTCTCCGATGCCAGCTGTAACATATCTTTGTCACCCGTGACCACAAGGACTTCGCGGCCCGCTTCATCGGCACGTTTTGTGAGTGTTCCAATGATATCATCGGCTTCATATCCAGATAGTTCAAACTGAGCAATACCGAAAGCGGTAAGCAGTTCTTTGAGTACAGGGAATTGTTCCGATAATTCAGGAGGTGTCTTCTGCCTTCCTCCCTTATACTCTTCATAACCTTCATGGCGGAATGTTACTTTCCCTGCATCAAAAGCCACCATCATATGTGTCGGCTTATGTTCTTCGAGCAACCGAAGAAGCATGGTGGTAAATCCGTACACCGCATTTGTATGTAATCCGCTCGAATTCGTCAGCGGGGGCATGGCAAAAAAGGCTCGATAAATTATACTGTTTCCATCAATCAAAATAAACTTTTCCATAGATACACCTCTCTTGTTTCACTTCTCCCTATATGATAACACATGGGAACTCTGCTTCAAAAAACAAAACGAATTAACTATGCACTCTCCTGCATTATCGGCCTAATGAAAGAAAAACAGTCCGAACCGAAGTTCAGACTGTTTCATTTTACCGTTTCGCTATTTTAAATCGTTCCGCCAGTCTTCCAAGAAGGATATCTGCCAGAATGGCAAGTAATGCAGCAGGAATGGCACCAGCTAGTATTTTGATATTATGCCGCTGATTGAGACCCGCATAAATTTCACGGCCAAGACCGTCTCCCCCGATAATCGGTGCGAGTGCAGCCACCCCAATTGCAATGACGGCAGCTACACGTAAACCTGCCATGAGGAATGGAATGGATAAAGGCATTTCCACTTTCCACAGCAGTTGGAAACGGCTCATCCCCATCCCCTTTCCTGCATCCTGAAGAGCAGGACTTACTTCCTTCAGACCAACATAAGTGTTACGCACGACGGGATTTAAAGAGTAAAGGAATAAACCAATAACGACACTCTTGAATCCAAGGCCGAACATAACCATGAGCAGAACGAGCAGTGCCATACTTGGAAGCACTTGAATAATGTTCGTGAAGAACATGATGACCCTGCCTGTTTTTTCATAACGAGCACTAAGAATACCGAGCGGAATCCCAATAACTAAAGCAAGTCCCAGCCCGCAAAGCACCATTAGAATATGTACCCATGTTAAGTGAAATAAATAAGAAGAATTTTCCGTAATGTAATAATAAAATTTCATGAATGAATTCGCGTCTGGATGCATCGCTGAAGCAGGAAGCTTAGATTCATCAAGTAATCCTAGATCAACCAAATACTTCATGGCGACGGTCCGCGGTTCCATTTTTTCTACATCTACTTGATAACTAAGCCCTGTCATCGTCTCTGCATCAATGGTTCCTACAAGAGAAGAAAGCACTTCATCCAGTTCAGGATGCTCCTCAATCAGCTCTTTACGAATGACTGTTGAAGCATCGAATGGAGGGAAGAACTGTCTATCATCCGCAAGGGTCGCGAGGTTAAACTCTTTGAGTCCTGGATCTGTCGTATATGCTAGAACCACATCTACAATGTCGTCAGCTACTGCTGAATATACGAGTGAGATTTCCATGGGAGAGGTCTGAGCAAAAGTAAATCCGTACTCCTTTGTGAATGCCGGATATCCGTCTGCTGGACGCTCAAGCCAAGTCGTATCCACTCCAATCCTCATATCTCCTGCATGATCCTTCAAATCAGACATCTTGCTAAGTCCGTACTCATCTGCAACTTCTTGTTTGACCGCCAGTGTATACGTATTCTCGAAGCCAAGCGGATCATACCATTTCAGATTCCACAGCTTATCAAAACCTTCCTGAGCCTGACGAAGGACGGCATCTCGATCCTTTGTATCTTCAACTTCAAAATACCCATTAAAAATTTCTCCTGAATATAAACTTCCCATGTCCATTTCGCCTTTGCTAAGTGACCTTAGCAGTAGACTCGAAGATGCTAAGTCTGTCGTTACATCTACACTTAGATCCGTACGATCTTCAATTAATGCTTTATATATCTCAGCAAGCACCTTAGTTTCTGTAAAGGTTTGTGTACCAATTCTAACCCGGTCAGCAGCTTCCGCCTTACCAGGCAGACTTACTGAAAAAATGGAAAGAATGAGCATAAATAAAACCAATGTGCGCGTGAATTTCAACGTTTTTTGTTTTGTAACTCTCATTTGTACGATCTCCCTCTTTCCTTAGTAGCTTATGAGACTATATTCACATCTCATATGATTTCTTCAGACAATTAGGAAACCTACGCCTTAGCACTATTTTGGTTCGGTCTAATTGCTTTCTCTAGTGCTCCAAGTAACAAGTCAGCAAGCAATGCAAAAAGAATGGCTGAAAGTGCGCCTGCTACAATAAGTTCGGTCTTGTTTACGCCAAGTCCCGACATAATTAACTGTCCGAGTCCACCAGCTCCAATAAGTCCAGCGAGAGTAGTCCAACTAATGATATAAACGGTCGTTATTCTAATACCCGACATAATGTACGGAACCGCTAAAGGCAGCTCGATATGAAATAAACTTTGAAGTCTGCTGTAGCCCATTCCCTTCGATGCATCTCTCAGTGCAGGGTCAACTGCCTGTAGTCCAGCATATGTATTTCGTAAAAGCGGCAACAAGGAATATAGAAATAGTGCAACGATCGCCGGTGTCATTCCAATTCCGAATAAAGGAATCATAAGAGCAAGAAGTGCTAAACTTGGGATGGTTTGAAATAGATTCGCAACACTGAATACTACGGAATTCACCCATTTAATCTCTGAACTTGAGATCATAATCGCTACCGGTATGGCAACAACAATACCTAGAATGGTAGCAATCGCTGCGATTAAAGCATGCTGACCCGCTGCACTAAGAATATCTGGATAACGTTCACCTATGAAAACAAAGAAACTTTTTATCGATTCAAATACCTGCATTCACTTCTGCCTCCTCTGGTTCTGGAGTATAGACGTCTGCGAGCAGCCTTACGACGCTACCTCTTGTGATGAGACCAAGGAAAAGTCCATCTTCATCAACAACAGGTAGATTAGAAAGCTGGTTCTCATTCAGTATAGTAAGCGCAGTGGTAACCGAATCCCCTCTATAAAGCACATGCTCTACAGGCTGCATAACATCGACTATTTTCTTATCTTCCTCACGATAATGTTTGATTAACTGATAGATCGTCACGTTACCAAGCAAACGTCTATTTTTATCCACAACGAGCAAAGAGTCTACTTTACGTCTTTGTAAAATCGTGATTGCTTCTGCAATTCCTCTGGACGGGAACGCGGTAGCTGGATTGTTAATCATGACTTCCTCGACATTCGGGAATTCGGTAATGTCTTCTGACAACAAACGATCTTTACCAATAAAGCTTTCTACGAATTCACTTGCCGGGTGACGTAAAATCTGATCTGGCGTTCCTACTTGTTCTATTTGTCCACCTTTCATAAGTACAATGGTATCCGCGAGTTTGATCGCTTCATCCATATCATGCGTAACGAAAACGATGGTTTTCTTCACCTCAGTTTGAAGTCGAATTAACTCATCTTGCAGTTCTTCTCTGCTGATCGGATCAAGTGCACTAAAAGGTTCATCTAGCAAAATAATATCTGGGTCTGCTGCTAGTGCACGAATAACACCGATCCGCTGTTGTTGTCCACCACTGAGTTCGGAAGGGTATCGATTCCCAAATGTCTCGGGTGCAAGTCTGACTTGATTAAGAAGTTCATCTACACGTGCATCAATTTTTGCTTTATCCCATTTCAGTAGACGCGGTACTACACCTACGTTTTTAGCGATTGTCATATTTGGGAACAAACCCACACTTTGAATGACATAACCTATGCTTCTTCTGAGATCTACGGCATCCATTTTCGAAATATCTTTCCCATTGACCAAAATTTGACCATGTGATGGAACATTCAAACGGTTGATCATTCGCATCGTTGTTGTTTTACCGCAACCAGAAGGACCAATGAACACCGTAATTTCACCTTGTTTAATCGTAAGATCAATGCCTTTTAACGCTTCGAAACCATCATCATACACTTTCTTAACACCTTTAAATTCAATCATGAATCGTTTCCCCCTGTCATATTTCGTTCCTACGCCTAAAAAACTCCCAGCATATAGAAAAAAGAGCCGATGTCAACAACGGCTCATTTCACTATCTTCACGAAATTTGCTAGGTGAGTTGCTTATCTGACAGAGTATAATTACCCACTATTACACATAAAGAAACAGAATTACCCTAAAATTTCTAAAAAAATAGAAATTAAAGAATAATTCTGCCATTTACGAGGGTCTAAAAACCCATATATTACAACCTATTTCCTATAATATTTGTCCTCTTTATTGATTCAAATCAGGACGTTTCCCTGTTACTAAATATACGGCACTCTCACCAATATTGGTCGCATGATCACCAATTCGTTCGATATAGCGACCCACTAGCATAAGAAGCATAGCCTGGGAAGCGTCTTGCGGGTGATCCACCATGAGCGCATATAGGTCTGTTATCATATGGCTGTACAGTTCATCCACTTCATCATCCGTTTTTGCCATTTTGTAAGCCAAATCTGCATTTTCATCAAGATATGAAGTAATGGAGTCATCAATCATTAGCTTAACAATCTCCCCCATCCGAGGGATATCGACAAGAGGTTTGATTAGTTTCTGACCTTCCATACGCAGTGTCACTTTGGCAACATCCAGTGCAAGATCACCCATTCGTTCTAGGTCACTTGAGATTTTGAAAGCTACGATAATTCTTCTTAGATCTTTAGCGACTGGCTGTTGTGTGATAATTAGCTTCGTTCCAAGTTCCATGATCTCTTCTTCCATTGCATTTAGCTCGATATCTTTCGATACAACCTTCTGCGCAAGTTTGAGGTCACCTGACTTTAAACTGTTGATGGCATCTACCAAAGCTGTATTTACGTGTTCCGCCATCTTGAGTAGTAAATCTCGAAGCTGATTTAATTCCCGGTCAAATCCTTTTCTACGAATCATCCTTGCTGTTCCTCCTCATGTAAATGAAGTGTAGCTATTTTATTCGTACAATCCGTTAACCAAAACGTCCAGATACATAATCTTCTGTTCTGGGGTCTTGTGGATTGGAGAAAATTTCGTTCGTTTCCGCCGCTTCTATCACTTCCCCATTCAGGAAAAAGACCGTTTTTCCAGATACGCGAGCAGCTTGATGCATATTATGTGTAACCATGACAATCGTATAATGATCTCTTAATTCTTGTACAAGTTCCTCAATTTTGAGGGTAGAGATCGGATCGAGAGCTGATGTTGCTTCATCCATAAGCAGCACTTCAGGTTGAACTGCCAAAGCACGGGCTATGCATAAGCGTTGCTGTTGTCCTCCCGACAGACTCATTGCCGAGCGTTTCAGGTAATCTTTCACTTCATCCCACAGTGCAGATCGGCGCAAACTTTGTTCCACAATCTCATCAAGCACTTTTTTATCCGTTGTTCCGTGAAGGCGTGGACCATAAGCGATGTTATCATAAATTGTCTTAGGAAAAGGATTCGGTTGTTGAAACACCATACCTACCCGTTTGCGAAGGGTCTCAATCGGCAGGTTCTCACCATAAATATCTTGTCCATCCATCTCCACTTTCCCTTCAATTCTCGTACCGCTTATCATATCATTCATACGGTTAAGTGTACGAAGGAGAGTAGATTTACCGCAGCCCGAAGGACCGATAAAAGCAGTTACTGTATTTTTGGGAATCTCAAGGTTTACATTCTTTAGCGCTTGAAAAGATTCATAATATAGATTCAGGTTTTTAATATTTATCATCGTGCTGTTCATCCCTGGTTTATCTCCTTTACTGCATAGTGAGGCTCATCTTGTCATACGAAAAAAACCTCACAAAAATAAAAGCTCTACATCATTGTAACGTCTCATTGTAAAGGCTATATAAACAATTGTTAACGCTATGTAAAATGTAAATCAGGAAAGTCCGCTAATTCGCCTATTCTCCGTTTCGAAGAGCGGACTTTCCTGATTTCAAGGGCTCTTGGTCAGTCAGGACAATCCTCTCCCTATCTTGTCTCCAAGGACAATTAATGATTCTAAGTAAAGGATCATCGAAGCTGTGAAACCGTCTTTCGTTTGCCTGCTACTAGCTTGTATCCCACACCACGTATGGAGTCAATATGAACCGTTTCGGGATCGAGCTCCAGTTTTTTGCGCAGAGAGCTTACATGAACATCTACGGTTCGCTGCCCTCCAATGTAATCAAATCCCCAGACCGCATTCATCAGATCATCCCTTGTAAGTACTACACCAGGCTTTTTAGCTAAATATAAAAGCACTTCAAACTCTTTCGGACGAAGCTGTATGGGTTGTCCACTCAGCGTCACTTCATACTTCTTCGGATATATCTCAAGTTCCCCTAAAATAATTCTTGATCCGTCCTCTTCATCAGGTGTAGGCTGTTCCTCCATACCAGATACCCTTCGCAGTACCGCATCCACCCTGGCCAGCAGTTCCGAAACCCCAAATGGTTTCGTTATATAATCATCTGCACCTAGCTTTAGTCCTTGAACGACTTCATTTTCTCCATTTTTAGCAGTGAGAATAATGACAGGAGTTTTCACCCCCGTACTTCTAAGTTTACTGAGAACTTCGAGTCCATTCATTCCAGGGAGCATAATATCGAGCAGTATCAGATCAAACTCCTGAGAAGAAGCTCGATCATAACCGGATGTACCGTGATCTTCTACTGTTACATCATGACCTTCTTGGGTCAAGTTATAGGAGAGTAATCTTGCTAGTGTCGGCTCATCTTCAATAACTAATAATCGCTGTGCCATGGTATCCCCTGCTTTCATCTCATGTTCATTCAGTTCATAATATCATTACTTTGTTATCGTGGTGTAAAATATGACAGTCTATATTATCTGCTATCCATTTGATCATCTATTCCTCATCCGCATGTTCCTGAAGAAGCGGCAAAACAACGGTAAATGTCGTTCCCGTACCCAGCTCACTCTCCACCATTAGCGTTCCTTGATGCAGTTCGACCAAATGTTTAACAATGGATAGTCCGAGACCCGTCCCGCCAGAATTACGAGATCTTCCTTTATCCACTCGATAAAATCGTTCAAATACTCTCGGTAAGTCGGCTTTCGGTATACCGATCCCCGTATCACTGATTTGGAAAACAACTTTCTCTTCTCCTTCATCCTTGTCAATGGATGCCTGAATTTTAACCTGTCCACCTTCAAGAGTATAGTTAATCCCATTACTGATTAGATTCAAAAAGATCTGTTTCAGTTTATCCTCATCAGCTTCAATAAATAATTCATTAGGTACATCTACAAGAAGACGAATCTGTTTTTTCTCAGCTACATTGCTTAGCGTTCCGGTCACCATATCAAAGAACGAATGAAGATGAACCGGAGAGCAATCAAGGTTGGACCGTCTGGATTCTATTTGTGATAATTCCAATATATCACCGATCAGGCGGTTCAATCGGTCACCTTCATCATATATAATTTGCAAAAAGGATCGAACAGTTTCCTCATCCTTCACTCCTCCGCTAAGAAGTGTTTCTGCAAAACCTTTCACTGCTGCTACAGGTGTCTTCAATTCGTGAGATACATTAGCTACAAATTCACTCCGCATATTTTCTAGACGCCGAATGGCGGTGATATCCTGAAGTAAAAATAGCATCCCACGATAACTCCCATCATTCTCGAACATCGGAACACCGTCTAAACCAACAATTAATTCTTCAGGTTGATATAAACGTACTTCTTCGTGTATACGATCTCTATGATCTATGGAAGATTCAATGGTTTTCGTTAACTCATAATGTCGTTTTTTGAGTTCATGATAGGGTCTGCCCATCACACGACGCTGTTCAACACCAAGCATACGCTCACTTTCTTTATTGAGCACTGCGATATTTTGTGTGGCATCAATCATAATAATACCGCCTGTCATATTGCTCATTACACTCTGAACCAAATCTTCACTATCACGGATCATTTTCAGCTGAGTCTGCAGGCTGTCTGCCATGCCGTTGATTGCCTTGCCGAGTTGTCCGATTTCATCATCGCGATTAAATCTAACTCTTGCATCATAATCCAGTTGAGATATTTGATTCGCTACCTTCGTAATGTGCTCGATTGGACTTGTAAGACTTTTCCCCACCCGGTAGCAGACAAATGCCACCAATACAAACAAAATAATAAGAGTGATAAACATAAGAAACCAACCTCGACCTAGTCCTTCGTCTACCGCTTTTAAGCTCATAGAAAGCCTGATATAACCATCAAATTTCCCATCTGATGAAGTTACAGGAAGCGCAATATATAACATCTTTTGACCAAGCGTTTCGCTCGTTCGAATAGAATGTCCGTATGAAGTAGTTCCTTCGTTAATAGATGTAATTTCTTCACGATTTAGGTGGTTATCCATCTTGGTTGCACTATGCTCCGAATCACCAATAACGGTACCATCTCTAAGGATAAACGTTGTTCTTGAATCGGTGAGATCCTCAAGTTCTTTTGCTTTTTCTGTATAATATTTGGTTACCGTCTCGGAATCACCTTGAGTCTTTATAAAAGGAAAATGGGTTTTCAGTAGGTTAATCTCACGCACCATATTTTCTTCAAGGGCATTAATATGTACTTCTTTGAATACTTGACCCAGAGCCACACCTGCCGCTAAGACAGAAATAAAGATCAGCGTCATCATAATAGCTGTAAGCCGAAAACGAAAAGTCTTCATGCGTTATTTACTCATCCTTTATACCGTTATTGTTAACATTATCTTTTATATTTCTTCTTTTTGAACTGGTAAAAAACGTTGCAGTAGTGCATGATGCAGTGTTGCAAGCGGCTGCTGAATCATAATCCCGAGAACAACCGGAATCGCTGCCTGCGGTGAAAAATAACCCATAGCGAGCACAAGACCGAGTGATATATTACGCATCCCTGCCGCGTAAGACATCGTCACCCTTATTTCCCGGGAAACATTTTTCATAAGAAAAGAGCCTGCAAATCCAATACAATAGCATAACGCAACTAACAACACGACAGCAATAGAAGCAAGAATAACACTTGTTTCCAATGTTCTCATATGAGGAGCGATGGCTGCCGCATTTAGAAGTACGACTGCAGCGAAGAATATTTTTGAAATAGGCAATGTAACTGGGGCAGACCACGCTTTAAATTTCCCTTTTGAAATTTCATAGATGCTTACACCAAGAACGGTAGGAACTACGATAATTAACAAAAGATCCTTCATTAGCGAAACCGTATCAAATTTGATATCTGCTCCAAAAAAGAGTTCGATCATCCCTGGCACAACCAGTGGACTAAGTGCTGAATCTACCACTACCATGGCAAGCATTAAAGGAACACTGCCATAAGACATGCCAACCCATAATACCGAAGAAACACCTAAAGGAATAATTGAGAATAAAACTAATCCTACCGTATAGTCAGAGTCTGGACCAAACAGAGCTGCTCCAAGTGCAAAAGCAATAAGCGGTGTCAGTACATGAGCTAGAAGCAGTGTAATAAATACAGGCATCGGTTTGTACACCACATTCTTCAAATGAGTAAGACCGCATCCCAAAGCCATGACAAAGGTAACAAAACCAAATAAATAGGGAACCCAAGCTACAAATGGTAAAAACAGTTCAGAAAAAACAATCCCTACAATTAGGGTGAATGGAATAATAGCAAACATGTACTTCTCAAACCAGGCAGCAAATCGAAGTGACCAAGATCCCATATATTATCCGATTCCTTTCCTTGTTTCTATCAAAATGATCATACCACACATTAAACGGCGTACTTCGATCGTTATGTAAATTTTATTAAATTAAAGTAAAAAGGTCTCATACGGAAGACCGTACAAGACCTGATATATGTTATAGCTGATTTATTAACCGTTCACTACTTCTCCGCCATTTACATGGATAACTTGTCCACTCACGTATGATGAATCACTGGATGCAAGATATACGTAAGCCGGTGCGAGTTCTTCCGGTTCACCTGGACGTTTCATCGGCTGTGTTGCTCCGAATTCACTTACTTTCTTTTCATCAAAAGTAGAAGGAATAAGCGGAGTCCAGATCGGCCCCGGTGCTACTGCATTTACTCTGATTCCTTTATCGGCCAAATGCATTGACAATGAACGTGTGAAAGCGGTAATCGCTCCTTTCGTAGCAGAGTAATCAATTAGATTCTCGCTGCCTCGGTAAGCCGTGATGGAAGTGGTATTAATGACAGCACTACCGTTTGTTAAATGAGGCATAGCTGCTCTTGTCATATAGAACATACTGAATATGTTCGTACGGAACGTTGTTTCCAGCTGTTCATCCGTAATGTCTTCAAAATTCTGCTGTGGATGCTGCTCAGCTGCGTTGTTCACTAGAATATCCAGCCCGCCTAATTCATCTACCGTTTGTTTGATCGCTTCGCTACAGAACGCGGAATCCCGAATATCACCTGGTATCAGAATACACTTCACACCTTCTTGCTCTACGCATTTTTTGGTCTCCTCTGCATCGCTATGTTCATCTAAATAGACAATCGATACATTTGCTCCTTCTTTTGCGTACGCTACGGCCACAGCACGACCAATTCCGCTGTCTCCACCTGTAATTAGAGCTGACTTCCCTTTCAATTTCCCTGCTGCTTTGTAAGCTTCCCCTTTGTACTTCGGTCTTGGGGTCATTTCTGATTCAATCCCTGGCTGTTTGCTTTGTTGTTGTGGAGGTAAAGTTTTGTTCTGATTCTCTGACATAATCTCGTTCTCCCTTCCTTTTCTAGAATGTTCTATCACGCATTTTCATAATCAAGTTATAGGATGGCTAATCTTGCTCTCCTTATACGCCATTTTTCGAAACGTAACAGCAGATTAACAACAATCCTCTTCGTTATGAATTTACCCGTCCTCTGCTTAATGAAACGTTCTTATATCACTCTATGAAAAGAAAAGCCAACCCTTTTCTATAAAAAAAAGACAGAACTTTTCGCAAATACTTGCGAATGATTCTGCCTTACTTAAAAATACATAGGGTTGATGAATACTTTATATCGATATGTATTCTACCTAGTTTCTACCAAGGGTAGACCATGATTCCAAGCATGACGAGCAACAATACAGCTAAAATAATACTGAACATACGCAGTTTATTTTTCTCTGCACTGATATCCCGTTTTTCTTGAATACCTGCAATGCCAAGACGAAGTGATTTACCCATGATTCCACCAATCGCAAGCATTGCGATAAAGATCACAACAACCAGGATCATCCATGAAACTTCATACTCACCTTTGCTCATGATGTATCCGCCTGTAATTAGCTGAATGATCAAACCGTATTGAGCAACACGATTAAATGTTCTGACAGCAGCGATACTTCCCTCTTGAGCTGGTGCTGCTAGTTTCATAAGCGCACTAACCACGAAAGGAAGTAAAAGATAATAACCTACCGATACTGCACCAAGTATGTGTACAAAATAAAAAATTGAACCCATCTTTTCGATTCACTCCTTTCTTACCGTTCTATTATGATATTGTCCGTAGAAATAAAACCGGAACCAATCCATGGACTAAACAGAATGATTCCATCGTCGCTTTATTCCTATCTCTCAAATTATACTGATTATTAAGTATAAAGAAAAGGAAACCCTGTTCATTTACAGGATTTCCTTATCATTCATTCACTGTTTATTCATTTATTAATGAATTAAAGGCCTATACCGTTACGACAGACATGACATTACGCACAGATTCAGCCGATTGATCGAGGGCTGCTTTTTCCTCTGTTGTAAGATCAAGTTCAAATATTCTCTCGATCCCATTACCGCCAAGGATCGTAGGAACACCAAGAAATAAATCGTGGTAACCATACTCTCCTTCAAGATAAGCAATGACAGGAATAATCCGTTTTTTATCCTTGAGAATAGCTTCCGTCATCTGTACAAGGGAAGCGGCAGGAGCATAATAGGCACTTCCGTTGCCAAGCAGGTTCACGATTTCCCCACCGCCAACACGAGTTCGCTGTACGATAGATTCAATCCGATCTTCTGAAATCAGTGAGTCGATAGGAATACCACCCACACTAGAGTAACGTACGAGAGGTACCATATCGTCCCCATGACCGCCAAGTACGAAGCCTCGAACATCCTCGACAGAAACATTCAGTTCTTGAGCGATAAAAGTGCAGTAGCGAGCAGTATCCAGCACACCCGACTGCCCAATAACACGGTTCTTTGGAAAACCAAGTGCATGGTATGCAGCATAAGTCATCGCATCCACTGGATTGCTTAATATAATAACGATGGAATCAGGACAATATCTTTTAATATTTTCACAAACCGATTTGACAATCCCTGCATTGGTGTTCACCAGATCATCACGACTCATTCCTGGTTTCCGAGCAATTCCTGCAGTAATAATAACAATATCCGAATCAGCTGCATCTTCGTAGTCTGAAGTACCAACGATGTTACTATCAAAACCTTGAATTGGGCTTGCTTCGAGCATATCAAGCGCTTTTCCCTTCGTTGGGTTCTCAAGTTGAGGAATGTCAACAAGAACAACGTCACCAAGTTCTTTCTGAGCTATCATAAGTGCGGTAGTAGCTCCGGTAAACCCAGCTCCAACGACAGTAATTTTTTTACGCTGAATTGTCAATAGATTCGCTCCTTATAGGTTTTTAATAATTTCATTAGCAAATTCGGAACATTTCACTTCTGTAGCGCCATCCATCAAACGTGCAAAATCGTAAGTTACCGTTTTGTTATTGATGGAAGTTCCCATACCTTTATAGATCAGGTCAGCCGCTTCCTGCCATCCCAAATGTTCAAGAAGCATTACGCCGGACAAAATCACGGAACCTGGGTTAACCAAGTCTTTGTCTGCATATTTAGGAGCAGTACCGTGTGTTGCTTCAAAGATTGCATGTCCTGTTACATAGTTGATGTTTGCTCCCGGAGCAATACCGATTCCGCCTACTTGTGCTGCAAGAGCATCAGATAGGTAGTCACCGTTCAGGTTAAGCGTTGCAATGACATCAAATTCGGATGGACGAGTCAACACTTGTTGAAGGGCGATATCAGCAATCGCATCCTTAATGATGATTTTACCTGCATCTTCTGCTGCTTTTTGAGCGGCATTCGCTGCATCTGTACCTTCTTTTTCTTTAATTACGTCATACTGAGCCCAAGTGAATACTTTATCGCCGAATTCAGCTTCAGCCACTTCATAACCCCAGTTTTTGAAAGCACCCTCAGTAAACTTCATGATATTACCTTTGTGCACAAGCGTAACGCTCTTACGTCCATGAGTAATGGCATACTCAACCGCTGCACGTACTAGACGCTTCGATCCTTCGGAAGAAACAGGTTTAATTCCGATACCGGAAGTTTCAGGGAAGCGAATTTTGTTAGCGCCCATTTCCTGTTGAAGGAATTGGATTACTTTTTTCACTTCTTCAGAACCTTCTTGGTATTCAATCCCTGCATAAATGTCTTCTGTATTTTCACGGAAAATGACCATGTCAACAAGTTCAGGACGTTTTACCGGAGAAGGTACACCATCGAAATAACGTACAGGACGCAAGCACACATACAGATCAAGTTCTTGACGAAGTGCTACGTTTAGAGAACGAATTCCGCCACCGATTGGTGTAGTAAGTGGTCCTTTAATCGCTACAATATACTCACGGATTGCTTCAAGTGTATCCGCAGGAAGCCACTCGCCGTATGTATTAAATGCTTTTTCACCAGCAAATACTTCATACCAAGCAATTTTCTTTTCGCCGTTATATGCTTTCTCAACAGCAGCATCTAGTACGCGTTTGGATGCTTTCCAAATATCGCGGCCTGTTCCGTCCCCTTCAATGAAAGGAATAATCGGGTTATTTGGAACTTGAAGCTGTCCATTATCAATCGTAATTTGCTCGCCTTCTGTAGGGAGTACGAATTTTTCAAAGTTTGGCATCATTTATTTCCTCCTTGTTTTGTGAATCTACAGTACTACACGGGCATAGAAGGGCCCTGCAACAATCTCCTTCACGGAAACGATTGCCAAGGGCACCTTCTTTTATTATACATGTTTCTAGGGACTAGCGACGCTCAATCGGGATATACTTCTGATTCGTAGGACCGGTGTACTCTGCCCGAGGACGAATAATCCGGTTATCAGAAAGCTGTTCCAAGATATGAGCTGTCCACCCAGATACACGACTAATCGCAAAAATCGGTGTGAACAATTCTCTATTAATACCAAGCTGTGTATAAACAGAGGCTGAATAGAAATCTACATTTGGTTTCAGACCTTTTTGAGAGGTGATCAGCTCTTCAATCTGAACTGACATCTCATATAGATCGGTATTTCCTTTTTGTTCTCCAAGTTCAAGAGACATTTTTTGCAAATGTTTTGCACGCGGGTCGCCGTTTTTGTAAACCCGATGACCAAAACCCATGATTTTCTCACGGTTATCCAGTTTATCTTGAATATAAGATTCGAGCTTATCTACTGAACCGATCTCGCTCAGCATTTTCATTACCGCTTCATTGGCTCCTCCGTGAAGTGGGCCTTTGAGCGCCCCAATAGCTGAAGTTACACCCGAATAAATATCGGATAACGTAGCTACCGTCACTCGTCCTGCAAATGTTGAGGCATTAAGTTCATGATCTGCATGAAGAACAAGGGCTTGATCAAGCGCTTTTACAGATGTCTCCGACGGTTCTTCACCCGTCAGCATATACAGGAAATTCTCAGCAATGGATACACCTTGTTTAGGCGCTACCGGTTCATTTCCTTCGCGAATTTGGGCAATCGCTGCAACGATGGTTGGAAGCTGAGCCTGCAATTTCACGGCTTTGATCTCATTTGCTTCTTGAGAATCGTCTTCTGCATTCTCATCATAGAGCGCCAAGGCTGAAATGGCAGAACGAAGAGCCGCCATTGTGTTTTGTTTTTGAGGATATAATTTAATTTGAGAAATAAGTGCATCAGGAATAGGTGCATATTCACTTAGCTTCTGTTTTAGATTATCAAGTTCAATCCTATTCGGCAGTTTGCCAAACCAGAGCAGATAAGCAACTTCTTCAAAGCAAGCATTTGAAGCTAGATCATCAATATCATACCCACGATAAGTGAGGACGCCGTCAACAATGGAACTGATTGAGGAAGTTGTCGCCACAATGCCTTCAAGTCCTTTGGTAGCTGTCATTTTACACCTCTCCTTTTGTTACAAAATAGAGTTCTAATTAAAAATGAAAACAGTTACATTATTAAATATTCTTAAGAAATTCCAGGCTCTACAGACATCATGTGTAAAAGTATCACTTCCATCATCATACTGGATTTTGTCGATGATGTGAACAATTTGAAGGTTTAGAAGGATATCAAAGATTTCTTTCACAGGCATAAGTATTTTTTTGTAATCACTTTCATTGACAATTAAGGAGGGCTATGTACATGTTTTCTTGCCGTAAAAAGGAGCAGGAAAATATTATTCTCCCTGCTCCTATAAACAATCAGAATCGCCGATGAATTCTAATTTTTCCTTCTTTCAATTTCTTCTCCAGCCATTTTAATAAAAAGATTCGATATAATGGTCTTGTTAGCGGAAAGAGAAGAGTAAAGCCAATAATATCAGTTATAAACCCGGGGATGACAAGTAGCATGCCTCCCACAAAAACACAGAGGCCATCCAGCATCTTTCGGCCAGGCACCTGGCCATTTTGCATTTCTCTTCGGGTGTCCTGCATTACTTTACGGCCTTCAAATTGCATCATCGCTATTCCAATCAGCGAAGTTAAAACAATTAACAAAATGGTGGATCCAGCGCCGATTCTTTCACTTACCCATATAAATCCAAACAATTCCACACCGGGAATGATTAAAAGCGCAGCCCACATCCAATTTCGCATGTACGGTTACTCCCTTCCAAGCCTTAAAGCCTTACTTAAAGCATCGTACAGGTTCGGAAAACTTTTATCAAGTCTAACGGGCCGAAAATCACCGTTTACCCACGCATGCTGTGTTGTGCCGGTAACAAGAAGTTCACCTGGAAGCTCCGCAGATGAGGTAATTGGTCCTAAGGAGATCGGGCTTTGCCCTGTTAATGACAAGCCCTCATCTCTCCGCACTTCATACTCATAAGTAAGCCGAACACTGCTCATTTGAATGATTCGAGTCCAAACGGTGACATAATCATCGTATTTGGCAGGTTTTCTGTATTTCAGATCGAGACCGATGACAGGTAACAGCACCCCTGCTTCTTCCATACTGCGATACGTGAGCCCAAGACTGCGAATCATCTCGGTTCTGCCAATCTCAAACCAATTCACATAATTGGCATGGTACACAACGCCCATTTGGTCACTTTCCTGATAACGCACGCGAAAACAAGCACCGAACCATGCACTTTTCTCTTGCTCGTCCCTATCCTTTATTGGGCTCATAGGTTTTCACTTCCTTTACAGAGGTTCATTACTGTGAAAAAAGCAATGGGACCCATTGGCCCCATTGCTTTTTGTTGTTTGATATTTTAATTAAAAACGATTAGATATGATCAATTTTAACGAGGTTAGTAGAACCAGAGCGTCCAAGTGGAATACCTGCTGTAATAACAACAAGATCGCCTTCTTCTACAATACCGGATTTTTTGCCGCCTTCTACTGCATTTGCAAACAATCCGTCCGTAGTATCACATGGATTACCTTTAACTGGAGTTACACCCCATGTCAAAGCTAGTTTACGCATCGTACGGTCTTCATTTGTTACAGCTACGATTGGAGCTTCAGGACGGTATTTGGAAACCATACGAGCAGTATGACCAGATTCCGTTGAAGTAAGAATCGCTTTTGCATGTAGTTCATATGCACTGCTCGCAACAGATTGGCTGATCGCCTCAGTTACTGTGATTTCTTGAGCACTGCGTTGTTTTTTATAAAGTTCTTTGTAGTTCAAAGCAGATTCTGCTTTTTCTGCAATACGAGCCATCGTTAGAACAGACTCAACTGGGTATTTCCCTGCTGCTGTCTCACCAGACAACATGATTGCATCTGTACCGTCAAAGATTGCGTTCGCAACGTCACTTGCTTCTGCGCGAGTTGGACGAGGGTTACGTTGCATAGAATCCAGCATTTGAGTTGCTGTAATTACTGGTTTACCAGCAAGGTTACATTTCTCAATCATACGTTTTTGCACAAGAGGTACCTCTTCTGCAGGAATTTCTACACCAAGGTCACCACGAGCAACCATTAAACCATCTGAAACTTCAAGAATTTCATCAAGGTTATCAACACCTTGTTGGTTTTCAATTTTGGAGATAATGTGAATATGTCCAGCGTTATGCTTTTCAAGCAATTCGCGAATTTCAAGTACGTCACTTGCTTTACGTACGAAGGAAGCCGCAACAAAATCGATACCTTGCTCAATTCCAAAAATGATATCGTTAGCGTCTTTCTCGGTAATACCTGGCAGGGAAATGTCAACTCCTGGTACGTTTACACCTTTTTTGCTCTTAATCGTACCGCCATTTACGATGCGGCATTTGATTTCAGTACCATTTACTTCCACTACTGTTAAACCGATCAAGCCGTCATCAATCAAAATTGTTGATCCTGGAGATACGTCTCCTGGCAAATCTTCATAAGTAACAGAAATACGATCTTTGTTACCAAGGATTTCTTCCGTTGTAAGGGTAACAAACTCATCTTGAACTAGTTCAATTGGTTCTACTTCAAGTTTACCTGTACGAATCTCAGGACCTTTAGTGTCAAGCAAGATGGCAACAGTCTTGTTCAATTCTTCAGAAGCCTGACGAATCGTTTTGATACGTGCTCCGTGCTCTTCATAATCACCGTGGGAGAAGTTTAGACGTGCCACATTCATACCAGCCATGATCAACTTTTTTGTGTTCTCCAACGATTCACTGGAAGGACCAATGGTACATACAATTTTTGTTTTGCGCATTTTGTAGTTTCCTCCGTTTTCAAGACTCTCTTTATATATCCTTTTCCAACAATTAAATCTACTACAAATTTCGTCATTTGTATAGGAACTTTGTCATATTAATCTTTGCCGAAAGAAGAATCTTCTAAAAGAGTCTCTTTTATTTTTTTAAATTTTCTTGAAACTTACCGATTTTCCGGAATTTATTGTAGCGATCTTGACGAAGTTCTTCCCCTGTCATACTTATTAACTCGGAAAGATGCTGTTCAATCATTAGTTTAATTGATTTAGCTGTCGCTTCATAATCAAGATGAGCCCCGCCCTTAGGTTCAGGAACGATGTCTTCGATAACTTCCATCTCTATTAGATCCTGTGCTGTAATTTTCATAGCTTCTGCTGCTTGATCTGCCTTCGTGGCATCTTTCCACAGAATAGAAGCCGCACCGTTTGGCGAAATCACAGAATAGATGGCATGCTCCAGCATAAGTACACGGTTCCCTACGGCCATCGCTAATGCTCCGCCGCTTCCACCTTCACCAATGATGACACAAATGACAGGTACAGACAGCTTCGCCATTTCAATTAAGTTACGAGCGATAGCTTCTGACTGTCCTCTTTCCTCCGCTGTTTTACCAGGATAAGCACCTTTAGTATCAATAAACGTGATGATCGGACGACCAAACTTGTCCGCTTGGCGCATCAATCGAAGTGCTTTTCGAAACCCTTCTGGATGAGCGCTTCCGAAAAATCGCGCAATGTTATCTTTGGTATCTTTACCTCGTTGCTGACCAATAACGGTTACCGGTCTACCTCCAAGTTTAGCAAGGCCCCCTACTACTGCTAGATCATCACCAAACAGGCGATCACCATGAAGCTCCATGAAATCGGAAAATACAAGCGTTATAAGATCTAGTGAGGTCGGACGCTGATGATGCCTTGCGATATGCATTTTCTGAGGAGCCGTGATGGAAGAATACACTTCTTCCTCAAGCTTGGCATAACGCTCTTCTAATCGGTTTACCTCATCTGTAAAGTCAATCCCTTTTTCAAGACCGAACTGCTGAAGCTCTTCTATCTTCTTGCGCATCTCCGTAAGGGGCGCTTCATGTGGCAACTCTCCCGCCAACTTACACCTCTCCCTTCACTTCATGCATATCTAGTAATTTGGCTAGAGTAGTGCGTAAATCTTTACGATGTACTACCATGTCCAGCTGTCCATGCTGCAAGTTAAATTCAGCAGTTTGAAAATCATCTGGTAATTTTTGACGAATGGTTTGCTCAATTACAATTCGGCCAGCGAATCCGAAGATAGCCCCTGGTTCCGCAATATTAATATCACCAAGCATAGCAAAGCTGGCAGATACACCGCCTGTAGTTGGATCAGTAATGACAGAGATGTACAGCCCCCCCTGCTCGTCCAATCTTGCAAGAGCACTGCTTGTTTTAGCCATCTGCATTAAACTTAAGATGCTCTCCTGCATTCTAGCTCCTCCGGATGTAGAGAAGATAATGAGCGGCAATTTTTTCTCCGTCGCTTTCTCTATAGCCCGGGTGATTTTTTCACCAACTACAGATCCCATGCTTCCCGTGAAAAAGTCAAAACTCATAACACAGACCACTACAGGATGACCATCTATGCTACCTTCACCGGTAACTACAGCATCCTTCAGACCTGATTTCATGGTTTGTTGTTCAAGCTTTGATTTATAACCTGGGAACTCTAATGGATCCACTGAAACCATATCCGAATCATATTCGATAAAGCCTTCATCAAGTGTCATCTTGATACGTTCCATTGCATTTAAACGCATATGATAGCCGCATGAAGGACAAACTTTCAGATTCTTCTCAAGCTCTTTACTATATTGAATCGTGCCGCATTTGCTGCACTTGTTCATGAGCCCTTCCGGGACCTCACGTCTTGGGCGGTCCACTCCTTCAGGAGCATCATTCTGCCCTGTTCGCTCTGAAGGTATGGTCGCGTATTTCCGCTTTTTCTGGAATATATCTTTGAACACAACTACACCTCTTCAGCCGTAAATTTGATGGCTTGCTAGTCTAGAAATGACCAGCCATTAACAACATAGCATGGGCAAACAAAAAAAGTGCCTATACGCAAAAAAAAGAGGAGACAGACACACACAGACAAGGGAGTCGTTCACTCTTTCCTTTAAATTCCCTGCCGCATAAAATAGGTCCGCAAACAAGAATAGAACTCCATTGCTTCATTTAGGAATGCAAGATGGAATTCAGTACTTCCTGAACCTCTTCTAACTCACCGGAGGGAACGAGAATTTCATACTGTTGCTTGGATAAACTGATGGGACGGGTCTGTACTAGAAATCCTTCATCCGCAAGCCGAGTTTTTAGTCTGTCAGCAATTTTTGCTGTCGGTGCAATATATATCACCGTCCACATGCCATTTCCGCCCCCTAAGCCTTATGATCAAAGCTCGCATAATGGCTTAATGATAACATACCTCTCTTTTTTTCCGCAAGAAAGGCTTGGAGGCAGAATGATTCATGTGTCGTATTGTTCTATTCATGTAACTATTGTTTTCGCCTATTTCCACTTAAGATAAACCTTTATTTATGGATTAAACGGATAATTTTTGGCGCTTATGTTCTTATGAGCAATTCTTGCAGATGCCGCAGCGGCAAGACCAGCAACTAAATCATCCAAAAATACATGAACTCCTGAATTTTTGTCATTCAGTGTTTCAATGATCCCCATTTTCTCTTTATCTAAATAGCCAAAACTCGTTAGTCCAATCATCCCGTATACACTAGTAATACCGAGTGCTAGAGTCTCGTCCACACCATAAAGGGGCTCATCAGCTTCAAGGAGTGCCTGAAGAGGCTGAGGTAAAAGTTTTTTCTCAGCAAGCTCATCCAGTGCAATTCCCGTGTAAAGCGTATACTGAACTTCCCGTTTACATAGAACCGCACGAACACTCTCCACACACTCTTCTTCTTTCAGTTCTGGGTGAAACTTCTTCTGAAGGGTGAACACGATCTCTGCAATCGATTCTATCGTCACACCTCGTCGTTTCAGCATCGCTTCCACAATCTCATATGACATCCGCTGATTCCCCCATCCCTGTAGGCGTAATTGTCTCATTTTGAAAAAGTCTGTAACAAAGTGAGAGCAAATCATCTACTTAAAAATGCACCAAATGTTTGGTGTTCCTAAGTGTATGCAGCCGGGATAGAAATTGTTCGTAAAAAGTATGTTAAATGAATCATTTTACACGACCTTCCTCTTACATCATTGAAGAGGGTCACTTCACTACGACGGTTCCCTTACCCAGAATTTCTTCTAGTCCAGCTATCAGTTCTGGAGAAGGTTTAATACTATAAGCTTCGCTTAACGCTCTGTAGGACCTATGCTCCTCATAGAATAAAACGGTTGTTACCGGTCCCGGATGTTGCTGCAATACAGCCTTCAGTTTGGTAAGAACACCTGACTTTTCCGCTGCTGGTGTTATCTTCATATACACTCGCTGTTTTACGTGCACGTTAAGCTTAGGTACTGACTCGTTTCTCGTTCCTGCCTTAGCTGTCCCTTTCGCTTTCTGAGAAGCAATAGAGGAGCCACTAGACGCCGTGTTTACTCTTGCCCGGCTGGCTGCTTCAGAAGTTTGCTGCGGCAAAGGAGACGCAGTTGTCTTCGTCTGAACAGAGGAACCGTATTTTTTATCTTGCCGCCCTGTGCTACGCTGTTTTTGTAAGGCAAGGCGATGTAGGTTCTCACCGGATAAAGGAGCTATTTCGTCAGCAAGTAGCTTAAATCCTTCATCCTGAAGCTGTACTTTAGCACGAATCGCAAGTAATGCACCTTTGTCAATCAGCTGCTCGCTTTTACGCCATACTTCTGGAAAAAGGACCACTTCTGTCCGCTCGATCTGATCCTCAAGCTCCATAAATGCCATCGATTTTCCTTGTTTGGTAGTGATCTGTTTGACCGATACCACCATGCCGGCTGTTACGACCACTGACTCATCTTCGGCATCTGGAAGTTCCATCAGTTTGCTTGCTTCTTCTGCCTCCAAAACTTCACTATAATGGTCAAGCGGGTGTCCAGAGAGATAAAGCCCAAGCAGTTCACGTTCGAGTTCTAGTTGCTGCGACATGCTATGTTCCGGTATATTCGGATACTCAATCTCCCAGTTTGGAGTTTCTACAAAATCAAAAAGTTGAATCTGTAAGTCTTCTCGTTCTTTCCGCCATTTTAGTGCGGCTTCCACCACTTCATCGAGCATGGCAAGCAGCTGTGCGCGGTGGCCTGGAAGCTGGTCAAAAGCACCCGCCTGAATCAGCGATTCAATCACACGTTTGTTGCAAACCCTGAGGTCTACTCTTCGGCAAAAATCAAGCAAACTTTCAAATGGACCGTCTTTACTGCGAACAGCAAGAATACTTTCCATCGCTTGAGTACCAACATTTTTAATTGCAGCCAGCCCAAAGCGGATACGCCCCTGCGTGTTCTCTTCTTTAGCCGTGTCATCTCCCAGAGAGTGTTCGTTACCTTCCACGACTGGAGTGAATAAAATCCCGCTCTCATTCACATCAGGCGGAAGAATCGGGATTCCCATCCGTCTGCATTCGACGACATATTCCGCTACTTTCCGATGATTTCCCATGACCGCAGTTAACATGGAAGCCATAAATGGTGCAGGATAATGTGCTTTCAGATAAGCGGTTTGAAATGCCAAAATTCCATAGGCTGCCGCATGCGCACGCGGGAATCCGTAGTTGGCAAAACGAACAATCATGTCATAAACTTGATCCGCTTCTTCCTTGCTATATCCTTGCGCCGCACTTCCTTTAACAAAGTGTTCTCGTTCGAGATCAAGCACTTCTCTCTTTTTCTTGGACACAGCTCTGCGCAGCAAATCTGCTTCTCCAAGTGAAAATCCAGCCATGCTTGAAGCAATCTGCATGATCTGTTCCTGGTATACGATAATACCGTACGTATCTTCTAAAATAGGGATGAGATCTTGATGCGGATACTCCACTTCAATGAGTCCATGCTTACCCTGAATATACTTAGGAATAAATTCCATTGGACCCGGACGATATAGAGCAAGTACCGAGATGATATCCTCAAAAACAGAAGGTTTTAGATCCTTCAGTACCCTCCGAATCCCTGCAGATTCCAATTGGAAAATGCCCGTAGTATCCCCACTTCCCAGCATTTCGTAGGTCTTAGGATCATCATCAGAAATATACCGAAAATCTGGTACCTTGCCTTCCTGTTCACTAACCCAGCGCAGGCAGCGTTCAATGATAGACAACGTTCTTAGACCCAAAAAGTCCATTTTCAACAAACCAATTGACTCTAGGTTTTCCATAGAATACTGCGTCAGTGCAGCTCCCTCGCTGCCTTCCTGAAGAGGAACCACATCGGTCAGTGGATCTCTCGATATGACAACACCAGCCGCATGTGTCGAAGCATGTCTTGGCATGCCTTCTACTTTTTTCGCCATATCCAGCAGTTCTCTTGTTTTGGGCTTGGTTTCATAGAGTGCTTTGAGCTCAGGAGTAAGTTCGAGTGCCTTGGTAATATTCATGCCAATCTGACCGGGAATCAGTTTTGCCGCTTTATCAACCTCTGCATACGGAATGCTGAGTACTCTTCCCACATCCCTTACTGCCGCCCTGGCAGCCAATGTTCCAAAGGTAATAATCTGTGCGACATGCTCGCGGCCATATTTTCTGGAAACATAGTCGATGACTTCATCTCTTCGCTCATCGCTGAAGTCAATATCGATATCGGGCATCGTAATCCGCTCAGGATTTAAGAAGCGCTCAAAAAGAAGCCGATATTTTATCGGATCGACATTCGTAATGCGTAGAACATAAGCGACAAGGCTTCCCGCTGAGGAACCCCGTCCTGGTCCAGTTGCAATGCCCTCTTGATGTGCATAAGCAATAAAATCCCACACAATTAAGAAATAATCAGAAAATCCCATTTCTTCAATTACACCAAGCTCATAATAGAGCCGGTCAAATAGTTCCTTTTTCCCTTCATCACTACTCCATCGGCTTGTGTCCTCATAACGTGATCTAAGTCCTTCTTCACACAGCAGTTTAAGATACTCGCCTGGTGTGAGTCCTTCTGGTATCGGTCTATAGGCCGGCAGGATATAGTTTCCAAACTCAAGTTTCAAATCGGTTCGGTCAGCGATCCGTACTGTATTTTCAATCGCTTCTGGTACATGCGGGAACAGACTTTTCATCTGCTCACTACTCTTTAAATAAAGCTGGCTTGAGGGGATGCGAAGCCGGTCTTCATCATCCACGGTCTTACCCGTACCAATGCAGATGAGTACGTCCTGAACTTCCGCATCTTCTTCGGACAGATAATGAGCGTCGTTCGTTGCAACGAGCGGAATATCCAGCTCTTTTGATAGACGAATGAGTTCAGGATTCACTCGTTTCTGTTCAGCAAGACCGTGATCTTGCAGTTCAAGATAAAAGCGGTCTCCAAATATCGTTTTATAACGAAGTGCTGCCTCTCTAGCTTCATCTATACGTCCCATGAGTATATGTTGCGGAATTTCTCCTCCAAGACACGCACTTAAACAAATGATTCCTTCATTGTACTGCGCCAGGCTCTCCATATCGATGCGAGGTTTATAATGAAACCCTTCCAAATGACCAATGGAGCAGAGTTTCATTAGGTTTTGGTAACCGATATGATTCTGAGCAAGCAAGATCAAGTGATAAATCGGTTGATCCTTGCGGTTTCCCCGTTCATGACGAGAACCTGTTGTCATATATGCTTCACAGCCGATAATCGGCTTGATTCCTTTTGCTACACATGCTTTATAAAAAGGGATTGCTCCATACATGACCCCGTGGTCTGTTAAAGCAAGAGCCTTCATCCCGTCGTTCGCTGCTTTGTCCACGAGCTCTACAATCCGTGCAGCACCGTCAAGCAGGCTGTATTCGCTATGAACATGTAAATGCACAAATGAACTCATGACCGTTACATCCTTCCCTTACTTATATTTCACGTATTTTATCTTTTCTATTTTATCATAACAAGGCAGGCTCCGCCCATAGAATAGAGTACAAGCAAGCTATGTCCTTCCTTTCTCGTATACAAACGAAGGAGGACAGAAAGGAGCCGGACCACATTATGAGTTTCATGTCTAAGATTATCCTCGATTTCTTTATTGCGTTTGGCATCGTACTCGGCGGGGCAATGCTCGGCGGAGTCGGTGCTGTCGTGTCCCTTCAGCCTCCTACTCAGACGATGCTGGATGTTGCAGGCAGAATAAAAATTTGGGCACTGGCCGCCGCTGTCGGTGGAACGATTGACCCCATGCGTGTCATAGAAAGCAATATGCTGGATGGGAATTTATCTCCGGCGATTAAACAGATTTTGTATCTCATTTTCGCTTTTTTAGGTGCTCATATGGGGACTGAACTAGTCAAATGGATATGTACTACCCGAAATTAGGAAGGAGGTAAACGTTCCAATGCGTGTACCGCCAACCTATCTTTTACGTCCTTTTATCCAATTATCCGGTGTCTTTGTGCTGGGTATGATTATCGGATGCGTCGTCTATAATGCGGTGTTTCATGCAAGTTATAATGAGCTGTGGCTTGAAAATAAAGATTTGAAGATTCAAGAAGAACAGTATATAGAGGATATAAAAAACTTAAAAAAATACAGTAAGCGACAAACCGTAATCAAAGAAATTAACGTTCGTGCAGAAGAGTCAGACAAGATCCCCGATTCGGTTTCGGTAAAGGAAATTATACAACTGTTAGGCGATGAACTTGAAGTGTTACGAGGAAGAGATGTATATAACATCGATGAATATAGTAAAATGACCCGAATTATGATGGATAAAAAAACATACACCGTGAGAGAGAAACCCTATTCTGTCAAAATTACAACCATACTTGTTATGGAAGGTGTGCTTCAAGTATGGGTCGAAATCACGCCCTTATTTCGTTAAGGAAACCTAAAGCTCATGGGATTTTTTCAATATATTAAGGAAATTCATGATACAATGAGGACAACATGTATATTTTTCCCAAAAGGAGTTGTCCTGCCAATCATGCTAGATATCATCAGATACGTTTTATTCGCACTGCTACTCATCTCTACGATCACTGCGGGTATTTCCAGCGTTCGTAGCAGACGATCACGTAATCTGCAACAAAGAGGTATTTTGCAGGCGATCAGCAATATTTGGATGGGCATTATGCTGATTGTACTGGCATGTATCCAGATGTTCATGTTTCAAGGGTCTACGGTTGCTGTCATCATAGAAGCTCTCTTTCTCGTTCTTGGCGCATTCCATGTATTTTCCGGTATTCGTAACCGCAGTTACTATGCGAATCAAAAAAGCGAAAAGTCCCCTGCGTAAGGTGGACTTTTCGCTATCGTTTACACCCGGTCAATCGCTTGAAGGGTCATGATTGCTTTACAGATTAACTTATTATCGTCATGGATAATATCAATATCCAATTTACAGTTGAGTCTGCTGATTTCAAGAACTCTCGGCACGATACTAATCTTGTCTTCAATCTGTACAGGTCGTACAAAATAAGTCGTTATATTCTCCAGTACATGATCGCTGCCTGTCTTTTCTTGAGCCGCTTTATAGCCCGCTTGCGTCATTAGGTTGACAAGCACACCTTCAGAGATGGTCCCTAAATCCGTAGCCATCTGCGGAATCACAATCCCGTTAAATCTAGTCTCTCCCTCTGGCCCTCGCTGTTCTACAAATCCATTCCATATGAGATGATCAAACGTTTCACCAAGCTGGGGTTGTTTCTGTGCTTCTCGCATGGCATCCAGCACTTCTCTGCGCTTGACGGAGGTAATCAGTTTCCGATTTCGGTCCACTATAGGTAAATAATCAATTCCCTCCGAAGCCATTAACTGAGCCGCAGAAGCAAGAGAAGTTTTGAGGGTTGCTGTAACTGGCTTACGAACTACACATTTCTCTATCGCTTCGTTCTGGTCGAGTTCAATGACATCTTTGCGAGTAATAATCCCGATGACTCGATTCCATTCATCTATAACGGGAAAACGGAGTTCTCCTGTTTCCAGAACCAGCCTGCTAAAATCGGAAACGGTACTGCTTAGTTTAAGATAATATGACCTAGGCTTGTCTCCTACGATATCTTCGACCAGCATAATTTTTTTCTTAATCAGCCGATCAAAAATAGCCCTGTTGATCATAGACGCTACTGTAAAGGTGTCATGACGGGATGAAATAATGGGAAGGCTCAGCTCATTTGCGAGCTGTATTACCTCTGCACTCGTCTCGAATCCTCCTGTAATCAGTACACCTGCCCCCTGATTTAAAGCCAGAAAATGGGCATTATCCCGATTCCCTACGATGAGCAAGCTGTCTGCATCAATGTATTTGGCCATGGCTTCCTCTTTCATTGCACCGATAACATACTTATGGAGTGGTTTAGAAAGCCCCTCTCTGCCTCCCAGAACATATCCTTCGACAATCTCTACTACATCACCAAACGTCAACTGTTCTGAAGCACCGCGCAATCTTTTCTCTACTCTTATCGTTCCTACTCTTTCTCTCGTAACAACAAGTCCAGCATTCTCTGCTTCTTTAACAGCCCGGTATGCCGTTCCCTCACTTACACCAAGCTCTTTTGCCAATCCACGAACTGATATTTTTGTTCCGATTTTTAGTTGTCTTATGTATTCAAGAAGCTGCATATGCTTCGTAACCGTTTCTTCGTTCCCTTCCAATCTGTTACACCCCTTTTTTTCGGAACTGTACTAGTCTGTACTCATTATATCATGAAATACATAAAATAACCAAAATAAGGTTTTTATAGAAACACAAAAAGGGCTGTTCTGAAGCCATTTCTAGCTTGCAGAACAAACCCTCGATCGTGTGAAAGATTCACTGTGAACGCTCCTTAGCAGGAACAATCTTCACTGTCTTCCCACGCTCCTTATCTTCCATCCACTTTAGTTCCCACTGACGAAGTTTAGATTTGCGTACCCGGTCAAGTGCTTTTCTCTTCTCTTCGTCTACACCAAGAATAAAGTGTAGATTCGCACCAATAACGAGAAGGGCAAAAGCTAGCCAAGTAGCGCTGAATGCCGCACTCCATCCGGTAAACGAAAGATTAGGCAAGGCATACACTGTCATTCCACCAGCAATTAGCATGTAGAAAATATGTTTTGCCTTCGATAATTTTAACTTACCTACCATATTTCTCACTCCTCTTTCTCATGAATCTATATATCTACTCTATGAATGAGAAGTGGTAAATATGTGGACAAATTAGTAAGCGTGAGAAATCAGAGATTAGATTCTACTGATTTGCAGGTCCACCATATAGATGTTGCAGACTTTCCATAATAATTTTGTTCACATCTTCAATGATCACACTCAAACGGCGTTCTGCTTCAAATAGTCTGCGGATATTTAAATTCAGACTGAGAACTTCAAATGATTTTTCCATTTGTTCCATCTCTTCTTGAGCCGGCATATCACCTGACATCATACGCTGTTGAATTTCGTTTTGGCGTCTGCGGAAATCTTCGAGCATACGTTTGCTATCCGGATCTGCATCCACCAATTTCATAGCTGCCGTAATTTCCTGTACTTCTTCGCTTTCTTTCAGTGCTTTTGCAAGTTCATTAGCTTTGTCATGAACGTTCATTATTATTCCTCCCAGCTGATTTTAAGTAATTCTTCATTTCTAGTTTACGTTTCAGGCAAGTTACAACAATTTTAAAAAGCAGGTCAATCACCAAGGGATATATGTCCTCATATGATGAATTACATGCATTGTTCTATTACCCATTCCACCCTAAACAGACATCTTGTTTGCCCCCTGGAAGGAGATCCACGATGTCAAAGAAAAAAGTAGCGATCCAAATAAGCGGATCTGGCCTTCTGCAGGATGACGTCGTGATGCTCGGGGATAAATTTCTCAAGCAATGGAAAATCCCCACTGGACGTCCGTTAATCCTCGCATTCGGAAGTTTCAATCAGGAAGTAACCGTTCTTTCCGTCCCGAAATACGAAGGGATGCGAATGAGTCCATCCTTAGCAAAGAAACTGGGTCTCATTCACCGTTCAGTCCTTCAGATTCGTTATCATGCCGACAGCCGTACACTACGTATCGGTCCACTCATTAGTGTTCTAATCAGCAGAGACCACCCGGATCAGCTAGAAAAACCTTTTGGTTCTATCACCATGTTCTGTAGAGAACTGGTCGGTGCGTGTCAAAAACAGGGTGCGTATGTGTATTTCATTACTCCAAGTCACGTTGAAACGGTAACTGGGCAAATCGAAGGCTGGATTTACGACGATGGCTGGAAAAAAACAGTCATGCCAGTAGCCGACGTCATCAATAATCGGCTTACTTCACGCAAACTTGAGAATAAACCTAGCGTACAGCATTTTGTGAAGGAAGTAAAATCTCTCTACGGGACACAGATGTATAATGAGAAATTTCTCGATAAGCATGAAGTATTTGAAGCACTGAAGACAAATGCTGGACTAAAACGATATTTGCCTGAATCACACTTACTTAGGTCTTTCTCTAGATTCAAAAGTATGTGTTCGGCTCACCCCGTTGTATTTCTAAAACCTGTGCGGGGCAGTCTTGGCAAAGGAATTATTCGGATTTCTCGGCAAACGGACGGCTCATACCTGACTCATGCCACCTTAGTAGGCGGGGTACAGAAACAAGCTTATCCTACTCTAGCCAAACTTTTCACGGGTTTATCCGGGAAGATGAAAACTACAAAATTTCAGATCCAGCAAGGGATTTCGCTTATTGATATTGGAAAAAAACCAGTCGACTTCAGGGCCTTGGTCCAAAAGAACAACACAGGAAAGTGGAAGGTTACCTCTATTGTGGCGCGGATCGCCGGAGGAAGCCATTTTGTGTCGAATCTGGCTAGAGGCGGCTCACTGAGTACGTTAAAAGAAGCGGTAAATAAAACTTCACTCCCTCCGGAAGTCAAAAAAAATGCCCTTGCGCAAATGCGCCGAGCAGCTCTAGATATTGCTTTAGCTATTGAAGAAACCATCCCAGCTCATTTTGGAGAACTTGGTATTGATCTTGCCATGGATACGTCAGGCAACATTTGGCTCATTGAGGTGAATTCGAAACCTTCCAAAAATGATAATACACCGCTTTCGGATAACAAGATACGCCCTTCTGTAAAAGCGATGCTTGAATATTCTGCCTATTTGGCAGGCTTCTAAATCCATACAAGAAAGGAGGAACATGAGATATGCAAGGAACACTCGGTACTCTCGGAGTTCTCGTTAATGAACGAGAAGGTTCACCTCCTTTTGCGGATGAAGTCTTTTGCCAGAGGTTATGTCAGGAAAGTGATAAATTTGATATGGACGTCGTCGTTATTACTCCTAAAGGAACTGCACCCAATGGAAAATATCAAGGGTATCGGTATGTAAATGAGAACTGGACTCAGGAAACGATTGATCTGCCTGATCTGATTTACGACCGTTGTCTCACCCCCGTTCCCGGAATATTTCGGCGCAGATTACGTCAGGCAAGCAAATCCGCTTCCCGCAAAATCCGATTTCTCTCCAGATCACTGCCAGGCAAATGGCATGTGTACCAGACACTAAAATCATATGAAATACTGCATAAACATTTACCGGAAACCGAACTTTATACCTCCAAGGACCAGTTGAAAACATGGCTTAAAAAACACCCGGATGGCGTTTTTCTGAAACCGCAAGCAGGATCACATGGCAAAAGTACCGTAAGAGCACAGTGGATTTCATCGGAGCAAACTCTCTATGTTCAGGGACGTAACCGATACAATCGGAGCTTCGAGAAACGATTCTCTCATCTCTCTTCCGGCCTTGCACAGCTGCATCGTATTCTCACCTCCAAACCTTATATTATCCAGCCATTTTTGCCGCTTATGAATAAAGATAAGAAACCATTCGATCTTAGAGCTTTGGTACAAAAAAACGGCTTTGGACAATGGGACCTTAGCGGGCTAATTATTCGGGAAGGCACAGCAGATAGTCTTACATCCAATCTTCACGGGGGCGGAACAGCAAAGGATGCCCACTCCTTCCTTGAGCAAGAATACGAAAAAGAAACCACCTCTCTCCTTTTCGCACAAGCAGCAACGTTATCTGCTCTCATCCCGAGTATTCTAGAAAGCCGCTATGGAAGGCTCAGCGAGCTGGGTATTGATTACGGAATCGACCGAAGCGGTCATCTATGGATTCTTGAAGTGAACTCTAAACCGGGGCGTGCTGCCTTCCTTCTGTCTGGTGATTCCGAGAGTATTAATAAAGCTTGTAATCGGCCGCTAGAGTATGCTCGTTATCTACTGCTCCGTTCACAAGGATCACCTTCTTCATTAGAGTAACCACAAATTAGAATGGAATAAATCCCTCCAAAGCAAACTGCCAGTTCTGTAATTATACACATCAATAATCCTTTGCGTTTTTGGGATAGGAGGATAAAAATAAATGAGCCTGACATTATGCAATCTGCATTTTACGAAGCGGCCGGAGAAAATCATATATCTATCTAATGCACTCATTAAAAATTTTCAATTATCCGGTAAAAAGAACATTCATATCCGGCTGGGTAAAAATCGGATTCAAGTAAATCTAAAACCCATGAAGAAAAGCGGAAAACATATCTATCTTTCAAGTGGTGTGCGCAGTGCGATTCAGGTACCAACAACAGGCGGCATCTTTGTAAAAAATGTCGAAGGAGACGAAGTGCATCTCGGACCACTGATTGGAATTTTATCTGACGGCCCCCTATCTGCTACCAAACCCTTTGGTTCAAGAACCGGTTTTGTGAAGCAGTTACTCAGAGAAGGTAATCAGAAATCGTACACCTTTGGTTTTACTCCTCGAGATATTGACTGGAGCAGTGAAACGGTATACGGGTATTTCCTTAACAGCTCTGGTGGATTTGTCAGAAGGCGTGTACCGCTTCCTGATGTGATCTATAATCGTCTGCCGAGCAGAAGGTCTGATTTCTCGTATTCTACAAACCAGCTCCGTGATCGTTTTGAACGTAAAAACATCCCTTTCTTCAATTGGAGCTTTTTTAATAAATCAGATATTTACAAACTTCTTGAAGATGATCAAACCGTGAATGGTTATGTGCCCGAGTCCCATCTTAATCCGAGCATGGAGCTTATTAACGAAATGTTAGAAAAACATCAAATTGTTTATTATAAACCTTCTTCCGGAAGCCTGGGTCAAGGTATCTATCGATTGACCTATTTGCCGAGTCGCGGATATTTTTGCCGTTATCGTAAAGCGGGTGGTAATGTTCTTTTGCGCTTTAAGACATTTAAAAGCCTTGCCCGAATGTTAAAAGCGAAAATCGGTTCTGAGTCTCATGACTATGTTGCACAGCAAGGAATTAGACTCATAGAAATTGACCGCTGCCCTATCGATTTTCGATTTCACATGCACAAGAATGGAAACAACAAATGGGTAGTCGTAGGGATTGGGGCTAAAAAAGCCGGGAAAGGATCCATTACCACCCACATAAAAAATGGCGGCTCTTTAATGACACCAGAACAAGCGCTCACCAAAACATTTGGCAGCAGGTCATCTGAAGTTTTGCAAAAAACAAAAGATGTCGCTATTAAACTTGCGGAGGCCATTGAGTTTCATCATAAGCATGTTCTTGGTGAAATTGGATTTGACCTTGGCATTGATCAGGAGGAACACGTATGGATGTTCGAAGCGAACGCAAAACCGGGGCGATCGATCTTCCGTCACCCGCTCCTCAGAGCAGAGGGGAAAGCATCGGTGGAACACATATTAGACCACTGTTTATATCTAAGTCAGTTCCATCAGAGGGAAGATTTGTGATTGGTGAGAGCCGGGACACGAAGCCAACTATTGCGATTCTGACCATGCATGATAAGAAGCTTCTCTTTCGGGGAAACCGCAACAATTTTCGCGACATTATTAACACCGGTGAAGAGCTTGGATGTTCTGTATACATCGTAACCGTCCGCGACTTGAAGCTGTCTTCTAGAGAAATTAAAGGATACCGCTATGATGCTCACGTAAAGGAATGGGTTCAGGACCTATTCCCCCTTCCTCAGGTGATCTATAACCGTATTCCTCAGCGGGAAGATGAACAAGATCCATTGGTAAGGAAAAAGATACAGGAGTGTCTGGACCATCCGGGCATTACTTTGTTCAATCCTTACTTTTTTAATAAATGGGATCTGTTTGAATGGCTCAGTAAAGTGAAGTCTACCCGTGATTTTATCCCCTATACCAAAAGACTTCGAACCAGGCGCGGTTTAGGAAAAGTACTGGAACAATATCCTTATGTTTATTTAAAGCCGGAAAACGGAAAAGCAGGTAAAGGAATTATGCGGCTTACTTTTCAAAAGAAAGAAAAACTACCTTTTATACTTCGAATTCAAGACAACAAAAAAAGTGTGACGTACAAGGCAGCTACCCTTCAAAAACTTTGGAACAGAGTCCAATTAGAAACGGAAGATTGCAAGTATATCATTCAGCAAGGAATCAAACTTGCCACCTATAAGGGCCGGCCTTTTGATCTCCGCGTACTGGTCCAAAAGAACAGCAAAGGCGTGTGGAGTCTCTCGGGAATCGGTGCTAGACTTGCTGGTCTAAAAAGTATTACAACACATGTTCCCCGCGGTGGCAGTGTGGAGGATCCGTATGAACTGCTGTCCGAAGTATTCGGTTCAGAAGGAGCAAGCCAGATTATGAATCATGTGAAAGAGACTTCCATCACCATTGCAAAACAAGTGGAAAAGGCAGCAGGTCATAAACTTGGTGAAATGTCCATGGATCTGGGTGTGAACCCGAGCGGAGGTATCTGTTTCTTTGAAGCAAATGCAAAACCAATGAAATTCGATGAACCTTTAATACGCAAGCGGTCACTGGAGCGAATTATTCATTACTGCACCTATTTAGCGAAACAAATAGAAAATTAGAGAAGGTGATCCTTTTATGCCGTCACCTGTCCTAGGCATACTCACTCTGTATCTTAACGATAAAAAGCATCTTGAAGAGAAAAAAGTCTATGAGAAGATGATTGAAGAAGGCCAAAAGCTGGGCATAGACGTGTATGTATTCACTCCCTCTGATGTAAATTCCAGCAATGAACTGATTCATACTCTGATGTATCTACCTGAGCAGAATCGCTGGATACGTAAATGGCGTTCTTTTCCGGATCTCATCTTTGATCGTTGCCGAATTCAGCGGGGTGAACGATTTCAGGAACTGCTTCGTTTTCGTAAAAAATATGCACATCTTCTATTTCTAAATCGTCCGCTTCGTAATAAGTGGACCCTGCATCAAGTGTTAAATAAAAAAGCCCTATTTCGCCCCTTTCTACTGGATACTAAACTGTATGGAAGCACGGCCGATGTCAAATCGATGCTAAAAAAATACAAACTTCTTTATCTGAAGCCGATTAACGGAACAGGCGGCCGCGGAATCTTACGTATCGAGCGAAGCTCAAAAGACAACACTAACATCTTACTTGTACAAGGAAGGGATCAGCAGAGACGTATCATCTCACCAAGAAAGATCCAAACTGAAAATATATCCACACTACTTTCATCTGAAGACATGGGAACTCGATATATCATTCAAGAAGGGGTTCAATTAAAACTTCCTAATGGTCGTGTTCATGATTACCGTATGCTCGTACAGAAGAATAAACATGGGCAGTGGGAATGTACCGGCTGTGCAGGACGAATTGGTGCAGAGCGAAGTGTAACTTCCAATCTGCATGGCGGTGGCAGGGCTGCGGAGATGAACGAACTATTATCGCGATGGATATCACTTCCTGAAAAACGGAACGAGGTTCGAGAAACAGCAGAAGAGTTCGGTATTGAGGTTGCTGAGTACCTAGAGAAAACCTATGGAGATTTATGTGAATTGGCTCTTGATCTTGCTATCGATAAGAACGGCCGCATTTATCTTATTGAGGTGAATCCTAAACCAGCACGTGAAGTATTTATTGAGATTGGTCAAGATGAGGTATACCGTCAGGCCATTATTAAACCTCTCGAATACTCGCTGTGGCTTTATAAACAAAAGAATAAATAACTCTCTATAAAGATATGCCAAAAACAAGCCGCATATGTTATATCTGTCCACCGGAGGATTCACTTACTCCAGATGGGAAGTATATAACCTTGCGGCTTGTTGTATTTTTGATATGCGCAATCTAATAAGTGTTACCGATAATCTATTCGGCTTTGTTATACAGCTCGAGCAGCTCCGAGAAATCATTTATAAATGCAGTTGAACCCTTGAGTTCATCTTCCTTACCAAATCCAGCATAGGAACAGCCAATTACGGCCTGACCATTTTGAACCCCCGCTTCCACATCGGAAGAACGATCTCCTACCATCCACGCGTTTCTAATGCCATGTTTATCAAGAAGCAGCTTCACTAGATCGACTTTTGAAGCCGTACTGAACTCACCTGCACTATACAGATCGTCAAACCATTCGGTAATCTCGTGCATTTCAGCTACTCCTTTTACATAATGTTCTAGTCCATTACTCGCTACAAAAAGTTTGACACCCTTCTTATGAAGCTCTTGAAGTGTTTCTTTTACTCCTGGATAAAGAACTCCAGACCCTGCTTTTAGATCTTCCAATTCAAGCTGCAAAAGGAGCTCATCTGCACGAGCCTTCGCCTCCTTTGTCGCATTCGGAATTACTTTATTCCATATATCCGGAAGTAACATCCCGAGACATCCAAGCATGAGTTCATCTGGCGGAGTTGGACCCTCATGATGACCTTCCTCCCTCAAGATATCAAACAAGCGGTGATATACAGGGATGAGAAGTGATTCTGTTTGAAAAAGAGTACCATCCATATCAAAGATCATGGCCTCCGGCTTTTTGAGGGTAACCAATTGATTCATTACTGCAGCATCCTTTCCGTATCCGAAATAATCAAAGTATATATGATCTCTATATATGATACGCATTTTTTAACAGTCATGTAAACCTGGGTTATGTAAAATATAACTTGATTGAATCAATTTCATAACTCATTAGAAATTGGTTCAATTCACAAAAGATATATATTTATCTTCAGAAATCAGGTGTCTGCTCTTATTTAAGCGGGTAATGAACAGAGTATTTATGATTCAAGCATAACAAGAGGAGGGTGTGGAGAAATTACACTGGAGAGAGTCAATTACTTTCTTTTGCTGATGCTTGAAATATACATAAGGCAAAAGAGAATACAGGCTTGGTAAGAATCTTCGACAGCCAGAATAACAAGGGAGGGAAATTCGATTGAATTACTATCAACAAAGTAAAGAAGAGGTTCTCAGCAAAGTAAATAGTTCAGAACAAGGAATTTCCAGTACAGAAGCACAAAAACGACTGGATTCAAAAGGTTATAATGAACTGAAAGCAAAAGACAGAGATCCCATATGGAAACTTTTTTTAGAAAACTTTAAAGACCCTATGGTCATTGTACTTCTCATTGCAGCTGCTGTTCAGCTTTTCCTTGGGCAATATATTGAATCTTTAATCATTTTTCTTGTTCTTGTTCTTAACGCCATCGTTAGTGTTGTGCAAACAAGAAAAGCAGAAGGTTCACTTGATGCCCTCCGTAACCTCTCTGCTCCTGAAGCGAAAGTCATTCGAGATGGAGCACGTATAACGATACCTGCTAGAGAACTTGTTCCCGGCGACATTGTGTTGCTCGAAGCAGGTGACAATGTACCCGCAGACGGACGTATCATTGAATCCGGAAGCTTAAAGGTAAATGAAGGTATGCTTACCGGAGAATCCGAAGCTGTTGAGAAGCATACCGATCCTATAGAAGGTGAAGTTGCTATAGGCGATCGTCTCAATATGGTATTTAGCGGTGCGCTTACCGTTTATGGCAGAGGTACGATTGTCGTTACGGCTACTGGAGAACAAACAGAGATCGGAAAGATTGCAGGCCTGATTGAAAGTGCAGAATCCAAACAAACACCGCTCCAGCGAAAGTTGGACAAATTCAGTAAAAAACTAGGGGTTTTCATTCTCATCCTGTCCGTTATTATTTTCGGAGTAGAAGCAGCGCGTATTTATTTTAACGATAGCTCCGTAGATATGACTGCATCTATTCTGAATGCTCTTATGTTCGCGGTTGCTGTTGCCGTTGCTGCCATCCCGGAAGCTTTATCATCCATCGTGACCATTGTTCTTTCCGTGGGAACGAATAAAATGGCAAAACAGCATGCGATTATTCGTAAGCTGCCTGCGGTTGAGTCACTAGGGTCAACGAGTGTAATTTGTACAGATAAAACGGGTACACTGACTCAAAACCGAATGACTGTAGTCGATTATTACCTGCCTGAAGGAACCAAAGAAGAATTTCCTGATGATCCAGATACGTTAACCGCTGCAGAAAGAAGACTCTTGCACATTGCTGTACTTTGTAACGATTCTCATATTAATGAAGAAGGAAAAGAACTCGGGGATCCGACGGAAACTGCGCTTATTGCGTTTAGTAATAAGAAAAACAAACATTACCGAGAAATTCGTGATCAATTCCCACGGGAAGCGGAAATTCCTTTTGACTCGGATCGAAAGCTTATGTCGACCATCCATACTTTTGATGGACAGAAGACCATTTTGACAAAAGGCGGTCCTGACGTACTATTCAGTCGTTGTAATCGTGTCTTTATCCACGGTGAAGAACAACCGCTCACAGACGAAATGATTGAACAATTCCGTCATCAAAATGAAGAGTTCTCTAAACGAGCGCTTCGTGTTCTGGCATATGCTTATAAAAACATTCCGAATGATACAAAAGAGATCAATGTAAATGACGAGTATGACCTTGTTCTTGTCGGTCTTACCGCGATGATCGATCCACCGCGCGAAGAGGTCTTTGACTCGATTGTGGAATCTAAAAAAGCAGGAATCCGTACGGTAATGATTACTGGTGACCATAAGACAACAGCTCAAGCTATTGGACGGGATATCGGACTCATGAGTGAGGGAGATATTGCGGTAACAGGTCAAGAACTTGATGCGATGTCAGAACAAGAACTTGATCAGAAGTTAGAACAAATCTCCGTCTATGCCCGTGTTTCACCAGAGAATAAAATTCGAATTGTTCGTGCTTGGCAGAAAAAAGGTCAAATCACTGCAATGACGGGTGACGGTGTTAACGATGCACCTGCATTGAAACAAGCAGATATCGGGGTTGCCATGGGTAGTGGTACGGACGTAGCTAAAGATGCGTCGGCCATGATTCTGACAGATGATAATTTCGTTTCCATTGTTAACGCAGTGGAAGTAGGTCGTACTGTATTTGATAACATTAAGAAAGCGATCGCGTATCTGTTCGCAGGAAATTTAGGGGCAATCATTGCGATTCTCTTCGCCTTGATTGTGGACTGGATTAATCCATTTACGGCGATTCAGCTCTTGTTCATCAATCTGGCGAATGACTCGCTTCCAGCCATTGCGCTAGGAATGGAAAAAGCAGAACCGAATGTGATGTCGCGGAAACCGCGTGATATTAACGAAGGTATCTTTGCTGGTGGAACACTGTCAGCAGTGATTACGAGAGGTCTGCTAATCGGGATCGCGGTTATTATCTCCCAGTATATCGGGCTTCAACATTCGCCTGAAATGAGTGTGGCCATGGCCTTTACAACGCTGATTTTGGCACGTACCCTGCAGACCTTTGCAGCACGATCCAGTCAGCAAACGATTTTCCAGGTTGGATTCTTGTCCAATAAATATGTTATTGGAGCCGTCCTACTATGTTTCGTGCTTTACGGTATTACTTTGCTTCCTGGCGTGCGTGGTATCTTCTCCATTCCCACAACGTTTGGATGGAATGAATTCCTTATTGCCGGTGGACTTGCCCTCGGCTCCGTATTGCTGATGGAAGTAATTAAATTTATACGAGTAAGTATGCGTAAAGATGATCAGGCTACTTCCTAACGAATAAATCTAAAAAGAGGCAGTTACGTATATGACGTGACTGCCTCTCCTTTATGAAATTTCTCCTTGCTCTGACGATAACCTTATATTTACTTAAGTTCATTAAGTTACACGATATCAGAGAATGCTTTTCTAGTTTTGAAATCTACATCCTTATAATACATATCTGCAACAAGCAGGTTAGGTCCACAGCACTGAGCAGCATCACAAAAACAGTTTACGGTTTGATTGAGTGGATGATTTGTCGTCCATTCTTCAAAAATATCATCAAGTTTCTTATTTTTGATGTTACCAAAAGCAGGGATATCCGCAAAATCCGTCACATACACATTACCGGTGAACATGTTCACATTAACTCGGTTACGACCATCCGGATCGTTACGAACCGTTATATTCGGCTCTTTATGAAGTCTAGAAATAAGCTTGCGATCTTCTTCGCCCCCATTACAAGCGTAAAACGGAAGGGTTCCAAACAACATCCACATGTCTTTGTCTCTGGCATCTAGCAATCCATGAATACTTGTACGCATGTCATCTAATGAAAGCACTGGCAGAGAAGCGGCAAAATTAGACGCATACATCGGGTGCACTTCATGGCGTTTTGCCCCCATCTGTCCAATTAAACGATGAATACCAGCTAATTTATCATGCGTGCGATAATTAATCATGGATTCGGCTGATATAAACATTCCTTGCTCACTGAGTTTCAACGAATTTTCCATCATTTTATCGTACATTCTTGCTGCTACTTCATAATTTACTGGCCGCGGACTGTTTGTAAATCCTACCTCATGTAAATCCTTAGCACTTAGATAATTAAAGGAAATATGCATGACATCAAGATAAGGCAGCATTTTCTCATAACGACTGAGGTCAAGCGTCAGGTTAGAGTTAATCTGGGATCTTATCCCTCGTTCTCTTGCGTATTTCAGCAGCGGTACAATCATTTCATCTACCGTTTTTTCGAGAAAACTTGGTTCCCCGCCTGTTAAACTAATCGTTTCAAGATGTTCTACCTGATCCAGTGCCTTGATCATCTCAGAAACAGGCAATGCAGGTGCCTCTTTCATGACAAGCATGTCTCCTACAGCGCAATGTTCGCAGCGCATATTACACAAGTGGGTCACTGTCATCTCTACACTTGTCAGCTTATGCTGCCCATATTTTCGCAGTGACATAATGGGATCCCAAGGATCATAAGACGGAGAAATAACTTGTAAAGAATTCGATTCATGATTTAATAAACTCAATTTAATTCACCTTACTTCCTAAAATAAACGGATAGCATAAAGCAATCCTTACCATTATTCATTATTAATTTTGTATATCACGTATGTTTACCCAACAAAAACACCTCGTTATGTAAACTGAGGCACTTCCGAGTTCATCATAACTGCCTCCCCGCCCACTCCCACAATCATCACGGATAAATGTTTCATTAAATCAAGATCATAAGGAGTAGGTAGCTGCCTGCCTTCTGAATCTTTCATAATTCGTACAACCGGACGATGCGGTGCTTGGGGATGGATACGAACTACGACTGCGGTATCCCCCGTGGTAAGCTGTACGGTAAGACCCACCGGATAAATAGCTACATAATCCCTAAAAATCTCCAAGATATGCTGATCATAAAGTGTGCCTGATCCCGTAAACAGCATTTCTACTGCTTGATGCGGCAGCAGAGCATTCTGATAAACACGATTCGTGGTCATGGCATCATAAGAGTCTGTGAGTGCAAGCAGTTTACCATATTCATGAATATCCGATCCTTTTAGCCCCTGAGGGTAACCTTGACCATCCATTCGTTCATGGTGCTGAAGTGCACAATGTGCCGATAATAAAGGGATTCCAGGTTCATCTTTTAAAAGTTTGAATCCATATAACGTATGATTCTTTACGATTTCGTATTCCTCATGAGTTAGCTTTCCTGGCTTTTGTAGAATATGAGGAGGTATTTGAGTCTTTCCAATATCATGCAGCATCGCACCAAGACCGATCTCCATCAGTTTACTATGGTCATAACCAAGTGCCTTGGCAAGAATCAACGTATTAATACATACATTAAGCGAATGATCATATAAAGTGTGATCCATGGTATGCATTCCCGTCATCATGATCATGACACCCGGCTGAGAACTGATATCTTCAAGAATAAGTTCCATCACACCGGTAAATTTTTTTCCTAAATAAGGATACTTATTTTTCATTTTTCCGCCGGAAAGAATAGAGAACTGTTCTTTGATCTCCTTCATCGCTCTAATTCTAGTTTCTTCTCGCAACACAACAGGAAATTCTAAATCCTCCGTCAAAGGGTCCTGAATATATACATAACTAATACCCAACTGAGAGATTCGCTTGATCAGATGGGAGGTCAGTTCAACTTGTTCACTGAGTAAAACAATACCCTCATCATTATATATTCGCTTGCCGAGTTTCATACCGGGCTCAAGCATAGCAATGGGTACAAGACGCAAGGTCACCCTCTCCTGCCTACATTAAAATGCTCTTTAACAGTTCCTTTCCTTCGATACGTTCGAATGCCAACGGGCCAATGAACTTTCTTCTAGCGATTGTGGTCTTTGCAGCTCCATACCGAGCAAATCTCTAATAAACTCGGGTAATCGATAGGATAGGTCGGAACCTAAAGATAGACTTTCGTAACCAATATTAAATGTAAACATGTCAAGCGTTCCTACTTTATAAAGCTGCTCATCGTTAAGAACCGTTCCTTGAACACGGATCTCCGTAATCTTATGATAGGGCGGCAACGATTCATCATAATACACTTCCGCACCATCGAGACACAGACTTCCCATTTGATATCCTCGGAAACCAAATCCTTTGAACACTAATTCTCTATATTCAGGAAGCAGACTTTGCTCCAGCGCTCTTCGCAAATCTGCCCCTTTTAATTGAATTGTACACGCATTTATGGGAGATGGACATAAAGAATGTAACATACCCTCCGTAATGTTTCCTGCCGGAAGCGCCCCTAATAGCTGACCTGCATTCACAACAGAGAGCTCTGCCTCTGTGAAATGTCTAACCGCCTGAGCTAATATATTACCAAATGGGGACTCTTCATCCCAAGAAATAGGGAGATCTCTGTCCGTAATCGCTACGGTCCGGCTCAGTCTAATCTCAGCCTGCTCACGATGAGCAAGAATCGCCGCAGTTACATTTTCATCTAAAAGCGTCTCATTTACCGGATAACATCCCCCGGAAACCAAAGAAAAACGCTCCTGTCCAGGATGACGTTCAAGGGTTACTTTCCCCAAATACTGACCATACTTTCCGGCGCCGCAAATCACAGTACCATTTATCATCAGCGGTTCTTTAAGCACATGGTGTGTATGTCCTCCTAGAATCACATCGATTCCTTCTATTATTTCGGCTATTCTCTCATCCATCATAATACCTAAGTGGGACAATACAATCACAATATCAACCTGATCCTTTATCTCAGCAACCTGACTTTGTAATGTATGAATCGGTTCAAGTGCTTCGAGTCCAAGTAATTCATAAAAAGCGTTAAATGGAGCGGTAGCTCCGAGGAGTCCAATCCGGATCCCGCCTTTATTCATGATATGATAAGGTTCCATCCACATTGGAGGCTTACCTGTACTTTTTAATAAAAGATTCCCACATACGACGGGACATAAAATTCCTGCATATGCTTGATCAAGAATATCAGTTGTAAACGTGAGTCCTTCATTATTTCCGATGGTAACTGCATCATAGCCTGTCATATTTATGATATCAATATTTGCACCACCCATCGTGCCTTCTGTCTCGGCGGCCATCCGGTCCATATGATCTCCTATATCAAGAACCAACACTTCTTCTCCGGATGAAGATTGTTCTTTAGCTTCGTTAATCATCGCAGCGAGCGAGCCCATTTGTTCAAAATGACTATGGATATCATTCGTGTGAAGAATGGTTAATACTTGTTTTTGTGAATCGTTCATCTTCGTTCTCTCCTCCGGAAAAATGATACAGTATAGTCCTTATTACCTGTTTCCTCTAATAGATAAGCATAACATTTTTATGTAAGATATGATATATTAAAAGGGTTTATCAAGCAAAAATGAGGTGAATAAAATGAAAATAACCGTTTTATTATTTGCAGGTATAGCTGAAAGAATCGGCAAATCTAGAGTCGAACTTACGTTAACAGAATCTGCAACAGCAGGACAAGTAAAAGAAGAACTTATTCATCAATACCCCGATGCTGCTGGGCTAATTCAGAGTGCGATTATTGCAATAAACCAAGAATACGCACCCTCACACGCTACCCTGAATGCAGAAGATGAAATTGCCCTCATCCCGCCTGTTTCTGGTGGAGACGGAGCCAATTCTGCTTCCGCTGACAGTGAAAAGATCCACACGACTTCCGATGGGTTATATACAATTGGATACTCTCCGCTGTCTGTAGAACAAGTAACAGATAAAGTCATTACTCCTAATCATGGAGCTGCACTATCCTTTGTTGGCACTACAAGGGAAATGACGGGGGATCAGCGGACCGTTCTTCTTGAATATGAGGCTTATATTCCTATGGCTTTATCTATGATGCAAACGATAGGACAAGAAATAGATCAGCGCTGGCCTGGAACGCGGTGTGCCATCTCCCATCGACTGGGTAAAGTAGGTATTGCAGAGATTAGTGTAGTCATTGCGGTTTCTTCCCCTCACCGAGCTGACTGCTATGATGCAAGCAGGTATGCTATTGAACGTCTAAAGGAAATTGTGCCAATATGGAAAAAGGAAATATGGGCAGATGGATCCGAGTGGAAGGGGCATCAGACCGGACCATGGAAACCAAAAGCATGACTATTTCCTTTAACAAGTCATTGTCATACCATTTTTTTCTTGTTATGATATTTTTAAATTCAATGCTTAAAGGTGGTTTATTTGTTTGAGATTACATGTCACCGATCTTAAGCCCGGTCAGTTACTGGAAAGTGATGCATTTAATCATTCCGGTGTGCAGCTGATGCCAGCAGGCTCTCTCCTTAACGATTCCGATATTAATAGACTTAAATTGCATGGTATTGATTATGTAGATATCGCAGATAGTGTACAGCTGCCCGTTATCACATCGTCCCCGGGGGAATCGCTGATGAAGCTGGTTCCGCTGTTTGATACAACGATGGCAGGAACAGCAACCATTTTCAAGCAAGCAATGAACTCTGGAACCATTGCCATGAATGAAGTTGATGAACTGCTTCAACCGATGACAGAGCAGCTTATCGAGCAGAAGGATGTTGTCTCACTACTCCTGCTTTTAGACCGGGATGATGAGTATACCTATAACCATTCAGTACAAGTCGGCATTCTCACGTATTATATGGCCTCTTGGCTCGGTTATTCAGCAGAGGATTGTTATAACATCTCTAAAGCAGGTTATCTCATAGATATCGGGAAATCAATGGTTCCACAAGAACTATTACATAAGCCTGGGAAACTCAGCACCGAAGAATTTCGAATCATGAAAAAACACGCAAAGCAAGGACATGATATTATTCTTGCATCCACGGGAAATGAACTGCTTGCCCTCCCTGCACTTCAGCATCATGAGCGTGAGGACGGTAGTGGATACCCTTATGGACTGCGCAAGGATGATATCCATCCATATTCGCGTATAGCGGCTGTGGCAGACGTTTACAGCGCCATGACTACCACTCGTGTGTATCAATCCAAACAAGAGTATATCTCTGTCCTATGCGAGCTGTACGGTCTTAGCTTTGGTCAATTGAATGCAGAAGTAACTCAAAGTTTTATCAAACATTTGTTGCCGAATTTTATTGGTAAAAAAGTACTGCTCACTACCGGTGATACAGGACTTATTGTACTGAACAATCCCAATGATTATTTCAGACCTCTTGTAAAAAGCCCTCACGGGTTTATTGATCTTGCTAAGCATCGTTATATCGCGATTGTAGAAATTTATATTTAACAGTACGAACTAGAAACTATACATAAGAGCCTATCAAGTTACCTATGACGGTGGCGTACCCTTTAGATCATATTACATGCGTTGTCTATAACCAAGTAGGCAAAGATAACAAAAAGGCTGAGGAACCATTCCTCAGCCTTTTCTTTTGGTGAGATAATATGATATTCACTTCCATATAATAATGGGTGTGGAAAAATATCCAACTATTCTAATCGTAGATAATAAAAAAGTGGTGATGGAAACCCAGGACATCAAGGAAAAACCTTTTTTAATAAACTAATACAAAAAAAAAGAAGACGAACTATAAAAGTTCGTCTTCTTTATTGGATAAAGCTTTTTGAATCGGCTACAAATGTAGCACGTTAGTTCAAAAATCCTCTAAAGTTCTTCTATGACTAATTAACCGATAGAACCTTCCATCTCGAACTTAATGAGACGGTTCATCTCTACCGCATATTCCATTGGAAGTTCTTTCGTGAATGGCTCGATGAAGCCCATTACGATCATTTGTGTAGCTTCTGCTTCTGACAAGCCACGGCTCATCAGATAGAACAGCTGCTCTTCAGATACTTTAGACACGGTTGCTTCGTGTTCCAAAGTAATGTTGTCGTTCATGATCTCATTGTAAGGAATCGTATCCGAAGTGGACTCATTATCCAGAATCAGTGTATCACACTTGATATTGGATTTAGCACCTTCTGCGTTACGTCCAAATGAGGCAAGCCCACGATACGTTACTTTACCACCATGTTTACTGATGGATTTCGATACGATCGTAGAAGTTGTATCTGGTGCAAGGTGAATCATTTTAGCCCCTGCATCTTGATGCTGCTCTTTACCTGCTACCGCAATGGAAAGTACGGAACCTTTTGCACCGCGACCTTTCAGAACAACAGCTGGATATTTCATCGTCAGTTTGGAACCAATGTTACCATCGACCCATTCCATCGTTGCATTTTCTTCAGCAACCGCACGTTTAGTAACCAAGTTATAAATGTTTGGTGCCCAGTTTTGGATCGTTGTATAACGAACGCGAGCGTTCTTCTTCGCAATGATCTCAACTACTGCACTATGCAGGGAATTCGTGCTGTATACAGGAGCTGTACAGCCTTCTACATAGTGAACGAAGCTATCTTCGTCAGCAATGATCAGTGTACGCTCAAATTGACCCATGTTTTCGGAGTTAATCCGGAAGTAGGCTTGAAGCGGCACTTCACATTTTACACCTTTAGGTACATAGATAAAGCTTCCGCCAGACCATACCGCACTATTAAGTGCAGCAAATTTGTTATCCGCAGGTGGAATAATTGTAGCGAAATACTCTCTCAAAATTTCTGGATGTTCTCTGAGCGCAGTATCTGTATCCATGAAGATTACACCTTGGTCTTCAAGTTCTTTCTGCATGTTGTGATATACAACCTCAGATTCATACTGAGCAGATACACCAGCAAGGAACTTTTGCTCTGCTTCAGGAATACCCAGTTTATCGAATGTTTCTTTGATTTCTGTTGGTACTTCTTCCCATGTCTTACCTTGTCTCTCAGAAGGTCTTACATAGTATTGGATTTCGTCGAAGTCGAGACCATCAAGATCTCCACCCCATTTTGGCATATCCATTTTGTAAAATTGTTTCAGAGACTTCAGACGGAACTCAAGCATCCATTCAGGTTCTTCTTTAATACGGGAAATTTCTCTTACTACCTCTTCAGTCAGACCTTTACCCGTTTTAAAAATGGATTGGTGTTCGTCACGAAAACCATATTTATATTCTTCCATTTCTGGAGCTTTTTTAGCCATCGGGGTCTACCTCCCTATCGTTATTGTGATTTGTGATCCTCATCAATCCCTTTACGCAGTGCATTCCATGCAAGGGTTGCACACTTGATACGCGCCGGGAATTTATTTACACCGGATAGGGCTTCAATATCTTCATATTCGTCAAATTCTTGTTCCTCTCCTTGCATCAAGGAGGAGAAACGTTCTGCCAAGTTCAAAGCTTCTTCCATCGATTTGCCTTTAACAGCCTCTGTCATCATGGAAGCAGAAGACATACTGATCGAACAGCCATCTCCTGAATACTTTGCATCCTCGACAATTCCGTCTTTAACTTTTAGCTGCAATGAAATCCGGTCACCGCAAGTCGGATTGTTTAAATTCACTGTGACTGCGTCATCAGCAAAAGTACCCCGATTTCGCGGATTTTTATAGTGGTCCATGATTACGCGCCGATACAGATCGTCAAGTTGCATCACTAAAATACTCCTTTGTCTGGATTAAGGCGCTGACAAGACGGTCAACGTCTTGTTCAGTATTATATAGATAAAAACTAGCTCGTGCAGTGGAACCTACTTCCAGCCAGCGCATAAGCGGCTGACAGCAGTGATGCCCTGCACGGATCGCTACTCCGCTTGCATCAAGTACGGTCGCTACATCATGAGGATGAACACCCTCTAGATTAAAAGTCGCCAGTCCAACGTGACGTTTCTTAGGACCGTAAATGGTAATTCCTTCAATTTCAGATAACCGATCCATAGCATAATTCGCTAAAACACTTTCATGTCTTTCAATCTCGTCCATGCCAATATCTTCAAGGAAATCAATAGCAGCACCGAGACCTACTGCACCAGCAATGATCGGAGTTCCTCCTTCGAATTTCCAAGGGAGTTCTTTCCATGTGGATTCATATAATCCAACATCATCAATCATTTCGCCGCCAAATTCGACCGGCTCCATGGACTCAAGCAGCGCCTTCTTGCCATAAAGTGCACCGATACCGGTCGGACCACACATCTTGTGTCCAGACAAAGCATAGAAATCACAGTCTAAATCCTGAACATCAACTTTCATGTGCGGAGTACTCTGAGCCCCATCGATGACCATAACAGCGCCATGACGATGAGCAATCTCAGCGATCTCTTTCACAGGGTTGATTACACCAAGGACATTAGATACATATGCCATGGATACAATTTTGGTTTTTGGCGTAATAGTTGATTCCGCATCAGCCAATGACACACTGCCATCTGGCTGAAGTGGAATATATTTCAGAACAGCACCTGTTCGTAAAGCAAGTTGCTGCCAAGGAATGAGATTACTATGGTGTTCCATAGGAGTAATCACAATTTCATCACCTTCAGAAAGTACAGAAGGACCATAAGAGGATGCAACAAGATTTAATGCCGTTGTTGTACCTCTCGTGAATATAATCTCCTGTGTACGTCTTGCATTGATGAATTTGGCTACTTTTTGACGGGCACCTTCATACGCATCTGTGGCACGGCTGCCCAGTGTATGAACTCCGCGGTGCACGTTTGAGTTCTCCCACTCATAATAATGTTTTACGGCTTCTATTACAGCAATCGGCTTCTGAGAAGTCGCTGCACTATCTAAATATACCAACGGATGCCCATTGATCTCTTGACCTAAGATGGGAAATTGTTTCCGAATCTCTTCGGCGTTCATTGTCCTAATTTCCTTTCAACGAGAGATTGCAATTGAACTTGCAATTCTTTCATTGGAATATCAAAAATAACAGGAGCCAAAAATCCGTAAATGATCAATCTTTCCGCATCCGTACGGGAAATACCGCGTGACATTAAATAGAAAATTTGTTCGGGATTCACTTGACCTACAGAGGCAGCGTGACCTGCAGTAACGTCATCTTCATCGATGAGAAGAATTGGGTTCGCATCTCCACGTGCTTTCGGGCTAAGCATAAGAACACGTTCTGTCTGCTGACCATCTGCTTTGGTTGCACCCTTTTCAATTTTGGTAATACCATTGATGATTGCTGTTGCTTCTTCTCTCATAACAGCGCGAGTAATCATCTGACTTGAAGAGCTCTTACCAAAGTGTTTTGCTTGTGTGGTGTAATTCAGTTTTTGAGAACCAGCACCTACAGCAATTGTTTTTTGATCGGATGTTGAACCATTGCCTTTTAGCACAGAAAGTGTATCGCTGGCCGTATTGCCAATGTTCATCTCACCCACGATCCACTCAATGGAACCATCGTTCTCTACAACGGCGCGGCGGAAGGAAACATCCGTCACTTGATCACCAAGCTGATGAACCGTCGCAAAACGAACTTTTGCACCTGCTTTTACAAATACTTCGGCTACCCCAATATGAGATACTTCTGCATCTAGTTGTCCGGAAACATAGTTGTCTACATAAGTTACCTCACTGTTCGCATCAGCAATAATCAAAATATGTGGTGCAAACGTTGCAGTACCATCATCAGACAACAGAATTGCCTGAACCGGTTTATCGAGAACCACATTACGAGGAACGTAGAGGAATACTCCTCCGTTCCAGATTGCAGAATGAAGCGCTGCAAGCTGGTGTTCATCCGACTTCACTGCTGTATGAAGATGTTTTTTAACAAGATCTTCATGTTCACGTACCGCTGTTTCCAGGTCCATGAAGATAACACCTTGATCTGCTAACTCTTTGGATAGGTTGCTATACACAACACCGGAATTACGCTGAATCAGCAAAGTTCCGTCTTCTTCTTCTCTGATCAATGACTGAATTGATTCAGGAGCCTCTTCCAGAGAGATTGCGTTTGCTGCTTTATATTGCCCATATGCAGAAATATTCCAACGTTCTATTTTTGTTTTTTCCAGTTTCGGAAGCTCAAGGCTACCAGCAAGTTCAAGCGCAGCTTGGCGCTGATCTGTAAGCCAAGCCGGCTCATTTTTGCTTTCGGATAACGCGCGAAGCGCTACGGAATCAACCGGAAGAATGGTTTGTGTTGTCATTTACTTTTGTCCTCCTCCGTTAATCTTTACGCTTCTTGTCCTACAGTTTCATCTTCAATACCAAGTTCTTCTTTAATCCAGTCATAACCTTCCGCTTCCAAACGTTCAGCAAGTTCAGGACCACCAGATTTTACGATACGACCTTGCATCATAACGTGAACAAAATCAGGTTTCACGTAGTTAAGCAAACGTTGGTAGTGAGTGATAATGAGGAATCCGCGATCTTCATTCTTCATTGCATTTACTCCATTTGCTACAATGCGAAGTGCATCGATATCAAGACCGGAGTCAATTTCATCAAGAATAACGAGAGTTGGATCAAGCAACATCATTTGCAAGATTTCATTACGTTTCTTCTCGCCGCCGGAGAAGCCTTCATTCAAGTAACGATGAGCAAACTCAGGATTCATCTCGAGTTCTTTCATTTTACCTTCCATTTGACGAATGAATTTGATAAGAGAGATTTCGCTACCTTCTTCACGACGTGCATTAATCGCACTGCGCAAGAAGTCAGAGTTTGTTACACCAGAAATCTCACTAGGATACTGCATAGCCAGGAACATTCCTGCACGAGCACGCTCATCAACTTCCATTTCTAGTACATCTTCACCATTCAATGTTACCGAACCGTCAGTAACTTCATATTTCGGGTGGCCCATAAGTGCGGAAGCTAAAGTACTTTTACCTGTACCGTTAGGACCCATAATTGCGTGGATTTCTCCACCTTTCATGCTAAGGTTAATTCCTTTCAGAATTTCCTTACCTTCTATTTCTGCTTTAAGTCCTTCAATGACGAAATTTGTAGCCATATGTGCCTTAACCTCCAATAAAATAATTTCATAGTCGAAATCATATTGTTTATCTAAATAGGGTCGCCCCTTGATTTCCAGCTTCGCTTGTAAAGCATCACTTTATAATAATTCTAAACTGATTCTCAATGATTCTCAAGTCATTTATGTTAAAAAGTTTACAGACTGCGGAAACAAAATACCCTTCTCTCACTAAAATTCTGCATAACTTGCAACAATATTAGACTGTAATCCACTGCTACATATGAATTCTATAGTAAATAGGGTACCGAATCAAATGAGATTAACCTTTTTCATAAATTCATTATGATTCCTTCATCGTTAACCAAAAAGGCTGACCTTATAAGGTCAGCCTTTTTGTTATCTTCATTTTTCCTTTATAAATTAAGCAAGATAAGAACGAAGCATCCACATGTTTCTCAAGATCTGCTTGGAAACCAGTTAGCATGTCTGCTGTTGGCTGATCGCCTGCTTCGTCTGCCGCTTCAATCCCCTCAGCATATTCTTCGGACAAGGTAGCAAAATCTTCGATGATATTTTGCACCATTGTTTTTGTATCTTCGCCACCAGCTGCTTCTTGAATGGATGCAAGTTCAAGATATTCTTTCATTGTTGCGGCAGGGCTACCTTTAATAGTAAGGAGTCGTTCCGCAATTTCATCCATTTGAAGAGTAACTGCATTATACAATTCTTCAAATTTCACATGAAGTGAGAAGAAGTTTGGACCTTTAACATACCAGTGGTAGTTATGGATTTTTACATACATCACATTCAAGTTCGCAACCTGACGGTTTAGAATTTGTTCTACGCCTGCTTTAGTCTGTGTTTTATTGGTTGATTTAGCCATTGATATCCCATCCTTTTATTGAGTTTAATGTACCTTTCCAATCTTATGTAGATCAGAAATCCTTCTATTTGATGAAGATCAGATGTTAATGTTCCTCTCTTCGCTGCTATATTAAATTTACCCTTTAGCCTAGCGAATGAAACAAACCTCTCTATCGACCCTTAATATAAAAAGTTTCCCTAATCGGATAATTGTGCCAAAAAAATGCTATAAAATTGAGGGATAATCCGATATACTGATATACCAAGTAAAGAAGTTGGGTTTATTCTTTATCATATACTTTAGCGGAGGTGCCTTCCTTGTCTTTATATCATCCTTTAACTCTTGATGAAGCAATGCAATTATCCCGAACCGTACTGGATCTATTTGACGCAAACAGTGAACTGACCTGCCAAGAGATTGGTGACGGTAATTTGAATCTCGTTTTTCATATTACAGATGCCAATTCCCGCAACAGTGTGATTGTTAAACAGGCTTTGCCTTATGCGAAAATTGTTGGTGAATCATGGCCCCTTTCGCTAGACCGCGCACGGATTGAACGTGAGATACTACAGGAAGAGTATAGAATCTGCCCTGGCTCTGTTCCGCAAGTATATTATTATGATGATGAACTTGCCCTAACCATCATGGAAGATCTAAGTGATCATGTCATCATGAGAAAAGGATTAATTGAAGGAAACCATTATCCTCTGTTTTCCAAACATATCGGAGAATTTATGGCACGGACACTTTTTTACACGTCCGATCTAGCTATGGATCAATCTCTTAAAAAAGAAAAAGTTAAAAAATTCGTAAACCCAGACCAGTGTAAGATTACAGAAGATCTTATTTTTGAAGAGCCTTATCGCTTCTCTGAACGAAACAATTATTCTCCTTCCATTGAGGATGAAGCAGAAGCACTTCGCACGGATAACGAGTTGCATTTGGAAATTGCGATTTTACGAGAAAAGTTTCTCACTCAAGCCCAAGCCCTGCTTCATGGGGATCTTCATACAGGAAGTATTTTTGTCACACCAGAATCAACAAAAGTAATCGATCCGGAATTCGCTTATTATGGACCCATCGGCTTTGATATCGGGGCGATTCTTGCCAACCTGCTTCTACATTATGTTTCTGTACCAGGTTCGATTAAAGATGAAGCTGCTGTCTCTGCGCGTGAAGAGGAACTGCTCCTTATGGTTCAGAATGTATGGACCGAGTTTGAACGAAATTTCTGCAATCTATGGGATCAAGATGTTCAGGACCATATGGCTCGTACTAAAGGATACCAGGAGTTCTACGTAGCTAAACTCCTTCAAGACAGCGCCGGATTTGCAGGAAGCAAAATGATTCGCCGCATTGTTGGACTTGCTCATGTAGCGGACATCGATACCATCAACGATGAGACATTAAGAGAACAAGCTGAACGTAAAGCACTCTCTATTGGCAAGAATTTGGTGAAAAATCACCGCCGAATTACATCCATTACGGATTTTATGAATCTCGTTATAGACGCAAGTAAAGGAAAGGTAGGACAACGATGAGCAATCTCAGCACGAATACGGAGTTTAATCCATTAATTTCACTTAACTGGAGAGGAGATTACCTTGAGCTTCTCGATCAGAGACTACTCCCCGAATCCATTGTAATGCTAGACCTCTACACTCCGGAAGAGATATGGGAGTCCATTCATTCCATGAAGGTACGCGGCGCTCCGGCTATCGGTATCGCGGCAGCCTTTGGCGTTGTACTTGGTGCTGCACAGTATCAGAATGAGGATATGACAGGATGGCTTGAAAAAGTGAAGGAAGTATGCGATTATCTCGCGACGTCTAGACCTACGGCGGTTAATCTATTTTGGGCGCTTGACCGTATGTATGGAGCTGCTGTACAGCTCAGCCAAGCTTCGAATCACCTCTCTATCTCTGCATTGAACGAAGGTCTAGCTCAAGAAGCCATTGCGATCCGTGCAGAGGATGAGGAAGTATGCAGACAGATTGGTGAAAATGCTTTGCCTTTATTTGAAGATGGAATGGGAGTCCTTACTCACTGTAACGCAGGCGGATTAGCAACAGCGAAATACGGTACCGCTACAGCTCCTATGTACCTTGCCAAAGAACAAGGAATTTATCTTAAAATTTTTGCAGATGAGACGAGGCCCGTTCTCCAAGGTGCTCGTTTAACTGCATTTGAACTGCAGCAAGCTGGAATTGACGTAACACTCATTACCGACAACATGGCTGGAATGGTGATGTCTAAGGGCTGGATCCAAGCCGTTATTGTAGGTACAGACCGTGTAGCCGCTAATGGGGATGTTGCGAATAAGATTGGTACTTATAGTGTCGCTGTTCTTGCTAAAGCACATGGAATTCCATTTTATGTCGCTTGTCCGATGTCCACCATCGACTTAAATACACCAACCGGCGCTGATATCCCAATTGAAGAGCGAGCACCCGAAGAAGTGACAGAAGGATTTGGTAAGCGAACTGCGCCCCAAGGAATCAAAGTATTTAATCCCGCGTTTGATGTGACACCAAACGAGTATGTAACAGCTATTATTACGGAAAAAGGAATTGTCCGCGCACCTTTTGACCAAAATTTAAAAGCTTTGTACTCTGAATCAATTTCATAATACTTCTGTTACCTTGGAATATATATTGATAAGCAGCCCCTTGTTTGAGGGAGCTGCTTTGTTTTTTACTAGTTATGAGACTCTTCTGCTTACACTCACATCATTTTAATCAGAGCTTCTACTCCCGTCATACCAGGAATGATTCCTAATTTCTCAGCTTCATGTGTTACAGACTCCATTGGTGCTGCAAGCAGTTCCGCAATGGTCTTAACCCCTACTGCTCTAGCTGCAATAATCTGTCGTTGCCCCAAACGGTCATTAAGTAATCCTACATCGAGCGCTCCGCACATAATATATCCCTTAGATGTCGAAACGGTAATGAGCGTCGTTTTAGGTAACTTCACTTCCACGGCAGTAAGGGTATATTCTCCAACTTGAACCGGTTCTAATGTTACCATTTGCGTAAAACACCCCCTTCGCTATTACGTCTCGACATCATATTCCTAGGTCTTACAAACGGTGTGGACAGTAGCGGAGCGCTATTTTATTGATAAAGCATGTCCTACAACCTAGAAAACTCCCGAATTCTATATCTTATTATTCGTTTTCTTGTTATTTCATACGTCTAATGTACTATTCATCCTTGCATTTTAATGATATAGTAAGAAAATACATATCCAAAAATTGTAACAGAAATCTGCAGTGTGGGGTAATTAAAAACATGAACAAGTCCATATCATCAAACTTAAATCATGAACAAGCTTTTTTATTTAATGTAGATATCATGATTCATAGCCGTACCAATGCCCTTGCCTTGCAAACTTTGCTTGAGATTCTTAATGAACCGGAAGGGATCAGTGACTTTCGAATACAGTCCGGCATCGAACTGGGCGCAAGAATCAAAGAAGCTTTACATCAATACCCTTCTTCAGATCCTAGAGCCATGAGAATGGCAGACAAACCGCAATCCCATGCGGCAACTCAACCGTATTCCATACCTGCTTCCACATGTCCTTCTGACGAATGGATCAATTCTGCGATGCAAGCAGGCAGACTCATCCGGATCCATATTAGAGACAATAAAGGACAACAAAAAAGCATCCCCTGTCGCATATTAAATTATGATCAAGGGACCAAATTAGTAAGTATTTATCACGTTGACGAGAAACAGGTATACTCTATTCATACTTCCGAAATCGAAAAATACGTATAAAAGAAACGGCTTCCTCAGCAATAGAGAGAAGCCGTTTCTTTTATACTTTCTTCAGAGCGGTAACCGCTAAACAGATCCAGCCAGCAATAAAACATACACCGCCGAGAGGTGTTATGGCTCCTAATGGACCAAGACCACTTATACTAAGCGCATATAAACTTCCAGAGAATAATATAATACCAACGAATAATAACCTAGCTGACCAGACAAGTAACTTAGCTTCACCGAAAACTTTGGCAATAACTCCAATTAAAATAATGCCCAGTGCATGGATCATGTGATAATGAACACCTGTTTCATATACTGAAACCTTGTCCTCACCAATGATAGGTTCTAGCATATGTGCGCCAAATGCACCAATCATAACCGAAAGCATGACTAGAATTGCACCGATGCCTATCCATTTTTTAGCCACTTCCATTTCACCCCTAGTTCCTGTTGTCTTCCTTGTATCTTACCTCAATTGGTTTCCCCTATGCTATCTAAAGTGAGGTTTGTCACTAAACTGCAACATTCAGAACCGTTACTCATTCGTTCCTTCCTCTTGCATTTTGGTAGGATTTATGAAAAAGTGAATGAAAAACAAAATATAAGGAGTATGGAAATGGATAAAATTGAGCCGGTCCAGGAAATGGAAAACGCGAAACATGAAGAGGTCATCGAAGTAAATAATCCTTATGGAACCTTTCAACCTCCCGTAACCCCTCTGAGACATTCGGGTCCTGGGCTAACTTCTCTTATACTGGGGATCCTATCTCTTATCACCTACATTGTGATTCTTGCCTTAGCACCGGCAGCAGCAGAAGATATTTTGCAGAATTCTTCTCCTGAGGCAATACTTGAGAGTGTTTATGTAATGATCATCGGCGTTCTGATACTTATTGGATTATCTCTTAATCTTATTGGTATCATTTTATCAATTATTGGATTAACCCTTAAGAATCGAAAGAAAATCTTCCCTATGATTGGAATAGTTCTTCATGGGATCATATTACTCGTGATCATCGGTTTTTTTAGTCTAAGTTTCATCTAATCAGGATATTAGATATCATTTTGCTACAAATGTCTATATGCATTATAATAGAATAGTATGTTATAAATGAATTTTTTCTAAAAAAGGGGATTAAGATGTCGCGAATTAAAATTTTTGCGGACAGCCAGTGATTTACCTAAGACTTGGGTCCAGCAACATGAGGTTGGTATTGTTCCACTTTATGCCGTGTTTGGCGATGAATCGTTAAAAGATGGTGTTGAAATTAGCCCCGAACAGCTGTATGCAAGGGTAGATCGTGAAGGCCGCCTTCCAAAAACGGCAGCACCTTCTCCTGCTGATTTTATGGCTTCTTTTGGCCCTTACATAGATCAGGGCTATCACGTTTTATTTATTAGCCTTTCATCTGAGCTTTCTTCTACGTATCAAAATGCACTCATCGCTTCAGGCGAATTTCCTGAGGGAAGCGTTACTGTGTTTGATTCACTTAATTTATCATCCGGAATTGGCGTACTGGTGATGAAAGCAGTACAAGCTGCGGAGCAAGGAAAAACCATCAGTGAAATTGTGGATCTACTGACTGAGATGAGACCAAAAGTAGAAATCGAGTTTGTCATTGATACACTTGATTATCTATACATGGGCGGCCGCTGTTCAGGAATGCAAAATTTAATCGGCAGTCTTCTCAAAATCAGGCCTGTAATTAAGGTGATTGCTGGAAAGATGACGCCCGCATATAAAGTTAGAGGCAAACGTGAAAAAGCCATTGACCAAATGTTGAATAATGCACTCAGCAATGTCAATGTAATGGATAATGATACCATCATCGTTGTACACTCGATGTGTGAGGAAGATGCACTTCTGATTCAGAAGACATTAAAAGAAAAGACCAAAGCAAAACATATTGAAATGGCTACAGCAGGTTGTGTTGTTTCGAGTCATTGTGGACCTAAAACGATTGGACTCGTTTACGTAAGAGCATAAGACAAAAAAGAAGAAGACCGTTTCCCTATTGGAAAAGGTCTTCTTCTTTTTGTATTTAGAGACACCTAAACAATGAATTGAAATTAATATGTTTTGGTTTTGAGTTCATCCAAACTTTTAAATGTATAGCCCTGTGCTCTAGCTGCATCTATGATCTGTCCTAAGGCTTCTGTGTTGTCCTTAGACACCGAATGAAGTAAGATCACCGCACCTGGATGAAGCTGCTTCATCACTTGATCATAGGCATACTGAGCTCCATGCTGTACCTTCGTATCCCAGTCTTTATAAGCAATAGACCAGAACACATTAATATAGCCTTCATTTTTACTAACAGTAAGAGAACGTTCACTAAAAATCCCGCGCGGCGGACGAAGGTAAGGAATTTCTTTGCCTGTTAGAGCAAGTACTTCCTGTTTGACTTTATCCAGCTCTTCTTTAATTTTGGCATCGGGCGTTACGCTCATATCGGGATGACTCCAGGAGTGATTTCCAACAATATGGCCTTCTTGACTCATTCTTTTGACCAGATCGGGCTGATCTTTCAAGTAATGTCCTGTTACAAAAAAGGCGGCAGGTACTTTCTTGGTCTTAAGTACATCAAGAATAGCAGGTGTATATCCGTTCTCATAGCCATTATCAAACGTTAGATATAACTCTTTTTGAGTGGTATCTCCAAGGAATATCGCTTCATTTTTTTCGAGAATTCCTTTAAATCCTTCCTCATTAATGGATGCAAGCCCACCATCTTTGCTTTTTTTGAAACCAAAGTGATATGCATCTTTCACAGGGGAAGCCTGTATATAGTGGACACCGGCGCTAGTCATGATCAAGATGATCATGACGCTAACCATAAACCACTTTTTCATCATGAATCCGCTCCTATCATCTACACAATTATGTTACTTAAGATAATATGAGCAAGAATTCAATTATTTATGTCATATCTTCGGATTTAAAATCGTTATAATCGGTAACCCTTTCTCCCTTCCTGTTCTGAAATGATATGTAGAAGTTCACGGACAACATTCGATTTATCAGTATGAGACAACCAGCTTCGTGCTGCCTCAATGGCCTGAATCTGGCCGTGACCTTCATCCTTCCATGTCAGCAGTTCCACGATTTTAATCAGCAGAGCCATCATCTCTGTGTTATCCTGTTCTTTTTTTTCGGCCCGCATTTTATGGAACAACGCCTCTTGTTCCCAATCTAACAATATTTCCTGACCAATCGTCGGTCTCATTAGTGTATATCCTTGTCGGCAACTCTCACAGCGTACCGTGACGACCTGTTCTTCCACAAAATGAGCTTTCACTTCCTGCGTACAGGTTGGACATTTAAACTGTACATCTATATGTAATGGTTCTTTCTTCTCTTTCATGGTGGTGCCCCCTATATTTTTCTTTAAAACATTTTGACTTAACTTGATCATGTTTACCCCGAAATAAAACTTTTAAATCGGTTGATCAACTTTGTTCATGATATAATGGGAAATATATGAAATTTATGTTACTTTCCGTTATTTTATTTTAGGAGGATTACAGACTTGGAAGCAAATAAAAAAGTCACTTTCACTGCTCCAAAAGTGATCTGGCTTAATATCATAGTAAAAAACCGTCTAAGATGTAGACTTTCTCTTCATCCTAGACGGTTTTTTATGTTATTTTGCTTCTATTTCACTTTTATTTCTGATGACGATGGTAAAAAGGAAGAAGTTCAGCTACCACTTGCTCCATCGTTCCTTCTACCTCCGTTTTGCGAACAGGCATGTCATACAGTGCTGAGATTTGCGGCGGGAAGTCCTGCTTAATCTCACAAAGTTCAATAGATTCATTAAATTTTGCAGGATGCGCTGTAGCTAACGAAATGACAACTTCACCTGCTGGAAGCGTACGTTCTGCTGCGGTAACTCCGCAAGCGGAATGAGGATCGAGCAGATAAGCTTTGGTATCGTTATATTTTTGAATCGTTGCGAGGCACTCCGCCCCAATCACACCGTAAGCAGCAAATTCCGATTGAATTTTGCCTAGTAGCTCTTGTGGAATTTGAATTTCGCCGCTCTCCTGGAAACGCTTCATGTATCTTTCGGTCTGCTCTGCATTTTCATCCAAAACATAATAAAGATATCGCTCAAAGTTGCTAGCAACCTGAATATCCATCGAAGGACTATATGTCGTATGGAATCCATCCGGTTTATAGATCCCTTCCTTCACAAAACGCTCCAGTATATTATTCTCATTCGTTGCAAGTACCAACTTACCTACAGGTAAACCCATACGAGAAGCAAGATATCCTGCAAAAATGTCTCCGAAGTTACCTGTAGGAACACTGAAATGAAGCGGTGCTCCTATTAATTCAGGACGCTGATCTGTTACTCGGAAATAGGAGTAGAAATAATAGACCGTTTGGGCAAGGATGCGAACGATATTAATAGAATTAATAGCGCAGAGATGATGCTCATTTTTGAAATTCACATCCGCAAAAAGTTCCTTAATCATTCGCTGACAATCATCAAAGTTACCTTCTACTGATAAATTCAGCACGTTCTCATCTTGTACGGTAGTCATCTGAAGTTCTTGTACCTTACTTACTTTTCCATTCGGATGCAAGATACAGATATTAATTCCTTCTTTACCTCGAACGCCTTGAATAGCCGATGCCCCTGTATCGCCAGAAGTAGCACCAAGAATATTAATAGGGCGTTTATACTGTTTAGCTACATAACTATACAACTGCCCCATGAGTTGAAGCGCAATGTCCTTAAAGGCAAATGTTGGACCATGGAACAATTCAAGTAAATATATATCATCCGTAAGTTGATGAACTGGAGTAACGTCTTCATGCCGGAAGGTACTGTAACTGGCATAGACCATCTTCTTCAGCTCATCACTCGGAATTTCTTCATTTAAGTAATAAGAAAAAATCTCAAGCATTAAATCCTGAAAGGAAAGAGTTCTCCACTCTTCCAACTTGTCGCTAGATATGACAGGAATGGTACTTGGTACGAGCAAACCTCCATCTGTAGCTAGTCCCATCAGAAATGCATCAATAAATCCTACTTCACTAACCTGTCCTCGAGTACTTTGATATTGCATGCGCTATATTCCCTCCTGCACTTTTGACCATGCACGAAAACGATGGTCCTATCTTTCTTATCTTTTAAACCATCATACACTGAACCGCAGCAAAAGCGAATCATTTTCTGTAAGTTAACGACAATAATAGGAAGAAAAATGTTCCACTTCTCTATTTTATATCGATGTCATCACATATCATCCCTGCCCGTGAATATACTTAATTTACAGCAGGTCAAACTGTGTCGCACAATTTACAGGGGAGGTGCCTAAAATGCCGGATTCTCGCCAGCCTTACTCATTTGTCGTTTCAAAAGAAGATTGGTCTCTTCACCGTAAAGGTTACCAAGATCAGCAGCGCCATCAGCAGAAGGTGAAGGAAATCATTAAGCAGAACCTGCCCGACCTTATTACAGAAGAAAATATCATTATGTCCGATGGTAAGCAGATCATTAAAGTTCCGATTCGAAGCCTAGATGAATATCGCTTTGTCTATAATTATCAAAAACAAAAGCATGTCGGCCAAGGAGATGGAGAAAGTCAGGTCGGCGATGTCATTGGACGCGATCCTGCGAGTCAAAAACCAGGTAAAGGTGAAAAAGCAGGCGATCAGCCAGGTCAAGACATTGTAGAAGCAGAGATCAACATGGAAGACCTTGAAAATATGTTGTTTTCCGAGCTCTCCTTACCCCATCTCAAACAAAAAGATAAAGAAGAAATTGAGACACAAAGCATTAAATTTAACGATATCCGTAAAAAAGGGATGCAATCCAACATCGATAAGAAGCGGACCATCCTAGAAAATTTACGCCGAAATGCCACCAGCGGAAAACCAGGAATCCATCATATTAGCCCTGACGACCTCCGCTACAAGACATGGGATGATACCGTCATTCCGCACTCCAATGCCGTAATAATTGCCATGATGGATACATCCGGGTCCATGGGCTCTTTTGAAAAATATTGCGCAAGAAGCTTCTTTTTCTGGATGACAAGGTTTTTACGTAAACAATACGAAAAAGTAGAGATCGTCTTCCTCGCCCACCATACCGAAGCACGAGAAGTGACTGAAGAAGAATTTTTCACCCGCGGAGAAAGCGGCGGTACGATCTGTTCATCTGCTTATATAAAAGCCCTTGAAATTATAGATCAGCGGTACCCGCCTTCGAGTTACAATATTTATCCATTCCACTTTTCTGACGGCGATAACTTAACCAGTGATAATGAACGCTGTGTTAAATTAATTGGCGAATTGCTCAAGCGGAGCAATATGTTTGGCTATGGTGAGGTGAATCAGTATAACCGAAGCAGTACGCTGATGTCTGCCTATCGCAATATCAAAATAGACCAGTTCATGTACTACGTTATCAAAGAAAAGGGCGAAGTATATAAGGCCCTGCGCACCTTTTTTCATAACAAAGAAGGAGGCAGCGTTTCATGAGCAATGCAAGTGAATTAAAAGACCTCGAATATGCCATTGACGAGATTATGGAGATTGCAAATGGCTTCGGACTTGACTATTATCCAATGCGATATGAAATCTGTCCTTCTGATATTATTTACACTTTTGGTGCATACGGCATGCCGACTAGATTCAGTCACTGGAGTTTTGGGAAAACCTTTCAGAAAATGAAGATGCAATACGATTTTGGACTCAGCAAAATTTACGAATTGGTGATTAACTCTGATCCATGTTATGCCTTCTTGCTTGACGGCAACTCCCTTATTCAAAATAAACTCATTGTAGCCCATGTTCTTGCTCACTGCGATTTCTTTAAAAATAACGCCCGTTTTTCGATGTCTAACCGAAATATGGTCGAAAGTATGGCAGCAACGGCGGACCGGATTAAGCAGTATGAACTTGAATACGGGACAGAAGCCGTCGAGTCATTTATCGATGCTGTCCTCGCTATTCAAGAACATGTCGATCCGCAGCTGATTAAACCTCAGCATCTCGATAAACAGCGCTATATGGAACTGAAGATAAAAGAGCAAAAAAATCCTAACCCGGACGTTCGTCCTCCCGGTCGCTATGATGATCTGTGGAACATTGGCGTAACGGCACCTGAGGGACCTGATCCAAGTACACATCAAGTATTTCGTTTCCCGCCTGAGCCGGAAAAAGATGTGATGTGGTTCGTACAGGAGTTTTCTGAGGTATTATCCGACTGGCAAAGAGACATTATGAGCATGCTCCGTGAAGAAATGCTGTACTTCTGGCCTCAAATGGAAACCAAGATCATGAACGAAGGCTGGGCTTCGTATCGCCAAGGTGCTTAAATTCATACAGCAAAAAACCGATTCCCAAGCGAATCGGTTTCATTTATCTAATACAGTTTACGCTTCATCGCACCATGTTTGAATGAAGTAATCACATATCGTTCGCCATTCTCCATTACTTTGTAAGATACAATATAACGATCAACGATACAGTAATACGTGCCCAGATATTCACGAGATGGCATCGCTGTACCCATATGGACCACCTTAGCTTCAATACGCCGAATAAGATCAATCTTATACTCCATTGTTTCCTGCTCTGTATAATGCTCGCTCTTGATCTGGTGAAGCCGCCTTACAGCTGTGTTGGTCCATTCGACAATCAATTACCAGTCACCACGCTTTATCGCTTCGACCAGATCATCTGTAGAGTATAATTTCCCTTGCTGAATATCTTTTTCAGAAGCTTCTATCATCTCTTTAATCTCGGGATCCGCATCCAATGCTTCAACAGGATTATAGATCTCGTATTCAAGTCCTGCTATTCGAATATACTCCCTGTGATCCTTATGATACGACTCAATTACCGTTCCATCGGGAGCTTTGAGACTGAAATTCATATCCTCACCCTCCTTTGTTCGAGTATATCATACCGTATATTTCTTCACATTAGCTAAAATATTTCAAGTCGCAGGTACAGCTTTGAATTCGGAGACAAGCTCTCGTTTTGAGTCCAAGTGCTCAAGCCATAACTCAACAAGCTGATTTCCATCAATCAAATCAATATTAAGCCCAGTTGCATAGTTATACGCATTTGCAGTAAATTTACCCGTCGTTATTACGTATCCTCCGACAGCTCCTTGTTTCACCATTTGTGAGTGAATGATAGCAATGGGATCAAAACTAACCGGATTCTGATCGCTGTAACACTTAACTTGTCCAAGGTATAAACCTGCATCTGTCTCTTCTTCTATATCAACACCGTAATCACCAGAACCTTTTGTTACATAAGTGCTCCCTCCCCGGACAGAAGTCATAATCTCAGCAACAAAATGTTCGAACAATAGTGGGTTTTCTACTTTGTCTTCTTCAAGATCTCTTTTATACCGGTGGTAAAGACCAATACGTAATGTTTCCTTCATATCTTCATGTGTAGTTATAGCTTCAAGTGCATTGTCACGGTAATTTTCAATGGTCTTTTTTTGACTGGTATACATGTGAAAGAAAATAAAATTCAGCACCAATAACAGGCTGACAATCAGTATCATATGAACACTCCTTTTGACTTCATCCTGTCCAGTTCAGAACAAATTTAAAACTCAAGAGCAGTTCAATCGTTTAGAAAAAATATGAGTTGGAGGGCTTCAATATGATGTCTCAAGAAGATATAAAAGATCTTGAATACACCATTGATGAAATTACTGAAATCGCTACGGGATTCGGACTCGACTTTTATTCGATGCGCTATGAAATATGCCCTTCCGATATTATCTATACTTTCGGAGCATACGGTATGCCTACACGTTTTAGCCACTGGAGCTTCGGTAAGACGTTTAACAAAATGAAAATGCAATATGATATGGGACTAAGCAAGATCTATGAACTGGTCATCAATTCAGACCCTTGTTATGCATTCCTTCTAGATAGCAATTCTCCCGTACAAAATAAACTGATCGTCGCGCATGTCCTAGCCCACTGTGATTTTTTTAAAAATAACGCCTATTTCTCCAAGACCAATCGTCAAATGGTCGAAAGCATGACCGCTACGGCAGAAAGAATACGAGAATATGAAATCATTCATGGTGCTCTTCAAGTGGAGAAGTTTATTGATGCGGTACTCTCCATACAAGAACATATTGATCCTCATAAAGTGAAACCATATCAAATGGGGAAAGATTCTTACGTCAATTCTCTAGCTAATAAACAGCCTGTAATTGATCCTGTAACTCAAAAAACACCATACGATGATATTTGGTCACTTGAGCCCTCAGAAGCTCCAGAAACAGCTCCTGAGGATCCTGTTTGCTTTCCTCCGCAGCCTGAGAAAGACATCTTATGGTTTATCGAGGAATACTCTCCTGTTTTGCAGCCATGGCAGCGAGACATTCTAACTATGCTACGAGATGAGATGCTCTACTTTTGGGCACAAATGGAGACAAAAATAATGAATGAAGGCTGGGCAACCTTTTTCCATCAACGGATCATGAGAGAACTCGATCTGACAGAAGAAGAAACAATTGAGTATGCCAAGTTAAATTCTTCTGTCGTACAGCCTTCAACGAAATCACTAAATCCGTATTATCTAGGACTTAAGATGTTTGAGCACATCGAGAAGCGCTGGGATAATCCTACATTAGAAGAAAGAGAACGTTTCGGGAGAGTACCCGGGCGCGGCAGAGAAAAGATTTTTGAGGTGCGCGAAGCTGATCATGATATTTCCTTTATTCGTAACTATCTTACAAAGGATTTGGTCAATGAACTCGATTTATATGTATTTGAAAAGAAAGGTCCCGACTGGAAAATTACAGATAAGTCATGGGAAAATATACGGGATCAGCTAGCCTACTCCAGGGTAAATGGCGGATTTCCTTATCTGGTCGTTAAAGATGGGGATTATATGCACAGAGGGGAGCTTTACTTGCTGCATCAATTTGAGGGTGTCGAGTTGGATCAAAAGTATGTGGAACGAACACTCCCTTATGTTTATCAGCTATGGGGGAAAGCTGTGTATTTGGAGACGGTTGTCGATAATAAACAGATACAGTTTGCTTATGATGGGAATAAGGTTAGTCGTAAAAGTATATAAAGATGAATGCTTAAAGGAGAGCTGATCAGCTCTCCTTTTATTTCCATACAGACTGCTTGTCCATAAACTTCAAATTCTTGTTATAATACATGAACAGGAGGAATCATCATGCCATTATTTCAATTTGGATCCAAAACCATTGAATACGAATTAACGAGAAGCAACCGCCGTAAGACGGTGTCCATCTCTGTTAATCAACAAGGTGTACAGGTGGTCGCTCCTAATACCGCGGAAAAACAAGCCATAGAAAATATCTTACAACGTAAAGGAACATGGATACGCACACAGTTGTTAAACTTTGAAGAGATGAAGCAGAACTGTCTCCAGCGGAAGTTCGTCTCTGGTGAAAAACTGCCCTATCTAGGCAGACAATATCGATTAAAAGTATTGACAACGAATGAATCGATAGAACCAGAAATCAGCTTCTATCAAGGTCAATTTCAAGCATATATTCATGAGAGCATACCAGAACACCAATATAGAGAGCTCCTCATGCCGCTCTATGTAGAATGGGTTAAACATCGAGGGATGATCTTTACAAAAGACCGGATAACTAAATTCACAGATAAATTACAGCAATATCCCAATAACATCGTCATCAAAGATCAAGAACAACGATGGGGAAGCTGTACACCTGCTCGCAATATCTTATTAAATTGGCGAATCTTTCTTGCTCCTGCGTCTATTATTGACTATGTAATTGTTCACGAACTAGCACATCTGATATACATGAATCATTCTAATGAATATTGGGATACCGTTCGAATGCTGCTCCCTGATTATGAACAGAAGAAAGAATGGCTACGCGTAAACGGATCAACGCTGAATATATGAAAATGACCAGCAACTTATGTGCTGGTCATTTTCATTATTTTTTGCCGTATTGTGTTTCGGCGAGTGCCGTAAAATATCCTGTCAGCATAGAAGCATCGCTCATGTCCATTTTCTGCTTGAGCAGTTTCACCTTCAGATCACCAGTCAATTGACGCTTGAAATCGGTTTTCGTCGTCCAGTCACTGATGGGTGTGACACGCTCCTCAATAAACTGCTGTACATCAACGGCAATTTCTTTCAATTCATATTCTGCCCGCTGCTCACATACTTCATGGAGCTTATTGTAATAAGGCTCTTGCATATAAGTCAGACCGCTGTTCGTCTTACCGTTTACTTTCTCTATCATCTCATCGCGCACCGCGTCCAGTTTCTCTAACAGCTCAAAGATCGTCATCTGACGCTCTTTATACCGTGTCAATAATTCCTCAACCTTCTGCTTCAGAGAAGTATAGTAGACCTCATCCTCACCGAGACGAACGGAAATTTCTTTCTTAATCGCGTGTTCCATCTGAGCGGCTTTCGTTTCTGGAAGCGTATTTTTCTCAATCTCCTCTTTAAAGGAAACATCCAAAATTGATACAGGATCTCTAGCATCAATACCTGCAGAATGCAAATAGTCATGTACCATTTTTCTTACCTTCTCCCCGCAATCGGAGATGTCCATACCATCATCAATAGAGAAACGGGATTTAGCTAACTGCCGAATGACACCAAGACGTTTCAGATCTGGCAAGAACCTCTCCACTTTAGGACTTGGCATCACCTTATCCATACTTTCCGCAAATCGTTTATAAGCAATATCAAAGTCAGCACGTACATCTTCATCAACGAGCCGCAGAATGCTTTCCTCTAACTGATTCGGCTTTAGACCATCGAAGAACCGAACTGCAGAGCGATGACGCTGCTCGAGTCTTGGCAATTCATCATCGATCGATTGCAGTGCTCCCTGAACATCATTTGCGCTGAAGATCTCAAGAGCTTGATCCAAGAAACGTGACACTCCAAAATAATCTACAATAAGTCCATATGTTTTATTCGCATCATATTTCCGATTGGTTCTAGCAATTGCCTGCAGTAAGTTATGTTCTTTAAGAGGCTTATCCAAGTACATGACTTGTTCAATTGGTGCATCAAAACCAGTCAATAGCTTATCACAGACGATTAACAGCGCTAACTTATCCTCGGAAAACGGCTTCTTAAAACGCTCAATCAGCAACTTCTCTTCATCTTTCGAGATGTGATAATTTCGTAATTCACCCTTATCATTCTGTCCAGCTGAGAAAATTACTGCTGTCTCAAACTGCCCCATCGCATATTCATCGATCAGCTTCTTATATTCAACCGCAGCTGTACGGGAGACAGCTACCACTTGACCTTTGTAGCCATTAATCAATACACGAGACTCAAAATGACGAACGATATCCAGTGCAATTTCCTTCATTCGCTCTGGTGCAGTTAAGAGTAGCTGATCATTCACATATTTCTTCTGAATCTTCTCTCTGGCATCATCGTCATACTCGAAGAAAGTGCGGGCGAATAACTCGTCCAATGTATCGCCTTTCATATGTAGGTTCGGTAATCGAGATTCATAGTGAATCGGAACCGTAGCCCCATCTTCAACCGCTTGCTCAATCGTATATTTATCGATATAGGAACCGAACTTGCCTGTCGTCGAACGCGTTTTCTTATCAATCGGCGTACCGGTAAAACCGACAAAGGTTGCATTCGGCAAAGCCTTACGCATGTTGAGAGCAAGTCCCTTATACTGTGAACGGTGGGACTCATCTGTCATGACGATGATTTGCTCCGATTCCGAGATGACAGGAAACACCTTTTCATCATCACCTTGGAACTTTTGAATCAGCGTCATTACCGTTGTACCTGGACCTTTGGCTAGCTGACGTTTCAGATCGGCAACCGAACTTGCTTGTGTAGGATTTGGAAACCCTGATTGCTGGAATGTCTTAGTAATTTGATCATCCAAATCCTGACGATCCGTTACGATAAGGATCATCGGATTCTCTAACGAAGTCTGCCGGCGCAGTTTCATTGCTAGATACACCATTGTTAAGGATTTACCAGAGCCTTGTGTATGCCACACTACACCGCCTCGACGCGAAGGCTTCTTCTCATTCATAATTCGTTCTATCGTTTTGTTTACCGCACGATACTGCTGATAACGAGCTAGCTTCTTCACTTTACCATCAAATACGATGAAGTTCCGCATGAGGTCCAGAACAGTATCCTTACGAAGCATTCCGGATACCAGGACATCCTGTCCCCGGTAGCTTCCGATCTCTTCAAAGGTATAAGGATAAGGATCTTTCCATAGACCATAGTGCTGCGGTTTAGCAAATATCGTACCCACACGAGCGCGATCACGGCTCGTCACAATGAGCATCTGGTTATACCAGAATAACTTCGCATTCGTGTCCATATATCGTTCAAATTGCCGCACACCTTCCGGCAGTTGCTTGTCTACCTGTAGTTTTGGACTCTTACACTCAATAAGGACAAGCGGTAAACCATTAATGTATAGGATAAGATCGGGACGGATGGTTCCTTCTGCATTTTCGAAGACAATCTGATTTACCACGAGATAATCGTTGTTATTTACATTTTCATAGTCAAAAAGTTGTACCGTCTGATTCTTCTTCCCTGCTCCAACATCCTGCATTACGGATATTCCTTGTCCGAATAACCAATCGAATATCGTCTTATTTGCATGCCATACATCTTCTGCCTGCAAAGAAGTAAATTGCTTTACGACTCGATCTACATTGGTATCATCAATCCATGGATTGAGCTTGCGAATCGAATCTGCAAATCTTCGTTCCAGAACTACGCTCCCTCTTGAGGAGCGATCGTTCTCTAGCTTCGACCCTTCCATATAGGAATAGCCATATCTCATTAGCTGTTCTATAAAAGGTTGTTCGACCTCAGTATATTCCAAAGGGTTCATTTTCGTTCACCTCAAAGTAAGAGCGACGGCTTACACCGTCACTCGTATTTGTCCTGTTAGTAACTGCTGCATTAAACCTTTTTTCAGTTCGAGGTATTCCTGTTTTTCTTGTTCGTAGTTTTCGATCTGTTCATCTACGGCTGAGAAGATTGAAGCGATTTTTTGTTGTTCTTCAATTGACGGCAATACAATTAGAAATTCATTGATTAATCTCAAATTCAATCCTGCGCGCCCTTCACCATTAATATTACGTATACGTTCATACTGGCTTTCCAAGTAATAAAATAAAAACTCGCTATAGTATTTTTCTGAAGGTAAAATACCCGCTAAGGATTGATTACAAGTTGTTTCAATTTCTAGAATAGCAACAGTTCCTCTTGTTTTGCCCTGCCCATTCATAGCCATCATTATTGTTTTTGTTGGTAAAATAGTTGTATTAGAATTGTTTAATCCTAGATTCGTAATTCTACCTTCTACCTCATAAATTCTTCTTAAGTTCACTTCACCTGAACTCATCCATCTTACGCTTCCATTTTCCCAATATTCTTTATTTGATTTACTTGGAGTTCCGCCTGTTTTTATTTTAGCTATATCACCAACTTGCTTCACTTCCCACTCAACCGGTATCTTCCCAAGCTCCGACTTCTTAAATTCGGTATGTCCAATGCCTTTTGTCAGTAATTGCTGCATTAAACCTTTTTTAAGCTCTTTTGTTTTCTCAATCAATTGTTCTGTATTGTGAATTTGCTCGTCAACTGTCGAAAGGATCTCGGAGATTTTTTGTTGTTCCATCATATTAGGTATGATTAGAGATAACTGTGCCAGATTCTTCTGACTAATACCTTTAGCAGTTGTCCCAGTTGCTTTTTTATCTAAACACTCTTTAAAAAGATCTGACATCAAAAAATACTTGAGGTATGTTTTATTCAAATTTTCTTTAGCTTTAAATGCAACAACTCGTTGACTTAAAATATATCTATTATTATCAGGAACTTGAGCAACGTTTCCTAAAGGGGCTTCCATAGTAAACAAAACATCATCCTTTTCCAGATCACCTTTGGTCATCCACCTTTCATATAACTCGTTCGATGCCAAATAACATTCCGCTGAAAAGTCAATAAACCCCATTTTTACATTATTCGCCGATAATGCTCGAATGTTTCCATTTCCCCAGTCCATACCAAGCTTTTTTGGTGTTCTCCCTCTAAAATCTAAAATAGAATCAATGTAGTGGAAAAAATCAACAACTTCCCATTCAACCGGTATCTCCCCAAGCTCAGTCATCTTATATCCATCACGAACCTGTTTCATCACACTTCACCCAACCCTAGTTCACGAAGATAACCATTCAGTTTCGTTTTAATATCCGCTCGTTTACTTTCCAATGAGGATATCTCCAGAATTACCGATTCCAGATCCACTTTTTCTTTTTCTTCAGACTTATCAATATAACGAGTAATATTTAAGTTATAGTCATTATTCTTGATCTCGTCCAAAGTAACCACTCGTGCATACTTTTCAACATCTTCATAAGCATCAAACGCAGCCACAATGTGCTTGATATCATCTTCTCGAAGCGTATTCTGATTCTTACCTTCTTGATATGCATCCTCTGCCGCGATAAACAGTACATTTCCTTTGCGTTCAGCAGATTTATCGCGATTAAAGATCAGCACACAAGCAGGAATACCTGTCCCATAGAAAAGGTTAGATGGTAATCCAACAACAGCTTCTAATAGATCAGACTCGATTAATCCTTGACGAATCTTTCCCTCTGCTCCGCCACGGAATAAGACACCATGCGGCATAACAACCCCGCACTTTCCATCAGCTTTAAGAGAAGCAATCATATGCTGGATGAAGGCATAGTCACCCGCATTTTTAGGCGGTATCCCATACTGGAATCGACCATACGGATCATGCTCAGCTTCCTCACGTCCCCATTCTTTCAAGGAAAACGGAGGATTTGCAATTACACGATCGAACAGCATAATTTCGCCATCTTCCACAAGCTTCGGCTCTCGAATCGTATCACCTTTTTCAATACGGTGATCCGGCAAATTATGCAGCAGTAGATTCATCTTAGCGATCGCCCATGTTCCCAAGTTCTTCTCTTGTCCGAACAGAGATAAAGATTGTGGGTTGCCGTTATGCTCCTTCACGTAATCAACCGATTGAATCAACATACCGCCTGAACCGCAAGTCGGATCGTATACACGCATGCCTTCCTCAGGCTTGATGAGCTTAACGATCAATTCAACGACTTTAGATGGCGTATAGAACTCTCCACCTTTTTTCCCTGCATCATCAGCGAACATTTTAATCAAGTATTCGTATGCTCGACCAAGCATATCAGGTTCTGATAGGTTTGCATTGCTGAGATCTAATAAGGAAAAATGCTGTAGTAAGCGCAGTAAGACACTATCTGTTAGCACTTCTTTACGGTTAAAGTCAATTGGTGTAAGGACACCTTCGAGTGTTTGATTTTCATTTTCAAGCGCTTCAAAAGCTACGTTTATTGCTGAACCAATATCGCTTGCATGTTTACGAATTTCTTCCCAACGTGCAGATGCAGGCACGAAGAACTGGTATTGATCCGGATCATCTGCCAGGAGCTGTCCAATTTCTTCCCCATGTTCTTGGACCAGACCTTGTTTCTGCTCCTCAAATACATCACTCAAACGCTTTAAAAATAACAATCCGAATATGTAATTCTTATAATCACTTGAGTCCACAGACCCACGCAGAATGTCTGCAGACTTCCATAAGTGTGATTCTAATTCTTGCAATGTTAACTGACTCATCTTTATGTCGTTCCCCCTGTGTCATCTATAAAAACCTATTGTAAATTCAATATAACCAGACTTATTACCTTGATTTTTTTTAATAGCATAGTCTAGTGCTATCGTAGCATAAAAAAAATGAGATTTCGACATAAGCTTCTTCATACGAACAGCCAAGTTCTGCACTTTATCTTACACTCTTCGTATTACATTCTTCCTATATGTATGTTCTCTTTTATATGCTCTCGAAGCCTATGAATATTTGTGATTTCCAAGCATATACATATGACGAGAAAATTGACTACATAGTTAACCTCAAAAACCGGTTAACCTCTGTCTATTCATGGGTTATACAGTTAACCAATCCAAGGAGATGTGAACATGATATGTCAGATGTAACCTTCGGAGTAAAAGTCACACCTGAACTGAAAGGGAAAATCGAACAACTCATCAAGGACTCAGACTTTGATACGAACAAGGAATGGTTCCAGCATCTGCTCTCGATCTATGACTTATACCATCTAAAACATGAGGACGGGACGAAACGCTATGCCAGCGATCTGGAATATATTGAGCAGAACCTAACACGCATCCAAGAAACAATCGTTCATATGATGAAGAAAATGGCGGATGAAGCAACACATCAAGAAGCCGAATGGACGAAAACATCAGACGAGATACAGCAGCAACTCCAGCAAAGCGAGCAACTCCGTAAGGAGCTGGAAACCGAACTCACTGAAACTAATGAGCAGACAAATCAGTATAAGATCAATCTCACGGAATTACAGAAACAAAGCAACGTTCTAGAAGATCTATGTACTACGCTAAAAAAATCACTGCAAGAAAAAGAAGCAGAGATCGAGAAGTTGAACCAAGAACGCGTTCAGTGGCAATCTTCAGATTATCCCGCTACAATCCAGCGATTAACCGAAGATAATCAAGCCCTCAAGCAACAATGCCAGATGCAACAGCATCAGATCGATCTATTGCGAATGGAATATGATAAGAAATTAGAAGTTGCACAATTGAAAACGGATTTCGCTAGAAAAGAAGCCGAGTTACTTCTAATAGCACAACGCAAACCAAGTAAAGAAGAGCCTGATGCACCACCTCGTAAAAGAGGACGCCCTAAAAAAGATGAAGCCGCACTGTCTGTCAGTGGACAACAACAATTATTCACTGATGTTTATGATGACGCAGAAGACGAGCAGGAACAGGATAATGACCTACCTGAAGATCCCGATGATTTGCATGAAATGCTAGGCGATGAACCTTCTCAGAACCAAAAGGAATAGCATAACCCCCGACCATTCGGCGGGGGCATTTCTCATGATGTTGTATAGATTCACAGAGGTTGTAGTTTTATTTCGATATCCTCGTCTCCGTGAACGACTACATATTTTATCAATGTTTGAATAATTCCTTTTGCTTGCTCGACGGGAAGCAACTCAATTGCACTAATGATATTATTTACTTTTTTGTTTAACTCTGTCTGAATCTGCTCAATATCCATATCTATTGCTTCGAATTCCTCATGATCCATCTTCTCAAGCCCAGCTAGTATCTGATCTAGCCTTTCCTTCTCTTCATTTAAGTCACTCAGTTCAATTAAGCCCGAGGTATAGGCTTCAATTTTTCGCTTATATCTGGCTTTAGCAGTGTTTGCCTTTTGCTCAAGCTGATCCTTCTGCGACTTTACAACCGCTTCCTTCGCCATAATTAATAGCATACCTGAAGTATTTCCAACCATCTGCTGCAACCCATCTTTAAACCATTTTTCTACCAGATCGGCACGATATTGCTTACTTGTACAAGTTCCTTTATTCTTATTCGCTGAACAACGATATACACGATAGCGTTTATTAGGAGAACCTGAGAAACCAATACTCATGCCCGACCCGCAATTTCCGCACCTTAGCATACCACCCAACAGGTGAGGACTTGTCTGGGCTCTTGGAGCCATAGTTGTCTGTCCCATTCGCCTTTGCACACTTTCCCATATGGGCTTCTCAATAATAACTGGCAGACAGTCTTCCACTTTCACCCACTCCGATTCATCTTTATCTTTACGCTTCGATTTGCTCGAATCTTTCCGATTCCAGACCAATGTACCTTTATAAACGGGATTCGTTAACATCAACTTAATTGCCCGAATGGACCACTCTTTCCGCTGCCTGGATGGGATACCCTCCTCATTTAATCTTTTCGCAATGGAATAAAAACCGAGCCCTCCATTCAGATACAAATCGTATACCCGCTTTACTATATCTGCTTCCTTATCATTAATAACCAAGGACTTGTCCAATAGGTCATACCCATACGGACTTTGCGTCAGCCATTTTCCATTAGTAGCGGCGTGAAGCATATTTTCAAACACACGTTCACGAATACGTTCTCGCTCAAACTCAGCAACTGCTCCCAGAACCTGCAAAGTAAGTCGACCTGAGGGTGTGTTGGTATCAAAAGATTCACTAATGGATACAAAAGAAACCTCATAGTTTTGAAACATGTCAATTAGATTCAGTAAATCTAGTAGTCGTCTGCTCATTCGATCGAGCTTGGTAACCATGATACGAGATACGTTTCCGTTCTTTACTGCCTGCAACAGCCGCTTTAACTCCGGTCGATCCAAATTTTTAGCTGAATAACCATCATCGATAAACAGCTGAACCTGATCTGTCCAACCCATTGCCCGGCAATACGCTTTTAACCGTTCCTGCTGTTCATCCAGAGAGACACCATCTCTTGCCTGCTCATCGGTGGAAACCCGGCAATACAGAGCCACAGAACGGATATTGTAAGTTTCATTTTTTCGTTGTTTCCCGCTCATGACTTCCCCCCTTGTCAATACCTATGCCTGTCCTCTTATATATATGATAATTCACAGGGTTGTCCCTTCGACCTCACAGCATAGATTAGATCGAGGTGATGTTATGGGACAACTCAAAGTACGTTTTACAATGGAACATCAAGATGAACAGAGCAGCTTCACGTCATTATCTAGCTTGCAACAGCACTCATTCTCAGACCTTCTATTGAATCGCCTCAATGATTTTGAAATGCGTCTAAAACGTGCAGCGGCAGAGTTATGGCTCCAGCAGAGACTCGGTAGAGATAATTATTCAAACTATCAAATAATGGTGGCGCAAAATCATACAACCTCAGACATAACCGACGAAACGCCAAAAGCCTAACTCCATCTGCAGGAGTTAGGCTTTCCTTATCGTCATCTGCTTATTCATTATAATAAACAGTCATTTATGTTGGTGAATACTTTTCCAATGGTTAGGACAACTTAATGGATGTCGGATGATCCAGCTGTGAATAGCTCCACTCCTTGTTCCACCATCGTCATCAAGTAATCAGCAGCAGAGGGATTGGTACGTTGTAGATCCAACAGCAATTCACTGATGCGGTCTGTACGCCACAATGTAGGATCGTTCTTGGATACATCCTTAGTAATGATCATATGTAGTTCTTGCTGCAGCCTGTTTAATACTTCTAGCTGGATGGTTTGTGTTTTTCCCGTTTCCAAATTGCTTAAATAAGCGGGTGAAACCCCTATCTCTTTAGCAAATTCATTGAGTCCAAACCCTTTTTGCCGTCTAATTTGCCTTAATTGTTGACCAAAATTACTCATCTTCTTTAACACCACCTTAGGAGGAATAACATCTTGACTCACAAAAAAACTCGTACTACTGAACTTCAAATTTCGTCCATTAGTCATATTCACGATCCGCTCGCCGCACGAAAATGGATGGAACTTTACGTCACTCTGCTAAAGAAACAGCTTATCTCTGAACATGTTAGTCAAAGTCCTGGAGAGGAGTAAATAGCTGATGAAAACAGTGTTGTATGCTCGATCTTCCATTAAAACGCAGGAGCATTCCATTGATATGCAAAAGGCTCTTGCGCTAGAGAAAGTCAAAACAAAAGGCATCTTATTTGACGATCTATATCTAGATGAAGCTGTTTCAGCAAGAAAGACCGGTATTCACGAAAGACCTCAGTTAAGTCGTTTAATTCACGACATCGGAAACGGACTAGTATCAACGGTTTACGTTTATAAGCGTGATCGTTTAGCTAGAAATGTTGTACAGTCGATGGAGATATTTGAACTGTTTCGTTCCAAGCAAATCACAGTCGTATTCACTGCTGATAATGAAATCCCTATCCAATACTCACCAGCCGGAGAATTCTTCGAGCTGATCATCGCAGGTTTCAATCAACGTGAAGCCAATCAGATTATTCAGCGCATCAAAGAAACTAAATATACGATGACGAAACAAGGAAAGCATGCTCAAGGTCCGATAGCTTATGGCTATATAGTTAATAAAGACAAACACTATGAAAAGCATCCAGATCAGGCTCCGACGATCTACAAACTGTACCATGCAATCATTGAGACGAAATGTAATACTTTATCGGACTTTGTTCGAGATATGAATCGACATGATTGGTTTCCATCTGAGTGGGAAAACAACCGAATCCAAAGTTTGATTGGAAATACCATTTATAAAGGCATTCGAAAAATCAAGGAATTTGGTAAGTATGTTGAGATTGAAAATGAAAAACTTCGTATTGTTGACGAATTAACTTGGACTAAGGCACAGGAACGAATCAAAAATCTTGTCCAAACTCGCTCCCGAAGAACTAACCGAATCCCTATGATTCTCGACGATCTTCTATTTTGTGGAAAGTGCGATCAAGCTATGTATGGCAGAGAAAAAGCGGATATAAGTGCAAGAAAATATTACAGTTGTAAGAAGCATAGTTATATCCAAATCGCTCCTGATCTGCTGGAAGAAATGATTTTAGAGGAGTGTGCAAAATTCGTCACAGTACAGTTTCAGACCTACTTTCCTGAACTATATCAACTGACACACGGGAACCTGATTAAGTTTTATCAAAGTTCTATTTCTGAGAGCCAAGAAGCGTTGCAATTATATAAGCAGAAACTCTATGAAGATACCTCATTATGGCTCCAGTCTCCAACGGCAAACTTACAAACCGAACTTGTACACCTAATCAATTGCATTCATCGAGAAGAGCTGTTACAGCAGCACTATCCCGTAGAATTAAAAAATCTAAAGAATCAGTTCAAACTTATGGAACGACTACAAGATTCGCTTGATTTGGTTGCAGAAGTAAATTCCTACAGTGAAAGCGAAAGAGCAACATTTATTCGGGACATCGTTCATCGAATCGAGCTTAACTCCCCTACACTTTGTATAAAATTTCGATATCCTTTCAAAGGAAAGGCGGTGGTCGAGAATTTTGCCACTAAATAATATCATACAACCTGGTATGAGAGGAGCTTTCTATGGGCGTCACTCAACCGATAAACAAACGATGGAAACCCAGCGGACCATGGCTTATGAATTTGCCAAGAAGTATGGATGCACGATTGTATGTGAATACGAAGATGCTGGCGTATCCGCTAGAAAAAAGAAGTTAGATGACCGTGAGGGAATCTCTCTTCTTCTTAAAGAAGCAATTGACGGCAAATTTGATTTTGTCTTAATTAATCATCACGACCGTATTGCACGAAATCCGATGGAACATCAGAAGATTCGAATGATCTTAGCCGGTTGCAATATTCCCGTTGTTGTTATTAGCTCTGAGAGTCTGTATGACTCCGGGGATTTTATCGTCGATCTGATAAAAGATGGAACTTCCAAAATGGAAGTTGACAACACACGAATTCGTACTCGCGATACCGCTAAGAGCATTTTATTAAAAGGAAAATGGACTGGCGGTAAAGCACCATTTGGTTACCGCTATGACAAAGTAAACAAAACCTTCTCTCAATGCGCAGAAGAATTAACAATTGTACGACGTATCTATGATTTGTATCGCGATCGAGAAGGATTTCAATCCATTGCCCATATTATCTCCTATGAATACGGTAAATCCATTAGTAAGGCAACTGTACGATGGATTATAACGAACCCTTTTTACGCTGGTTATATGTCTCATCACCGTAAATCTGAACGCTCAGGAAATTCAATCACTCCAATTGAAAACTGGTTGATGAATAAAAGTGACTTAATAGAGCCTATTATGAGCCTGGATGAATGGAAAGAAACCTGGGCGATCTTTGAACAGAGAAAGACCGGAAAACTCAACCCGAAAATGTACAAAACGAGTTTCTTTCTTAGTAATCTAATGAAATGTTCAGTCTGTAATAATATTTTGATTGGTAACGACCAAACCACATTTGATAAAAAACGTAACAAACATTACGGAGAGAAATGGTATCGCTGCTCGACTTGTAAATATAAAGTTGAATCCTATCGGATGCATTCCGTCATTGAGGCTGTGTTGAATGATTTGAAGACCCAAAATCTTGAATCCGTTAGTCAGAATGTATATAACGAATTATTAAAAGAACGTTTACTCGTCACTGATAGAAAGAGTAAGAGCATGAAGAATTTAACCGGAGCAGAACACCAATTACAAATGGCAGAAGATCATTCCAAGCGCCTCGCGTCATTAGTAAAAGATCTTGAAAACATTGACGATAACACGAAGATGATCCGAGTTTTAACTCTCCAGAAGGAACACCTCGCTAGTCAAATCAATAAACTTAAAACAGAAATTCATCAGTTAGACAAGACAGCTCAGTACCTCGAACTGATTGAGGCAAATGAAAATGAAATTAAGCGCAATATCGAATCCATGAGTGTTATGACTAATGGTAGCAATAATAATGATATCCGAAAGATGATTACCTATTTAGTTGTTGAAGCAATATTCACTCCAAAAACCATTGATAACAAGAAAGTAGTGACTTATGGTGATATAGCTATCCAGACCAGAAGCAGTCTTGTAAGAACAACAATCTGTTAACCTTCCGTCTTGACTAAGACGGAAGGTTTTTTAGTTGTCACGGTTAACATTTCTCACAGAGGACAAGTTCTCGGTTATTAGGTCAGCTTGTCCTTCGCGGGTGCCAAAATCTCGGTAACGAGATAGGCACCCGATCGGTAGCCTAACCGGCTACCGAGATGAAAGGCTTAAAAAGTGCTTGTACACTGGGGTTTGTCCGTTTTCTATATTCTCCATTATGGACAGTATTTCATGATGGTAAACGTTCCTCGGTGACTGGGTTATCAAAATTAGAAATCTCGGCAAATTGGTTGATCATGCAATAACAAATCATACTTGCTCTAAAATCTATACAATTATTCAGCTATTTAAATACAAAGAAGTCATACCACCCTCCCACTATAAGAGAAATTGGTGTGACTTTTTTGATGAAAATAACTAGCATGAAAATTCAAATGGATGGTCTAAGCCTGATGATAGATGTTTCCACTTGTACTTAGAATCCTTCCATTTCCACGCCGCAAGTGCGGTACACATGCATCAACTTCATGTGATGAAATAACATCAGTATTTATTTTGTTATTAATACCATTCAAAAACATGTTGCTCATAAGCCATGCTAATATAACATTTCTACTTAATATATTATTATGATCCTTATAATCTAACACTTCTTGTGGTACGATAGGTTGTCCATAATGAAGTCCAATTGTTGCTCCAGGGTGGACTTCAACAATTTGAATCTTGTTTACATTAGGAATATTGTAAAGTCCTCTGGACACATTTATGCCACGTAGGGTTAGGTAACTCATTTTTGGCGAAGTAGGAGCCATTATTGACCCAGGTCTCATACCAATTTCTGTAATCAACTTTCTTAGAGACTTATCTGATAATCTGTCTCCCCCTCCAAATTGATATGATAAAGGTGCATCAATACCGATTATTACTTGATCTTCATTAGCATATTGCTTTACCAAATCATAAATATCAGAATCCGTTAAATCACTTATAATTTCAATACAAGTTAATGAATTCACATTATATTCAAAAATTGCGACAGCAGTGTCCGATGAATTAGTCGTACCTGCGAGATCTAATCCAATAATTTTCATAATTCACTCCATAAAATTTTTAAGACATGAAATCGTCCATTGATTGTAATTAAGTTCCTGAAGCCGCGCTCTGCTGTCTGGAAGTTCGAATTTCAAACATTGAAACACCTTCTGTTGATTGAAGAAGGGAATTAAATACTCTGTTAAAATAATCTTTCATTTGTGGTTGAGCAAAGGTTATGCACAAATCAAACAATTCTGGATATCCGTACCGCGGTTTATATTTTTTTCTCTTGCAAATTACTCTTACTAATGTCTCGAATATAAACTTTCCTCTTAGCCTCAAAAATCATCCGATGAAACTTTACTTAATAACTCAGTAGAGGGAGCCTTAAATTCTTTTTTTGTAAGGAAATCCGAAATCAGCCTTTGTGTTTTCTCGCATACAACCTCGTTCAAATGAACGTTTATATTGCAATTCCCACCTGAAATATGTAAGTCACACTCATATGCAAACCATTGTACAACCTCATTGATAATTTGTGTGAAAAGTTCATATTCACTTTTAGTCATCAATTTACCTATGACATCATTCTTGGAATGACGGAAAATATCGTTTTCAATACTGTATCCTTCTGTAACAAGTAATTCTGCATATTCTACAGGTATCCCCGTAAAAACCCACATATCTTGATCACAGAAAAATGTGACCGATTTATTTTGATTTATCTCGTTTCTTCTTTCGTAAATCTGCAAAAGTTGGGATCTTCCATAGCATTGTTGTATCGTATATTTTCTATTTTCGTAATTTTTTTCTCCATATTCAGAGAATAGAGAAAGATCATCCGAACCTTCTAAACAAAGTAGGACGGTTTGTTCTTTTTATTGTAGAGATGATTTCGTCTACTGTCATAGTAACTTGGGTTCTAGGCATAGTTCCATCCTCTATTTTCTGAAAGAATAATTTCATTGCTTTCATACCTTGAATAAATAAATGGCGAATGAGTCGCTACGAAAAACTGATTATTTTTGGATTGTGAACTTAGTATAGGGAACAAATCTCTTTGCCAATCAACATGAAGACTCAATTCGTGTTCGTCAATAAACACGGCGCTATTATCTAAAAATGCATTATAACAAAGAAAACTAAGCATTTGTTGCTCACCGGCTGACAACTTCTCTGATAGCATAGCGTTCTCTTCATAGCCGAACATAATACTGTCAGTTAATTTTATTCCTTTATCTTCAAATATTTCTGAAATAAAATTGTTCAATTCTGAGAATGGCTTCATAAGTTGATTTCTTCTTTGATCCAAGTTATCAACTTTATTCATAATACTTGTTAAAACACCACTAGCCCTTTCGATTGATTCTGACTATTTCTACGAGAATTATTTGATTTGTAATTTGTAATTTCATGCCTTATTATTTCAGAAAAATTTATATTCATTGAAATGAATTCATTAGACATTTTGGCATATTCATTTTTTAACAATTGAACTATATCCTTTGTAGATATTGCAGTTATAAAGGAGTGCTTGTTTTTAGACAAACGTTCTGAATAACTATTTATTGTTTCTTGAAACCTGTCGGAATTTCGAATAGGACTAGAACCTATTGAATATTCAATTCTTCTAAATGTAGGGAAAAAAACCGATCCTTGTGTGTGCAGTGAAATTGTATCCTCTATACTCTCTAACTTAAAGCTACTTGGACCTCTCCGTAAATCTTTTCTAATCTTTGTATCAAGCAATTTTTCTCCCTTTACAAAAAAAACAATATGAGACGTTTCTTTTTCATATTCATCCTCTTCTTCCTCTTCTCTAACCAATACTTTAGTCTTACCTGTCACCGAATTCTCAATTGTCAAAATATAATCGTCACCATGCAGTTCGACATATTTAAATTCAATATCTCTAAGTAGAATGCCGATATGACCGCTATTAAGATACCAAAGCAATTTTAAAAATGTTGTTTTACCTGCTCCATTTTTTCCGGTAAGCAAGTTAATATCAGGATAAAAGTTAAATTCATCTGATATTTTAGAATTCAATCCTTCTACAATTAACTTACGAATTACGATCTCCCCCTCTGGTAAATAATTCCTTACACAAGAGTATAGTTTAAATGAATGGTTCTATCAACGGTAATCAAGCTCCTTAGCAGAACGAAGGCTGGGCTTCGTATTGGCATCAACGCATCATCCGTGAACTGGATCTTACGAGTGATGAAGCCGTAGAGTATGCAATGCTCAACGCCTCTGTTGTACAGCCGTCTAAACAAAGTCTGAATCCTTATTATCTCGGCCTAAAAATCTTTGAAGATATTGAAAAAAGATGGGATCATCCAACTGCACACGAACAAGAACGACGCGGACGCACTCCCGGAGGGGGCCGTGCCAAAATGTTTGAAGTTCGTGAATATGATTCCGATACCTCATTTATTCGTAACTATATGACGAAGCAACTGGTTGAGGATCTTGATCTATATGTGTTCGAGAAAAAAGGACCGGATTGGAAAATCACGGATAAGTCTTGGGAAAACATTCGGGATCAGCTCATTTTTGCCCGAGTTAACGGTGGATCTCCCTATCTCGTTGTCAAAGATGCTGATTATCTTCGTACAGGAGAGATCGTCTTAAAACACCAGTACGAAGGCATTGAGCTTGATCTGAAATATATGGAGCGTACGCTTCCTTACGTATTTAAGTTATGGGGCCGTGCTGTTCACCTTGAGACAACAATTGATGATAAACCTGTTTTGTTTACATTTGACGGCAAAAAAATGCACAGAAAATTAATGACTTGAATCCATTTATATTTTCTTCTGTTTCTTCAAGCGAGCGTATATATAGATTAAAATGCTGTGTTTTATCTGTATATATTTTCAAATTCAATGTTTTAAAGAGTTGTGAAATAGACTTACTTCGCACTTTTCCTAGATAAATGCCTGTTTTAACTCAAATTTGGGTTGAAACAGGCTTTTTCATGGGGTAAATTGAATAATAGATGTACTAGTCATCTTATGCCCGTATACATACAAAGCTGATAAATATGTTATAATCTACTTTTGTCAGCGCTTATTACGAACGTAAGCACTCATCATTAGAATTATCTGCAATTGAATAAAGGAGCGAACAAAATTGTCCAACATCGGTAGAAACGAACCGTGCCACTGCGGCAGTGGAAAAAAATATAAGAAATGTTGCCTTGAGAAAGACAGAGAACAACAACGTAATGTACGAGTAGCCACTTCTGTTGAAGTGATTACAGGTTCCAGACGAGCTGTTTCCACATCAGCTCCAGCACCAACAGCGCAATCGGTTGAAGCTTCAACCGCCTCAACTACAGACAGAGCACTTGACCTGTCTGAATTTACTTGGGAAAGCGATACTGACCGCGAGTTAGCAGCTTCCATTATTCCTGAACTTGCAAAAGAATACTCGTTGTCTTATGAACAACAATCGCAATTGGTGCAACTATGGAGCGACTACAGCCAAAGCGAAGCCCCTCGCTATCGTAAGCCAGGCGGTTACGCAGGAGCTCTAGAATACTTAACTGCAACAAAGCTTGGTAAAACGGTGAGTCATTCAGAACTGGCTGCAAAACATGATGTTTCGGCCAGCACGCTCTCCAAATGTGCAAATCAACTTTCCGAGTTCTCTGATAAAGAATCTTTTGCACTGCAAACCGTTTAATTTTTTACTGTTTAAACATATGGGCATATTCCCGAAGGAGATCATCTTCTTCGGGCTTTTTTTATTCAAAAGCAGTATAGGAAATGGAGTCTATCATCAACATCTCTTTTTTATTGTCATAAACGTAGGTCAAAGTGAGCTCCCCAATATATTCTATAGGAGATATCGCTACCCCAATCAAAGCGGTAAGCTGCTCATTTTCGTTCATCTGGTAGTCAATGTGATTTAGCAGCAGTTCTTCCTGATTGGTTGCCTCCATACTCAAAGCAGCCCATTCTTTTGCAGCATTCGTTGCATCCTCTACTTGCTCTTCCCGCAGCGTTTTTCCATTCACGATATGAATATCCTCTAAATATACGCCCGTTCCATATCCTGCTGGCAGCGTAATAATGGCATCTTTTATCCCATCACCCGTTACATCACCTGATAATAACTCAGCCGGTGCGGCAGGCGAAGCAATGCTTTTCCAATTAAATTCAGTGGTTTTGCCATCCCAATTGAGAATAAACCCATCATATATCCCTTCTGATTCTTGTATCGGATACAAACGATTTTCCGTATTCGCCACTTCCGCGATGGATTGTAGTGTAACTTCCTCTTGCTGATCCACTTGCTCTGATCCTTGCTTGTTATCTATATTTTCTTCCATAAATTCTATATCTGAATGGGATGTACCCTTGAATTCTGCATAAACAACAATACTGCCGATCAGCATAATCGCAGTCAGCAACATAAGTGATTTTAATAATTTATTCAATGAATTGAACTCCTTTATATTCATAGCCATAAGTAATTGATTGTTGAACATTCATCTTATCTTCACTTTACCTTTACCATTATATAGTGCGAATACCCGTCATGATAGACATTCAGGAAAATTTGATCAAATTTCTTAAAAATAAGTGTTTCAGGTGAATTAAACCTCCCCTAACGAAAAAAGCATCTCTAGAATAAGCAGCCTTTGCCGACCATTATGATCAAAAGGCTGCTTTCTGGAGATGCTTTAAAAAAACATTATATCGAAATACTTGGGCTTGCTGTCGTCTGTCTGACAATTAATTCGGACGGCTCCGTAATAACAGGAGGTGAAAAATCAGGATTCTCAATTAAGGCAATCAGGCACTCAATAGATTTGATTCCGATAGAATAAATATTTTGGTTAATTGTCGTTAAATTTGGTTTAAACACTTGGGCATGATAGGTATTATCAAAACCAACAACTGAAACATCCTCTGGGACACGAAGACCATGTCTTTCTATCTCATAGATCGCGCCAAAAGCAGCCAGATCCGATGTACAGACAACACCTGTAGGAGGCTCCTTCAACTGGAGCAGGCGTCGCATCGCTGCGGCCCCTTCGTCAAATGAATAATCGCAAACCTCAAGATACGATGTTAAATAAGGCAAATCACAGTTTCTTAGCCCTTGTCTGTAACCTTCAAGCCGCATGTTCGCAATGGACGGCCCAAGGGTACCTGAAATGTAAGCAATCTTCTGATGACCCAGTTCGTATAAATGTTTTACACTCATCTGGATCGCATTCTGATTATCCGTTGTAATATAACCCGCACGTTTACCCACAATATCTGTATCTACAAACATAGTAGGTATGTCCGAGTGTATCAATTCATCTATACTCGGGTTCTCACGCTCTACACCAAACACGACGACTCCTTCCACGTTCCGGCTGCGGCAATGTTTGATGAAAGAATAATTCGGATCGTCAAAACGGGTAGATAGCCGAACTAAATCATATCCGCTGTTTTCAAGCGCTGTTTTGATTCCTTCCAGCAGTTCCGCTACAAATGGGTTGGTAAACGGGACAGTCAGGAGGACACCAACAGTCCAAGATCTTTTTTTCACGAGTCCCCGGGCAACCACATTAGGTTGATAGTGTAACTGTTCAATTACCATATTCACTTTTTTACGAGTTTTGTCACTTACATCTGGATAATCATTCAGCACCTTAGAAACGGTAGCAACTGAGACCCCAGCTTCCTTAGCCACATCATGTATCGATGCCATTTGATCACCTCTATATCAATCATAGTCTATCCGTTACCTTATAAGCTGGGTAGTATATAGACCCACATAATCACCATTATAACGGAAAACTAGAAAACCTCATAGATCAAATGAATGCGCTTTCCATTCTTCTTCCTATACATGTTTTTTCTGTAACTCTTTCAAGTCTTTAGAGACACCTTCCATCATCGAAACAAAAGCCATGAGTTCTTTAGAACTGTGAACTTGTCTTTCCGTATTACCGGTTGTATTATCTGATTCTTTACTCACTTGAGCTAGCTTTGTCATAATACTATCTACTACACCTTGAATCTGGTCCATCGCTTTCTTAGACCCGGTTGCAAGCTTACGGATTTCGCCCGCCACAATTTCAAAACCTCTTCCACTCTCTCCAGCATGAGCTGCTTCTATCGCTGCATTCAATCCAAGAAGATGACTTTGGTCTGATATATCTCGAATGAGCGTGCCCATCTTTTGTATATGCTGTACTTCTTGATTCAATTCATTAATTAGTCCATGAGCCAAATCTTGCGATGCCGCTGTCTCTCCAGCCGTTTTGGAAATTACTTGTGTGTTTCTATGTAGTTCATCGATCATTCCTGTAAGCTTTTGCGATACTTCTGTAATTGCTTTTAACATGAGTTCCTGTTCTTGTACAACCTCATTAATCTTATCTTTTTCTTTTGTTTCATAGGCCTCTAATACAAGCTGGGAATCTAAATTAAACATTTTGGTTAACGCATGAATGACAGGATACCAATCATCTGGAAGCACTGCCTGCATGTACTGAGTGGCTAAATCCAAATAAAGCATATATGTTCCTAGGTAAAAATCAGTATTCAGTCCTATGCGGGAATGTACTAAACCTATTTTAATTCTGTTCTCTATAAAAGATTCATTAATGACACCGTCTGCTAAAGATAAAAAATACCAGCGTTGTGTTTCTTTGAGTCGATCTATAGTAGAGTGTTTCTCAATGATGGTTCTAAGACTTTCAACCTGTCCGATTCGTTCATATAGACGATCAACAACCTGTCCAACAATTTGTTCAAAAATAGGGCGATGGCTTTTTAAAAGCTCTAGTTCACTATTTGTTAGACCTATAAAATCAAGCTGCAACTTTCTTTCTTGTGAAACATCGATCATCACCATTTGATCCCTCTTTCTTTACTAAATTTTCGTGCACATCTCTCTTCGTACTTGATCATTATAGAACGAACTCACTAGATAAACATAGTCCTAAGGACCTGTTTCATCAAATATTTTCCTTATTTTCATAATAAAAGCGTTAACCCGGCAGATGTCAAGTGCCTAAAGTTAACGCTGATATTCATCTAAATCAAAGTGGATGGATGGGAAAAACATGTACTACAGTCGAGCAACGGTTACAGTCACTTTCGAATTAAATATTAACGATTTAACAAGCTGCCGACATAACGCAAAAGTTCATTCGCGCATACAGGGCAGTATTCGTGCCCATCAATAAGTCTAGAGCTGACTTCATTAATCCGCTTTAATTGAATCGCATCTGGTGTCTTCGTCGATGTCGTAATCTTCACGATATCCTTAAGATCTGCAAACAATTTCTTCTCGATGGCCTCTCTTAAGCGATCATGACTGTTATAATCAAACTTCTTCTCTTTACGCGAGTATGCGGAGATCCGAATTAGAATTTCTTCACGGAACGCTTTTTTTGCATTCTCAGATACTCCAATCTGCTCTTCTATAGAGCGCATAAGGCGCTCATCTGGATCCACCGTTTCATCTGTCAAAGGATCACGAATTTTCGACCAATTGCAGAACGCTTCTATGTTATCAAGATAATTTTCAAACAAAGTCTTCGCGGACTCTTCAAAAGAATAGACAAATGCTTTTTGCACTTCTTTCTTCGCCAGTTCATCATATTCTTTACGTGCAACGGAGATGAAGTTGAGGTATTTCTCACGTTCTTCCTTCGTAATAGAAGCATGCTGATCCAGACCATCCTTAATGGCTCTGAGAATATCAAGCGCATTAATGCACTCTAGATTTTGTTTAATGAGTGCACTGGAGATTCGGTTAATGACATAACGAGGATCAATCCCTGTCATTCCTTCTTCAAGGTACTCATTTTGCATTTCCTTTAGATCTGCTTCTTTATATCCTTCCACTTCTTGACCATCGTACATCCGCATTTTTTTAACAAGGTCCATTCCTTGTTTTTTTGATTCTTTTAAACGAGTAAGTATGGAGAAAATGGCAGCTGTCTTAAGAGCATGCGGGGCAATGTGCACATGACGCATGTCACTTTGCTCGATCAGCTTTTTATAAATTTTTTCCTCTTCCGAAACCTTTAAGTTATACGGAACCGGCATAACAATCATCCGGGATTGTAATGCTTCATTCTTTTTATTCGATATAAAAGATTTGTACTCTGATTCGTTGGTGTGAGCAACGATAAGCTCATCTGCACTAATGAGTGCAAAACGTCCTGCCTTAAAGTTCCCCTCTTGGGTAAGTGATAGCAAGTTCCACAAAAACTTTTCATCACATTTCAGCATTTCCTGGAACTCCATGAGTCCACGATTCGCTTTATTGAGTTCTCCATCAAACCGATAGGCCCGTGGATCTGATTCAGAACCATATTCTGTGATGGTCGAAAAATCAATGCTTCCGGTGAGATCAGCGATATCCTGCGACTTCGGATCTGAAGGGCTGAATGTTCCAATTCCAACACGGCTGTCCTCTGATATAAAGACACGTTCTACTCGGACTTCTTCAATATCTTCATCGTATTCCGTACGAAGGCGCATCTGGCAAGATGGGCATAGGTTCCCTTCAATACGTACTCCAAGCTCTTTCTCTACTTCGGGCCTTAGTTCAAGTGGAATCAAATGCAGCGGATCTTCATGCATAGGGCAGCCCTCTATTGCGTAAACTGCTCCTTTATCTGTCCGTGAGAATTGCTCCAATCCCCGTTTTAACAACGTGACGAGTGTGGACTTTCCGCCGCTGACCGGACCCATTAAGAGCAAAATCCGTTTTCGGACATCCAGTCTTCTTGCAGCGGAGTGAAAATACTCCTCGACTAATCTTTCTACACTGCGGTCTAGTCCAAAAATTTGTTGTTCAAAAAACTTATACCGTTTATGACCATTTTTCTCTTCCACACCATACGATTTGATCATTTCATACACTCTGGCATGAGCCGTCATCGCAGGCGTAGGATCCTTTTGCAAAATCTGAATATAGTCTTTAAATGTCCCCGTCCATGACAATCGATCGGTTTCCGCTCGAAATTCAGCTACGCGTTCAAAAATATTCATGCTCTTTCGTACCTCCCATGGCTCCATAGTGATTCAGCATCCACTCCGAATAGGTCCATTCCATGAACTGCTAACCCATCTTTTCCTAACTGTCTAAGCTCCTCCGCCTTCAGTTCTTGATCACTTTAGTGAGAGAAGTCCGACACTTTGATCTAAAAAAAGTGTATTACATACCTATGCGTTAATTCGGATAAGTTGCCTCTTTTTTTGTGACAGGTCTCTCTTTTTGATGCAAAAAATAAGATGAACCAGGTAAAGAAAATGTTTTGGAATCCTAGCGCAAGGTATGTTAGGGTGAAGAAAGAAGAGCAATGTTATACTTGTACGTATATGAGAAAACAAGCGCTATTAGAAGCGGTAAATTCATAAAGGAGTTTGATAAAGGGATGGCCGTGGGGTACGAAACCGAATTATATGAACCCGTTAAATCCTTTTTTGAAAAGCAAGGGTATCATATTAAATCCGAGATCCGGTATTGTGATCTTGTTGGAGTTAAAGAAGGATTGACTGATCCACTGATTGTGGAGATTAAAAAAACCTTTAATTTATCCCTGCTCTTTCAGGGGATGCAGCGATTAAAAATAAGTAGCAATGTCTACCTCGCTGTTGAACGCAACCGTGCTAAGCGCGGAGCTGTGAACCAGCGATTTAGTGAAATTACAGAGCTTTGTCAAAAGCTTGGACTTGGACTGATTACCGTAACTATTTATAAGACAAAACCTGCCCTTGTAGATATCTTATGTCAACCACAATTACAACTACAATCAAAAAAATCCATACGTAAACAAAAACTGCTCCGTGAGTTTGAGGGTCGCAGCGGCGATTATAACCTAGGCGGCAGCCACAAAACGAAATTAGTCACTGCTTACCGCGAAAGAGCTCTAAGAGTAGCCTTCGCCCTTGAGCCTCTGCCCTTCGCTTCTCCAGCACAGCTCGCAAGAACTACAGGGATCAGTACAGCTGCTTCCATTCTTCAAAACAACTATTATGGTTGGTTTGAACGCATTAAGCGAGGTAGCTATAGATTAACTCCCGCTGGCAAGGAAGCTTTAGCAACCTATGAAAGTGTTTTACAGCAAAGCATGCTTGCTCAAAATGATTATCTTATTGCTGAAAGTGTGCTTGCTGATGATGAATTCAAAAAATAACATAGACTTGTCTTATGAAAGAAAAGGCTGTACTTCTTCCTCATTCGAGGTAGAAGTACAGCCTTTTACTTACCATTACTTATTAGAAACGTGCAGCTGCTTCCGCAACATTTTTCAAACCGTCTTGAACGATTTGTGCAGCACGATCAGGGAATGCATTGTGTCCTTCAATAATGTAAACTTCAGGATTTTGAATACCCCAGAATCCGAAAGCGGAAGATACATATTTCACAGCAAGTTCACTTGCTGCGGCAGGACCTTCAGAATAAACGCCACCACGTGCGTTTAGAAGTGCCACTTTTTTGTCACCAGCAAGACCTACTGGACCTTCAGCTGTGTATTTAAATGTTACGCCAGCTTGGCTAAGGTAAGATATGTAGTTTACAAGCGGTGCAGGTACAGTGAAGTTCCAAAGCGGGAATGCAACAACCACTTTATCTGCTTCAAAGAATTGTTTTTGGTAGAAAGCAGCCAGGTCTGCAGCTTCTTGTTCTGCAGGAGTTGTTTCCAACCCTTTCGCTACTTTGAATGTTCCTGTTGCAGCATTGTTACCGTAAGCTGGCAGGTTAGCCGCATACAGATCCAATTCTACGATTTCATCTGTTGGGTTTGCTTCTTTATATGCATTGTAGAATGCATCGTACATTTGAACACTCACTGCTTGATCCGCTGGGCGGTCGTTTGCTTTAATAAATAGAACTTTAGACATATTGTTTGTTCCCCCATTTGATAAGAATAGTTACTGTAACAAATCAAAAAATAATGATTGACATTAATAATTTTAGAACATTCGCTACAGCCCTTAACGTCACAACAACTGAAAAAGTTAATGCAACTGATTAATACATATTCTATATAAAAATGTTAGTGAGTGCAACCATTTATTTCGTTTTGGAATGATATACCTAAAAAAAAGTCCCCCCTTCAGTATGGGAGGTTCCTTATCTTCTAGCAGTGAATTCTTGTATCGCTTCACTGATTAGATTCATCCCTAACAGCAGTTCTTCTCTTCCCGGCCTGCTGAAGTTGATTCGGATATACTCATCCGCCTGCCTCCCAGGCGAGCATCTGCTTCCTGGCAAGAAAGCGACGCCAAGTCGCATGGATGCTCTCAGTAACGCTTCACTATGCAGCCCTTGTGGAAGCTGAATCCACAAGTACATTCCTCCCGATGGCGGGTGATACTTCACTTCCTTGAACCCTGGCCTCTTTAATAATTCGAGGACCAGCTTGAGTCTAACCTCATACTCCCTGTTTAATAGTGCCAAATGTTCTTTCCACCGAAAAGAAGATTCATACAGTAAAAAATATAATATTTGTTGATTCATTGAACTTGATTGCCAATCCGCCATTTGTTTTAAAGTAGACATCCCTCTGATTAACCTTTGGTCTCCAACAGCCCATCCTGTCCGCATCGCAGGTGCAATGGTCTTGCTAAACGAACCTATATAAAGCACTTGATTCCCGCCATCCATGGCATCGAGCGCATACAGAGTAGGATAAGATATTGAAAACCGGGAAGCCGCCGCTTCTGATCCAAAATGCAGTTCGCCGTAGGAATCATCTTCAATAATAAGAACTTCATACTTACGGCATAATTCCAGTACGGCTTTACGCCGCTCCATACTCCATAGGATCCCGGTTGGATTTGAGAAGCTGGGTGCAGCAAAAAGCAGTTTCGGTTTCACACTTTGAAACTGCTCTTCTAGGCGGTCTGGTAACAAACCTTCCAGGTCATTCTCTACAGCTATAATATTAGCACCTTGCATTTCCAACACCTGAAGGCATCCTGGAGAAGTCGGATTTTCTACCACGACAGAATCACCTATATCCACAAGCAACCTTGTAATAAGATCTATCGCCTGCTGAGTTCCTGCCGTCAGCAAAATCTGATCTGCTAACGTATGCATACCTCTTCTTTGCTTCCAGTCCTCGCTGATCCAGCTTCGAAGCGGAGCATAGCCCTGCGGCTCTCCATATTGCAAAACGGAAGGATCCGAAGATAATACCATACGAGCCGCTTCTCCTAGTCGCTTAATCGGAAAAAACTCCTCTGCCGGCAATTCCTCTGCAAGAGATATAAAAGAATTCTGTCTTTCTTCTTTATTCACCTTATGTAGATGAGAAGACAATAACTTTGAGGCACGGGAAGCAAATGAAAATTCCATGTCAGTCCTCCCTAATTTTTATTCGAAATATGACCCTCGCTTAATTATAACAAGAACCTAGACCTATAAAAGCTATTCGCTGCCACAAAGCAATATGCCTTCTCTACCTGTTCAATTATACATGTTGTTTTTTTGATTTGGTGTAGAGCGTGAACTGTTCAATAGCTTGTGCTCTGCTCGACACACCCAGTTTCGTATATATTTTTCGCAAATAATTATCAACTGATCTGCGACTTACATTGATCTCTTTAGCGATCTTATCGTACGTGATTCCTTGGACAATTCTTTCCATAATAAACTTCTCCATATCGGTAAGCTGGATATCCACATCAAGATCTGGCTCTCCTAGCTGACCCCAATCTTCATTCTGCAGCCATGTTAGAGGAATAGAAGCGAGTCCTTCACGCAAACCCGTGATAAGATGAATCAGTTTCAGTGGTGAAGATTGCTTAGATATGACTCCGCTCGCGCCGATTCCGATATATTTTCTGAATAGTTTCAAATCATCTTCATCTGTCATTACAATGATGTGCGTGTCTGCTGATAACTGCTTCATCTGTTCAATGAAATGCTCAGCTTCTCCATCAGGTAATTTATAATCCATTAGCACTAGATCCGGATGCAATCTATCTACTTCTTCAAGTCCCTCTCTTCCTGTTGAAACCATTGCCTTTACAGACAAGTCTTGATGTTCTTCCAAAATCAGCTTTGTACCTAGCATACTCGTTGGATGAATATCAATTAAGACCACCTGCCATTCCTTTCTCATAATAACTCCCCCTAGTAAATTAGTTGATATATTGTTTAAAAAGATCGTTAGATCGATGTTATAGCCTGTTTGTGAATTATGCGCTATATGTGCGGCAATGGTTGTTTAGAGGAAGCCCCATACATAAATGGATAAACAGATCACATATTGTCGAAAAATGCATCCCTCTTAAGTCCTTAATTTGGTCTATATATGAAATTGTATCCTAGGACTTCCTTCCGATGCAATCTCTTTTTCTTTATTTGCACCTAGAAGGCGTTTTTTGCGGAAATGATAGGGCCATGATAGAATGAGGTCTGGAAAATCATAGAATATAGTCGATTAATGCGAGGAGTGGTGAAAATTGAATCTATCTACAGAGCAGTCACCAGGCCATCCTACTAGGCAAACTGCAAGTAAGAATAAACGCTCTGTCCGCATGTTCCTGATCCTATGGATCATTATTATTGCTATTGGTGTCTTTGCAGCCTACTCCTATAGCAATTATCTAAAACAGCAAATGGTAGTAGAGATGAAAACCTATACGAATGAACAGCTCACCGCTGTCAAACAGGAATATCAGCTCCAAATTGAAGATATTGCTGCCGAGATTGCTGCGATCCAGGAGCAAGTTAATACTTTTAATGAACTGCTGACTTTTACAAAAGACAATGCGGGTAACACATCCGATAACAGTAATCAGTTGTACACGGAGCTTAGAGAAGTCAAAAAACAACTGGACACGCTCCAGAAGAAAATGGATTTACTTAAATGATCACTTCTATTAGAAGATTGAATCGTTTCCTGATGTTATCGACCGCACCGTTTGTTGGAATCATTCTCTGTCTTTTGTTACTTCAGCAGCCCCTTGTTATTGAATTTACAGAGCCGGTGGAACAATATGTTCCCTCAAGTGATATTCGGTCTACAACCGAAGGAATTAAGAGTGACTTGGATGACGCAAAAGCACTCGCCGAGAGTACTTCTTCGTCCATTCAAAGAACAACCGAGCTTTATAACAGTACGAGCAAAACTATGCAAAGTATTGCGAATATGACGGCAGCTCAAGCCAAAAAGCCTGAAGCGGTCTATAATCGGCGGATTCAAGCAAAACTGGGTGTGCCATTCGAAGTCGTCGATAGTGACCGTATTCGTATTGAACTTTTCAAAGTTAATCCCGGTACTTATCATGGATTTGCGATGAAAATAAAACTCAAAGATCCTTCCGCCATGCAAATGGCTCTTGACGATACGCTTGGATCTTCTCAAACTACCCTCCAAGCTGTTCTTCGCGGTGGAGCCGTGGCAGGAATCAATGCGGGTGGATATGCAGATAGCGGCGGAAAAAGATATCCGCTTAGCACAACGGTACAAGATGGGAAATACGTAACAGGGTTTCATCCGAGTATAAAAGATCTCGCTTTTGTGGGGTTGAATAAAGAGGGGAAACTCATTGGCGGGAAGTACTTCAGCAAATATGCCTTAGATCAGCAAGAGCCTGTATTTGGTGCTACATTTGTCCCTATGCTGATGAAAAACGGCAATAAGACCATTATCCCTTCCAAATGGAAAAACACACCGCGCCGTGCTCCTCGTACCGTCATTGGCAATTATAAAGATGATCAACTGCTTATTCTCGTAATCGACGGTTACAACGAAAAAGGAAGCTCTGGTGCCACCTTAGAAGAACTCCAGCATAAAATGTATACCCTTGGAGTTCAAGATGCCTATAACCTTGATGGAGGCGGCTCAGCCTCTCTTGTTCTGAATGGAAAGGTTGTAAATGATCCATCTGACGGAAATCTTAGAAAAGTACCTACTCATTTTTTGTTTTATGAATAAATCGATTTAATGATCAGCGAATCGCTTTAACAGGGAAATGATTCCTTTTTTGCTGAAAAATAGGTATAATAAGGGCTGCGAGATTAACAGGAGGTGGATGACATGTCATTCTCGTTGACTTTCTGGATCATCACGATAGTCCTTGTCCTTTACACAGTAGGAATCTTGACGTCCTCCTATAATGATGACAAGACAAAAGGTCTTTAGAAACAACAAAAAAAGCTCCCCTCTATATGAGGAGAGCTTTTTTTTGTTGTTTCTAGACGTAAGTTATCTATCACGCCTGCGATATCCGTCTGCTATCAGACGATTAGGCGTTCTCTTGAAGCCCCGTCATTTCTGTGAGGCAAGAAGCACAAATATAACGATCTTTAAAATCATTTACTTCTTCCATCGATCCACAGAAAATACATTTTGGACGATAGCGCTCAAGGATGATGTGATCCCCTTGCACGAGGATCTCCACAGGATCTCCTTCATTCATTTGATATCTCTTACGTAAAGATTTAGGAAGCACAATTCTTCCAAGTTGGTCTACTTTGCGTACTACTCCAGCAGGTTTCATTAACAGTACACACTCCTGTTCAAAATATTTCTAGGTACAATTGTACTATAGTTTATACATTCGCTACGTTTTTGTCGAATCCTGCAATAATTAATAAAATTATTAACTTTATTTTAGTTACCATAATTAGGAAAGATGGTTACCAAAACAAACCAAATTATTCGATTCCAGGGAAATTCAGTTGTTTTAGCGCCTCATATACGATTATTGCCGCAGAATTGGACAAATTTAGAGATCTGACTGCATCTGACATTGGCATACGCATACAGGTTTCCTGATTCTCGGCGATCAATTCCGGAGGAAGCCCTTTCGTCTCTTTTCCAAAAACTAGGAAGTCTCCATCCTGAAATTGGAAGTCAGAATATCTATTCTTTGCTTTTGTAGTTGCATAAAAAAACCGACTGCCGGCATATTTCTGCTGTACTTCTTCAAAAGAATTATGATATTCAATATTTACGGCATGCCAGTAGTCCAGCCCTGCCCGTTTCAACGTACGGTCATCTGTGTTAAAACCAAGCGGGTGGACAAGATGAAGATGGGTTCCTGTTGCAGCACAAGTTCTTGCTATATTGCCGGTATTCGCCGGAATCTCGGGTTCCACTAATACGATGTGTAATGCCATCTGACTCATTTCTCCTCTTGTATGAACTGTATAAGAATTAAATTATAATATAAAAGAAAGCCTCCCACAAACTTTTGTGGGAGGTAAATGAAAATTTCTTTAATAATTCATGTATTAACCATTTATTTTCTGAAATTCTTTCATAAAATCTGTAAGCGCCTTTACGCTTTCATAGGGAACCGCATTATAAATGGAAGCGCGGAGTCCACCTACACTCCGATGTCCCTTAATTCCGATAAAACCTTCTTTTTCCGACTGTTTAATAAATTCCTTCTCCAGTGCTTCATCAGCCAGACGGAAAGTTACGTTCATTCTAGAACGATCCTCAGCATCTACACAGCCCCGGTAAAAACCTTGGCTTTCATCGATGACTTGATAGATGGATCCTGCTTTCTTCTCATTCGCTTTCTCGACTTGCGCGAGTCCGCCTTGTTCTTCAATCCACTTCAGCACTTCATTTACTAAATACACTCCAAAGGATGGAGGCGTGTTATATAGCGAATTGTTTCCTAAGAACGTATCATAACGAAGCATAGATGGAATTGTTTTTGGTGAATCTGTCAGCATTTCTTCTTTGGCGATGACTACTGTAACCCCTGACGGCCCCAAATTTTTCTGTGCTCCAGCATAAATCATATCAAATTTATTCATATTCAGAGGTCTGCTCAAAATATCACTGGACATATCTACGATTAGCGGTGTATTACCCGTATCTGGGAAATCCTTGAACTGGGTTCCCTCAATCGTTTCATTAGAAGTCATATGCAGATAAGCTGTGTTCTCTGCCATCTCTATTCCTGATACATCTGGCAGCTTCATAAACTTACTGCTTTCACCAGAAGCAGCAATATGGGTCTCACCAATGATTTTCGCTTCTGAGATAGCTTTCTTAGCCCAGCTGCCTGTATTAACATAACTACCTGTTAGGCCCGCAGAGAGAAAATTCATAGGGATCATAGCGAACTGTGTGCTCGCTCCACCTTGCAGAAATAATACTTTATAACCTTTAGGATTGCCAAGAAGAGATAACAAACGTTCCTGAGCCTCATTATGTACTGATTCATATACTACTCCGCGATGAGACATTTCCATAATAGACATGCCAGTTCCCTTATAATCTACAAGTTCTGCCTGTGCCCGTTCGAGCACCTCTAATGGTAATGCTGCTGGCCCTGCATTGAAATTGAACGCTCTTTTATTCATTATAGTAACCGCCCTTCTCTCCCTGTTATCTTTATATGACATCTAATGATACGTATGATAATGGCTATAATAGCAATAAACGTTCGTGATATCAAGTGTATTTATACCTCATATCTGTTACATATATTACAATATTATGAAACCCCCGGAAAAATCTCCCGAGGGTTTATAAAAGACGAAATGGATATAAGTGCTACTTAGCAGTCATAATACAGACTATATTCATGTGGATGAACACGAATTGCAACGGATTTAGCTTCATTGCGTTTGAATTTAATGTAATTGTCGATGAAATCTTTTGTAAACACGCCGCCTTCAGTCAAGAATTCACAATCAGCAGCTAGTGCATCGAGTGCTTCTTCCAGTGAAGCGGGAACACTGCGAATGTTCGCTTTATCATCTTCAGGCAACTCATAAATGTTTTTATCAACGGGTCCGTAACCAAGTTCCGTAGGATTGATTTTACGTTTGATTCCATCAAGACCTGCCATTAGCATTGCTGCAAATGCAAGGTATGGATTCGCGGTAGAGTCCGGAGTACGGAATTCAATACGACAACCTTTTGGTGTTACTGCTGCAACGGGTATACGTACGGCTGCAGAACGGTTTCCTTTGGAATATACGAGGTTAACTGGAGCTTCATAACCAGGTACAAGACGTTTAAATGAGTTAGTGCTTGGATTAGTTAGTGCAATTAATGCTGGAGCATGGTATAAAATACCGCCGATGTAATGGAGTGCCATTTCACTGAGGTTAGCGTATCCGCCTTTTTCATAGAATAAAGGAGTATCACCGTCAAAGATGGATTGGTGAACGTGCATTCCGCTACCGTTATCACCAAACAGTGGTTTTGGCATAAATGTTGCTGTTTTACCATATTGACGTGCTGTGTTATGTACAATGTATTTATAGGCGAGGAGGTTATCTGCTGTTTTCGTAAGGGTGTCAAAACGGAAATTGATCTCGGCTTGACCTGCTGTAGCTACTTCATGGTGATGGCGTTCTACGCGCATGCCTGCTTCTTCAAGCAAACGAGACATTTCACTACGGATGTCTTGTTGTGTATCTACTGGAGCCACAGGAACATATCCACCTTTTACGCGGACTTTAAATCCTAGGTTTCCGCCTTCTTCTTTACGATTGGTGTTCCAACCCGCTTCTTCGGAATCAACGAAGAAAGAAGCACTGTTTGTTCCACTTTCATAACGCACATCATCAAAAATAAAGAATTCAGATTCAGGAGCGAAATTAGCGCGAGTACCGATCCCTGTTTTTTCCAGATATTCTTCTGCTTTTACAGCGATACTGCGCGGGTCACGTTCATAACGCTCACCATCTGGAGTAAATATATCACACATAATATTAATAGTTGGATGTTGAGTAAACGGATCAATAAAAGTGGATGCTGGATCTGGCATCATAACCATGTCAGATTCTTCGATACCGCGGAAGCCTGGAATGGAAGATCCATCAAATGCTACTCCATTAACGAACGTTTCTGCATCTACTTCGGTAGATGGCAAACTAATGTGATGCGCACGACCAGATAAATCTACAAAACGAAAATCGACCCACTCAATGTTGTTTTCCTGGATTGTTTTCAATACATTTTCAACAGACATGTGTTCTTCCTCCCAATTTTTCCGAACATTAGACACCCTTAGCCTTGTGAATGTTCATCAATCTAATTTTCAACTGAGGTAAGTATAAATCCCAAATCTTACATCGTCAATAGTTATGTCAGGTATTTTTTATGCTAGTGTGAGAATTGCTGACACTAACAGGAACAATAGGATTATAGACTAATAGCCTATAACCTCGGTCTATAGAACGAGGTTATAGGCTATTCATAAAATATCAAACCTTACATCAGTTTTGATGAATCAAAGGTGCTTTTTTTGTGCTGAATGTTTTACCAACGATGGGAGCTAGCTTCTCTAAATCTTGAAGAAGTCCAGCGAATTGATCTGGAAACAGGGATTGAACTCCATCACCTGTCATTGAATTATCTGGATCTGTATGCATTTCAATAATGAGTCCGTCTGCTCCTGCAGCCACAGAAGCCTTTGTCATCGGTTCTACAAGCTCTCTGCGCCCTGTACCATGACTTGGGTCAGAGATAACAGGTAAATGGCTAAGGTCTTTCAAAACAGGGATAGCTGTCAAATCCAGGGTATTACGAGTATACGTCTCAAACGTACGAATTCCTCTTTCGCACAACATGACGTTTGGATTTCCCCCTGCAAGGATATATTCCGCTGCATTCAGAAGTTCATCGTAAGTTGCACTAAATCCACGTTTGAGCAGAACTGGCTTCCCACATGTACCCAGCTTCCGCAGCAAATCAAAGTTTTGCATGTTCCGAGTACCCACTTGAAGAATATCTGCATATTCCGCACAAATATCAACATATTCGGGCGTCATGACTTCCGTAATAGTCAGAAGGTCATGCTTTTTCCCTGCTTCTGCCATCATAATAAGACCTTCTACTCCTACTCCTTGAAAGCTATATGGTCCTGTGCGAGGTTTAAATGCTCCGCCGCGCAGTACTTGACCGCCCGCTGCTTTTACAAGACCCGCGATCTCATCAATCTGCTCTGCCGATTCCACCGCACAAGGTCCGCCCATTACGACGAGCTCGCCACCGCCTATATTTACACCTTTAATAGAAATAACGGTATCTTCAGGATGGAAGTCCCGACTTGCTAGTTTGTAAGATTTCGAAATTTTCACTACGTTCTCTACACCTTTCATTTGTCGTAAGTGTTCAGCTAGTTTAGGTTCGACAGTTCCGATTAGTCCAATGACGGTCCGGTCATTTCCGCGGGAAAGGTGAACTTGAAGCCCTTCCTTTTCAATCGCTAAAATAATATCCTGAATCTGTTCTTCCGGTGTGGTGTTTCCTGTTATAACGATCATTTTATTATTCTCCACCTTTCGAATGTGAAATCATACTTCTATGATAGACCTCAGTTGTTATTTATACTATTACACTTAAACGCTTGTTCGCTTTTAAGCTTTTATACGTTAAAGCAACTATACATGTTTTATAACTTCTCGTCAAGCTCTCCTTACTTTATGCTCCCTATATTGAATTGATACCGCTACATCTGCTTATTTTCTTACGTTTCCTAAAAAAAAGAAGAAGACCCGGTTCCATTCACCAGGTCTTCTTCACTATATAAAATAAATTACGATTTCATTTTCACTGGAGGAAGCAGCTTTTTCATATTCACTGTACGCTGAATCTCCCATGTCTCAGGATCATTTGCATCGTATTGTTCCAGATAATTAATGACTTCTTTAGTAATCGGTGTAGGTGTCGAAGCACCCGAAGTAACAGCTACCTTATTGACGCCTTTGAGCCATTCCTGTTTGATTTCAGTAACATCGGAAATCCGGTAAGCTGTCACTCCAGCAATCTCTTCAGATACCTGTGCAAGACGATTGGAGTTGTTACTACGAGGATCACCTACCACAATAACAAGGTCAGCTTGACCTGCTTGTTCAGCAACTGCCTCTTGACGCACCTGAGTAGCCAGACAGATTTCATTATGAACTTCCGCTCCTGGGAACTTTGTGAGTAACTTTTTCATAATGTTTTTAATATCCCACTGACTCATCGTAGTCTGATTGGTAATAATGATCTTCCCTTTCGGGATATCGAGATCCTCAATCTCTTCTTCTCTCTCAATGAGATGTACCGAATGTGGTGCAATACCGATAGCTCCTTCTGGTTCAGGATGCCCTTTTTTTCCGATATAAATGATCTGATAACCTTCATCTGATTTCTCTCTGATAAGGTCATGCGTTTTGGTTACATCAGGACAAGTAGCATCAACCGTAGTCAGCCCTTTTTCCCGCGCAATCTTACGCACTTCAGGAGAAACACCGTGTGCAGTGAAAATGATAGTACCTTTGTCTACCTGTTCCAATATTTCAAGACGGTTTGGCCCATCAAGTGTAATAATACCTTCATCTTCAAAAGAGTTCGTTACATGACTGTTGTGCACAATCATACCCAATATATAAATTGGTCTTGGTAGATCCAAGTTGCTTGCTGCTTGTCGCGCTAGCACCATAGCGTCTACCACACCATAACAATATCCTCGTGGTGAAATTCGTAGTACTTCCATGTTGCCACCTGCTTTCTTCTAAACGTAGTCTTAGTATACCTTATTCGAGAGGGGGAGCCAACACCAAAGGAAGCCATATAATAAAAGTCGTACCCTCATTTAGCTTTGTCACAACTTCTACAGAACCGCCATGTTCCTCAATGATCCATTTGGCAATCGAAAGACCAAGCCCTGTTCCTTTTGTAACCCCGCGGGACTCATCGGCTCTATAAAAACGATCAAAAATATAAGGGACCTCATCTTTATCCATCCCTATACCCGTATCACTGATCTTAAGGCCCACTTGACCATTATAAAGGATCGCATCCAGGGTTACGCTGCCTTCTGGTGTATATTTAAAGGCATTTTCAATAAAGATAAATAACATTTGCTGTAAATAGTCTTTATTTCCAAGCACATATACACCATTCAGCACTTCCAAATCACCATAATTCCAATCCGCCGTCCGTTCGAGATGGTGCGCCCGACGCGCCACTTCCTTCACGAGGATAGATAATGGAATAGGATGAAGATCAATCGTCTGACCAGTATCAGCTCTCGCTAGGGATAACATATCATTCACAAGACGGCTCATTCGTTTTCCTTCATCTGAGATGTCATCAATGGCTTCTAAGGTAATTTCTTTTCTCATCTCCTCACTCATTTGTTTACTGCCATCTGTTTCCGGATCCCATAGCTTCTTCAGGAAATCGGTGTTTCCACGAATGGTGGTAAGCGGCGTTCTCAGCTCGTGAGAGGCATCGGAAACAAAGCGTCTTTGCGCAGCATAAGCATCTTCAAGTTCTTTGAAGAACCCTTCCGTACGAGCAAGCATCTTATTTACTGTTCCTATAAGTTTACCTATTTCATCTTCTGGTCCATCGTACTCAATCCGCACACTTAGGTCATTCCCGGATTGAATACCATTGGCTGCATTAATAATATGAACAAGCGGCCGCATCGACTTCCGAGCTAAAAACAGTCCTACACTCATGGCGAGCATAATCGTAATAATGGATACATACACCAGAATAAAAAGCAAACGATCCATTAATTTATCTTCTGATGCCGTAATCGAACCTACCTGCAGTAGACCGCTAACCTGTTCTGTCGTTCCTTGAATCGTATAAGTGAATGGGAATTGATAGACAAGGAAAGGAGTCTTATCCACAAGCATCCGTTTCCATCCCTCATTTTCCATAGCCTCATTTATGGTTGCAGGCACTTCAAAATTGAAATTATTCAGGTTTTTTGAAGTCACCACTTTATTATTCTCATAATTATATAACTGGACATAAATTTGCAGATCTGCGAGTTGATTCGCCTCTTCCGGTAACAACAAATTAAGCTCTTCCGTAAAATCTGAGTTGGGTACAACCACAACGGCCATCTTCTTGCTAAGACTTCTGGTTTGTCTCAAAATTTCATTTTCGACATCCTGGTAAGCATAATGATACACAAGTGCATATATGATGGACCCAAAAAGCAGCAGTACGGCGGCAAGCAAGCCTGAATACCATAAAGTTAGCCGTAACCGGATGGACATACTAGGAGTCTCCTCTCAAAATGTAACCTGCACCGCGAATGGTCTGAATTACACGTTTTCCTCCATGTTCTTCTGTTTTTTGACGCAACATAGCGATATAAACCTCAAGTACATTCGATTCTCCGCTATAATCGAATCCCCATATTTTGTCCATAATCAAGTCTCTTGATAACACACGTCTCGGGTTTTGCATAAATAGGTACAGGAGTTCAAATTCTTTCGCGGTAAGATCCAGTCTTACTCCAGAACGATGTACTTCGCGTGAATCATAATCGAGCAAGATGTCTTCAAAACTGAGCCGATTACTGCTCTCCCCATTTGTCTCTGATTTACGGCGAAGTAAAGCTCGTACACGTGCAAGCAATTCTTCAAGCGCAAATGGCTTCACTAAATAGTCGTCTGCCCCAAGATCCAACCCCTTGACTCGTTGTTCAATCTCGTCTTTTGCGGTCAGCATTAGGATCGGGACATTGCTTCCTCCTTCGCGAACCCTTCTACATACTTCGAATCCATCCACTTTTGGCATCATAACATCAAGAACAACAACATCAGGATCGGCCTCCAGCATCTTTTGAAGCCCTTCCGCTCCATTTGCTGCAGTTAATACATCGTAACCTTCAAACGCCAAACCTCTTCTTAGCATAGAAATAATTTTTTCGTCATCATCAATAACCAATATTGTTGAACGCACCCCAGCATCTCCTTTTTCTCTATACACTTGAATCAATTCCATACTCATATACTCCTGATAAAGCAACTAAAGGTATTATGAAATTGATTCACTTTTTACTTATATTGTATCAGTCAACGTACAAGCATGCACCCATTCTAGCAGCAAAAAGCGAAGGGGCTGATTCCCTTCGCTTCTGTGTTGCAGTCCATAAATCTGCTACTCGAATTAAGGCTGCACGCTTTGTGAACTGCTCTCCGTGTTGAAATCATTTTTGTTGCCGATGGTTACTTTGACTTCAATATCTTTTCCATCACGATTTACATTGAGTGTAATGACATCGCCCACTTTTTTCGTTTGAATTTGTTCAATCAAATCTTGCGCAGTTGCATATTTCGTACCGTTAATGCCGGTAATAATATCGTATGGACGAAGGTCTGCAGTATACGCTGGGGATTGATAAATTAAATTGGTCACTACGGAACCCTCTGTGAGGTCTGTTCCCATTTGTTTTGCCACTTCTGGAGTCAAGTTCATCAGAGATGCACCAATGAATGGTTCTGGTTCTTTCGGAATTTCTTCATTATTTTTCAGTTTTTCTACTACTTCCTGAATAACAGAAGATGGGATCGCAAATCCAATTCCTTGTGCATCCGCACTTACCGCCACATTCATACCAATGACTTCGCCGTTTAGGTTAAGCAAAGGTCCCCCGGAGTTACCTGGGTTAATGGAAGCGTCGGTTTGAAGCAAATTGTTATATTCATTAGCTTCACCCGTATCTTCATCATTAATCGTAATCGTACGATCTTTCGCACTTAGCACACCTGCTGTAACCGTATGTTCAAACCCTTCTGGGTTTCCGATCGCTACCAGCCAGTCACCTACTTTTGTACTATCAGAGTCACCTAGGGTTGCTACTGGGAAATCGTTGTCACCTTCAATTTTCAGAACGGCAAGGTCTAGATCTTTGCTGCTACCTAAAAGCGTTGCTTCATAAGGTTTTGTATTATCTTCAAGCGTAACTTGAATGACGTCTGCGCCAGAGATCACATGCTCATTCGTAAGAATGTAGCCTTCTTTTTCAAAAACAAATCCTGAACCAATACCAAGCGGTACAAGTTGATCAGAAGAACCATTATTGCTGTTATTGTTATTATTACTACTTCCATTCGTGCCATTACCACCAAAGAAGTATTGATAAAGAGGGTCATTGTAATAAGAATTGTTTCTTGAACTGTTGGAACTTGATTTAGACAAAGTTTCAATTTTCACAACAGCAGGACTCACTTTACTTACCACGCTCGAAATGTCTGTAGATCCCACGGGAAGTGAAGTGGTTACACCAGAATTACCTGTGTTTGTTGATCCGCTATTGTCATCAGAAGTAGAACTTTGCGCTGTTTCATTATTCGATAATGCAGTGTCCGGAGTAAACAGGTTCATACGGTCTGCGGTGAACATTAGCAGTGATACAACAATCATGCCTGCAAAAAAAGAAGTAACCCCTGTCTTAAAGTTGGATTTCGGTTTTTGGTTATACTTCCAGTTGCGATTTCCGCCGTTTCCATTGCCTTCACTCTGTCCTGTTCCTGCATTCGTACTTGTATGACCGGACCGAGCAAAACCATTGGAATTCCGTTCGAGCATCGTCGGAACCGGTTTAATTGGATCTGGTGGCGTTACTTCTACCTCATTTACATTATTCGAACTTTGTTCTTTCCCATCGGAGTTAATAGATTGAAATGGTCCATATGAGTAGTAGTAAGATTCACCGCTGTTCTCAGGAGAACGTTGCTCGCCGCTTCTATTATATTCACGTTCATCCTCTTCACGGTTATAACGATTATTGTTATTCTCGCTCATTTTATTTATCCTCCTAAACCCCTTGCTTCCAAGGGATATTGTTTAACTGTCTTTATTTTGTACTTTAAACCTTAAATACACATTAAAAACAATTAAAAAGGAGATAAAACATGTAAAATTGTTGAAATAAAAAACAAATCTTATTATGTATTCGCCCAGCCTTTACGGTGGGCATAGATTGCCAGCTGTGTCCGGTCATCCATCTCACATTTCATTAACAGATTACTTACATGAGTTTTGACGGTTTTGATGCTGATATGTAATTCTTCTGATATATCCTTATTACTTTTCCCTTCGGCAATGAGTAACAGAACTTCTCGCTCCCTTTCCGTCATCCCCGAGTCGTCTTCTCGAACGGTTTTTTGTCTGAGCCCTCGCGTAAGCGCTTGAGAGATATCATTGGTCATTACAGGCATCCCGCGTTTTGCTCCCTGCAGTGCATAAACAAGTTCCTCAGCTGAAATCGTTTTAAGCACATAACTGACTGCTCCCGATTCAATCGCTTCCAGTACCAAATGATCCTCCAGAAAACTGGTTAATATAATGATCTTCATGTCTGGGTATTTAGATAGTATGGCTCTTGTCGCTTCCACACCATTCATTACAGGCATCATTAAATCCATAAGAATCAGTTCGGGTAATTGTTCGGGAGCAGAGGTCTGTAACGTATGTAAGGCATGTTGTCCATCTTTCCCTTCCGATACCACTTCAAAAGAAGGATCCAAACTTATGTATGTTTTTAGTCCCATTCTGACCATATCATGATCGTCCACAATCATAATTTTCGTTTTTTCTAGTTCCAATTGAGATCTCCCCTTTCATATCTACGCCTGACAGTTCCTTTATGAATCAGCCTTAAACTTAGGTATATGCACTCTTATCGTTGTTCCGGCTCCCGGATGTGCAATAATCTCTACATTTCCTCCTAATTTCTCAGCTCGCTCTTTCATTGTCGTAAGCCCGTATGAACCTTGCCTTCCCGCTTCCTCCGGACGAAAACCTTTGCCATTATCACTAACACTGAACACAATTTGCCTTTCTTCTTCTCGTATCGACAGACTAACAAGACTTGCTCCTGCATGCTTCACAATATTAGCCATTGCTTCTTGGATAATAAGAAACATTTGGTGTTCGATAGCTTCAGAAATCTCCCCAATAAACTCTTGTTCTTTTACTCCCTTTAGTCCATTTTGTCTGCAATAATCCGGAAACCAAGCATCAAGGGCTTCTTCGAGACTTCGGTTCTCCAGTTCTACAGGTCTTAGCTGAGCAATAAGCGCTCTCATCTGCTTTTGAGCGGTTTGTGACATTATAATCAGTTGTTCAAGTACTACATTTCCTTGTTCATGATGCTGTTTAAGTAAAGATGGAAGAGCAGAAGCAGACATATGCATGGCGAATAATTGCTGACTTACGGTATCATGTAGATCTCGAGCCATTCTTCTCCGCTCTTCCAGTACCGCTGCTTCTGCCGCTTTTTCCTTCTCTATTACCTCTTGTTCTCCCAGTCTTTGTACCCATTTCATCCGTTCCTCAATTGCATTCATCATTGCATTGAATTGTGGGAATATTCCCGAAAAAGAAGCATCCTCATCCGCATCAATTCGAGTAGAAAGATTCCCTTTCGTTACTTGCAGCATATTTAAATTCAGCACATCTATTTTTCGCTGGACGCGCAGTCCAGCAATATAACCAATAATCAGAGTTGTAGCCACAATAAGCGCCAGATAGTAAAGCCAGGTCTGAGGCATCATTGATCCTAAATGCCCCGTTCGAAAAGCGCTATAGAGTATTCCTACTGTAACTACACTATTCATTAAGAAAAATAACAATAGCTCCCATTTAACCGTTCGAAATATCATTTTCATCGTGTTAACCTACCGAATTCACTTTAACGTCGCCGATAAAAACGCTAATAATAATACGCACTTTCTTTCCCGCTTCTCTATAACCGGGAGTTTCTGCGACCGCATTGCCCATAAAACCATGTTTTGAATTGCTGAGAACATCCATATCACCGATAAACGAGTTGGAATTCACCATAATCCCAATCTCCATATCCTTTGGAGCAAAGACTTTTATGTCCCCTATAAAGCTAGAGATATGAATTCGTGTCTCTCCATATGGAATTTGTGCTTTCGTTAAATCAATTACGGTATCTCCAATAAACTGAGATATATTGGTTGGTTTCAGTTCGTAATAATCATCTCCCAGACGAATATCACCTATGAAAGTCGATTTATTTATTTTCGCATCATGAAAATCCGTATTTTTACGATAATGATTATGATTATGTTTTCCGTAATGATTGTTCTCTCTGTCTTGTTCATACTTCTTGTTATCTTCGTCTTTCACGCTTGATCCAAACTTTTGCTCAAACTGTTGATCTAAATCGGAGTAAAGCGGGCTTGGTTCAACCGGTGGTGCAGGAGGTACCTTATATTCTCCCTCTTCTTTTGTTCTCTGATCATGTTTACGATCCCTTCTTCTCGGGCTTAAGAGTACGTAAAGACCGCCCCCGATCAAAGCTACAGGTACTGCGTACCGGAAAAGGTCTCCAAAAGAGAAAGAAAAATACCCTAAATTATTATTTAGGAATTGTGCGCCAAGAACCAACAAGATGAGACCGCCAATATAATTTTTTTCTTTAAAGGAACTAAATCCAAGATACAAAAAAATGACGGGCCAAAATGTGGAGAAGAGGTAGCCAAGACTAAAGTCCCCCCCGTTTAATACGTGATAAAACACCAATATACCTATTCCGATGAGCAGTACAGCTCCAATTAAACGGTTTGCCATATTTCGTACATCCTCTCTTTTTTCATATTTCTTTAGTTTTACTAATTATGTACTTATTGTAAACTAGATAGCGCGATAAGAAGAGCGGCGCAGGAATGAAATCGAACTCGGTCTTGAGACTGAGTTGAAAACTAAAGAGATAAATAAACAGACCCTGAAGAATATTCTTCAGGGTCTGTTTATTTATCTTACATTATTTTTGTTGGCCTTGTTGACCTTGTTGGTTTTGTTGTTTAATTCCTGTGTTCTCTACTCCAAACTCAGCGTCATACTTTTCATCCGGAGTTTGGTAGTTATCTTGTACTTTAGCAGCTGAAGATTGTTTTACTTTCTCAGCTGCAGAGTTCGTTTCTTGACCAAACTCAGCATCGTATTTCTCATTCGGAGTTTGAAAACCTTGAGAACTTTGCGTACCTTGAGAATTCACTTTTTTCATGTCAGATTCACCTCCCTCTCCTGCAAGTGTAGGTCACTTGCTTGACCTGAGGTATTGCTTACCTCAGTCCGTATTATGTGAGGATTAGCTGTTTCTTATTCAAAAAAAAGAAAAGAGCTTGCCTGGGTAGGTTACTACCCAGGCAAGCTCTTTGATAATTATATTTCTTCATTCAGCAAGGCATCTGGAATGCTCTGATTGACCATTATGGCATCTCCAAGTTGCTCTAACATCTGTTCCGTACATTTCCCTTTTCCTAGCTTGATCACTTGAACCTGCACATCTTTTTTGCCCCACTCACTGTATACCGCCTTAATCGTTGGAAAATACAGATCTATCTTGGAGCCCTTAATAGCAGATCCTGTATCAGCTACAATTCCATACCCGTACCCAGGTATATAAAGTACCGTTCCGAGTGGGAATATGGAAGGGTCTGCGGCAATGGTCGAAACCCCTTGTTTATTCCGGTGTACTTTTACACCAGAATAAGTGATGCCATATAGTGGATGATTCGGACCTTTTCCTGTTGATTCATATCCCGCAGTATAACCTGTCGCCGTCACATTTACTGTCCCGACCACCTGTTCCGTTGGCGGAGCGAGCACTTCTTTTGCCTCATCCGGCTCACTTCGTTGTAGATTCACGGCAACGGCTAAGTCATTACTTGAAAAACAAATCAGCAGCATCAGCAAAACAGCTGAAGAACATCGCCGAATCATAGGGTGTATCATAGGTTTAATTCCTCCCTTTCTCTAGCAGAGGGTCCCCATAAAACACACAATCTATTCATCCGAGCCTATCTAACTACTTTTAGACTTGGTGCGTACGAATTTCTTCTTGTAACATTTGTACAACTTCATCTAAAGGTTTAGCTCCTAAATCACCTTCACCACGTTTACGGATAGAGACACTGCCGTCATTCATTTCATTTTCCCCAATGATGAACATATAAGGAATTTTCTCAAGCTGAGCTTCACGGATCTTATAGCCAAGTTTCTCATTACGCAGATCCGCTTCTACCGTAATTCCCGCGCGTCTAAGCTTCGCTTCCACTTCACGAGCATATTTCTCAAAATGAACCGATACAGGGATCACTTTTGCTTGAACTGGAGAAAGCCACAGTGGCAAATTACCTGCATAATTCTCAAGCAAGAATGCAGTGAAACGCTCCATAGTTCCCAAAATACCGCGGTGGATAACAACTGGACGGTGTTTCTGTCCATCGTCTCCTACATACTCCAGTTCAAAACGCTCTGGAAGCAAGAAGTCGAGCTGAACAGTCGACAATGTTTCTTCTTTGCCTAGTGCCGTTTTTACCTGAACATCAAGCTTCGGACCATAGAAAGCAGCTTCTCCTTCAGCCTCATAGAACGGCATATCCAGACTTTCCACTACTTCCTTCAACATGCGCTGCGACATTTCCCACATCTCATCATTCGGGAAGTATTTCTCAGTATCCTGAGGATCGCGATAGGATAGACGGAAGCGGTAATCGTGAATACCAAAGTCTTTATAAGCAATCATAATCAGCTCAATGACACGAGCAAACTCTTCTTTGATCTGATCCGGACGGCAGAAAATATGAGAATCATTTAGAGTCATTGCACGAACCCGGTGTAAACCAGTCAGTGCTCCTGACATTTCATAACGGTGCTGCATTCCAAGCTCAGCAATACGAACCGGCAAATCACGGTAGCTGTGCATTTCACTTTTATATACCATCATGTGGTGAGGACAGTTCATTGGACGTAGCACAAGTTCTTCATTATCAAGCACCATTCTTGGGAACATATCTTCTTCATAGTGCTCTAAATGTCCAGAAGTTTTATACAATTCTACATTCCCTAGAACAGGAGTGTACACATGTTTGTAACCCAAACTTTCTTCAAGGTCTACAATATAGCGTTCCAGGGTACGACGAAGTTTTGCTCCATTGGGAAGCCAAATAGGAAGCCCTTGGCCGACCAGCTGAGAGAAAGTAAACATGTTCAGTTCTTTACCCAGCTTACGGTGATCCCGTTTTTTAGCTTCTTCCAAGTAATGAAGATGTTCATCCAGTTGTGCCTTTTTCGCAAATGCAGTTCCGTATACCCGTTGAAGCATTTTATTCTTGCTGTCTCCGCGCCAGTATGCGCCGGCTACGTTCATCAGCTTAAACACTTTAATTTTTCCAGTTGATGGAACATGCGGTCCACGGCAAAGGTCGAAGAATTCACCTTGTTCATAGATGGAAATGATGCTGTCTTCTGGCAAATCACGAATGAGCTCCAGTTTATAAGGGTCTTGAACTTCTTCAAAAATTCGAATCGCTTCTTCTCTGCTCACTTCTTTACGTACGATAGGAAGGTTCTCATTAACGATGCGTTCCATTTCTTTCTCGATCTTTTGCAGATCTTCCGGATTCAGTGCATGTTCAAGATCCATATCATAATAGAATCCGTCTTCAATCACCGGACCTACACCCAAAAAGACTTCTTTGTTGCCAAACAGGCGTTTTACGGCTTGTGCCAGCAAATGTGCAGTACTATGGCGAAGCACTTCAAGTCCTTCAGGTGAATCATAAGTTACAATTTCAACAAGTGCCCCTTCACGAAGCGGAGTGGAAAGATCGACAACAATCCCATCCATTTTACCTGCAAGTGCATTTTTTTTGAGTCCACTGCTAATCGAAGCAGCTACATCAAGGATACTAGCTCCGTTCTCATATTCGCGAACAGAACCATCTGGTAATTTAATACTTACTGACATTGTTATTTCCTCCTTTATCCTTTTGGATGCCGGGGAACGATGCTATGTTTATTGCAGACGCAAAAAACACCCGTCCCGGCAAAGGGACGAGTGTTATACTCGTGGTTCCACCCTAATTCAGTTGTCTCTTATCATGCGCAAGTGCACATAACAGGACAACCCTCATTGAAGCATGCAAGATAACGGGCATGAATCCGGCGGTTCTTACTTGTCTGCATAAATGCAAGCGTTCTAAACCACAGCTACAAAGGGGTAAGTCGCAGTTGGTATCCGGAAGAAATTACAGCCAAGTTTCTTCTCTCTGTACGGCCCATTTTCTACGGCTCATGTCTTTGTCATTGCTTTTAATACCAGTTATTATAATTCTAAAGATTCCTCTTCGTCAAGCGTCAGCAGCCCCGTTTCTTTCATCGAACAGCAATATCTGCAGTTATGGCAAATCTCCACTCGATCTTCAAAAATCTGTGTAATGGATCGAATGACCGGAAAATCTTGAGTCTGCGTATGCAGTTTCATTTTCTTAGGAGAAATAGAGATCAGCCTGCTAATAATCATATCTTCGACTTCCATTTCAAGTTCTATACCTGGCATCTCCATAATAACACTTTCATCTGGAGGCAAAACCAGAGGCCGCATGTACTCATCATATAACACAAATTCGTGTTGATCTTTATGCACGACATGTACAAGAGGCACCTTCGTTTCTTGAAAATAAACAAAATATTTCAAAAGACTCATAAACTCCTCATACTGCCGATCCATATAAAATTCATCTAATGCATATTCCACGATTTCATGAAGTTCGTTCTTATAACTCTGCATCCGAAATCGTAGTACACCATCAAGATGAATTACAGGTATTTCTTTCATCCCCTGTATAAGCCCTTCTGTTAGCTTGGCATGCCTTCGTTCTCTCGTCCCCTGCTCGGTCTCGAATCTTGATCTCAGCAAAGGTTCACATATTAATTTGACCCGTGAAAGTTCCTCAGCATCCATATTTACACATTCACGCTTCAGGATCTGGTCGAGCTGCTCTTCTTCTTTTTGATCAAGTATGTAATCAGCTATGCCTGCAGCCATAATCTGATACATCCGAGGTAAGCCTTCCTTAAAGCCGGGGTGACTTTCCGTTCCTTTACATATCCATGCTGCCTTGCCCCCATATTGCCGAAAAGAAAATCGAAAGCCTTGTTTGCTTATATGTAGACCTTTTGTTTTATTTTTGATGAATCGATAAAAACAATCTTCTGCTGATTGGCTGTTTACTTCTGTCCATACCGCGAACAATTCCACAAGACCCACTCCCTTCTCTAATTATTATATGGTCCGGTCGAAGGGGATATACGAAGCGGCTTAATGGAAAGAATGTCATGTATTCTCAGGATAGTAAGAAGAAAAACGAATTTGGAGTCCGAACAAATTTGTGTTATTATTTTAGTAACAGTATCTTGCAGAGAGGGGGATGGGATGAAAAAAGAGAATTGGATTCAGCGTTTCTTACTGATTTTTCTATGTTTATTTGTGATTTTTTCCTATCAAATCCCCATCCTCGGTAAAACGACTGCAGGGTCACATTCTATTTTAGTTGTTGACGAATCAACCATGGAACCATTGGAATTCTCGGGGAATAATCACCCTAAAGCAATGATCCGAAAATCGATGTCGCCCCAGAAGTTAACTGCCGTCAACCCTTTGCAATACCTCTTTACGATACTGTCCATTCTGATGATCTTTCGGGTTCCGATGATCGAGCCGCCTTTCAAGGTGTTTTATGACAATATAAAGCGCCGGCTTTATCTTAAACCCGTTAAGTTTACCTCCACGTTTGTAAGTGCATAGAGAAAACGAATTGTAAAAACTTTATGTACTCTGCTATGAAATCAATTCATGGCTATAAACAAACTTTAGGGGGATTTAATCTATATGGAAATTCGTGAAACAGACCTGCCTGGAATCGGACGTAAATTTCAAGCGACAACAAGCAGTGGTGATAAAGTAATTATCGTGATTCATGACGACGGAAGACGTGAAATGTATCACTTTGAATATAATGACCCAGAACAAAGTATTTCAATGATTACGCTTGAAGACTACGAAGCAAGACAGCTTGCCGCTATCGTGGGTGGGATGACTTACAAACCAAAACAACTAGAGCGTATGGAAATGACGCTCGATGATCTTATTATCGAATGGTATAAAATTGATGCGAATTACAGTTGTGTTGGCAAATCTATAGGTGAACTAGATATTCGGCAGAACTCAGGAGCAACCATTATTGCCGTAGTCGATAAAAATAACAAAAACAAACATGTAAGTCCTGGTCCTGATGTCCAGATTACAGCTGACTCAACAGTAGTCGCGGTCGGAGAAAGACATCAGCAACAAAAATTAAAACAAATCTTAAAGGATGGAAGTTGGTGAACCGATGGATCATTTAGTACTTGAAGTCGGTTTGGCAATTGCACTCATCGCGGCAGCCGGACTGATTTCCTCAAAACTGCGTTTTTCTGTCATCCCTTTCTATATTTTGATTGGTATGGCAGTAGGACCGCATGCCGCACAGATATGGCATCTCGATTTTCGATTTATTGAGAGCGAGCCTTTTATTTCATTCCTTGGTCGTATAGGTGTGCTCTTCCTGCTCTTCTATCTAGGACTCGAATTCTCAGTCGGACGATTGATTAAATCAGGTAAATCGATTGTAGTTGGTGGAAGTATATATTTAGGCATTAACTTTACCCTGGGACTTTTGCTAGGATTTATGTCAGGCTTTCCGATTGCAGAAGTACTCATTATTGCGGGGATTACCACAATTTCGTCTAGTGCCATTGTAGCGAAAGTGCTAGTTGATCTGAAGAGAACCGCTAATCCTGAAACGGAAATGATTCTTGGAATTATAATGTTTGAAGATGTATTCCTTGCGGTATATATTTCGATTCTTTCAGGACTTGTTCTCAGTGATTCCTCTTCAGTCGGCGGTGTCATTTTAAGTGCTCTCATTGCACTTGGTTATATGCTTGTCGTCATCATTGTAGGACGCAAACTGGTTCCTCTGCTCAATAAGTTGCTTAATATTCGTAATAATGAATTGTTTGGCCTCGTTATTTTCGGTTCATTGTTCCTCATTGCAGGATTCTCTGAAACGATTCACGTTGCTGAAGCGATCGGTGCCCTTCTCGTGGGACTGGTTCTTGCAGAAACAACTCACGCGAAGCGCATCGAACATTTGATATTGCCATTTAAAGATTTCTTTGGTGCCATCTTCTTCTTCAGCTTCGGATTATCTATTGATCCTTTGTCACTTGGTGGAGAAGCCGTTTGGTTGGCTCTAATTGCGGTGGTTGTTACTCTAATTGGTAACTTCGTAGCCGGTATGCTTGCGGGACGAACTGCGGGTCTTTCAACGAAAGCTTCTTCTAATATCGGTCTTACCATCGTATCCCGTGGTGAATTTTCTATCATTCTCGCTAACATGGCTCAAGCGGGCGGACTGATGATGATTATCCAGCCTTTTGCTGCTATATACGTTTTAATTCTGGCGATCTTAGGACCTCTGCTGACGAAAGAATCAAAACATATCTACCGTGGAATTAATAAAATATTCAAATTCGAAGATAACAAGAAAAAACCAAATCCTAAAGTGTTAAAAGAAAAACCTATAGATAATGAATAAAGGGTTCGCAAATATGTAGGAAAAGGAGAAACAAAGATGAATCAATCTCCACACTCCGTTCTTTCCTCATCAGCCAAACTATCTTACCGAATATGGATAAAGAAATTGCTATTTGTTATTCTTGGGGGAATTCTTGCTTCTATTGGGCTTGAGTTATTTTTACATCCGAATCAATTAATCATCGGCGGTGTCACAGGAATTTCAGCCATGTTCGCCTATCAAACCGAGATGCGATTAGGACTTTTCTTATTTCTGTTTAACTTGCCCTTTATACTTCTTTCTTACCGAAGAGTCCAGAGGCAATATGCACTACTAACGGTTCTTGGGTTAGTGGTTCTATCACTTAGCTCTCTCATGCTTCATTCCTTTCCTGCTCTGATTGAACATCCACTGCTTGCTGCGGCTTGCGGTGGCTTATTCCTCGGAATAGGAATTGGGATGGTTTTATATGAAGGTGGTACGCTGGATACACTAGCGATCCGGCCGATGGATCACACCAATAATAATCGATCAAAATATCGATTAGAACGAGTCATTATGGTTGTGAATTTGGTCGTGCTTACCACGGCCGGAATTACATTCGGTACACAGCAAGCGATGTATTCCATTGTCGCCTATCTGATTGCTTTTGAAGGTGTTCACTTTTCTTTAAGAGGATATACCTTTAATCGTAAGATATGTATTGTAAGTGCCGAGAAAGAGCGGATTGAACATTCCATTAAGACTCGGTTACACCGTGATCCCGAAGCATCTGAAGACAGACTAGAAGAGACAACCCATGGCTCCGAGCCATGGGAAACACTACCTGTACTATATTACAAAATACATCTATTTGAATCTCGCCGAATCAAATATATCGTTCGTTCTATCGATCCACATGCTAGCATTCTATTCGATAGGGATATGAATCGATTATAAAAAAACCCTTGGACTTTAAAGTCCAAGGGTTTTTCCTATTCACATCAAGCATAGCTGCTATGCTTGTACGCTTTATTTTATATAAGGAAAATTAGTTCTGCATAACAAAATCATTCACAACCGCATTATCAGATTCATCAAAAACACGAAGAATTTCGTATTTTGTATTTCGCTGAGCAGGAACATTACCTGTTTCACGAATCAGATCCAGAATAGAATGAATATTGACTTTATGGGTTGCCCCCGCAGCAGATACTACATTCTCTTCAATCATCGTACTGCCGAAATCATTACATCCATATCTAAGCGAAAGTTTACCTACCTCAGGCCCCATCGTTACCCAAGAAGACTGAATATTCTTAATATTATCCAGGAACAAACGACTAATTGCTACCGTTTTTAGATAAGCTTCTGGTGTTTGACGCTCTTTTTTGAGGTTTGTGTTGTCTGGCTGGAAAGTCCATGGAATAAACGCAAGGAATCCTTCCGAATCATATCCGTTCTGAATACATTCATCTTGAGCATCACGCACACGTTGTAAATGTAAAGCTCTCTCTTCCATCGTTTCACCAAAACCAATAACCATCGTAGCTGTTGTGTTCATACCAATTCGGTGCGCGGTTTGCATCACGTCCATCCAGTCACGCCATGAGCCTTTTTGACGACTGATTTTGCGGCGAGTCCGGTCATCGAGGATTTCAGCGCCCCCACCTGGAAGCGAATCAAGTCCGGCTTCATGAATTTGACGCACCACCTCTTCTAGAGAAAGTCCGTCTGATACTTCTTTCATTTTCATAATCTCAGCTGGTGAGAAAGAATGCATCGTAATATTAGGGAACCGTTCCTTAATACCACGAAGCAAATCCGTGTAGTAGCTGAATGGTAAATTCGGATTTGTACCACCCTGCATCAGAATTTCAGTTCCGCCTACTTCTTCCGTTTCCTTGATCTTTTGGAAAATGAGTTCATCCGGCAGTACATAACCTTCATCAGAGCCTGGTCTACGATAGAAGGCACAGAAACGACAGTATACATCACACACATTCGTGTAGTTAATATTTCTGCCAATAACAAAAGTGGTGATTGGTTCGGGATGCATCCGCTTCATAATTACATTAGCTGCTTCACCGATTTTTTCAACTTCATCAGATTCAAACAAAGCAATAGCGTCTTCTACATTCAGACGTTCTCCGTTCAACGCTTTATTTAAGATATGGTTCACCGCACTCATACGGCAGCCTCCCTTATCGTTAGAAATGTAACAATAATATCAAATATTGTCTTATATATCGTAACATAGGATACATGTGAAAAGAAGCACCTAATGTTAGCATGCTTCTTATGACAAGAAAAATTTTGGGCTATGTGTTAGATAATGCCTGATCTAAATCGGCAATTAAATCATCTATATCTTCAAGTCCAACGGAAAAACGAAGTAAACCATCCGTTATGCCTCGCTCTAATCTAAAGTCTTTCGGCATCGCTGCATGAGACATCATTGCAGGATAGGACAGGATACTCTCCACTGAACCCAGACTTACGGCAACAAGAGGTAAACGAACTTTATTCAGGACAGCTTTCGCTCGATCTCCTGAACCTACATCAAATGATACAATTGCACCGTATCCCGTAGACTGTTTCTCATGCACTTCTCTTCCTGGATGATGAAGTAGACCTGGATAATATACAGAAGGAATGTCAGAGCGGCTCATAAGCCAAGCTGCAAGTTTCGTCGCACTGATCTCTGAATGAGCCATACGAGCACCAAGCGTCTTCATTCCTCTCATCAATAGCCAGGACTCTTGGGCGCCAAGTACCGTGCCAAGTCCGTTTTGAAGCTGCTTCAGCTGCGCGCCAATCGCTTCTGTTCTTGCTACAGCAAGCCCTGCAAGTACATCGCTGTGTCCACCAAGGAATTTGGTTGCACTATGAAGTACGATATCCACTCCCTGCTCAATTGGCTTTTGGTAGTAAGGTGTCATGAACGTATTATCAAGCAGCGTCAGAAGCCCTTTTTCCTTTGCCCATCCGGTAATGCCCGCTACATCTGTAATACGCAGGGTCGGATTTGAGGGTGTTTCCATATATACTGCTTTCGTATTTGGACGATAGGCGGCTTTTACTTTTTCTAGATCCGTCATATCTACGAACGTAGTCTCAATATTCATCCGAGTAAGAATGCTGCTTAGCAAACGATATGTTCCGCCGTATACATCTTCTGTGGCGATAATATGATCACCCGCAGACAGAATCATGAGAGAACTTGAAATCGCAGCCATCCCCGAAGAATAAGCAAAACCACGTACTCCTCCCTCTAGAAGCGCGATATAGTCTTCAAGCGCCTGCCGCGTTGGATTGCCTGAACGGCTGTAATCGTGGGTAGGCGGCGAAAAAATATCATGATGGTGGAAGGTAGAAGCTTGATATATGGGTACACTGGATGCGCCGGTTGTCTCATCAATCTCTGCGCCAAAATGCAGCAGTTTTGTATCGAATTTATAGTCGTTTTGCTGATCTTCCTTTTTGTTAGCCACGAACAACACTTCCTTCCAGCTCTAAAGCTGCCTCGTGAAATGCAGCATCTAAGTCCTGAATAATATCATCAATATGTTCAATTCCAACAGAGAACCGCAGCAGACGATCATCAAGTCCTACTGCATTACGAATCTCTACTGGTATATCCGCATGGGTCTGCACTACAGGGTACGTCATCAGTGACTCTACCCCGCCCAAACTTTCTGCAAAGGCAATCAGTTTGATATGTCTTAGGATCGGCTCCACATAACGAGCGTCTTTCACTTTAAAAGACAAGATGCCTGTATTTCCACTGGACTGTCGTTTTTGGACTTCATAAGACGGGTGGTCCGGCAAGGCAGGGTAATATACATCTGTAATCAGCTCATGTGACAACAAAAACTCTGCTACCTTCGTTGCATTCAGTTCATGGCGTTCCATACGAAGCGCAAGCGTCTTCATTCCCCGCATTAATTGGTAACTATCGCTCGGAGATAACACAGCCCCAATCGAGTTATGGAGAAAAGCGATCTCTTCGGAAATTTCTTTTCCTTTCGTTACAATAAGACCCGCTAGCACATCGTTATGTCCCCCCAAATATTTGGTAGCACTGTGCATAACAATATCTGCTCCAAGTTCAAGCGGCCGCTGGAAGAAAGGAGTAAGCAGTGTATTATCTACAATAGATAAAATTTCGTATTTTCTAGCCCATGTACAGACTTTTTCAATATCCGTTATCATCATCAGCGGATTCGTTGGAGTTTCGATGAAAATCGCTTTTGTATTATCCTGGCGTACCTTATCGAGTGCATCTAAATCGTTCGTATCTACATAACTTGCTGTAATTCCGTTTTTAGCAAGGATTCGCTCCACAAGACGATATGTTCCCCCATATAGATCAAGTGAAATGATCAAATGATCGCCTTGCCCAAACTTAGCGAAGATCGTCATGATCGCTGCCATACCAGAGCTGCAGGCAAAACCTGCATCCCCTGACTCCAGTTCAGCTGCAGCTTCTTCCAGCACTTTTCGAGTTGGGTTTGTCGTACGTATGTAATCAAATCCCGTGCTTTTTCCCAGTTCAGGATGTCTAAATGCAGTCGATTGATAGATCGGAAAGTTCACCGCTCCAGTTACAGGTTCTTTCACTGATCCTATTTGTGCCAACTTACTTTCTAATCTCAGCTTGTTTTCCATAACGTATTGTCCCCCTTAGATATAGACTGGTTTTGTGTTTCAAGGTCATAGGGCGTTGCTTGGTAAACATAATAGTTAAGCCAATTGGAGAACAATAAATTTGCATGTGCTCTCCAGCTGGACAACGGTGTTTTGCTAGGATCATCATTCGGGAAATAATTATTAGGCAATTTAACATCTAATCCTCTCGCCTTATCTCGATCATATTCCCACTTTAAGGATAACGAATCATATTCGGAATGCCCTGTCACAAAAATCTGTTTGCCATCCTCACTTGCCACAATATATACTCCGGCTTCTTCAGACTCTGATAAAATATCAAGTCCAGCCACTTTCTCTATATCTTCTCGGCGTACTTCGGTATGACGGGAATGCGGTGCAAGGAATAACTCATCAAATCCTCGAAGGAGTTTTACATGTGATTTCTCTAACGTGTGTGGAAACACGCCGAAACATTTTTCAGGAAGTGCCACTTTGGGTACATTAAAATGGTGATAAAGCCCTGCTTGTGAAGCCCAACAGATATGCATGGTTGAAGTCACATTCGTTTTGGACCAGTTGAAAATCTGCTGGATCTCTTCCCAATACGTCACTTCTTCAAATTCCATCTGTTCTACCGGGGCCCCCGTGATGATCAGTCCATCAAAGCGCAGATCTTTCACTTCATCAAACGTTTTATAAAACATATCGAGATATTCTTGAGATGTATTCTTCGAAACATGTGATTTCGGATGAATTAGAATCACATCCACTTGAAGGGGCGTATTGCCAATGAGCCGGAGTAACTGGGTCTCCGTCGTCTCTTTCGTAGGCATCAAATTAAGAATACCGATACGTAAAGGGCGAATGTCCTGTTTGAAAGCATGTGTCTCATCCATCACAAAAATATTCTCACCTGCGAGAATTTCTTTAGCTGGTAAAGTATCAGGGATTTTAATGGGCAAGGGTATTCCTCCTTAAAAACATTTTGTTGGATAATGGAGTGAGAGGTTATTAAGGAAGCAAACTTATTCCCACGGAAGATAAACAAAAACGACCTATCTCAATACACTTGAGAAAGGCCGTCCATCCGTATACGGTAATGCTCCTCTCTCATCTCTCAATTCTTGTTTTAAGCCACATCCGGCATAAAACATGAATAGCAAGAATTAGCACCGTGCGATTGCTCGCCGGTTGCTGTGGTTTCTAAGGGCCAGTCCCTCCGCCACTCTTGATAAGATTTCGCTGTATTTAATTTTTTTTAAAATGAAAATAATTCACTAATTGTTACCATTACTCTATAGCATGAGGTATGAATCCGTCAAGAACTGGATTTATAACGATTCTTTGGAAACAAGTCACCTCTATGAAAATCCGGACATAAGATATGCCATAAACATTTATCTTGATTGCTGAAATATAGCACGTTATACTAAGAATCAGTGTCAAATTCAACATAATGGGGTGACAAAAATGGACGGCGACCCGAGGCCTGACTGGCAGCCGAATGATAATAACAGCATAGGATGTACCATCAGCTTGCCGGCTAACGGGACGCGTAATTCCTGATGTCTGCCCTTTTCGTACCCTTGTCGGCACTGATGTTCACATTCCTTAGTTATTCAGCTTGTCCCGCTTAAATTCCGGGAGTTTACTTAAGGAGTGGTTCAAATGAAAATTAGATATGTTAACCAAGGAGTTTTTACTTCGCTTGATCATATTGAAGATACACTGACTCCGCCTGAAGAAGGATTTTATTGGATTGATGCGGATGTAGACGATCTTGCGGTTCTTCAACCTTTATTCCACATGCATGATCTTGCTGTAGAAGACTGTTTGAGTGATGAGGAACAGCGTCCGAAGCTCGAAATCTATGAAAGTCATTATTTTATCGTTGTAAATAGTATACGTTTTGATGACGAGGAAATATTTTTACGTGCGGTGAACGTTTTCTTAGGAAGACATTATATTATTACGGTAACGAAGCAGAAAGTAAATGAACTGCGAACACTGAAACCGATCCTCTGGGAACAGGAAGTAAATTCACCGGATCGTTTCTTATATCTGCTCATTGATTCCATTGTGGATAATTATTTCACTGTAGGTGACCGGCTTGAAGCAAGAATTGAAAAGCTGGAAGAAGATATTTTAATGCATACTAAGAAAAGTCATCTAAATGAAATTATAGGTTTGCGAAGTGAGATTTTATGGCTCAAAAAGGGGCTCGGTCCTCAAAAAGAAGTCATTAATACACTCAATAAAAAGGATCTGCGTCTCATTGATGATCAATTGCAAAAATACTTTAGTGATATCTATGAGAATGCAGTAAAAATATCAGAAACATTTGATACGTATCGAGATTTGATGGGTAACTTACGAGAAGCTTATCAGTCCAGTATTTCCAACCGGGCCAATGAAATCATGCGTGTATTTACGGCCATAACAACTGTATTTATGCCACTGACACTGATTACCGGGATTTATGGAATGAATTTCAAGAATATGCCTGAGCTAGATTATCAATATTCATATTTTATAGTCATTGGGATTATCGCAGCGCTAGGGATCACGATGTACCTTATTTTCCGTAAAAAAGATTGGATTTAGAAATTTTGAGTTTTCTTGTGAATGTGATTCCTTCCCTTTCTTCATTAAATCTTCATGTAAATATCATATATAAAAAGGTTCCTTCATTAATGTGGAGGAACCTTTTTATGTTGTATCGTCCTTGCTCTTTCACATCATAAACATGAGTTACATACGGAAGTTATGTAGAGTAACCTTCCTCCTTTTATCCAACCTGTTTGCTCGTTTCGGTCTGTCTTCGGTAACGAATACGAACCATACGCAGCCGCTCATACAATTGATCTAGTGGTCCTGCTCCTGCAGGATCTTCACCATATACTCGAAGTAATATTGGTTTTAAAAAGCTTGTCCCAAGCTCGTCATAAGCATTCCAGATCAGCTCCTGCTCATCATCCGTCATCCATGTCAGTTCTTTCGCGATCAGCATCTCTGTATCATAACCACTCTTTTCAAGTTCCTCCAGAAAATCAACTAGTTCTCTACGGTTCAAACCCGTAATTGCACTGATGTCATCAAGAGATTGTCCACTTGCTATCGCTGTTAAGACTGATTTTTTTAAATTGAATTTCTCCAGTTCCTGTTTATACTTCTGCTCTTTTTGTCTATAATTCCATGACTCATATTCCTCTTCCGTAAGCACGGTAGCTACCCAATGTAGTGGAAAACCATGCTCTCTCGTTTCTTGTGTGGTGATTTCAAGCAACTCCTGGCCATATTCAGCCAACTTATTCTCGCCTACACCAGGTAATTCTCGCAATTCTTCTAAGGTATGAGGTACATAGGTACTAATCATCCGAAGCAATCGATTACTTGCAATAAAATAAGGCGCCTTGCGCTCAGCTGATGCTTTTTGTCTTCGCCATACACATAAAGCTTGATATAATTCTTCCCGACCATAAAGTTCGCTATAACATTGCAGTTTCTGGGTATGTTGATTTCGCTGTTTCGCCTCTTCGGTTTCATGAAAGATGCCCTCAATAAGCGGTCGGTAGCCTTCACTCATCTTGATTGCAAGCTGAAAACGATAGATATGCATCATCTCATTCCAAGAATCTCCTTCATACCAGATATCCCCCTGTTCTTCGTCCATATTCATACTACTCCAGCCAAGCTGCCACAAGTCTTCTTCTTCCCCTATCCATAATTGTGCATACTTTGCCCCGTTTTGCTCTGATGTCACAGATAATTGATTCATAAATACAATTTTCATTACCATGCCAGCCTCCTCTCAAAATCAGGCAGTACAAAAGTAACACGCAAAAAAGCACCTCTCTCACATATTCATGTGAGAGAGGTGCTTCCTCATGTAACTCCGCGCTGTTCTGTTATCAAACACTATACCATAAATGGTTATAATTTCAATATTAAATTTATTGTTCTTCTAATGCCAGCTTTGCAAGAGCGAGTGAACCGCATATACCCGCATTGTCTCCAAGTTCCGGATATACTACATACTCATCAATATGCTCGATAATACTCGAATGTTGAACATATCCACCTAAGAGTGACTTCAACTGATGTCTAATCTCAGGGAATAATTGCTCCTGCTTCATTACACCGCCGCCCATAATAATTTTTTGCGGTGAAAGAATAAGTACATAATTGACCAAAGCTTGTGCCAAATAATAAGCTTCCATCTCCCAAGCAGGATGATCGGCTGGTAGTTCCGCGCCAGGTTTCCCCCAGCGTTTAAGTATCGCAGGCCCAGCTGCAATCCCTTCCAGACAATCCCCATGAAATGGACAGAATCCTTCAAACGTATCATCCAAATGACGTCTAACACGGATATGTCCCATTTCTGGATGAGATAGCCCATGAACCAACTGTCCTCCAACAACGGCTCCTGCTCCGATTCCCGTACCGACAGTGATGTAAATACAGCTGTCTAATCCCTTTGCAGCACCCCAAGTATACTCACCAAGTGCAGCTCCATTAACATCCGTATCAAAATTCATTGGTACATCAAAATGTTCTTTTAGCTTGCCAATCATGTCATACCCGCCCCAAAACGGTTTCGGTGTTGTTGTAATAGACCCATATGTAGGACTGTTCTTAATCGGATCGATTGGCCCAAAGGAGCCTACACCAAGTGCATCAAATTTCTTACCTTCAAAAAAAGCAATAACTTGGGCCATGGTTTCTTCAGGGGTTGTCGTTGGAAAACTAACTCGTTCGAAAATTTCACCCTGTTCATTACCGATCCCGCATACAAACTTTGTTCCACCCGCTTCAATAGCACCTAATACTCGCACATTAACACCCTCTCGTATCATTCTAGTTGAGTTTTCGCTTTTCCATTCTTTTTGTCAGTGTCGATTTCCAGCTCGCTGATAGAGAATCCACCGAAAGAAGTTTATGTATCGCATGAAGATCTTCTTTATTCTGATGCATAATGTAGTTTGCTTCCAATATACTTACACTGTTAGCTGCTCGCGAATACAGAACAAGTTCACTCTCAGCTGATACATATCCTTCTTCAAGCACTCGAAAATAGTACCCAGTAATCCCAGTAGTTTGAAACTTCAAAGGAAGCTCCTTAACGTTGTGTTTTACACCTAGTTTAAAACAAGGTTCACGCGGCTGACTCACTTGAACTGTTGCTTCTCCAAGCTTCCATATATCACCGATATATGTGTCCTGCTCACTGCAACCCGATACAGTAATATTTTCGCCAAACGCGCCTGGCAGCAAGTTTTGACCTAAAAAAACTTCGTAGGAAGGATAGGCAAGATAGTCGAATACACACACTGCCTTATCTACACCTCCGTGGTGTACCAGATCAGCCTGTTCATCACGGGCAAACCCTGTTTTTGATAGGTATATACGATCTGAAACAGGATGTTTATCGATGGCCGAATAAAATTCTTGTCTGCCGCTTTTCATCCGTTTCTTGGTTCCAATGTTTAGAGATATGATCTGATATGAAATGGACTGAATATCATTCAATGGTAACGCCTCCACTATTTCTGGATACCAAGAAGTTCTATCTTCGCTGTATAAGGTTAGCATCCGGCTTTATTTAATAATCCCCCGAAATCGGTTTTAGGTCAATGCCTAAATACACAAAAAAAGATACGGAAAGTAATCTTCCGTATCTTTTATTCTATCTTTAACTAATTGCAACTCCGATTAGTGAGCACAAACTTTTCATTTCAAGTTCTTCGAATTTCGCGATGACCTGATGATGATCTAAACTTAGTACACAACTTTCAAGAGAACAAGCAACGGGAACTTCCAAATGGATCTCAGCCAGTTTGCGAGATAGATGTAACATGTCCATGTCATTCTCAATCTTCTTACGAATAGAAGGACTAAGCTCATCCAGATGTTCAAGAATCCCTTCGATGGATTCATACTCTTGAACAAGCTTCATCGCTGTTTTTTCGCCTATCCCCTGAACGCCTGGATAATTATCACTTGCATCACCCATAAGACCCTTCATATCAATGATTTGACGAGGACGCAGCCCCTTCTCCTCATATAAGGAATCCGGAGTATATACTTTATAATTACCATGTCCTTTTTTCATTATAATCACACTAGTACGATCGTTCACAAGCTGAAGAAGATCATGATCCCCAGACAGAATCATCACATTCATATCAAGTTCTTCGCTGTATAATCGACTTAATGTACCAATACAATCGTCAGCTTCATAACCTGGAGCACTAATGTTTGGAATTCCGAGACTTTCCATTACTTCTTTAATCATTGTAAACTGAGGGATTAAATCTTCCGGCGCTTCCGGACGATTTCCCTTATATGCCGCATAATGCTCGCCTCGGAAAGTTCCGCCACCTAAATCCCAGCAACATACTACATGTGTCGGGTTAAAAGTCTGAACTGCATCCCAAAAATAACGAATAAAACCATAAACTGCATTCGTGGCCAGTCCATCCTTAGTACGACGGATATATCCACCTGCAGCTGTGGCAAAATATGCGCGAAATAGGACGGCCATACCGTCGACGATCAATACCGATTGTTGTTCTTTTGTTTCATTACTCACTTATGATAACGCTCCTGTTCTATTCCATACCTATATTTATAATACCTGTATTATAGCACAGGCTGCACTAGGTTTGGGGATAAAACAATGGAAACCATACCAAAGTCATTCTTATAAAAAGGGATGATCGGGTCAACCCCATGTTTCTTGAAATTGTTCTTCTTTGAAACCAACGGTAACTTTGCTTCCATCCGTCACAATAGGACGTTTAATCAGTCTGCCATGAGAGGACAACAGTTTTAACTGTTCTTCTCTACTCATTTCTTTCAACTGATCCTTAAGATTCATTTCTTTATAGACTTCTCCACTTGTGTTGAAGAACTTTTTCAATTCTAGTCCGCTGTTCTCAACAAGTGATGCTAGTTCATCTACCGTAGGCGGCTCTTCAAAAATTGGAATTAGTGTTAGCTCATGTCCAGCTGACTCCAGCCATTTTACTGCTTTACGGCAAGTGCTGCATTTCGCATATTGATATACGGTTAATTGACTCATTTTTTTGTGTCCTCCTGAATCGATAGCTGTTTTGTTATTATTGTTGTTAACCTTGCGCTTCTTCAAGTCTTGCTTGTAACTGTTCCATATCTGCTGGTAAAGCCGCAGTAAACGTCACTCTTTCCCCAGAAAGCGGGTGAGTGAAAGAAAGCTTGCTGGCATGCAAAGCTTGTCTATTCATCCATGTATCCGTTAGTAGTGCCTGTTCACGGTTAAATTTTGCATGTGAGAGCTGATCGACACCATAAAAAGTATCCCCTATTAGCGGACAACCAATCGAACTCATATGCACCCTGATTTGATGGGTTCGTCCACTCTCAAGCTTTATTTGTACCATGCTGCCATGTGGATAACGTTCCACTATATGATACAATGTGCGAGCTGGATAACCATCCGGTGTAACAATACGGCGATGCGGCTCTAATGGGTCTCGGTCAATAGGTCCATCAATCATTCCTTCTGCGGGTTCAGGATATCCATGCACAATCGCTGTATAATACTTATCTACCGTTCCCTGCATCATTTGCTCGGAAATATGCTGATGCACGTACGGATTCTTAGCTATACACAGAACTCCTGATGTGTCTTGGTCCAGCCTGTGGACGGGTCTAAAACGTACCTGTTCACCTTTCTCCTGCCAGTAATGTACCACACCATTTGCTAGTGTTCCCGTATAGTGACCACTGGTTGGATGAACAATGAGTCCCGCAGGTTTATTCACAATGAGTAGATGCTCATCCTCATATATGATGTCAAAAGGAATAGGCTCCGGTAAAATATCTGCCGAAGTCTCTTTTTCCATCCGAAGTTCGATTCGGTCTCCGCCCTTTACTTTCTCACTGATATAGACGCGTTGACCATTTAATTGAATTCCACATTCGGTCATTTTCACTCTGGACATTAACTTTCGGGAGACTCCTAATCTTTTTTGTAAAATCGTTTTTAGAAGCATCCCTTCATCTTCTGGAAGAACAACATATACAATCGGTTCATAGTAAGACATCATTTGCTTCGAAACACCTTTTTGCTGCGTAGATATTCTACATCAGGAACACCGGAACGAACATTGGCCGTACGAGCGACAACAAAGAAGTAATCTGACAGACGGTTCATATACAGCCTGACGCTAGGATTAATTTCAGTGTGAGACCCAAGCGTTACTACCCGGCGTTCTGCTCTCCGGCTTACGGTACGGCACACATGAAGTGCAGAAGATAAAGCAGCTCCTCCCGGAATAATGAAACGTTCGATTTGCGGATTTTCAGCTTGATGAAGATCAATCCACTGTTCTAAACGTTCTGCCATATCACCAGACACTTTATAATTCCCTTCCTCCAATTTGACAAAAGCAAGATCCGATCCGCAATCGAATAACTCCTGCTGAATCGTCTCTAGTTCTTTTTTTAAGTCCGAATACTTTTCTTCGGTCGTTATGATACTGATGGCTTGACCAACAAAACTATTTAATTCATCAATCGTGCCATAAGCCTCGACCCGGTCATCGTCTTTTGGTACTCTTGCGCCGATCACTGAAGTCTGGCCTTTATCACCTGATTTTGTATATATTTTCATTATACCCTCCACTTAATATCTGATTTTGTTCCTGCTGATCTCGCTTGCAATGCCTGAAGTGAGCTGGAACACCTGGTCGCTTCTGACTGCAATCATACGATTCATCTCAGCCATTGAAGAAATGAATTGTTTTTCCTCCTCGGAAGGATGAAAACTCCCCTGCATTTCGTTGGTAATAATCAGAAGTAATCCCTGATAAGAGAAAAGAACATCCTTTAATTGCTCCAACCTTGCTATAATACGAGCTTGATCCGCACTGTTCCAACAGTTTTTCCATTCACTAATCATCCAGCTGGTCAAACTATCAATAACAACAATACGGTGATCAGCACGGAACAAATTCGATTCCCTGTTGATGTGATCAAGTGTATCCGGAAGTGATTGATGTGAAGAGATATGTACTCTGCGCAGTTTGGACGGGGCCCTCATTTTTTCGGGCAAAGGTTTTGCATGTTCATCTGTTATATAAATGCCTTCCCTTGCAAGTGTTGAGGCATAGGATAGTGCAAACTGGGTTTTACCGCTGCTTACTCCCCCTGTTACCATAATGAGCATCCCTCAGCCCCCCCTCCTACTGGTATATCACTTAGTCCGTTCATTATAAATTAATTCGATTCCGTCATAAACTTGAGAACTTCTTTTGCTAATGCGATATCAGATGTAGAAACCGGGATGGTCGCGAATAAATTTTTTGCTGGATAATTCAGCTCTTTGAATATCGTCATTTCATCAAGTGGAATCCCAAATAAATGATCCCCCGTTACCATATCTTTAGAAATCTCTCCATTTTCATCAATCTCATATGTACCGCCCTCAAAATAACCACGACTATAGGTTTCTGGGTTTAAAGCATCCTCAATTGCAATATGCGAACCTTCTCTACCGTACGATTTCATATCGTTTTCTGGCATAATCATTAGATCATTTGATCGTCCAACGTACTCAAGCAGAAGTTTTTGCTGATTATAGATCGGACTAGAAATGACTTCTATCGTTATTCTGTCTCCAAACTTTTCTTGCAGCTTAGATTGAAGTTCATCTTCAATACCCGCAATACTACCTTGATCATCTGTCATAAAAATCCGGAACGCAGTATCATCTTCTTTGCCACACGCCGTGAGTATTACTATGAATAATAATACAACTATAGCCCATCCGCTTCTTTTAGACACGTTTAATAATTCCTCCTTTTTCCCTTATTTCACATCATATCACAATACTGCTACACAAAAAAAGAAGACCCTCAAAAGGGTCTTCTCCTGTTAAATGAGCTCACGCTTTTATGCTTTCTTAGGATAGGTCTTCATATATTCATTGATCTTCAAATCAAGCAAGCTGCTGATTTCGATCACTATGTCTGAAGTAAAAGACTTCTCTTCTAAAAAGATTCTTTCCATCTTGCTGCGCAGGATATGGATTTCATCTTCCAAGGAAAGATTGCGTGATGATGCTTTCTCCGAGTGTGTAAGCCAAGAGGTGCTGCTATCGCTATCCACAGCATATTGACCTCGGTATGTCGGCAAATCATAGTCGGCACAAAACAAGGTAAATCCCTCCCTAGAAATCTATATCCTTACAGATTATAGCATAAAAACGAATAAACCCGTACCAATTGTTACAATTTACGGAAATAGTTGAATTGTTTACATTTTAGTTTTATTTATACCAAGTGGCAACCATCATTATATATTTTTATTTACCCTCTTGTTCTAATTTATAAACAAAATTCCCGATTCTTTCTAGAGCTTCATTTAATTGAGTAAGAGAAGTCGCATAAGAGCAGCGTAGATAACCTTCTCCACCGGAACCAAATACACCGCCTGGAACCGTTGCAACTTTGCCTTCCGTTAACAACTTGTGGGCAAATTCTTCTGAAGTAAGTCCTGTTTTCCGTATACTTGGAAATGCATAGAACGCACCCTGAGGTTCATGGCAATCCAGTCCAATGTCCCGGAAACCTTGAACAATTAATCGGCGGCGCTGATTGTACGACTCCACCATTCGATCCTTTTCCTCTAATCCATTACGCAAAGCTTCCAAAGCGGCGACTTGGCCCATAGAAGGAGCACACATTACCGTATACTGATGAATTTTAAGCATTGCTGAAATCAGATCAGAATTTCCGCACATGTATCCAATTCTCCAACCTGTCATTGCAAACGCCTTAGAGAACCCGCTCACTAGGATGGTTCTGTCTCGCATCCCAGGGATCGAAGGAAAACTTACATGCTTTTGATTATATGTAAGTTCTGCATAGATTTCATCCGAAATGACGATAAGATCATGCTTCTCTACGATCTCAGCAATGGGCAGCCAATCTTCGTACGTCATGATTGCCCCTGTCGGATTGCTTGGATAACAGAGAATAAGCACTTTGGATTTAGGTGTGATTTTTGCTTCAAGAGCTTCCGGTGTTAGCTTAAAATTATTCTCTGCTATCGTTTCTACACCTACGGGAACGCCGCCGCCAAGCGCAATAATAGGCGAATAGGCTACATAACAAGGCTCAGGAACCAAAATTTCATCCCCCGCCACGATCAGCGCACGTAATGCCAGATCAATGGCTTCACTGCCGCCTACAGTAACGAGAATTTCATCTTCAGGATCGTATGGAGTATGAAATCCCCGTTCCAGGTAATCACTGATAGCTTCTCGAAGTTCAATCATACCAGCGTTCGACGTGTAGCTCGTAAACCCGCGTTCAAGGGAGTATACGGAAGCTTCACGCATGTGCCATGGGGTAATAAAATCAGGCTCCCCAACGCCAAGAGAAATAATCCCTTTGTTAGGACCAACGAGGTCAAAAAACTTACGGATCCCTGACGGTGGTATTTGCTGAGCCCCTGGGTTTAGATATGAACTCATCGATTTCGAACCGGATTTATTATCTTTTTTATCTTGGTTAACTATCATCTCTCATACTTCCTTTTATGGCGAAATAGGGAGCCGTTTATCTTCTTGATGTGGCTCAAAAATGATGCCGTCTTGTTTATATTTTTTAAGAATAAAGTTTGTCTTGGTCGACAATACAGAATCAATCGTAGAAAGTCTTTCCGATACAAAATTAGCCACTTCACGCAAGTTGCGCCCTTCAATCTCAACCAGGAGATCATATGCTCCTGACATAAGGTACACGGATTTTACTTGTGGATACAAATAAATGCGCTCTGCAATTCCTTCAAAACCACGACCACGTTCAGGACTAATTTGAACTTCAATTAAGGCAGTTACTTTCTCATCATCAACTTTTTCCCAGTTTACAACGGTCGCGTACTTCACGATTACATTGTCTTTCTCAAGTTCCGATACCGCTTTCTTGATCTCTTCTTCCGAAGTCCCAAGTAAAGTAGCAAGGAGTGCCGGTGTTCGTCTCGCGTCTTCTTTTAACAAATTGAGCACTTTTAATTTCAAATCATTAAGTTCTATCATGCATTTCCCTCCAGAGTACATCTTCAGTAACGGGTCCGTGTAACGGGCCATGCAGCTGCCTTTTCGTTAAGCAGATTAAATATAATATGACATGAAATGAATATTACTGCAAATAAAAAAACCAACACCTCTTTGTTCGCGAGGCGCTGGTTTCTCTTTATCAGTTAAATTGATTTTTTTGTTGTACAAATTGTTCGCATTCCTGTTTTGTTTGATTCGCTGTCTGTATTTGTTTGTCAATATCCGATTGGAGTGCTTTACCTGGAGCAGGATATAAATTGCTTTGCTGCATTGCAGTATAAAGTTCACCTTGTAATTTTAAAGAACTATTCGTTAAATCAGTAAACATTTGGCGTACTGTTGGACAGTTGGATTCCGTTGTAGCCGTTGTGTATTCACGTACCGTTCTTTTTAAATCGGCCAAGATCGTATATGCTAAATCTGCTTCAGGCATGAATGAACTACTGGATGATGTATTCATCTTTTTTCGCCTCCCTCTCAATCTTTCAATGGTTTTTATCTGTTTAATTAGATGGTTGTGTGGGTGCTAGCGGCTGATGCTGCTGCAGAGCGCTAATAAGCTTATCAGCATGTTGCTTATGCATCTGAATGTGCTGACTTAAAACTTGCTTCAGCCTTGGGTTTTGAATAATTGATGCAGTCGCTGCACACTGTTTTGTCAATAAATCTTCATTCGATAAACAATCGGCAATGTATTCCAGTTCTTTCCCGGTGATCGGCTGCATTGACTGTGTTTGCATAGATCTTTACCTCCTCAAGTTATGACTCTCCATTTACGTTTGATAGCTTGCCCGTATTCAAAATCTTTATGTACAGCTAGATACGAACGAGCTTGCGAATAAAAAACCAACTAAGTACCGGAGAGAACCCGAGAATGACCATGAGCCATGTCATTGTTCTGCTCGAATCATGGATAGATAGGACTAGGATAAAGATAAGAACTCCGGCGATCCTACCTGTGGTTAGACAAATTTCACGTAAAACGACAAGTTCGACTCTTTTTGACACCATTTCATCATTTGTTCCCATGAGATCGAATACAGAAGAGATCATCGGCAAGAGATAAAACGGCATAAATAATGCTGAACCTATACCAACGATGAGTAAGGCGCTGTAATTAACAGACCATAATAAAGGCAGCGTAAGCAAAGAAAGCAATACAGCCCCTATCAAAGATCCATAATACCGGTGAGATGGTTTGTACCATTTTCCAACAAAATGATAACTAACAAGAGCCACTAAGGATGTATACAGATAGAACTGTCCTAATTTCACTTCTTGAGTTGTAGCGATATATACCAAGAGGTTCACTAAAAATGAAAACACGCCTTCTCTAATCCCTTGGAAAGCAAGAGCAGGAGCTGCATGACGCCATGGACTCGCTGTAATCTTCAGCTGGCGAAAAGGCTCTATCCAGTAGTAAGTCCCTTCTGTCTTTCTTTTTTTCAAAAAGAAACTGACAATCACACCTACTCCATAAACAACCATCGAAATCATAAATATGATTCTGTATCCTTGATTTGCTTTTGATAGTGAAATAACGAGACCCGATGCCCAGGGGCCCACAATCCCAACTAGTGAGCCGATGAGCCCAACCCATCCATTAAACAAGTCGCGGTTATCTCGACTAGTGACTTCAAAATAAACGACATTAAATGAGATCCAGAACAAGCCAAGCGAAGCCCCTAATAGTAATCCTAATGGCCAAATATACGATACTGCTTGCTGATCTAGCCACAGTACAAGAAGATAGAATACTGCAGATAATAAAATGCCGACTCGGATGACATTCATTTTGTTATGTTCTTTCACCCATTTTCCAGCCAGCCAAAAAGTAAGGACAAGAGCTATTTGCTGACTGATGGTAAACCAACCAATCATGGTGAAATCTTGACGGCTTTTCCACAGAAACACATTAATAAAGGTGCCGGATAAGGCACTCGCAAGGACAAACAAACCATTTACAAACAGAAGCAGTTTGGATTGCCCGTCAAGCATCGCCTTTTTCACTTCGTTTCCCTCCTTACGCTCTGCTACATTCAGGGAGCAGGACTACCATAAGTAACAAAACTAATATGTCCTCTCTTTACAGAAAACTTGTCTCTGTTTATCAATTTCATGAAATTGGAAACAATAAAAAAGGAACACACACCTTGAAACGGTATGTGTTCCCTTATATAAAATGTTTTTTATTTACTTTGACTTAAGCGTTTCACCATACGTAGTCTATCCTCGGAGGCTAGACTTTGTGTCGTTTGAAAACAAGAAGGACAAACATAAATATTCAAACCGAATGGCGCTTCAAGTGGAGGCAACACGGACTGAATTTTTGTGAAGCTGTCTCTTGTTACGGTCTGAACTCCGGTATGAAGCAAAAATTCACGGCAGTTTGGACATTCAGGTGCTTCCTCCTGGACATCGAGAATAGACTGCACAGCAGATGAATATTTAGCAAGATCAACACCGGATTCTTCATATTGATCGAGTACTCTGGCAGTAGGAAGAAGTGTATCTGTTTCATCCTCCCATAGTTGATCATAATCTTCTTCCGTTGCCTCAGCAGCCGCTTTTTCTTTCAAAAGTTCCTCTTCTTCTGTGAGCGTCAAGTTAACCGTACGATATCCCTCTAGGTTCACTTTAGGAAGATTCTCATGTTGGTTATTGGTTTGAAACTCATCCGCAGTGGTTTCAGGTTCTTCTTGGTCTGGAATAGCGGATAGAGGATTATTGCAATAAGGGCATTCTTCTTCCGGACCCAGCTCCTCATCCCATACGATTTCTGTTTGACACCATGGACATACTGTTGTTTCCATTTTATTCATCCTTTCATACTATCCCATTTCATCTTAGCCCATTACCCGTTCATCATATACACGATTCCTGCTGCGAAAAATATGATGGCAGCAGCAAATAAAATCCGGGTCAAATTTTTCATAGATCCTCCTGTACATATAGAACCTTCTTATTTCAATTCAACAACGGTCACTCCATTACCGCCTTCTCCATAATTCCCAAGACGATAACTTTTGACATTTTTATGTTTTCTTAAATAATCCTGAATTCCTGTACGGAGTACTCCTGTTCCTTTACCATGGATTAAGTACACTTGTCCAAGGTTAGATAAAAATGCTTCGTCAATAAAACGATCTGCTTCAATCAATGCTTCCTCAAGATTCGCTCCTCGCAAATCAAGTTCAGACCGCACGTTATCATCACGAGTTCGTTTTACCGCCGTAACATGTCGCTGGATCTGCGTCGATGCTTTTTGCGACGATTCGATCAGTTCCAGATCGGAAACGGCCACTTTCATTTTCATAATACCCATCTGAACAAGTGCTTCTTTACCAGATAATTCAACCACATGACCTTTTTGATTCAGACTGGTAACCTTCACTTCATCACCAAGGCCAATACTTCTGGTCCCAGCAGCTTTCTTCACTTTCTTCTTGCGTTCCGCCGGCTCTGCTTCTTCAAGCCCCTTACGAGCAGCAATCAACTTGTGCTCTTTGACAGAAGCACCTTCTTCAAGAGCCATTTTTCTAAGATCTTGAATAATTTTTTCGGATTCTTGACGCGCTTTGGCTACGATATCACGAGCTTCTTGCTCCGCCTTTTGTAGCCTTTTTTCGCGTTGCTCTTCCAGTTTTTTAATCTCCTGTTCATGCTGACTTCGGAGTTGTTCAAGTTCTGCACGAATTTGCTGAGCTTTATCATGCTCCTGTTCCGCTTTAAGACGGTTATCTTCAAGGGAAGCAATCATGTTCTCAACACGCTGATCTTCCTCTTTCACTTCACCGCGTGCATAGTCGAGAATGTCAGATTGCAGACCCAATCGTTCAGCAATAGCAAACGCATTACTACGGCCAGGTACACCAATCAATAGGCGGTACGTCGGACTAAGTGACGCGACATCAAACTCCATGCTCGCGTTAATAATTCCTTCTCGTTCGTATGCATATGCTTTCAGTTCACTATAGTGAGTCGTTGCAATCATACGACAACCTGTAGCGTGAATATGCTCAAGAATGGAGATCGCAAGTGCGGACCCTTCCGCAGGATCTGTCCCTGCACCCAGCTCATCCAGGAGCACCAAACTTTTCGGTGTCATTTGAGATAGAATACGAATAATGTTCGTCATATGGCTCGAAAACGTACTGAGACTTTGTTCAATACTTTGCTCATCACCAATATCAGCATAGATGGCATCAAAAACACTCAATTGACTTCCATCTTCAGCAGGTACAAATAACCCTGACATGGCCATAAGGCTAAGTAAACCAACCGTTTTAAGGGTAACTGTTTTACCCCCTGTGTTTGGACCTGTCACAATAATAGAACTATATGAATTTCCAAGTTCAAGATCCGTTGGAACAACTTTGTCTAGTGGGATTAGAGGGTGGCGCCCTTTTTTGATCTTCATAAATCCACGATCGTTCATGATCGGCAGCGTTGCTTTCATTTCACGGGCAACCCGTGCTTTCGCAAAAATGAAATCAAGCGTTCCCAATAATTCGACATCTTGGATTAACCACTCCGACTCTTCACCTACAAGAGCTGTCAATTTCTGCAAAATAACTTCAATTTCGCGTTCCTCTGCTAGGCGCGTCTCTCTCAGCTTGTTGTTCATGGCAACGATCGATTCCGGTTCTATAAACAGAGTAGCTCCCGATCCCGATTGATCATGAACAATACCACCGAAGTGGGCACGATACTCTGCCTTAACAGGAATAACGAATCGATCCCCACGAATGGTGATGAGCTGATCTTGTAACATTTTTGAAACCGAAGATGAACGAATCATGGAGTCTAATTTCTCTCTGATCCGTGATTCACCTGACCGAAGTTCTCTTCGAATTTGAGATAATGCGGAACTTGCAGAATCCAGCACTTCTGCCGTTTCATTGATACAAGATTTAATTGCATCTTCCAGCGGTTTTTGTTCTGAGAGCTGTTCGCTTAAAAATGACAACTTACCGATTTCAATCTCATCTTCCATGCTGTGAAGGATCCGTTTAAGTCTGCGTGCCGTATGAACCGTATTATGGATAGCAAGCAACTCATGAGGGCTGAGTGTTCCTCCGATCCGAGCTCTTTTCACAGCAGATGTAATATCGGTCACTCCAGTAAAAGAAGGAATACCTTTTAAACGATCTACAGCTACCGCTTGGTCTGTTCCTGTAAGCAAAGATTTCACTTCTTCAAGATCAGATACAGGCATTAGATTTTCTGCTTTATGTTTACCTATCTCGGTTTGTGTGTATAGAGATATTGTATTTAAAATTTTACGGTATTCTAACGTATGCAAAATTTTCGAATCCAATGTGACAACTCCTCTCAGGCTCTATATTTCATTATAACGAATGAGCAGGACTTGTGCCATTTGAGAAATCAATTCTACACATAATTTGTGTCGATTTGCTACATAATAGGTTATGCATACCCAAGAATACACCAAATTTAAGGAGGATATATGATATGTCAATTTTAGGGGCAATTGTTCGTTTTATTGTGGCAGCAATTGTATTGTTGCTGGTGAGTTGGATCGTTCCTGGTTTCTCCGTGCATGGTTTCGGCAGTGCACTTTTGTTAGCGCTGGTAATCGCACTGCTCGGATGGGTGGTCGAAAGTATTTTCGGCAAGAGAGTATCTCCATTTGGCAGAGGTGTCGTTGGATTTCTTGTTAGTGCGCTTGTAATCTGGTTATCTCAATATATTGTTAACGATGTATCCGCAAGTATTCTCGGTGCTCTTCTGGCAGCACTCGTGATCGGGATTATAGACATATTTGTCCCAACTCCATTCGATGCTGCGAAAAAAAATAAATAATGAGCATAACAGTAAAAAGGTCTTCTTCTATATGAAGGAGACCTTTTTGTGTTGTTTTAAAATTAGCGAGAATATTCAAAAATATGACGTAATAGGAATGTACACCCGCAGATGATCTACGGTATCATAAGAGAGCATGTACCTAAAACATTTTTATAGGAGGGTCTCATTCTTGAAAAAAGCAATCGTACTACTTCTAAGTACTATGTTACTATTCGTACTTGCAGCATGCGGTCAAGATTCGGAATCAGGTTCAGGCAGCGGAGTTTCTGAATCAGAAGTGGCAGCAAGTGAAGAAATTATCATTAAAGCAACAAATTACGAATTCGATCAACCTGAATATCGTATTAAAAAAGGAGTTCCCGTTCGTATCGTTTATGAAAACGTAGAAGGGAACCATGGAATTATTGTACCAGGACTCAGCTTGCAACTGGATACCAAAAAAAGTTCTGCTGTGATTACGCCTGAGGAAACCGGTGAATTTGAAGTTGCCTGCTCCGTCTGGTGCGGAAAAGGTCACTCATCAATGATTTCTAAAATTATTGTAGAAGAATAGCATTACAAAAGACCCTCGCCCAAGGCAATCAGCCTGGTACGAGGGTCTTTTTACAATGATTTTATTAGTGAATAGAAGCTAAATTAGTTTTGATCCTGCTCAATCAGTTCAATCCATTCGTTATATTCCGTTTGGAGTTTAGCATACTCTTCTTGCAATTTACGGTAGTCATTCGCCAAATCTTCTGATTTATCTTGATGCATTTCACGTTCAACCTCAAGGAGCCTCAACTGATGAGCCGTTATTTCATAACGCTCCATCATTTCTTGAAGTTCGATTTCAAGTGATTTTTTATCACTTTCGAGCGAAGAAGAACGAGAGATCGCTTCATTTTTCTCATAGGATAATTCAAGCAATCTATCATTACCAGCTGCAATCTGTTGCTGCCAGCTCTTCACTTCTTCCTCTAGATGCTTGCGATTCGCTTCCCAGTCAGCTTGTTGGTTCATGAGATATTGATATTGTCGCTGCAACTCTTGATTCTCTTGATCCATTCGCTCCTGCAGACTTGTCCATTCTTGTTCTTTCTCAGCCCAGTCTCTAAGTTGACTGCGAAGCTGTTCCTGCTCCTCTTCCCACTGTTTACGTTCCTGCTGAAGCTTGGACTCGGCTTCTGTCAGTTCTTCACATCTTAATTGCCATTCAATCGCTTCTTCTTCTGCTTTATCAAGTAGAGACTGCCTGCTATTCACTTCTTCTTTGGCATCTTTCAGTTCCGCTTCAAGAACATTCAGATTTTTGCGAATCTGCTGGAGTTCTTGTTCGTACTGCTCTGCTATCTGAAGATGCTGGTGAGTCTCTTCAACAGATGATTCAAATTTAGCATTCAGTTCGGCATACTTACCGTCAAGCACAGACAACTGTTCTCTAAGCTCTACCGCATGCTGTTGAGCTCTTTGTGCTTCCTCTTGAGCCGTATTTAGCTCCTGCTGTAAGTCACGAAGACGCGCTTCTGCAGACTCTAATTGATCTGCACTTTCTAAGACGTCATTCTCCAGCTGACTAATATCCTTTTGTCTTTGTTCCGCAATCGTTCTCCAACTCTTCTCACTTGCAGAGATGGAAGTAATTTCACTTTGTAATTTACGGGTTGCCGCGTGAGCTTGTTCGATTACTTTTTGCAATCGGCGCTGTTCCTCTTCTGCTTTTGCTCCCACTTGTTTCATTTTATTCAATTCCTGCTGACTAGCCGCTTGTTGTTCCTGTAATTTGCGAATCAGCGCAGTATTTGCTGTTTCTCGATCAGCCGCTTCTTGTACTTTTTGTTTCAGCTCAACTATTCTCTCCTGGGCTTTCATTCGATCTTGTTCTGCTGTGTGGAGTTTTCTCTGCAAAGTAGAACTGCTTTCTTTACTTTCCGTAATCTGTTGTTCAAGCTCCTGTACTCGGCGTGTATATTTCGAAATGTTCTCTTCAGCAGCAATATTCATAGATTCAAGTTCCTGGATTCGAGACTTCTCCTCTTCTAATACAGCCGCCAATTGTTTGCGCTGTTCTTCTTCTTCTGAGAGTTGGATTATCGCTTCTTCAAGTTGTAAACTTGCTTCTTTTCGCTCATTCTCCAAACTTTCCTGCAACTGAGTCAGTTCTTGAAGAAGTTTCTGCTCTTTTTTATTATGATCAGCCAAAATTTGCTGTTTCGTGTTATTCAGTTCTGTTTTGTATAGTTCATACGCTTCTGCCTCGGCTTTCTCTGCTTCTTCCAACGCAAGACGCTCAGCCTCTTGTACCTTCGCTTCCATTTCCTTCTTCAATTCTTGCAGCTGTTCTTCCGATCTTTCGCGTTCTGCTTCCAGATCATCATTTGCTTGTTGAAGCCGTTGTTCCAGCTGTGCTGTACGCTCTAGCGCATCCGCCTTAATCGAAGAAATTACATTTGCATGCTTTTCTTCGGTCTCCGTAAGCATTTCCATGACTTCATTAATACTCTTCTCTGCTTCTGCCTGAGCCTCTGCTTTGATGGATTCGATATCAAGCGCATGCTGTTCTTTCCATTGTTCAAGCTTCGTTTGCAGCTGTGCTTCTGCTTGATGAATCTGTTCATCAGCTGCTAAGCGAACCTCACGAATTTCAGTATCAGCCAGTTCCTGCATCGTTTGTAATTCTTCCGCAGCCTGCTGTTTATAATCTTGCAATGCTTGATCTGCAGCTGCTCGTTCCTGTTCCTTACGTTCCAATTTCTTTTCAAGATCTTTTTTCAACTGTTGCCAATTATTCTCTAACTCCTGTTGCTTACGCTGATGTTGCTCCGTGAGGTTTTGGAGTTTGGCTTGGAGCCCTTTATCCCAATTTTGTTTCTCTGTTTGGAGCTGTTTCTCCCAATTTTCTTTGTTTGCTTTAAGTTGTTTCTCCCAGTTCTGTTGATCTGTCTGGAATTTAGTTTCAAGCGCTTTACGCTCTTGAGACACTTTATTTAGTTCAGCAGAGCGCTGATTCAGAAGTAAATTCAGCTCCTTCAATTTTGCATCTGCTTCTTCTTGTAGTTTCTTATGCTTTTGCTCTGCCTCAGCCAGCACTTCCTTACGCCGAGCTTCAAGTGCTTCCGTATACTCTTTTTGTTTATCTGACAGCTGTTGCTGCCACTTTTTGTCGTTCTGCTGCAGACGAGTAGAGAGTTCTGTATTATTCTGCTTCGCCTGTTTTAATTCACCCTCCCGAAGAGAAACCTTCGCAAGAGCATCTGCAAGCTGAGCTTTCAGTGCCTTTTGTTCTTCGGCACGAACACTCTCAAGCTGCGCCAATGCTTGCTGAGCAGATTGCTTTTCTTTCTCCATGTCTTTCGTAACCATTTCAAACTGCTCTAATTTTTCTTTTTGCTGTTCATAAGTCGTTTTAAGTTTATCCAGCTCAGTAACGAGCTGAGTGCGTTCACCAGTGACCATCTTCAGTTCATTCTTTACCTGCTGAACCTGAAGAGACTCTTCTGCCATATGTACTGCAGTGAGTACTGCTAGTCTTGGAGTATCCAGCCTAGAGTGATTTTTAGAAATGGTGTTCATTCTTTCATCGACCATACTGGCCACTTGTTTCATATATTCGGCACTGCTGCCGACCAATTTATAAGAAGTTCCGTAGATCTCTACGGTAACGCGTGTACGATCAGGTGTAGTCACAGTTGTGCCCTCCTTCAAGTCTGTATGTTGATTCTGGATGATGTAACCCTATTTTATTAGGTATATATGTTTAAGTATAAAGATCCCTAAACAAAAAGTCACATCGAAGCCTTTATCTTTAAGGATTCGATGTGACTTAGAGCAATTCCTTCAAATATTTCCTCAAAAAATAAAGGAGAAACATGGAAACTTACATGCCAAGCCCGTCATATCCTTATTTTCGGAGTTCGGCTCCAAAACGTGTAGAAAGATCTTCTACCACTTTACTATGAACGGCTGTAATTTCTTCTTCTGTCAGCGTATGTTCATGGTGACGATAAGTCAGAGCAAGAGCAACACTTTTCTTACCAAGACCAAGTTTTTCTCCAGTAAAGATATCGAACACCTGAACCGATTGTAACAGTTCTCCTGCCGATTCGCGAATAGAGGTCAGCATTGCACCTGCTTCGACTTTCTCCTCAACTACAACTGCAATATCACGTTCAACAGCAGGGAAACGAGGAAGCTCACGATAGACAAGTGCAGGTCTAGCATATTCATAGATTACTTCAAGTGACAATTCCGCAACATACGTATCCGCTAGATCATAGCTGTTTTGAATCTCAGGATGAACTTGCCCCATTGTTCCGATCAGGATCGCATCCTTGCCTTCGATATTCAGATAAATGGAAGCAGAACGCCCTGGATGGAAATCCTTCGGTTCATTTGCAATATAGGACACATGTTTATCAAGACCAAGATAAGCAAAGATCGACTCAATTGCACCTTTTAGATCAAAGAAATCCACTTTTTGTACAGCTGTATTCCATTGTTTTTCTACGCGATTCCCACTAAGAAGCAGGGATAGCGCAGGAATTTCACGAGGTTGCTTCGTCAAGCTTTCTTCCTCTGTGTAGAACACATTTCCGATCTCAAAAAGTGCCAAACTATCCTGTTTACGATTCCGATTGTATTCTGCTGCGGAAAGCATCTGCGGTAAAATACTAGTTCTCAGTACACTTTGCTCTTCACTCATCGGCATAGAAAGTTTAACAGAGTGACTGCCTTTTGTAAGTTCCGAGAACAATGAACCGCGCACCGGATTTACGAAAGAATAACTGATCATTTCATGGTAACCGCCATTCGAAAGAAGAGCGCGAAGCGCACGACGAATCGTTTGATCCTTCGTGAAGGAACCAGGGGTAGTTGGACCTTCGATCACTGTCGTAGGAATAAGATCGTATCCATATAGTCTTGCTACTTCTTCGATTAAATCTACATCACGGGTAATATCTCCTCGGCGGGTAGGAACGGTTACTTTAAGTTCATCACCGGATACCTCATATGCAAAATGAAGACGATCGAAAATCGCTTTGATCTCTTCCGTTGTGAGTTGAGTTCCCAGATAATTATTCACTTTATCAGTAGATAAAGAAATCACAAGCTCTTCTGTTTGAGCAGGTGCAGATTCAACAATCCCTGGATGCACAGTACCTGCTGCATACTGAGCGATCAGAGATGCTGCGCGATTCAGTGCCGGAATAACAGAATTCGGATCTACATTTTTCTCGAAGCGAAGGCTAGATTCAGAACGAAGCCCTAGATCACGAGATGTTTTCCGTACGGTAGTTCCGTCAAATCTAGCTGATTCAAGCAAAAGGTTGACCGTATTACTCGTTACTTCGGAGTTCTCTCCGCCCATAACCCCTGCGATCGCAGCCGGTTTTTCACCATCGGTAATAAGAAGCATCGTTTCTTTCAACTTGCGCTCTTGTCCGTCAAGTGTCACCATTTTTTCGCCTTCAGCCGCTGTACGTACAACAATGTTGCCGCCAGCAAGCCTATCTGCATCAAATGCATGTAGAGGCTGACCATATTCAAGCATGACATAGTTCGTAATATCAACAATATTGTTAATTGGACGAATACCAGCTGCCATTAGACGATTTTGCATCCATAGTGGAGATGAAGCAACTTGGACACCTGTAATATACCGGGCAGCATAGTGAGTGCAGAGCTCAGGCGCATTCACCATTACTGAAATATGCTCTGCTGCAGGAGAACCCGACTCCGTTAATTGCTCTTCCGGTTTTGGCAAAGTGATCTCTCTGCCTAAAATCGCGCTTACTTCATAAGCAGCCCCGATCATAGATAAGGCATCAGAACGGTTTGGTGTTAAATCAAGTTCAAGCACATGATCATTAAGACCCAAGACTTGTTCTATCGGCGTACCTGGTTCAAGATCGGAAGGCAGAACAAGAATACCTTCTTGTTGTTCCTTAGGCAGCAACTTATCATTAAGTCCCAGCTCTTTCGCAGAACAAATCATCCCCTGGGATAATACGCCGCGCAGTTTTGCTTTTTTGATATCCAGTCCGCCTGGAAGCTTAGCTCCGATCATAGCCACCGGTACTTTTTGACCCGCATCTACGTTTTTCGCGCCGCACACGATTTGAAGTTCTTCTTCAAGTCCTGCATCGACTTTACATATATTGAGTTTATCCGCATCCGGATGTTTCTCTTTGCTCAAAACGTAACCGACTACCACTTTCGTAATACCTTGGTTACGGTTTTCCACTACATCAATTTCAATTCCCGCTCTTGTAATACGCTCTGCCAGATCTTCCGGAGCTACATTTTCAAGAGATATATAATCAGACAACCACTCTGTAGATACTCTCACGGACGTTCACTTCCTTCTATAAAAATAGGTTAACCTTATGATTTGTGATTTAAATATTCTATAATCTTGCAAACTGCTTCAAGAATGACATATCGCTGTTATAGAAATGACGGATATCATCTACACCATATTTCAGCATAGCGATACGCTCGACACCCATACCAAATGCAAAACCGCTGTATTCAGCCGGATCATATCCGCCCATCTCCAGCACTTTTGGATGTACCATTCCTGCTCCGAGAATCTCAATCCAACCGGATTGTTTGCAAAGTCTGCATCCTTCCCCGCCGCATTTAATGCAAGTAACGTCGACTTCTACACTCGGCTCTGTAAACGGGAAGAAACTTGGACGAAGTCTGATCTCGGTATGAGCGCCAAACATTTCACGAACAAATTGCAAAAGTGTACCTTTCAGGTCACTCATTCGAATGTTTTTGCCAACAACGATTCCCTCTACCTGATGGAACTGGAAGGAATGAGTCGCGTCATCGTCATCACGACGATATACTTTGCCTGGTACGATAACTTTTACCGGAGTTTCTCCTTGCATGGCTTGCATGGTACGAATCTGAACAGGAGATGTATGTGTTCTCATGAGGATGTCATCTGTAATATAGAACGAATCCTGCATATCCCGGGCTGGGTGATTCTTCGGTAGGTTCAGAGCTTCAAAGTTAAAATAATCCGTTTCGACTTCTGGCCCTTCCGCCACTTTGTAACCAAGCCCAACGAAGATATCTTCGAGATCCTGGATTACTTTTGTTAACGGATGAAGACCTCCCTCAGGCAAACGGCGTCCTGGCAAGGAAATATCAATCTTCTCTTTCGAAAGGCGTCTCGCCGTCTCTTCTTTTTGGAAAGCAGTTTGTTTTTCCTCAATAACAGACTCAATCGCACCGCGCACTTCATTCGCCACTTGGCCGATAACCGGACGTTCTTCTGCACTTAGGGCACCCATACCGCGCAAAATCTCAGTGAGTGCTCCTTTTTTACCTAAATATTTCACACGTATTTCACTTAGTGCCTTATCATCGGCTACGTTTGCAAGCTCAGCGAGAGCTTCAACTTGCAGTGCTTCCAATCTTTCTTTCATGTTGCGGTTACTCCCTTCGTAACTCTTAGATTTTAATCAATAAAAAAGGCCTTTTCTCCCCCAAAAAAAGGGACGAAAAGACCGTGGTACCACCCTTGTTAGATTCATGTACGACTAAAATAAATCCAAGGTTTTATAATAAAACCTTACTAGTCTGTACGAGATCAATCTCACTTTAGCACGTTTGTAACGGTCGTGAACCGGTATCCTCTACTGACCATGAAATAAGGCAATTGCATAGCCACCCTATCTGCTGTTCAAGGAACTGCTCCGGAGCGAACTTCGACAGCCTGATTTCGTAGAAACGCTCTCAATCTAAATGGCGCTTCCTCCCTGTACAAAAGCACTGTGTACTCTTCTCCATCCACGCATTTTGCTCAATGAAATCTTATATATAGATGAAACTAAAGTGTGACACAATTTTTCGCTTCATTCCTTTAGTTTTTCTATATTCATTGCTACATTATTATACGCAAATGACAAGTGCCAATCAAGTCCTCGCCTCAAAAATAGGCACTACTTCTTCGCATATGCATCAAGCTGAGCACGGATTTGACGGATTTCCTCTAGAACAGACTCTTCCATGTAGTAAGACTCTACATCTGCAGGCTGACCATTACGATGATTTGAGGTGACTGATCCTGTCAGTAATTCATGTAAACGGTGCTGCAAATGCATACGGTGGTTATCTTCCTCACGCTCTGCTGGAACTTTATTTTTTCGGTCAAGATGATCCTCATACTCTTCCACGCTTCCATCATATATATGGATCTGACCTTGTTCATCTCCGCTCAACTCAATCAATTGATTCGCAATCTTTCTAACCAGTGTACGGTCATGAGATACGAAGACAAGAGATCCTTCATAGTGAAGCAGTGCTGTCTCCATCACTTCTCGCGTCTCAATGTCTAAATAATTAGTCGGTTCATCCAAAACAAGTAAGTTTGCTCCGCTAAAATATAGACGAATAAATGCCGCTCTGCATTTTTCTCCCATACTCAGATCACCGATCTTCTTAAACGCATCATCTCTTGAGAATAAAAAATTACCAAGTACCGTACGAGCTTCGGTCTGTGTCATGTAGGGATTGGCGAGCAGACTGTCCAGCAGTGTCATTTCTGTTTGTAGACCTTCCAGCTCCTGAGAAAAATAGCCGATTTTCGTCTTCGGATGAAGGACAACACTGCCCTTTTGCGGGGTCAAACTTCCCGTAATCAGCTTAAGCAGAGTTGTTTTCCCTGCTCCGTTCGGCCCCCGAAGGACGAGTCGCTTCCCGCGCTGGATAGAAAAAGTCGCTCCTGAGACGACAGGTTTTTCACTTTCTTCGTATCGATATTCTACATCTTGAAGCTGAACAAAAGTGCGGGCTTCGAACTCTCCATCCTTTAATTCCATACTGACTTTTGGTCCCTCGCGCGGTCGTTCCACTCGCTCTTCTTCCAATCGTTCCAGCTGCTTCTGTTTGGCATGATATCTTGATATGTTTTTATTCGCTCTCGCCTTGTAATAGCTTGCTGCTATTCTCGACTCGGTTACATTTCCCGCATTATTATGAGATTTTTTGAACCACTCCTGATAATTACGAATGGATTCTTCTAGTGCTTTTTTTGCAAGTTCTTGTTTTCGGTACATCGTTTCCTGTTCTTTGCGCTCACGCTTTTTCTGAAGTTTATATTCCTCATAACCCCCGAGGTATTTGCGGACACCGTCTTTACTGAGTTCACAAATCCCCGTCACTACATGATCTAGAAAAGTTCGGTCGTGCGAAACAAATATAATAGTACCCGGATAAGATAAAATCCAGTCTTCAAGCCAGATCAAACTTTCTTGATCCAGATGATTGGTTGGCTCATCGAGAATAAGAAGTCGTGGTTTTCTAGCTAATAAAGCAGCTAGTCGTAGTCTCGTCTTTTGCCCGCCACTGAGTGATACATAAGGACGGTTCCATAACTCTGCGGCAATCCCCAGGTGAGTCATCATTTTCTCAAGTTCTATTTCTCTACTATAGCCGCCGTGCGCTTCATATTGTTCCGTAATCTGTCCATATTGCTCCATTAATTCTGAGGACTTATCTGAATCGCCTGATGCGAGGTTTGCCTCGGCTTTCTGTAATTTCAGCTTCAAACTTCCCCAAGATCCACTTTCCTTATAAGCAACTTCTTGCACTGATTCCACTAGATCTGCTTTGAAATCTTGCTGCATAAATCCAATCTCTTCCGGTTCCAAGTGAATGGTAAGTGTCCCCTCTGATGCCTGTTCGCTTCCCGTCAAAATGTGTAATAGTGTCGTTTTACCACAACCGTTACGTCCAAACAAAGCAATCCGTTCATGCTCGTTCACTTCCAAGTTCACGTGTTCAAACAACTGTTTTCCATTCCATTCCTTACTGATCTCATGCATATGAATAAGTGTCGTCATATGAATATCTCCCTCTTTCTCTTCGCGCAAGCTAAAACACTGCAAGCAAGCAGCCTGCAGCGAAGACGAGAGCCTATAGAAATGAATGCACCTCTAAAGATGGGTCGTAGGTAAAATAAGTTCGGGTTTTCATGTGCATACCTTGCTCTGCCATAGTAATGACCAGAACTTATTCAAGGTACAAATAACTTATGAATAGCACAAAAAAACCACACCATTCCCATGACTGAATGTAGGCACACTTATCCTAGGGTCGTCAGCCGCAAACAGCTAACCTGCTTCACAATCGGTTTGCAGTTATCCGTAGGATTTCATGTGTTTTACTTCATGGGACGTGTGGTTACCTCTCATTCATCTTTAATTGTTAGTTAGTATATCATAATCTCATGTATTTCTAAACCTGTAATTTTCTGTATTTTAAAAATTTTGTTTGCGAAACCAATCTAGAAAAGCATCCGCGACTTCTTTTCCCGCTTCGCCGTTTGGATGAGGATCAAATTCATTACTCATGAACTTTGGCTGAATCCGGTGTTCCTTTGGTGCCGGGCAGGATAAAACTTTGGCAATATCAAACACAGCATCCGTTCCTTCTGGGGGATGTGTCCGAATCGTTTCATTAACGGTCCGCCATACTTCTTCTCTTTTCTCCGCAAAATTAAACGGCGGGACGGTAAATAAAATGACCCGCACACCGGTACGCTCTGGATTTTGCTTTACTTTTCGGATAATAATAGATAAATCAGAAAGTAATTCATCTGCGCTTCGACTGCCTATGTCAATATCATTCACACCAAGGACAAGGACCACGATACTACCCAGCTTTGATTTAGCAAGCCACGGGCCGTCCGCTGCTGCATCATAGGCTCTTGCCCAACCGGAGCCAATATTCCAAATCCCATAATCAGGACCAACACCATCAGCTATACGAGAAACCCAGTATTCGTAGCCATCTTTTCGCGTTCTCACTCCCTGCGTTATTGAATCTCCCAAAAAAACGATCTCTTCCCTCACCAGTTTTTTATAACCTACAAAAGCAGGCAGAACAAGCCGATTCTCGGATGATGTAAACAAGGCTCCTTGTTCTTCATCTGCCTTATTCCCTTCCGCTTCAAAAGCAGATACAAGCAGCCCCTCCGTATTGTATGGGAACGATCTTCCTGCGGAAGCCGAAATTGTCCATGAGAAAACTAAGTCATGTCCTGCCGGAACATCTATATGTACCGAATCACTCCAGAACTCCTCTGCAGGAGCCACTTCTTTGCTAACTTCTTCATCAAAAGTTACCTTTATTGCGCTGTCAGGCATAATACTGCCATCTCGTTTATGCCCGCTCACCGCTACATAAGCGCTTTCAATAATCCATTCACCGCCAGGCATACTTCCTTTCGCAGTGTTTCCTACGTCCCATGTCGAGTCTACCGAATTACTGTGCCAAAACTTCAAATCAAGCTGACCTGTTTCTCTCAGTCTTAAGTACGTCCGATAGGTACGTGTAACCGTTGTTTTCTGCTCCATGATGAAATTAGTTGCCGTAGAGACGGCTGTTGCGGATACATATTCACCTGCCATTCCCCCCCCCCCTTCCTCATTATGTAAAATCAAACTAGCCCTCACCCATTATACTAAAGCTTTGTTTATATTCAATATGAATCAGGTAATGGAAAACAAAAACCTCTTGCCTAAGGCAAGAGGTTTTACTAGAAAGCGGGTGATGGGAATCGAACCCACGCTATCAGCTTGGAAGGCTGAAGTTCTACCATTGAACTACACCCGCAAAGTGACGATCGGGACGACACGATTTGAACATGCGACCCCCTGGTCCCAAACCAGGTGCTCTACCAAGCTGAGCTACGTCCCGTCAAATGAATGAGCGTCATTCATTAGTGACAAGAAATAATATATCATAACTCTACTTTCTCTGCAACCCTGAATTTATAAATACAATGCATTTTTCTCAGTCTCAGCACATGCAGTTCAGGTAACAAAAAATAAATGCATGTGCTGGGTATCATCTGAGAATAAGTTTACGCAATAGCTTTTAAGAATCTAGATTCGAAGTCAGTCGATGCAAGTGGTCTGCTGAAAAAGTAGCCTTGCGCATCATTACAGTGCTGTTCTTGTAAAAATAAAAGTTGCTCTTCATTCTCTACACCTTCCGCAGTCACTTTTAGCTGAAGGTGTTTTGCCATAGAGGTAATCGTGGATACGATCGCTTTATTGTTACGGTCCACCATGAGTTCCCGCACAAAGGACTGATCAATTTTAAGACGGTCGATAGGTAGATTTTTCAGATAATGAAGTGAGCTGTATCCCGTTCCAAAATCGTCGATACTAATCTGTACTCCAAGCTTTTTAATACTTTCGAGCACTTTCATCCCTTGCGTCATATCAAACATCGTACTTTCTGTTATTTCAAGTTCTAAATAAATAGGATCTAGCCCAGTGTCCAGTAAAACACGCTTAATTCGCTCTGCAAGCTGTTCTTCGTGAAATTGTTGAATCGATAAATTTACGGATACCGTCAAAGGTTTGTAGCCTTGTTTTTGCCACATTCGGTTCTGATAACATGCTTCTCTAAGCACCCATTCTCCAAGCGGCACGATAAGTCCGCATTCTTCAGCTATAGGAATAAAATCAACTGGTGATATACGTCCTCTCATCGGATGGTCCCACCGAACCAATGCTTCTACTCCAACAACTTCACCGGTAGCAAGATCAATCTGCGGCTGATACTCAAGATAAAACTCTTCACGTTCTAGACCTTTACGTATATCATGTTCCATCTGTAAGCTCTCTTGTGCCTCTTTCTTCATAGATAAGGTATACCTAGTAAAGTCTTGCCCTTCATTTTTGGCAAAATATAAAGCGGTATTTGCATTACGAAGAAGTTCGTCCGGCTTAGCACCATCATAAGGATATATACTAATTCCTGCCGAAGGCGTAATGTATAGTTCTTGTTCTTTTATAAAAATAGGATCTTTTACATGCTCTAAAATTTCATGAACCCGATTATGTAACATTTCTACGCTTTCTATTTGACTCATAACGATTGCATATCGATCTCCTCCAAGAGAAAACACTTCTTTTCCCCCTTGATAGTCAAGCAATCGTTCCCCTGTTTGTTTCAAAAGCTGGTCCCCAAGTCTGTAACCAAGGGAATCGTTAATGATCTTAAACCGACTAATATTAATAACAAGCAGACCTAAGAGTGTACCATTAGCCTCAGCTTTTTCAAGACATCCGCTCACATAGTGAAGCAAAGATCTTCGGTTCCCAAGCCCCGTTGTCTCATCATAATGAGCCATATAGTCCAATTTTTCTCTTGTTACTTTTTGCTCTTCTAACGGGCTCTCAATATAAACGTTAAAATAAGTATTTTGAAAGATTACATACGCAATCAATTGAAACAACATCGAAAAAGTAAAGAATACATCCTGAACATAATGGACTTGAAGTATAAAACCTTGGCTTATCATGCAAAAACATACACCTAGGATCAGCCGGAAGTTAATTTCATTACAGCGCTTCTTCCGCGAGAAGATGATACCTGCCAAAGCGAACACAAAAAATATAAGAAGCGACGCATGTACAACGTAATGGATTGGACTTATCATTTGTGACCAAGAATCCGAACTGCTGAGGAAAAATTCCGCTGTGCCCTTATTTCGAAGAATAAATACAAGAAAACTAATGTACAAAGCGCCCATTGTAAAACTGAACCATCTCGGAAAAGGCTTCTGCTCTGTAGGCAGTTTAAATCCCAGAAACAACATGCACAGCACACAGATGAAACGAGCCATAAAAATAATGAGCAGTGCATCTGCGGAGTCAACTAATAGTTCATACCCTATTATAATTTTTCCGTAGTAAAGAAATAACAACAGTTTAAGCATTCCTCCAGCAAAAAAGACGCAAGAAAAATATTGTCCATTCCTGGTTTGATCCCCTTTTGCCCGCATTCTACTCTGGTTATAAGCAGATAAACAAATAATCATAGAAACTAACGAAATTCCAAGACCTAATAGATGAAAAAATTCTTGATTTACGATTGATGATAATGAACTTGGTATCCATGGAGTCAGTAAACATAAAAACAAACCCGCTAACACAATTTTGATGGATTTGTGATATCCATTTTTTAAGTTCATAACATTTTCTATGCCTCCCATTCATCTATAACTAAAAAACAACTTAGTTAGCTACCCAATATTTGATCTAATATGACACATTTCAACATTATTCTTCCACTTTACTGGACTATAATACCATTTTTAGAGGAAATCGTGTATCTTTTTTTGTGAACATCGATGCATATTGGCGTATATTATAGTTCTAAAGTATTATAAATTTTCGAAAACGAACACAAAAAACGCCCTACGCGAATTTCACATAGAGCGTTCATATCATCAAGCAAAGGATTATAATTTAGTGTTTATTCAAAATTAACTTCAGGCGTGGTGAGCTTGTCGTAGAATTCTACAACCTGATCTTTACTTTCCGAAGCTCGAAGAGCCATTGCTGAACGGGGATGTTCATCAAGATGTCCGGTAACCATATAAGGAAGGAGATAACCCCATTCTTCCTTTTCCCGCAAAGGCACAAGCCAATTTTCCAGTACGTTTAGAACCGGACGCAATTTGTACTTGGTTCCTTTCAAATGAGCAATAAGCAGTTCCGTTGGACAATTGCCCGCCGCACGTCCCATTCCATATACAGATGCATCAAGGAGCTCTACACCAAGTTCAGAAGCAATCAGTGTATTTGAAAAAGCTAGCTGCATATTGTTATGTGTATGTACACCGAGACGTTTATTAGGAAGATGCTTTTTGAATTTTTCAACGAGGTATTTAATGTCGTTATGATCCAGGCTACCGTATGAATCTACGATGTATACTACATCTACAACACTCTCATTAATCATTTCAAAAGCTTCTAAAAGTTCATTCTCCATAACGTTAGAAAGAGCCATTATGTTCAGTGTTGTCTCGTAACCGCGGTCATGGAAGGTCTGTGCAAGTTCAAGACCTTTGTCCACATCTTTGATGTAACAAGCTACGCGGATTAAATCCAGCATACTTTCACTACGAGGTAAAATATCAGCTTCGTCTACTCTGCCAATATCAACCAGGGCGGATAATTTAGTTGTTCCTTTTTGTGGAATCACTTTACGCAGAAAATCATCATTCAAAAAGCGCCATGGTCCTGCTTTTTCTGCTCCTTTAAGTAACTTGGGAGAGTTTTTATAACCAATCTCCATGTACTCTACCCCTGCTTCATTCAGCCCTTCATAAAGTCCTTGGACAAACTCAACGCTGAAATCCCAATTGTTTACGAGACCGCCGTCTCGAATGGTGCAATCTACAATTTTGCTTGTGTTCGTCAATGTCTTCATGCATAAGCTCCTTTGGCATCTTTATCTATTTCTACCATGATACTTGAACGTAGAAGGAAAAGTAAAGGGAAGGTTTACCTATTGATTTGTCTTCCATTCCCTATCTATTTGTTGAATCGCTTCTTCACTTACCTTTCTCTTTCCGTACCTAACTTCGTTATATAAGGGGAAAAGGTCATCAGGAGCGGCTCCTATGTCACCCTTCTGTTTTTTATTCGTTCTTTCTGTCTTAGCTGCCGTCTTAATCTTATCCAGCTCTTGTTTCACTTCAAAAGGAGTTAGATGTGCTGGGATTTCATGTCCCTGTCCTTTGACTCTTAGAATGTACTCTCGATAATAATATCGAATACGTTCCTGCGGATCGTTAGGTACAGATCCTCTCTGAAAGAAACGAAGCCAGCTCTTCTTCTTCGGTTTCTCCTCAATCGTTTCAATCACATCTATATATGCCGTTTTAGGCGGTACTACAGGCATTGGGTTCTTTTTACGATGATCTAAATACTCAGTGAACTTCAAAAACAATTTCCAAGCCTTATAGAATATAAAAACTAGAATTACGATCGCCGCCAAGAAAACAAACGCCTTCAGCAAAAACTCCCAAATAGGCGATGGTTCTTGTGGAATCTTCCCCTCATTTGGCAGAAAGGGCGGAGGAGCCTCCGTAACTCCTGAAGAATCGGGGATACTTTCCTGCTGAGTCTCACCGCTAAATAGACTTCTCACCCAAGCAGTAAACCAGCTCCATAACGAGGCAGCCACTTCTGATAAACGCTGAAAAGCTCCCACAAATAATACGATAGTAATGAAGATCAAGGTACGTAATTGATTAATCCTCGTAAAACTTCTTACGAGCGGCCTCTGCCCCTTGGGATCAAGTGTAACCTTGCGCATCTCCTGGCTATGACGATTCCAAAGCAGCAAGATAAAACTAACCAAACCACTTACATAAATCCCCACACTGTAAGGCGTAAGCGAAGAATATCTTCCCACGAAAAAACTGAGCAATACCAAAGAAAATAGACCAAATAACCGATATTTTCCTGATACAAAAATCGAATGCTCGATATACTTCTGCAAGTAAAATCCCCGATATCCTGCAGCTCCGCCAACAACGACACCTGCTATGATGAAGAGAAGTTGATTTCCCGTTGATCCTGCCATAAATGCCGCAGTGGTAATTAATATCCCACCAAGTACAGCTGTAATAACAGCAAATGTAGGACTCTTTATAAATAGAGCTCTTCCGCCCAATACCCCGGCACTGATCGCAATAAAACAAATACAGAGCACATATATAGGAGGAATCCCGAGAATATACACAGCTAAAATAACAATAAGAGCATAGCCATAAATTAATTCAGCTGCGCCTTGTAATATAGCTTGCACAGGAAAAGTATAAGTTTGATTCTTATTCATTTCCCCCCTCCTTATTCTCTATGAACAGGACGGTGATCCGGTTACCTGCGGTTCGAAGTCTCGATAACTGCGTTTCCATCGCTTGTGACACATAGGCGGTGATCAGTAAATAATCCAGCTTCTGTTCCTCATCTTCTTGCCGGTCAGCTTCATCCCGCAGCATTTGTTCCATTGGCATAAGGCACTTCAATTGAACCTCAGCCATGGTTTGCATAATATATTCTGCATGAACAGAGCCATAATCCGCTTCGATCCGAACACTTGTATCGGTCTGTTCCGAATAAGCATTATGTGAAAACCCTGCCTTTAGCCCTCTGCTAGCAGCATAACTAACTGCTGTCGCCGCATAAGATAAGCCTCGCTCTGCCAGTTCTGGTCTAGTCACAACACTCCACATTTCTTCCGATTCTTGTATATTAAACAGGATCATCGTCTGTGGATCAGAACTATAGCCCTGCTTAAATACTTGAAGATCGCCTGTCCTTGCGGTAGCACTCCAGTGAATACGATTCATTGGATCGCTCTCCCCATAAGGCCGAACTCCTACAATTAAGAATGGGTCTTCCACAATCCACCTGGATACTTCCAATTCTCCTTGCCATACTTCATAGCTTGAAGGCATTTCATGATCCGAAAGGATTGCCGGGTACACAGTCAAAGCAATGGATACGGGCAACTTTTGACTTGTAGAGTAGATATTAAAGAGGTCTCCCCCCGTCATCGTGACCGTCTCCATCTGATAGATACCCCGATTTTGACATACCACAAAGTGTCTTCTTGAGATTTTAGTGAAGGGTCTCATCGTAAACACGCTTTGATGATTTTGATAAATGTTTCCTTTACTGATCCCCATCTCTTCTCCTGTTTGAAAAGAAAAGGAAGCAGGCATCATTGCTTCTAGGCGAAGCCAAGGAATGGACAATCTCTTTTCATTAGCAATCTTCTCCGTCATAACTAACTGATCGCCTGCATAACAGCGTTCTTTTTCAAACTCTCTCGTATACGTAACGCGCCTAAGTACAGGAACTCCAAATATCGCTTGCTCCACCACAATCAGCAAAAGACCGACAACAATAAACCATAAAAGATCCATCAGCTAGCCTATACTGCTTTCAGAACTCATGTTTTCGCTCGGGACAGGGATTTGATCAATGATACTTTGAAGCAGCTCAGCAGCCTTCCCTTCTTGTTGTCTTGATCTTTGGTGCAACACAAGTCTATGGGATAAAACGGGCAGGGCGAGCGCTTTGATATCGTCAGGCAGGACGTAGTCCCTGTTCCTGATGGCAGCCCGAGCTTGGCTAGCTCTAAGTAGTGCCTGTGTTCCTCTCGGACTTACCCCAAGGGCAATATCAGGATGGCGCCTTGTAGCCTCAGCTATAGCAATCATGTACTGGAGAAGATCGTCCTGAACTTGAACGGATTGAAAGGATTGCTGAGCTAAAATCATATCCTCCTGAGTGATAACGGGGTTTATTGAAGCCTGGAAACCGCCTTCCATCGTCCGCTTCAAGATTTCAACGCCTTCGGCTTGGGATGGATAACCTAAATTCATTTTTAACATGAATCGATCCATTTGTGCTTCTGGCAGTGGAAAAGTCCCTTGGTTATCAACTGGATTCTGCGTTGCAATCACGATAAAAGGTTTGGATAGTACATGAGTTTGTCCATCCACACTAATTTGCCTCTCCTCCATACACTCTAGCAAACTGGACTGTGTTCTTGGCGTTGCTCTATTAATCTCGTCCGCTAATACGATATTCGCAAATAGCGGGCCTGGTCTAAACTCAAACTGTCCCTCTTTCTGGTTATAGAAATGGATTCCCGTCAAATCCGACGGCAATAAATCTGGAGTAAACTGAATCCGCCGAAAGGAACATTCCATCGAAGCAGCTACTGTTTTAGCGAGCATCGTCTTACCTGTCCCTGGAACATCTTCCAATAAGATATGACCCGAAGCGATAAGTGCGGTCAGCAATAAATCGACTGACTCTTCTTTTCCGATCATGTACTTCGCTATACTAGTCCTCAGTTCTTGGGCCATTTTCGCAATTGCCTTGATTTCAGCCTCAACCACAGAAAAACCACCTTTGTATTTGTAATAAGGAAACGTTTTCATATATGTGTTGTATTTTATCACAATGCTGGAAAACATGCATTTTATGTAAAAAAAGAAGGTATACCCCCTGGTTTCTCCAAAGGTATATACCTATTCTACAATTAAAAACCCTGTTCTTGTTCCACGCTTGTGATCCACTCCACAATCGTCCGTACCATAACACCGGTGGCTCCTTTCGGATTCACACCTCGTTCTTTCGAAAGAAATGCGGTTCCGGCAATATCAAGATGAATCCAAGGCATTCCGTCAGCAAAGGTTCCTATGAACAGACCAGCGGTACTTGAAGCTGCATTGCGCCCTGTACTGTTCCGTAAGTCTGCTACATCACTTCTCAGCATCTCTTGAAATTCAGGATACGCAGGAAGAGGCCACACTCTTTCACCCGTTCGTCTCGAAGCGGAAATAAACCGAGTCAAGAACGTCTCATCATTCGAAACAGCACCCGTGGCTACATCTCCAAGTGCAGATACTACAGCTCCGGTTAACGTTGCTACATCAATTAGGCTAGTTGCACCTAATTCCTTCGCGTAGGTCATACCGTCAGCAAGTACAACTCTTCCTTCCGCATCTGTATTTAGAATTTCAACGGTTCTGCCACTATATGTTGTAATGACATCACCTGGTTTGAATGCACTGCCAGAAGGCATATTTTCAGCAGTAGGAATAATTACCAGTGCGTTCAGTTGCGGACGGAGGATAGATAAGGTCTCAAGTGCGCCGAGCACCGTTGCCGCACCTCCCATATCGCTAATCATCTCTTCCATACCGATACGTGGTTTCAGAGAAATACCGCCTGTGTCAAATGTAATTCCTTTTCCTACAAGTCCTACAATATCGCCATCCCATGTTTCTTTTCCTTGATACTTGATTACGATCATTTTTGGCGGATGGATGCTTCCTTTCCCTACGGAGAGAATTCCACCCATCCCTTTTCTCTCGAGTTCCTTTTCGTCCAAAATGGAATACGCTAGACCGTGTTTCTCAGCCAATTGTTCTGCCGCCTTAGCAAGATCTTCAGGAACGAGCATATTCCCTGGAAGATTGGTTAGTTCTCTAGCATAATTGGTCCCTGCCGCAAAAGCTTGGCCCAGCTCGATCCCTTTCTCCCATTCTTTTTGAAAATCAGGGTTCGTGATCTTTTCCTGATGAAAAATAAGTTTACTTGGACCTATATAAGCTTTTTGCTTCTGTTTATAGTTTTTTCTCCGGTATGCTCCTAAAATAAAACCTTCTGTTAAAGCATGTGCTACTTTGGAAACATCAAGAGTATCAGAATATGACACCAGCGAGGAAGGCATGGCGAACACGACTTCATCTGCGCTGACTTGAAGCGAAGCTTTGGCTGCTTTTGCAGCGAGGTTACGGAGCTCTTCTACACTCATCGGATGCTCACCTGTTCCTACTAGAACAAGTGTAGCAGCTGCACTCCCCTGCTTTACAGGGATGGTGAACAGTTGATTATCGGATCCATTAAAAAGACCTCTTTCTTTTACCGAAGTGATCGCTTGCTTCCATGATTCTGGAAAATGTCCCGTAATCCACTCAGCTTCTGATACCAAACATATGACGGCATGTGCTTCAAGCGATTCTACAGGAATCGCTGTTTTCCATGTGACTTCTAATGCGTTGTAGATCAATATTTTCATCTCCCAATCGGTATAGGCCTATATTTATATATGTGTTTATATATACGTGATCCATACTACTCCATATATACCCTTCGCCACACGTAAAAAAACAAAACAGGCCGGAAGCTGGTGTAGCTCCTGGCCGATTTTAATGATGAAGATTAAAGTCATGTCACTAAAGATAAGCTATACAAGAGGAAGAGAAATTTTGAAATGGGTCCCTTCTCCTACCTTACTGTTCACAGCTATAGTTCCACCATGATTCTTAATGATACGATAACTGACAGAGAGACCCAGTCCCGTCCCTGTTTCTTTTGTTGTGAAAAATGGATCGAATAATCGAACAAGCGTGTTGTTATCCATCCCATGACCGTTATCATTGATTGAGATAACGACCTGACTTTGCTCCTCATAAGTATGAATCTGAATCATACCAGAATAGTCTTCTCCTACAGGATCAATAGCGTCCATCGCATTTTTCACTATGTTTAGCATGACTTGCTTGATCTGTTTTACATCAATGGAGACATATAGTGGCGTTAAATCATTATTCAGCTGAATTTCACAGCCTTTCATCAAACCTTCACTCTCTGTAAGCAGGACAATTTCTTTGAGTAAAGACTGAATAGGAATGACCGTTTTTTGAGGTGCTGAAGGTTTGGAAGAATTTAAAAACTCATAAATAATATCGTTAGCTCGGTCAATCTCTGTCAAAATAATTTTTGCATATTCGTCCTTGCCCAGCTGAAGTAAATGAGGACGAAGCAATTGAATAAACCCTCGAATAGCTGTAAGCGGGTTTCGAATTTCATGCGCAATCGAAGCGGATATTTGCCCGAGCATCGCAAGCTTGTCATTTTGATAAGCGGTCTGTTCAATCTGTTTGAAATCTGATACGTCTTTTACACTCAGCAGGAAATTCCCATCCATCTGATCACCATAGGTAATCGTTATCAGCCAATGTTTCCCATACTCATCAAGCAGCTCATGATAGCGCTTACGGTGGAAGATGGTCTCTCGATATATCCTGAGAATTTTCTTCTTTTTGATGCGGCTGATATAAGGATGTTGAACTAACTGAAGGACGTTACATCCAAGTAACTGATGTCTTGGAAGCTCCAGCAATTTTGCCATCTGTACATTGATAAAAGTAAGAAAACCTTCGCTATCAAACAGCATGATACCACTGTCCAAATGTTCCAAAATGTTCTCGTAATTACTATTATCGAGATGCCTTAGTGGAAAAGCCTCATTGGCAGAAATCAAAGTGTCCTGAAACTCACTGATCATACTCAGGTTCCCCCTTTTTACTTAAATGGAACTTGCCGATCGGACTAGCTATGGTCGCAGAACAGTGAGACCGTCTACCTTGAAGTGTAGTGTCTTCCCATCAGAAGGGCATTTGTTTGCCTTTCTTAAGACTTTCGTAGAGTAAGTATAGAGTTAGTCCAAATATTACGTATTCCTTTGTTTCTAATCATGTACACAAAAATGGGAAGATCCATTTTCCGATACGGAATAGCGATAGTATGAGCAATGTTTTTAAATTAGCTGATTCCGCTTTGAAAGAAGTCTATTTTATCATAGACAAGGTTACTAAGCCTAGTCAATCAGAGATACTGTCGAATAAACAGAAATAACTGAGCTAAACCCTTTTCGTTCAGGCATAAAGGATTATTTCTCAATAAAAAAACCTCTGCCCTTAGGGCAAAGGTCTTCATTCATATCCTATGGTTGTCTTCCCGGTTGATTGTGCTTAAGTTTTGAGCGTTTTTTACTCATGACAGCAAGCCTGCGCTTCAACTCGCTCTCCCACTTTTCGTCTTTTATATTTTTAGCAATGGACAGCAAATCAAGAGACGTATCGATTTGTCTTTGGACGACTTCGAGCGGATCTTCATTTTCACGGTTTACACAGTTCTCATAAATCGTATCTTCGTCTTCCATTACATAGTCTTGAAAATCAATCTCAGAAGCACCATCACCATGTGCATATTCGGCTAATATTTCATATTCATTTTCTACTTTGTAATGGACTTCTACCCGATGACATACTGGACAAAAGAGCAGGGGAACATTGTGGACCTGTGTACGGTAATGTTTTAATGTCCCCTTCGTTCCAATCATACTTGCTCCACAACAAAAACTCATTTGTTCACCCTCCTTGTAGAAACGCACCGGATGCATTATTTACATTATGTTCAATAGCGTATTCTTTTACCCTATTCGTTATGACAGTTCGTTTTCCTCTTTATAAGAAAAAAGAATCCATACCCCTTATAACACCTTTTTCCGTGTTCTTAAACGTAATTTTTGTAAAAATAAGGGTGTTCGCGCTTTTTGGTGAAAAAAGCCCTCACAACATGAAAAATGCTGTAAGGGCTTGTCTATTATTTTAAAAAATGCGGAAACATATAGGTTACTGTCGGCGGGGAAAAGAAAATGTGACCAAAACCCCCAACCCCTATTACGAAGAATATATCGATCCTATCACTCGCCTGACTTAAAGTCAAATTACAGCTCATGAAAAGATAGAGAACAGTTACTCCTTTACCGTAATCAAAACGGAATCTAAAAGAATTCTGCTCTCTATCGTCACCTATTTAATAGGAAGAAACTAGTGTCGATTTCTCCATATTTTTCACGATTAAATCTCCCATTGCTGAAGTACTGATTGCTTGGCTCTTGTCTACTGCAATGTCGCTTGTACGATGACCCTCATCGAGCACTTTAGCTACTGCTTTTTCGATGGCCTCTGCTGCATCTTCATAACCAAAAGTCATCCGGAACATTAAAGCTACAGATAGGATCGTAGCAATAGGATTTGCTGCTCCTTGTCCTGCAATATCAGGAGCGGAACCATGAACCGGTTCATACAGCCCGAAGCTGCCTTCTCCCAAAGATGCAGAAGATAGCATCCCAATCGAACCCGTCAACATCGCTGCTTCATCACTTAGAATATCGCCGAACATATTCTCAGTTACAATGACATCAAAGCTAGCCGGTCTGCGAAGAAGCTGCATTGCACAGTTATCTACGAGTACATGCTCTACTTCTACATCAGGATAGTCAGGAGCAACACGGTTTACGACTTCACGCCATAATCTTGAGGTCTCCAGTACATTAGCCTTATCTACAGATGCAAGTCTCTTTTTCCGCTTCTGTGCGATTTCAAAAGCCTGTCTAACAATACGTTCCACTTCGGTCACGTTATAAACACAGGTATCCACTGCTTCTTCCCCGTGCTCTCCTTGCCTGCGAAGTTTGTCACCGAAATAAATTCCTCCGGTCAGTTCTCTTACGACCATTAAGTCCGTTCCTTCTAGAACTTCTGGTTTCAAGGTAGACGCATCTTTCAAACAGTCAAATACAACAGCTGGGCGTAAATTAGAGAATAGTCCAAGTGCCTTACGGATTCCCAGTAATCCTGTTTCCGGTCTAAGTTCTTTAGGGTTATTATCCCACTGTGGACCACCGACTGCTCCAAGCAGAACTGCGTCCGCATTCTGACATACTTCGAGCGTTTCTTCTGGAAGCGGAGTTCCTTTTTGATCAATAGCGATCCCGCCGAATAAAGCATGAGTAGTTTCAAAAGTATAACCGAATATTTCCTCGGTCCGTTTCAGTACTTTCTCTGCTTCTGCAACAACCTCAGGGCCGATCCCATCTCCTGCGATGACTGCAATCTTCTTCACTTCTGACATTAACAACACGCTCCTTTTTTATGTAAAATCGTAAACGTCTCTTTTCTCGTCGTCGTAAACTTCTTATATATCTTTGTACCATAATTGAGATGGATTTGACCAAGATATAGAATCTATTGCTTTAATAGGTTTAGACTATAACAGGTGCATCTAAGTTCAGAGATTTGTAAGTAATCAGTTGATTGAACTTGAATTAACCGTTTACAATAACATAGAAAGGTAAATTTGGTTCCTATGAGGAAGGATGAGTGGACTATGCAATACAGTTACCTAGGTAAGTCTGGTTTAAAGGTAAGCAAACTATGTCTTGGTACAATGAACTTTGGTCCCGAAACAGATGAGAAAGAGGCATTCCGAATTATGGATGCAGCTCTTGATGCAGGAATCAATTTTTTTGATACAGCGAATGTATACGGTTGGGGTGAACACTCTGGCTTAACCGAAAAGATTATCGGTAAATGGTTCAAACAAGGCGGAGGCCGACGTGAAAGAGTAGTACTAGCTACGAAAGTTTATGGTTCCATGCATGATCAGACCGATGGTCCTAACGATGACGGAGGTTTATCTGCGTATAAAATTCGTCGTCACCTGGAAGGATCATTACAGCGTCTTCAAACGGATCATATTGAACTTTACCAAATGCATCACGTAGATCCCGTCATTTCATGGGAAGAACTTTGGGGAGCGTTTGAAGTCAGCATTGCACAAGGGAAAATCGGCTATGTCGGTTCTAGTAATTTTGCAGGCTGGCAAATTGCGGTTGCCCAAAGTGCTGCCAAACAGCGGCATTTTCTCGGTCTTATCTCAGAACAGCATAAATACAGCCTGAACTGCCGGCTTCCTGAACTTGAAGTCCTTCCCGCTGCTCAAAATTTAGGTCTTGGGATTATCCCTTGGAGTCCGCTCGATGGTGGATTACTCGGACGTAATGCGCTTAAGAAGTTAGAAGGCACTCGTACTGGTAATAATGCAGCTTACATCGATCAACACCGGGAGCAGTTAGAGCAATTTGCTGCACTCTGTCGTGAACTCGGTGAACCACAGGATAACGTAGCCCTTGCATGGCTCCTATCAAATCCTGCTGTAACGGCTCCAATCATCGGACCTCGAACCATGGAGCAATTTGAAAGTACACTAGATGCACTTGAGGTTACCCTGGATGAATCCACGATGAAACGCCTAGATGAAATTTTCCCAGGACCTGGCGGTCATGCTCCTAATGCATATGCTTGGTAAACAATATATAACAATCTGTTTTGATAAATAAATACAAAAAGTTACTCGAAAAGCCCTTTGTAGGAATCTTTGCTCAGCTGAGGAAAGTTCCAAAAAAGGGCTTTTTTTATCGAATCATCATAATTTTATAAATTTACATTAATACGTTCTGTATATGTTTTACGCTTCTCCACAAGATGATTGAGGGCATCTACATAAGCACGCGCACTCGCTCCAAGTATGTCGGTACTTACTCCGCGTCCTTGCACCGTCATTTTATCCTGCCTTAAGACGACATGCACTTCACCCAAAGCATCTTTACCGTGAGTAACAGACTTAATAGAATAATCAGCAAGGATTACTTCTTCTCCACTTGCTTTATCGATCGCATTATAGATCGCATCTACTGAGCCATTTCCTTCTGCTTCTGAGGTCACATATTTATCATCTTCCAAGCAAAGACTGATTTTAGCAGCAGGTACCGAGGCATCTCCATAAGTAACATACATTTCCTGGAGTTTAAACACCTCAGGAATATCAATTAATTTTTCTTCTAAGAGAGCGATTAGATCGTCATCCGTCACTTCTTTTTTCTTATCTGCAAGATCTTTAAACTGTGCAAAGGCCCGGTTTACTTCATCCTCTTGAAGGGTAAATCCAAGTTCAATCAATTTTTCACGGAATGCATGTCGTCCTGAATGTTTACCAAGTACTAGCTTGCTTTCTTTCAGTCCAATTGTTTCAGGTGTCATGATTTCATAAGTTGTTTTTTCTTTGAGCATGCCGTCCTGATGAATACCTGACTCATGAGCAAACGCGTTCGCACCGACGATCGCCTTATTACCAGGAACGACCATACCGGTTAATCTGCTGACCAGCCGGCTAGTCCGAGCGATCTCAGATAATTGAAGTGTTGTTTTCGCACCAAACAGTTCTTGTCGTGTCTCTAAAGCCATCGCTATTTCTTCAATAGCCGTATTTCCGGCACGTTCCCCTATTCCATTAATTGTACCTTCAATTTGATCTGCTCCGTTCATAATCGCAGCCAATGTATTGGCTGTCGCCATACCTAGATCGTTATGACAATGAGCGCTGAGCTGCACCTTTTCAATCTCTGGTACTTGCGTTTTTAATATTCTGAACAGATTACCGTATTCTTCTGGATATAAATAACCTACAGTGTCCGGGATATTTACAACGGCTGCTCCCTCTTGTACCGCCATCGATGTCACTTCAACTAAGAAGTCGTGTTCTGTACGGCCGGCATCTTCAAGTGAAAATTCAATTTTAGAAAAATAACGTTTCGCATACCGAATCGCAGATCTTGCTGTATCAAGCACCTGAGCTTTGTCCATGCGAAGTTTATGCTGACGATGTATTGGTGAAGTAGCTAGAAACAGGTGGATACACGGATCTTGTGCTCCTTGAAGTGCTTCCCGTACCGCTTCAATATCCTGTTCTCTAGAACGAGAGAGTCCAATAACGGTTGAGTTTTTCACCGCTCTAGCGATGGCATTTACTGCAGCAAGGTCGCCCGGGGAGGCTGCCGGAAAACCAGCCTCCATCCGGTCCACTCCTAATTTTTCAAGCTGATAAGCGATCTCCAGTTTCTCCCGCGTGTTCAGATTGACGCCAGGAGACTGCTCTCCGTCACGCAGCGTAGTATCAAAGATATGAATTTTGCGCACACTCAGCACCTCCAAAAAAATTTGTGTTTAACCTCCTATAGCGGCCAACGCATAATCGCACGGCCGCTTAGGAAGTAATATTCTAATTTATTATTTTTCGATTATGATCAAATCTTATTTATGAGTCCAGTGCATCATGTCACGCAATTGACCGCCAACGACTTCAATCGGGTGATTTGCTTCATTACGGCGAGTTGCTGTAAGGAATGCACGACCTGATTGGTTCTCAAGAATAAAGTCACGAGCAAATTTACCTTGTTGGATGTCAGTCAGAACTGCTTTCATCGCTGCTTTTGTATCTTCCGTTACAATACGAGGACCTGTAACATAATCACCATATTCAGCTGTGTTGCTGATGGAATCACGCATGCTTGCAAGTCCGCCTTCATACATCAAATCCACAATCAATTTCAGTTCGTGCAGACATTCGAAGTATGCCATTTCTGGTGCATAACCTGCTTCTGTCAGCGTTTCAAATCCTGCTTTTACGAGAGCACTTACACCACCGCACAATACAGCTTGTTCACCGAACAAATCTGTTTCGGTTTCTTCACGGAAAGAAGTTTCGATAACTCCAGCACGAGTACAGCCAATCCCTTTTGCATATGCAAGACCGATTTCTTTTGCTTTTCCTGTTGCATCTTGTTCAATCGCGATCAAACCAGGTACGCCAAAACCTTCTACATATGTACGACGAACCATATGTCCTGGAGATTTAGGAGCAACAAGCAATACATCGCTATCTTTTGGAGCAACGATTTGACCAAAATGAACGTTGAAACCGTGAGAGAACATGATTGTAGCGCCCTTTTTCAAGTTAGGCTCAATTTCATTTTTGTAAACCGAAGCTTGAGTTTCATCCGGCATCAAAATTTGAATGACATCAGCACGGCCTGTTGCCTCTGCTACGGAAAGTACTTCAAAACCATCATTTTGAGCGACTTGGAATGATTTACCTTCGCGTAGACCGATTACTACATTTAGTCCACTGTCACGCAAGTTTTGTGCCTGAGCATGTCCCTGACTACCATATCCGATTACGGCGATGGTTTTACCTTTCAATACACTAAGTTCTGCATCCTGTTCATAGTACGTTGTAACTGCCATTGTTAAAATCCTCCTTTGATTTGTAAAGAAACCCTGCATGAATGAGCGGGTGTTTCAAGGGACTATTCTCCCAGACTACTCATCGGCTTTAGTTATGAAGTAGCAGCAATCCCCTCAAACCCCCGCCCATTCTTCAGGACTGTGATTTTATGTCGCGGTGAATGACTAAACTATTACTGTAAAAAAGAGAATGAATGACAATTCCATGAATTAACTATTCACCCTAATAAGTTTTTATACATTGCCTCTAACCATGGCAGTAACTCCGGTTCTGGATAATTCGCGGATTCCGTAAGGCTTCAGAAGCTCAATCATTGCATCAATCTTTTCTGTATCCCCTACAACCTGTACCATCAAAGATGTATTTCCTATATCCACGACTGAAGCGCGGAAAGTTTCTACGAGCCCCATCACTTCAGGTCGTTCCGAAGGATCTGCTTTTACTTTTATCAACGCTAGTTCGCGTCCTACCATTGGATTTGAACTAAGATTAACTACCTTAATTACATCAATCAATTTGTATAGTTGCTTCTCAATTTGCTCGAGTAATTTGTCGTCTCCAAGTGTTACAATGACCATTCGAGATAAACCTGCTTCTTCCGATTGACCTACTGTAATACTTTCGATGTTAAATCCACGGCGACCGAACAGACCTGATACCCGTTGAAGCACTCCTGGCTGATCGTTTACCAGCACGGCAATCGTATGTCTATTCATGATTTATGCATCTCCCATCAGCATTTGATCAATTGTCGAACCCTGCATTACCATCGGATATACATTTTCGTCCCTATTCACTACAAATTCGACAAGTACAGGTCCATCGGTATTCATCGCTTCTTCCCAAGCTTGCTGAGCTTCCTCTTTGTTTGTGGCCCGCAGGCCTTTTACTCCATACGCTTCGGCCAATTTCACAAAATCAGGACTACCTGAAAGATCAATATGACTAAACCGATTATCGTAAATTAATTCCTGCCACTGTCTTACCATTCCAAGCACCTGATTGTTAATTACCACAATCTTAACCGGAATTTTGTTTATCGCGCAGATCGCAAGTTCTTGAGAACACATTTGCATTCCGCCATCTCCATTGATGGAAATGACCAGTCGATCTGGATGAGCCATCTGTGCACCAATCGCAGAAGGGAATCCGAATCCCATGGTACCAAGACCACCAGAAGTAACCCATGAACGAGGCTGATTAAATTTATAATATTGTGCAGCCCACATTTGATGTTGACCTACATCTGTCGTTACAATTGCACTGCCGTTTGTAGTATCATTCAACATTTCAATAACCCATTGTGGCTTTAAGACTTCATCCGAATCCTTGTAGTTATAGAGACGATCGCCTTTCCATTCCTTGATCTGTTCCCGCCATGCATCTGCCTTATCTGCACGAGCTGCATCTTGATTAAGAATTTCTAGAACGGTTTTCACGTCACCTACAATAGGAATATCAGTAGCAACGTTTTTACCAATCTCAGCTGGGTCAATATCAATGTGAACAATTTTTGCTTTTGGTGCAAAACCATCCAGTTTTCCCGTAACCCGATCATCAAATCTTGCACCGATGCTGATTAGGAGGTCTGCTTGTTGAATCGCATGATTTGCTGTATATGTTCCATGCATTCCGGGCATTCCCATCCACAATTCATGACCGCTTGGGAACCCTCCGAGTCCAAGAAGTGTAGTTGTAATCGGAATTTCCGTTTGTTTAACAAATTCGTAAAGTGCTTCATGTCCTCCGGAATATACAACCCCGCCTCCAGCTAGAATGACTGGACGTTCTGCTTCTTGAATGGCTTGATGCAGTTTATCGAGCTGGATCCGGTTTGGAATCACTTTTGGATTGTAAGCTCTCATCTGCACAGGTTCCGTTTGAGGTTTGAAAAGGGTTTTCGCTGATGAGATATCTTTAGGAATATCAATAAGTACCGGCCCTTTTCTACCTGTATTCGCAATGTGGAATGCTTCGTGAATAACCCGAGGCAAATCTTCAACATCTCGTACCAGATAACTATGTTTTGTGATGGGCATGGTAATTCCCGTAATATCAGCTTCCTGGAATGCATCGGTACCAATCAGGTTTGAAATGACATTTCCTGTGATGACAACAAGAGGTACTGAATCCATATACGCAGTTGCAATTCCAGTAACGAGGTTTGTAGCACCAGGACCTGAAGTAGCAATACATACCCCTACTTTTCCACTTACACGTGCATAACCATCAGCCGCATGAATAGCACCTTGTTCATGACGTGTAAGAAGATGTTTGAAATCTTCGAATCCATACATCGCATCATAAATATAAAGTACTGCTCCGCCCGGATAACCAAACACACAATCAACACCTTCGAGGAGCAAGCTTCGTAGCAAGATATCCGAACCGGTAATGACTTCCGGCTTCATCCATTTCTCTCGTAGTTGATCTGTTGACCGCATTTCAGGATTATGTGCATTCACTCTAAGATCTCCCCCTTCTTAAGAACTACATTGAACTTGCATACAAGAAAACAAAAAAACCTCTCATCTCAAGCGGACACAATATGTGCCTCGCAAGGGACGAAAGGTTGTTTCTTCCGTGGTACCACCCAGTTTTGTCTGATTCCTCACAGAATCCGACCTTAGCAAGTAGAAGAATAGTAAGGTAAATAACCCCACCCCATCTTCTTACCTAATGTCTGTAACGTAGACTTACGATTTTCCCTAATAAGCAAACTGCCTTTCAGGAAAACAGCTCCGAGGTGAGCTCGTATATAAGGGATTATGGTGGAGCTTGCAGCATATTCCGTCCACTCTCTGAGCATAAGCGCCCTTACAACTTCGTCCTCATCATTGCCGATGAACTATAGCGGTTAAATGTTAGGAACATTATATGATTCATTTATGGAAATAGTCAACACTTTATTTTTCAAAAGTATTACATTTTTTGTACAAACCTTGCTATATCAACTGTTTTACCCTGGAAAATAACACCTGTTATCCCGTCTATACATATACTATTTCAACAAGAACTTGCTCAAAAGGAGGTGTTTTCCATGATTCGAAATCGAAGACCTAAACAGGATGACTCTGCTATCATGGAACTCATTAAAACACAATTGGTCCCTCTCTCTCACATGAGCAAGCAGGACATCGACCAAGTCATAAAAGAAATCCCCTTCAGATTATCAAGGGGAATTTCTTTCGTATCCTCTTCGACATACGAATCGGATTTATTCGGTTTCATTCACTTTATGATGCATGGAGATCTGCTTTATATTGACATGATGGCAGTCTCACCGAAACAACAGAGGAAGAATCACGGCAGAGAACTGTTACTCAAAGCAGAACAGTTTGGAATCTCACGGGGTTGTAAAAGATCAAAAGTGATGGTTGATGAAGGCAACCATCAAGGGGTACTTTTTTATAAGAAATCAGGCTATGAATTGATTCGATATATGGACATTGGCCGTTGTTATGAGATGGGAAAAAATTTAGAAAACTATTGAAACGTTACTAGTTCAATTTTCATAACTCATTAAAACACTAAATTTGTAACTATATATAGACAAATATAACAATTTCGATCTATATATAGTCCTGATTTAAAGCAGATAAAGATATTATGAATTTGATTCACTAGTAGAAAAATTTATTTTTATACCCATATCCTCCGCCAAAACCTGGACCTGGACCTGGGCCAGGACCTGGTCCAAAACCGTAACCACCACCTGGTTTGCCTCCGTAGCCATAACCGCCGCCAGGATAACCTCCACCCTGGTAGCCTCCTCCATTATAGCCACCTTGATAACCGCCTCCGCCAAATGGGCCGCCAAAGCCCCCGCCTCCTATAAAAGGCAAAGTACCAATTGCGAGAAGATCAAATAATACCAACGGAATAATCGCCCGTGTACCTGCTTCTTTTCCGCCCAACGGTTCGAGTATAAGTTTATTACCCGATACAGACACAAGCTTTCCTGCTACCTGTGTTCCATCTTTACGAACAGCTACAATTTCCTGTCCAATCCATTTTTTTGCTTCATTTACGCTCACAGATTTACTCATCTTTCTCCCTCCTTCTGAGTAGAATTCACTATTATTCTATTCATAGATCAGAGATTTGCCTGTTCCTATGTCCTGCATGTACAAAAAAACCCGAAGGTGTACACATGAATGTGAACACCTTCGGGTTATCTGCCCATTTTCTAATCCCAATTTTATCGTTTGCCTGGATCGTATGGTTGTCCGAGTGCAGCTGGGGCAGAAGAGCGACCTACTGCAGCGACCAATACGACAATGGTAAGTACATACGGCAACATGAAAATAATTTCCTGGGGAATAGCCTGAGACCATTCGAATATTTGAATATAGTTACGAACTGCTTGAGACAATCCGAAGAATAAGGCAGCGCCAAATGCACCGATAGGATTCCATTTACCAAAAATCATAGCAGCAATAGCAATGTATCCTTGTCCAGAAATTGTATTATGTGAGAACACTCCCGTTGTTGTAAGAGTTAGCGTTGCACCACCAATAGCTGCTAGTGCTCCACTAACCATAACTGCAACATATCTATATTTCGTAACGTTAATCCCCATTGTATCTGCCGCACTTGGGTGCTCCCCGACAGAACGAAGACGCAGTCCATAAGGCGTTTTATACAAGAAGTAGTATGCAATAATAACGAACAATATAGCTAAAAACGTAGTCGGATAATGATTAATAAATACATTACCAATGAACGGAATTTCCTTTAACTCTATACCGAATAAGACAGGGTCCCATTTTTCAAAACCACGAATTAGCGGAGTTTCTCCCGAACCATCAAAGAGTAATTTAACCATATACAAGGTGCTCCCTGCAGCCAGGAAGTTAATAACGATACCGCTAATAATTTGATCTGCTTTAAAAGTGATCGAAGCTACGGCATGAATAAGAGATACAATCAGTCCGAATACGGCAGCAGCAATAAGACCGATCACCGCTGCGGATTCTCCAGACATGCCTGCGTCTTGTGCATAGTGAGCTGTGACACCCGCTGCAAAAGCTCCGAAAATCATAAAACCTTCGATCCCGAGATTCGTTACCCCGGAACGCTCGGAGAAGATACCACCTAGCGCAGCAAAAACAAGTGCAGTTGCAAAAACGAGTGTGGTATTAATCAGTTGTCCAGAAAGGGTTATGAAGTCCATGTTTACAACACCTTCTCTTTCTTGCGCTTGGAGTTAAAGGGTTTAAGCACCCAGCGCACAATTCCTTGTGCAGCTATAAAGAAGATGATCGAACCGATTACGATTCGGATCAATTCTGGAGGAACATCCGCAGCAAAGCTCATTCCGGAGGAACCATATGTTAATCCACCGAATAGAACAGCTCCTAATACAACACCGAGTGGATGATTCATACCAATCAGAGCAACGGCGATTCCGTCAAATCCGATACCTGGAGAACCTTGGAACACGGTTTGATACCCAAACACCCCAAGCACTTGGAACGCACCGCCAAGACCAGCAAATATTCCACTGATAAACATCGCCTTTACTACATTACGGTTTACTTTCATCCCGGCATATTCTGCGGCATGATGGTTAAAACCAACGGCACGCAGCTCAAAACCTTGTTTTGTCTTCCACATGAAAATATAGAAAAACAAGGCTGCTACCAAGGCAATTAAAGTTCCCCAGTGAACACGAGAATTGTTCATCAGTTCAGACAACCAGCCGATCGCGATCGACGCACTAGGCTGAATTTGTTCTGAACGATTTTCACCAGGCATAAGAAGGAACTGCCTTACTACAAGATTAGCCATATAAAGAGCAATCCAGTTCATCATAATACTGGTGATAACTTCGTTAACTCCGCGTTTCGCTTTAAGAAAACCCGCTACAGAAGCCCAAAGTCCACCTGCGATTGCCCCGGCAATGAGAGCAAGCGGAGCATGAATGAGTACGGGTAAACTAGTAAATTTAATCCCGATAAACGTAGCCGCGGTCATACCTACGATATACTGACCTTCTGCCCCGATGTTAAACAAACCTGCTCGCGATGCAAAAGCGAAAGCCAGACCCGTCATGAGGAGCGGAGTCATCTCTCGAATTGCTTCACCAAAGTTATAGGTACTTCCAAAAACTTTATCAATCAGTGCACCGTAAGCCGTAATCGGATTATATCCACCAATCAGCATAACGAATGCACCCAAGAATAAACCCATAATAATAGCTACTACTGGATAGATAAATGAGTCCTTCGTAAACCATTTTAATACATTATTCACCCGCTGCACCTCTCTTCTTCATGCTGCCTGCCATCATAAGTCCGAGTTCTTGGTCATTTGTTTCCTCTGGCAGTACTTCACCTACGATATGTCCTTCATAGATAACAGCGATCCGGTCAGATACATTCATAATTTCATCTAACTCAAAAGAAATAAGAAGAACAGCTTTTCCTTGATCTCGCTGGGCAATGAGTTGTTTTTGTACGAATTCAATGGCACCAACGTCCAACCCACGTGTCGGCTGTGCAGCGATAAGTAAATCCGGGTTTTTATTCACTTCTCTCGCAATGATTGCTTTCTGCTGGTTACCACCAGAGAGCGCACGAGATTTCGTATCAATACTTGGTGTTCTTACATCAAATGCTTCCACCAATTTTACCGTATGCTTATCAATCTCTTTAAAATCCAGAAATCCGTTCTTTGAAAATGGTTCTTTGTAGTATGATTCAAGCACCATATTTTCACTTACGGAGAAGTCAAGTACCAGACCATGTTTATGACGATCCTCTGGGATATGACCTACCCCTGATTCTGAAATTTTGCGAGGGGATTGATTCTTAATCTCTTTGCCATTGAGTTTAATACTTCCGGAATCTACTTTACGCAGTCCAGTAATAGCCTCGATCAGTTCACTTTGCCCATTACCATCCACTCCGGCAATCCCGACAATTTCACCAGCTCGCACTTGCAGATTTAATTGATCAAGAACAGAGATGTGGTCTTGATTCTTGGATGTAAGATTACGAATATCAAGAACCACTTCTTTAGGCTCAGCCTGTTTCTTATCGACCTTGAAAGTGACTTCTCGTCCTACCATTTTAGCTGCTAGATCATTTGGAGAAGTCTCGGAAGTTTTAACCGAGTCAATCACTTTCCCGCGGCGGATAATTGTAACTTTATCAGAAATCTCCATAATTTCTTTCAGTTTATGAGTAATCAAAATAATAGACTTTCCTTCTGCAACGAGCTTCTTCATAATCACAAGTAATTCCGTTATTTCCTGTGGTGTTAGTACCGCTGTTGGTTCGTCAAAAATGAGAATTTCAGCTCCGCGATACAGCGTTTTAAGAATCTCAACACGTTGCTGCATACCTACAGATATATCTTCAATTTTGGCGTTTGGATTAACTTGTAATCCATACATTTCAGATAAACGTTTGACCTCTGCTACTGCCTTTTTATAGTTAATACCCAGTCCTCTTTTTGGTTCAGAACCCAGTATAATATTCTCAGCTACAGTAAAAGGTTGCACCAGCTTAAAATGCTGATGGACCATTCCAATTCCTAGTTCAATTGCTTTGTTCGGACTATCAATTAACACAGGCTTTCCGTTAACTTCTATGCTGCCTTCATCAGGCTGATACAACCCAAATACGATATTCATCAACGTGGACTTACCCGCACCATTCTCCCCCAGCAGCGCATGGATTTCACCCTTGTGCAGCTGCAAACTAATGGAATCATTGGCGACTATACCTGGGAAGCGTTTTGTGATTTGCTTTAACTCTACTACAGGAGTTGCTGCACCCATGAGATCACCCTTATATAAAATTTATTAGTAATTATGGCCCTAGACGTGACAACAAGGCTAGTTCTGTTAACCAGCCTTGTCATTATACTTATTTACATCGTATCTACTTTTACGAAAGAAACGGTACTATTTTAACTACTCAGTAGGAACAACAATTTCGCCGCTGATGATTTTTTCTTTATACTCGTCAACGAGCTTCAGAACATCTTCAGGAACGTTAGCTGTTGATGTCTCCGCTATACCTACACCGTTATCGGCAAGGTCAAGCTCTTCAACTCCACCCTTGAAAGTACCATTTACTAACTCAAGTGATACTTTTTTAACTGCTTCATCTACTTTTTTGATCATGGAAGTCAGTGTGATTTCATCACCAAACTCGATGGATTGGTCTTTATCTACACCGATTACCCAAACATCTTGACCAGATTTTTTACGGGAGAGACCTTCATTGAATACGCCTGTACCTGTTGCACCAGCAGCGTGGAAGATAATATCTACTCCATCATTGTAGAGTGTAGCTGCCGCTGTTTTTCCTTCGTCAGGTTTATCAAAGTTACCCGTGTAAGTAGGAATAAATTTAGCATCAGGATTTACAGCTTTAATACCTTCTCTGAATCCAACTTCAAATCTCTTGATGAGTGGGCTAGCTTGTCCACCAACAAAACCGATTTTGTTCGTTTTTGTCATTTTACCAGCAATTACACCTACGAGGAAAGAGCCTTGTTCTTCTGCAAAAGTAACAGATTTCACATTTGGCGCATCTACAACGCTGTCAATAATCGCAAGATTTGATTCTGGGTTTTGTTCAGCTACCGTTTTAATAGCATCAGCCAACTGGTATCCAATTCCCCAAGTAAGATTATAATTGTTTTGTACGAACTCGTTTAGGTTTGTGTTATATTCACTATCCGATTTACTCTGCAAATATTTAACTTTTGCGCCTGATTCCGCTTCTACAGCTTGCAGAGCTTCCCAAGCAGATTGGTTAAAGGATTTGTCGTTTACACCGCCGACATCCGTTACCATACCGATTTGTACGTCAGATTTTGCTGCTCCTTCGTTTCCATCGCTACCTTGCGAACTACTGCTGTTGTCATTACCGCAACCGGCAAGTGCAACTGATGCTGCAAGGATCATACTTAGAGACAAACTCAATACTTTCTTCATCTTGGAATTGTTCCCCCTTAAAATATTGCCTTCTTGAATCTTTCATTAGCTCTGCTGCTTGTGACAATTAATCTTAATCGAGCACTTTACAGTTCAAGCGAATGAGAAGTTCAAGTAGGACTGTCCTACTAGGTGTGATTATACAATCATCCTTTTTTAAAATCCAGCAGTTTCATCACTTAATTTTGAATTTTTATAGCAAAAAAGGAATGAAAACGTTTTTACTTTCGTAATTTAACACGTTAATGTAACTTGCATGTGACTTTCCTTGCCATATAAGTATCTTCTGTATCCCTTTTACTTCCTTGAATTCCAATTATCATTTGCACTATTTTAAGTCTTCTACAAAAAGAATGGTTCAAGTCATTATGACAGAAGACCTAGTTCATTTATGTAAACAAACCTAAATATGTCCATAAAAAAGCCGCCTATAACGGCGGCAACATATTATTAAATTATGCGTTCACTTTTTCTTTAGCTACAACAGCCAAAGAGTTGAATGCATTGATATCGTTCACTGCAAGATCAGCGAGCATTTTACGGTTCATGTCAACTCCAGCGAGTTTCAAACCGTGCATGAATTTGCTGTAAGACAATCCGTTCATGCGAGCTGCTGCATTGATACGAACGATCCACAATTTACGGAAGTTACGTTTTGTTGTACGACGGTCACGGTATGCATATACCATGGATTTCATTACTTGTTCATTAGCTGTTTTAAAGATACGGTGTTTAGAACCAAAATAACCTTTAGCAAGTTTCAATACTTTTTTATGACGACGACGAACAACGAATCCGCCCTTTACTCTTGCCATATTAGAAGACCTCCCAGAAAATATATATGTTTAGTAGTTGTACTGCTTAGATGCAGTTGTTGGCATTACGAGACTATTTAAGGTTAGACAAACCTTGTTTCAGACGCTTAACATCTCCAGGTGCCATAACCGGGCTACCAGCAAGAACGCGTTTTGCACGTTTGGATTTGTGGGAAAGCAAATGGTTTCTGTATGCTTTATAACGTTTCACTTTACCAGTACCTGTAATTTTGAAACGACCCTTCAGACTGCTGTGAGTTTTCATTTTAGGCATTTTGTATTTCCTCCTCCAAGTTTAACTGGCTCAAGCTTTTGGAGCCAAAATCATAATCATGCTACGACCTTCAAGTTTAGGTTGACGTTCGATGCTGCTAATTTCAGCAACTTCTACTTTAACGCGTTCCAAAATCTTTTGACCGATATCCGCATGGGCGATCTCACGTCCGCGGAAGCGGACGGAGCACTTCACTTTGTCGCCGTCCTTCAAGAACTTAACTACATTGCGAAGTTTTGTTTGGTAGTCGTGTTCCTCTATGTTAGAGCGGAACCAAACTTCCTTAATGTCCACAATCTTTTGATTCTTACGTGCTTCTTTTTCTTTCTTTTGTTGCTCATAGCGGAATTTACCGTAGTCCATAATGCGACATACTGGCGGTTTAGCCTGCGGCGCTACATTCACCAAGTCTAAGTTGAGATCTGCAGCCATCTGCAATGCTTCGCGAATTGGTGTAATCCCAATTTGCTCCCCTTCAGCTCCAACCAAACGAACTTCCTTCGACCGAATTTCATCATTAATCATGTGTTCTTTACTAATAACTGTCCACCTCCATGTCGTTATCGATACCCATTCGAAAAAAAATAGGGATGCCGGTAGGCTACCGACATCCCTGAACAATCGACAATTCTTCATGAAAAATCAAGTTTCACAAATCATTGGGATCGTACCCGTCAGCTTCAGCCGATCAGGTGAGAAGTCGTACCTTCTTCTTATGATTCCGTAAACAATCACTTGATTAATATAACATAGCTCATACAAACCGTCAAGCACAAAATATATTTTTTTATCCTTGTTTGCTCTGTACTTCTTCCAAGCGAACAACACGAGTATGCTTCGTGTGACTCCATTGTTTGTTATTCTGTGTAAAGAACGCATAAAGCGTAATTGGATACCAGGATAACAGATAGATCGGGAACAAGATAAGTGATGTATACACCTTCTTGATTTTAACCTTCTCTAGTGCAAGAGACGCTAGGAATGTAACGACGTTTGCCAAAATAGCAATAAATCCTACCCATAATGGCAGGTATCCGTAAATATTTGTGATATTCGGACCTTTAAACAACGTAATATCGATCAGGCTGACCGCCGTCATAAGAAACGTCAGTAATACTACATACACGTTCGCACTGTATACAGCGAGGTCAAATTTAACCAGACTGCCTTGCTTGATACTTTTCCATATCAGTGGAAAGAAATATCTTCTCGCTACTGTGAAGTGACCTTGCATCCAGCGTAGACGTTGTCTTGCAGAAGCTTTAAATGTAAGTGGCTTCTCGTCAAACACCTTAGCGTCATAGTTAAACACAGGATACACATCACGTTCTACAGCACGCATTGTGAACTCTAGATCTTCTACCAGGGATGTAGCTCCCCAGCCCATATCTTTAAGAAGTTTACTTTCAAAACACATTCCCGTACCACCTAAAAAGTTAGCCATATTCAGGTTATGACGGGACAACTGCCACAAACGGTTAATATACCAGTAAGAAATACCGTAAGCAGCTGTAATCCAGGAGTCTTCTGGATTCTTTGTATCGATATATCCTTGAATAACGCGAGCTCCGCGATTCAAATCATTATTCATTTCTTGAAGGAAATTCGTAGCTGCCAGATTATCTGCATCGAACATAACGATTGCATCATACTGTCTTGGCATGCTCCATAGTTCTTTGAGCATCCACTCAATCGCATAACCTTTACCGCGTTGTTCTGGATTTACTCTGACACAGGCGTTCATTCCATGTGCTCTAACAATTTCAGCTGTATTATCTGTACAGTTGTCACAGATCACAAACACATCATACAACTCTTTGGGATAATCCAACTTTTTCATATTCTCAAGCAAGGCTCCAATAACTTCTGCCTCATTGTGAGCAGCAACCAATACAGCAAATGACTTGTTCGGCGGAAACTGTTGTTTCTTCTTCTTTTTAATCAGACCGAACAGAGAAAAACTAAACTGATACACAGCAAGAAACGCCAAGATCACTTGGAACGTCACAAATATCGCATTAAACATTTGTTCTCTGCTACCCCCTCTTTAATATGAGCTTCTCTTTTTTTACGCACATCTTTTTTTGTAGTACATGACCCGTTCTTTGTTCAATTTCTATATCTTCACCACTATTCTTAACTGCCTACTCGATTTTGTATGCTTTCTGAAGTTTTGTCAAAATCCTCAAATGACAGCATCTCGGCAATAAAGCGTTCTTTTGGGCTGATTTCTCTATAAGAACTACTTCAAGCCTTCATTCATAGCAGTTAAGTCTTATTTTCATCCGATTACGCGTTTTTTATTTGATCTTTCTGTCCTCCATTTTTATTTATTTCTAAATGCAGGAATAAGATCTAAATATTAAACGCAAAAAGCAGGCAAAAGGTTTAAACATACCTCTAAATTTTTTAAACCAGATTTGGTGGCTTGAATCATTTTATATTTTTTTCTTGGGTAAAGTCAAAACCACTGTTTTTTTACAGGGTGTACATGGGTTATTATTGAAAGGGATATCATTTAAAAATATGATAAACTAGGATTAATACTCATTGTGGACGCAATTGATGCAGGGGGATGTTATATGAGCCGTTTTTTCGTAAGACTACAAGCATTCGAACAAAAAATTTTTATGTGGATTAACGGACGTCTTCATAACCGTTTTCTAAATTTCTGGCTTTACTACTTAACTCATTTGGGTGGGGCAACGTTTACGATCGCAGCTTCTCTTCTCATAGCTACATCGGCACCTGAGCCATGGAGACAAGCTGGTTATATGGCTTGTGTATCCTTAGCAATTAGTCATATTCCTGTTGCAGCAGCTAAGAAGCTGTATCCTAGGATCAGACCTTATTTGGCGCTGCCTGGTACAAATACTTTTCGTAATCCCTTATCTGATCATTCTTTTCCATCTGGTCATACTACCGCGATTTTTTCTGTCACGGTTCCTTTTATGATGATCGTACCCAGTGTAACAATCGTTCTGCTGCCTTTAGCAAGCATTGTCGGTTTTTCAAGAATCTATCTTGGATTACATTATCCTTCTGACGTACTTGCCGGTGCAGTAATTGGGACTTCAGTTGCACTCGGAACGGTTGCATTTTGGCCATAATGTTTAGTATCTTTGAATGATAGAAAACAAAGAGCAAGGAACAGGTGAGCTGAGAGTGACCAAAAAAAGAGTGTTGTTATTATCTGAAGGTTTCGGAGCCGGACATACTCAAGCAGCATACGCACTCTCGAGCAGTTTAAGGAGACTCTCATCTGATGTGCAGACGAAAGTGCTTGAATTAGGGAGTTTTCTCAATCCGCATGTTGCTCCCCTCATTATAAATGCTTACAAAAGAACGATTACAAAACAACCCAAGCTTGTTGCACTTATGTATCGAAAACAGTACAAAAAACCAATTAATCGTTTTGCAACGCTCGCCTTACACAGACTTTTTTATACCCACACCAGGAGCATTGTAAGACAGCTTAAACCCGACATTATTGTTTGCACTCATCCTATACCAAGTGCTGTCATCGCTCGTCTCAAGCGTCTAGGAGTTGAAGTTCCGTTATGCACTGTTATAACGGACTATGATGTTCATGGAACTTGGATCAGCCCAGAAGTCGATCGGTATCTGGTTTCAACCACTGAAGTTCAGATCAAGCTCATTGACCGTGGTGTTCCAAAAAATAAAATTCAGGTGACCGGTATTCCGGTTCATCCGAATTTTTGGGAACATCCAAGTCGTGAAGAGATCCGCCTCAGGTTCGAGCTGAAAGACATGCCTACGGTCCTTGTCATGGATGGCGGCTGGGGACTCATGACCGATGAAATTGTCAATGAGTACCTTGCTCAGTGGCAACAAAAGGTACAATTGATTTATGTACTGGGAAATAACGACAAAGCCAGGGCCCATATGGAACAGAACCCACTTTATCAAAAGCCCAACATTCATATCATGGGATTCACCAGAGAAATCGACAAGCTGATGGAAGTAGCTGATGTTCTTGTGACGAAACCTGGCGGAATGACTTGTTCAGAAGGACTCGCTAAAGGGATTCCAATGCTGTTTCATAACCCCTTACCTGGTCAGGAAGAAGAAAATTGTCTATATTTCACAGAACAAGGACTTGGAGAACCCATCACCTCTTTAGATGTGGTCGAAAAATGGATGAACCGTCTCCTTAGTGAGTATGAATCAATTGTCGAAACAAGAGAGCGTCATTTAAAAGAAATCGAGAAATTTCACCCGATGCAGAGTGCTAAAAGCATCATTGAAATGGTCGAAACAAGAAAGGTGCCTTTATAAGGGCACCTCAGATTGTAGACAAAAGGCATTCGGAATGTATACATTCGGAATGCCTTTTGTCATTTCTACTTCTTTTCAAGAATAAATCAGACGGGTTTCTACCTGATTTACGCCGGGATTGGTCTGTTCCACGACCATCTCGCGATCTTCTTCAGATTCATGGCAGCAAACGTAAGCATCGCCTGCATGGACAATTTTTTCAGCCCTCGTAGGGTTGTCCATCGCATGCCATGCTTTTCTTTTGCATCTGCAAATACCCGTTCCACCGTTTCTTTTCGTTTCGCATAGATTTGTTTTACATGCTGGTGCTGTCTTAGATGCTCTACTTCTTCTAAGTGGTTTTGCCATACATGTCGCGTCACTACTTTTTGGTGGTTTTTGCTCTCTGTACACATGGACAAATAACGACACGATTTACAAATTTCTTTTGGAGATTTGTATTCTCGGTACCCTTCTTTATTGGTAGTCGAGTAAGGTAATACCACGTTAGCAGGACATAAATAGACGTCAAAATATTCATCATACATGTAGTCATTTTTTTGAAAACCTTCTTTTTGAGAACGTGGACGCGTATAAGGCAGCGCAGGAGTAACCCCTTGCTCTAATAAATACTTGCTAATCCAAGGTGTTTTGTAGGCCGCATCGGCTGCCACTGCTACAGGTTTTCCAATCTTTTCTTTTACCAATTCTACGAGGGGCACAAGCAAGTGACTGTCATGTTCATTTCCGGGAGTGACGATGTTACCGAGTACAAATCCGTTTCGGTCTACTGCTGCGTGAAACGAATAAGCAAATTGTTTGGTCCGTTCATCTTTGACATAGTAGCCGCTGTCAGGGTCCGTTGTGCTTTGTTTGATTTCCTTTTCTTCTTCTTTTTTGAAAGAGTCCGGCGGAAATGGCTTTTTATCGTGGTCGTCCCGGTCTTGGTTAATTTCCTCTTCCAGTTTGCGTTGGTACGCTCTTGTTTCTTTGCGTACAACCTTCTTTTCGAATTTTCGTTTGTTCGCGCTCGCTTTTACGTGTGTAGAATCGATGAAAACATGCTCCGCACTGAGTAAATGTTTCTCTGCTGCAGTCCGCAAAATACGGTAGAAAATCTGTTCGAATAGATCTGTATCTTTAAAACGACGTTCGTAGTTCTTTCCGAAAGTAGAGAAATGCGGAACTTTATCATAAAATCCATAGCCCAAAAACCAACGATACGCCATATTGGTCTGTACTTCTTCGATCGTTTTTCGCATGGAACGAATACCAAAGGTATATTGAATAAGAGGTAGTTTAATTAAGATGACCGGATCGATGCTAGGTCGTCCAATTTCCGAATAATGATCCTGAACCAAATCGTAGATGAAAGAAAAGTCGATCGCTGATTCGATTTTGCGAACCAAATGATCTTCTGGCACGAGTTGATCCAGGGCAACCATTTCAAGTTGGTCACGCTGAGTGGATGATTGTTTCGTTAGCATGATTGTCACCTCAAATAAAGTAGTTACTACTATTGTAAAATAAAAAAGACTGCAGGCAAACTATTTTAAGCTAGTTTGTCTACAGTCTGAGGTGCCTTTATAAGGGCACCTTTTTTATTTTCCACTATTCAAATGTTATGAGGACAAGCACGTAAACATTCCCAATTTTTTTTAATTTTGTTCTTGTTCTTGTTTGCCTGTACTTTCTGTTAAACGATACTTTTTCAAACGCGTTGCATTATATTCAGCAAGGGCTTGTTCACCAATAATAACCTCTACACGGTGAATGTTCATTCCTTTGCCCATAAATTTTTGTTCATACTCTGTCATTACATGTTCTTCATTGATTCCATCGCGGTGCAAGTTAAGAGAAATATTAGTCATTTGGAGACCGTAATCAGCAAATGAGTTAAGTGAGAACTCAAATAGAGTTTCAGAGTCCGTCTTGAAGTGAATCTGCCCCAAGTTGTTCAGCACCTCTTTATACTTATCAAGAAAACGCGGATGAGTCAGTCTTCTTCTTGCATGTTTTGATTTAGGCCACGGATCACTGAAGTTCAAATATATTCGTTCCACTTCATTTTTCTCAAAAACATCGAGAATATCTTCAATGTTCGCCAGTGCCAATTTAAGGTTTGGTGGAGTTTCTACCCCTTCTGGCTCCCATGCCAATCTAGCCTTATCACTTGCACGGCGGACAAGCTCATCATACATATCAATTCCGATATAATTGACTTCCTTGTTTCGATAACTCATTTGACTGATAAACTGTCCTTTACCCATACCGAATTCAACGTGAATTGGTCTATCGTTTCCAAACAATTCCGACCATTTTCCTTTATAATCAGCAGGATTCAGAATAACAAGGTCCTTTTGCTCTTCTAAACTTTCACGAATCCCTTTTCTGCCCCTTAAACGCATAACTCTCCTCCGTTATATAAAAAATTCATCGGCATTAATTGTGCCTAAATATGAGTGAAAAGTAAAGATAAAAGAAAAAGGAATCACACACTGTACCCATAAGGCACGGCATATAATTCCTTTTTCATTTATTTGGAATTGGGGTCCAACTACTTTAACAGTTCATAGTCTACCTTATCTTGGGTAGAAAAATCAAATGTCTTTTCGAAGGCTCTTCGTATTTTTTTCTTCGCAATTGTTTCTACTTGTGGGTTGTTATTGAATCTTACTCCCGTAAGTGCTAGCGCTTCATCCGCTGTAAGCTCAACCGTGACTTTGTTCTGTCCTGCTTTTATTATCGAATTCATGTTATCACCTCATTATTAGTATGGCCGAGACGAGCAAAATGTATGAATTCTAGCGAAATTGTAAGCAATAATTTTAAGGTCTGACCTAGTTATAATATAACATTACTGTGTAAGGTTTACAATAGGAAAGCGCTTATTTTTTAAAATTTTGTCTGTGATCTTTTTCTCTATTTTATGGGAGAGAATTCCCTTTTTATAAAGCTTTTTGATACAATAGAAAAGGTTATCGTTAACTCAATTATGAACTTGTTTTTCATATATAGAACGAACTTAGTGAAAAGGAGTATTGAAATGAATTTACCAACTTCCTCCCCCTTATTGTGGGGAGACAAACGATTCCACACATGGAACTATGAAATGCGGGAGCAGTTTGACAATAAGGTATTTAAAGTCATGCTCGATGCTGGTTTTACTTGTCCCAACCGAGACGGTTCGATCGCAAAAGGCGGCTGCACTTTCTGCAGCGCGAGAGGCTCGGGCGATTTTGCAGGATCGAGAAGAAATGATCTGGTTACGCAGTTTAATACCATCCGTGACCGTCAGCATCAAAAGTGGCCTAATGCCAAATACATTGGATATTTCCAGGCCTACACCAACACTTATGCTCCAGTTGAAGAACTGCGAGATTACTTTGAAGTGATTTTGAAACAGCCTGGAGTAGTGGGTTTATCAATCGCGACACGCCCGGACTGTTTACCAGATGATGTGGTTGAATATCTTGCTGAACTCAATGAACGCACATATCTATGGATCGAAATGGGTCTGCAAACGATTCATGATTCAACTTCTCAGTTAATTAATCGGGCACATGATACAAAATGCTATATAGAAGCTGTTGAAAAGCTAAGAAAACACAATATCCGTGTATGTACACATATTATTCATGGACTTCCTCAAGAAACCCATGAAATGATGCTAGAGACAACAAGGGCAGTGGCAAACATGGGTGTACAAGGAATCAAGATCCATCTCCTTCACCTTATGCGCAAAACACCGATGGTAAAACAATACGAAGCAGGTCTTCTCCGTTTTCTGGAACAAGACGAATATATAAAACTTATTGTAGATTCACTTGAAATTTTGCCGCCGGACATGATTGTTCACCGCCTAACGGGAGATGCCCCAAGGGATCTTTTGATCGGCCCGATGTGGTCCCTTAAAAAGTGGGAAGTATTAAATGGTATTGACGCCGAGCTAAAAGCTCGTAATACTTGGCAAGGGAAATACTGGAGGGGATAATAATTTATGGGTTTTCGATCTATTCTTAGCTGTGCTCACCTTTGGACAGCGGACAGGCTGCGTCCTGGCGACACAGCCATTGATGCTACGGTAGGGACAGGAGCAGACACTTTATTTTTGGCACGGACTGTTGGATCGAAAGGGCAGGTCTTTGGCTTTGATATCCAAGAACAAGCAATTGACCTTGCAAAAAAAAGATTTGCGGATACCGCTGATCAAGATAAACTCGCTCCCGTCACCTTCTTTAGACAAAGTCATGGGGATATGAGCAATTATATCCCTTCCCATTTTCATGGTCATATCGGAGCCGTCATGTTCAATCTTGGATATCTGCCGGCGGATCAAGCTGATCCTTCTGTTATCACGCTTACTGCAACTACGATCTCTGCTTTGGAAGTATCGCTTGATTTACTTAGACCCAAAGGAATCCTGACTGTCGTATTATATCCCGGACACAAAGGAGGCGATGAAGAAGCACATGCAGTTACGGAGTGGGCTGGCAAACTTCCTATCGCTATTGGGCAAGCAGTTATATACAGACAGTTGCAAAGAGCCTCTTCCCCCTATCTCATCGCTATTGAGAAAAAATAACAGAATCTAATATGGGTAGAAGAAAGACTAAATTCATATCATAAGGAGAGAATAATCATGCATAAGCCTTATCCGTTGCAATTTCAGCCCGAGTTTAAGGAAAGAGTATGGGGCGGTCGCGCTTTAGAACAATTTGGTCTTACGATACCTGATGGACATATTGGGGAAGGTTGGATGATCGCTGATCACCCAAATGGAACAACAAAAGTGCTTAACGGGGAATTAGCAGGTCTTGGCCTTGACGAAATAAGAGAAACGTACGGACGGGATTGGCTTGGTAATAAGGGGGTTTCCGAACAAGGGGGGCGTTTCCCTCTGCTCATTAAATTGCTGGATTGTAATGATGATCTATCCATTCAAGTTCATCCTACCGATGATTATGCTGGACTTCCAAAAGGGGAACTCGGCAAAACAGAAATGTGGTATGTGCTTGATGCAAAACCGGACGCTAAAATTATATATGGATTAAAAGAAAATGTTACTCACGATCAGCTGCGTGACGTACTTGAAAACGGTACGGTAATGGATACACTACAGGAAGTATCTGTAGAAGCGGGAGATTCCTTCTTTATCCCAGCAGGTACTGTTCATGCCTTATGTGCCGGTGTGTTAGTTGCCGAAATTCAGCAAAACTCAGATACGACCTACCGAATTTTTGACTACAACCGCCCTGGTCTTGACGGTAAACCTCGCGAACTTCATATCGAAGATTCCTTAAACGTAACCGTGTTCAAAAATACAGGAGCTACTTCGATGAAAACAAATCAGTCTGTTCCTGGTAAGTGGCTTACACTTGCTTCTTGTCCTTATTTTGTCGTCGAAAAAGGAATTGTAGCAGATTCTTGGAACCTGTCCACGACGGAAGAGAGTTTTACTATTCTCGTTGTATGTGAAGGCAGCGGCCAATTAATTTGGAATGATACGGAAGAACTTGATCTAAAAGCGGGTCAATGTTATCTACTTCCTTCTACCCTTGGAAGTTACACGCTTAAAGGAAATACGACCGTTTTGCGTTCTTATCTTCCTTAATTATTAGTAACCGCCATTCATATTGGAAGGAGGATTTAGTCATGCAGGAATATACGTTTCAAATGCTGGATAGTGATGAGGTCAATGTCTTTGTGTATCGGTGGACTCCGGAAGATGAAGTACCTATTAAGGGGATTGTTCAAATCGCACACGGGATGTCCGAAACAGCGAAGCGCTATAAAGAGCTGGCTGAATGCTTGACTAAACACGGGTTCATCATATATGCCAATGATCATCGTGGTCATGGTAAAACCGCTGTTGATCAGGGGATGCTGGGAGATGGCGGACCCGACGCCTTTAAGTGGATGGCAAAAGATATGGGCGAACTAGGAAAGTTTATACGCCAAGAACATCCTGACTTACCTATTTTTTTACTTGGACACAGTATGGGTTCCTTCCTTACTCAAAAGGTAATGTGTGCAGGTCCTCATTTGTATGAAGGCTATATTCTATCCGGTTCTAATGGGAAAAGAAATTTACTGAAGCTGGGTCAAACTCTCGCTCACCTGCAAAGCTTTATTCAAGGCAAGCAGCATCGTAGTTTTATTCTCAATGCCATTGTATTTGGTGGATTTAACCGCTCCTTTCGTCCTGCTGCTACTCCTTTTGACTGGTTATCAAGGGATGAACAAGAAGTGCGGAAGTTTATAGATGACCCTTTATGCGGCTCTTTATGCACGGCTCGTTTCTACCAAAGCTTTTTCGAACTGCTTATGGAAATACATCTTCCTCATCATCTTGCTGATATTCCTAAAGATAAGCCAGTCTATATCTTTTCTGGTGAGAATGACCCTGTAGGTATGCATGGCAAAGGAGTCCGTAATCTAATAGAAATGTATAAAGAACTTCAAATAAGAGATTTGGAATATCGGATCTACCCGGAAGGCAGACATGAAATGCTTCATGAAATTAACCGTAAAGAAGTAGAAGAACATGTCGCCGATTGGCTCCTTCGTCATGTACCTTCTTCCGTATAATCTATCATATTCACATCAAAAACCTTTCTTGAATTTGAATGCATCATTCAATGACAAGAGAGGTTTTTTGTCGTACTATGTCTACCACTTCATTCGCTCGCGAAGTGAAGTAATATGAGCTGTATGATGAAGACTATGCCACGAATAGAGACGTGCACACTCGCCAAGGGTTATCATCTTCTGAGAACCCGGGTGATAAAATGTACGCTGATATTCTTCAGGTGACATGGAATGAAGTAATGTAGTCCAGCGTGTATGTAGTCCTTCTATGATGTTTAAGGAGGGGGTAATCAGCATTTCACTTGCGTCAGGCAGTTCAGCCCATAACGTTTCTTCGTAAGGTGTGATCGTTGGACTGTTCTCTGTTAAAGCGAGCTTACACCTAATAAAACTATTCATATGGCTATCTGCCACATGATGGACAACTTGCCTAACTGACCAGCCCTCCGGACGATAAGCCGTATTTAACTGTTCATCGGATAAATTCGCTACCGCCTCTTTCAGCTTCTGAGGTAACTCTTCTAGATTTTTAATCCATTCTTTGAGGTTTTCCTCATTTATGGGCTTAACTTTCTCTTGCCCAATCGGATATTGTAACTCTACGATACTCAGCATTTCCGTTTCCTCCTACTAAAAATGATATAAAAAGAAGAACAAGCCGCCACATCAGTTGCGCGTACCTGTCCTTCTTATTATTCAATATTCCGCCTTCTTATCCTTCAAGTAACAATGATTCTGGATCCTCTAACAATTCCTTCACCGTTACAAGGAAGCGAACTGCTTCACTGCCGTCAATAATACGGTGGTCATAGGATAGAGCAATATACATCATTGGACGATTCTCCATGCGCTCATCATCAATAGCTACGGGACGAACTTGAATCTTATGCATACCCAAAATCCCCACTTGAGGAGCATTCAGGATCGGAGTCGATAAAAGAGAGCCAAATACTCCGCCATTTGTGATGGTGAATGTTCCACCTTGCAGTTCATTCAGAGATAATGTATTCGAACGTGCTTTAGAAGCGAGTTCTCCAATATTACGCTCGATTTCAGCAAAGCTCAAACGGTCAGCATCGCGGACAACAGGAACAACAAGTCCTTCTTTCGCAGATACAGCTATACCGATATCGTAATATTTTTTAAGAATAACATCGTCGCCATCAATCTCCGCGTTAACTGTTGGAAATTGTTTCAATGCACCTACAACTGCTTTCGTAAAGAATGACATAAAGCCTAGACCTACATCATGTTTTTCTTTAAATTTGTCTTTACGACGTTTACGAACATCAAGGATTGCAGTCATATCAACTTCGTTAAATGTCGTCAACATCGCCGCAGTTTGTTGAGCCTCAACAAGACGTTTCGCAATGGTCGCACGGCGGCGAGACATTCTTTGACGTTCTATTGGTTTACTGAAGCTTGCTTGCTCTTTCGGAGCAGACGGAGCACTAGCAGACTTACTAGGTGATGCAGCAGGAGCTGCTTGCACCGACCCATGAGTTTTCACATCTTCTTGGTAGATACGTCCAATGGGATCGCGGCCCTGTACTTGATCAAGATCAATACCACGTTCACGAGCAAGCTTGCGTGCAGATGGAGAAGCTTTAGGGCTTCCACTCTCTGGAGCATCCTCTTTTTGCTCACTCTTTGCAGGAGCTGGTTCTAACGCCACAGGATCCGGAGCTTCCGGAGCCTGCACTGACGTTGCCGCTGATTCTTTGGCGCCAGCGCCTGCTTCAATTAGAGCAATGGCTTCCCCGATCTGTACCGTATCTCCTTCTTGATGCAAGATACTGGTGATCACACCGCTTTCTTCCGCACTAATTTCGATATTTACCTTATCGGTTTCAACTTCTAGAAGTACATCTCCTTGATTTACAGAGTCTCCTTCTTTAACGACCCATCTGGATATTGTCCCTTCCGTGATGGATTCCCCCATAGCCGGTACTTTAATTTCGCTCAAAGCAAGCTACCTCCCCAGTGGTATGTTTTTCTTCGAATTTTGTTTCAATACTTTAGCGAGAATTTGTTGTTGTTCTTGGATATGAACATGGTGGAATCCCGTAGCTGGGCTTGAATGTTCGACGCGTCCAGCATACTCCACCTTAACCCCTTCAGGTGCAAGACCCCGCAGCTTAGGCTCCATATAAGTCCAGGCTCCCATATTCTTAGGTTCTTCCTGAGTCCAAATAAGTTCTTTCAGGTTGCGGAATCTAGCTAATATCCGTTTAATTTCCTGTTCAGGGAATGGATACAGCTGTTCTACTCGAATAATATGAAGCCAAGACCAGTCTTTTTCCTTATCCTTATCAATAGCTTCTTCTAGATCAATAGCTATTTTGCCGCTGCATAACAAGACGCGTTCTACGCCTTCCGATTGTACACCCAAGTTCGGTTGTTCGAGTACTGCCTGGAAACTGCCTTCGCTAAGCAGTTTTGCCGGCGATGCAACTCTAGGGTTACGAATGAGACTTTTCGGAGACATCAATACAAGCGGTCTAGCATCGTCTGTTTCGGTTAAAGCAGCTTGACGACGAAGCAAGTGGAAATATTGCGCACTGCTTGATAGATTGGCAATAATCCAGTTATCGTCCGCACTCATCTGCAGAAACCGCTCTAATCTCGCACTCGTATGTTCAGGTCCCTGCCCCTCACTTGCGTGAGGTAATAGCATAACCAGACTTGAATTCTGAGACCATTTTGAACGGCCTGAAGATATAAACTGATCAAAGATAACTTGTGCACAGTTAGCAAAATCACCGAATTGCGCTTCCCAGATGACAAGCGTCTCTGGAGAGAAGACATTATATCCATACTCAAATCCAAGAACCGATTCTTCCGATAAAGGACTGTTATGAAGAGCGAACGATGCTTTAGCTTGTGGTAAACGATGCAGCACGTTGTACTCTTCTCCTGTCTCAGCATTATGAAGAACAAGGTTACGATGAGCAAAAGTTGCTCGCTGTACATCCTGACCCGACATCCGAATTGGCTTGCCATCTGCAAGAATAGATGCAAAGGCCAATGTTTCAGCCAAACTCCAGTCTACCTTTTCTCCCTCATCCAACGCATTCTGACGACGTTGTAGAATCCTTTGCAGTTTTGGATAGACTTTGAATCCTTCCGGCCATTTCAGTAATTCTGCATTAATCTCGCGAAGTTTATCTAGTGGCACGCCAGTAGGCATGTTAGTCATTCGTTCTGGTTTATCCAGACGCTTGCTTCCAGCATCCACTTTATCATGAACTTCTTCATGACTTACCGTTCCTTGTTTCACTTCTTCGTAAGCCTGTTTCAGGACACGCTGAGCTTCCGCGCGATATTCAGCCAGAAGATTGGATGATAATCCTTTTTGGCTTAGATATTCAGCGTACAGCTCGGTTACTAGTGCGTGTTTTTTAACCTTTTTGTACACAATTGGTTGTGTCGTTTCCGGATCATCTGTCTCATTATGACCGTAACGGCGATAACCAATCAGATCTATTAAAAAGTCCTTCTTATAACGGTTACGGTACGCTGATGCAAGTCTCATCGCAGCAACACATGCTTCAGGATAATCCGCATTAACGTGTACAATCGGAATTTCATAACCTTTTGCCAAGTCGCTAGAATAAAGCGTAGACCGAGAGTCACCGCTGTTCGTTGTGAATCCTACTCGATTATTGACAATAACATGAAGCGTCCCGCCATTCTGGTAACCTTTCAGTGCTTTGAAATTCAAAGTTTCGGCTACAATACCCTCGCCAGGGAATGCAGCGTCACCGTGCATTAGAATCGTTGCGGCTTTGGATACATCCTGCTTAGGATAACCAGACCCGCTGCGCTCTTCTTGAGCCGCACGAGCGAAACCTTGAACAACAGGGTTTACGTACTCCAAGTGACTCGGGTTGTTCGCAAGTGTGATTTTGGCCTGTTTGTTATCATCTTTTTTAAGCGTGCGCGTGGCACCTAAATGATATTTTACGTCCCCCGTCCATCCATAGTTCACACCGGAAGATGATTCCGAAGGAACCAGATCTCTGTTTATTGCTTGATGGAATTTAGAGAAGATTTTGCCGTAAGGTTTTCCAAGAACATGTGCAAGAACATTCAGGCGTCCTCGGTGAGACATCCCCATTAAGATATGACGTGAACCTGCATCCATCATCGTATCAATAAAGGAGTCGAGCATAGGGACAAGCATGTCATTGCCTTCGATAGAAAACCATTTTTGACCGACGAATGTCTTGTGCAAAAATTGCTCAAACTGTTCTACTTTTACCAAACGTTTTAACAATGTCTTTCGTTCTTCTTCCTTGAGTTCCTCTTGTAATTTGCCTGACTCAATATATTCATTAAGCCACTTTCGTTCCTCTTCGTCCTGAATATGCGTGAACTCAAAAGCGATCGGCCCTGTATACAATTCATTTAGACGTGTGACAGCGTCCAAAGCTGTTTTGGTCGTCTGATCCGCATTCTCCCAAACAATAGAGGCTGGTAATGATCTTAAATCCTGCTCACTAAGACCAAAATGCCCAGGAGATAGAAGATCTGTATCTGTATTTTCACTGATTCCAAGAGGATCAATATTCGCTTTTAAATGACCGAATCTTCGTATGTTTTGAACTAATTCAGTTATTGTAACCGCTTTCCTTAAAAGATGGATATCAGCTATACCGGAAGCAACTGTACTCCCCGTCTCATTATTACTTGTTATTTCCTCTTCAGGAGGAGGTCCCCATTGGTCAAAAAGCAAACGGTATTCAGCATCTACTGAATCCGGATTCACTGTATAAATTTCGTACTGTTCTTGAACATAACCCATATTAGGTCCGTAATAAGCTTTCCAAGGGCTTTGCATATTGCCATCTTCGTTAGCCATAAATGTTCCCTCCGTCAATTATTTTGGATTGTTCCAGGACGGAATACCATATAAAAATGTAATCAATTAAAAACATATTATAATTCGTTAATATGAAGAGAATATGAATTAACTCCAGTAATGAATCGCTCTTTGGTCATTCTCATCTTTCATTACATTACTACATCGTTCATGAATTACGGGCACTCACAATAAAACGGTGAGCTTCTTAATTTCATGTAGTAAATGTAATCTGATGCTCATGTTAGCCCAAGGCGGTCACCTCATTTAATTATTCTACCGATCCCAAGGGATGGTTTTAATTCCTAATTCTATTCTATAAACATTTGAAGCGAAGAGCATTTCCAATTTTAAAGGTAATCGATGCATTAATTAGATGAATCGTTTTTACGTATCAATGCACCAATTAGAGATTCTACCAAATAACGAGTAAGAAAACAAAAATCATGTAAATCTTCTCATATAAAAGGGGTTACTACACCTATATAGTACCCCACTTTTCACGATTTGAATGGATTTTATACTTTTTCGCCTCATAACTAATTTGCTCTAACGTTTTTACGATCCGATGTTTCTTCTCCCTGCGGAGTAGAATTATTTTGATGGTTACAACAATAAATATAAAAACATTGGTTTCATTCAGCCACATTGTGGTAACCATAAGGCAAGACGTAATTTCATTCATTGATCGATTTGGTAAAGGAGGAATGATGCTTGGAACGTACAATTAAAATCGGAATCATTGGAAGCGGAGGTATTGCAAGGGCCCATGCAAATGCCTATAAACAACTGGATTATGTAGAGGTTGTGGCCGTTGCGGACATTATTCCAGGCAAAGCATCCCTATTCATAGAACAAACAAACCTGCCTATGGCGAAAGCCTATGATGATCATCTCCATCTGCTGGAACTGGATTTAGACGGTGTCAGCATCTGCACGCCGAACTTCTCTCATTACAATATTACTATTGATGCACTGAATGCAGGGAAACACGTCATGGTAGAGAAACCGATGTCTGTTACGCTTGATCAGGCTATTGAAATGGTAGAAGTCTCTAAACGAACAGGAAAAATGCTTACTGTCGGATTTCAACCCAGGTACGATCCAAATATGCAGGCCATTCGCAGCTTGATTCAAGATGGACAACTTGGAAAGGTATACTTTGCTGAAGCAGGCGGTGGCCGAAGACGCGGTATGCCTGGGGGGACATTTATCAGAAAGGATCTTGCCGGAGCAGGGGCTATGGCGGATATTGGTTGCTATTCTCTAGATATGGTTCTCCATGCACTTGGTTATCCAAAACCACTTACGGTATCGGCCTATACTTCCAATTATTTTGGCACAAATCCAAAATATCACCCAGAAGCAAATATGTTTAACGTAGAAGATTTTGGAGCCGCGATGGTTCGATTAGAAGGCGATATTTTGCTAAGCTACAAAATCTCCTGGGCTATGCATATGGATACGCTCGGACCCACGATGTTCCTTGGAACCGATGCTGGTCTAAAAGTTACCCCTGCAGGAAGCGGTCCTTGGAGCGGAGGCTGGGAAGGCCGAATCGGCAGTATGACGCTGTATCACGATATTGCTGGTCATCATACAGAAAGTCCCCTTCCCATTCAACATCACCAGGTCAATTTGTTTCATGCGAAAATTTTTGATTATGCTAATGCGATTCAAAAGCGGTTACCAGCCCCCATACCGGGTGAACAAATTTTATATAATCAGGCAATCATTGACGGAGTTCTCCGTTCTTCAGCCGCAAAAAAAGAAGTGACAATTGAAATTCCTGATTTATAGCATCAATCAAAAAATAAGCCATCTATTATCCAGCAGAGGATTAGGATGGCTTATTCTCATATTATATCTTCTCGCTGCTTCAACTCTTTAACCTGTTCTTCGAGACGTCTTATCCTTTTGATTAAACTATAAATAATAGGAGTATAAGCTGCACAAGTAATGACTAGAATCTCAATAATCATAGGCTACACCTCCTTGGACAGACGCAGCATATCTACACAAAGTATACCATTTTCTATGATAGAGTCAGGATAATGTTTTATAAAAAAATCACGGTCAATTCCAGTGATCCGGAACCCTTCCCTCTGATAGAAGCCTAGCTGATCCAGACTTGAATTGCCAGTACCGATCTCAATAGTCGAGGCGCCCTGATCCTTTGCTTGCTCAAGTGCATAGCGCAGTAATGCTCTTCCTATACCCTTGCCCTGATACTTCTCTTTCACTGCCAGATTTACAATCTCATAAGTTTGCGGCCTGGTATGCAGCAGCACCACAATTCCTATAGACTCTCCATGAAATACAGCCACGCTTCTCTGTCCGCGGTGAATATATTCGTCTATCACAGCTTTAGACGGATCAGCGAGTAGTAATATTTCATAAGGTACTGGCTCTTCCTTCCCCATTGAACGGACCCTATATTCCATAAGTGTTCCCCCTTGATGCAACGGAATGCAAAACCGCCTTTTTTGTTACTTACAGACGGACCTTCATGAAATGCTCTACTTTTGGAAAAGGATCATAGTAGTGATGAAGCATCTCTTCCCACTGCTGATAACCTTCTGAACCTCGAAATCCAATGGTGTGATCCTCCAGTGTTTCCCACTGAACTAACAACAGATACTGATGATCTGTCTCCATGCATTTATACAATTCGTGATGAATATACCCTGTCATGCTTGATATGATTGTAGATGCCTTAGCAAAATCGTGTTCAAACGCAAATTCATTCCCTTTCGTTACATACAGCATGGCACTTTCCAAAATCATCGTACATCGTTCCTCGCTACAAAGACTTAGACATATCTTCAAGTTGTTTCATATGATGGCGATCGTGCCAAATAAAATCTTCAACATAACTTTGTACGGTAAAAGGTCCGCCATCAAGTCCCCTATATTCTTTCGTCCAATTCTCAGCGGGCAATTCATGAAGCGCGCGAATAATCTGCTCCCGGTAATGAAGCGTATCATGCACTAGCTCTTCTAAACTAATCGTATGTGCATGTTCACGTGCCGCCTCATTAAATATATCAAAATCCAGATGCTGAATTTGCAGCTGTTTCTCTTCTCCCGAAATAATCAGAGATATGGCACCTTCCCAAAAATAACGATCCCAGCGCATCATATGACTAATCAGTTCACGAACCGTCCATTTCTCAGCTGCAACCGGGGTATCCCAAAGCGTATCCCTCTCTATACTCCACTTACGGAACCAGTCATGCCATTCATGAAAAGACACAATCAAGGAATTTTTTTGCAATGTATTCACTTCGCCTTCATCCCCTCGCCAGAAATCATTTGAATAGTTATCACTTCTGATATTCTCATTCGTCAAAATACAAGAAATCCCCTGCTTTTCCACAAAATAAAACTTATTTCAAACGCGAATTTTCAATGATTTTGATGATTTCTGATATCGCATCTCGTCTATCATAATCCTGCATCTTCGCTTTGATCTTTTCTTTATTCTCATCCAGTAAACGAATGGATTCTAGCAAGGTACCTTCAGAAAGATGTTCTTCCCATAAAATTCGAGCATATCCTGATTTTTCAAAGGCTTTAGCATTTAATAGCTGATCTCCACGGCTCACTTTTTCAGATAATGGGATCAGCAGCATCGGTTTATGTAACGTTAAAAATTCAAATATTGCATTCGAACCTGCCCTTGAAATCACCATATCCGCTAACGCAAGCACATCTGGGAGCTCATCCTGAAGATATTCAAATGCCTTGTAACCTTTTACCGAATCCATCTCTAGGTTTACTTGACCTTTCCCACAAAGATGGACAATCTGATATTTTTGCGTAAGTTGAATCGCTATAGCCCGCAGCGTATCATTCATCTTCTTCGCACCAAGGCTGCCACCCATAAATAACAGTACTGGCTTCTCTTGTTCAAAACCAAGCCACCTTCTAGCCCGTTCCTTATCGCCTTGCCCTATTTCTTCTCTAACAACAGCTCCTACATGAACTGCCTTATTTCCTTTTAGATGTTCAGCAGCTTCTTTAAAGGTCGTACATACCTGAGTAGCAAAAGGAAGTGCAATCCGGTTAGCGAGACCCGGGGTAAGATCCGATTCATGAATAACAACGGGGATTTTACGCATCCATGCAGCTAAAACAACGGGAACAGATACAAACCCTCCTTTCGAAAATACAATAGAAGGTTTTACCTCCCCAAGGTAACGGTAAGCTTCACCTACCCCTTTCAACACTCTAAAAGGATCTTTCAAATTGTTAACACTAAGGTACCGGCGCAGCTTTCCCGTTGCGATCGCTCTATAACTCACCTCATTCAGAGACTCAACAAGTTCTTTTTCAATGCCGTCTCTAGAACCTACATAATGTACCTTTTCACCCTTTTGCAGAAAATAAGGAATCAGTGCCAAATTCACCGTTACATGTCCGGCAGATCCTCCTCCAGTAAAAACAATCGATTGTTGTTCCATTTATATCCTCCGCTCCTGTCTCATTGCGTTCATACCTACTTTATTAGATAATAATTATGGATTGTTATGCTATATATTGTGCTGGGGGAAACTAATTAATGGATAAAAATACTACAAATCATAATCATCCGCTTCATCGCATGATTAACCGTAAAGAGACACGTTCTGTGAAATGGGATGGAATAGAGTCGCTCTTTGGGGTAAAAGAAGCGATTCCACTATGGGTTGCAGACATGGACTTTACTGCACCGGAGCCGGTTCTGCGTGCGGTACGTGAAATAGCAGATCATGGAATACTCGGTTACGCTACGCCAAATGCTTCATTTCAGCAATCCATTACAGATTGGATGCAAAAACGTCATGGTTGGAACGTAAGCCCAGAGTGGCTTGTATATACACCAGGTATCGTCCCAGCCCTTAATATGGCAGTAGAAGCCTTTACTGAGCCTGGAGATCATATTATCATACAGCCTCCTGTCTATGGACCTTTTCACAAATTAGCATCGAATCATGGACGGGAACTGGTATTAAACCCCCTCCTTCATGATGAGCTTGATTATAAAATGGATCTTGCTCATTTAGAACAAGTTGCAAAACATGAAAAAGCGAAACTGCTCGTATTATGCAGCCCTCATAATCCGATTGGACGTGTATGGACCAAAGAAGAACTAGGCTCTGTAATGGAGATTGCCGTTAAACATAACCTGATCGTCATCTCCGATGAGATCCACGCAGATCTCGTATTCACAGAAGGACTTCATACACCTTATGCTATGATATCTGAAGAAGCTAAAATGCATTCTATCATCTGTACTGCCGCAAGCAAAACTTTCAATATCGCAGGCTTGCATACGTCAAATGTCGTGATAGCTAATGAAGAACTGCGTGATAAGTTCAAAAAAATCATTGAAAAAAATGCGGTCTCTTCTATGAATATTTTCGGTATCGCAGCAACGGAAGCAGCATACCGTGAAGGTGAACCTTGGCTTTCGGAGACCCTAGAATATATTCATGAAAATATGGTATATGTAACTGAATTCATTCATACGCATCTACCGGAATTAAGGGTGAAATTGCCCGACTCAACCTATTTACTATGGATTGATTTTCGCAATCTGCAAATACCTCATAAAGAACTCTATGAATTTTTGCTTCATAAAGCGGGTCTCGTCTTCAGCAGCGGTACTGACTTTGGCCAACATGGAGAAGGATTTATGCGCATGAATGTCGCATGTTCAAGACGTTTGCTGGAACAAGCCATGAATCAACTAAAGGAAGCTTTACAGTCTCGATAAAAGGTCAATATGCAATCAAAAATGGAGAGTGGGAATACGTCTAATGACGAAACCCCACTCTTTTTTGTTTGTTTTTCTTTATTTCAGACATTTTGTTTTTTCTTATTATTTTTATGCTGAATATATCTGATTTTACGACCATTATTATAAATTCATCCTTTTAATGTTAGGATATAACCTTATAAAACACTGTTTATTAAAGATTCTCCGTCAATAATGAGTTATTTTAAATAAACAGCTATCTAAATCAAATAATATACATTAAAAATAAATATTGACAATGAAAGCGCTTATTCGGTAGTATTTTGTTTACAACACAGATGTTCACAGATATTTTGATAGTGTTTATTTCCGATTCATTATATGTACCTGAGGGGGAGGAATCAGAACCATGGGAATGAATAATCCCTTGGCTGTGAAACAGACGGTTCAAAGTAAAGGAGCAACGCATTTTTTCAAGAGAGAATGGCGCCGCAATAAGTACATTTATTTAATGCTTGTTCCCGTTTTAGCTTATTACTTTATTTTTTGTTATGGACCCATGTATGGGATCCTCCTATCATTCCAGAGCGGTTACAGCCCGGCTAAAGGAATTATGGGTGGAAACTGGATTGGTTTTGAGAACTTTACTATGTTCTTCGAAAGCTATAATTTCTGGAGACTGATGAGCAACACCTTAATCCTTAGCTTACTTAGTCTCGTTATCGGATTTCCTGCACCCATCATTCTTGCACTCCTGTTAAATGAAGTGCGAAACCGTTATTTTAAAAGCGCCGTACAAACGGTCAGCTACCTGCCTCACTTTATTTCGGTAGTCGTTGTTGTAGGTATGTTGAAGACTTTCTCATCGTTAGATGGTGGACTATTTAATATAATCCGAAGCTTCTTCGGACTTGAGGCGATGATGTTCTTTACCGATAAAGACATGTTTCGTCCTATGTACATTCTCTCTAATGTGTGGCAGGGTGCAGGATGGGCCTCTATTCTATTCCTCGCAGCACTTGCCGGTATTAACTCAGAGCAATATGAAGCTGCAAGGATGGACGGCGCAGGCAGATGGAATCAATTATTACATATTACGCTGCCGGGTATCATGCCAACTGTCATCATTCTACTTATTTTACGGATGGGCAGCATTATGAACGCAGATTTCCAGAAGATTTTACTTATGCAAACCGCTGCAACGTATGAAACATCAGATGTTATTTCTACCTTTGTATATAGGCAAGGGATGCTTCTTGGCGATCAGGCATACTCCACTGCAATTGGTTTGTTCAACTCCGTCATTAATTTCGCCTTACTGCTTGGTGCCAATTACATTAGCAGAAAAGCAAATGAAACCAGTCTGTGGTAGAGAGGTGAACCAAACATGAAAAAAACCTTTGGCGAAAACGTATTTGATGTTATCAATTTTTTCTTGCTGCTTCTAGTAATGTTACTTTGCGCTTATCCGATGCTCTACATATTCAACTCTTCTATAAGTGATCCTCAGCAGCTGTTAGCAAGCCGATCGCTCATGCTGCTCCCAGAAGGATTTTCCATAGAAGCTTATACGAAAGTATTTCAGAATCCCAAGATCTACAGTGGTTATATGAACACTTTGTTTTATGTTATTGTCGGAACTGCACTTAACCTCTTTATGACGACACTCGCTGCGTATGCTCTTTCAAGACCTGATTTATACGGACGCAGCTTCTTCATGAAATTGATTACTTTCACCATGTTTTTTGGCGGCGGGATGATCCCTACTTTCTTGCTTATTCAGAATTTGGGTCTCCTGGATACGAGGCTTGCCATGATTCTGCCTACAGCCATCAGTACTTTTAACTTTATCATTATGAGAACGAATTTTATGAGTATCCCACTCCCTTTGATCGAGTCAGCTAAAATCGACGGGGCTCATGACTTTCGGATTCTGTTCCAGATCGTTGTTCCTCTATCGAAGCCGATCATCGCCGTAATGACTCTCTATTACGCTGTTGATCATTGGAACGATTTTATGGGTCCTCTCTTGTACTTGAGATCTCAGGATCTATATCCGATTCAAATCATTCTTCGAGATATTTTGCTTAGTAATAGTACCGAAGCAATGGGTTCTGCTAATGACACCGGATTTGCGATCGGAGAAAACATCAAGTACGCCACCATCATTGTCTCTACACTCCCGATTTTGTTGATATATCCTTTTATCCAACGTTATTTTGTTCAAGGTGCACTGATTGGCGCTATTAAAGAATAGAGCAAAGTACTTGCATCATCTTTGAATGTAAAATGGTGCAAGTACAGCTTTATCCTATAGATTTTAAGGAGGGTTTATATGAAGAGGGTCATGTCTTTAATGCTTGGTTTGGTAATGACAACAGGGCTTCTTGCAGGATGTAGTGGAGCTAAAGAGGCGGAAGGCCCTAAGCCAGCTGATGGCGAGCAAGCGATTACCGAAATTTCTCTTCCCATTGTAGATGAAGAAATGACAATCAATTATTGGAGAGCGAATGACGGAAAAATTGCTTCGGGCAATGGATTCAGCGATGTAAAAGCTTATCAGGAAAAAGAAAAACGCACCGGGATTAAGGTGAATTTCACACACCCACCACTCGGTCAACAAAAAGATCAATTCAATCTTTTAGTTACAGGTAACCAGCTTCCCGACATTATTTATTACAACTGGGCTGATGTATCCGGCGGACCAGAGAAACTACTCGCGGATGGACGAATTATAAAACTGAATGAGTATATCGACCTCTATGCTCCAAACCTAAAGAAAATCATTGCTGAAGATGAAGACGTTCGTAAACAAATTTCACTCGATGACGGTACAATCTTTATGTTCCCTTATCTACGTACAGATGCTGTGAAGCTTAATGGAACAACAGGTATGATTCTACGTCAAGATTGGCTTGATAAACTGAATCTGAAAGCGCCTACAAATATGGATGAGTGGTACACTGTACTGAAAGCATTCAGAGAACAGGATCCTAATGGCAACGGCAAAAAAGATGAAATTCCTTTTACAGCTAACTGGGGTCCAGGTAACATGAGTAAATTGAATGATTTCGCACCTGCCTTCGGTGTCCTTGCAGGGTTTCAGTTGAACGGAGAAACAATTGAATATGGTCCAATTCAACCAGGTTACAAAGAATTTTTAACAACGATGAGAAAGTGGTATGAAGAAGGTTTGATTGATCCTGAAGTCATGACAAATGACGGAAAAGCTTTTGATTACAAAATCACGAACAACCAAGCTGGTTCTTACTATGGCGGTGTATTTAGCGGGATGGCGAAGTATCTTAATATGATGGCTGAAAAAGATCCAAACTTTAACCTTGTCGGCGCTCCTTGGTCACAAGATCAGAATGGTGTATCTAGAAGTACTTTCCGTTTTGATACCAAAGTATTAAGTTACGGTGAAGCGATCACTACTTCTGTCGATAAAGACAAACTGAAAGCGATTGTTCAGTGGATGGATTATAACTACAGTCCAGAAGGACATGATCTCTTTAACTTCGGTATTGAGAATGAAAGTTATACCCGTAATGGCGACGCTATCGAATTTACAGATACGATTCTTAAAAATCCAGATGGTCTGACTTATGACCAAGCCCTTGCTGGTTATGCACTTTCTATTATGGATGGACCGATGAACCAAGATACGCGTTATCTTGATGCACTGATGACTTTTGATCAGCAAAAAGAAGCAAATAACGCTTGGATGCAAGCTGATTATGCTATGGCCCTTCCTAACCTGCGTAAAACGGAAGATGAAGCAAGAAAAGAAGCCCAAATCATGGGTCAGGTTAACACTTATGTTGATGAAATGGTTACGAAATTTATTTTAGGTGATGAGCCTCTTACAAGTTACGAAACCTTTGTTGAGACCATTAAAGGAATGGGTATTGAAGAAGTAACTAAAATACACCAGGATGCTTACGCACGTTACCAAGCTCGTTAATTCCGAAAAAAAGAGAGTGCAGCAAAAGGGTACATCCCTTAGCTCACTCTCTTTTTCTATTTTATAATGAATGTATTTCTTCTATTGACGTAAAAAAACGAATATATTCTTCTACTAGCTGTGACGTTAGTTCAGCCGATTTCCTAGGATCTGATGTTTCCAGGCCATGACCTGCGTCCCGTACTTTATGGACCTTCAGTTCGGAACAAGAAGCGAGCTTGGCTCTGCTCTCTTCACTAAATAAAGAATCTTTAGCCCCGTAAATGACCATACCACTTGAATGCTGCATATACGCGAGTGTACTATCAAGCGGTGTTAAGTACAGGTGACGGATAGAATGATTCGTGAGATGTGTAGCCGTGTATCCCGCAAGCAAAGTGCCCAGACTTTTACTCACAAAAACAAGCTGTTCATACCCCTCACTTCCGCGTCTAACCATCTGTAATACTTCTTCTTCAAGGATGGAACGTTGTTCTCTCTCCAATGCCACACGAGCACTCTGAAAGCCGTACTCCAAGATCAGGGCATCCATACCCTGAGAGGTAGCGCTTTGAACAGCGTAGTACAGGACAGGCAGTTCACAAGAGTAATTTTGCCCGGGAAAGAAAACCACGAGCGTATTGGAACCCTGTGTAATGTGTCTTAATCGAACGTCATGTCCCCAAAAGGATTCTTCATAGATCAAATGATGTTCCAAGAACTGCACCTCTCCTCCTTGTATAATCTATATCATTATATATGAAAGCGGAATAATATAGTGAATTAATTGGTTTATTGATAAAATAGTGGAAAAATGAACTGAATAAGGTTCATGTAGTTATTCACGATGGTTTTAATTCCGTTTGTATTCCTATAGAAAAAGCACCACCTTAGTCTCAGTCACAAGTAAAATAACTTGTAACACTCCATACTGTGGTGGTGCCTCATCATATTAAAATTATCGCTAACATACTGATCTATATCCTGCACAAGCTTTTGTAATCTACTTTACAGGCCCCAAATTAATCAAGCTGATATCGGACAACGTGATGATGTTATCGCCGTCTTCCGCACCCGAAAGATTACCCATATCGAATGAAATTCTAGTATTAGGATAACTTTCCTCTGTCGCATCGAATGTAAAGGTGAAAAGTTCTTCTTCTGTAGTCAAATCAACCTGCTGTCCGAAAAATCCATGCCATGCATAGTTGGATGCTTCATCGACCCATCCGATGCCTAAGTTCATTATTCTGGGCTTCTCGGCTTTCGCCTTAAAAGTAACTTTGTATTTATAATCTTGCTGAATGCTAAACCCTTCGTTAATGACTTGACGATCCCAAGGGTTCTGCCCGGCATCTCCAACTTTGGCTTGGAGATGCTGGTTACTCACACTCATCTCAAGTTCCTTGGGATCACCGTCCACATGAGTAAACCAACCTTCCGTTCCTTTGGAAAATTCTCCGTTTGGAATCAGATTCACGTGAATAGGCTGTCCACCTTGGTCCGCACTCTGATTCACCTCAATTAACGATACGTTATGGATGGACACGGTATGCGGTTCGGTTGATAACGGATACCCTAACCCAAAGGCAAGTACAGCTGCGGGGTCCGAAGCACCATTCATCGTAAATGTATAAGCATATTGTTGCTTACGTTCGGTTAGCTCGATTTTTTCATTCATATATTTTGTATAATCGCCTTCACTTTTTGAGACGACAGCTTGCACTGATCTCGGAGTGGATGCAGATACCTCGAATGCGAGCCGGTATGTCTTTCCTTCATCAAGTTTTATCTGTTGCTGCTGCAGCAAGACACCTGACCAATCATCATTACTTGTGCCGGGTAACTGAATCAACACTCCTCCGCCTTCGGCATCAGAAGTTGTCAGATCATTAGGAATCTTCTCCCAATGCTCTTGGGATGCTGCAAATTCTCCATTTTTCACCTTATTCTGCGAAATATCCACCCAGCGTGTATTATAATCCTTACCTTCAAAATCTACATAATAATGTTTGCCAGCCGTTAGAGAAACGGGTGGAAAGTACACTGTATTATATGACTGCCATCCACCCGTATCCCCAAGATCGTATACAGACTGTGCAACCGTAGTGCCCTGTTCGTCTTTGATGCTGAAACGGACACTCGAATCATTGTTCGCACTAGCCATTCGGGCAGATAATACATAATCGTCGTCATCAGCTACATCAATCTTGTATTGGAGGAGATCCCCTTCTTCCATATGACTGATATGCTGGCCGCCTTCATCTGAATTCTCCAGTTGTAAGTCCTGCATGGACCAGGCTTCCGTTGCGGGTATATGTGCGTAGCCATCAACGGAAATAGGATTTCCACGTTTTGTTAGACGGACATTGTCCACATAGACGGTACCTGAAGAGCTACCGAATAACAGCTTAAACTCAGAATTTGCAGTTGGCTCTCCATCTCCAATGCTGATTTCCCCGGTATACGTCTTCATCTGCTGGTCAAGCTGAATGTTCTGACCCTGATGAATCTGTATGGAATGTCCTTCACTGCTAATCAGATCAATGTCCATACTGCGCGGCGCATCTGCTTTGGCTTCAAAAGAATAACCATAGGTGGTATTCGCCTCCAGCTTCAAATCTCCTTGATTCACCGCAACCTGCTCAGGATCTCCATTTGTTTTTTTCACATCAACAACCAGTTGACGTTCCATGATCGGGAATTTCAAGAAGTTGTTCACGCTGATATCAGCTAAAGCATTTTCAGCAATGCTACTTGACCAGAACCCAAGACGGTTCTTGCCTTGATCAAACGTTCCATTAAAGATGTAATTGCCATCAGGCAGCGGCTTCCGCTCTACAGTCAGCGGATCTGCTTCTCCTACCTCGCTCAGCTTAACATTAGAGATCAGAACGGTATGATTATCCAATCCTAAATTAAATTCAAATCTGGCATTATTGTCTGTTCCATCTCGCATGTCAAATGTATACTCGTATTTACTCCACTCTGTCGTGATCGCAAATGGGTGATCTCCCGAGTAATTCGTCCAACTTTTTTCAAATTGGGTCACCTTAGAAGAGATCGTACGATTTGCTGACGCCTTCGCGTCGAACTCTATCTTGTATTTTTTATTTTTCTTCACGTAGATCGGCATCTGTGTGAGCTGAACTGAATAGTTTTGAGTCCCCTCTTTGTCAATGCTCACCTGCACTGCTTTTCCTTTTTCTACATCATCTACAACCTTGACATCTCCTGCCCCATCCGCGTTTGTAATGAACTGCCATTGCTGTGGAACACCACTTGCTTCCGCACCTTCCAAGAAACGGTCATTGTGAATCTGGTTGCCATCCGCTTGTGGTTCACGCTGTGCTTCAGGCTCTATTGGATCTGTTGTCACATCAGGCCATTCGTCTAATTTGCCGTAAGAATAAACGCGAACAAAATCAACGTTCATCGCTTCTGAAGTAAAGTCATTATCAGGTGATCCCGGCCAATCTCCTCCAACCGCCAAATTCAGAATCAGGTAGAACGGACGATCAAAAGGAGCAGGAAACGTATAGTATTCCGGCTGACCCGAAGCCTTTGTCTGCCAATTGGTCACTTCATGATGCAGCTTGCCATCAACATAAAACCGTATCATTCCTGGGAGCCATTCCACTTGAAAATCATGATAATCATCAGCGAATGATTCCCCATCCGGAAGTGTGATGCTACCCTGATCGTGTCCATGAGACCCATCGGGCTCCACACTGTCATAATGCAAGGTACTGTATATTTTGTTGTGGCTCTCTTCGCCACCAATCAGCTCCATAATGTCGATCTCTCCAGAGGCAGGCCATCCTCCGTAATGTGCTTCGTCTGTCGGCATCATCCAAAAAGCAGGCCACATACCTTGTTCTTTAGGGAGTTTCGCACGTACAACCACTTTACCGTATGTGAAGTCGCCTTTTCCCATGGAGATGAGTTTACCGGAAGTGAATTTTTGACCGCTTTTCTCTTCGCGTTTTGCTTCAATTTGAAGAACGCTTCGATCCTCATCTTTTACAATGCGGGTATTATTCGGACTATAGTATTGCATTTCATTGTTATAGACTAGACCCGTGTCCTGTACTGTCCACTTGGTATCATCAATAGCAGGTCCGTTAAATTCATCATTCCAGACAAGCTTCCAGTCTTCATCAGGAATTGTCATTGGTGGCTTCTCATTTGACGGGCTATCTGGTACTGATGGTATTTGTCCACCCGGAGAAGATGGATTGGAAGTGCTCGAATCGGTTGTTGAGTTACCAGGCTGGGAGGGAACAGGCTGTGTAGATTCTCCTTTAATAGAAGTAACAAAGCCTGGTTTTACTGTTTCGCCATTAACAACCACATTTGCTGCATCGACTTTCAGTTTGTTAATTTTCCCTTTAGAATTAATCTGTGTCTGATCTGCTTTTGTGAGGACCGTTAATGAATCGACCGAGCTATCTGAGGAAAGTTCCACACTAGCTTTCTGCATAACGGTTATCTCTTGTACGTTACTGCCTTCTTTAATTTTCACACTTACAGGCTCTCCGCTTTTGTCAATCACGATACGATTCAGCTTGGAGTCGCTGATGTCTATGGAATGACTGCCGCCGCCTTTAACAATGACACTTCCTGTAACACTTACCCCTTGAAGTACAATGGACCCATCCCCAATTCCTTCTGTAAGCAGTAAGTTTCCTTTTACGACTGTGTTTTTGAGTGTAATATCTGAAGACCGAACAATCAGATTCCCCTCTACGCTGGATTCATAAGTTCCCGGAGAGGTTTTAATATCCGCGATCATCGCAGCTAGGAGACCTGCCGTCTCTGCACGTGTGATTGGAGATTTAGGATGTAACTTACCCTGATAACCCTTCATGATATGGTTATTCGTTAAGTAAGTAAGCGCTTTCTTAGCGTAGCTGGAAACATCCTTTGCATCATGAAACTTCGACAGTTCACTTTCCTCTTCCACTCCACTCGAGAGCTGAAAAGCACGATCCACCATTACGGCAGCTTCCTGACGAGTTATCGGTTGTTTAGGAGATAGATGATTCTCATCGGTTCCTTGGATAATTCCTGACCCGTTTGCTCTTGTCACCGCATCATAGTACCAATCCCCTGCGGTAACGTCCACAAACGAATGAGACTCTGTTCCGCCTGTAAATCCAAACACACGATCGAGTATCATAACAAACTCAGCTCGGTTAATCATATGATTCGGCTTGAATGTACCATCTACATATCCTTGCAATAAATTCATATCTTGCATACGGAATACTGCAGACTGAGACCAATGACCGTTCAGGTCTTTATAGGGAACAGAGGCTTGCAGGCTTTTCGCCTGCAAGTCTCCCATTTTCACCTGCGTATCTGCACCTTCCGCTCCAGAAAATGATGGAAAAAAGAGTGAAGCTGTTAAACACCCTGTAACCATACATGCCAATCCTTTTTTCATCCTATATCCTCCATTAGCCTAGTTTTCCTTGCTTAGCCTTTAACCGCCCCAATGACGATTCCTTTAACAAAAAAGCGTTGCAAAAATGGATATACAAGCAAGATCGGCAGCGCACCGATAAAGATTTGTGCTGCGCGTACGGTTCGCTGTGAGATATTCTCCAGCATAGAAGGATCTACATTAATTTTACTGAGATCTTGCTGAACAATGATGGTTTGTAGCAAGGAAGCAAGTGGATAATCTTTAATATCAGACATGTAGATCATGCCATCGAACCAAGAATTCCACTGGGATACCATTGTGAACAAGGACAGGGTAGCGATAGCTGGAAGCGACAGTGGAACATAAACCAAAACGAGTGTTTTGATATGTCCTGCTCCATCCAAATAAGCGGCTTCCTCCAGTTCTTTTGGTAATCCACGGAAAAAGTTCATCATCAGGATGACATTCCACACGGACAAAGCTCCTGGCAAAATGAGTGCCCAGATCGTATTCATCAAACCAAGCTTTTGTACAAGAATATAGCTTGGAATAAGTCCGCCGCTGAATAGAATGGTGAACACAAAAAACCAAGTGTACCATGAACGCCCTTTGAAACTGGTATCTTCTTTCGACAGGGGAAAAGCTGTAATCAGCATGATGACGATACCAATGATTGTAGCTAGTATGGTTCGATTGACAGATACCCAAAGGGAATTGATAAAGTTTGAATTTCCGAATGTTTTTACATAGGCGTCCGTCGTAAAACCAATGGGCCAGAATGTAACCATATTGGAGGAAGCCGGCGCCATACTGCTGAATGAAACGGCTAATATGTGAATGATCGGCAGAATACAGAGTAACGATAAAATACCAAGGAACGTGTAGTTGACTATGCTGAATATTCGATATCCTTTTGTTTTATAATACAAGCTGCGTTTCTCCTCTCTAAAAAACTCTATAGTTGGCTAGTTTGTAAGCAAGTCTGTACGAGATCACGATCAGAACGGTAGCTACCACAGATTTGAATAATCCTACCGCTGTAGCAAAACTCATCTTCCCGTTCAAAATTCCCAGTCGGTAAACAAAAGTATCAATGATATCTCCTTTGTCATACACAAGCGGATTGTACAGGTTGAAAACCTGGTCAAAACCGGCATTTAGAATATTACCAATGGAAAGCGTCATAAGCACAATTGTGATCGGTATCAAAGCCGGAACCGTAATGTGCAGCGTCTGCTTGAACCGGTTAGCCCCGTCCACTTCGGCCGCTTCATAAAGCGCCGGGTTAATCCCTGCGAGAGAGGCAAGAAAGACGATAGTCCCAAAACCAAATTCTTTCCAGACGTCGCTGACGATCAGCGTTACCCGAAACCACGTACCATCTCCAAGGAAAAAGATCGGTTCCCCTCCAAGTGCTACGATAAGCTGATTCACAATCCCTCCTTGCGGAGACAAGATGTCAAGTAAAATCCCGCCGAGTATGACCCATGAGAGAAAATGCGGCAGATAAACCAGCGTTTGGCTCACTCTTTTAAAACCAACCAGTCGTACTTCATTTAATAAAATGGCAAACAACAAAGGGGCAATCAGCCCTGCCACAATCTTAAAAAAGGCAATAAAGAGTGTGTTCCAAACGACTTGACCAACGTCAGGATATAAAAACAGGTAACGGAAATTGTCCCACCCTACCCATTCAGATCCTGAAAATCCAAGGTATGGTTTGTAATCTTGAAAAGCGATTACAATTCCGCCCATCGGTATGTACTGAAACACCAGCGCGAGTAATACGGCTGGAATGAGCATCATATGCAATGGCCAGTTCCGCTGGAAATTCCAGCGCTGTCTCACCCTGGTAGAACGCTGTTTATGCGTTGTTTTTAAAGTATGTTCCTTCACCCCTGCATCCCCCATGTTCTAATTTTTATATTTTACAAGTTAACCCAAACTTGTATAGTAAAATTATAACAATGGGATTTTGCGATCTATATCCTAATATTGCAAGAATGATATGAATATTTTAATGAGATGAGGAGGCAGAGCTTTGCTTAACCGTTTAAATGTTTTTACTAAAATTGCATTGTTAGTTGTGATACTGCTTATTCTGGTTTTGTTCCTCTATACCTACTCGAATAGAGAAAGCGTAAGAGTCATTGAACATGAGATTCAGAACAACACGAAGAATCAGCTATCGACTTTTGCAGAATCCGTGGAGTCCAACATTTATCAGTTGTCCCTTTACGGGATATCGATTGGACAGGATTCCAGTATTCAGGAGTATCAACGTCCCGACTACAAAGATATTCCCTATGAGCGTGCCAAAGCGGGAAGTGCCATTCTAGAGAAGATAAATCTGTATAATGCAGCAAGCAAATGGCATTCGACCATTACCTTGTACTTTCCCCGTATGAAAAAAGTAATATCAACTGACTATTATGCTTACATACCTTACAGAGAAAATGAGTTTGCAGAACCACTCTCTCAGTCCTGGACCTACGACGACAATCAATTTATCTGGCATACTACCGATCCGACGACAGCGATGAGCAATCCTAGTAAGGCCAAGTTGATTACCAAAATTAGTTTTCCAGTTCACCATCTCAAATTGCTGCTTAATCAGAATAAGTTAAACAACAAAGGCGACCCTTTTATGTTTCATCCTGATTTCGGCTTAATTAGCAACAGCACGGAGAAGAGTACCCTGAAATCCATTCTGCCTTCACTGCAAAGCGCAGAACTGCAAGCTAGAGGCGGATTCAGAACAACACTGGATGGAACCGATTACTACGTCTCCTATATTCAATCCAAGAGTCTCGGTTGGTACTATGTGGATTATGTACCTATGCAGCAAATATTAAAGCCGATTACAAGCAGTCGTAACCTGTTCTATGCCTCTATCGCTGTCTTAATCGTGATGAGCATCCTGGTTCTGTATACGCTCTTTCGCAGTGTTCAGGTCCCTCTTCTTCAACTGGTGAGAGGAACAAATCGCTTATCCACCGGGGACTTTTCCGTGCGACTGAATCACACTGCACATAACGAATTCAGTCTCTTGTTCGCTAGGTTCAACATCATGGCGCAGCGTATTCAGGAGTTAATCGAAAATGTGTACGAGGAGAAACTGAGAAGACGCGAAGCAACCTTGAAGCAGCTGCAATCCCAGATCAATCCACATTTTCTCTATAACTGCTTGTTCTATATCAAAAATATGGCGAGAATGAAAAATGAAAAAGCGGTGGTGGCCATGGCACTGAATCTAGGAGAATACTACCGGTACATAACAAGATCGGAAAATGACATGGCAACCATACGAGAAGAATTAGCAATGGTGAAAAATTATCTTGAGATCCAATCGCTTAGACTAGAACGTATGCATTTTACAATCGACGTTTCCCATGCTATTTTAGATAAAACGGTACCCAGGTTGACCCTCCAGCCTATTATTGAGAACGCTGTCATTCACGGACTCGAGCCTAAAGCAGAGAATGGGGAAATCAGAATATATGGGGACTGTAAAGATGGTGTATATACGCTTACGGTGGAAGACAGCGGACTTGGCATGTCAGAGAAACAGCTTGAACAAATGAAATATGATCTCCTTAAACCGCTGGATGAGAATATGGGCTGCGGCACGTGGAATGTTCATCAGCGTTTATCTTTTCTATACGGTGAAGGAGCAGGTCTGACCTATCATCATTCTTCACTCGGCGGGGTTAAAGTGGATATCATATGGCACGACAATACTAACAAGTAGGTGAATTACCCATGCTGCAAATTTTATTAGTGGATGATGAACGTTCAGTGGTCGAGACGCTGGCGGAGACCATTCCTTGGGAAAACTGTGGGATTGGCACTGTCCATGAGGCGTTATCTGGAAAATTGGCACTTGAAATTATGGAAAACCATGACATCGATATTGTAATCAGCGATATTCGTATGCCTGAAATATCTGGCATTGCACTGATTACGGAGATCCATAAAAGATGGCCCCATGTACAAACTATTCTGCTGTCAGGTCATGCCGATTTTGAATATGCAAAGCAGGCGATGGCTCAAGAAAGCTTTGATTATCTACTCAAGCCTGTAAGTGACGAAGACCTGATTGATTCAGTCCAACGTGTCGTCAATCGAATTCAGAACAAATGGGAAACCGCGGCATCTTATCAAAGAGCATTAAACGCTTTTCAGGATAATCTGCCACTACTGCAATCTACGATGCTCCATGAGCTGCTGACTGGTAAAACCTATGATCGAAAGACGCTGACAGATAAACTTGAGCTGCTGGAACTTCCCTATACTATAGGAGAAGATTTAGCAATGTTGATTATTCGCATGGAAGAACATTTTTCCGAGATGGGAAGCAGCGATATTGCTCTCATGGAGTATGCCATCTGTAATATCATTAATGAAGTTGTTCAAGCCCATTTTCATATCTGGCATACCCGAGATGTTCATGATTATATCGTTGTCCTGGTGAGTGTGAAGGACCCAAGCAAGAAGTCCTCGAATAAACACGAGACTCCTCAGACGATGCTAGAACAATATGCTGCCCAGATTCAAACGAACGTTCAGGCGTACTTAAAGGGAGCGATCTCAATCTCTGTTTCCCATTGGGGAGAGTTTCCGAATGAGATCGGTGAAATTTATGAGCGATCAGTTATATCCATGCGTAAGCGGATGGGACAAGTCCAAGGCTTGTTCGTTACCGCTTCCGACGAAAAAAATGTGCCCTCTCTTTATACAATCAGGTCGCTTTATAAACCGCCGACTTTAATAAGTCTGTTAGAAGCCGGACGTTTCCAAGATGCTGAACTGAAGATCGAACAGATCTTTGAAGAGCTGTTGCATTCAAACGAATATCATGATATCGCAGAGTCAACGATTGAAGTGTACTACGCTTTAGCTGGTGCATTTACTTATATCATACATAAAAATGGGAAACAGCTCTCTTCCATTCTACCAGTAGAGTCCTATCGTTACTTTCAAGCTCCTAGCTATTCGACGACAAAGCAATTAATGGACTGGTCTATACGAACACTGCATTACATCCGTGATGACGCTGAACAAGAGCTGAAGGACAATCACAGCACGATCGTTCGCAGTGTACAAAGTTTTGTCGATCTCCATCTGGCTTCCGATGTGTCCCTGCCGGCGATTGCTGACCATGTACACCTGCATCCTGTCTATTTGTCCAAAGTCTATAAATCGGAGACGGGAGAAGCACTTACAGCCTACGTCTACCGATTAAGAATGGAGAAGGCAGCGTATTACTTACGAACTTCAACTGCCAAGATATTTGAAATTTCAGAGCTCGTCGGTTACAACAATACCGCCTACTTCATTCGTGTATTCAAGAAATTTTATGACGTTACTCCGCAGGAATATCGGGAAATTCTGCCCGTTTAAAAAAGAATCAAGATTAGATTTAAGCCCGTTACTTCTATGTTACTAAATTGCGAAAAGGCATTGCCGGAGTTTTCCCGACAATGCCTTTTGCGATGTTAATCTTTTGTTGAAATTTGCAGTTTATGTGTAATCTACCTTCCCTGCAATGCTTACTTTCCGCTCTGAACGGACTGATACCATTCGTTTACTTCTTTCGTCATCTGATCCCCGCCTGAAGACTTCCACTTCTCAACGAAGGAGTCAAATGCATCAATTGAAGTTTTACCATAGATGATTTGGGAGAATGTATCCTTCTCCATCTTGGTCAGAATATCATTATTCATCTGCATCGTCATCGTTGGCGCACCAGTAAACATTTGCTTAAGAGAGATATCCTTTTGATCCAGAACAAGTTTTGCTGCTTCCAGCATCGCTGTTGGAACACTTGCATGTAACTTTTTCTCAAATGGCGTTGATGGCGTCTCACCATTTGCCAGCTTCGCCAGCGTATTCATACTAAGACTTGGAATCCGCGCCCCATCAAAGGCCAATGTGTATTTCTCAGGAGCATAACCTTCTGTAAGACTTGGATCCGTTGACGGTTTGCCGTCAACTATAACATAATCGTATCCTTCAGCAAATCCATATTCGAATTCACCGCCTGCTTGTGGGTTAGCAAAATTCTCAAACAGATAATTTTGATAGGTGAAAAACGCTTCCGGATTCTTCATGTTCTTGTTAATCAGAATAACACCATTCTCATTCGGCGTACCACGTCTACCCACTTGGCCATCGGGGCCAGAAGGAATAGGATACGCTTTATATTCAGCATCTGGATCGTTTTTCTTCACGTCTTCCAGTGGCCAAGTTGGCATCCAGTGAGGGCCAACCACAATCCCTGCCTTGCCGGCAGTGAATTCTTCAGCAGCCTTCGTCTCGTCGTATACGCCTACTTCCTCTGGGATATATCCTTTGCTCATCCAACTTTGTAATGTTGCAAGTGCCTGTTTTGCTCCTGGTGTCACTGAACCGTATTCAAGTTTTCCATCCTCTGTAAGGTTCCATTGGTTTGGCATTGTGCCATATGCTCCAAAGACCCATCCAGCATCCGACATCCAGGTATTTACCCAATTTTTGAATCCAATGGTCAATCCGAATGTATCCTTTTTACCATTCCCATCCGGGTCTTTATTTGTAAACGCATCCATAACAACTTCAAGATCATCCAATGTCTCCGGTCCTTTCAGATTGAGCTTTTTCAGCCAATCCTCCCGAATCCACATAACCGGGTCACCATTATAAGAATAATCCAGAATCGGGATACCAATGCGTTTGCCGTCTTGCATATATGGATACCAAACGGAAGGATCTTCGTTAATGGCATCTTTCCATGTATCGCTGGCATAGGTATCAAATAACTCGCCTGCATCAACAAACATTCCAGATTCAATCAACTCACGCACCAAATTAAATTCACCACGATATGAGATAATATCCGGCATTTCTGCATTGGAAGCAAGGGATAGACGAAGCTTCGTCTCGAAAGCATTATTGGTAGATGGAGAAACCCATTCATTTTTCAGCTCAATGCCCAGCTTTTCCTTCGCCCATTTGGTATGAACATTGTTATCCTGATCCTCGCCTGACTTAAACGTAACGTCTGGACCCCAGGGCCGTAGATAGCTAATTGTCACCGGCGGATCGTATTTCCCGTCTTTAAGCTCCAAGGGTGCAGATGGAGTGCTTGGCTCAGCTTCCTTGTCCCCTCCATTACCGCATCCACTCAGTACCGCAGATAGAGCTAGCATCCCTACCATTACCATACTGCCTATTCTTCTTCTTTTTTTATTTGTGTCCAACATTGCTTCCCCCAGTCTATGTAATGTTGCTTACCGTTTAATCATAATGAATGATAGATACAAATGCCCATACTAATATTACAACATTTATTGCATTAATTTAGGATATTTGAAATTGAATGTATATATTGGATAAATGATACTTGGGTGAATCTATTTTATAAGGCTATCTATCGTTACAAATTTATTGTATTAATGAGTTATAAAATGAATCCGGTTATGAGATAAAAAAAAGCGACCAGTGACGGTCGCTTCTACCTTTCTAGTTACTCGTATATCGAACCCAATCATATTCTGCATAGAGCGGGTTAGCACCGTTATATGAACCTAACCACTCATCAACCCCGGCTCCGTTCCATAAATTCATCATAATTTTGCCGGGTGTTTCGGGAATATTACTGGTTGCCGTATGTTTCAATACGCCATCCACATACCATTTGATATATCCTGGCTGCCAGTCAAAAGCATACGTATGAAATCCCTGTGATGCATCAAATCCAAGATCGATAATCTTCTCATGACCCCCTACGCCATTTGTATAATAATTAAACTGTACTTTTGTCGTGTCTTTTCCTAAGAACTCAATATCAATCTCATCCCATGGTGTGCCATCAGTGGGCCCTGTGTAAGTAAAAAAGGAAGAGACGATCCCAGGGTTCTTAGCGGGTTTCATACTCACTTCATAAAACCCGTATCCGTGACTATCGGTGGAACGATACTCACCGCAATCAAACTTGTTTTGAGCAGAACTGGTTAGACTAAGCTTAAGTTTACCATCACTTGTAAAATTAACATTGTTTGCTTGCCATGTGCAGTTAAACATTCCTCCGTTAGAGTAACCATCTGCCTTTTGCCATGTGCTTGAGTTGAAATAGCTTAACGGTTCAAAGAAAACATAACTTGCAAAAGCGCTTACCGAAGAAAATAAAGAAATCATCATAACCACCACCAACGTGTACCAAGTCTTTCTTTTCATCAACACACCTCCTGATTCATTTCAAACATGTAACGAAGTTGAGGCAAGCATTCTACCGAAATTCGGTGAATCTCTGGCTCAATAATTATAAAGCGCTTACATGTTTGTTTTTTTATTCTAAACGGATGTGGATCCATTAACTATAACAAAATTGAAAGAATAGATATTCATTTCTAAAGATAGCCATGAAAAATCCCCTCCGTTCAACAAGATGAAGCCCATCTTACCAGATGTCTTTTCTTGTCTATTAAGAGGGGATCATATCATTTCTATATTCTAATAGTAATTTTATAAGTTCAAATACTCTTTAATGCCATCAACAATGCCCTGAGCAACACGGTTCTGGAAATCTTCTTTGAACATAGCCGCTTCCTCTGTCTTGTTAGAAAGGAAACCAATCTCCAGTAATGCAGCTGGCATTTTTGTATTTCTTAATACGGATAAATTGCCTGATTTCACTTTACGATCTTTAAAACCTGTTGCACTAACCATATGTTTATGAACGATCGTAGCTAAAGCTTTATCTTGATTTTTGTAATAGAATGTTTCTGTCCCACTCGCTGACGCAGCGGCAGAGTTGGCATGGATGGAGATGAACACATCCGCTCCGAGGTCATTCGCTACCTTCGCACGACCTGTTAAAGAAACAAATGTATCATCATCTCTGGTAAGAATTACATCAACGCCCGATTCTTTTTTAAGTAATGCCTCTACCTTCAGGATCAGACTGAGGTTTAAATCTTTCTCTAATTTGCCCGTGACTCCTACTGCACCAGAATCATGATCTCCATGACCTGCATCTAGAACAATGACTTTATTGCCGTTATTTCCGTCAGGGTTCGCAGTGTTCGGCGGTATGACAGGGGTTGTCCCCGGATTCTCGGTACTTGGTGTAGATGTTGAATCTGAATTTAAGTCGAGTACCAGTAAGCTTGTCCCTTCTTGCGTCACATGGTACCCAGATGACTGTGTTAAATCGATAACAATGCGGACGGTAGAAGGTTTATCACTGAACAGAGAGTATCTGACTTTAGATACGACCGGGTAATCAGTAACTTCTAAAGTACCTGCTCCCTGCTGATTCAGATCTTGTCCATACGTTGAACTAAATTTAGTATCAGGCAGATCAATGACAATTCGATCAGGTCCAGTCATCGTGAATACTTTAGGAATAACTTTACCGCTTGTTGCAATCAGCAGACGATTCTCGCTGAAGCTGAGCCCGCTTATTTCAGTAAGACCACTAGGATTTATTACCGTACTGTTTTCCCCTTCACTAGGGGTTGTAGGTGAACCCGCTGGAGGCTGACTACCTGCTCCAGATCCACTCTCATCCTGCAGATATACTGTCTTTGTCGTATTGTTCCATTTCACCTTCATTCCGAACTGCTCTCCTATGAAACGCAGCGGAACCAAAGTCGTTCCCTTTCTAAGGACGGGCGCATTGTCCAGCTTTACGGATTGTTTATCAACTGTAGCATTTTTGTTATTTACGACCATTTTAATGGTGGAGCCATTTTGCTCTATAGTAACGGTGCCTGTTTTTTGTTCCCACTTAACGCCATAGCCGAGTTCCTCTGCCACCATACGGATTGGAATCATGACAGATTTATTAATAATCTCGACTTTCGTATCGCCCGTCGTTCCAAGCTGTTGATCGTTAAGATAAATCTTAGCTTGTCCACCGTCTGCATGACTGAGCCCAGGAATCACCCATAACCCTACAAACAACAACATGAATAGAACAATTTTCTTCAATCCTTCACACATCCTTTTGGTCGTCTAGTAAACTCGCCGGCATCCAACATTTTTTTACATTCACTACTATAATGAACGCAGAAATCTGGTAATAGTTGCGTCTATAATGACCTTTTCTTTTCCGTTCTGTCATAAAATTGAAACCTGAAATCCCCTATATATATCGGTTTCTTTACTCTTTTTCTGAATATTACATTTCTTCTATGTTTTCTGAACATCTATGAAACTTATTTTTTGATATCGTGTGTATACTATATATCCAACAGAACCACCGATTACGTTTAGTAAAAGGTCATCAATATCTCCAGTTCCCACTCGTAACAAAGTCTGCATACACTCAAGAAAAATGATAAAAGCACTAAAGAATAGAATGAACCTACCATAGAACCAGGGACGAGACAGCGATGCTGGAATAAGAAAACCCAGCGGGATAAAAACTGCAATGTTACCAATCAAATTTATTGCTGAATCGATTACATTATCTAGACTCAGATTCCTCACATAAGCTGAAATCGTATGTAATGGGATCAGGTTATATCGGTAGTTACCATGAATAGATCGATGAAATCCAGCAAACATAAAATATAGGAGCATTACTAAATAAAGAAAAAGGATCACCCGATAAAAAGTTTGTTGCTTCAATCCTTACATCCCCTTTCTCTCTACATAAGACCACTCAGAGGCATTAGACTACTCCATGTCGATCTTGTGTAACCAAGCTGCAACCCTGCTCGCTGCATATTCCGAAAGCTTGAAGATAGATACGAGGCTTGTCCAACGATGAGATGACAACCCTCCTGAACTGCATCTCTCATTCTCCGCTCAATTAGCAGGGCTTGGATTCCTCTATTTCGGTATGCCGGCAAGGTAGTTGCAAAGGTCAATGAGGCGGTGTTTTCTTGAATATAAGCTGCAGCTGCGCCCACGGGTTCGTTATTATCATAGGCTACATAATACTTCCATCCTCTTCTTCCATGAAGAATACGGTTGTTATCTGCAATATGCTGTTTCCCTGAAATCGGTAATCCTGTTCCTAGACAATGAACCGTAGCATAATCATCAAATTGATTCGAGTTAATTTCTATAATTTCTACGCTTGCCTTGTCTTTTGTCCATTTCTCTAACGGAGAAGCCCTCTTTTTCTTACATTCTGTATATAACGTGGTATGAAAAGAAGATTGAAAAAAACCTTGCCTAGCTAGTGATCTAAACAGTGTTGGCTCTGCTCTGAGAGGAGTAATCTCTATATGCGGATTACGGTTCCTTGAGCGATAAAAGGAAATAATTTCGGATAGATATGACTCTTCCGCTGAACCCATTCCCTTCACTGTATTAAACTGAGGCCAGGGCATCTCCCTACTGTAAAAAGCGACAGCTTCTCCAAAATACCGAGTCTCCATACCCATTGGATTCCCCGGTCGCTCTTCCATTGCTCTCATTCGGTCTATCATGTACTCCATCTCAGAACGTTCGAGACGCTCGGCAGTGCTTACTTCGAGTACTTCATCTTTCATGTTCTGACACCTTCCCCATTTTTTTGCTCTATTCGCCTTTTATCTATCATAGTCCAATACCTATATTTTGCCAATTTAATCCCGCTTTTTTATGCAGTAAATTATCCCAGTATCTTTTTGTCCTTCTTTTCTTATATTACAAAGGTAAATATGACATGAATGAGGTATAGAAAAATGGGCGAAAAGAATAGCAATAAAAAACAAGCATCAGAACCAAAAGGTAATTTAACATGGTGGCAACTTTCTCTGCTTGGCGTTGCTGGAACCATCGGAACGGGGTATTTTTTAGGTTCTGCTCTTGCAATTCAGGTGGGCGGTCCATCCGTTTTACTTACTTTTGTACTGGCTGCTCTTGGTACATATTGTGTATTTAATGCACTCGCCGGTATGACAGCTGCTGAACCAGAGCAAGGGTCTTTCCGATCCTATGCTAAGAAAGCTTATGGAAAATGGGCTGGATTCAGCAGTGGATGGGGATATTTTTCATCAGAATTACTGATTATGGGAAGTCAGCTCACTGCATTGTCCCTATTTACGAGGTTCTGGTTTCCGAATATTCCAATGTGGGTGTTCGCATCTGTATATGCACTGCTTGGACTCCTGATCATCGTGATCGGTAATAAGTTGTTTGATCCGCTGGAGAGTACAGCTGCTATTATCAAACTTTCAGCGATCCTTATGTTCATTGGTCTTGGAGCTGCTGGTTTATTCGGCTGGTTATCGGGTGGAATCACACCCCATGCCCCGCTTAGTTTGCGTGAGATATTCCCAACGGGAATTACAGGTACATGGGCAGCCTTACTCTTTTCCTTTTATGCCTTTGGGGGAGTGGAAGTCATGGGTCTCATGGCATTCCGCTTAAAGAAGCCAGAAGAAGCACCAAAAGCAGGAAGGATTATGATCTCGGTACTTGCCGTAATCTATGTAACTTCCTTGTTTCTTGTTCTTACATTGGCGCCTTGGCAGAGTTATGGAACTAAAAAGAGTCCATTTATCCAGGCACTGGCCACTTATGAACTGCCTTTTATCCCTCACCTATTTAATGGTGTGCTTATTATTGCGGGTTTCTCGACAATGGTTGCATCCTTATACGCGGTAACTACCATGCTTGTTACTCTTGCTCAAGACAAAGACGCCCCTTCTCTTTTCGGCCGAAAAGTAAAGGAACGCTTTCCTATCTTTGCTTATGGATTTAATGCCCTACTATTGTCGATCTCCATCGTTACTGCGCTGCTTTTACCTGATACGGTCTATGAATCAATAACGACGGCGGCTGGGCTCATGCTTCTGTACAATTGGTCTTTCATTCTGATCACATCAGGCAAACTATTAAAGCTGACTACTTTTGGACAAATCAAAAGATACGGAGGACTGACTCTAATTCTACTGGCTGTAACCGGAACACTCTTTCATAAAACGAGTAGACCTGGTTTCTTGATCAGCTTTCTGTTTGTTGCATGTATTGGTCTCTTGACCCTGTATATGCAGAAAAAAGTATGGACTTCAGACAAGCCCAAACGAACCAAACCTGACCGTAAACTGATTCAAAGCTTAAAAAACAATAAGTATCGCTTCCCTGGAAGGGTCAAAAAAATAAAGCCTTAACTGCCTGAAAACCAAAATATAATCCAAATACTAATAAGGATAATCCTGAAATTACAGAGATGGTTTTTAAAAGTGCAGGACTTAAATAGCGCCGAAAAAAACTGGACATGGTAGCAACCAAAAGGTCCCATATAAAAATACCAAGAATGATGGCAGAGCTAAATATGACTACTTGTAGCACGCCTCCAGAGCTTGTCTCTTTTGCAAGAACTGAACCATAAATGCCAAGCCAGAATAAAATGGACATTGGATTAAAAAGCGATAACCAGAATCCAGACATCAAAGATTTACCCAATGGTTCTTTATGATTAAGTTCTGTTTCCTTAATCTCACCGCTGCTAAGCATACTTTCTATTCCGGTGTACGACAGCACAAAAAAACCAAACAACCATAGAAACGTTTGAATAAAGGGAGCTTCTAGTAAATGAACGACTCCCAAATACACTAAAAGCATGTACAACATATCAGCAAGCACTGCACCCAGTCCGAAAAACCAGGAATGAAAAAAACCACGTCTGATTCCAATGTTGAGCTGGGCAGCATTGAGCGGACCAATGGGTGCAGCAAGGGAAACTCCAAGCAATATGTAACCCAAAAAAACACTTGTAATCATACAGCCTCCTCCTTCTTGAATAAAAAGACAACCTATTGTTCATCTTATTCAAGAAGGAAGGCATGTACGACAACAAAGTGAATTTAAAAGAAAATTAAAAATGTAACATTAATCACGAACAACTCTATGTTTCAAGTAATATTTAAGACCTGCTCGATCTACATTACTAAACTGCAGTGGATTCTGATCGATCATCGTACGAAGACTCTGTAGCGTTTTCCAGGCAGCTCCCTTCGCCTCGTCTCCTTGTTCAAGCAGCTTACCTTCTGCCTTACAGATAAAGTACATACCAATCGAATCAATTGGGCCATTCAGGGTCTGGTATACGCAAAAAGGTTCGACACATTCGACCTCGAAGTCTGGATTTATCCCTATCGTATCTACTCTTTTTGAAGCTCCCTCAATCCGAGTAATCGTGAGACCTGTTTCTTCTTGGACTTCTCTGATTAACGCTTTGTGTACGGATTCGAACAGTTCAATTCGTCCACCTGGAAGTTCAAGTGCTTCCTCTCCCGGCTTGTTACGGGTTTGAATGACGAGCTCGGTTCCGTGTTTCCCTTCTCTTTCAATAAAAGCCCTTGCATTAACATAGAACATGAACATCCTCCTCACAGGAAAACTCCCGAATCCTCTTTCCGTTCTTAAGATCAATAATACCATATATATCCTTTTTTACGTGCATTGGTTCCCTCATTATGTAATTATCATGTGAATTTTTTTATGCGGAAAATGAAGGCTGCAAGCATAGAAAAAGGATGATCCATGGACCATCCTTTTCTCACACCGCCTGTATCCTATATAAACCCAAGACCTCATTACAGTAATCCGGCATACTCCAAACCTTTACGAATTCCGCTTTCATCAACTGAACTGGTCACATATTTTGCATAGGATTTAACCTCATCATTGGCATTCCCCATTGCGATCCCCAGCCCGACGTAGGACAACATCTCTACATCATTTAGTCCATCGCCAAAAGCAACCACTTCATCTTTCGATATTCCCAAATCTTTGAGTACCGCCTCAATCCCTTTGGCCTTGGAACCTTCAGCAGGAATCACATCCATAGCATAAGGATGCCATCTAACAAACTGGAGATCTTGAAAACCGGCTTCTTCCGATGTATAGAGATGTTCCTCATGTTCTTGACAATAAAGCAGCGCTTGATAGATCGGTGCTTCCTTCCAATAAGAAGTACGATAACCCGGTACCTCGACACGAAGGGTCTCAAAAGACGTCGCAATAAACTCGTGCAGTTCCGCGTTAGAGAAACTCGCCTCCGCTCCTTGCATCACTATGGGATGATTGTGGCTGAGTGCCGTATTCTCCAGTTTCTCCATTGTTGACTTAGAGATGGGAGTCTTATGAATAGGTTGTCCTTTGTATACTACATACGATCCGTTCAGACTGATAAAGGAATCCAGACCAAGCTGTGATAAATATTCTGTAATATAGTAAGGCGCTCTTCCCGTCGCTATAAAAATATCAATACCACGAGCTTTCAGCTGATTCACCGCTTCCACTGCATCGGCAGGAATAACCTTCTCATCATTTACTAACGTACCATCTATATCAAAAAACACTGCTTTATAATTCGTCATTCTCGGGTTCCCTCCATGATCTCTCCATGTTATGGTTTCTCTATTTACTTGCGTCCATAATCTGCTTTAATTTCTCCCCATAGCTTCGTTTGCCATTTCACGATTTTATTCTGGTACGTATTTGTTCTGAGCCATTCTTCAGCCCGCTCTACCAAATCCCAAATCTGACGGGTGGAGGCATCTTTTTTTAGCGTAGTCGCTGCTTTCTTCTGTCTAACCCATTTCATTGCATTTACCGAGTCCGTATAAATGGTCTTGTTACTTCCTTGTTCTTGAAGATAAGCCAGCGCATGAACTATGGCAAGAAACTCGCCGATATTGTTCGTACCATTGGGAATGGGACCTACACTGAACAATACTTCTCCTGTCTTCGTATCCACCCCTTTGTATTCCGTAGGGCCTGGATTTCCTCTGGTTCCTACATCAACCGAGATACTGTTGTAGTCAACAGGTTCTATAGGGGCAGTATCAACAGTTCCATATGTACGCTTGCTGGAACTCCCTGCAGATTTCTGTGCTCCCCCTTGCCCCCAATATCCTTTCCAGCCAGCCGTATAGGCTTTCTCGGCCTCAGATTTGGTTTCAAATGCCTTGTATTTAGCACCATTCACTCCGTTTACCTGCTGCTGGCATGCGGGCCAACTAGTATAAATACCCGGGCTTTTTCCTTCCCAAACCACATAATATTTTTGCTTAGCCATATCCCCTGGTTCCCTCCATACTTCCCTTTTCACATTACTTTCTACAATACCTTTTCAGAAGGAAAGATGCAAAGTCATCTGTTATTACAAGGACATAAGAAAAGCCTGAGTGTAGGAACCCAGGCTTCATCAGATTAATGCTATTTATTTCCATTTGTAAGACGCAGCTTATGTATAGTTCCCTGTTCAAATTCATAAGAAACAGAGATGGTTAGCTGACGATATGCTTGACACCCTTACCAACTTCCAGCACATACAGCTCGGGAACGACAAACTCTGGAACGACGAGGTGCTGATCAAGAAGGTCAAGATCAATCCATCGATATCTATACTCCTTATTTGTACCTGTAAATTCACCATCTTTATTAAAGATCGGATGTGGATACGGAAGTTCGAGAACGAAGAACATCCCCGTCTCATGAACCTGCATATGGGGACCCAGCGGTAAGTCGACAATATTTTCAATCACCCATACTTGCTGCTCTTGAATTACAGGTACACCAAGCTGTTCATATATCATCTTAGCGATTGTATACTCAGGTGTATCATCTACTTCTACACTACCGCCCGGTAAAAACCAATACGGCTGGTTTTGTTCTCTTTGCAGAAGAACTCTGCCATTCTGAATAATTATTCCTCCTGTAGTTGTGTGATACTCGATGGATTCATGGTTGTAGGATATCATCATCACTATTCCTCCTTAAGTACAGTCCACTTACTCGTTTTAGTTTATTTTGTATTACACTATACTCTTACCATCACTTGTTGATCAGGAATAGCTTGCCCCAATCCAGCTCTTACCATGTTTTTGAACGAAGTGAAAAACCATAACCTACCCGATGTTCGTCTTTTGCTTTTAATGACACAATTTGGTCAAAATATGTACACCGGATTGTTCCTGCTATCTGAGCTGCCGTAAGTACTATCTGATGGGCATCCTGCATGAAGATATTTTCCATATCTCCTATGTGAAACCTCATTACATCATTCTTATTTCATAATAGATTTTGTCCACTTTACGAATTTTCATTTTCTATTCAGATGCATATAAGACAACGTTCAGTACTATAATAACAAGCTTTAAGACGAAATAGTTTGATTTTCCGAAAAAATATTTATGAATTTCTATTTTACTGCTGACATCCTAATTTTTACTCCTAATTCGTAGTCTATATGGAATAAAAAAGAAGTTATGCAGGTCGCACAACTTCATAATTTCCTTATATTGTAAACACATATGTTTTATTTATAAATGTCGAAATAGTTCGGTTATTCTGTAATTCTCTTTTATAATGTAAGCGGTTGTAGTTCTATTCCATTTGTTATTCCAGCTCTTTTAACCTTCTCTCCACCATGACAAATACAAGAAGATGAACGGTCAGAAACACACCTGCCAAAATACCAAGTCCCTGAATACCTTGAACAAATTTAGCGACGATTAATCCGATGAGTATAAAAAACACACCAACATAGATCATCCACATCGCACTATAACGATTTGCTTCTTCCCACATTCGTTGATTCTGAGTTGACCGATGGGTTCGATATCCAAACAAGCTGTTTATTCGCTTTGGAGGCTTCCATTTCATTACCACACCGATGATAACGGAAATGATCCCTACAAAACTAAACACGACCAGATTATCCAAATCCATGGCTACCTCCTTCTAATACAACAATACAATCATCTTTCAGACTTCTTGCAGTATAGAACGCCCGCTTGATCGGTCTCCGCTTGTCCACGTCCATTCTTCATGGATGCGTATTTTTCCGCTCTCCAATAATTCGGGAGTTGACGTGCATATCCCTGTCATGATCTCATTCTTTTCATTAACATGATGATAACGCATATCTAAAACTCCATCTTCTCCCATTGTCGCAATCAGGTGACCTGCTATAATACCGCCCCCTGCATAATTAGCCCATACGAGGTTCCCATCTTGAAAGTAATGAAAAAGTGTCTCTCGATTGACCTCCCCATTGCCTGAATTCTCCCATGAGGTAAAGATTCGTCCATTGTAATCCATCTTGCTCATCGCTGTCAGCCTCCTATTCTACTTAAGAAATTGTGTCGTCATTCCTTTCCTGTAGTATTCATATGAACATCTCGGGAACATATCAAAATATCTCCGCGCCGTGTCCATCCGAGACCCGTCCAAAATGCTTGACCACTCTCATTAGAACCCATCACCATAATGTGGGCTCGCTCAATCCCTGCGCCTTGTAATTGGTCCAGACAAGTCTGTACGAGAATTTTGGCAATTCCTTGTCCACGGTAATCTGGCTTAACTGCCAAATGGTATAGATAACCTCGTCTTCCGTCATGGCCAGCCAGTAGAGTCCCTATGATATCTTCATTCTGAACGGCTACATAACTGAATCCTTCATTACGTTCCAAATAACTTTCGATGGCTTCCTTGGAATCTGCATTGCTGATGCTCATTCCTTCCGTCCTTCTCCATAAAGCAATACACTGTTCATAATCACGGGCATCCATCTTACGGTATTCCAAATCGTTACCTCCTGGGAAATCTTTAGTTTATGCCCTCTACTATATCGAAGTCTCCTCTTTATAATTCACCATCTCATTCATTGCTGCCGGGAACAGAGGTTCACTTAAGGTTAGAATTGCTTTCGCATACGCTTGGATCTCCTGCTGAGCATCATGCATAAGACGCTGATTTAAGAAATGACATACCGATTGCAGCGAAGCTGTCCAATACCAGCGGATATACATCCCGTAAGATGGGAGAAAAAGCCTTGCCTGTTCAGCACATACCCCCGATTCAAGGGCTGCTTCATACTTTTTTATACCCAATTCTACATACGCTAGTAACTCTTTACTCAGTTTCTCGCCCTGCTCTATTGGAAGTGTCTCTCCGCTCCCTTGTTTTGAATGCGCGGGTGCTCCTCTCCACTCCTGGTGATTTGGAATATAAAACTCGGGTTCTTCTGTTATGTATCTGCGACTAGACTCATTCCACGCATCCAGGCTATCTCCTGTACCTTCCATATGACTTGAGCCGACTATGTATTTCCACCACTGTCTAGCCACCATCAGCGGTGCGTAGATTTCATATTGAAGCATTACGTGGCGAAAGGGAGAAGTATGTCCTTCCCTTGCTAGAAACCGTATCAGTTTCATGTCTCTCTCCGTGAGTTCCACTGATTCTTTGGCATAAGACACTCTTGCCGCATTCGCTATGGTCAGATCAGACCCCATATGATTCACTAGACGAACATAACCTTGATCAAGCACTTTTTCAAAAGACATATCAGCTGCACCCCTTTATTCTAATCCCATTATTTTACTGTATTTCCCAAAAATATGTCTAGCGATTTTGTATGATGATCAACCTGATCTCCATGTAAGAAAAGCACCTTCCTGGGAAAGGAAGATGCTTTCATTATTGTTCTTCATTCGTATTATCTAAGCCATTTCGGTTCAAAAGGATACGGACAGGTAGCGCTGACTACCTTAGCTTTCAAAGGAATGAGACACCCACAGTATTTACAAGTGGTACCGTATTTAAATCCATCACATGTACGGCATATCGCTAGACGTTCTTTGTACAGCTCCTGAACAGCCTGTTCTGACATCCCTTGATCCGATGTAATAGTGGACTGTTCCATAACGGTAAGTTGTGATTCGCTGACATGCACACTTGCCGTACAACCTTTGCATTCGTTATCAGCTCTTGTTGTCATTTTCTTTCCTTAGCCTCTCTTTGGCACAATCGTAATGACCGCTACGGAAGCAGCAGGCAGTGTGAAACTTACGTTTCCTTGCTCTGCTTTGATTCCTTCGAGTTCTTTCGGTGCAACCTGAGCCGGGTTGTCAAACGAGTTATGTGCATCCAGCTCATTAGCTGAAACCAGCACTTGACCGCTTACAGCTGCATCTACAATTCCTTGCAGGTCAAGTTCTACGTTTAAGGAATCTGCATGGCTAAGATTACAAGCAGATACATGAATGTGTCCTTCATGATCTATGGAAGAAGATAGGCTGAGCTGCGGAATCTCCTCATCACCCATTTTATAAGATGGACTTACAAATTGAGACTCAAGCAAATGTGCATCCTGGTGAACTTTATACATATCAAAAACATGATACGTCGGAGTCAGTACCATATTCGCACCTTCCGTCAAAATCATTGCTTGCAAGACATTCACGATCTGTGCAATATTCGTCATCGTTACGCGATCGGAGTGTTCATGGAATAAGTTGAGGTTAATTCCCGCTACGAGCGCATCACGTACTGTATTTTGTTGATATAGGAATCCTGGATTTGTTCCTGGCTCTACTTCAAACCAAGTTCCCCATTCATCAATGATCAGTCCTACTTTTTTGTCTGGATCATATTTATCCATAATGGCAGAATGCTTTACAATCAGTTCTTCCATGTATAGAGTAGATTTCAGTGTTGTAAACCATTCTTCATTTGTGAATCCCGTCGCACTGCCTTTTTTCTCCCATACTCCCGTACCTGTTGTGTAATAGTGAAGACTTAGTCCGTTCATGAGCTGATGAGCTTCCCGCATGAGAACTTCTGTCCAGTGGTAGTCTGCTGTATTGGGTCCGCAAGCAATTTTGTATACCGGCTCAGAACTATAATTGCGCACATAAGTGGAGTATCTGCGATATAGATCAGCGTAATATTCAGGACGCATGTTTCCGCCGCAGCCCCAGCTCTCATTACCTACACCAAAATACTTCACGTTCCACGGTTCTTCTTGACCGTTCTGTGCACGAAGACTTGCCATCGGCGACTGTCCGCCGTTATTCATGTACTCTACCCATTGCTGCATCTCATACACTGTACCGCTGCCGACATTACCACAAATATAAGGTTCTGCCCCAATGAGTTCGCAGAGTCTCATAAATTCATGAGTACCGAAGTGGTTATTCTCTTCTACTCCGCCCCAGTGAGTGTTGAGCATACGCGGACGGTTCTCACGAGGACCAATCCCATCTTCCCAGTGATACTCGTCAGCAAAGCAGCCGCCCGGCCAGCGCAGTACAGGTACTTTTAATTGTTTCAATGCTTCTATTACATCATTTCGGATGCCGTCCGTATTGGGAATGGGTGAATCTTCGCCAACCCATATTCCTTCATAAACACAACGTCCTAAATGTTCAGAAAATTGACCATAGATGTTTTTGTTGATTTGGCTTTTTCGTTTCTCCGTATGTACAAGAACTTTTACCATAATAATTACCTCCACCTAATTAAAATGAATGGATCTTTGTGTGTTTCCTAGTGTCATTGAATTAATTAAAATATAAATCCTACTTACTACCTTTTCTAACAATTACATAATAAACCTAATGAGTTGACTCTGTAAACGCTTTTTTAAACAAAATAATGAAATAATATAATAGTTAATCCAAATGAAAAACGGAAAAACTTGAATACGTATTTTATACATTTTAATTCCGGAAGGAATCAATTGACAATTTTTCTGTCGTGCCTTTAAGTTACAATTATGTTTACTTGAATTAATTTCATCGTTTTAATGAGTTATGAAATTAAATACTAAAAGGTTGTCCCTCTATCTCACTTACGAAAGGTGTCCTTATTTTAATGAAGAAACTACTTCCTTTTCTCAAACCCTACTGGGCAGCGAGCTTACTCGCTCCTCTGCTTATGCTGCTCGAAGTTTCCATGGATCTGCTTCAGCCGAGACTCATGGCAAGTATCATAGATGAAGGGATCATGAAAAATAATCTGGATCATATCCAGGAAACCGGACTTTTTATGATCGGCGTCGCGCTGATCGGTCTAGTGGGCGGAGCCGGCTGTACGATTTTTTCGAGCATTGCTGCACAGCACTTTGGGAAAGATCTGCGAATTCGATTATTTGAACAGATCCAATCTTTTTCCTTTCGGAATCTGGATGAACGAAAAACAGGCTCGCTTATTACTCGTTTGACGAATGATGTGGTACAGCTGCAAGCTTTTGTTCAGATGATTCTAAGAATCTTTGTTCGTACACCGCTACTCCTGATCGGAAGCTTAGCGATGGCAATTATGCTGAGTCCGAATTTAGCCTTCGTATTAGTAGTTTCAGTACCCGTGCTGTTCTTCATTCTCTATCTCTTAACCAAACGGTCCTTTCCTTTATTTACGAAAATGCAAAGTAAGCTTGACCATGTAAACACCGTCCTTCAAGAAAACTTGTCTGGTGTTCGTGTCATTAAAGCTTTTGTCCGGAGAGATTATGAAGAGCAGCGATTTAACAAAACAAATGAAGATTACACTCAGGCAGCAATTCGGGCTAATCGGTTGATGGCACTCAGTATGCCGCTGATGACGCTTGTACTAAATGCCAGTATCGTAGCGGTATTATGGTTTGGGGGATTGCAGTATTACGAAGGAACTCTGGAAATAGGTAAGCTCATTGCCTTCATTAACTATGTCACTCAGCTCTTGATGTCAATGCTGATGCTAAGTAACATGCTGGTTTTTGTATCTAGAGCGAAAGTATCTGCAGATCGGGTAAATGAAGTGCTGAGTACATATTCCGAGATTGAAAACCCGATTCATCCAAAACACGTTTCTAGCGATAAGGAAGGGTCTATCGAGTTTTCCAATGTTAGCTTCTCCTATCGTAATCAGGAGGATGACCTTGTCCTTACAGATATCAGTTTTAAAGCAGAAGCGGGTCAAATGGTAGCTATTCTCGGAGCAACGGGTGCCGGAAAAACAACCCTAGTTCATCTCATTCCCAGACTTTACGAAGTATATAGCGGGGAAATTCGGGTGGGTGATGTCCCCATACAGGACTATGATCTGGAGGAGCTAAGGAGCAAGGTTGCCATAGTGATGCAGCAAGCGATCCTGTTTAGCGGAACCATCCGGGATAATATCCGTTACGGTAATCCTTCCGCTAGTGACGAACAAATTATGGCGGCTGCAAAAGCAGCAGAAGCTGCTCCTTTTATCGAACAGTTAGAAAAAGGGTATGACACGGTCCTTGGACAAAAAGGAGTGAACCTGTCTGGCGGGCAAAAACAACGAATTTCACTCGCTAGAGCACTCGTTACGGACCCTTCTATCCTTATACTGGACGATAGCACAAGTGCCGTTGATTTAAAGACAGAGGCTAACATACTAAGAGCGATGGAACAACAAAAAAGCAACGTTACCAAAATTATTATCGCACAGCGGATTTCTTCTGTAACAAAAGCAGACCTTATTCTTGTCCTAAACGATGGAATGATCGTAGCGCAAGGAACACATGAAGAACTGTTGAAAACAAGTTCCGTTTACCAAGATATCTACCGTTCACAGCGCAAGGAGGATATATCCTATGTCTAATCAAATGCGTCCCCGAGTCCCTGTACATCAGATGCCAAAAGTAAGAGCGAAACATACGGGCGCTACGATAAAACGGATCTGGAATTACTTAAACAAACAGCGCACTGCACTGCTCATGGTTTATATTTTCACCATACTAAGCTCACTTACTGCTCTACTAGGCCCCTACCTTATTGGGGTAACGATTGATGATTACATTATTCCTAGAAATTATATTGGGCTGATTCAAATCTGCCTGATCATGCTAGCTATTCATTTATTCGGTGCGGTGGTTACATGGGTGCAGGCATATATTATGACCGCCCTCTCCCAGAAAACGGTGCTGCATCTGAGAAAAGATCTGTTTGCAAAATATCAAAAACTGCCGGTTTCGTTCTTTGACAAGCGCAGTACCGGAGAACTGATGAGCCGTGCAACCAATGACATAGAGAATGTATCCAATACGCTGAATCAGAGTGTTACTCAGCTACTGAATAGTATTGTGACACTCATTGGTTCACTTGTTATTATGATTATTTTGGATATACCGCTCACCTTAGTAGCACTGATTAGCATCCCACTAGCTCTTGTAGTAACCCGGAAAATTGCTAAATATACAAAGAAATATTTTAAAGAACAACAGCAACATCTGGGAGATCTCAATGGAATGATTGAAGAAACGATCAGTGGACAAAAAGTGGTGAAACTATACCGTCAGGAAGAAAAAGAAACCCTCCGATTCCGGGAGATTAGTGAACGGCTAAATCAGATTGGGATTAAGGCGCAAATTATGTCTGGGATGATGGGACCGTTCATGAATGTCATCAATAACCTTAGTTTTGCCCTGATTGCGGCTGTCGGAGGCTGGTTGGTATTCCAAGGTTCAACCCAAGTCGGTATTGTTGTCAGTTTTCTCAGTTACTCTCGTCAATTTGGGCGTCCGATCTCAGAACTTGCGAATCAGTATAACCTTATTCAGTCAGCTGTCGCCGGTGCAGAGAGAGTATTTGAGATTATGGATATGAAGTCAGAGCACGAAGGCGAGAATGGAAAACCTATCAAGAACATTCAAGGTGCTGTAAGTTTTCATGACGTGTCTTTTCACTACCAAGCAGATAAACCTATTTTGCAAAATATAAGCTTTACTGCACGCCCTGGTGAAAAGGTTGCTCTCGTTGGACCTACTGGAGCAGGCAAAACATCGGTCGTAAATCTGTTGACCCGTTTTTACGATATTGTGGATGGAGCAATTACGATTGACGATGTAGACATTCGCCAAATCGACAAAGATCATCTCCGCAGGCTGATGGGTATGGTACTTCAGGATGCTCATGTTTTCTCTGGAACGATTCGGGAAAATATCCGTTTTGGCAAACTGGATGCGACGGACCAGGAAGTAGAGGAAGCGGCTATACTTGCGAATGCAGACCCGTTTATTAAACGACTTCCTCAGGGATATGACACAATGCTTAGTACGGAAGGCAGCAACCTGAGTCATGGACAGCGGCAACTGTTAACGATTGCGAGGGCTATTCTGGCAGATCCCGCTATTCTTATTTTGGATGAGGCGACAAGCAGTGTAGATACAAGAACCGAAATGCATATTCAAGAGGCAATGAAGCTTCTTATGCAAGGGAGAACCAGCTTTGTTATCGCCCACCGGCTAAGTACGATTCAGGATGCAGATACCATTCTTTACCTTGAACATGGACGTCTTGTAGAACAAGGGACACATGAGGAATTACTAGCAGCAAAAGGTCCTTATTATGAGCTGTACCATAGTCAGTTTCAACAAGTTGTATCTTAATAGATGAAAGCTGAAGAAAGCTGAACCAAGTTTAAACTCCGAGGTCTTGTGGTAAATAGAGTTTTTGTATGAAAACCTATACTTGAATTACCCATGACTAAAGAGGTGCCATATCATTTGGATTCAAACAAGCAATCAATACCTAAAACAAGAACGTATATCGCACAGCATCTTAAGAAAGCTTTTCGCATTAATAAAGTCCCGGTCCCTTGGGGACCGGCTGTTATTGCGGGGCTTAGCACCGGTATTCCTCTGCTAACCGGTATCATCTTACATGAACCTGGGCTTGGAATGCTGGCAACGACAGGTGCTTTTGTGAATGTCTATATGAGGGATGAAACTGCAAGACAGCGTTTTGTTAAACTGAGTTGCATTCTCTTAGGACTTGCTTTCAGTATTATGCTGGGTACCCTTGCAGCTCCTTCTTTACTTGCAAGTGCACTTGCCATTAGTTTTATTGGTGCAGCAGCTACTTTTTTCTGTGGAATAGCAGGTGTTCTACTTCCCGCAGGATACATGTTTGTTCTCGTATGCGGTATGGCAATCAGCCTTCCCCCAAATCCAGGGTTATTCGCCTATCGGGGGCTAATTGTGCTCCTTGGCGGTATTCCTGCGCTTATATTATGTATGATTCCCCTTGCGTTTCATCGCTATGGACCAGAAAAAAGAATGCTGTCTTCCTTGTACCAAAAACTCGCAGCTATGCTTGAGTCATTGAACACGAGCGACTATCCGCTGCTTCGCTTGGAGACGGGCGAACTTCTCCAGCAAACGAAAAAGAAGATTTATAGAAGTATGATATCCCGAAAAAAAGAGGATCTTTCCCTTCAGCAAATATACGAGATTACAGAGGCTGCAGATCAGTTATTCTGGGCGACTGTTTCTATAGAAGATCAACAAATATCCGTTCCTGCTGCCTATCCACGTATGCTGAGAACGATAGCCCGTACATTACCTAAACGATCTTCAACTTTGACTGTGGATCGGCAAATTGTACACAAAATAAAGGAAGAAGATCATTTTCATCCTGCCCTACAAGAAGCATTTCTTTACATGATTGAGGCAATAGATAGCCCTTCTCCCAAACTAGAAGTGTCCACTCGTTCACTAAAAGAAGCGATTAGCACTAGGTGGAGTATTCAAGGTCTGTATCACTATACAACGATCTTCTCAGCCTCAATGAAAATGGGGCTGCTTGTTCTCATTTCTTATGGAGTGGCGAGTATGATTCAGGCACCGCATCCTTCTTGGGTTCCTATCGGATGTGCATCGGTTCTGATCGCTTCTACAGCAACGGCCAGTATTTATCGCGGGATTCAGCTTATGATCGGTACATGCTTAGGAGGATTAGTCGCCTCCCTCTTGCTATTCTTAGAACCCACTAGTCTTGTGATCGTGCTGACTGTTGCTCTCATGCAATTCATTATTAAAACACTGGCTGCCAAAAACTATGCTCTTGCTGCGATATTCATTACGCCGATCTCTCTTCTGCTCGTATCACTGGCACATCCGGTAGATTCACCGCTTACCTTTGTAAATGTAAGAATTATAGACATTTTGCTTGGTTGTTCTCTTGGTTTAGCCGGCATGCTTGTACTGTCGCCTCATTCTGCTTCAAAACGGCTGGATCGGACTTTTGCTGCCGCTTTGGATGCCCAAGCCAAGCTGCTCAAGACTTATGCAAAAAAACAACATAACCAAGAAATAACAATCTTGTCTAATATCGTACTTCGGTCGTTAAAAAGAACCAGTACCTTGTATGATCAAGCTTTTAATGAAATTACACATCGTCCGTACCATGTCGAAGGAGACTTTCCTATCCTAATCCGTGTTCAAAAAGTAGGCTATCTTACCATTCACATGATTAGGAATGAACAACTCAAGGAAAATAAAGAGGAACTACTTGCATGCAGCAAACTGCTGACAGACATGTCAGCTTATTTTAAAACAACCCGTATTTCCTACAAAGGAAGGATAAGACTGAATCAAAATCTTGGGGTTTCTTCTTTAATAGAGGACAAGTCTATCCCCCTCTTTACTGCAATCCTGGATCTTTATCAAGAGATTCTATCAGTGGAGACCGATATGAATCTAACCAATTGATGCACAAAAAATAATCCCACATCCTCCTTCCAGGATTGTGGGATTATTTTTTGTTAACTTTAGATTTCCACAGCGACACCAAAATGATCTGATACCACAGGACTATCGATTCCATTCAGTACGACTTTTGAAGAATGGACAGGAACCTCTTGATTCGAAAAGACGTAATCAATTCGCAGCTTCTGCTTATTATCTTCCCATCCCGCAATCGCCTTAACAACCGTGAATCCATCGTCTTTCTGAGCAGCAAGCTCATAACAATCATGCCATTCACTCCCTGTCACCAGGGAATAACCTTCGCCCTCAATGTGAGCCGCATTGTTGAAGTCTCCCATAATAAAGGCAGGCAGAGAACCAACATACTTGTCCATCACAGCAAGAGAATATTTCCATTGAGGCTCAAATGGTTCTTCTTCATCATGCCACCAATTGTAATGGCCATTCACGAACCAGGTATCCTTACCGGAGATTTCCGTTTTGATTCCCAGCAGTTTGCGTGTACGGAAATTGGCATAATCCCGCATATCGGATACATATGCTCCGAACGCTTCCTTAATCGGTGTCTTGGACAGAATAGCCAGACCCTCATCATACTTAACAAATCCAACATGGATAGGTATATACGTCCAGTAATACTCGGATTGAAGCTGTTTACGAAGAACATAAGCATAATTATCTGCTTTGACGATCGTATTCTCTTCTGCTTCATGAAAATAGGTCATTTCCGAAGCAGGAAGTGCTTCTTCCTGCATGGATTGATTGACTTCCTGAAGTGCAATCACATCAAAATCGTGCTCGTTTATAAAATGAGCAAGCTGCTCTATTTTCTCAAGCTGATTTTCTTCGATCCATGCGTGTGTGTTCAGTGTTAATATTCTCAAAATTTCATCACCCTAGCTTATCTTGAATATCGGATTTGAGTACATCTGCTTTCGGTCCATAGATCGCCTGAATCCCATTATCCTTCTTGATCAGCCCAAGTGCCCCAAGTTTCTTCCATTCCTCTTCATTACCCACGGCATCCACATTATTGACTGTAATCCGTAGACGAGTCATACATGCATCTACATCGACAATATTTTGCGGTCCACCGAGAATGTTAATGATTTTAGAAGGAAGATCTTCCCCTTCAGCATTTACAGCTGATTTTTCTGAGGACAATGCAGCACCACTATTCTCAGCTGCTGTTTTATCAGACTCATCATCCGTATAATTCCCAAGTCTGCCCGGAGTAGCCAATTTAAATTTACCAATCATAAAGTAAGAAATAAAATACGAAGCCCCAAAGAATACAGCTGTTGTAATGACAAAGTTAATAATATCTGCGACAAGGCCCGCATTAATCGATAACGGGATCCGTGTTAATAACTCAATCATACCGAAGGAATGCAGCCGCAGATGAATCAAATCTGCCATACCAAAAGCTAGACCCGTAATGACTGCGTACACACCGTACAATAGCGGTGCCGCAAACATGAACATAAACTCAAGCGGTTCCGTTACCCCTGTCAAGAATACAGCCAAACCTGCGGACAGGAACATAGATTTATATTTGGAACGTTTGTCTTTATCTACACGGCGATACATTGCAAGGGCAATACCCATCAAAATACCGGCTCCTGCGATCATTTGTCCTACTTTAAATCGTGCAGGAGTAACCGTAGAAATAAGCTGCTGGTACGCTGCCGGATCTGTTCCTTGCAAGTTCGCAAGGTCACTTGCCCAAGCGAGCCAGAGTGGATCTTGTCCAGCTACCGTTCCGCCAGCATTCGCTCCAGTTAGTACCGTATAGATGCCTCCAAGCTCGGTGTAGTTCACTGGAATAGTTAGCATGTGATGTAGACCGAAAGGTAAAAGTACCCGCTCTAGCGTACCATATAAGAACGGTGCCATAAACGGTGCTGTATCTCCCGAGGCAGCAAGCCATTTACCAAAACTATTAATTCCCGTTTGTACGAAAGGCCATACAGCAGACATCAAAACGGCAATAATAACAGACCATAAAATAACGACGAAAGGTACAAAACGTTTACCGTTAAAGAAAGCTAATGCTTCCGGTAGTTTACGATAATTATAATATTTATTGAAGACTACAGCTCCGAGGAAACCAGAGATGATACCGACAAAAACACCCATGTTCAGCGCTGGTGCACCCAGTACGGAAGTAAAGTAGCCCGATACTAGAATCTCCTGACCGAATAAGGTCGTTGTCGTCGCTCCCTCTTGTGAGAGCATCTCACTACTTACGCCAAGAAGAGTTCCTGTCGTAATGTTAATTAAGATAAACGCGATCAGTGCGAAAAAGCTCCTCCTGCACGCTCCTTCGCCCAAGAACCACCAATAGCAACGGCAAAGAGAATGTGAAGATTGTTGATAATTCCCCAACCGAGATTCTCCATAACCCCGCCTGCGGTCACCAGGAATGAAAGATCTGCCCCGAACATGGCGATTACTTTACCAAGCGAAATCATAATACCGGTCACGCTGGCATAACTGCTACAACGACAAGCAGTGCTTTCCCAAACTTTTGCCAGAACTCAAGACAATAATTTTTTCATAATGAGTACCTCATGTTCTATTATTTCGCAACCTTCGCTTGATCCATTATGATTCCCCATTTAACATAATTGGAATTGATATCGCATTCAGAAATCCCTTACAGAAGAATGTTTCTACAGTTGAAATACATAAGCTTGATTTAGCCCGTACTTCTTAAGCGTTTACACTTTATTTTCTAGACTTGTTAGGGATTCAAACAGATTGATTTGCAACATGGTGCAAATCAGTGCAATCGGTTGCAAACTCATTATAAATAATATCGCTTTCATTTTGCAACCCTTTTTTATAATTGTAATTTTAGCCCTTGGTTTAAACGTTGTTCATTTGCCAAGGGGTGTGTATGATATAACAAAAGAATATCGTAAAGGAGCGTTACCGATGGCAGTAACAATTAAAGATATAGCAAAGCGGGCGAATGTTGCTACCTCCACCGTATCTCGTGTCATACAGGATAGTCCTAAAATCAGCGAAGCAACAAAAGCCAGAGTAAGGAAAGAAATGAAAGCGCTTGGATACGAACCTAATTTCTCCGCACAAAGCCTGGCTAACAAGATGACGCAATCGATCGGAATTATCATGCCAGATGCAGATGTTGCTATTTTTCAAAATCCATTCTTTCTAGAAAGCATTCGAGGAATCAGTGACCTTGCGAATGAAAAAAATTTTACGATAGCCATTGTCACAGCAAGAACCGATGAAGAACTGCTGGATCGTGTCAAAATGATGACAAGAGCCAATCGGGTGGATGGCTTCATCGTCCTCTATTCTAAATCAGAAGACCCGGTAGTTGATTATTTCCATAATGAAAAAATCCCTTATACCGTGATCGGTAAACCACAGCAATACGTAAATGAAACTACTCATGTCGATAATGACAACTTCCAAGCGGGCAAAGACGTAACCAATTACCTAATAGAGCTTGGTCATAAGTACATTGCCTATGTGGGAGCTGATGTAAACCGCACGGTTCATAAAGAAAGGGTTCGCGGGTACCGAGAAGCTTTACTAGATTCTGGTCTCTTGGCTGATGAAACATATGTACTAGACTCAAGTTTTACTAAAGCAGATTTAGATTCACTCTTTAAAATGCCTAATCGGCCAACCGCCCTTATTGTCGTCGATGATATGCATGCGCTCCCTCTGCAAACGATGTTGAGTCAGCTGGGGTTTTCGCTGCCAGAAGCTTGTTCGCTTGTGAGTTTCAATAACCTCCGTATTGCTGAGATGCTGAACCCCCCGCTCACCTCGGTCGATATTGATATTTTTACTCTGGGATATCAAGCAGCTAAAAGTCTGATTGAGAAAATTCTAGATCCCAAAGAAATGACAAAACATATTATTGTCCCACACCGAATTATCGAGCGTGCTTCTTCTCAGCGCAGAACAATGAAAAATACTACAGTCGAAGGATTTTCATAATTCCCTTGCTTAACACATAAAAAGAATGATCACGCATTTGATCTTGCATCAAGCTGCTTTTAATAAAGTATCCTGAGAAGTCGAATACGAGATTATTCTTTTTTAGGTTGACAGGGCAACCGGTTGCACTATATACTGAAAACGCAATCAAATGATAGCACTTACATGATGCAACATCGTACGTTTTTAAAGCAAATGATCAGGGTTATTCATACGATAGTAGTTATGAGTTTTAACGATATAAGAATAGGCTTTCATAACACGATGAGGTATCAAAGTTTCACCAGCGATTAACTAACACAGGAGCTGTGGAGACTCACACTCCTTCAAGGAGGATTATCATGTCATATAAACGTATTTTTGACACGAACGCTTGGAAACTCACTACGAATACACTTCACAAGGAAGATCTACGCCTTCAGGAAAGTATGACTTCCATTGGTAACGGATACATGGGAATGCGAGGAAATTTTGAAGAGACGTATTCCGGAGATCACCATCAAGGCACATACATTTCTGGGGTTTGGTACCCTGACAAAACAAAGGTTGGCTGGTGGAAAAACGGCTACCCTGAATATTTTGGCAAGGTCATTAATGCCATGAATTTCATTGGGATACGCGTTCTTGTTAATGATCACGAAATCGATACGTATCTAGATAGAGTCACTGATTTTTATCAAGAGCTGGATATGAAAGAAGGAATTTTACGCCGTTCTTTCACCGTAAATGAACAGGTGCGCATTGAAACAGAACGTTTTCTCAGTGCATCTTTCCTTGAACTATGTCTAATTAAATATAACGTAACGAATCTGACAGATGAGAATATTAAAGTCACTCTGATTCCTTACTTGGACGGAAATACGAAGAATGAAGATTCGAACTATGAAGAAACGTTCTGGGTTGAAGCCGATCGAAAAATAGGCGAACCTTACATCAGTCTTTCTGCTATGACAAAAGAAAATGCGTTTGACATCGAGCGCTTTACCATTAATGCAACAATGGGGATTGTAACTAACCATGCGTTATCTATGTCAACGGAAGAAGCAGGACTCTATGCAGCCGCTCACTATGAGTATGAAATTCCTTCCGGAGCTTCTGCGGAAATCCAGAAATATATCGTGGTTACCACTTCTCGAGATATGGAGAAAGAAGATTTGATCCCTACGGCAGAACGTCTGATGGCAGACGCAATGAACAAAGGATACAACCTGCTTCAAGAAGAACATATCCTGGAATGGGCTCGGCGCTGGGATAAAGCAGATATTACCATTGAAGGCGATGTAGAAGCACAGCAAGGAATTCGTTTTAATATCTTCCAATTATTCTCGACTTACTATGGACACGATGAACGTCTGAATATTGGTCCTAAAGGATTTACAGGGGAAAAATATGGCGGCGCTACCTACTGGGATACAGAAGCTTACGCTGTTCCGATGTATCTTGCGCTTGCCGACAAACGAGTAACTGAAAACTTGCTGCGCTATCGCTACAATCAACTAGATGGTGCGAAACATAATGCACGTCAACAAGGCCTGAAAGGTGCACTCTACCCGATGGTTACCTTCACTGGTGTGGAGTGTCATAATGAGTGGGAAATTACGTTTGAAGAGATTCACCGTAACGGAGCAATCGCTTACGCCATTTATAATTATACGAATTATACGGGAGACAAAACGTATCTCCAAAATGAAGGTATTGAAGTACTAACCGAAATCAGCAGATTCTGGGCTGACCGGGTTCATTTTTCGAAGCGCCACAATAAATATATGATTCATGGGGTAACCGGACCTAATGAATATGAGAACAACGTCAACAACAACTGGTACACCAACACCATGGCAACATGGGTGCTGAAATATACCATGGAAAGTCTCGCGAATATCGACGAACAGAGAAAAGGGCAACTGAATATTTCTGATGAAGAACTGGCTCACTGGCAGGATATTGTAGATCGTATGTATTTCCCTTACGACGAAGAGCTCGGTGTCCATGTACAGCATGATACCTTCCTTGATAAGGACCTGCGTCCTGTATCCTCTTTGGATAAAGCGGATCTTCCTCTGAATCAGAAATGGTCATGGGATAAAATCTTGCGTTCTCCATTCATCAAACAAGCGGATGTTCTGCAAGGAATTTATTTCTTCAGTGATGAGTTTACGATGGAAGAAAAGAAACGGAATTTTGACTTCTATGAGCCAATGACGGTTCATGAATCTTCTCTCTCCCCTTCCATTCATGCGGTACTTGCTGCTGAACTGAAGATGGAAGAAAAAGCAGTCGAGATGTACAAACGTACAGCAAGACTTGACCTTGATAACTATAATAACGACACGGAAGATGGTCTTCATATTACTTCCATGACGGGTAGCTGGCTCGCTATCGTGCAAGGATTTGCTGGCATGCGTACGCATGGAGAGACTCTGCACTTCTCGCCATTCCTGCCAAAAGAGTGGTCACGGTACAGCTTCCACATCAATTATCGCGAGCGCCTGATTAACGTAAGTGTAGATCAGAACGAAGTGAAGATCACGCTTGTTTCCGGTGCACCGCTGACGATGGAACTTTATGATAAAGAAGTGCTCATTACAGAAGAAGAGCCACTCATTACAAAAACCACTTCCTAAGTGGATAAGAAAAGGTGGAGAAAAAATGAAAGCCGTTATTTTCGATCTCGATGGAGTTATTACGGATACAGCAGAATATCATTTCTTAGCGTGGAAGAGTTTAGCTGACGAATTGGACCTTCCTTTTGATAAGGAATTCAACGAAAAATTAAAAGGGGTCAGCCGGATGGAATCCTTGGAACTCATCCTGTCTCTAGGAGATGCGGTTTACTCCGATGAAGAGAAAAAAGCACTTGCTGAAAAGAAAAATGATCTCTATAAAGAGATGATTGCAAAAGTAACACCTGCCGACTTGCTTCCGGGAATTGAATCGCTGCTAAAAGAGTTGCAAGAAGCCGGTATAGGTATTGCTCTTGCTTCCGCAAGTAAGAATGCGCCGTTTATTCTGGATCGTCTAGGTGTTACCCACTATTTCAATCATGTCGTTGATGTGAATTTGATTAAACAAGGGAAACCCGATCCAGAAATCTTCTTAACGGGTGCTGCTAAACTTGGCGTTCTGCCTGAGGACTGTGTCGGTATTGAGGATGCCGAAGCGGGGATCGAGTCTATTCTTTCCGCTGGTATGTACGCTGTTGGTGTAGGCACTCCAGCTCAAATGCAAAAAGCAGACCTTATCGTCTCTTCCACTGCGGAGTTGTCTCTCTCTTTGCTGAAACAGCATTTTAAGCAAAAAATAAATTAATGGTTACTCAATAAATAAAAGACGTGTTGGATAGATCGTTACCTGCGATCCATTCCCTCACGTCTTTTTGTTTTTTATCCTAGCGCTGTTCATCATTACATATTTGGTATTTCGTTCCTAGATATTTATTCTTCCAAGTAACGAACAGGGATGCTGTAGAGAACATATTGTCCTGTCCACATTTCACTATGTACCATTGCAGAAGCTTCTTTCTCGGAACTCTCTCCGCTTTCCTTGCCAAAGAAATAGCCTGCCCCCTCCTGCGTTTGGAATGACCATCCTTTGTTCTTCATAAGAGAGATAACAGCCTCTGCACCATCTCCTTGACTGCCCTTAAATCCATACCAGTGATTCCCTTCCTCTTCCGTTAAATAGATCAATTCTTTGGAAGACGGTTCTAATGCTTGAACCGCTGCTTTTTTACTGATTGCAGAGAAAGGGGCAGCGGGATAATATGTTTTACTTGAATAGGCAAAGGGCAGTATGACTAGAATCAAAATAAACGGAAGAAGAAGTAGAATTCTAGTAAAAACCTTGCGTTTTTTTACGTTCATCAGCAATCTTCCTCTCTATTGTTCATTTAAAAAGAAGTCCCATTATGCCAGTATATGAGTATAATATCTCATTAGTAAGAGCCACTGCTTCTTCCCGGTTCTTTGCAGGCACAGCAATCATAAGTCCATTATCAAAACTCCAACCTTTCGTATCTTCTACATTCTGTTTAATCTCAGCCTCACTTGGTTCTCTTTTCTCTGAAACGAGTATAACAGCCTCTGTATAATTATCATTCATAGATATTGAACCATACTGATAAAGACCGGGTTCTTGTTCTGGCCATATGAAGGAATATACGATGGATGTGGGTGTGGAGAAACCCACAGGTATTTCAATCAACGACGCTTTTTCTCTTGGAACCGGAAAAGTTTGACCTTCTACTTGAATATCACCCCGAAAATACTTTTTGTTAACCCACTCTCTATACACTTTCCCTTTAATTTGTACTCTGAGAGATTTCTCGAGCGTGTTCTCTGTTTCATTGCGATACATGATCCCATTCGTATCAATATAGACCGTCTTAGGGATATACAGATAGGTCACATAAACAACCAAGGCTACAACGATTACCATGAGAATCATCCAAGCAGTTCTATTCTGCATGAAATGCCTCCTTTTACTGTTACCAAAAATCTTTAAACCGATAGTACAATTCTTCTTCATAATAAAAAGCCTTAGCGAAGGGCAAGGTTTGCTTCATATAGATCTCTATCGCTTTTATGTCTTTTGCGGGAAAGACAAGCTGAGTAAAAAATCTAAGCAAAAATGTTTCGATAAAACCAAAAAACTCCGTGCCCCACTTCTCAACATCTGAGGTGATATAGGTATTCCACTCAAAGTTCTTCACTTCAATAACCCCATAGGAATCGAAACCATCGAAATATTCATAATGATAATCACTCGTATCTTCGATAATACTTGCCTCCATCTCCTTAAGAATCGGAGATTGTTCCTGAGAAAGATCAAGAATCGTACATCGACAAGTGAAGTCATGAGCACCTCGAAAAAACAAATGTGCTTCGTTTCGATTTTTCCCCGGTGATACATGAATGGAATGATCTTTATGATATCTTTCAGCAAATAATTCGGATCCTTCGTTCCCTTCTGTATACTCTATGTTTTTCGTGTGCAAAGGAAAGTGGTATTTCTCTTTCTCAGTAAATTGATATACTCTTGTAGCAATACCTATAAAAGAAGGGAACCCCATTGCTTCAATCTTCTCGTCAGCCCATGATTCTACCTCTAACAGGCTCTCATAAGGGTCTCCTTCTAAATCCAACAGCTTGGCAAAAGCAGGTTCTGTTTTGTCCCCTTCTCTCTTTAGAGAACGTACATGCTGTCTAAAATCTTCATTATAAAGACGAAGTATACGGTCTTCGATCACCATATGACGATAGGCGTTCTGTCTAGTGACCGGGATAGACTGTCCAAATATCTCAACCTCAAACTGCTCAAGCCGGAAGTCCGCCTTCATTCTCCTGATGTTGTTAACTATTTTGTCCGTCAAGATAAAATCCTGAAAGTCTCCAAATTCACTTCGTAAAAGTCGTTCAAATGCCGAAAAATCATGCACCTCACAAATAATATCGAGATCACTGTCCTCAATATTGATATCTATGGGAATCGTCCCCGTTAGAACTGGAGTATAAAGAGCTAAAATCTCCATCACATGGTGTTTCTGCAATGCCAGGTATGCTGCTTGTTGTACTTCGTTTCCACTAAGTAGATAGGTTAAATCTTCGTATCGAATATGATTCACTTTTATCTTTCTCCCTACAATTTTGTAATGGTTCGCTTTTGTGTTTCGTTACGCTTTTCATCCCATAGAGCATAAATTTCAAAGGTTCCATCTTCAAAAAAATACGTCAGTCTCTCTCTAAACCAATCTTGCATCGGATAGTGTACCAGATCATCAAGCGGGATCCACCGAAGTTCTCCTTCAGGAGGGTTATCCAACAGCTCTCCCTCAAACGTATCCGTTACATAGTTAAATACCATATACCGGTATCTCTCGTTCACATCAACAAACTCATCAAGACCTTTATATATTAAACTGCTTATCGTAAGACCCGTTTCTTCCTTTACTTCGCGTATGGCCCCCTCGGTTAAACTCTCGGGAAAGTCCACTTTCCCTCCGGCAGCAATCCATCCTGGAAATCCGTTTTCACTAGGGCGGTTCATTAATAAGATTCGATCCTCGTCGCGTACTACGCACATCGTGTACAGTTTAACTTCGATATCATTTGATCCGTTTGTCATTATGTTATTTCTCCTTATGAAGAGTAAGTTATATACGTACTACTTGTAATCTGTACCCTCTCTAGGATTCAAGTATCTTCTTTAACTGCTTATTACGGAATTCCAAAAAGTTCTTCATATACGATTGTAAAATAAAACGTTCCGCAAGCCTTCCTACCCATCCATAAGGAGCTTCAAAATAAAGCGTGTCCCTGATCCGTGTTTTACTTGGACCAAGGACTTCAAACTCGTGAATGTGCGTCATGCTGCGGAACACGCCTTGCTGCATTTGATCTGTAAACATGTAGGGCGGTTCAAAAGCTACCACTTTGGATGTAAGCTGCTGGCGAACAAAGAAGTGAGTTGCCTCAAAGGTTACCATCTCACCGTACCCGATCAGCTGTCCATCTTTGCCTCCAGGGGATGAAATGACCTTCTCGTGAGTATGTTTCCATACCGTTTGGGTATGCAGTTCCAAATCTCTCGCTGCATCAAAACAGCAACGTATCGGCCTATCAATCGTGATGTCGGTTTGAATACTAATCAGAGGTCATCCCCCCTTATTGAATGAATCCACCTGTTTATTTTGTATATCTCTCATTGTTTTCAAAAAAAGGCTTCACGAGATCTGAATCTCCATGTTCCTTATATACTGCTTTCATCGCAGCCGTCCAACTATTTTTAATGGTAGGATAATTCCCACTCATCATGCGTTCTTGATCTAAATTATTTTCCATAGTCAGGAAGATCTCCTTTAGTTCTTTCACTGCTTCCACTTTGGCTTCTTCATGATTCGAAAGAGCAATATATTTCAGTTGATAAGAGATATAAGTTAAAAATCCTGTGATATCATTTGCACCTATGGGCTGGTCATATGTGTAATTCCAATGTGTATTCGCAAGTGTATATTCAGCAAGCGCAGCTCTATCTAAATCCTTAACAACATCCAGAAGTCCATCCTCAAACTGAATCATCGAGATACTGCCTCTATCCAGTTCATTCAGCAGCTGATTTAAATAACTGTAATTACCCATACCGTTGGTAATTAATTCGCGATTCATTAATGACAGCACATATCTGTGTGTATTTTGATACTGAGCATACTTTTTCTTCGCTTGCAAAGTTCCGAAAATTAGTAATATGGAGGTAAGAATCAAAATAAGGTTCTTCCATTTATTATTCATGGTGTATGTGTGTTCCTCTCTAAGTTGTCTATTAGAAACTATCTATTCTACATGATTAATAACGTGATTAGTAGGTGTATTGTTTCAAAAAGAAAAGCAAGTCGTTATCACAAAAAACAGCCGCACTCAGCACTAGGCTAAACAGCGGCTATTTATGTATTCAATTATATAGATGTTAGCACTATAACTCTTGATCCGTCCGCTGGCTTGGATTCCTATGTTTACCGATGTAAATGTCTAACGCAGTAATCCCTCTTCGCGCTAGTTTCACGAATAACACAAAACAATAGATACCTAATCCAAGACAAACGATATACCAAATGACTAAAAATACAGATAAAATACTGAAAACACCAGATCCATCCATGAAATACACCTCCTTTTAAATAATTAAAACTTTCCTCCTTATCGAGGCACTCTCCAACGGTTCGTTTCCAATCATACTATCAATATGTAAAATAATATATATTTATTACTAATAAATTTCATAAAATGATAAAATCCACTACTTTTCTTCACTCACTCCCTTGGTCAATTGCTCCAAACATTTTGGAGTAGACCGACTGAATGTTTCTTTTATTCCGTCTGTCATTGTAGACTTCAAACTGCCAGTATCCCATTTCATTTCCTTGCTTTGGAACGAGTGCAGTTGCAAAGCTAAGATCAGCGGATGTATCTGGTGCATCTTCATAGCTAATCCCTTCATAGAAAAATGGGATGTAACTCCGCTGGGATTGTAAAAAGAACACTGGGATCTCTAGTTCCTTATATACTTTTGCAAACTCCGGCGCAGCTGCCTGCACTAAAAATTCTTTGCTAATAAAAATAGCATCCAAATGGATACTTTGTTCCTTCATCTGCTGAAGATTTATGTTATGAAAAGAAACCTGCTTCTCGCGCACCACAGGTGCCTCACCAACCATACCAATGCGGAGTTCCTTTCCATCGTAAGGCTTATTCTTGCTGGAATTCGTAGTCGTAAGACTATAAGATACAATCACATACGCGAGTAAAGCAAAAAGGATAAACATTCCCGCTACTTTCATCGTCGATTTCATGTGTTATTTTCTCCTTGCTTATCGCTCTTTATTTCTTGCTGCACATCTTTTTTAATCATTGCAAATTGAATTTGGTCCACAAATTCTCCTTTGATCTGAAACTTTTCCCGAAGTATGCCTTCCTGCTGCATTCCGACTTTTTTCATAACCTGAGCTGAACTAAGGTTATCTACATTACATCTTCCTTCAATCCGGTTTATATTCATATGACTAATCCCATATTGGGTCACTTCTTGTAATGCTTCGGTAGTGATACCCTTCCCCCAATATCTACTAGAAAGAGCATATCCGATTTCTGCACAGCTATGTATTTCGTCCAAATGAATAAATCCAATTCTTCCTATCAATCTCCGTTCCGACTTATAGATAACAGCCCAACGATATGCTGTTTTTTCTACAAACGATCTCATTACTTTCTCTAAAAACACTCGGGTATCCTCGGTAGATTCATGCCGATCCCATAATGTCCGTTCCGATACCAGGGGATCCGAAGCAAAGCTAAAGTATTCTTCCAGGTCATCCATATCTAATCTTCTAAGTATAATTCGTTCCGTTTCAAAAATTGGTTCTTCTGTGAACAGTACCTCTTTATTCATTTTTACTATCCTCCTCTCCTTATGTCCTTTTTCTTTTCATTATCACATAAATCCTTCTTCTAGGAGACTGAATTTTGATTTTTGGGGAGTGATAACAGGGTAAGTTATTTCGAACATAAAAAAACAGCCATTCCCAACAGGGATAAGCTGATTTTTATGTTTCTGCATTATATTGAGATATGATACTTTCATCTACAGCACTTAATTCTAAGCATTCACATAATTATTTCATTTATTTATGAACTCACCCATCGCATTTCTCCAGCCTCCCTGTAATGTAAGATCTTCCGCTTCTCGGACAGCAAAAGTCTCGCATACAAAACCAGAGACCCATCTGCCATCCGCTAGTTCTATTTTAGCGATACCAAGTGGGGATGGAATAGAAGCTGAAAATCGTCCAAATGAGGATATTGGTATTCTCCACAGTTCCATATTGATTGTCGCTCCATCACCCTCTGTTCGAACCAACCCTGGTTTCGGCGGTGTAGTGTTTAGCTTAAATAATCGATAGCAAGGAGCGGTTTTAACTTCTTCTACAAAGACGGCACGAAGTCCGGTCATCTGTTGTTCAAGCGGCATATCTCGCATATGAAGTCCACATACAGCTACAATAACTTGCTCCTCAAGTTCTTGATAAAATGTCGCTGCCTGAGTCATGTTCCCTTCCTCTTCGGGCAGGGTAAACATCGTTATACCAAACGGCAAATCCTTTGCTGCATTTCCGGCAGGTACGGCAATAGCACTCAAATCAAGTAAATTGCAATGATTCGTATAAAGTCCCATTTGACTATTTGTATGAACAGGGTCCATTCTAACCTGCTCCCGTGTCCATGTTCCTCCGCAGGTAGGAAGAACCAGTACCGCATTTGAGAGCAGATCTTTAATCATGCATCGAATCTCAGCCAGCCTATGCTGAGCACGAAATAAAGCAGCTGCAGTAAATTCTTTTTTTCCACCCGATCTAAGAATCATCTCTGTAACTGGGAAAGTCGAACCTGGACTCGCTTCAATAAAGAATTCCAAGTCGGCCCATCTTTCTGCGACAAGCGGACCTTCATAGAGTAACGCAGCTGCTTCCTGAAGAAGGTTGATATCCACTTCCTCCACACAAATTCCAGAACTATAAATTCTATCTTTCGCTGCTTCCCAAGCCATCTCATACTCTGCGAAAAAAGGACCAAAAAAAGTGAGCGTTTCTTTTGGAAGTAGCCATTTCTGTGGCATAACAGAAGTTCGAAGAGGACGATCTATGGAATAAGCTTCTCCCTGTTCCTTACCTCGCACGATATGATCTATATTCTTCGCCTCTTCGATGGTATGCGTAAATACCGTTATGCAATCAATGCTGCGGCATGCAGGAATTAAACCAGATGACGGCCACGCGCCCACTGCAGGTTTATACCCTACAAGTCCATGCAGTGCTGCAGGAACTCGGCCTGAGCCAGCCGTATCGGTTCCGAGAGAAAAAGCCGAATGGCCAAGAGCAACTGCTACAGCAGATCCGGAACTTGAACCCCCGCTGATCAGATCAGGCCTCAGCGCATTGTGTGTTTCTCCATAGGGACTTCTTGTTCCTACAAGGCCTGTGGCAAACTGATCCAGGTTGCACTTCCCGACGGGTATAGCTCCGGCTGCGATCAATCGTTCCACTACGCCCGCATGTTGTTCAGGGACATAAGTATAATCCGGACAACCCGCAGTAACAGGCCAATTGGCGACCTCTATATTATCTTTAACAGCAAAGGGAACTCCCCATAGTGGATATTCAGCTATATTTTTATTCTTCAGTTGCTCTAAATAAACTTTAAACCGTTCCATAGAAGGCGGTAAAATCCAAATATTTTTCCCCTCGTCCTCATTCGCCCTTTGAATAATAGCTTCCATAACTTCAAGAGGAGTAAAACTCTTATTTAAATATCCTGTTCGGATAGATTCGATGGTCATCATTTGCGGTACTGCACCGATCGTCATGATGCTGTCGCCTCCTCTTCCATCGGAGTTATCGCTGCAATACGATCGCCGGATCGAACCTGATCGCCGGAAGAAACGTAAATAGATGTGATTATTCCGTCAAACGGTGCGATTTGTGGGAATTCCATTTTCATACTTTCTTCTATTATAATAGTATCGCCTTTTCGTATGAATTGTCCTTCTGTAACCAGTACCTTCCACACACTTCCTGACATGGAACTGTTAACACCCAGACTTCCTTCAGGTAATACTTCCTGATCCATGGATGCTTGAACCTCAGGTTCAGATACGTACTCCTTTATACCGAGTTCCTTCCATAACGCTCTTTCCTGCTGAAAAGCCGCTTGCTGCTGATGACGGAAATTTCGAGACTCCTTCTCGATGGTTTCAAGCCACCTCAAATAATCTCCCAGATGGAAAGTTGTTTCCTCAACTTCCACTTTGAACTCGCCGCGAGGAAAATCTTCTCTCATTTGGAGCAGCTCTTCCTCCGTCACAGGATAGAATTGAAGCTGATCAAAGAAACGAAGAAGCCACGGCTTACCTTGTTCGAAATTATCCGTTTGACGAAATTTATTCCACATCTGAACGGTGCGTCCTACAAATTGATACCCTCCAGGACCTTCCATTCCATATACGCAGAGATAAGCGCCGCCAATTCCTACCGCATTTTCCGGAGTCCATGTTCGTGCTGGATTATATTTCGTTGTCACAAGCCGATGACGCGGATCAAGTGGAACCGCTACGGGTGCTCCGAGATAGACATCACCTAGTCCCATTACAAGATAGGAGGCATTAAAGACGATTTCGGCAACCTCCTCCAATGATCCAAGTCCATTCATTCTCCGAATGAATTCGAGATTACTTGGACACCAAGGAGCATCAGGTCGTACATTTTGCTGATAACGTTCAATAGCAAGCTTTGTTGCAGGGTCATCCCAAGATAGTGGTAGCTTCACAATACGAGAGGGAACCTCAATAGAATCCAGTGTCGGCAGATGAAGATCGATATCCATTATAAGAGCAGCTGCTTCTTTTACAGTGATCTTGGAAGCATCTAGGTGAATCTGTAGCGACCGGATGCCAGGTGTCATCTCAATATAAGGAATCTCACCATTCTCTTTTACTGCCTGCATAAGCACATATACTTGGAATCGGTAAAGAATATCCAATTCACGTTCACCATATTCCACCAAAATATTCTCATCACCTGAACAGCGGACTATGATCGGAAAACGTCTTTTTTCCTCTGCATAAGTTAGAATAGGCATGTACTGACCCGTAGATTGCACAGGTAACATAGGTAGTTTCGGCTCTGCGGCCAGCAACTGTAGATATAACTCTTGTTCCATTCTTAACTGTTCGGCCTCTTCTACGGTTATCAGTTTAAATCGCACTTTATCTCCGGGGCTTAACTGCCCGATTTTCCACAGCTCAGCCGTTGCCGTCGTGACCGGACATACAAACCCTCCAAGACTCGGACCATCAGGACCTAGCAAAATCGGCATATCTCCGGTTAAATCGAGAGCACCTACCGCATAGGCATTATCATGAATATTGGAAGGATGCAGACCTGCATCCCCACCATCTTCTCTTGCCCACAACGGAGCAGGACCGATTAAACGTACGCCTGTTCTTGAGCTGTTAAAGTGTATCTCCCATTCCGTATCTTCGAGCTGATTCAAATAAGCGGGCACCAAATACTCAGCCGTACAATGCGGACCTGGGATAACCCCGATTGTCCATTCGTTTGTGTACTGTGGTCGTGATTCTTCCGCAAGGGAAGGCAATATCGTCCCTTTTTCCTTGGCAACGCGGAGGATAGCCCCAGGTCTTAGTGAACTTCCGGTATGACCACCAAATCCACCAAGCGTAAATGTGGCGCTACTTCCAAGTGTGAGCGGCATATCGAGCCCGCCAGCAACGAGAAAGTAGGTTCTTATTCCCTTTTTCGCTTCACTAAAAGTAAGTATGGATCCTGCTGAAGCTCTCGTTGGTGTATACATCTCAACAGGTGTACCATCCAAATCCGCATTCATATCGGCCCCGGTAAGGCAAAAGATGATCTCATCTCTAAAAAGATACGCACCGCCTCGCAGTGTCAATTCAAGACCTGCAGCCTGATCCTTGTTCCCAAGGAGCTTATTCCCGATACGGAAAGCAAGGCGATCCATTGGTCCTGATGGCGGGACACCGATATCCCAATAACCTATTCTTCCTGGGCTATCCTGTATGGTCGTTTGCACGCCGCCATCCAGCACCTCAATGGCATGCTCGATTGGAATGAACCCATCCAGCATTCGGGTAAATACTTCACCTTTCTGAAAATGTTTTTTCTGAAGAAAAGCTTCAATATAGGACTGATTTGTTGTTATTCCATAGACACGAAGGTTTTGCAGTGCTGCCGTCATCTTGATAATGGCTTCATCTCTTGATTCGGCATGTACAATGATCTTGGCCAACATCGGGTCATATAATGTCGTCACTTCGGTACCGCCTTGAATCCAGGTTTCCACACGAACATCCTTCGGCCAATCGATTGCATCAATTCGCCCGTCACTTGGACGGAAATCATTGACACAATCTTCGGCATACAATCGAACCTGAAGGCTGTGACCCTTAGGCTCTGGTTTAAAATCATGGAGTGAATGCAGCTCATCGGCTGCTTCTTTTACCATCCACTCCACCAAATCAATACCGAGTACTTCTTCCGTTACCCCATGCTCCACCTGGAGCCTAGTATTCACTTCAAGAAAATAATATTGTTCCTGTTCAGGATCATACAAGAATTCAACGGTTCCTGCGTTACGATAACCTGCCCTCTCGGCGAGTTTTCGGGCACTATCATGCATCTGTGTGCGGACGTTTTCAGGTAGAAGGGGTGCTGGAGTTTCTTCGATGATTTTTTGATTACGGCGCTGTACAGAGCAATCTCTTTCACCAAGCGCAGCCGCTTCTCCATATGAATTACCAAAGATTTGCACTTCAACATGGCGCGCTCGAGCTATGTATTTTTCTAAAAATACGCCTCCGTCATTAAAGTTAGATACTGCCAGCCGGGTCACGGAATCAAAAGCATCCTGAAGTGCATCCTCATCATTACAGATTCGCATTCCTATTCCTCCACCGCCAGCTGTAGACTTCAGCATCACAGGATATCCAAGGAATTCTGCTTGCTTTGTTGCTTCGATTAGCGTATCAATCAGACCTGTTCCGGGAAGAAGCGGGACTCCCGCTTCTTCTGCCATTGCACGAGCAGTATGCTTAAGACCGAAGAGTTGAATATGCTCGGGAGTCGGACCGATAAAAGTAATCCCATGACTAGCGCAAGATTTGGCAAAAGAAGCATTTTCACTTAAAAACCCGTAGCCGGGATGAATAGCATCCGCACCTGTAGCAAGCGCCGTCTTAAGGACTAGCTCTGCATTCACATAACTATCTTTTGCTGGTCCTTCTCCAATGAGCACGGCTTCATCCGCATGCTCCACATGAAGGCTGTCACGATCTGCTTTCGTATAAACAGCAACAGAGGGAATACCCATTTTACGTAAAGTTCGAATGATTCTTACGGCAATTGCACCACGGTTAGCGATCAACACCTTTTTAAACATGGCCTGGTGCTCCTTCCCTATCCCAGATAAGTACCTTTGCCGGCGTAGGATTGTATGCATTACACGGATTGTTAAGCTGAGGACAATTACTGATGAGCACTGTAACCGGAGCTAAGGCGATCAGTTCCACATAACGACCCGGTCCAGAGATTCCATCTGCAAAAGTCAACTCACCTTCCGGTGTCACTGGTACGTTCATAAAAAAATTAACATTCGAGGCTAAGTCGCGCTTTGTAAATTCGTTTCGTTCAGACAACATCAGCATGAATGTATCACGGCAATTATGCATGAACAGCTTATCGTGTGCGTAACGAACAGTATTACTTTGCGCTGAACACGCACCGCCGATCGTATCATGTCTGCCGCAAGTATCTGCCGTGATTTGGAGTAGTTCTTTTCCGGATTCTGCTAGTAACGTTGAACCGGTCGTTAAATACAGATTCTGCTGTGTCGATATAGTCCGAACTGCGCTGTAATGGTCGCTCGGATCTTCACTGGAATAAAAAAGAGTATCTACTGCCTGATTTCCTTCTACATCCACAATTCTTAGGACCTGACCCGGCGTGAGATCGTACAACCAACCTTCCCCTGCGGGTATGACCCGTTCACATAAGGCTTCTTCCGGTTTCCGGATACTTTGCACAAGATTCAGTGTGCTCATTATTAGTTAGCCCCTTTCATCAGCGCATTAGCGCTCCAAGTATTTTCAAAAGCACGTCTGTTCTCTCCGCAGTGGATCACACAGGGATCATTGTCTGTGACAGGTGCTGCCTCGGTCACTTCAATCTGAATGCTTGAAAAAGGGTAATCTGTGGAAGGATCCAGTGGATTCGGCGTATTCGACAGAATGAGTAGTAAGTCCATTTCAGTTCGTAATGTGACAGATCTCCCTGCAGTATCTTGGGACACAAATCTCATCTCTCCATCCCGTTCACAGATTACTTTTGAGAACAAGTTCAGCGGAGCGCTCAAATCTCGAGGTGATAGATTATGTCTGTACATTTCAACCTTAAAGTTTTCCTCACCGTTTCGATGGCGAGCATTTCGATCTTTCTGATAGCAAGTTACTCCATACTTTGCATCTGTGCTTTGTTTCGTCGTATATCCTGACAATGGATCATGCCAACCAACTGAATCCTCTGTGATCGAGGCCAGAACTCTTCCCTGATCACTCATCAGTATATGGCCGGCTGTCAAAAAAGCGGTGTGCTGAGCTTTGAGCGTATCGGGCATATTGTATCGTTCATACGGCTGCGTAGCGTGAAACAATAATACGGAGAGGTTCGCTCTGTCTCCCGTCGCTGTGAATGTGATGGATTTCCCTCTTCCTACATGAGCCGACCATTTGCTACCCGGCTCTACTGTCAATGAAAATAATGTTGTCATGTTCATTCCTCCTCTATAAAAAATAAAAAAAGCCCGGAGAAAAACATCAAAGAAACTTTAATCGATTCTCCCGGGCTTTTTTCCCGCCGTGTACATCAAGAAGAACAAATGCTTGATGTTTTCTCTCGGACCAGCCAGCCGATTTCAGCCCGGAACCCTAGAAAACTTTTTATGGTATTTTTTGTATGTCATAAATACTAACTCAGATTATTTGACAAGGCAATACTTATTTTGAAATACATAAATAAGTTTGCATTAAAATACATATAAGATGGATTCAAACAACAAACACCAAAAAAAACCCTTGATTTTTACAGATTTAATTGTAAAAATGTTAGAAATTATAACACGAAGAAAGCGTACTTTTTATTTAAAAGGAGGATTAATCATGTCATCGAACATCACACTGAAGAGAAATTTATCCCTCTCCCATGTTGTGGCAATGGGACTCGCTTGGATGTCGCCTATGATCTTCTTTACAAGTTTCGGAGTGCTTCATGAAGGTTCTGGAGGGATGCTTCTTGCCGCTTATATGCTTGCATTTATTGCGATCTTGTTCACAGCTGGCAGCTACGGACAGATGGCAAAAGCATTTCCTTTGTCGGGATCAGCATACACCTATGTCAGCAAGGCGATGAACCCTTTTATGGGATTTCTCGTTGGTTGGGTCATTTTACTTGATTATCTATTCTCCTGCATTGTCGCAGTTCTTATGTTTGGTGTTAATCTCCATGCTGAGTTCCCTTCCATACCCTCTTCTGTGTGGATTATACTGCTTACCCTAGTCGTTATGGCCATCAATATAATTGGAATCAAGACATCAGCAAATGTGAATAAGATTTTTGTGCTTATGCAAATTATGTTTATTGCAGGATTTTGCGCTCTTCTCACATATAAAGCTACGAATGAAGGATTCACCTCCGAGTTGAATCCGCTGAGTATCAGTACAGGAGTTTCCTTCTCAGCTATTTTGGCTGGGGCTTCACTTGTTTGCTTCTCCTTTCTTGGGTTTGACTCGATTACTACAATGGCCGAAGAAACGAAAGATCCTAAAAAAACAATCCCACGAGCCATTATGATCATTGTTATCGTCGCTGGACTCATTTATTTTGTAACTGCCTATCTGATACAGCAGATGTATCCATCTCTTACATTTAGTCATACAGATTCCGCCGGCTTTGAACTTATGCAGTTGATTGGTGGAAACGGACTTTCATCGATCTTCACTTTCGTCATTATTTTCTCTGTGCTCGCACAGGGCATGTCCTCAATGACCACTGTTTCTCGTCTGCTTTTCGTTATGGGCAGATCTTCGTTACTCCCAAAAAAGTTCAGCTCCATCCATCCCAAATTTCGGACACCTGTATTCAATATCATGCTAGTCAGCGTTATCTCCTTATCTGCATTATTTATTAATCTAGAGACAGCGATTATGTTTGTCAGCTTCGGAGCATTAACTGCCTTCCTGTTTGTGAACTTATCTGTTATTTTCCATTACATCATTCGCGAAAAACAACATAGGCCTAGAGATCTCGTATATAGACTGTTATGTCCGCTCATCGGTGCTGGGTTTATGTTTTATCTCATCACTTTGCTGAAAACGTCCTCGCTGCTCCTAGGAACAGGATGGATCACGCTTGGTCTACTTTTTTACCTTGTAAAACGAATTAGAGCTTCGAGGAATGGATCACTAATAGCGGAGATTGAGGAGGCTGTGAAGCCGCCAAATGTGGCGACTTTTAAGTGACTATGTTTTTTACCAATGAAGGGTAGCTTCGCGGCAATCGAAAAGAACAGGTGGTAGCTCTATAAAGAGACCACACCTGTTCTTTTCGTCATGTATACATGACTCAGAGAATACCTCAAAAACATAATATTTCTCTTATTTCTTATTTAGCAATTCCTATAAAGATATCGCTGTCTGCGCATTTTTAACATCGTTTTGTAACAACCTTGGAAGATCATAAGAAGGATACAGACCTCGCTCGAGCATATAAGTAAATACCTTAGCATGAAGATCGATCGCTGCATTCAAATGTTTTTTCAACATTTCACGAACCTGTGGTGTTGCTGTCTCTGTTATTGCAATCGAATAATTACGAACGCTTGTTTTAAGTACGCCGAGCAGTTGCCCAAGCTGAAAAGCTGTCATTACATCTGCTCCTGAGCTACGCGGATACATAGGAGCCATGGGAATAAAACCAAGAAGGTCTTTTAAATTGTTCTCTAAAGCAGCAATCGTTTCGAGTACGAGGCTTTTCACCCCCGGATCTGTAACCTCGGGTAACATCAGTTTAAAATTAATTAAATTATTCGTTTGAAAAGCAGTTAATTCGTGGATTTCCAGGGTTTCATGCCAAGCTAACGTATCATGCCGATTTTCATTATTCATTTTTATTTTCCCCTCCAAAAGCGTTATGACGTCAGCATATGCCTAGAGTTGAAAAAAGTTCGGAGTAAATTAATTTTTATGCCTATGTACTGATAAAATACAAGTAAGAGGATGACCCCCGATTATTATCAGAAGTCATCCTCTTACTAGTTAACAATCATATTTTATTATCTTTCCAAGTCATCCAATTCATTAAACTTATCTTAGATTCATTCAGAAGTCCATTATTTCGAGCGAGAACTTGCTTGTCCACCCTTACGGCCTGCTTCTTCCCGGCTCATTTTACCATCATTGTCAGAGTTACCGCGGGCCTCTCCGCCCTTTTGACCAATTTCTTGGTAGAACTCTTTATCATGGTTTTTGGATGTTGCTTCTCCACCTTTTTCACCAATCTCTTGGTAAAATTCCTTGTCATGATTTTTGGATGTTGCTTCTCCACCCATACGTCCTGCTTCCTCGCGGCTCATCTTATCATTTCGATTGTCATTTGCCATTTGAAATCACTCCTTATGTTGGATTAGTTTACAGAAAGTAATCTTACCTCCCGCTTGTTATTGATTACCCGCCTCATAAATTATTAAACTCTTCCGATATCATATTCTCATAGATTTCCACCCTTTCTTTCGATTTGGTTCAATGATCTCGAAGGGTTTCTTCTTGAATCTCCTTGTTATTCGGTGCTAGTATGGCTTCAAAAGATTGATTTAGATCCATTAATTCAAAATCTTTGTTAATTAACTTTTGACCTATCTCATATAACTCTTCCGATGCATACGTCTGAACTTCAACGAACTTCCCTGGCTCTTCTTCACTTTCCATATAAAAAAGCTCATAGTTAACATACCGTCTATACAGCTTGTCAGCTCGCTCCATTATTTTTTTGTATTCTGCAAGCCGATCGAGGTTCACATGATAGATATACATTTTCACAAACATAATCCTGCCTCCTGAACTTTTTTAGGATCAGAGCTAAAAACGATAAAAACCCGACTTAAGATATTAAATCTCAAAGACCGGGTTTTCCATTCATTACAGATGCAATGCGTTATGCATACAGGATATGAGGACATGGATGAAAAAAAGAACACATCCGTTAATCATTATTCATTTTTATATGTATTATTATGAGAACCTAAATATTCCGGCTCTCCTTTACAACAAACTCTGGTTTTGTTACATACTCCATATACGTGACAATCCCTTTATATTCAATAAATACTTCATACCGAGCACGGATCGCACCCGATGTAATATAATCGAGAACCTTATCTTTCTTTACCCACTTTACTTCTGAAGTTTCCTCCGAGGTACAGAGTTCCCCGCCGACCGGCTTGCATAGGAAATCAAACATGATCTTCGTCGGTACGTTCGTTATGCCATCATGCCACTTATACATCCCTGTATTGGAATAAACACCGATTAGCTCCATAACCTGAGTATGAATTCCACTCTCTTCTTCCACTTCTCTTCGTAGACCATCCATGAGGTTCTCTCCTACCTCGATTTGTCCACCAGGAAAAACCCAGCCGCCATGATATGTCTTAACCAGTAAGATCTGTTCGTTCTCATTTTGGACAATCCCGCCTGCAGCAACAATATGGGTTGGCATCTGCAACTAAAGTGACCCCTTTGTAATGAAATGCTCTATCCTTTTACTATAAAATAATCACACGCCTGCTTCCCGCATGCGTTCCAGAATACCTACAATTCGCAGACCCGTAATATCCTCCACCCGGATTCCATACTTCTCCTGAATTTTGGCGATTTTCCGTTGGGCTTTTTCTTTTGAATCACAGAAATCATACAGCGTAGAATCATCCGATATGAACATCCCATAATAATCCATTCCAAAGATCTCTTTGAATAAAATAATTCCTTCCGGCTCTAAATAGTTAATCTGATCGACGGAAGTAAACACCATACCTGATTTACTTCCGGGTCTAGGCAGATCATTCCCCTTTACCTGATAATCCATAAAGTTCTCTTGCAACGCCTGATAAGCTTCTTGTTTGGTATGTCCTTTTCCGCTCATCCAGTACCAGTTAATGATTCGAGCTTCCCAAGGAAACTCTTCCTCTCCCGCATCTTGTCCTGATATCTGTCTATATTCGGTAGGATAGTCGTGAATGGACCAGTTTTTCTTAAAATAGGATGATACTAACTTGGACGCCGTCTTCCAGGAACTCATCAGAAATTGTTGTCTCATTGCACTAGCACTCCCTATCTATAATATAAACCTAGCTATCACACACGGTTTAACTTGCTCCGTCATTATTAGCTATTTGCTTCGTTACCCCTATTATAACAAGACATACCACGTTTCACGAACATTTAACCAATCCAAGATATCTCGATTTTGTTACAATACTTAAAGGTACTCTTCTCTATTTCTTTAATCTTAGATTTCTTAACATAAAACATTAAAAATCGCAGGAGGAATATCATGACAAATACAGAGAAATCTCCAATTAAAATCATTCACCCTAAACTGCCTCATCAGCTACATACGCTAGATCTCTCTAACGCGATGATAAGCGACCGAATGGAATGGGTGCAGTCGGAATGTCAAGAACAAGAAATATCTTATGTTACGGCTGAAAAGATTCTTTTTGATCAAATGCAATTTCGCCATGTTACTTTTAGCCAAGTATCCTTTCCAAATGCAGAACTTACGGATGTTGTATTCTCTCACTGTGACTTGTCTAATATCGATTTTAACGAGTCCGTTCTGCACCGCGTACGATTTGAACATTGCAAAATCATCGGAATGGACCTCACAGCTGCCACCCTTCGAAACATCGTATTCCAAGATTGCGCAGGTGATTATGCTACGTTCCGATTCAGTAATATGAAACAGGTATCTTTCGTAAACTGTTCTTTACTGAAGTCAGACTTTTACCATTCGGAATTCGCGAAGGTAGAGTTCGATCGTTGTATGCTAAACGAGGCACAGTTCTCTGGAGCAAGTCTCAAAGGAATAGATCTCAGTAACAACGAATTTTTTAACCTGGGCGCCACACTTGAAGATCTTCAAGGTTGTATTATTTCTCCAGCACAGGCCATTCTATTCACCAAGATTTTTGGACTTGTTATTAAAGAATGATCGCATTTCTTTGTGAGGGCTATTAATCGTTTGAAAATTTCCTACTAATAGTTAACACGTTATCCATTTGATTACGCAATGGTGGAATACATAAACGGACAAAAGGCCGAAACCTATTTTCATCATTCCGATTTTGGGGTTCAAAATAAAGTATTTCAGCGTTTGGGTGATATGCTTACTGTCATGCATGGAAACAAAAGAAGTTGGGAAAGTGAATCAAAACAAGAACATTCTTGAACAATGTCATATGGAGCAATTCGATAATGCAAAAATACAGCTATCCTACAGTGCTCAGCATATGGAGAATATTCGAGAACATCGCGACAAAATAATCGATACTTTGTATGCACTTGAATCGAAAATCAAACCTAGAACGCAGTATGGGTTTATTCATGGAGAACTGGGTCCTGATCATGTACTGATCAATAATAATCTAGAACCCTATTTGATCGATATTGAAGGAGCTGGATTCTTTGATATCGAGCATGAACATAGCTTTTTAAAATTTCGGTTTGGGGATTATTACCGGTACTTAAAGAATGATACACTAGATCCTGATCGGATGTTATTCTACAAGTTCCATCACCACATCTCGTTGATTTCGGGTGGTTTGAAGCTGCAACAGAGAGGATTCTCCAATCAACAATTTGCCAAAGATCTAGCCAATTATCATACAGACTGCCTAATGCAGTTCATGGAAAGATATAACCTGAGCGAATATTAAATATGAAGGGGTCACCATTCAATGCTAAAAATTACAAAGGCCGATAAAGATAAATTTCTAGGTATTAGCACTATAGCCTCTCATTTTTTTAGGATGAGGGGCTTTTTAAATATAAATCCCAGAAGTCTCTTTTTCACTTTTGTCTACTGAAGGAAATAATACCGACTATGGTGAAATCTCCTCTGATTAAGCTAGCTCAACTCGGTCTCCAGCTGATCTCGGTGAAGAGATTACAAGAAACTCTGCATCTTCCTCCGTACGATTGAAGATTTGGTGCGGGATTCCCGCATGAACTTCCATCCCCTCCTGTTGGGAGAGGCAGTAGGTAACTCCATTCACTTCTAGTTCTACTACACCAGAGAGTATAAAGAAAAACTGTCTCGCTAGCTCATGGTAATGTCTCGATTCACATGTACCCGGTGGCATCTTTTCATGGATGATGCTTAGACTCGGATCATTCACAAGCTTCCAACCATCACAGCCTGCTCCCCAAATATAATGTTCAGCCGTTTCTTTATTTCTTATCATGATATTTTATCACCTAGGTTTCCTCCAGTAAGGGCTTATTTGAAATAGGTAAGGTTGCGGATAATATAGTTACAGCCTGATAACAAGGTTACGAATGTAGCGGTAGCTAAAATTGCCTGATCTACAGGAAAAGTCGTAAACAAGCTGAACGGAAAGTTATGTAAAAGTACAGCCGTAATGGCGATCACCTGCAGGACCATTTTTATTTTACCAAACTGATCTGCCGCAAGAGCAATTCCTTTCGCAGAAGCAGCCATTCTTAGAGCGGTAATCACAATCTCTCGGCCGATAATAATGACAGCCATCCATCCGGGAACCATACCCACCTCTGCCATCATAATTAGGGAAGCAGAGATAAGCAACTTATCTGCCAAAGGATCAAGCAACTTATCTGCCAAAGGATCAAGCAACTTATCTGCCAAAGGATCAAGCAACTTACCCAAGTTCGTAATTTGATTATATTTCCGTGCCACATAACCATCAAGCTTATCTGTCCCCGCAGCAAGAACAAACAAGAATACAGTCAAGACATAGCTCATTGTGGTCCAGATCGGTGCCTCTCCCGAACTTGCGACATTGGAATAAAAATAAAAGCAGAGCATAAATAAAGGAATCATTGTTATTCTAGCGATAGTAATCCGATTGGCGAGGTTCATTGCTCTTGCCTCCTTTTTCACTGAGCTCCTACAAAAATACAAAACAAGACCAATTACCTTAATCAATATCTGCTATCTTCCAAGCTGCTTGCGCAGCTTGTTTATCTTTTTTGAATACATATCCTCTAGAACTCTCTGTTTTGTCTATATGAATTTCTTTGATTCTGCACGCAGCTTGATAGATTTGCTTCTGTTCTTGAAAAGCGATCTCATCTTCTATCACAAGTTCTTGAATCTGGTAATTTGGAATTTGAGATAACGGACTATCCTCTGTAAATAACGTAAGATATTCTTCTTCGTTACCTTCCCACAAAAATTGGGCTCTCTGATTGATTAATCTTACGATCTCAAGTTCATCTCCTGTATAGTTACTCTCATCTAAGTACTGAGGAGATAGAGATGTAAGATGTTTGCTCTCTGTTTCCAACGGATCCTGTACAAACGGTTCTTCCGCTTGCACTTTTGGCTGTGTAATGGATGGAGAAGATGTATTCCCACATCCAACTAGAAGGATTATCATTCCTAGAAAAAGCAGATATTTCACCATCGATACCTCCTTTTCATCAGTCTATCTTACAATTAATGGATAATCTACGTTTTTATTATTCATTAATGAAAATACAAAAAGGCCCTTGCTAAAAGCAAGGGCTTATCGTATGTAGCTCAATCTACTTTTTTTATATAATGTTATTAACCTAACCGCCAGTTACTGTTGTATAGTTACCAAAGTAATTCATTAAGAATGCGGCTATGATAAGAACCACTGCGATTATACCGACAATCGTCATATTTTTCTTGCGATTTGTCGGGCGCTCTCTATTATCTGCCATGTTTGCTCTCTCCCTTTATTTTCGTTGTTGTTAACTATATTAAACGTATAGAGGATTTTATAAACGATAGATTAAAATATCCCAAAATCCGTTTGATTCAGATATAATGGAAAATAATGAAATCTGGCTTTGTTTTCATCTATCTTTTTGAAAGGAGTGCTCGGTATCAGAACCATTGTTATCAGTGATTTACATGGGTGTTACGAAGAGTTTAACGCCTTACTCCACAAAGTAAAATATCAGCCCGAGCAAGATCAGCTTATACTTTTAGGAGATTATGTTGATCGTGGCCCCCGCAGTAAAGAGATCGTAGACCAGATCATGACACTTCACCGTGATCATGGGGTTATTGTTCTCAAAGGCAATCATGATCAACTGTTTCTCGATGCTATTCTAAAGGATGAAGATACAAGGTGGATTAGAAATGGTGCCCGTCAAACGTTAGCCAGTTATTGTGATTTATCTTGCTCCTCTGAAGAGCTGGATCAGGAAACGTATGAAGATGCCAAAGTCTTTATTAAAACACACTTTTCCCACCATCTTGAATTCCTTACTACTTTACCTTTATATTATGAAAACGCTACCCATCTTTTTGTGCATGCCGGAATCAATCCTTTTTATGCCGATTTCAAGGAACAGCCAGAAGATGATTTTATTTGGATTAGAGAGATGTTTCACGATCAGGCTACGAACCTAGACAAAATGGTTATTTTTGGTCATACCCCTACCGTCCATTTACACGAACGAGCCGATATTTGGTTTCAAGACGATAAGATTGGAATTGATGGAGCCTGTGCTTATGGAAAACAATTAAATGCATTAGAAATTAGAGAAGATGGCAGCTACCATACTTATTCAATCCCCGCAGGGACCGTAGCGGTGAGCAGTGAAACGACTACATAAACAAAGAATTAGTATTAGATAAGCTCTTGGAAACGAATAACATGCCATAAATAATCCTTCTCCCTCACACCTTTTGTTATAAAGAATTCATATTCGGGTATTAATTTAATAATACAAATTACATAGGATTCCTATTCAGGAGGTGTCATATCAAGTGGAAGAAACAAGAGCATTTCCAAGAGAAGAAGGATTAGATAATACACTGAATGTTCTCAAAGAAGGTTACTTATATATCACAAATCGCTCTATTGGATTTCAATCCAATCTGTTTGAGACACGGTTGCTTGGGGAAAAAACAATCTGTATGCGCGGCGAAGAAGCTGCTGAGCTTTTTTATGACAATGAGAAATTTGTTAGAGAAGGTGCAGCTCCTAAGCGAGTATTGAAGACGCTTTTTGGTGAGAACGGAGTGCAAACCTTAGATGGAGAAGAACACCATCACCGGAAAGCGATGTTCATGTCCCTTATGTCTCGTGAAGGTCTTCAGAAAATAAGAGAGATTACGAGCAAACATTGGGGTCTTGCCGTAGGCCGCTGGGAAAGTAAAAAAGAAATCGAAATCTATGAGGAGTCACAGGAGCTTCTGTGCCGAATTGCCTGTGAATGGGCAGGCGTCCCTCTAGCGATCGATGAAGTGAAGGAAAAAAGTGAATGGCTCGGTTCCATGATTGAAGCAACGGCTGCGATTGGCGTATCGCATATGAAAGGTAAACGCGCACGTTCCAAAGCAGAAAAATGGATAACTGGTCTTGTAGAAGAAGTACGCGAAGGCAAGATCCATCCAGCAGAAGATACAGCGCTCTATACCTTCTCTTGGCATCGCGACCTAACACGAGAACTGCTTGATCCAGAGACTGCATCCGTTGAAATTCTTAATATTATTCGGCCCATTGTAGCGGTCTCCATCTATGTTACCTTTACGGCCTTAGCCGTTATTCAGCAACCGGAAGAGCGTGAAAAACTAGCAACCGGCGAAGAATCTTACTTGCAAAACTTTGTCCAGGAAGTACGACGTTTTTATCCGTTCTTCCCTTTTACCGGAGCAAGAGTGAAGGAAGATTTCACATGGCAAGGCTATGAATTTAAAAAGGGTGAACTTGCGCTACTCGATCTGTATGGTACCAATCACCATCCTGACCTGTGGGATCAGCCGGAGCAGTTTAGACCCGATCGTTTTAAAGATTGGAGAGGAACTCCGTTTAATTTCATTCCGCAAGGCGGCGGTGATTATGATACAGGACATCGCTGCGCTGGGGAATTTATTACGATTGAAATTATGAAGGAAAGCCTCGACTACCTTGCTAATAAGATGAGTTATGATATCCCAGAGCAGGATTTCAGTTATAGCTTTAATGACATTCCATCACTACCTCACAGCAACATTGTGCTGAAAAATGTAAGGTCAAAATAAATTATTTAATTCAGCTGAAAGAATAGTTTCATTACAATGGGGAATCAGGATTCATTCTGATTCCCCTTTTTTTGATTCTCTACTGTGGTTATTTACTGATTAGAATTAGTGTCTTTTGGAAACAATTCTTCCGTTAAAAATTCTTTTACTCTGCTTAAATAGGGAGTTTCTAATACGATCCCTTCTGCATCCATGACCAAATACACGGGAAAATCCTTAATACCCAGTAGCTTGGCCCATTTCTCATAAGGTTCTATGTCTTGGTTCCAAAATTGAATTTTATTAATGGTATCTAGAAAAATAGGGTGAGAATTGTGGAAGATATTTAATTCATTTGTTTCCGTCATGGGCAAGCTATCTTCGTAAAAAAAATGGATAGCATACTTTTCTTGCCCAGAAGGTTCTAAATGATTCATAACATCTTGTCTACTTGGACCCCCACAACCTGAGATTAAGAGTAAGCAGGTAACTGCGAGAATAAAGAAATGACGCTTTGAGATTAAGTTCATACAGGTCCCCCATTTCTTGTACTCGCTCGTTATATGTAACGTATTTATGGGATTTAATTAGCATCCCACATAAGACAAACCCCTACTTATTTTCAGAAGATGCCTCTTTTTCTGAATCATTATCTACCTTCACTTGTTTACGAATGGTCAGATCAACCACTTCTTTATTGGTCCTACCCGTTTCGTCATCCCATATCATTTCAGCAAAAGTAGACTCATAGGTGATTTCATCCTTATTTACCTCGTCATAAGAATACTCTTGAATGCTAGTACCTAGGTTTTTTGCGTTGTCTAAAATATTAAGAGGGGCATTTACTATACTGTCGCTACTATCTAGATGATATTCCTCCGAAAAGACTCCCTTTCTTTCTCCACCCTCATTTATTTCGTAGAAACTAATTTCAAAATTCCGTGTTTGAGCAAGGTCGTTAGGATCCCCTGTGTAAGTGAGCTCTGCATTTCCTCTTAAGATTTGTCCATTGCTGATTAAGATCATATAGTCCTGGACCTCCCAACGTTCCCCAACGCCATTCATTAAATATAGTTCCATCTTTTCTGCAGGAATAGACTGGGCTATAGTATGAATCTCTAATTCCTCCTCGTTTCCTGAGTTACCAGTTAGGATAAGGAAGACACCAATCACAACAAGCAACACACCAGCGCCTATTTTTATTTTGCGAGCCGCTAGTATCCTCATCCCTCTACTTCCTTTCTGGACCTCCATACTGCACCGCCGCAAGGTGTAAACCCACATTCTATATAAAAGGACTCATGCTGCTCGCTGTAATTGACAGTCACAATAGAAATCCCATAACTAAATTAAATATAGACTCATTTTTAATATATGTTATATACTTCCAAGCGGGATATTTATTAATATTAACATAGTCGTATTCATGAATAGTTGTTCACTTCTACAATCCTTTCTTTACAAGAATAGGGTCAGAAGTTAATGAAGTTAACCAGTAAGAAAGAAGGAAGAGAATTACATTATGCGTAGCAGTTCTCCAATCTGATCGATGGTGTGCAGTGGTCTTGCAGTGTTCGCCTCACACCAAGGCTGGTTAACCCTCATCCAGATCGTGTGCATTCCCAGCGTGTGTGCCCCCTCTACATCATTAATCGGGTGATCTCCAATAAATAAACATTCTTCTGGTTTTACGTTTAGCCTCTCTAAAGCCACCTGGAAAATACGCGGGTCCGGTTTCTTGCATCGCGCCTCCTCGGATACTACAATCACATCAAAATGTTCTCTTAATCCAAGATGATCAATCTTGCCATACTGGACCGCATTTCTGCCATTCGTAATGATCCCCGTCTTATACTTTCCTTTCGCGTAAGCAATGACCTCTTCTGCCTGTTCCATAAGGACAGCACTTATGACGTAGTTCTCAGCATAGTAATTCATCAGATCATCTACGAGCGGTTTATTTTGTTCATTGTGCCAAGGGAAATCGTTTAACAGCTCTGCAAATAACACAGGTTTATTTTTATAACCATCCTCATCACGCTCAATCATTTGTTCCAACCATAAATCCGTTGCTTCGATATGCCCAAAATATTGCTTCATAAATCCCTCTGCAAACCTTCGGAATGTCGTTGTTCGATCCAGCAACGTATTGTCTAGGTCAAAAATAACAGCTTTCATATGTTCCATCTAAACATCCCCCTTAGGATCTCTTATGTATTTAATCTGTTACCCTTCCTTACGGTGTACTGAATTTACGCTCGAATAGTAACTGAATTTGACCTGTAAAAAGCCGATTTGTTTCATAATAAACGTCTTCTATGGATTGTGGACTAAACCAAAGCTTTCTATCTTCACCCTCATAGAATCCGATCGCATACATCCCGCCGACACTTCCCTCCTGATTCTTTTCAGGAATGAGTACCACATCCTTTAAACCTCCAATCCATAGACGGATCTCATCCAGATCATCCAGCCATTTCGTTCTACCTGTTGTCATATCAAGCAGTTCAACCCTGTCTACCTTTGTTATATCACCTGGGTAGATCTCGGATAATGTTGTCCCCTGAAGAGCAGGACGAGAAGGAGTACAGCCTTGTAAACACACAGCACATAGGAAACATACGAATAGAAGTAGAAAACCACCTGATCTCCGCATTCTGTCCTTCCCTCTCACGCTCAACCTCCTACCTATTTTTCCTTATAGTTGGAGACTTACATGTAGCCCTTCAAGGTTATCCTAAGCTTGTTCCTGTTGTTCATTCACCTCATTCTCCGATTTCAAAAATGGCTGATACATCATCAGCGCATGGTTCTCTGTAATATACTGATCATCAATCAGTTCCTCCTGCTGATTCCATACACGCCGGTATAGCAGGTTATGTCTCATATGCCCGCCCCAGTGTTCCTGGGTAATCCGATGCTCCTTCTCATACACTTCATAAGTCAGCTCTTGTGGATTTACACTATTCCATGAACCGATGAGAAATTCATCTGTGATTTGTAGAGTAAGCTGGTATGGCTGGTCAGTAGGATTGGTAATCCTCAAATCAAGATAGTTATAGGCGCACGTTGCTCCACTTCCGAATGGCTGACTTCGGCCTGAGTCAGGGAACACATCATAGCTATGTCGATGCCTTTCTGTTATCTGCAGAGGAGTATGTAAGGTAATCCAGTAGAGAAGATTAGACAACTGACACAAGCCGCCCCCAATTCCCGGTTTAAAGCCACCATAGAACAAAACCATTCCTTCCACATATCCTTTTCTGCGATTAGGATTACCGATTAGCTTCCAATAAGAAAATGTTTCTCCAGGCTGAATGATGATCCCATTCAAACGTTTCATTGCAATTTTTAAATTGATGATCTTGTTGTGTTGAAGCCACATATCTACATCTTTTAGCTTCCGTAACAGCGGTGTCTGGTGGGATGCAACTTTATATGGTAATACGGTGCTGCTTTGTTTTTGAGCAAACCGCGTTCCTCCCAAATACCACTCTACATATCGTCTACTACGGTAATATGCCGTTCCCAGCTTGATACGGAGTTTAGACCTTTTGATCGGCTTCATGGTTTCTCCTCCTATTTATTTTCTTTCAAAAAATGTCCCCAGGATCCCAATTGTTCTGATTTCATTTACTAGTTCGTTATCCATATTGTAATATTCCATATCTTTTGTTGTGAAAAATAAAGCATTTCGGGTATGTCCTGTTTCATACATTCGTTTCCCATCTTTAACAAAAGTCTTACCGTCTATATAGTCATACTCTTCTAATGAAAGTCCATATTCTCGCTCCAGCCAAACTTGATACCTACCCTCAGTCGGACACAGCACCACAAAGACCAACATGATGATACCGAGCGCCAGCAACCACTTTTTAAGAACACTCCGCTGATGATTTGAACCATTTACCACGATGAGATTCCTCTCCATAACCTGTTGTTATGAGCTGTTAAGGTTATAAGTAAAGGACGGAGCATAGGCCTGTTTTGTTACCTCTCTGATAAAAAAACCAACTGCTTTTTATAGTAGCAGTCGGTTTTGTTGTAAATGCATTGCATCAGAACTACGTGAATAGATAATAAAAACACACGGTTATAAGATAAGTGAATACGAGAATAAGAGAATTATCATTTTATTGTGATTTTGAGTACAATTTATCTAATCTTAACGTTCTCTGTACTGTATTATTCTTTATAATTATGCGAAAGACACGAAACAGGATAACCCCGATCAATAAACTGATCGTATTCAGGATGATATCATCAACATCAAATATACGGTAGGTATACCTGTATAGGTAGGAGGACAATAGTTGGCTCATTTCAATTATCAATATGACTAAAATGCCTAGTGGTATTACTTTAACAGATAATTTTCTGTTTAAAATCAATAGTAAGAAACTGAATGGAGTAAATAACAAGATATTACCAATAAGATTCAAAAAAGAATTTAGATTATTACTTGAAGAATTCAGCATGGAAGATATAGTACTGAAAGGAACCCAGTTTTGATGTATTGCATCTCCGCTTAATCTATAAAATTTAATCAACTCAGGATCGATAGGAACTGGAAAAAAGGTGATCCATATAAGAACCAGAACATATGCAAAAAAGAAAAAGGATATCATTTGTTTTATGATAGATATTTGTTTTATGATAGATATTTGTTTTCGCTTGCTGCGTACATTAGCTACAATCAAATAAACTAAGATCATTATTAATGCGAATGGAATGAATGAGAGCATATATCCTCCTTGAATTCCCCTGCTAACTCTTATGACGATATGCAGCTATCTGCGCACTACCTCTGTACCGGCAATGAGGTCATGAATGGAACGTTTGTCTTCCCGAGTTATAACAAAATAGCCACTAACGATCTGAACAATTCCGAGTGTAACAGCGTACACCAGAGATCCTACAAAAAATCGGAGTAACATGTTCTTTACGGTTGGAGGTGATTTATCCAGTACTCTTCGAATTTGGATACCACATAGATACTTGCCTACAGTAAACCCATTCCAAAACACAGGCAGCAGCAAAAAGTATAGCATGAGCAACACTTCTGTTGCTGTATTACCTATCAAACCGATAAATGTATTCATTAAAATGCCAATAATAACTGAATCTAAGATATACGCTCCTAAGCGTCTCCAAAATCCCGCAGGTTTACCTGCTACCACACTCATGACACTCACTCTCCGCTCTATTTTGTTTTCCCTTTTATGATTAGCTCATATGTAATAACAACAATAGAGTGGGCGTAGTTACTTCTTCCATGATAAAAAACGTGATTTTCTTAGAGGTCTGGCTCTACTCGCTGCACTTTCCTGCTTTATACGTACGAAGGACCTTGAACTGCTCCCCATCCCAGGAAGCCAGGAGTACATCCGCTGGTGCACCAACCTCAATTCCACGTGCTGAAGATAAGCCCATCATGGAAGAGGGAATTACAGAAGCCATATCCCAGGCACGTTCTAAACGGCAGATCCCACTTCTAGTAAGATGTTCGATCCCTCTAGTCAACAGCTGTGCAGAGCCAGCAAGCAGTTCGGGGGAATCAGCTAGATGTAGTCTACCTTCCGGAGTAAGGACCACTTTGCCCCCAACAGGCGTATCATAATATCCTGGCGGCATTCCGCAGAGGGCAACAGCATCACTTACGATTAGTGCCTGATCTCCTTTTACCTTCATGGCTACTTTAAGCACCTCCTCAGGCAGATGAAACCCATCCGCAATGAGGCAACACGATAATTCATCTGCTGCGAGCTGAGCCCATAGGACATTCGGATGACGAGGAAGCCCCGACTGTATACCATTACCGAAATGCGTTGACATCGATGCTCCAGCGGTAACCGCAGCCTTGATCTGAGAGGAAGACGCAGAGGTATGTCCAATGGAGACGGTAGTTCCTGCGGCTACACATTTACGGATAAAAACCTCTGCATTCTCCCATTCAGGTGAGAGTGTAATTAGCTTAATTCTACCTTTGGCAGCTTGTTGCCACTGCGTAAATTCCTCAAAATCCGGCTTTCTGACCCACTTCAAAGCATGCGCTCCCCTAGCACCATCCTTAGGCGAGATATAAGGGCCTTCTATATGAATTCCGGTTATTGTATTTGCCACTTCTAGATCCTCCGCACAGGCTACAGCTATCGCGCGAAGAGCTTGCTCAATATGTTCTGAGCTTTCTGTAATCAGCGTCGGATAATAGGATGTCACGCCTTGCTGCCGCAGTAACCTGGTTACCGACTTAACTGTTTCTGGAGTCAGATGCGGATCATTGAAATCGTAGCCTTGGAATCCATTAATCTGCAGATCAACGAGTCCCGGACCAATTAGAGGAAGTCTAGGCTCCTTCTTTATCTCATGAAGAGAATGGCTTGTAGCATTACGTTTATCTTGAGTGTTAGATAAGACTTTGATTTCACTGATCTTTCCATCTTTAAAGGAGAGTCTAATTCTCTCCCCTGTCCTGTAGTGAATTCCTTCCACAGCCGCACCGCTATATTCACTCATCGATTAGGATCAATCCTTCCAAGACCCAGCTCAGAATCATATGACGCCTCATCTAGGTATAAAATTGCTCCTTGATGCGTTCGCAGTATAGAAGCAGGGCAACTTGTTTCTATAGGTCCTGTTAAGGTTGCTGTAACGGCTGCCCGTTTAAGCGGGCCTGGAACCATACAGTAGATACATTTTCCCGACAACAACGCTGGAATGGTAAGGGTTAACGCATGGGTCGGAACTTGATCCAGACTCGCAAAACATCCATCATTCACCTGTTGTTCTCGGCATGCCTCATCAAGTTCTACACGCTTCATCCAGACGGGATCAGAAAAATCTGCAACCGGCGGATCGTTGAAAGCGATATGTCCGTTCTCTCCAATCCCCATACAGACAATATCTACAGGAGAAGCAGTCAGCAGTTTCGTATACCGAATGCACTCTTCCTCTGCATCCTTAGATGGGTTGATATAATGAACATTTCCGAACGGGACCCGATCAAACAAACCACGTTTCAAAAAAAGACCAAACCGCTGTGAAGCAGACTCCGACAATCCTACATATTCATCCATATGAAAGGCCTCAATTCGTCTCCAGTCGATTCCCTCCGCTTTTCCCAGGGCATCCAAAAATTCATTTTGAGAAGGAGCTGCAGCAAAAATCATCCGGATTCGCTCCTGCTTTTGAAGCAGATTTCTCATCTGATCTGCCACAAGAACAGCTGCATCTACTCCCATCTGTCTGCGGTCTCTATACACCTGTACCTTTAGGCTGTCACGAAAAAAAGTCATGCTTGATGTGGTTTGTTCCATCGTTCATTCCTCCTTTGGAATCGTCCCTATCTCAAACTGTGTTCTTGATCGATCTATTTACTTTATGACTTCCTAATTACGTAAATGACGAGGTTCTTTGTTTTCTCTTTCGTGACCGAGATGCGACTATCCTGTATAAAATCACAAAAAAGGACCAAAAGCTTTATAATCGCTCTTGGTCCTTGTTTATTAAGATATTTTCTTATGAGTATATTGTTCCAGTTGATGTACAAATGCCTGCTCTTGTTCATTATCCGCAAAATCACGTTTAGGAATGTTGATCGCCTGAACACTATTGACGAAAATATAAATATAGTCCTTATCTGATTTAATAGCTTCGATCTCTTTCCAGGAATATTGGAGATTATTGTATTCAGTGGCTTCGTACATACCTTCCCCATGTAGTTCAATAGTATGTTTACCGACCGTTCCAGCGTTTGTTTTTACAAGTCTCATAACTTTGCGTTTGATCGAAAAAATCATATAAAACGCAGATAATGCACTCACTAGTATTCCGATAATAATAGAAGCTGCCCACGAATAGCCCAGTACGAAACGGAGCATTGCCATGATAATGATCGGCAGGCTGATGAATGTGAGCATCAACAAGTTTCGGTATTTCGGAATATGGAACATGACAAACTTATTCATATTCCAGTAATCTTCTTTTGTTAAATCAATCGTAATTTTCATGAATACGGTGTATCCCTCTCTTTTCCTATAAAGATATTCGTCTACCCTGTTCATATCATACGGTACATTGCTGACCTAAACCACCGTTTTATTCTAATTCATTGCTAGGGTATACCTCACAAATAAAAAGATCAGCCAAAAGAAACAAATACTAACGATTATCGTGTAAAGAATAACCCGGTACGTATCAATCCTGCCATGCCTCACAGTAAGCCTCAGATCATCATCCCAACTGGTATAACCCTTTCTAGTTAATCTTCTATATCCGATCACACCTGCAATCAGCTGCAAGATTCCGATACCCATCCCCATTCCTCGATACCATACCATTCGTGCACGGACAAAAGCTTCATATCTGCCAATTGGACTTCCATCTGCATGAACAACTTGAATATGAAGGAGTTTCTTGCCTGGTGTTGTTTTGAAAATATTCATATAGCATCCTTCAATCATAATCCACACGAAAAGCATTACAAAATCAATGGTCGCGGAACTGTGTTGTTCCATTAGCCGTATGAGACTTGGTTCATCGATCACTGCCCATAGAGATAAAAAAAGAGCAGCGTGAAGCACATAATCAAACATTCTAGCAAAATATCTTCTCCACGGAATTGGTGTTGTTCCATCCATTGTGTAAAATCCTCCTGTATGTTCCTTCTTGCTGTATGTATCATCGCGCTGTGACCTATACTCTACTTTTCTCTTCTTTGCTCAAGTAATTCTTTAATATCCCTAAGCTCTTGAAGCATTTCCTCGTTGTATTTACTTTGTTTTGAATTATCCATTCCAAACTTCACACTTAATACGCCTATTAAAAATGCAAACACTAATGAGATAACAAACAATACCATTTCTCTCCTTATACTTCTAATAGGGTAGTCTACGCTGCTTACTCACCATAAAGCATCTTCGTTAACGAATCACTCACATCTCTTTTTGACCTTGCCGGACCATAGACATACCCATCATCAAGCTGATAACGGCTATTAAGTTCACTTGATTTCAACCATACCTGGTCTACATCTTTGGATATATGAATTACACCAAGCGTACGCTGATTCCCACCCTCATCATAATAAGGAATCATATATACGTACTGATTTTCGTCCAAATCAGCAGTAAAGTGATATGACCACTCTTGGTCCACCATAATCTCTCCTGTAATTCGGTGCTTTCCCGATAATCTTCTGTATTTTTCCCCATCCAGTGTTATCATTGTCTTTTTCTCAAATGTCGTACCTGGAGCATAGATTACTGCCTCTATATTGTGATGGAAGGGTAGATCCCGATGATAATAAAGCGTAGCAACCGTACAACTTATTACGATTGCAAAAATGAAGAAGTATTTCTTTCTCTTGATTCTTTCACTTATCAATTTCACTCTTTCATCTCCGGTTCCAGTTCGAATATTCGCTCCACATAAGCAAGTAAAATCGCCTCATTGGAATGGCCATCTTCTGATAAAATCGTGTATAACCAGGAATATAAAACCATAATCGCAGGTATCAGGGTTACACTAAAGAAAAACATTTCCGAAATAAACGGAGGACCCATAAATAAATTCATACATGAAAAAAGCAACATCGTGTACATAAGAGAAAAAATGTCGGTCCATCCTTTATATAGACGAAAACGAACATGAGTTATTCCCTCTTTTACAGAAATCCGGCCTACCGCCTTATTACGGACAATTCTTCTCCTATTGTGTTCCCCATCGTTATACGAAATACTAAAAATGCCGAACTTTGTCCATCCACGAAAGGATTCATTATAAAAATCAAAGCGAATAAAATCAATATTATCTTTAATAAAGGATATGCATTCTTTTTGGGAGAGCTTTGTTGTATACCGTCTCTTTTTCATTAATGAATTCTCCCCATTCATTTCAATTAGTATTAGGTTTATTTTCCAATTATTATAGTTTATGATTCCACATCTATAATGAATATTCAACCTTTTTATCTATTAACCTGTTATATACTGTAAAATAGAATCTTGCCGCTTGAATAAGAGTTAATGAAGTCTAGTAGATGGAGCGATGGTAATGTACAACATGATCCTACAAATTTTATTCTTATTTATTCCATTTTTAATTTTATTCGCCATGGGAATTGAAGTTTATTTCAAAAATCCTCCTAGTACATTAAATCGCTTAAGTATGTTATTACTGTTTTCACTCAGTTTATTTTTTCTAGGAGGGTTCTGGGCAAAAACGTTGCCCATGGAATCTGGTTTATACGTAACGATGTATGTAAAATACATCAGTGCTTTTGTAACAATGACACTCGGCCTTTATCTCTACAGCATGGTTAGTAAAATACGAATAAAACCGTTATTCCGACATTTACTTTGTTTAGTCCCGTCGATGGGCATCTTTCCAGTCTTAATGAATCCCCCTGAAGCCTTTGTGTCCAGTACACAAAGTATATTTTGGCGTTCTGAACATCTGGATATCTACCTGGTGATCATGATCATGGGAATTGCAGGGTATAATTTTTTGATGTTGTTTCTCTTTTTATGGATTGGTAATCGGCAGCGAAGGGATAAGAAATGGTCGCAAAAAGAACATCTTCGTATGCATAAAATCAAACGAGGGCTCGTCCTCTGTCTATTATGGGCTGCCTTTTGGGCAGTGTTTTCCTTATTTAAAGATTCATTTGGCTCTGAGACTCTTTTTAGAGTACTCCCTTATGAAATCATGCCCGCCTATTGTATTTTGATTTGGGCTTATTATATTCGTTCTGCCATGATTCACTATGACTTTCTTGCTTCCCCTAATCGTCGGTTCGAAGTTCTGTTTTCTTTATCAAGACAAGGGATTGCACTAGTAAACGATTTAGGATTCGCTGTAGAAATAAATGACTCTTTTCGGAAATCGGTTGGAATTTCGAATACAATTCCCGAAGAAGGAATTGATCTAATCTCCCTAATTCCTGAAGAAGAGCAGCACATGATAAAAGAATTATATAAGAAGAGCTTTGACACGATGACGCCGATTCATATCGAACAGAAAATCATTAATTTCGAAAACGAAATAAAGATCGTGGAAATTGACACCGCCTATTTGGATATTGATGATCAGATTTTTTGCTATTTGGTTACACGTGATATCACTACAACGAAGAGTGCTGAGGCAAAGCTGCAAAAACTAGCTTATGAGGATAATTTGACGGGTCTTGGTAATCGGCTTCATTTCATGGAAAATTTAGAACAGTCACTCCAAAACGCTGATGATCAAAAAACTGTTGTTATTATGGTAGATCTCGATCAATTTAAATGGATCAATGATACGCTTGGACACTCGGCTGGAGATTTTTTACTTCAGCATGTCGCAGCTCAAATCCGCAAAATTATGCCCTCCTCTGCCGTCGTATCCCGGCTGGGTGGAGATGAATTCGCCATAACCGCGCCTGTGAGCCATAGTGATGAGGCCATTCGTTACGCTAATAAACTTTTATCGTCTCTACAGCAGCCCGTTCATATCTTTGGAAAGCCATACACCGTTACGGCATCAATCGGAATCAGTATAGCGCCTGATGACGGTACAACCATCGAAGCCTTGTATAGCAGTTCAGACACTGCTATGTACGCTGCAAAACAAGCAGGACGTAACCAGTATTATTCATATACTCCTAATTTAAAAGCCATGGCCGAACGAAACTTAACCATCGTGAATGGTCTCAGCACGGCTCTTGCGAAAAATGAATTCACATTATATTATCAGCCGCAGATCGATACACGTACAAATCGTATCGTTGGGTTAGAGGCTTTAATTCGATGGAATTCACCAGAACTGGGATTCGTTTCACCCGCTCAATTTATACCGATCGCCGAGGATACAGGAATGATAAAATCCATTGGTGATTGGGTTCTCAATGCTGCCTTTAAACAAACGAAGCAGTTAGTGGATGAGGGGTACGCTGAAATCTTGGTTTCTGTTAATTTATCTGCGCATCAACTCAGAGAACCTTTGTTTGCAGAACGAATTGCGGAGCTACTCCAGCAACATGAGCTTTCTCCGCGGAATGTAGGTCTTGAAATCACCGAAAGAACGGCAATATTTGATTCGAAAAAATCACTGGAAATCTGCCGTGCTCTGGTAGAGCTGGGTGTATCACTGTCTATCGATGATTTCGGCACTGGATTCTCTTCACTAAGTATGTTAAATCGGTTTCCATTCAAATATATCAAAATTGACCGTTCCCTCATTCAAGACATTGCAATGAACGTTAATGAAGTAAAAGTTGTACAGACCATTATTGAATTAGCAGATCGACTAGGTATGAAAGTTATCGCAGAGGGTGTAGAAACGGAGCAACAATTTTCCTTGCTGTGTAAACTGGGATGTCATGAAATTCAAGGCTATCTTAGAGGGCGCCCTATGCCAACAGAACAACTCAAAGTTTTTTTAGCAGATTATAAGCCTTAAAAAGAAGGGATCCCGTTCATCGGGTATCCCTTTTGTTTTTATTCTAAAGCTTCCAAATGAACTTCACTTAAATTTTGAATATATATGTAATCTGGTCTAACGTGATCCGGCAGCTTTCTACCAAGTCTATTGATCCAGATTGCTTTTATTCCAAGGCGCTGAGCTCCCTCGATGTCACTCGTAAGTGAATCCCCTATATGAATAACTTCATCTGCTGTACATCCACTTCTGCGCAGACCCTCTTCAAATAATTCTGTTCTTGGTTTATAAGATCTCACATCTTCACTTGTAATTACGTCTGTTACGGAGAGCCCATGAAAGCTCAAGGCAGCGATAATATCGTTTCGATCAATATTGGATAGAATGTAAACCGGGTTTCCTATAATCGATTTCAAAAAAGGCAGAGTATCCTCGTATAATCGGGGCTGAATCCAGTGATTAAACTGAGTCTGAATGATATCTTCGGCTATACAAGTTGAATTGAAATTACGGGCTGTATCCGTTAAAGATCGAATACCAATCTCCCTTTGAGTGATAAACGAGTCGCCATAACTTTCTCTCGACAGGTCAAAGAATGCGGTGGACCAATACTTCCCAATGTGACTTACTTCTATATCATCTGAGCTAAAGCGTTTCACTTCATCATAAATAAGAGGAAGAATATCATCGTCTTCATGTACTAAGGTGCCATAGAAATCGAGAAATATCGCTTTGAATTTCATCTGCTAGCCCCCTGCTTGGAGAATTATTGTCGCACAATCGAGAGAATTAAACTATAATGGGTTAAAAAAGTGGAGGTAAAGTGATGAATCTTGAGGATTACGCACTAGTGATCGTTGTTGCTGAGATATTTTTTCTACTAGCTGCTTGTATTTGTTTTCCTTTTTGGCTGTATGCGAAGAAAGAAAAGACCGTAAAACTATTTCGAAATTTAATGCTCATATTTGCTGTTCTTCTCATTATCGGTGCTCCTTTTTACTACCAGGTCTACGATCAGATAATATCAAAAGAGACCATCTCCGATTAAGAGAAACGATTGTTAATTAGAGTGATTTTCTTCTCTTAAAAACGACGATCACATCTTTCGATCCGCCTTGCGAAATACTTGTATCAAAGCAGGATACGAGTTCCCAGCCGTCCAGTCCGTGTTCATTTAATAGCTGTCCGAACTCTTCCGTATCTACCTTCCCTCCCATGAATCCACCCGTCTTATATTTTATCGTTTTGTATTCCCATTGTTCCATGTAGATTTCCCCTCTCATTTTGGATGAACTGTAATTAGATTTTTACCTATCACGTTAGGAGAAATTGGATTCTTCTCAATCCCTTTTTCTCTTGCCCAAACAGATAGTTGTCCCATATGGTGAATCTGATGTGCAATAATATGGCGCACTACTTCGCCCCATGTGTCTTCCACATTGCTATCAGATTTTTGGTCGTAGAACAGTCTTGTCTCCATGGAATCGTTCCACGCAGCTACGAACACTTCCACTTCAGGTTTGTATCGCTGATCGAGCTCCCTTATCTTCTGAAGTGTAGCGTATTCATTAAAATTCTCCTGATCATCCGGTTTACCTTGAAGTATTCGAATCCAGCTCCACTCTACATCTATGATATGAAAAAGCGTCTGTAAAATGCTTCCGACTCCTCCCGTTCGGGGACGTAACAATTCTTCTTCCGGCAGATCTTCACACCACTCGTACCATTGTTCTCTTACGATCCAGTTATATCGAAAAAAAGTTTCCATCCCCTACCCCTTTCAGATTTTGCTATTATTCATGCTTTAAAATCCTGGGTATTCATGATCTTTACCAGTTCGTATACCGCGGCTGGGCAGAGAACAATTTGTCAGCAACCATATTCCCTTCCTTATCAAAACCTCTTATGGTCCACCCTTCATGTGTGTACTCATCCATGACGAACAGTGCGTAACCACCCTTCACTTCTTCGACAAGATACTGATCTGGATGGGCCTCGATGTCCTTCATACTGAACTCATAGGGTTCATTATAGTATGTGATTCTCTTGTGATTTCCAAGTGATACTGAGGCAATATTAGAGTCGCGATTGACTTTAACGCCGACAACATAGCTGTCATCTTCTTTTACATCATTTTCAAATCCTACCGCCTCAAAAGGCATGTCTCGATCTGGGGATTCTTTTACTGCATGACCACCAAATTCATAAAATAACCCTAATTTTTCTCTGAGTTTAACGGCTCCGAACGTATTATTCATGGTATCTTCATAGATCGCAGCCTTACCATAAACCGTATCCTCAGAAATCATAATCTTGTGATTTCCAGGAATCGCACCTGAAGCAGTTAGGTGCCAGTTCTGTGTGTAGCTACTCAAAACTTGTAATCCAAGTAGAACACCAATAATAACAGCAAGTTTTTTCTTGTTCATATTCCTTATGTACGCCCCCAGATGTCATGTCTCGTTACTATAGTAAAACACGATTATACTATATCTTGTAATAATATATCTCTTGATTCTTTTCCACCATGGAGCCTTCTCATAAAAAAAGAACATGAATCAGATATCGGTTCCATGTTCTTTACGTTTCTAGATCGGATCACACACTGACTGAATCCTGTTCAAGTTTTACAATTTTATAATAATCTTCGACGCTATCTTCTGCCCCATTCATTATTCTTCTGTACACTCTAGAAGGAGGATATAGCTCTGCTTCCCCTATTTGTAACGCAATCGTATCATCCGCCAGTTCGCTAGCTTTCCATTCTCCACCAAGGTATCTGACTATAATTTCTCCCAGGTAGCTACCCCACATCTTTGCCATGTAGGCGATCTGTTCTTCCGAAGGTCCTTTATTAAAAATCTTTCTCCATCCCTTGGGAAGCTCATCATGGAATTTCTGGAGGATCAAATCAAGAGCCTTCAAGCTCGTTTCACTATAGTCTAGTTTTACGTCCATCTGATCCGCAAATTCCACGGCATCTTCAGCATAAGCTTTCATCATATCTGCTATTCTTAGCTGCGTCATCAAGTTCAGTCCCTCATCGTTGTATCAGAAACATGTTTTCTGTATATCTATCCTAAACTTTACAGCCCTAGTTGATCAAGCAATTATTCCCATTGTATAACGCAGGCAAGTGATGACGTGATGGTTCAGCCCTTTACCGTCCGTTTTTCTAACGCTTCCCAAGCTGTGAGAAGTTCTTTCGCCTCATCCGCCGTTTTCTTAATAAAGTCATGAACCTTGTCTTCTGTAAAATAAACCAGCTCAATTCCCGGTTCATTCATCGGATCCTTCAACCAATCGAGCTTCATATCACGGTATTTTTCTACTTCATTCGCACTCATAAAAGGGGCCATCTCAAATCCATTAGCTGTCTCAAGTTTGGTTATGATGACATCCACCCAGGAACTGTTCCGCAGAAGATCGTACTCCAGCTGGCTTACTTCTTCATTGTAAATCCTCCGAATCTCCACCGGATCTTTCCGAACTTTGCGCTCAAAATCATCATAAAGTGTTGCCGTCCATCGTTCATCCGTAAAGATATGTATGATATACCCTGCTACATAGGTTTTCCACAATGGATCCTCACTGAGACCGATATACTCCAGGTATTTACTAGTAAGTAGCGTTGTATCAGCAAAACAATCATCTACAACAAAATGAGACCGCATTTTCTCTTCCCGTGTTGCCCCTTCCCTTGCATGAATTGCATCCGGTGCAATACTTCCGAGTAAGAAAGCCGGTGATACCTGCCCATCATATATTTCATTCGCTACAGCAAAATGGACCATTGGCCATGGCATATCTTTAATTCCCCTTTCAAATGAGAATCCGTTACACCAAAGGTGCGTTCTTTACTATATATTGTTCAAGTACTATTGCTACCCCGTCCAAATCGTTGTTAGCTGTCGTTTCATCTGCGATTTGTTTCAGTTCAGGGATTGCATTTCCCATCGCAACCGAATAACCTGCTTCTTTAAACAAACCTAAATCGTTCATATCATCCCCAAAAACGATGACCATGTCCATTGGAATCTCGTAATTCTGACAGAGTTCGCGCACTGCTCTCTCCTTCGATGTATCTAGCGGCATAATCTGAACCAATTCATTCTGGTCAGTGACTAGCATATGTACTTTATCTCCAAAACGAGTAAGAAGTTCTTGTTTAAGTTCAGCAGAAGAACCCGTTATCAAAATCTTCGTTGCTTTATTTTTCTTGAATTCTTCTAACGGCAGAACAAGCGGATTGGTCGTTACCTTCATAATGCTCATCGCATCATATTCCTTGTAACTAAACCACTGATCACTGACCTCCATCGTCACTTGAGCGTGCGGCTCCACAAGTAAACAAAATTCAATAATCTCCATTGTGAGCAGTGCAGAAATACGATGAGAAAATAAATAGTTAGTTCTTCTGCATAACACTTCCGCACCGTTATAATAAATAAATGCTCCAATATCCTGTAGCTCCTGCGGTAAAAAAGAAGTGACCGTCCTTGGAGGTCTTGCCGTAGCAAAAATGATTTTCATCCCTTGCTCATGACAGTCAAGAACCGCTTGCTTGTTTCGATCCGATATTTTTTTATCTGTGTTTAATAATGTTCCATCCAAATCTAGAACTACAGCTTTATATTTCATAAAATCTCCCCCCTTATTCCTTCTACAAACGGTGTGACTTCCAGTTCAATAAATTCATCCCTACAGATCCACCTTGCTCCAAGAGAATCATGACCATCTCCACTTGTCTTCAAGATGAAATTTTCATTATTTATACTCACTTTGTAAATGATCCCGATGTGATGCATTTCCTCTAGCTGATCTTTTCTAAACGGATGAATAAGAGTATATGACGGAGCACTATGAATAACCGCCTCTAACTCTTCAATTCCTGTCTCTTCTTGGAACTCTCTCTTTAGCGTAAACAGAGGCTCTTCACCAAACTCAATCGATCCACCGGGAAGATCCCATTTCCCCTTATGCGGACCTCTCGATTTTTGGACGAGCAAGATTCGATCATCTTTCACGAGTATGCCATATACGCCGAGATGGGTATATTGATCCATCATTCACACCTTCTTCTCCATGATTAAAAACGAGTTTAATTTACACCGATCAACCGAGTTAATAAAAAAATTATAAATTCCGTGTTAAAATTCACAAAATGTTCACTTACTAAGAAATTTTTATGTCACTATACTAAAGCTTATCTGCAAAACGAAAGGAAGAAAAAGAAATTGCCTAGTAACAAAAAAGAAGGAATTATTTTTGGATTAATGATGTGTTTTGGAATGGTATGTGTCATGTTCTTTTACAACATGTATTTGAATGGTTTGTTAACCACATTACCTATTTCTGGTATTTTATCACAATTTGCTTTAACATTCGTCATTGCTTTTTTAGTAGAATCTTTTATTGTTGGACCTATTGCTCGAAAAGCCGCATTTTCATTGCCTTATGATAAATCCAAGACGCTATATGTCATTCTCGCTACATCTACTTGTATGGTTATAGGTATGGTGCTCTGCATGTCGGTCTACGGACTTATTACATCTATGATTATGAATGGCATCGAAGGTTCGATCCTCGTAAACTATGGACGGACGATTCTAAAAAATGTGATTGTCGCCTACCCTGCTCAATTACTGGTGATTGGACCTTTGGTAAGGTTTCTATTTGTTAAATTCGTTAAAAATGAGGCTGCAGTCAACTTAAGTACATCGAATAACTGAATAACTAATTGTGATTGTAGTTCCTATTTATGAATATAAGTTGTAATGACTCTTTCTACAGTAAAAAACCCGATGAGTACAAGACTCATCGGGTTTGTTTATTTCTTTATTTTCCGTTCATTGTACCAAGATTAGCGTCTTGGACGGTTGATTGTATTGTCACTTACCGTTCCACGGTTAAGTGCTTCACGCCCATTATTTGTATCCAAATCTCCATTCACTGCTGGTTCACCTTCACGGGAAATACGAGCTTCTTCGCGTTTCACCGTATCTTTTACTTGTTCTGTATCTTGAACGGTTTCTTTGTGAACTTCCACTTCTCCTGTTACTACATTACGTTTATTTACTTCTACTTGTTCTTCACTTACTGGAATACGAATGCTCTCATCTTTTCCAATAGGTTCGTTTGTCGTATTATCAGTAACTGCTTTGCGTTCTATTACGACTTCTTCATGATTTACAGGAACATTAATGGTTTTCTGCTCTTCAACAACTTCTTTATGAACTTCTACTTCGCCAACTTTAGACTTGTTTTTAGACACGTCCAGTTGTTCTTCACGAAGACGCATTGTCTTTTCATCTTCACCTGAGTCAAAACGGCCAGTGCCCACATTCTCAGCTGTAACTTTTCGATCTAGATCGGCACTTCTACGATCAAGATTAGCACCTGTCGTATCCGGAGTAGCTGTTACCGAGGAATTACGTACTCCTTGTTTTTTATTAAAGAGGTGCGCATTTGTAGCGTTATTATTACGGAAGATATCGTGTACATTTGTTTTATTACCCGCGTTTTCTTCCACCAGCACCAAGATTTGACCCTCTTTAACATTAGACTCATATTCCTTCGCGTCTTCTTCTGGAATACCGAGACCAATCAAACCGCCCACGAGTCCGCCGGCACCTGCACCAACAGCAGTACCTGTAAGTGTTACTGCGATTGGACCTGCTACCATAATTGGACCAAATACAGGAATAGCCATGATTCCAAGTCCTGCTAATAGACCAGCGATTCCGCCGACCAATCCGCCTGCTGTTGCACCTGTTGCTACACCTTCAGGAGCTTTCGTTCCTGTCTCTTCACTAATTGCTTTCATATCTTTTTTATCTTTTGCAATTACTGAAATATCTTCTGTACGGAAACCTTCCGATTTCAACTGCTCAATAGCGCGGCTTGCTTCTTCTTCTGTTCTAAATGAACCTACGATTCTTTCATTTGCGTCTACCTTGTCCGTTTTCTTTACATTTTCCAAATTGTTTGTATTTTTGTTTAACATGATAAATTCCTCCTTGAGATTCTCACTTTTTGTTTTTCATATTTTTTTAATTTTTGATATCTTAGTGATGCTTGCTTGTTCTAGATTTAAACCCCTTAAAATAATTTAAAACATTTTACTTGACATTAATTAAATTAAGTTATGTATGATTTATTGATTCTTACTCTTTTCTGTTCCCCAGTAAAGACAAATAAAAAAGTTGATTCCGCTGAGAAAAACCCCGCAAAATCAACTTTTATTCGTACCTATTTACTTATCCATTCTTTTTCTTATCATTCTAATCTGGCCTCTATGATTGATCTCATCTTCGAATACATGAAACCACATAAAATAATAATTGGCTTGTTGCTGAGCCCAAAATTCTTCTTCTGTATAGAGCCATTCATCCGTTACTGTTTTAAATAATTCATACGTTCGTTGCCTCACTGATTGTAGCTTTTCGATATAATAGCTTAGTTCATTTCCCTTAATTTTATTTCGGCCTTCTTCTCCAAGGCGGAGTGCTGCGCCCCAGATCGCTGTTTCTTCCTCATTCAATCCTCTTTTCTCAAACGTACCCACCTGGTAAGCATATTCCACCGCTGCAAAATGTAATAACAAGGCACCAATCGAATTACTCTTGGAATCCATTAAAAAATCTAACTCTTGAACGGTTAAATCCTTTACCTCTTCTATAGTAGTAAATCTGACATAGTTCATCATCGATAGTAACCGGCTGATTTGAGGGGAATACCCAGAAATATCAGTAATAAGAAAGATCTGCTTCATGTCTATCATGTTAATGGCCTCCCTATATTTAGGTGATGTTATACCAGAAAATCCGATAATCGAAGGAAAGAGACATTCCCATCTTTTCAGCCAGGCGCAATGAACCCACATTCTCTGGCGTACAATCCCAATATGGTTTTACTCCCTTATGTTTGCACTCTTCCATATATGCTTCCGCTACTGCTGTTCCGACCTGTTTATTTCTATACTCAACTAGTGTTTCTATATCTACCGCATGCGTGTGGCCATCTACAAAAGCAGAAAAACATACACTTATCACATTATGATTATGTTCTGCCATATATCCAAAACCGTGCTCAAAGAATTGTTCTTTCGATTCCCAGAACATAGCGATCTTCTGTTCGAGGAATGATTTATTATTAAATCCGCTAGATTCAAATAAATCTCGATCTATTCTATGAATCATCGTATCTTGCATATGATTACTACTTTGTTTTCCGTCTTTTTCATTCATTTTGAACACATATTGATTAGCATTTAATAGGATTCGCTTTTTAAATATAGTTTGCAGTGTTTCGGCCCAACGATCATTTTCCACACTTATTTCCACACCATCCATATTCAACTTTTTGAGTCTAGGTTCAACTTCATTGTTCATGTAAGTCTCTAAATGCGTCAAGAAAGATTCACTTCTAGGATCTCCGACTATATGAAACCCGGACTGACCTTGGATCCAAATCATAGCGGCAGTAACATCCGTCCCATGATCTACATAAATCGAACCGGGATTCATCCCGTTCACCACTGCACGGACTTCCACATTTCTACACTGATCCGTGATAGGTTTCACCTTGTAAAACTCTTGTTTATCTAGTTCCGTTATCATATGAGCACCGGCCATTCTAATTAGTACTTTGTTTAAGTAATTTTGTTAATTTTTCAGAAAAGCTGTCCCAATCGCCACTATAACCGATGTTCATTCCCCAGCCTGCTTTAGGAAGATTACTTGCTAGCGCTGCTAGCTTTCTTCTATCTTCAGAACTTAGAACTGTATTAGGAACGCCTGTATAATCAGGATATTTGGATACATAGTTATAAAAGATGGACAGCTCTGCTTCTTGTTCTTTGGTTAATCTTCCTAAGCTTTGACCTATTTTCATTAAAGAATCTAATTCTTCTTTAACATCTTCCAATTTCTCCAAAACAACGTTATCATCTTGCCAATTTTGCTCCATTTGATAATTAATTGCGCTTTCTAGTTCCACTAAATCGACTTGAATTTGAAAGGTATGGCTGGAAATCGCATCGTCTATCGTATTGTTTTTCGTAATCAGCATCCTGGCTAAAATAATGTTCAACAACAAAGAAATCACCATGATGAATGTAATGTATTTCATTTTTTGAGTATTGATTCGAATTACTCCTCCCTAGATCGAGGAAATTTAGGAGATGACCCGTCACTTATATGAATATTTCTTACCTTAGTTAATCAAAAACCACTTCACTATTCGCTTGTAAACCTTTATCAAACATGATTTGGACCTGTCCGTATGTATTTCTCTCCTCGGAGAGCTGCGGTAGATCGGATCGATCAAAGAAATTCACTTCACTTGTTTCCATGCCTTCCATCGCACTGCCACCAATGATGTCGCATAATATAAATATTTTGTACACATGGTACGGAGAAGGGAGATGATGATGCTTATTTTTATCCAACACAGCAAGTAACCGCCGAGGCACTACATCAAATCCCGATTCTTCTTTTACTTCTTTCACTACAATTTCGCGTGGAGATAAACCGATATCTGCCCATCCACCAGGGAGCGCCCAAGCTCCATCCGCTTTTTCTTTAACCAGAAGAATTTTATTTTCCTGAAAAATGACACCTCTCACATCTACCTTGGGAGTGGCATACCCGGTTTCATTTGCGAATAAATCGGTAATCAGATTCGAATCCACTTTCGTATAGGTGTTTATTATTTCTATGCTTAAGCTTCTCAGCTGCTCGTATCTCTCAATATCATAAATATCTTTACCATAGGCGAGTCCATTCTGACTGATTGCCTGGATCTGCTTTGCCCATGTAAGCCATTTTACTTCTTCCACTAGACTACACTCCCTGCTTTATCAATTTCTTCTAACATATAAGAAGCAAACTCAAGCAACAACGGATCATCCTGCTGGATCACATCAGCTTTACCTTGATATGCGGCAAGGCAGTTATGTATGACCACTACATATTTCTTAGGGACAAACTGAGTGGCCCACTCCCCGCCTTCTCTTTTAGAAGATACGACCTCTTCTTTGAGAAAGAGTAACGCTCTGCATAAATTCAAGACATAATAAACCGGATTCTTAATAATCCCTTCGGTCGCTTCATCTACATCCGATTGAATCGATGCTATAAAATACGACTTATCAATCGCTGTAAAAACATCTCTAATCGATTTTCCATAGAGTACGATCCCCCGGTGATAGATAACTACGAAATGAGCTGCTAAATCCGTATCTCCATAACCACCGCATAGATAATCCGGGTCCGCTTTATATTTTTCCTTATGCGCTAAAGAATAATGAAATTCAAACGGAGTAGGATATACGAATTCTTCTGTATATTTTTCCAAAACCACACTTAACTCTATGCCTTTTGCCAGATGTAACTCTTCTTCAATCCGAATAAGTCCGGATGCAATTCTCTTATATGTATCTCTGGATTGTCCCTTCTTCACGATCACTAAGATGTCTAGATCACTATGATCCGGATGAAAACATCCCATTGCCATCGAGCCATGCAAGTATATGCCAATAAGGGATTTTTGGAATTCTTCCTGAAAAAGATGAACAACCTGATCTAAATTCATGATCCCGCTCATTTCATCCTCCTTTACTTTTATTACCATAATTATACATATTGTGCATGAGTAGCGATAGTCTTAAGTCATTTTCTCCCATAAACCGATAAAGTGGCTTCAAAATAAATAAAAAAAGAGCAGCTACATTCAGCATGTAACTGCTCTTCTATTATACTTCTGGAAAAAGACCCGGTACCGAGAGATATCGCTCTCCTGTATCTGGAGTGTTCTTCAACTTTAATTTCATGATAACAAGTTTTATAAACTGAATTACTTAAACCAAGGTATTTTATTCTGTAAACTCAATGAGAAAAGGATGCTTCGCTTTATCCAATGCGAGATGAACTCTTTCTTTGAAGTTCCCCCAGGTAATTAACTGATCCGCTTCTTCTAGTGAAAAATAGCCAACTTCATCACTCTCTATACTTGTCCTAAGTTCTCCACCCATCGGTATACCGGTAAAAATATGATTACATACACCTCTTGTTATATTCTGATAGGTACCGCAAAAAGTAGTTAGTTCAATATCAATTCCTGTTTCTTCTTTAACCTCACGAATGGCTGCTTGGCGTATGGACTCTCCTTCTTCTACACAACCCTGCGGCATCTCCCAACCTCTGCGACCTTTCATCAGTAAAATCTTATTGTCCTCATTCAATACAATCACACTTGCCGAAACGATGAACTTCATCCACTCACCCTTCCTGTTCTTAAGATTCTTTGTTAATAACTTCCTTGATCTCTCTTATCTCTTTTATAACTAAATCAAGTCTCGAATGTAATCCTTCGTCTCTTTCGATTTTTCTCTTTAACCTTACTTCCATAGTGACAACACTGGTTGTAATAATGAATAGTAATAAGATAATAAAGAACGTTCCCATCAAGCTACCTTCTTTCTGCGCTGTCTTCTAAGTTTACTTATAAAAATAAGTCATGTGCTCTTCATCATATGCCTCACCCATATACTCCAAAGCATTCTTTTCAACACCATAAGATTCAAACCCTAATTTCTTATACAGTTCTACTGCGGATCTATTTACCGTTATTACACTGAGATTGATTTGCTTCAACTCTTCTATATCTTTGCCTCGGTTCAATACTTCTACCATGAGGCTCTTGCCGATTCCTTTCCCTCGATATTCGGGTGAAACATAAACTCCCCATACCATTCCTTTATGCTTAAATTTCATTCCTTGCCCTTTTCTGAAACCGGCAATGCCTACGATTCGATCGTCTTTTGTGAATGCTCCTAAAATATACTCGCCTTGTTCATTTTTGATCTTTTTCACAACTTCATGGATTGGAGTAGCAACTGAATCTTCGTAAGAAGTTCCAAATGCCTCGGGGCTTACTTTTAATGATTCAAGTCTTATTTTCCAAAACGCTTCTGCTTGTTCTTCTTTTATGTTCTTGATGTGAATCTCTGGTTTGATCCGTTTTTTAGTTAAATAAAGGGTAAGATCATCATCGATTGTGGCAACATCTCCATATTCAATATATCGCTGACCATTATGTATTCCTCTGCCGTCAGGGGTATAACCCCGTTTTGCATATAAGATTTGAGCGTTTCCGTAATCCGAAAATAACCCCACCCCAATTCCGGCAGAATCAGAACGTTCTTCAATAATTTCTTCTGCTTTATCCATCAACTTAGAGCCAATGCCTAATCGGCGATATTTAATTAACACATTGAGATCATTAATTTCAGGAATCCCTTTTTCTCGAAAAGAAGGATAATACGAATCCCATAACACATTGACATATCCAGCAAAATCGCCATCTACTTCAGCAACAATCGATACACGTTCACCCTTTTTTTGTTCATCCAGATACCTTGTATATAAATCGGCTGGCTTCTCCCAACCTTGCTGTTTAAAAGCATTCGAAATGATTTCAGGATCTCTTTCGTTAAGCTCTCGTAAAAGGATATTCATTATCTCATTCTCCTTAAAATTCTTTCTTGGTGAGATTGCATCCATGTTTACAATTAACTCAGTAGTTTAAATATATATAAAATTAAAAACTAAGGGGTGTCGTTACTATGGCTAAATCTAGTACGAATAAGGTATCTTCTAAAAAAATGTCTAAGAAAGCATCAGCCGTTTTGCAAAGTAACTCCGCTACTAAAACTTCAAAATCATTAGCAGGTTCTGTACTAGCACAATCAGGATCTGACAGTAAATAATTTTCTATCCTCCAATATAGTTTGGAGGTTTTTTATTGTGGCTAACTTTCGATTAGTCAATCGATTAGTCAGAACTATTATTCAACAGTTTCAAAAAAGTCCTCATATGCCGATAAGTATAAATCTGCTCCAGGAGTACTGTTCTGAAATAGACATGTCTTTATTCCGATAGACTTTGCCGGGACGATATCAATCTCGCGATCACCAATCACTAGATCAATCTTATATTTATGATGTAAATAAATGTACGATGCAGGATCAGGTTTTCTCGGATACCCATCATCGATAGCAACAATTTCTGTAAAGTAATCTTCAAAGTCATAATATTCCAAAATATGTACTACATCTTTACGAGGTTTATGCGTCATGATGACATTCAGATCGGCAAATTTCACAATGTCCTCAACGAACGGAAAGGGAGGCGCATCTGCTGGGTGTATTGCTTTCTCCATAGCAAATAGTCTTTTTACCTGTTCTTCTGATAAACCGTAATACTGAACAGCATGAGTAAATGAAATTTTCAGGTGATTATGTATATCTTTTTTAGAAACCGCATGGTCAAGAATCTCATAAAGAATTTCAGTATAAGCAGGGTATGTATTAAACAAGGTGCCATCAAAATCCCATAGGATATTCACCCGTATGAACTCCTTTCTTTACTGTAATAGAATCTTTGATATCCAGCTAACATATTGCTAATGCGATAACCTCTATACTTCTTGACCTATATGTAAAAATCCTCTATCTAATCATTAAAATGTAAACACCTTATTCTATTCACGCAAAAAATTAAAATTAAAAACCGCCTTCCCTGAACTGCACCCCAAATGTTAGACATTAACTAACATTGGAGGTGCAGTTTTTATATGGCTAAGTTTAGTTCAGATAAAAAATTACAAGCAGTTATGCGTTATCAAAATGGATCGGAAGGAATAAAATCGATTGCGAAATCGATAGGAATCCATCATTCTGTCTTATTAAATTGGATTAAGCAATATGAGCACCATGGTGAAGAAGTTTTTAAAAAGCGCTATACACCGTATTCCATACAGGATAAACTAGACGTACTTAATTATATGAACGAATTCGGGACGTCTGCTAGAGAAACGGCTGCAATATTTAATATTGCAAGTCATAGCACCATTTTAAGCTGGCAAGAGAGCTTAAAATCACATGGAATGGACGCCCTAAGACCAAAGAAAAAGGGGCGTCCATCCGTGAAAAAAGAATCGATCAAACGAAAGAATCAAACGTTAGTAGAAGGGTCCGTAGAGGCCTTACAGGCAGAAGTGGAACGTTTACGAATGGAAAATGAGTATTTAAAAAAGTTAAATGCCTTAGTTCAAAACAAGAAAAAATCACCAAGGAAGACAAAGTAAAGGTCATCTATGAATTAAGGCATAAATACTCGGTGAAGGCGCTTGTGGCATTTGCTGCTATTCCACGAAGCACATATTACGATGTAGTGAAGAAGCTAGATCGTCCAGATCCAGATGCTGACTTGAAGGCTGAAATCAAAGCGATTTACGAGGAACATGAAGGTCGATATGGCTATCGTCGCATTCGAGATGAACTAGCCAATCGTGAGCAAAAGGTGAACCATAAGAAAGTGCAGCGTATCATGAAAGAATTAGGCTTAAAAAGCGTAGTTCGCATGAAAAAATATAAATCGTACAAAGGAACGGTGGGCAAAATTGCGCCAAATATTCTAAACCGTAACTTTACGGCAGAAGCTCCGAATGAAAAGTGGGTTACGGATATTACAGAATTTAAATTATTTGGTGAGAAGCTCTATTTATCAACTGTGTTAGACTTGTTTAACGGAGAAGTTATTACCTATACAATCGGCTCTAGACCAACGTATTCACTTGTTTCAGAGATGTTAGAAAAGGCTTTAGAACGTCTCCCGAAAAAACATAAACTATTGATACATTCAGATCAGGGATGGCACTATCAAATGAAGCAATATCGTCATGCCCTTGAATCAAGAAGAATTATTCAAAGTATGTCACGTAAAGGAAACTGTTACGACAACTCTGTAATGGAGAACTTCTTTGGCATTATGAAGTCAGAGTTCCTCTATTTAAAGGAATTTGAAAGTATAGAACATTTTAAATCAGAATTAGAAAAATATATCAATTACTATAATATGAAACGGATCAAGGCAAAATTCAAAATGAGTCCAGTGCAATACCGAACTCATTTTGAAAAAGTTGCCTAATGAAATAACCGTGTCTAACTTTAAGGGGTCACTTCACCCTAGGGAAGACGGTTGCATTGTTAACAAGCTAATAACCGCTTTTTAATTATTTAATTAGACAATCCCATGAGCGAGCATCGCGTCTGCTACTTTAAGGAAACCTGCGATATTTGCCCCAGCGACCAGATTACCTGAGCAACCGTATTGATCTGCTGCTTCAACGCTGCTGCTATAAATGTTACGCATGATCTCTTGAAGTCTGGTATCTACTTCTTCAAATGACCAGGACAACCGCATGCTGTTCTGTGACATTTCAAGTGCTGATACGGCTACACCGCCAGCATTGGCAGCTTTTGCTGGTCCAAACAAAACGCCATGCTCATGGAAAATATCAATCGCATCCAGCGTAGAAGGCATGTTAGCTCCTTCACCAATTGCTTTCACTCCATTTTTAACTAGCAAGATAGCAGAATGTTCGTCAATCTCATTTTGTGTTGCACAAGGAAGTGCAATATCACAAGGAATAGACCAAATTCCTTCACAGCCTTCCGTATAAGTAGCATGAGGATGCTCTTTTACATACTCGCTGATCCGCAGACGTTCTACTTCTTTTAGACGTTTCACCGTCTCCAGATTAATACCTTCTGGATCATATACATATCCAGCGGAGTCACTACAAGCGACAACCTTCGCACCAAGTTCTTGAGCTTTTTGAATCGCATAGATCGATACATTACCGGAACCGGATACAACGACCGTGCTGTCTTCGAAGCTCAGATCTTTCGATTTCAACATCTCGTCAACAAAGTACACACATCCGAATCCAGTGGCTTCCTTACGTGCAAGACTACCACCGTACTGTAATCCTTTACCCGTCAAGACACCAGACTCATGACTACTTGTAAGACGTTTATATTGTCCAAACATATAACCAATTTCTCTTGCGCCTACGCCGATGTCTCCCGCTGGAACGTCAGCATCTGAACCAATGTACTTATATAGTTCAGTCATAAAGCTTTGCGTAAAACGCATTACTTCAAGATCCGATTTTCCTTTTGGATCAAAATCAGAACCGCCTTTACCGCCCCCGATTGGCAGACCCGTCAATGCATTTTTGAAAATTTGTTCGAAGCCTAGGAACTTAACAATCCCTGCGTACACAGAAGGATGGAACCGCAGTCCACCTTTATAAGGACCGATTGCACTATTAAACTGTACGCGGAATCCGCGGTTTACTTGTACCTTACCTTGATCGTCAACCCAAGGTACGCGGAAAGTAATAACACGTTCGGGTTCAACTAGCTGTTCAAGCAAACTGTTTTCCCAGTACTTAGGATGAGCAGCGATAACGGGAATAAGAGAATCTAGAATTTCTTTTACCGCTTGATGAAATTCAAACTCCTGTGGATTTCTGGCAACAACCGATTCATAAACGGAATGAACATACTCTGTAGCAATCAGCATATTTTGATCTGTAGTTTCTCTCGTTATCATGGACACTTTTTCGATGCACTCCTTTGTTGTATTAAAGTCTGTAGGCTTCTCTTTGTCAAAACGCATAAAAGTTTGTAGTTAAATATACAGGATAACAAAATAAAATACGAGATAAAAATCCATAAAATGTTTTTTATAACGCTATTAAAATGTTCTATAGTAAGATTATTTTACGTTATTAACGCGGAAATACTGCTCATTTACTGCTTTTCATACAGATTAGCGCTCCATCCATCTCCATTTATTGATCTTATATAGTTAAATCCATAATCTTGATAATATGCATTTAGTCTGCTGTTATCTGCCATACAGTCCAATCTTACAAAAGTCTTCCCCCGGCTTTTAATCTGCTGTTCCGCTGTTCTCAAGATAATATTTCCGATCCCCATTCCCTTATAATCTCTATTCACGGCAAATCGGTGGATATAACCTGAATTTATATTATCCAGTTCCTTCCATATAAAAGGATCTGTCCAAGTAATAATATAAGTCCCTACTACCTCTGAATTCAGCTCCGCAATGTAAACATCAGATCCATTTGTTAAAAATTCAATAACCTGATCCAGATTAAAAAACTCCGGACGCCATTGGTATATCCCTTTCGAATTAAGCCACTTAGCCGAATTTTGCCACAGGTTTAGAATGATGGGTGCTTCTGATAATGAAGCTGACCTGATAACCATTGATGGCCTTAATATCTTTGATATCTCAGATGTCTCTGACGTTTCCACTGTTTCTCCCCCTCATCGCAAATCAGATTTCTATTCTAGTTCCATTGGAGAGTTTCTTTGTCATTCTTTCGCTTGCATATACAGCAGCACCAATCATGCCTGCTTTTCCACCTAACTTAGCTTCCTGAATCTTACATGCCTCATTGGATAACTTTAATGCATGCTTAGCCGTTGTCTCCCGAACCACATTCAGTAATCGATCTCCCGCTGCAGACATTCCCCCGCCGACAATAATCATCTCTGGGTTATATAAATTAATGACATTGGAAAGGCCAAACCCTAAGATTCTCCCCGTCTCATGCATTACTTCAATTGCGACTTTATCTCCTACATCATACGCATTAGAAATCATTTGAGCCGTAATTTGGCTTTGATCTTGTTGAACCCATTCTTGAATGATACTTTTATGACCGTCACTGAGCCGTTCAATTAAAGTGTTGACCATTCCTACAGCTGAAACATATCTACCTAAACAACCTGAACTGCCACATTTGCAAGGGCGACCTTCTCTGTACATATTCATATGACCAATTTCCCCAGCACTTGAGGTCTTTCCATATAACACGTTGCCACCACTAACTATTCCTGATCCCAATCCTGTTCCTAACGTAATTAACACAAGATTATCGAATCCAATACCTGATCCAAATCGCCATTCACCATAGAGATTTACACGAACATCATTGTCAATAAAGGTGGGAATTCCAAGGGTATTCTCCATCTTATTTACAACATGAATGTTCTCCCAACTAGGAAAATTAGGGGAGAAGATTGAGAGACCTTCATCCGGATTCAAGAGACCGGGGATGCCCATTCCCATACATCTTATGTCAGCCTGCGACAAATTAGAGGTTTGCAACAGTTCAATTATGGTTTCTTTCATTCTATTTAGCACATGGGTTGGACCTTTGATTGCTTCCGTTTGAACGTTTTTTTCAACTACCGTTTTGAATTCTTTATTAAAAATGGCTGCCTTGATGTTCGTACCACCAAGATCGATTCCTATCGTATACTGACTCATGTGTTAGCTCCAATCTCTTATATTCTTAGGTGTGATAGCGTTTTCTAAAACTTCATAGTTATCTACTCTTCCACTTCAAATATAGAATCCACGATAATGGGAAGATTATCTCTTACCGATACAGCCCCTAATACGGATCTTGCGTGAACTCCTTTTTCTCCAAAGACCTCATACATGAGATCGGATGTTCCGTTTAACACTTTATGGTGTTCTTCAAAGCTAGGTTCTGCATTTACAAAACCTTGGATCTTCGCAACGCGTTTTACTTTATCTAGACTACCAAGTGCCTCTTTAAGTACAGCTAAAATCTCAATTCCTGTTGTCCTAGCGAATTCATATCCTTCTTGAGTTGTGTATGTAGAGCCGAGTTTACCTTTCGGTTGTCCAGATGGTCCTTTACCAGAGACAAACATAATCCCATTAACAATCACGTAATTCGTATACTGTGCAGCAGGATTACTCGAAGGTGGCAAAGAAATATTCATTTCTTTTAATTTCGCCTCAATGGATTGCGCCATTGCGTCATATTGATCTCCCCTCAAACTCATTTTATCGATACGTGTTTCTAGTATTTCAATGATTCTAGATACCGTATGCTCCACAAATTCATCTACTTCACTTTGTGTAAGATATATAAAATGATGATTATTCGGAATTGTATTTTCTAAATAAAACGATGTGATCCGCCCGATCTGTTAAGTCACTTGTCCTTTAGGGAAAATATCTAAGTAATCCTCAAATTCAGTGATATTTTGAAAAGTAGTCCAGAAGATATGATCTTTATTGTTTTTTAAATACTCAAAATCGATTCCGTACCAATCTTCTTTAATTAAACTCCAATATTCAGGTGTTCCTATTATATTTTGATATAGTGGTTCTTTCTTTTTAGCTTGATAACATTTGCTCCACTCCTGATCGGTCACAAGATGAAGATAATAGCCCAGATAAAAAGATAACCTTTTCGTATGGATATCGTTCTCGTTATGAAGAAGATACTGATTATAAAATAGGTCTGCGTTTATTTTTCTATCGATTTCAAAATGTGTTATTTCCTTTGGAGGAATGAGTCCTGCTCCCTCACGATAAATTCCACAATCTGGACCAATATTTCGACTACGAATTCTTCTTTACATACAGGTAAACCCAAATCTATTAATCTCTCAGCAATTCTAAAATGAGTGATCCACGTAGCCATAATTATTATGCCTCCATCATCTTATTTGTTCCCCGTAAACTACTAATCGGATAAATAAATTCAATCGAGTCCTGCTTTAATTCTTTTTCAAAAAAGTAGTTATGATCCGCCCCAACAGTACATAAAATTCTTTTGTTCGGATATTTTTTGTAAGTATTTCTCACTCTTTCAACCATAATTTGATTACGAATATGCCAACGAAGTTGATATGACTTTTCATTCAGATCCTTTAGCCATTCATACTTTTTCTTCGTTATCACATCAAACTCTTTTGAGTTAAATGGAATTTTTCCATACTCAGACGTTTGTAATTGCTTCGCAAACCAATCCTTCTCCATAACTTGAAAATCCTTTTTTTGATCTTCTGAGAAATCTAAATCAGCGCCAAAATTATTCCATACATCTAGCTCAAACCAATCAATCGGGACAAAATCCAGCTTTTTCTCTTCACATAAAGGAAAGATCAAATCCCAATATTCACTTGCCGGTTCTCCCCAATATCCCTTATCCGTGTTATCTTCCAGGTACCTCTTCCAACTAAGCGGATGAACTTCACCGCAGATAAGATCAGGTGCAAAGTCTACTATTATCTGTTTATAAAGTGGTAATGTACAATGATATTTCTGTCTCAGCTCTTCATCATGTATCATTCCAAGTAATCCAACTGTAGGGATAAGTTTCAACTCTCCTTTCTGAATTAAAAATTCCTTATTTTGTATTTTAAACGATATGGAAGAATTTATCTTCTTCTATTTCGATTTATATATCAGACAAGTAAATAACAAAAAAAGCAGCAATACTGAGAATCAAGTCCTCACTTCACTGCTCCCTTTCCTTTATCAAATATGTAAGGACTATCATTGATCTTCCAGTACATAATGCTTTTCTTTAAGGTAATTCTCCATGTCTTTTATTGTTCTATCAAAGTATAGGTTCTCATGCCTACCGTAATTAAAAAATCCATGCTCCATACCATCATAGGTCAAAAATTGTATTTCATTGCCCGCTTTCTTCATCTGGTTAATGAATTCTATATTCTCTTCATACAGAACATCTCCTGTTCCACACATCCACAGGGTCGGCGGTAAACAACGCTTAATATGATGCTTTGGAGAGATCGTCTGCGAGATAGGCACCAATTCAGGAAAAAGCCGAGTTGTAATATCAACGGCATCCATACCCGCCGCAAAAATAATCAGCTCGCTCACGTTATAATCAGTTGTATGATTCACTTCATCATCAATTTCCGAAAACATGAATGCCGAAACGGTAATATACCCGCCCGCCGATGCACCGCACACAATAATACGATTCGGATCAATCCCTAACTCTAGGTGGTGATCCTTTACCCATCGAATGCTAGACTTCACATCACAGATCGCTTGTACAGGTGTGAAATCTGCATCCGATCCGTTCCGATAATCAACACAAATACTAACAATCCCTTTACTTGAAAAATGTTTAGCTTGATACTGAAATTGATCTGGAGTTATTGGATCCTTCTTAAAACTCCCACCATTAAAAAATAATAAGACCGGTCTATTTTCTCCTTCTGATTCCGGTTTGCTAATGTACAAATATAAGTCCCGATGCGCCTTTTTATAGGCTCTTTTTACCATAGGAACATCAAAAGTAAAAGGTTTCATTAGTCCACCTCCCTAAAAACAATTTCAAGCCGATCCTTATAAAGACAAATATGAGGTTCTTCCGAATCAAAATAACGTACTTCCCGAAAACCAATGCTTACATAAAATGCTGCTGTTTTATCCATATCTGTGCTTGGAAACATTTGAAGACAGTTCGTAAAACCTTGATGAGACATGTTTTTCACCCTTTTTTATATTGTGTTAGTCCTATGTTTGATCTCTGATCATTTCTTTCTCTTCATTACAAACGCTTTATCTTCTTTTTCAAAACCTAATCGAGGATAATATTCTACTGCTCCTGGTGCAGAAAGAAGCACCAAAGAACACTCATCTCCGATTCGAGCTTGTACACGATGGACCAGTTCTGTTCCAATTCCATCCTTTTGGTAAGCTGTATCTACTGCTAAATCAGATAAATAGCAGCAATACGAATAATCCGTTATCGCTCTTGCAACCCCGATCATCTTTCCTTTAGTCCAAGCCGTAATTAAAATATCTGCGTTATCTATCATTCTTTGTATTCGTTCGTAGTCTTCATGAGGACGTTTTATTCCGGAATTCTTAAATACTTGTGCTACATCATTCGCATTCTGTACCTTTTCCTCTGAGTAAATAATTATGAGAATACCCTCCATTCATTATTACTTTGCTAATATAAAGTCTACTTGCCAATTTAAATAGGTATAAACACGATGAGAAACACCTTGTTATAAGACGTATATCCTTGAACTAGACTACGTTCATCTTATCTTTTCAACCATCCCTATTCATTCTCCTCTAATTTCCTAGTTAACCATAGAGAGCTTTCATATATCTCGTAAATAACAAGTATAACTAAACTATACCGCCCATTAAAATAACGTAAAAAGGAGCAGCTGCCATCGGCGAACTACTCCTTTTAGTTTTAATTAAAGGTTTCCTGTTAATTCAATAAATACAGAAAACTTCTTAATCTACATGGTCAACCTCAATGAACCAAAAACTCTGTTTCTCACTAGAGCTCTTTAGCTCGATGTCGGATATTTTATGCACCAAGTCAGACAAGTAAATCTGCTCCATTTTTCGTTCAGTGGTGTTTTGGATTTCTTGAAAGTATAAAGCCGTAATCTTTTGGATGTTACAGCCAACTATACAATCAGGATTTGTGTGTGTATCTAAGTGTAAGATCTGCTTATTCCCCTCTACTGCCTTATAAATATCAAGTAGATTTATTTTTTCTGGTTCACGAGCAAGACTTGGGTTTGCGTGTCCGTGGACACTGATCAGTAGACCACCTTTTTTCAGAGAGGACATGATTTGTCTTACATAAGAAGGATGAGTATTAATACTATGAGCAATTGCCTTGCTGGATAAATCCTTATCTTTGGAAACATGGATATATACTAGTATGTGGATCGCATCACTGAATTTTGTTGAATACTTCATTAATTTGCCTCCCATCATGCTGCTTTAGTAGTATAGCATATCAGACAATCTTATAAATCTTGATCATTTTCAGGTTTGATGTTATTGTACACTTAACAACTGGATGTTATTAAATCAATAACAACAATGTTGATATTAGTCTATTAAGGGAGTGCAATTATATGAGCTGGGCAAAAACAAATGACGGTTTGGAAATTTATTATGAAGTAGAGGGAAATGGACCTACCATTGTCTTTCAATCGGGTTACATGGGGATACATGATATATGGAAACACCAAGTTGAAGCGATGAAAAACTCTTATCGCTTAATTACACATGACAATCGTGGCTATGGGCTTTCTAGCAAACCTGTAGACTCCTCTTTCTACACTACAGAAAAAAATGCTGACGATTTGAAAACGGTGCTTGATGCTACTGAAGTTACAGAACCGTTTGTGTTAGTAAGTCATTCCATTGGGAGCATGGCAGCTCTTGCGTTTGCCGGAAAATATCCGGAGCTTGTGAAAGGAATTATCATGATGGGAGGACCTGTATTTACTAGTGAAGGTGCGACCCAGTTGGGGGGTCATGAAGATATGTTTGCTGTTCACCAAACTACACCGAGTGATGCGGCTAACTTCTATAAACGACTTGGATGCGCTGAAGAAATCGCTTTGGAAGCTGGTAAATGGCAACCAACGGTATTTAAAAACCAAACTCGTACTATCCTTCAGTATCGTCCGGAATCTAATGTTTTAAATCTTCAAGTGCCGATTACAATTATTCATGGTACTCATGATGTTGTTTCTGATAAAGAAGCTGTTTATACCATTGTCGATATCTTCCCTCATGCAAAATGGGTAGAACTTGATGGGTTAAACCATTTCCCTCAAACGGAGGCTCCGGAAACAATTAATAAACTACTTCGTGACTTTTATACGGAAATTGAAGGTAATTAACACGTTCAACGTATAAATCCTTGAAAGTAAGTATCGTCTTATCAACGATAAAATGATCAATCGTCTTTGTAAAAGTGTACCATTTGAAAGAGGTATTTTATGAATAGATCCGTGCTATTATACAGCCTTTATATATCATTTACATGCGCTGTTTTCTTCCACATTTATGCGTATACAGGTTTTACACTCGGTTGGATGAACTTTGTGATATTGGCTCTGTTTTTTGGAACTGGATCTAAGCTTAAGGATATTCCAGCTATTTTTTTAAATATTTTAGCAGGTTTAACTTGGGGGCAACTTAACTTTATATTCCCGGATATGTTTACTGGAATGGGTGTACCTGAACAATTAGCCATATTTCTGAACGTAGTCATCGTAACTACAATTGCTATGTTCATACACCTTAGAGTATTAGGCAATACGATATTGAATAAAATACCTTTTATTTTTATATGTATTGCTTTAACCTCCTCTCAAGGTGGAAATAATGAAATAGAACTTATCATCACCGTTTTTGTTTGCATTATTATTAGCTATAGCCTGTGGTCTAGGTGAAGGTCTTCTCGGTTCCACACAACAATCGAAAGACAAGATATTTAATTTCGGATTTAGTACCGGCTACCGGAATAAAGAAGTATTTATGCAAGCTATCGTACTTAATGAAAGATAAGTATTTCATTTCATAAAGAAGCCGCTAACCATAAATGGGTTTGCGGCTTCCCTTTTTATTTTTCTGAATATTTATTATGATTATACAATAACTTGTATACAGTCCAAATATGTCTTATGTATCGCGTTGTGTAATTCACTTCTCTAATTGGAGGGTACATAATGTTTCAGCTTCGATTTCGTAACTCCTTTTTTCTCACCCTCTTCAGTTAATCGGTAGTCAAATTGCATAATCTCATTATGAGCAAAGTACACATATTCCACATAGGGTTCATCCTTAAAGATCACGAGAGTATAAAAAGAAGGTAACTTCTTTCCCCAAACCCCTTTTACAGATTCTATTTCTTCTCTGCTATATTTCTCTTCTTCCAATAAATAATTTGTTACTCTATTCGCATAATTGTACTTGTTTACCTGCACGTATAGGACAGGTGTTATAACAACTGTAATGATGATAATCACCATGAAAATAAGTAGCACTCGTCTTTTTATGATCTCAACCATATCCTTTATTTTATTTTGTCTAAAGTTCCTCATGCCTAATCAACGGTCAATTACGTTTTCAAATTTCGCCCCATAGTTTCCTTTGCCGATATGAGGTTCAATGGCCCACCTTTTTCCTTCTAACAACGTGTTGGCATTGTCAGGACAAATAAATATCCTCTTTGATTGGTTATTCTCGTCCTCAATGGAATGTCCAATATTCCCATTTGGATCTAGTAATTGATATCCCACTGACTCAATTAGACTGTCACAAAAGGTGAATAATTCTCCGATGGTATTACATCTTTTTGCGTAATCAAAGGTCTGTTCAAAAACATCCTTTGCGTCTGCTGCAAGACGAGTATAAGCTTCATTTTCAGTAATCACGATAGTTTCCGAATAATCCCCCCAATATCCGTTTACCTTCGGACTAAAATCGATCAATACAATGTCATCCTTCAATAAATAAACATCATCTGAGGGTAAATGGTTTGCCCGGGTGCAATATCTCGAATTTGTATTAAAATTTACAAGCATGGGATACCATAAATCTTCTGCTCCTAGTGAATACATTACTTTTTCACAAATATCCGAAAATTCCTTTTCTGATATACCTGGTTTTAGATATTCTTTAGAAATCTTACAGGCTTGTATGGCTAGTTCTTGTGCATTCATAGGATACTCCTTCGTAAGTATTTTTTAATGGTTTACTTCCAGAGCTTCAATCACTTTGTTACCAAACTCTCTTATATCTTTTAAATAGTTGTAATCCCTCTTATTGTTTAATTGATTATACATCCGTACCGCTACCGCTTGATATTTAGGAATGACCAAACAAGCACATCCGGTTATACCAAGAATTTGATATGCGTCATCAGGTACGTTACTACCTATCTGATTTAAGGGGGTATTTCTTTGCAGCCACCAGATGAAGCCCTGTCTCGGTAAATGAGATGGCAATGTCTCTGGGGTTTGCAGACTTGTAATTCTATTAAAAATGGATTCAGAGAAAATTGCTTCACCTTGGATCTTACCCTTAGTAAGATGTAGATTCCCCCACAATGCTAATTCTCTGGCACTGACAAAAAGATTGCTCTGATCCCCTGCGGAACTATCATTCGGTCCAACCCGATTATCCTGTTCATCATAATAATTATAGATTAATCGTTCTTCGTATTGAGTTCGCCACCCCGTCTCAACTAGTCCTGCTGGTTCTAATAATTCATGTTGAATATAGTTGGCTAGCGATGTACCTGTAACACATTGAACCAACTCGATTAAAAGATTAATACCGACATTTGTATAGGCCCAGTCTGTACCAGGCAAAAAAGAGTTCACTATCTCCCCTTCACTAATATCCAGACCGTGCGTATGAGTTAAACAATGCCGTATGGTTATTCCTTTTATCAGATCTGGAACTTCATTTATGTAATATCCAATTTCATCATCTATGCTACGAATCATTCCAAATTCAATAAGCAAACTAATCGCAAATCCGAGGTAGGTCTTTCTAACAGAAGCCACGTTAAAATGGGAATCCGCATCAACCATTCTAGATGAAGTCAGTGAATCATGTCGTCCTGAATACCACTCATTAATCACTACATCATTTTAAATAATATATGTTGCTGCGGCTGTAGCACTAATCTCCCTTTGTATTTCAGAAACATATTGATTCAGTTTATTAAACTGTGGATTGTTCATTGCGATCTCCTTGGTATGAATTGAATTACTTATGCTCTATTAAATACAATTTCAATGCTTCTTGAATCTTTGAATCTACAAGATATTACTCAATCAACTCATCGATCTCATCCCGTATGGAAATCACCTCTCTCATCATTCATCTAATACTCCATCTGTTCTGATCCTACTTAATAACCTTCTGGCTTCCATAGGACGTTTGATAATGATGATTTTTTTATCTGCATGTTCCTCTAGCTTTTTTAATATTCCCACTCTTTTATTTTTCCTGAAATTCCAACTATACTTAATAAAAGCCCAGTCAATCGACTCAGGACAACCTTCATTTAAATCAGGCCTTGTCTTGCCATGATATTGTACTCTGCGTTTGATAACCCGGTATGTCGTGATTACAGGTGATAAATCAATAAATATAATAATGTCTGCTGCTTGTAACCGTATATCTAACGTTCTTCCATAGTGTCCATCTATAATCCATTGATCTTTGGCAACTAATTGCCGGTTAACATCATCCCATTCATCCCTCGGTGTTTCAATCCAACCTGGCTTCCAGTAGTACAGATCTAGATGGTAAACAGGTAAACTCAATATTTCCCCAAGTTCTCGTGAAAATGTTGACTTACCCGAACCGCTTGAACCAATGACCATAATTTTCATTTTTCTTTTTCCTTCTTTACCTATTAGATATTCTTCAAGGGGTTGATTCCTCTGGTTCATTCATTAGATGATCTATTGATGCAAAGCGATCAATTGTATAATTCTCACCATCAAAAACAAGTGTAGTAATCGAACATTCGGATACTAAAGTGCTTTGCTCCGCAACAAACTGGGGATGAATATGATGGAGCACATCCTCAGAAAATGTATTCACTACGTAATCAGTAATCAATCCTCCATGGGTAACGATGATAATATTACTACCGGATGGATATTGCTCTGCTAGACTCGCTAATATGGAGGACATTCTTTCGCAAGCCGACTTCACAGAATCACCTATAGGAGGAATATAGTCTGGTTCCCGAGTGCATTTATCCCACATCTGAATAAATTCTTGAAATGTCTGTTCCGGTAGATCTCCCCAGTTCGCACGCTCCCGTAAACGGTCGTCTACGATAATCTCTACGTTTGTTTTAGCAGCAATATACTCCGCCGTTTCTATAGCTCTTCGAAGTGGACTAGAAATGATTGCATGGATCGGTATCGTACTAACATGCTGAGCAGTAGATTGTGCTTGGATGATACCTTGTGGAGTGATTGGAACATCTCCTATGGCTTTTTCCTTTATTCCATGCCTTACAAGAAAGAACGTGATTCCCATCTAACCACACCTCCTGTCGTTATTAAATGTTACCTGTAAAGCCAAGTTTCTAGGGTTGGAATCATATCCTCATATGCTTTTAGAGCAATTATGGTATTTGTAACCCTAACTGTATATGATAGGTTTCATTCACTATACGCTCTCCTCCGCTACTGCATATGACACTTCAAATTCATTGACATAGACGCCTGTCCCTGACACATATACGTTCATATTCCGCTCATCACGGTTAACAGTTACCCATACGTTTCCCTCTCTCCCTACTTCTTGTCCTTGCTCAACAAGAAAATTCACTTCAGAAACATCTTGGTTTAGGTAAGTTAGATAATAAGCCCCCATAACACCGGAAGCTGTTCCCGTTATAGCATCTTCAATGGTTCCTGAATACGGAGAAGAAAAATGTCTTGCATGCATAAATGCATGCTCATCTATCGTTTCCAGACTGAAAGGATGAATGGATGCTTTTGAATTCTGAATAAGAATCTCAGGGAACATGGAGTTATTTGGCTTCATTTTAGAGAAACTATGTACATTTTTGATAGGTAGTAACAGTGTCCATGTCCCCGTGCTTCCATATACAATCGGCATCGTAGCATCAATATCTTCTTCTGTGATCCCGATACTTTCAGCAAGCTTCGATATAGAACCCTGAAACGGAGTAAACTGAGGTATGTCTTGCTTCATTTTAATAAAGTGTTCGCCATTCCTTGTTTCAAAAAAGATAGATAATACTCCAACATTCGTTTCGATTTCAATCTTATTTTGATCCTCGTTAAGAACTCCTACAGTCTTTAGACAATACATTGCAGCAATGGTCGCATGCCCACATAAATTAATCTCGTGTCCCGGTGTGAAGTACCTCAATCTTACATCTGCCTTCTTGGATCTCAGCATAAATACCGTTTCATTAAAACCTACCGATTTTGCAATAGATTGCATTGATTCCTCATCTAAATCATCTGCATCTAGTACAACCCCTGCTGGGTTACCTTTATTAGGTTTAGACGAAAAAGCATCATAATGCAGCACTTTTCTGTGCATCATATGGAACACCCTCCTTTACTAATATTCTGTTATGAGATATTTAATAATCCATTTACATGATAAATCCAGTTTCCATTCTGATCTGCAATATACGTATTCCATAACCTCTCTTGTGCTGGTTTTAGGTTTTTTTCTTGATCATCTATATACCATACTTGTCCAATCGAGTTCAGTTTTTTATTAACAAGCTCGTATATTTTAGGATCAGGTTTACAAAGTCCTACATGACTTGAGATTGTGAAACTTTTTATGTAGGGTAGCATGGGTCTAAATAGCGGCTCAATCCATTCCGTCCGGTGATTGCTAAGGATATGAATGTCAGTTAACTTACTCCACATTGGAAGATAATCAAAAGCAGGTAAATGCCCAAGATGTTTGAATAGTATTCGTTTTGCTTCTTCGATTTCTATCGATGGACACTTTATCTCGAGCCATTGCCAAAACTCCTCTTCGCTTATCTTCCCAGACCATAGGGATTCACGAATTTCTTGTTTATATTGAACTCGTAAAAGTTCATGCGATATATCCGCCCTTTCGGCGATCTCATACCAAAATGTCGGAGAAAGATTGGTAATAAGAACTCCAGCTGCATCAAGAATCAGTTGATATTGATTCATCTCTTATTCTATTCTCCTCTTGTATATTTCTCCGGAAGTAATTCACTAACTTTTACTTTTATGTACTTGTCTTCTTTCTTTAAGATTACATTTATCTCTGGTCCATAATCACTGATTAATTCTCTGCAGAACCCGCAAGGAGATACGACTTCTATTTCTTGTTGTGCTCCTTCAGTGAGATCCGGATGCCTTACTGCCACAATCGTATCAAAATCCCATTCTCCCTCTGAAATCGCTTTTCCTAATACAACAGCTTCAGCACATACGGACACTCTTCCGATATAGCCTCTAGATGAACGGCTGAATAAGTTTTGCCCGTTTTCGTTCGTATCGCTGCTCCTACATGGTGTTTTCCCTCTTTATATTATTCTTTTATTGTTTTTTCGCAGCATCAATCAGCTGTAGCTGTATGTCTTCATTCGTTAATGAACTCATAGATTACACTCCTATTCTAAAAAGAAATCTAGATCCGTACTTTAATGTTCTGTAGTTCAAGAATATAACCCTCTAATCTAAATAAAAATCACCTCATCATATAAATCATGACAAGGCATTTTCATAAAGATCAGTTTTGTACTAACTCGATGAATAAGAAATAGTTTTTATTTTGTTATTTCCGAATAAAGTTACCTGGTAGGTAATAAAGTACTCTTTTCCCTCGATAAGAAATGGTTTCACAATAGAAGGTATCTCTAGTTTCTCGTTTGTTATTTCATCCAAAAACGTCATTGATAGATTTCTCGTTTATCTTATTCAGTGTCACCACTGCACTTCCTATACTGCCTCTGTTTGCGAAAAATAATAAGATTGCAAATATTACAAATAACATTAACGCACTGATTAACAATTTCTTTGTATTAACTTTCTTTAGATTTAAAACTATCCTGCACCTCCTAATTAATATTTTTGTACTAGAATTATATAATTAGCACATATCGTGTTATATTTTACACTGGATTGGTGTAATATGGGAAGTTTGATTATATTATTAAATCTCCCTATTTTATAAACATTAATATCTGGCGAGTGCTACGAAATCTGATTATTTGTCTCATCACTCTTCTATCTCATTTAAAATCTCCATCATCGTCACTCTGGCCTTCTCGTCTAATATATAATGTCCCGTATCCTCGTGATCCGTAAATAGACTTGACCCATCAGATATCCATAGGGATAATTCCTTCTTTTCCCCGCTCTTTAAAATCAGTTCTGCCGTACACTTTCGTGCTTTATAGGATTGAGATAATTCCAGCGTTAATTTAATTCTTACACCTAATAAAATGGGTCGTTTCTACTAAATAAGGGTATTTGTGTTTGATGTGTTATATTAATATATTAAAGAAACATTCGATTTCGAATGAACCTCCTAGAATAGCTTCAAAACGCCAAGAAAATATAAAATATATTGATGAAATGTAGGGATATCATATGCTATTAGCTCTTTTAATCTTCTGTACTCTTTTCTCCATCTTGTTCATTGTCAAAAGTGAAGATGGACGATATCTATCAAAACTTTCTTTACTTGTCTTTGCTCTGTCCGTAATAATCAATATCTTACTTATCAATGATGCTGTATTTATTGGAATTCAAAATGATACTGATTTTTTATATCTTTTTGAGATCCACCTGATTGACGTATTTACGTATGTTAGAGTGATCACTTATGTTTCTGTTATTTCTTTAGTATGTTACTTAGGATTTCATGCGGCGAATAAATGAATTCGCCTCTGACTACAGAAGTTCCCGATTCCATCTATACTCTAATCTTGAAGCAGTTTCTACTGCTCGCTCTTCCCCTAATAATTTGGAGACAACTTGCAAAGAGGCATCAATTCCAGCGGTAACGCCTGCGGACATCACGATCTTACCATTGTCTACATATCTAACATTATTGATGATCTCACAATCCTTAGGTACCACTTGTGCTAACAAGTCCATAGCCCGCTGATTCGTTGTTACTTTAAGTCCGCTTAACAAATTCGCTTTTGCTAATAATAAGGCACCTGTACATATGGATAATACAATTTCTGAATTTTCCGAGGTACGCCTAATCCACGAGGTTAGGTCTGAGTTGTTCATTTCTGTCCTTGCCCCGATACCTCCAGGAACTACTAAAATATCGGGCTTCGGACAATTACTAAAGTTATATTTAGGAGCAATGGTAAAAGAGCTTATTGTGTTTATTAACTCCGACTTCTCGCTGACCGTATACGTGTAAAAATCTTTTCCCCAATCGCTTGCGGTGGCAAATACATCAAATGCTCCGCAAAAATCTAAACCATCGACATGTTCATACAGCAGTACGGCTACATTCCTTGTCCTATTCACCAAGATCAGCTCCTAAATATATGAGTTATTCATCATGAACCAGGCTTGATCGCGCTCCAAATGAATTTTTGTTCTCTAACGCCAATTCTTCCGTTAATGATATTCTTCAAGCGCGAGCAACCTAATGGGCTTCAAACAACTTCTAATATTTATAATTCTTCATGTAAATTACTCCATTTCCTCTTCAACACTCAAGATCATCTCATTGATATCAATTCCCTCAGGTAAATCTTTTTTTGCCACACTAATAAGTGCTCTTATAGCGACTTCTCCTTCTCCCTGCACATCCTTATCCATCATATCTTCGTTAGATACAGGGATGGCATGAATCCTTAAAAAGCTTCGCTCTGTATTTATATCGTGCACAGCTACAGATTTAATCTTAAATCCCTTAGTTACGGATTCCTTCCTTCCAAAACTCACACATATAAAATAGTTGGCGGGGGTTTCTTGTATCATAAATCCACCAGGTACTGAATTCACATAGTTCTCATATTGCTCTATCACTTCCTCAGGTAACTCCTCCGTCTGCCATTTCCAAGAGAAATCCAAACCCGTTTTAGTATAGATCTGTCGTTTATAAGGAACAGCAATTCCGTCTCTATTGGCTATTACTGTTTCCGTTCGGGATTCTGTATCCACATGTGTCACCTGATTTCCGATTCCGGTTTCTCCATCGCATCCCATCAGTAACCCGAGAATAAATATGATGATGGCAAGCCGGATTCTAATTCTCATCGCACACTCCCCTCCTTAATGCATCACGAATAACGGATCTCTTAAAATGCATATTCGTCCTTTAGCAATCCATAGCACACAAGGTCTTCATACTCGCCCCACTTTTTAACATGCTGTCTTAATAATCCTTCATATTTCATACCAATCTTTTGCATAACTTTACCTGATGCAGGATTTCTCGCTAAATGACGAGCATAGATTCGATTCAGTTTCATTTCTTCAAATGCATAATGCACGATCCCTTTTGCAGCTTCTGTACAATAACCATTACTCTTATACTTTTTTCCAATCCAGTAGGCAAGTTCCCCATGATCAAACTTCTTATTGCAACCAATCGTTATCGCGCCAATCAAATAGGATTCCTCTCTATGTACAATAGCTAAGGTAAGTGATCTCTCTTCATTAAAAGACTCGGAATGTGTATCGATCCAAGCCTTTGCCATCCCATCCTCATAAGGATACGGGATATATAATGTCGTCTCAGCAATATACTTATCGCCAGCTAACACCTGAACCTGCTCCGCATCCTCATGACGAAATGGCCGCATATTAAGTCTATCTAATGGAATAGTCGGTAGTTCTTTCATAGAAACCTCCCAAGGCAAAAGAATATGGAAATCAATATATTCTTATTCCATAAATATACATCTAGTGATAAAAGGATGCTACCCTTTACTGCTAGATTATGAAATCTAAAAAAATGGCTCCTAGTCATCCCTTCCTCTATTTCCTCACAAAATAAATGCAATATGTGAACTTTCTCACAATATGTGTTATTTATATTGTTTATTATTGGATATATAAAGAAGATATATATTAACAGTGTTTAGGTAATAGGAATTAAAACACTCTCTTTTTTTTAATATATATGTGAAAATAGTCACATACTTTATTTACCTCACCTACTATATAAAGATAATGAATTAGACAGAGAACTTGGCAGGATATCCAGTGGAATGAATGAGGAGGAACTAACTATGACACAAAAACAAAAGCTTGTTGTTGTTGGTAACGGAATGGCTGGTATGAATACAATCGAACAGCTGCTTAAGCTTACAGACCAGTATAACATCACAGTAATTGGTGCAGAGCCCCACCCTAACTATAATCGTATTATGCTTTCTTATGTATTAGAGGGAAGCAAAACGATTGATGATATTGTAATTAATGATCGTGCATGGTATGAATCGGCCGGTATCCACCTGATTACAGGAAAACGCGGTACAAAAATTAATACAGATCAAAAAACAGTCCAAATGGATGATGGGTCGCTAGTTGACTATGATCGCCTTATTATCGCGACAGGCTCGAATCCATTTATCCTCCCTATTCCGGGTTCTGATCTCGAAGGAGTCATTGGGTTCCGCGATATTGAAGACTGTGAGACGATGATTGTAGCAGCATCCCAGTATAAAAAAGCGGCTGTAATCGGCGGTGGATTGTTAGGTCTCGAAGCAGCAAAAGGACTTGTTCAATTAGGTATGGATGTTACCGTTGTTCATCTGCCTGAATATCTCATGGAACGTCAATTAGATGTGACTGCAGCTAAAATGCTGGAAAAAGAACTGGAAAGCCAAGGAATTAAATTCGCATTAGGCAAACAGACCTCCGCTTTGAAAGGCGATACTCGTGTTACGGGTCTTACTTTTACAGATGGTACTGAACTGGAAGCTGAGCTAGTCGTTATGTCTGTAGGTATACGCCCTAATATTGAATTTGCAGGCAATAGTGGAATCGAAGTGAATCGCGGAATCATTGTTGATGATTATATGCAGACTTCTGTACCTGACGTATACGCAGTCGGTGAATGTACGGAACACCGGGGTGTATGTTACGGTCTCGTAGCACCATTGTTTGAGCAAGGTTCAGTACTTGCGAAATCCCTAGCAGGTGTGGAAACGAAGCCATACGAAGGATCGATCTGTTCAACGAAGCTTAAAATTTCGGGCGTAGATGTATTCTCAACTGGTACTTTTATGGAAGAGAAACAACATACAACCATTACAATGCATGACGGATGGAAAGGCACTTATAAAAAGATTGTAATGCAAGACAACGTGATTGTAGGTGCTGTTCTGTTTGGGGATATTGATGACTCTTCCCGACTTGAGCGGTTCGTGAAAAAAGGCGAACTGATGACGGAAGAATTATATAAAGAATTAACGGGTACAGGCGGATGTTGCGGCGGCGGAGCCAAAGCGAACGTAGCTGCTGAGCTAACTGATGAAGATATCGTCTGTGGTTGCAATGGTGTAACGAAAAAAATGATTGTCGATGCCGTTACGATTGACGGACTGAACACTCTTGATCAAGTAAAAATGAAAACAGGCGCTTCCCGTTCGTGCGGCGGATGTAAACCGCTGGTAGAACAAGTGATGCAGCTTGTCCTAGGAAATAATTTTGATACAGAAGTTAAACAAGGGATCTGCGGATGTACGACCCTATCGAGAGATGAAGTTGTTGAGGCGATTAAACAGCAAAATCTTCATACTACCGCAGAAGTAACGAAAGCTCTGGGATGGAGTCAGCCAGAAGGATGTTCGAAGTGCCGCCCTGCTCTCAACTACTATCTCGGTATGCTGTGGCCAACCACTTATCAAGATGAACCTGCTTCCCGCTTTGTTAATGAGCGTATGAACGCAAATATTCAGAAAGATGGAACATATACCGTTCTTCCTCGGATGTATGGCGGTATGACCACACCTCAAGATTTGAAAAAGATTGCTGACGTATCGATTAAATACGATCTGCCTCTTGTGAAAATGACAGGTGGTCAACGGATCGGCATGATGGGTGTGAAAAAAGAAGACTTACCTAAAGTATGGGAAGAACTAGATATGCCATCTGGTTATGCTTATGCTAAATCCCTACGTACCGTTAAGACTTGTGTCGGCTCTACGTATTGCCGTTTTGGTACACAGGATTCCCTGCACATTGGTGATCTGATTGAACGTAAATTTGAACGTGTTGACTTCCCTGCGAAAGTAAAATTCGCAGTAAACGGTTGTCCACGTAACTGTGCAGAATCTTGTACGAAAGACGTTGGTATCGTCGGTAATGACGGCGGTTGGGAAATTTACGTAGGCGGAAATGGCGGTATCAAAGCAAGACTGGCTGATCTGCTATGCAAAGTAAAAACGGATGAAGAACTCATCGAAATCAGTGCTGCTGTACTCCAATTCTACAGAGAAACAGCCAAATATTTGGAGCGTACTTCGGACTGGGTTGAACGTGTAGGGCTAGATCTCATTCAACGTAATGTGGTAGCGGATGTGGAACAACGGAAACAGCTTGCTGAACGGATGGATATTGCGCTTAGCCGTACCGAAGATCCATGGAAGAAAGTACTGAATGATCCACAACTGAAAGAAACCTTATTTGAAAAAGTTATCGTTACGAAACCTTAATCTATTTTGCACAAAAGGAGTGTTCATATATGCCTAATTCAATCACCGAAAACTCAGTTTATATCGGTACAACAGATGATTTTTTAGAACGTGTAGGAAGAACGGTTGAGGTTAACGGTCTCAATCTGGCTATATTTAAAACTACGGAACAAATCTATGCACTGGAGGATCGCAATCCTCATCCCAAAGGCGGACCATTGAACGAAGGGATCGTCTCTGGACATTATGTATATGACCCTTTGTATGATTGGAAAATTGATATGCGGGATGGATGTGTTCAAGCACCGGATGAAGGTCAAGTTCGCACGTTCCCTGTTCTCGTAGAAGAAAATAAAATATATGTTACGATGAGGTAAAATTTGGTGATATAAACACTATTAACTAATCGTTATTCGTAACCATAGACAAGGCAGGGGAAGACGATGTTCCAATCAACGATCGAACAGATTAATCAGTCAGTAGAAGCGAAAAAGAAGCTTATGCAAACAAGTTTATTACGTTATTTCATTGCTGCTATGCTTGCAGGAGCTTATGTCGGAATCGGTATCATGCTCATTTTTACGATAGGCGGTTCATTCAAAGCCGCAGGCTCTCCAGCCGTTCAGCTCGTTATGGGGATGTCCTTCGGTATTGCTCTCACACTTGTTATCTTTGCAGGTTCTGAATTATTTACAGGTAACAATATGCTCTTCACGGTAAGCAGTTTATCGAAACAAACCTCTTGGGCTTTTACATTTAAGAATTGGGCATTCGTCTTCCTCGGCAACTTACTTGGCGCTGTCGTACTTTGTCTTCTAATCTATGGTGCTGGCGTGTTTGGAAAAATAGGACCGGATCATCTGCTCTTTACCGCCGCTGCGGGCAAAATGAGTATGCCCGTTACCGAATTATTTTTCCGCGGCATATTATGTAACTGGCTCGTATGTTTGGCTATATGGACATCGATGCGAACAAAAGAAGATACAGCTAAACTCATTCTGATCTGGTGGATGCTCTACGCGTTTATCGCGGTAGGATTCGAGCACAGTGTGGCTAATATGTCACTTATGACCATTGCTCTTATGCTCCCTGGGCATCCTGAGACGATTACATTTGCTGGATGGCTCCATAATATGATCCCTGTTACGCTTGGGAATATAATTGGCGGTTCTGTTTTTGTAGGTATGGCATACTGGTTTATGAGCCCGGTAAAATCTAAAAAATAACAAAAGATAACCCCTTTGTGATTCACTTCGGCACGGTAGACCCGGCCCTAAGGTGACTCACAAAGGGGCTTTTTTTATACGTATACCAACCACGAGATGATAATAAATTGTAATGCTCCAATCACCTCCAGAATTCCTGCTTTCATTGGCTTCATTGATTTTCCAGAGAACAGATACGTACGCACGAGTGGGAAAATAAACGGTAAGATCATCCAAGGTTGCCCTAATATAAATGGAATGATCAGAATCAATATATGATAGATTTTCGCTGCTTTTTCCCAAGCTGAATTGCCTCTTTCCCGAAATATCGTTTTCACAAAAAGCGCTGTTCCCATGAAGTAAATTAAGTTATAGAGTACAATAGTCAGCATCTCTGCATCCCAAGTGCCGCCGCCATACAAGTAAGATGCAGCTCCTCCTAAGGAAAAGATCACAATGGCACAGAAATCATTCAAAATAGCTCTTTCCGCCTTCTGTTTGACATGCCATATGTTCACACTTAATAAGATCAGGAATGGGATTCCAAAATAAAACAATTGAGGTTTGTCAATAAGAGGATATAGGAGTGCTGCTATAGCAATTACACCATAAATGACGGCGTATTTTAATAAATGCGTCCTCTGTTTTTTTCTTTTTATCGCCTGTAATAAAGGATACGAAGCTAAGTATAAGAACAACCACGCTATAAATAAAAGTATGTGGCTAAAGCGGGGTGTCCCTGCCATCACTCCAAATAAGAACGGAACACTGATCATAGCCCATCCCCCATGTTCATGAGGAATGACCATTTTATTTTGTTTCTTCATCGGTATGATTCTCCCCCTCTCTGTTTATTTAATCTGTTTTTTTCATTCTCGTCAGGAGCAGAAGCAGAAACGAAATAAGAATGATAGAGATCGTCCAGAGCCAGGCCATCGTCATATTACCAGATTCCACTGCTACAAAAATGGCCGTTGGGACCGTTTGTGTCTTGCCCGGAATATTTCCGGCAATCATCAGGGTTGCACCGAACTCCCCAAGACTGCGTGCGAAGCTAAGAATATAAGCGGTCATTACCGAAGGAAGAGTTATAGGTAAGGTAACATAACGGAATAATTGCCATTCACTTGCACCACTAGACCGTGCTGCATCCATAAGATTCGTATCAATTGCAGCAAACCCGTTCTTCATCGTCTGGTACACAAGCGGAAAAGATACGACTACGGAAGCAATAACTGCAGCTCCCCAGGAAAAAATAATCGAAGTAGAAAATATACTTTCTACAACCTGTCCAACCCAGCTGTTTCTACCGAGAAATACAAGCAGCAAAAAACCGATCACGGTCGGAGGTAATACAAGTGGAAGCATGAATAACGTCTCGACGATCACTTTCCCTGGGAATCTTGAAATAGACATACGCCAAGCGAAAAAAATACCAGAGCAGGTACTAAGGACACTTGATATCGCAGCGACTTGTAATGAGAGGCGTATCGGACTCCATAGCTGCACAAAGTCTATATCCATGTTTACTCACCAGGAGCCGAGAAACCATACTTTTTGAAAATAGACATTGCTTCCTCCGATTGCAAATAAGTGTAGAATTCCATAACCTCTTGTTTATTTGCTGAAGAATGAATTACGCCTACAGGGTATTCAATGGGAGTATAGAATGAGGGATTCACCGTATAGGCAATTCTTACTTTATCTGAAGAGAGAGCATCTGTCTTGTATACAAAACCTGCCTCTACATTTTTCGTCTCCACATATTGCAGAACCTGACGCACATCTTTCGCTTGAATCATCTTGGACTCTACATCTTCCCATACGTTTCCATGCTGAAGCGCTTCTTTCGCATACTTACCTGCTGGCACGGTTTCAGGAATCCCAATGGCGATACTGCTAACTTCCGTTTTTAGCAAATCGTTCACATCTCGAATCGTTGTTTTGTCATCCGCTGCGGTAATCACAGTAAGTTCATTCGTGAGCAAGGTAGTCTGCTCGTCCTCTGCAATCATTCCTTGCTGGACAAGAGCTTCTATATAAGATTTGGATGCAGAAATAAACAGATCAACTGGGGCCCCACGCTCAATCTGCTGCTGCAATGCTCCCGATCCACCGAAGTTAAAATAGATCGTAACATTGGAGTTTTCCGCTCTATAGTTATCTTGAATTTCTTGCAGAGCATCGGTTAGACTCGCTGCGGCAGAAACCGTAATCTCTATTTCTTTACCATCTGTCTGCTTCTCAGCCTGTTGATTCCCACATCCCAATAATAGCAGAAAAATTGTGAAAAAAAGAACGACATATTTCATATTTTTCTTAGAAAAAACCCCCATACTTCCCCCTCCTAACCACCAATTTGTGACATTCTACGGTGGGTAGGCGTATGAGTTGTTTCTTTTCCACCCTGTAGGAACTTGTACATTTCATGATGTTCGGGCTTCGTACCAATCGCCTCTAGAAACATTTGCCGCAGTGCTTCGTCATCCCCGATTACATTTCGGACTTGGAACTGTTCAGTCCATGCTAGACATGGCTTAATATACCCATCAGCGGTAAGACGCAGACGGTTGCAAGACTGACAGAAATGTTCACTAACCGGATGAATCAAACCAAAACTGCCGACGGCACCTTTCAGTCGATAATTCTGTGCGGGTCCATTCCCCTTTACATTGTCTACACTTTCATAATCCCATTCCTGTTGAGTGCATACTTCTTTCACTGTGCTGAGTGGCAAGTAGAGACTTTTCCACTGTTCATCACTGTGTCCGATGGGCATATATTCGATGAAACGCACATGGATATCCCGATCTTTCGTCAGGGAAATAAAATCAGCGATTTCATCATCATTAATCCCCTTCATGAGTAGTACATTCAGCTTGATGGGAGTCAGTCCCACTTTGAGACAGGTATCAATGCTGTCCAGCACCTTTTGAACGTTGCCTCCGCGTGTAATCATTTTAAACCGATCTGGGCGTAAGGAGTCCAAACTTATATTCACACGTGTCAGGCCTGCTTCTTTTAACTTCGCTGCACGAGGTCCGAGAAAAATCCCATTCGTTGTAAGAGCAATATCTTCAATCCCGGGAATATGGGAAATCATATCGACTAGTTTCTCCAGTTCTTTTCGGACAAGGGGTTCTCCTCCTGTCAGTCTGATTTTGGATATTCCCATTCCTGCAACAACCCGCACGACGTCAGCGATTTCATCATAAGTAAGTATCTTATCGGAAGGTTCAAATTCCATTCCTTCTTCCGGCATACAGTAAACACAGCGCAAATTACAGCGATCTGTCACTGATATTCGTAAGTATTCATGTTTTCGGCCAAACGAATCTACGAGACGAGGTACTTTCATCCGCTCATCAACTCCTTTCTTATAAAATAGGGTGGTTTGTTACCATATTACTTATGCATTATCCATTTCTTCTTTGGATAGATCATGAAGTAAAGGACGGCCTTCTGGATAAGTGACTTGGTTTAGCTGATCTCCAACCCACTCTGAACCATCTTCGCCGTATTCTTTTTTCCAGATCGGTACAATCTGTTTAATCCGTTCAATGATATATTCATTCGCTTCATAAGCCGCTTTTCGGTGGGGAGAAGAGACCGCAATCGCAACGGCAACATCAGAAATTTCAAGCCTGCCTATACGATGGGTGATAGCTACACATGTATCTGCCCAGCGTTCGCGTACTTCCTCACCAATACGTTCTAATTGTTTAACTGCCATAGAGGGATAAGCTTCATATTCCAGAAATAAGGTACGTTTACCAAAGGTAAGTTCCCGTACTGTACCTAAAAACAGGGTAATTGCTCCTGCTTCCCTGCGTTTTACTTTGCTAATCACTTCTTCTGCTTCAATCGGTTGATCGGTGATCACGAATAATGAACTGTCCACTTTCGGCCTCCTTTCTTTCCGTAATTCTCATGTATTTTGACGATAGTAGTCACCGCTTTTTCCGCCTTGCTTGCGCGCTAGATAAGTAGGTCCGAGAATCATCCCTTTATCTATTGCTTTACACATATCATATATCGTTAATCCTACGGTTTGTGCTGCTGTTAAAGCTTCCATCTCAACACCAGTTACGCCGGTTGTCTTCACTGTCACTTCAAAAGATAGGATCTCTTCGCTCACGAATTCAAAGGTAATATCAATACCTGTCAGCGGGATGGGATGACACATGGGAATGATATCGGATGTCTTTTTTGCTGCCATGATACCGGCAATTTGAGCTACAGCAAGGACATCGCCCTTTTCCATAGAACCTTCCTTAATTCTTCTTAAGGTTTCCGGCTGCATTTGGATCTGACTTCTCACAACAGCGATCCGTTTCGTTTCTTTTTTATCCGTAACATCAACCATATGAGCCCGGCCTTGTTCATTAAAATGGGTTAGTTTCTCATTACTCATCGTCATCCTCCTTACCCGCCGCTAACGGGCGGAAGCAAAGCCACCGTATCATTAGGACCAATCTGATCTTGGTCATCTGCGAATTGTTCGTTTACTGCGATCATCACATGATCAAGTAATAACTCGGGGTAACGTCTTTTCATCTCTAATCGAAAGTCAGCAACTGTGGTCGAACCCAGATCTAAGTCCAATTCATGAGTTCCTAATTGCTCACTTAAATGCGCAAAACATAATATTTTCATAAAGAACCACCTTCTTTAACATAAAGTCACATCACATATCGCTGATACAATTTCTTAGCTTCTACAGGATCCGAAGTACCATGAATGAGTGCCCGTCCATCTCGAAAAATAACAAGCCTGAAATTCCCTTCTTCAATCTGAATAAGATGTGGGGTCACTCTAACGCCAGTATCTTGCCCCATTGCACGCTTAGCAACACCTTCTAAATCAAGTAATTCTTCTCTCGGATAACGGACCCATACAGAGGTTCGGCCGCATAATACCTCCGTTTTTATCTCTGTATCATACCTCAGGTAAGGATAAGTCGGCTTGGCTCCACAGGTTTGACAGGTGTGATGCCCTGCATCATCATGAATCCGGATTGCCTGTGACATATTCGTCCACAGATCAAATACCATAAAACGATCAGACATCAACCTTTTGTTCCCGGTCAGCCATTTGAGTGCTTCGGCAGATTGCGTAGAAACCACCCTTTGTACGGCAGGTGCAATAATCCCCTCGATGTCACAAGAAGCAGAACCAAAAGGCATGCGCTTCAGTAAGCAATGAAGACAAGGTGTCTTTCCAGGGATAAAGTTATACACCGCACCAAAACTACCGGAGCAAGCTCCATAAATCCAGGGGATTTGATAGCGATAGGATATATCATTAATCATATAGCGGATAGGAAAATGGTCCGTCGCATCCAGAATTAAATCAATGTTGTGATTCTCCAGAATGTTCTGAAGGTCCCGTGCCGAACAATCCATTACATACGGGTTTACACGAATATCTGAGTTAATCTGCTGTAATCGATTCGCTGCTGCAATCGCTTTAGGAAGCTGCTCGCTTACATCTTGTTCCGCATATAAAGATTGACGCTGCAGATTGCTCCATTCCACCACATCACGATCAATGATCGAAATCGTACCTACTCCTGATCGAGCAAGTATTTCCGCATTCCCTGAACCAAGCGCACCGGCACCGATGATGAGTACATGCGCATCAGAGAGAAGCTGCTGCCCCTGTAAACCAATCGGCTGAAAATTCTCCTGTCTGCTATAGCGACCCTGATTCACACGATCTCCTCCTTCCTCTATCCCCTGTTTAGAAAAAAGCGGCATGGATTCCGCTAAGCGGACCATGCCCTTTTCAATACATCCGAATCATATGATATCTATATATAATACTTAGAAAACCCTATTAACCCCGTTTGCGATACACTACATAGCTGCGTCTCAAATATTTGATAGGCATACTGAGCATATGCACAAGTCTTGTAAAAGGGAAAACGGCAAATAACGATAGTCCTAGAACAACATGAATTTGGAAAATGAGAGGCACCTCGCTCATGAGTGAAGCATCCGGTCTAAAGATGAGCACCCCTCTAAGCCATGGACCAATGGTCTCCCGGTAATCAAACTCTCCGCTGCCTGCCATATTGAAGAGAGTAGCACTCATGCCAACAACGACAATGAGGGTAAGGAGAATAATGGATAACATATCTCCAAAGCTGCTGGTTCTCCGAATACGAACGTCAGATAGACGGCGAACAACAAGAATAATACAACCGATCAGCGTTATGATTCCTGCAATGGTCCCAATCGAAAGTGCCATTAAATGATAAAGATGATCTGAAACTCCGAGTGCTGAAAGCCAAGATTTAGGGATAAGAATACCACCTACATGACCAAAGAAGACAAGGATAATTCCAATGTGGAACAAGTTACTTCCAAGGCGCAGCTTCTTTTTCTCTAAGAGCTCACTCGATTTCGCTGTCCAGCCAAACTGATCTGTTTGATAGCGATAATAAAGACCCACCAAAAACAAGATGAGTATGATATAGGGATAAATCACCCAGAAAAATTGACTTCCCCAAGTCATGAGGTTCCCTCCTTAACTTGTCCATATCCGGCGGCGGCCCACATCGGACCGCAGCCTTGTGCAGAAGGTATGCTTCCGCATGCAGCCGGAGCTGATATTTCGATTAACCCTTCCGTGATACCCGAATCATCAAGTATCCACAGTATGGCATCCATAACATATCGATAAGGACTATTTTGCTTATCTAGTGCTGATTTCAGCTGTTCGAGGGCTTTACGGAAAGAGACTAAAAGCCCTATGCCTCTGTCCATTTGTGCAACAGCCACATATTCAAGCACCAGCGGCAGAAAATCAGGTAATTCATCCGTATCCATGATCATGTCCTCTTCTTCATAAAGCTGCTTCAAACGCAGCAAGGCAGGACCACGTTCCCGATCTTCACCCAGTTGTCCATAAGTTAGATACAAATTTGATTTCTTATTAAAATCAAAGGTCTTAACATAGGCGGATGTAATTGCCTCTGCATCCATACCAGCAAAGGAGGCAATACAGTCTCCAGCTAAAGTTTGCAGTGTATCTCTCACATCTTCGTTCTCTTCCTGAATCAAATGGCACCAATCAACATACATGTCATCTGACGTTTCTTGCCATGTTGCATCCGGGTATTGCAATAGCTGTGAGAAGAGCATCCAGCTTGAACGCAGCGTTATCTCTTTCATATCCGATCACTCCTTTTCGATTCGATGGAAACGTAAGACTCAACCGCCACAAGGTCCAGGTCCGCCCGTCATATTCGTGAACCCGCAGCCTCCTTGTTCGGAATAGAGATCTGCGAACTCCTCTCGGTGCGCGGAAGGAATGACAAATCGATCTTCATATTTTGCAATTGCAAGTAAACGGTACATTTCTTCTGTATCTTTTTCCGTCATACCGAATTGTTTCAGTATGTCAAGATCAGGTGTTTTGTTTAAGTTACGAGAACGCATATGTGAACGCATAACTGCCATCTTTTTCAGCACGTTGGTAACCACATCTGTATCTCCAGCAGTCAATAAGTTTGCCAGATACTGAACAGGAATACGCATGTCATCAATAGCCGGGAAAATATCTTCTGGTGTTGCAGATGCGCCTTTACCTTCCACCATGTTCGTAATTGGGCTGAGCGGCGGTACATACCATACCATTGGCAATGTCCGGTATTCTGGATGAAGCGGAAGTGCAATCTTCCAGTCGACTACCATTTTGTAGATCGGTGAACGCTGTGCATGCTCAATCCAGTCTTCTGGAATATTCGCAGCTCTCGCTGCAGCAATGACTTCAGGATCGTTCGGATCCAGGAATACATTAAGCTGTGATTCATAAAGATCTTTCTCGTTTGTAACGGATGCAGCTGCTTCCACTTTATCCGCATCATAGAGCATAACGCCCAGGTAACGAATTCTTCCTACGCAAGTTTCAGAGCAAATCGTAGGCAATCCTTGCTCAAGCCGCGGGAAGCAAAGTGTACATTTCTCCGCTTTGTTTGTTTGCCAGTTGAAGTACACTTTCTTATATGGACAGCTTGATACACAGAATCTCCAGGAACGGCAAGCATTCTGATCAACCAGAACGATTCCGTCTTCTTCCCGTTTGTACATCGCTCCGGAAGGACAGCTGGATACGCAGGCTGGGTTAATGCAGTGCTCACAAATACGCGGCAAGTACATCATAAATACCTGTTCAAACTCCATACGAACGGATTCTTCAATCCCCTTCATATTCGGATCTTCATAGCCTGACTCATGTACGCCGGCTAGATCATCTTCCCAGTTTGGTCCCCACTCAAGGTTCATATATTCACCAGTGATCTGCGATTTTGGACGTGCTACTGGCTGGTGTTTAAGCTCAGGACTCTGCTGAAGTTTCTCATAATCATAGTCCCATGGCTCGTAGTAATCATCGATTGTTGGTTGATCTGGGTTATGGAAAATATTTTTCAGGCGATTCGCACGGCTGCCTGAACGAAGTTCAAGCTTGCCGTCTTTTTTCAGTTCCCAACCGCCTTTATATTTATCTTGGTTCTCCCATTGTTTTGGATATCCAATACCTGGCTTTGTCTCTACATTGTTAAACCACATGTATTCGGCACCTTTACGGTTTGTCCATGTGTTCTTACAAGTGACCGAGCAGGTATGACATCCAATACATTTATCTAAGTTCATGACCATTCCGATTTGCGCTTTAATCTTCAAGCCAGTTCACCTCCTCAAGTTTGCGGATCACAACATACAGATCCCGTTGGTTTCCTGTAGGGCCATAGTAGTTAAATCCGTAGCTCAGTTGGGCATAGCCGCCAATCATGTGCGTTGGTTTCACGTGAATCCGTGTTGGACTGTTGTGTGTACCACCGCGTGTCGTCGTCACATCCGTTGCAGGCACGTTAATTGTGCGGTCCTGCGCATGGTGCATGTAAGCCATTCCGCGAGGCATACGGTGCGTGACAACGGCACGAGCAACGACCGCACCATTTTGGTTGAAGCACTCAATCCAGTCGTTATCTTTAATATCTGCGTCTGCTGCATCGTCCTTATTGATCCAAATTGTTGGTCCACCTCGGAACAAGGTGAGCATCGGCAGAGAATCAAAATACATACTGTGAATAGACCATTTACTATGCGGTGTCATGAAGTTCAGTACAATTTCTTTCCCTTTCGTCGCTGGACGTTTTTTATTGGTATGGAAAGGTGCATGTTTCATCGTTGGTTTATAAATCGCCATGTTTTCACCAAACTCCGTCAACATTTCATGATCGAGGAAGTAATGCTGACGTCCTGTAAGCGTACGGTAAGGAATCAGGCGCTCTACATTCGTTGTAAATGGTGAATAACGACGACCATGTTGTTCAGAACCACTGAAAGCAGGTGAAGTGATTACGGTTTTTGGCTGTGTTGTAATTTCATTAAAAGTAAACCGTTCTTCCATCCGGTCTTCCGCCAGATCTTTCAGTTTAAGTGCTGTTTTTTGCTCGAGTGATTCCCAAGCTCTAACCGCCATTTTACCGTTACTTGTCGTGGACAAGGACAAGATGGCTTCCGCCATATGCCGGTCTGTTACGAGTTTCGGACATCCTTCGCTAATACCAGGTTCGTCCACTACGCCATTCACTTTTTTCATCAGTTCATATTCTTCTGCTGCAGACCAGTTAATCCCCTTAATACCATAAGGTTTATCTTTGATGTTAGGTCCAAGTGCCGTCATTTTCTTATACACAGAAGCATAATCCCGTTCTACTACCACAAATTTCGGCATTGTTTTTCCAGGAATTGCGTCGATCTCACCTTTGCTCCAATCCAAAATTCGGCCGAAAGGTTGAGACAATTCATCTGGTGTATCATGCTGAAGCGGAACAGCTACAAGATCACGTTGCGGTTCTGTGAACTGGCTTTCTGCCATTTCAGAGAATGTTTTGGCAATCGTCTTGAATGTTTCCCAGTCAGACTTGGATTCCCATAGCGGCGCTACAGCCGGATTAAATGGATGGATGAACGGATGCATATCTGTAGAAGATAGATCGCTCTTCTCATACCAAGTCGCTGCAGGAAGTACGATATCGGAATAAACAGCTGTTCCGGACATACGGAAATCGATGTCTACCATTAAGTCGAGTTTGCCTTCCGCTGCGTTGTCATGCCATTTGATTTCCTTCGGACGAATCGTCTCTGAATCATCATTCAGCAGTCCGTTGTGTGCACCAAGTAAATATTTCAGGAAGTACTCATGACCTTTACCAGAACTTGAGATCAGGTTCGCACGCCATACAAACATTACTTTTGGATGGTTTACTTCAGCATCTGGATCTTCAATTGCAAACTGCATTTTACGATCTTTCAGCTGCTGTGCAACATAACTTGCTACACCTTCCGGTGTATGGTGACCTTGCTCGGATGCTTCTTTCGCAACTTCAATCGAGTTTCTATTAAATTGCGGATACGAAGGCAGCCATCCTAGACGAGCAGCCATGACGTTGTAATCCGCATAGTGAGAATAACGTGCTCCATCTACCAAGGCAGACGTATGTCCATCTACTGGATTTGATTCAAATCTCCACTGATTCGTAGCAAAATAGAAGAAAGATGTACCATTTTGCTGGCGCGGCGGCATCGTCCAGTCACGTGCAAACGCAACATTAGCCCAGCCTTCTGCAGGACGAAGTTTTTCTTGTCCAACATAGTGCGCCCAGCCGCCTCCATTCACACCTTGGCAGCCTGTCATTAATACAAGGTTCAGTACACTGCGGTAGATGGTATCGGAGTTGTACCAGTGGTTAATACCAGCACCCACGATAATCATGGAACGACCTTTACTATCTACTGCATTCTGAGCAAATTCACGCGCAATTTGAATCACAGATTCACGATCTACGCCTGTAATCTGTTCTTGCCATGCAGGTGAATATACTGTGTTCGCATCATCGTAATTGCTTCCGTTTACGGCATCAACACCGTAGTGGGCAAGCATAAGATCAAATACACTAGTTACCCGGTACGTTTCCCCATTTGGAGTCGTGATGGTACGGTATGGAATGTTACGAGTAACGACGGTATTCCCTTCATCGTCAAAGTAAGGGAACTTAATGGTCAGTTGACCGTCAGCTGATGTACCGAGTCCAAGCTGTGGAGAAATTTCTTCTCCAGTAAGGGTATCCACCATTTCGAGGTTCCATTTTCCTTCTTCTCCCCAGCGTGAACCGATGGTTCCGTTCGGGATTCGAAGCTCGCCTGAATTCTCATCGATCAGTACGGTTTTCCACTCCGCATTATTTGTGTCCACACCAAGATCTTTGGCAGTGAGGAAGCGATTTGCCGTAAAGGCGCCCTCTTTCTCATCCAACAAGACGAGGAATGGGAAATCTGTATATTTTTTAGAATATTCATTGAAATAAGGTGTGCTTTGTTTCACATAGAACTCATTTAAAATAACGTGGCCCATCGCCATCGCTAGTGCTCCGTCCGTTCCTTGTTTTGCTGGGAGCCACTTATCTGCAAATCTTACAAATTCCGCGTAGTCCGGACTAATGGATACCACTTTCGTTCCTCGGTACCGTGCTTCTGTCATGAAGTGAGCATCCGGTGTTCTCGTCATAGGCAGGTTTGAACCCCATACTAGCAAGTAGCTGGAATTGTACCAGTCACTACTTTCTGGAACATCCGTTTGATCACCCCAAATTTGCGGTGATGCCGGAGGCAGATCCGCATACCAGTCATAGAAACTAAGCAGCGGAGATCCCACAAGAGAAAGGAAACGAGATCCTGCTGCATAACTTACCATGGACATCGCAGGGATTGGAGAAAATCCAATGATGCGGTCTGGTCCGTTTTGCTTTATCGTGTGCAGCATGGAAGCAGAAATGATCTCGGATACTTCATCCCAGGTTGCGCGGACCATTCCACCTTTACCCCGTGCTGATTTATATGTTAATTTTTTGTCCTTATCTGCAACAATCGAGTTCCATGCTTTCACAGGATCTTGATGCTCACGTTTCGCTTCTCTCCATAGTTCAAGCAATTTACCGCGAATGTATGGATATTTCACACGCAGTGGACTATAGAGATACCAGGAAAAGCTTGCTCCACGCGGACAACCGCGAGGTTCAAATTCCGGCATATCCGGCCCAGTCGTAGGATAATCAGTTTGTTGTGTTTCCCAAGTAACAATGCCGTCTTTAACAAAAATTTTCCAGCTGCAAGAACCTGTACAGTTGACGCCATGGGTTGAACGTACAACTTTGTCATGCTGCCAACGATTGCGATACATTTCTTCAGAAGAACGGTCGGCAACAGTAACTTCACTCCATCCTTCCGAGTTCTTTTCGCGCTTACGGAAAAATTTTAATCTTTGTAATAGAGGATTGCTTTTATTCATCTTTCCAGCTCCTTGCGCATTTTGATACTTCTATTGTATACGCAAGGTTAGGGTGAATAAGAGGGGGGAACTCCCCCATTCCAAGGTAGGGATTCCCCGATGTTCATGTACTGAATGCGAGGGTGGACTCATTTCTGTGATAAAAGAGATAATGCGAGGGAAATAGAGTGCTGAAGGACAGTCGTTTCGTTATTCATGAAAATGATCGGAATCTCTGCGTAGCCGTTTTCTCGCTGCCACTGAATTCCTTCTAAGGCCAGCGAAGCCTGCCAGCTAAGGAATAGCTTGATATTAGAAGCTTGTCTCAGCAAATCTTCCATATCGTTTTGATCACGAAGCAGTGCGATTTTTGGATAAGGAGCTGTTTTGAAGCCTTCCGCAAGCAAAAGGTCGACTCTTCCCTTCATTTGCTCCGCAATTTGATCTAAAGATGTCTCCGATTCTCGCATCATGCGAGTCGCTGTCTTCGATGTAAGTACGGTTTCTATCGCTCCGCTGGCTAGATGTTTGGAACTATCCGTTCCCGCGTCGTCTAGCTCAAATGTATGTGCATCACGCTTAGCTGAACCAACACGAACTCCTTTTTCCGTTAGCGCTGCAATTAGCTTGCAGCATAAGGTAGTTTTGCCGCTATTCTTATAACCGATCACCTGCAGTACAGGCAGGCTGCCTATGCTTCGCACCTCTTCTTGTTTTATTCCTGATAACACAGCAGCACCTCCCTATTCTTGATTACGTCTTACATCATCATATCATCATGTTCTGGCAGATATCCTTTCTGTTAGCTCATGAGTTCATACTCCAAACAAGGACATAGGGAACTCCCCCATACCAGAGAACGGCTGTAATGCGGAAATGGCTGTGAAGCGCCTAAGCTCCACAGCCAATGTCCTACAGAATATTTTTGCATGAACGGCGCCTGTACATAAAGGTATTCACTATTTACGGCGGTTCATGCTTGTATCCCTTTATTTTTGCTTTGTATTTCGATCTACTTTAAGCGAAGCATTCTGAACTTCATTTGGATCCACTTCACTAAATACACCTACATAATAATTGATTTCTCCGACATCATTTTGAATGCCGTTAATCGTTAAATACTGCAGATATAGATTTCCGTTCTTTTTCTTGTTCCAAATGTTGCCTGACCAGGAATGCTTCTCTCCCAGCTGCTTCCACATCACATCATAAAATGGACCTTCATGTTTACCTGATTTCAAAAATCCAGGTGTTTTTCCGATCGATTCTTCAGCAGTGTAACCCGTAATCTCTGTAAAGGCCGGGTTAATTGTCTGAATGATTCCTTTTGAGTTCGTCACAAGTACAGCTTGCGACGTAGTGTTTACGATTTTCTCAGCAAGTTTCATACGATCTTGCCAGTACATATACAGTACGAGAAGGATACTGCACAAGGAAACCATCGCCAAGGCCATGAATCCGATCGCGTAGTGACCTGTAATTGCAAACAGGGAGGAGAGCATTAGCGGCGGGAAGAAACCACCCAGTCCCCCTAGGGCTGAAATCAGACCATTTGCAATCCCTGATTGTTTTGCAAAATAAAGCGGAACTAATTTGAAAATCGTACCGTTACCAATCCCTGCACATAGTCCAATGAGCAAGCATCCTACTGTAAAGATCGAAATTCCTGGAGAGAACGCAAGAACAACACCGCCAATGGTTAAACCGGCGAATACGAACAATAAGATTTTGAATGGATTGAATTTGTCACCAAGCCATCCTCCTGTTGTACGCATAAATGTTGCGAGTGTAATGAATCCAGCTGCGCGCAGTCCAGCATCCACCTTACTGATTCCAAAATTATTCACGAGATGATTCGGCAAGAATACAGTGAAGGCAACGAAAGCACCAAAGGTAATAAAGTAGAAGAAGCATAATAACCATAGCTTTTCATTCTTATATACACCTTTAACTTGGTCTTTCAAGGAAGTATTCATTTTAGATTCTTTTCGATCACCAAGGAAGAAGTTCGCAAGAATAAAGACAGCAAGTAAAATCATATAAATTTGCACCGTAGTACGCCATCCAAATTGCTCTGCAAGCACCGGTGCGAAGAACGTACTAAGTGCGGACCCTAAGTTACCAAGTCCATAAATTCCGTTAACAAGACCATGTTTTTCTTTTGGATAGTATTTAGGCAGTGAAGTAACACCGACGGAGAATGTTGCACCCGAGATCCCCAGGAACAAACCTCCAATAATTAAATCAATGAAACTATCTGCTCGGCTAATGTAAAATACCGGGATCAGCAATACAAGGAAGCTGACCAAGAACATATTGCGAGCACCGTATTTGTTGGTCCAAAAACCAAATGGGATTCGCAAGATCGAACCAAGTACGACAGGTACTGCGGTAACGAGAGACAATTGTCCCGCCGTTAATGGAATTCCGTCCTTAATAAATACAATTAATGATGATAAAATACCCCAAACCGCAAAACCTAAGACCAAACTTAAGGTTTGTAAGGGAAGTATTGCTTTAGGTGGTTTCATGACCTATCCTCCTCATAGACTCTAACTACTATGATTTCATTATCCTTATTGGGAGGACGAAAAAGAATTGGGGAATTCCCTCAATTGTTCTCTAGGAAATCCCCCTTCATGTACCTATTTAAGTTAGCCTATACTTCCCAGTGAATCTCATCCATTAGTTGGCGGGTAGGAATGGCGAATCGTACGGACTGACGATCCTGTGCTACGGATACTTCAAGATCCGACTTCAGTGATTTTAGAAGTTCTCTCAAGGCATGAAAAGACTCATGGGTATGAGAGCAGGCTCCCTTCCCTTCATACACGACAAGTGTATACCCTATGGCATCCTGCTCCAGCGTGATTTTGGCACTAGATAATCCGCTGAAATAATCATGTACCAGAAGATCTAAGACTTTTGCAATTTCTTGCTGACGATGACTTGAAAGACGTGTAAGCCGCTGATCCAGCAGTTCACACTGAACCCCTTCTTTATGCAATTTTCGTAGTTGCTGTAGCAGTGGTCCTGTCAGATCTACTACTTGTTCTGCTTCTTCTGGCTCGGCTAAGGAGATAAACGCGGCGGTATGATCATAGAGAGCAGCAAGCGCTGCTGCACTTTGTTCTACTCGTTCGATTTCTTGTGGGCTGAATACCCGTTCTTCTCGTTGACCTACCAGTAATACTCCATAGGATAACTTTTGTTCAGGCCGTGATGAGTCCACAGAGACCCCCATACCCGAACGTATTGACTCAATAAGGAAAATCGGGTATTCCAGCATTTCATCCTGAACTTCTTCTGGAAAATAGGTGACGATATAAGGGGCTTTTGACTTCAGCGCTTTTCCAGCCATCCCTTTTCCCATACGAACCATAATTTTTTTATAGCGTTCTGTGTTCGCCCCGAGCGCCATTTTCCAATGAATATCTCGATAATTCTCATCAGCAAGTGCTACTGCGATAAAGTCCAGTTTCAAATCCGATTTAAGCTGCTCTAATTCCGTTTGTATTTGTTTTTGGATCGTTACATGGTGGCTAGAAGGTTCAGTCAAATTCGAGCAACCCCCTTTTAAAGGCGAATTCCATCAACTCACGACGATTACTTAGTTTCAGTTTTTCCATGATGTTTCCTTTATGATTCTCCACCGTTTTCACACTGATTGTAAGGAGTTCCGCGACTTCTTTATTGGTATATCCTTTGGCGACTAGCGTAAATATTTCTTTTTCTCGCTCTGTTAACGTTTCAAATCGGTCTACAGCATCCTCTGCATTTCCGTGCAGATAAGCTTGTATCACTTTTTTCGTATCCGCCGGTTGTAAATAGACCATCCCTTGCTGCACTTGCTTGATCGCAGTTACGAGTTCTGTAATGGGAGCCGATTTTAATACATATCCGGATGCTCCTGACTTCAGTGCCCTGAACAAATACTGTTCATCGTTATGCATAGTTAGAATGATCACCTTTACCTCAGGCATCGAATGCAAAAGCTCACTTGTCGTATACAGTCCATCTCGTCCATTCGGCATACTTAGATCCATGAGCACAATATCAGGTTTTAGCTCAAGCGCTTTTTTTATACATGACCTTCCATCCGACGCTTCACCTACCACTGTAATTCCAGGCTTTGTATCCAACACAGCCCGAATCCCACTACGAACTACCGCATGGTCATCCACTATAAGTACTTTTATATCCATATATATTCTATAATCCTCTCTTCTTAAAAGGGTATCGATTCGTCAATGGGCACTTTCACTTCAATTACAGTTCCTTCACTTGGACTCGATTTAATATCAAATTCACCTTGGAGAATATTCACTCGTTCTTCCATACTGTAAAGACCAACCCCTTGACGAAGTTCAGATGTCACCGTAAATCCGACGCCGTAATCGCGGATTAGCAGCTCCGCTAGTCTCGGTTCAACTTTCAGCTTTACTTCGACTACTTCTGTACGCGAATATTTAGCTGCATTCGTAAGAGCTTCTTGTACAATTCGGTAAAATGCAATTTCATGAGCTGATGGTAACAACTCACTATCCCCTTCAATGGTGAGCAACACTTGAATTCCAAAATTCTGACCATACAGCCGGACATAATTACGGAGTGCAGCCACAAGTCCCATATCATCAAGTGCAGAAGGTCTAAGCTCGACGGATAAATCGCGTATATCTTCAATCGTGTCTCGAATTGACTCCTGCAGAGCATCTAATGGCTCATCGACCACAGACTTTTTCTCATCTTCTAATAAAGATTTCATCACTTCTGTCTGAATGAGAATGCTATACAGGGACTGACCAATCCCATCATGCAGCTCACGGGAGATTCGTTTCCGCTCATTTTCTTGTGCTGACAAGATAGAGTGAGTGATCATCTTCGCAATTTTGTTTTGTTCTTTTTGCCTTTCTTTTTCCACTTCCTGAAACCGAATGATATTCAGTGGTCCATACATCGGATCTTTATAATGCGACACACTCGCATTCATGGATCTCGTTATTCCTTTTGTCGTCGTTAATTGAACTTCCACATATTGTGTTCCCGGTTCTGTGATAAAGCATTTATGATAGGAACATAGCTTATTCAGTCCCGCATAATTGGAACAATGATTACAAAAATTAACCGTGACAGGATCCTGATCCATTTTAAGAAGTTCTTTCGCTGTCGGATTCATGCGGATGATATTCAGTTCACTGTCCGTTACCAGAATTCCATCAGGACTATGCTGAAATACATTCGTGAACAATTCCTGTTCAGAACGCAGCTTATGGCTTTGCCAATAGATCATGAAGAAGAATAACGTCGTAATGACGAGCACAAATAAAAAAATAGGCAGATCTTCTACCCACCTTCGTTCTACTTCCTGCTCAATGGCACGAATAGTAAGGACTATAATTAACGTCATACTCAACGTGAGAATGCCGTTTTTCACCATGAATTTCATAAAAGCTCTCGTCTTCTGAGCCGGTGTAGACATCAAAGACAATCACCCCTTCTTTGTTTCTTTGTTGCTTACTTCAAATTCTAACACTCAGAATCCTATCACAATTGTGACTAATATCACATTATAGGAAGGTATAAATGTAACAAAAGCAGACAATCAATAAAGCTGCCCTATTATAGAATAAAAAAGAACCTCATCTACAGTAGATAAGATTCCTTTCGTACCCATATTTTATTTTATAATGGTTACTGTAAAATGTAACCGTCCAGGTCATCTTTCATTAGGTTATTCGATATACGGAGTGCCTCTGCTCGATCTGAAGCGGGAACGGAGATCATAAGTCCATCGTCTCCACTCCAATTCCCCCCTTGATTACCTTCTACTAAATCCAAATAATCGATCACCGTAAATGTTGCCTCACGAAAGGAACGATTCACAAAGATGGTTGCATACAAGAAATGATGGATTTTTTCATCTTCCATATATGGATAGAGCATAATTCCACTAAGGTCTTTACCGAGGCGAATCTCTAGTTGTCTTTGATTCTCCGGAACAGGTATTTCTTCGCCTTCAATTGAGATCGTTCCAACGAATCTTTTATTTCCTGTAAGGCTTGTATATACGGTACCATTCATATCTATGGCTACAGACTTCTCATCTCCGATATGTTCCGCACCTAGTCTATACTTTAATCCTTGGGCATGTAAGTCAATGGTCTTAGGGTATATGGATATCACGATGAAGGTGACCAAAGATATACCAATAATAAGGATGGATAAGCGTATTTTTTTCTTCAATCCCATTCTCCTTATTCCTCTTTTTCCGGCCGACATCATAAAGCAGAGTCAATATGGTTCCTCATGAGTGTACTATATTCCTCCAAGTGATCTTCATTGATATCAATCATCTCATTTCTTGTACCTTCATACACTTCGACTGCATGTATTACAATGTACGTTAGATGATCCGGTATCTTTGGGAGTGCCCATAAGCCAGCCTCTCGTTTTGAGAATATTTCGTTTGTCTCTGAATATGACAGCACTCTGCAAAGTGTAAGAATTCCATAAATCGGGTTGGACCTTAAAACAGATGCAGCGTAATCTATCCCACTACATATTGAAGAACGAAAGTCCGCTTCAGGTACTTCAGGAAAAACTTCATAGATGGGCTTCCCATAAATACATATCCCTTTCTTCCTTACTAATGTAAGGTGACATGCTAAATCCGAATCTGTCGGTGTCTCTGCCCAGAATTCTTTATCTTCTTCAGCCACTCGTTCTTCATATTTACTTCTCCAATATTCACTGCTATGTAATTCATACGAGAACAATTATATCAATATCGCTGCTTTTGGGATTGAAACTATGAAGTGATAGTGAGCCATGAATATACGTTCCTATTATTTTTGATCCTAAATAGTGAATGAGAGATGAATTAAGCTTGTATACCTGATCACGTACCTCTTGTGGACAATTATCCCAACCATACATATTCATGATTTAGTTCCCCTCTGTCATTATTTGTCCATGGAACTACATGTGTCATATTAGTTCCGATAGCAGGATCATTATTTAGCGTTTAGATATTAAATCCCTTAATTTGTTGGCATGATCCACTGATATTTCATATCCCTGACTTGTATTCCCTTGGTCCACCAATAATCCCTTCATTGTTCGATCTGATCTCAAAGATAGATAATAATTTTTAGTTACATTGTTTGAATATGAAATAGTCATACTGTATTCTGCACTGTAATTCAGATTTCCAGATATCTCCGTTGCCGTATTTATTGCCTCTTCAAAAATCCTAATCGATTCCTCATCATTAAAAGATTGGTTCTCACATTTCACTTCTGATATTGGAGTGTTGCATTCTAGCTCGATAGAGGTACTCGATTCCTTCGGTTCGGACTTCGTACAGCCTGTAATAAACATGAGAACTATTGCGATAGCTACTACGCATCTTATATTAATTAGATTCACACCTCTCCGTATCCAGGTGAGTAATACAGTTATATAATCTGCAATCCCAACGAGGCTCCGCTTTATTTAGAATGGTCATCGATGTGTTGTGTAAATGTTCTGATGTATCAAAGTGCGGAATGAATTTTTTTAATGATAGACCGATCAGTGCTCCGTGACTAACGATCAATACTTTTTTGTCAGGATGCCTTTCTGAAAGATCCATAAAACATTCCACACCTCTTGAAATAATGTCATCATTCGATTCCATCCCAAGATCTAATTTGGACCAGCCGTATCCCCACTTATTCACTCGATCTTGTTCCGTTGTTCCCTCGATCAGTCCGCAGTTCATTTCTCTTAATCGCTCATCAATCTTCACATCGATATTTTTAATTCTCCCGATGATTTCCGCTGTTTCAAGGGCTCTAGATAAGTCACTCGAATAAATATAATCCCAGTCCTCGTTCTTCAATCTTTGTGCTAGTAATTCAGCCTGCCTTTGTCCTACCGCATTTAGAGGTATATCTGCTAGGCCCTGTGCTCTATATTCATTATTCCAATCTGTAATTCCGTGCCTTATCAGTCCGATGATGGTCAATATCATCCCTCTTTCAATCAAAATTTGTGATTTTTCGATTCTTCTTCTATATGTATCTTCCGGTAGTATAAACTGGATTGATGAATCTTTAATTATGTAATTTCAAAAACCTCTTGTTATACGAAGTTAATGCGGTGGAGTGGATCCTCATTTTCTATAAGGAGTTATTACAGAGAAGGAAATTCCATTTTTTTAAATAAGAACCTTGAAATTCAAGGTTCTTATTATAACTAATATAAAATCATTCCAGATAGGAATACAACTTAACTTTGTTATACATCATGTCAGTTACGGTTTTGTTTTTATTCGGTTTTTTCACCCCAAAATTTTCTATAAAAAAGCGACTTCCTCTTCTGGCGTCATGATCCCTTTCGCTTTACCAATATTGCCATTCTCTAATTTCCAAAAATAATTATGATCTTTATCAATCTCCGAAAAATCTCCTGCTTGCCATTTCTTCGCGATCTTGAGCATGTTGTCGTACAAATCCCAACCGGTTCCTTTGGTTTCGATGACTTTAATAATCTGTTCGATCCGTTCAGGGGTCATTTGAATCGAGTTCCATTTATCCGAAGCAACTACTTTCTGATGTGTCATATCATGCATCACCCGAACCACGCTGGATTTCATAACATATACATCATCTTTTAATGCAAGAGCCATTGCTAAATCAATTTCTTCATCTGTGTCGGTCGTTTTTATTTCTCCAATCACGCTTAATGACTCGCCGGGTTTCAATGTCTTTTTGACCGCGCCGACATCTTCTTTTATGGATTGGACCGTATTGTAATTAACAATATAATAAACAGCTAGGGTAGCTGTTAGCATGAATACAGAAATTATGGAAATAATAATCTTTTTCTTGGTAGACATTTAAAATCCCCTCCATTGCTCGCTTTTGTCCAAATCAAAGTCTATGTCTCACCTACAGTAGCTATGGATCGTTAAAATAAATTGACGTTAATTCCTTATTTCGTAATTCCTCCTATAATTTAAATGATTTTCCAACGACATTAATACAGACGTTTTCAACTAAAGAATGTTTCATGAAAACAAAAAAAAGCCCCGGTTTCCCAGGGAATCCAAAGCCTATGAAGGCTATCTAATCCATACTTATTCAGCTATCTTACGAATTTCTATGTACAGTCCCATAGGAAATTTTCATATTCGGTGCATAGGTCAACCAAGACTCAAGACTAAATTTTTCAAAAAAGGTTTTCTCCGCTTCATACTGTTCTTTGGCTTCCATTTCGCTTAATTCTCTAGATATTAAATGGTTGATCACTTCTGAGACCGGACGAGGCTCTTGTCCCAAACCTTCTTCTCTCAAGGAACGATACAGCGTATTTTTACGTTCAGGGTCCATATTTTGATCAAGAAAGTTAACCTTATCGCTAACCCGGCAGCCTACGTCCCTGAGGCCCAACTGACTTAGCATGATCGGTAATTGGACACCTATATTGCCGTTCTTACCCGTACGTTTATGATCTCTCTCATATAATTTCTGTAGAACACCTAAACGAACTACATTACTTTGCTCGGTTCCATCTAGGTAACAATTTGCCATATTACCAATCCAGTGCGGTTCAAAACAAATAACCATTCCATGATCCTGAACGCTGTCAACCATCTTTTGTAGAATTCTTTTTGGATCTGTCATATGTAACAAAAATGCGTGACTGATGGCTATATCATACTTTGGTTCCAATTCAGCATCATCGATATCAAGCACGATAAATTCCGTATCATAAGGAAGCTTCGAGAATATTTCTTTGGCTTGATTAATCAATTCTTTCCCCTGATCAATACCAGTGTATGTAGATCCGTCCGGTAGTAACGGAAGAAGTTTTAGCCCTAAATATCCGAATCCACATCCATAATCTACGATATTCACAGGTTTGTTTATCTTCCAAACGCTTTCCACTAAAAATTTTAAGTAATCGTCATTGTAATATAACCCTCTAGTATTTCTTAGATATTCGATTTGGTTGTCCCAGTAATATTCAGACATATAAGCCCTCCTAGTTATCATAGATTGGGGACCAAATTTTATAAATTATTTTATTCCAAACATTATTCATGATTTGGCTCTCCTATGTAAATTGACTTTGTAACTCATTCAGACGTTTAATACTTCGAGTATGACTTTTATTTTCATTTTTTCTATTAAGCCAGATGCCTCTCATCTTAATCTTCTCACATGGTATGATATCCGAATCCATATTGTCCCCCACGTAATAACAATCTGCAGGGTTCTCCTCAGCAAGGTGACAGGCATACTCAAAGATTTCTGTATTCGGTTTGGATATGCCGATATCTCCTGCTGCCACGATAACCTGAAAATAATCCATGATCCCGATCTTCTCTAGTTTTTGTCTTTGCTGAGCGGAATCCCCATTAGTAATAATCCCTAGACGATGGTTACTCAGCGCTGTTAGTGTAGGTATAACATCATCAAACGCCTTCCAGTTCTCTTCAAAACGATTCAAATAAATCTGGAAGTACTTCTGAGCATGAACATCATTTATTTGTACTCCTGATCTATGAAAAATCTCTAGAACTCTTTCTATTTTCTGCTGTTCAAAGGTAAGCTCGCCGCGTAAGAATCGATCAAAATGTGTCTTGCCAACTTCACACCACAATTGATAAAAGACATCCGCATGTTGATTAGACTGTTCAACACATTGCGTAAAAAAATCGTTCACAGCGAGATATTCCGCTGCCTTAAAATCAAATAACGTTTCGTCTAAATCAAAGAATATCATCAATGCTTACTCCGCTCCCTTGTACCACTTGATATAGTTTTCAAAGATTGGGTTTAGGATTTATCTAGAACTTCCCTATGCATGAAAACTCTGTTATAAGAGATTATTAGATTGTTTATATTATTAATATTGCTTAAATATTGGAAATGAAATATATTACTTATACTCTAATAAAAGAAAAGCGATGTGAATTATGTATCTAGTATTCTTTATACATTTTATTGTTAGTTCAGCTATTACTTGGATCGCAGTGAAGATATCTAATTTTATTACTGATGTGTTTAGGGTTGATGCCAGTTCGCAGCCTCCGGGAGACATCACTTTCAATGATCAGTTATCTCTTTTTACTACTTCTGCTGTAGGAATCGTAATCACTTTTTTAATAGTCAATCTTCTAACCATTGGGATGCTTAAACTAATTCAAGAAATAAAAATATTCAAGAAAATCAAACGATACCTTTTGAGTGCTCACCTATTCTTATTCGTTATTTTCTTGATCTTTATTTATAATCACATTTTTAACTATAGTGCATTCTAGAATGCGATCTTTTCAATAAAAAAAGAAAAGGCGTGTATTTATTTTATGAACAGAAAAGTTTTGTTAACCATAGGAGGAGTCCTTGGTTTAGCGATTGTTATTAGCGTAAGCTTACTCATAGGAAATGAAACTTCTAAGCCCGTTACCTTTGATGGAACGAGTCCATACACACTACATTTAAAAGAAAATTACAATCCCGAAAAAATACCGCCCCTTTTCGATGGTCCGAACAATTTAAAAACAGCTAAAAATTTCGGCTTTGATGATTTCGATGATTTAAGTAGTACTAACAGCACAATATCTATTGATCAAGAAATTAAGCCCGATGGAGATTATCTTGTTGGCGAGGGTGGCACTGGTGAGCTCCTTATTAAAGGAACAAAATATAATTTCACGATAGATAGCTCATTGATTTCACATGTTGAACTAAAAAATGGTCAAAACCTTTTAACCGGTAGTTTTGAAACAAAAATAAAAGATAAAGAAGGCAGGCCGATTCCTGCTACTATTAGTTTTACGAATATCGTTGAAACGGAGGAACAATTCTTTTATATAACTTTAGGATCACTGGTATTACCTTTTGGCGACGATCGTTTTGGAACTGAAGAAATTTACAAGATTATAAGGGAGTTAGGCAATGTTGAAGAGGATTCATTCTAGTTGATGAACCTACATAACCCTCACTGGCTATAGTAAACGACATCGAAAAAGTCATTAAACTCAGCCAGTGTGGGATGATTGCCTGATTCGCTTTCTATAAACCCCTCTTACGCAAAGTTAACCTCATTCTAGTTTCCTTTTTTACGACGGAAAAGCGAAATTCCTCCGAAACCACTTATGACAGCGATGTAAAAGCCAAAATCATACCACCAACCTGTGTTATAGATTTCATATAATCTGATGTTATCGCTGAATAAACCGAGTATTAATGAGATCGGAGCGATCCATCCATGCCATACTCCACTAAAAAATCCCGCAAGATCTTGAGCATTATTCGCTCCATCCCCAGGCACACATCCCGTTAGAAGAGATATGATGCTAAATAACATCGCCATAATTAGATAATGTCTTATTTTCATATTCATCACCTTTCTCCTGATTATTATATTCTACCCTCAATCTATGTAAGTGTTATATAGTCTATGATGTTTTGGTCTTTAAATACAGGTTTCGTATTGTTAATTGCGTCTCTTATTCTTTCCAATGTAAAATTAGTAATCGGTCTAGGGAGATTATCGATATCAAAAAATCCATACTCATTTATTTCTTTCCCATCTACCTTACATTCACCAAAATACTCTCTTGTTCTAAAAACATATATATAACCATTTCGATGAGACATATAATACATACCTGATAGTTCGATCTCTCCCGCTTCTATATTAATTTCTTCCTTAAGTTCTCTTCTCGCAGCGTCCCAAACCGATTCATTGTCTTCGACTATTCCACCCGGCAACGACCAGTGTTTCTTCTTATAAGTTTGATGGACTAATAAAATCCGGTTCTGTTCATCAATAATTGCTATTCCTGACGCATCATGTGTTCTAGGCATAAGTCCCCCCAAATAAGTAGTTTAATATAGATAGCTTTTATACTAGGCTAGAGCATTTGGCACCGGGTATTATTCCATAATTATACATATTTCATCCTTGGAACGATAGCTATTTGAGCAAGCAACACGTTAGATTGTAGTAATCTCATACACTACTATTTAATAATGAATTGTATATCAAAAATTTTCACTTACACTTTTTCAATGACTGTGATATGATTTCCAAGGCTAATCAGAATGGTGATCCCACTGTTTGGCCTATTTCACATGTATATTTACTGGAGGCAACTATGACATCACATGCAAAACAATCAGTACAAATCGTTACAGCAGATCCAAGCGGAATTGGCCTATTTGGCTTAGCAATCGTAACGCTTGTCGCTTCTTCACAGAAGCTTGGTCTGACAACAGGACTCAGTTACGTGATTCCTTGGGCTATTTTCCTTGGTGCAATCGCCCAGATCTTCGCAGCTGTTCAAGACGCAAAGCATAATAATACGTTTGGGATGACGGCATTCGGTGCGTACGGCTTCTTCTGGCTCGGAGTAGCGAGCAGCTGGTTAATGAAGATGGGCGCATTTGGTCCGATTTTGGCCGCTGACATAGATGGGAAACAGCTTGGCTTCGCCTTTCTAGGTTATTTGATATTCACACTATTCATGACGATCGGTGCTATGGAAACCAATAAAGTACTGTTCATTATATTTGTGTTGATTGATTTTCTTTTCTTAGGATTAACGCTCGACGCATTTGGAGTTGCACCTCATGTATTCCATACCATTGCAGCCTATGCAGAAATGGGTATTGCTATTGTATCCCTATATGGTTGTGGCGCATCTGTTCTTAACGCACATTTTGGACGCCGTTTCCTTCCGATTGGTGCGCCATTCGGCATTTTTAAATAACTAGCTGTCTAGGTAACTAGATAATACAAAAGCCCTGATAGATCAATCTATTGATCTCATCAGGGCTTTTTGCCACCTCTACTCCCAAACGGAAGGAAGCTTACTTTCTGCAATAATATACTATATGGCATTTCACATTAGATGTAGGATATGAGAAGATCTTGAAGGGAGCATTCTCATGGATATTACATCTTTTTTGATTTACTGTATGATTGCTACTTTTACCCCAGGGCCTACGAATATCGTCATATTGTCTATCGTACATAATTTCGGGGCAAAAAAGGCGATAAAATATACGTATGGTGCAACGATTGGCTTTGGTTTATTACTTGTTATTTCTGCACTGCTAAATACGATTATGATAACGATCATTCCGAAAATATTAATTGTAATGCAGATCATCGGGAGCATTTATATGTTCTATCTCGCTTATCAAATTTACAAAACGGATACATCCAACCCAACAGTAAACCAAACGACTACCTTCCTATCAGGCTTCCTTATGCAGTTCTTAAATCCAAAGACAATACTCTTTACACTCACTGTAATTCCAAGCTTTATTATGCCGTACTATAACGCGATCCCTGCTTTGACGATCAGTATTATAACGATAACTATGATTGGATTTTCAGCTTTTACAACCTGGGTTCTTTTTGGTGCAATCTTTAAGGAGTTATTACAGAAGTATAATAAGACTGTTAATGTGATGATGGCTTTATTTTTAGCTTATGCTGCCGTCATGATCTGGATGTAATATAGAGAGGTGTTTATAATGGACAAATTTATATATAAAAGATCGGCAGGCGTTACGGCATTATCAGCAAGTATGAGTGAATTTAAGTATAAAAAGCACGCCCACAAGGAGTACGCTATAGGAGTAACACTGCGTGGCATTCAGCATTATAACTTGGATGGAAGTCTACAATTATCTTATCAAAATGGAATTATGTTGTTTAATCCAGAACAGGCACATGACGGAATGGCACATGATAAGTCAGGGCTTGATTATGTCATGCTGTACATTGAACCTCAATTGCTTTTAGAGGTAATGGAGAAAAAGGATATCGTACGCTTTTCAACTCCTATTATATATGATCACAGACTTGAACAACGAATATTACATCTTTCTCAAGCCATTTTGAGTGAAAAAGATGAAGCGTTGTGCAGTGAATTGCTCTTATCCCTCACGGATAATCTTATTCAAACCAATCTCTCTACAAACGACAAAAAAGATAACACGCTAATTCGAAAAGCAAAGGATATGCTTCATGCTAACTTAGAACAAGTACTTAAGCTTGATGAGATTTGCAAAGAGCTCGATTTATCAAAGTTTCAGTTTATCCGAATATTTAAGGCTCATACTGGCATTTCACCATACCAATACTTTCTTAACTACAAAATCGAATGTGCAAAACAGTTAATTGAAAAAAATAAAGATATTTATTCGGCAGTAGCTGCCTGCGGTTTTGTTGATTTAACCCATCTAAATAAACACTTTAAAAGGGTATATGGAACAACAGCATTTGAATATATGACACATCTAAATTAAGGCAGATTCAAGACTTCTTTTATATAACCGTTTTGTACCAACCAGAGAAAATAATTTATAGATATAATAATGAATATATTTTCCATTATCGAAAGGAGTGATGTGGTATGAAGAATATCCTTACTGTGGTGGTTGTTACGGAGAAAATACGTTTATAGTCACAGAGGAATTCCTCTGTGATTTAAAAACTCTGGAGGAATTTATGTGGTTATTGAATTAAAACCAGTATCAAGTGACAACTGGTACGATTGTACCAAGTTACATGTAAAGCAAGAACAAATTCGTGTTTTTCCTGCTCCTATTGTTTACTGGATTGCAGAATCTAAATATGTTGATGATTTTGAGCTGCGTGCGATATATTCGGAGGCGTTACTAGTCGGATTTATTGTCTTTTGTAAAAGCCCTGACGAGGATGGTAACCACTGGATACCTGCACTTATGATTGATGAGAATCATCAAGGCAATGGTTATGCCAAAGCAGCAATGAAAAAGTTAATTGATCTTATGGAGCAAAACGGCTGTGAAAAATTAATGATCGGACACAGACCCGATAACTTTATCGCTGGGAACCTTTATGAATCCTTAGGGTTTCAAAGGGCTAGCGAAGACATAATTGACGGTGAGATCATTCGTTTCCTACAGCTTAATTAAACGTTCTCTACAAAAGAAATGAAATCAACAGCAACCGGATTTTTTGGTTGCTGTTTTCAACCCTATTAGCCCGCAATTTGATATTTTTAATTAAATTTGTTGAAGTCCTTCCTCTTGATCTATCTATTCTACTATTGGGATTTCATTAATACTAATTAAAAATGGAGTTCTATATGATTTAATATGATAACTCGCACTTTGTGAAACCCTCGGTTTTATACTCAAAACTCCATTTTCAACGTTACTGAAGATACTAAGAAGTATATATCTTCGTAAAAATTCAATTCTAAAAATACAGATTTCCTTCTCACATGATGAATCAGATCATGATATTCAATGATTGCTTTTGATTTCTTATGTAAAGGCCTAATTTGGTATACAACTTTCACACTGTATTTACTTGTTTCCTTATATAAATGAGTGATTTCTATCTCACTGCCTGATCTAAACAGTATATTTTGTACATCACTAACTAATCTTGCTTGTTCTGCATTCATCGCAATTCTTCTCAATACTTTTGAGATGATTTCTAGAATGTATTCCTCTTTCTCCTGGTCTGTTTTGCAGTTAAAGAAGGCTGTAGAAACTCCTATATAATAATATTTCATCCATTTTTCGATTCTCTGCTCTGACTCCCATATCTTTTGTTCTTCAAGTGATGGAGTCATAACAATATATACATGATCGAAATCGCCTGTGATGAACCCCTCTTCTCTAAGCTTTCTTGCATATCTAGCACATATCAAATGAGCTTCTTGTTCAATTTCATATAATTTCCCGGCATATTCAGAAAGTGAATTAGCATGCTCTAGCTCTTCAAATAATCTTATATCTAAAATCCGTTTCTTTTTCATATATACACCTCTACCAGAGAATATCATATAACCTTCTGGCATTCACGAAACGACCCAACCTAAGATAATGCTCTTATCTTAGGTTGGGTCGTTTATCGTCTGATTTTTCTCCAAATGATTATATATCTGACAACCAAGGGCTTCAGTCCCGAAGCGTTAATAATTTGTTATATACTGTTTTGGAGCCTTTTCGATAAATAATCAATAATCTAAGCAAGTTTTTTAACGACTTCTTCTAATTTCATCTCTCTGGAACCTTTAAATAAAATAACATCGTTTTCTTCTATTACATTATCTATGTGATCGGCAAGTTCTTGCGAACTTATAAAATGTTTTACATGTGTAGATGGGTAACTTTCATAGAGCTGGTTAGAGATATGTTCGCTCAAAGTTCCTATTGTAAAAACGTAATCGACTAAACCATATTTGATTACCTGACCAATTTCTTTGTGGTATTCGATTTCATTAACTCCAAGCTCAAGCATATCTCCCAGCACTACAATCTTTCTTTTATATCCAGTCAGTTCAGTCATCGTTTGTAACGCTGCTTTCATAGAAACAGGACTTGCATTCCATGCGTCATTAATAATGGTGTATCCTAGTTTCGTTTTTATTTGTTGCATTCTCATTTCTGTGATAACTATTTTTTGGAGACCTGATTTTATATTTTTTAATGATATTTTCAATTCCTTAGCTGCTGCTATAGAAGCGATCGCGTTAAAAACATTATGTTTACCGAGCATGGGTATAACATATTCCTCACGATCATTTAATATAAAATGAACACCCTCATCTGATTGTTCTTCTTTAACCGGATAATAATGGTTATCTGCGGATTCTCCAAAACGAATGATTTTTAATGATTCTGGTATTTTCATTTTTGTTAGCTCGTCACTTAATAATGGCTCATCCCCATTGTAAATGAACGTCCCTTCTTGATTTAATCCTGTAAGAATTTCTAGTTTAGCTTTAGAAATCGCTTCTTTTGAACCCATTGTTGAAATATGAGAGACGCCAATCATCGTGATTATAGCAATATCGGGACGAGCAATTTCTGATAACAACTTAATCTCTCCTGGGTTACTCATTCCCATTTCCAAAATAGCGACCTCTGTATCTTCTTCTAGTTCAAGCAGGGTTAAAGGTAAACCATACTCTCCATTATAATTTCCTAACGTTTTCTGTGTTTTATATGTGGTAGATACGATAGAAAATATCATGTCTTTTGTGGTTGTTTTGCCGTTACTTCCTGTTACACCAATAATCTTACTATTTAATTGATTTCTATATGTTCTTGCCAGACTTTGCAGAGCCTTTAACGTGTTCTCAACAAAAATAATAGGAACTCCTTTTGGAGGATTAGGCTGATCCATTTGCCAAAGTGAAGCAGCTGCACCCTTATCAAAGGCTTCCTGAACATATTTGTGTCCATTATCTATTCGCATAATTGGTATGAACAAATTCCCTGCACTAAGCGTTCTGGTATCTATAGAAACTCCTGAGATCGGATTTGAATTGTATGCTTGATTTAATCCATGGCCTTTTACCATTTCACAAATATCACTTAATGAACGCTTTATCATTTAATCCCCCCTCAATGAAATGTTATACTTTCATCCACATATTTAAGTTTTTAATATAAATCCCATTCACTAAACTTGTCAGAGTACCCAATGAACACTTCCATTTCATCAGGTATATATTTACGATCCATATAATAAGCTGTTAATCTCGCATGACCTTCAAGTACAACTACTTTCGAAGTAGCATTCATCGCAACAAATATTAGCTTTGGGAACACTTTTCCATTCTTGATTGCTACAGAAATATCATAAAATCCTTGATTACTTAATCCAAATACTTCAACATTTTCGATAATATTCTTTGAAGCGTGAATAGGAAGTCTCGTACCACTTGATAATTCATTCCAATAACTATAATTGATATACATCGCTTCACTTAGATCTTGCTTCTGAAAAACGGCTTTATACCATGTAACTTCTCCTGGAAAATTTTCAAACAAATCGGTATTGCGGCCAAATCCCCTTGTCTGACCTAGAATATCTCTTCTTAATTGGTTATCATTTTGATTTTCCAAGTTAGGTTTAGTAATCGAGTCTGAATCATAATCACCAAGTGCTTCTACTATTCCACTCCTAAATCTATCAGAGTAAAACTCTCCAAACAGAAACTCCGCAATTACTAAATCTTCTTGAACTTGACCAATTAATCTCACGGATTTAGCCTCCATAAACTTAGATTGCACAGCATTTATTCTCTGCATTACTCATTAATCAGTTCTTGAAGTCTTAATAAAATATCAGTAACATGTCCTTTTAGTATCACATCAATAAAAAGACCTTCATTAAACCGATCCCCTCGAATATAACTAGTCATTAATTTCCTGAGGGTTTCTAAATCTGCATTCCTAATTTTATCTTTTACATTATTATTCACATTTTTAAATTCATCATTTTCAGTAATCCACTGAACCCAATCAAAAACGAGTAGAAATTCGGTATCATATAGTTCTTCTCTAAATTGACTTACTTCTGGGCTTTCTATCCTCCAACCCTTGCTCTCAGTAAAAAAGACACTACGGTCATTCTGAAAGAATTCAAGATAGTTTGTTAATCTCTTCATTTGTAATACATCCATTTTCGAACTACCTGCTCCATTCTATAAATAAAATTTGATTCACTAACGAGGATATGCATTTAATCTTGCGATGAGTATCGTTAACTATGTAATTGCGATAATGGTTAACAACTTCATTGTACGTTTGCTCATATTTAATATCTTAGGTTTAATCATCGCTGTCATCGCTTGGGTTTCCAAAGGTGGGAGTGTTTATTTAGCAACTTTCATTTATTCAACTTTTATTGTGTTTTCTATTGTGGCTTTAGTGATCAACCAGTCAAATGGTAACCCTCAAAAGTAACAAGCAGCATATAAAAGGAGTTCTAGAGAATTTCTAGAACTCCTTTTTGTGAATTGCTTATTTACTTATCATGATTTTACGTATCTGTATCAATCCACTTGTTCGGAAATATTGCCATACGATGTCATGTAAATACAAGTTATGTTTGCACCGCACCTTCATTTTTTGCTCTTCTTTGAGGCAATCCAGAAGACGAGTATCACAATGGGGATAAAGATAAACCATGGAATGTTGATCGTGCTTTGTGTGATTAACGCAAGAAGCATCAATCCGATGACACCAATAATAAGCCAGAGACACCCTCTACCAAACGTTTCCACGCGTGTAATTCCTCCCCTCTAATAATGGGATTGCAATTTCTAGATCAACTACAATAACTGTATGTAAGTAATGAGGTTCACATACCAAGAATACAGGGACCTTTATGGACTTGGTTATGATCATTATCTCCTCGCATCAACTATCAAAATCGATGGTTGGAGGTTTCATTTCAGATTGATTGCTATGATTTGTTGAATAACCTCTGCTATATGATCGGGGTCCTTAATGACAAATATATAATTTGCTTCATCTTTACTGGGTTGTATTCCTGGCGACTTTTCTTGTCTCTCCAATACTTCCAAAAAACTTGACGCACTTCTAAAGATAGCTTTGCTTCTTTGGGTTTGTATAACTCGATCTTTTAGTAGATCTGAAGGTAAATCAAAGTAAACAATCATACTTTTAAATCCTTTCTCATGAAAATATTGGAGTAGGTTTACTCTCCCGGATTTATTCAAATTGGAGTTACTTAAGATGATGTGGAGATTGCTTTGCTCTATAGCATAGTTCACAATGGTATTAGTTACAGAGAATTTTAAAGTGTTTGGACCCTCTGTAGGACGAAGTTTCTTATAATGCGTATTAATAAATTCAGCATGATTATCCTGATCAATGACAATAGATTGTTGTAGTACAGATTCCAACTCGTTGGCAAAGGTGGTTTTGCCGCTATGCGTTTTTCCAACCGTCATGACTACCAAGCGATCCATAAGTTTCTCTCCCATTTCTATTATGTTTTTTTGTCGTCTTTGAAGCATAAATAAACCTTCCCTCAAAATAAAAAAACGTCATAAATCTCATTAAGAAATTCATGACGTTCAATAAAACATTTATGTAAGTCTTTATTCATCCCAATCCCAATCTTGATTATAGAATACAAGAGCCCCAGTCGGTACACCAGGAGATGGCAAAAGACGAAAATCACGATCGTTTGCTTCCTTCGAATATAAGAATATAGAATTCGAAGAATCAGCATAATAATTTTCATGATATATACCTTTTTGAAAATGATGCTGCTGTATATCTTTCTTCTCGAAATCAGTAGATAAGATTGCACTATAACACTCACGTTGTTCATTACTAGCAATCACTTTAAAGAATATCCTTTGATTTAAATATAACGGCTTTTCTACATCCTTTACACTGTAGTATTCCTTACTACCCTCTATTATTGTTGATAATTCACTACACCGATATTTAAACTCAGGGAATCTCAAAAGAGATTTAGCATCTTTCAAAAAGATTGAAATTTTACCGTTTTCAACATCAAGCAGCTTTATTCCATTCAAGTTGCTGTACAAAATAGTTCGATCATCAAGCCAACAGTATGATCTACAGGATACTTTGAAATGTTCAGATTCATTTGTTGTCCTATTATAAAGACAAATTCGTTGTGAATCAGACTTCCACCGCAAATATGCTAATTTTTCTTTCGAGGGACTTATGGATAAATGAATTGGTGCGTAAGAAACTCTACTAAATTTATGGATAGGCTCAATTTGACTTGTCGAAATAGTAATCCGAGAGATATACTTCCCCGTATTTATTAATAAATGGTCATGGCTCAACCAGACAAGATCTGTTCCATTTATTCCTTCAATTATCGTATTACCATCCTCGGAGTTACCAAGCCCTATGATCTCTAGGACACTTTCCCCATTAAGCAATATTCCTGAAACAGCAACTTTTATTTCATCTTCATCTAAAGCAAGCCCATCAATTTGACTAAATTTACTTACATCGAATGTCTGCAAAACAGTACCATTGCTAATTATCATTTTTTTATATCGCTGTTATCTTATATTGAAACATTAGTGACAACCTCTCTCTTTGTTTTGCTATGTGAGGATTTCCGATAACGTTCAGGTATTCACGAATTCCCCCAGGAAGTTGTCACTGAATCTACTACATGCCAAAATCCTCTTCTTATCATCTACTTAATAACTATGGATTCCCATCCATCGTAATCACCATTACATTCTTCTGCTAAATCAATAAGGCTGTCCGTAACTTCATTTATTGAATGGAAGTCGACATCATCATGACGATATATCTGAGAATAAATTTCTTCGTCATTAGAAGGATTGGAACTGATATTGAAACTGAGAAGTTTAACCTTAGCTTCAAAGCGATCTTTATCTTCAGTGGATTGGAAGTAAATCCAGTGATCTACCCTTCTCGGTTCTTCTAATTTATCCCCTGACTCTCGTAACTGTTCGACAACATTCCTATTCCCCATATGTTGTATTTGATATTTGTTGGGGTAAAGGAAATCAAAATAAAAATCCCAAGGATTTTCTTCTTCCATATTATGAACCTCAATCTCATAACCATGTTCAAGGAAATACTTTTCTGCTACTTTTTCTAGCTCATACTGTTTAGAAAAATAATAAACTACATCTCGTAAACCATCGGTAGTTATCCTGCCAACATTAAACCCAACATCTATAATCTCATTATTAATTTTGTCTTCTAGGGCATTGATTAAATCAGCCTCTTCATTAATAGGAGTGCCGCTTTCTCCCGGGTTTTTGATTGGTATTCTTAAAACCTTTGGATACGGATACTCAGATTTATCAATCTCCTTCCAGATATCCATATCCAACACAATTGATGAAAATTTATCTTCAATCTCACAAAAATAGATGTCCCAATGATCAGACATACAAATCTATACCTCCTTAGAAAATTTCGCCTAACGTTCTTGTATTCACGTTGTCCCAACCCTAACTTTCGACTAGCGATAGTTAGGATTGGAATGTGTCTGCTAAACCCCTCAGTAAATTCATCAAGCAGACCAAGACTCCGCAAGAAGCCGATGTTTGAATAGTATGTTATGGGATGTCATTTACCTCTTCAAGTTAACCCCAAAACAATCCGTTATGCCCTTCATCTACGATCTTTAACTGTGTTTCAAAATCTTCATTTGGTTCTATGTCATCTATAAAATGCCATTTCCCTTTACTGTCTTGCCAGTATATTTTCCATTCCTGTTCATCTAATCTAAACTGAGCTATAGGCATCTGCACCCATTGATCACTTTTGTAGCCTTGTCTTTCTTCAATTAATGTCACATGTTTTCCTCTGATCTTATAACTGATTTTAATCTGGTTTTTCACATGTTCTGGTACTGCATTTTCAGTGTACTTGTCCATGATCTTCTGAATCCGTTTTTTCGTAAAATCATCCATGTATTCTGTTTCTCCTGCCTTAATCCGTTTTGCTTTGATTATATCACGATGATGTCTCATAACGTTCTTGTATTTACGAGCCCAAGAGGCTTAAGGCAACAAAGTTGCCGGGTCGTCAATCTTAGCAGGTTGGATATGTCGCCTCTCCGAAAAATCGCGCCATCTTACATTCTCAAAAAGAAAAGGCGAGGAAGCAAATCGCTCCCTCGCCCTTGATAATTCTATTTTTAACTATTTATTAGTTTGCAGTGTTACGACTCAAAATAGCCGCTGTTTGAGCCCGTGTGATATTCGTGTCTGGCTTGAAGGTACCGTCCGGATAACCGTTCACAATCCCTTGCTTAACCGCCCAAGCTGTAGCAGCAGCATAGTATTTCGTGCTTGTTACATCTGGGAAGCCAGAATCCGCCGTGATATCCGGTGAACCGGCCATGCGGTAAAGAACAGTAACCATCATTCCGCGGGTCATATTGTCATTAGGTCTGAATGTACCGTCTTTGTATCCTTCCACAATTCCCTGTTTAGCAGCCCAAGCAACAGCTTTAGCATAGTACTTATCGCTAGACACGTCGGAGAATGCAGCATCTCCTGTAACGTCAGGAGAACCAGCCATACGATACAAGATCGTAGCCATCATTCCGCGAGTCAGGTTCATATTAGGACCAAAAGTAGTACTCGACATCCCGTTCATCAAGCCCTTATTTACTACATTAGTGATATCGTCAGCATACCATGCATCCGCAGCGACATCAGTAAACATAGAACTAGCTTTAAAATCAGAAACACCAGAGAAAGCATTCACTTTATCCGTCATGTAAAATACAGTCGATGCCTGACCTGTGGAACTCTCGCCGTTTGCTCCTGGCATTTCGCCATCAGGCGGCAGTGCAGGTCTTTGACTATCATCAGGAATTTCAGGTCTTTCACCATCTGGCATTTCGCCATTACCAGGCGCTTCACCATCAGGTAGTTCAGGTCTTTGACCATCCTCAGGAAGTGCAGGTCTTTGACTATCGTCCGGAATTTCAGGTCGTTCACCACCTGGTCCTCCCATACCCACATCGGTACCCGTGTATTGCTACTTCGTCGCCTCTGCAGAGAAGCCTGTTACCGTGGAAACATCGTACAGACCGTCTACTTCTTTACCGTTCACATCACCGCCAACATAAATGTTGTAAGACTGACCTACTTGAAATTCAGGACTACTGATCACAGCACCCTGATATCCTCGGTAGTTTTCACCTGAGGACTCGTCCTTTTCAGGGTCATAAGCAAATACGACTTTTCCTTCTAAGTCAGTAACAATAATCGCTTCCTCGGCATTTTGAGAAGAAGCAAACTGAAGGTTCATTGTCACTTGCTCAGAGTCACTTTCAGCCCAGTCCATAGTGGAACCAGTCGCAACTACATAACCGCCATTAATATAGCTACCTTTGTCGGCATCTAGACCCGAGTCTGATTGAGGCTTAGCTAGAGAAATAACTGTTCCGCCGTTAATGACTAGATATCCGTTAGAATCGATACCATCACCTTCAGATCCCAAACCTGCCACAACATGCAGACTTCCGCCGTTGATCGTAGTAACAGAGACACCATCTTCATTCGTATTGATACCATCGTCCTGAGACTGAATGTTGATCTTACCGCCATTGATGGTTAGATGCATCTCTGTATCCATACCTTCGTTGTCGGCAGTTAAGTTTAACACGCCTGTGCCCAGCTTCTCACCGTTCACATTCATTGACTGGACGGAGTAGAATGCGCCGTCATACTTATATTTTTTCTTCTTCTGATCATTGTCTTTGTAAATACGAGCAACATGAGAACCGCTAATATTGTTAACAGAGCCGTCAGCCAGAATTACATTCGCACCCGCATCCGTTGTATCCTGAGTGGCAGAAGCTGTGTATTCTTCAGTTTCTCCGTTATCGTAAGCAACCCAAGCCTGATCACTCTCATATACATTGTAGAAAATGACAGCTGGAGCAATGGTACAGTTGATATCTGCACCGTCAAGAATCAAGTTTACAACCGCAGTAGGGTCTGTGCGGCGATCTTCACCGAGGTCAACCACAATCTGTCCATATGACAGCTTACCGGAAATTCGGTAAGTGCCCTCTTTCGTAATCGTTACAGCAGTGTGAAGTGCAGCTTCCTCCTCGGAATGCTTTTCATCTTCAGTTCCTTCCCCATAGGGATTTCCACTTTCATACGTATCTTGGTCATGGTAATAAATAATCTCTCCACCGACGTAAACAGGTGCTTTCGAATCCTTGGATGCAGCCGCACCGTCTACGGTAATACTATTGTCGCTGAGGACAATATCAACCACATCAGTTTCATCTACCGTTGTTTCCGCAGCCAGTAAAAACCGACCACCTATTATGTATACTTTTTGGCGAGAATAAAAGTCTGCCGTAAGTAACATTGATTAGTTTAGTAGATAAACATTAAATAGTTCTTAATAAAAACTTAATAAAAAGTAAGATGTTTTTGTTATTCATAATGCTCTATCCGGCTTCGAAAACAAAATAAATAGGAGTAACATTTGTTCATTTACCAAAATTAGTATATTTTTAAACTGATTCCTTTTTGCTGAACAAAGGGAGGATCTCCTAACTAAAAGGCGGGGTTATGTTGAAGAAAAGATTTAAATATATTGTGATAGCTTTATTATCAGTAACGCTTATTGCAACGACGGCTATTGTCTATTCTAATAATCAAGAAAGTGCTGCTGATCCGTACAAACAGATTACGCACTTATCTACTAATTCTCTCAAATTGCAAGATATTGATAAGTTAGACGAGTATGTCGAACTGATCGTAGTAGGTTATGCGACGGAAGACTTTTCGGATCGAGAACATAACGTAGAGGTTTATGCAGACAATTACCTGCAGGATTTCTCTACTAGAACAACTATTAAAATCGATAAAATAATAAAAAAGCCAACTGACTTTTAAAATGTACCCTATAAGATGGACACTTTGAAAAAAGCCCATCTTATAGGGTATTGTTGTTTATAATGAAAAAAACAGAAGTTGGAGCGGAAAAATTATGACGAAAAGATTACTGACGAAGAAAGAACAAGAACTGTTAAAACAGAATCGAAACGTAATGGCTGTTAGTGAGAAAGGAATTACATATACAGATGTATTTAAGCGCCATTTCATCGCACAAAATGAACAGGGGAATCTTCCCCGTGAAATTTTTGAAGAAGCGGGCTTAGATGTTGAATGTATTGGTATGAAACGTATTCGTTCTGCTGGGAAACGTTGGCGTGCTTCATATCGTAAAGCAGGTGTAGAAGGCTTACAGGATACTCGTAAAACGAACTCAGGTCGCCCATTGGAACGTGAATTAACATTAGAACAAAAAAATGAACGACTAGAAGCAAAGAATAAATTGTTACGAGAGGAAGCAGTACAGGTAAAGTTTGAACTCATTCATCGTACGATCCAAAAGTACAAACTGAAACGCATGATTAGCTATCGATGCGATATTATGGGAGTATCATGTTCGGGATACTACAATTACTTTACTGAAAAATCAAAACAAAAGCGTGTAGCTAAGACTAAAGCAGATGAGATTGTAAAAGAAATCATTTTAAAGGCGTATTATTTTCGTGGAAGAAAAAAGGCGCACGTCAAATCAAAATGACATTAGAAAATCAATTCAAGATTACGTACAATTTGAAACGTTATCCGCCGTATTATGAAAAATTCGAAATCATCTGTCCTATTCGGAAAGCCAATCCAGCTCGTAGAATGGCAAAAGCGACAAAAGAACATCGCTTCAAGCCAGGCGAAGCTGGAAAGGTGTTATTAACTGATATTACATATTTAATGTACAAAGGCAATAAACGTGCGTATTTGTCGACGATTAAAGACGCAGAGACGAATAAAATTTTAGCGTATGAAGTTTCCCCTTCGTTCACTAGAAGAAGTAAAGCGAGAAATTAAGAATTACATGACGTATTACAATCATTATCGCGGACAATGGAATCTAAAAAAGCTGGCGCCTGTAAAGTACAGACAGTAGCTTCAACAAGTTGCCTAGTTTTTTTTCAAAATCCTTTACAAAGGGTACATTTTATTTCCAGAAGACCAGAAAGAGTTGACTATTATTGAACCTGTTAGTCTTCATGAAGGAGAGAAGTTTACAGTGGGTAATTATATAGAGCTCAAGAAAGATGAGCCGAGTGTGATTTTTCTGATGAAGAATAGTTTTGATGATTACTCTGTAGTCAATGATAACTTAGGCAAAATCAAGTTGACTGGCGGGGAACCGAATGCCCCTTTGCAAACTTTATCAATCTCGGAACTTTCAGAGTATAATACATTCCGTAATTCGGTATTAAAGAAATATAGCTTGAACGAACAACAATAAATAAAGGGAACTGCACAGAATAAATGAACTGAACCCTATTAAGTAAACAGTTTAAAAAAAGGATGCGCCGCTATTTAAGCGGCGATGTGATGACTTCGGTATGCTGCCGGAGTCATCTTTTTTAATGTCCATTGCTTTCTTGTATTTTTATAGTGGTCCATGTAATCATCAACCATTCGTCTTAGTTCTACTATACCGGTCGCTTGTTTATAAGGTATTTCGTCTTTCATGTGCCCAAAGAAAGACTCCATCGGTGCGTTATCTAGGCAGTTTCCTCTTCGTGACATAGATTGTAGGAGTCCCATCCTCTTTACACGAGACTGGTACTCTGGATGGGTGTAATGAAAACCTTGATCGGAGTGAATCATGGCTTCTGGATGTAGTCGATTCCCGATAAAGTCTTCTAATTTGCTTAACATTCGATAGACAATTTCCATCCGTAAACTCGTTGAAAGTTCATAAGCGACAATTCCCGTGTCGCCACATCTTTTACACAAGACAAATCAGCCGTTTTACCACCCTGAATTTGCAAGTAAGTAATGTCGGTTACGAATGTTTTCCCAGGTTCCTCTTGGTTGAACTGACGTTTTAAGTGGTTTGGTACCTGGCGGTGAGCTTCTGTAGCTTTGGCTAGCGTACGATAAGGATTTGCTCTTCGTACTTTGGCAAAGAACTGAAACTTGCGCATTAAACGTAAGATTTTTATGATTCATGGGCTGACCGGCCTTTTCAGCAACTTTCATATACAAACCACGATAACCAATTTTCCCATTGGCTTGATCATAAATTTCTTTTAGAAAGAGATAATCTTGATAATCTGATTCTTCACTCATGGCTCGTTTTTCTCCGTTTTGAAGCCACTTGTAATAGCCACTAGGACTTACTTTAGCTACTTCACATAAGTAACGGACCATGTTTTTTAATTGATAGAGTCGAATCGTTTCATTGATGGCTTGGTATTTCTCTCGAGCTGTTAACGACGATTCTTCTTCGCCTGCCTTTCTAACTCGTCTAGCTTTTTTAGTAAAGACAACTCCGCCTCTAGCAATCGAATACGCGCTTCTGCTTGAGCTAATTTCCTTTCTGCGGAGGCATTTTCTTTCTTAGGACGTCCTTTACTGCCTTTTCCTCGACGTTCTTCAAAAAAACCATTTTCTCCGTAGGTTTGAAAGGTTCTACGCCAACGATCTAAGGCACTTCGTGCTTTACTTAGGCCAACCACCTTCAAATCAAATCCAGCTTCTGTGAAAATTTCTGCCGGTCCTTTGCCAGCTTGGTTTTGTTTAACCGCTAGTAGTTTGAAGTCGGGGGTATATTGAATCGTCCGATCTGTCACGATTCTAACATTTGGATTGGCCTCTAATTGTCTTTGTTGGTGTTCATTAAAGATAATCTTACTCATGAAAAATACTCCGTTCTAAAAATTGTAATGTTAGTATAACGGGACTTTTCTAGAAAGAAAATAGAAAAAAACCGAATGGAGTCACTTTTTTTAAGTGTCTACCATTCGGGGTTCAGTTCAATCTTCTTAAAATAGCTTTTGTTTTATATCGTACAGATGAGCAAGACCCTTGTCTTTATATGATTGCTTACCAATACTTTTGAAAGTAATTTCAGCTCTATCAAATAAACGCTTGGATTCTTCCTTATAGTTATGTTCATATTCAATACCAGCCCACATTAAGTATCTCCTCTATCATATCTATTTCTATCATTATCTAATAAATTAATTTCTAAAGCTTCTTTATATTTCTTTCTACCTGCATCATGATTTACATTATCAAATAAAAATCTGGCATATCCTCTAGTATTATAAAGTTTATAGATATCGTTTGGAGATGCATCAACGCATTTAGAATAATATACGTCTGCATTATTAATATCACCTGTATTGACTAATGCAATTGCAATAATATTATACTCTACATCTGTAACTAACCCTTTTATTTTATCCATCAAATAAATTGACTGTTCGACCAAATATCTTCTTTGTGAATTAAAGATTCTATTGAGTGATATTCTATTAGATTGGTTATCTACCTCTCTATTTTTTTGATTTTCTATATTTAAAGCAATTAACTTTGAAATTGTATCTGTAAGTTGATTTCTTATAGTACGTTCGTTTTCATATTTTTTTTGTGTTAAAGTTACTATTACTGATACTAACGAAACTAATGCAATACTGCTAACAGAAACAGATAAATAATCTTTTATCTCCATGTCTTACCCTCCACAAATTTCCCATAATAACCCACATTACTATATTTCATTCTTTATATAAAGATCAATCCTTCTTTAAATTATAAAATTTAGCACTTCAGATTCTTACATATAACGTTCCTGTATTCACGACTCAGCGTATGCTGATGTCTGGCGAATGCCGGACCCAGGACGAATGTCCGCGCGTGAATATTATGTTAGTTGAAGGTTCTAACTTCCTCGAAATGCTACACATCGCCGTATATTTAAATTTCACTTCTCATTACTTCTTTTTTTAAATACATTAAGAATTTTGTTGTTCCCACCGACTAATGTGTCATAAATCACAAAAGTCAATAAGGATTCATTAACGAACTCAAACTGTAACAAAAATTCAAATTCAGAAAAGTATGAAAATTTAATGATTATATAAATAAATAATAATAGTAAATATAAAATTTTCCTGTTTGATTCTAAGTCAAATATCTTTTCAAATAACCTTTTTTTATTTTTTGAATATTCATTTGAAACCATCGTATAGTAAAGGGTAGAAAATAACTTATAGAGTTTATCCGCAAAATAATAGTATAACAAGATTGCGATCAGTGTAGAAATATATAGTATAGCTTTATTATTACCATCAATCCCCACCTTCAAGAGAGATAATCCAATGACGAAATAGAATGTGACCACAATAACCATCATTAAAACAAGTATTGCAAGCGGGACAAGCACAATGTAGAACAAATTGATGAGAAGAGAAAACAGCCATATAATTGGATGTATGAGAGCTATTAATATCACATTAAAAAAAATATTATTTCGATAGTATGTTATTGCTAAGAATAATATTGAACAAATAATGAATAGAATACAAAGCATCATTATTAATATTTTCATTGGCAATGATGTTAAATTCAATACTGCAAGGAAAGACAATACAGCAAATGTAGCACAAAAAATGAATGCAGGAACTGAAAGACCTATTTATTCCATCATCTTTTTTTAACTTTTTCATTTTTTTCATTTATGTCCTCACTTCCTAGAACTTTCAACTAACGTTCTTGTATTCACGACATCCGACCAAGTCGGATATGTCCGGCGCCACCACTTCCCTGTCAAAACCTCTGCAGGACCGAGGACCGAATGGCCGAAGCGTGAATACTTTGTTACACGATGGACCGAGCTTCAGAGCAACACCAGTAAAATCAATATCTTATCCATTTTAAGTTGATCGCTTCGATTTTTTCTCTATCAAAATCAATAATCAATATATGATCTTGTAACACATTGTCTCCGCAAGCTATTGTTGCTCCGTAATCTTCTTTACTATTAAATGTTATATCTACGCTATATACTTCAATTTCATCAAACCAATAATTATGTATCTGTTCACGAAGTTCGTTTTCATAATAGTTCCGAAGAACAGTTTCACACTCAGTAAACCATTTTATATATGACTCTACCTTACTAGCAATCGAATCTAGCTGAGTATTAGTGGATATATTTTCTCGAACATCTTTTAAATCTTCATCCTTTATTAGTTGCTTAAATATTTGTATGGTATTTTTCAAAGCGTAGCATTTGTACCTCTCATCACTCGCTTCTACAATCTCAAAAAAATATCACTTAACATTAAATAACACCTCCTAAAACTATGATTATCTTCGATCTTAACTGCCATGGATTACTACAAAATTATTCTCGGTCTTTCGTGTAACATCTTTGTATTCACGAACCCTCACTGGCTTAAGCGCGCAAGCGCGGGTCCGACGGACTTAGCCAGTGCAGAGTTGTCTGGGCCGCCATCACTTCCTCAACATCCCTTCAGCCCGAACCGAAATCCGGATGGCTCGATGCGTGAATACAGTGTTAGGCGGAGTTGATGACACCTTTGAGGTAAAAAAAATAATAAATATACCGGGGGGGAAATTCCCCAGTATATTTATTATTCATTTCCAGCAACAACTAGTTCGTTAACTTCACTTTCTGAGGAGAAAGCCCATTCTGCAATTAGTTTTGTGCTTGAGAATTCAAGAAACATATTCGTATGAATTGTTAACCGTAGTGCTTCTTCTACTTCTACATCATTCTTTGTTCCATTCTTTAAATTATGTAAATATGTAATATACGATATTAAATCATGACCATTAGTATAAAAAATGAAGTCGTGGGTTTAAATTAAGTTGAGTAATTTTCTTAATTAATTCATCGAAATTAATCCCTTCACAATAACCACACGATCGCAAATAACTTATTAACTTCTCTAAATTTATTCTGTGGTTGTCACCAATAATCTTCTTGAATTTTTTATAACGCTCCTTCCTCTCATTAACAGGAGATTTTTTAAATATTTTACCAAGCGGTACTCTAAAGTCAGCATTTATATGTCTAATTGCCGTAAGTAACTTTAATGATTCGTGTAGTTGATTAATAAACTCAGTTAAATGTCTAGAGGGAATTTTATTGTCAATTAAATTTCCTACTTCACTTACGTTTAGATATTCCCTGACAAAATTCTCAAATCCGCTAAAATAAATATAATAACAGTCTAAATCAGCAAAATCAGTAACTACAAGGTTACTCCAAATTGTAAGAGTAGTGTCTTCTGATCTTTATCTATAACGCCTAAAAAAAGAGGGTTATTTTGAATTTCTGGATAATTTGTAAATAAAGCGATTAATTGTCTCTTTGAATCGTTACCATTAATACAAAATGGTGTTATATTAGTTTTAGCCTTATCCAAGAGAATTTTAAAAAAGTTCAAATCCGAAGATCCTTCAAGTATCAGTATTTTCCTCTTTGTCTTTAAATGTATCTCAAATTCAGTTTCATTAAGTAGATTGTCATTTATATCAGTTCTAATTGATTTTATCTTTGAATTCATGTTTAATCTTCCTCGTAACCCATTGGAATTACACAATCACGGTGATTTCTAATTATCGACGGTGAATGTGTGGCTAAGATAAATCTAATGTCATTTAGTTTCGATATTTCAATCAATTTATCAACCATACTTATTTGCCATGAGATATGCAAGGATATTTCCGGTTCATCAATTAGTACTAATTGCTTACTATTTGAGTTAAAGATTAATTCAAAAAATAAAACTAAGAAATGTTGTTCTCGAGAAGAAAGAGTTGATGGAGGAACTTCTTCTCCCCTTAACTTTCCAACTTCCGAAACAATAGTATAACCTGTACTTCTATGAATTTCTAATCGCTTATCTGCAAAAAAATCATTAATTACTGTTTCAAATACATTTATTTTATGCAAAAGTTCATCTAGAACTTTAAATTTATTAAAGTTATCTTCGATATAGACAGAAAGGAATTGTTTTAATATTTCGCTATCCATAATGTCGTCCACTTTAAATTCATCGACACCTAGTATTTGTTCAGCTGATTTTTCAGTCAATACTCCTCTTTTAGAAATGCTATTCCTTTTTATTGATAAATCAAACAAGCTTTGTACAATATCGGATTTTTCAACTTTAGCGGTATTATGTGGGTTTTTTCCAATATTAATAATTCTTCTAGGAAAGGTAGCATCCAATTCCTTCGATCTAACGGCATATTGAGATTCATACTCAGTGATTATTTTTTGAAGTCTTTCTTTATATTCACTAACTTTTCTTATATTGTTATTATTAATTAACCTCTCGGCATCTATGTAAAAAACATCTATTTTCTTAATTATATTACTTAGCCATTTTGGGAACTTTTCTAAGTTTACACCATTTATATTTTTAGTATCAACGCCCAATATACTACATAATTCTGAGTAGTGATAAGTTTCACCCTCATACTCATATCTACTTGCTCCAGTCCGTATAGCTCCATAACTGTGCAGTATTCTATTAATATATTCCCGTCTATTCTCAATATTAAGTTCTCTTTCAATTCTGACTGGTTTCTTCTTATATTCAAAATTATCACCATTCTCGTTAGAGAAAATAATGACTTTTTCAGTTTCTTTATTAACGCAAAGGTAACTAAATTCATCAAAATAAACATAAAACTTATCAAATGGGTATTAAAAAAAATCTCAAATTGCTGTTTGCTTAAAGATTGCAACATTTTAAAAATGGTTGTTTTACCTGAACCATTAGGTCCGTGTAAAATAACTACATTCCGTTCCATATTGTTAGTTACATCGAAATCGTGATTATGAAAGCCAAATAAGTTGACTATCTTAATGCGTGTTAACATAATTATTCTCCTCTCAAAACTCATCACTAAAATAATTCTACATATTTATTGAATTTCCTTCACTATTTTCCTTAATTCCACCTAACGTTTTTGTATCTACGAACCCGAGAGGCTTAAGGTGCGAAATCGCCGGGTCCGACGGACTTAGCCTCGCAGGGTTGTGAACTGAATTCGCTTCTTTGCTTATTATTTCTTGTGAACCAAGGGTGAAGCCCGCGCGTAGATATATAGTGTTAGCTGATGTATCTGACATCCTGATTAATCAAAAAAATAAGCCCTCTAAAGGGCTCTTACGCAATCAATTCATCAAGATATTGTTCTTTCTTAGACCATAAAATGACCTTAATTTCATATTGATTAAAAGCACCAAGAACTTCAGCAGGGATTTTCTTCTCAGTATCATTTATAAATGTTAACAACTGTGAATCTGCTTTTCTATTGTTCTTAATGTCTTCCCAAGAAAAAAGGACACTCTCTGCTTTCGATTTTATTGGGCTGTTGATTGTTTGAATCAGTCTTTCGCCTTTACTTCTTGATCTTGGAATAACAAAATCGAACTTCTGAGTAAATCCACTCTTACCTGTAAAAATCACATTATCTGTATATCTAATATCATGTTTAATAAAGAAATCCTCGACATCTTCTAAAAATATACTCTGTACATTCATTCTTGTTGTCATAAACATATCGTTTACGGTTAACATCGCTTGAACAAGCATATGCTTTCTTTGTGGGAATGTATCAATTGTTGTTTCAACATATAACTCGTCTTTATCTGATCGCTTTACTCCGTAGCTATTTAAAATGGTTGTAACATTTCTTTTCTCTTTTTTGATGTGTGGAGATCACAACCTGATAATAATAAATCATTAATAATGTATCCATCATCAGTTATACATAATTTATCTCCATTAGGTACTACATATAGTTGAAGGTAATCATTATGCCTATCCATAAGAGGGGTTGTAATTTCAATTGCATTGTCAATATCCTTGAAAGAGATATTCTCCTTAAGCCAACCAAGATAAGAATCCTTTAATTGATCCTTAAGTTGCATACAAGTCCCCTCCTTTCTATTAAATAAGTGTTTGTATTTGCATTATGGCAGGGTGTGGCTCTTCTACATGATTATACAAAAGAAAGTCCTTTAATGCCTGTGCTAAGTTATCTACGTTGGAAAAAATCTTATCATCGAGTGGATATGCCCAACTTGTACCGTAACCTTCTTTAAAAATATGTAAGTGTGGACAATGGATCACTTCACCATTTGGGTTTCTATGTGGACTTCCTGATATATCTAACTAACAATACAATAGATTTTTGATGTCTTGTTTGAAAAGTACACTTCTTGACATTAATCGTTCCCTTACGATTCACATCAATAATAAACTTTTCTTTATCATCTTTTCCTTGTAATTGAAGTTCTAAACTTTCCCCAGGGCTAGGTATTTTTATTCCTTTAGAATCTGTTAAAATTTTAATTAATCCTAAAAGATAATCAATCTCATCTTGAGAAAGCATGATTAATCTCCTATTAACTCATCGGCTGAGGTATTTTGTCTAGTAAATTCAGTATATGTGTAAATTGTAGTGCAACATAGATATATGTCAACTAATAAATTCAGATATTTCAGCTAACTTCTTTATCTCTGACGTCGTAAATATCTTCCTCTAACCTATATTTCTGTACTACGTATATCATCAAATTCATCATGTATTCACGAACCTCAATATCTATTAAATTATAACTAATATTCAATATATTGTAATTGATTATTCTCCACAATTCTCCTTCATTCGATCAAGCGGACTTTGAATCTTCTTTAGATTCTTCCTGCTTACATGCTTATATCTTTCTGTCGTAGAGGAATGAGTATGCCCAAGCAATTCTTGAATGTACCTGAGATCCGTCCCTCCCTCTAGTAAGTGTGTAGCGAAGGAGTGCCTCAGTACATGAATGCCAACTTCCTTTCGTATCCCAGATTCTAATAAATTCTGTGCAAACACTTTCTGTAGGGATCTTTCTGTAAGGTGCTTCCCTGTGATCTGTCCGGGAAACAACCAGTTCCCTGGACTCTCATTCTTTACATAATTTTGTACAAGCTCACATGCAGCAAATTAGAGAAGTGTAAATCTGTCTGTCCTTTGCCTTGCCTAATCAAGATCGTTCCTCCGTCTATACCAATATCAGTCAGTCTTAACCTCACCACCTCGCTAACCAAAAGTCCTGAAGCGTAAACCAGATAAACATCATGAGAACCTCCAAGTTAGCTTAAAAATTCAAAACAAAAAAGCCGCTAAATAGCGACTTCTTAATGGTGTTTACAAATGTCCTAAGCCAGAAACTGTACTCAATCACAAAGTGTAAGATATATCGAATGAGTGCTAATTTTATAACTTTCTTTCCAATGCTCTATATTTTTCTTGAAGAATATCTATTTCCTTTTTAAGCGTGTTATACGAAGCATTTACCGATGAACCAATAAACATTAGGAGAACACCAACCATAGGTAAAAGGATACGCAAACAATAGATATTATAATAGTAAGCATCTGGGGTGTCAGATCTTGTTGATCGAGGAATCCATAACAGTAACCCTATCAAAACTAATAAGACCCCCACACCTATAGAGACGCCATAAAATACTTTATGTTTATTGGAATACAATTTGATCACTCCCTATGAAAATACAAGAGTCAGGTAAATTACAATGGTCAACTACTGTTCTACAGGTATATTAATCCTCAATTAACTTTCCAAGGAAACTTATTCATACTCATTTTAAAGTCAATAAATTACTTATAATGCAAAATAGGAGATTTGAATCTCTATAATTCATTACACTTTGTACCAACTCACGTTTTTGGTATACTGAACTCTATCATCTTTAAGCTAAACCAACTACGACATATCGAAAGAGGTAGAACCTATGGAAAAAGCTACTTTTGCAGGAGGATGCTTCTGGTGTATGGTCACTCCCTTTGAGGAGCTGCCGGGCATTCATGGCATTGTATCAGGATACATGGGAGGATCGGTAACGAATCCGACCTATGAAGAAGTGAAAAAAGGAACCACCGGACACTACGAGGTTGTACAAATCACGTTTGATCCAGAACTTTTTCCTTATGAAAAACTACTCGAACTCTACTGGCCGCAGATCGATCCAACCGATCCAGACGGTCAATTTCACGACCGGGGCAGTCAGTACAGAACCGCCATTTTTTATCATAACGAGCGGCAGCAGGAACTTGCCCTTCAATCGAAAAAGGAAGTAGCAGACAGCGGACGATTTGATAAGCCGATTGTAACGGAGATTTTACCTGCCGAAACGTTCTATCCTGCTGAGGATTATCATCAAGACTATCATAAGAAGAATCAGAAGCACTATAAAGAAGATCGCGAGAAATCAGGTCGGGATGAATATATCTCAGAACATTGGGAGAATTAATATTCATAGTAAAATCCTCAATTAAAGAAATGTTTTAATACACTTGTAATATATAATGAAAAGAGCCTTTTTCACACTCCATTCGGAGGGGACTGCTTCCTGTTTTTGAGACAGAGAGCAGCCCGAGAAATAAGGCTCTCTTGTTATGAGTACTTTCTCTTTTGTTGTGAGTACATTCTCTCTATTATGGATGCTTTCCCATCTTGTAAGATATATCCTCACACCCGAATAAATATGAAATGGTACCCGGCTGGCTTGCAACCAGCATTTGGGGATTTACTTGGAGCAGCTACCTTTCATATTACATACTAGAATCAGCGACAATTCCCCCTGTTTATAAATGAGAGTAATTGGTTAATAATCCATCTGATGTATGATACCATTGGTTCATTACAAGGATAAGAAGTTTGATGAGACGATACTATATATTCGAAATAAGGAGTGAGTCTTATGCCTTTTCCTAATCACCATTTGACTCCAAATGACGAAGAGGTTGCCAAGAGAAAAGGGGAAGAAAAAGAACAAGAAATTTCCAAGCATTACTCGGTAGGAAGCAATCTGCTAATGTCATTCATGGTTGCTGCCATTGTTCTCGCCGTGATCGTGGGGATCTACTACTGGCGTATGCATTAACGACAGCTACCTGCTTTTGGTCGCTTTCAAATTGATTCCTTCTAATCGGTGATCGAATCTCTCCCTGCCTAATCAGTGAACTCCCACGTTCCCTCTAAAAAGCCAGGCAGATGACTTACTCTCTCTCTATGTATCTCTATGCATCTGTTCTATTCTCTTATTCTCCCATACTCTCATAGCTCATTCTAACCCGATGTGCCAGCTGGTACATCTCTGCAATATCATATCTCCCTATCTCCTCAAACCTGCGTACGGCCTCTTCAATATCAACAAGTTCTACCAAGGATACTTGTTCCCCATCCGCTGGATTGAGCGGTTTGCTTACTAACTTCACCTCTCCATATCCGAGCAGTCTTACAAAATGCGGGTGCGGAATATGTGCGCGATAAGGAGCCTCCAACGTTGATGTACACTGAAAATGACCAAATGGATGGTAGCTGATGAGTTCTGCGCCGATCTCCTCCATTAATTCTCTTCGTAGTCCATCCATGTACGCCTCTTTCGGCTCGAGTGTTCCGCCAATCAGTTCCCACCTGCCATCTTCCAGCTGCATGACTACATACTGATCTCCCACAACAGGAATTATGCTAATGTTACTGATTAGCTCTTCATTCGGAACTCCATCTAGGCAAAATCTCGCCGTAACCGTTCCCCAACATATTACGTCTGATAGTGTGGCAAGCTGCTGTAACTCATCTTGGTACTGTAAATGGTTATGTGTGTGCATCCTTTATGCCCCCCCTAATTCCTATGATCTCTTCCCTATTATATGTCATTATCTAGCTCTATACGGTTTAGAGATGGTGATCCGCACTCATAGGGAATTGTTTACTGAGTCCGCTGCTCACTCGCTGCTCACTTAGGCTTTAGCATGGGCTTTGGCATTAACCTCGCTAACTTCATTTATCTATTTCATCCCAAGACTATTATTCTAGACGATGCGCTCATTCACTCTCATGAGTTGTTCTTCCAGACCTCTATCAAAGTTGCCCTTACGAACACATACCGTTATCCTAAATATCAGCCCCATTTTTCATTAGAGGAAATTTCTCAAATATACGAATTTGATTATAATAGATAAACACTACACTCCCATAGGAGAAGAATAATGAACTTAAAATATATGCTTGATGAAACAGAGTGGCAAACGCTCGTTCAAAGGATTCGGGAAAGCTTCAATGATATTACGATAAAACGTGGATTTGAACAGTATAAACAAGGGCTTGCCCATCTTATGAAAATATCCAATCCCGAACATATAGAAGGCTTTGTTGAAGGCAAGGACGAGGAGCGCTACCAAGTTACACTCAATCTAGATACTTTATCCGAGAGTCATTGTACCTGTTCCGTTCCATCCTATTGTAAACATATGGTTGCCGTACTTCTTGCTTACGTGAATCAATATGGACGATCTGTTCATGCGATTGTAAATAGCCATTCAGCAGCGACGCTTACGCAGCAAGATAGATCTACTCATCTTACGAGTCCTGCTAAAACAACTAACCAACAACCTTCAGGTGCAGGACCAACTACAGAACAAAATGCAGAACTAAATGTAGCACTAGATGTAGAACCAAAGAATAGTCTTCGCAAAAGAAACACCGCTGCACAGTTACAATTGCAGGAGCTAGCAAATAAGTTACCTTCCATGCCCATCCAAGATTGGCATGCTTTTTTCAAGCTGTGCACCTCCTCCGTAGGAACTGACAGCCCGAACGTTCAATATGCACAGGAAGCTCTAGCTTCCATCCATAAACAGCAACCTGAGCTTTCACCTGTCTTGGACCAGCTGTATAAGCTTCATGCGCAAGTGTTTGTGCTTGATAAACTGGTAAGGCCCCTGCAAAACTCAAAAATGCACCGAAATGTGTTCATCGGCTTTCACACACAGGTTGCTGCGGATGATGTACAGAAAGAAATATCACGAATATTGACTGAGCCGCTTATGATCGGGGATGAACTGGAGCTTTGGTCTCGTGTGTCAGAAACTTCTGACTACTTACGGAGCCGTATGCTGGTGGAATCAAACAATCTCCGTTATTTTTCCGCAGCTTATGATCTGCTCTGGTTGCACTGGATTCATCCTAACCTTAAGGACAAGTCAATGTACGAAGAGGAACTAGATCAGTTAAGATCGGCGGAAAATGTGCTTAAAACCTCGCTTGCCAAGCTGCCCTGGTTGTTAGCTCAAAGCCAAATCTACTTCTTTTTAGATCAGGATGAACCTGCTTTGGACCTGCTTCGGCAAGCTAATGACAAAGGAGTTATTCCTCCTGAGCGCTTCTTTCTCTTTCTGCAGATTCTATCTGAAAAAGAGCAGTGGTCACGGCTGCAAGACTGGCTCCTCGCCATCGGTCCGATGATGCTTAGCAGACCTAGGGAGCAGCATATTGAGGCGTATGTGAACCTGTGGGAACAGGTTATTCAGCATTCCTCAAGTTCCGATTCTGAACAGCATTTGTGGGACAGCCTTGTCCGCATGCTTCCTTTTTCAAGGAAGATATATGAAGAAACCCTGCTCACTCATAGCAAATGGCAGCAGTGGATGGATTTTCAGCTAAGCAGTGGTACAGAGCCTCTGGATTTCCGTGTTACCGTCTTAAAACCGATAGAAAAAAATGCACCCGAACTGCTATTGCCCTTCTATCATCAGGCCGTTGAAAGATATATTCTGCTTAAAAATAGAGATGGCTATAAAGCAGCCGTGAAACTATTAAAACGATTATCCAAGCTGTATCTAAAAATGAAACAAGAAACGCGCTGGGAAGAGTTTATTACTACTTTTGCTAACCGACATAGTCGTCTGCGTGCACTGCAAGAGGAGCTTCGAAAGGGGAAACTGATACCATGAGTCAATACACAGAAACGATCACCGTCTATATCAGTCTCAGCACCTATGGAGATGCTCTGATTTACGGTTTGACCGCAGCAAACAGATACGTATCCGGAATGGAATTGAAGCATCGCCTATTTGCCTGGCACGAGCCATCGATGTATGGTACGGAGCTCGAAATCAAACAGATTGAAGAGGTAGAACTTATTATTCTCCCCGCAGAGTATGTTCTCCCCTTCTTGGCCGAGCGCAAGCTGCTGCAGCATATCGAATGGCAGTGGGATGAAGAAGCTTCCCAGTGGATTGAGTTTGCCTCCATTTTGAATGTATGTATTGAAGAAAGACAATATATTCCTAGCTTTACTGCCTTCCGGCAAGGTAAACTCGCCTGGACCTGGGACACAAAAACATTAACTACAGCAGCAACCGCTGCATTAAAGCAATTAAAAGACAATCATCCAAGCGATTATGCCGGATTAAACGCCGCTTTCTCGTCTGCCGTGTTTTATCGCTATTATGGAACCGAAGTTACTGCTTCCGATCTACGCACGGAGTATCCATTACTCTTCACCAAAGATCGTGCGGTAGCTGGTATAAATGAACAAGCCTGGCTCGTTTCGATTGGCTGGAGAGCAGATGCTGCTCCCTTCCGTCTCTTATTACAGTTACTCGAACCAGACGATGATGAACCTACATGGCGACTTAAGCTTGTATTACAAGATAAAATCGATCCCGTGATTCTTATTCCTGTGCGCCTTGCTGAAGATGGACATGTATCTGGCGGGTGGCCGGATTCTTGGTCAAGTCACATTACCGAACGCTCATCTGGATGGCTGGAACATTTACGTGCAAGTCTGCCTAAGGAGCAATGGGCCGAACATAGCGGAGATGTCCTTAGTAAACCGCTGTCTGATGAGGCCGCTTGGAAATTCCTAACGGTAGACAGCCGTCGTTTATTAGAAGCAGGCTGGCAGGTACTCCTTCCCGCTTGGTGGGAAGCGGCTAGTCGCAGACGTCCTAAACTTCGGGCCAAGGTTCGAGCAGAGGAAGGGGATAGCGAAGGACAAGCAGGCAAAGGGAAGTCATTTTTCGGGCTAAATTCCATCATTCAATTTGATTGGCGTATTGCCATTGGGGATGCTCAGTTCACCGAAGCGGAGTTTGCTGAACTTGTGGCTCGCAATGAGCGATTAGTGCAGTTTCGAGGACAATGGATTCCACTTGACCCGGCTCTCTTAGCACAGATTTCCCAAGCGATGGCAGGGGTAGACAGCTCCCAGGGGTTATCTTTTCAAGATATATTACATCTGCATCTACTCGAGAATAGTCAAGTTTCCTATAGCGGACGTGCCCCGAAAAAAGCAGATCAAGAGGATGATGAGGACAATGAGCGCATTCAGATTGGTGTCGAGCTCAATGAACATCTGACAAGGCTTATCAACCAATTAGGGCGACAATCCGAGTGGCCGAAGCTCAGCGTTCCAAATAATCTTCAGGCGGAACTGCGAACGTATCAATATGATGGTTTTTCGTGGCTTGTCTTCTTGCGTAATTATGGTCTAGGGGCTTGTCTGGCAGATGACATGGGTCTGGGTAAAACGCTGCAGTTTATCACCTATTTATTGCATCTAAAAGAGACAAACGCAGCTGCAGATCCGGTAAATCCTTCCCTTTTGATATGTCCTACTTCGGTACTCGGCAACTGGCAGAAGGAAATAAGTCGGTTCGCCCCGTCCCTTCGGGTTAAGCTTCATTATGGAAGTAATCGAGCGAGCGGGGATGATTTTCAAGCACTTCTCAGGCAAGCGGACGTCATTATCACCTCCTTTGCCACAGCAACGCTTGATCAAGAATTACTGAGTACAGTTACGTGGGAATCGCTCTGTTTGGACGAAGCTCAAAATATCAAAAACGCACAAACGAAACAATCCACGGCTGTCCGCAGCTTCCAAGCGAAACATCGGATCGCGCTTACGGGAACGCCTATAGAAAATCGGCTCTCAGAGCTATGGTCTCTCTATGATTTTATAAACCCAGGTTATCTGGGAACAGCGCGAGCATTTAGTGCTCGGTTCATTCAGCCGATTGAGAAAGACCAAGATGAACAAAAGACAATCCAACTACAAAAGCTCGTCAAGCCGTTTATGCTCCGCCGGAAGAAGAAGGATCCTGCGATTCAGCTTGATCTACCGGATAAGAATGAGATGAAAACCTATATTAAACTGACTGCCGAGCAGAGCGCTCTCTATGACCAAGCTGTTAACGACTTAATGAACAAAATGAAAGAGCTGGAGGGGATCGAAAGAAAAGGGGCCATACTTTCAACCCTTACCCATTTGAAGCGGCTCTGCGATCATCCAGTATTGTTAACAAAAGAGTCTATCCCTGGTATTCAGGACGATCCGGACAGTCCGTTTAACACGGACATGTTAATCAGCCGTTCGTCCAAACTTGAACGCTTGCTTGAGATGGTCAAAGAGCTTCGTGAAGAAGGCGAACGTTGCCTTATTTTCACACAGTATATCGGTATGGGAGAGATTCTGAAGCAGACGCTTCAGCAGGAACTGCAGGAGCCTGTACTTTATCTAAATGGGAGTACTTCCAAAATGGCTCGCGACCGGATGATTGAACAGTTTCAATCCCAGTCCCTGCCGCCTGCTGAACAACCAAACGTATTTATTCTTTCCATTAAAGCGGGAGGCGTAGGGCTTAACCTGACAGCAGCCAATCATGTGTTCCACTTTGACCGCTGGTGGAATCCAGCCGTAGAGAATCAAGCAACCGATCGTGCTTACCGTATGGGTCAGACCAAGGACGTACAGGTACACAAGTTCATCGCGCTGGGTACGCTTGAGGAGCACATTGATGAAATGCTTGAGAGCAAACAGCAACTCAGCGACAATATCATATCCAGTACGGAGAACTGGATTACCGAACTGTCAACCGAGGCGCTTAAAGATCTGTTCACGTTACGGCGTGATATCACCGGTTAACTTCAGCCCTTATTTAATCCTTATAAAGCAGCTTCAAGTAGCTTTCATTGTATTTGTATTATCCAAGTACAACCGCATCTATTAGAGTTATCCATCACGCATTGAACATCAAAGAAGAGGTCCCTGTTTAGAAGACAGGCGGCCTCTTCTTTGTTTGCTCTTCTTTATTGCTCTTTTTTGTTTGCTTTTCTTTTTAACGTTATTCTTGGAGAACGGACAAACTGTACCTCCTTAGGTGGTTAGATCCAGCTCAATAAGAGGTAATACGGCACCGGCTTCAAACAAGAAAACAAGGACATTAACACGTGCGTAACAACAAAAAACCACTATCCCAATAAAAAAGGAAGTGGTCCCAAGTCTGCAAATCAAAATAGGGGATATTACCGCTCATTCAATTCTTTTACTTCATCGATGCTAGGAAGATCATTTTGGTCAAAATTCTGCTCAGCTGCTTCCCTTTGTGCGAGCAAGTTCTTTTGTTCTCGGGTATCTTTCTTACGAATTAACTTCCGCAGGATTACCTTTTGATTATCGTACATAAGAACAAGAAGGGTCATGATGAAAGCTATGTCTATCAGTAGCAAACCATCAAAATTTACAAACAGAAATAAAACACCATTAATAATTATAAGTCCAATAAAAACTAGAAACCCTTTCAAAAATACACCTCTCTGACTGAATTGGCAGCAAAATAAACACTTAAATGTTTTATTCATTTAAATGTATTATTCATTTAAACGCTTCATATCTTTTTATTATCTAAGGCAGGTCACTACTAAAAATCCCCTAACCATACATACGACACCAACATTCATTCTATGGTTAGGGAATTTTCGCATTTAATCGATTTATCCTTAATGGATATCAAAATTCAATATTGATATCAATATCGATATTAATATTCATATCTATTTCCTACATCATTCCATCATTAGATCAACTTCGCTTTCGCTCCCAGCGGCAAGGTGAAATACATCGGCTTTTGATCTTCATTCTGCTGATAGATTGTCACGAGAAGCGTCTGTCCTTTTGCATCGTCTGGTGTTACACCAGCGAGTACACGTTCCAAATGGAACGGCAGCACTTCCAGAACCGCATGTTTCTGAAGATCTCGTTCACTCAGTGAAAGACTGGCGAATTCAGGTGATACGTCTTCCGGATGCTCCGCGAGATGTTTAATATACGACGCCCAGTCGCTTTTCTCCATCGTGAAATCCCACCAGATTTTACGCGGCTTATACTTGTGACCAAGGAAATAATCAAGCTTCATCAGACCCAGGATGAGATCCATTTGTTTCGTCCCCCGCTGCTCCAGGAACGAACGAAGACGAGTAAATAGATCCTCTAGCTGATGACCGATCTTCTGCCATCCTTGCCCTTCCCAGTAGTCGCCGAAGGCTTGGAAGAAGTCAAACGGAGACGGGAATTCCTGCTCCATTAGGTATTTCAGCGTATGGTCCATGCGGTGTGCATTCCAGTACTTCTCAAGCACATCCTCAAGACGTTTAAGCCTTACAATATCGCTAAAAGGAAGCACATCGCTGCCCAAAATTTCATACGGTGCTTGATCCATGTACGTGTAGTTGTATTTGTCTGCGTCAAGACGAAGACCCGTTCCGCGCAGCATTTTAAGGAAACCAAGCTGAAGCTCTTCTGGTCCGAGTGCAAATACATCGTTAAACGTTTTACGGAATGTATCGTAATCTTCGAGCGGCAGACCGGCAATGAGGTCCAAATGCTGATCAATTTTTCCGCTGGCTTTAATCTTGCTTACCGTCCGGCTAAGCTTCGTAAAGTTCTGACGGCGTTTTACAAGTTCATTCGTTGGGTCATTCGTGGACTGAACCCCGATCTCAAAACGAAACACCCCAGGAGGTGCATTCTCCGCCAGATAGTCGAGCACTTCTGGACGCATGATATCTGCTGTAATTTCGAACTGGAACACGCAGCCCCCGTGATTTTGAATTAGGAACTCGAACATCTCTAGTGCATAATCCCGCTTAATATTAAACGTCCGATCCACGAATTTGATGAGTTTCGCACCATTTTCGATCAGATACAGAATATCTGCTTTTGTTCGTTCAATATCGAAGTACCTTACTCCAACTTCAATACTCGATAGACAGAACTGACAGTTAAACGGACAACCGCGGCTTGTCTCAAAATAAACCACTCGTTTCCCAAGATCCGGAATATCCTCTGGGAAACGATACGGAGAAGGCAGTTCGTTCAGGTCGGCTTTCGGCCGGCCTGGCATCACGATCACCTCTTCCCCTTTACGGTAAGCGATCCCATATACAAAGTGGTATTTCTGCTTCCCTTCGATCTCCTGCAAAAGCTGATGGAATGTCTCTTCTCCTTCACCGACCACGATGAAATCAACGTTTGGAAGACGATTCATCCAGTGCTCTACATCATAAGATACCTCAGGTCCACCAAGGATGATTTTCACCTCAGGCATGACCCTTTTTAGAATATTAATCACTTTGATCGTCTCTTCAATGTTCCAGATATAACAAGAGAATCCAATCACATCGGCTCCGCGCTGATACAGATCTGACACAATGTTCATCACCGGGTCTTTGATCATATATTCCGCAAGCTCAATATCAAAATCTTTTTCGCTATAAGCCTTCAGGCAGCGAATCGCAAGAGAAGTATGAATATACTTCGCATTCAGCGTCGACAAAATCACTTTCATATGCGCACAACCTTTACCGTAGTGGAACTGCTCATTGCAGTGCCCTGTATTTAATTCTGTATTTATTAACAACTAATCTGCTGCTTTAGAATTCAAAAGGATCATAAGCTGGTGCTTCTACTTCACTACTTCCTTGGTTCAAGAAGAAATCGAGAAAAGGTTGTCCGTATTTCCGGTACTTCACTTCTCCGACCCCTTTAATCTTCAGCATGTCACGTTCGCTCTGCGGACATACCACACTCATCTCTCGAAGCGTTGCATCATTAAAAATAATATAGGACGGTACATGCTCGCGTTCTGCCATTTCACGTCGAATCAGTCTCAGCTGTTCGAATATCGTCTCATTCACCGCAGATGGAGACATATCCCGTTTACTTGTTCTAGAAGATCTGCTGCTTCTTGAAGAAGCCGCACTTACTCTCGCCACTCGCTGCATCACTTCGCGCTGTCCTTTCAGTACTTCGACCGCAAGCGGCTGAAGTCTCAGCACGGGGTACTGTCCTTCCGACAAAGCAAGATATCCTTCGGAGGCGAGAACGTTAATAATTTCGGAGATTTCTTTTTCCGAGCGATTCGACATCACTCCATACGTAGGCAGACTGTCAAAACCATATTCCAGCACTTTTTTGTTTCTCGAACCTTTGAGTACCATCGACACAAGCGACACGCCAAAACGCTCTCTCATCCGGTGAATACAGGAGAAGATTTTCTGGGCATCAACGGTCATATCAATGAGTTCCCGGTCATCCGTACAAGAACTGCAAATCCCGCAGCCCGTATCGTCATGTTCCTCTCCAAAATAGTCCAGCTGCGCACTGCGCAGACACTTCGTCGTATAACAATAGTCAATCATCTGCTGAAGCTTACGATAATCGTTACGCTTGCGCTCAGGATCTGCATCCCCCTGCTCCAGCAGGAACTTCTGAGTCATGATATCTTGCGCGCTGAACAGCAGGATACACTGACTCGGTTCGCCGTCCCGACCTGCACGTCCTGCCTCCTGAACGTAGGCTTCCATATTTTTCGGCATATTATAATGGATCACATATCTCACGTTACTTTTATCGATACCCATCCCAAATGCATTCGTTGCCACAATCACTCTAAGATCATCGAACAAGAAAGCTTCCTGACTTGCTGCGCGCTCTTCATCTGTCATTCCAGCATGATAACGTCCGGCAGCCACTCCGGCCTCTTGCAAACGACTGTACAGATCATCTACATCCTTACGGGTCGCAGCATAGATAATCCCCGCTTCGTCCGCATGTTCACGGGCATAGTCCATTACATATTCTTTTTTGTTCTCCCCGCGCAGTACCTGCATGGCGAGATTATCTCGTCCAAGTCCTGTGACAAACGTCTCCGGATTACGTAAACGCAGCAGTCTTAGAATATCTTCCATTACTGCCGGAGTTGCTGTTGCGGTAAAAGCGGCTACAATTGGGCGCTCTGGCAAGTATTCTACAAAAGGAGCTACTGATAGATAACTCGTCCGAAAATCATGACCCCACTGCGATACACAGTGAGCCTCATCCACTGCTACACAAGAAATCTCAAGCTCTGCCATCTCATCACGGAACCAGTCCAGCTCAAGCCGCTCCGGTGCAACGTAGAGCATTTTCAGTTCCCCGCTGCGGGCAGCTCTGATTCGGTCATTCACTTCACGTCCGCTCAGCGTACTATTGATATAAGCAGCAGGAATGCCCATGGCGAGCAGTGCATCGACCTGATCCTTCATTAGCGAGATCAGCGGTGACACGACCAAAGTCAGACCCGAATACAGCAAGGCCGGGATCTGGTAACAGATCGACTTCCCGCCGCCCGTCGGCATAATGCCAAGCGTGTCATTATGTTGAAGCAGGCTTTCTACAATCTTTTTCTGACCCTCCCGAAAATCAGGATATCCAAAATAAGTTTGCAGCATTTCCTGCGCTTCTGTCATTGTTTTTGTCTGAATACTCATCTTTCAAAAACTCCTCACCTTCTCCTGTATTTTCAGGAAAAGAAAACTTCATCTTATCCATTCGTACTTTTTCCGTTCATTCTATTAAGTGTACCGAATAATACATACTAACATCAAGGGATTGTATAGAGAATAAACAATGGATTTCACAAGATAATGCACTGCAAAAGCACAGATCCTGGAAGTTTCTCAGATTTCATCGCGGTTTTACAAAATTACAAATATTAATATTCCGCTGATCAAGATGAAGTTTTGTTTTTACATTCCAGTGTTATTCTTCAATTAATCAATACATAATTACAATCTTTTCCTAACTGATGAAGAGGAGGAAATATAAACATGCTACATAAGAAAACGAAAAAAATGGTGCCCGCCATTCTCGGGATCACGCTTGCGGCCTCGACGATTCTTTCTGCAGGCCAAGCACATGCTGTAGACACGGTGAATGCGGTCAGTGTAGAGACGAAGAAAATTAAGAACATTATTTTTCTGATTGGTGACGGGATGGGGACTCCTTACACAACAGCTTACCGCTATATGAAAGATAACCCTTCTACTCCCCTCATGGAGAAAACCGAGTTCGATCCATACCTCATTGGCGCACAAATGACGTATCCTGAAGATGAGCACCAGAATGTAACGGACTCTGCATCCGCGGCAACGGCGATGTCAGCTGGAGTCAAAACGTATAACGCAGCCATTGCGGTAGATAACGATCATACCGAAGTAAAAACCGTGCTCGAACAGGCCAAAGAAAACGGAAAAGCAACAGGTCTTGTCGCTACTTCCGAGATTACACATGCGACCCCTGCTGCCTTCGGTGCGCATGATATTAGCCGTAAAAACATGGATGCCATCGCAGATGACTACTTCGATCAGCTTGTGAATGGAAAACATAAAGTGGATGTCTTGCTTGGCGGCGGGAAATCAAATTTCGTGAGAGAAGATCGTGATTTGACTAAAGAATTTCAAAGTGCGGGATTCAGCTATGTTACGGATCGCAGTGCCTTACTGAAAGATAACAACAACCAAATCCTAGGTTTGTTCGCAGATGGTGGCCTCGATAAAACGATCGACCGTACCAGTGCGACTCCTTCTCTGGCAGAGATGACAGATACAGCGATTGATCGCCTGAGCACGAACGAGAACGGATTTTTCCTCATGATCGAGGGCAGCCAGATTGACTGGGCAGGTCATGATAATGATATCGTAGGTTCCATGAGTGAGATGGAAGACTTCGCGAAGGCTTTTAAGGCGGCGATTGATTTTGCAAAAGAAGATGGTGAAACGCTTGTCGTAGCTACAGCAGATCACTCTACTGGTGGACTTACGCTTGGAAAAGACGGCGAATACAATTTTCTCGCAGCCCCGATCAAAGCAGCCAAACGCACGCCTGACTTTATGGCAGCAGAGATCGCAGCAGGAAGTTCTGTGGAAGATACGCTTAAGATATATATTGATCTTGAACTGACTGCAGAAGAGATCAAGTCTGTACAAGACGCAGCGACAGAGAAAAAGGTAACCGATATTGATAATGCCATTGAAGCAATCTTTGATAACCGTTCTTTTACCGGCTGGACAACGGGCGGTCATACAGGAGATGATGTTCCTGTGTACGCATATGGACCAGGCAAAGATCGGTTTGCAGGACTGATCGATAACACAGACAACGCCCGCATTATTTTCGATATCTTAAGTAAGCATAAGTAATAGGAAGAAATGAAATGTAATAAAATTAAAAAAAGACTGCAGATAGACTAGTGTAAGCTAGTTTTCCTGCAGTCTGGGTACTTCTTTTTTGCGTTCACGTACGAACGATAAGGGAGTACCTTTTTATTTTAATTGTAATAAGAGATTGATCTAGTTGATTATGGGTTCATTCGAACTGTTGTTTAATCCATCCACTCTGGCTCTTCGTATTCTGGGAAGTTCTGATCAAGCAGCTTCTTGTATTCTGCAGATTGAACGACTTCTTTAAGCGTACGGGCAAAGGTAGCATTCTGATCTGCTGCACGTACAACGAGTCGATTGCTTAGATTCTCAGGAATATCCTCCGTATCGAGCTCATCTTTATCCGTAAATCCAGCTTCTGCTGCCATCATAACAGGCATCAACACGAGTTCTGTACTCTCATCTGTTACTGCTTGTCCCAATTCGCTTACTGGCATGGTTTTTAGTGTAATGTTCTTTGGATTCTCCTCTACCGCCGTATCGATTGACATGTCCGTGTAAGAAGCGCCGGTACGAATCCCAATCACACCTTCATCTTCCAGCATTAATAATGCGCGAGTCAGCAAAATCGGCTCTTCTGGAAGGAAGATTGTACTGTTCTTCGCAATAGCATCTTCGTCAGTAACCGATTTGGAATAAAGCGCAAGCGGCTCTGTCGGCACGGCAATAATGGACGTTACAGCATTATCACTGTTATTGGTAAATGTATTTAGAAAAGCATCAATCGAACCATTCGTCAGTTCCGTTAAGGATTCATCCGGGTCACTGATCTCTACTACTTCCAATTTGGAACCTTGTTTTTCAACGAGATCTTTCATCGTCTTTTCTACCATTTCCTTACTGGAACCGGCAGGTACCCCGACTTTTATTACTTGAGGTTCATCTTGGTCTTTCAAACCTTCTCCATTATTGTCTACCGTTGTTGTACTGCATCCTGCGAGTAATACGCTGACTAAAGTCATTCCTGCCATCCATTTAAACCACATTTTTTTCGTCTTCATGTTGTGTATTCTCCCTCTATAGATGTTTTTCTATTCTATATACAAGTAGCTTACCATGGAAGATCTAACGAATGCGAATTGCTAACGGGCTGTGTTCGTGCATTTCCACCCTCTACGTGGTATATTAACCAAGACAATCGGAATTAAACCGGACAATCTTTTTACCCAATCAGGAGGCCATAAGGCATGCGAAAAAAACAAGCACCGCATCTTAGCACAGAGGATGGTTACAGTACTCGTCCCCAGGCGCAAAGTCATGCGAAATCACATAAAAAATCGAAAGGGAGCACCTTCTCTGCTCCTCGCCCAAATAGCAAAAAAACAGGATCTTCCGTAGATTCACCTAAAGCTTATGTTGTAGAAGAAAGCAGTGAGCTACTTGCTTACTTGCTTACTCATCTCTCTAAGAGTCGTAATGCGATCAAATCCATGCTGGCGAGAGGACAAATTCTCGTAAATGGCAAAGTGGTAACAGCATACAATTACGCGCTTAAACCTGGAATGAGGATTTCCATTATCAGCGAGAAAAAAGAAGAAGCTCCTCCCCTTCTGGGACTTGCTATTCTGTACGAAGATAACGACATTATTGTCGTTCATAAAGATTCCGGACTATTGTCCGTTGCCTCCGATAAGGAGCAAGAAGTAACGGCTTATCGTCAGTTAATGACGCATGTACGCGTAGAACATCCAAGCAATCGTATTTTCATCGTTCACCGTCTCGACCGGGATACATCAGGCGTGATGCTGTTTGCGAAGCGTGAAGAGATTCAAAAAGCACTCCAAGATACTTGGCGTGATACTGTAGAAGAACGTACTTACATTGCCCTTGTTGAAGGAAAAGTAAAGCAAAGCCAAGGTACTATCACATCCTACTTAAAAGAGAGTAAAACGCTCAAAATGTACTCTTCGCCTTACCCTAATAACGGCCAAAAAGCCATCACTCATTTCAAAACGCTGGAAGCGGAAAGTGAGTACTCCTTACTGGAAGTTCAGCTCGAAACCGGACGCAAGAATCAGATTCGTGTTCATATGGAGGAATTGGGACATCCGGTGGCCGGAGATAAGAAATATGGTGCGCGCAGCCGCGGCATCGGCAGACTTGGGCTACATGCGAAAGTGCTCGCTTTCACTCATCCGGGAACAGGCGAACTGATGCGTTTTGAGAGTCCTGTACCAAAAGGATTCCTTAGACCTTTCCAGAAGAATCAGCCAAAATAAACGTTAAAAACTCGGGCTTCGCTTCATGCGAAATCCCGAGTTTTTATTTTTTCTAAGAAACTTCATCTAAATATGAGGCCTATCAAAATTCTTGGTATCCTATTCTTATTTCTGATTTGGGATCTTTCTTTTCTAATCAAAGCTGCTTCGCAAGCTTCTGAGCGGTTGCAAGCATCTCGGCAATTACCGTTTCGTTTGGGACCCTTTCTGGATCGTTATATCTTGAAGGAGTGAGATAGCCAATCTCGACCATAAACCCATTTTTGTAAAACATAATTTCATCCGCCGCCGTTGTCAATACAATGACGTCACCCATCTCATTCTCTACATAAGAACTGTACGCATACGAGCTGTCTGTCGTCTGAATGAAGTGGTAAAACGTTGTTCCTGCTTCGTCTGTACTCACATCCACCCGGTTCAGCAAATCATCCTGATCTCCGTCATGGTGTGGAATATATGATTGAAAAGGATCTTCCTTTACTTCCATCATGTTAATCTTATAAAACAAATCTCCGTAATGGCCATAGTCATCTGCTTGTCCATAATAGTTCAGTTGAACCTGATAACTAGGGGATTCTTTACTGCCATACTGCACAAGAAATGCTTCTTCTTTCTCCACCTCAAAAGGCATGTCCTTGCTGCTGAACTGAATTTGGCGCCCTGGGCGCAGTATAGCATACTTCTCCAGCAGGAGATCTGGGCTGACAGGTTTATAGAATATCGCATGTTCTGTATCACCTAGCTCATAGTGGTGGAACCTAGTACTGTGATTGATGGTGTCCCTATGTATTTTCGACTTCGTTAGCCCAGGAATTGGTTCCTCACAACCACTTAGAAGCAAACTCATAGACAACAGAAGCAAGAACATCCAATGATGGCTAGGCCGCCTTTTTACCATCGTCTTCGTATATCGCATGCCTTACCTCGATTCAGATGAATTTTTCGTAAGCTCCATAAATAAAAATAAAGGAATCCGAAGCCTGCGTTCATAGGTTTCTTCATGGATAAATCGTTCCCGTACCGGCTTAGACTCTCGAAGATTAGATACCTTAAATCCTGCCCTGCAAGCTGTCTGAAAATAATCTTCTACCGTACGATGATATTTCATTACGGGTCCGCCCATCCATTCCTGCTTACGATAACCAGGCACAAAATATTGATCCACGACCCAGTTTGTGCGAATGCCTGAGGGTTGAAGGGTAGAGGTGATAACCGGATGCTCGATGGAGAAAATAAATCTTCCTCCCGGCTTAAGAATCTCATAGATCTTGGTGAACAGAGGGGCTAGATCCTCAAGATAATGAAGAACTAGACGGGATATAACCAGATCATAGGAACCTGCATCTTTTTCGGCTATAGCTGCGTCCGCTTCTGCCCTGTTTTCTGCTGCAACCCAGTCCTCAATCGTGGTGAATATCGCATTCCCCCGATCCGCTACCTCTTGTAATGATTGAACAGCAAGACCATACATATTCTGCGATCCTTCCATTCCGGTATACTTCCCAGCTCCTGCATCTAGCAGCTTCCGTCCAAACTGGGCATCACCGCATCCAATATCCAGTACCGAGAAGCCTTTCACTTCGCCCGCCATCTCCCAAATGATTGGTTCCTCCAGCGTATCGTTCGCATTCTCCGGCATGCCTCTCCGGGCTGTATAATTTGCAAACTGTTCCTTACGGTCATAAAACTGCGAACCACGATATTCCATCGATATTTCCGCCTCTCTCAGGGTGTTCTTATTCTCCACCGGACTTCTTTCAATTCACTTTACTTTCAATAGACTTTACTTCCAATACACTTTACCATATAAACCCAATTCAGATAACTTCAATATAAATCGTCAAAAAACGCTTTAAGCTACCCACGATATGGTTAAAGTACATAAAGGTACATACAGATACCAAGTCACCCTAGGGACAGGAGGCATCATTATGACACTCACTCCAGAACAAAGAATCGAACTGCACGGTTTCAACAACTTGACGAAATCGCTCAGCTTTAATATGTATGATGTGTGTTATACCCGGACCAAAGAAGAACGCGAAGCCTATATTGAATATATTGATGAACAGTATAACGCGGATCGATTAACTCAAATCTTAACAAATGTAGCTCATATTATTGGAGCCCATGTGCTGAATGTGGCCAAGCAGGATTATATTCCCCAAGGAGCTAGCGTAACACTGCTTGTATCAGAAGGACCTGTGGATGGTGCAGGAGAGGAATCTTTTGAGGAGTCACCGGGGCCGCTGCCTGATCATGTGGTCATGCATTTGGATAAAAGCCATATCACCGTGCATACGTATCCGGAATTCCATCCTCATGAGGGGATCAGTACGTTCCGGGCCGATATCGATGTATCTACTTGCGGGGAGATTTCACCGCTGAAGGCACTGAACTATTTAATCCATTCTTTTGATACGGATATTATGACGATCGATTACCGGGTCCGCGGCTTTACGCGGGATATTAACGGCAAGAAATTATTTATTGACCATGATATTAGTTCCATTCAGAACTATATTCCTGAGAGTGTGCAGCAACAATTTGATATGATTGATATCAATGTATATCAGCATCATATTTTCCATACCAAATGCAAATTGAAAGAATTTGACCTGAATAACTATCTGTTTGGATATACAAAGGATACACTCAGCGAAGAAGAACAGAAGGACATCTCGGAGCAGCTCAAACTTGAGATGGATGAGATCTATTACGGAATGAATATGGATGCAGGATCGATTGACGAAGATGCGGAAGAAGATTTTGTATATCAACGGGCTCCGGAATCAAACTAACTTCTCGATCATCATTAATCATCAAAAAAGGGATTACGTTTATATAAACGCGATCCCTTTCTTTACGTATTCAGCTATTTCTGACGTAGAAACTTCACCGTGAATCGCGCTGCTTCCAGCACTTCACTCACAAAATCCTTATTTTCCTTTTCCCATTCATTCGGGTCATCCAGAGCAATCTCTTCAATAAACTCTTCCATAAGTTCAGAAAGTTCCCTGCGGGAAGGTCCTTTCCCCTGACTTTTACCTCGCAGGCAACTTACGGAAGATCGAATCATTTTACAACTGTCTTTGATGTAGCTGTATTCGTCCTTGTCCCATGCCTTCGGATTATCCATATCGAGAAAAACAATCCATTTCTCAAGTAAACTTGCTGCCTGATTTGTGTTCATGCTTGTCATTTTATATCTCCATTCATTTCTTAATCATCGGTACTTCACTTGAATCTAGTATAACGATAACGGCTTAGACTTAAACTGACAAGCTTTATATGGAAGATATTTATATGAATACCCGCTATAATGTACATAGACGAACTTGATATTAAAGGAGTGTACCATCCCCCTTGGAAACAACGACTAATCCCAATTGGTTTCATGGCAGCAAGGTTCGCCTCGCAGCCGCGATCCAGCAAGATGCTCAGACCTTAGCCGCTTATACAGAAGATTACGATTATATGCGTAACCTAGATACCGATTATGCCGTTCCGCAAACCGTAGCAGAAGCGGGCCCAAAAAGCGCAAAGATAGAGAACGGTGTAGAATTTATGCTGCGCACCATTGATGAAGATCGTCTGATCGGATTTGTGGCCCTGCACAGCATTGAATGGAATAACCAGGCTGCAAAACTTGCTATCGGCATCGGTAAAGCAAAAGATCGGGGAAAAGGTTACGGCAGCGATGCACTGAAGATTATCTTACGCTACGCTTTCCACGAACTTAACTTAAACCGGGTCGGCCTTGAAGTTATCTCTTATAACGAAGTAGCTTATCATGCATATAAAAAGGCAGGGTTTGTAGAGGAAGGCAGAAAGCGTGCTTCTGTACTTCGCGGAGGTAAGGCTTATGACCTGATTCTGATGAGTATGCTGCGTGATGAATGGGAATCTCAGGTACAAGCATAAAAATACAAAAGACCTGGGTATCTTCCCGCTGCGAGTATACCTTACACGTATACGTACAGTGGAAATCAAACCAGGTCTTTTTAAAATCCATCTATAATTAGCGACTACTGTTTCGCTAGAACATCTTGATACTCAGGATGTTTACGGATCGTGCTTTCTGCAAAAGGACAAGAAGGTACAATACGCAGATTATTTTCTCTTGCATGTTCTACGATTCTCTTCACCAAAGCTCCGCCAACCCCTTTTCCTTGCAGCTGATCAGATACAGAGGTATGATCTACGTCGATCACTTCATAACCTTCTGAATCCTTACCGCGAGGGATAAAGCCAATGCTGGCTGCCTTTTCTCCATTTTGATCCACATAGAATTCATTTTCTCCAGGTAAAATATCATACATAGCTAAGCTCCTCTCTGTGGGACAATATCCCGTTATTCTTTTATACACTTTCCGCGGCTTCTTGAAGCATGATTCAAAGATTAGTCACAGAACGGTGTAAAGGTAGCTTGCCATTACTCATCCTGAATTATTTTATATTTTGATTGCTCTTATACGAAGACGCATGTAATCAACGTACCAAGTCCCGTCATGATAAAGATTAGATTTTGTTCGCTCAGCTATCTCATCATAAGCCCTACTTAAGAACTCGGGTGAAGCATCTGTGAAGAAGGGGCTTGCAAATCCATTCAGCCAGTGCCTAAGCCCTGCCTCTCCGTCTATCATCGGTGTAGGTCTATCAAAATGCAGCGCATACGTAACCCGAAATCCGTGTTTTTCAAGAAGAGTGCTATACTCTCCAATACTCGGAAAATACCAAGGGTTTACTGATGCAGCATCGATCCCCTGCTCCTTCAGCACCTCGCTGATCGCCTGAACTACGGTCCCTACATTATGTTGTCCTCCGAATTCAGCTACAAATCTGCCTCCGGGGCGCAGTGCATCATGGACACACTGGACCACCTCTTCCGCATTCTTCATCCAGTGCAGGGCAGCGTTGGAGAATATAGCATCCAAAGGCTCTTGTACCGTAAAACGCTCCGCATTCCCTTCTACAAAATTCAGATTAGGATATTTAATCCGTGCTTTTTCCAGCATCGAAGGGGAGAGATCCATCCCCGTTACCAGCGCTCTGCTTGCAGCAATCTCTTGTGTTAGATCACCCGTTCCACAACCAAGATCGAGAATTCGTTCCCCTTCGGCTGGTTCAAGTAAATCGATCACTCCTCTGCCCATCTCTGATACAAAAGAAAGTTTTTGATCGTAATGATCAGATGCCCATGACTGTTCCGCACTTTTTCGTTGTACCATCCTGACCTCATCTCCTTCATCTATAGAAGAACCTACAGCCATTATGGCACAGCAGATCATATTGGATTAAATACCTGTTTCCTATGAATTTAATAGTTAACAACTATATCTCCTTTATTAGCGGCACCGACACCTTGAAAATCACAACCATCCATTCCGCATCTACATTCCGTTAGGATAAACAACTACTTTCAAACTGCCACTCTTGTTATGAATGGCTCTTTCCAAGGCTTCTTGTGTCTGCTCAAGTGGATACCGGTCTGTTATGAGCGTACTTGCAGGGATATCTCCTTTTGCCAGAAAACGAATGCCATCCGGATACGTATTGGCATAACGGAATACCCCATAAATATCAATCTCGTTATCTGCAATAAACGGTACGTTCAGTGGAATTTCATCTTGTGCAGGTAGCCCTACAATCACCAGCTTCCCTCCACGCCGAAGAGAAGTAAGCGCAGATTGCAAGGCTCGGGGGCTGCCCGCTGTTTCCCAAGCTGCATCCACGCCTACACCTTCTGTGATCTCACGAATTCTAGCATCCGTATCTTCTTTTACTGCATGGATCGCTTCCGTTGCTCCCATTCTTATTGCAGCATCCAAACGAATCTGTTCCAGATCGGAGACGATTATTCGGCTTGCTCCATATGATTTGGCAGCTGCCACTGCCATCAGCCCGACCGGGCCCATTCCCATAATCGCAACGGTGGAACCTGGGCTGAGTTTACAGCGTGACGCGGCATGGATACCGACTGAGAATGGCTCCACCAGTGCAGCTTCTTCGAAAGAAAGCTCATCTGGGATGTGGAACACAAAGTCTTCACGAATAGCGAGATATTGTACAAAAGCGCCATCTACCGGAGGCGTCGCTAGAAACTGAACCTCAGGACACAAGTTGTATCTGCCTTCCTTGCAGTAACGGCAGCGGCCACACGTCACACCAGGTTCAATAGCTACACGGTCTCCCGCTTGAACACGGGTCACGTTCTCCCCTATTCTCGCGATGATTCCCGCACATTCATGACCAAGGATGATGGGCTTCTCTACAACATAACGCCCAATTCTCCCGTGTTCATAGTAATGAAGATCTGAGCCGCATATACCAACGGCCATGATTTTAACCAACACTTCATCAGGGCCAAGCTCAGGAACGGGAAGTTCCCTTATCTCTATGTTTCCGGGCTTATTCATAACAGCAGCTTTCATGACCGTTCCTATATCCTGCTCTCCACTTCGGTTTATATCTACTTCCTTACTTATTCGGGATAATGGCATACTTCATCACTCCTCTGTCTATTTTTATGACTGTAATTAGATAAATGGATATAATTTGGAATTACTCCTTTCATACTACCATACAAGTATGGTAGTATGATGAAGAAATGAGAAGTTTTTACGTGATACATATGCATTTTTATCATGTACTTGAAGAAAGGTGGCTGCTCCCGAATGAAGATGGTATTCCGTTATTTTGGTCTCGGCAATGATACCGTATCACTTGAGCAAATCAGACAAATCCCTGGGGTAGAAGGTATTGTATGGGCCCTGCATGACATACCTGTTGGTGAAGAGTGGCCTAAAGAACGGATGGAAGAAATCAAATCTCAGGCTGATGAGTTCGGACTTCATTTAGAGGTTGTTGAAAGCGTAAACATCCATGAGGATATTAAACTTGGACTTCCTTCTCGTGACCTTTATATTGAGAATTACAAGAAAACGATCGTAAAGCTCGCTCATGTTGGCGTGAAAGTGATATGTTATAACTTCATGCCCGTTTTTGACTGGCTGCGAACTGATTTATTCAAAGCAGGTCCTGATGGTTCCACCGCTCTATTCTATGAAAAATCAAGAATTGAAGGACAAGATCCCTTTGATCTCGTCCAGCAGATTACGCAAGATACGACGCTCACCATGCCTGGATGGGAACCGGAACGGCTTGCCCATTTAACAGACCTGTTCGAAGCTTACCGGAACGTAACGGAAGAAGATTTATGGAATCACCTTTCCTATTTTCTTGAGGAGATTATACCGGTAGCAGAGGCACATGGTATTCGAATGGCAATTCATCCAGACGATCCCCCTTGGCCTATTTTTGGTTTGCCGCGCCTTATTACCAGCCAGTCTAATATAAGACGGTTTCTCTCCCTCTATGACAGTCCCGCCAACAGTATTACGCTGTGCAGTGGTTCTCTTGGAGCGAATCCCGCCAATGACATTGTCTCTATGATCTATGAATTTAAAGAGCGCATCGCTTTTGCTCATATTCGGAATATCAGAGTATTTGATAATGGTGACTTTATCGAAACTTCTCACCGCACAATCGACGGTACAGTAGATATTACGGGTATTGTTCAGGCCTATCACGACATCGGTTTTACCGGATACGCTCGTCCAGACCATGGAAGACAAATCTGGAAGGAACAGTGCCGACCCGGATATGGACTTTACGATCGTGCGCTCGGTATTATGTACTTATGGGGTCTATGGGACGCCTATAACCGAGTGCAAGAGAACCAATCTTCCAAAAAAGAGGTGAGCAAGGTATGAGTACGCTGCATCCGCAACCCCATCACACTGCCCTCCAAGATAAAGTTGTTGTCATTACTGGAGGCTCAGGTGTATTATGCCGTGTCATGGCTGAAGAATTAGCAAGACAAGGAGCAAAAATAGCAATTCTGAACCGTACCGCCGAAAAAGGAGCGGAAGTCGCTCAGTCTATTACCGAAGCCGGCGGATCAGCGATCTCCATCGCTTGTGATGTAACGAATGAAGCGAGTGTAGTAGAAGCAGCAGATCAGGTGGCTTCACAGCTCGGTCTTTGCGACATTCTTATTAACGGTGCCGGCGGAAATCGCCCAACCGCCATTACTACGAATGAGATCTTCCAGCCGGAAGATGTAGACCGGCAAGATACGATTTCTTTTTTTGATATGAAAGTAGAAGGATTTCGAGGTGTATTTGATCTCAATATCGTCGGTACGCTAATCCCTAGCCAAGTTTTCACCAAACAAATGCTAGGCAAAGAAGGAACGAGTATTATTAATATCTCTTCTATGAGTGCCTACTCCCCTATGACAAAAGTTCCTGCATACAGTGCCGCCAAAGCGGCTATCAGCAACTTCACAGAATGGCTGGCCGTTCATCTCGCAGAAGCAGGCATTCGCGTGAATGCTATCGCACCCGGATTCTATCTTACGGAACAGAACGAGAAACTGTTGCTTAACGAAGACGGAAGCCTTACGGAACGTTCCCACAAAATCATCTCTCATACGCCGATGCGAAGATTTGGTAAACCCGAAGATTTACTTGGTACACTGCTCTGGCTTGCCGATCCGAATGCAGCTAGTTTTGTGACAGGAACCGTGATTCCGGTAGACGGCGGTTTTAATGCATATTCGGGTGTGTAATCATTCATTTTAAACTTTCATAAAACAAAAAGAGAGTCCCGGGACAGTTTCCATTTCCGAGTTCTCTCTTTTTTTATTTTAAAATATGTTAAACTAAAGGATTCTTCATCTATTTCCCTATTGGCTCATTTTCATAATACTGAACAAGCTCATCCGGGTCATTCGTCTTCAGAATCAATTCATCATTCTCAAAGAGTAAGATTTGGGGATATGTTTTTAATTCAAATATCGTTTCATAGTCATATCGCTCGTCTTGTTCTACATTAATAAACGAAACATGTAAAATAGGTTTATCCATTTTCAGATTATTATTAATATAGTCTATATTCTTCTGTAATGTTTTTCTATAAGAATCTTCCAACGATTCGTTTGTGAAGACGATAACGGATACACCATTTTCTTGATCTTTTAATATATGATTTGTTGCCTTTTCTGGATTATCTGAAGTACATCCTGTGACAAAGATCATCAGTACGCATAAAAGCAGAATTTTCTTCATGAGCTTAACTCCTGTAATTTGGATTCATAAGAAAAACAATAGAAACATCTTGAGTTCGAGTAACATCACGAGGTAATTGTGCTACTGTGCTACAATATAAATAACCAATAAATACAAATAAAAACATTTTAATCACCAGGGCATTCACCCATCTTGAAGTTCTAACATAGGCTGTTGTAAAAAAGATGGAGGATCCTCTATATGATGATACATCCTAATGCATACTTCTACGCACCCACACATTGCTACCGCGCAGGTTTTCAGCCATGCAGTCAGACCATCTTATCTCCGTATCCCACTTATACTTACATTCTTCGAAATTTTCGTAACGAACGTGCCCCATTTGAGCATGAATCTCCGATCGTTACCGGTGACTTTACCGGAGATGGCACGGTCGATACCGCAAGACTAGCTTGGAATAAAAGCGCACCTGACAGCGAATATGTAACGGATATTACTTTACTTATTCAAAATGGCAGCACGGGAGCAGAAACCTCTTTTCCTCTCCCTGAAAAGTCCGGTTACAGCCCTACTCTCTTTGCCGGAGATTTTACAGGGGATGGAATACCGGATCTATTTATCTCCATTCAATCCGGAGGGTCGGGGGCAATGACATATAACTTCCTCTATACTTATAAAGAGGCGGTGCTTCGTACTCTTTTTGATACTAATCCATATAACGAAGAGCAGAAATACACAGTAGAATACCTTGATTATTACCGGGTTCGGGTAACAAGCCTAAATAACCGGCAATCGTATCTTATTGATATCTCCTCCCGCGGAAGCGACTACTTATCTGATCTTTATAACGAGAATGGTAAACTGAGGCAACCTTTGCAAGGCGACGTCTTGCCCGTAAGCGGGGTATATCCGGTGGATTTTGATCAGAATGGTGTCTATGAACTTCTTATCTTCCAAGGAATTATGGGGCAGTATAATGCAGATCGGTTCGGATATGTTCAGAATGTTCTTACTTACAAAGAAGGCCGATGGAATTTTATGAATCAGTGGGTGGCTGTGTATGGCTCAGATCTCGTGGTACCCAAGCTATAAAAGTCTCTTCTGAATAAAATGAAGAGGACTCCCGTCCGATGTTTCGGATAAGAGTCCTCTTTTTGTCTTGTGTATCTTCTGTATTAGCCTTTAACAAGCTCTTTTTGTTGTAGAGTAATAGGACCATCTGCAACAGGTGTACCAAAATTAGGCGTACCATCTTCGTTCCAGGTGATAATTTGCGCTCTTGCATGACGATTTCCATCATACAGCGGGTCACCAACCGTCTCTTTGTATGTTCTTGAATGGTAGATAACAATATCCGTCTCTCCATCGGGAGAGGTTGTGAAGCTATTGTGGCCTGGGCCATATTGTCCGTTCGCCTCACTCGTTTCAAAAACAGGTTCCTTGTTCTTGATCCAAGAAGCTGGATCGAGCAGGTCTGCATCTTCAGAAGCAGTAAGAAGACCCATCTTGTAGTTATGATCTGTAGCGCTGGCTGAATAGCTGATAAATATTTTACCATTCTTCTTCAGTACAGCTGCTCCCTCATTCACTAGAAACCCAATGACTTCCCAGTCATACTCCGGTGTGGTAATCATTGCTTGCTTGCCTTTAAGCGTCCATGGATTTTCCATTTCGGATATGTAGAGGTTCGAATTCCCTTTAATATTTGGATCTTGTTGTGCCCATACGTAGTATCTTCTACCTCGATGTTCAAAAGAAGTGGCGTCCAGTGCGAAGCTATCCCACTCGGTCATAACCTGCCCCTTCTCTACCCATGTTCCTTCGAGTGGATTTGGAGATTCGTTCTCAAGAACATACATACGGTGACGGAAAGAGTGATCTACTTCTCCTTCTCTTGCTTGACCTGCCGCAAAATAGATATACCATTTTCCATCAATATAATGGATTTCTGGTGCCCAAATATTTTTGCTCATCGGTCCTGCTTCATATTTTCTCCATGCTACAACGGGTTCTGCTCCAGCTAGCTCAGCAAGCGTTCTTGCACGTCGCACCTCAATTCGGTCATAGGAAGGAACTGAACCTGTAAAATAGTAATAACCGTCCTCATGCAAGTATACCCAAGGATCTGCACGCTGGGCCACGACTGGATTATTCCACTGCATAGGATTCTGTTGTAAACTCATAGTTTATATCTCTCCTCGTAAATATTGTGTATACCATCTTGTAAGGTTATTTCTTGAGATATAAGGAAGCGGACACGGAATATAGAGTACTCTTCCCCATATCTTAAAAAAGCCTTCTCCCTTAACTGCTGTAAACGTATACATCGGTCTCGTGGAGAAGGCATCTTACAAGCTCTCAAATAGGCCTAGAACTTCTAGGTCCTATAAAATATAACAATGTGTAATTCACTTTGTTTGTTTTTATAATGTAACAAATATTAGAAGACTGTTCAACGTTTTTTTAAATCACTTTACATAAATATAAACACAAGGATGAAAAACAGTGAATTTAGTATGTCGGCCATCCATTCGAGTCCCAATTCAGATCACTAATCAGCAGTTTAGGATTTCCGTTATCTTCTGCATCGTAAGCATGTCTGGCAATGATATTCGTGCCGTAAATGTCTTGTCCGCCTGGACCTATCCATTTATTATTTCCAGAATCAAGTATTGTTCCCCCGCCATTCAGCATATCTACCCCATTCTTATCAACAAATGGACCGGTAATATTTTTAGAACGTCCGTATACCATCTTGTACGTACTATTCACACCCTGGCAACAACTGTCGATGGAAGCAAAAAGATAATAATATCCGTTTCGGTATACTATACTCGGTCCCTCAATCGCTCCGGAGTTCGAAGGTCTTGCTGCAATGGATGTGATGCTGCCTGTTGGCTTCATCGTATTCTTATCAATCTTCGTTAGCTTAATTCCACTCCAGTAAGAACCGAACACCAGCCAAGGGTCACCAGCAGCATCTATAACCAAGTTCGGATCAATTGCGTTATAATTGTTAGATGTTGTTGTTCTAAGTACGAGTCCATCATCTCTCCATTGCCCTGCACCTATGCTAGTAGCAGAAGCTAGACCGATTGCAGACTGATTAGAACCAAAAGAAGAAATGGAATAATACAGCCATACTCTGCCGTTGTACTCCTGAATGTCGGGAGCCCATACGTCATTCGTAGTTTGGTTCGGGACATAGGTCTTCCACCATGAAGGCGGAGTCAGAAAAATCTGCGGAACCCGGTACCACTGAGTACCATTATCCGATTTTAACACCTGAATCCCTTGACCTGTAGAAAAAGTATACCAACTGTTTCCTTCCTTGATGATACTAGGATCATGAACACCCGTATCTCCTGTTACATTCCAGAATGCAGCAAAACTTGTGGAGCTCAGACCAAGTAGCGAACCTGCGAGTATACCTGCAACTAACCATTTCTTCCCTTTTTTCATCATTACACCACCTTCATATGATTGGACTAACCTATTTTTACTTTCCGTTTGTATAAAATAGTTTAGGCTTCTCAGATTATAAAAGCGTTTTCATTTTATAACAAGGGTATTTTTTCCTTATTTTGAATTTTTAAATAATGGTTGTTCCTAACTTTTTCATCGATTAGAATATGATGAAGTAAGCAGCTTTGTAACGATCTATCCCTTGTGGGATAACGTTTCTTCCGTTATTTCTTTTATGTTGCGATCTATTGTATGATTACTACTATATTGATTTTCATCTCTTTAAAGTTATTTCAACTAAACTCGTAATGAAAATGAGACCGCAGATGCAGTCTTTTTCATTGCCGGGAAAGGATTTTATCATGATCTATATAAAAGATTTAATGTCTGGGGTCCCTATCTTCAAAGCGCTTAGTTCGGAAGTTCGAATTCAAATTATAGAAATGTTGTCTCATCATCAAAGCCTTAACCTTAACGATATCGCAAATCGGCTTCAGCTTACGAACGGAGCCGTAACGATGCATATCAAAAAGTTAGAGGAGAGTGGCCTTATTAATATCAACACGGCCGTAGGTAAACACGGAATTCAAAAGATCTGTTATTTGAATGAAGATAAGCTGATGGTGGATCTTCGAAGCCAAGAAGTCCATAACCGCTATGAGGTAGAGGTTAAAGTTGGCCATTTCAGCAATTACTATGCGGTTCCTACCTGCGGCCTAGCTACAAAGGACAGCATTGTGGGTGATTTTGATGAACCTCGTTATTTCGCAGATCCGATGCGAATCGATGCTGAACTCATCTGGCTGTCAGAAGGATTTCTGGAATACCGGATTCCAAACTACTTGAAATCCAATGAAACCTTCAGCGAGATTCAATTCTCTATGGAGCTGAGCTCTGAGGCACCGGGTTTTAACAATAACTACCCTTCTGATATTTATTTCTATGTAAATGGTATTGAGATCGGTTGCTGGACAAGTCCTGGCGATTTCGGTGATACAAAAGGTACTTTTAACCCAGATTGGTGGCCGCCGCATCTGAACCAATATGGCATGCTCAAGCTGATTCGAATTAATGAAGAAGGAAGTTTTATTGATGGCTGCCGCATATCCGATGTTACACTCAGCCATATTGGTCTTCATTATAAGAGCGACATTCTTCTTCGAATCGCCGTAACAGAAGGAAACACGAACAAACGAGGACTCACTCTCTATGGTAAAAATTTCGGAAACTATAGTCAGGATATTCTCGCTCGTGTACTGTATAATATTGATCATTCATAACTCATAAATTATTATTCATTTATCATTCGTAAATTCCATGAATTGCACGTATGTAACGCCTGCTTTCTTCACGATACCCACCATCGGTATTGCAAAGGACACAGGCGTTTTGGCAGTTTTCAGTTTCTTATGGAAAATGAAAAAACTATGATACAATGTGTAATCAAACCTACATAAAGAAAGTGAGAGAACGATTTTGGACAAAGTGGAACCATCGATAAAGACAGACATGAACGACATAACGATTAAAATTATCGAGGTGTGTTTGCTTTCCGGAAAAATTATGCTTCAAAGTGGGGCTGAAACCTACCGAGTTGAGGATACGATGATGCGAATTGCTTCCGCGTACGGAATGCCAAATTCCAATAGTTATGTAACTCCAACAGGAATTCTTTTCTCTACGGATTCACTCAGTCCTGCCAAAATCATTCGAATATCAGAACGCACTACCGATCTTCAGAAGGTGTCCGCTGTCAACCACGTTTCTAGAATGATTGGAAATCAAGAGCTGAATCCTTCCGAAGCTTACCATAAATTAAAAGAAATTGAATGTTCTTCCGTTCAATTCAGTGTCCCGATGCGAACGGCCGCTGCTGCACTAGCAAGTGGTTGCTTCACGATTATGTTTCAAGGGCAATGGGTTGATTTTTTACCTGCCATTCTTTGCGGAGGAGCAGGATATGCTGCCGTAAGTTTATTTCATCGGCTTGTACAAGTTCGCTTTTTTGCAGAGTTCGTTGCCTCCTTTATTATTGGACTGTTATCCCTGTTTCTCGTCTATATCGGTGCGGGTAAGGAGCTCGACAAGATCATTATCGGCTCAGTCATGCCTCTTGTTCCGGGACTTGCTATTACCAATGCAATTCGGGATCTGATGGCAGGCCATCTCGTGTCGGGATTGTCCAAAGGGGCGGATGCCTTTTTAACAGCCTTCGCTATTGGGGCAGGGGTTGCAGTGGTATTTACCTTAATGTAAACCAACTGATCGTTTGTCTTATTTTATAAATATGTGATGAAAAGAAAGTTGAGGTTTTCCGGTGTTATGCTTATTCCTATCATCGAACAGGGGCTTACCAGTTTTATTGCCTCTCTCCTATTCGGCCTGATTTTTAACGCGCCTAAAAATATGTTAATCCCGTGCGGTACTGTCGGCATGCTGAGCTGGCTTATTTATTTTGTAATCGAACCGGGATACCAAGCGGTTTCCGCTACGCTCGCTGCAACGGTTGTTATTGGCGTTATGAGCCAACTTTTTGCTCGAAAATACAAACAACCTGTCATTATTTTTAGCGTAGCCGGCATCATTCCTCTTGTCCCCGGTGGCCTATCTTATAATGCCATGCGATATTTTGTACAAAATGATTATTCAACAGCAGTAGAACACGCAGCAAAAGCCCTGATTCTTGCAGGAACCATTGCTGTCGGTCTGGTTCTATCCGAAGTGCTTAACCAAGCCTTCCGTCGAAAAGTAAAGTCATAACAAAAAAACTCGCCTTTCTTTATTGAAAGAGCGAGTTTTCTTATTTAAGTATCCAATTTCTTGCCAAGGATGGCAAGATCACGCTTTATCCCATCAAGTACAGCGACTTCGGGATAGTATCCCCACTGTTCAAATCCAAACTTTTGCAATAACCGGAGGCTGGGTTCATTATGTCCGAATACAAATCCGAGCAAGGTGTTCACCTGAAGACGTGAACAATCTTGAATGATTTTTTCCATGAGCCTGCTTCCTGCACCAGTTCCCCGGTATGCTTCACCCACATAAACACTTACTTCCGCTGTACCATCATAGGCCGGTCTCCCATAGAAGGAACTCAGACTTACCCAACCTGCAATCTTTCCGTCCACTCTCATGACCCATAAGGGGCGCTTGTCTGGTGTATGTTCTTCAAACCAGGGAATACGGCTCTCTACCGTAACCGGTTCCAAATCTGCTGTCACCATACGTCCAGCAATCGTAGAATTATAAATAGCAACAATATCAGGCAAATCATCCCGCTGTGCATAACTAAATTGAATCATTGGCTTCTTCAAGTGCAGTCTCCCCCACGCCCAGTACTTTATATTCATCCGGCAATCTCACATTCTACATATAATCCCTAGACTATCAGAATCACCTTTGAATGATCAATACGAAATTCAGGAGACAACCATCGTTAATCGCTTTCCTCTATGTCCATAGGCAGACCCGTCTGCTCTGCACTCCAGTTCCATAAAAATACGGCAGTGTCCTTATCTAACGCGTTAAGCTTTAGTTCCTGAATTTCTTGCTCATAAAAATATTCTCCTGTAATCCCTCTTACCTCGGGATGAACTGCCAGATAAATCGCTGTTCTTGCCCCTTCTTCCGCTGTAAGGAATGAAGGGATTTTTCGCACCATCGCCATAATGGCTGTTCCAAATCCAGTTGTACGATTAATTCCTATGTTCGTTCCAACCGCTCCCGGATGCAGTGCATTTACGGTTATTTGAGTCTCTTGAAGGCGCTCAGCAAGTTCTCTCGTGAACAAAATGTTTGCAAGTTTCGATTGCGAATAACTTTTGATCACATGATAACGTTTCTTCAAATTAGGGTCTTCCCGGTGAATCTTCCCAACCTTATAAGCACCTGAAGAAACGTTAATGACTCGGGCTTCGGCTGCTGCCTTAAGAGAAGGAATCAGCAATCGCGTTAATAAGTAGTGTCCCAGATGATTTACACCGAGTGTCATTTCAAATCCATCCGAAGTCTCTTCTCTTCTTAAACAGACAACACCTGCATTATTAATAAGAACATCCAGTTTAGGATGGTTGGCTGTAAACTCGGAGACAAAACTCCTTATACTATGTAAAGATCCTAGATCCAGCTTCATTAATTCAATCTGTTTTGAGCCCGTGGCCGTAATCGCTTCTTTCAGAGCAATACGTCCTCTCTCCTCACTTCTGCAGGCCATCACAACATGGTAACCTTGTAATGCGAGTTCCATGGAAGTGGCTAGTCCCATTCCTGAATTGGCACCGGTAACAATTGCTATTTTTGTATTCATTCCATTCATCCTTTCGGGTGGAAACAGACTGCCTTAGTATCATCATACAAGAAACCAACCACAAAAGAAAACAAGTGATCAAGCACTACGAATCCATTTAACAAGAGGTCTGTGATAGAATTATAAGGAATCGATCTTTTTATATTTTCTCCCTTTTGGGATTTTTGTGGAGAAGCTTTATAATAAGAATTGAAACTGAAAGAAAAGGCGGTAACGAATGATGACAAAACAACCTATCTCATTACTGAATCAAGCGATAACCACCCATGCACTAGACGGCGTTCTTATTACCGATCCAAAACATGTATACTACCTCACCGGTTTTGCAAGTGACCCTCATGAACGTTTCCTTGGTCTTGTTCTGGTACAAGGGGAAGAACCCACTTTGATCGTACCGAGCCTCGATGAAGAAGCAGCTTCAGCAGCTTCAACTGTGAAAAATATTGTCACTCATCAAGATACAGATAATCCTTATCATATCTTAAAAAAATACCTTCCTCGTACGATGAACAGTTTCGGCATCGAGAAAGATCATCTATCTTTGTCCCGATATGAAGAACTTGTTCAATATGCGGAAGCCAAAAATTTTGCAGATATCGGTCCTCTTCTACGTGAACTGCGTGTTCGAAAAGCACCTCATGAAGTAGAACGTATGAAAGTTGCCGCTAATGTGATTGAAGAAGTGCTTCGTAGAGGACTCACTCACGTGAAAGAAGGCGTAACAGAGATTGAACTCGTTGCTGAAATGGAATATCAGATGAAGAAACTCGGCGCTTCTGGCCCTTCTTTTGATACGATGGTTCTTAGTGGACCAAACACTGCACTCCCTCATGGTGTGCCTGGCACTCGTAAACTTGCTTACGGTGACCTGCTGATGTTTGATATGGGCGTGTATGTCAATGGATATGCTTCTGATATCACTCGTACCTTTGCTTTTGGAGAACTGTCTCCTGAACAGACAAAGGTGTATAACACCGTGCTAGAGGCCAATCTAAAAGGAATTGAAAGTGTGAAACCAGGCGTCACTTTAGCTTCGGTTGATTTGGCTGCTAGACAAGTAACGATTGATGCTGGCTATGGTGATCGCTTCCTCCATCGTCTTGGACATGGCCTGGGTATTGATGTACATGAATATCCTTCTGTTCATGGTGCGAATCAGGAATTGTTGACTGAAGGAATGGCCTTTACCATCGAACCCGGTATTTATATCCCAGGTCTCGGCGGTGTCCGGATTGAAGATGAAGTGATTGTGACTGCGGACGGCGTTGAGTTGTTAACTAGCTTCCCGAAAGAACTTCAGATTCTCGGCTAATCTGCAAGTATATGCTCAGCTGTTATATGAAAATGAAAAGGTGCCCCTTCTTACGAGTATCATGCTCATAAAAAGAGGCACCTTTTCAGGTTTATTTTATCGTAAATCAGCTTATCCTTCGTGTGCTGAGTCTAAATCAAAATTCGCTTTGTCGAAAATTTCTTGATCGTTTTCTTTCAGCATCTTACTGGATACGAGACCTGCGGTCATCGAACCGTTGACATTAAGAGCAGTACGTCCCATATCAATCAGTGGCTCTACGGAAATCAAAAGACCGGCAAGACCGACAGGAAGATTCATCGTAGAAAGAACAATAAGAGAAGCAAAGGTAGCTCCGCCGCCGACACCGGCAACACCGAAGGAACTAATCATAACAACCAGTACCAATGTCACGTAGAACTGCCAATCCATCGTTACTCCAACCGTAGGAGCAATCATTACAGCCAGCATGGCGGGATAAATCCCTGCGCATCCGTTCTGACCAATGGTTGCACCAAATGAAGCTGACAAGTTCGCTATCCCTTGGGATACACCAAGCTTCTTCGTTTGTGTTTCAATATTCAGCGGAATTGATGCCGCACTCGAACGAGAAGTAAAGGCGAAAATCAAAGTCGAAATAACTTTTTTCGTATAAGCAATTGGATTAAATCCAAATACAGTTACGAGAATCAAATGAACGATAAACATTAGAATTAGTGCTACATACGATGCGATAACGAATTCCCCAAGCTTTAGAATCTCCTGGGCATCCGTTGTTGCCGTGACCTTGGTAATCAGGGCCAAGATTCCGTATGGTGTCAGTCTTAGTACTAACGTAACAATTCGCATAACAACTGCGTATAACGAATTGACCAGTTTGCGGAAAGTATCTGCTTGTTCAGGTTTCTTACGATCCAGTCCAAGTACAGCTGCACCTACAAATGCGGAGAAAATAACGACCGCAATGGTTGACGTACGACGTTCACCAGTCATGTCAGCAAAAGGATTGGTCGGAATAAATTCCAGTACCTGCTGTGGAATGGACAAATCCTGAACATCGCCAAGCTGTTCTTCCAGACGATCTGCTCTAGTTTGCTGCGCTTCCCCCTTCTCGATATTAATAGCCTCAAGACCAAACATTTGAGTAACTCCAATACCGATTGTTGCTGCGATTGCTGTCGTGATCAGAAGTGTTCCAATGATAGAACCACTCATTTTTCCAATATTCTGATTACCCTTCAGATTCATGATTGCTGAAATAATAGATACCATAATCAGCGGAGTAACAATCATCTGCAAGAGCCCGACATATCCAGACCCAATAATATTAAACCAGTCCACACTGGTTTTTACTACTCCTGTTGTAGCTCCATATATAACTTGAAGAAGAATTCCGAATACCAGTCCTAGACCAAGGCCGGTGAATACTCGCTTCGTAAAAGAAATGTGTTTCTTTTGCATGCGATACAGGATGCCGACAAGAACCAACATCACTGCCACGTTGATAATAACCTGCAACGTTTCCATGATAACTATTTCCCTCCACATCATCTAATGAACTCTAACGTTCAGACTCGGTCATTGCTTCTGTCATGTATCCTATATATACCCCATTAATCCAATAGGGAAAACAAATAAAAGAATGGCATCTGCATAATCTAGGTCTTTGCGTCTAGGTTGACTTTTAATAATAATCCATACTATATCATAAAACCAATTAAACAGGTAGACTTTTATTAAAATAGAATATAAACAGCGCAACAACAGCATAATCTCGCGTTTTTTTCTCCAATTCTTCCTCTAAACTCAGGTTAATTAGGTAGAATAATACACAAATCCCCTCTCAATTCTCAGCTATAAATCTTCTCGGTTGCTTTACTAGAATGCAGGTCTTAAGGATGAGCCATCCATAGCATAAAAGGAGTCATTATATGTTTCGACAGACTGACAACATTTAGTATAGGATGGATCATTTTGCCATAGGTTATACAAAAAGATCATAGTAGCCTCTTTCGAGGATGGATCATCTTGTAGATACGAACTTTCATGTATACCAAGCCGCGGTACAGCGGTTACTATATACCAACTCTCCCCTACCTCAACAGAAAAAGAGCCGCGTTTCCCAGAGATAAATTTCTGGAACATCGCAACCCTTTTTTTATCGTTCTTTTCATACTTCAACCTTTGCTTCAGAAACTATCTAAACATCTCTTTTTTACGCAATCCTGCTATTTCATATATTCGGTCCAGGTCCAGATGGTTACGGACAATCTCAGCTACCCGATCAAACTCCTGTGTCTTATAGACAGCCGCTTGAAAAGTTTCGCTGATTGGTGGAAGTCCTTTCTGTAAGCGAAGTCCATCAAGCCATGTCCGCCTGAATTCATCATTATCAAAGAGACCGTGCAGATAGGTTCCCCACACTTTTCCGTCTGCCGCTCCGCACCCCTCTAAGTGTACACTCTCTATCCCCTCTGCTGAAGAAACGGTTTCTGCATCTGCATTCAGCACAAATAACGGTCTGAACTTTTCGCTTCGTATACCAGCGGATTCGTCACTTTCTGTGATTCCCATATGAATTTCATATGCTTCTACCGTAGGCCGTGTTTCCTTGTTCTCATCCACTCGGAGTGGACTTTCCTTCGCAACTGTACCTTTCACGCGAACCGTTCTTTTCTCCTTAGAGAAGGTAGTAGCAAGCGGCAGTAGTCCGAGTCCTTCCGCTTGCTTTGTTTCACTCTCAACAGCATAAGGATCACACAATCTCTCCCCCAGCATCTGGTATCCGCCACAAATCCCGACAAGCTGAACCCCACGTTCGCGCCACTGCTCGGTAATCGCACGGTCTAGTCCTCTTTCTCTAAGAAAGGTCAGATCGCTGATCGTATCCTTTGTGCCGGGCAGTATAATAACATCCGGGTCGCCAAGGTTATCCGCATTACTGACATATCGCACAACCACATCAGGCTCCCAGCCGAGTGCATCAAAGTCAGTGAAATTAGAAATCCGGGGATACCGAATGACGACGATATCAAGTTCTTTCTCTTTTTGTCTGCGATATTGCAGGTCATCCAGCACAACCGAATCCTCCGCTTCAATACGTAGTTCTGGAATATACGGCAGCACTCCAAGTACAGGAATTCCCGTTCGTTCCGTAAGCCAATCCAGCCCCGGCTGCAACAGCGCGAGATCTCCGCGGAACTTGTTAATAATAAAGCCTTTCACCCTTGCCCGTTCGTGTGGTTCAAGCAGTTCCAGTGTGCCTACTAGCGAAGCAAATACACCGCCGCGGTCAATATCCGATATCAACAGAACAGGTGCATCTGCCCAGCCCGCCAAATTCATGTTCACAATATCTCTGTCTTTCAGGTTTATCTCTGCTGGGCTTCCAGCCCCCTCCATCAGCACAATATCATATTGTTCGCGCAGACGATCCAGGGCATTTAGTACAATGGTTTTCGCTTGCGGTAAAAAGTGATTCCTATAGTCCATCGCGCTCATCTGCATCTTCGGTACTCCATGGACAACAATCTGAGAATGCATATCTTTGATCGGCTTAATCAAGATGGGATTCATATCGGTTGTCGCTGGCAAACCGCAAGCTTCTGCTTGTACTCCCTGCGCTCTTCCTATTTCTTTCCCATCTAGGGTTACATAAGAATTAAGCGCCATATTTTGCGATTTATAAGGAGCTGGCTGATATCCATCCTGTAAAAAAAGGCGGCATAACGCTGTTGTAACAATGCTCTTTCCGACATCCGAAGCGGTTCCTTGAAGCATAAGAACAGCAGCTTGTCCCTGTGTTTTCTTGTTATCCTGTTCCTTATCTGCGTTCCCGGTATTCTTATTTTCCATGAGCGAGTCCCCTTTCTCTTATCACCATTCACCAACAACATGACTTGGGGTGCAATTTTCTCAACTTAATGCATGACTGTAGTGACAATAACAAGTATGAGCAGCCCGACTGCTTCGAGCCCCTCATTCAGTGCTCCATAGATATCTCCGGTGAGTCCCCCAAGGCTATGGCTTATCCGATCCGCAGCCCATTTTCCGCAGCCCCATATAAATAGAGGAATAACAAAAAAGGCAGACAATATAACGCCCATATCTAGAGTCCATGTAAACTGCGGCCCATCTACAGCATACGCAGCAAGTAGAAATACACCGCAGGAGATCGTAGAAAGAAGTAAGGTTACCGCTCCCACTTTGTAAAGCAGTTCATTCTGAACCCCTGTAAACATTCCTGCCAGACCTTCCCCTGCTCTAGCCCGTTTGTATTTCACCATGGCATACACCATAAAGAAACGGCTCCATAGAAAAGGCAAGACTGCTGCCCCAATCAGAAAAGGTTGTCTCATTAAGCTGTATAGAAGCGTTACTTTCAGCATCAACAGCAGAACACAGGCAATCACACCCATAGCTCCCACCCGGCTGTCCTTCATAATCTCAAGCATCCGTTCCCTGCTTCGGTAACTGAGAAGTGCATCAGCAGAGTCCATCCAGCCATCTAAATGAAGCCCGCCTGTGAGCCATACCCAGATCGTAAGAACAAGCACTGCCGAAGGAGCCGGAGGCAATAAGAATCCACTGAGCCAAGCAGCGATCCAGACACAAGCCCCGATACATAAGCCAACAACCGGATAGAATAAGGTGCTTCGCGTCATTAATTCTGGAGTGAATTCAAGCTGCATTTTCACCCGAAATCGTGTTAAAAACTGAAAAGCGGCCGCAGCCGCTTTTGTATTTTCTCTCATACTTTATACTCCTTGCTCTTCAGTTCAATAGCAATACCAGCCGTTACAAGGAATACCTCCTGGCTGATTGCTGCCATACGCTGATTCAGAATTCCGGCATAATCCCGATATATTCGGCCCAATCGATATTCAGGAACGATCCCGTCGCCTACTTCATTGGTCACCAGAATAATGAGACCTGGATAAGCAGCAACACTGCGGACAAGACGGTCGATCTCTTCTGTTACTGCGTCAGGTCCCTCTTGTTCCTTGGCAATGAGCACGTTAGAGAGCCACAAGGTAAGACAGTCGAGTAATATAGTTGGTACAGGCAGTGTCGCCTCCATTAACCCGTCCAGTGTCTCAGCTACCTCAAGCGGTTCTTCAATCGTATGCCACAGATAGGCCCCATCTTCACGCTGACTGCGATGTGCAGCAATTCGGTCGGTCATCTCTTGATCATAAGCTTGTGCAGTCGCCATGTAGATCGCTTCAGAGGATCGGCTCATGCACAGTTTCTCAGCAAAGGTACTTTTACCGCTACGGGCACCACCCGTTACAAGAATAATCATAATTGTGCCCCACTCTTCTCTTGGGTGTTAGAAATACCTGCGCTGCTAAATGTGGCCATCTCGTCCATAATTCTGCCTGCAGCTTCAATCAGGTGAAGACATAGAACGCCGCCCGTTCCCTCGCCAAGTCTCATTCCAACTTGAAGCATAGGGGAAAGGTCTAATGTTTGCAGGAGTGCTGCATGCCCTCTTTCTTCCGACGTGTGAGAAGCAATCATATAATCTCGGCATGCGGGTGCAATACGACTGGCAACTAAAGCAGCAGCTGTAGAAATATACCCATCGATCACAACCGGACATTTCAAGGCAGCTGAACCGATAATGACACCTGCTAGGCCCGCTATATCAAGCCCCCCTACTTTAGCAAGCACATCGATTGGATCATTTGGATCGGGCTGATTCAGCTCTATTGCCCGGGCAATCACGCTTGCTTTATGCTGAACACCTGCTTGATCAAGACCTGTCCCTTTTCCTGTTGCCTCCTGCACACTGACACCGGTAAGAACACTGGTAACTGCCGCACTTGGTGTTGTATTGCCAATCCCCATCTCTCCCGTAACAAATAACTGCGTCCCTTTTCTCACGGATTCTTGAACAACGTCGATCCCGGTAAGAATGGCTTCAAGCGCCTCTTCTCTGCTCATCGCAGGACCCTTCGCCATATTTGCTGTTCCTTTGCGGACGGAACGAGATACAAGATCGGGATGAGCAGGCTCACCGTTCACACCAATATCTACACATATCACTTCAGCTCCGGCATGACGAGCGAGCACATTCACTGCCGCTCCGCCTGCAAGGAAATTATGAACCATTTGCTGCGTTACCTCTGCTGGAAAACTGCTGACTCCTTCTTCTACGACTCCATGATCCGATGCCATAACAATAACTGCTTTTCTAGAAAAAGCAGGCATGTTCTTTCCCGTAATCCCCGCCAACCGGATCGTAAGTTCTTCTAACTTACCTAAACTCCCCGGTGGTTTCGTTAAATCATCTAAATGACTTGCAGCTGCTTTCTGCGCTGCCTCGTCTAATGCGGTAATCTGCTGAACCCATGCTTCGAGTTGCTGTTCTCTCTCCATGATATCTCCATCCTTATCTACTGCTGTTGTACAGCTTGTATATTTAGATTATAACGAAAAGTGAGTTAACACTTCAAAAGAAATCATGCATTTTTTTAAGGAACTGAAAAAGGAGATAAATATTCCCTTAGGTTGAAAAAAAAGAGGACCTGATTTATGGATATCAGGTCCTCTTCTATTTTGTTCTCATATTTAAAATCATCTTATTCTTGCTGTTTACGCAGTAAAAACTGAGGGATGTGATGATCCGGATGTTGAACCATTACAGGCTGGATCTCAAACAAGCCTCTAATATTCTCCTCCGTAAGCACCTCAGCCGGAGAACCCTGAAGGAAGAGCTTACCCTCTTTTAATGCACATAAGTAATCACAATAAAGAGAAGCCAAATTCAAATCATGCAATACGGCAATAATCGTAATCCCTGTACTCTGTTGCCACTGCGCCAGCAGATCCATGAACTGCAGTTGGTAACGAACGTCGAGAAAAGTAGTTGGTTCGTCTAGCAGCAAAATTTCAGGTTCTTGCACCATCACTTTGGCAAGGGCTACCCGCTGTCTTTGACCTCCACTAAGTTCATCCAATCTGCGTTCCGCAAGAGAAGTAAGATCGAGTTTCTTCAGGACTTGTTCTATTTTTTCTTCTCCAAAGCCCTGATCTCTGCCCAGCCAGTCTTGATAAGGATATCTTCCCATTGCCACAACGTCCCTGACGGAATAACCAATCTCAGGTAATCCATCTTGCTGTAGGACAGCGATAATCCTCGAAAGCTCTTTACGGCTGTAATCTTGAACAGGTTTGCCTTTGATATGGATCGTACCCTGGTTTGGTGACAGGATGCCCGACAGTAAATGAAGCAAAGTAGATTTCCCACTCCCGTTCGGCCCTACAATTCCCCACCAGTCACCTTCCTCAGCGGTAAAATGAATGTGATCCAGCGCAATAAACTGACTGTACTCTTTACGGAGTGCCGTAGCTTCAACCACAGGAACTGTAGACGAGATTTCAGACTGATGAACGAATCTTTCTGTCATCCGCTGATGCCTCCTCGCCGTTTTTTATTCCGATGCAATAAGTAAGCAAAGAACGGAGCCCCTACAAAAGCGGTCAGTACGCCAAGCGGAATCTCCGTAGGAGCGAGTAATGTCCGCGCGCCCATATCGGCCCAGGCCAGAAAGATACCTCCCCCTACCGCAGACAGTGGAATAATCAGACGATAATCCGGTCCGACAAGGAGCCTGATGATATGAGGGACAACAAGCCCCACAAAACCAATCACACCAGCGACAGATACCGCTGCAGCTGTTAACAATGTAGATACTAAGAGTACGGATAATTTGAGTACATCAACTCGAACTCCAAGATGAGCTGCCTGTCTTTCTCCTAGTGCCAATAGATTCAGTGATCTCCCTCTGCTCCATAGATAGATCATCCCAATCCCTACATAAGGGAAAAGGATGGCCGTGTAAGACCATCCCCGCAAACTAAGACTCCCCATCGTCCAAAACAAAATTTGATTGACCGTATCCTTTGACATAGCAGTCAGAAAAGAAACAACGGCTCCTAGGAAAGCATTCATCACAACACCGGACAATATCAAATTGTTCGTCGGTATTTTACCGCCTTCTCTAGCCAGCATCAGAACACCCCATAGTGTAATGACCCCTGTTGTAAAAGCAACCATCGGCAGCATCCATTCTCCTAGCCAAGCATATTGCAAACCAAAATAGATCATCACCGCTGCTCCGACAGAAGCACCGGCCGATACACCAAGCGTATAAGGATCTGCCAGCGGGTTACGAAGTACACCCTGAAATCCTGCGCCAGCAATGGCTAGCGCTGCACCAACCAGGATACCGAGCAGTACACGCGGTAAACGCACCTTCATGATGATCTGTTCAGACGATATATTCCATACGGGTTCAATGAACCCATCCATCCCCGGAATATGATTCATAAGAATCCCTGCGATATGATGAATCGGGAGATGTACTGACCCGATCGCAAGACATAACAGCAGGGTCAGTACAAGCAGGATGATTCCGATCAATCCATATCCTGCTAGTTTCTTTTTCATTGGAACAGATCCGGATAGATCGCTTTCGCTACTTCTTTAAGTCCTTCCGTTACACGCGGACCTGGGCGGCTAAGCAGATTGGCATTAATCGAGATCACTTGCTCATTCTTGATTGCAGTAATCTCATTCCAACCATCACGAGCTTTAATGATCTGGTCGAGTGTTTTGTCATTGTCTACCACATCGCTTGCATAGAGAATGACATCTGGGTTCGCAGCAATGATGTTTTCCTCACTGATTTCATACCAACCTTCTGCATCTCCACCTACATTCACTCCGCCTGCAAGGGTAATGACTTCATCCATAAATTCACCTTTACCTACGGTCCAGCCTGGAGAAAATTCTACATACACTTGTTTTTTCTGATCATCAGAAAGGGATGCTACTTTGTCTTGTACTTCTTTCACATCTGCTTTCATCTTCGCAATAACTTCTTGCGCTTGTTCTTGATGATTTGTAATTTGTCCGTACACTTCAATATTTTTCATTACATCTTCAATTGTTTTTGGATCTGTTTTGAAAATAACGATTCCTAAATCGCGCAGTTTCTGCACTGCTGCCTCATCCATCGAAATACCTGTGAAGACAATATCCGGCTCAGCCTCGATGATTGCTTCTGCATTAGGTGTATACAGGCTGCCCATCTTCGGTTTGTCCTTTACTTGCTCTGGATAATCGTCATAGTCGGATACCCCAACAATTTGCTCGTCCAGTCCGATCGCATAAAGCGATTCTGTCTCTGCTGGAGATACGGATACGATTTTTTCAGGTGCTTTTTCAAATGTGAACGACTCTCCCGTTGCATCCGTGAGTGTCAGAGGATATACCGTCTCAAGACTTGTCTCATCTTGATTGTCTGTTGCTGCGGTACCTTGCTCCGTTGTCTGACCTGTACCTTGTCCTTCTGTTCCAGTCTCGTTACCACACGCTGCCAGCATAATGGCGAGCATAAGTGACATTAAGATTGATAAAAAACGTCCATTCATTTTTTTCATTGTTCTCTCCCTCTCTTTACTCGTGAAGCCAAGCGATCCTATCAGGTATGAACACCAAAAAACCCTGCTCCTATCATAAGAACAAGGTTACGTCTCGCAGCTGCTGCCTCTAACTAGAAAGGCACAAAAAATATGCAAAACGTATCCTTTCCTCGAAGGATTACACGTTTACCAAGGGCAAGGCAGGTCTCCTGACTATCCAAGTTTAAAATAACAGCTTGCTCCCTTCCCATCTTCGTTATGGACGAAAACAGTGGATTTTTTGCAGCTGCCCCTGGTATACAGTGGCGGGACCGTCCTGGATTTGCACCAGCTTCCCTTTTAACCGAAAGAATAGAAAGCATCTATTCTTTTGGACCTTGCTCGGTATTATAGACTTTTCATATGGATTCACATGACGTCTTTATGTACTCAGATGTTCAAGTTCAATTCGTATCAGGTCTTCACATCTTTTGCCATTATAGGGGATAGAGGAATTTTCGACAACCAAACATTCCCTTTATGTTCCAAAAGACATCGTTTTAATGAGTTATGGAATTGATTCAAAAATCTATTTTTTGTGCCGAAAGTGCTCCGCCTGACAAAGTAAACCGAAGCACAAGACATTCCCCCGGACGAGGCATAAAAGTATTAAATTCGGCTTCTGCAAGCCATTTGGCAGCCCATTGCCTGATAACGCCGCCATGAGTTACCACAAGGATCTTAGGTACTTCTTTCTCATTATCGACTATATCCTGTTGATTACTCCTCTTGGTCTTACCTAAATAAGGTCTGATCCGCTGTTCCGCAAACGCGACAATTCTTTCGGAAAAATGGGGAAACGACTCTGCTCCCGGCGGTCTCACAAGGTTAGGACGATCAATCCACTGACGATAGAGCGGATCATGTTGCAGCATTTCATACGTCTGTCCTTCGTATGCTCCAAAATGATACTCCCGGAGCCTTGCGTCCAGCACGGCGGTATGAACCCGTTCCGGGACAAGAATGTGCAGTGTCTCTACGCAGCGGATAAGATCACTTACGTAGATTTGGTCAAATGGAATTTGCCCCAAAGAAGCACGTAGTCCCGCAAGTTCCTCTCCCGCTTCAGGAAGCAATGGAATATCCGTGTGTCCCAAATATCTTTTTTGCTCATTCCAAAGTGTTCGTCCATGCCGGACCAGATAAACATCGACAGAAGGCATATGGTTAGAAGACGTACTCACCACAGCCAAGCGACTCCTGTAATAGACATGAGCCATAACAAGAACACGAGGATGACCACAAATAGACTCGATGAAATATACATCATCGTAATTGTTGTCCGAATATGGCTTGCTTCCATCTCATGGTAAGGAACCCCCATATAAGCACGGAACGAACGAACCCCATGATAGACATTATATCCCCCGAGCCGGATCCCGAGCGCACCAGCAACGGCTGATTCCGGATACCCGCCGTTAGGACTTGGGTGCTTGCGTGCGTCCTGCTTCACTGTGCGCATACTGTTTTTCACATGTAGACCTAATACCCCAGCGGAAGCAAATAGTAGAAGTGCCGTAATCCGTGCTGGGATGAAATTTGCAATATCGTCCAGTCTAGCAGAGGCCATACCTAGCGATTTATATTTTTCATTTTTATAACCGACCATAGAATCGAGTGTGTTTACCGCGCGATAAGCCATGGCAAGAGGCGCTCCCCCAAGAAAAGCAAAAAACAGAGGAGAGATAATCGCATCTACAATGTTTTCGGCTACGGTCTCAACGGTTCCCCTTACCACTTCAGGAGACTCCAGCTGTTTCGTATCCCTACCTACAATCATGCCTAGTGCAGCCCTTGCTTCCGGCAATTTGCCGGCCCTAAGATGTTTATATACATCTAAACCTGCATCTCGTAATCCTTTTGTTGCGATCGTTGTGGCAATCAGCAAGATTTCACCCACTATAGCAAGCACTGGATGGGTATAAAATAGTAACTTTAACAACGCCCAAGTCAGAACAAATGCCCCAGTAACAATTAATAAAGGAAAAAGAAACCCTGCATAACGCAGTCCTCGCTGCGTTGTCACTTTTCTGCGAATGGTATTCTCAAGACCAGTAATCGCCTTCCCCATGGTAATAACCGGATGAGGGATCCACCTTGGGTCACCGATGATAAGATCCAGTGTGTAAGCAGCTAGAATAATCCAAGCTCCCATCATAATAATTGCCTCCTCTCTGCTGTGTAACCTGAAGCACATAAACTCTCGGTAACAGACTGATATACGAGCCGTCCAATACTATCGCCGAGTCGGGTTGCCGTGCCCGCATAAGCATGCGTAAGTCTCGCATTTGTCCCATCCGCAGCAAGTCCGCTGGCTCCAATAACGATGGCATCGGTAGTTGTTCCGGTAGCACATAGTCCATTCTCTGCATCTCTTACACCTAAGTCCTGGAGAGCCGCAACCTTCGCTTCAACCGCTGTTTGCAACGCATTCACGAGTGCAAATGGAGTTAATTTTCCGGCTATGAACAGCATGATATTGATCGTACCTGGACTATAACCCGCATCAAATACAGTCCTCGGTGAACCCGCTCTTGCCCCATTAGATACTCCTGCAGTTGTACAGCATAATAAAACCACTCCATTGGCCTCTTCTTCCACAATAGAAACATGCTCTAGTCTAACCGCAGTTAGCAGTCCTGCAGTCTGATGATCCGGATGACCCCATTTTTTAAGCAACTGCTGAATATCACGGGCAGGGTCACTTGAATCATAGTGCCGATCCACATAAATGTTGACAGCACGGTCCAAACGACTCATCCCCCCTCCATGAATGCTGCTGGAGATCGCATCCAGCATATGAGGAGACTTTAGAAGCAGATGCCCTTCATAACGGGAGATGGTCATCCCTGGCCATCGTCTTGATGAATACAACACCGGTAAACCTTCGGATTCAGAATCTGTATGTAAGAATGGCGTCGCCATTACTTTGCTCCCTCCATGATCTGCCTAAATGTCTCTAAAAACTGCGTGTTTTGTTCTGTACCCTTAACGGCAATACGAAAAGCGTGCTCAGTAAGCCCCGGGTACATTGCACAGCTGCGAATCAGAATCCCTTGTCGTCCCATTGCTTCCTGCAGTGTACCGGCGGTCCATGGTGCTCTTGCTTCAGCCAGCAAGTAATTTGCTTCCCCTGGATATACAGTAAACCCATATTTTCTAAGACCCTCTGCAAGCCTTTTTCTCTCTGCTTTAATCAGCGATATTGTATTTTGTTCGTAGGAAGAGCCTGCCTGAAGACAAGCTTCCCCTGCAAGCAAGGCAAGACCATTCACACTCCAGGTTACTTGCTTCTGAGTCATAGAACGAATGAGGTCAGGACTTGCGAGCACATAACCGAGCCGCAGTCCCGGAATAGCATAAAATTTCGTCATTGATCGAATGATGATAACTTCCGGATATTTCTCTAGTGAAGATGCGATTGAAATGCGCTCTTCCTCCGGAATAAAGTCAATAAAGGCTTCATCAATAACCAGTTTCGTTTTTGTTCGATGCGCCTTCTTCGCTAGCGTCACAAGATCCGTCAGCGAATACTGAACTCCGTTCGGATTATTTGGCTGACCGATAAAAAGAACCTGTACCCTTTCCATAAGCGTAGCAATGTCGTTTACATCTGCCCGGTATTCAAGTTCCTGTTGACCATATACAGAGTCTACCTTGGCTCCAAATTGAAGGGCAAGTGAACGGTATTCGGAAAAGCCAGGTTCAATCGTTCCAACGGTTTCCGGTGACAATGCCATAAGCAAAAGAGCCATACATTCGGCAGCACCATTTCCAATGAGAATGTGTTCTTCTCCAAGCTTTACTTGGGCTGATAATCTCTGTTTCAGCGCCCGGTGTCCTGGATCGGGGTAACGAATGATTGCTTTCCAGCCCTCTTTCAAGGCTACTTTCACTTCCTCCGGTGGTCCAAGAGGATTGATGTTGGCACTATAATCAAGAAAATCGGCAGGTTTCTTTCCATACCTACGCGCTGCGGTTTCTACATCCCCGCCATGTCCATAGATTTCAATCAAAGGTATGTCCTTCCTTTCTTTGCTGCATTACAGCATGACGTTCCCATTATGATGGGAGATTTTAGATTGCGTCAATGGGATTTCTCTTTTGTATCGTTTGCGTTATTGGTTTACAATAAGAATAGAGTCTTTTTGTATTCATCAGAATTGTTCGGGCATGTCCCGTTTATGATTCTTGCTTACATATTTTATAAGGTATCGGAGGAAATCACCATGTTGTTTATTGACAATCAAGGCATTACGGATCCACGGATTAACCTCGCCATCGAGGAATATGCCCTTAAACACTTGTCTTTGGACGAGAGTTACTTGCTGTTTTATATCAACGCTCCCTCTATTATCATTGGGAAACATCAGAACACCATTGAGGAAATTAACCAGGAGTATGTACAGCAGAATGGAATTACCGTTGTGCGCAGACTTTCTGGCGGCGGTGCCGTATATCATGATTTAGGCAATCTTAACTTCAGCTTCATTACAAAAGATGACGGAAATTCGTTCCACAACTTCCGTAAGTTCACCCAGCCTGTTGTAGAAGCACTCCATCATCTTGGCGTTAACGCAGAACTTACTGGACGTAATGATCTTCAAGTCGGAGAACAAAAAATTTCAGGAAATGCCCAGTTTGCAACTCGCGGCCGGATGTTCAGCCATGGTACGCTCATGTTTGATCTGAACCTCGACGATGTACAAGCTTCATTAAAGGTGAATCCAGAGAAGTTCAAATCGAAGAGCACCAAATCCGTACGCAGCCGTGTAACGAATATCCGTTCTTTGATGGATAAAGACATGACGATTGTAGAATTCCGTGAAGAACTTCTTCGTCATATTTTTGGCATGGAAGCAAGTGAAGTTCCTCAGTATCATCTGACAGAAGAAGATTGGAAGAAAATCCATGAAATTTCTAAAGAACGTTATCAGAACTGGGATTGGAACTATGGACAGTCACCGGAAAGTAACGTGAAACATTCTAAGAAATTCCCGGTCGGTATTATCGATCTTCGTATGAATATCAAAGAAGGCCGAATCGAGGATATTAAAATCTACGGTGATTTCTTTGGTGTAGGAGATGTCGCTGATATCGAGAACTCGCTTCGTGGCAAACGTTATGAGGAAGCGGAAGTTAGAGAAGCACTCAAAGACGTTGATATAAAGCATTATTTTGGCAATCTCGATATGGATGACTTCATCGGTCTTGTTTTTCTTGAAGAGTAGGGCTACCCTTTAGAGTTATACCACACAAATAATAGAACTAGATATAGAGGAGAGAAACCATGACTTATAAACTGATCGCGATTGATATTGATGACACTCTGATTAATGACGACAAAGAAGTAACCCCTGCAACACAAAGTGCGCTAGAAGCAGCTGTAGCCAAAGATGTAGTCGTTACCCTTGCAACGGGACGTGCCTATGCTTCCGCTCAAGCGATTGCTAGACAAACAGGACTCAACGTTCCCATCATTACGTATCAAGGTGCACTCATCAAGAATTTGATGGACGAAGAAGTCCTTTATGAACGTTATGTTCCCAAAGATGCAGCTCGCAAGCTTTACGAGTTCTGTCTGGAACGGAATTTGCATCTTCAAACTTATGTTGATGATAAGCTGTACTCCCGCGAGGAGAACGAGAAGCTGATTGACTACTGTAATCTGAACAAGACACCTTATTATATTGAACCTGATTTCATGAAAATGATTGAGCAGCCTGCACCAAAACTGCTCATGATCGATACTCCGGAACTGCTGGACGAAATCGCTCCACAGTTGCGTGAGCTGCTCGGCAGCGAGGTTCATATTACGAAATCCAAACCTCACTTCCTTGAAATCATGCATCATGAAGGAACAAAAGGTCATGCGCTAACGTTCCTTGCGAACCATTTTGGAGTGGATCTTAAAGATACCATTGCTGTAGGTGATTCTTGGAATGACCACGAAATGCTCGAAGCTGCCGGCCTAGGTGTTGCTATGGGTAATGCCATTCCTGCACTGAAAGAAATTGCTGACTATATTACGCTCAGTAACAATGAAGACGGAATCAAGCAAGTCATTGAAAAATTTGTCTTGAACGCTTAAGCTCTCTTACATTAGTTAACCCCGAAACCTATCTTGGTTTCGGGGTTATTTGATTATTGAAAGAAATATAGAATGTTTACTTCACTTGTAAAAATACACCTTTCAAGTATAGTAAAGGCATACGTTATCTATCGTTAATACGAGCGTCAGGGGGCTATATACTTGGAATCAGGACTGCTTATTGGACTTGTTGTCGTCGTGTCTGCGCTTTTGATGTACTCCTTCTTCTATGCGATCAAGAAAGGTTATTCAAAAAAATGGGATGAAGAAGATTCTTAATTCAATTAAAAATTTATAGCAAAAAGGGCGTAAGATAAGGTTTTCACCTTCCATTCTTACGCCCTTCTTTTTATTTATCTGTTAATTTTTCTTTGATCCGATGAAACTCCGACTTAATCCGTTCCTTCATTTCCTCTGCCTTTTCTTGTATGTCTTCTACTCGTTCTTTTCGTTTACGTTCTTCCTCCTCCTGAGCTAATTGTTGCTCCATCTCCCTGGCCTTATTCATTTCATGTTCCATCATCGATACTTCTTTTCGGTACACCAATTGGGGATCATACTGCTGAAGAAAGTAATTAAAAGCGACCTCATTGTTTTCTTTTATATTGGCAACAAAAGCAGTCTCCCCGTTATATAATTCAGCCACTGTCCGCTCAATCAGGCTAAAGCCTTCCTTATGACGGTTTACGACTTTACTCGCCCCAATCATGGAACCAATGCTTCCACCAAGCAAAATACCGATCGGACCGCCCAAAATTCCAATCATGGAACCAATCAGGCTGCTTTTTAATGCCGAAGCGTCTGCTTCACTTGGTGAGCTAAACCCATCTTTGAAAACAATCTTCCCGTTTTCTTTCTGAATGACGGCTGCATCCAATATTTTATATTGTTCATGCCTTTTAGATTTACATTCAGATAGAACTTGATAAGCCTTGCTGTCATCATTGAATACGGCAACGACAATATTATTTTCTTCCACTAGAGTAACCCTTCCTTCTATGTATTTCTTCGCTTACTGTAAATTAACTCAAATCCTCTAATTTTATTCGTGATGCAAAAAAACAGCTGATTCGAATCAGCTGCCCTTTTTATCCATCTGTTCATCAAATTTCTCAACTAGCACTCTTTAGTAGCCAATTGTTGATCTTTTCTATACTATTTTTATAAAGAGTAATGTAGATAATTAGGAGAGATTGAAATGGATATCGGTTATGCCGCCAATGAGCATATCAAAATAAAACATATAGTGAATGATTTTGAATTCGGAATAGATGAGGAGAGTAAGTATGTAATCATTCTTTCCAGTCCAGGAACAGGACAATTTAGAATCAAACCATTTGCAGAATGGATCGACAACTTAGATGAGTATCCTGTTTATTATTGCGTAATCTCAGATAATGTATTTCATGATCTTTTTTCAGAAATGTGCACACTGCCTTATGAAGTTACAAAAATCGAAAATTCTAGACGCAAACAATTGTACTACATAGTACAGGCAAATAATAAATAAGAATTATGTTCGATTTCAGAATTGATTGAGTTATTTTCTATGTCTGTGAATGATTTAAGCATTTTAAGCACAAAAATAAATCCTTGCCGGGTTGAACAAGTTGGGGATAAGGGGCAGTTTGGTATTATTATTCTTGGTGATATAAAAGATGCTAGTGTTTTTCACATAGGCCATGATGGAGATACCATCTATCTCCTATCAAATAATAAGAAATATTCAACATTTGAAGAAGCTATGTCAAAAATGCCTGAAGCTATGCTAAATAAGATTGAAGTAATTGAGTATGGTGATTAAAAAGGTAGCACGGATATATGAACAATGACTAAACAAGAAACCGACCGATTATGTAAGAGAAAGAAAATGTAGTGAGGTTTAATAACTAAAAGGAAATACTTACTAAATGCTAGCTAAAAATAAGGAACCACGATCCTCGTGATTCCTTTCCTTTATTGTGAGATCATTTCGTTATTATATGCTCGCCGTCTCCTTAGGAGGCTTACGAAGTCCGCCTTTGCCATGCGGGATGCACAGCGGAGTACCGAATATAGGGTCGGGAATAATATCGCACCTCAGATCAAAAACCTTTGCCATAAGTTCGGCATCGATCACAGTTGCTGGATGCCCTCCCGCTTCAATGCCTCCATCCTTAATCGCTACGATATGATCTGCGTAACGACAAGCAAGGTTGATATCATGAAGCACCATTACGATCGTCCGCTGCTCTGATCGATTAAGATCATACAACAGATCCAGCACTTCAATCTGGTGGGTCAGATCCAAATAGGTTGTTGGTTCGTCGAGCAGAATGACCGGTGTTTCTTGAGCCAGCGTCATCGCAATCCACGCCCGCTGTCTTTGACCACCTGACAAGGAGTCTACGGTGCGATCCTTGAGTTCCTTCATTCTCGTAGAGTTCAGAGCTTTCTCTACTGCCTGTTCGTCTTCCGGTGACCACTGCTTTAGCCAGTTCTGGTAAGGATACCTCCCTTGTTTCACCAGTTGAAGCACCGAAAGACCTTCCGGGGCAACAGGTCCTTGGGGTAAGATAGCGAGTTTGCGTGCAATATCCTTTGTCTTCATCCCTGCGATTTGTTCACCATCAAGAATGACGGCCCCTTGCTGTGGCTTTATCAGTCTTGCAAGAGATCGCAACAACGTTGATTTCCCGCAGCCGTTACTCCCGATGAATACGGTTATTTTTTCTTTTGGAATAGATAAATCCATATTTTCAAAAATGTAAGCATCTCCGTACGAAAGCCCCAGCTTCTCGGCGCGCATGATATCCATCAGCATTCATTCCTTTTTAGATTACTAGTATATCGAATCAACGATTGCGGCTTTTATATAGCTGATACATAAAGAACGGAGCTCCAATGGCTGCTGTAAATACGCCTGCAGGAACATCAGCAGGGAGAAATGCCGTTCGGGCTACTAGATCCGCTATTAATAAAATCAAGGCTCCGAGCAGTGCACTTACCGGCACAACACTTCCAAAAGAAGGTCCCACCAACTTCCTCGCCATATGCGGTGCCATCAGCCCAATAAATGCAATGGCACCGCCAATTGCGATTGCTGATCCTGCTAGTGCCACACTGAGCACGATGAGCAGCAGGCGATGTTTCTGCACATGCGCCCCTGCACTTACCGCTACTTCGTCTCCGAGTGCTTGAATGTTTACCTTTCTCGCTTGAAACCAGGTTAATGGTAGAAGGATAACGACCCAAGGAAGCAGGATATACACATCCGAATCCCATGATGCTCCATAAATACTCCCCGTCATGAACGTAATGGACCGCTCTGCCAGCTGCATCGGACCTGCAATAATAAACATGTAAGAGACTGATTTGAGCGCAGCTGCAAGGCCTGTACCGACAAGCACAAGACGCAAAGGCGTTACTCCGCCTCTCCAAGCCAGAACATACAACAGTCCGGTTACTAGAATTGCGCCCAGGATCGCGGCAAGCGGCATGTATTTTATTGAAATTGTGCCTGATGTGAAAAATATGAAAAGTACAGCTCCGAGTGAAGCACCGTCCGTGATTCCCGTTACATCTGGTGATGCAAGTGGATTTCGAATCACTCCTTGCAGCACAGCTCCTGCAACCGAAAGAGAAGCCCCAACCATTACGGCAGTAAGAATACGCGGCAGTCTCAGCTTTTCTACAATGATTTCTACCGTTGGATCTGCTTGACCAAATAGGGAGCTGATCACTTGCGATGGAGAAATGTACTGACTTCCGATTCCCGTTGAGATTACCATGGCCGCAGCACAGAGGATGAACAGAACGAGCGTAACCCATAAGGTCCTTTTTTCAATTAAAAATGAAAGTTTGCCGTTAGACATTTGAAATGACTTGTATTTGCTCATGCTCCTTGGCGTCCTCCCTTTCTTGCAATATAGACAAAGAATGGAACGCCGATGATGGCCGTCATGACACCGACTGGCACCTCTTTGGGAATCGCAATGTAGCGGGACAGCACGTCTGCGGAAACAAGGAGTACCGCACCCCATACGAAACTATACGGTAAGATCCAGCGATAATCATTCGGCAGAAAAAACTTCATGATATGCGGAATGATAATACCTATAAACGCAATTGGACCTGCTGCAGCAACCGATGCACCTGCCAGTAAAATAATAGAGACGGCCGAAAGAATTTTAATCATAGCCGTCTTTTGTCCTAGCCCTGCCGCAATATCGTCTCCCATGAACAATACGTTAAGATGTCTTGACAGCAGGAGTGCAATCAGTAGTCCAATCCCCATATAAGGGACAACAGCCATGAGCTGATCAAGTTCCCTACCAGCAACGGATCCGACAAGCCATATCAGTACCTGATCAAACATCTTGCCGTCTGACAACATTAAACCTTGAGTCAGAGAATGGAAAAATGCAGTCATCGAAGCACCAGCTAGTGTGATTTTCACAGGTGTCATTCCATCTCGGCCCATACTGCCAAGGAAAAACACAACCCCACCGCTCACAGCAGCACCAAAAAGAGCAATCCAAGTCGTTTGCTGAAGACCGGATATACCTAACCAGCCTGTAGCCACAACGACGAAAAAGGCTGCTCCCGCATTCACACCTAAGGTACTCGGAGAAGCGATTGGATTACGAGTGAGAACCTGCATAATAGCTCCAGCAACAGCTAGACTCCCGCCAACTGCAGCAGCGATCAGTGCACGAGGAATCCTTGCTGTCTGGATAATTAAGTGTTCGGTACTTCCATTTGGTTCCATCACCGCCTGCCAAATAACCGACAGAGGAATGCGGGTGACACCAAAAATAACACTACTCATCATGGCAAAAATCAGTAGTCCAATCGATAAGGCCAGCCCCAAGATGCGCATCATTAATCCCCTACTCATTTTTGTATATATCATTTTATTCATAGAATTCCATCTAATAGTTCACTCCGCAATTTTAGTAGAAGAAAGAAAGAACTGTCAATCTTTTTGATATTCATTCTCATTCAACGCTTGACAATGGTAGAAACTGGTTATATATTCAGACTTAATGTTTGATAATCATTATCAATATATTATTTCAGGGGGAACTGGTTACATGGTAGCTTTAAACGTACATACAAAGAGTCATCGCTTACGCTTATTCGGAGCAGTTATGCTCATGCTTATTTTCTTCGTTCTAGCTGGTTGTGGAAGCCAGACAACGGAAGGCGGTGCGGGCAATGAATCTTCCCAGCCTGCTTCTGGCAATACCACAAATGAAGAAACAACAGGCACAGGTACATACACGGTAAAACATGCAATGGGTGAAACAGAAATCAAAGGAACACCTCAGAAGGTCGTTATTCTCACTAACGAAGGAACCGAAGCACTGCTTTCTCTAGGAGTTAAACCCGTTGGAGCCGTTAAATCTTGGACTGGAGATCCTTGGTACGCACATATTAAAGATCAAATGGAAGGCGTAACCGTAGTCGGGGACGAGAGTCAGCCGAATCTCGAACTGATCGCAGGTTTGCAGCCTGATCTTATTATCGGTAACAAAATGCGCCAAGAGAAAGTCTATGATCAGTTAAAAGCAATTGCTCCAACCGTTATGGCTGAGGATCTTCGCGGTGACTGGGAAATCAATTTCAAGCTTTATGCAGAAGCGCTGAATAAAACCGAAGAAGGCGCAGCGAAAATCACCGAATTCAACGATCGCATTGCCGATTTTAAATCTAAAGCAGGCGACAAAGTGAATGAAACGGTGTCTGTTGTCCGTTTTATGGCTGGCAAAACCCGCATTTATCATACCGATACGTTCACAGGTAATATCTTTGCAAAAATAGGCTTGGCACGGACAGAAATCACCCAAAATGCAACTGAATTCGTAGATGAAATTACGAAAGAACGTTTGCCGGAAGCTGATGCCGATCGTCTCTTTTACTTTACCTATGACACTGGCGACGACAAAGGTAATGATACCGAGACGGAAATGATACAAGACCCGCTTTGGCAGAATCTAAATGCCGTTAAGAATGGCCGAGCATATAAAGTAGACGATGCTGTATGGAATACAGCCGGAGGAATTCTGGCAGCAAACTTGCTACTTGATGAACTCTACGGGTTTTATGAGATTGCAGAATAATAGAATACTAGCTCATGGGTACAGTTCAAAGAACTGTGCCTTTTTTTTATAAACATCACTTCATATCCTTCTCACAACTGGACTTAAGTCTAGTATGATTCACTTGCTCTAGACCGATTACAGCTTCACTCTTATTTGCTATGATACGTTTAGTTGAATTTATAGAAAGGAGTGATTCATTTGAGATTAAGGAAACAAAATCTTGTAGCCCCGCTACTCATTTTGATCGGTATTTTTCTGCTCCTCAACTCCGGTAAGGATATTGGAACGGGCTCTATTTTTGCCTACTTCTGGCCGACTTTCTTCCTTATTCCGCTAGGGGTACTTTTCCACTGGATGTATTTCTCGCTGATCGGCCGTGGAATCGGGCTTCTCGTTCCCGGAGGTATTCTGCTCACCACAGGACTGACTTGCCAGATTGCTATTGTTACAGACAGCTGGATTACCATGTGGCCTGGTTTTATACTGGCGGTAGCGGTCGGATTATTTGAACTTTACTGGTTCGGTAACAAAAACAAATATTTGCTGATTCCCATCAATATTTTGGCTGTACTATCCTTTATTTTCTTCATCGCATTCTCCATTGGTTCCATGCTGCATCAGTTCTCCATTATCCAGCCAATCCTTGCTCTTCTGCTCATCGTTGCTGGAGCTTATACGCTCTTCCGTCCAAAAAAACATTCTTACTAATACATAATGTACATGATGTGATATTACATAATTCAAAAAATACAGGCCTCTCTCATTTCTTACGCCGAGAAGAGGCCTGTATTATGTATATAAAAAAGGCAGAGGGTACCCTCTGCCTTACTTGATTTATTTTGCAACAATCTTATCTACAATCCCATATTCCACAGCCTCTTCAGCGCTTATAACAGGTAAACGACTGACCATGGAAAAACGATACGCAAGCAGAGAATTTATTTTTTATGATGCCGTTTCGGTTGAAATTTGGTTTGATCCTATTGCTTTGATTTCTTTTTTCGTTTGTAAAAGTCCTTTTAACGTATGCCAATTTGCCAGAATCAGTCCTCCAATGATAATGACCGATCCGAGCAGGGTCAACCAGCTCACATGCTCTCCATAGAAAAACATCCCGATTCCGAGTGCAATCATTGGAGAAATGTACAGCCATGTAGACGGAAATAGCGGATTCGTACGCGTAACAAGGTAATAGAACAGACTATGACCAATCATAGAACCGAATACTGTCAGATACAGAACAGACCCGGCTGCTGACGGGTGAAATAAGACCTCTACCTTCGGCTGCTCGGTGATCGCAGACAGCAGTAACAACATCACCCCGCCATATAACATCTGAACACCATTAACGGCAATTGAGGCATGATCTCTTAGCCTTGATGCTGTTCGTCCAGAATATACTGACCCCGAGGCATAAAAGATTTCTCCGATCAGCACAGCTACAGCTCCAGCGAGCCACATGCCTCCCGCTTGAATAGATAGTTCAGGCACAAGAATTAGCACAACACCTGCAAAAGCAGTGATACAACCCAGCGCTGACAAGACGTGCGGTCTTTTTTTCGTCATAGCGGATTGAATCCATATAATCATCAGCGGTCCGGTTGCGGATAACACCGCCGCCACTCCGGAGCTGATATATTTTTCCCCGTAATATAAACCTGCAAACGTTAGAAACGTCAGACAACTTCCTATGATCAATACTTCTTTACGCCAAAGCAGAGACAAGGTGGTTGTTTTTTTCCACAAACAAAATAAAAATAATAGGGAACCCGCAAGCGTAAATCGCACACCAGCAGCAAAGAAAGGCGGCACACCCGCGTCGTTCCCGATTTTTATAGCTAAAAAAGTCGTTCCAAAGATTAAACACATAACGGTATACGCCGTAAGCAATCGTCTCATTCCATCCATCCTCCTCATATCTATCTGCTCATTGTAATCTGCTAGGAATAGAACAGAAGTGCTACAATAGAACAGATTAAGCAGGAATGTGTCGTACAATGAACTCACAGCAACCACAGAAAAAGGTGGAACCGATGAAAAATAAACGCCATGATTTTTTGACAAAGCAACCTCTTTCTCAGCAAGTTACTGACTTTCTTCTAGTACGAATCGATCGCGGAGACTATATCGCTCATGACAAACTGCCTTCGGTACGTACACTTGCAGAGCAGCTCGGGGTGCACAGGCTGACCGTATTTAAGTCCTATCAACAGCTCGTTCATAACGGCAGAATATATGCCAAAGATCGGTCCGGATATTATGTAATGCCCTGTATAGAGAAAGAATTGAACAATAGTAACCTTCAACATAACCTAGCTTCAGTAAGCGATCAGACTTACGATGGCACACGCAGCATTCAGCAGTTACTATCTCCTCCCAGTCTATCCGGCATGAATTTCAAACCGCCTGTTGTCAGCTCACCGCTTCGTACCAATATGTTATCTGAGCTTCAGGCACATGAGGTAGATTACCAGTTCTCCAAAGCACTCATAGATCCAGCTCTGCTGCCCAATGCGTATATGTCCGAATATGTAAAAAAAGTGTTTGATCTCTATCCTAAACTTCTCGGTACTTACTCTACGGTTCAGGGGGATGAAGAACTTCGCGTGACTCTTGCAGAATACTTCAAAAAAAGGCATCAATTCTTTCTTCTTCCTGAAGATATACTCATTACTTCCGGAGCCCTGCAGGCGATTGATCTCATCGCTAGACTTATGATTAAACCGGGAGATACCATCATTGTGGAGCGTCCAACTTACAGTGCGGCTATCGATATCTTTCGTCAGCAAGGCGCACATATCATCACAATCCCTATGCTCCCGGACGGATATGATATGGACGAGCTTGAGAGTATCATTCGGAGCTACAAACCGCGCATGATGTATGTGAACCCTACGTTTCATAACCCAACCGGTTATGTACTTCCTGCATCGAAGCGAAAACGGCTTGTCGAGCTTGCAGAAGAATATCACTTTCTAATTACGGAAGATGACACAACTTATGATATGTATTTTGAAGAGGAACCTCCCCTGCCTATTTACGGCTATGATACAGAAGGTGTTGTCATGTATATACGAAGTTTCAGTAAATATATCGCGCCAGGTCTGCGGATTGCAGCCGTTCTGTGTAGTCCTTGGCTTATGAAGGATTTATTAACTCTAAAATCACTAGCAGATGGAGGTTCCCCTCTCCTTGGGCAGAAAATTTTTATGCATTACTTCACTTCTTCCCGGATGCAGACTCACATGGAGAAGCTGCGTATTGCTCTGTCACTGCGGAAGGAAGCTATGGAGAGATGTCTTGCGAAGACGAATTGGGAGTGGACTCCCCCAAAAGGCGGACTCGGTTTGTGGGTTCAGTTACCCGAAGGTGTGTCGTCCATGGAACTCTTACGGAGAAGCCTTGCCTTATCTGTATCCTTCGTACCTGGTCCCTTCTGCGATCCTGACGCTGTACATCACAGCTCAAGTATTAGACTGAGCTACTGTTATACAAGTGAGCGTCAGATCGAAGAAGGAATGCAGAGACTAATAGATGCTTACAACTCTATGATACGCACCGTATGAGCACGAATTAGAGAAAGCAACCTTATGTTAACGAATGCATTAGCCCGGTATGAGCAAGTGTGATACCTGGGCTTAACGTATAATCTTTGCGAAGATCAACGTCATGAGACATATGAGTAAAAATCGTTTGTTTTGGCTGTACCTTGGTAATGAGTTCTTGTGCCTCCATCATGTCGTATACCGACCGAGTTTCAAAAGCAGCTTCCTCATGATAAAAACTTGTACCCAGCACAAGCAGATCAAGACCATACAGCGGTTTTTGTTCTTCTTCGCTTAGATCAATAGAATCGGAGCAGTATACCCATATGTACCCATCTTTCTCAAGGCGATATGCATACGAGTAACCGTTTTTTCCATGATTTACTTTCCAGGCCCGAATGTGGTATCCCGCAAGCGCAAGGCCATTCTCCAGATCAACTGGTTTCATCTCAATATGACTTTGGAGCCAAGGAAACTGTGCCTGAATCGCATTCAGCACTTCTTGCGGTGCGTACAGTTCACCCTTCTCTCCGAGCCAGCGGCAGGCATCAGCCCACTCAGGAAGTCCGCCAATATGATCAAAATGAGGATGTGTCACTAGCATCGTCTGAAGTTTACGTTTCTTCAGCATCTCCATCTGGTGCCGAAAATCTGGCCCTCCATCGATGAAAAACTCCCCCTGGTCACTCTCTACAAACACCGAAGAGCGATATCGGCGATTCATCCCGGTTGTTCTTGCTTCCTCACACACTTTACAATCACAATATACCCTCGGCACACCCATCGCGTCACCCGTACCAAGAAAGGTCAGCTTATTATATTTTGTCATGGATCATTCTCCTTTCTTGCGTCCCGCGTTCATTATTGCCCGCGAATGCCCAGCGTGAGCTGTTTGCGCCCGTCTGCTGTTTGCCGGATCTCTTTTATCTCCCAATTAAATGCAAGCGTGCGCTCCAGTTTTTCTACTTGTGGTTCAGTCAAGACCAGGCCTTCGATCCGTCCCTCTCCTAAGGTAAAATCTTTGCTAGGATCAAGCTGAAATGTAGTTGCAATCCAGTTTTTGAGACCATTATTCGTATTAAATGTAATCCGGTATCCTTCCTTTATTGCTTTTTCTAAATCTTCGCCATGCTCTTTCGCATAAGAGAAAAAAGACTCGTATGTATAATGCGGGCGCTCGGCGACTTTTAACAGCTCCGTATTCTCCGCTCGTACTGCTTCTACTATCTCTTCATTCGTGAGCCCGGTTCTTCTTGCATTCTCTAGTAATATAGCGGTGTACTGCGACAGTTTCACTTCCTGGTTCATGAGGTAACACTCCTCTTCGCATGGTAATGTAATACTCCTGATTAAAGCAACTAAAGGGATTATGAAATTGATTCTATTGTAGACCTTTATTCATCCCTTGTTCAAGATCAACCGATGTTTGCAAAAGAAAAAACGACCTGCATCGGTCGTTTCCTCTTCTTTATTTAATGAAGTGAATTTTGGATAAATCACGGAAGAGAACAATCGGCTGAGCGATCGCATCTTCTAGTCCTCCATAACCTTTACTTACTGCGATGACACTTTTGGTATAAGCAATCGGCAAAACCGGAAGTTCCTTTGCAATCTTCTGTTGAATCTGTACATATAACTTCTGGCGAGCAGCCGAATCGACTTCTTCGGAAGCACGTTCCCACAAGGTATCCAGATCTTCGTTCTCAGCATGCGATTCATTATATACCCCACTGCTCATATAAAGAGTCTCATAACTAACAGGGTCTGGACCAAGAATATAGCCGGCAAGCGAAAGCTCAAAATCAGTATTGTTTTGATCCAATTTTCGTTTTTCATACACGGCTGCTTCCATCGGTTTTAGCTCGACTTCGATTCCAACCTTTTTGAGTTTCTGCTGGATGTAGAGAGCCTGATTCATTTGTGTTTTGCTGGTTTTCACATAAGCAAGACGGATTTTTAAATTTGTAACATCTGCCTGTTCCAGCAATTCCTTGGATTTCTCAGGATCATAATCATAGGTCCTTACTTCGGAAGTATGATATAGCGTATCTGGTGTAAATATAGAAGAAGCCTGATCTGCAAACCTGCTCGACAGATACGAAATTCGAATCATTTCTTCTTTATCCAAAGCATAGGCGATCGCTTCCCGGACTTCTTTCTTTTTCATCTTCGGTGTATTCATATTAAATACCATGTACTCGAGACGACCATCTGCATAAGTTACGAGGTTATATTCCCCTGATTCATTCAGCACCTCATATTCCTGGGTATCAATCAGTGACATCTGCACAACACCCTCGTGGAGTGCCTGATCTGCTGTATCCGGGTCCATGATTTGATACGAAATCGTATCCAAGTAGGCTGCCCCGTCATAATAGTCTTCAAAACGCTCCAAAGTTAGATGCTCACCTGGTACATATTCCTTATACTTAAAAGGGCCCGATCCAATGGGATGATCATTCTTAGAACTATGAGCGATATCTTTCTCGCCTTGATAGATGTGCTTTGGAATCGGATAAAGATACATTAATGCGCCCTCGAATGAAGGAGTTGCTTCAGGTAGTACAAATTTGACAGTCAGTTCATCGATCTTTACTACCTTCACTGGTTGTCCATCAAAAACATACTGGCTACGGAAGGGACTATTCTGTGTATCATCTATGATTTGATTGACGGTAAACACAATATCATCGGCAGTAATGGCTTTTCCATCATGCCATGTAAGTCCTTCTTTCAGCTTGATAAAATAAGTTTTGTAATCTTTTGAAGCATATGCACGCTCAGCCAAGGCGTATACTTTCTTTCCATTGTCCATATAAAAGAGCGGTGCATAGAGCGACTGGTTCACGGTAAGCGTAATCCGATCTGTCGCATATAAGGGATTCATTACCTTCGGATCATCTTGTACGGCGATGTTGATACTACCCCCTCTTTCAGGGGAGCTTACTTCGCCGGTTATTTCATTGCCCGCATTCCCGACTTTAGTCTGATCTTCTTGCGTGTCACATGCAGTCAGCAGTAACCCTAAGATGAGAAGAAGCGGCAACATCTTTCGAATCCATTTTGAATATTTCATTCTCGTTGTTATCCTCCTGATGCATAAATAGCATTTAGGTATCCTCGCCAATATTATGAATGTAGTATAAACAAGGTTCATCTAAAAAGCAAAATAATATAACCCATAATAAAAACCCTGCACGTCAGTTAACGTTCAGGGTAAAAGTGAATTTCCCTATATAGATACTGGCATCGGATCACTTTTCAGGTGATTTTCGACCATCCAGTTTTCATGATCATTAAAAAGATAGGCCCTGTGAACAAGGACACGAACCTCTTGCCCTACTGATAGTGTCTCTTTCTCTAACGAACGATACGTAATCAACTTGTTATTCCCCACCATGACTTCAACAAGCCATTCGCTGCCGCGGAAGTGCAAGGCACGAACCTTCCCCTTTTCGGTAGCCGACAGTAAAGTAAATTCATGTTCTGACCCTACCTCAATATATTCGGGACGAATCAGAGCCTTCGCTTCAACAGCAGAACCTGTTAACTTGTCAAATCCCTTCAGTTCCCGTGCATGCTCAACAATCGTTGATTCACCAATAAAAGAGGCTACAAAAGGTGTTTCCGGCTGTTTATATATATCCCAAGGAGTCCCTTTTTGTTCGAGTGCTCCCCCATTTATAATCATAATTTCATCAGCGACTTCAATCGCTTCGTCCTGATCGTGTGTAACGAAAATCGAGGTAATACCTACCCGCTCTATGAGTTCACGCAACCAGGATCTCAGCTCATGCCGAATCTTGGCATCAATTGCAGCAAAAGGTTCATCCAGCAGAAGAAGCTGAGGCTCAGGAGCAAGCGCTCTTGCAAACGCAACCCGCTGTCTTTGTCCTCCAGATAACTGGTGAGGGTATCTCTTCTCAAAGCCGCTGAGACCTGTTAGTTCAACAAGCTCCATAACTCGATTATGAATCTGTGTTTTGGACTGCTTCTTCACCTTAAGTCCAAACGCGATATTATCGAACACGGTCATATGTTTAAATAAAGCATAGTTTTGAAATACAAATCCGATTCCCCGTTCTTGGGGCGGAAGATGGTTAACTAGCTGTCCATGCAAGCGAATCTCACCCGCATCGGGATTTTCAAGCCCAGCCAAGATACGTAGTATGGAAGTTTTTCCTCCTCCACTTGGACCGAGTAAACCAATGAGATGACCTTTTTTTATATCAAAAGAAACATCTTTAACTGCATGAAAATTGCCAAAATGTTTGCTAAGTCCACGGACTTCCACATGCATGACGCCATCCTCCATCACATATTCCCTATTATTTAGGTAGGAATTACTTTATTTGATACTTTACCAAATATAGGGGGATTTCGTCAATCATTTCTCGTCTGATGATCAGAAAACACTTTCGCATATTACCGTTATGATATTGTAACGTTATGATAGTTTACCGCTTTGAAGTATGTAAGCGTGACATGGTGTTGACGTATACCAAAAGAAGGGGATTACAGACGACTGCACATGATGTTTACATGCGAAGCTGCTTCAGCCCTGACTTCTTCAAAAGGCAAGCGGTCTTGGATGTAATAAGAGATGAATCCGTGAATGGATAAAAATAAACTGTGGGGTAATTGAATCCGTTCTTCGTTTGTGTAGTTTTTGTGGTTCATATGATGACGGATAATGGTGGCGAATAATTCATAACAACGATTCTGTTCTGCCCGGCAATAAGCAAGCAGCTCTTCGTCTCGAATCATAAACATAATTTCATATTGATAAGGATTTTGCAGACCAAAGCGTATAAATTCCATCATGACATGCTCTGGTTTCGTAAGTCCATCCTTTGAACTTCTAGCCATGGCCTGCAGGAGAAGCTGCCCCAAATGATTAAAATCTTCGACTACAATGGCATAAAACAACTCTGCTTTTTCCTTGAAATGATAATATAAAGAGCCGTGACTGTATCCTAGATGCTGTCCAATACTACGCATTGAAATAGATCGATATCCTTTTGTAACGAACAAATGCCTGGCCGCTTCCAAAATCCGTTCTCTCGACAATTCCTGCTCTACTGCTCTTCTAGCCATATCTTATTCTCCTTCAATAAAATAAAGCTGCTGTCCCTCCGTGATCACAGATTGACCTTGTGTTAGGTCTGTCATAAACTCCATGAATCGCTCTGCTTCACGATCTACCGGCAGACATGTCAGCTTGACTTTGTCAGTAAATGTAGTCTCTCCCATGCGAACCTGCCTGTTTCTCAGCTCATTCTCCACTTTTCCTAGCCATGTGTAATCCAGTTCCACGAAAATTTCGCGGTGAAGCACTTTCGTTATCGCTTCTCCGGCCTCAATAGCAGCTACTGCTCCATCCGTATAAGCGCGAATTAGTCCCCCGGCACCCAGCATAATACCGCCAAAATATCTCGTTACCACGATAGCGACATTTTTTAATCCCTGATTTTTGATCACCTCCAAAATAGGTTTCCCAGCGGTCCCGCTTGGCTCTCCATCATCAGACTGCTTCTGAATCTCATCCCGTTCACCAATCATATATGCTGAACAATTATGAGTTGCGTTCCAATGTTTTTTCTTAATGTCTTCAATAAATTGGATCGCTTCTTCTTCATTCTGTACAGGCATAACGTGACCAATAAATCGAGATTTCTTAATCACAATTTCTTTGTTCCCTGCTGCTCGAACGGTTTTGTACTGCTCAATCATTGCTCTCTTACCTTTCTATATGTGAAGAAAACACCTATAGGTGTTCTATTCTTAGATGTAATTGGGTTCATATTTGTAAGAAAGCAGTCCATCCAAATACGGGTGAACTGCTTCTTATGATCAAACAACCTATGGAAGCTTGATTGTATTACTATATTTATGAAACAGATAACTTCTGATCTTTAACAAATCATTCCATTACTATTCAGTGAGTCTTGCTTCAAGTTTTTCTTTTTCTTCTTCATAACCTGGTTTGCCAAGAAGAGCAAACATGTTCTTTTTGTAAGCTTCTACACCCGGTTGGTCAAACGGATTTACGCCCATCAGGTATCCGCTGATTCCGCATGCTTTTTCAAAGAAGTATACCAGATATCCGAAAGAATATGGAGACATATCTGGAACATTTACAATAAGATTTGGTACTTGACCGTCTGTATGTGCGAGCAGCGTACCTTGGAATGCTTTTTTGTTAACGAAATCCATTGTTTTTCCTTCAAGGAAGTTCAGACCATCTAGATCATCTGGATCTGCTTCAATGGAAATGTGGTTTGCCACTTCTTCCACTTGGATAACTGTTTCGAAAATGTTACGGCTACCCTCTTGAATGAATTGTCCCATGGAGTGAAGGTCTGTAGAGAAATCAACGGAAGCAGGATAGATTCCTTTGAAGTCTTTTCCTTCGCTTTCACCAAACAATTGTTTCCACCATTCGGATACAAAGTGCAAGGATGGCTCGTAGTTCACAAGAATTTCTGTTCCTTTGCCTTTGCGATACAGCGCATTACGCACTGCAGCGTACTGATAACTTTGGTTCTCTGCAACGTTCGGGTTAGCAAATTCTTTGGAAGCATCAGCCGCACCTTGCATCATTTCTTCAATGTTAATACCTGCTGTAGCGATAGGCAGAAGTCCTACTGCTGTCAGTACGGAATAACGACCACCTACGTCATCAGGAATAATGAAAGATTCATAACCTTCTTCAGTTGCAAGTTTTTTCAGTGCACCGCGAGCTTTGTCAGTCGTTGCATAAATACGTTTACGCGCTTCTTCTTTACCGTATTTTTTCTCTAGTGCAGCACGGAAGATACGGAATGCAATCGCTGGTTCTGTTGTTGTACCGGATTTGGAGATTACATTGACAGAGAAGTCTTTTCCTTCAACCAGCTCAAGCAGATGGTTTACATATGTAGAGCTAATGTTATTACCTGCAAAATAGATTTCTGGGGTTTTACGTTTTTCTTTTGGCAGCTCATTGTAGAAAGAGTGAGTCAACATTTCAATCGCTGCACGCGCACCAAGATAAGAACCGCCGATTCCGATTACGATCAGTACTTCGGAGTCGCTTTGGATTTTCGCAGCTGCTTTTTGAATACGGGAGAACTCTTCTTTATCATAGTTCGTTGGAAGGTCGATCCAGCCCAGGTAGTCGGAACCTGCGCCTGTACCATTATGAAGCTGTTCATGAGCAAGACGAATCGGTTCTGCCAAATAATCCACTTCATGTTGACCTACAAATTCAAGAGCTTTACTGTAATCAAAAGTTACTTTTTTAGCCATGATTATAAAACCTCCACTATTTTTAATAATTAGCGAGAATTAGTTCTCACTTCAAAGCTTGTCTTATGGCTGTCCGGTTTATACGTTATTGTTGACTACCGCGCCTTCACTTATGAATTAGAATACTGTAATTTCGATAACGTGACAAGCTTAGCGAATGATTGACCGAGTCTTTTACGCTTTATTCTCTTCAAGAGTAAGCTTTTTGGCTTGCCCCAGTCTCCATGATATGATGAAGACCTAATGAACGTTTGATTAAACAACGAAAGGTGAGAACAATTCATGAAAAAGATTGCTGTACTCGGACTCGGTACGATGGGCGGACCTATGGCTTCCAATCTTCTTAAAAAAGGCTATGAAGTCACTGTATATAACCGAACTGACGAAAAATGCATTCCACTCGTAGCCGAAGGTGCTGTAGCTGCCAAAACACCAAAAGAAGCAGCACACGGTCAGTCTCTCGTCATAACTATGGTAAGTAATGACGCATCCATCAATGATATTTATTATGGCGAGAACGGTATTTTTGCAGGTGTCATTGACGGAACTACCATTATAGACTGCAGTACCATTTCCCCTGACCTTGCCAAGAAACTCGCAGCTGATGCTACGGCTCTTGATTGTTCTTTTCTGGATGCACCAGTTACAGGCAGCAAACCAGCAGCCATTGATGGTTCATTAGTATTTATGGTCGGCGGTGATGCCGTAACCATCGAAAGTCAGATGGATGTATTCGAAACGCTCGGAAAAAAAGTAATTCCTATGGGCGAAAACGGAAATGGTGCCGTAGCGAAACTTGCCCATAATACGATCGTTGGAATTAACAATGTAGCACTAGCGGAAGGATTTGCGATTGCCTCAAAATCGGGCATCCCGGCTGATGCATTCCTGGATCTCGTCCAGTTAGGTTCTGCCGGCAGTAAAGCAGCTGAACTGAAAGGCCGCAAAATCATTGACCATGACTTTACGAATCAGTTCTCCCTCGCTCTTATGCTCAAAGATTTAAAACTTGCGTCCTCTCTAACAGACAATACTGGCGTGCCTGCCCCTATGCTGAATCTGGCAAAAAGCATGTTCCAGTCTGGTGCCGCTAAAGGATACGGTGAGGAAGACTTATCAGCTGTCGTAAAAATCTACGAAGCCTATATAGAACAGCAAATTAACGGCAAACCGCTTGCATAGATATCAAGATAGGATGAAAAAGGGTAAAGCGCCATTTGGCTGCTTCACCCTTTTTTTGTTTTCATATGGATACAATAGAACTACAGAAGCGCTTTAACGCGGCTTACTACGTTTTCTACTGTGAAGCCATATTCTTTAATTACAGTGTCGCCAGGCGCAGATGCACCGAACGTAGAAATGCCGAGAATATCACCAGCATCACCCACATATTTTTCCCAGCCCATTGGATGAGCCATTTCTACTGCAAGACGAGCTTTAACGTCTGGAAGGAGAACGGAATCTTTATATGCTTTATCTTGTTTTTCGAACAGATCCCAGCTTGGCATACTGATAACACGTACGTGAATACCTTCTTCAGCAAGAGCTTCTTGAGCTTTGACTGCCAACTGAACTTCAGAACCTGTTGCGATAATTTGAGCGGTTGCTTTACCATTCTTCGCATCAGATACTACATAAGCACCACGTTTGATTCCTTCACGAGCGCCTTCTACTGTACCCGGAAGAATCGGCAAGTTTTGACGAGTAAGGACAAGTGCTACCGGATTTGAAGTATTCTCTACTGCATAAGCCCATGCTGCAGAAGTTTCATTTGCATCCGCTGGACGAATAACAGTAAGACCTGGAATGATACGCAGGGAAGCGAGTTGTTCAATCGGTTCATGCGTAGGACCATCTTCACCTACTGCGATACTATCATGAGTCAGCACATAAGTTACTGGCAATTTCATAATAGAGGACAGACGAACTGCTGGACGAAGGTAATCGGTAAATACGAAGAATGTACCGCCGAATACTTTCACACCGCTATGCAGCGCCATACCGTTCATTGCAGCAGCCATACCGAATTCACGAACACCAAAGTAGATGTTACGGCCAGAGTAATCCGCTGGAGTGAACTGAGCAAGATCGTTCAAGTGAGTCATTGTTGAACTTTCAAGGTCAGCAGATCCACCCGTCAGGTTAGGTACATTGTGAGCAAGACCGTTCAGTGCATTACCGGATGCTACGCGAGTAGATACCGCTTTATCTTCGACACTGTATTTCGGCAAGTCGCGATCCCAACCTTCAGGAAGTGCGCCGCTGATTGCTGTTTCGAACTGAGCAGCAAGTTCAGGGTACGCTTTTTTGTATTCAGCAAATTTAGCTTCCCAAGCTTTGTTCGCTTCTACACCACGTTCTTTAACTTTTGCAAAATGAGCACGTACTTCATCTGGAACGAAGAAATCTTCTTCATATACCCATTTGTAATATTCTTTAGTGAGTTTTGTTTCGTCAGCACCTAGTGGAGATCCGTGAGTACCGCCATGGCCGCCTTTACCTTGTTTGTTCGGGCTACCGTAACCAATTACTGTTTTCACTTCGATCAGGGTTGGACGATCTGATACTGCTTGTGCTTCTTTAATCGCTTTTTCGATTGCAGGAAGATCGTTACCATCTTCTACGCGAAGCACTTGCCAGCCGTATCCTTCAAAACGTTTTTGAACACTTTCAGAGAAAGAAAGGTCCAGCTTACCATCAAGGGAAATATCGTTGGAATCATAAAGAACCACGAGTTTACCCAGTTTCAAGTGAGATGCCAGGGATGCTGCTTCATGAGAAACACCTTCCATAAGGTCACCGTCACCGCAAATTGCGTAAGTATAATGGTCTACTACATCAAAGTTATCTTTATTGTAAGTAGCTCCGAGCTGAGCTTCAGCCATTGCCATACCAACGGCCATTGCAATCCCTTGTCCAAGTGGACCTGTAGTTGCATCCACACCAGCGGTGTGACCGAACTCAGGGTGTCCTGGAGTCAAGCTTCCCCATTGACGGAATTGTTTAATCTCTTCCATTGGAAGATCATATCCGCTCAGGTGCAAAAGGCTGTAAAGCAGCATAGATCCGTGTCCTGCGGACAATACGAAACGGTCACGGTTGATCCAAGTTGGATTTTCCGGATTATGGTTCATCGTTTTGGCAAACAATTGATAGCCCATTGGTGCAGAGCCCATCGGCATACCCGGGTGTCCGGATTTTGCTTTCTCAATTGCGTCGATTGCCAAGGTACGAACAGTAGTAATAGACAAATTATCGATTGTTGAATTTTCATCTTTGTTAATGCTTTGGTCTTTAGTTTGTTGATCAGTCATGTTTCATCCTCCTCATAATCTCTAAAAAAAGATGTCAGGATAAGCAAACGGACTTACGCTCAGGGATTGGTACCCGCTAAAATAAAAAAGCATTTATGCAAGTTAATCCGCTTGAATGTTTCAATTTGACTTATTCAATAGTATTGTAACACCTCATACATCATTTTTCCATAGCCTTCTTGTTCGTTACATAAAAAATTCATATAAGTCATCCACCAAAGTATCTCCCCTGTTAGGAAAAGCATACCTAATCGATAAAGCGGTTAGCTTGTACAAAAAAGGCGACAACTACACGTAAAATGCCATCCCTATTATATACTCTTAGACTCGTCTGGGCTCTTTAAAACATCAAATATTTTCCATTTAGATTGTGGCCACCTGGTTTATTTTACTAATTCTAATAAAAAAACTGTCCCCTAAAGTTAGCTTGGGAACAGTTTTTTGCTTACCATTTATATGAAATTATCGTTCATTATTTCTCTTAGTTAAAGACCACGGTCTTATTCTCGTGAACGAGAATTCGGTCTTCCACATGCCATTTTACAGCGCGGGCAAGGACAACACGTTCGATTGTGCGGCCAATTCTTTTTAGTTCAGGAACATCATCCCGATGACTTACACGCTCAACGTCCTGCTCAATAATCGGACCTCCATCCAGCTCTTCCGTCACATAGTGCGCGGTTGCTCCAATTAGTTTTACACCGCGGCCATAGGCTTGAGCATAAGGCTTACCACCCACAAAGGCGGGTAAGAAGGAGTGATGGATATTAATAATACGATTTCGGTAATGTTCGATAAACGTTGGCGATATAATCTGCATATAGCGAGCCAGGATAATCACATCAATGTCTTCACCAATCACTTCAAGCTGACGCTTCTCTGCCTCTTTCTTCGTATCTGGTGTAACAGGAATATGATGATACGGAATACCAAAGGATTCAACGTAATCTTTCATATCCGGGTGGTTACTCACGACAAGGCCAATCTCCGCATCCAAATCTCCCGCTTGCCACTGCCACAAAAGCTCAACGAGACAGTGATCTTCTTTGGATACAAAAATGGCAAGCTTCTTGCGTCTTGAAACATCCGAAATATACCACTCCATCTGAAACTGTTTAGCTATAGAACCAAAGTCCGCTTCCAGCTCAGGCAAGCGACTAGACAGCTGTGGAAGATCAAATTCCACCCGCATAAAGAACATGCCTCCGTCTGGATTCATCGAGTACTGATCGGATTGAATAATATTTGCCCCGTGATCGAATAGAAACTTCGAAACGGTAGCGACAATACCCGGAGCGTCTGGACAAGAAATCAGCATACGGGCACGATCTATATGTGCAGGTCTAACTTGTGTGTGTTTTGTGTGAATATCCATTGGTCGAATTTCTCCCCCTTGATTTAGATCAAAAACCTAAACTTTCACCAACGCTTCTTTACCAGCAAGCCATCCAATCAAACGATGATTTAATTGTTCTTCCGTAAGTTCAGGGAACAACGCTGCATTTACAACCATATCATACAAGCGCTCAAGCGGTTCGCGAGGATCTGCTTTTTTCGCTTTTGCATCATTTTTGAGGAGTGTCCATGTGTCCAGCACAAAACGGCGGGATTCAATATCTTCCCCTGTAAAGAAATGATGGAGTCTCTCCACATCTTCAAGGAAACCTTCTCCAAAACGTCCTGCTACATCTCCGCGTAGCAAAGCAATCTCTGCTTCATACATAGGACGCTGTGTTTTGGCATCTTTTCCGATCCATGGGGTCTCAAGGATAAATGGGCGACCTTTGAGCAGTTCATGGTGGACAACGCGGTTAATGGTGTCAAAACCAATCCAACCTGCACCAATCGGCGTATGTCTATCCTTTTTTGCTCCTGATGGATTTTTACTATCATTAATATGAACGACTCCGATTCGATCAAGGCCAACTGTACGATCGAACTGTTCAAGAACACCGTCCAGATCGCCTACGATATCGTAACCGGCATCATGAATATGGCAAGTATCCATACAAATGGTCAGACGTTCATTACGTTCCACCTTATCAATAATTCGAGCCAGTTCTTCAAAAGAACGTCCAATCTCTGTTCCTTTGCCTGCCATTGTTTCCAGTGCAATATTCACATCTGTTTCTTGAACACCGTTTAATACTTCATTTAGTCCCTCTGCAATACGCTGAATACCATAATCGGCATCTTTATCCGTAAAAGCACCGGGATGAAGCACAATATTCTTCACACCGATCGCATGCGTACGGCGAATTTCTTCCTGTAGAAAACTAACTGCAAGTTCATAAGTGTGGTCTTTGTAAGAGCCTAGATTGATGATATAAGGTGCATGCACCACAATCTCTTCAAATCCACCCTCTTGCATAGCTTTTTTACCTTCTTCAAGGTACATAGATTCCATTGGTTTACGGCGCGTATTTTGCGGAGCACCTGTATATATCATGAACGAAGAAGAACCATACGACGCCGCTTCTTCTGTTGCTGTCAGTAAACCCTTGCCCGAAAAGGATACGTGGGAACCGATTTTTAGCATCTTTTATCCCCCTAGTTTTTAGAATGTAAAGTTTATTGTAACTTGATTATGAAAGCCAAGCAATACGATACTCGTAGGTAACACGCATCTCTCATCTTACCTTCATCTTTGTCTCTGCTATTCATAGAAACAAATAGAATTGGAGTGAGAATCTTATCCGTTAACTATCGAAATATATTCATATCTACGTTATAATTCAATAAAAGGATAAATTTAGAAAACGTATACCTCATTAAGAATTCATTCACAGCATCGTTTCCTTTTAAACAGAGCTATTACAGATACTTATTTATAAACTTTATCATTTAATTTAGTGATTCTTATTTTACTCTATCCCTGAGGTGATTGATATGGATCTAATCCTGATTAACAGTAAGCTTAGTTCGGCTATGCCTAGCAACTGGTTTATGAACTCTCTTGTATTTTGGGGATTTATCATGCTAGGAAGTATGATAATCGGCGGTTTTTTTATGTTTCGGAAATTCTTAAAGGTCCTTCCTAAAGCCGATGGTAAATCCAAGCTGGATTGGCAGAATCACTGGGTCGAAGCAAGTCGTCATCTCTGGACAGACGAGGCAAAAAGTTTCTTAGACGAGCTGGTTCAGCCTGTCCCTGGCCCTTTTCGTGATATTGCCAAGCATTCCATAGCTGCCGAGATTGGTAAGATTGCACTTCAGAATCGCGCGAAAGAAGTAACGAGAGATCACTGTATTAAAGGATATATTGTGGCTACACCAAAAAGAGACAATCGCTTCCTCGTTACCTTTCTTGACAAGAAACAGATTGACTATAAGCCTTACAAACATCTATTAAACAAATAGACGTATTACAGCAGCCTATGTCTATTCGCAGCATTAAGCATTTCTATGTATTTTATGTAATCATCAAGCGCATGAAGTAGAAGTCTTCTTACTATAGTAATAGTATAGAAGGCTTTTTTACGCTCATCATAAAGATATTTTAGTGTTACTATGCTAGAAGCTCCTCGGGCAACCTTAGCCATTTGGCATAGAAACTGGAATTTATAATGAATTTGGCGCAAAGAAGAGTGTAAACAGACCACAATCGTGTAATAAACTAATAGAGCTGTGAAATGGGCTGTCATTTTATACGTTGGTCAAAAGAGAGGGGCGAGATCATTATATGAAGCTTGCGATTTGCGGAGGTACAGGTTTTATAGGGAGTCATCTCTCTGAGTATTGGACAAAGCAAGGACATGAAGTCATTATTGTGACAAGAAAAGCAAAAGATCCTCATCCAGAATCCATCAAATATGTGACTTGGGATGAATTGAGCAGCAATCCCTATCCTCTGGAGTCACTGGATGCTGTCGTTAATCTGGCTGGTGAATCGCTTAATCAGCGGTGGACAAAGGAGACAAAGTTAAAGATAAGACAATCTCGCCTGGATTCGGTACACCGATTAGGAGATATTCTAGATCGACTCACGAATAAACCGAAAGTAGTCATTCAATCCTCAGCTGTAGGAATCTATGGCACCTCTCGAAAGGACACCTATAATGAATACTCTGAGGTAGCGAGCATCGATTTTCTATCTGATGTCTGTGTACATTGGGAAAATGCAGCCCTGCAAAAATTTAATAATACAAGGTTAGTCCTTATCAGAACAGGCGTAGTTTTGGGCAGTAAGGGAGCCTACCCTCTCATGCAGTTACCTTATAAATTAGGGGTAGGCGGGCCTATTGGTGATGGAGAACAGTGGGTTTCATGGATACATATGAACGACATGGTGAAGCTGATCGATTATGCTGTGCGAACTCCTGATCTGAGCGGCCCTGTGAATGCCACTTCTCCGCACCCAGTTACGAATGGAGATTTCGGAAAGACCATTGGAAAAGTTCTGCATCGTCCTCACTGGTTTCCAGTGCCTTCTTTTATATTCAAAGCAATGCTTGGCGAAATGTCCATTCTCATTTTGGAAGGTCAGAAAGCAGTCCCTGACAAAGCACAGGAATGTGGGTTCCAATTCAATTACCCACGCCTGGATGACGCGATTCGTCAGCTAAAAAACAGCTAAACATAACGGAAAGTATATTTTGACTCTGCAATGATAAAGAAATCGCCTTCTTCCAAGGGATATTGTTTATAAGGTATCATCGGCTCATCAAGCAGAAGTGTACCGTTCATCGAATTTAGATCTTTAATATAATATTGATCTTTGGACTTACTGATTTCTACATGTGCTCGGGATGTCCCCTTCCCTTTCTCTACGAATTGAGCTACTTCCTGTGAGCGGCCAATAATAAAACTTCCTGTACCTAACTCCATTTGTTCAAGTGCAGCTTGGGGTGCTTGCCGTTCCAATATCCCCTTTTTAAGGGTCAACACAGCTGCCTGTCTAGGATGACTTGAAACTGGCTCTGAATCATCAAGAAGTACCGTAGCTTGGACATGAGATGAATTTAACATCTGCGTGCTATGACGCAAAGACTCATAGTAATTAGCTGTTGTCTCATGCTCTTCATTGTCCAGTGATTTTGGCACAATAAAAGAGAAGGTAGAATCTGACGTTGAGGTTGTTGAGGTTGTTTGTTTTAAGGGATTGTTAGTTTCATTATCAGATTCCTCTAGCTTAGATGGTGAGTTCCAGCGCCACGGTTCTGCACCTTCTATGTTTTTATTTCCACCACCGAAAATCCCCCTTTTCCCAGGAAAATCACTCTCATCTTTCTGCTGAAATAAAGAGAAAGGGGAAGGTTGCTCATCGTCTGTGAATTCGTTGTTGTAGCAATCATTTTCTTGTTTTCTCTTGCTGTTCAAAGAAATTTTACCCAACCCAGCAAACTTTCCTGTAGATAGAATATAAGCAGTTGCAGCTAGTACTATGGTTAAAACTAAACACACCGTAAACCTAATAGTCGTTGGTTCATCCATATAAAGAAATCTCCATAACACAGAGGCAAGGAGCATCCCGCCCAGCCAGTAATAAATAGGTTTTTCAGGTTTTTTAGTCTCTTTCTCTTCCGCTTCCTCAGAGTCATGTTCACTCGATTCAAGGGTATCTTTCATAGAAAAAATAGGGTGCGGAATAGAGCCCAAAGCTAGATCAGGTTTATACTCATCCACCCGTTCAAATGGAGAACGACCGAGTGGGCTATGTGGAACAGACGAACGTAAGCTCTCGTTTGATTGATTAGACAACACCGGTGCCTGTTTGGGTTTGGGTTTGGGTGTATGTGTAGGTCTTTGAAGTCTCTGTAAATCAGGAATCACATCATTTAGTTCGTTAATGGGAGACCGAGATTTTCCCTGAAGTTGATGATCTTTAGGAGACGGAATAGATACGCCATGTGCACTATTTGTTTTTGCAGATGACTTACTTCCTACACCTATCTCATACATAAGGAGTTCATTCAATAATTCCTGCAAGCTGTTAAGCTGAAAATCCCCGTCACTACATAACTGCAAAATTCTTTGAATTCCCGTGCCTTCGAGCGCTTTGACATAAGGCATCATTCTGCTCATCATCTGAGATACTTGAATAGGTATAGGCTCTGCTTCCTTTTCTACTGAAGCTGGTATATAGCATAAATGTACTTTTGCTTCCTCAAGGGTATCGGTTGTAAAGATATAATCCTCATGCAATACATACCTTTGTTCATCTAGCATATACTGCGGACAAGCAAGTAATGTCTGAGTGATCTGCAGCAGTAATTGAAAAAGGCCCGTTAAAGATAATTTCTCATGTCTTGCTGTCTGAGAAAGCATTTTTTTACCCGTTATATCATAATGAAACGTAATTTCTTGATTGATCTCTTTCATAGACATTGCTAGATGACCCGAAATAACATTAGACATAAGCATTTGCAGCTGTACCTCACTCAGTTCACTGCGAACAAATCCGCCTGTTTTCTCAATCGTCATCATTGCTTTACCGTTATGTATAAAATCTCGTTTCAAGCTAATCATAACGTCTCTCCTTTAGACACATTACTGTTCTGTTCTCCGTGTATAATAAGACATTTTTTTATAATACATATATTCCGCATGCGCTAATAAACCCCGGCAATACAGCAATCATAAAAGGAAACCGAAATCCTTCCTTCAGCGGGCTGTAACTATGCACTGAATTCATTAACCCCGTATCCGGAATCACTCGGCCAATAATATATAGAATGAGCTTACCCAATCGTTGAACCAGTTGTTTTTTCCATAGTAAAATAATCAAACCAATTACGCCTGCAATGAGAATGGAGTATACCATCGCTTGAACTGTAAACAAGACTCCGGTCCATGCCCCAATTCCACCAAAAATTTTGACATCCCCCGCTCCCACAGCCCCAGCGAGATAAAGCACAAACATAATTCCAAACCCAGTACCAAATCCGCTGATACTTCCAAGCAAACCTTGAAATCCACCTATACATAAATGTACGATCAGCCCGCTAATGATAGCGGACAAGGATAGCAAATTAGGTATTCGCATGGATCTGACATCTGTAATAAATGCAGCGACCACAAAAATTCCACACCCATAATAAACAAGTTCCATTACATTCACTTCTTCCTTCATGACTTTGAAGCAACCTCAAACATCACTTCTAACCTAGCTCCATCACTTGTTTCAATGACAAAAGGCCAAGTTCCTGCTGTCGTTCTTGTGCCGACAAACCACGTCCACTCCACATAACCATTCTCATCGGCCGTAGCCCATCCTACATGTTTGGCGGTGCTTTCTCCTGTTTTATAAAATACCGACAAATTTGCAGAAGCACCCGGCGTAATCTTTGCTCTGATGGTAGCTTGTCTTGCAATATAGGCAGGTTCCGGTTTGGATAACAACGCTACATTTCCCTTCGCAGCAGTGGTTCCATCTCCTTCTGTGCCTCCTTCATTTGTAGCCCCAATCCAGATTCGCTCTTTGCTGCTGGCCTGAATTCGAATGCTTTTCTTTGTAAAAGGAACTTTGAGCGGCAATTCATAAGTTAGCTCTAGTCCGAAGTAAGGGTTTGTTTTTTCTTTCAGGTTGGGTAAGTCGATGCCATTAACATGAATCCGGTCATATTCAAGCACGGTATTCTCGATGACCGGAGAGATGAGCGGCTTAATTACCGGGTCCAGAATGGCTTCTGAAACTGAACTTTGCAGATGCTGCAGCGGTGCTTCTCCGCTTGCAGCTGCCATAGAAGCCCACTCACCAATCGGTTCGGGCAGAGCAGAAGCATATTTCGCAACTAAATCAGTCAATGACAATTCAGGTATCGGAAAAACCCCTCCCTCCCCCGTTCCTGGGATGTCCAAGCCATCTAATCCTGAATCTATTGAGCTTGCCGCATCAACTGCAAGTACTACAGGATACATATGTGCAGAGATTTTTTTCGCTGTTTCTGAGGCAGCAGTTTGCAGGGCCGTCACAAATAACGTCATCTGAACAAAATAAATAAGAAATACGATGAAAAAGAGAAAAATGGGCATGACAAGAGAAGCATCAAGTACTATACTCCCTTTGTCCGACCTCAGACTGCCACCTATCTTTCTACTTCTTTTTATCCGTTTCTTCTGAATTTTCATAATTTTATTAGCCCCTATTAATATGAACTGGATAATCTAGTAGGAGTAATCCGACTGAATCGTGATATAAACACTTCCATCCTCTACACGATCAGCGCTTCCCGATATGGCCCCTAACATGTTGGTTATTCCAGGTAAGAACCATAATTTCATCCTCATTCCTGTCTGGCCTGAAGCATAGGTATATGATTTCGTCAGATCTATATCCGTGTTCAAACGAATCAATGCCATCATTCGGGACATTTTCTTCTCGTTATTACTGTGCGCAAGCAAGAAAAATCGTAAATGGTCACGGTAGGTTACCGATATCTGCTTGGCATATTTGGACAATTCTACTTTTCCGTCATCAGCAAGCGAATTCATATCAGCAAGTGCATGTTCGAGCCCATACAGAATCGCTTTTGAAAGAATAAGCAATGGATTTCCAAGCTTACTGCTCTCAACAAGTCCCTCCATCGTTCTAATCGCAAGCCTTATTGAAAACACTTCGCCATAGGCCGCTGTAATATTTCCATAAGGATTATGAAACCCATAAATGATATACTCCAGTTCTTGACTTTCCGGCAGAAAAAACGATTCCGGTTCCATCGTACTCGTGTTTGTCTTGCTGCCCGATAACATCGATAGATCTACTGATGAAAAATAATGCATTGCATATTCGTTCTGAAACAACTCATCACCCAGCACATCAATAAACGCTGACATACCTCCAAACATTTGATCCATGTTCGTCATCGCATCTCCGCCCGCATCATAGGGGTCGTCAGACATTTCTGTGCTAACTGATTCTTCACTACTCGTCTGGTTAAAGGAAATACTTTCATTAAAATAAGTTTTTAGTTCATCAAACTGTTTTGTACTTTCTTCTAGTCCCGCCGTGGCCACTAATAATTTTATTTTATTTTGGACTTCTTTTAATTTCTGCTGAGACTGCTCGTCCACTTTTTGTCTTTCTTTGTCAGCTGCTCTATAATCATCGATCTGCTCTGCAGACTGATCTATCACATTACTGCTGCTAGATTTAACATAGCTGTCCATATATCGCTGTATTTCCATGTTCGCGGTAAGAACTTCATTTCTTTTATGATAGGTATCACCGCCTGTTAGATTGCGAAGCGAATTTTCAGCGGTCTTTACTTTTTGCTGTGCATTTGTGAAATCAGTTAATTGTTGATTCTGACTGTTTGTGAAATCCGCGAACTCCGTATCTTTACGCACCAGTTCTTCTGTCTTCTTACGTAATTCAGCCCCACTTACATTCCCAGATGATGATACTCCCTTGCCTGGTGTGTTTGCTTGTCCCACTTTGTCATAAGCCTGATTAGCGGCTCTCGCCTCTCCATCTTTAATGACCTGTTTCATCTGCTCATTCAGCTCTTTCGCCTCTTCGATCAGACCATTTGCCTCTTTAATCTTCTGCTTGTGTGTGCTTGCTGCTTCTGTTCTCGCTTTTCCGAGGCGAAGCAATACTCCTGTGAGATCCATCCGATACTCGCTAAGCTCCGTACCATATATTCTGAGGAGAGGCTCTCTTGCTTCGTCTACAGTGAATTTAGAGTAATAATCAGAGTATCGAGAGGCTCCATCCGCTAACGAGCGAATGTTTCCACCCAACGGGCTATCACTGAAGTAGCTGCTTGGAGGGTCCATAACTAGCTTTGCGACCAACTCCGCTGTTTTCGCAGCTTCTCTTCTCTTTTTGATAGCCTGCTCAAGCGATTTTTCTCGCTTGTCATATAGTTTCTGTAATTTCCGCAGAACGTCTACACTGTGAGCCGCTTGCTTTAAATCCTCTGAGAGTGGTTTAAATCTAGTTACGGCATCATATAAAAAATCAATCGGTGCTTTATATTTCATCTCTTCCTGGATCTGTTGATTAAAGTGATCATACCTGCCTAGTTCTCGATCAAATACAAGACCCGAACTATCCAGCTGCATTGGAATAATGGCAAGTCCATCCCGATGAGGAATGGGCTTTGTACTATCATTCAGCACTTTAGACATGATGAAATCTCCTTGTTCACCGCTATGCGCAAATAACCCATATCTCTGCTGAAGTTCCGGCATGTAAGAGGACATTACAGAACGAACAGCGGCATGAGATAACCTCTCTGTCTGAACTTTCATAGCTCCGATTCTTGCGTAATCTATAAATACAGCAACAAACATGAAGATGACGGCAAGGACCATTGCCAGAAAAATAGTCACAGCTCCAGACTCCGATTCCCCTTTCTTAAACAATCCGTTCCTCCCCCATATCCTAGAATTATTTCCCCGTCAGCTTTCCGAGAATTTGTGCAATTTCCGATGGATCCCCAGGCGTTCCCATACCCGAAAATCGCGCTCCATAATATCGAATCAGCTCTATATTGCGGATGAACTCATCAGGTTCAACAACAACGGATCTGCCCGAAAAATATATCTTGCGATTGGAATCAAGCAAGAAATCTACCATAGGTAAAGATATAAATTGATCTATTTTCGTTGTTATCTGCCGATTCATGAATTTATTCTCATACTCCATCGTCCCGCTGTACATTGGTGGAAGCGATGCAGCTGTCTGACTCATCTTCTGTGACGTAAGATTGTCCTCCAATACCTCGCTTGGAACAGATATAGAGGAAGCAGATTCTGCTCCAAACGTACCAAAAAGCGAACCAAGCATATGATCATCAGCCAATCTCCAGTACAACCTGTCATATTCGTCCTCTGGAAACGCTCCTGTCTTCGGTTCCTTATGACTGTTCTCCCAGCTATAAGCTGAGCGCTCCGAAGATGCAGAAGCATACTGCGATAACATCGATTTTTGATATAACAACACGCAAAAGAACATTAAAAGACATAGCGTAAACAAAATGACAGGAAACACGAGAGAAGCTTCAAGGGTGAAGCTCCCATCGTCGTTTTTTAATTTTCTTTTTAATCTGAAGAACTTATTCGAAAAATTCTTCACTTTTTGAGCCAACCTGTTTCAGCAATTTGTTAACGATCGCAGTAATTTGGTTTTTAAAAATGAGACCAATTACAATAATGACCCCAATAATCAAAATCATCTCCAGCGTACCGAGGCCATCCTCTTCCTTCCAAAAACCAATCATCTTGTTTTTAACTGTTGTTAGCATTTATATTTCCTCCTATAAATTCATCGTCATAAATGAAGGTGCTCCTACCATAATTACAATGACTAAAAAAATAACGACCATTGGAAACACGAGCTTAGATGAAGCCTGCTCCCCTTTGGTACGACTGAGTGATTTTCTCTTCTCCCACAACACTCGCGACAGCTCCCTTAGAGAGAGTACAAAATCATTGCCTCCCCGCCGAAAGTTAAGCAGCACGGTTGTTGTAAATATAGATACTTCCTGAACGCCGCATCGTTTACTAAACTGCTCAAAGGCTTGTTGAAATGAAAATCCACTGTTCCATTCTGCAATCATTTGTCTGAGTTCTATGTACAAAGGATGTTCAGAATTCTGTTTACGCTCTGTACAATGAATAATTGCCTTCTGGACGGTCTCCCCTGCGCCAACAAGCAAGACAACTTTGTTAAGGAATTCTGGCAGTTCCATTAAAATATCCTGTTCACGCAGCTTCACCTTCTCATGAAGATCCTTCAGCTGTGCAAAAGGAATAATAATGGCAAGCATGCATCCGATAGCAATTCCCATCAGTTCTCCTTTTAACCCCAGCGTCATTACCGACCCACCAATTAGCGCGAGCCAGCTGTATACAAACATCTCCGCAAGAAACAACATCATTTTCTCATGACCATGTTTAGGTCCATAGGCTCTCTGAATCGAATGCTGCACACGGTAGACAAACATCGGAAACTTTCTTACGAAGTCCAATCGTTCAATTAGACCAATAAATGGAGCATGCAGTTTACGAAACCGTAGTCCGGTCATCTCCACCTGATCCAGCTTCAGATACCTTGTTTTAGCTGTCCGATTGGCTAGAATCCACCACAAGGCAAGCAAAGCAGCCATTAAACTACAAATGATCATCATTAGTCCGCACCCCTTATACCCGAATATTCATAATACGGTTCACCCACAAGAAACAAGCAAACAAAGCGATAAGTGATACACTTGAAATGAGATATCCGGCTGGGCTATATAAAGGAGCAAGGAAATCTGGAGACGTGACACTTAGTACAAACAAAAACACAAAGGGAGAGGCAAACATCGCCTTAGACTCAAACTTTTTCTGAGAGATGGTTACTGCTATTTCTTGCTGAATATCTAGTTTCTCTCCTATGACCGATGAAGTTCTTCTTACGACTTCAACCAGATCACCGCCTGTGCGTTTACAAGTAACAAATACATCTGCGAAGTTCGTGATATCCTCCATATGAGCTCGATTCGCAAAATCCAATAAAGCTTCCTCGATCGGCTGACCATATTCCATTCGAGTACAAATGATCGTAAACTCACGAATCAGATCGTGATCTGCCTGCGGATCAAGCATTCGAAGATCCAGTACTGCTTCCCTAAATGCATTTTCTACGGACTTTCCGGCAGCAAGAGAGGAAGATAGAGAATAAAGTGCTTGCTTGAAGTGAAGACTGAGTGCCGATCGCCTCTTCTCCAGGAGGTAGAGATTATAATATTTAGGGATAAAGAATGCTGCTAAGGTTAATATGCTGCTCATTACGAAGTGATGATAGAATAAGTAACCGACACTAAAAAAAAGAATGGCACTGACCATCATACACAATGTCCTTTGCCGCGAACTTAAATGATGTACTGAATAGTCAGATAGTTTGCTGCTAGGCTCTGCCTGTGCTTGGTTCGTGTTCTGAATAACCCTCCTACTCAAATTCATCTTCATCCCCCTCCTAACTACCTTCATGAAATGGATAACGGATGCCGGCAGCCCGTAATTTGTCCACATGTACAAGCGAAGAGGAGTTCGGGACGAGTTCACCTACAATGCGACCTTCTGCTTCACCATGTTCCTGAAACTGGTATAGACGATTCAGCCTCACCTCCCCATCTTCCATTCCAACAACTTCACTGATCTCTGTAACCCGCCGCGAACGATCTCTGAGTCTTGATAGATGAACAAATATATCGATAGCCGAGCTGATCTGCTGTCTAACGACAACAATGGGCAGGTCAGCCCCGCTCAGCACCATCGTTTCTAAACGACTAACCATATCGACAATACTGTTTGCGTGTCCCGTCGAGAGACTTCCATCATGCCCCGTGTTCATCGCTTGCAACATGTCCAGGGCTTCACTCCCCCGTACCTCCCCTACAATAATTCGATTGGGTCTCATCCGAAGAGAAGAGCGGATCAAATCACGGATTGATATTTCCCCTCTGCCTTCCGTATTGGCATTTCTTGTCTCCAGCGATACAAGATTCGGCACAGTAACAATCTGCAACTCCGCTGAATCCTCTATCGTAATGATCCGCTCACTGCTAGGAACATATTGAGACAAGGCATTGAGGAAAGTGGTTTTCCCTGATCCGGTTCCGCCGCTGATAAAAATGTTGTATTTACTCTTTACGAGTTTTTGCAACAGCTGTGCAGTCTCTTCGGTTAGAGCACCGATATGAACTAGATCTTCCATACTCATTGGTTTCTCCGGGAATTTCCGTATAGTCATTGTGGGACCCTTCAGAGCAATCGGCGGCAAAACAATATTCACCCGGGACCCATCTTTCAGCCTTGCATCGACGATCGGAGAAGACTCATTAACGATGCGGTTTACTCCAGAGACAATAGACTGAATAATATCTTCGAGCCGGTCTGCGGATTCAAATGCGATGGGTAGCTGTTTAACTTCACCACGTTCTTCAATAAAAATCTCGTGATGACTATTGATCATAATCTCCGTAATATTCGGGTTATCTACCAGCGGTTGTAGCACATCAAGTCCTCTAAAGGAGTCATACAATCGTCTAATCAAGGACTGCTTTTCTCCGGAAGTCAGATGTACCAGATCTGGATGATAAAGCACCCTCCGCTCGATGTGCTCCATTAGTTCCGAATCCCCCGCAGATGAAGTGACATCGAGACCAGAACGTACCGTCTTTCTTAATTCCTTAAACCATGCTTCATTCATGCTGTATTCTCCCTGTTCATTACGCCAATAGCTTCACAAAGCTTACTCATTTCCTTCTGATAAATCGGTGAGCTTAGCAACAAATCAGGTTCCCGCATCTGTTTCCAAGAAGGGATATAAGGCAGATAATGTTCTGCATTCATTCCTTCGACTGGAAGCTCGTTTTCCATATTTCCCATATATCGATTAATGACATACCATGTTTTTCTCATCATATTCTCGTACCGCTCTGGATCAAGCTGCATATGAAACTTCATCCATTCCTTGCATTTATTCATCGTATGAATATCATCAGACAACAGCCATACCAGCAATTGAGACTCTTCCATCACCGCTTCCGAGCGTAAGTCCCATACTGAATCATGATCGGCGATAACAAAATGGTATTGACCTGACTCAGTAAGGAGACGAATCAATTCACTCGTATCCGATTTGCTCATCTGAAGCAGCTCTTTGCGATTTTTTGCCGGAAGAAAACAATCTGCTTGAATACGTTCATTCCGAATTGTATATGGTTTTAGATCGATCTTGTCCTTCTTCTCTCCACGAATGGTACTGTTTGAGTTCTTATTAGCTCTTAGCTGATACAATAATTGACTAAAGGAATCCCCGCTTGATTCGGATTGCCTGTCTATAGATGTTGTATGTAAAAATGGCCCTGTACTATCGATGGTTTCTAGGTTTAGATAAAATACTGAATAACCGGACCGCCCGAGCTGTTTAGCTAGATTGAGTGCAACGGTGGTTTTACCGCAGCCTCCAGATGCCGAATTAACCCCAATCACCCATGTTTGTTCACCCGTGAATCTACCTTTTTCTCGTCTACTCGAACTTAGCAGCACTTCTTCCCATTTTGCTAAGATGGCAGGCAAAGGCTGATACTTCCTAATTTTCGTGTGATTTTCTTCAGGGACAGGCTGCTCTGTAAATAGAAGAATAGGTACCTTATTTGAAAAAGGACTGGAATTCCATTTCTCTATAAATGGCTCTTCTACTACTACTAAGTTTGGCAAAAAGGAAGAACTTAGTTCCTCTATGTATCTAGACATAGCCTCCGGCTGCGAAAAAGCAGTCACCTGAAATACAGCTGAATACGAACTTCCCTGAATGAAATCTAGCAGCGACTCAACATATTCCAAACTGCTGCTTGCAAGTAGCACTCTATTCATCAATCATCATACCTTTCCCCTTCCACAGCAAAAAAAAGCACCGCCCATTATCGCAAAATTCTCTGCGATATATGGACGGTGCTTCCGTCACGTGCTGATTAAGTTAACGCTAGATTAGCATAATTTCCCACAACCATCAAGAACAAATTTCTATTTCCTTATACCTCATTTATAAAAAGCGAAGAATACAATGTAAGTTTAGCAAACGTTCGTTCCCTTTCTTTTGCGGATATAGTACACTTAGAGAGGTCCACGCATACATACTATACATCTTAGAATGGAGTGTTTTTCATGTCTTTTTTGAGACGGTGGATGATTCCACTTGTCCTGAGTATTACTGTTCTTACGGCTGGTTGCGGTGAGATTCAGTTAGGAGATTCTATCACCGATACGAATACAGGTAGTACACCAAATACAGGTGCTTCTACTGGTACATCAAGTACGGATAACGCATCAAATCAAGCAACCGCGGATTATAAATATCCAAGAGTGCCGGTCACTCTCGACCGTGCAGTGGACGGAGATACCTTGAAAGTGATGTACGAAGGTAAGAGCCAATCTGTTCGCTTGCTGCTCATAGACACACCCGAGACATCCCATCCAAAACTCGGTGTACAACCACTTGGTCAAGAAGCAAAGCAATATACGAAACAAGTATTAGAAAAGGCAAAGAAAATCGAACTTGAATTTGATATCGGTCCCAATCGGGATAAATACTCTCGTCTGCTTGCCTACGTCTATGTGGATGGTGTAATGCTCCAAGAATCACTGCTCAAGAAGGGTTATGCAAGGGTCGCTTACATCTATCCGCCGAACGTTCGTTATGTGGATCAATTTGAAGCCATTCAGAGCAAAAGCAAAAAACAAGCGCTAGGTATTTGGAAATATGAGAACTATGCACAAGAAGATGGATTTCACCCTAGTGAGTATCAACAAGACAGCGGTAATACGAGTTCAAACCAGTCTACCAGTGGAACCTCATCTTCTAATGGAAATAACACTTCTTCTACTCCGCCTAACAATACCTGTACCATTAAAGGGAATATCAATGCTAAGGGAGAGAAGATTTACCACACCACTGCGTCTCGTAATTACAAATCAACCCAACCAGAGGCTTGGTTTTGTACAGAAGCGGAAGCAGTAGCTGCCGGTTATAGAGCCCCTAAAAATTAAAAAAAGGCAGCCAATTAGGTGACTGCCTCCACTTGTTAGATTTCACTAACAGATGGAGGTTCAGTTACTACTACTGGCTGCCTTATTTTATTTGTCTTCCTATTTATAAAAATCGTTTACGGATCTCGGGAGTAGGTAACATACAAGCATCTTCTTCATCTTTGCCAAACCAGCGGTAACGATTACGGGCAACAACGTTATATACCCGGTCTCGGATCACAGCTGGAATCATCAAGAATACGGAAGCAAGCTTATAAGGGAAGCCCAGCTTTTTTGCAATATGCAGTGCGGCCGTAGAACGCGTGTAATAGTCTCCTTTTTCAATAAGTACAAACGTATCCATCGAATGAAGAGATAATTCACCATGCTCAAGCAGTTTCTGGCCGATCTCCGATTGAAGTGAAGCAAAGTGAAAGTCCCCCTTGCCATCTCGCTGAATAATCCATTTTGTGAGTCCTTGACACAAATGACAAACCCCGTCAATCAACACAATATTAAGATTCATATATGGTTTCATATCACACTGAGATTCACTCTTCATGATTTCACCCCTTAGATCAACTTAACCACTCTAGACTATAAGTATATAGAAAAAAAGCGCCGTGATCTCACGGACGCTCATCATAACACGCTATACCTACTTGATAGCTTGTTCGATCAATTGGTCATTCATGATTTGCTCATGAATATCACCCGCAAATTTTTCCATACATTTACAGATGAAATCCTTACGACAAATCGGGCATGGAGTCTTCTGAAGACGGCTGATGCTAGTCATGTGCCATTCCGGTTTGTTGGAATAAAATACACGACAAAGCGTTCCATCATGAAGCTTCATTGTAAATTCATAAAGTCCCGATTCTTCATTGCGGCTAGCAGTTGTTAAGTCAACAATCTGGGGTCTATAAGACATGTAATCACCTGTGATTTCAAATTTATTCATGCCACGTACATATTAGTACTTAGTCATATTAAAGAATTTTAACCCTGATGTCAAATCAATATACCCCTGTATAGAAACATATTTGAATAGATCGTAAAGTCATCTACAAAAGAGGAGACCTTGGCGAACCCACCAAGGTCTCTTTTATATCTCGTGAAAGATCGTCTAATGAAACACGACTTTTCCGCAAGATCCTATTTTATATACCTGAATTAATTTCATAACTCTGAAATTGATTCACTTAAATGACGTTAAGTTCAACTGGGATGTTACCGCGTGTAGCTTTGGAATAAGGACAGAAATCATGTGCTTTCTTAGCCAAATCTTCTGCCTTCGCACGGTCAACACCTGGGATCTTCACATCAAGACGAACGGCAAGTTGGAACCCGTCATCTTTCGGATCCTTCCCGATCATTACATTACTTGTGATTTCTACATCACTTAATTTCACGCCTTCTTTACGAGCGATATTGCTCAGTGCGCTTTCGTAACATGCACCATAACCTGCTGCAAATAGTTGCTCTGGGTTAGTGGCATTTCCACCTGCACCGCCCAATTCTTTTGGAGTAGATAAGTCGTGGCGAAGTACACCATCTGATGTTTCAAAAGATCCATCTCTTCCTCCGCGTACGGTTGCGCTTGCTGTATACAATGCTTCCATCTTAATCGCTCCTTATCCTAGTAAATTTAGTATATTAACATCTTGTTCCTAGCTTGTTACGTTAGGATGTGATGTTCCTGCATATCTATTTTTAAACTTCTCACAGGAATTAAAACAAATTCGTTTAAGATTGACTTATTTACACACCTGTAATACCATTCTTTGCACAACAAGAACCCTCTGTTTTGAAATGTTTTTTCGTATGGAATGAGTTACTGATACTCCCTTGACCTAAATAAACAGGAAAGGAAGTTTGTCATGACGATTGATTTAACCAGCTTTGTTCAACAAGTGACGAACAATGAGCTAAATGTCTGCTCTGTTCGAATTCTTCAAGAGGGAAAGCCTGCTGGGGTCTGGGATGTAACAAGGGATGAGCGCCGTCTGCAGCATTCGGTCAGTAAATCTTTTACCAGCATGGCGGTGGGTCTTGCATTAGAAGAAGGAAAATTGTCACTCGAAACAAAACTCAGTGATTTCTTTTCTTACTCTACAACTCATAAATCAGCCAACCCCATGATCCCTTCTCCTGGAGAAATCACACTATATGAACTGCTGACGATGTCAACAGGACATGATAACCCTCCATTATGGGCCCATGAGCGCAATACTCTCATAGAAAAAGACTGGGCCAAGCATTATCTCTCTATACCTCTGGACCGTGCACCGGGAGAACAATTTACATACAGCAGCGGTGATACTTTTATGATATCTGCTCTCGTGCAAGCGGCAGTGGGTGAAACGGTTCGAGATTATTTGGTTCCTCGGCTATTTACTCCACTTGGGATCTATGACGTGGAATGGGATAGCTCGCCGCTTGGCGTTACACTTGGCTGTACTGGACTTAACATCAGCAATGAAGAATTGACTCGGTTCGGTCAGCTGCTATTAAACAAAGGAGAATGGAATGGGGAACAATTAATCCCGGAGTCTTGGATCACTTATGCTACCCGCAAACATATAAATACCCCTGCTGAAGGAGACTGGGGGGTTGGATATGGCTGTCAGTTCTGGATGTGTACTCACGGAGCATACCGTGCAGATGGAGCTCATGGTCAGCTGCTTGTCGTCTTACCTGATAAAGAAGCGGTAATTGCGATTAATAGCGAAGAAAATAATATCCAAGGAATTATGGATGCTGTTTGGTCTGAATTGTATCCACAATTAGGATGAACATTCCCCCTAATACCCTATCTATAGAAGATACTTTAGCAAGCAAAGATAGCATTTCTATTCTTTGCTTGTTTTTTTGTGTATTCAAAATATTAATTTACGTTTATATGTAAAAATGAACATGTACCGCATTAAATAATTTATTTTACTGGTACACAAATGTTGCACTAGACAAATAAAATTGAAGTAGTACAATATATTTTGTAAGCACTAGATATTTTCTGAAAAATATTTAAATTTTCTGTAATTTTCATTTTCAATAGAAACAGGTGACATCTTATGAGTTTTTCTAAAAAACAAAAAAACCAAATTCAATGTACTCTCTATCTGGAGCAGAATCCGGAGATGGAAGTTATACGGGTTCTCTTACGGTGCCTACAGACGCATCCTGGTTACGTAAGCTACTTGCTTTTACCGGCCCCGGCTTCCTTGTCGCGGTTGGTTACATGGACCCAGGGAACTGGGCAACAGATATTGCAGGCGGATCCCAGTTTGGTTATCGCCTGCTGTTTGTCATCGTCCTATCTAATCTCATGGCCGTTGTACTCCAGACACTCTCAGGCAAACTTGGCCTTGTTACAGGTAAAGACCTTGCACAAGCATGCCGTGAACGTTTCAGCCCCGCAGTTGTTGCAGTACTCTGGGTTCTCGCAGAATTAGCCATTGCAGCTACGGATCTTGCAGAAGTCATCGGTTCAGCCATTGCACTCAATTTATTGTTTGGAATCCCTATTTTGTATGGGGTTATAATTACAGCCGTCGATGTTCTTCTAATTCTGCTACTGCAGAATAGAGGAGTTCGGACTTTAGAAAGTATCGTCATCGTCTTAATGGGAACCATCGCAGTTTGTTTTGGGATCGATTTGTTTATGGCGCATCCCAGCAGTTCCGGTATTATGCAAGGTCTCGTTCCCGATGCCGAGGTGCTGCGTAATCCTGAAATGCTCTATATAGCAATTGGTATCCTTGGAGCAACAGTTATGCCGCATAATCTATATCTCCATTCTTCTATCGTGAAGTCACGTAAGATTGAAAATACGGTCAAAGCCAAAAAAGAAGCAATCCATTATACGACGATCGATTCGACCATCGCACTGACGATTGCCATGTTTATTAATGGCGCGATCCTCGTGGTCTCGGCAGCTGCGTTTCACCAAGCAGGGATGTTTGATGTAGCAGATATAACGGATGCATATCATCTGCTTACCCCGCTTCTGGGAACGACGATGGCCAGTATTTTATTCGGGATTGCACTGCTAGCTTCAGGGCAAAACTCAACACTTACCGGCACACTGTCCGGTCAGATTGTAATGGAAGGTTTCCTTAATATCAGATTGCCCGCATGGCTAAGACGACTGGCGACCCGGCTTATTGCCATCATCCCTGCTGTCATTGTTACGGCGATTGCAGGTGAGAAAGGCACCACCGATCTGCTAATTCTGAGCCAAGTCATTTTATCGTTACAGCTTCCTTTTGCCGTCATTCCACTTGTCATGTTTACAAGCAGCAAAAAAATGATGGGCGAATTCGTCAATAAAAAATGGCTAAGCATCTTATCTTGGACCATTGCAGGCATTATTGTTATTTTAAATGTATGTCTGCTCGCATTAACCCTTTTCTAAGCATAAAAAATAGTCTGCACAGAGTTGTTCTACTGTGCAGACTATTTTTTTAAATTCTTTTTCAATTTAGAATTATAAAAGCAGTGATATTAATTCATCTAAACTGGATATGGTATAATCCGGCGTATCACTTGCGCTTGCAGAGGGTTGGTATCTTCCATACCCTTGTAAAATTCGGATTGTTTTCATCCCGAGTAATTTAGCAGGAACAATATCGTTATCAATACGATCACCAATCATTATTGCTTCCGAAGGAGCACAGCCTGCTTTTTGCAAAGCATATTCATACAGTCTTACGTCCGGTTTAGCTAGTCCTTGTTCTGCGGAGCAGGCGATAACATCAACATAGGAACTAAGGCCATATTGCTGAAGCCGTTCAGCTGTACCTGGACTCTGATTCGCAATAATGCCAATTTGGTAATGTTCTCCGAGCTGAGCTAGAATTTTTTTAGCTTCTGGATAAGGGACTTCAAGTTCTTTACGGAATTTCAACTTAGGCCGAATATAAGCCCGATCCTCTTCCTTCGCAATCAACCGAGAGATGGCATACTGCATAGGGGAATCAATAAATGTAGAGTAACTTTCGATAAACTTCCCCCTAACATCCTCAATCGTTATTGAATAACCTCGATCTGCAGCACGCTCTACAAACTGATTCATAATATGGTCCACGGGTATCCATTCATCGACAAGCGTGTCCCCTACATCAAAAAAAAGCCACTTCACGTCAGACCACATTCCCATCTACTGCCTCAACCTTTCAAGTTACAATGATCTTCCATATAAAAAAGACCCATGATGATCATGAGTCTCACACTATGTGCATCTTATTTGACCATTATAGCAATGCAAGATTTGTTCCGCAATCATAGCAGGGATGCCCACCCTACTACATCATAGATGCAAAATAACTTTTACATTTATCATTTCAATCGAAAAACATTCTAATTAACAGCAGCTCGCTCTTCGTTCAACAAGAACCCGACTTCACCCTTGATTGTGAAAACGATATGATTCGCTCCCATCCCCCGGTATACACCGCGAGGATGATTCTGTTGAGTAATGATCGTTATCGGTTTTTGAGTCCATGGTCTGCATATTTGTAGAAAGCGACAGGTTAAATTCATGCTGTTTTCAAACAAAAATATCCGCCCTACTGTTGCATTAGGCAACGCCCATTTATGAGCAAAAGCAGTATCCATTCGGATAATATGCTGCACTCCAAGTCGTCTAACCTGTTTTTCTTCCTGTGCGCTATTCGTGAGAACAGCAAAGGATAGCTTTTTGTACATTAATAACCGAATAAAATTTCGAGCTGCTTCATTAGGTGCAGTAACCAGAATGATTTCATTATTCATTGTGTAAGCCTCCCTATGATTGAAAAGACAACAAAAAAAGAACACCATTTACATCATGAAGGCATGCCGGCGCTCTCCCACCCGAATAGGAATATAAGGAATCACGAAAATTCCTGATTACCCTCTCGGGTGCTCACGGTTCTGCTGCCTCTCCCTATATACGCTTACGAGGTTAGCTGCCGGATTCGGACAAGAGAGAGTTGCCCTATTCCCGGTCTGACGACCCGGAAATTCACCCCTTGGAATAAACAATCTTTCGAATGTTCATTCCCGTTTGGTTCCCCCGTTTTTATAAAAGATCCACCGAAAAATAAATAGATGAATCTAAAAATTCAGCGTAGAAAACAATAAAAAACCACAGAGGGTTAGCGCCCCTGCGGTCGATAAACGATCACAAGATTCATCATTCCTCTCTCAAATTATTAGCTTACGAGGTTAGCTGTCGGATTCGGACGGTGAGAGCCGCCCTTCCTTATCCACCGAATGGCAAATGCCATTCCACTTCAAAAGATTCACCCCAACAAAGTTCCTGAATCAGTTCTCACACCGATTCAATCAGCCCTGCTATCATTGGTTCCCCCGTTTTTCGTTTGAATAAATCAGACGAAAATTCAGCAAGCATAGTAATGAGAATTTCTATTGTTTTATAAAATGTAACTCGTCTTTCTTTGCGCTCAAGATTTACGATATGAATCATACACCCGAAGCGAAATGGTGTAAAGGTACTCAAAAGTTCACTTCAGCCAATATTAAGCCATAATCCCCTTAATTCACTCAAAACACGAAACAATAAAGCTTCCATTTCCTCTAATCTCTTCGTATCTCTGTATTTCACACACTTTCATTAAACCTAGAGAAGACAAGATATAAACTTCCTGCGTATTGTTTAACTTCCTATATTAATTGTTTAAAATTTAATTGTAGAAAATATTGTAAAACCCTTATCCATTCTCTTATAATGAGAAGAAAAAGACGAGGCGGTGGGTCAATCTATGTCCATATATGATTTCAATGTCAGCACCCTGAAAGGTCAAGAGCTTAACATGTCAGCTTACAAAGGTAAAGCTATGCTTATCGTTAATACCGCCAGCAAATGTGGACTATCACCACAATTCAAAGGACTGCAAGAACTCTATGACAAATTCAATCAACAGTCTTTTGAAGTGCTCGGTTTTCCAAGTAATCAATTCGCTCATCAAGAGCCAGGGACAAGCGATGACATCGCTGAATTTTGTCAGATGAATTACAGTGTCAGTTTCCCTATGTTCGAGAAAGTAAATGTGAACGGCGAGGAAGCTCATCCCCTCTTCAAATATTTAACTAGCAAGGCACCTGGTATTTTAGGATCGAAAGCGATTAAATGGAACTTCACTAAATTTCTTGTGGATCAAGAAGGTCACATTGTAAAAAGATACAGTCCACAGACGACCCCGGACAAGATTGAAGCTGATATCGCGAAGCTCTTATCACTTAAGTGATAAGAGCACAAAAAAGAGACCTTGAAGTCATGACTTCAAGGTCTCTTTTTGTTTTATGCGGTCGAGAGGACTCGAACCTCCACGGGTATACACCCACTACCCCCTCAAGGTAGCGTGTCTGCCATTCCACCACGACCGCGCAACTTGTTTATCAGCAATATTTTCGTGCCAACAAAATATATTATACACATAAACCTATGTGTTGTAAAGATGAAAATAAAAAATATTTTTTTACATGATAAAAACAAAAAACAGGCACTCAAAAATACCCACTTTACGTTAAATTGATGTTAATTTACATAACACATTATTGAAAAATAACAGATTTTTGTTGACTTTACCGGTTTTTGTATGTCAAAATAGGTATCAAATACAACGGAATCTTAATAATATCACACAAATATAACACCGTAATCAATCTCTACTCTGATCAATTTCCATTATCACGATAATTCAGGGAGGCGAACCGAATGAACCGAGGAAATAAGCTGCTCGACTACGTAAAACTGCTTGATTCCTCACTTCAAGTAGGAGGGTTTTCTCACTCCTTCGGACTTAAGTCAAAGATTGAGAAAGGAGTGATCCGTACTTCGCAGGATCTGGAGACGTTTATGCGTCTCGAACTTTACCCTAATCTCATCCGAATCGAAGGTCTCGCCATCAAGGGAACATACACCGCCTCTGCTAAGCAAGATTACTGGAGAATAGCACTTATCGATAAGATGCTTCATGTTCAGCACTTCCCTGCCGATAAACGGAATTCATCAAGAGCAACAGGAAAACGACTTATCAAGTTATCCAAAGCACTGCATCCATGGATGGACTTCTCTCCACTTGAGAAAGCCGCCGAACAGTATGGCGCTGTCATTTCCTTACCTGTCGTACATGCTTGGATTAATCACCAGCTTGGTGTCCCCCTATTAAACGCCGTATCCGGTTATCTCCACGCTGCCAAGAATGCGTGCTTCCTCCACGCTACTCAACTTCTCTCTACGGAACCAAACGAACTTGAACAACTACGCAAGACATTAGGAGATCATTTGGATCAGGAATGGAACAAAATAGATCTGTCTGATGCCTCTGTATTTCATCGCTCTCGATTCACCATACAACCCCTTATTCCTAACTTTCCTTTCAATGAAGGAGTAACAAAGGCATCCAGAGTTCCATCGAAACTCACCTCGTATTAAGAAACCCCTCTCCGTACTCATCCCCAAAACACGCCGACTATCCATTCCGGCGTGTTTTTCCTCATGTATCGTCGATATTGTCGGAAAAGAAAGACGTATGTAAGTTATTCATCATTGTTAGATGACGTAATAACGTATATAATATAATCATACTTTTCTGGAAAAACAAAGAAGAAAACTCCTTCTTTATTCTTTTTTCAAGAACGAAATATTTAATAGGGAGAGACTGCCATTGTCTGAAGCAAACCCGCTTACACTCGAAGATTCCTACAATCAATTTCGTTCTGCGACGGTAATAATTAATGAAGAAGGACATATTTCTTCATACAATCAAACATGGCTCACCAAAATTTCTGAGCTTCTCCCCTATCCTGCAGAGAGCTATCTAAAGATGGATTATTACAAGGTCCTTAGCGAAATCCCAGGAACCTGCATACATAATATACAGCTCATTATTCTTAATCTACAAAAAGTATTGGAGCGACATACAACCGGCTATACCTGCGAATTAAGCACCCTTACAGATCAAGGGTATTCATGGTTTTGGTTAGAAGCTGCCCTATACAAAACTTCTCTTCAGCCCGATTTCATCGGTCTCCTCATTTCGTATTATGACATCACCCCTTTCAAAACCATGGAAACCCATCTCAGCCATGCTTCTTCTCAGATCAAAACCCTTCGGGGTATGCTGCCCATCTGCGCTGTATGCAAACGAATTCGAGATGATGAGGATGAATGGAATCCCGTTGAGCGTTTTGTGGAAAAAAATACACACGCCGAATTTACACACGATATATGTCCTGATTGTATAAGAAGAGTGTATCCTCAGTATTCTCAATTTCTAGATGAATCCTAAACAAGCAGCTCTGCTTTGTTCACCCGAACAAGGCAGAGCTGCTTAGAGAAGCACGATATTCATCACAACATTAAAACTCCTTCATTAAACCGTAAGATAATGTTCGAAGCTGGCAAGATCGAGTTCTTCCGGTTTCCCATGCATCGCTATAGCACCTTTATCCATTACATAGATATAATCCGCCACGCTTCGAACGAATTCTTCACTTTGTTCCACAAGTAAAATTGCTGTATCTCCCTGATTCTTAATCTGAATAATAACATCGCGAATGTCGTCTACAATGGACGGCTGAATCCCTTCTGTCGGTTCATCCAGCAGCAATAATCGCGGCCTTGGAGCAAGCGCTCTGGCGAAGGCAAGCTGCTGTTGTTGACCACCGCTTAGATCGCCGCCCTGTCTATTCATCATCGTCTGCAGCACAGGAAACATTTCGAGTACATCTGCTGGAATCGTTTTTGTTCCTCTAGGAGCCGTTTCAAGTCCAAGCAGTAGGTTTTCTCTGACGCTCATCTGCGGAAAAACATCCCTTCCTTGGGGAACATAGCCGATTCCGCCCCTAGCACGTTTGGCTGAATCCCACTTCGTTACTTCTTTTCCATCCCAATGAATACTGCCTTTTCGCACCTTCAGAATACCCATTAGGGTTCGTAGCAGTGTCGATTTTCCCACTCCGTTGCGACCCATTAAACATACAACCTGACCTGGCTTTATATCGAGATGCACCTGACGAAGCACCATACTTTCCCCGTATCCGGATTCAATCCCCTTCAGTAACAGCATCCTTTTCCCTCCTTTTGCCCAAATACACTTCGGCAACTACTGGATTCTGCTGAACCTCCTGCATTGTTCCTTCAGTGAGCAGTGTTCCTTCATGCATGACGGTGACCTTCTGCGCATACTGTCTAACAAATTCCATATCATGTTCCACCACAACTACAGATCGCTCTTTTGCAATCTCCGTTAACAGAATCCCCGTCTTATTCGTTTCTTCATCTGTCATACCTGCAACAGGTTCATCAAGCAGCAGCACTTCAGGCTTTTGAAGCAAAAGCATTCCAATTTCAAGCCACTGCTTTTCCCCATGGGATAAAGAGCCCGCCCTAAGATTCAAGCGTTGTCCTAGACCAATCTGTTCCACCACTTCTTTCATTTCTCTTGTGAGACATCCCCCTCGCCGTTTACGAAGCGTGGAGAATACATTTTTATTAGGATTCAGTGCGATCTCTAAATTCTCATGTACTGTGAGCCCCCCAAATACAGAAGGCGCTTGAAACTTACGGCCAATACCGAGTCTTGCGACCTGATGTTCTTTTTTAGAAATGAGATCTGTCCCATCCGGAAGAAGAACTTGACCTGATACAGGTTTGGTTTTTCCGCAGATCACATCAAGCATCGTTGTTTTGCCAGCTCCATTTGGACCGATCAAGAAATGAAGTTCTCGCTGTTTTAAGGATAAATTCATATTACGTACCGCAACAAATCCAGAGAAAGAAACCGTGATATCTTGAACCGTGAGTACGATCTGTTCATTAGGAAGTTGCTTGCTTATGCTTACGTTTACGGACGGACTGACCATCTCGTACACCTCCTTTTCGGACCCACATGCCGGTTACACTGTGATATACACCAACAAGACCTTTAGGCATGAATAATACGATAGCTACAAATAGACCACCCATAACGAAAAGCCATCCTTCTGGATACGCTTCGCTAATTCCTGTTTTTGCCGCATTCAGCACTACAGCCCCGATCATAGCTCCAACCAGCGTTCCCCGGCCCCCAAGTGCAACCCATAACACCATTTCAATCGAGGGTACAATTCCCATCATCGAAGGGGAGATAATGCCAACCTGAAGGACAAACAGCATCCCTGCGAGTCCTGCAAGCGCACCAGACAAGGTAAACGCCATTGTTTTGTACCACGCAGGATCATATCCGAGAAATCGAACTCTATTCTCGCCATCTCTGGCAGCTTCAAGCACTTGACCAAACCTGCTGCGCACGACTCGTTTGCAGAGCACGTAAGTCAAGACTAGAATCAGAAGCGTTACATAATAGAGTATAATGGTCGTTGATGGACGATGAAGCTCCATCCCAAAAATGTGATGATATCCCGTTAACCCATTGGTTCCTCCTGTCCATTCCTGTTTTCCTACAAACAGTGTTACCATGATCATGACTAGCGCCTGCGTTAATATGGTGAAATATACACCGGTAATTCGATTTCGAAAGGTGAATATTCCAAGCAAAAAAGCAAGTAAACCAGGTAATAAGATTCCAAGTAGAAACGCAGCAGGGAAAGATCGAAAAATCGCCCAAAACCACGGAAGTTCCGTCACACTATTCCATACCATGAAATCAGGCAGCGCCGGCCCGCTGGCTTGTAATTTCAAATACATCGCCATGGCATAAGCCCCAAGCCCAAAAAATACTCCATGTCCTAAACTCAGCACTCCTCCGTAACCCCAGATCAGATCAAGTCCAATGGCAAGGATCGCTAAAGCAAGAAATTTTGCAAGCAAGCTTAACCGAAATTCTGTGGATATGAGCGGTGCGAGACTCATCAGAATCAGCACTACTCCCCAGGCAATTCGTTGCCCCCGTGTTCCCAGTCTATTTATAAACGGCATCCTTAAGTCCCCCCTCTAGTCTAAACTCCGTGAACGAAGTGCCACGAGCCCTCTCGGTTTCCATTGAAGGAAAGCAACGATGCATGCAAATACCAGAACTTTACCAATGGATGCGCTTGTGTACGTCTCAAATAAGGTATTGAAGACTCCTATTCCGAGCGCCCCTGTCACAGTACCAATCAGTTTCCCTACCCCGCCTAGAACAACAACCATAAAAGCATCTACGATGTAATAGGTACCAATTGATGGTCCGATGGGGCCAAGCAAAGTAAGTGCGCACCCTGCGACTCCCGCAATACCGGAACCAATGGCAAAGGTAAGCCCATCAACGCGGCGAGTAGAGATCCCAAGGCAGCCTGCCATATTACGATTCTGCATAACAGCACGCATCCGGCGTCCTGCTGCTGTTTTATAAATATAGATGTACATGCAGAACAGTACGACAGCGACCAGTAAAATAATGAATAACCGTGTATAAGGAAGTGTGATGCTTTCCGTAACCATCATTCCTCCATTAAGCCAGGAAGGACTGGTCACCCCGACATTCGGGGCACCAAAAATCGTCCTTGCCAGTTGTTGCAAAATCATTCCCACTCCCCAAGTTGCAAGCAAACTATCCAAGGGCCTTCCGTATAAATGGCGGATCAGAAGCACTTCAAGCAGCCAGCCGATCCCCGCGGCAAGGAGGAACGAAGCGGGAAGCGCAACAAGATAGTACGTACTAAACCAAGACGAGGGCATGTAGGAGATAAATAAATTTTGTGTTACATACGTGGCATAAGCACCGATCATGATCATCTCGCCATGCGCCATATTGATAATATTCATCAGTCCAAAGGTTACGGCGAGGCCGAGTGCAATCAGAAGCAGAATGGAACTTACACTCAAGCCGTTAAAAGCTTGCAGCAAAAACATATCCATCGATTATGCCGCCTCCCTTCCGTTCTATCTATAGTAGAAACAAGTTATTTAGCGCCAAGTGATTTTCCCCATTCATAGGTTTCCAGATACGGATCAGGCTTCACAGGCTTACCTGAGTTCCAGAGTTCTTTGAACTGTCCATTGGACTGGACTTCGCCTATACGTACCGTTTTGTAAATATGTTGGTTCTCTCCATCAATAGTCACTTTGCCGCTAGGCGCATTGAATTCAATTCCTTTAGCTGCCTCTTTCACTTTAGCTACATCAGTAGATCCTGCTTTTTCAACGGCTGCTTTCCATAAATAAACGGCAGTATATCCGGCTTCAATAGGATCAGCAGTAACTCGGTCGGCTCCGTATTTCGCTTTATAAGCAGCCGTGAATTTTGTATTCTCCGGTGTGTCCGTTGTTTGGTAATAGTTCCAAGCTGCTAAATGACCTGCGAGCACATCCGCACCAATACCACGAATTTCCTCTTCAGCTACACTGACAGACAAGGTTGTTAAATCTTGAGATGTAATCCCCGCGTCTTTTAGTTGTTTGAAGAAGGCGACATTGCTATCTCCATTCAGCGTGTTATAGACAACATCTGGTTTTGCGGCTTTGATTTTGTTGATAATTGTGCTGTAATCCGTATGACCAAGGGGAGTATATTCTTCTCCAACCACTTCGCCCCCTTCTGCCTCAAGCTGTGCCTGAATGACTTTGTTCGCTGTTTTAGGGAAAACGTAATCCGAACCCAGCAGGAAGAATTTCTTGCCACGATTCTCAAGCAGCCAGCTTACGGAAGGAACAATTTGCTGATTGGTTGTTGCTCCGGTATAGAAAATGTTCGGGGAGGATTCAAGTCCTTCATATTGTACGGGATAGAATAATAGTCCATTATTTTGTTCAAAAACAGGCAGCATCGCTTTTCGGCTTGCCGATGTCCATCCACCAAACACCGCAGCTACTTGATCTTGCTGCAGCAGTTTCCCTGCTTTTTCTGCAAAAGTCGGCCAATCCGAAGCACCATCTTCAATAACAGGCTCGATTTGTTTTCCAAGTACCCCGCCTGCTGCATTGATCTCTTCAATAGCAAGCATTTCCGCATCTTTAACTGATACTTCACTAATCGACATCGTTCCGCTGAGAGAGTGCAGAATCCCTACCTTAATCGTGTCACCATTTGAAGCACTTACCGTACCACTGCCCTCCGTAGCAGACGGTTGTGCAGCTGGACCTTCTCCCCCGGATACACAACCGGACAACATAATCACACCTGTTAGCAACACAGGAAACCACTTACCGAACTTTCGCATCAACATGAACCCCATCCCCTTTATTCAGTTAGTCGAACCCGAACATTTATTTCCTGTTTTTCCATTAATGTTTGGTATCTCACATTATAGAGGGATGAAACTTCATGTGTCAATATACCTTACATATTTTTATTCTATGCCTAGTTATATGGTGCATAACAACAAAAATAAAGAACTGAACTGAAAAAAAAGCTAATTTAGTGTTAGTATAACTTACATAAAAACCGGAATGCACTGCTAAAAGGTTGAGCTCATTTGCCCAAAGCTATTTCCATCCTAACTTCTGAAGTAATGGAAAGAGCGTGAGACGGAAGGAACGCAGCAAACTCATGCGATATGGCGGAACGTCTTTAACAAAGAATAATGGTATGAGAGGGATATTCGATACAAGAGGAATGATATTATTTCATCTGGATCGGAGACAAATGAAATCACTGACTAATCTAAAGGGAATAACTTTCACTTTTCAGAAAAGTATGAAAAGCAAACCAGACCATGATCTCTAAGATCATGGTCTGCATGTAATAACTATTTAAGTGTTCTTATGTAATCCGTTATCTTCTGTTATCCTTCTCAGGAACTTTCCCGGCGTAAAGGCCTGCTCATTTTCTTTTACGATATTTTGTGAATTCAATATACTCTCTAATGAAAGCCTGCTCTTCCGTAGTTAAATCCCCTACGTTTATATTCAGATCACAATTTCCCATACTATAAGCAGTTTTCTGCTCTCTAATCTCTTCATCAAACTTGCCAAGCATGATCCAATCCAAACTCACTTGAAAAAAAGTAGCAATCTCAATTAGTTTCGTTGTACTCGGAGTTGATTTTCCCCGTTTCCAATCTCCTAGATTACCCGTGCTTATTTTTAATTCCTCACAAAATGCTTTTTTGGTCATCCCTTTTTTCATAATTAAATGCTCAATTCGCTCGTAAATCGAATGCATATAAGACCGCCTTCCATGAAGCCATCATAATATTAAAGTCCAGCAATCCGTAGACTAGCAAGTCATCTAACTCAGGTTTTAATTTCATATTATAACATACAACATGCACACCCTTCGTCCGATATTTGTACTTACTGTGGATGCTTTATATAGTTATATCTGTCACTGGTGAATACGAGAAAAATGCGTTATCCTTTATATGATGGCCTCTATTTATGAAGGAGTGAACAAATGAGTAAAATTAAAATTGTGACGGACTCTACACTAGATCTCGACCGTTCCGTCATTCAAAGATACGGTATTGAAGTGGTGCCTCTTTCTTTTACCATTAAAGGCGAAACCTATCTTGACCAAATAGATATTACACCTGAAGAATTCATTCAAAAAATGATCCAAAGTGATGAACTTCCTAAGAGTTCTCAGCCGGCTGCCGGCGAATTTTTAGAAAGATATAACCGGTTTCATGAAGAAGGATACGAGATCATATCCATTCATATGACCGGAGGCATGAGCGGCACTGTACGTTCAGCGCAAATGGCTGCCGACATGTCAGATGCTAAAGTAACCGTCATCGATTCCCAATTCACATCCAAAGCACTCGCTTATCAAGTAGTCGAAGCTGCTACAATGGCGGAGCAAGGCAAGACAGTTGAAGAAATCATAAGTAAAATAGAAGAGGTCAGAAAAAATACCAAACTGTTTGTTGCGGTAGATACACTTGATAACTTGGTAAAAGGTGGACGAATCGGTAAAGGGAAAGCGCTGATCGGCTCCCTCCTGCATATCAAACCTGTTGCTTCTCTTGTTGACGGTAAGTATACTCCCGTTGTCAATCTTAGAAGCCAAGCTCAGATCGCAAGACATCTGGCCAAGCAGTTTGCTGAAGATGTGAAAGGAAAAACGATCCACAAAGTCGGAATCGCCCATGCTGAAAATTTTAAATTGGCATCTCAGCTGAAAGATTTAATTCACGAGCTTACTGGTTATGAAGATGTAGAGATCAGCTATACCTCACCTATTATCAGTACACATACAGGTGTCGGTGCAATTGGGTTTATGTATTATTTTGAGTAAATTTCATTTCAATATAAATCAATATTATTCTATCTAAAAGGACTTTTCTTGGCCCGTACTTCATTCGGTTCCAGAAACAGTCCTTTTTTTATACTCAATTCTTCCTCTTACTATGCGAATCTATAAGAAGACATAAAAAGAAGAGCCTTATGCAATAGCATAAGGCTCTTCTTCAATATGATGCGGTCGAGAGGACTCGAACCTCCACGGGTATACACCCACTACCCCCTCAAGGTAGCGTGTCTGCCATTCCACCACGACCGCATATAAAATTATAACTGGTGAGCCATGAAGGGCTCGAACCTTCGACACCCTGATTAAAAGTCAGGTGCTCTACCAACTGAGCTAATGGCTCTTGATGAGAAGTTCCATGATGTTATTTGCCATAACACGGATTGGTTTCTTCATAAATCATTAAGAGAAAAAGTGACCCGTAGGGGATTCGAACCCCTGTTACCTCCGTGAAAGGGAGGTGTCTTAACCCCTTGACCAACGGGCCTTATTAACATCCTGCGCTCTTCAGCAGCAAGATAGAGTATAACATAATATAAATAGCCATGACAACCCCTTTTTCAATTTTTTTTATCATAAAATAAAAAACTTATATTCCCTTATATAAATGGAGTTTTAGCCTCATCATATAAGTATTATTCTTTTAAATATTGCATTTTGACTTATAAAACATTAAAATTACTTATATTGATGCATAATATTAGGAGGTCTCCAAATTGTATCAGGAAGAACGAATGCAACTTATTATGGATCACCTTGCTAACGCAGGACGAATTTCTATTGAAGAAATTTGTCATCAGTTCGATGTATCTAGAGATACAGCTAGACGTGATCTCATTAAGCTCGAAGAACAAGACCTTATTGTCCGTACTCGCGGAGGCGCGCTTCTCCCCTCCCCGATTCAGGAATTCAAAAATTATAAAGATCGACTTGTCATTGTATCCGAAGAAAAGAAAAAAATCGGGAAACTTGCTGCCGCTCTGGTTCGCAAAGGTGACCGTATCATTCTTGACTCTTCTACCACTGTTCAAGCCTGCGCTGAATTTTTACATGCCGATCATTGCACCGTGATTACGAACTCCATCAACTCAGCTGATTTACTATCCGAAAAGGACTCGATCCATATCAGACTTCTGGGCGGTATTCTTCATAAGGAACATCGCTATGTTTATGGATCTTCTGTGATCGAAGCTCTATCTAATTATTATGTTGAGAAAGCATTTATTGGTGTCGGCGGAATTACTACAGACGGACTCAGCGCAGATGATGAAGAAGGAAAAGTAAAACGTAAGATGATGGAGCAAGCCGAAATGGTCATCGTTCTTGCAGATCATTCTAAATTTGGTCGAAATTATTTCTACCGATTTGCAGACTGGTCTCTAGTTGATGTTATTATCACAGATCAACTTCCGAGCACAGCCATGATGGATTTTTTTGGACAACATCAAGTGGAAGTTTTAGTGCCGGATTCTACTGAAGAACAGGAGGATTTATAATGATTAAACTTATTGCGATTGATTTAGATGGAACACTGCTTAATACCGAAAGTCAGATTAGTTCCGAAAATGCGGATGCGATCCGTTCGGCCCAAAATAACGGGATCCATGTGGTTATCGCTACAGGAAGAGCCCATGCTGATGTAAGAGCCATCTGTAAAAAGGCTGGACTTGTTACACCCGTTATTGCAGCTAACGGAGCTACTACCCACGATGAAAATGAAAATAAAATCGAATCCATTCCTATGGATCGAAATATCGCGTTTGGCATACTCGAATGGCTGGAAGCGAACGAATTTTATTATGAAGTGCTCACGGATCAGGCAATCTATTCTCCCAATCAGGGACATCAACTCATGTCTATCGAAATTGACCGCGCCCTTAGTGCAAACCCAGAGGAAAGTATGGATCGTTTGCTAAGGCTCGCAGAGAAACAATATGAACAAACGGGAATCGTGCGTATTCCGAGTTATCGTAACATTCCGGAAAGTGCCGAAATTTACAATATCCTTTCTCTTTCTTTTGATCATGAAAAACTGGAGAAAGGCCGTGCGCAATTTCGGCACGACGAGAATGTAGCGATGGTCATTTCCGCAGATCATAATTTTGAGGTAGAACATCCTGAAGCATCTAAAGGAAATGCGCTAAGTAAACTAGCATCTCGTCTTGGAGTATCCATGGAAGATACGATGGCGATCGGGGACAGCTTTAACGATGTGTCGATGTTGTCCATGGTCCATCATTCTGTTGCTATGGGTAATGCGAATCCCAAGATCAAGGAAATAGCTAAAGAGGTTACTTTAAAAAATACAGAACATGGCGTTGCCTATGCCATTAAACAAAAATTAAAAAATCTACCCGTGAACAATCGGTAGTTGTAATGAAAAAGAGCGCATGGATTCCATGCGCTCTTTTCTATAAACTTCCGTATCGTCTTGTTCTTATAACAATACAAAACTCATCAATTATAAGATACAGACAACAAAAAAAAGCCCTCTCGGGCTTTCCAATGTTTACTTCGAACGGAGAGAGAGGGATTCGAACCCTCGCACCGCTTACGCAGTCTAACCCCTTAGCAGAGGGTCCCCTTATAGCCACTTGGGTATCTCTCCAAAAGTATGGCTCCCCGAACAGGGCTCGAACCTGTGACAACTCGATTAACAGTCGAGTGCTCTACCAACTGAGCTATCAGGGAACATTAACTATATATAATTTATCAAAACTTTAAAGAAGAGTCAAGCTTCAAATTCCCTTGACTCTTAGATCATCTGTAAACCACAATTTATAGCTGAGTAGTGCCAACGTAATCGCCGTAATTGCCGCAGAACTTGTAAAAGCAAATACAATAAGTATCTGATACTTTACTGCTTCTACTGGGTCTGCACCCGCTATAATCATCCCGGTCATCATACCGGGAAGCTGAACAATCCCTACCGTCTTCATACTATCTATGGTAGGAATCATGCTTGATTTCACTGCTTTTTTCAATTGAAGATGTACAGCCTGCTTGGCTGTTGCCCCTAGCGCGAGTAAGGTTTCGATCTCGGGTCTTGATGAATGTACTTCTTCCTTCATTCGGTTTAAGAATAACCCGGCTACCACCATCGCATTCCCGATGGTCATCCCGCTGATGGGTATAATGAAACGCGGAGACACCTCAACGATACCTAGACCGAGCACGAGTGCCATCATCAGCAGCTCCGTGAGTGCAATCGATACATAGATCCGCCAGACAATCCCTGTTATCCCTTTCGCTCTCTTTGATGCATTATAAGAAGCAACGAGGATCATGATTGAAATAATGAGCAACAGGAGCAAGGGATTTTTGGTGTTAAAAACATATTGCAAAATATACCCGACGAGCAACAGCTGTATAGCAGAGCGAATGGTTCCAATAGCAATTTCTTTTTCTAGACCGACCTTTTGCCATACCGAAACAAGCATGGTAATTATAACAAAGATAAGAGTGAAACTAAGTGCTACAATCGACATTTATGTGTTCCTGCCTTCCCCTGCTGCATTCAGAAACCGGGCAATCTCTTCATCTGCCAAATTCTCAAAAAATTCAGTAGAAGCTAGGTCATGAAGAAGTGTTCCCTGGGCCATAAACCATACCCGATTTGAAACCTGTCTAGCTTGCTCCAAATCGTGAGTAACCCAGATCATCGCGGTTTGATGAATCTCCGCCCAATCGTGAAGAATTTCTTCTACTCTTTTCTTACTTCCTTGATCCAGCGAAGCCGTAATCTCATCCAGCAGCAGTACCTCAGGTTGCATCAATAAAGATCGCACAAGCGCAATACGCTGTTTCTCCCCACCAGACAAACTTTTTGCATTTTGAGTAAGATCGAGACCCGACAGACCCACCTTCTCTAGCAAAAAATGAGCCAGTTCTTCATTGTAGGTTTTCTGATGCAGTGAGCTATAAAGCCGAAGATTGTCCTCCACTGTTCCTTCGAGCATCACTGCCTGCTGCGCTACATAACCAATATGTGTCCTCCACTCCCTCGGGTCCATTTGTTCATATGAAACACCGCTGTACTCCAAGATACCATCGTCATGAATGTCCAATCTCGACAGAATGCGGAGCAAGGTACTCTTCCCTTGACCAGATACACCAAGCAGTGCAATTCGGTCATTGGGATAAATGTTTGCTGTCACCCGCTCAAATAACCAAGGACGATCTAGACCTGCGTATTTTTTCCTCAAGTTTTCTACACGTAAAATAGGTTGCAATGAAATAATCTCCTTCATCTATGAAACTTAGGGAGTGACTAGCTCCGACATGACAAGCTTACCGCCACATTTGCCGCACCGATACTTCCTAACATCTACCTTGCGCTTACGCTGATACGTTTGCCCGCACTTCTGGCAGACAAGTTTATATTTATAGGGCAGGGTTCTTCGGCCTTTTCCGTCCGGCAAGGACTGGCAAAAACGACTTCCCCCTACTTTTGCTAAAAGCTGTTTAAATTCAGGGTCGCGATGACGATAGCCCCTCCCTCGTATATGTAGATGATAATGGCATAGTTCATGCTTGATAATCTTCTCGACTTCTTCTTTGCCGTAGACCTTAAGCTGATGAGGATTAATCTCTATTCGATGACTGCGGAGCATGTATCTGCCGCCAGTCGTGGTTAGCCTGCTGTTAAACGTGGCCTCATGCTGAAATGGAACGCCAAAACTTTCGAGTGAGATGCGCTCAATCCATGTCTGCAGTTCTTCGTTCGTCATGGAATTCATATATGCTCAGCTCTCTTTCTTTCATTGTTTCTACTTGATTGTAAGTATACCTTGGGATACACTGTCAAGGAACCACTGACCGAACTAAAGGGGAGAAATGCACGTATGTCTAAAATGCGATACGTTATTCTGCAACACGCCGATCAGTTAGAATTTGTGGAAATGCCCTCCGATTATGCTTATCAGCTCAGCGCACTGAATCTTAGGCTGAATAAAGAAATCGATAAGCTGACCGCTGATATTGTTCCTACACTTCCTAGAGCCATCGCTGAATGTGATCAGCTGGATCTGCTGGAAGAACGCTATGTGATTACACAAGGTCTTGCCTATATTAACGATCTAGAGAAAGCCTTTGCAGCTGTAAAAGAAGAACACTATCCACTGATCGCCCTGCTTACCGAGATTCGTGCCCTTCAGGCACAGCTAGAACAATGGTACGAAGAAGAAGAACTTACTCTAACTCATCCACTATAAAAAAACGACACAAATAACCGTTCTACATTCCCTTGTAGAACGGTTATTTTCATGTGAACTGGCACAATTCGGGCTCTCACCCCATATGCTAACGTACAGAAATGAACCTATGGAGGAGGGATTTCCCCGTGCCCCAATGGCTTAGTAACCAACTCATGCGTGCTTTCCATAAGAAAGATCGCCGACAAATTCGGCTGCTGAACGAATGCTGGTTCTTCTATCGTAATCGACCAGGCGCTCATCATGGTATGGCTAATGAACCTGATCTTTAAACAGCTGCCAGCCGGTGAATCAGACATAGTGCATCCTCATCATCGGCTTTCGCTGTCGTTATGAAATTTTACTGATTCGTTTGATTTGGGTCCTTCATCGTAAGAGCAACGCGGCCCTTTTTCAAATCTACGCTAAGCACCCATACTGTTACATTATCTCCTACGGAAACCACATCCATTGGATGCTTTACAAAACCGTTGCTAAGCTGCGAGATATGAACTAGTCCATCACTTTTCACGCCAATGTCTACAAAAGCACCGAAGTCAATTACATTACGAACGGTTCCTTGCAGTTCCATTCCCGGTTCCAGATCTTCAATCTTCAGTACATCGGTACGGAAAATAGGAAGCGGCAACTCTTCACGCGGGTCACGACCCGGACGCTGTAAGTTCTCAAGAATATCGCGCAGTGTCGGCAGACCGACCTCTACTCTGTCAGCAAGCTCTTGTGCGCTTTGTTCTTCCAAGATCCGAGTCAGTTCTTCGGTTCCCAGTTTATCCAGGTCCACTTTGAGTTCTGCAAAGACTCGGTCAACTACAGAATAAGATTCCGGGTGAATAGCTGTCTTATCCAGCGGGTTATCCCCTTCCGAAATACGCATAAATCCAGCACATTGTTCAAACGTCTTGGCGCCTAAACGCGGAACTTTTTGCAGTTCTTTTCGAGAAGAAAACTTACCATGCTCTTCACGGTATTTCACAATATTTTTAGCAATCGTGGAGTTTACTCCCGCTACATAAGACAACAGCGAAGGAGAAGCTGTATTCACATCTACACCAACATGGTTAACGGCAGATTCTACTACGGCTTTCAGGCTTTCTTCTAGATGTTTTTGAGATACATCATGTTGGTATTGACCCACACCAATGGCTTTTGGATCAATCTTCACAAGTTCAGCCAGTGGATCTTGAACCCGGCGAGCAATGGAAGCAGCACTGCGCTCTGCTACGTCCAGATCAGGGAATTCTTCCTGTGCAATCTTAGAAGCGGAGTATACACTCGCCCCTGCTTCATTCACGATCAGATAAGCAAGATCTGGATCACCGATCTCTTGCATGACTTCCGCTACAAATTGCTCGGTTTCACGGGAAGCTGTCCCGTTTCCAATGACAATCAGTTCAATATCATATTTGCTGATCAATTCTTTAAATTTAGCCAACGCTTCCTGCTTCTTATTATTCGGCGGTGTTGGATACGTTACAGCTACCTCAAGCAGTTTTCCTGTTTCGTCTACAACCGCAAGTTTACAGCCCGTCCGGTAAGCAGGATCGACGCCAAGTACACGTTTATTCGGAATCGGCGGCTGCAGAAGCAAGCTACGCAGATTACCTGAGAAGATGGAGATAGCCTGCGCTTCGCCTTTTTCCGTTAGCTCTGTACGAACTTCTCTTTCAATCGAAGGAGCAATTAGACGCTTATAAGCATCCATAATTACATTTTCAAGGATGTCACTAACGACCGATGATGGTTTCAGTATCTGACGGCCAATATAGTTATGGACCGGTTCTGCATTAACATCGAGTCCAACTTTCAGTATGCCTTCACGTTCTCCGCGGTTAATTGCAAGAATTCGATGCGGCGGCATTTTTTTAGCGAGTTCACGGTAGTCATAGTAGTTCTCATATACGGATTCCACATCAATATCCTTCGCTTCCGAAGTCAGCATACCGTGATCCAGTGTATATCTTCTTACCCATGATCGAATGGATGCATCATCCGCGATATTCTCAGCTAGAATATCCTTGGCTCCTTGCAGGGCAGTATCTGCACTATCTACTCCGAGCTCTTCGTTCACATAACGAGCGGCTTCTTCCATGACATTTCCTTGTTTCGGTTGGTTCCAGATCCACTCGGACAGTGGCTCAAGCCCTTTTTCTTTCGCTACACTCGCACGGGTTTTACGTTTTTGACGATAAGGACGATACAAATCTTCTACTTCTTGAAGTTTGACCGCTTGTTTGATGGATTTAGCTAGTTCCTCCGTCAGTTTGCCCTGCTCTTCAATAATCCGGATGACTTCCACTTTACGATCTTCCAGATTACGGAGGTAGACCGTTCTCTCTTCAATCAGACGCAGCTCATTCTCGTCCAGCTCGCCTGTCATTTCTTTACGGTATCTTGCGATAAAAGGAATAGTATTCCCTTCGTTCAACAAAGACACGGTTGTTCTTACCTGCTTAAGTGAGAGCGAAAGTTCTTTAGCGACTTGATTAACAATACGCTCTTCCTGTTCTTTTTTCAGTTTCTCATCGTTCACTTCAACTGCGGATAGCTCTGACAAAAAAATCCCTCTTTCTTCTATGGATTACCCGCTCATTATTCCGTTGCAAGGTGTCAAGCATTTCGCATTCATAGCCGCTACGTACACAAATGATTCCATGACCGCTGTTGTGATTGGAGTTTTTTATCCTAATACTCAGTGGTACAACTCCAATCACAAAGGCGGACGCTTCACTTCTTGGAATTCATTTGTTACTCCGCTACCGTCTGACTTTATGCAAAACAAAACACCACCCGGCAAAAGAATATGAGACGTCCAATTTCTTTTTTTAATAAAAAGCACATATTTTTTAGGTTAGTTCGAAGTTGCTGGTATTTAGCCTGCACTTCGATTTCTGTTTATTTTAAAATTTGCCCAGAAAAAGTATACCGTACACGAATCTGTCTGTCCCATCACTATTTCCGGATCTCTATGTCACCACCTCAGGCGGGATGTATCTTATTATCACAGAACTTCGGCTCAATTTCCACTTTTGACGCGCCATATTACTGTATTTACGGCAAAAAAAGACTGCAGCAGCAGTACCTTAAGGCAGCTTTTGCAGTCTTTCCTGTTAAACGATTACAAAAACGATCTATACGCGTCTGAAACGGTACATCTCGCTATGATAATCTCCTACTTTATTTCCTACGGAAATACCGGCATACATCAGGGCATCCCCGCTGTATACACCTTCTCCATCTACGGCTGCATAATCACGTTCAGGCTCAAGTCCTTTCAGCTTCAGACGCTGCAGTGGAGCATTGGGTTCGGACAGTACACGGAAGTAGAATACAACCACATCTTCACCATCCGGTGAGACAAACATCCATGCCGCTTCGTTTCCTTCAAACGGGTTCAACAAACGATGAAACACGCCGAATTGTACGGTCTTACGAATCTCTTTGTACAAGGCAACCTGTTCCTGCACCGTTTTTTTATCATTCTCATCAAATAAAGTGAGATCCAGTTCGTATCCAAAATTACCGGACATCGCCACATGACCACGGGTTTCAAGAGAGGTATTCCGGCCAACCTGATGATTTGGAACAGCTGAAATATGAGAACCCATGGAGCTAATCGGATATACAAGACTTGTACCGTATTGAATCTTCATACGTGATACGGCATCGGTATTATCACTTGTCCATGTTTGCGGCATGTAGTACAGCATTCCTGGGTCAAATCTGCCTCCGCCACCAGAACAGCTTTCAAACAAAATGTGCGGGAACTTCGAAGTAATCCGCTCCATCACATCGTACAAACCGAGCATATAGCGGTGAGCTGTTTCTTTCTGTTTCTCTGGCGGCAATAGAGCGGAACCGACTTCTGTCATATTTCGATTCATATCCCATTTCACGTACGTGATCGGAGCACTTGCCAAAATATCCGATATCATACGAACGATTTCGTCTTGCACGTCTTTACGGGACATATCAAGAACGAGCTGCTGTCTGCCTTCTGTACGGCGGCGATGTGGGATATGCAAGCACCAATCTGGATGATTTCGATAAAGCTCACTATCTGGTGATACCATCTCTGGTTCAAACCACAAGCCAAACTGCATACCCGTCTCTGTTACACGCCCCACCAGGTCGTCCAAACCTTCAGGCAGCTTGTTTTTATCAACAAACCAATCGCCTAATGAAGAATTGTCACTATCCCGATGTCCAAACCAACCATCATCAAGAACGAACAATTCAATACCAAGTTCTTGCCCAGCGCGAGCAATGTTCTCAATCTTGTCCGCTGTAAAGTTAAAATAAGTCGCTTCCCAGTTATTAACGAGAATCGGGCGTTCCTGATCGCGATGCTGTCCTCTTGCTAGACGCTCCCTGTATAATTTGTGATACGTATGAGACATTTTGCCAAGACCCTCATCAGAGTAAACCATAACAACTTCTGGTGTCTGGAAAGCTTCGCCTGGCTCAAGAACCCAGCCGAATTCAAATGGATTAATGCCCAAGGACAAGCGTGTTGTTTGGAACTGGTCCACTTCCGCTTGTGCTATGAAGTTACCGCTGTATACAAGGCTAAATCCATAAACTTCACCTGTATCTTCTGTTGCATTCGGACTTAAAAGAGCTGCAAATGGATTCTGCTGATGACTGCTGGAACCTCTGCGGCTTTCTATACTTTGATTACCAAAGGTAAGCGGTTTGCGGACAATATTCCGTTCTCTAATCCAAGCTCCTGAAAGCTGAAGCCACTCGTAGTTCGCATGCGGGAAATCAATACTTGCACTTAAAGCGCGTACAATTTCGTTTCTAGCATCTCCAGTGTTTATAATTCGCGCGGAACGTGTGATAGCATCGTACTCATGAAATGCGGTATAAGTCAGTTCTAATTGGATTCCTGCTACAGAATCTTCAAGTACTACAATCAAGGTATCTGCTTCGGCATCCTGCTCTGTATAAGTTGCTGGCAGTCCCGATAATGCAGGTTTACCGCTTACAATTCGGTGATTTTTGTACAAAAATTCAGTTACCGTTGATCCATTCGGCTGACGAAGCTGGAAAGCCGGATGACGAAAATCGCTCGTACCATATACCGGATATTCCTGAGGCAAGGTATCAAAGGAGATGGTCCGGTCTTCTGGTACTGGATTCGGGCTGAACGAACAACGCTCCTCACGTACATGAATCCAAGCGAAATCGTTATCGCGTAATCTTTTACCATAATATATTTGAGTCAAATGACCTGTAGGTAGCGCACGAAACACATAACTAGCACTCTTGGTTTGCAGGTGAAAAAGCCGTTTCTCTTCGTTATAAAAAATCGCCATGTTGTTATCCACTCCCATGTCTATTTAATAGCGCTTTCAAAAATAAAATGCAAAAATTGTTAACCCTCTTCTCAGTATAGAATCGGTTGATTTTAAATGCAATGTACTATCTTCGTCTTCTGATATCGCCTTAATCTAAAATAAATACTAAAACGCTTATTTTACATGGAAGAAAAGTCAAAACATAACAAAAAGAGCGAACAGTACTGCAATACTGTTCGCTCTTTATGCTCACCTAGAAATCAATTAAACCTAGGCTGATCTGTAACGATTCATTGACAAGCTTCATCGTCTCATCATCCAGATGCGTAATCTTATCTGTAAGACGCTGCTTATCAATGGTCCGAATCTGCTCAAGCAGAACGACAGAATCCCGGTCAAAACCATGCGCTTCGGCATCAATTTCTACGTGGGTCGGCAATTTCGCCTTCTGAATCTGTGCCGTAATGGCAGCTACGATGCAGGTTGGGCTAAACCGATTGCCGATATCATTCTGGATCACAAGCACCGGTCTGACTCCCCCTTGCTCGGAACCAACAACGGGTGAAAGATCCGCAAAAAATACGTCTCCGCGTTTTACGATCAATGTTTACACCCCGCTCACTAAGCGGCCCAGAATGCTGTCTGCATCATCCTCCGCGTGAAAGGCTTCGGAAGCCATGGTCAAATTAATTTTGGCCATTTCCATGTAGCCGCGCTGCATGGTTTCTCTGATGTAACGCTTCTTGCGCTCCATCAGATACAGCTTCATAGCCTGCCTAATAAATTCACTGCGGTTCGAATTTTCCATTGCTACGATACCATCAACTTCCTGCAAAAGATGATCGGGTAAACTGATCATAATCCGTTTGGTGTTCTGTACATTGGTCAAGTCTCTTCCACCCCCACACAAAACCTACGCCACTGTAAACCAGTATAACGTTATTTCAGGAAATTTATACAAGAGGATATATATGCCCCGCGTATATCAAGTATGCATTACTCATTATAAACGGAATGAACTGATACGTACATCATCCATTTTTAAGATATCTACACAATTCGCGGGTTTTAGACGAAATCCTCTTTCCTCACAGAAATTTCACGAAACTTAGGATAACAGTGCGTTAACGTGAGCGATGACTTTTCCATCCCGGATATAAACACGCGGGACACGATTCGCAATCATGCACAGAACTTCATAGTTAATCGTATCAATCTTCGATGCCAGCTCATCGACAGTAATTGTACTGCCCATTTGCTGACCGATGAGAACAACCTCTTCACCAGCTTTAATATCTTCTTTATCCGTTAACGTTTGTAAAGACACCATACACTGATCCATACAAATGGTACCAACGACCGGGACGCGGTGGCCGCGTATTAAAACTTCTGTTTTACCGGTTAGCATACGGGAGTAACCATCTGCATAACCGATCGGAAGGGTTCCAATCCTTTCTTCTTTTGAAGAATAATACTTGGTTCCGTAACTAATGCCCCAATGTTCGGGAACATTTTTTACATAAACAATCTTTGTTTTTAGTGTCAGCACTGGGAGTAAATGCACGCTCTGCTTATCCACTTCATCAGATGGATACAGTCCGTACAGGCTAATTCCTACCCGCACCATATTCAGCGAAAGAGACGGAGTATCAATAGCAGCAGCACTGTTACCCGTATGTATGATCGGGAGCTTGTAACCTGAATCCCGCAGCGCGCTAATCACATCCATGAACCGTTGATATTGCATCAGTGTATAGTCTTTGTTTTCTTCATCCGCTTTGGCAAAATGGGTATATGCCCCTTCGAGTTCCACATAAGGAAGACGTGACAGGCGACTTGCTACCTGCATTGCGTCTTCTGCCGTAATCACTCCAAGACGCCCCATACCGCTGTCAATCTTGAGATGCACTTTCAGCTTGCGTATGTCTTCGGAAGGATGAAGGTTTTCGATACTAGTGATAACTTCCTCACTAAATACCGTTAGCGTAATATCATGACGATATGCAGTCTCTATCCCTTCCGGTGGTGTATATCCCAGTATAAGTATCGGTGTGTTTATTCCTGCTTTACGAAGTTCTAGGGCTTCGTCAAGAAAAGCAACATTGAGATAGTCTACTCCTATCTTTTCAAGTTCTTTCGACATCTCTACAGCACCATGACCGTAAGCATTCGCCTTAACACAAGCACTGAACAACACATCTTCTGGCAAACTCTTGCGAAATACATTCACATTATGTCTTAAATGATCCAAGTTAATTTCAGCTTGGGTCGGGCGATACTGTCCTTCCACCCTCAGTCACCTTCCCTGATTTTAATTCCTACCTAACAATAAACTAATGGTATGCGAGAGAATGTCGACTGTCAAATGCCTATACCTAAGGTATTTGATTCACGTAAGGAATAGGAATTACAATTATTGTTATATTCGACGTCAAACCCCATTTTGCCTACAATCTGCGGATAAAAAAAGAGGCGAACAGCCGTGTAATTTACGAAGAAATGCTTCGTAAATATTCGGTATCCGCCTGTCTCACATATTATTTACCCGATTGGTCCTGCATAGAAGCGGCTATTTGTACCATTTCTGCTACAGGTAAGTTATCGCTTGTAATACGGTACTCCATTCCTTCATCAAACCATGTTAAAGTCTGAGGTAATTCTGTGGTCATCATACCAATTGTAAAGCCAAGATCTACAGGTGTTGTTGCAGCATAGGAAGAGGCTCTGTCTTGTGGTCTTGCTTCAATAATGGTGTAATCATATGTTCCTTCAAACCGTAACATGACCGCATAATCATCTTCTGTTTCCATAATCGTCGGTTCACCTTTCATGTTTACCCCGTTCGGAAGGTACGTAGGTTCAATGACTCCAAAGTCTCCAAGATCACTTGATGTTGATGCTCCTTCTTCAGCAGTCGCACTGTCATCCGGATTCACTTCTCCCCCAACCTCATCGCCTGGCTGCCCTAATTCAGGCTGATCGGAAACATCCACTCCAGGATCCTGCTCCTCAGAAGCAGATACTTCCGGTGTATTCACATCTTCATTAATCGTAGGGGTGCTGCCTGCTTCAGGTGCCTGAATCTCTCCATTACCAGCTGACATGTTCTTCTGCATATCAAAAGAATCTTTTTCAAACTTGGTACCAAATTCAAATGTATCAAATTTTACATCAACGACAACGTTAGCATTGGCATCCGATACGGCAACATGTTTTGGCGAATAATTGTCTTTATCCAGCCAAATTTTCTGACGAACAAGCGAATGCGTATTATAATTCGCAGCTACGTCAAACACATAACTGTCATCTTCATCTGCAAATTGACGAGCGTTATCGCCAATAATACTGCGGACAAGGGTTTCATATAAATAGACTTGGCCTTGATCGTCCGGCCAGTTGCTTTGGAACCGGAAACTTTTGTTCAGGCTCGGTGTTAGAACAAATACGCCATCATCATTACGAAGTACAATTTGTGTGATGTTTTTCTTCGCGTTCGTTAAAGCAATCCGATAATAAGAAGGTTTTTGATGCGATACTTCTACTTTGTACTCCTGTGGTGTCTCTCCAGAATAAAGTGTCATTACACCCGAACCTTTGTAACTTTCTAGCTCTCCTACGACCTCGTTCAAATCTTTTACTACTGACTCTGCATCCTTTGGTCCACAAGCCGTAAGCAGACCTGAAAAGCACAGTACCATGGCAATTATCCATGATATCCGGCGCATGACATCATCCCCTTTAACACTGTTTTCGACTGATTGATACATGTTTATGAGGGACTTGTTCGATTTATGCAGACTGGCCTGACAAGCTGGATAAATGAATAGTCAAAATGGATTAAAACGCATAAAAAAAGCCTCAACCTTCTGCGGTAGAAGTGAGACTTATCAAGAAATTGATTCAATTATCCAATTCTTCTTTAGGAACAAGCTGAAAAATTTCTTCTGATTCCATGGCATCAATTAAACGGTTCAGCCACTTGTAGTAAGCTACGGCTTCCTCCATCTTTTTCTTATCTCTAGAAAGGAACTCGTAAAGTTTTTCATCTTCAATATGTTCTTTTAAAAGTCTATTTAGTTCTTCTATTGCTTTTTTAAATGAAAGAAGATTACTTTCTGCCGCTTGTCTCCATTTAATGGTGAAGTAATCCATAAAGGTCTGATGCCAGTCATACTCCACTTCATACTGATCCTTACGAGAGCCTTTACTCCACACCTTATTCACCATTTGAAGATCAAGAAGATTACGTACACTCGTGCTCATACTTGTCTTACTCATTTCCATTTCTTTTCCCATCTCATCAAGCGTCATAGGATGATTCGCAAAAAAGAGAAGTCCATATAAATGGCCCGCAGAAGAAGTGAGTCCGTACAATTCCATATTTTTACCCACGGTTTGAATTACACGCTTACGAATATTCATTATTTTTAATTGTTGTTCTTCATTTAATTGGTCCAAGCTCATGCTTGTAACCTCCCATTCTACCCTTAATCCTACATGTATAAAAACGCTTACTGTTCACATAAATACTGAAATATTCACGGTATTAGGTTCAAATAACCAAATCATAAAAGAATTACATTAAGGACAATCTATAAATCAAATTGATAAATCGATGACTTTAATCACAATTGGTGTTAATTGTCATGATCTATTTTAAGAAAAGCAATATGAAAAGTAAAGTTGTATCCTACGTAGCTATTCCTCAATAAGTGAAGAATAGACAAGAAAATCTGCGTATTTTCCTAATATTCAATTCGTACAGTTTTTACTGTACAAACTAAACATACGGAATGTACAATTGAAAGTATAGAGCCATTTTGTTACAATGGCAAAGGCAAATGTTTAAATTAAGTGAAATAAAGCTTATATCGTTATAGAAAAAGGGGTGTAAAGATAAGCATGACCATACTAGAAGTGAAAAATGTAAGTAAGCTGTTTGGTCCTAATGCTCAAGAGGGAGTTAAGCTTCTTGAACAAGGTTGGGATAAAAAGCGCTTGGCTAAAGAGAAAAATATTACGGTCGGCGTAAATCAAGTCAATATGGACATTAAACAGGGAGAAATCTTCGTTATCATGGGGCTCTCTGGTAGTGGTAAATCCACACTTGTACGAATGCTTAACCGTTTGATCGAACCTACTTCAGGTGAAATTCTCGTTCACGGGAAAGATCTTCGTAAAATGAACAAAGAGCAACTGCGTAAAGTTCGCCGCGAAACCATCAGCATGGTATTCCAAAGTTTTGCTCTTCTACCTCACCGTACTGTACTCGATAACGTTGAATATGGTTTGGAGATTCAAAAAGTAGATAAAGCAATACGCAGAGAAAAAGCAAAAGAAGCTCTTGAGCTGGTAGGACTTAAAGGTTGGGAAGATAAACTTCCAAGCGAGCTAAGCGGCGGGATGCAACAGCGTGTCGGTCTTGCACGTGCCCTTGCTAACGATCCAGAAGTACTGCTTATGGACGAAGCTTTCAGCGCACTTGATCCACTGATTCGCCGTGACATGCAAGATGAGCTCTTAGAGCTGCAAGATCGCATGCAAAAAACAATTATCTTTATTACGCATGATCTGGACGAGGCTCTTCGTATTGGAGACCGAATTGCGCTGATGAAAGACGGTTCTGTTGAACAAATTGGCACACCGGAAGAAATTATGATTCAGCCTGCTAACTCATTTGTCGCTCGTTTCGTCGAGGATGTGGACTTATCTAAAGTACTCACTGCTTCTCACGTCATGCTCCGACCAGAGACCATTACACTTGACCGCGGCCCACGGGTTGCCCTTGAGCTGATGCGTGAACGCGGTATATCTAATCTGTTTGTCATCGACCGTACTAAAAAACTACTCGGTGTTATTACAGCGGAAGATGCCGTTCAAGCCTTTAAAGACGGTAAAACATTACAAGATATTCTCATTACAGACGGACCTCAAGTACCGCCTGAAACGATGATGAATGATCTATTTGAAATTACAAGCTCTGCCAAAGTTCCTGTAGCCGTAGTAGGTGACAATGGAAGAATCGTAGGCGTTATCGTAAGAGGCGCACTGCTTGGAGCCCTTGGCGGCGAAGTTACAACGAAGGAGGAACCATCTAATGCCGAAGTTACCCATAGCTGAGTGGACAGATGTCGCCGTTAATTGGCTAAATGACACACTCTCCGGATTCTTCGGCGTCATTTCGACTATTATCGAAAGTGTCGTCGGATTTTTCTCAGGCCTGTTTTTATTACCCCACCCATTTCTTTTCATTATTATTTTTGGGGTTCTTGCTTATTTACTTGGAAAATGGAAGCTTACCGCATTCACGGTAATTGGCTTCCTGCTCATCTATAACCTAGGTTACTGGACACAATCCATGGATACACTGGGACTCGTCGTAACGTCAGGAATTGTATCCGTCGTGATTGGTGTACCTCTTGGTATTCTGTCGGCTTATAGCCGCGGCGTGGAAAGAGTCGTTACTCCGGTTCTCGATCTCATGCAGACGATGCCTGCGTTCGTGTACCTGCTTCCAGCCGTTACTTTCTTTAGTCTGGGCGTTGTACCGGGTGTTATTGCATCTGTTATTTTCTCCATTCCGCCAACAATTCGTATGACGCATCTTGGTATCCGCCAAGTGTCTACGGAACTTGTGGAAGCGGCTGATGCTTTTGGTTCAACTTCAACTCAAAAGCTATTTAAAGTACAGCTTCCGCTAGCGATGCCAACACTAATGAGTGGTGTTAACCAAACCATCATGTTGTCACTATCCATGGTCGTAATCGCATCAATGATTGGGGCACAAGGAATTGGTGCTGAAGTATACCGTGCAGTTGGACAACTTCAGATTGGTAAAGGATTCGAAGCAGGACTCGTCGTTGTTGTACTCGCGATCGTGCTTGACCGTTTCTCGCAAAATCTGGTAGGTAAGCCAGGGAAGAAGAAAAGCAGTCGCTTTACACAGAAACAACGGATCTGGATGATATCTGCTGCTACAGCCATTGTACTGATCGCTGGTTTTTCCCAGTATTTTGTAGGTAATGATACTGCTGATAGTGCAAATCAGAACGCAACTGGCGCAGAAGTGAATTATCAGATTATTGGTATCGACCCTGGTGCCGGTATTATGACTTCTACGACACAAGCACTGGAAGATTACGATCTGACAGATTGGACGCTTGTGGAAGGTTCCAGTTCTGCGATGACAGCGATGCTGGAGAAAGCAATGAAGAATGAAGACCCTATTATTATCACGGGATGGACTCCGCACTGGATGTTCAACAAATATGATCTGAAGTTCCTTGAAGATCCGCTAAAATCTTATGGTGATGCGGAAGAAATTCGTACGATTGTCCGTAAAGGACTCAAAGAAGATCATCCAACAGCCTATGAATTCTTGGATCGCTTTAACTGGACGGCTGAAGAGATGGCTGAAATGATGATTGCCATTCAGGACGGCTCCGATCCACAGCAGGCAGCAAAAGAATGGGCTGAAGCTCATCAAGACAAAGTCGATGAGTGGACAAAAGGTCTGCGGTCTTCGAATGGGGAGACATTGAAACTTAGCTATGTTGCTTGGGACTCTGAAATCGCAAGTACAAATCTTGTGGAATATGTCCTCGAAAATGAGCTTGGTTACAATGTAACTTCACTTCAAGTAGAGATGGGTCCTATGTGGACTGGTGTCGCAGATGGAGATGTGGATGCTACCCTGGCAGCATGGATGCCTGTAACTTCCGCAGCATACTACGACCGTTATATTGACAAAGTCGAAGATGTTGGTGTGAATATGGAAGGTGCAAAAACAGGACTTACTGTTCCAGCTTACATGGATATCGATTCCATTGAAGATCTGAAATAAATCTTTCCTTATTATAAAAAGCAGTTCAATAAAAAACCGTAACCCTTATGCACTGGGTTACGGTTTTTATTATATTCCTTTACTTGATTATCGGCCCATTCCCCTAGTTCTCTCTTCCAATACTGCGCGTCTGTTTAACCACCTGATGTCCATATACGGAGAAAGAACCGGCCAAAATCCCCTGCACGACTGAATCGGGAGACCAACCCAGCATCCAGACCGCAAGTAGTACAGCAACAATAACAACGACATATACAATGGTCCAATCCGGTATAGCCGGCGTAGATTTAAGAATAAATCCTACGACCCAGCAAGCGGCTACGACCCCAACTAGACGCGGATCAATGAGCTCCCAGATCATACTCCACTCCACATTCCCACTCTCCTCTTTTTTGCATTTTGAGATATAAGGTTATGTATGCAGAATATTGGACGAACAGTACCTGTAGTAGAAATGTTTACAACTAAAAAAGCCATCCCTTCATCCGAAGATAAAGGAATGGCTCAGAACTAGATAGAAACTTAACCGAAGAATTTAATGCGCTCATCCAGCGGTTTGAATTCTTTGTCGCCAGCTGGTTGTGCAATACCACCGAACGGCATTTGAGCACGAAGTTTCCATGATTCAGGAACGTTCCACTCATTTGCAATTCTTTCGTCAACCAATGGGTTATAATGCTGTAAGGAAGCGCCGACCCCTTCTGTAGCAAGAGCAGTCCATACGGCGAATTGGTGCATACCAGAAGTTTGTTCAGACCAGATTGGGAAGTTTTCTGCATAAGCAGGGAATGCTTCTTGCAAGCCAGCTATAACCGTTTGATCTTCGAAGAACAACACGGTACCGTAAGCGCCTTTAAACATATCCATTTTTTGCTTAGTTCCAGAGAAGTCTGCATCGCCCATAACTGCTTTCAGTACTTCTGTTGTCATGTCCCACAATTTTTCGTGCTCGCCTTTGAAGAGAACAACGACACGAGAAGATTGGGAGTTAAATGAGGACGGTACGTGTTTTACTGCATGCTCAACGATTTCTTTAATACGATCGTCAGACACCTTTACTTCTTTGTTAAGTGCATATACAGAACGGCGTGTTTCTACTGCTTCAAAAAAATTCATAATAAATTTCCTCCTATTAATTGAATGTAATATATTTATATTTTTCAAAGGATACCAGTATTATTTCATCGGCTCGTTTCTAGATCGACCGAAATAATGCAGGTACCTGCAAAGTTATATCGATTCTTCAGCGATAGAACTTTGCAGGTTACTCCTTATTGAAAACTTTATCACTGCGCATGGTGTCGATCGGGCGAACATCCCGCTCAATCTGTTCACGGCGCGGTTCTAAGAATGGCGGCAGAGACAATTTTTCTCCCAGCGTTTCATAAGGCTCATCCCCCATAAAACCAGGACCATCGGTTGCAAATTCAAACAAAATCTGCGGTGTTACTCTTGCATACAAGGATTCAAAGAAGTAACGGTCTACATAACCTGAAGTAGTAAAGCCGAAGCTTTCCATACGAGAAGTCCATTCATCAAGTACAGCCCGGTTCTCAACCCGGAATGCAGCATGGTGAACTGTACCGTAACCTTGACGGGCTGGCGGGAGTTCTGTGTTGTCTTCAACGACTACTTGCGCTCCGTTTCCTCCCTCTCCTCCTTCAAATAAATGAAGATTTCCTTCCTGTGCAATTTCTTTGAACAAAAGCACTCTCTCCATCAATTCTTTGAAATAATCAAACTGGGAGAATCGTACAAAGATAGGACCTAGTCCTGTAATCGCATATTCTAATGGGATCGGACCTTTTTGCCAAGGCGTTCCGGATGGTACCCCTTTGTTCAACTCATCTGAGATCAACTGATACTGCTGATCATCAAAGTCGACAAAAGACAATGTTTTCTTCCCAAACAGCTCTTGAATTCCAGAATGACTTACTCCAAGGCGATCAAAGCGTTCTTTCCAATATTCAATCGCTTTGTCAGTAGGAACACGGAAAGAAGATTTATAGATCTCATCATTACCATGGGTCCCTTTTGGAATACCAGGAAAATCAAAGAATGTCATGTCTGTACCGGCACTGCCTTTATCATCTGCAAAGAACAAATGATAGGTCTGAATATCATCTTGGTTTACTGTTTTTTTCACTAGCCGCATACCGAGGACATAAGTGAAAAACTCATAATTTTTTTCAGCGTTACTCGTAATTGCTGTTACATGGTGAATTCCTTTTAAATGGTTCATTGTTTATCCCTACCTTTTATTTACCTCTAATTAAAGTATTACAAATTTAAGATATATGATTAAAAATCAAATCCCATATGTTCGACGAAGTATAACGAATGGCTTCTTTATTTTCGATGTGAAAATGAGCTGCATTCCATATCTCTAACATTCAGGGATTTTAATCATTCATGCCTCTTGGCAATTCATTGCTTGACGTTCGTAACTTACTTTTTCTCAATCGCTTAACTAAAGTTTATTACTAATCAAGATGAAAGTCAACCTTTTTCGAAAAATAGATCGGGATCATTCCCTATCTATTTAGAACTTTATTTTCTCCCTTCTTATCATTACACCGATCTGGGTTACTTCATTCAATTTCTTATGAATTTGGTTCTTTTGAACCTAACATTCCAATTCGTAATCTAGCCCATTAAGTGTCTACTGATATTTTCTTCATATAACAGCTAATTGATATATTGATAGATTCCCGATGGATTCTCTTACTTTTTAATAGATTTGTCTAGCACACTTTCTCCTCTATCAGCATCTAATATAGAGTACTAAAAGAAAAGAGGTGAATGATATGATAGTATAAAAGCTACTAGACAGCCTGACCTTGTATTGATTACTTGGGCAAGAAATCCTCTAATCCCTGGCTCTCCAAAAAGAATCGTCTCCGTACGTGTCATTGGGAGTTCTGAACCTTGTAAAATTGATTTAAAACACAATGCAATGCTTCGTACTGCACTGGCTTGTATGTTAGATAAGGATGTTGGCTTCAAGATGATCTTCAAAAAAAGAACATCTGCAATCAGCGGTCTTGTTTTATTGCAACGCTACTAAGGTATTGGTAATGAGGGAGCAGAGAAATTCTTCTGCTCTCTTTTATATTTAAACTAACCACCGATATGTGACATTTCGATCTTCGAGTTCTTTCTTTTTCTCATTGTCTCTTCATTTCGTTCATCGGAATAACGATCATTCCTATTTTCCCATACCGCTGAAATATATCGGGTTATCGATTCATCATCTTCCCCAGACCGTAATAAATCTCGTAGATTCGTTCCCTCTGTCGCAAATAAACAAGTATATAATTTTCCTTCAGCAGAGATCCGTGCACGCGAACATGTCCCGCAGAAAGAATCCGTAACAGAGGAGATCACGCCGATTTCACCCTGAGCATCTTGATATTGATAACGCGTAGCCACTTCCCCTACATAATTAGGCTCGGTAGGTTTCAAAGGGAGTTCCTCATGAACTTGGTCGATGATTTCCTTCTTTGACACCACATCATCCAGCCGCCAACCATTCGAATTACCGACATCCATATATTCAATAAACCGGAGGATATGCTGTTTTTCTTTAAAAAATTTTGCCATTGCGACGATATCTTGTTCGTTCTTTCCTTTTTGCACAACCATATTAATCTTTACTAATAAGCCAGCTTCTGCCGCCTTTTCAATACCTTCTAATACCGTTGACACTTTTCCCCGGTGACCATTCATCTCAAAAAAACGTTCCTCATTTAGTGAATCCAGGCTAACCGAGACTCGAGATAATCCTGCTTTTGCTAAATCGTGTGCATATTTTTTGAGTAAAGTACCATTCGTTGTTAAGGCAATCTCCTCTACTCCAGCAATGCGATGAATTCGTTCTATTAACTCAGGCAGATCTTGACGCAGCAAAGGCTCCCCGCCCGTAATACGTACTTTTCTCACACCTAATGAGACGAAAATCTTAATTAATCGTTCAATTTCTTCAAAACTGAGTATTTTATCAGACGGTAAAAAAGCAAAATCTGGACCAAATACCTCCGCAGGCATACAATACTGACAACGAAAATTACATCGGTCTGTCACGGATATTCTTAGATCTCTTAGAGGTCTATGTAGTTGGTCTAGTAGATTCGAAATTGTAATCTCCTTCTTTCATTTTGAAGAGTTATTCATTTACAGGTAAAAGAATGCGCTCTTTATGTGTATATATATTAAGTGAATTCTGACGAACAAAACCTACCGTTGTAATACCGAGTTCTTCTGCTAGTTGCAATGCCAGTTCGGTTGGAGCAGATTTAGACAGTACAATTTCACACCCAATCTTCGATACTTTGAGTAAAATTTCAGATGAAATTCGTCCGCTAAATACGATAATTTTGTCTGTCATACTAATGTTATTTCGCAGGCAATATCCATATATTTTATCTAATGCATTATGGCGTCCAATATCCATTCGACTGAGTATAATCCCATTCACATCACAAAGCGATGCATTATGCACACCACCTGTTTTTTTGAATATTTCAGCCGAATCTTGCATATCGTGCATTAACCGAAAACAATCATTTGTTGTAATACGCACATGAATATCTTCTACTTTTTTAGATACAAGTGCATCATTAGCAAAAACGAAACCTTGTCGGCTCATGCCACAGCAAGAGGTAATGTATCTTTTGTTCTGAATTTGCTGTGAGTAAGGATTAACACCCTTGGTTTTGACATGCACAAAGCCTTCTTTTTCTTGATACCAAACTTCCTCAATATCTGTGGAACTCCGAATGATTCGCTCAGAAGCTAAATATCCAATTACCATATCTTCTACATACTCTGGTGTACAAACCATGGTAACAAACTCTTGTTGATTAATTTTAACAGTGACCGCGTATTCTGTAACCACCAGATCTTCTTTTACTTGAATCTGTTTGTCTTCAACATGTATAACCTCTCTTGTTACTGCTTTTTCCATACGGCATCCTCTTTACTCTCTAATATTGTCTTCAAAAACAAATACAGAAATAGCAAAGTCCTCATCCACTTTGATGTCAGAAAATAAATGGAGCAGCTTTGAGCCGATCAGTTCTTCCATGCCTTCTGGGGGTGATTCACTATATAAATCTTGAATCATACTTGTGCGTGCCGCGTGAACCATTTTTAACCCGTCAGCTGTGCTCGCAATAAATTTTTCTGTAGGTGTGAGATTACCATATAAAGTGGAAATAGCCATGTTCTCAACGAAAACGGTATGAATACGCTCAGGTCCTTTTCCAAATTTATCTTTACGTAGTCTTCGAATGATGTCATTAAATTCATGCACTTTTTTTGACATTGTAACGAACCCCCATCATCAATACACTTTTATAATATTACAGGAATTAGATTGGTCGATTATTCAACTTTCGCAGATAAATAGTACTAGTAAAGCCTGCTTTTGTCCATGATCTTACAAATGACTCTAACGCATCTTCTCTCTCAATTACATCAATTCAACCAATCTGATAACCATTCTCATTAATAAAATTTATTGCTATTATTGAACATTCTTATCGAAAAGAGCTATAATCAATGTGGAACCAATGGAGTTTAAATAGGTACTGTTTGAATTCTATTGTTACATAAATAGTAAATAAAGTAGATTGAATTTTTAGCAAGTCCTGCTATTAATTTTATCCACCATGAGCTATTCAGCATGTTTACCGCATGCTGTTTCATGGTGGATTTTTTATTTTTTTACTCACCGTTTCCTTAAACCTAATATGTAACTCGGTATTTTATTCATTATTCATCCTAATTATGATCCTAAGAACATATAAGTCTCTTAGAGCAAAAGGAGGAAATTACTTTGACTAAAATGAGTATTAATGGCGTACCATATGACGTTTTAGAAGGAGCAACAATTCTTGATACCCTTAATCAAAACGGCATCCCTCATCCACAAATTTGTCATGTGCCCTCTGTAGATCCGATCCAAACTTGTGATACATGTATCGTTGAAGTGAATGGTGAGCTCGTTCGTTCTTGTTCTACAAAAGCAGTAGACGGCATGAACGTGGAGCTTACTTCCCCGAAAGCGAAGGCTGCTCAAACCGAAGCAATGGATCGTATACTAGAAAATCATTTGCTGTATTGTACCGTATGTGACAATAACAACGGCGATTGTAAATTACATAATACAGCAGAACTCATGGAAATTGAGCATCAAAAATATCCTTATGAACCCAAAGTAAAACCAGATGAAGTGGATATGTCGCATCCATTTTATCGATATGATCCGAATCAATGTATCGCATGTGGACAATGTGTGGAAGTGTGCCAAAGCCTGCAAGTAAACGAAACCCTATCCATCGATTGGGAAGCGGATAGACCCCGAGTGATTTGGGATGAAGGCGCTACCATTAACGATTCCTCCTGTGTCAGCTGCGGTCAGTGTGTTACCGTCTGTCCATGTAACGCGCTCATGGAAAAAACAATGCTGGGCGAAGCCGGGTTTATGACTGGACTCAAACAAGATATGCTCACTCCCATGATTAATTTGATTAAGGACGTTGAACCTGGGTATAGCGGTATCTTTGCTGTTTCTGAAATCGAAGCTGCTATGCGTAGTAAACGCACGAAAAAAACAAAAACCGTATGTACTTTCTGTGGTGTAGGATGCTCGTTTGAAGTCTGGACTAAAGACCGTAAAATTTTAAAAGTACAACCTTCCGAAGGTCCCGTCAATGCGATCTCTACTTGTGTAAAAGGAAAGTTCGGTTGGGATTTCATCAACTCCGAAGAACGGATTACCAAACCTTTAATTCGTAAAAATGATGAATTTGTTGAATCCTCATGGGACGAAGCACTTGATTTAATTGCTGCTAAACTTGGCGGTATCCAAAAAGAATATGGCTCGGGTTCTGTCGGATTTATCTCTTCCTCAAAAATTACGAACGAAGAAAACTACTTAATTCAGAAAATGGCTCGTCAATTGTTCGAAACCAATGATGTCGATAACTGTTCGCGTTATTGTCAGTCTCCCGCTACAGACGGATTACTACGTACCGTTGGTATGGGTGGGGACGCGGGAACGATTAAAGATATTGCAAAAGCTGGCCTTGTCATCATTGTGGGAGCAAACCCTGCAGAAGGTCACCCTGTTTTAGCGACTCGAGTAAAACGTGCCCATAAGCTACACGGACAAAAATTAATTGTTTCCGATATTCGTAAACATGAGATGGCGGAGCGTTCTGATATCTTCATCCGTCCTAAACAAGGTACAGACCAAGTATGGATCATGGCGGTTACCAAATACATCATTGATCAAGGTTGGCATGATGAAGCTTTCATTAATGAGAATGTACATTTCTTCAGTGAGTTTACCGAAGTGCTTGAAAAATACACTTTGGAATACGCGGAAGAGACGACCGGTATTTCAAAAGATACGCTGATTCACGTTGCGGAAATGATTCGTGATGCAGACGGTACCTGTATTCTTTGGGGCATGGGTGTTACCCAAAATACAGGCGGCTCCTATACATCAGCAGCGATCTCCAATCTACTGCTTGCTACGGGTAACTATCGTCGCCCAGGTGCAGGAGCCTACCCTCTCCGTGGTCATAACAATGTGCAAGGCGCTTGCGACATGGGTACACTTCCAAACCTATTGCCAGGTTATCAAAAAGTAACAAACGATACGGAACGCGAGAAATTCGAAAAAGCATATGGTGTAAAAATCAAGCCAGAACCAGGTCGTACAAACATGAAAATGTTAGATACGATTATGGAAGGTAAAATGAAAGCTATGTATTTAGTGGGAGAAGATATGGCTCTTGTAGACTGTGACGCTAACCACGTAGATAAAGTCCTTTCGCAACTCGATTTTTTTGTTGTACAGGATATCTTCCTATCACGCACAGCACAATACGCAGACGTTATCTTACCAGCAGCACCATCACTTGAAAAAGAAGGCACTTTCACCAATACCGAACGCCGGGTGCAGCGACTCTATCAAGTGTTGCCGACGCTTGGTGAATCAAAAGCCGATTGGGAAATCCTTCAGGCAGTAGCTCGCCGCTTAGGTGCAGACTGGAACTATAGCCACCCAAGTGAGATTTTTGATGAAATGGCTAGCCTATCTCCCCTCTTCTCTCAAGCTAACTATGATGTACTCGCCAATTGGGGCAGCTTCTGTTGGGGTAGTCTGGATGGAAAAGATACACCTTTACTATATGAAGAGGGGTTTAACTTCCCTGATAAAAAAGCGCGGTTTGCTTTACATGATTGGGTAAAACCTGTGGAATATGAAGCACAGTATGACTGTCTCATTAACAATGGTCGTATGCTTGAACACTTCCATGAAGGAAACATGACGAATAAATCAAAAGGGATCCAGTCCAAAGTACCTGAGATTTTTGTAGAGGTATCACCAGAACTAGCCAAAGCCCGCGGTATTGAAGATGGTGCCCTGCTTCGTCTCGTATCTCCTTATGGCGCATTAAAATTAAATGCCTTAGTAACCGATCGGGTACAAGGAAACGAACTGTTTTTACCAATGAACTCGGTTAGCAAGGATTCAGCAATTAATTTCTTAACCGGCCCGGCTGCAGACATTAATACATCTACTCCAGCTTATAAACAAACAAAAGTACGTGTCGAAGTACTCAAACCAAAAGGGAAAAATCCACTTCCTAGGACCAATCCGCGTTATAAAAAACGTCATCCACAAAATGGTGTTGAAGTACAGCGTAAATGGAATCGTCCTGGCTACGTACACTTAACAACCACTAACGAAAGGGAGTGACCCACATGGCTGCGCCAATTACAACGATTAAAAAACAGGAAATAACAGAAGAACAACGAAAAGAAGAAAAGTTAGAGAATTTAAAACAGCTTTTGTCAGAGAATGAAGACATGGTACAACAAGTCTTTGCGATCATGGCAGAACTCAATGATATCGGAGCACTAGAAGCAGCTACTAAACTGCTAGAAGCCAAAGAAGAGGTTGCTCATGTGGCCCTTAGTCAATTGACTCGTAAACCGGTTACGAATATCATCAACAACTTCATGGGTGCGGCTGGAGCATTATCTGAAATCGATCCTGAAACAACAACGAAACTTATTAATAGTCTGACTACAGGACTGGATGAAGCGAACAAGGCTATTGAATCAGATGAAAAGATTAGTGCCTTCAAATTAGTGAAACTATTAAACGATCCTGACGTCAATCGCTCTTTGAATTTTGGAATTCACTTTTTAAAAGGGCTCGGCAAAGGCTTAAAATAAGAAGACGTTATTCTATCTTCCGTCTAGGACGAAAAAACACCATTATTGGTGAAGTCTTCACCCATGTTGCAGTTAATTAGTAAAAGTATAAATACCCCTGGCTCTTTAACGAGTCAGGGGTTTGCTTGATCTACTGAACTATCCTGAGTGATCGAGTTAAAGAATAGCGTATAATACTCTACCTAAATAAGCTTGGAATAAAGCATGATATTCATATTCATAAACTTCTTTTCCTGAATACAAAATTTCATAGACGATATCCTTTTTCGCGATTTCAAAATCCGTATTTCTAAAACCATTCTTCTCATAAAATCTCTTTCTTTTTAATCGTTGCTCATAATTATCAGCAGAACTGTCCACTTTTTCTATATTTAAAAGCAGACGTTTGTCTTTATAAATCTCCCTCAAATGTTGTAATATAGAGCTCCCGTAACCTTTTGATTGTTTTGACGGATCCATAGCCAAATAAAAAATATAAACAATGTCTTTGTAATAAGTTAAATACAACATACCGATATATTCACTGTCATCATAAATGGCAAAAAAATCACTATTTTTCTTTTTCGATTTATATATCAAAAGCCCAAAAGGAAAACGTTCAAACTTTGGAAATTGAGTCAAATATAAATCCTTAACTTTTGGCGTTACATTAGTTTTATCCAAACTGATTAAATTAATCATTCTCTCTTTTTCACCTTTCGTTATACAAACACCACATTCCCGAAATAAATCCCCTTCCCGAGGGATCATATATTTAAAATTCGTAGTATATGTTTTTTTCTCCAATTTAAAGTATTATAAGTTTAATATAAAAAATAAAACAAGTATGCACTTTTTTGCCTCATACTATCTTGTAGGATAGCACATGTGCGAAATTCCCAAACTTCCCCGTTATGAGTAATAAAATGTTTACTAATGCTATCATAGCTCCAAGGAGTACTGCCATAAGCAAATTTTAAGAACAAAAAAACCACTTCTTAAGAATATTAAGAAGTGGTTTTTATAGATATATAATTCGTAACAGTGACTGCTTCATAAATTCTCGCTCAAAATGACCGAAAATTCACTCTGCTAGGCACATGATATAAGGCTTAAATGCCTTACATCATGCCGCCCATTCCACCCATGCCGCCCATGTCTGGACCTGCAGGAGCTGCTGGTTCTGGTTTGTCAGCGATAACTGCTTCCGTAGTAAGGAACATAGCCGCGATAGATGCAGCATGTTGCAATGCGGAACGAGTTACTTTTGCAGGGTCAACGATACCCGCTTCGATCATGTTTACCCATTGACCATTAGCAGCGTTAAATCCTACGCCAACTTCTTCGCGTTTCAGACGGTCCACGATTACGGAACCTTCTTCACCCGCGTTAGCAGCGATCGTACGGATTGGAGCTTCCAGTGCGCGCAGAACAATGTTTACACCTGTTTGCTCGTCACCTTCAAGTTTCTCACCTACTGCAGCTACAGCGCCATATACGTTCACTAGAGCTGTACCACCGCCGGATACGATACCTTCTTCTACTGCTGCACGAGTCGCGTTCAATGCATCTTCGATACGAAGTTTACGCTCTTTCAGCTCAGTTTCAGATGCTGCACCAACTTTGATAACAGCTACGCCGCCAGCAAGTTTAGCAAGACGCTCTTGCAATTTCTCTTTATCGAACTCGGAAGTTGTTTCTTCCAGTTGGGAACGAATTTGTTTCACACGAGCATCGATGTCTTCTTTGCTTCCTGCACCGTCAACGATGATTGTGTTTTCTTTAGTAACACGTACTTGACGGGCAGTACCGAGTTGATCGATTGTAGCGGATTTCAGATCAAGTCCGAGTTCCTCAGTGATCACTTGGCCGCCAGTCAGAGCAGCGATATCTTGCAGCATTGCTTTACGACGGTCACCAAATCCAGGAGCTTTAACAGCTACTGCATTGAATGTTCCGCGCAGTTTGTTCACGATCAGCATCGCTTGCGCTTCGCCTTCGATATCTTCAGCGATCAACAGAAGCGGTTTGCTTTGTTGTACGATTTTTTCAAGAACAGGCAAGATTTCTTGCGTGTTTGTAATTTTTTTATCAGTGATCAGAATGTATGGGTTGTCGAGGACAGCTTCCATTTTATCTGTATCTGTAATCATGTATGGAGAAATGTATCCGCGGTCGAATTGCATACCTTCAACCACTTCAAGTTCAGTTTCAAAACCACGGGATTCTTCTACAGTGATAACACCGTCATTACCTACTTTTTCCATTGCTTCAGCGATCAATTCGCCTACTTCTTCGTCAGCTGCGGAAATAGAAGCAACTTGAGCGATGGATTGTTTGTTTTCAACTGGTTTAGAAATGCTGCGCAGTTCTTCTACAGCTGCACGAACCGCTTTGTCGATCCCTTTACGGATACCGATTGGGCTTGCACCTGCAGTTACGTTTTTCAGACCTTCTGTAATGAGGGCTTGAGCAAGAACGGTTGCAGTCGTAGTACCGTCACCAGCAACATCGTTTGTTTTTGTAGCTACTTCTTTAACGAGCTGAGCACCCATGTTCTCGAATGCATCTTCAAGTTCGATTTCTTTCGCAATGGTTACACCATCATTCGTGATGAGGGGGCTGCCAAATTTTTTCTCAAGAACAACGTTACGTCCTTTAGGTCCGAGTGTTACTTTTACTGCGTTTGCCAAAGCGTCCACACCACGAAGCATGGAACGACGTGCGTCTTCACTGAATTTAATATCCTTAGCCATGGTCATAAAACCTCCTAATATATTATGAAATCTATGCTTCGATTCATATATTCAAGCTCTTCACTTATGAAGATTAACCCAAGATTGCGTGAATGTCGCTTTCCTTCATAATCAAATATTCTTTACCTTCGTATTTAAGCTCTGTTCCAGCGTATTTGGAGAAAATAACGCGGTCTCCTTCTTTTACTTCCAAAGGAACACGAACGCCATCTTTTAAGCTTCCAGCGCCAACAGCGATAACTTTACCCTCTTGCGGTTTTTCTTTAGCAGAGTCCGGAAGTACAATCCCGAAAGCTGTTGTCTCTTCTTGTTCGATCGGTTCTACCAATACGCGTTCACCTAAAGGTCTGATCATGAAAAATAGCCTCCTTAAATAAGTAAGTTACATATCTTACGGTTGTTGCACTCTTACATTAGCACTCGACAGTCGTCAGTGCTAACAACCAATTTCATGATACTGAAATTAGAAGATGATTTCAAGTCCTTTTCAGGATTTTTAGCAGATCTTTTCAGTTATTCATGAAGCCATCTTCCATTCTGTCCAATCCTGTAAAAATTATGCTCGTCCTATATCTTCTCTCCTGCATCCACCTTAACATATCTCGATTCGTATTCCTCAGCCTCTTCGAGCTGTTTCCGGTAAACAACAGACGACAGAAAGACACTGAACTCATAGAGCAGGATCAAAGGAATTGTAACCAAAATATCGGAAATAAAATCAGGCGGGGTCACAAATACAGCGATAAATACAAGTGCAAAGTAGGAGATCCGGCGCATTTTACGTAAACGCAGTGGATTGAGAATACGCAGTTTCGTCAGAAACATAACAACAACAGGCAGTTCAAATAACAGCGATACAGGCAGGATTAGATTAAACATAAACGTGAAATATTGTGCCATCCCATACGTTTCGACAAGACCAAGATTCTTATTGATACTGCTTGTAAAAGAGGTAGCCATTGGGAGCAATATTTTATATGAAAAAGCAATTCCTAATAAGAACAATAAAAAAACAAAAGGAATATAACGCACGGTCGCTTTTTGCTCACTCGGCTTCAGACCTGGACTCACAAACTTCCAAATCTGATAGGCTGTAAAAGGCAACGTAATCACAAGAGAAAAAATAAGAGCAATCTTCATATACATTCCAAGTCCATCCCACAGCGTGAGGGCATGAAGTTCAATACCCGGAAGGGGCCCATATGCTGTCAGATATTGATAGATCGGGTCACTGATAAATAGACCGCCAATCAGTCCGAGCAGAAGGACGACCAGTACAGCGACAAGACGTCTTCGTAGTTCCCCCAAGTGACTCACCAGCGTCATACCTTCTTCATGTTCAGACATCGTAACACTCCCTCTCTCTGCTCATCAGGTAGAAGAAAAAACAAAACCCTTCTTACCAAAGAAGGGATCCTTAACTTGCACGAAACAAGCACTTAGCATGCACCTTCACGTAAAGCGCGCAAGCATAAGACATATAGAATTACTCTGGCAGGCGCTTATCCTCTGTTTTCTGAACTGTCTCTGCTTCAGCTGACTTTACTTCACTTGCTGAAGACCCCTTACGGGATGAGGATTCATCTGACATGATCTCTTGAGCACCATTCTTAAATTCACGGAAGGTTCTTCCGACAGCTCGTCCTAGTTCAGGGAGCTTGTTAGGTCCGAATAACAACAAGGCAACAATGACAAGCAGAATAAAACCCGTTCCTCCGATATTTGGCATGTATACCCCTCCTTCTTGTTGTACTATATATATGGATTAACATCCATAATCATCCATCTACATGAAATCATACCACAAATGTAATCACATACATAGCCGTATTTACAAGAAAAAGGAAGGTGTACATGGTCAATCGCTTACTGTCTAAATTGTCCTGTAACCATCAGCAGTGCCTCAGGGAGCTGGTCCATAATAGCTGCAAGATTCTCGTGTACACCCTTAGGAGTTCCAGGTAAATTTACGATCAGTGTTCTTCCGCGAATACCGCAGATTCCTCTAAACAACATAGCTCCCCGGTTCTTCTGCAGCACCGTCATCCGCATAGCTTCTGCCATACCTGGTACTTCTCGGTCAATGACTCTGCGCGTAGCTTCTGGGGTTACATCTCTAATCGCAAGTTCAGTCCCGCCTGTGGTAAGAACAAGATCCGCATGAAAATAATCCGTCATTTCAATCAGCGCAGCAATGATCTCGTCTGGTTCATCAGGTACAATGCGGTATTCAATAATTTCACCGCCCAGTTCTTCTTCGACAAGTTCACGGATGACCTGCGCACTCGTGTCTTCCCGCTCTCCTCTCGCTCCCTTATCACTTGCTGTAAGGATCGCTGTTTTCCACAACATAAGATCACCCATCCCTCTATTTGGATTTATAGTCCCCACTTTTACCGCCTGTTTTTGAATTCAGCAGTGTCGGACCTATTATCATATCTTTCTGCATTGCCTTACACATATCGTAGATTGTGAGTGCAGTAGCGGATGCAGCTGTTAGAGCCTCCATCTCAACCCCTGTTTTCCCTTCTGTCTTAACGGACACTTCAATATACAGTTCGCGTTCTCCGTTATCTGTAAAAGTAATGTTAACTCCGGTAAGCGGCAGCGGGTGACACATCGGAATCCAATCGGAAGTACGCTTGGCAGCCTGAATTCCGGCCACTTGAGCAACGGCCAGCACATCCCCTTTTCCTACCGTACCTGCCTTAATCGCCTGAAGTGTAGCTTCATTCATTGTAATCATCGACTGTGCGACCGCGGTACGAACCGTAACCTCTTTACCCGAGATGTCTACCATTCTCGCACGTCCCTGCTCATTGAAATGAGTCAGTTGCTGTCTTTCATTCTGTCCGTTCTGTGACTTCGCATCCATGTTCCATCACGTTCCTTTTATTTGAGTATGTAAAACACCCTTCTCTGTAAAAAGAAGGTTCAGTCTAAAATCCTGCGGTTCCATAGGAATATCATTCGGTGGAAGAAGCTGCCCAGGAAGGACAAGCCCTGCATATAGAGGTAAGGTTACATTTTGGCCTTCTATCTGCTTTTTATTAACTTCCATATACATCTTTTCGGCAAAGCGGTCGTAATAACCTCCACCGTATCCAATTCTTCCTCCACAAAGGTCATAAGCAAGTCCTGGAACAATGACAAGATCAATCTCAGGCCATCTCTCTACAGGATACACTAGGGTATGATCTGCTGGCTCAGGAATGTCCCATCTTCCCGGCTCCACATCCGTCATCCGCTTGATCTCCCTAAGTTCCATAAGGTCCGAATCCTCTTTTACCTTCGGCACGAGCACCTTGTCTCTTTGGGCCAGTGCCTTCTTCAAAAGCATAAACGTATCGGCTTCACTACGAAAAGTCATATATAGAAAAAGAGTTAGATTCTTCTGCTTAAGCTTACTGCGCAAAAGATCCATCTCCTGAGTGGCATATTCACATATCTGCCTTGATGCTTCTGAACGCTGATCGGGCGGCAGTGCTTCGCGCACCGCAAGCATTCTTCTTCGAAGTTGCTTCTTTAACTGGAGCTTGTCCGGATGTGTTTCCATCCACTTTCCCTCCATTTTATCCGTCGTGCGAAAAGTGGTTATTCACAACCTGTTCACTAGTGCTCATCATCACTTGCTGACGTTCATTAATGTGAATCACAATTCGGCTTTTTCTATACATAAGTTTATCACCTATTTCATGAAAAGACTATAAGTGAGACAAAGATCAAAGCTTTTTACCCAAGGCAGACGGGTAACTTCGATTATAACTTGTTCTAAGCGGTGCAAAGCATTTCTTTTTCATGTAAACTAGGACTAGTTTATTGCTTTCTAGACAGGAGGAAACATCATGCTTTTTCAAGCTTCTGGAATTATAAAACGATATGGCATAGACAGCATTCTCGAAGGTGTCAGCCTACAGATATTAGAACGTGAACGGATTGGACTTGTAGGGGTCAATGGTGCAGGGAAGTCTACTCTACTGAAAATTCTGGCCGGGGAAATGTCCTATGACGGCGGTCAAATCTTCAAAGCTAAAGAAACTACCATCGGATACCTCGCACAGAACAGTGGTCTAGAGTCAGATGGCACCATCTGGGAGGAGATGCTGAAGGTATTCGCTCACCTGACGGAAACTGAAGCAGAACTGAGACTGATGGAACAGCGAATTGCTGATCCAAAAGAAATGAATGATGAGAAAAAATATGCCGATCTGTTGGAGCGTTATGCCGTACGTTCGGACTGGTTCAAAGATCATGGCGGCTACGAGATTGAGACGCGGATTCGTAGTGTCCTTCACGGAATGGGATTCAGTGAATTTCCTGTGGATACGAAGATTTCTACTCTCAGCGGAGGACAAAAGACAAGGCTCGCTCTTGCCCGAATCCTCCTTCAAGCTCCCGATGTGCTTATGCTGGATGAACCGACGAACCATCTAGATATCGAAACACTCACTTGGCTGGAGGATTATCTTCGCGGATATTCAGGCGCCATCTTAGTGGTCTCCCATGACCGGTATTTCCTTGACCGGCTTGTTACTGGAATAGTGGAAATTGAACGGCACCGTTCCCGCAAGTATACGGGGAATTACAGTCGTTATATGGAGATCAAAGCAGCAGAATACGAAGCTCAGATGAAACAATATGAGAAGCAACAAGACGAAATATCTAAAATGGAAGAATTTATTCAGCGAAACATTGTGCGTGCTTCCACGACCAAACGCGCGCAAAGCCGGCGCAAAGCACTGGATAAAATGGAAGTCATGGATCGACCGCAAGGCGATCTGAAACGGGCTCATTTTTCTTTTGATATTGCTTATATGTCGGGAAAAGAAGTGCTCCATGTGCGCGACTTATCTGTCGCTTTTGATAAAGAAAGTCAGCCTCTTTTCGAACACGCCGATATGGATCTGCGCAGAGGAGAAACGGTTGCTCTCATTGGACCGAACGGAATCGGGAAATCCACACTGTTGAAATGTCTGACAGGACAGATGACTCCGCGCTCAGGTCAGATCGATTGGGGTACTAAGATTAAGCTTGGATACTATGATCAAGAACAGACGAATCTCAATGATAAGAACACCATTCTCGAAGAATTGTGGAGTGAATATCCGCATATGGAAGAAGCGCGTATTCGTACTGTACTCGGTAACTTCCTCTTCAGCGGAGATGATGTGCAGAAGCGGATTAGTGCACTGAGCGGCGGAGAAAAAGCCCGTGTATCGTTAGCGAAGCTCATGCTGCAAGAATCCAATGTACTTATACTCGATGAGCCGACGAACCATTTGGACTTATATAGTAAAGAAGTACTTGAATCCGCACTGATCGATTATGAAGGAACCCTGCTCTTCATTTCACATGACCGTTATTTCCTTAACAAAATGGCAGAACGCATTGTCGAACTGCACCCGAATGGAACACAGCATTTCCTAGGAAATTATGATGATTATGTGATGAAGAAACAGGAGCTTGCAGAAATCGAACAGGAACGCCAAGAACTGAAGGCGGCAACAACGAAACAGAGCACACTTTCTTCTGCCGCTGAAAAGTCTGGAGCCGATCTTTTCCAAGCAGAGAAGCAGGCAAAGCGGGAAGAGCGGAACAGACAGCGCAGACTGGAGAGTCTTGAAGAACAAATTGCGGATATAGAAAGTAAGATTGAAGAAGAGCAAGCGGAAATGGCGAAACCAGAGATCTATCAAGATTACATGAAACTACAAGAAATTCAGCAATCAATCGAAACTTGGAAGAACAAGCTCAACGAAGTGTATGCAGAGTGGGAAGAACTCGCCGAATAGCAAAAAATAAATCTTCAAATTGACATATTTACCGTATAAATAAAGTATTAACAATTCTATCCACAGAAAAAGTGGATAACAAATCCAATTTAACAGCCCTTTGGGCTGTTTTTTTGGCTTAATAAAGCCATTTTCATGGAAAACCCAATATTATCCACTATTCTATCCACATTATCCACAATTTACCTTACATATGGATGTTAAGAATTTTTGTTATTTTCATTTATTTGCGAAAACATAATATTCCTCACTTTTTTAGGTTTATCCCCAATTTCTTCCGGATATGTGGATAACTTTGTTAACAACTTGACAGATTTACCTTTTTATAGTTAATCGCTTTAATCTCTTTATTGCTTTCCCCACAAAAAGAAAAGTCGATCATCTATAGAAGATGTCGACTTTTGATCTTTATGTTCTTAAATCTACTCTACGGACCAATTCTCCAAAGATAAGCCTGGTTCTGCTTGCATCTTCAGATCGGAAAACATACCGCGTTCCCATTTCAGATAGGCTGCTGCTCCAATCATCGCCGCATTATCGGTGCAGTACTCCATCGGCGGAATGAGAAGCTTGATATTTTCTTTTGCACAGCGTTCCTCGAGTGCCTTGCGCAAGCCTTTATTGGCAGCCACCCCTCCGCTAAGCAGAAGCTGCTTGGAACCATAGGCGCGAACTGCACGAACAGCTTTCTCGACGAGCACTTCAACGACCGATTCCTGAAAACCACGCGCCACACTGCTGCGATCAAGTGTCACGCCTTTCATCGATGCCTGATTCACGATATTCAGCACGGCGGACTTCAGACCGCTGAAGCTGAAATCATAAGAACCTGGTTCAAGCCATACCCGAGGAAGCGGTGTTACCGCCTCTGCCTCATGAGCCATCCGGTCCACATGCGGTCCACCCGGATATGGACAACCGAGTGCGCGCGCCACTTTATCATACGCCTCACCTACTGCATCATCCCGTGTACGTCCAATTACTTCAAACTTACCTTCCGAAGGGATATGAGTAAGCTCCGTATGTCCACCGGATACAACTAGGGCCATTGCAGGATATTCAATCTCTTCCACCAAACGGTTCGCATAAATATGACCCGCAATATGATGGGTTCCGATCAGCGGTTTATCGAGAGCCATTGCCAGCGTTTTGGCAGCAACGATACCTACAAGCAGTGCACCCACAAGACCAGGTCCCTGCGTAACGGCAATTGCTGATAGATCCTTCGGCTGGATACCCGATGCTTCAATAGCTTGCTCCATAATGAGCGTAATGACCTCAACATGCTTCCGGGAAGCAACTTCCGGTACAACTCCGCCAAAAGCTTTATGTGTCTCAATCTGACTTGCGATGAGGTTGACCAATACCTCGCGTCCATCTTTAATCACAGAAACGGACGTTTCATCACAGCTTGTCTCCACAGCGAGAATATAACTTGTATTTTGTAAGGACGATTGTGTCATGAATCTCTTAGACTTCCTTCCTCTGTTCCTTCCGTACCGAGGTGCGCACTTGCGGGTAAATCAGCCCACATAATCATTGCATCTTCATTATTATCTGAATAATATCCTTTGCGGAGTCCGGAAGGTCTGAATCCTTTTTTCTCATATAATCCTTGTGCTACCGTATTAGAGACTCTCACTTCCAAAGTCATTCTGGTCATACCGAGATAGGCTGCTGTCTTCATAAGTTCCGTAAGCAGCTTCTCACCAAGCTTTCTGCCACGGTATGCTTCCAGTACAGCAATATTCGTAATGTGGGCTTCATCAATAATCGTCCACATTCCGGCATATCCAATCGGTTTACCATCTAGTTCCATAATCATGTATTTCGCAAAATGGTTATGTGTAAGTTCATTCACGAACGCACTTTCCGTCCATGGTAATGTAAAACAGTCCTGTTCAATAATGAGGACATCCGGAATATCTTGCATCGTCATCATCCGGAATACAAGCTGTCCCTTCTCTTCCTTACGATCCATGCAGCTCTACGACTCCCTTCATTTACGCAGAAGATTTGCTTCCGCTTCTGCAAGTTGGGTGTAATTCGGCAGTAAGGTATGAATATCTTCCTGCTCCCCTTGAAGCAGTCTCGCTGCTCCAATCTTGCCAACATAACGCCCTTCCATCTCATAAGATTGAAGATGAATCTGCATTTCAGGCTGCATCGTCTGAAGTTTTTCAAGCGTCTGCCTATGAGGCTCTACATCACCTACAAAAAGGACTCCATCCGGTGCAGCCGAAGAAGGAAGTTCACTTAGCAGCGATGCAATCGCATCCACCCAGCTATCGACCAACCTTATGGCATCAGGCTCCATTCGGTGCAGTTCAGAGCTTACTCCTTCTCCTTCGAATAACGCAGTATAAGCTTGACCTCTACGCGCATCCATCAGCGGTACAACCCAGTATCGGCTACCAGACTTCTCCGGTGATCCTTGAGGATTTTCCGCCAAGTTAGTTTCGTTCACATAAGCTTGAAGTCCGCCTAAAGCAAGTGCAGCAAGACTAGATACAGCAGCTACAGGTACACCCCAAGCCCAAGCTAATGTTTTGGCCGCCGTGACCGCGATGCGGACCCCTGTATAAGAACCCGGTCCAATGCCGACAGCGATGCCCGCAATATCTTCTTTTGTTATTTGATTATTCTCCATCAGATCCTTCAAAGCCTGCACAACATGCACGGCATGATTACGATCTGCTCTTGTATTACTCTCAGCTACTAATGACTCTTCTGACATCACCGCTGCGGCAAGCACAGCTGTCGATGTATCCAACGCCAAAAACCGCTGACGCGGCTGATGTTCTTCGTTCATCCCTTATCGACTCCACTTCTGCTTAATTCCTGACACCATGCAGCATAAGGTGCTCCGTAACCATCTAAACGAATCACTCGTTCTTCTGCTCCCGTTACTTCCATCTGAATATGCAGATGAGCTTCGGGCAGCAGTTCAGGGATAATGCTGGACCATTCTACCAGACTTACACCATCACCGTAAAAATATTCATCAAGGCCTAGCCCTTCAGCTTCATCCAGAGAAATGCGGTATACATCCATATGATATAGTGCAAGTCTTCCCTTATATTCTTTAATCAGTGTAAATGTAGGGCTGTTCACAACCCCTTCTACACCGAGATGTCTTGCAAAGCTTTGAGAAAATGCTGTCTTTCCCGCACCCAAATCTCCATCAAGCGCTATGACGGTTCCAGGAACTGCTAACTTCGCAAGGACAGCGGCCAGTTTGTCTGTATCTTGTACACCTTTAGAGTGAAACACCCATTCCTGATGTTCTTGTACCAATGTGCCAACCTTCTTTCGGTCATTATCCTTCGTAAGGATAACAAAATACTTCACCTCATTATATAGTTCCACACTTTCACTCGCAAGGCAAAGACAAGTCAAAGAACCCGAAGGATGTTACCTCTCCCCCGAGTTCTCCTTATCTTTTGCTGATTGCAGCAATCTCAAGTAATGATAATGGTTAGCCTTCTACAAGACGCTCTACATTCACGGTATGCGTATCGAGCGGATTATTCCCGATTTGTACCGTTGCCATTTCATTGTCTAGATCCACATGTTCGATCCATACCGGTTTTTCTCCATCTAATTTCACAGCATAATTTTCTTTCGCTTCAAAAATTGCTTTTGCGCGGGTTGCTTCCATCCTTATTCCTCCCCTTTCTTCTCATTCACTTCAAATTCACTTTCATCAAAAAGTGCATCACTCGTACTGTCTTGAGTATATCCGTTATCCCGCGTAACTTCGCCACCGCCAAGCCCTTCATTTACCATTCGATCGACATCAAATGCGGTATTCTCGAACGATTCCTCTACTTCATCTTCAGGAGCAGTAACTGCTTCCCAGTTCACCAAATCGACAGCAATCATATCCGGTCCTCCAAAATCAGCAGGAAGATCCCAATCATCTTTTCCGTCTCTTCCTTCATGTGAATCCGAATAATCCCATGTCATCTTCTAGCTTCCCCCTTTAGCAATGATTTATGTACTATGCCCGTGATAAAAGAAGATCATCCGTCAGGAATCAGGATAGATCCGGCTTTTTTTGACCATAATAGCAGTAAAACAGGATAGATAAATAATGAAGTAGGAGGGGAAGAAATCATGCATACCGTCTGGAAGGGTGCCATCAGCTTCGGACTCGTTCATGTCCCTGTCAAAATGTTCTCGGCTACAGAAGATAAAGATATCTCGATGCGTTACATCCATAATGTGTGCGGAAGTCCACTTGCTTATATCCGTAAATGTCCTTCTTGTGATATCGAAGTGAAATGGGAGGAAATTACGAAAGGATACGAATATGAGAAGGGCAAATTTGTTCTTTTTGAAAAAGAAGAATTAGAGCAGTTATCTGATCAGGCTAATAAAAATATTGCCATTCTTGATTTTGTGAATTTAACTGATATCGACCCGATTTATTTTCAAAAAACATATTACCTGTCCCCCGATCAAGCAGGTGCTAACGCCTACCAACTTTTGATGTCTGCAATGAGGGATACGGGGAAGATTGGTATTGCCAAAATCTCGATTCGTTCGAAAAGCAGTCTCGCTGCCATCCGTGTATTAGATGAATGCCTTGCTATCGAAACGATTTTTTATCCCGACGAAATCCGCCCTATCTCTCAGGTTCCAAATCTTCCGGAGAACATTGCGGTGAATGATAAGGAACTCAATATGGCTAAGATGCTGATTGACCAGCTGTCTACCCCTTTTGAACCTGAGAAATATACGGATGATTATCGCTTACGCCTGCTTGACGCGATTCAACATAAAGTAGCCGGAGAAGAATTCAAAGTCGCTCCTGCTAAACCAGAGACCAACGTTGTTGATCTAATGGCTGCTCTTCAGGCAAGCATTGAAGCTACGCAGCCGATACCAACCGATCCAGGGAAACCACCAGCCAAGAAACGGGCCCGGAAAACGGCAGCTGCAGCTGCTGGATCAGAAGAAACCAAGACGGCTCCTGTCGTTACACCTAAAACAAAAAAACGGAAAACCGCCAAAACAAAAGAATCCGGGGCATAAGCAAAATAGAATCTCTATAATAAATTCTTCCTTATTGACGTAAAGAGATTAACACTTTATACTTACTTACACAAAGTAATTAAGTATATTTATTTTAGTTAATCTAAAATGACTTTACTTAATAAGGGGGATTTATCATATGACTTATTCTATTCATCCAAATACCGTGCTCGGTGAAGTAAAACTTCGGGTAAGCGACTTGGAACGGTCCATTCATTTTTATGAAAAAGTAGTGGGTCTCACGTTGTTATCCCGTACCGGAGAACATGTTGCAAGCTTTACAGCAAAGGGCGGATCTACATCGCTTCTTATTCTTGAGGAGATTCCGAATGCTAAACCTATTGCACCAAGAAGCCATGCAGGGCTGTACCATTTTGCTATTCTACTGCCTAATCGTACTTCTCTAGGAATTGCACTGCGACATCTGGCAGAAGCCGGGATTGAGATTGGTCAAGGCGATCATACAGTCAGCGAAGCACTATATATTAATGATCCGGATGGACATGGTATTGAGATTTATGCCGATCGTCCAAGAAGTACATGGAAGAAAGATGAACATCATAACTACATCATGGGAACAGACCCTGTCGATGTACAAGGTCTGTTGCAACTCGCGGGAGCTACACCTTTTACAGGTCTGCCTGAGGGAACGATGATTGGGCATGTGCATTTTCATATCTCTGATCTAGAAGAAGCACGCCATTTCTACAATCATCTGCTTGGTTTTGATATTGTGGTAGATGCTTCTCGCTCTATGCATGCCCTCTTCGCATCAGCAGGCGGATACCATCACCATATTGGACTCAATGTATGGGCAGGCACAGGTGCTCCAAAAGTTCCATCGGATGCCGTTGGAATTGATTATTTCACCATTATCTTTGAGAATCAGGTCGTGTATGAAGAAGCTCTTGTAAGACTTGAGCAGAACGGAGTCACTGTCAGCCGAAAAACGGAGGAAGCTAGAGTAATGGATCCCTTCGGTATCCAGATCCGAATCACTCACGCCTGATCTCTCTTACACATAAGGAGAAGCAATATATGAAGTTTACACCCGTCATTCCTTTCGAACCGGTTCGAACCGAACAATTTCCATCAGGGCATCCCTGGATTGCTCAGGTAAAATGGGACGGCGTTCGAATGCTCACTTATTATGATGGTGAGGAAGTTCGCCTAGTGAATCGCAAGCGAAACGATCGAACCATACAATACCCGGAACTCGGTCAGGCGGATGTATATTCATCCGCTTCTTCTTTTATTTTGGATGGAGAACTCATCGCATTTGCCGGCGGCAAACCTTCTTTCCACGAGATCATGCGGCGGGACAGTCTTCGGAGTGAGCGGAGTATTCGGCAAGGGTTACAAAGTGTACCCGTTACCTATATGGTATTTGATCTTCTCTATCTGAATGGAGAATGGATAACTCATCTCCCTCTATCTGAACGCCAAGAACGGCTGAACCAGATCATTAAACCTCAGCCCCTTGTCCAACTCGTGCAGAATTTCCCGGATGGGAATGCTCTCTTTGAAGCGACCAAAGCGCAACAGCTAGAAGGTGTTGTCGTCAAAGATCTGACGAGTACGTATGCGCTGGGCGGAAAGGATAACCGCTGGCAAAAACGGAAGAAGAACGGGGACCTCTATGCTGTGATCGGCGGCGTTACGCTCCGTGACAACATCGTAAATTCTCTCCTTGTCGGATTATATCGTGAGGATGGAATACTTACGTACATTGGTCACGCCGGAACCGGAAGATTCACGGTTAAGGATTGGCGGGATCTTACAGATCGCATTCAGCCCCTTCTTACGAGCGAAATGCCTTTTGACCATTCGCCAGGCCGATATCAGGGAGCTCTATGGATTAGACCTGAGATCGTCGTTCGCATTACCTATCTCGAATGGACACCTGGGGGAACGATGCGTCATCCAACCATCGAAAGCTTTGCACCTCATATCCAGCCGAAAGACTGTACCCTATCACAGAAGGAGGAACATTCGTAATGGCTAGAACGGTAAAAGGAACTATCCAGATTCAAGGCCAGACCCTGACCATTACGAATCCCGATAAACCACTGTGGCCAGAGGCTGGTGTAACCAAAGCGATTTATTTACAGAAACTAGCCGAACTTTCGCCTTATCTTCTTACTTACTGCAGGGATCGGCTATTAACTACAATCCGTTATCCACACGGGGTGCATGGTGAATTCTTTTATCAGAAAAACGCTCCCGAGCCGCTGCCGCCCTTTGTTCAGACGGCTATTCACGAGAAGATCAATTACGTGGTACTGAGCGGCCTGCCTGAGTTATTATGGCTTGGCAATCTGGCTGCGCTGGAATTCCACCCTTCCCTTCATGCGGTAGGCAGCAGTCTGCCATGTGAATGGATGATTGACCTTGACCCTACCCTTCAAGAAGAACCAAGAATCATGGAAGCCGCACATATTGTAGGTCAGGTACTCTCTTCACTCGGGATTCAGTCCGTTCCCAAAACATCCGGGGCAACGGGTGTTCAAATCATTGTTCCCATCAGCAAAGGAATTACGTTTGAACAGCTTCGAACGCTCGGTCATTTTGTCGGCAGGTATGTATGTGAGAAACACCCTAAATTGTTCACCCTTGAGCGTCTCAAAAAAGATCGCGGAGATAAAATATATTTTGACTATTTACAGCATTATGGAGGAAAGACACTTGCTGCCCCCTATACGCCAAGAGCAAGAGAACAGGCGACCGTCTCTACCCCTCTGTTATGGGAAGAAGTAGCGCGTGATGTATCGCCCAAAGATTTCACGTTACTAAACATTGGAGCGCGCCTGGCCGAAAAAGGAGATCTGATCGCAGCCCTCCCTGCTCAGCCGCTGGATCCTCTTCTCGCTCATCTCGCTAAGACTTGAGATCCTATGTATTCTTGTTTAATCTGATAAAAACAAAAAAAGCCCGGCTGTCCTATAAACTTAGGAACAGCTGGGCTGTTATATATTTAAATCCTTTTCAGCCTCATTATAACAATGAAATGCGACTCATGTATTAATGAATACCTTTTTTCTTGAAGCGTCCACCCTTCACATCGTGAATGTTACCGATCGCAAGAAATGCGTCCGGGTCCCAATCTTCTACGATACTCTTCAGCTTAGCTTCTTCTAGTCGGGTAATTACTACAAAGATGACTTTCTTCTCTTCTCCGCTAAAACCGCCCTCACCATCGAGGTATGTAACGCCGCGTCCCAATCTGTCGGTAAGTGCTTCACCGATATCTCGGAACTTGTCGCTAATGATCCATACCGATTTGGATTGATCCATACCTTCGATCGTGATGTCGATCATCTTCATCGCAATATAATATGCAATGATCGAATACAGTGCATTCGGCCATCCAAATACGAAGCCGGCCATAACGAAGATGAATAAGTTAATGAACAGAACAATCTGTCCAACGGAGAAGGGAGATTTTTCACTAAGCAGAATAGCTACGATCTCGGTACCATCCAGCGATCCACCGGAACGAATAACAAGACCAACGCCAATCCCTAGGATAACACCGCCAAATACAGCGCCAAGCAGCGGCTCATTTGGCGTAAGCGCACTCACATGATGCAGCAATTGTGTGCCGATCGACATTACTACAATGCCGAAAAAGGTACAAATCGCAAATGTCTTGCCGATCTGTTTATAGCCGATGAAGAGAAAAGGCAGGTTAAGTACGGTCAGCAGGATCCCGAGCGGCATACCGGTTATTTTGGATAACATAATCGATATCCCTGTAATTCCTCCGTCAATAACGCCATTGGGAACAAGGAAAATTTCAAGGCCTACTGCCATTAATGTAGCTCCCACAAGGATTAAAAGTCCTCGTTGCAGAAGCTTTAGACTAAGCGGAGAACTGCTTGCCTTCGTCTGTTTACTTGGACTTGGCATCATTTCTTTGGTCGTCATATCTGACATAGAACTCCCCTTTTCTTTTCACTTTTTCTATGCCATAAGACATACTGGATACCTCTATTATAACATATCAAAGTTACAAAAGTCACAAAAACGACAGCAAAACAGAGATAAACGATTAGAAAGGTGTTTTTCATTTAGAAATCAGACGAATATAATCAAAGCAGCGGAGATAGCAACCTACATACGACTTCAGCGCACTTGGAGGCCCGAGAACGTTGCTTAAATTCACCTAATTCAATTCGTTTACTATCCTGTAAATCTTGTTCAAAATCAGCTGTCAGCTGGTCTAACGCACTACGCGAATACATGGCTGCTGTCAGTTCAAAGTTACTATAGAAGCTGCGCATATCGAGGTTTGCTGATCCTACCGCTGCCAGTAATTGATCCACGATTACCACCTTGGCATGGACGAACCCTTTCTGATAGCGGTAGAACGTAACTCCCGCTTCCATTAATTCTTCCAGATGAGACAGCGATGCAAGCAGCACAATCTTGTAATCGGCCCTGCCGGGAATAAGCACCCTTACATCCACCCCGCTTCGGGCTGCTGTTTTGATCGCTGTCATCAGCGCTACATCCGGAATAAAATAAGGGGTTGTAATATACACCCTTGAGCTTGCCATTGCAATGGCATTAAAACACATCTCCTGAATGGGATGCCTGGTCTCATCAGGACCGCTCGATATCACTTGTACCTGCTCTGTTCCTTTACAATGGTGCTCAGGAAATAAAGCCGGAACCAAATGGGTACAAAGCGTCTGTCCGCTCACGAGCCTCCAGTCTTTAATAAAAGCCATCTGCAAGTAGTAGACTGAATCACCGTGCATGCGCATGTGCGTGTCACGCCAGAATCCTAATGTGAGAGATTCCCCTTTGTACTCATCACCGATGTTCATTCCACCCGTATACCCAATCTTGCCATCAATCACCACGATTTTTCGATGATTCCGATAATTTATTTTTCTTAGTTTTATTGCGAGTAATGGCGGTAAAAAGAAATGAATCTCGACCCCTGCATCCTTCATTCGCTTTAGGAAGGGTTTGGATAGAGCTTTGCTCCCAACTCCGTCACAGATGATTCGTACTTGAACCCCTTCCTGCGATTTCTTGATTAGCAGATCTTGAAATAGGGTGCCCATAATATCATGCCGAATAATATAGAATTCGAGATGGATATGTTCCTTAGCCTCTTTGATATCTTGAAATAAAGCTGTAAATAATGGATCTCCTTCCGCATAATAATCCGTATGATTGCAGCCCGTGATTGCGCTATTAGGAATTTCTGATAATAGATTGTAAAGACGCTCGTTATGTGTAAAATCTTGGTTCTTCATATCCTCTACGGAGGTAACCTTATTTACTTTCCCAGCGATCTCGGAATGCATTTCATTCCATACCTTCCGCTCTTCTCTTGTCATAGAGGCACTCTTACCATAAGGTCTTCCTGCAATCCTATACAGCCATATACCAATCAGAGGCAGACAGAACGAAATGAAGATCCACACCGCAGCTTTTTCTGGGCGCTTATATTCGAACAATAATAGAAGCATCGTCTGACCCAAATACAATAGGATTAGAAAAAGAATAACCGACCCCATCATCGCTAAGCTCCTCCTCTGATCTGATAAAAAACAAAATGTGACTCTATACAGTCATCTATACAGTTTGACAAACTTTAGCGTATTTCATGCACGCTTCTGTACAGAAATTCCCTTCTCGATCTCCTGGGATCGGTTTCGGATCTAAAGAAAATGTTTCATTAATATATATACAAGTCTATACATATCGTGTTTGAGAACTATTTTTCCTGAAGAACACTTATTGGGCCTTATGTCAAGTTGGTCATAAGATGGAAGATGCGATATAATATTCGTTAAACTTTTATATACTTTAAAATCATGAAGGAGAAGAGATGTGAAATGGACGAAGGTAGTAGTTACGCGTTAAATTTAGTAATGGTGGCCGTGCTCATCGGATTTTCTGCATTTTTTGTAGCTGTTGAGTTCGCCATAGTACGTGTAAGAACGAGTAGGCTCGATCAATTAATTGCAGAAGGCAATAAGAAAGCAGCTGCGGTAAGGCAAGTGGTTGCCAATCTGGATGGTTATCTGTCTGCTTGTCAGCTCGGAATTACCATCACTTCACTAGGACTTGGCTGGCTCGGTGAACCAACGATTGAAAAAATTCTGCATCCATTGTTTGCAAGCTGGGGAGTTCCTGAATCCGTAGGATCGGTGTTATCCTTTGTACTTGCTTTCATGATGATCACTTACTTACATGTGGTCGTAGGGGAACTGGCTCCTAAGACTGTCTCGATTCGTAAAGCCGAAACCGTGGCTATGTGGACTGCGGGACCCATTATCTGGTTTAACAAAGTGATGTATCCATTTATTTTCGTCTTAAATAGCTCTGCTAACCAGCTTGTTAAATTATTCGGTGTGAAGCCAGCTTCGGAACAAGAAGAAGCTCACTCGGAAGAGGAACTGCAGATTATCATTAACGAGAGTTTCGAAAGCGGCATGATTAACCAAAGTGAATTTGGATATGTGAGCCGAATCTTTGCTTTTGATGAGATGTTAGCCAAAGAAATTATGGTTCCAAGGACCGATATGGTATGTCTATACGCCAGTAAGTCGGTCGAAGAAAATCTCGCCATCATTAAAGAAGAACAGTATACTCGTTTTCCTGTCGTTAATGAGAACAAGGATGATATTATCGGGATTATTCATACCAAACAATTCTTCCTAGACTATTACGGCAACGATTCAAATAAGATTGATATTCAAAGTTTGATCCACCCTATTCCGGCAGTACATGAGACCACACCGGTCAAAGACCTGCTGAAAAAAATGCAGCAAGAAGGCAATCATATTGTGATCTTGGTCGATGAATATGGCGGAACTTCAGGTATGGTCACCATTGAAGACATACTGGAACAAATTGTCGGCGAGATAAGAGATGAATTCGACTCCGATGAAGTAGAAGAAATTCAAATCATGGATGAGAATCATATTCTCTTTGACGGCAAAGTGTCGCTCTCAAAAGTAAATGATCTCTTCACCGCTGCACTTGATACAGACGAATGGGACACCATTGGAGGGTGGCTGTATAGTCATCAACCAGAAATGGAAGTACAAGAAGAATTTGAATTTGAAGGACTAACTTTCACTCTTATTGAAAAAGAGAAAAACCGCTTCCTTAAAGTGGCGGTGGCATCGAAAGTACCTATTGCTAGTGCACTAAATGAACAAGCCGTTATGGCTGAGTAATTCATTGTTATATAGAATAAGGCCCGCATCCTCTGTGTAGGATGCGGGCCTTATTTTGCTTTATTTTCAAACAGATATGAATGTAGTTATTCTTCCGTTTCTTCTATACTTTTTCCCAGCGATCTTTAAAGAACACGTTATATACACGTGCAACAATGATCTTAGCCGTCATATAGACTGGAATCGCCAGTAGCATACCGATAAGTCCCCCGATATCTCCGCCCACTAGGACAACAATGATCGTCGTGATTGGATGGATATCCAGCGTCTTGTTCATAATGTACGGAGCCAATAGGTTGTCCTGGATTTGCTGTGCTACAAGGATAATAACCAGTGCCCAGATTGCCATTACAGGTTCCTCCGTAAAGGCAATAATCACAATGGGAACCGAAGACACAATCGCCCCGATGAATGGGATGAAATTCATAATCACGGAGACAACAGTGAGAAGTAACGCATACGGTAAACCAATGATAAGAAAACCAATGTACATAAGTACACCTAATGCAACATTCGTAATGACACGACCTACGATAAATCCACTGAGTGAGTTATCAATATCATTCAGTAAATCTGTACCTTCATCCCGAAAACGTCTTGGCAGGAAGCTGACAATGTTCTCTCCAAATTTGCCGCCCTCTTTGAGCATGAAGAACAGAATAATAGGAGAAACAAAGAGCACTACGACAAAGGACGAGAAGAAAGATACAAGCCCTGACAAATAGTTAGTGAATACAGTGAATCCCTGATCGATAATGTCGGTCACTTTGGATAATACATTCGTACCTTCCGGGAAAAACTGAGCAAGAACGCCGCTCTGTTCTAATTCCTTCACTTGTTTCCCAAGCATATTGAGCAGATCAGGTGCACTCTCAATGAATGCCAAGAACTGCGCCCGAAGAGAAGGCCATACGCCTAGTATAAACCCAACCAGAATAAGAGCGATTGCCAGATAAATTAAGAGAACGGCAACCGTACGATTGAGTTTTCGTTTTGCCATAATTTCTACTAAAGGCCGAAGCAGATAATAGAAAAATGCAGCCAGCATCAGTGGTACTAGAATAATACTGACAAACGAGATGATCGGGTCAAAAATAAAGTTTACTTTTGAACCCAGGTAAATCACGAGAAAGACCAAAATAATTCCGATCAGAAATCGGAAAAATCGGTTTGTTTGAGTCAATGCCAGACCCTCCATCCACATAAAATTTTGTCTACGATGTGCAAGGAAGCTTCGGTTTGATATCTTCAAGCGTAACTACGATCCGGTCATGCTGCTTTACGCAGCCACATCTCTTTTGTTAAACACGTACCAGGAGATTCCCATAAAGATGACATAATACACGGCAAGAATCATCATCGAGAAACCAAGAGTCATGCCTCCCAGGCCATCCCCATACATATACTGACTAAGATCCATATTAGTGAAAAGTATGTACTTCGCCCATACATAACGTTCAGGATTAAAGATCATTCCGAAGATCCCCTGAGTAAATAGGATAAATAGAGATAAGCCGATCGCAAGCGCACCAGAACGAAATACGGTTGATACCATAAAAGCAATCGCAATCGTAATAAATAGATCTACATATTCAAATACCCAACTAATCACTGCATAACTCGCGGGCGTCATATTATCTGGTATCATTCCCACATCTGCTGTAGAAGATAAGAGCAGATACGATGTAACGAGAGCAAGCAGAATCATGACCAGTGTACTGAATATGCTGAATAGCAGAACAGAAAGATACTTGGAGAAGAGAATCTTACTTCTCGTCCAAGGACGGATCAGCAAGAGCTTAATCGTTCCCCAAGAGAACTCACCTGCTACGGAATCTGCGGCAATAACAACGGCAAAAATCGTATTCAGGAAGCTGACAAACGTAACTGCGAGCATCGCTCCCTCCCAAAATGAAGTTGTCTCTCCTCCCCCGTTGCCGGAAAAGAGATAGGGAATGATAATTGACATGAAAGCCAAGATACCTAACATGACCCATGTCCGCATACGCCGGTATATCTTCATATTCTCATTATGGACAAGCATAAAAAAATTACTCAATCGATTCACCTCCTGTAAGGGCTAGGAACCGATCTTCTAGAGAATTCTTTCTAGCACGAATTCCATATACCTGTATTCCACTCTGTACAAGAAGAGCATTTAGCGCTGCAGCCTCATCTCTCGTTCCGGTCAGATATAACATTCCTTGTTCTACTTTTCCTTCACCTTTAAGGAGCTTATACGCTAGATTCACGTCACTCACCTCAAAGATATATTCCGTTGCTGCTTGTACTCCCTCTTCTCTTACGCTTCTTACATCAATGAGGTTTCCATTTTGTATGACGGCCACCGTATCACACATCAGTTCCATCTCAGATAACAGGTGACTGGATACAAAGACGGTCGTTCCTTCTTCATCACATAGTTTGCGGAGATAATCCCGCAGTTCACGAATTCCTTGAGGATCCAGTCCATTCGTCGGCTCATCGAGAATAAGTAACTTAGGACGATGCAAAATTGCCTGTGCCACGCCAAGTCGCTGCCGCATTCCTAACGAGTAATTCTTCACCTTATCATGAATACGCTGAGTAAGCCCGACCAGTTCAATCGCTTCCTGAATTCGTTCCTTGGTTACACCTGGTGACATCCGAGCAAAATGTAACAGGTTCTGGTACCCGGTCATAAATTTGTACATTTCCGGGTTCTCTACGATCGCCCCTACCTCGCGAATCGCCTCTTCAAATTCATGTTTTATACTATGCCCCGCAATATGTATATCGCCTTCGCTGATCGAAATCAGTCCAACCATCATACGGATCGTCGTCGTTTTTCCCGCGCCATTGGGTCCTAAAAAACCAAAGACCTGGCCTGGATGGATATCCAGAGTCAGGTCTCGTACTAGATAGCGGGAAGAAATGACTTTGCTGACCCCTTGCATTCGAACAACAGGTTCTTGATGCATGGACAAGTTCACTCCTTATTTATCAAATATCGTACAGATTCGTACCGAAACTTTAACTCAGAAGCTAGTGTACCATACAACCTGTACTACATTCGATAGATGAAGCACTCTTCTGAGGATATATGGAAGGAAGATGATGACTCTCCTGCTGCGAAGCCTGCTCCAGATCTTGCGGATGTTGATGAATGACACGGCAGTGACCACAATATCCAAGCGGCATTTCATTTCGATAGAATCCGGTCCGGAAGATAAGATCGGCGGTAATGCGACTTGAGTCAAATGTATTCGTAGACTCATTCTCGACCCACATAATTTTCTTGCAGGCCACACAGTAAAAACGACGAGTACCTATCATATCAAGCCCCTCCCATTCAAGTAACGTGTGACACATTCTTGAACTACAAAAATCGATCTAATTCGATACATTTTGTATCTTGAACATAATGGAGTCCTATATCTTTGTCAAGAATAATCGCCCCGTATTACAAATATAACCTGTATTTCAAGGGTTAAATCGCATTTTTTCTGAAAATAACGGTTAAATTACATCGTGATTACGAAAACAAGTCATTATCGTATTCACACAATCATGGACAGATGATACATTTTGTATTGTATAAATATGGTTGTTTTTAGGAGGAATGATGATGAAAAGAACAATGAAAAATGGAGGAGGAATGCATCGAGGCACATCAGCCTCGTACCTGTACTTGTTATTGTAGGTACACCTATCTTGACCTACTTTATTGTACGCTTGCTGCTTGTGCGTTAGGACAACTTCTTTGCGGTTTCGAAAAAAGAGTAGGAACGAAGAACAAAAAGAGCCCCTCTATGCACAGAATTTCTCTATGCATAAAGGGGCTCTTCATATGAATGCAACATTAGAAATCTTCCGATTTCTGAAATGACCATAGTACCCGCCAATCGCCTGACTCTTCAGCAGCATATACGGGCTGGACAATCTTGAAATTACCGAAGGATGAATGATAGATCTGGGTTACCGTAATAAGGTAAACTTCCTTCAGTGCTTCTTTTCCTTCGACCAACTGTACATCGAATTTCCGCTCTGGTTCGCTCCGCTCATACTGGAAGGTGTTCGTACCGAAATGTCGCATGAACACATGCGCCCGGGTCTGAACATAGTCCGGTTTCTTATATCTTTCCTTCATGAGCGAATGAAACAGCTCCCACGAACTTCCAAAGTCCCCTTCTTGCTCATAGTCATAGAATTGTTCAACGATCTTAACCGCTTCTTCTTCATTCGTTGATTTAACCATCCCACGTACACTCCAGAACAAAAGAATAATCAAGCCCACCACCAGGACGGCAGTGAGCAATTTGATAAGTCCATTCCCTCGGCGCCTGCGCAGCATGATGCTCCCTCCCTCTTGTCCTTTGTATCTTTCTCAGGTTATGAGCGAGGAAGAATCTTTAGACCTTTCGTCTGCGTGAGAACCTTTCAATTAAGATCATGAGAAGTAGAGCAATGCATCCACCAGTGAAATCTAGGAGAACGTCATAAGGGGATGATGTTCGATCCACTGAAAATTTCTGCAAGGTCTCGTCAATACTCGCCACAATAACAACAAAAACTAGCGGGAGAACATAGCTGTACAGACTTCTCCCCCACTTTTTTCGAATCAGATAATGAGCTAGAAGTGTGAGTATAGCATATACAAATACATGTGCACTTTTGCGAAAAGTAAATTCAATGAATCCATAGGGATTCGACTGTAGCTCGTAATTATTTCCCGCATAATGAACCTTAACATCAGGTAGAGGGATATCGATATTAAACTGATTGGAGATTTTAATAAGAAGAGGGCGAATGGTCTGTTGTTGATAAGATCGAGTGGACATAAATAAGATAAATACTGCCCATACGAGAAGGATTCCAATAAGCAAATAAATCCATTGTTTCTTTTTTCTATTCGCCCTTTTTCTCTCTAGTCTACTCAAGGAGTATCAGCCCTTTGCAAATGGTCCTTCATTAAGTTCTGTGCTCGTTCCCGTTCTTGTTCGTCTACAATATAATAGTAGATTCCGTTAATACGCTGACCGTGACCTTTTATTTCTATCGTTTCGATATTTTTTAGATCTGAGCGGTAGTCTTTAATAAATTGCTTCATCTCGTCAAACGTAATATCGGTCTTTACATTATTGCCTACTTCACCTAAGATATTTTGGATCTTGGCTACACTAGATACCTGAAGTGCATTATTCATCAGTTCTTGGATAATCTCACGTTGCCTTGCGTTACGTCCGAGATCGCCACGAGGATCGTCATATCTCATACGGGAAAATAAAAGTGCCTCTTCTCCCGTTAATTGTATCGGACCTTCAGCGAATAACTCACCATCAATAGTAAATTCAAATGGGTTATCTACCTCAACACCACCCAATAAGTCTATGATGGATGTGAATCCTTCCATATTAACCTTCACATAGTAATCAATTGGAGATCCTAGAAAGTTTTCAACAGTCTGTACAGACATGTTTACACCCCCAAAAGCATAGGCGTGATTAATTTTGTCTTCCATTCCTTTTCCTACTATTTCTGTACGGGTATCTCTAGGAATATTAAACATGAGGATAGAATGTTTAGCAGGGTTCACGGTAAGAACAACCATCGTATCCGAGCGTCCAACATCATTTGCTCTCTCATCGACTCCTAACAGTAATACGGAAAAGGGCTCTTGATCTGCAATTTTCTTAGATATGGCAGCTGTATTTGTTTGCTGACCACCATCTATGTTAGTTATCGCAGGGATAGGATCCCTAGGCTCATATATACTTTCCGCAGTCGATTCAATAGATTTGTATAAATAAATACCGTATCCAACACCAAGAATTATAAATAATGAAGTAATGCTTAGTGTGACCTTCGCCCATTTTTTCATCTATAATATTCCCTTCATTCTTAAATAGGGTACTTTCGAACCTAAAAAAGAAGCTATGTCCGTTAGGACATAGCTTCTGTATAAGAATCAGAAATGTTAGCAGAATGAGGACGACCAACTGAATAATAGATAAACGAGGCTTCTTTCACTTTAACAGGGTCATACACATTTCTTCCGTCAATCAGAATAGGACGTGCCATTAATGAAGCCAATTGAACTAAGTCAATTTGAGTAAATTCAGACCATTCTGTAAGAAGGCAAAGTGCGTCACTTTGTGAAGCTGTCTCTAAAGCATCATTACACCACTTAATTGAACTATGATTTACTTTAAGTTTAAAGTTGGCTGTGGCAACCGGATCGTATGCTTTTACATTAGCCCCCAGTTTAATTAATTCTTCGATAATTTCAATCGCGGGTGCATCACGAATATCATCTGTTTCTGGCTTAAATGCCAATCCCCAGATCGCAATATTCTTTCCTTGCAAAGAACCAAGTGCTTCTTGTAATTTTCGAATAATATTGAAGCGTTGATCCTTGTTAACTTCAACAACAGATTTAAGCAACTTAAATTCATAATCTACATTTCCTGCAATTTGGATTAAGGCCTCCGTATCTTTTGGAAAACAAGATCCGCCATAACCGATACCTGCTTGGAGGAAGGAACTACCGATTCGCCGATCATATCCCATACCTTCTGCAACTCTAGTCACATCTGCCCCAACCTTCTCACAAATATTCGCGATTTCATTAATGAAGGAGATCTTGGTAGCTAAGAAGGCATTCGAAGCATATTTTATCATCTCGGCAGAACGGATATCAGTTGTAATGATATTTGAAGTAAGTGGCTTATGCAGTTCAATTAATGTGTTTATGGTTTCTTGATTCGAACAGCCTAAAACAATACGATCCGGATTAAAAGTATCTTGAATTGCTGAACCTTCCCGAAGAAACTCAGGAATTGAAGCAATCGAGAATGGAAAATTAGTATGCTCACTTACAATTCGTTCGATGTGTTCATTCGTACCTACGGGTACGGTACTCTTCGTTGCAATAATTTTAAATCCGTTAAGTGCTCGAGCTACATCTTTAGCAGCTTGTTCAATGTAGCTGAGGTTCGCTTCTCCATTTGGTAATGATGGAGTGCCTACGGCAAGTAATACGATATCCGAGGCTACCACAGCAGATCTTGTATCAAAAGAAAAAGACAGCCTGCCGGCTGCCTTATTTTTATCTATTAATTCTTTTAGTCCTGGTTCGTATATTGGTACTTCTCCTCGTTCTAACATCTCGACTTTTAAGGGATTGTTATCTACACATATAACCTGATTACCTAAGTCTGAGAAACAAACTCCAGATACTAGCCCCACATAACCGGTACCAATCACTGCTAATTTCATAATAATCTCCCCTTAAAGACTTAGTTCCATAATTTCAGACCAATCCATTTTCACTCGAACAATATCTTCTTCAACTAGATCAGAGCCAAGCTGGACTTCGATTATTTCTAAATCAGTAATAGCTCTGATACTATGAAGTGTTTTATAAGGAATTTTAATGAGATCCCCTTGTTTTACTTTTCGGAATTGATCATTGAGAATAAGTTCTCCCTCACCAGATACTATGGACCACATTTCTTCCCGATAATTATGATATTGGTAACTCAGATTACTATCCGCTTTGATGCAAATACGCTTAGTTAATACTTGCTCACCGTTTTTATTTTTCGTATGATCAAGGACCTGATAACTCCCCCAACGTCGTTCTTCATACATTGGGCGTGGATTATCTCCCTTTAAAACATCCTTTATTCGTGGACTTGATTCTTTATCACTTACCAAAATACCATCTGCACTAGTCGCAACTACAATATTAGAAAGTCCTAATATAGTTACAGGGATATTTAATTCATTAATTAAATGTGTATTCAGAGAATCATCTGATATGTAACCTCTACCAATAATCTTATTTGCCATCTCATCAGTTAGTGTATTCCAAGTACCAAGATCTTTCCAATATCCATCATATGGGCTAACCACAATATTCTTAGCATTCTCGACTACTTTATAATCAAAGCTAGTAGCAGACATCTGTCCATATTGACTTAACATTGTTTCATACTGGATAGGTAATTCTAAATCAATCAGCAAATTAATTAAGTAATTCAATTTAAATGCAAAAACCCCGCAATTCCAAAGAGCGCCTTGTTTAATCATTGACTCTGCTTCAGAATGATGAGGTTTTTCAACAAAAGTATTAACACTAGTGTATGATTGATTACTATCACTTTGTTCTGGAACAATATAACCATATTTCTCAGATGGGTAAGTTGGCTTAACTCCAATAAGGGCGATATCTGCACCCGAATCATTTAATACTTGATCGAGGTTTTTGACACATTCAAAGAAATAATCATCAACATAAGGGTCTACCGGCAAAATTACAATAGTTTCATCTAAACTTACACCTAAAATATTGTATAAATAAGTAGCTGCAAGAGAAATAGCAGGGAATGTATCTCTTCTTTCAGGCTCAACTACTAACCTTATTTCATTTTCTAATTGATTATTGAGAATCTCAACCTGTCTCTGACTAGTCGCAATAAAAGAATCAGTGGACAAACCGTTCTTTTTCAATTGATCCCACACTCTTTGTACCATAGACACTTTTTCATCTTGACCTTCCATATCTAATATCCTGAGAAATTGTTTAGACCTTGCATCATTAGATAGTGGCCAGAGTCTTTTTCCCGATCCTCCAGATAGTAGTATTAATTTCATCTTATCCCTCTTTTCTCTGGAAATCTATAAATCATACTTTCATCTATTCAGAAATTCTTTTCAGGTCTATGCTATTTACTTTATAATCCCTAAACTCATAATAAAGAAAACATTTTGAGACCCTTTAAAGACAAGCTATTTACCTCAGCATAGTACTGCTTTAAAATGCATCCTTTGTCCCGAAAAGCACCCTTATTGTTTTGAATATAATTTTAATGTCATACCAGTAAGTTCTACCTTGAATATATTTAAGATCTAACTCAACCATTTCTTTAAATCCTAAATTACTTCTTCCACTAATCTGCCAAAGTCCTGTACATCCTGGTGTTACACCTAATCTTTGTTTGTCATAAAGGGAGTACTCTTCCACTTCTCTAGGTAAAGATGGCCTCGGTCCAACCATACTCATTTCACCCTTCAGTACATTCCATAACTGTGGAAGTTCATCTAAACTTGTCTTTCGAATAAAACGTCCAATCTTGGTTACTCGAGGATCGTTTTTCATCTTGAACATGGCGCCGCTCACTTCATTTTGTGTAAGTAACTGTTCTAACATATCTTCGGCGTTATATACCATGGAACGGAATTTAAACATATAAAATGTTTTCTCATCTCTACCAACTCGCAACTGTTTAAAAAAAACAGGTCCTTTAGGATCCTCGAGCTTTATCATGAATGCAATAAACAAAAATAAGGGGAACAGTAATATAAGTCCAACTGAAGAACCTGTAATATCCGTTATTCTTTTCATGTACAGATATATTTGATTTCTATTCTTTTTGTCTGCTAAATTACTTTCATATATATTCGTTTCTATAATTACTTCTACTTCTCCGCGTGAATTCGAGCTCACTCGAATCCCCCCCCACCGACAGCAACTTTTACAGCCACTTCTTTCTCTAGTATCTCCTCCATTGCCTTAAGAATCGGTAAACGGAGCTCTTCATTTTTCAATGCAAAATTTATTGTAGTTAGAATAAACCCTAATTTCTCCCCCACATCATAACGAGAACCTTCGAAATCATAAGCGTATACTCCCTCGGCCTCATTTAACTGCTGAATAGCATCAGTGAGCTGTATTTCTCCCCCCGCTCCAATCTTGTGTTCTTCAAGATAATCAAAGATCTTAGGAGTAAATATATATCTTCCCATGATTGCTAGATTGGATGGTGCTTCGCCAAGTTTTGGTTTCTCCACAAAACGATTAACGGCGCATAGACGTCCTTCGGAATTAAGTGGATCTACAATACCATATCGATCGGTTTGATCTGCCTGTACGGTCTGCACACCCACAATGGATCTTTCCAGCATCTCGTATTGTTCAATTAACTGCCTAGTGCAAGGTACTTCTGCTTCAACAATATCATCGCCTAATAATACGGCAAATGGCTCATCACCAATGAAATTTCTTGCGCACCATACCGCATGACCCAAGCCCTTTGGCTCTTTCTGTCTTATGTAATGAATATCTACGTTGGATGATTTACGTACTTCTTCTAATAGTTCCAGTTTGCCTTTAGCTAACAAGGTCTGTTCTAGTTCGAAGGAGTTATCAAAATGATCTTCGATCGCTCTTTTACCTTTTCCGGTAACAATAATAATATCTTCTATTCCTGAGGCAATTGCTTCTTCGATGATGTACTGAATGGTCGGTTTGTCAACAATGGGCAACATCTCTTTTGGCATTGCTTTCGTCGCAGGGAGAAACCTTGTACCAAGACCTGCTGCAGGTATGATAGCTTTTTTTACTCTCTTCATACATCATCACCTTATCCTTCTCCATTAAAATGTTTTTCAAGTTTTTTACTCATATGAGCGCATTGTACTGTTCAGTTGAAACTATGAATGTAAACGATGTATTTCTTACTTACAATTTCATAAAAGGGCATTTAACCCCCCCTCACATCACACCCTTGACGATAACGTCTAAGGTTACATAAACCCACAGTGTGACCGAGTACCTACAGTAATAAAGGTGCAGTAGGTATTACCTAATCTTTAAAAACACTTTCAACTAACTATCCTTACTTGATAGGACAAAAATTAAGGCTTATCGAGGCACAAAAAACTTATTTCAACTCAAAGGAACCGAGTATTCAAGAAAGCATCTTTTCAGCCTTCTTGCTTAGACCCAGCTTCATTTCAACGATATTTACCCATGGGGTTTCACGGCTATATATTTAATAAGGATCATTGCGATGAAATCATAATGTCGTAATATACCAGTCATCTGAGCAACTTCATTTGGGATCGGTTTGGTGAAAAGGTTCCGATAATAGAACGTCATGATAAAACCGGATTCATTTTACCTCTACAACTGGGTATCTTGTTCCAGTGCACTCGTCAAATCCGTAAGGTTATATACAGCAACTACTTGATAAAACGTTGATTTTCGTTGATCAGTGTCGAACAAAAGAAAAATTTGCCTTCTTGCGTAAATGTGACAGTGAATACTCGACTGTTAAAATCACACTCTTCTCTAATGCTGATCCAGTATCTATCATGATATAATTTTCAGTTGAAAATTCGATAAGCATGAGCATTCTTTGAAGAAGAAACAACCTTATTGAGATCAGGTAGACTAAGACTGTAAATTCTAATCATATGACGAACACCTTCAATTCTATGTCCCTCTGCAGTCAATTATGTTGCACACTAAATTATTGGGGTCAAACAACTAATGCAGTAACTACTGAAATATAGTAAAATGGCGATATGTGTCTAGATAAATAGGTCTATCTTGTTGTAAATCTTGTCTCGGATCAGAGACCATTCTTCTATTCGATCTAACGGACGTAATTCATATAGATGCGGCAAGCGGTGAATCATCCAGTTCAGTTGTCCGTTTATGTATAGTCTGTGTTTCTCTGGATTATGTAGAAATCCATGATATAACGTAAAACTCTCAAATTCTTGCTTCCATTTCAATGTGCACAATGAGCGCATATTACCAGCATTTTCATCCTCGACATCCAGTCCAAGCTCAAGATCGGGTGTAACTGGGATATACAGGTCGCTTATGAAGGTTATTGATTGCTGGCCTATTCCCATTACGATAATAGGTCTCGATTTACTGTGAATGACTCGATCTTGATACTTATGAATATACATGAAAGCTTTGGAGTCGCTGTTTTTGGCTTGGTTCATTAGATTCATTCCCTTTAGTGAGCATATTTCGAGGTATGAATGACACAATTGGGGTCAAGGCTAGAAAAGAGTGACAAAATGATACAATTTGTAACTTTGTTGTATCAAATTTACGATACATTTTGTATCGTGTCAAGCGATAATTAGCCGGCATTATATTTGTAATGCAAAAAAACCTATATTATTTGGAGCATTTATTAGGAACCAGGAGGAAAGATATAGATGGATTACGGACACCGAATTGCGGAACTCAGGGAAAAACGAGGCCTGACTCAAGAGGAATTATCCAATATGCTTGATATTACCAGAGCTTCTCTGTCACATTATGAAAAAAACCGCAGAAAACCGGATTTTGAAACACTCACAAGATTTGCTGATACTTTTCATGTGTCGGTAGATTACTTGCTTGGGCGAACGAATAATCCAGATATGGTACTTGATGATGAGGTGCGAGGTTTTGTAGATTCTTTAGAACTATCGGATCGTGAAGTACTCGGTAAGTTCGAACTCATGATTGATGGGAAACCATTGTCAGAGGAAGAGGCGAAGCGCTTCATCGCATTTGTACGTATGGAACGAGATATGAAATAACACTTCTGATTAATATAGGGGATATAAAGAATGAAAGCTGTAAATTACCTGCTGACCCCAGCGATAATTTACAGCTTTTCTTTTGGTGTATGGTTTCTCTCTGTAGTTGACCAGAGTCCGTTCTTTACGGATTCTTATGAATCTTTCTCAGGAAGCGCAAGGGATTCCCAATGATTAGGATCAATACCGCATTGTTTAAGTACATCCATGATATCCACTTGTTTCCGCGGGTTGTCCTGCTCAAAGTTCTGATCATTGTTCCTGCTTGGATACTCCATGTTCATGCCGACAACCACTCCATTTATTATAATTTTATAAGGTATATGTATTTTTTATTGATCTGGAACACTAGACCTATTATACGTAAATAAGCCTATTTTTGTTGTCGTCTTATGGCAGAATCTAAGGGGATTTTGCTTCTATTTTTGTCGAAAACATAAAAAGACCTTAAAACCAACCTAACAAGAGGTCCTAGTTTTAAGGTCTTTTTTCTAAATCGTCTGTAATAAAGTTTACACTACTAATATTATGCTGAATTACTGTCCTGCTCTTGCCAACTCACGCATATTTGCTTCAAAAGCAGCAAGTAATGCATCGTCTCCTGTAAGTCCACTAGCTTGCACTTTGTAAATCTGTTCCAGCATACGTTTAAAGTCTTTTGGAATCACTCGAACAAAATATCCAATCTCCTGTTTCCAGTAATCTAGAATGTGCTGTCCTACCGTACTTCCCGTATACTTTACGTGACGGCTTATCATACCGCGCAGATCCTCTGCTTCGGACGTATCTTCAATTCGCTCCAGAAGTACCATCTCGAGGTTACAGCGGTTTACGAACGTACCGTCTGAGTCGTAGACGTAAGCAATACCGCCTGACATCCCTGCTCCGAAGTTACGGCCTGTATCTCCAAGAATAACTACACGGCCCCCGGTCATGTACTCACAGCCGTGATCTCCTACTCCTTCAACCACTACACGGGCACCTGAGTTACGAACCGCAAAACGTTCCCCTGCAATGCCGCGGATATATGCTTCTCCACTTGTCGAACCGTAGAGTGCGGTATTCCCGATAATAATGTTCTCTTCCGCAGGGAAAGTAGACTGAGGCGACGGCTTCACAATCAGCTTGCCGCCAGATAGACCTTTACCTACGTAGTCATTACAATCGCCTTCAACCGTAAGCGTCATTCCTTTCGGTACAAAGGCGCCGAAACTTTGACCTGCTGATCCAATAAATTTGAACCTAATCGTATCTTCCGGAAGACCTGCAGCACCATATTTACGTGTCACTTCGCTGCCAAGGATGGTCCCAACTGCCCGGTTCACATTCGTAATACCGAGCACGCCTTCCACTAATTGACCAGACTCTAGGGCTGGAGCAGCCATCGGGAGAAGTTTCTGTATATCCAAAGTCTCTTCTAGACCATGATTCTGTCTTTGGGTACGTACACGGTTCGTTCCTTCTGCTTGCTCCGGTACATGAAGGAGCAGAGAAAGATCAATTCCGTTCTTCTTCCAATGGTTAGAAGCATGTTCCGCATCCAAACAATCCGTACGGCCTACCATCTCTTCAATAGTACGGAAACCAAGCTCCGCCATAATCTCTCTTGTGTCTTCCGCAACAAAGCGCATAAAGTTAACGACGTGTGCTGGATCTCCCATATAGTTCTTGCGAAGTTCCGGATTCTGAGTTGCTACCCCTACCGGACAGGTATCCATCTGGCAGACGCGCATCATAATACAGCCCAGTGCAACCAGTGGAGCCGTCGAGAATCCATACTCTTCCGCACCAAGTAAGGCTGCCACAGCTAAGTCACGACCGTTCAGCATCTTGCCATCTGTCTCCAAAACAACACGGTCACGCAGATTGTTGATCATCAAGGTCTGATGCGTCTCTGCGAGTCCCAGCTCCCAAGGCATACCGGCATGACGAATGGAGCCTTGCGGGGAAGCTCCTGTTCCTCCGTCATATCCGCTGACCAGAATAATATCAGCACGTCCCTTAGCTACGCCCGCTGCGATGGTACCTACTCCTGCTTCAGATACTAGCTTTACATTAATATCTGCACGAGGGTTCGCATTCTTAAGGTCATAGATCAGTTCCGCTAAATCTTCAATCGAGTAAATATCGTGATGTGGCGGCGGCGAAATAAGTCCTACTCCCGGCGTTGAGCCGCGAACTTCAGCTACCCACGGATATACTTTACGTCCTGGAAGCTGACCGCCCTCTCCTGGTTTCGCCCCTTGCGCCATTTTGATCTGGATTTCATCGGCATTTACCAAATAATTCGACGTTACACCAAAACGTCCAGAAGCCACCTGCTTAATCGCACTACGGCGAGAATCGCCATTACTGTCTTTTACAAAACGAGCGGGGTCTTCTCCACCTTCTCCAGTATTGCTCTTACCGCCAACACGGTTCATTGCAATCGCTAAATCCTCATGTGCTTCTTTACTAATGGAGCCAAAAGACATAGCTCCTGTCTTAAATCGTCTCATAATGGATTCAGCTGACTCTACTTCCTCAAGAGGAACCCTTGGACCCGCTGGTTTTAATTTCAATAGCGATCGGATCGTAAGTCTCTTCTCGTTCTCGCCTTGGACAAGCTTTGCATACTTCTTATAAAGCGCGTAATCTCCCGTTCTAACCGCATGCTGGAGCGTATGAATGGTCTGCGGCGTAAATAGATGGTCTTCTCCATCGCTGCGCCACTGATATTCTCCTCCTGAGTCCAGCACTTTATCGTTACCGTCTTTATCTGTAAAAGCACGCTGATGGTGCTCAAGTGTCTCTGCTGTCACTTCTTCCAGACCAATACCGCCAATACGGGAAGGTGTCCAAGTGAAGTATTCATCTACAAAATCATTTTTGAGTCCTACTGCCTCAAATATCTGAGCGCCTCGGTACGATTGGATCGTGGAAATCCCCATCTTTGATAAGATTTTCACGACACCTTTTGTCGCAGCCTTAATGTAATTCTTCACTGCTTTCTCATGTGTAATCCCGCGCAGCATACCTTGCTGGATCATATCATTCATCGTCTCGAATGCTAAATATGGATTCACAGCACTCACGCCGTACCCTAACAGGACCGCATAATGATGTACATCGCGAGGTTCCCCCGACTCCAGCAAAATGCTGACTTTCGTGCGGGTTTCTTGACGAATCAGGTGATGGTGAAGACCCGATACAGCCAGGAGGGCAGGGATCGCTGCATTCTCTGCATCTACACCGCGATCGGACAGAATCAGAATATTATGCCCCTTCTCAATGACACGATCTGCTGCTTCAAAAAGCACATCCATCGCCTTCTTCATTCCCTCTGCGCCTTCTTTGGCAGGGAAGAAGATCGGGATCGTCATCGAGCGGAATCCAGGTCTGCGTATATGACGGAGTTTTGCGAACTCCTCATTAGACAGAATTGGTGAAGATACACGAATCTGTCTTGCACTTTCCGGTTCCGGCAATAGTAAGTTACGCTCAGGACCGATCGTAGTCAGTGTCGAAGTGACGATCTCTTCGCGCATTGCGTCAATCGGCGGATTCGTGACCTGCGCAAACATCTGTTTAAAATAGTTATACAGCCGCTGAGGGCGATCCGATAATATGGCGAGCGGTGCATCATACCCCATGGAACCGGTTGCTTCCATCCCTGTAGAAGCCATCGGCTCCAGCACTTTACGCAGTTCTTCAAACGTATATCCGAATGCCAGCTGAAGCTGGTTGATATTCTCATGTTTCGGTTCTGGCAGCTCCGGCGCGTCAGGCAGCTCATGAAGATCGACAAGATGCTCGTCTAGCCAATCTTTGTATGGTTGCTCGGAGGCAATCTGCGATTTTACTTCATCGTCCGAAATAATACGCCCTTCCTTGGTATCCACAAGAAGCATACGGCCTGGGCGTAATCTGTCCTTGTACAGAATATTCTCTGGTGCAATATCAAGGACTCCCACTTCCGAAGACAATACGATACGGTCATCTTTGGTTACATAATACCTTGCAGGACGCAGCCCGTTACGGTCTAGTATGGCTCCAATCTGGATTCCATCTGTAAATGCCATTGCCGCCGGTCCATCCCATGGTTCCATTAAGGTACTGTGATATTCATAGAAAGCCTTCTTATCTTCATCCATACCAGCATCGTTGTTCCAAGGTTCAGGCACCATCATCATGGCGACATGCGGTAAGGAACGTCCGCTTAAGTATAGAAATTCAAGCGTGTTATCAAACATCGCTGTATCCGATCCGTCTGGGTTAATAACAGGTTTTACTTTGGACAAGTCTTCTCCGAATAGTTCGCTCTCAAACAGGGACTGACGTGCGTGCATCCAGTTGACGTTACCACGCATCGTGTTGATCTCACCGTTGTGGATCATGAAACGATACGGATGCGCCCGCTCCCAGCTCGGAAATGTATTGGTACTAAAGCGAGAGTGCAGCAGTGCCATCGCTGATTCTACCCGTTCATCTTGCAGATCAAGATAGAACTGACCCACCTGTTCTGTCGTCAGCATGCCTTTATATACAATTTTACGGCAAGACATACTTGGAATATAAAATGCATCCGCGCCTCTTACCTGATCAGCGTACCGAATCTGCTGCTCTGCACGGCGGCGAATAATATACAGCTTCCGTTCTAGTTCTAGTCCGCTCAGCTTCTCCTCGCTTGTGCCAATGAACACCTGACATACATAAGGCTTCGCAGCAAGCGCTGATCTGCCTAGCATTCCATCGTATGTGGGTACTTCACGAATACCAAGATACTGCTGTCCCTCATCTTCTATGATCTTGCGAAGGATATTTAAATGCTCCTCGCGAACCTCTTCGTTACGTGATGTGAAAATCATTCCTACACCATAATGATCTGGCTCTGGAAGATGGTATCCAAGTCGCTGTGCTTCTTCTGAAAAAAATCGATGAGGGATCTGAATTAAAATTCCGGCTCCGTCACCTGAATTTGGCTCACTTCCTTGTCCTCCGCGATGCTCCATGTTACTCAGCATCGTCAAAGCTTGACTAACAATATCGTGAGAGGCAGCCCCTTTAATATTAGCAACAAACCCCATACCACAAGCGTCTTTCTCGAACTGCGGGTCATAAAGCCCCTGTTTTGGAGGTAATCCAGTCTGTCTCATGGAACGCAACCTTTCTATGATCATGAATTTTAGGAACATCCGTGATAAGCGAAAAATGACGAAGGGACAAAGGGAATGAGGAGTAGTATAAATAGTCCGTACTTGACGATCAAAGGTCGTATAGTTCTCTCATTTTAACATCGAGTGTAAACTCGGTGCAATTTAAAATTTCTATGATCGTCATAGGGAAAATTTGTGTTTATACCTCTATATACCGATGTTTTTTCTGGCATTTGCTCGGATATTTTATTCCTGCTCATTCCCTGATAACTCTTTATATTGTTCTTAATTATTTGCCATAACGGTGTTATATTTGAATGGACCAATACTCTGAAAATTTGTACAATCTTTCAGAAAATAGAAAGCCCCGCCTTCCATAAGGAAGACAGGGCTTTCGTGTGACATGAAGCACTTTCAATCAAGTCTATCTGTGATAGGCTATATGTTGGGTGCGTCTATTGTTTTTTTGATATTGCTTAAAGTCATACCGTCAGTGCTTCACCACTGTGCGTATGGTTTTGATCTTCTGATTGATCCTTGCTTTTTTTAGAGCCGCTCCATAAGAAGTATCCGAGTGTTAGTAACATGCCCACTACAGCATAAACACTTAGGATTTCAGCTTGGTGCCACATTAGATCATAGTTTCCGCTCATGACTACAGCACGATAACCAACAACGCTGTGGTACATCGGCAACAAATGACTAATTGGCTGCAGCCAGCTTGGAAGCGTTTCAAGCGGGAATGTACCACCACTTGTAGCAAGTTGCAGTACGAGTAGAACGATAGCAAGATAACGTCCCACTAGATCCAGCCAAGTAACGAGTGCCTGAACAATCATCATGGAAGCAATTCCTGTAATGATCGAGAACAGATAGAAGTAAGGAACACTCTGTACTTCAAGGTGTAATCCATAAATCATGAACGTAGCAATTGCAATAGCTTGAATAATGCTCATTCCTGCAAAAGCAAAGAAACGGCTCACAAAGCGTGCCCAAGGCGTTGCACCCGGTACACTTGTTTCACGCATGCTCATCACGATTGTTGAGATCAGTGCTCCTACAAATAAACCGATCGACATAAAGTAAGGTGTGAGTCCTGTTCCGTAATTCGAGACCGATCTTGATTCATTTTCTACCGTTTGAACCGGCTCTGCGAACATATCAACGAAACTATCGTCTTTCCCTTTCATTTCTCCAGTTTCATCAGCCGCTTCGTTGAGCTTGTCTGCAAGCTCTTCTGATCCATCTTTTAACTCTGTTAGTCCATCATGAAGTTCACCAGCACCATCCGTAAGTTTCACAGAACCATCTGCAAGCGTATCTACCCCGCCGGTAAGTTCACCTACACCACTAGCTAGCGTACTAGTTCCCGATTTAAGATCGGCTGCGCCTGAGCTGAGTGTCTCACTCCCCGTTGCTGCTTCACTTAATTTCTCACCGAATAAGTTCATATTACTAGCAAGTTCTCCCTGACCACTGTATAACTGATCCGCCCCTGCGAGAAGCTGATCTTGACCTGCTGCCAGCGTACTCGCACCTTCGGCTAATTGTTTCTGAGCATCAGCAAGTTGCTGTGCACCGCTTAATAGCTGTCCCTGTCCGTCATTTAGAGTCTGAGCTCCGCTAAGTAATTGCTGCTGAGCAGCGAGAAGTTCGTCCGCACCCGAAGATAACTGTGAATTCCCCTCATGTAGAGACTGTGCTCCACTTAGCAGTTTACTTTGTCCTTCACTAAGCTCACTGCTTCCTGCTGCAACAGCCTGACTAGCTGCAAGCAGCTTCTGTACCTCAGGAAGTGCAGCGAGTTCTGGACTCTGTTCTGTCAGCTGTTTAATCCCGTCTGCTACGCCTTGTGCACCTTCTGCAATCTGTTTGCTAGCTGCTTGAGATGAAGTGAGACCATCTACTAGCTGCTCACTTCCTCCAGCTGCACTTTTCAGTCCATCTGAAAGTTTGCTGGCACCTGCTTCGGTAGAAGTAAGTCCGGCTACTAGCTTTTCACTTCCTGCTGATGCATCCTCAAGACCCGATACTAGTGAATTTGCACCTTTCGATGCGGCAGTAAGACCGGTGCTAAGCTTCTCTGCACCCTCACGGGAACTTACGATTCCATCTTTCAACTGACCCGCACCATCCTGGAGCTGTCCGATCCCGCCAGATAACTGACCTTCCGCATCCACGAGCTGAGATAGTCCAGAAGAAAGATCGCTGGCACCTGAGCTCAATTGTCCCGCTCCATCATCCAAAGTTTTAACTCCGTCTGCAAGTGGAGCAATGCCTTCTTTTAGTTCGAGCGTTCCGTCTGTCAGTTTCTGAAGATTTTCTTGAAGTGTCAACGCTCCATCATTCAGTTCACCGGCACCGTCATTAATTTCAGTTGCTCCATCTCCTGCTTCTTCAAATCCGTCCGCTACTTCTGTAAATTTATCAAGCAGCGTTTCTGTATAGGATTCGGTTACCGCAGCAGATACCTTCTTGCTGATCTCCTTCATCGCCGTGTCACCAATCTGAGCACCAATAAAGTTATAGCTCGCATTCGGTTCATAGATCAGTTCGGATGGATTCGGTTCATCATCCATTAATGTCGTTGCTTTTTGAGAGAAATCTTCTGGAATGGTAATCATCATATAATACTCGTTATTATCCATTCCTTGTCTTGCCTCATCAAGATCAACGAACTGCCAATTGAAATCTTGCCCTTCTTTCAGTTCATCAATGAGGTCTTCTCCGATCTGAAGCTGCTTGCCTTCAAATTCAGCTCCCTGATCCTGATTTACCACCGCTATAGGCAGTGTGTCCAGTTTGCCGTAAGGATCCCAAAAGGCAGTAAGATATACGCCTGTATACAGAATAGGAATCAGCATGACTGCAATCAGCGGGATAAGAACTTTAGGGTTCTTCAGTGCCCGCCATACATCTTGAAAAAATACGGATAATGTCTTCATTTACTTCTTTCTCTCCCTTTACGCTATCTCACTTCGAACTTTCTAGTTGTCATTTCATTTCATAAGCGCAGTATGAAAAAAGAAAGCGCGAACTTCATGACTGTTTTCCCCAAATAGTCATATGAGATTAAAAAAAATAACCTTTCTCCTATGCTTTTTCAAAGATACAACCTAATTACTGCATTATTTATATAATCCTCTACCTGAGCAATGAAACATCTTCTTTTTGTTTTATCGCATACTTTCTATTTGTCTCAGGGAAGTATTTTTAAAAGCCGGCTATTTCCATCCATCTCATTACTATATAGTGCGACCGGCTTTCAGTAAGTATTTTTATATCGGAAGATCTGGCGCTAGTCCATGCACCAAAAACAATTCAATATATTGTTTGATTTCTTCTTTGCTAAGAGGATCATTCCCATGGCTCCAGTCCGAAGTAAGTGCAATGTAGATCTTAAACATAATAAAAGAGGCTTTTCGGATCACAAGGTTTTATCTCTCCCTTTTCTTGCGCTAAGCGAAGTTCTTTCTCGAGATAACCTGTGATTACACCTTCTACCTTGGCATTGCCCGTTTTTGCCTGCAGTGTTCCAAACTCCCTTACTTCTTGAGAAAGCTTAATGAGCAGGTCATCTTTCTCTCTGAACTCAAGCAAGGAATCTAATATTCGAAACAAGTTATTAAAAAACGTCTGCTCATGATCTAATTCTCTCTCTGCAATATGTTTCATTTCTAAAATGACTTCATGCAAAATCTCATCGAACAATTCTTCCTTATTCGTAAAAAAGGTGTAGATTGTTCCCTTACCCACATTCGCAATCTTCGCCACCTGATCCATCGTCGTTGCTTTATAACCAAACAAAGCAAAGGACTTCGTCACGCTTTGAGTATTTGTTTGCGACGATCTATCGGAGCCATCGCCTCTCCTCCTTCGATCTTATTGACTAAAAATCTAATATAGTCATTCGGTCAAAAATCACTTTACCACTTTTATTTACTATTAGCAAGAAAAAAATTACATAACATAAATAAAGAAAAAGAGCGACTTCCCATCCGGCTGACCCAGCAAGATCATAAGCGACTCTTTCTTCTATAATAAATCAATTTCATAACTCATGAAAATGGTGAATTTGTAACTATACAAAGACGAATAAAACCATTTCGATCTTTATATAGCCCTCATTAAAGCAACTAAAGGTATTATGAAATTGATTCAGTAAGAATTAAATTTCTGTACTTGCACCCGGCTCTAAAGCAACTCCTTTTATCCCTTTGGACTCTAGAAGCTCAGTAAACGAATTTGCATCCTGTTCAATAAACGGGAATGTATTGTAATGAACGGGAATGACCTTTTTCGCTCCTACCCACTCAGCAGCGATTGCAGCCTCTTCAGGACCCATTGTCAGTACATCTCCAATCGGCAGGATTGCTGTATCAATATCGTTCATTTCACCGATGATTTTCATATCACCGAAGAGTGCCGTATCTCCTGCATGATAGATCGTTTTGTCACCCATCGTTAACAGAATTCCCGCAGGCTGTCCCATATATACGGTTGTCCCATTCACTTCAAGAGAGGAGCTATGGAAGGCAAGCGTATACTTTACTTTGAAACCATCAAACGGATAGCTGCCACCAATATTCATATGTTGTACTTGTACTCCTTGACTCTGGCAATACTCCGCTAACTCATAGACCGCTACAACAGGACAATCATTCTGTTTTGCGATCGTGAGTGTATCACCGAAGTGATCGGAGTGACCATGAGTTAGTAGCACTGCGTCTACTTTGACGTCTTTAGCAGCTATTTTTGCGGTAGGATTCCCTGTTAAAAAAGGATCAATAATAACGCGTTTGCCTGCTTCTTCAACAAGGATACATGAGTGACCATAATATGTGATTTTCATAGATTGATACGCCTCCTAATCAGTAGAAATGAATATTTCTTAAAGGAACTATCTTTCTAGTATATCACTGTTGGATCTTATTTATAAAATGTATGATTTCCGATTCTCTTAACTTTTATTTGCGAATGATGTACGGTTAAGTCGTCAGCTAGGGTAATAGATAAGAAGTAGAGTGTCTCGTCAGGTACTTCTTTTCGTCCATTGAGCGCTTCATTGACAGCACGAATGGTGTCCTCGTTCGGCGTCACACGGTCCATTCGGCCGTTCGCCACGGGACTAAATTGATACTTTTGATAAATAACGCCTTTAATGGTATCGGGATAATTGGCTGACCGTAGCCGGTTTAAGACAACGTTAGCTACTGCAACTTTGCCTTCGTACGGTTCACCTTCTGCTTCTGCCATGACAATTTTTTGCAGCATACGCAGCTCTTTATCCGAGACGTTGTAGTTCCAGGTAGCCTTATCTTTTTCCTCCTGGGTTAGTAATTCCGTCTTGGTAAAGTATAGAGTTTTTGGGGGAGTAGTTTGTTTTTCTTTTTCTTTTGCTATCGCAATCGCTTTTTGTTTTTCAAGTTGTTTTCTTTGTGCTTCTTTTTTGGCTTCTAGAGCCTTACGTTCCGCTTCTTTCTCATTCTGAGCATTCGTTTCAGCCGAAAGAGCAGCTGTTTTAATCAAGACATGGTCTTCCGAAGAAGAACGTCCTGAATCCTGTGTCAGCTGTGCCGTCGTTACTGTGTTTAATCCTGTTAAATCCGTCACAGAAGTAAGCATAGCGACTCCGTCCCGATCAGAGTACATCCTGCTGTTTTGATTTACTGCTATTTGATTCATAGGAGTTCCGGATTCCGTACTATCCTGTGTTGTACTTTCCCCATATACTTCAACAGCCTTCGTAATCAGGCTTGCCCCCAATATAAACACAAGCAGCACATACATGAGCGGTGCTACCCAGCGAGTCTCTCTATTTGTATTCATAATAACCTCCTGTTATATCGGCACAATTCTACTTAACTGTAACCAAAAATGCAAGGTTTGAATACATAGAGGAAACTATTTTATAGGTTTGATATCTCTGTGTGCCCCTTAATTGAGGACAATGTTAAACTCAGAATTCCGTTGATACATCAGGATTTTTTACACACGAACACCTGCTCTATATCGTGAAATAAAAAATTTTGAATAAATTTTGTGAATTTTTTTATCCCTATTAAATCATTTAATATATTTGGGTTGATTGTATATTTTTAGGATAATAAGTGATCAACCCATTTTGTAGCGAAGTTAAGAGAAAAGAGACAATCAAAAATCAAATTTCTCCATTATTTTATACATCGGTTTTTGACCGAGTATCGTCTGATATAACACAAAGTCTTTGACAAGCCAGGGTTCTATTTTCTCCTGTGCTGGCAGTTCATCTAAATTCCACTTTTGCTTCTGGGAATCATCAAATTTGCGAGCAATGGTGACATGAGGTCGATAAGGACGATTCTCGGAAATATATCCCAATGGCGTAGTCGCATTTACAATATGCTGGAAAAGCACAGCAAGCACATCAATCTCTCCTTCGACTCCTTTCCATAAAACCCTAGGACGTAATGGCGAACCAAATACGCCTGTCTCCCCAACACTTAGAGGAAACTGTTGCATCTTAACAGCGGCTTCCCGAAGCGCTTCACACAGTGCATTTATAGAATTTCTTTCCGTATCTCCTAAAAACTGTAGTGTAATATGATAATCTTCTTTATGTGTAAAATTGCGGAAGGGAAGTTTATCTTTATTGTCGACTGTCCAGCGCTGTATTTCTTCTTTTACATGATCTGGTAGAGAAACAGCTGTGAAGAGGCGTACTTTGTCTTGTGTCGTTTGAGTCATTCGAAGCTCCCTTTCTAAATTCATTTTTATCTCTATATCTTTACCTAGTATTAACCAAATTATAATATTAATATCCTAGTACTAGTACCAGGTACTAAAGTAATATAAAAGGTTGAAATTCCCATATTGTAAGATTACTCCCAAATCAGCCGAGACCAATTGAACGAGATATCAAGCTTAAGCTAACAGTCACTGAATCTATAAAATATGGTAACACAAACCATTTTTTATTATTCCGGTTAATGGGTAAACAAACTATATTTATAGATCATTTCTTTTATTAAGTTAACGTTAAAATTTTTTTCTTACTATATAATAGGTTTCTTTATAAGGAGTACGCGTGTTCTAAATCAATATAAAAATCTTTTTCTTCTATTATATAGGTTAGGAAATAGATGGTATACATCCGGCGCACTCCCCCGCTGTAATTGCCCGCCTGCCCAAATATCTGCTACACTGTAACTATTCATAAAACGAGGAGGATCTACGCGAATGAGCAACATTGTTAGTTTAATTTCTTTTACAGAAACAGAGCAGCAGCGTATCCAAGATATAGCACCTCATTATACAATAACTACAGGCAAAGCAAAGGAGCTTGATCCCTCCCTCCTGCAAGAAGCAGAGATACTGGTGGGTTGGCCAAAAAGTAACCCGGATGAATTACTCCATCCAGACAGCAAATTAAAATGGGTGCAGACTTGGTCTGCCGGTGTAGATTATCTTCCTCAAGAAATTTTTGAAGAACGAAATATTCTGCTTACGAATACAAGCGGAATTCACGCGATTCCCATCTCAGAAATGATTCTTGGTATGATGCTGTCTTTATCTCGTAATCTTAAACGGGCGGCTGTTAATCAGTCTAACAGCACTTGGGATGCGAGTGAAGATAACATAAGTGAACTTCATGGCAAGACGATGGTAATCGTTGGCGTAGGTGAGATTGGGAAGGCCACAGCGAAACTTGCCGAAGCTTTTGGCATGAATGTGATTGGTGTTCGCAGATCGGGTAAAGAAGTCCCTCATGTCAGCAAAATGGTCTCTATGGATCGCTTTGAAGAAGTTCTGGCTGAAGGAGATTATGTGGTGAACATTCTTCCACTTACCGATGATACCCGCCATTTATTTAATGAACAGGCTTTTGCCGCTATGAAAAAAGAAGCTTGCTTCATCAATGTCGGTCGCGGCGCAACCGTAGATACCGCAGCACTGCTGCAAGCTTTACAAGACAAGAAGATTGCATCTGCTGCGCTCGATGTATTTGAAGAAGAACCCTTGCCAAGCGATCATCCCCTATGGTCGATGGATAACGTACTAATTACACCTCATATTGCCGGAAGTACTCCTTATTATAAGGAGCGTGCTTTTGAAATATTTATAGAGAACTTGAAAGCTTATGTGAAGAACGAAACGCTTCCACGTAATCTAGTCGATTACCGTCGTTCTTATTAGAAATACAAAAACCCGCCCAAGACATATTCTTGATGCGGGTTTTTTCTTGTTTTTAACGAAAGAGCCTTAATCTCTAAGGTGATTATCGGTTTGCCTCTTACAGTACCAGATTTCTCGAACAAAAGAACCCTTCGATGTGGTCACATGGTCTTCGACTCTCCATCCGGTCTGCTCGAGCTGCTGTGCAATTGGCTGTGTACTTACAATGACCGCTTCTGCAGCCAGCTTACCAAGGTGATTTAGCAGTTGCATTTGTTCTTCTACCGGTAAGACGGAGCATACATTATAGGGTAGATCTAAAATGGCGCGATCAGCCTTTTCTTCGAGTTGCGTCATATCTCCAAGCGTAACCAGGGTATCATCATAACCATAATGTCGAAGATTCTTACGAGCTCCTTGTACCGCAAGCGGATTGATATCGTTACCCCGAATGGATATCCCCATGGATAAAGCTTCAATTAAGACATTCCCCATCCCGCAGCAAGGATCAATCATCGTTACTCCCGCGGCTTCAGGCGCTGCGATATTAACGAGTGCTCTGGCAACTCTGGAACTGAGTCCAGTGGAATAATTATGAGGTTTATTTTTGTGATTTAGCCACACACTCTCTGCTTCGTGACATAGACCAAGCATCCATCCTGATTCCAAGTGTATGAGACCAAGTGTAATGTCCGGTTTTTTCATTCTCGCTGTACCCTGAATCCGGCTCCCTACCGCACGTTCTAGTTTTCTTTGCTCGTCATAAGGGTAAGGAATACCTTCTTTCAGATACAACACTTTAAAAGTGGAACCCTCTTCTAGTTCTATGGATTCGGCAAGCACTACCAATTCATCCAAATCAGAAGCCGAGAATAATATATCTACTCTCATTTTAAGAAAAGGACTTCGCGAAGGATCGATGCAGTGATTCGTTATATAAAATGAATTGTCCAAAGCCTCCTGCATTCCCAGCATTCGTTTCAACTCTAGAAAACAAAGAGCCTGTTCACTTTCGTGACAGGCAAAGGTATATAAAAATGTATCGCTCGTTCTATTTTTATTGTGAATGATCATGAGTAACCGTAAATCCCTTCTCATCTCGCATTGTACATACTAGCTTCTATTATACCCGAAGCTTAGAGATGGAAGCGAGCAGTTCCTCTGACAATGTTCTGAGCTTCACAATTCGATCCGCTACCACTTCAAGCGATCCGACTTGCTGCTCTGCCGATGCAGACACTTCTTCTACACCCGCTGCTGACTCCTGTGAAATGGCTGAAATCTGCTGGCTGAAATCGTTCATTTCGCCGCTTAGTTCCTGCATTCCTCCAAGACCCGCTGTCACTTCGTTAATGACAGCCACCATTTCAACTACCGAAGACGTGATCTGTTCAAATGCATCATTCACTTCTTCCATTTGGAGTGTTCCTCGCGTTGTTTCCTGCACTCCACTCTCAAGGGACTCCACAACGGATCTCGTGTCGTGCTGAATTTGAGAAGTCAGTTCGTTAATCTGACCCACCGTCTGCTGAACCGCATCCGATAATGATCTTACTTCTTCAGCGACCACAGCAAATCCACGACCATGTTCCCCTGCTCTTGCTGCTTCAATGGATGCATTCAAAGATAATAGATTGGTTTGTCTTGCAATTTCGCGGATGACATGAACAAGTTCGTATATGCTCTCGTTGCTCTTATCCAGATGGTTCACTTGGTTCATCGACGAGGATACCCGGTTCGCAATCTGGTTCATCTGTTCAATCGACTTCAGCATAATTTGTTTACCGCGTGTTCCTTGTTCAAGAACAAGTTCAGACATGCCTTTAAGTTGCTCTCCTTTAGAGGCATGATCCTGGATATGCTCATTAAGTAATTCAACCGTTCTAGCAGCAGAAGTGGCTGTTTCTGCCTGACTTTCGGTTGCTTTTGCTGATTCCTCCATCGAGATCGCAATTTGCTGGCTTCCGAGTTTCACTTCTTCTGATGTAACTGCAAGATCTCTACTATGCGATTCAACAAGCTTAGATGTGGTCCCAATCTGACTTACGATTTCAACCAGATTCGCCTTCATCTGATTAATCCCTCTACCGAGCGATGTGAGTTCATCTTCTTTCTTCCGGTAAATATCTTTTACTGATAAGTCTCCATCTGCGATAGATTGTACATTCTTCTCAATGTTCTTAATCGGTCTCACTAGTGTACGGATTAATACAAAGTTACTAATAAGTGTAGCAATCATGATTAAGCAAATCCCTAAGTTTAAGACCCATACCGCTTTAAGTGAATTCTTTTCTAGGGTTACGGTCGATTGATCTGCCTCTTGTTGATTAAGTGCAGCCAGTGACGATAACTGAACCAACATCTTCCGATAGGAGTTCTCTGATTTGAGCAACACTTCATAAGCCAAATTCGGATTATTTTCATCTACTATTTCAACGGCTCTCGTATTGATTTTACTGTAAGCATCCCACTCCGTAACAAAAACATCGAATTGCTTTTGAATTTCTTCATTGGGAATATTAGCTTCATACGTTTTTCTAGTGTCGCTAAGAAAGCGAATCGTCTGTAATCGTTCCTCTCCAATTGCTTTTCTCTTCGCCTCATCCTCTGCCAAGTAATAATCATAACTCAGTTTCTGAATATGCTCGGCAGCGAATGTGACATTACTGATTTGGTTCATAGCAGGCATTACTCTTTGAGTAATATCCTTCGCATTGGTCTCCATAGACTTGGTCTGTAATATGGAAACAAATCCAATCACAATCACATAGATTAACAGCATTACCATTACAAAAGTAATTCGCTGCCCTATTGTTTTCATCTTAAACAATGGTTCTCCCCCTACCGAAAGCCTCTAACACACTTCTCTTTATGAGTTTTTTTGTGATAAAGCTCCTTGATTAATTAACTTCTTTCTAATATGTCGGTATGTGAAGGTGAAAATGTGAGTTACTCACTATATAATTAGCCTAAATAATCACCTTTTTCACTTATTTTGGGTTTGTGTCATGAAACATAGCGGTCATTCATCATAAACTACCTTAAAATGCGAAATACAAAGGAACGAAACCAGTCATGAAAAAAAATGAAAAGTCGGTATCTTCTTTGCATAAAAAAACAGCTGCACCCAGAACAAAACGTGCTGTCACCAAAAAGCGAAAAACAGCAAAGGTAACTACAACTACAGCTTCTAAAGTCCTCTCTTTTCCGCAGAAGATTCCTAATCTAGGTGTGCAGGTGGACCATCCTCTTCCTGAGAATCGTAGCTCGGCTAATTCCCTTACTCCCTCTAATAAACCATCCCTTTCTATTCGTGATGCTAAGAAACTACGACTTCTGTTACTTTGGGAAAACGATGCAGGGTTACCTTCAACAGAGATCCGGTTCAGGCAATCTTTACGTATGCTTTTTAAAGAGGTACTTCCGCTGAAGGTTGAGGATAACTTAATTAATGCAATAACACTATATCAACCAGATATACTCCTTGTCGTCGGAAATCGAACAGACCTGCCTCTTACCCATCAGCTTACTTACCTTAAAGACCTTAAGACAGTCCTTTGGTTAAATGATATGCATGATCCTATTCCCTACCTAAATACGTCTCATGATTCTCTAGTCTGGGATTACGTTATTACACAGAATCCAAATCATATTCCCATGTATCAAAAATCAACGAACTCAAAGGTGATCTACTTACCCTTTGGTTCTGACCCTGAGTTATTCGCTCCTGAAAAAGCACCTGCACATATACAGTCCGATCTGCTCCTTCTTGGAGATTACGAACCCCGTTTAGCCCCCTATCTTGATGCCATTCATAGAAGTACTCCGGATGGGCGCATACTCGCCATAGGCAATAACTGGGGAGACATTCCCGGTGTAGAACCTTGGATACCGGAAACAAGTCATGATCTTAAACAGCTCTACAACGGAGCAGACATCATCATAAATTTTGGTGAGAATGACCGAAGACGACTGGATATAGCGGCATGCGGTGGCTTTTTGCTTGCAGAACATGATTTTAATCTGGATATCTATATGAAAACAGGAGAAGACTTTGTTTCTTTTCATTGTCCTGAAGAACTTAGCTCGCATGTAACGTACTATAGGGAACATCCAGAGGAAAAAAGAAAAATCAGCTCCAGAGCTTTGGTGCGAAGCGAGTATGACTATTCCTTTTTTCATCTGATCATGGATTTTACGAATACCCTTCTTGAGGGCCAGTGATTTATGTATTTTAAAAGGGGGCTTTACCTCTTTATATGAACATTTAGATAGAGGGAAAGGAGATGAGTACCATATGAAACTGATCGCTTATTTTCTTCCTCAATTCCATCAGATTGATGAAAACGATGCATGGTGGGGAGAGGGATTCACCGAATGGACCAATACGCGAAAAAACAAACCATTATATAAGAAACATGCTCAGCCGAAAGAACCGCTAAAAGATTTGTATTATAACTTAATGGATGCTTCGATTCGAAAATGGCAGGCAGATGCTGCCAGGTCCCATGGCATATACGGGTTTTGCTACTATCATTACTGGTTTAAGGGAAAGCGTCTGCTCGAAAAGCCGTTCCAGTCTGTACTGAAATCGGGGGAACCGGATTTTCCTTTCTGTCTCTCTTGGGCTAATGAACCTTGGACACGTAAATGGGATGGCGGAAATAATGAAATCCTCATGCCCCAAGATTATGGAGATGAAAAGGACTGGGCCGAACATTTTGATGAACTTCTGACTGCATTTCAAGACCCTCGATATATTCGGATTCAGAATAAACCTTTATTTGTTATCTATCGTCCAGGTGCGATTCCGCGCTGTGAAGAAATGCTTCGGTTTTGGAATCAACTAGCCCTAAGAAGTGGTCTCGAAGGCATCTATTTCGCAAGAACATTAGGGGGATTTGAGATTCCCCCGCAGTCTGGTTTTGAAGCAAGTATAGAATTTGAACCGCATTATACGTTTGCTCATGGGTATAGTGCAAATCTTTGGAGTTATATTAAAACCAAGGATGGGGACCATCTCGTATTTGACTATGACGGAGTATGGGAAATGATACTAGGCCGATCTCCGCATCGAAGCGGTGAAACGATTTTCCCAGGTGCCTATGTTAATTGGGATAACACCCCACGAATTGGAGCCCGTGGACAAAGCTGTATCGGGTCTACTCCCGAGAAATTCAGCTATTATTTAACGAAACAGATGAACCGGGCTGCTTCTATATATCAATCTGAGTTTCTTTTTATCAATGCTTGGAATGAATGGGCGGAGGGGACTTATCTGGAACCAGATAAGAAGCATCATTTTTCATATTTGGAGGCCGTTCAAGAAGCTGTTACACGTCACGAAGATTACATGGAGGCACACGCAAAGCACCTAAAAAAGAGGTGAAACACAAAATCTCTCAGCTTAAATTTTTAAACTCGATGAATACCGATGGTTGGTGTACCGGAAGACACGTCAATAAATAGGACATAGTTATTCCCGTCTGTTCCTTTCAGTACCAAACCAGGCTGACCGCTGTTCGTTGCATTATAGAAATTAACACCACTTGGAGCGGCACTGACGGGCGGGACGGCGGGAACCCCTAAAGACATGAGCTTGGAACCAGCTACCACATTCTCATTCGCACTTAGGCTTTGTCCTGCACCCAAATGTTGCAAAACGGTTGCACTCCCATTTACCTGCAGATGTCCGGCAATGGTTTGGCTGCCATTCACATTAAGGCCCTGCTGAATCGTTTGGTTTTGGGTATTCAAATCTTGTAAAGTTGTACCCCCAAGCACCTGAAGATGACCATTAATTGCTGCATCTCCCGTTACACTAATACTATCGAATGTTGGCATACACTTCACTCCCTTCCTTATTACTCTATTCTATGTAATAAAAAAGAGATTTGCTCTATAGCAAAAGTACAATTATCTATCTTTTAAATTTAAGATCAATAATATAGGAAGAGAGTGAATATCTATTACCCTTTGTTCATTTCTTCCCCTAATAAACCATAGGATAATAGACGTTGTTCATAGGATGCCACACGGGTAAAGATTAGGATCTCGTCACACCCTGTTTCTTGGGCAAGCGCATGCAGCTCCTCTTTGACCTGTTTGGGATTTCCGATAATGACAGGATACGAAGGTTCTTCTGCAATCCCGCCCGTTGCTTTCCGGTGCAAAATAATTGCTTCCTCTTTCCAGGAATGAGCTTCATCTGCAGAAGGAGCACAGATCACATTGACTGCAATACTCGCCATTGGTTTTGCTAGATTCTCTGAGGGGATAAACTGCTCTCTATACTTTTGCAGCATCTCAGTAGCATCCTGTTCACTCATAAACTGACCGAATACATAACCCGTTCCAAACTGAGCCGCGTATTCCGCGCTTTTCACATTGGTCCCTAGCAGCCACAGACTAGGAGCAATCTCCGGTACTGGCTTAGCCACAATCGGCTCCCCGTCAAAGCTATATCTGCCGTGAAGCAAATCTTGAAGCTGTTTAATGAGTTCAGGATATTTGGCTACTTTCTCTAAATAATTTCCGGCAAGAGCCATTGATAAATGTGCCGATCCTCCTGGAGCGCGTCCGATACCCAGCTCAATACGTCCGGGATAGAGTGAAGCCAGCATATGATAATTCTCTGCTACCCGTATCGGATGATGATAAGGAAGCAATACGGCTCCTGATCCGAGTTTAATTCGATTGGTTTTTGCACCAATGTGAGATAACAGCACTTCCGGACTCGCAGATTCGGTATCGGGAAGATTATGATGTTCTGAGGTCCAGTATCTTGTATATCCCCACTCTTCTCCTTTTATCGCGAGATGAACTGACTGTCGAAGTGCCTCTTCGGCGGATACGCCCATTAATTTGGGAACGAGGTCTAAAATTCCTAATTTCAATGATGTAGAACCGAGGTGGTTCATATATACTCAACTCCCTGGTTTATCTATATTCTGCTTAGCATCCTACCCCGTTAAAAAATAACAATTATAATTTATCCAGTATAGCAACCTCATTTCTACAAAATCAAATTTCACCAAAAGAAGGAGAAACATCAAAGCATAAAAAAAGCCGTCTGCCTCACCACTATCGGTGAGACAAAACGGCCGAGATCATTTTTTATAAGGAAGGGACTTGAATTTTGTTCCGTGCTTCTCCAGCAGCTGCCACCATGTTTCGAAGAGCTGCTACTGTTTCTTCTTTCCCTCTTGTTTTAAGACCACAATCCGGGTTAATCCAGAACAGTTCAGGATCAAGCACATCCAGTGCAGAAACGACAACGTCTTTCATTTCTTCTACGGAAGGGACACGAGGGCTGTGAATATCGTAAACGCCAAGACCAATACCCTTGTCATACGTCTGTGTTTTAAAGTTCTCAATTAATTCTCCGTGGCTACGGGAAGTTTCCAGAGAAATAACATCCGCGTCCATCGCCTCGATTGAATCAATGACATCATGGAACTCGCAATAACACATATGCGTATGGATCTGCGTTGTATCGTTAACGGATGAAGTTGATAATTTAAATGCTTTTACCGAATCTGTCAGGTAAGATTCATGATCGGCTTTTTTCAGCGGAAGTCCTTCACGAAGTGCCGGCTCATCCACTTGAATCATCTCAATGCCAGCAGACTCTAGTGCTTCAACTTCTTCACGAAGTGCAAGTCCAATCTGGTAAGCAACTTCACTGCGCGGAATATCTGTACGAACGAACGACCAATTCAGAATCGTTACTGGTCCTGTTAACATCCCTTTTACCGGTTTTTTCGTAAGGGACTGAGCGTATACCGTTTCTCTCAGTGTCATTGGCTCTTGATATACAACATCTCCAAAAATAATCGGCGGCTTCACACAGCGGGAACCATACGACTGAACCCAGCCTCCTGCTGTAAAGGCAAATCCACCCAATTTTTCTCCGAAGAATTCAACCATGTCTGTCCGCTCAAATTCACCATGAACCAGTACATCAAGGCCTAGTTCTTCTTGAATGTCGATCCATTCTTTCGTTTGCTCATCTACAAAAGCTTCATACTGCTGATTGTCCAGTTGCCCATTTCTCCATTGTCTTCTCGCCTTACGAACTTCAGCGGTTTGTGGGAAACTGCCGATTGTCGTTGTAGGAAGAATAGGAAGATTAAATCTCTTCTGCTGAGCAGCATGTCTTGCTGAGAAATCAGATTTTCTCACGAAGGAAGACTCAACCAGATTATTTACAGCTTCTCTTACCGTACCGTTACTGCGGAATACGGATGTTTTCAGTTCAGTGAGTGCCTTGCGGTTCTCAGCCAAAGCTTCTTGAATGACATTCTCATCTTCTGCCGCCCATTTCACCAACAGCTGAATTTCATCCAATTTCTCTTCTGCAAAAGCTAACGAATTACGCAGAACAGGTAGCAGTGCATCCTCTTTTGCAAGAGATACCGGTGTATGAAGCAAACTGCTGGATGGTTGAATGATCAATCGATCTGGGGATACGATCTTACCGAGCTCTTTTATCACCTGAATGCGCTCCGTCAGATCACTTCTCCATATATTCCGACCATCGATCAGACCTGCAGCGAGAACTTTGCTCTCCGGGAATCCAAGCTCACGAATATGTACAAGATTCGCTTCGCCACCGTGAACAAGATCTAGACCAATACCTTGAACAGGCAGACTCACAACTTTCTCATAATCTCCAACTGCTTCGAAATACGTCTGCAAAATGATCTTAAGCTGAGGTGCTACCTTATTCAGTTCTTCATAAATACGCTCAATCTGTTTCCAATCTTCTGCTGGAATATCGGTAACAAGGCTAGGCTCATCGATTTGTACCCATTCTACTCCCGCCTGCTGTAGTTCGGAAAGCACTTCACAATACAGTGGAAGGAAACGTTCTACAAGGGAAGGAAGTTCATCGTTTGCATACCCTTTTGATAATTTAAGAAAAGTATAAAGTCCTAGAAGAACTGGTTTTCCTTCAATGCCAAGTTCCTGTTTTGCTTCCAAATAAGCGGCAAGTGGACGATTCACCGTTAGTGACGGATTCGCATCAGCGAGTTCAGGAACGATGTAGTGATAATTGGTATTAAACCATTTTGTCATTTCGGATGCGGCTGCCTGATCGTTACCGCGAGCCATTGCGTAATAAGTATCCAAAGATACCTCTCCACCTTCGTACCCATAACGCTTCGGAACAATGCCAAACATTGTACTTGTATCAAGGACATGATCATAAAGTGAGAAATCGCCTACTGGAATAAGATCGATTCCTTTCTCTTGTTGCAGTCGCAAATGGCCAAGGCGAATTCCTTTTAATTCTGCAAGAAAATCAGATTCACTTACTTTCCCTGCCCAAAAAGATTCTAGTGCTTTCTTCCATTCACGATTGGCACCAATTCTCGGATACCCTAGATTACTACTGATCCATTGACTCATTTCCTTACCTCCGTATAGGTATAATATGAATAACTTGTTTCATCTTCGGTTGGGTTACGAATGGCAAAAAGGGACGTCTTCACCTAGAGAACTCTTCCGTCTTTATTTACGAAATGCAGAACTCGGATGTCTACATTTGTAACGTAAAAACGTTGCTGTTTCCTTACTTACCTAGGGTAAAGACGCCCCTTGTTCTTGATCAGACAGGTAGCCATCTTAACACCTTCCTATCTCCCGTAGGTACAGCAGTGTTGTCAAAACAGGCAGGTCTCCTGGCTCCAGAGGAAGATACGTAAGCTATGCGCCTTCCCAGTTCATCTCATGAACCAGTGGCATAGTGCAAGCTACATCTCTGTTACAGTGGCGGGACCGCGCCGGTATCTCACCGGTCTTCCCTATTAAGTACGGCTACATATAGCACCGTACACCTGTTTCCACGATATTTAGTTCATTCCTCAATTTTTCATAAATGGAGGTTGTATCCAATATACACCAAGTATATCTCTATGAATAGTGTTTTTTAATATTATTTAATCCAGGTCATAGATTGAGCCGACTTTTAGACCATATAATTCATTGTATATTTTCTCAGCGAAGGCATCCGTCATCCCCGCGATATAGTCTATAATCATGTGTTCCCAGGTCCATATTGGATTCGGACGAGCCTGGTCTTTCTCATACCTTTGCAGCCAGTCCGATGGAATGATCGATTTTGAAGTAGAAGGATCGTTAAATGCATACCATAAGCGCCGGAGAATCCATTCACTTCTTTTTTGCAGACGCTGAACTCTAAGATCTTTGATCATCGTTACCCAAGCAAAACTTTTCAGCACACTCACCGTACGGAGCATATCAAGATCCTCTTTTCCTTCCTTAACGAAGGTCACTTTTTTCCAGTCTCCGGTATCAATAATCCCCAAGGAACTAACAAATAAGCTCACCCAATATGCTTTTACTTCCCGGCGGGTACGAGAAAAATCATGGTCACAGCCAGGTATCTTTTCTTCCCAAATTCGCAGGAAACTACTCAGTACCTCTTCTACCTTTGGTTCAATGGCTTCTTTCGTCCACCCCAACCAGAATGCATCATCGAGCGTCATGATCTTATCAACAATAAGCCGTTTAATGTGCGGGTCATGCAAAAAATGTTCATGAACTTCGATTTTCCCTGCCTTAATTCCATCTTCTAGATCATGAGCAGAGTAAGCAATATCATCACAGAGGTCCATAAGCTGGGCTTCTAGTGTTTTTTGTCCTTTCGGAATTTTCCACTCGCTGCGAATTTCACTGATGTATTGCCACTCATGTTGGTACATCCCTTTTTTGTTCTCTATACCGGGATAAGGGTATTTATTAACTCCGAGAAGCACCGCATCCGACAGATTTAATCCGTCTATATTCTCACGCTTTTCAAGGAACATCATCAACCGAAAATTATGGGCGTTCCCTTCAAAATGTTCATATTTTCTGCGCATGGCCCCGGTTACTTTATGCACTTGGTTTGGTGATGCCTTGCCTGTTCCATTTCCATCCACAATGGACTGTGTTTTCTCCTGAACTAGGTTCGTTAAAATACTATCGAGAACTTCTTCTCCTTTATGTCCAAAGGGGGGGTGTCCGAAATCATGAGCAATAGAAGCACATTCTACTACTTCCGGGTCAATGACGAGCCCTGGGTTATCTGCCCTGCCAAGCTCCGCATCAGGATATTTCCGGAGCAGACTTCGAGCTGCTTCCCTTGCAATCTGCGCCACCTCAAGCGAATGAGTAAGCCTTGTGCGATAGTAGTCACCTGTACCTGCACCGAATACCTGGGATTTTCCCTGTAACCGGCGAAACGTCGGTGAATGAATTAAGCGGGAATAGTCTCTTTCGTAAGTAGCCCGCGAACCTTCAAGTTTATCTATCTCTGCATATTGTCTGTGTTCACGTAATTTGTCCATATGATTTCCTCCGTTATTTCAGGGCATCCAATCCACGTTTTATCTTTTCTTTTTACTCACTCTACTCAAATCATTTGCACTCGTCTATCCCTTACGGAAGATTTTCATAGATATTTTTAATTTTTCAACTTTATCACTAAAAACCATCTTTTATTTCTTGAAAAAATCCGTGTTTCTTCTATTATATAAGTTAATCTTATAAGTGGTTTTTCTTGGTAGGGAGTAACTTGGAGAAATACTGTCTTATGGCAGAACTACCACAGCCTTAACGTTTATATTAAAAAAACACCCGTCTCAAAAAAAGGGACGCGTGCTCTTATTTATTTGATCTCATCCCATGTGTATTCATGAGCGTTTTTCATACACGTTCTAAAACTATAATTTATCCCAGTCTTCCCATGGAATCACGCCAAGTTCTGGTCTCGCTTCTCCTGGAAGCATGGACAGCCACTCGATTGAATGACCGTCCGGATCTTCTGCATACATAGAGACAGCAGGCATCCAGCCAAAAACATAAGGTCTGCCAGTCTTGTCACCGACAAAATTACCCAGAAGCACTCCTTTTTGAGTGAGAGTGTCTATCGTCTTTGTAAATTCAGACAGCGGTACCTCAAAAGCAAAGTGTTGCCTGAAAATTTCATGCGGCTCCTTCTTCCACAAACCAAGCATGGCATTTCCTTTTCCGCCAATCCAGTAAAACCGGGCACCCCGGCTATCGGTATGAGCGAGTTCCAGTCCAATCTGGTCTTCATAAAATGCAGCAGATCGTGTCAGATCCAGTACATTGAGATGTGTTTCAAACAATCCTCTAATCATTGATCATTCCTCCTTCCATGAAAATAAGGGTTTTACGTTAATTCGTATTCAAAATAGACCATACTATATATATATTCTACTTCATACCTTCAATGGTGCAACCTTCCATCCATTCAAAAAAACGAGTAAAAAAATAAACTATTTTTGATCGTTATTTGGTAAAATGTGCTTGAGATATAAATTGGGAGGGTTGAAACTTATATGTATAAATGGAAAAAGGCATGGTCAGCGATTGCAGTTTCCGCATTATTTTTCAGTTCAGTGGGTTTTGCTAATGCAGCGGCAGTAACACTAGGCTCGGTTACCGCACCTGAGCAAAAAGGAACTCACATCACCATCCTGCATACAAATGATACACATGCGAGGGCGGTAGAAGATTCTCCAAACATGGGATACGCCAAAGTAGCAGGAATTGCAGACAAGTATCGCAAGGATAACCCAAACACTCTTCTACTGGATGGCGGTGACGCGATTCATGGAACAACCTTCGCTACGCTCGTTAACGGGGAAAGCATTGTGAAAGTCATGAATGAGATGGGCTATGATGCCATCGTTCCCGGTAACCATGAATTTAATTACGGCTGGGAGCATCTAGTGAAGCTCAGTAAAGATTTGAATTTCCCTATGATTAGTGCCAATGTGAAGAAAAAGGACAGCACAGGACTTTTTGATCCCTATATAATAAAAGAAGTAGATGGTGTGAAGCTTGGAATTATTGCTCTTACTACGCCGGAGACTGCTTATAAGACAAATCCGAAAAACGTAGAAGGCATTGAGTTCACGGATCCATCAGATGAAATGCAGAAATACGTAGATGAACTTCGTAACAAAGTAGATGTTATCGTTGCACTCGCTCATATCGGGCAGGATGATTCGGATACAGATAATACATTTGATGTGGTAGATGAAGTGGATGGCATTGATGTTTATATTGATGGTCATAGCCATACCACACTCGAAGATGGCATTGTGGCGGATAATGGGACATTAATTGCCAGTGCCGGTGAATACACTAAATATGTTGGGGTCGTAGATCTATGGGTTGACGGCGGCGACGTGGTTAAGAAAAAAGCCTCCCTTATTGACGAAAAAGAAGCGGCAGGAATTGCTCCCAATGAAAAAGTAGCAGCTCTAGTCGGTTCCATCACCAAAGAACAAGCACCGATCCTTGACGAAGTGGTAGCAAATATCGCGACCGATCTGGAAGGTGCTCGTGAGAAAGTACGTACAGGCGAAACCAATCTAGGAGACCTCATTGCAGATGCCCTTCGTGATGTATCTGGTGCGGATGTAGCCTTAACGAACGGCGGCGGTATTCGTGCTTCAATTGAAAAAGGTGAAGTAACCAAAGGCGAAGTCATTACTGTTCTTCCTTTTGGTAACCAGATTGTTACACTGAACGTTACAGGCGAAGACCTCATTGCAGCACTCGAAAACGGGGTAAAAAGCTATCCAGAAGCAAGCGGCGGATTCCCGCAAATCTCCGGCTTTACTTTTAAGATTGATCCTTCAAAAGATGCGGGTAATCGCGTTCATTCCGTGATGGTTGGCGGAAAAGCAATTGATCCAGAAGCAACCTATTCCCTAGCAACCAATGATTTCACGTCCATCGGCGGCGATGAGTACGATATGTTCAAGAAATATAGCCAAGCAGGATTGTACGGTTCTCTGGATGAAGCGTTAATTACTCATTTGCAAAAGTTAGGGAAAGGAACCGTTACTACCGATGGTCGGATTTCGGAAGGAACAGCACCGGTTGTTGCTCCGCCAACAGAAGAAAAACCAGTTACTGAGGTTCCTGTTAAACCCGAAAAGCCAAGTAAACCTTCTAAACCGGTTACGGAAAAACCTTCCGTATATGTTGTAAAATCAGGAGACACTTTGTATTCCATTTCCATTAAATACAACACGACTTGGCAAACCCTTCAACAACTCAATAAGCTTACAAATGCACATTGGATCTATCCAGGTCAGACTTTAAAGCTCCCAGTTGCGTCTTAATGTCAAAATATAGATCAAAAGTCATGCTTGTACCATATTTTTTCTAAAATATTCTCTCTATTCTATTAATATTTTCGCCATATAACCGATAATATAGTTAAGAAGTCGCGATTATGTAGCTCGTAGGCAAACCCATATGTAAGTTTTAAACAAAAAAGTAGTCTATTAGTAATAGTTTGTAGCAAGATAATGAATGGTACCCACATAAGTAAGGCGAAAAATATCATAAGAGCGTTAAAAATTTGAACAGCATGCTCAAAAAGGCCCTGCATTTGCAGGGCCTTTTTGGTGTTTGTTTTTGAAAGTAAGATGCGACTCTCTCTCCTCCACTTAATGAGGAGCCTCCGAAGAGAAGTCGTCTCGGCTAGATAGGTCACTGTTGTAATACAGCACATCTCCATCCAATGATGAAAATGAATACCCTTTAGGCGTAACAAATCCACGATCATATCCTTCTAACCTCCACTGATTCATCAGCGGGGAATGAATGTATTGCAAGTGAGGATTCGCCGTGTCTCCATTCTGAATACTTTCCATATTAAAATTAACAATGATATACCCATTTTTCAGCAGTACATCGGATTGGTCATCCAGCATTTCAGCTCTTGCATACTTCTCTAGTGAAGTTCCTTTCTTCACCGCAACGACATCTGCTGGTAAGCTGTATTCACCATACCAATGCTGGATCGAGGCACTAGCCCGATACGGATCAACGCCTTCAGGCAATTTATCTTTTGGACCCATGAACGTACGCAAATCACGGGATAGTAACATCCAGGAATAGCGCCCTGCCCAAGAAGGAGTTTTCGCAGCTTGTGTTACATACTGGGCTGTGTAGACGTCTTTTGAAGTCTGGTGACGTTCCGCATCAGATAATTCTTTTGCATAACGATAAGCTGCCGTATCCACCATTTCCGTAAGGGGTACGTTCCGCAAACGTGTATTTAGCACGACGAGTCTTTTCTCTTCATCTTGCTCCGAACCAATCCGTATAAAATGTTTGTTACCTTTGCTGTAATACAGATCCACTTCTTGTTTCTCCGTTCCATCCTCAGCCACATAATAAAAGGTAGGTGTAATTCGTATTCCATCGGTGGACGAGAACATATTGCCTTTGGTCTTTAGATCAAACTTGAAATGATAACCTGTGTTCACCGCTACATTCGCGTAACTCTCAATCGGATGACTCCCTGGTCTCACAGGCAGGATATAAGGCAGTTTATTTCCTCGCGCTGCTCCGTCTATCCCTTTGAGTCCTGTCCAGTAGCTAAAACCAGAGGGTGCGTAACTTCCTAGACTACTACGGAATACATTCTCCCACTCGTAATCTGCTATGTCTGTAATGTGAAAATCATATAATCGTCCAATGACTTCAACTTCTGCCGAATCTGTGGCAACATGATGTGAAAGGTTCGTATTGGCATCCGGCTGATGGCTAAAATCGGCTGGTGCGTTCTCAGCAATCGTACGGAATAATACCGTATAGTCCTCTTCGTCTACCCATACCGGCAGGAAAAATTCCATTTCGAGCTGAGTTACTGGGACAGAAATCCAAGTGTTCTTGGGATAGAAAGTACGCTGATCCCCGCTGTATACATCAAAGGGAAAATAAACTTCCTTACTTCTCACATACTTCGCATAATCACGATCTCCATATCCAGGATAACTGACATGCTGTCCCTCTGTTGGGATTCGTACCTTAAATGGTCGATCTAGGATAAAAGCTGCCCGAGCCGAATTCGGTTTTGTCTTTTGATTATGCTCCTGGTCATCCGTTACGGAAGAGTAATTAACCACAGGGGTATGAACAGTAACGCTATTGATTGGAGCTACCGGATAAGTTTTATCTCCACTGCCGCCTATGTTAGTAGGCAGTAAGCCATACTTGATGCTTCCAGAAGAGGAGGTATGGGCTTTGTTCGTTAAAGAACGGCTGATCAGTAACCGATCCTGGAAAAGCACCTGTTCTCCCGTTTCCTTGTACGATCCAATCTTAGATGGATTCGGTATTTTCGAGGGAGTAGGCCCATTCTGTGAGACCGTGCTTCCATCCATTACTGTGGTAGTACTGCCGCCATAAGAAAACTTAAGGGCATCATTTTTCACATCAGGAGGTTTAGTTTGCCCTTCAGCTAAGGCCTTTATTTTCGATGTATCATCAGGAACAGAGGGCTTAGAATATCCGCCTTTATCGACGACTTCCGGTGTAAAACGAATATCGCCTGTTTCTTTCGGCATAACATGCACCTCTACATCTTCAGCATGCTCCATATTAATAATAGGAGGACTGTACCCTTTGGGGCGTAGGGTTATGTTTCCGCTAGGCAAAGCATAGTTACTCATCGTTGCTTCATTGATCTGATAGACTTCAAGATTATTAATCTTCCAGTAAGAGTAGTCTCGTGTAAAAGAAAAAGGATAGCTTTTCACTTCCGTATCTGTCTTATCAATATCAGGTTGCGGCGTTTTATTCCCTTTTTCATCTACTTTGTCCGGTTGTTTTTCCTTCCACTTTAATACGTAAGTAGCTTCTACATTACAGGTGTATGTGACTTTCCCTTTCTGCTGACCAAAAGTATGTTGATATAAATAGTTCATAGCCCACGTATTCGCATAGAGATTCTCCGAGGTCGGAATACCGAGAGTTGCATCAAACTGTCTTCTATTCGAGTTGTTATCTGCAAGGATATGTCCTTGTGCGCCTGGATCCATGAAAGATGATACAGGTGAAGCCACTTGAGATGGTGGATTTATATTGTAGGTGCAGGCCCCACCTCCACTTGGATCAGAGGGCGTTGGCGGTGGCGGATCTTTTTTTGATTCATAATAAAAATTCACGTAATAGATCGGAAAACTAGCATCATAAGTGAATTGAGGAGGATCACCTGGTAGGATGTCACCTCCACTTGGTGAAGTAACTGTACTTTTCTTATAACCTATGTATGGATAATCTGCTGTCCCTGTAGTATGAGGAAAGTTATAAGCCTTATCTTTCTCGATCTTCTCTTCACGATTCATGAAACCAGACACTCCATCAAGAGACTTACCCGTGGTAGTGTAATGTTTTATGATTGCTTGGCCTTCTTCAGGTTCTAGTTCGATTCGGAAAAGGGTTGGGAAGTAATATCTCCATCCTTCTACATTTGGATCAAAATATGTTCCCTTATCATGCTCTTCCTTTTTTCGGTTTATTGGTATCGTTGCATCTAAATAACCTGAATTTACAAATACGTCAAGGACTACAGAATTAGTTCCAATCCCTTTAACATTACTTTTACTAATTGTATATGCTTTACTTGAAGTAGATCTAATATATTCTATTTTCTCTCTATCTAATAGCTCGTCTTTTCTAGATATATCAAAAGTTTCATCTGCGTATTTCCAATCGTATTTAAATTGCTCGGCATTAACACTCTTAACTTTTCGGGTGGTGGAAAAAGTGAATTCATAATCTCCACCATCTACTTCTGACCAAGTATTTGGTTTTTTTCATTGGTCCAGCTTCCATCTGCCTTTTTCCATACCTCGAAATACACCATCCCAACAAAATAATAAACATTCTTATCAGAAGGATCTTGAAAAAGTCTACTCATACCTATAGCTTTTGCTTCGGAAGGATGAATGAATACAACTGCTGATAAAACAAATATCAAACTCATCAATCCACTAATCCATTTTTTCATATGATTCATACTCTCTTTATCCTCCTACTTAAATGGATTTATGAGAGCAACAGCGTAATCTTTGGTATTACTGGTATCAAAAAGAATATAGTCAGCTTGATTCACTTTGAAATTCTTCCACGCCGTGTAATTTTCATCATAACCATCTGAACGGAATTTATCGGATTCATCTACAATTGGATAATAGTTAGTAGCTGTTTTATCCCCATTGTTTGTTAAGGCATTCTCAACAGCCCTTCTATATTTGGCATCATCATTTTTTACTAAGAATGCAATTGGGACAGTCTTTACCGAATGTCTGATAGCAATAGTTTTCATACCGCTTAACTTTCTAGTTGCTTGGTCTATTGAGTAAATAACTGCACCATCGCCAATCTGAATTGGAAGATCACTCTCCTTAAGTATTTTCACCCCTTTGAACTTGGTTCCAGAGATGTCCTCAAATAAAAAAGATGTCCTAGTATATGCCTTGAAACTTGCAATGGAGGTCAACTTAAATTCCTTATCATCCGTACTTCTAAAATTCTTTTCTCCAATCCAAACCCAGCGCCCTACCTTATCCCATTCCACTTTCTGCCCTAACCCTTCACTCACCAATCGTAAAGGGACAAAGGTCCGATTTTGTTTCAATATAATTTTGGTACCATAACTTTTCTTTTTCCCATCAATCAAAGCGGTTGTTTGTCCCACCGTCATTTTCACTGTATGATCTTTATCAGTAACACCAACCACGGTCGTCTTCCCGCTTTTGCTGTAACTCACCTTAGCACCTAACGCTTCAGATACAAACCGAATCGGAACCATTACACTTCCTTGAGAGTCCTGAAAAGGTTTCGCATCAGGAAAACTCATTTTCTTTGTATTTAATAGTACTTCTACGGGAGTAGCACCCGCGCCTTCAACATGACCAACTGGTGACGAAGCAAAGACCAAAGATCCTAACATAATCGACAAAATTAATTTTTTCATGTCTTTTAATCTCCTATCATCTAATTTTTATACTTTGGATTGTATTTATTTCCTTATTCTTTTTATCGGTCTGCAACACTTACCTTTTAACGTATATGTATACATATTTTTCCTGATATCTTAGAACCTCCTTTATCCTATCTCTCAGCACTTAAAACAGAAAAACAGTTCAGAAATACCCGCTATATTTACACAACAACCCTATAAAGACACAAAAAAGGGCCTTGATTGAAATCAAGGCCCTATGCTTTAGGACAAATCGTTATATGCTGAGGTCAAAGTCTTTTTTAATAGAATATAGTATATTAATCATTTTGACTAGTCTACTTTCGGAAAATATGCATTTTTGCTATCTCAAGCACTTCTTCCACAGACATACGCTCAGAACTAGACGGTTCTGTATTCTCTGCATCTTGAGAATTCGCTGGCCAACTGCACTCGACTTGTCTGTCTGCTGCATTTTTTCCTACAATAACTCGCATTGGCAGTCCCATTAGATCAGCGTCTTTGAACTTTACGCCCGGACGCTCATTTCGATCATCTACGAGTACCTCCACGCCAAGGGCAGTCAGCGAACTTTCAAGTTCTTGTACGAGTGCCATCTGTACCTCATCTTTCACAGAAATCGGAATGAGATGTACATGGTAGGGAGCAACCGCGACCGGCCAGCTCATCTTAAGGTCTGCTGCGTATTGCTCCGCAATTGTTCCAAGCAACCGAGAAATCCCAATACCATAACAGCCCATAATCGGTTTTTGTGGAGTCCCTGTCTGATTAAGGAAGGTAGCGCCCATCGCATCACTATATTTTGTACCCAGTTTAAATACATGCCCCACTTCAATTCCGCGATCGAACGTAAGTGCAGAACCACAAGAAGAACATAAATCGCCTACTACAGCATTCCTAATATCGGCTGCTATATCCCAAGTGAAATCTTGCCCAGGCTGTACCTGAATATAGTGATGATCTGGTTCGTTTGCTCCGGTTACCGCATGTCTCATTGCAATAACAGCATAGTCAGCTATGACTTTCATCGAAAGATCATAAGGTCCAAGATATCCCACGGGAAGCTGTAGATGCTTGTATTGTTCTTGATCTAACAACTCCAGTTGCTCCACCTTAAGTGCATGTTGCAGTTTAATCTCATTTACCTCTTGATCTCCACGAATCAGTACAGCAACAGGAACCCCATCTGCCTCATACAACAGAGTCTTAATTATGTTCTGCGGTTCTAGATTTAGATAAGAAGCAACTTGCTGAATGGTCTTCGTATCTGGGGTATGAACTTTTAGCTTCTGAGATTCTGTCCCCTGCGTAAACGGTTTAGTCCCTTCGGCAGCTGTATCGGTTTTATAGATCGCCTTCTCCAGATTAGCTGCATAATCACAAGCGGTACAAGTTACAATTGTATCTTCACCAATGTCTGCGAGCGCCATAAATTCGTGCGTTTCGCCACTTCCTCCAATCGTCCCTGCATCTGCTTCCACTTTCGTGAAGTGAAGTCCTACCCGAGTAAAGATTCGTGTATATGCCTGGACCATATCTTCGTATACTCGATCAAGCTCCTCCCAATTAGCGGAAAAAGAATACGCATCTTTCATAAGAAACTCGCGGCCACGCAGTAAACCAAAACGAGGTCTTCGTTCATCCCGATACTTCGTGCTGATCTGATATAGCGTAAGTGGCAGCTGACGGTAACTATGAACTTCATCACGGATCAGTGCGGTAATCACTTCTTCGTGAGTAGGTCCAAGGGCAAAGGACCTGTCATGGCGATCAGATAATCTCATTAGCTCTGGTCCATAATCACGATTTCGGCCTGATTCTTCCCATAGCTCGATCGGTTGTAGAGAAGGAAGCAGCGTTTCCTGAGCCATAATGGCATCCATTTCTTCTCGAACAATTCGCTCTATTTTATGAAGGACCCTTCTGCCTAACGGTAAAAGACTGTAGATACCGGATGCCGTTTGCCGAATCATACCTGACCTCAGCAAAATTTGGTGACTTCGCGCTTCTGCCTCCGCTGGCGCTTCTCTTAGTGTTGGAATAAACAATTGACTCTGACGCATGATTGTCTCCTCCCCCTATCGGATATAAAATAAAAAAAGACACTTTCGTCAAGGGACGAAAATGTCGTGGTACCACCCTTATTTAAGTTCATTCCTCTGCAGTATAATACGTAAACTGTTGCCCAGTCTAACGTGGCACGCTACAAATGAATGATCTTCTCTACGGCATAACGTGCCTAACCCGGCAAGTCAAATCTTCTCCAGATTCACTTGCAGCTCCAAGGTAGGAGTATAAGTTCAAATTTCAGAGACCTTTCAGCCTGCCGGATCTCATTCTCTAATGAAATTTGTTGTCGTCCTATACTATGGCCTTGATCATCGCTGTTCACATTTTCAAAAAGATTAATGGAACATAGCATAAAAGTCAATCACTTCGTATATACAAGTTCGTTTACACAAGTCTTATAAAACTAGATATCTAGTATACTTGCCAAGAAACTGATAGAAAATACGCTGACACTCTAACTTCTAACAAGTAATATAGTACAATAGATCTGATAATCTTAAAATAAGCCTAGATAAATTCAAAATAAATAGAGAAAGGAGTTACTTCTGATGAATTACATTATCTACGATCTTGAATTTACGGTAAGCCGAAGCACTCGGTATTCTTCCGAGATTATTGACATCGGAGCGGTGAAAGTTTCCCCGATTGATGATAAAGGAAACCTAGGGGTTGTTGATTCATTTCATACCTATGTACGACCTTCCAATAAGTCCGTTTTATCCACAGATACGATCCAATTCACCGGTATTACGCAGAAAGATATTGATGCAGCTCCTCTATTCCCCGAAGCCGTTCAGCAATTTATCGAATGGTTGCCAGATACCTATTTTCTCTGTTCCTGGGGACCAGACGACAAGAGTAAATTTTTATCCCATTGCCGTACCCACCAGGTGAAGGTGGATTGGATCAGGAACCATAATGACATCCAAAAACAAATCTCAAGGGCGCTTCGTAAAGAAGGCGGTTCACGACAGCTTGGACTAAGTCAGGCCCTTACGATGTGTGGTATTCCATTTGACGGCACCCAGCATCGCGCTCTTGACGATGCCATCAATACAGCGAGAATATTTATTCATCACTTTGAACATTTAAAACTTGCGGAGAACAGTGCCGCTGACGAAGAAGGAACGAAATCCAAACTTGTATATTCGAGCGGAGATGATGATAAACATAATCCCTTTGGAGATCTTGCCAAATTGCTTGGGCCATCTGACTCCTAGCACTGCACTGGTTACTCATCTTGATAGGAACAAAGCCAAGTCTTGAGCCTCTCTCGTAATTGATTTCGGTAATACGGGGGCTCGAGAATTTCGGCAGCAGGACCATAAGGCAGAAGCCAATCCATAAATTCCCCACTGTTGTTTACTATGACTTCAAGTATCATATTCCCATCCGGTTCATGGATATACTTAGGCTTTATCATGAATTCACTTCGTTTCATCTTCTCCACGGCTTCCGCAGTAAACCTCACTTTAAATAAGGTTCGTTCCACCCCTGGATTAACAGAAAATGTGTCTTTCATGGAGATGTTTTGTGCATAAAGTTCTCTACGAAAGGTCTGAGGCATGATCTCTGCTTCTAGAAAACAGCTCATACGAAAAGACTCTACTCTCTCGGTATTGTGACAATATCCGATTACATAAAAATGATGTCCCTTTGGTACTAAATGATACGGATCGATCCTTAGTTTTAGTTCTGATTGCTCTATATTAACAAACCCTTCAACGCCCACGATCGGCGAATCATAGACAGCCTGGATTGTATTCTGTGACAATGAAGCTTGTATGATACTGACAATGATTTTATTGTCCCTTTCATCCAGCCAGTGTTTCTCAGCTTTTCCAAGCCGAATCACTTCGGCAAATTGTTCAGCCCATTCGACTCGTTCTGTTTTTTTCTTTAGACTTACGGCCATAACCTTCTCATAGGCACTTTCAAAAGCACAAGGCAATGACGGCTTAACTTCATCCATGATATCTGCCAGTTTTGCAAAAGCTTCTGTTTCTTCTTCTGACCAATTCAGGGGATAGAGTGCAAACCTACTGATAAACTGATATCCACGTCCATGCCCCATATTTACAACCGGGATATGCATTGCACTAAGTGCATCCATATCTCGGTAAATTGTACGCTCTGATGTCTCGCAACGTTCTGCTAATTCTCTTGCTAAAATTCCGGGTTTTGCTTGTACCAAGGTAATAATACGCATCAATCGTATAAGTCGCTCTGTCATGCGATGCCCCCTATAACAACACTGTAGTTAAAAAGAACTAAGATGACTTCACAAATTTTATAGTCCTTTAGACTTATATCGGTTATTTTTCTTGTTTTCATTATGTACATTCTGTTATCAACCTAGATGTGATCTGATCAGTGCTGAATACTCCATACTTAAACAGCAATCTTGCTGCTTATTTTGCTTCTTTATCATAGTAATCCTTGCCATAAGACACACGAAAAGCGAGACTCTGATCTTCTTCCACATCAACCGTATCATAACAGGATTTCTCATGAGTCTGCTCATAATAAAGGCATAAACGACTCAGAATTTGAGCCTCTCGGTAATAATCTAAATCGCCCGTTCTCGTAGCTAAAATCAACAAGCCATCCGTATGTCTTTTTATAATTTCTTTTCCTTCTTCACTTCTGCCTCTTTCAAATGCTCTGAGGCTCTGTTTCATTATTACTGTCGATTGACTTAGTATTGCATATTTCTGCACTCTTGGGTCTGGTTCTCTTCCAATTACCCCGAAATGTGTAGAAACAAGCAAATTAATTTGTTCTCTGCGCAGTAAAACACGTTGTTCCTGCTTTGTCTTTAATGCACTCCAATAGGCGGAACATGCCGGTTTCTTCCCGGGAGATTGAGAACTTACATCAAATTCGAGTAAGAAAGATTTTGTTTTCCCTTTATACGCGTTACCAAGACCAATTACCCATCCGGCGTCGGATTCTTTTGCCCTCACACCATGAACCGCTTTAATATGCATGTCCTTCTCAGGTTTAATTAACAATTCCACTTCACGGAATAACAGTTTAGGCTGTGTCTTCAGTTGTCTCTTGGCCAGTGGTCCACTGCGCCATTCAATCAGCAAAAACAGTGAATTTTCGCCGGAAACGGGAATAGCTTCGCGGTTCCAAGTATAAAACACATCCAAAGATGAACTCACTAAAATCTCTCCCCTCAGTTGCTTTACTTAAATACTAACAGGATAAAAAGACAACTGATTGTCAGGGAACATATGTTCTTATACAAATAGTTGCAAATTTTTGTGTCTTTACACCACCTATTCGTTAATTTTCGACTATTTATGACAAAAAAACACAAATCTCACAGATCTGTGTTCCTTAACTGTATCTTTTCTCATAATAAAAAACCGAACACGGGGGATCTTGAATCATATACCCGTTTCCGATCTGATCGCTCTTTCCTATCCGTGTTGCTCACGATGAGGCAGTAGTATTAACGACGTTTCATTCCTACGGTTCTTTTATTTTTATTAATGGGAGCATAAGTGATCCCGTCCATTACTAATGCTTTTCCAACTGGTTTTCCATTCACCGTAACTCGAATTGTTTTATACACTTTTTTATCTACTCTGCTTTCCATTTCTTTATTTCCTCCTTATATATATTACAACCACAGTTCATTGTTTTCCCGAATAAGACCTTTTCCTTCTAATTAACCTATCCGAAGTACGTCTAAACATAATTTTTTTGTTTTTGATACATTCTTTAAATCAATTTCATAACTCATTAAAACGATAAATATGTAACTAATAGATAGACAAATAGAACCGTTTTGATCTATATATCATCCTCATTAAAGCAACTAAAGGGGTTATGAAATTGATTCCTTTATCCACAAAAAAGGGAATATATGAAACAATAAAAAACAAATCATCGTATAGAATAGCAGGATTCCCTATTATTCTTTCTTTATTTTAGGTTAATAGGATATATAAGGTGGTGGATTTATGAAAAAAAAGTGGCAGCTTGTACTGATGACACTAGCCATGTACAGTCTACTTCTCATGTATTCAGATCAACGGGCTCAGGCCGGATTCTGGGAAAATGTATATAACGGATATGAACAGTTTACGAATCTACCAGAGGAAGTAAATAAATTACAAGAAAGCTATGAACAGACGATGACAGAACTAAACAGTGCCAAAGAAAATATACAATCATTCCAGGCTCATAATGAACAATTAATGGCACAAAATCAGCATCTCATGGAGCAAAATGAAAACCTTTCTTCCATGGTAAATCAGCTGCAAAAAGCAGAAGAACAACGAACGAAGACACAAAAAAGAATAATGACGACGGTGATTACAGCCATTTGTCTTATCGTTTTCTACTTCGTGCTTGTCCGTATCATTCGTTATCGTATGCAAAAACATTCGAGAATGTAATTTTTAAAACTAAGTTTCTTTTTATAGAAAGGAATAAAATAAAAGATGCAAATTTCTCAAGGACACGAAGCTTCTACGGTTACTGGGCAAGCTGTCACTTTCTCTTTAACGGAAGGGGACAAGATCCATGTGCTTCATCCGCAGCAGATTGTCGCTTACCGCGGGTCCGGTACGGGCAGAAATGATCGGCTCATGAATATTAGCGGAATGTACCGTAAACATAAACTCATTCAATCCGAGATTAGCGGTCCATGCCAGTTTGTCACTGCACTGCCCCCCGGTTTCAGCATGAAATCGATCAAACTTGAAGAGAAAAGCGATCTGCTCTACGATTTCCGGCATTTATTCTTCTATAGCGAAGGCATTCAAATGCAGACTAGAATTCTTAAGGTCAAAAATATGCTGATCACAAGAGATGCAATAAAGATGAAATTTTCGGGTCACGGAGTGATCGGTATTCTCACGCAAGGTCAAGTCTGTGAACAAGAACTTCATCCCACTGCCCCTCTGTATGTGGATGCGGGCAGTGTCATTGCCTATCCGGAAAATGCAAAACTGGAACTCACCGTGTACGGAAATCATCTCGCGAGTCAGCATATGAACTATCACTGGAAGATGACCGGTCAAGGTACCGTCTTGTTTCAGGCTGGCCGTGAAAATCGGAAACTTGAGAGTGATATTAACAATGACGAGGGTCTTTTTAAACGGATTTTGCGTGAAGTGTTACCTTTTGGAAACGTATTGATTAAGTAAAAGGTCTTCTATTGTGCGTATTTTCTGCTATAATACTACGAGTACGATAAGAACTAACGACAACTACAAATATAAAATCCATGGATCATCATGCGGGATATCCGATTTCCATGGGAGAGGTTCGCGAACTCCCTCTATAAAAAACTATACAGATTGTCTAATATGCAGGCTTATTTACCTCCCTGTGCAGTCAGCAACTTTATTTTCATAAAGTGGCCGATTGCTCATTTTCGTGTTCGTAAATGATGCCTTGTCAATCTATATAAGTGCCCTCCAATTTTGGTAGTGGCCTGTTTTTTGTTGATCGAGTAAGGAACTTCTCTTTTCTTCCGCTGATGAAACGCGATCCGTTCGTGTTTACTAATCCTAGAAGATAGAGAGGTTTTTTTATGTTCAATAATGAAAAAGCAATCGTCGTATTCAGCGGCGGACAAGATAGCACGACTTGCCTGTTCTGGGCAAAAAAACACTTTGCAGAAGTGGAAGTTGTTACTTTTGATTATGGACAGCGCCATAAACAAGAGATTGAAGTGGCTGCTGATATCGCTCGTGAACTAGGTGTGCAGCAAACGGTTCTCGATATGAGCCTGCTCAATCAATTGGCACCAAATGCCCTCACTCGCAGTGATATTGATATTTCACAAGAAGAAGGCGAACTGCCAAGCACGTTCGTTGATGGAAGAAATCACTTGTTCCTAAGCTTTGCGGCTGTCCTTGCCAAACAAAAAGGAGCACGTCACATTATTACCGGTGTATGCGAAACTGATTTTAGCGGATACCCAGACTGCCGTGACGTATTCGTAAAATCACTGAATGTCACATTAAACCTGGCGATGGATTATGATTTTGTTCTTCATACCCCTCTCATGTGGCTGAACAAAGCAGAAACTTGGGCAATGGCGGATGAACTCGGAGCCTTTGAATTTGTACGTGAGCGTACACTTACTTGCTATAACGGGGTTATGGGCGATGGCTGCGGCGAATGCCCTGCATGTAAACTTCGGAAAGCTGGCCTTGACGAATATACTGCTGAACGCAATCAAAACATTTCTTCTACTATTACAGGCGGTGAACAGCAATGAGACCACAGCCCGGTACTTTTCGGATCGTAGATCGGCTGCAGCGCATCGGAGAAGATATTCAAAAAGAGCAGCTACGCTATCACCGTAAACGGGTCCTTGTCAGCAAGGAATTTACTTTTGATGCTTCGCACCACCTGCACTGCTATGAAGGCAAATGCAAAAACTTGCATGGCCATACCTATAAAGTTGTATTTGGTATTAGCGGGATTCCTGGTGAGACAGGACTCACCGTCGATTTTGGCGATGTAAAAGAAATCTGGAAAACTCAGATTGAAGGTTATCTCGATCATCAATATTTGAACGAAACCTTACCGCCAATGAACACTACCGCAGAGAATATGGTCGTGTGGATTTATGAACAGATGGAAGCGGCTCTGCAAAGTGAGCCCTACTGCTCCCAAATTGAAAGTGGACGTACTGAATTTGTGCGGCTCTACGAGACTCCAACCAGTTATGCAGAAGTAAGACGGGAGTGGATGATTGATGAGTAACCCTCGTCCTATTCCTGTGCTTGAAATCTTCGGACCTACTGTTCAAGGAGAAGGCATGGTCATCGGTCAGAAAACGATGTTTGTACGTACTGCGGGTTGTGACTATCGCTGTTCTTGGTGTGATTCTGCTTTTACATGGGATGGCAGTGCGAAAGATCAAATTCGTCAATTGAGTAAAGAAGAGATCTGGCAAGAGCTTACTTCTATCGGGGGCGACCGATTCTCACATGTCACGATCTCTGGCGGTAACCCTGCGATCTTACCTCAGATTGGTTCCCTTGTAGAACTGCTTGAGGAACGCGGAATCCGCACAGCAGTAGAGACTCAAGGTTCCCGCTGGCAGGATTGGCTTATGGATATTAATGAAGTGACGATCTCACCAAAACCTCCAAGCTCTGGTATGAACACAAACTGGGATACCTTAGATGAGATGGTGAACCGTTTGGCTGATCGAACGGGAGATAAAGCCTACAGTCTAAAAGTCGTTATCTTTGATGAGCAAGATCTTGCGTATGCGAGAGAAGTTCATCGTCGTTATCCAGGTGTTGCAATGTATTTGCAGACAGGGAATCCAGATGTAGGTACGGGAGATACAGAGAATCTTGCTTCCTCCCTTCTCCACCGTTATGAGTGGCTCATTGATCAAACAATGGATCTCTCTGATATGAATGATGTACGTGTCTTGCCGCAGCTCCATACGCTGGTATGGGGAAATAAACGCGGCGTATAAATATAATAAATAAATAATAAGAAGATGTACGAAGGAGATATGAACATGGCTGGACGTCAATCCGATGAACTACAAGATATTACACTACTGGGTAACCAGGGGACAAAATATAATTTTGAATATGATCCAAGCATTTTGGAAACTTTCGATAACAAACATCCTTACCGGGATTACTTTGTTAAATTCAACACTCCAGAATTTACAAGCTTATGCCCGATTACTGGGCAGCCTGACTTTGCAACCATCCACATCAGCTACATTCCTGATATTAAAATGGTAGAAAGTAAGTCACTCAAACTGTATTTATTCAGTTTCCGTAACCACGGAGATTTCCATGAAGATGTGGTTAACATCATTATGAATGATCTCATTAAACTTATGGACCCGCGTTACATTGAAGTATGGGGCAAATTTACGCCAAGAGGTGGAATCTCTATTGACCCTTACTGTAACTATGGTCGTCCAGGTACGAAATATGAGGAGCTCGCTACTCAGCGTTTGTTCCAACACGATATGTATCCTGAGAATATTGATAACCGCTAATCCTTCGAGATTCCAAGTAACCCAGTATAAGAGGCCGTTTCACTACGAAGTGAGGCGCCTCTTTTTTTGTAACTCCAATATAGGGATTGCTTACTAAGTAAATGATGTCATATGATGTAAAGATCTACCTGTTTCGGTTAATTAACGATTACGTTGTTACGAATTACATAGGAAAAGGAGACCTTACATGTCACTCAATTCACTGACGAAGACCGGTTCCGCTTCCCGGCCGCTTCCTCGTCCTGATGCCGGTTCACAGACAATCTACCGGATTCTGATTGCGATCGGACTCGTTCATTTGCTTAATGATTCGGTTCAGTCGGTTATTCCCGCTATCTTCCCTGTACTGCAAGACTCCATGGGAATCAGTTACAGCCAGATGGGCTGGATTGCTTTTGCACTAAATATAACAGCATCCATTATGCAGCCCGTTGTCGGTTATTTCTCCGATAAAAGACCTACTCCCGCCCTCCTGCCAATTGGCATGGGTTTCACTTGCTCAGGTATGATCTTTCTTGCCTTTGCCGACAGTTACATGGCCATTATGATGTCCGTTATTCTCGTGGGCCTTGGATCGGCCGCTTTTCATCCAGAAGGTTCTAAAGTCTCTCATATGGCTGCAGGAAATCGCCGGGGATTAGCCCAGTCTATTTTTCAAGTAGGCGGCAATGCAGGACAATCTCTTGCTCCTCTCCTCACTAGATGGGTGTTTATCCCCTTCGGACTGATGGGTTCCCTCGGTTTTGCAGCTCTAGCTGCGGTAGGGATTGCGGTCCAGATTTTTATCGCCAGATGGTACGGTCAAACGCTGAAAAGCGGAGGATATGCTAGAAAGAAAGCAGCAGATGGAATCATGAATCCTGCGGTGAAAAAGAACATCATGTATGCCTTTTTCATTCTAATTATCTTAGTATTCGTTCGTTCTTGGTATGTATCTTCCATCGGAAGTTACTATGCCTTTTTCCTGAAAGATACCTTCTCGCTGTCTACTCAAGATGCACAGATCTATATCTTCCTGTTCCTTGGAGCGGGTGCGCTCGGAACTTTCTTTGGAGGACCGCTTGCTGATCGTTTTGGAAAACGAAATATGATCTTTGCTTCCATGGCTTTTGCTGCACCACTGTCCCTAATACTCCCGTATGCCAATCTCTTCTGGACGGGTGTACTTTTGTCGATTATCGGCTTCATTATGTTATCCAGCTTTTCGATCACTGTAGTCTATGCCCAAATGCTGGTACCAGGTAAAATCGGAACCGTATCCGGCATGGTTACGGGCCTGGCTTTTGGACTCGGCGGGCTTGGTGCGCTTGTGCTGGGGAACTGGATTGATGCCGCAGGAATTAGCCCGGTTATGCAGGTGTGCAGCTTTATGCCGCTGCTGGGATTCTTAACTTTTCTGCTTCCATCAGACAAGAAACTGGCCACTTGGACGGATCGCACTGCATAATAATAAACGCCGCGAAGGTTTGCCCTTCCCGGCGTTTTTTAATTTCTACTCCAGCGTATCCTCTGTTCGCTTCACTTTTGGTTCCAATCTATTTCTGATCTCTATTAAGAGCGACACGATTTTATATAAGAAGGCTAGAAAAATACCCATAATCAAAGCAAGTCCGTAAGGAAACATAATAATTACGGCAAAGAAACTAATCACGACGAAGATCAAAAGATATAACACATCTTTTCCACCATTGTTCTCCATTGTAGCTGTCCTCCCATCTAAAAATTCACTTCTAATACAAACAGACGATTAGATGCGCGAAAAGTTACATTTTCTCTCTCAAAACTCGATATTGTCCAGGTGTATTTCCCGTCCAGTGTTTGAATGCGTGATGGAAAGCACTCTCTTCTGAAAAGTGAAGCATATAAGCGATATCTGAAATAGAATATCCTTCTTTGCCTAAGTACCGCAGAGCAAGCTCTTTGCGAACGGAAGCCAAAACCTGCGTATAGCTCGTTTTCTCAAGCTGTAGTTTTCCTTGAAATGTTCGTACTCCCATATGAAAAGCAGCTGCGGTCTCTTTCAAAGTCGGTATATGGCTGCGCAGCTGATCAATTAAAAAGTGCATAACCTCATCTGTGAACTGTTGTCCCTCCGTAAGCTTCTTTCTCACTTCTTCCGCCTGCTGTTCAAACCAAGCAACGAGCTCCCCATTTGCATACATCACCGGATAATCAAGTACAGAGCGATCAAACCGAATTTCATTAGCAGCAGCTTCAAAATCAGGAAGGGTACCAAGCACTTCTATATATGGTGTGAAATCTCCCGAGTCAGGCGGTGCATGAGTGAAGGAGACGGTATGCAGCTTGGTCGGTATGCCGCTTAGCCTTGATAACATATGTACGAGTGAACCGATCATATCCTCGGTACAGTGACGGGAGACATTCCCTTGAAGCCCCTCCAAAGATAAGCGAAGAATCACCTTTTCCCCTGCTTCTTCCATTACAATTCCATAACCGCTGCAAGCAATAATATGATATCTCTGATATGCGGCAATCGCCTCTCCAAGCGTACCAGAGTGCATCATTACATAACCTACGGCTCCAAGGTCTGCCATTTCCATTCTTCTACCCTGGTGTAATCCAAAAAATTCATCCGCCAGGAGAAGCGCAGCTGCATTCATCAGCTCCATATGCTGTTTGGCTGCAATTCGGGCCCCTGGCTGTTTTAACAGGCCAGATTGTAATCCGTGACTGCTGAGAAATACTTCTACGTCGTGCCCTTTATACGATAACGTCTTCACCAAGGTATACAGCATAGTAACGGATGTTTCGTAGTGCTTTATATCTTTCACACCTTTCATATCTTTCCTCCTCCCGTTCCGACCTTTTTCCTGATTCAATGCGGAATCGATCAGTAAATCTGCGTCATTCATCATAGGTTACTTCCGCTCACCCCGTTATGATTAGACCAACACATGCAGATTCAGACATAAATACAATTCATTCTTGGAGGAATCATGAAAAAGAAAAATGAGATTAAAACCATTACCCTCATAATGGGACACCCTGATGAAGAAAGCTTTTGCAAAGGACTCGCCAACTCCTATCTAGAAGGAGTATCTAAACATCCTGTGAAGATTAATCTCATAGACCTGAGCCAGCTCCAGTTTAATCCCAATCTACAACACGGATATCGCAAACGAACAGAACTTGAACCAGACCTTCTAAAAGCACAACAAATGATCAAAGATGCTGATCACCTTATTTTCGTATACCCGCTCTGGTGGGGGTCTGTGCCTGCGATTCTAAAAGGATTCTTTGACCGCACTTTACTACCTGGATTTGCTTATCAACATAAACCGGATAGCCTTCTGTGGGAAAAACTTTTGAAAGGCAAAACCGCTCATCTCATCGTAACGATGGATACGCCGCCCTGGTATTATCGATTCATCTATGGAAATGCAGGACATCGGGTCATGAAGCAAGGGATTCTTGGCTACTGCGGAGTTAAAACCGTAAAAGTAACCGAAATTAGTCCGATGAAAATGTCCACAGAGCAACAAAGGCAAGAATGGCTTCAGAAAATATATAAACTTGGAGCCCAGTTAGCGTAAAAGATCTCTTATCTTATCCTGTTTTATCAGTTCATTCCCAATCCGAAAACTTAGCATTCAGGCACTATCTACAGCTCTTAAAGCTCCACTACCTCATCTATTTTTTTTAATAACCGGCGTTTTTTATAGAGCATCTTTCCTGCTTCGGAAACGTCGGTAAGCGCACCTTTATTACTGATGGACCCAAAAATAATGCCAGCAATCGGGATCATCTGAAACAACTGTTTCCATCCATAGTTTTCACGATAGGCAGTTACAACCTCCCGCCATCCTTGCAGCTGTGAAATGACTTCGGCATTGGTATGTTCCTCATCAAAATGGCTCAGCTCTTCAATAATGGCTTTTTTACCTACTATATCGGCTGAAGAAAATTGAAGACATTTTACGATAAATACTCGCTCCATGGTCTCCTCGGGGTCATATCCATAGCAGATGGCGATCTCCTGTAACGTTTTTAAGGAAGTTCCTAAGACGAGCGGGAGGTCCGCCGCCATGGTTACAATCCCGCCTACTCCCGTAGCTGCTCCGCTTGCCGCCGCAAACTTGATCCGTCCTTGGATAATGTCATCTGCAGCTTGATCCATAACTGCAATAGGGAGTTTCGCAATATCCTCTATTGCAAGCTCAGGTGCATCCTCAGGTAAAGTGGCAACATCCTTTTCTTCCTCAGCGCGAAACTTTCCGGCAGCTGCCAAAGCAGCAGACGATACTTGAGTAAACATTTTTTTAACTTGTAGCCCTTTTTTCTTTATTCCTATTCGTTCCGTTAGCTCTTCCTCACTTCGAAATTTATGAATGTGCTTCAAAACAGTCCTTTTATTCACAAGGAATCGACCGCCATTTTGCAAAAAGGCCCCGAGTTCATTTAAAAGCACTCCGAGTTTATCTCTAATGATCTTCGGCGTAAGCTTGTCCAACATAGCGAAGGGTAACCGCCCTAGCTTTTCCCAGAAAAAAATATCCTTCTGTTCCTTCTCCCACTTCTCGATTAGAACGAGTTCTGCTTGCAGAAGTTTCTTCGATTCTATACTCATTTGTCAATCCTGCTCCTCTTCAGATGGTTCTTACTCTTCACCTCTATACGAATGTCAATGAATAAAGGATGCAATCTGTTCATAAAATTTGTGATCTGAATCACTATTTAAACGTACTCCCTCTTTTATACTGAAGATATGAATAATAAAGCAGTAAGAAAAGAGGGTTTACATATGTTAAGCAGCCATGATATTTCCATTATTAAATCAACTGTACCCGTTCTTGAAGTACACGGAAAAGACATCACCACATGCTTTTATAAAATGTTATTTGAGCATCATCCTGAATTATTGAACATTTTCAACCACGCGAATCAGAAAAAAGGCAAGCAACAAGCGGCTCTTGCTAACATGATCTATGCAGCAGCCAAACATATAGATCAACTGGAAGCCGTTCTTCCTGCAGTAAAAGAAGTTGCTCAAAAACACCGCAGTCTAGGTATACTACCTGAACATTACCCAATTGTAGGGAAATATTTACTCATTGCCATTAAAGAAGTGCTTGGTGATGCAGCAACAGATGAAATCATTCATTCTTGGAATAACGCATATGGAGTCATCGCAAGTGTGTTTATCAATATTGAGAAAGAAATGTATGAGGAGGCAGAAGGCCAACAAGGAGGCTGGACTGGATTCCGTCCATTTACCGTGAGCAAAATCGTGGAAGAAAATGAACTCATCCGTTCTTTCTATCTTATTCCATCGGATGGAGGAGCAATTGCTTCCTTTACGCCAGGTCAATATGTGAGTGTAAAAGTTCAGGTTCCTGGAGAAACCTACACGCAGATTCGTCAGTACAGCTTGTCCGCTGCACCACACGAACCTTACTATCGCATTAGTGTAAAACGGGAAGACGGAGCTTTGAATACACCAGAAGGTAAAGTGTCTTCTTACCTGCATAACGAGATCAAAGAAGGAGACAAACTTCTCCTGTCTGCTCCTGCTGGTGAATTCCGTATGGAACTTACTGATGATCGACCTGTCGTCTTTATTGGAGGAGGGATCGGGGTTACCCCGCTAATGAGTATGGTGAATACTGCTGTGAAGCAACAGCCAAATCGAAAAGTAACCTTTATTCATGCAGCTCATAATGGAAAAGTACATGCAATGGGTTCCGAAGTGAAACAACTCGAAGCCACTAACGAACAAGTGACTACCCACTTCTGCTACAGTAACCCGCTCCCTGAAGATACGGGTTTCAGTAAAACAGGACGAATTGATCTGGTTTGGCTGCAAGAGATTGTACCTACAACGGATGCACATTTCTATTTCTGCGGTCCGCTCTCCTTTATGAAGAGTATTCGGGACAGCTTGACTAGCTGGGGTGTTCGAGAAGAAGATCTGCATTATGAGTTCTTCGGACCAAAAGAAGCACTATAACTACTTGCCTATCTTAATTAAATTCACCTGAACGTAAGAGGCGGTTCACCGTCTCTCTGCGAAGACCGATCAACTGACCAATTTCTGCTTGGGTTAGGAGATCGGTCATTTTTTCAGGTGCAATATACGTTTCCATCCATGAACGGAGTTTGCGCAGACGCTCGGCAGGTTCAGTTTCGGTTACTTGATCGATTCGCTGCTGCATCATACGAAGTTTCTCTTGAAGCTTTAGAGCTACCTCCCGGTATTTCTCAGGTTGTACTGCCAATGAGTGATACCACTCTGCTGCCGGAATCACTTCGATTTCACAAGTAGATAAAGCTAAGGCTGAGCCAAAACTAGGACCGGGACTAATTAAACTATGATGAGGAAACATCTCTCCGGGAACGATAATATTAACAAGAAATGCTCCGCCATCCTCCTGGATTCTAATGATTTTGAGCATACCTGATTTGAGATGGTAAAGAGGAGTCATATCCCCCTGCCGAAAAAGCACTTCACCTTTATGTAGTATCATATTTGATCACCTTTATTTTTTTATTTCTCTTCCTTACCTTATGTTCCTTTATTTTCGCCTATAATTTCTATAGTAACAAAAAAAGAAGCACCGGATTTCATAAACCCCTTGTAAAGGACAGTTTATCACATCCGTGCTTCTTTTTTACATTATACAAACTACTAGCGAAGGTATTCCATCTGACAGTGCCTTTGGCTTTGCAAAGCAAAACAACGAAACAGTCAGATGGAATTCCGCAGCGTTCGACAGTGCCTTTGGCTTTGCGAAGCAAAACAACGAAACAGTCAGATGGAATACCGGAGCGTTATGAAAAAGGCGCCACTTCCGGTGTATATCCTGAAGGGATATTGGTCTCCGCAGTCCTCTCTGTGATTACCTGCGGATACATTTTGTTAGGATCAGGTTGTATAATCTCATACTTGATGATCGCTTTGCCATTCTTGCTAAGTTCGACATCTTTAATCTCAAGACCATACCCGGGATTAGGCAGCTCCAGACTTATTTTCACTTTTACCGTCTTCTCGTCTATCGTTTGGGAAGAGACCTCGGGTATCATTGCCTGCTGACCGCTTCCTGGCACCGTTCCCGGTGTTTCATCTGAAGCACCGCCATTTCTATGTCGATCAATGAACTCCCTTGCTCCATAGACCATCTCTGCCGCCTCCATTCGAGTGAGCGTATCACGGGGCCTAAATTGTTCCTTCTCATCAAGTCTAATCACCTTCATATTCAGTAAGTTCTGAATCGAGGAAATATATTCGGGTTTGATCTCTTGTTCATCTTTTATATGGTTGTAGAGTAAGATAACAGGATAGTCTCCTGTAGTGTTCATACCTTCCAATAAGAGATCAGCAAATACTTCTCTGGTAAGAGCCTCGTCTGCGTCTGCCATTGCCGGTAAAGACAAGCCCTCCGCTCTAGCTGCATCATACGCTTCGTGATACCATTTCGGGTTCCCTGGCTCCGTCTTTTCGTTTCCTGCGCTCAGATCAAATGCATTCACAATCATCTGAATTCCTTGAGCCTCTGTTAGAGCACCGGCAGGGTTGAACTTGTTCGAAGTCATTCCGTTCACAATCCCTTGATCGCGAAGCGCTTGAAGTATCTGTACCTGTGTATCTGATGTAACATCATCAAAAGCAAAAGCAGACATTCCTCCAAGAGCAAAGGACAAACTTAAAGCTACAACTGAAGTTTTAACGGTTAAACGTTTCATCGTAACCTACCTCCATTATCTATGATTCTTCATTTTCTTCACGTATATGTTCTACTCTCTAAACGAGAAAGTTCTGAAATATGTTTCATGGCAATGATTTATTCTGCAAGACTACTTATATATTCCCCAATGGCGAGAAATCTCATCACATTCTTTTTTTACGCTAAAGTGTAGTTTAATAAAAGCTGTTTTTTGACCACGAAATGGTTTGACAATAAAACGAATTTACTTAAAAATAAGATTATAATGTTCAGTATAGTACATACATTAGAAAGGGCACGACGCTTTTTTAACAACCAGCGTCCTGCCCTTTTGTGTCCGCAAACACGAATTAAGGAGATGAGTGATCCGTGAATGATCGAAGTTTACTTCGTAACTATGTGCAGTCCCACTGGCTTTCCTACCTTAGTGCCATTCTGCTAATCATTATCTCCAATGTGGATCAGGCCCTGCTCCCTCGTGTAGTAGGACAATTTACAGATGAACTGCAAAAACAAACGCTCACCATGGATAAAATCATCCACTTCAGTCTGCAACTATTGATTATAGCGATTTCTTACAATGCTTTATTCGGACTCGGCCAGTTTATGATTATGCGGCTCGGCAGAAGATTCGAGTTCATTACCCGGCAGAAGCTTTTCGGTAAATTTTCAGAGCTTAGTGAAAAATATTTTGCAAAACAAGGTACAGGCAAGCTTCTCAGCTATGTAATGAATGACGTTACTTCCGTCAGAGAAGCAATATCTAACGGGATCAATCAGACAACCAATGCGGTATTCTTGCTAGTGTCTTGTGTAGTGATGATGATGATTAGCGGCATTCCCTTTACGCTCATCGCGATCAGCGTAGGTCCTCTGCTAGCCATTCCTTTTCTAGTAGTGTACTTTGGACCACGTATCCGCAAAAGGTCAAAAGCTGTTCAGGAAGCGCTTGCATCCATGACAGAATCAGCGGAAGAACAACTTGGCGGGATTCGCGTTACCAAAACGTTTGCTACGGAAGAAATCTCTCGTTCCCGTTTTGGTTCCTCTGTAGATGCAATAAGGGATAAACAACTTAAGTTGGTACGTCTCTCGTCCCTTTTTCAGGCACTGCTTCCTCTGTTAGGCGCATTCTCCCTTGTTGTATCTATTGTGGTAGGCGGATACATGACGATTCAGAACACGATCAGTCTTGGTAGTTTTGTAGCTCTCACCCTGTACTTGCGTATGATTATGGGCCCGCTTCAGCAGATCGGTAATGTGATTAATATGATGCAGCGGTCCGGTGCTTCTCTTGAGCGTGTCAACAGTCTGCTCGCTGAAATTCCCGATGTACGCGAGACGGCCGATGCCAAACCACTGAAGCAGGTAGAAGACATTCATATTCAAGGGCTATCCTTCAAGTATCCAGGTAGTAAAGAATTCGCTCTGAAGGATATCAATCTGGTCATACCATCAGGAAAAACGGTCGGAATCGTGGGACGAACGGGCAGCGGGAAAAGCACACTCGTAAAATTACTGCTCCGCATCTATGAACCTCCTGTCGGCACAATCAAGGTCAGCGGTTCAGATGTACGCAGTCTGACACTTGAAAGTTTGCGTTCAAAATTAGCCTACGTACCTCAAGACGGTTTTTTGTTCAGCACAACGATTCGTGACAATATCGCATTCAGCAATCGAACGGCTACGATTAGTCAGGTGGAAGAACCCGCCAAGCAGGCGATGATCTTCGATAACATCGTTCAGTTCCCTAAGTCGTTTGAAACACCACTCGGTGAACGAGGAGTCACCTTGTCAGGCGGGCAAAGGCAGCGTACAAGTCTCGCCAGAGGACTGATGAAGAATTCACCTTTGCTTATTCTGGATGACAGCATGAGCGCGGTAGATGCCGTGACTGAAACCGGTATTCTAAACCAATTAAAAAAAGATCGTAAACAGAAAACGACCTTGATCATCTCGCACCGGATCAGTGCGGTGAAACATGCGGACGTGATTGTCGTTCTTGAGGAAGGACGAATTATGGAGCAAGGTACGCATCAAGAACTGATGAACCTTGAAGGCAGGTACGCTTCTCTTGCCCGTATTCAGGAGGAGGGATTGCATCATGTCTGATACGATCATAAGAGATAAACAACCCCATACCCAAATGGATTTGGATGAAGATAAAAAACAAAATACAAGTGCATTCCGCTCCATATTACGATATGGCAGGCCGCATCGTTTTACTTTTGTTCTCATCTTTTTCTGTTCCTTACTTGGGATTGCTGCCGAACTTTCACAGCCGTATCTCATTAAGGTGGCCATCGATGACCATTTAGCACTGGGCCGAACAGGACTTACTTTTCTCATTCAAATTGCACTGGTCTATCTTGTCTTGTCGGTCATTAGTTTTATATTCACTTATATTCAAAATAATCTGCTGCAGTATGCAGGACAGAACATTGTAGCTGCACTTCGTAAAGATCTGTTTACTCATATTACGAAGATGTCGATGTCCTTTTTTGATCGCAAACATAGCGGAAGCCTCGTCACCAATGTGTCGAGTGATACAGAAACAATCAGTTCTTTCTTCACACAGGTACTGCTGAGTCTTATACGAGACGGTATGATGCTCGTGATGATTATTGTTTTTATGTTCCAATTGGACGTTACACTTGCTCTATATTCTGTCGCAGTTCTTCCGTTCATTGCCCTTGTGGCTGTCTTGTTCCGCAAATATCTGCGCGAAACCTATCAGCAAGCAAGAACCCGCTTGTCGAGACTGGTTTCCTTTATTGCGGAGAACTTATCCGGCATGTTTCTCATTCAAGTTTATCATCAGGAAAAGGAACAAATGAAACAATTTAACGAACAAAATGGACACTACTTTTCGGCCAATGTAAGACAGATTCGGTCTAACGTCATTTTCAACCGAACCTTTGATATTTTAGGGAATATTGCTCTTGTACTTATGATCTGGTTAGGCGGTAAAGCTGTCCTCGGTTCCTCACTGGAAGTCGGCGTACTCTATGCATTTATCAGTTATATCCGTCAATTCTTTCAGCCAATCAACCAAATTACGATGCAGTGGAATACATTCCAATCCACTACGGTCTCGATGGAACGGATCTGGGCGATACTCAGCACAAATCCCGGAGTGAAAGAACCGGATACTAATGAGGCCGCCACTCTAACGACAGATGATGTGAACGGACGAATTGATTTTAACGATGTCTCTTTTGGTTATCTTGAGGATCAGCCTATCATTCATAACCTGAATCTGACTGTTCATGCGGGTGAGATGATTGGAATTGTAGGAACTACCGGTGCGGGCAAAAGTACGGTCATTAGTCTGCTGAATCGATTCTATGATGTGAATCAGGGCAGTATTGAGATTGACGGTGTAGATATTCGTAAACTGCCGCAAGAAACGTTACACCGTATTGTTGGGCTAATTCAGCAGGACCCTTTTCTCTTCTCCGGCTCAATCATTGATAACATTCGGCTATTCCGAGAAGATGTGCCCAGAGAGCAAGTTATGGAAGCCTGCAGATTTGTAGGGGCGGATTCCATGATTCGCCGTTTAGCAGATGGATATGATACGCATCTATCTGAAAGAGGCAGCGGGTTATCGGCGGGAGAACGGCAACTGATTTCTTTTGCTCGTATTGTCGTGTTCCAGCCGCGAATTCTCATTCTGGATGAAGCCACAGCGAATCTAGATTCACATACGGAACAATTAGTCCAAAATGCCCTCTCTTCTGTAGCTGCCGGGCGGACTACCATAGTCATCGCTCACCGATTATCTACCATCATGCATGCGGATCGTATTCTTGTCATGCAAGAAGGCCGAATCGTGGAATCCGGCACCCATCAAGAACTAATGGAGCTGAGAGGAACGTATGAAGATTTATATCAACATGCACTTGAAGCGGGACGTGAAATGATATTTGGGTTAGAGGAGAAAACACGAAATGATGCCGGCTAAACTCTGCTTCATTCGTACGTGAGTACGCAAATAGTAAAAAGATGCCTCAGAAGCTACCCTGCTTTTGGGGCTGTTTTTCTTATAAATGAAAGTATGTGGAACCTTGGGCTCATATCACAGTTCTTCCTAAAGACCTGTTTTGTGCAAAATCATCCATTTTTAGTTGCTAACCGGATGATTCTAACATTAGAATTATTGGGTAAATGTACCATATATTGATGGTGTCCTTCTTCTGTTCAATATTTATGATGAGGTGAATGGTTAGTGACAAGAATTGTGGTCCCCCCAGAACGTATTCTCGAAATCTCCAAACAATTTACGCAAGCATCCGAGAAAAGTAAAAGTATGGTGGCGAGTCTGAACGCGAATATTCTCTCCCTGCAAAGCCAGTGGTCAGGCATAACCCAGGAACGGTTTTATCAGGACTTCCAGACTGCTCGTACCCAGATGGATACATTTACTTCTAGAGTATCTTCGATCGGCACCGAACTTCATTCCATCTCCGTCAAATTTGCGGAAGCGGATGGTTCACAAGATACCGGAATTAGGACAGAAGGTAACAGTAAAGACGCATGGCAAGAAAAAACGAAAGAGACCCTTTCGGATGCATTTGACAACGGCTCGAATACATGGAATTCAGTTAATGGCTTACGTGGAAACCTAGCCTTGGCCGGGACTGCATTATACAGCGGACTGGCGAGCTCACTCGTTTTAACAAAGACCGTTGAATTTAAACGACACAAAAATAATCCAAACCGTGTAGTCATCCATAACGCGAAATGGGTAAACGGAAAAGGACCCGATTCATTCCTAAGAAATATGGCACGCAGAATAGATAAACAATTTCGTCAGCCTGGGCTTGTCATGAAAGGACTGAAGGGATTTGATAAATGGGCTGGAAACCTGAAAATGGGGAAAGTCGGGCTCGGTTTTAGTAAAGCAAACAGTTTTTCGGCGTGGACTCGTAATGTGGTAGCTGGAGTACCAAAAGGTCAATATGGTATGAAGATTTCAGCGATTCCAAAGATGATCAGCAAAAAGCTCTTCCCTATTAATGTTGGACTTAATATTTTTGATGAAGGTGTCAAAACCGTAGGAAAAATGAAGAGCGGAACACTTACCGGAACAGACGTTGCCGTATCAGCCTCCAATGTCGTTATTAAATCAGCAGCAGCAGGCGCAGGTGCCATCGTTGGCGGAACCCTCGGAAGTGCATTTGGACCTGTAGGAACGGCAGTAGGCGCCTATGTTGGCGGTGCTGCGGGATCATTCGCCGGTAAACATATAGCTAGTGCAGCAGAAGGGGCTATTCGCTGGGCTAGTGAATTATTCAAATAATACGGAATACGAAGTTAACTCAAAAGACCCGGAGGTTGACTTATGCAATCGATATCCTATCGGCAAAAATTCGCCTTTATGAAAGCAACAGCTTCTCTCATTCTCATTTCTGGCTGTTTTGTGCTCGTATACGCCCTTACTGAAGATAACCTGGGTATAGCTGAAGCCATTTACTATGCCAGTGGTGTGCTGATTGGTTTTTGGTTTTTTGGACCCCAACTCATTCGACTACTGAGCCTCACCTTCTTTAAGAGACCTTTGTTCTCTTATGATCAAAACAATATCGTACTGAATGACGGGACCCTCATTCCCTGGAATTCCATTCAGAAAATAGATCTTCACGATTCTTCCATGAACAAGTGGGTACAATCAGTCCCTCCTTTCTATCGACTGAAGCTAAAAAATAAAGAACATGTGGATATCAACACCTACCATGTACTAAGTACTGATGAACTAAAAAGAACACTGAAACTACTTCGCCGTGTTCATAATGGGGCAAGTATAAAATAAAGATAACTAACCTACATATCCACTCATTTTGCCGAGCTTTTCATCATAACAGATTATAGGAGGACTTATGGACAAACCACTAATTACGTTATCCATAGAAGAGTTTGGCTTTGCACTCGCATCAATGGGAGCAGAGGACGTAGCTGCCGGCTTGCTGAAACCGATGTACGGAGAATTATCAGAGCGTGAATGGGAACTGATCCTTCAGGCTGCCTCACATAGTCTTCTTTCTAAAGGACTTATTGTCAGTTTGGAAGAAATGGAAATTGAATTCGTGCCTGATTTGCTGGAAATGCTGATTCATTTTGCAAGAAGCCGCAGGATGCTCCGGGGCTATTCGCTTAGCAATGATCAAGAAAAAGTGCTCACAATTCATGCCGGAGAAGAAGAACAGAGCGGTCAATACTTGTACCATCTCACCGTTAATCAGCGAATTCATCTGTTTACATGGACGGAACCTTCCGAATGGGAAGAAGAGTTGTATCGATTCTATCTCAGTCAGGAGCGGTTACTCCCTGCTGATTCCGCTAAGCTCCGTTTATCTGAGTCTAGATGGAATACACTAACCGCTATTTCGCCGGATACGAACGTTCCCTCTCTTTTAAGTGAATGGGCACTAACCGAACCTGAACAACAAATGATCCGGGCCTGGAGTTCTGCCTTCATACTATCAGGGAAAAATCTAGATAATCTAAGCATTCTTCATTATGGTGATGAAGAAATGCCAACTCCAGAGCAGATGCTGTTACTGCTAAATGTAGAAGAGCATTTCTACAGCGTTCATAATATTCAGCCTGATCCTACGTCAGAGCCTGTTATTGAAATTGAGCATTCGACGGAACACACACTTCGCAAACAGCTGAGAGATATGATTGACAAGTTTGCAGCGCCTTCTTTCCAGCGATAAATTGATCTCCCCCTCCGATCCTTAGATCACAGTTCAAATGTGGTATAGAAAATAGCCATGTTTGGAAAAATACTGTTGATGTTCGTATAAAGGAGGTGTTCCCATGCGTAAATCATCAAGCAATGAACCAACCAAAGCAGAGGTTAGCAATACGAAGCTGAATAAACTGCCTGTACCAGGAGCTTTCGATACTGAGTTTTCTGCAGAAGAAGCAGCTGAAGTATTCGAAAAACAACCATCTGCACAAAAGAATGAAAAACAGAATTAATTTGTATACTTGAGCAAAATACGGAATTAAAGATAAGCTTCGCAGCTGCTTCCGGTCGGAAGTACTACGGAGCTTATTTTACATAGCTGTTAGAACTGAATTTTATTAAAAATTAGTTATTGACCTATACGTTACGTATACGTTTAGGATGAGATTTGGAAGGAGGATTCATCATGGAATATACCGTTCATCAATTGGCGGAGCTATCTGGGGTCAGCGGCCGCACACTCAGATACTACGATCAGATTGGACTGCTCCAGCCAGCCCGAATTAATTCTTCCGGCTATCGAATCTATGAAGAGAAAGAGGTGGACCGGCTTCAGCAAATCTTATTCTATCGCGAGCTGGAAGTGAGTCTGGACGAAATTCACAAGATTCTAGAACATCCTGATTTTGACCCAGTGATTGCTTTGAAAACACATTATACTAAACTCACTCAAAAACGAGATCATCTTGAACAATTGCTCCATACGGTGAAGCTCACCATTGAAAGTAAAGAAGGAGGAAGAAAGATGCAGGACAAAGAGAAATTTGAAGGTCTAAAAGCCGAGCGAATTCGGGAGAATGAAACTAAATTTGGTGCGGAAATCAGAGAAAAATATGGAGACCGCGAGATCGACGAGAGCAACGCCAGATTCAGAGGAATGAGTGAACAAGATTATCACCAGATGCAGACTCTTGAAGTCGAAATCATTGATTTATTGAAAAAAGCAATGGAGACAAACAGCCCCGCATCTGAAGAAGCAGAACATGTAGTACAGAAACATCAACAGTGGCTGATGTACTCATGGAGTACATTTTCAGAAGAGGCATATCAAAACCTTGCCGATATGTATGTAGCAGATGAGCGATTAACTTCTTATTATGAGGATAAGGCAGGCACTGGCGCTGCCCAATTTCTAAGGGATGCTATTCATCACTATGTAAATAAATCTTAGAGGTACGATTATATATATTCTGTGGATTAGAAAAACCTCTGCCCGAGAGAGTCCTCGGAGCAGAGGTTTTTAATATAAAGAATAAACTTCATGGTCCTTCTTATACACTCACTTTGAGTCTGATTACGTTCCAGCTGGCTTTAGCAAGCTGTGAAGTAACGGTCGTTCCGTCTACGACTGCATTCCCGTTCGTATGCGGAGCTACTCGGTTTGGTTCGGCTGCGGTATTTACTGCTTTCAGATCGTCTGACTCGAGTACTGTGTGTTCGATCAGACGGCAGTCACCAAAACTGCGTAAATCTATCTCTACAGGAAGCGACTCCTCCAGATGACGATTGACAGCGAAGATCGTGACTTCTCCCGCCTCATCGTTGTGTATCGCAATTGCCTCAAGGTAAGGAACATCCGTAATTTCTTTCGTATCATATTTAGGCGATTGAATCAGCGGAACGAGCGCTTGACCACGGCCATAAACGGAGGTATGGAGATATGGATAATAGATGGTTTGTTTCCATGCAGCGCCGCCATTCTCTGTCATGATCGGAGCAATGACATTGACGAGCTGCGCTAGACATGCCATTTTTACACGATCTGCATGTTTCAGCAAACTAATCAGCATACAGCCTACAAGCAGCGCATCCTCATGGTTATATACATCTTCTAATTGAGGAGGTGCAACCCCCCAAGGTTCGATCTTACTGTCATTTTCATTGGAGTGGAACCATACATTCCATTCATCAAAAGAAAGGAACATCTTTTTCTTACTGCGTTTTTTAGCTTTGATATAATCGCAAGTTGCTGTTACCGTTTCAATAAATTGATCCATTTCTAGTGAACGCGCGAGGAACTGAGCTGAATCTTGCTCCCGATTTCCGTAATATTGGTGCAAAGAAAGATACTCTACATGATCATACGTATGGTCAAGTACCGTTGCTTCCCATTCAGGGAATGTTGGCATATGAATGCTCGAACTGCCGCAGGCAACAAGCTCTATGGAAGGATCAACCAGTTTCATTACTTTCGCAGATTCCAAGGCGATTCTGCCATACTCCTCTGCAGTTTTGTGACCAATCTGCCACGGTCCATCCATCTCATTGCCAAGACACCATGTCTTTACATTATGCGGCTCTTTGTATCCGTGTTTAATACGCAGGTCACTATAGTATGAGCCTGATTTATGATTGCTGTACTCTACAATATTGCGTGCTGCATCAATCCCGCGTGTTCCTAAGTTCACAGCCATCATGACCTCGGTATTGGCTTTCTTCGCCCAATCCACAAATTCATTAAATCCAAAAGCATTCGTTTCTGTTGTTCTCCAAGCAAGTTCCAGTCTATGTTTCCGTTCCTCTTTGGGTCCTACACTATCTTCCCAATTGTAACCGGATACAAAATTTCCACCTGGATAACGTACAATCGGTACTTGAAGATCTTGAATTAACCCAAGAACATCTCCACGGAACCCAGACTCGTCCGCCGTTTCATGCCCAGGTTCATAAATCCCGCCGTATACAGCACGACCTAAATGTTCAATAAATGATCCATAAATACGTTTGTCTACTTCACCAATTGTAAAATCTTTATCTACAACCATCTTTGCCTTGTTTCCCAACGCTTTTCACCTCTTTAGATTAATATAAAAATTAATTCAACTATAAATTGTTATCGCTTACTTTATATTTAAATCCAATTATAGTATAAAATCAACCTTCTTTTTCCTGTTTTCTAGAAAAATATTGGATTTATATTGAAGCTAATTCTATAATAGTTGATATTAACTATCGAACGTTCAGGGGAGAATTCAAATGATAAGAGCAAATACAGATGAAAAGTGGCTTCCTCTCTATGAAGCTCTGGCTAGCAATGTACGTCTTTCCATTATCAAATTACTTGCTGAGCAGCCGCTCAATATCAAAGAGCTTGCAGCAAGATTAAACCTAAGTAGCGCCATCGTTACGATGCATGTCCGTAAACTGGAGGAAGCCGGCATAACGGAATCCAAGATGATTCGAAAAAATAGCGGCACACATAAAATCAATTCCCTTTCTGTAGATTGGATTGAAATCACGATGCCGCAAAAGGCGCAGAATTCTCGTCAATATCAAGAAGTATCCATCCCGATTGGTCATTATACAGAATGTGAAGTTCACCCTACTTGCGGGCTGTCTACTACGGAAAAAGTAATTGGTCAATATGATGACCCTCGTTACTTTCTTGACCCCGAACGAGTGAATGCACATATTCTCTGGTTTGGTAAAGGATTTGTAGAATACAAGATTCCAAATTACGTTTTGCAAGGTCATTCACTTACCGAAATTGAACTTTCATTCGAGATTGGCTCAGAAGCGCCAGGTGTGAATCCAAACTGGCCGTCTGATATCAGCTTTACGCTAAATGGTGTGAAGCTGGGAATATGGACAAGCCCTGGGGATTCAGGTCATGGGCGGGGTGTTTTTACACCGGATTGGTGGCTCGATGATGTGAACCAATATGGACTATTAAAAATCATTAGAGTCACCCCTATGGGTACTTTCATTGATGGACAGCGATTGTCGGATGTAACCATCACAGATATCCCTGTGAACCGAAATCAATGGACTTTTCGTCTTGCTACCGCGGAAGAGGCCAAGCATGTGGGTGGGCTTACCTTATATGGTGAGGGATTCGGAAATTACAACCAAAACATTATTTTGCGACTCTATCATGAATGAACCTAGAATAGTAGATAAAAAGACAACTCTTTTTTTGTTTGAAGAGTTGTCTTTTTGGTTTATTGTTATAGTGCGCTTCCTCCGAATAGGAAACGATATTGCCAGTGCTTCCCTGTAATCGTATCGACACGAACACCGCCGGAGTCAGTGGAATACGTATGCAACACTTTATTATCTCCAAGGTAAATACCTACATGAGTCACGGTCTCTTTACTTTTGTTAACCCCAGAGTAAGAAGACGCGCTTGAACCTTTATAGGACATAAAGAACATCAGATCTCCGCGTTTTAGACTAGAGATGCTGCTCTTCGTATTCCCTTTATTTTTTACATAAGTAGCTTGTTTGCGAGAATCCGTTGGGAGCGTCACATCCGCACCATCCATGAAAGCACGTCGTACAAAAGAAGAACAATCAAAATATTTCGTGCTGTTTCGGTCTGCGCCATACTTATATGGAGTGCCTAGATATTTCATGCCGGCAGAAATGACTTTCTCCACGGTTGCACTGCTGGATGAACTGCTGCTTCCACTTTGAGATGATCCACTAACGGTTTTTGTATATTTAGATGAGGATGAAATATAACCTGTATTCCCTTTAGAATCTTTTACTTTCCAAAAGCTTGAGCTGTATTTACTAACTAGTGTAACTTTTTCACCCTTTTGAAGCATCCGAATAACAGAAGAAGAAGTACTCGGGCCTTTTCTTAAATTAACACCGTAAATCACTTCTAATGTTGTTGTAGTTGCCGCGTAAGCTTGATTTACAAAAGCAGGCATGTTCACTGTTCCAAGTAACAGGGCTGCCGTAATGGATGCAGTAAGTATCTTTTTTGTAACCTTCATGTCGTAATCCTCCTGGAAGTCATAAGTTTTTGTCACTCTAATGGCTTCAGTGACCATTGACTTGTCCCATTTTAGGCGAGGATCCAAGCTTCATCATCAGACTTTAGTAACAAATTCATTTTAGTTAATATAGTTCTTAACACCTATTAAAATAAAGTATGTATTTTAAAAATAATCCATAAATTAACTGGTGTTTCTACAGTAAAAATCGAATAACCCCTTAAAAATCAATAAAATAAGATAAAACAAAATTACTATTACATATAGTTCTTTATACCTATATAATCTATACCTGTTTTTAATCGTGGAAACAATTACTAGTGCTTTTGAAACCGTTTATTCATAGAGTATAAGAAGTTTAAAGTTGATTTTAACTTTTTTGTAACTATTATTTTTTTCTGAGCATTCTCGATATCAAATATTAACTCTCTAGGTAGATCTTTTTCATATGAATTTAATATTTGTTCGTTACAATAAGGAGATGGGCAACTAGCTATGCCCAGATTGGAGGTTTATTACCCTGAAGAAACCAAGAATTGAGGAACTGACCCCATTTAGGGGGCTCGCCTTTCTAGCAATTGTTATGCAGCATAGCCTGGCAGAATATATTTACCGGGCAGATATCCTCCCCGCGGATTCCATTATGCTTATGTTTATATACCATCTTACAAGATTTGGAACGCCGACTTTCGTTTTTCTATCCGCCGTGCTTCTGTTCTATAATAACGAGCATAAACTCCACTACCCGTCTTTCATTCGTAAACGGTTTGGGGATATTTATGTGCCGTTTATTCTATGGACTTTGGTATACTGGCTATCGGTTCGTTTGACGATGTATACCAATTGGCTGGATGCAGAAACATGGAAGAGTCTTGTTAGAGAGTTGTTTACACCGCAAGCTGGATATCACTTATGGTTTATCATTATGGTATTTCAGTTCTATCTGCTGTTTCCATTGTTTCGCAGGATTGCAATTAAGGTCAAAAGCAGACTTGCAGGAATGGAGTACAAAAAACAAAACAGAATGGTCTTAACGATCTTGCTAATTAGCGGAATTGCCTATGCCTATCTACTATATCTCTCTTATTATCGTATGGGACTGTGGGCATTAGCACCGGGAATAGGGCAGACTTTGCTTAACCACCGTACTAGTATTTTCGTCATGTACCTCTTCTATTTCATTCTTGGCGCCGTTTGCGCATTCATGCTTGATCGGTTCCGAAGCGTCATGGTAAAAATACTGCCTTGGAATGCCCTGTTATCCATCCTTCTCTTTGTGTATCTTGCGTATGATGTGCTGCGAGGTTCGGGAGACATCATGAATTTAAATATCTCCACTTATTTAAAACCGACGACATTTGTACTCATCTTATCGCAAATGTTTTTGATTTACGGCATCTTGCATCTTCTATCTGCGAAGAGCAAATTCTATAAACTCTTTACATGGATTGGTCGCTATTCCTTTGGCGGATATTTGGTACATGCACTAGTGATTTATTGGATTTCGTTCTTTACAAGACCGCTTCAACTGGCAGGTTACCATCTTGGATTCACCTTGCTTACTTTTGCACTAACGGCCGTGTTCTCTCTTATCATTAGTTATGGACTATCTCGCCTGCCATTCTCCCGTTATTTGGTGGGACTTGGACGGAGAAGAGTAGCCACCACGAAGCAGGATAAAATAGAACCTAGAATGAAGACACCCGCCACCAATTCATTAACAGAATAAACAAATAGAGAACGCCTCACTATAGTTATGCACCTGTGCATAACTATAGTGAGGCTTTTCCTTGCGGATTAATGATCCTCTGTTCTAAGTATATATTCAATCTGCTGCAGTACATCCGCTGAAAGCTTTATGCCGGAAGCTTTCACATTCTCCGCAACTTGCTGCGGGCGACTTGCTCCGACAAGCGCACTAGCTACATTCTTTTGTCTTAAAATCCAGGCAATGGCCAGCTGGGACATCGATAACCCGAGCTCCTCAGCGATTCTGCTCAGTTGCTTCACTTTCGTAATCTTATCTTCTGTTAACCCCTCACGAACAAAATCCAGCTTTGCCGCGCGGCTGTTCTCAGGCAATTCTGTAGCAGAGTTATATTTCCCAGTCAATAAACCTTGAGCTAAGGGTGAAAAAACGACTTGTCCAATTCCCTTTTCCTCACCAAATGGAATAATCTCTTCTTCAATGGATCGTTCAAACATATTATACATGGGCTGATTAACGATGATTCGGTCCAGCAGATGTTTGCTTGCGATTGCGTGGGCTTCTGCCATTTGAGCTGCTGTCCATTCGCTAACACCGATGTATAAAATTTTACCTTGCGTAACCAGATCATCCAGCGCACGCAAAGTCTCCTCCAGCGGTGTCTCTGGGTCATACCGATGGCAGTACAGGATATCAATATAGCTAAGCCCCAAACGTTTTAAACTCGCATGCGCCTGTTCCATAATATGCTTACGAGATAATCCTTGGTCATTGGGTCCTTCTCCCATCGGGAAATACATTTTAGTAGCAAGAACATACGAATGCCTTGGATAAGGAGCCAAACTTTGTCCGATGAGTTCCTCCGCAGCCCCTTGTTCATATACATTTGCTGTGTCAAAAAAATTGACTCCTTGGTCGTACGCTTCCTCGATCGCAAGAATGGCATTTTCCCGTTCCACGTATCCTCCATAGGTAAGCCAACTTCCAAGACTGATTTCACTAACCTTCAGTCCGCTGCTCCCTACTCTGCGGTAAAACATCCCATATCGCCTCCTACTCCCCATTTTAGTGTAGACCATCCACTCCTGAAAAGACTTCGGTGCATCATTCTATTTCATAGATTCTATGAAATCTACAAATTTACTTATCACAATATCAATCAGATAACCCATCCCAAACCATACGACTAAACTTATTAGATAGATGAGCACCATATAATGATCAGAAGCGGAGTGAATATCATTGATGAACAAAAACGGCGGACTCGTGAAGAAAATCAGCAAGTCTTTATCATCAATATTCCAAGCAACATCCAGTTCCGTCCAGTATAAGGAAAAATACTAATTGCAGAAGCGGATACTGTCAAGCCAGGAATGTAATTCTAGGGCCTCCCCAAAATAAAACGGCCTGTTCTTCCCCCGGCTAAGGAGTGGTGAACAGGCCGTTCTATGTGTATATCAATAAAACAGATTAGAATCTTGTTTAACTTTTTTCAGGAGACAAGGCTTCATGACCAGGTCTTGGATTCATTTTCATTTTACGATGAATGAACTTGGTTAGATCTGGTGTCAATTCATCTTTCAAATGATCAATAAGCTGTTTCTCACTGATTCCTTTGGTCTTAGCAATCTCCGCTAAGGACTTCCCTTGTTTTAGCTCCTGATCAAGCTGACTTGTTGTGATTCCAAGAAACTTAGCTATCGATTCTCGGTTGATCTTACTTTGTCCTTTGCCGTGGTCAGCATGTTTCTGTTTCAGCTCACTAATCGGTGTATGAATCACTTTATTTAATCTTTCGCTTATTGATTCTTTCATCGAAACCGCTTGATCTTTAGACAAGCAGCCTGCTTTTACTGCTTCATCGACGCGCTTCTCCACGGCTGGTTTTAATTGCTCTTCAAGCTGCTGACTTGTTATGTTTTTCGCTTTCGCAATCTCAGCAATTGTTTTCCCTTGCTGCATCTCTACCGCAAGCGTTTTGGTATCTATCTTTAATATCTTAGCCGTCTCTTCCATAAAATACAGGTAATGACCTGTATGTCCGCAGTCCGCCGTATTTTGCTTCTCAGTCTCCGTACGTACAACGTCAGGCTGCGCCATTGCATAACTGCCTTGCCCCATGATTAAGGATCCAAGCAATGCTGCAGATGCAATGCTAACGAGATATTTCTTCATCTGTATTGTCCACCTTCCTGGTGCTTATCATTACTTACACCTTGTTATTGTGGACGAATACACCCCTTTTTTATCCATTGCAAGAAAAATAAGTAGATGATGGCTTGCTACACTCCGGAAGGAAAGCGAATGACCGCTTCCGTTCCTACTCCTTTTTCACTGCTATATTCGATCGTACCCTCCATCGCTTCAATAATTCGGAAGGTCACCATCATTCCTAGTCCTGTTCCTTTTGTTTTATTAGAAAAATAAGGCTCACCGAGTCTCACAAGTTCCTCTTGATTCATCCCTACTCCATTATCTTGAACATGAATCACAACTTCCGTTCCTTTATTGTAGGCTTTCACCTTCACTTCTCCGCAGCCTTGCAGTGCCTCAATGCTATTCTTCATAATATTAATAAAGGCTTGTTTGAACTTGGAAGAGTTACCGCGGATCCATAAATTACTTGGGACATCCATAATGATTACACCTCCTTCGAGGTTCGCCATTGGAACGAGTACACCTTCAATATGATTAAATTCTGCAGATAGATTAATAAGTGCAATATGATCAAATTCAGGCTTCGCAAAAGTTAAGAAATCATTGATAATGTCCGATGCCCTGTCCAGTTCTTCTAGTGCGATGCCTACATATTTTTTATTCTTGTCATCATCTTGCTTACTCATCAGCTGCAAAAACCCACGTGTGACCTGTAGCGGGTTTCGTACTTCATGAGCAACCGAGGCAGCGAGTTCACTAATAATTTTGATTTTCTCAGAACGCTGTAGTTCATTGCTAAAAGCCTCTAGTTCCTCTGTATAACGCACGACTTCTTCATATTTCCCAAGCAACCTCTGGCCTTTCACCGTCAAAATCGAGCAAACGAAAATAAAAATGGTCCATTTCGATATTTCTAACTCATACCAAGGTACGGAGTAGTATAAAATCCATTCTGTTATCGTTGTGAGTGCAAATATACCGAATCCAACGGAAAGTAAAGTTGCCCCCTGTTCACCTTTTATCGCCTCTTTGATCGTCACATATAACAAGACTAAGAGTTCAAGTACATAAATTACTCCAAACACAGGACCTGTTATAAACTTCATAAAGGGGTAAGTCTCCGGAGATAGCAGACTTACCAGCGTACATAATATATAAAATAAGGTATAAGCAATAAGAATCTTTTTCAGCTTACGAATGATTCGATTGGCCTCATCGGAAGTAAATATTTGTTCAAAACAGTAGGCAAGCACGGGCAGTTCTATTGCAAAACAGATCAAAAAGAAATAGTAAAACACTTCCGTCATATCCGGATAAAACGTATAGATTGTACTGGAATTCATCGAGACGTAAATCCTAAACACCCAATCAGAACGGATATTCCAACCCATAACTTATACTTTAATTTATACATAAACGCCGAGAATGCAGTGATTACTAATGTCAAAACGAGCAGCATACTCCCGAGGACCAATTCGTCTATTCCATCCCCCACATATTTCTTATTCAGGTTGGCAGAAGAGCCGATCCAGATCGACGGATCGACACCCACTTTAAAATAATCACTATGGGTCCAGATATAAATCGTTCCCCCGGCATCCTGATCACTTAAGGGTATCAATAACGGGTTTCTATTAAATTGATGCTGAGTCCCTTGCTCATACAAAATATGTCCTTCTTTATAGACTCTAATCTGCTGACCATAGATACGTTCAAAAAAAATGGCCATATTGTCTTCTACATCCTCTGGCAGCTTTATTCTGATCCAAGCGGTATGCGGCGAGGTCGTCAGCTGTTGTTCTATGGAGGAATCTGCCTGAATGGTTGTCCACTCATACCTTCCAGAAGCCAGTTTATCCATCGTATTATCTGTCCATTTCTGGGGCCAAACCATCTCCCATGATGTCAATTTGCGGGGCTGGCCTTCCTCTGCTGCATGACTGACGGGTGGTGGTAATAAGAAGAGTACCGATAGCAAACACAAGATGATAACAGCCGATACTCTAGGAACAATCTTCATTATTCACACCTCAATAATTCAATTAGTATGATGAATTCCTTTTCTTAAAAGGATTAGAATACATCTTTATTTTTCCATAGGGTCTGAGTAGGTTTTGCTCTTCTTTCTTCGAGTCTTTGTGCTCGTTCTTCCTCATATTGGTTTGTAATCATTTCTATGATTTTACGCTCCATAGGTTCTCTGTACTCTTCCCATACCAGACTCTCTTCATCTTCATATATCGTCCAAATGTCTGAAAATAAATAATCCCTGATCTCTACGACTTTGCCATTCCATATGCCACCAGTCCAATATAAACCGCTTGGTGTACGGATGACTGTCCTTGAAAAACCAGGTGTTGATGCTTTTTGTCCAATTCGAATCGTTTCTAACATATTTCCAAAAGTATACCACTCCATTATTGACTTCTCCCTTTCTCTAAAACATATTCCTCTTTACTTCATTCCTCTGTTCTTCCCCTGATTCAAGCTACCTCAAAGAGGTTTAAGAATGGGCAAGAACGAACTGTCGTCATAGGTTATGAGAATATAAGGAGGAGACGAAAATGAATGATTCACATCGGAATGTAGAGGTTGAACGAAGAGAAGTTCAGAAAAAATCCGATTCTAGTTTAGTAGCATCCACATTCATTAAGTATGCGGCTTACATCATTATTTTCTTTGGACTACTGTATTTCCTCGTAAAATATGTATTCCCTATGTTCTAAAAGGACAGTATATAACAACAAACCAAAAGGAGAGTTCGTGATGGATAATAAACCAAGAACAAGTGAAGCGGATTTTGCTTATGATCGATATAAAACATTAAATCAAGAATCAGAAAACATCGATATGATACCAGAAGATGATCTGGATTATGTGAATACGTATACCGAACAGACGATTAGTCTTGACGAAGATACGGACCCAGCAGATGCAGAGACAGCTCAAGAAGGGGTAATGCAGGATCTCAGTCCTGTTTCTTTGGAAGATGATACGGCGGAAGAAGAATCTAATATTTCTAACGAGGAACTTCTTCGCTCTTCCGAGCCTGATCTTGCTGCTGTACCCGATGCAGATGAGATTGCAAAAGACAGCCCCATTGATCCGGTATCCCCTGATCCCGATGCCATGCATGGAACCGATCTGATTAATGGAGTAGGCAATCCTAATCCTGATCAAACAGATTCATTTAAATAGTATAAACTAATACCCACATTTTGGTACTGTTTTGTTCCTAAAACAGTAAAATGAGAGAAAAAGACCCTTTCCATTTGGATAGGGTTCTTTCCTGTTTGTCCTATTTTGGGGTATGATAATCATATTCGACATGAATCAAGGAGGAGCTTGTATGTTCGTCAGATCTAAAGGTTTTAAACTTCTATTTATTGTTTCCGCTCTTCTGCTTGTCCTTGCTGGTTGTGGACAAGATGAAGCGCAAAATGATGAGCTTGAATTCGGAGGCGTAGGCATTCCAAACGAAGATGCTTCTCATCCCGTCGCAACCATTGAACTGGATAACGGCAAAAAGATCGTCTTAGAGTTGTATCCGGAAGTTGCTCCTAATACAGTGAACAATTTTATCTCGCTGGCTAACAGCGGATTTTATGACGGTACGATCTTTCATCGTGTGATTCCGAATTTTATGATTCAAGGCGGAGATCCGGAAGGTACAGGATCAGGTGGCCCCGGCTATAGTATCAAAGGTGAATTCACCAGTAACGGAGTTAAGAATCACTTACTGCATACTCGAGGCGTCATTTCTATGGCTCGTTCAAATGATTTAGATTCCGCAGGCTCACAGTTCTTTATTGTACAAGCCGATTCCGAGCATCTAGATAATATCTATGCTGGTTTTGGTAAAGTGACGGAAGGTATGGATGTGGTTGATGAAATCGCAAGTCTTAAAACGGGAGAAAAAGCTCGGCCCGTAACACCTCCTGTTATGACCAAAGTAACAGTTGATACGCTCGGTGTAGATTATCCGGAACCTGTAAAGATCCAATAATAAAAAGACCGAAAGGCAGGATTGATATGCTGCTTTTCGGTCTTTTTGCATGCCATGTATGTGTTCCACAAAAAACAAATATATTTTTAAAGCAAGATACGAACCCAACCCATAATCGAAATCCAGAGCGGTATACTGAGAATGATGCCCCACATTAACCCTTTTAGCAGCTGTGTATTATTCACTTCCAATAGCAACGACCCCTTCACTGTTTAATTAGTCGTAGTATCGGTATTCAAAATAAGCTGTATACTCTGTCTTCTTTTCTTGTTTCTATATTTTACACTATTTTAAAGAAAGCGCTATCATTATTTCTTATAACTATTCATTTGTTCTCTGTTTTAGACTATTCAATCATGAAGAAAAGGTGTATATTTCAACCAAGAATCAGTTTCAACACTTTAAAATTCCTGTTATACTTTTTACACAACGAAATGGAGGGATCGTCATGGTGAAGAAAAAGAATGGATCAAGACCTTCACAGTCTGCACAGCGGTCTTCTGCTCATGAAGGAAGTGCAGCCACACTAAAAGATTTACTTAGTGAAGAAGTTCTCGGAAAGCTCAAAGCCCAAACATCCGAGCTCAAAGCTGCCGAAGCTGCTCGTCAAGAAGAGGCTAAACGGATTGCAGAAGAAAAGAAAAAAGCAGAACAAAAACGATTGGATAACGATTTTGAACACCTGCTCGAGAATAGTTCAATGGAATGGAAGAAATTCAAATAAGACATGCCTGTTTGTAAATTCATCTACAGAAGAAGAATTACAGCCCTAATCCCTGCACGCTCTTTCTTGTAAAGAGAATGCAGGGATTTTGTATTTGTTTGATTTTGATTCAAAACTCCTCTCCTCGGGGTATTTACCGTACATAAGAAATCACATTAGATCAGCACTCACATAGATTCTTTACATTAAAGGAGGAAAAGAGAATGACACTACGTCTAGAAAACAAGCTCGCAGTAGTAACTGGAGGAGGTTCCGGTATCGGTCAGGCAACAGCCATTCGATTCGCTAAGGAAGGGGCTCGTGTTTTTTTACTAGACCGTACGGTAGAAAAAGCGGAAGAGACAAAACAAATCATTGAGAAAAACGGCGGTCAGGCTGATGTAGTTGAATGCGATATCGCTAAGCCGGAGATGGTGGAAAACGCATTGAAAGAAGTCGCTGTACTTGCAGGACGCATCGACATTATTTTTGCAAATGCAGGTGTAAACGGTAAACTCTCTCCTATTGAAACCATGGAAATCGAAGATTGGGATCAAACCATGTGTATCAATATGCGCGGAACATTTGCAACCGTTAAGTATGCGATCCCTTATATGAAAGATAACGGAGGCAGCATTATCATTAACAGTTCCATTAACGGGAACCGGGTCTTCTCGAACATTGGTTTCTCCGCATATGCTTCAACAAAAGCAGGGCAAGCTGCATTTATGAAAATGGCTGCACTGGAGCTGGCGAGATACAAAATCCGTGTGAATTCCGTTCACCCAGGCGCAATTGACACAGAAATTGATGGTAAGACGACTCGCTCTGAAGACTTGGAAGAAGTTCAAATCCCTGTTGAATATCCAGAAGGTGGACATCCACTCGCTGGCGAAGCTGGTAAGCCGGAACAAGTCGCAAATCTAGTATTGTTCCTTGCTTCTGATGAAGCTTCACACGTATCCGGTACGGAAGTATATGTAGATGGAGCAGAATCACTGCTTCGAGGCTAATTCTTTTAGATCCATTATTGTCACGAGCCTTCCCCGCTCTCTTGCGAATCTGCAAGAGAGCGTTTCTTTTAAAAATTAAAAAATTTATATTCTGCTATAACTCATATATAATCAAGGCACATGGATATTTGAACCTGAAGGAAAGGAGTAGTGACAATGGATCAGCGAATTAATCTCCACCCCGAGGAGCTGCAGCAGCTCTCCAAAGAGTTTGCTCAAGCTTCCCAGAATGGACAGACTATTATTCAGCAGTTGAACACCATGATTCATGAATCGGAAGGACAGTGGGAAGGCGACCGGCAAAAGGAATTCTACCAGCGCATTCAAGAGAGCCTTTCCTCTGTAAAGTCCTATCTGAACGGACTTCAGGAAACAAGCACGCAACTTCAGCAGACGGCCTCACGCTTTCGCGAAGCAGATCAATCCCGCTGAAGAAAAGATCTATCAACAAATAAATCCATGGATTTCCCGTTCGATACGGAGATCCATGGATTTATTATTAGTTATACTTCATTAGGATGACTCCTTCAGCCGGGCCGAGAACTGTTCTTCCTCTTCATCGATAAAGCCCTTAAATACGATCTCTTCAATATCCTCATGATTGAAAGCATACGTATAATCAGGATTAATATATCCTTCCGGATACAAGCAGCCGATATAGTCAAACGAGCGGGGAGGCTCTGTCATCATTATTTGCTTACGTCCATAAATAACGAGCTTCTTGCTTCCTTCTTTCAACCGAACGATCGTTCCATTGGGGAGAAGTGTTATAGATTCATTCAATGTAGGAAACCTCCTTTAAATGTGTTGAGGCGGATGTTTTTCTTTTTCCGGTGAAGACGCGCTACCGCGAGTTTGTTTAAGCCAATAATAACGATGCAGCTCCAGGATAAAATGAAACATGACAAAGGCTAACATCGAGTATACGCACATAAGTACAATGGCTACAGTATCTTCACTTACAAACATTAAGGAAAGATTAGCGAGCAAATATCCGAGACCCGTTAATAGGGTCAATGTCACCATGGATATACGAGATGCTTCTTCCCTCTTTTTACGCGGTACCTCCAGTTTCCGGATATGAGAGCGGATGTACTGATATAGAGCAAATCCATAAGCTGCAAATGATCCGAGAGCGTACCAAGGGGTCTCAAATCCAAGTCCTTCATAAGCAAATTTCTGGGTTACGACCATGAAGCCGAGCGAACAGACGATACCGAACACACCTCTAAATAAAACATAATTCAGTTGAAGCTTTCGGGGGGCAGCAATTAGGGCCAGGGCCCATACATTCATGACAGCAAGCGGCGGAAATAGAATATAGGCATATATCGGTTTATACGGCACGCTCATCACCGGGATGATCAAAAAAAGATTAAGGAAAAACAGAACCAGTATCCCTGCATTCAGCCTGATACCACTCACCGGATACATAGAGAGGTAGTTCTGAAACGCCCTCCGATCGTAATGGGTTCCTTTCCAAGTCTTGTCTTCGGTTTGGTGTCTCTTACGCTTCTCCATCTATTTAAACCACCCCGAAACTGTCGACCAAGCCTCTTTGGCACCGTGCTTAACGACATCTTTCAAAGAATCGTCCTGCCCATCCTTATCAAGATCCATATCCATTTTAATTCCTTCCGCCAAATAGGTCAGCCCCACCGAGACGCCAAATCCAACAGCGCCTACCGCAATCACTGGTGCTGCCGCAGGCATGATAGCAGCTGTCAGGAGTGTCGCCCCTACGGTGGTAGCTCCTCCAACGACGACGTTACCGATAACATCTCCGGCAATCTTGTCAGAGGAAGCATGATTATCTAAATTTTCTTTCGTGTCCGTAAACACATCTATACCAACACTTGCCCAGCCAAGCTTGTCTTTAAGTGCTGTTTTTGCTCCATATAAAGGATCAGCCATCGCATAGATCTCTTTGATTTTAGGAGAGGCTGTTCCGTTCTTGATCGCTTTCTCCATCGATTCTAAATAGTAAATTTTATGCTTCCGCGGACGTCCGTTAACGATCGAATTATTTTGTACTGAACTATAGCTGTCTCGTACCAACATACGCGGGCTTCTTCGATCCAGATTCTGCGTGACCTTATAACCGTTATGCACCCGATAACCTAAACTGGCCACCGCAGCAGCACCCGTCACCGTTCCCATAATATTACCCAAACCATCGAGCGGAGCCATCGGGTTAAAACCGGTGAGGCCGAAGGTCCCCCCAGATTGGTCCTTCTGTTCGAATTGTTCTCTGGTTGTTCTTACAAATTGTGAAAGCTGATGCATGCTCTCGGCTGCGGACTGAAAATTCCGCTGATGGGACTGGTACATCCCAACAATGACCTCACGGTTAGATGACTGCCATACTGCACCCGAAAGAGCACTCTGAAGTGAAGAATCTACCTGTTGCAGCTGCTGCGAGACCTGTTCGAGCTGCCTTGCGAGCGTGCCCAGATAGGATGACTTCATTACGATCCGACTCATGCTTCTCCTCCTTGGCTTTATTTTTTATTACAGCAATGCTAAACCGGCGCAAGAACTTTTAATGTCCCTGCGGCAATTAAGTACAAAGTTTGAATCAGTTCAGGTTCCGTCAAAGAATAGCCTTGCATGAGCCCTTCATCATTCTGAATAAAGATCCAGTTTGCAGCTGTGCTCCCGATAAAATAGACGGACCTAGAACGAAGATCTGTCCCTCGAATAACCGTGACAAATGTGCCCCACTGCTGAATAGAATGGCAGGATTGTATTAAGGAAGCAACCGCGGATGCTTCTGTCTGCGCCGCTGGGTCTCTCCTCAAAATAGACTCATACGCATTCGTATTTTTTGTATCCCATTGTTCTTGGAGCTGTTTCAGTGTCACAGGCTGCAGGCAAATACGGTAATCCTGTGCTGTGACGTCAGGCAGCTGAAGTTCATCCCCTATTTGGGATAACAACTCTTCGAGGCTCTCTTCAAAGGAAGTAAGTACGATTTCCCCTGCAGCTGAACTCCATATCAAACGAACAATCTGTCCGCCGGATATAAAAGCATAGGAAACCGAAGATTCGCTTTCTAACCTGCTTGATTGGAGCAGCATAACTGCACTGCTGTATTTGCAGGCTTGTAAGAGATTCAGCAGGCCGGGTTCAAGCGTAATCTCTTTTTCAGCGGATTGAAGCAGGCCGGCTTCCTCTAGCTGTCTGATCAAACTCTGATGATCTGTAAATACAGTTTCCTCGGTTTCATTAGCACCAAAAATAACAGAGAGCGTTTCTCCCTCCGGAATACTCAACAGCTGAAATAATAATGCTGCTTCATTAACCGTTAAATGATACGAATACGGTAATGCCAACGATTCCTCCTCCTTTTCCATTTCTTTTGGTTTCCATTATAAACCAAATATTGCATGTTTCCTATTTCAAAATAAGGAGCCATATCAGGCGTATTTGATTACATACTCGTTTCCCTGCTCTCCTCTACTCGATTCACTGCGCCCCAAGGAAGATAGAAGAAAAGTAAATACAGCATAAGAAAAAGAAGAAGCGCTAGTATTTCTTCCATTAAGATATAAAGCGGATATGGACCCAGCAGATCCAGGATCGATGGTGTATCCGGCTTGCGTGAGAGGAACATATAATTTGCTCCTGTCATCTGATTGATTAGCCACACGAAACCAGCCACCATGTTGAGCATGACAAAACCGATCGGTACAGATGAAAAGGATAACTTATTATTTTCGATCCACGTCATATAAAAAGCAGACAAAATAATCGCTCCATGGGCGACGAAAAACTGAATAAACCGAAAATGCGGAAAAGCATATGCTAAGTTAGGGGTGAGCAAGGCAGCCAGCGCTCCACATATTCCCGCATAAAACACAAAAATATACAGCATCCTGTTTTTCGTGATCAGCATTATAATCGATAAAATAAGTGTGAGGCTGCATAGTTCAAGCGGCAACGTATTTTTTATATCCCATAGACCAAAAGCTTGATACCATATTTCGAGCGTAAGTTGCGACAGTATTAAAATGACAGCAAGACTCCACCTTAACAGCTCTTTCAACAGACGTGATTGGCGTAACCTGGACCTAAATAAGAACAATAATAAAAGCAGAGATAAAATAATTAAAAGGACGGTAACATGAGAACCTGACATATACTCAAATATCCCGGCATGAAATGGATCAAATATTGAAGAATCACGTGAGGTAGAATACACTCCGCTCCCCCGATCTTTTATTTACATTGGAATAGGTTTATGAGAGGCAACAGGAATAACGGCTAAGTTCTTGTTCGCTAAAGGAAATATTACACAAATCATTAGGGAATTGGAATCACTTTGATCCCTTCTTTTATCTTTTACGAAGTATGTAAATCTATGATTTAGGCAATCGTTACCCTCGTCACTCTGCTAGATTCATTGCATATAATAATAAAAAGAGATAAAAAGACTGCGCTTTCATTTTATTTCCAACTTTAGGTCAGGTTGATGTATACTATTATTGCTTGGTGGAAAGATGATATTTTACAATAAACTTATCGCGAGCTATATTTTACATCATAATAGCTTCCTACTGGAGGGAACGTTTGTGTCTGAAACCGTAAGAATTGAAAGAGATTTTATTGGTGAACTAAGTATTCCTGCGTCTGCCTACTATGGCATTCAAACGATGCGGGCGGTCGATAATTTCCCTATTACCGGAGTGCCTATTGAAAAAGAACTCATATTTGCTCTCGCTGCTGTGAAGAAAGCCGCTGCGATGGCTAACATGGATATGAAAATGCTGCCGCCGAAAATCGGAGAAGTTATTATCAAAGCAGCAGAAGAAGTAATGCAAGGGAAATTACTTGATCAGTTTATCGTTGATTCCATACAGGGCGGTGCAGGCACCTCCATTAATATGAATATGAATGAAGTCCTTGCCAATCGAGGACTTGAGCTTCTATCGAAAGCCAAAGGCGATTATTTTCACTGCAACCCGAACAACCATGTGAATATGTCCCAATCTACCAATGATGCAATCCCGACAGCGCTGCGGATTGCAGCCTATCGTCATGCAACGACGCTTTTACAGACGATGGAGCAGCTTCACGGCGGGTTTGTACAAAAACAATTAGAATTCGATGATGTAGTCAAAGTAGGAAGAACACATCTGCAAGATGCTGTTCCAATTAAACTAGGACAAGAATTCGGTGCCTATGCCAAAGTGCTCTCTAGAGATATGGAACGACTTCAAGAAGCGTCCAAACGACTTCTTTCTATTAATATGGGAGCAACGGCTGTGGGAACGGGACTAAATGCAAAAATTGAATATATCCAAAAAGTGACCGAACATCTCGGTGCGATTACAGGTTTACCTTTATATACCGCTGAAGATCTGGTCGATGCTACACAGAATACAGATGCGTATCTGGAGATGTCTGCCGCACTCAAAGTATGTGCCGTCAATATGTCCAAGATCTGTAACGACATTCGACTTATGGCATCCGGTCCAAGAGCAGGTTTCTCGGAACTTCTGCTTCCGGCAAGACAACCAGGTTCCTCCATCATGCCGGGGAAAGTAAACCCCGTGATGGTTGAAGTCATGAATCAGATTTCATTCCAGGTCATCGGCAACGATCATACGATCGCGCTGGCCTGCGGTGCAGGACAGTTTGAACTAAACGTAATGGGCCCTGTTATTGCCTTTAACCTGTTACAATCGCTCAAGATTATGAATAACGGAATGGATGTATTCCACCGGTTTGCTATTAAAGAACTGGATGCGAACCGTGACCATATTAAAACAGTACTGGATCAAAGTTTCACAATGATTACTGCTCTGAATCCGCATCTTGGATATGATGTAGCTGCTGGAATCGTGAAAGAAGCACTTCGTACAAAGCAGACGATTACCTCCATTATTTTAGAGCGGGGACTGCTCACGCTAGAAGAACTCCAAGAAATTATGCATCCGGAGCAAATGACGACACCAGGTATTGCAGGAGAACGTTTCCTTCATATGGGATAATTCACACTAGAATGAACGTAAAGAAGCCATGTTTCCTCTACAGAGGACATGGCTTTTTTTTATGCTGATAAAACTAAGGGATTTAGTATTTTTCAGAGACCAGCTTGGCTTGTGTGAACAAAAGTAAGTAATCCCGTCCGCCTGCTTTGGAATCTGTTCCCGACATATTAAATCCACCAAATGGATGAACACCTACTAATGCGCCCGTACATTTTCGGTTGAAGTACAAGTTGCCTGCAAAAAAGACGGATCTGGCTTGTTCCAGATGAGTTCGGTTTCTGGAGAATACAGCGCCGGTCAGCCCAAATTCCGTATTGTTCGCATACCGCAGTGCTTCTTGGAAGGATGAAGCCTTCGTAAATGCCACGACAGGACCAAAAATCTCTTCCTGCGATACACGCGAAGTAGGACTTACACCCGCAATGATCGTTGGTTCAATGAAATAACCATCATTAATTTCTGCCTTTCCTCCAAGGACGATCTCCCCTTCTGTTCTTCCGATCTTGATGTAATCTTGAATTTTTCGAAAAGCATGCGGATCAATCACCGGTCCAACGTTTGTCTCCGGCTGCAGCGGGCTGCCTACTTTGAGTTTCCGGGTCAGCTCAATGACTTTGGAAAGCACTTCATCATATACACTCTCATGAATGATTGCTCGTGAGCAGGCAGAACACTTCTGACCTGCAAAACCAAATGCTGAGGCAGTGATAGCTTCCGCTGCGGCTGTGAGATCACTTCCTTCATCTACGATAATTGCATCCTTACCGCCCATCTCCGCAATCACTCGCTTCATCCATCTCTGTCCTGGAGCTGTTTTGGCAGCCCGCTCATTGATCCGTAGCCCAACTTCTCTTGAGCCTGTGAAACTAATAAACCGGGTCAGTGGATGATCGACAAGGTAGTCACCAATTTCACTCCCCGCTCCGGGTATGAAATTAACAACACCGCTAGGTACTCCTGCTTCAATAAGGAGCTGTACGAATTTTGCAGCAATGACGGACGTCGTACTGGCTGGTTTCAACACCACTGTATTGCCTGATACAATAGCAGCGGTGGTCATGCCTGCCATTATCGCAAGCGGGAAGTTCCAAGGGGGAATGATCACTCCTACACCCAGCGGCACGTAGTATAGCTCATTATCTTCCCCTTCGATATAAACCAGTGGCTGCGGCTCCGCAAGACGCTGCGCTTCTCTGGCGTAGAATTCCATAAAATCGATGGCTTCTGCCGTATCTGCATCTGCCTCCCCCCACGTTTTCCCCGCTTCATACACCATCCAGGCAGAGAATTCATGTTTTCTCCGGCGAAGCAGTGTTGCTGCTTTGAATAAGTATCTCGCCCTCTCAGAGAAAGCCGTATACCGCCAATGTTCAAATACCGCTTGGGCTGTGACAATCGCCTGCTCCGCCTGCTCCTCACCTGCCTGAGATAAACTTCCAATCACCTGATCTTTCTGGGAAGGATTTATGGAGATGGCCTTTGTTTTGGTCTCAATTTCCTTACCGCCAATGATAAGCGGATAATGCTTGCCAAGTTCGGATTCAACCAACCTCAGCGCATTTTTAAATAATGTCTGATTTCCTTCAGCACTAAAGTTAGTAAAGGGTTCATTTTGGAATGGAACGGGCATATTTGTGCCTCCTTCTAATTACTGGTCAGGCTTGTTCTCAATCTGCTGCAGTATGGGCTCTCTGCTTTATTGAAAGCGAAATGAGAAGAGTTCTGTATTTCATATGTATTCATCTTGACTTTCCCCCATACATATGAAACGTAGAAGGGAGAGATCAACCCCATGAAAATAGGAACTGAACTATACCGAAAAACCTTGCTCACCGTCTCCGGTAATCCGCTGGTGGAGAAGTTGACCTTACGATACGGCAAGTCCTTGGCAAGAAAATTCATTGCCGCAAGTGATTTAGAAGGAGCCATTGATGAAGTAAAAAAGCTGAATAGTAAGGGAATCATGGCCACATTAGACCATTTAGGGGAAGGAATCACGAAGCTTGATCAAGCGTCAGACTATCGTAATGAATACAGTCGGCTTATCAAAGCGATTGCGGAGTCTCGGGTACATGCGAATGTATCCTTGAAACCTACGCAAATGGGTCTCGCTCTGAATAAGGAAGTTTGTTATGAACATATTCGCGCAGTGGTTCGAGAAGCGAAATACCACCGGAATTTTGTCCGGGTTGATATGGAGGATTCGCCATACACAGATGCTACTTTAGAAATCGTATGGAAGCTCCACAAGGAGCAGTTAACAAATGTGGGCACCGTCATTCAAGCTTACTTGTACCGTTCGGAACAAGATGTAGAGGATTGTATAGATCAAGGCATTCCCCTCCGGCTTGTAAAAGGAGCTTATAAGGAATCCTCTTCTATCGCCTATCAGAATACGAAGGACGTACTCTGGCAGTACAAACGAATCATCCAGATGCATCTGGATCACCATGTCTACACCGCCATCGCTTCTCATGATGACAAGATCATAAGATGGACAAAACAATATGCTCTTGAACATGAGATTCCGAAGGATCGTTTTGAATTTCAAATGCTGTATGGGCTTCGTACGCAGGAACAAGTGAAATTAGCAGAGGAAGGATACCGAGTGCGATGTTATGTACCTTACGGAACGATGTGGTATCCCTATTACACGAGGAGACTCGCAGAAAAGCCTGCTAATTTAATGATGGTACTAAAAAATATGGGAAGGTAAATCAATTTTACAATACCTTTTGTTGCTCTAGGGGGATAACAGAATCTACATTCTCCAATATGTACAAAAATCCAGAGTCATTTTTCATTTGGTATCTCGACTGCAGAGTATTGTACTTCTCTTCAGAATCTTTATATACCATCGTAAAAACTACTGTATTCACACCCAAAAGTATGATTAATCCGATAATCGTAAATTTCGAAACCTTTGACATCGTATGATTTACCTCTCTGCGATAAGACTATCTTGTAAAATCTGTAGATTGATCAACGATAAAGAAGTCTGTGACCTGACCATCGTTGTCCTTATCCAGCAATCCTCAAATCCGAATAAAAATCTTGGTTCAATTTTTCTATATTTAGAATAAAAGGCTGTATTTCTTTTAAAAAATATCTTTTTACGTTACTTGGATAATTTGAAGAAGAAGCCATCGAAGTTGCCATTTCTTTTGATTCAAAAAGTTTTTCATTCATAGATCGCGACTCACCTGCTAACGATAATAAATATTTACGAGTTCTATCATCTATTAATTTGGGATCAGATTTCCAATAACCATAACTAATGGTTCGAATGGGATTCCAGGTCAATCCATGAGTTAAAAAATATAGATCTGCATCATCCGATTTTGTATCCGTTTCTCCACCGGTATTCATATAATCCTCAATAAATTTATCACCGTAACCGCTAAATTTTATAAGCAGAAATAGCTGCTCATCAATCTCTGTCGCTTGAATTTTGGCAGTTTCAATGAATTGTTGAACATTAGCAGGTCTCTCATTTTTCTTCGTGTTGCTTATAGATTCTAATGTGTCGGCAAGTGGAATGGATGATACCGTATGTTCCAATATGTATAGAAAGGCAGTATCATCCTTTTCTTTGTACAAAGACATCAGAAGTTCATGCTTTTGGTTGTTCTTTATTTCGGCATCGCTATATACCCTTGTGTAAATCATTGTGATTACACCCAAAAGTATAATAAATACGATAATGTATGATTTCTTTGACAACTTATCTTCCTCCCAAGGTAAATTTACCCTGTTAAGGCTATCTTATTATCAGCTAAAAACAAAGCCAATATTTTCTATATCCTTACCTATTCATTTTAAGATCCAAGCACAGTTGTTTACTAAAATGCAAACAAACCGAGATAAGATTAGCTCCTGATCTCGGTTTGTTTAACGTGGATTATTTAGTTTATATCGGTTTTTACAGGCACACATATTTCGCAATAATCATCCAGGATCATTTGACCCTTATATCTTTCAATAATCGGTTTATTATCCATGTGATATCCTCCGCTCCTTAACGCAGGGAAGATTTGATTCCAAGCTTTCTGAATATCTTCGGCTGTATGTTTAACCTTAAAAATAGCATAGTCACCACCAGATAGCTCACTTTCAGAAATTGAATTGTTCATTTGATAATCTTGGGGAATAACAATGCAAGCATCATATCGACATTGTTCAGGAAGTGTCGTTTCCGGATTATCTTGCGGAATTCCGAATAGGACAGCAGATTCAGTAAGCAGACTTTCTTCCTTTGCCCACTCCTTTAATCCTTGCATTCCCTCGTTGTTACCAGAACCGTATTCCCCCACTTGTCGTACATAGGCAATGCGAACATTTGGTAGAGTTTCAATATCAAAATTCATCGTTTCTTTCCTCCTCTTTCAACTATATTAGGTACATTTCGAATGCTATCATGATATAAAAATGTATTCATATGTTTTTTTGAATGAATTCCCTAAGACCTAGAGGCTTATTACATCCACTTAAGTACATATGTACATATAAAAAAAGCACCTCATATTAAGAGGTGCCCTGTCATGTTAATACCAGTCCGTTAATCGGGTTTGATCAAAATCAACACCGTACACCACATCATTTTCAATGATCTTCCAAGATTCTGCATTGACAACACAATGAATAAATGTAGATTTAAACACTTCAATCGTTGCAGGTACGGCCTTGATGACTCTTTCAATCGGTGAACCTTTGCCTGAATGGAAAGCTTCCACAGCCACTTCATTCGCTGCTTTAGAAGCGAGGTCAAAGCAACCTTGTAATTCATTTATTATAAATTGGTCCAGATGATTTGGAAACTTAATATATGCATAGATCGTTAGTTCAGAGTCACGTCTTTTTAAACAAGGATAAGTAAATTTAACTTTACCAAATGGCGTTTTAAATGCATTTTTACATGCTGCAATTTTAAATTCTGGAACTTTGATGGCAAATAACCTCTTATTGATCTGTTCTATTTCCGTTAATGGCTGAAGGGCAGGAAGAACGAACTCACTCTCATTAGATACCAATTCATAATCGACTTGTTCGGGGTCTGGTGTCGTGATAAAAAATTGCGGCATCGCAGCCTGAAGTTCTTTTTGAATATCAGAAGGCAGGTCAAGCAGATCAACTGCATCTCCGTGGTCCTCCACTTCCTCATAAGGAATAGGTTTATCTGATCGATAAAAATTATAGGCCCACTGTGCTTTTATACGGTTCATGTATATCCTCCTCGTGCTTATTTCTAGGCTAATGTATGCATCCTTCCTCAGGATTGTGAATGCGCACAATTAGAAAGTCGCTATGTTACACTAAAAGCAAGAAGGTAAAGATAGGAAGTGTAGTTTTTGATTGGTGTTGTTGGATGTTTATTTATCATTGTGGGACTGATTGCAGCTATTTCACCCTATTCTGCATGGTATTTATCCGTAGGGTGGAAATTTAAAGATGCAGAACCAAGTGATTTAGCTTTAGGAGTAGAGCGAATTGTCGGTATTGTCCTCGTAATTGCCGGATTTATTATGGTGGTGTCAAGCTGTTCTGCGGGGAGCGCAGATCGAAATTGGCCCGATCAATTCAAAGAGAAAATTACTGCTGGCGAGGTTCAAGAAATATCAATCGGTTGGGTAACTCCCGTTACCCTGTCATTCGAAGAAACAACGGAAGTGGTCCGTATGATGGAGGAAGCAGCACTCATACCTATGGATTCAAGTAATGTGTATGGAGCAAACAATACAGGTTCAATTATGTTCACAGACCAGACCACTGTAGAAATCGTATTTTTCGGTAATTCTGGCAGGATTGAGTTACACCCGAATAATACGGATAAAATATATATCATAGATAGTGAAGGCCTAGAAAAATGGTATAGGGTGAATTATTCAAACAAGTAACCGTGAAAAACGGCTGGAAATTTTGATTCACTGGAAAATAGCGGTACACTAGAGAAGAGAAATGTAGTAAAGCGGATAGCAAACATAAGGAGATGACCCGATATGGATTTTCAAACCAAATTAAATAATTATGCAGAACTACTCGTGAAAGTCGGGGTAAATGTACAAAAAGGGCAGACTGTCGTCCTGAACATATCCATTGAATTACCTGAACTCGCTCGTGCAATCGTCAAAAAAGCATATGAAGCGGGTGCTTATCAAGTAAAAGTAAACTGGACGGACGATGTGGTATCACGCATTCAGTATGATATGGCATCTGAAGAATCCTTCCTGGAAGTACCGAAACATAGAGCAGCAGAACGCATAGAACAAGCAGAGAATGGTGCTGCTTTTATTACAATCAAGTCCGACGATCCCGACCTGCTCGCAGGCGTATCTTCTCAGAAAATTATTAATGCGAACAGAACACTCAGCACGGCACTGACACGTTTTCGCCAGCTGACTCAATCCTTTAAGGTAAGCTGGTCCCTTGGAGCTGCTCCTTCTAAAGGATGGGCTGCTAAAGTATTCCCAGACTTGCCGGAAGATCAGCAAATTGCGAAGCTATGGGACGTTATTTTCCAAATGGTGCGTGCCGATCAGCCTGATCCTGTAGGTGCTTGGGAGAAACATATCGCAACTCTTAAAGAAAAAAGTAATTACTTGAACCAAAAACAATATAAAAAACTTCGTTACGTTGCCCCAGGTACAGATCTAACGATGGAGCTTCCAGAGAATCATATCTGGCTTGGAGGTAATAAGGAAAATGAAAAAGGGATCTGGTTCGTACCGAATCTGCCTACCGAAGAAGTCTATTCTGCACCGCTTCGTACAGGAGTGAACGGAAAAGTATCCAGCACGAAGCCGCTCAGCTACAGTGGTAACATCATCGACAACTTTACATTTACGTTTGAGAATGGACGTGTCGTTGACGTGACGGCAGAAAAAGGGGAAGAAACACTGAAGGGTCTCGTTAACATGGACGAAGGCGCTCATTATCTCGGCGAAGTTGCCCTTGTGCCGCACCATTCTCCGATCTCGGACAGCGGAGTCCTCTTCTACAAAACGCTGTTTGATGAGAACGCAAGCTGCCATCTCGCGATCGGAAGTGCCTATTCTGCATGTATCGAGGGTGGAACCGAAATGACTCCTGAGCAGCTGAATGAGCATGGTCTGAACACCAGTACAGTGCACACCGATTTCATGATTGGCTCTGCCGATCTTGGTATCTATGGTGTTACCGCTGATGGAACAGAAGAACCTGTATTCAAAAAAGGAAACTGGGCGTTTTAATTTAAGCTCATAACAAAGAAGAGGTTGTCCCTATTCACCATATGGTGACTTCGGGCAGCCTCTTTTTTTTGATACAACACCCTATACTTCAATCTAAGGGGAAATGCTTTATCTGGAAAGGAATCGTTCTCAGACTCTTCCGCAATCAACGTAAGGTATACGATCTACACTGCGGACAATCCAGCCTTCGTCAGGGAGATCGATGCATTTTTGAAAGAAGCTCCCCCAGTCATGTAGGCCTTGAAATCCTTTACTCCCTCTAGCACAATCAGAGGCTGAGGTCGTTCTGCCATTTTACGGAGTACGTACCAAAATTCCAAATCGCCCATTCCCAATTGATGAAGCGTATTGCCTACGTTACGAAACAAACCCTCAGGAGAATGCTCACCAGCAGCGATCTCTTTCATTACTTCCCGCTCCACACTCCCTATTCCATCAGGTTCTGACGATAGGCGAGAAAGGTAAGCAAGATACGCCTCTTTTGAAAAAGGTAAAGATGAGGTATCACCGTTCAATAACTGCCTCAGCTCATCTAGATCGCTTGATGCATACGCTTTCCACAGAGCATCACCAAGCTGAAGCTCCTTACTGCTTACCAATTGCCACGTACCGGATAATGTCAACAGCTGCTCTGACGTTAACTGACCTAATCCACGGAACACTTCAATACCAGGGAATTCGCCAATCGTAAGCAGATTAAGCTTCGTATGTCCTAGATCTTGATGAGCGAAAAAGGACAACAAATAACAAAGCATCGTTTGATCGAATAGATCATGTTCGAACCATAACACTACCTCGTCATATTGCCGGAACTTAGCAAGCTGCTCTTCCTGTTGCTTACAGGTCACCCTATATTGTTCGGCAGGAATGCCTAAATTCTGCTCTAAGTACTTCGCCCGTACAGTGAGATGAGCATCCGTATTCATCTCCTTGAATACAGGTCCAACCGTATAGATCTCTCTCCAGACCAGAATATCCCCTTGTATCGAACCTTGCTTCAGCTTCTCTGCAACGACATCTCCATTCACAATATGCAGCATTTTTCTTCCTCCCTCATACAAGTCTTGAAATACAGCAATGAAATCCGCTACAGGCAGTTTATCTTTCAGTTTCTTACGTGCATCATGTAATCTCTTCTTCAATACAGATGTAGATGTCTCCAAATATTCACTGATCTCACGTAAAGAGTAACCGTAGAAATAATAGAGCTGAACGGGCACCCTGCTCCTCAAAGGTAAGGCTGCAACAGCTTCATGAATGATTTGATTCAGCTGAATTCTGCTGACTTCCTCCTCCACCGTCTCCTGCATTGCCTGCTGTTCCTGTACCCCTTCTAAATCCACTTCTCGCACTTTGTTATTCTGCCGCCCAATACGGTAGCATTTACGCTCAACGATCACGCGGAACCAACCTGGGAAGGCGTCCACCTGTTCTAGCGAACCCAGCTTCAGATAAGCTTCCGCAAACGCTTCTTGCACCGCATCCTGTGCTAAATAGTAATCTCCTAGCTTTTGATAACTCACCGCATGGGCCATCCCGCTGAAATGTCGCACGAGCTCCTGAAATGCTTCCGGGTCACCCTTTTGCGCTTTTATAATCCATGATTGCAAAATGAATCTCCTCTCTTGATTTCTATATGTAAGTGTCATGAATCGCGTATTTGGTTACTTTTTAGTGATATTTATTTTTCAGTTTTCCTAACCACATGCCCTTCTAGTTATCTAAATAATAGACATTATATAGATGCATTTCCACACTCTCTCACATAAATTGTAATATAGCTAACCACACATAATGAAAAATCAAACGATGATTCATGCCCTATTTACTGTTAAAATCATGCGTCATTAGCAAACTCCTAATCTTATAAATGAGGTGATTCACATGATCATTGGAGTACCCAAAGAAATAAAAAATAATGAAAATCGTGTCGCCCTCACCCCACAAGGAGTAGCTGAATTTGTTCACAAAGGACATCAAGTTTACGTGCAATCTAGTGCAGGTATAGGCAGTGGCTTTTCAGATGCAGAATATGTAGCTGCAGGTGCTAGACTGACAGAGGTGACCTCTCTATGGAATCAAGCGGATATGATTATGAAAGTTAAAGAACCATTGTCCAGTGAATATGGATATTTCAGACCCGGACTTGTTCTGTTTACCTATCTTCACTTAGCGGCCGAGCCCTCCCTGACCCAAGCACTGGTCGATAGCGGCGTTACCGCCATTGCTTATGAAACGATTATGGCTGGCGGAACACTTCCGCTACTCACACCAATGAGTGAAGTAGCAGGACGTATGGCCGCACAGATCGGCGCACAGTTGCTCGAGAAAAATAAAGGCGGAAAAGGAATTCTTCTATCTGGTATCCCCGGTGTGAGCCGTGGAAAAGTAACGATTATCGGCGGAGGTATTGTAGGAACAAATGCAGCCAAAATCGCCATCGGACTTGGAGCAGATGTTACGATCATTGATTTGAATGTAAACCGATTACGAGAACTGGACGATCTATTTGGTAACAGCATTCACACCTTGGTATCTACGCCGGCAAATATTGCTGATGCAGTTGCTTCTTCCGATCTGCTGATCTGTGCGGTACTTATTCCTGGTGCAAAAGCTCCTCGTCTCGTTACCGAAGATATGGTAAAACGTATGAGCAAAGGTTCCGTCATCGTCGATGTAGCGATCGACCAGGGCGGCATTGTGGAAACAATTGATCACATAACGACCCATGACAACCCGACGTATGTGAAACACGGCATCGTTCATTATGCTGTTGCGAATATGCCTGGGGCGGTCCCTCGTACTTCTACCCTCGGTCTTACCAACGCAACTTTACCCTATGCTCTGAAGCTCGCAGACCGCGGAGTACTTGAAACGTTGAAGCTTGACCCTGCGGTACGTGCCGGACTTCATGTTTTCCAAGGACAAGTGACTTACGAAGCAGTAGCAAGAGATTTAGGGTATGACTATATCCCGGCAGACGAAGCGATCACTAAAGTATCTTCGGTTTAATACTACGGTCTTTGCACAAAAAAGAGATTGCTATCGTAGAAATCTACGTAAACAATCTCTTATTTGTTTCTGTTATCGAATCGTTATAGTCCCTATATTCACGATGACATGGTTTTCCCGGAAGCAGAAAGTTCTTCTTCTCTCATTATTGTACTGGATTTCATCTGCATTCCCTGTTTACGATCTAGACGATGAGATACCACGGTAATCGCAAGAGCAATGAACGTAAACCCAGCCGCTACCCAAGGTAATGCCCTAAGCCCGCTAATGTCAATCATTAAGCCGCCTACAAAAGAACCGATCGCTATCCCCAGGTTATTCGCTACCGGCATGAGTGAGGTCGCAAAATCCTTTGCTTTTGGAACATATATGTAGGCAAGATCAATTAAATACAGCTGCGTGGATGCATTTAGAATATAAGAAGTCAGTGCAATGAGAATCAGACTAATGATTCCGATGACCGGCAGTGTAGCTGTCAGCCCAAATAGAATAAAAATAACGGCTTGCAGGATAAAAACAATCCTAAGCTTCCCTACATAATCCCCAGAAGCAATTCTTCCGCCGATCAGATTGCTTACAATCGTAACTAGACCATAAGCAAATAACACGGTACTGAACCAGCTGCTTGGCAGCTGCATGACCTTTCCCATCATCGGTGTAATATAGGTGAATACCGTAAAGATCGCTGCAGTACCCATTGCAGGAATAAAGAACGCAAGCAGAATCCGATAGTTAGCAAGGAGAACGAACTGTTCTTTCGCCGATACATGTACAATCGGTATATCTTTCGGTATGTAAATCCAGTTCAATAAGAGCGCACCTGCCCCAAGCATCGAAACTAGAATAAATGTGGCTGGCCAGTCAAAATGTTGACCTACCAGGGTACCGATTGGTACACCAAATACATTCGCAATCGTAAATCCGCCAAGTATATAGGAAATTGCTCTTCCACGTCTTGCTTTTTCCACATAATCACTAGCCACCGAAATTGCGAGCGATAAAGAAAGTCCGCACAAAATGGCAGTCACTACTCTCGTCCCCATCAAGAACGCAAAAGAGGTAGAGACCGCACTCAGCATATTTAGCACAATAATGAGCGTAATTCCTGTTAATAGAAGCAAGCGTTTAGGCAAATGACCCAAGATACTCAGTATAAGCGGTGTCCCAATCGCATAAGCAAGTGCAAAACCAGAGATCAAAATACCTGCTGCTGCAAGGGTTACCCCAAAATCACCTGCAATTTCACTTAAAAGTCCCACGATGACATATTCTGTGGTTCCCAGAATAAATGCCATGAACGTAAATGAAAATATCAATCCTTTTTCCTTAGGGTATGGCATGGTTTTCTCCTTTATCTATCTAAATCTGTACTTCATACAGCTTACGGCGGTAGTCTTCGATCTACAATTAAACATATTGCTGGTTTTTGTTACAATGTTATATATCTTGCTATTTTAGAGAGGAACGGATTACAAATGCCTGACATGAATGCGGGGAGAAGGGGAACCTATAAAGCCAACTTGGATGATCGTCTGCTGTACACAGGACACGTGAGCAATAACCCCGAGTGGCAGTTCCCTAGCCATAAGCATGAAGATCTGTTTGAGATACTGGTGATTAAAGAAGGAGAAGGCCAGTTTATGATTGGAGATATAGAGTATGATGCAGCCGAAGGAGACGTCATTATATACAATAAAGGGATTCTTCATGCCGAAAAGTCTTCTAAAGACAAACCCATATATATCTGCTATTGTGGCTTTCACACCAAAAAGGAATGGATCATTCCGCCGGATCGTGACCCTGTAATCCGTGCTAATAGCTATTCCGCTGAAATGATCACCATAATGGAACTCCTGTTTGAAGAATCAACAATTCGGGATGAAGGGCATGAAGAGATCTGCCAACACTTGCTGCAATCGATCTTAGTTCTTGTTTCTCGCATGCTCAGCAAGCAGACCCGTTTGCCAGACCCCGGCAGACAACAGACGGCCCTTGATATAAAAGAATATATAGATATGAATTATACGCGACCTCTGACTCTCAAAAAAATGGCTGACCATTTTAATATAAGTCCGTATTATTTTGCTCATTTATTTAAAGATCGTTACTCCACCTCCCCCATTCATTACATGATTCAGCGCCGGATGGGAGAAGCAACAAGGCTCCTTGTACAAACAGAGATGAAAGTATGGGAGATTGCCAAATTAACAGGATACGAGAATGCGAATTATTTTTCCATTCTTTTCACGAAAGTGGTAGGCATGTCGCCTCGTCAGTATCGCGATAACCATAAGAAAACCTTATCTTATCCCTCCAGAGAGTAGCACTCTTGCTTCACTGTAGGCAGATTAGACCACATAGACCACATAGACATAGACAGACCAAAAAGACACTGGACATCTCCAGTGTCTTATCACTATACAGCCCGAGAGCTGCAGATTTCACGAAAGTTACATTCCCCACATACTCTTCTTGACGGCATCGGCGTAAAGAAGGAGATGTCTTTGGGACGATTATAATAATCATCAGCAAGACAGGATTTCATTTCTTCAATATATCGTAAGGTCGATGCCGACACTTCATCAATATCTTGCTGCGTAGCCTGATAGGTTTCACACTCGCCAGTGAGCAGATATTCGACTCTCAACTCGATGTGTTCATACGGAACATTATAGTGTTCATGAACATAAAGCGCATAGAGATATAACTGATCTGTAAAATCATTCTCTTTGCCAGTCTTCCAGTCTACAATGACAATATGTCCTTGCTCATTTCGGTACAGTACGTCCATCTTCACATACACCCTCGTATCATGCAAAATCATATGATCCCATTTCTCGATCTCCATAATATGGGCTGCACCGCTCTCTACCTCTTTCCACGTTCTCGTATGATACAGCTTGTCAACGACCGTTTCCATGCGAGCTTTAATAGAAGAAATCCGTTCTCTCAGCTTGTCATCTTCATCATAATAGATTTCAGATAACATGGTTTGATATTTAGGACGAAGATGCCACCCGGTCACATCTTGCGACTCTTTGTACGCCTGGTTAAGCAGTTCTCTCATCTTCTGGTGTAAAAAGGAAGCATCCGGGGCCTTGCGGTCCTTCTCCCAGCTGCGAATCACGGACTCGCACATCTGATGAGCGAGATTCCCAAATACGAGGTAGAGATTACTGAGCTGTTTTAAACGATAGGTCTGAACTTGGTCCGGTTCTGCCGTTTCTAATTTCCACCCATTATGAGAACCGTAATAATGGTAATAATATTTACGAAGACAATCATCAAATATCCCGGCTCTAGAACCAGAGTATGACCAAGGAGGATACGTTGTTATCATATGCATCTTCTGCCTTTCTTTGCAATCTGTCATCGCTTTGTTGTATTGTATTTTATCATAGAATAGAAATAGAAACCTACGGCGGCCTACTCCTGTTTACACCGTTACTAAACAGAACAGGGCTCGAAATATGAAGGGGTTGTCACGTACATGGACCGTTATCCAAATCACCATTTGGAATTACCCGATTTACAGCAATTTGATTCTCTCTTGAGTAAGGTTGAAATCACAGGTAGCGATGATAATGAACTAGTAAGCATCACAAATCAAGCTGCCGGTGTACATTGTATCGGCGTTGGAACCGACGCAGCTGTATTTACGATTGAATCATTTCCGCAATTTGCTTTTAAAATATATTCTCCAGAAGCGATGGAGAAGAAGAAGATTGAAAAATCAGTCTACGACCGGCTTGCTGGCTCTCCTTTTTTCGCTGTCTGTTATGGAGAAGGTGATCGTTATCTTGTGCTCAGTATGGAAGAAGGACCTACACTTGAAGATTGTCTTATGGAAGGTATCCCCGTTCCTGAACAGGTTATTCTTGATGTAAAGGAAGCCCGCGAGTATGCGGTAAGTGTAGGACTTAACCCGAGGGACATCCATCTGAAAAATGTGGTCAATCAGAATGGTCGCGCCAAAGTGCTCGATGTTTCTGAATATGTAAAAGAAGGCGATGACCAGCGCTGGGATCATCTGGTCTGGGCTTATTACCATGTGTATCCACGGTTTAATCAAGTGAAGGTCTCGCAATGGGTAATCGATACGGTTAAAAAGTGGTACCATCGCCGAAATAAGGCTTCCATGAATCTAGAAGATTTTGCTGCACGGGTAACTCGTTTATACGATAAACTGTCACGTAAATAATAATTCAGATTCCTGCACAAAAAGACTCTCTTTTCTTGAAATCAAGGGAGTCTTTTTGTACAGGATATGAACATATCCTATTGGACTAAAAACCGAAATCCAGTGTTTTTCCTGTCTCAGCCAAGGTCTTGATGTTACTAAGAATCATCCACCAATGACTTTTCGTGCTTTCGTAAGAAGGATGGTTGTCAGTCCACTGATCATTGATTAAAGTCAGCTTTGTGCAGTCTCCAACCGTCTCAAAAAAATAGGTTATTCGAGAGGCGAGCTCCTCATGATTTTCTCGATAAGACGGTCCCGGATGTTCTAAGCAGCTAAACTTTATCCCGGGTTCATATGACAATACCTCTCCATAGAGATGCACTGTTCTCTCTCCATCTTTTCCAGGACCTACATACTGAAAGGAAGACCCGATCTCGAAAGAGGATTCAAGTGTACATCCATAGAATATTTTCTTACTATTTTCAGGTTGAAAGAGGGTATCCCATACTTGCTTTGGACTTGCATTAATATAAAACTCGTACTGTAAAGCTTCCACTTTAAATCACTCCCTTAGCTCATATGTTGTATACAGCAGTGTTATCCGCTCTTTTATCTTTACTCTTTGAAGTTGTACCTATCATACGCCCTCGATCTAACTAATGTATTGTAAAAACGCGACTCTTTCGCTGGAGGCGAACCTTATGTCCAAATCAATAGATGAACGATCTCTCGGCCTGCTCCACCTTGAACACGGTGAGCAGCATTTCACACTTAAACGCTACCAACCTTGCACAGAACTCAGCCCGTTTATTAAACATTACTGGATTGTAGAATGGAACTTCCCTGCTAACGAAACGTTCACTCAAGATGTCATTCCAAATCCGTGTGTGAACCTGGTCATTGAGCAAGGACGCACGTACTTTTTTGGTCCTTCATCCACTAAGTATGGTCATCAGCTGAGAGAGAAAGGCAGCGTATTTGGCATCAAGTTTCAACCCGGCGGCTTCTATCCGTGGATTCAGAAACCGATCACGGTTTTAGCATGTGCCCCTCTTCCTGCTGAGTCTCTGCTCCCTCAGTCTAGTCAGGAACTGGAGGCTATGTTCTTAAGCGGATCGATTCCCCATAATGAACTTGTCCAGCGAATGGATCAGCTGCTCCTTCCTTTGCTTCCATCTGTAGATGAGACGGGTCTCGAAATAGAACGCATAACGACCTATATACAAGATCATCACGAAATCACAAAGGTAGATGAGGTTTGCATGTATTTTCAAATCAATAAACGGAAGCTTCAACGTCTTTTTCAGCAATATGTCGGTCTGAGTCCCAAAACGGTCATTCGGCTTTACCGGCTTCAAAATGCAGCAGAAACATTAGACCAAGGAGATAATTTCCAACTCCTGAAGCTCAGTATGGATCTCGGCTATCATGATCAGTCTCACTTTATTAAAGACTTTAAATCCATTGTTGGAACGACACCAGAAGCTTATGTACGCAGAGAACAAAAGAGGATCACCCGGCCCTAGCCGTGTGATCCTCTTCGATTGTCCCGCTCACTGCGTATTTATTGTTACATTACCGTACCTGTAATCGTAGTCCCACTCTTTTGGAGTTTGTAAGAAATCACTTCTCCGCTCCAGAAATGGAATTTCAGAATCACTTCTCCGTCTTTTACTTCATTAAAGAAATTAGGTTTCAATGTAATTTTTCCATCCTCATAAGAAGGGCTGAATGTGTATTCAAATTCCTTAAAGGAAGTCCAGTTCTGTGGACCTGCATTGCTTCCATCTGTATAAACTGCCTCCATGGTAGCAAGCAGATCGCCGTTAAATTGAACTGGAATTGCGAAATTATTCGTTGTTCCTTGTGCTTTCTGCAGCTCAGGTTTACTGCTTGTGATCACACGGAACTTCCAGTCTGTGCCTTTGTTGAATTCTGCCGTAATCACGGCATTTTCTCCATACTCACCTGAAGCTGTCAGTTCTGCTAATTTTGTTGCTTTGATGGTGAGTTTCTCGCCAGAAAGGATATACTCTTTGCCTTTCTTTAGGTTCTTTCCATTCACACTCAGTTTCGTTAACCGATTACCGTTCAAGTTCATTTGGATCTGCTGATCTTGCCCAGTTACGCCTTTTCTGACAAAAATCAGATCGGTTTCGGCTGTAGCCGAACGTGTCTTCAAACCTGCTTTCATGATGTCAAAGAGGTCTTGGTCTGACCATTTAAATTCCGTTCTGCTAAAGTGCTGTCCGTTATCCCATAGCATATGTGTAATATTTTTTTCTTTTAGAACATGCGTAAGGTATTCAAAGAACTTTAGTTTTTCACCTTGTTCAATCGTATTGGTACTTTGGTCAAAACCAAGGAGACCGTACTCGCCTACGATAACCGGAATTCCTTTGGCAACGAACGTATTGTACACATTATCAAAAGTTTGATTGATATCATTTTTTGTATCCTCTTCGAAACGAGTGTAACCGGCAATGTTCACACTAAATGGCCAGAAGCCATAATAATGGACAGTTGCGATGATGTTGTCATCGTTCAATGTGGTAATGGTATGATAAAGCTCATCCATACGTTCTTGTGACGGGGATGCTTCGAGTGTAGATATTACGAGTGGACGTGTAGCGTTGATCCCACCGGACCCACGGACTATTTTATGAAAAGATAAATTCAGCTCTTCGAGCATATCTAGCTGTTTCTCTTCATCCGTTGTTCCACCATCCGTAAAGCGAGGTTCGTTCACACTTTCAAACATCACCTTGGTGGACTGATTCTTAAAGTGGTCGGCAATTTGCGTCCAAATCGCGTTGTATCTGGCAAGGACTTCATCATGTTTTTTCTCCATATGGCTGATCCAGACCCAAGAATCGTGATGAACGTTAATCATGACGTACAGTCCTTCATCAAGAGCCCACTGGACCACTTCCTGAACACGGTTCAGATAAGCGGGTTCAACGGTATAATCTGGTGCTGTTCCGATATGGGAATCCCAGGTCACTGGAATCCGAATACTTTTATATCCCTCATCTGCAATATTCTGAATTAATTCTTTCGTGATGCGTGGATTGCCCCAAGCCGTCTCATCTGCACCTACGGCATCCAGGGAGTTCCCAAGGTTCCATCCAGGCTGCATATCGTTTACGTAGGACTGCAGCTTAGATTTATTGCCCTTTGCTGCTTCTGCTTGGGCAGAACTGAAGGTAGAAGAAAACAGGGAGAAAACAAGTGCAAAAGCCAGAGAAAGCGTAAGCGTAGATTTCCATTTTCGATTCAACCTTATACATCTCCTTTGTTTGTACACATTTTTGAAAGCGCTTCCTAAAAAGGATAACATATCCATATTCCCTTCACTACCCTGCAAATTCATGATCATTTCATATGTTAATTAGTGAAATCAATTTCCTAATCCCTTTAGTTGATTTAAGAAATGGATTCAGCGATGTATTCAATTGTGTATATGTAAATAAAAAACAAAACCCTTATATCCTCGTAATTCTCATTACGTGATATAAGGGTTTTAATAGCTATATTTTTTATGAAGATCATTCGAAAGTTCTAGTGTTCCAGGAACACGAGCTGGATAAAGAACAAAACAGCAAAAACATAGAAAATCGGATGTACGTCTTTCCCTTTCCCGCGCAGCAGTTTCAGCAGAGGGTAGAAAATAAATCCTACGCCGATCCCTGTTGCAATACTGTGTGTAAGCGGAGTAAGGATAATGATGAGAAATGCTGGGAAGGCCTCTTCTACATCAGACCATTTGACCTGGCTGATCGCATTAATCATAAAGTAACCTACAATAATAAGCGCCGGAGCGGTAATTGCGGAAATACCAGATAATACTCCGATCAGCGGCGAGAAGAACAAGGTCAGTGCAAGCAGAATACTTACCACCACTGCAGTTAGACCAGTACGCCCTCCTGCAGCTACCCCTGTGCTGGATTCAATATAAGCCGATGTCGGGCTTGTACCCAGCAAAGCACCTGATGTTGTACCTACCGCATCAGCTAGAAGTGCACCGCGTGAACGCGGGAATTTACCGTCTTTAATCAGACCTGCCTTCTCTGCTACCCCAAGCATGGTGCCTGTTGTATCAAACAAGGTAATCAGTAAGAAAGTAAAGATAACCGTGTAAAGTCCACTGGAGAACACACCTGCAATATCAAGTTGGAAGGCGGTTGTTGACAGCCCTGTTGGCATAGATACGATGGATTCTGGCATCTGAAGCAGTCCCATAAACCATGCGATAATGGCGGTAACCACCATCCCAATAAATAAGTACCCTTTTACGTTATATGACATAAGCACTACAGTAATGAGCAATCCAATAATCGTAAGCATGGTCATTGGATCTGATAAATTACCTAGTGCAATTAAATTCGACTCGGAGGCAACAATAATTCCTGCATTTTGAAGTCCAACCGTAGTTATAAAAAGTCCGATCCCGGCCGTTATGGCATGTTTAAGGCTACCCGGTATGGCATCCAGCAGCATGTACCTAAACGATGTTAGCGACAAAATAACAAATAGCATACCGGAAATGAATACTGCACCAAGTGCTACTTGCCAAGAAACTCCATATCCCGCTACGACACTATAAGCGAAAAACGCATTAAGTCCCATTCCTGGCGCAATGACGATCGGATAATTCGCACCAAGACCCATAATGAGTGTACCAATGATACTCGCAAGCACGGTTGCAATGAATACACCGTTAAAATCCATTCCCGTACTGCTGAGCATTCCAGGATTGACAATGACAATGTAAACCATTGTAAAGAAGGTCGTAAGCCCCGCAATGATCTCCGTCGGGACGGTCGTGCCTCGTTCTTTTAATTTAAACCATTTTTCCATCTGAAGCTGTGCCTCCATGACTTGTATTATCATTCGAATCAAAGCAAAAAATCCTAATTCTTCATATAGGATGAGAAAATATTAGCTCCTATATTCGTAAGTAGGATATAAGTTACGAATGACTGAAGTGTAAATCATTAATGTATTAATTATTTATTCCATTTATCCTATCTACGCTGTGTAAAAGGACAATAACAAGAATATTAAATATAACAAAAGAAGTCAACCATTTCACAAAAAAATCACGGTTAATTCCGAACTTTCCTAAGCCCAAATGCTTCCATTATTCGCTTTTGATGGAGGATCGGATGAAAGAAGGCGGTACTTGTTTATATTTTTTAAATGTCCGACTGAAGTAAGAAATGTCGTTGTACCCTGATGCAAGGGCCACCTCTGATATGGTCATTTCTGTATTACGAAGTAGATATTCTGACTTATTAATTCGGAACTGATTAATATACTCGGTCACGGTCTTGTTCGTCAGTTCACTGAATAAGCGGCTGAAATGAAAACGAGATAACCCTGCCTTTTGGGCTAGCTGCTCCACCGATAGTTCTTCTAGGTAATGCTCTTCGATATATTTAAAAATGGGAGCAAATCTCGTTAAATTTTTGGTCCGGCTGTTATATTCAGCACTCGGCATATACTCCGCAATATGTCTGCGGAACAACAAGGTCAGCATCCGGTACATACTTGATTTAATAGCCATTTCATATCCAAGCTCTTTCCCCTGGAACTCTTGGAGAATTTGTTCAAATGCGGTGCGTAGTTCAGAATCATCTGGAATGTGATTTTTGAATATGACGTTATTCTGGGTCATCGGGGTAATGAACTTCGTCCCCACTGCATCAGGTGATGGGCTCTGCAATAGAGACAGATCCGTGATCAGCGCATTATACAGGACGTGACCCGATACATTAATTCCGTGGTGCAGGTCGTTACTATTAAGGACGATAAGATCCCCTTCTTTGACCCTTTTTTGCTCCGAATTGCATTCGATTATGGCTTCGCCTTGTGCAAAATATAAAATTTCCATATGTTCATGAAAATGAGGATGAAATAAGATTTGCCCCTTTTCAGTCGACTCACAATAATGAAGCTTCAGTGGAAATTGCGGATCAGGCATATCCATCGGTTCCCGTAAAGCAGCGTCTCTAATCATGGGTCATCCCTCCACTTACCGCACATTTGTTCAAATAATCAGCAACGCTCTACATGGCTTTCCCCGCAGGGTCTCACTACAATAAAGGTAATTCTAGATGATAGAAAACACCGAGTTAATCCTCACATTTCTTTTGTCTAGTATATCCTATTCTAGAAATTGAAGGGAGCACAAATTTACATATGACAACACTCAAAATTGGTGTAATCGGTGCTGGGAGCATCTCGCAATATCATCTAACACCTTACAAAAACAATCCTAATACAGTTCTTCATGCCGTTTGCGATATGAATGCCGATAGGGCCAAACAAACCGCTGACAAATACGAAGCACCACATGCCTATAGTGATTACAATGAACTTCTTGCTAATGAAGAAATTGATGCCGTCAGTATCTGTACGTGGAATGATACCCATGCGGAGATCGCCATTGCGGCTCTGAAAGCTGGCAAACATGTTCTGGTGGAGAAACCGCTTTGCCGTACAGTGGAAGAAGCGTATAAGATTCAACAAGCAGTTCAAGATTCAGGTAAGATTCTGCAAGTCGGCTTTGTTCGCCGCTATGATCCCAATGCACAAATGCTTCGCTCTTTTATCGATAATGGAGAATTTGGTGAAATCTATTATGCCAAAGCTTCATACATCCGCAGACTCGGCAACCCAGGTGGCTGGTTCTCTGATTCAAGACGTTCCGGCGGCGGACCGCTGATTGATATCGGTGTTCACGTGATTGACCTCTGCTGGTACATGATGGGCAGACCAAAAGTGAAATCGGTTACAGGTAATACCTACCGCAAACTTGGAGATCGTTCCCATATCAAAAATCTTTCTTCTTATAAAGCAGCCGATTATAACCCGGAAAACCAAGATAATGATGTAGAAGATTTAGCAAATGCACTCATTCGTTTTGAGAACGGTGCTACGTTAATGGTCGATGTGAGCTTCACTCTTCACGCAAAGGAAAATGAAGGTTCAGTAAAATTGTACGGAGAAAAAGGCGGATTTGAAATTGATCCCGAAGTTGTCATTGTTACCGAGAAGCATGACACAATCATCAACATCAGCCCGCAAACCGACAGCAAAGGGTTCCAATTTGAAAAAGCATTCCAAGCAGAGATCGATCATTTTGTAGAATGTGTTCAGACGGGTAAACAGCCCATCAGCCCTGTGGAAGACGGCGTAGAAGTCATGAAAATTCTTCGCGGTATTTATGAATCCGCAAGTACAGGAAAGGAAGTATACCTATGAAACTTGGACTCAGTTCCTACAGCTTGTATCAAGCACTCAAAAAAGGAACGATGACGATTGCAGATGTCATTGATTTTACTGCCGATCATGGCGGAGAACATATAGAGATCGTACCGCTTGGTTTTAACCTGATAGAACAGCCTGAACTGATTGATCTGATCGTAGCGAAAGCCGCAGAGCGCGGTCTTGAAATTTCCAACTATGCGATCGGGGCCAATTTCCTTGTAGATCATGAAGAAGCATACGAGCAAGAAATTGCACGCGTAAAAAAAGAAGTCGATATTGCAAACAGGCTCGGCGTGAAGCTAATGCGTCATGATGTCGCTTCTTCTCCTGATGTATCTATTGCCAATTTCAATGCGAATCTGGAACGTCTTGCAGCCGCTTGCCGTGAGATTGCGGAATACGCTGGTAAGTACGGCATCACAACAAGCGTAGAGAATCACGGCTATTTCATTCAGCATAGCGACCGGGTCCAAGCCCTGATTCATGCAGTGAATCTGCCCAATTTCAAAACCACTCTCGATATAGGCAATTTCCTATGCGCAGATGAGCCGCCGCTTGCTGGTGTGAAGAATAACCTTCCTTATGCATCGATTGTGCATTTTAAAGATTTCTATGTTCGCCCTGCTGGGCAGCATCCAGGCGATGGATTCTTCAAATCCACAGCAGGTAACTTCCTGCGCGGAGCGGTAGCCGGTCAAGGTGACATTCCCATGCGCGATGTCATCCAATTGGTGAAGTCCTCGGGTTATGACGGATATCTTAGTCTCGAGTTCGAAGGATTAGAAGACTGTGAATTTGGAGCACGTGCGGGTCTTGCGAATGTGAAGAGATTCTGGGACGAGGCATAAGCTTTTTAAGTACGGAAGAATATGTACAATCAATAAGGAGGCATCAGCATGTCTTTTACCAATAAAATAGGAGTCATTTCCGACAGCTTTCAACTCGGACTGCGAGAAGGACTACAGAAATCTAAAGAAGTCGGTGCAGAAGGAGTACAAATCTATGCTGTATCTGGCGAAATGTCACCCGAGAACCTCTCTACTGCTGCACGTAAAGAACTGAAAAGCTACATTGCAGATCTCGGACTTGAAATATCGGCCCTCTGCGGCGATCTTGGCGGACATGGATTTCAAGATACAGCAGCCAATGCTCAAAAAATAGAGCAGTCCAAACGCATTCTTGACCTCGCTGTAGAACTGGGAACGAATGTCGTCACAACACATATTGGTATTGTTCCTGATGATGTGAACGGTCCGATCTATGCTGCGATGCAGTCTGCCTGTGAGGAACTTGGCGTCTATGCAAAGAGTATGAATGCCTATTTTGCAATTGAGACGGGACCTGAGCGTTCTGCTCATCTCAAAGGCTTCCTTGATACACTTAGTACGAATGGCGTATCCGTTAACTTTGACCCGGCGAACATGGTCATGGTAACAGGCGATGATCCGGTCGAAGGTGTCAAGATTCTGAAAGATTATATCGTCCACACTCATGTGAAAGACGGCAGACAAATAAGACCCACCCATCCAAAAGAGGTCTATGGTCACCTTGGATATGAAGGCATGACGCATGAGAAAATTGCAGAAATGGCTTCTTCCGGCGCCGCTTTCCTGGAGGTTCCACTAGGCGAAGGCCAAGTTGATTTTGATGCGTACTTTGCTGCGCTGCAAGAGATCGGATACAAAGGCTATCTTACGATTGAGCGTGAAGTGGGCGCTTCACCGGAAGAAGATATCCGGAAAGCCGTTCAGTTTATTAAAAGGTATCGCGGTTACTAAAATGCTTAAGGCTGGCTTCCTCGGCGCAATGGTCCCCTTCATTTTGGAGGGGATTTTCTTTTTTAGAGGAAGAAAAAAATTATTTATTCATAGATGTTGTCTTTCGCTAATTTTCGAAGCTTATTAATATTTTTTATATGCAGGTTACCATGAATTCTTTCAATAATCTGTTGATCACATAATTTCTGAATCACTCGGTTTAAATGTCTGTAACTAGTACCAATAGTATCCGCAATTTCGATAAGGCTGGAATTCTTCATTTCCTCTTGAAATAAATTTCCATAGCTATCCGTAGAAATAGACAATAAATAACTAGCAAACCGTACTTCTACCGGATAAAGAACAAGAAATGTAGTGAAGTTCGTTTTAGTCCTAAATTTCTGGGCAATAGATTTGAGTAATAGTAGCAGAAAACTTGGGTTGTCACCGATTATTTCTTTCAAATTTTTGTATGAAATGCGTAAAGCGGTACATTCTGTGCTGGCTGCCACTGAATTCATTGCGGCTTCTTCATTCGCAAATTCAATATCCCCTAGGATTGCAGGAGTTTTTTGAAATCGTATTATTAATCTTTTGTCTTCGGAAGTCATTGTATATATTTTAACTTTCCCCTCAACTAAAAATAACATTTCCTTAAGAGGTTCACCTGCGGAGATCATATTTTCTCCTTTTGCAAAACTACATAATTGTATTTTATTTAGATCATCTGAAGAAAAAAATTCATGTAAGTTGTTTTTTTTGAGATATGAATAAATTAATGGATGATTATCAGTTATACGCATTTTTCTTCTTCCTCATTTTTATATTTGTGTTAGTTATCATTCTGTCCTGAGGTTCAAAGTTAAAAACTGCGAGAAAATATTTTATTTTTATGTAGGACATATGTCCTTGAGTTCGATATAAAAAATAAGTATTCTACATACGGCGGGAAGAGACGGCAACGTTTTCTTAAACTTCTCCCATGAATATTATCAGAAAGAGGGATAGTTTTGTTCGGGATTTTACTTGGTATCATTACAATCGTTTTACTATTTGGTATTTCTTTCTTACTTTCTAACGACAAAAAAAACATCAACATTAGAGCCATTATTATTATGCTGAGCATTCAATTTATTCTTAGTTGGTTACTTCTCAAAACAACGACGGGTCTGAAGGTAGTTGATACTATTGCAACAGGTTTTAATAAATTGTTAGAGTATGGAATGGAAGGTGTTGACTTCGTCGTAGGTGGCTGGATTCCAGAGGGACAATCGCCTTTCTTTGTTAATGTCTTGCTTATTCTCGTTTTCACTTCAGCATTCCTTTCATTATTAACGCATTTGAAAATCCTCCCACATATTATTAAATTTGTTGGCGGATTATTATCGAAGGTGACAGGATTACCTCATATTGAGAGCTTTAATGCGATTAATTCTATATTTTTTGGACAAGCAGATGCAATTCTTGCAATTAAGACTCATATAAAAAATTTAAATAAAAACCGCTTGTTTATTGTTTCCACTTCTGCAATGGCAAGTGTTTCAGCCGCTCTCATTGCTTCTTATATGACCATGCTACCATCACAGTTTGTTTTGATTGCGGTTGTATTAAATGTATTCAGCGCGTTAATCGTAGCTTCTATTGTAGCACCTGTAAAGGTTTCAAAAGAAGAAGAGGAAATTGATATAAATCAGATGATCCATACAAAAAATGTCTTTGAGGCTATTGGAAGCGGAGCGATGGACGGTGGAAAAGTAGCTCTTATTGTAAGTGTCATGTTAATAGCTTACCTAGGGATACTTGCACTGATCAATGGAATATTTGATAGTATTTTCGGAATGGATCTAACAACTATGGTCGGGTATCTTTTCTCACCAATCGCTTACTTAATGGGTATTCCGAGTAATGAGATGATTACGGCTGGTTCCATAATGGGGACAAAGTTAATTGCTAATGAATTTGCTGCGATTATGCAGTTCCAACCGTTGTTGGGAGAACTTTCAGAAAAAACAGTATCTATCCTCTCAACGTTCCTCATTTCTTTTGCTTCCATTGGTTCTGTTGGTATTGTAGGAGGCGCGGTACAAGCCATCGATGGTGCAAAGGGAAAAGAAGTGAGTGCATTTGGGTTAAAAATGTTGCTTGTAGCAACTATGGCCTCCATTCTATCCGCTACCATTGTTGGAATATTTTTATAAAAGGATAATACAAAAAAACAGCCAATTAAAGAAGCTGCTGCCTGTTAAATACAGACAGCAGCTTAAAGATGTTACCTAACCTTTACAAACAACTGACTGAAAACGATTTGATTATTTTACTAAGGATTCCTTAAAATAGCAGGTCATGTTTACCTATTGACCTAACGTTTATCAAAACATCAAATAATTAACCTTATCAAAATATGGTTTAAAAACATGTATACTGTTTCAAAGTTTAGATCATTGGATATACCTTTTATAAATAATTATCCTTAAGAAAGGACCAAACATTGAATATTATCCACGATACAATTAGTCAATTAGTTAAAACTCAATCACTAATCAACATCCATCTCGTCAGCGGGGAATTTATTACAGGTAATTGCAGGACATTAGATGATTCAAACACATTGATTTTTGAAACCGAAAACAAGGTAATATCTATTCCATTATGGACAATAAAACGATACAAAAAATTGTGATATAAAGGTCAGCTGTTGAACAGCCAGGCCTTTTTCTAGTTATCTCCTTTCGTCAGTTACACTAGAATTCTCAATTATAGGAAATCAAAACATCCAGTGAAATGATTTATCTTTTCTCATTTGCTTGCGGGTAACTTTTAAATTTAGCAGTTCCATTAAACAAGCAAAAATAATTGTCCTAGTTACTATTAATACTTCAACATATCTTACAGTTCGGTTAAGTATAGTTTCAGTCCTCAATTAATCGGCAGACATAGCCGCTTCTTTTGTTTGATGGACAGTACCAAACGGATGTTCAGGAGGAGCATAGATCACATATAATTTAAGTGGTGTATTGCCTGTATTCGTAATATTGTGCCAATTCCCTGCAGGTACCATAATGGCATAATCAGCACTAACCATTTGTTGAAAATCTAATTGATCTTTGCTATCACCCATTTGCACAAATCCCTGGCCTTCTTCTATACGTAAGAATTGATCTGTTGTCGGATGAATTTCTAAACCAATATCATCTCCAACGTCAATACTCATTAAGGTCACTTGAAAGTGTTCTCCTGTCCAGATAGCTGTTCGGTAAGTGCTGTTTTGTTTAGTCGCTTGTTCAATATTTACGACATATGGTTGTTTCCCATAATCCCTCAATAACAGGTTTGCACTATCGTAATTTCTATTGTAATAATAACCATTCCAATTATGAATTGCATATTGATTCCAGTAGTTATGCATAGGATGACAGCAGTGATAATAACAACATGGCTTATGATACATTTATCCATTCTCCTCACATGGTATCTTATCTTTGCTTCACTTTATCCTATGCAACTGCCTATTCCTTCGCTTCTGGTTTCTTTACATCAATCCTTAATTTTTATGATTTTGTTCGTCAGATGCTACAGGCTCTAGTAATTGTCCAGCTAAAAGTTGAAAACTACCAAAAATCGGTGGCAGATACTTATTCGTTATTTGAGATAACACACTGAATTGGATATATCGAAATGGTTTTACACCAATTTCGCTAAGTTCTTTATGTATATTGATACAAATTCCAAAAGGAAGGGCTCCCTGGTTCGTTCAGACCCAAGTCATTTACATAAAGTACGTAACCAATGTCACTACTGGTATACAGCAGAACCTTGTACAATAAGTCCAATAAAAAAGGATCTAACATGATTTAAAACGATATGACGCGCAGTCAAATTTATTCGCTGAGCATCTAAATAAGTAGTATCTTTTAAAATAATAGCCCACCTCTATCCCCGTAAAATTGGATTATCATCACAAGTTTTGCCGATTTGTAAATATATTAAATAATACATTCTGCCCAATATTAAAGAAAAAGCAACCGGTCTGTAGATCGGTTGCTTACTGGTTTTTCTTGAACTATCGTTTTTCCGTTAGCTTAATAAATACATCAATCCAGCAACTGCAAACGAAACGATTCCTGCTAAAGTAGACCATGTAGCAACTTTCTTCATCATGTCAAGATCTTCCGTAGGCTTTGAATAAAAATCACCTCTTTGTTGGTAACCAGTCGTCCATGATCTAATACAAAGACCAGAAACAAGAATAAGAATTATCCCTAAATAGATAAAAAAATTCATAATTAATCTTCCTTCCCAATCACCTTAGTTTTTAATATAACGGTTATTATAGGAAAAAGTTGTAATCGAAGAAGTGAATTGCCTCTTAAGCTATCCTGCTGATTAGCAAAAAGGGAGCAGTTGCCAACTGGCAAGCTGCTCCCTTTTGTTTTCAACTAACTAACGATTAGTTAACTAATTATTGATACGTTTCACTGAAATTTTGGAACCAGTATATCCGATAATATTGCTTAAAATCGCAAATATTGAAACCTTAAACCAAGATATATTTGCAATAACAACATCATTACCTATGTACCTAAACCTATATATTGACCACCACGTCTCATCTGAACCATGGGAAATATAGAGCCAGAAGATAAATATTACAATTACTGCACAAACAAATCCCAATAACTTTGCTCTCATTGGTATCACCAACTCCGTCGGAAAGATAATAACACAGTAATTCACCAAATGATGGAACTATCCTGCCGGTTAGCAAAAAGGGAACAGTTGCCAACTGGCAAGCTGCTCCCTTTTGTTTTTAACTAACGTTTTCTCGTTAGTTTAAATCTTGTTTGTGTCAAATCTGCTATTTTTCTCATCTAGATTTATTGTATATTTCTTCACCTAAGGAATTACTAATTGAAATATCTTGTACCCTTTCCTGACCAATGCTTGATACTAACAAGCCCTTTTTGTCATTGATTCCCCTTGACTCAATTGTGCCATCCGAATACTTTAAGTTAATATTCTTCGATCCTTTATCCAATAGATCATTAGGTATAATAACTGCAATATATGGCACTCCATCGCCAACAGTTATTACATCTTTACTATTTGATGCCCACGATAATTTATGATCATGTAGCTTTCCATGTTGATCGGAATACAGTGTAATTAATGAATTTTTCAGCAATATAATAGCACTGTCCTTTATCCATATGCTATCAAGAACAGCTAATTCATTATCTGAGACATATTCTACAATCTGTTCGTTGGTTGGTGCAAAGTAAATCAAACCAGACTCCTTAGAACATCCTGTCATTATAATTATTAAGACCAAGATATATGGAATTAGCTTTAGCTTCATAAAATTCCCTCCCTCTCATCTCTTTTCATACCCCTCCCCCTGTTTATATCTAATTTTACCACTACAGTAACGTTTTTCCGTTAGTTGAACGAAGATAAGATTATTGTTTAGTCCATTAAAGTCAGCTTCCGGAAAATCACATTTTTCTACTTGTATTGCAATAATTCATAAAAAACACAGTTAACAGGCTATCCCTCTGATATAAATAACTTTCTATCTTTTTTATGTAATAATATTCTATTTATTGCTAGTTTTATTATACTTTTATTAGAAGTGATTTGTTAATATATATTAATTGATTTTAGATAAAGGAGGATTTTTCTTGAAGAAAATAATGATGATTGGTGGCGGAGTTGTTCTAGGGCTTATAATTCTTGTAATTGGTTTCATTTTTTTTACGGTGTACTCTCTTAACACCCCAGCGAAAAGTGATCCAGAGCTTGCCGCTTATAATGAGGAAAGAGTTAAAGAGTATTTAATTGAGGAAAAAGGGTATTTGGAGAGCGATATAGCTAGTTTTGAAGTTGTCAAGATAAAAAAAACAACTGATGAGACAGCTTCTGGATATCTAACCTATGTTGAATTCTCAAATGAACTTAATAAGATGTATTCTTATAGATTAGGGGAAGATGGTGAAGTCGAACAACTGGGGATTACTGGAGGTGCTTATAAGCATAAAGAATAAATAATAATCTTATAAAAGATGCTACTAGTTAAGGCAACGTCAAATACGTGCATAGTATTAGTTTACTTATACAAAACAGATAATGCTTGATACAAGCGAGTAAAACGTAATCATAGACACAATGAATGTGGCCACAAGGTATGCATAACTGTTATACGAGCAACAAATAGGATATTATGTTGATCCTGGTGCTTTCTTCTCCTAGCGAAAAAGCAACCGGGTATTGTTAATCGGTTGCTTACTTGTCCTTCTTGAACTATCGTTTCTACTAGTTAGCTTAATGAGTTATCCTAATAAAATCAATCATTCGGCTCCTATAGAAATTAACTAAAAGAAAAGATTTTGAATTGTGTTATTAAGTAGACAGTAATGAGTACATTTATTGCGAGTATAAATGTTATTGTATTCAGATTTACTGAATATTTTATCAAATAACGACGAAAAACAAATGAAAGTAAAGTCATGCTAACAAAGTACCCAATCGGTATAACGAAACTATAAAACACTTTTTCTGTTGTACTAATGTCACCTGGTGGGGCATCTGCTGCTGTGAATCGTCCCATTGCTATCCATATCTTGAATACCCAGTAAAATAAGAATGATGTGGTTGATATAACTAATAGATAAGCTACATAACTAATTAGACCAAGTTTAATCTTCAAACAGTTGCCTCCAATTTTATGCGTTTTTCATTGTAATGCCCTTAAGAAGCCAACACTTCATTAAAATAAGAACGATTGTTGTATCCACATCAAGATGGATTTTGAGAAACTTAAACGATCGTATGTGTCCGACAATCCCAAATGTTGTGATTTTTGGTTTCGTTAGGCAGGTCTAAAGCATTAACTATATAGGATAATAACCTCCAATCACAATACAGAAATTTACATCTAGAGTGGGTAGAGCGTTGGTTGGTACGAACATACTCAGATGATTCTCCGCTCTGAATCTTCATTAAGCTATTCTGCTCGTAATCGAAAAGACGGCAACCACGATTGGCTGCCGTCTTTTATATTATTACTTATTCAACTATCGTTTCTACGTTAGCTTAATCTACGGTTCCAAGTTTAATAGAGAACTGATGTAAAGCTCCCGGTACCCCTCTAAACATAAAAATTCCTTGATTAACTAAAATCCAAATCCTATAAGAAATAAATGAATATCCTACAAGTTGTCGCGATATATCAAACACCTTCTCGACAACTCTCCCTGCCTTGATAAATCCATCCTCATCATGTTCTTGCTCTAGTTCCATAACTGACCTTATTATCACTTCGTCTAGTGAATTCTCATCGTTGCTTTTAACAGTCCCATCTTCCCACAAACGAAGTACATGACTTCCTTTCGTCAGCATTAACCATTCTGATTCATACCTTCTTCTTTGACTAGGATCAAGTGGAACACCTTTAAAGTAGTTTCTCACTATTTCCTGAAAATGCTCGTGATCAATTAAACTTCTAGCATAGGGAACTCCTTCTTTATTTTGTAGCTTAGTAGCATTAACGATCTCCGTTACATTTACAACATTAACTGGCTGTTTACGTTCTCTCAACAAATGCAACACAAAACGTAATCCTGTTTGATCATGTGCATTATCAGCACACCAAATAACGATGGCTTTATTTTCGGGAATGTCTTTAACTACTTTTACCATATTGTCAAGCTGATGCTCTTGGTTGAAATGTTGACCATATCTGAAAGCCTCATCGTATTCCATTAACCAAAAGCACCTATTCTGTTGTCCAGTTGTTGTATCTAAATTAGATATTGGTCCGATTGAGAACCAATCATTGAATGCTAGGACTTTACATTGAGTTTGTTTTCCGATTTTATTGAGTGTGACTTTTAGCGAACCTGCATCAGAGAGACTGAAAACTAGATGAACGTATTGTTGGAGTTCATCCTTTTGTAATTGATGGTTGCGAACTTCATTTAAATTGTTTTGAAGCATGTTAACAAGTCCTTCTGCTAAATTTTTTTCTTCGAAGTTACCGTCCTTACAATAGCGATCAACTGTATTCAATAAATTGTAAAAGTACATTCGCAGGTCCTTTTCACTAAATTGATTTAAGCTTTCATATAACTTCTCCATGGATATCCTCCTCATTGGACAACATCCATAACAATACCATATATTGGGGCTATCCTGCCCGTTTGCATAACTAAAAGGGAGCAGTTGCCAACTGGCAAGCTGCTCCATGCTGTTATTGAACTAACGTTTTTCCGTTAGCTTAATGATTTATCCTAATAAAACAATCATTCGGCTCCTATAGAAATTAACTAAAAGAAAAGATTGTGAATTGTGTTATTAAGTAGACAGTAATGAGTACATTTATTGCGAGTATAAATATTGTTTTCAGATTAACTGAATATTTTATTAAATAACGACGAAAAACAAATGAAAGTAAGGTCATGATAACAAAATACCCAATCGGTATAACGAAACTATAAAACACTTTTTCTGTTGCACCAATGTCACCTGGTGGGGCATCTGCTGCTGTGAATCGCCCCATTGCTATCCATATCTTGAATACCCAGTAAAAAAAGAATGATGTGGTCGATGTAACTAATAGATAAGCTACATAGCTAATTACGCTAAGGTTAATCTTCAAACAGTTGCCTCCGATTTTATGCGATTTTTCATTATAAACCTTTAAGAAGCAATTACTTCATTAAAATAAGAAAGATTGTAGTATCCACATCAAGAAGCTCAGAAATCCTGTTATGCTGAATGTGATTAAGATAGTTACTATTCCTCTTGAAACAGACTTTAAATTTTTCTTACCTGTTAGTCCTATTATTCCAAGGATTAAAGTTATCAACGAAAGAACGTAAACAATATTCACGGCGTCCGGGTCAGATATTTCACCAATAAGTCTATAGAGTTCTGCCCAACTATAGACTGTCAAATATGAAACTAAACAAATTATTGAAAGGAAGAAAGACCATAAATTTAATTTTTCTCTCATAAATTTCACCTCCTCATATAGCTAATCAGGCATAAGAAATATACGATGGATTTTGAGAAACTTAAACGATCGTATGTGTCCGACAATCCTGAATGTTGTGATTTTTGGTTTCGCTAGGCAGGTTTGAAGCATTAACTATATAAGAAAATAACCTCCAATCACAATACAGAAATTTACATCTAAAACTCAGTTAAAATACAAGAAACACATAGACTGTCCTAATATAAAAAGAAGGTTGATAGACCAAAAAATGCGTACAGTCCATCTTTAAAATATATGTATCTCGCTCAAAACTTTATCTTCCCCTCTTGGAGTTGAACCAACGCACGCTACATGGGTACTCTGCCACTGAGTTAAGGGAATATATAAGCGTAAAAAAGACCAGCAACTCAACTAATGAGTATACCGGTCTTTCTCTTGATAAGCACAAATCACCCCAAGAAATGGAATGATTTGATCATACTAATAGTGTTTCTAAGAGCTTGGTAGAGTGTATGTTTGGGAATAATCATATTCGAACCCATACCCAGAAACATCAATACCATAAATGCTTAGCGCCATTACTGCGATTTCTGGTACCACCGCATGGCTGTACGCACCATAAAATTTAGAAGTGGTGCCTTTTTGACTCACAGCGGTCCTAGTCTCATTCCCAATGTAACCGACATGGGAACTATCTTGATGTAATGCTCTAAGATCTATTTCCCCAGATCCACCATACAACCCATTATTTATCTTTTTAAATCCATAGTTAAACCATTTGTCCCAGTTCCTATCGTATGCGTCATAAATACCGTTTGTCCCAACCGGTATAGTTTTAGAAATATGACTGATCCCGATTGTATCTGTGAATGTAAAGTTAGGTGTTTTACTCCAACGGAAATTATTACGAATAGAATGTTTGAATTCAACACCGCTTTGTGTTTTACCGAGGTAAGTTACAGTTCCCCATATCTTAAAGTTGTTATCATCTGTTCCATCAGAATTGATATTCCTAGGGGTGATCATAGGATCCTGAATAGAATCTACAACGAATTCCTCAAGAGCAGCCTTTGCTTCTTCACCTACAGGTAGATTGAACTTTTTTAAATCCTCCGAGATCGCGTCAGTTACAGTATCGACAGTATTTTCGTTTACTGAATATTTAGTACCCTCAAGGTCTGTGTAACTAACATTAACTTCTGTTATGTTAGAATCAACTCTAACCCCACCTTGAATCACTAACTCATTTTTTAACGAAGGTGACAGACTAGCAATCTCTGCATCTGAGTAACCAATAACTTTTAGAATTTCATTCTTTTGTTCTTCAGACAAGTCTCGAGGTTCATTTACCCCCTCTACCCTGCCATCAGCATATTGTGTTAACTGATACCCTTCAACATCTACAGTATTAGAATTAATTTCTGCAGCACTTGTTGTAATCGGGAACAATAGGCTAGCTGCAAGTAAGGATGATACAGATAAGTACATTACGGTTTTTTTCATTAATTTCTCTTCCCCCACTATTAACTATTAATAACAGAAGGAATTATAGTGTAATATTATCCAATTTTACAGTTAAATAATGTAATTTTAAAAATTCCTTTATAACCTTTATTATTTAGTGATTATGGTGTATAGTGCCTGTTATTACTTTATAAGACTTGAGGGAGGAAGAATGAAGAAAATATTATTAATTTTAGCTTCAGCATTGCTAATAATGGTCGTACTAACAGGTTGTGCAAGTCCAAAAGAAAGTGGTTTTCTAAGCGTACCTATTGAAGAAATTATGGATAATAGTATTGTTGTTAATAAAGGCGATTATCTGTTAGAAATTGAAGTTCCGGAAATTGTTATACCCTTGTTGAACCAGGAAACTGTTTACTATTTAAATTTTGATTACATTATGGGTAGTGATAAAAAGAAAGCCAAGCTTACTGATATAAGAATTGAAGAAACAATGATTAACGAATAGAACTTGCTTGTATTTTTTCTCATTAACCAAATCATCTTGTATTAAAGAGCTTAATAAATAATTAATTCCTTGGTTTTAAATCCAAGAATTTAAACTAATGAAAGAACTGGTATTACCCTCCTCATGGTAGACAGTAGAAAAGGTTGGTGCAATCCAGTCCTTGTATTTGATCCATAAGACCAGGCATGATATTTCGGTTCGGTTGAATTGATACTCATATGTTTCCTCATGAGCCAAAACGGAAGCTTTGGTCTTAGGCTGCAGCTGTCGCTAATGGCGGATGCAGCCTGCTTATTATTTCAATCAAAGGCACGGCTGAAAGCGGTAGCTACTATTTTGACTTTTTACCCGGCCTTATCAGACAGGGATTTTATTTCATGCAACAGCTTCTTTTGATTCGCTCACTTGTTCATTAATCTGTTCTATGAGGGCTTGCGCTGTTCTCCGCTGTTCTCTGGATGGCCACACCTGCATTTTTAATGGCTTCTGGCTCCGCTGACATCGACCAAGTTGCTACATAAGGGAGACTGTAATCACTTGTATCAAACCCGAAGTAGGTTAGAACTACAAATGCTACTCCCTCCGCTTCGATCTCCCGCTCTTCATTACTCAACGATTTGGACCGCTCTTCACAGTTATTAATGTTATCTAGTTTAACGTCTTAACTACTGTTTTCCGATTTTCTATTAAAAAAACAAACATAACCCTGCACTATTACCAACTATCTACATTTCTACCATATGTTTCCGATATTTTTTCTCTTCAATCCCACGTATTTTATTTGATATTTTATCTATCAAGAATAACAAAATAAGCAGACCAATTATAAAAGCTAATAACTCCACCCCACGCCTTACTTAACCTGACATATCATTAACAAACAATTTCCTGAGTGTATCACAAGTTTTCGTAACGAAAAGGGAGCACTGCCAACTGGCAAACTGCTCCCTACTATTTCTTCAACTAATGTTTTTTCGTTAGTTTACCCACACTGCATTTCACAAACTACTCTTTCAAAGCATAAATCAGTAAGATCATCCTCATGAACCCAAAAATAAATCCTTCCAACATCTCCCCACATAATTCCGGTTTTTTCTTCTTCAGAATCAATTTGTAGTAGTAAACGCCACTTTAATGCAGAATTAACAACCTTCTCATGAATATCTAAATTATTCAGATCATCCCAGCCGTACGGACCAACGGCTATTTCACAACCGACTTGCATATCACCTTGAATTTGATCAGGATGACCCATAAGTCTGTTTACGTACCCTTCTTTTGACCAATGCGGTAAAAATGATTTCCAATACTTATCAAAATGATCTCTGTTACCATTCCAGCCTAACCCCAAACTTTCCAAATAAGCTGACTCAGCAGTTGGTACAGATAGACCCGTTTCATATAAAATCTTGTTCGGCTTCATTATTTCTGAATCATTTAAATTATTAGGAATATTTCTTCGTGAAATTTTCGAGAGGCGCTCTGAATCGATGTAGATCACTCGACATGTGTGAGGATCATTATAAAAATCATCGTCCTCATACATAGGTTTTACAGCATAGAAAAAAGACAGCAACCCACTCTTAGGAAGAGAAATATTTACTGGACAATCTGCCAAGTTAATTTGAGCAATAAAAGTCATATCATAGTCTTTCCATAATGGCCATTCTATATCATCAGGAAGATCAGGATTACCTCCTACCTTGCTTCCTCCAATAGGAATCATAATGTCAGATACAGGTTCAAGAAAAAGTTGAGCTGTAGGAAAAGCCCAGTTTGCAATGGCATGTCCATATTGGCCTAATCCTACTTGCTCAAGTTGTTTTACTACAGTTTCTTTGTTCAACATTATATTACCTCCAGGGAATCTCTACTTAACTACATAGCATCATATATTCTCGAAGGATAATTCACTATCCTTCCATTAGCAGCTCACACATACCCTAAGGGAGCAGCTGCCAACTGGCAAGCTGCTCCCTGCTGTGTTCAACTAACGTTTTCTCGTTAGTTGAATGATTTATGTAAAACAACATTATTCAACCCACCGCCTAGGTCCGATGATGTGGAATAAATGATCACTACTTGTATTCAAAGAATCCTTTATACGTGAAATAGTAAAATCACTAATCGGCCTAGGCAAATTCTCTACATTGCAAAAATTACATTCAGTTACTTCCTCCGCATCTGGCTGTGGTTGTTGATTGTCGACCACTTTACAAGTGAAAACAAAGTGATGTAATTGGGTTCATAATACACGCCAGTTAAGCGCCCTACATTAACTTCAAGACCAGTTTCTTCAAACACTTCTCTCTTTGCTGTATTCTCTGCAGACTCGTTTTGCTCAGATAATCCGTTAGCTTAATAAGAAAAGGCTGCTGAAATGACAGCCGAGATATAAACAAAAGCACCCCGTTACTTGAAGAAGAAAATTTTACTTTTCAATTTTCACTAACGTTTTTTCAGGTGTTTCAATCTGGTCAATATCGAAGTTATTGATTTGTAAGGTTATTTCACCCTCTCGCTTTTCAGTTTCTTCTCCCACCCAACAGCTATACAACTCAAAATAATCGCCCTCTTTAAGATAACTGTCCATTCTTTTACAAAGTTCTAATAACTTTGCTTTTGATTCAGCACAGATTTCTGGAGTTGTATATTCAGAAATTTTAATTCCCCAATGACTTGATACCGTAAACATAGGGAGTAGTAAACTGATATTTCTTTACATTTTGCAAGTGTTCCTCATCCGCAAAACATCCTCCAATATACAAAGAATCATCTGAATATTCATTATCGGTAATTGGTAATTCTATATTACATCCAATATAACTAGCTAAACTCATCTCCACTCACCTCTTTTCAATCCTTATTTAACTATTCTACCGTTTGTTCAATAAGAAAAGGAGGTGCCGCATGACTACCTCCATTGTTAAACTAAAGTTTTCTCGTTAGTTCAAGAAGAATGGATTTTTCCCTAAAAACACAGTATTACATATCGACAGCTTTTGTTAAAGGGATAACTTCAAACAGACTTCTTTATTCCTTTACTTAGCCCAATAATTAATAAAACTAGTCCAAGTATCAAGAAAATCCCTACAAATAGATTATCAAACACACCAGGCATAGCTGGTTCAGTTGTATAAGATCCAGACCCGTTTATTTTTACTGGAGCCGATTCACCAATCCATTTAAAAACTGCAATAAATCTTTCTAATGTGAACAATATGCCACTTAATGCAATCAGTCCCAGACCAGATATAAAACTGCTCTTCCACATTTGTTGTCACCTCGCTTGAAATTAATTATAAAACTAATTGACTAACAATACCATTTGGTATCATACAATGGCGATTATCGCAATAACTTATTGCACTATTCTGCCGAGTAGCTTAAAGAAAAGACGTTAGAATATAATTAGCTATTTGTCTAATAAGAAACAATAGAAATAGATCGTAGCAAATGAAAGTATTGCGCTGTCATATTGGCTTTGATCAAGCACTTACGTTATTTCCATAAATATTAATTTTATTTTCCAAAATATTCTTGACATATTATTAATATTTTAATAAAGTGTATATCTATTCCATCACAACAAAATAAGTGTTATGACATCAAGAATTGGAGAGAATTATTTAATGGTTATTGCAAAAAAAACGAGGTACACAGCACTATTATCTTCAGTAATGTTGGTCGGAAGTTTGTTGATTGCAGGAAATGCTAGCGCTGAAATCTTTACTATCTATCCGACGCTGAGTTCAGGTTCTTCTGGTGGATATGTAGAGTCTTTACAAGCAAATCTATGGTCTTCAGGATTAAAGTCAACAGTAGGTGATATTGACGGGAAATATGGTAGTGGTACTGGTACAGCTGTGAAATCCTATCAATCAAATGCAGGACTTACTGCTGATGATATTGCTGGTCCAGCTACTTGGAAAAGTATGAACAAATATGTTGTTAATGTTGGGTATGATCAATTTTATTATAGACATTCTGGTAGCACTACTTTTGAAACTTTTTACAGATCAACACCTAACGGAGACGGGTATGATTGGAGATATGATTTGCGTTATAAGAGCAACCAATACGTAGTGAAAACGGGCATTGTATACTCATATTAAAAATTCAAAGTATAAAGGAGAAAAATGAAAATGAAGAAAAAAATACTTTCCACTAGTCTTGTCACGCCTTACTTCTTGGAGGAGTTTACACTTTTAATGCATACGCCAGTGATGAAACAATAACTAAAACAACTACATCTGAAGTTAAACAAACTTCTGATGTTTCTGCTGACTACTCTTACACAACTACTCCTTTACTAGAGGCGGATCATGCTGGAAATCATATACCTTTGGACTTGGTGAATAAACCTCTTTCTAGTAATACTATTTCTAAGGCGGTAGTTTCAGAAATTAGTGAAAATCCAATTGTTGATTTGAACGCTCTGGCAACTGATTATGGTAATGAAGTCCAAACAAGAGTTGATTATAAATTGAAAAGTGGTTCTGAGATTCAAATTTTCCAAAACGATATACAGGGAACTCCAGAATCTACAGTAGAAATGTTCAAAAACTCTGACCTTTATGCTTCTTCAGAAATCTATGTAGAGGAAATCAACGGCCATAAAGCAGTAATTGTAGATGGCGAACCAAGAAAAGTCGTAAATTTAGTATCTAACGATCATCTCTATGTTATTTTTTCAGTAGACCTTGATGTGAGTGCTGATTATCTAAAAGAGGTAGCAAAGCAAATCATAGAGTAGTAACATTCTGTGTGATGTAACCGTATTATATTCCTCTGAACTCTTTGATTATTTGATCAAATATCAAAGTAAAATAAAGACAATAAACCCCTTGGCATTATGCTGAGGGGTTTATTGTCTTTATTCGCCATGATAAGGTATACCTTTTGTCCAACTAAACTATCCTGCCGCTTGCAACTACCCACTGGCAAGTTGCTCCCTGCTGTGTTCAACTATCGTTTTCTCGTTAGTTCAATTACTCTGATACACGAATAACAATTTTACCAAATGCTCCACGTTGGAGGTGCTTATATGCTTCGATAGCTTGATCGAACGGATACACAGTATCAATAACTGGATTGATATTCAATTGATCAAAAGCTCTTTGCATATCATCGAATGCATTTTTGTGGCCAACATTGATCCCTTGAATCTTCACTTGTTTAGCAAGTAGAGCAAACAAATTAACTTCCGCCATCATTCCACCTAAGAAGCCAATGACATATATGTTGCCTTGAATAGCCACAGCTTCAATCGAACGATTGATACTCTCTCCACCAACAACTTCAAGAATATGTTCTGCTCCTTTTCCGTTCGTAAGTCTCAGCACTTCTTTTTCCCAATTTGGAGTTTTAACATAATTAATAACCTCATTCGCACCAAGTAATTTTACTTTCTCTGCTTTTTCATCACTGCTGGTAGTAACAATTACACGAGCTCCGAGTGCAGAAGCAATTTGAACCGCATAAACCGATACTCCTCCAGTTCCCAGAATAAGAACTGTATCGCCAGCCTTAATTTTTCCATACTCTACTAAAGAGAACCACACTGTTAAAGCAGCAATTGGAAGAGTTGAAGCTTCTTCATCAGTTAGATTACCTGGAGTAAATACTGCTGAATCTTCATCTAACAACATATATTCTGCGAGTCCACCATCATTCGGACCCCCAACAGCGAATGCTCCTTCATTTTCCTTGGGTGCACCTTGAATCCATTTAGTGAACAAATGGGAAGTCACACGATCTCCTACTTTAAAACGTGTAACATCCGAACCAATGCTTACAACCTCTCCAGAAGCATCCGATACTGGTACAAATGTTTTATCATTCATCAGTTCAGGTAAATATACACCATCTACGATAGCTTTATCTCGGAAATTTAGAGATACAGCTTTAACTTTCATTAGAATTTGATTAGGACCTGGTTTTGGTCTATCTAGTTCAACTAATTTAATGTTCTCTAATCCTAGCCCTTGTTTTTGCCATGCTTTCATGAATTCGAATCCTCTCTTCTTAAAAATTTTCCAATACAATTTTACCGATCACAGTTCTTGATTCTACTTTCTTGTGCGCCTCTTTTAGTTTTTCTGCATTAATAGGGGAGAGGCGTTCTGACAAGGTAGTTCTAATCTTGCCTGCATCAATTAAACGAGCTACTTTATTTAAAATGTGATGTTGTTCGATCATATCGTTTGTTCCATACATAGAACGTGTGAATACCATCTCCCAAACAAATGTCACACTTTTATTTTTCATAAGGGTAAGATCAAGCTTTTCGTCTGTTTCAACAATCGAGCATATTTTTCCTTGTGGGGCAATAACTTTCTCCATCGCTTCCCAATACTCTTCTGTTTTGCTTAGGCACAAAATATAATCTACTGTATCAATACCAAGCTCTCTTAATTGTGGAATGAATTCCTCATAGTGGTTAATAACATGATCTGCTCCGAGGTCTTTGATCCATTTTGTAGTTTCTAGACGTGATGCTGTACCAATAGTCGTTAAACCTGCTAATTTTGCTAATTGAATAGCGATCGACCCTACCCCACCCGCTGCACCAATGATCAGAATGCTTTTATTTTCGTTCATATCATGGCTTATTTGAAGTCGATCGAATAAACTTTCATATGCAGTGATTGTCGTTAACGGAAGAGCTGCGGCTTGCGCATAATCAAGAGTTACCGGTTTTCTACCGACAATTCTTTCATCTACTAAATGGTATTCACTATTTCCACCTTGACGAGTAATACTACCTGCATAATATACTTCATCACCCGGTTTAAATAATGTACAATCATGACCAACTTCTTCCACAACACCCGCGACATCCCAACCTAAAATTTTCGGTTCTTCTTCTACGTCAGGTTTTGGAGAACGAACAATAGCATCAACAGGATTAACAGCAATCGCTTTTACTTTTACCAATATATCCCGTCCAGTTGCTTTTGGTTTTGGAACTTCAACATCTAATAAACTATCTAGATGATCAATCGGGAGATATGCATATAAACCTACAGCTTTCATTTTTTGCATTATTCATCTTCCTTTTTCAATTCATCTATTAACTTTTTAACCAGTGAGATCCATAACGTGTGTATTGCACAGGCGCTTCAATATCGGCCCCTAATTCCTCAGCAGCTGCACGCGGCCAAAATGGATTTTTAAGAAATTCTCGTCCAATGAATACTAAATCTGCACGTTTGTTTCTTAAAATTTCTTCTGCTTGTCTTCCTGTTTTAATTAATCCAACTGCACCGGTTGCTATTCCTACCTCGTTTCTAATTCGATCTGCAGCAGGAACCTGGTAATTCGGATAGGAATCGACTTTTACAGGAGCAATTCCGCCTGAACTACAATCAACTAAGTCAACACCTTGTTCTTTCATTTTCTTGGCATATTCCACAAAACTAGTAACTGTATTCCCGCCTTCTTTATAGTCAGTACTAGAAATACGAACGAACAATGGACCATCCCATTCTGTTTTCACAGCCTCAATGACTTCTCTTACTATACGATAGCGATTTTCTAAGCTCCCACCGTATTCATCAGTACGCTGATTGGAAAGTGGAGAAAGAAACTCATTTAATAAATAACCATGTGCACAGTGAACTTCGAGAATATCAAATCCTGCTTCTCGTACTCTACGTGCAGCTTGTTTGAAATTAAGAACCATTTGCTGAATATCTTCTTTTGTCATTTCAATGGGTGTTTGAGTATTCTCGCTAAACGGAATGGGAGAAGGTCCAATTGGAGTAACTCCCTCTTTATTTGTAAGTCTGCCTGCATGTCCAATTTGAGCACCAGCTTTTGCTCCGAATTCATGTATTCGATCAACTAGGTTTCTCAACCCCTTAATATGATGATCATCCCAAATGCCTAAGTCTCCAGGTCCGATTAATCCATCGGAGCTAATAACAAGCGTTTCAGGCATAATTAATCCTGCTTGACCCAAAGCACGGGCTGTATAATGTGTTAAATGAAAATTCTTTACTTCCCCTGATTCATCTGAACTGTGCATACACATTGGTGACATGACAATTCGATTTTTTAATGTAACACCTTTTATTGTATATGGTGAAAATAGTGTAGCTGTCATAGTAACACTCCTTTATTACAAATGATTTCTCTTAACTTGCAAAACCCATGTTACTTTATGTATTGTAAAATAGTAAGTACGCACATTTTTGTTGTATAGAATACTTTTTGTTGTGTAGTATACTTTTTAATACCTAAATTATTGGAGTGATATTATGGATAAATTAAATAAAGGAATCTGTCCAGACGCTTCTGCTTGTCCTGTTGCTTTTACAGTAGATGTGATCGGAGGAAAGTGGAAAGGGCTCATCATATATCACTTAGTTTCTGGTCCTAAGCGTTTTAACGAGTTACGGAGAATAATGCCTGATATTACACAACGTATGTTAACGTTGCAACTTCGTGAATTAGAGCAAGATGGCATTGTGCATCGTGAAATATATCGTGAGATCCCCCCAAAAGTAGAATATTCTCTTACAGACTTTGGAGAAACATTGAAACCTATTATTTTCCTTATGAGGGATTGGGGAAAAGTTTATGAAAATGAAGTTCTAACAAAAAGAAAACTTCAAGTAAGCAAATAAATAAGATGATCACTTGAGTAGACCATGTATTCAGAAAGTTATTAAATAGCACCCTCACCGCCGGGTCCTAACACTGATGCAGTAGAGAAATGGACGCGCGTCTATAGATAAAGACGAACAATAGTCAATAAGCGTTAAAATAGGAACTTCAAAAAGGCAACCGATGGATTGGTTGCCTTTTTCATTTTTGTTCAACTAGCCTTCCCGATCGTTAAATAACACACTATAAAATGATTATTATACGTTCATTTTAATACATCATCTTCTATGAACTCTAAATATCTTTGTTTTTCCCCAGATACTAATTCCTTATCACAATGTTGAACAAAAATTATTTGTTTATGTAACTTTCTATACAAAGAGTTTCTTCATTTACTTTAGAAAACAAGTCTTGTAATCCAAATATCTGCCCGTTAGCCTAAAGACAAAGTAGCCGGTCTTTTGAGCGGCTACTTACTTGTTCTAATTGAACTAACGTTTCTTCGTTAGTTCAGTCTTTAGGTGTGATTTTATAGTGTACCAGATAGTAATTAGCCCCTGCAGTATCATTCTTGAAGTACAGTTCAACATAGTCCTCTTCTGGTCCTACATCACATAAGCTAATGGTCAGTTCAAAGTATTTTCCTCCGTGCATTGCATCTGCACTTATGCTTTTGCTTTCTTTATCTTTATTTTTAAGTGTGACAAGTGAATTTATTGAAGAAATTTGTTTGCATCCAATCATAATATATTCTGTTTTGTAAATACTCTTGAGTGCTGACACTATAGAAGAATGCAACTGTTGTAATAGAGCTTCCTCGAGCTGTTTTTCTCTTTCACTAATCCCTGCATTTGATGCTGAAGTTAAAGTTGAGTTTGCTAACACTATACCGATTAAGACTAAAATGCATAAGCTTTGTTTTATTTTCAAACGGATCACCTTTGGATTTTTCGTTTATTTTGCTCAGCATTTTAAAACTCTATTCTCATTTTAAAATAACCTGCCGGTTAACTTAACGGAAAATGGAGCAAATGCCACCGGCAAACTGCTCCATGCTGTTATTGACCTAACGTTTTATCGTTAGCGTAACAATAAATTTAGATTATAGCATTGAATCCGCTATTTTTTGGATTTCCTGATCATCAAGTGGCCTTCCTGTAAAATCAGTAATTATATACTGTATTCCTGAGTGAACAAAAGTTAAGCTTTTATAATCTCTAGTTAACAAAATAGCTGGAACTTCTCCTTTTAAGAATAATTTCTTTGCATAGGAAGCTCCATCATAATGCTTAATACGATCAAATTTTTTATTCTCTTTACTAATGCTTAATAATATTTGATCTCCTGCCTCAAATCCATAATATCGGACTTCTATTTGTTCTTTACTGATATCTTTTGTTTCAGTTTTTTTTATATTGTAAGGAAGAAACGTAGGAAGAGTTATTTTTAACCCACTCCGATTTTCATATGACTTGATAACTTTCTCTTCAGTTTGATCAATGTTCACCCATTCGTTATGTCCTGATACGTTTATCATCACCATTAATACGAGTACTATGTAGTTAAACAATCTTGTTCCTCCTTAATAAAAGATCCATGTTTTTATTAAGGTTACCTGAGCAAAACTTATTATTCATCGAGATAAAGTTTCGTACATTTCGTCACGCTATCCTACTCTGCTGGTTTGTAAATAAAAGAGAGCAGTTGCCAAGTGGTAAGTCAAGCCCTGCTGTGTTCATCTAACGTTTATTCTGTTAGCTCAATGAAGAACTCGGAATATAAATACTAAATTACTATTTACTTTCTAACAGCTATCCCGTATTTTTCTGGATGATTGATGTACTCTTCATAATTAAGTGATCCTTTAAACTCAAATAACTTAGATGTATTGTTGTATTCAAACACCAGTAGTTGTCCACGAATGCCAGAATGCGTTCCGTCATCTTTCACACCAATAATGTTTGAGGAAATTTGGATGAATTCGTTATTACTGCTTACAGTTACATTGGATGGTGGAATAATTGTTGGTTCAACCTTTTGGTTAGGTTTAAAGGCAATGATCAACAAGCTTAACAGTATTCCAGTTAATATTATCTTCGTGTAGTTTTCATTCATAATATCCTCCTAAGACGCTTTTTTAAATAGCATATGTTTATATTCACCAAGTACCATAAAACCCTTTGTGAGGAATATTTATGTGTCTGTTTAATCAACTTTCCTGCCGGTTTACATAACTAAAAGGAGCAACTGCCAACTGGCAAGCTGCTCCTCCATACATTGGGGATGATATTCCTATAAGCTTAAAGAAAAGCAACCGGTTTATTGATCAGTTGCTTACTTTTTCTTCTTGAACCATATTTTCGCTAACAATATTGAATCTAATAGTCTCTCATAAATCACAACACGTCATCTAAAGAGAAGGTTACGATCAAATTTCTGAATCGAGATCTTTATTTATCCTCTATTAGCTCATCAAATTTTTCAACGAAATTTGATATCTTAGAATCTAATTCTTGATCTGCTTCACCGTTCATATAATAATAGACTATCAAATTACCATTATTCACAAGAAAAGTTTTATACTTAGGATCTTTGAAAGATTTTTCTTGTTCCTCTGCTTCTTCTGTATCTTTAAGAAAATATATAGCAAAATTCGCATCTTTATTTAAAAAATAATGATAATAATTTTCCTCCATATTATCCCCGAATGTTACTTCGATTCCTTCATTACTTAACATGTCTCCAACTTTTTTAGGAGATATCTTGTCTCCACAAGCAGTTAATAACAAAGTTAAACAGAAACATATTGCTAAAGACCATAACTTTTTCATTAGTTACTCCTTATTTCTCTTATTTTTTAATGTGTAAATGATATTGTAAATCTGCAGATGAACCTAATGCAGATGATACTTTAAAATAATAGGTTCCTGGACTTAGATATACATCGTTCCGTTCATCATAACCATCAGCACTATCTGCAAGTCTCGCGACTTGTGTTCCAGAACTGTTAAATATAGTAACATTATAGTTATAACTACCTTTAGGATTATTTAATATTACCTTATGATAGCCACCTGTTGTAGCTTGAAATTTCCAGTAGTCAGGATCTTGAGTTGAGGTAATTGTTCCTCCTCCCCATTCATTAACTAATATGTCATCTGGAGAAACAGCCATTGAGTTATTGTCTTCCCATTCATATCTGTACCTTTGATTATCTGGAGCCGTAAATTCCGGGTCAAAAGGAACAAGAATTGCACTAGAATTACCATTCACACAATATTTCCCACACCCGTAGTTAGTTCCTTCTTGTGCAGTTATTTTATACATACTCTTTGTACTATCAGTATTATCCAATTTAACTGTCGAATAATACCACTTACCTGATACAAATTCATTAGGATCGTATGATCCTACAGAAACATCTGGTTCACTTTTACTACCTGCAACACCCCAGCTGTTTAAAATTTGTGTATCTAAATATGGATCCGGAAAATTAGATTCAAAAGCTGATCCCGCTGCATCCCTAGCAAAGGCTTTATTTTCGTAATCATAAAAAACTGCTGAATGCTCATAAGTATCAAATGTAGAATCATAGAAACCTACTGTAGCACTCCTAAAATAAATTTGTTGATGACTAAATCTTTCATAACTTGAAGTAACATATATACTAGAGTCTCCTTTCCAAGGAACCCAATCTTCAGCTGGAGCAGCATTTACATTAGAAACACCTATAAAAATCATCATTGTCGCAAGAACTATCGATATGAATTTTTTAAACATTAATTTTGTACCTCCGACGTAACCGTGTTAATTGGTTTCCAATTTTCATTATCTCCAGTTACTTTTTCTACTAATCTAACTTCTTCCTGTGACTTTAATTTTAAAAGATTTTCACCAGTTCCCTTTACTTTTAAGCCATATATTTTTAGTCCGTCATTGTTAAGTTCATTCAATCTCTCTTTAAATACATGAATAAGTTCTTTTTTTGCTTCCACAGAACGTTGTTCCTCTTGTGCTTTTTCTGCATTGGGATTTTGTTCTAATATAAGTGATCTTTCTTTTAGAGAAACTTCTTCCTCATAATTTTCAATTTGATTTACAAGCATAGTTTTGAGATCATCTTCATATTTAACCACTGCATCTTCAATTGTTTGGTCCTCTTCTAAAATAAATCCACCGCTGATTACTTCGTCTTCATACGTGTATGCATGATACATTGCTTCGATTTCTATTCCCGTTTCAGTTGAAATCGCTTTAGCAATTTCAACTTCATGCTGTCCATCTAAGGAGATTAATGCCTCTATTTCTTGATTCGTGTTCTCTTCTAGTATTTTCAGCTCTTTCTCTGAAGTATTAATTCTATCACTAATTGTGAATTCATCTGAATTAAGAGCTGGATTCTCTGCCTTTAAAGTTGGTGTATTAAATACGATTCCAATTGCCATTAGAGTAGTAAAAAATAGACCTCCTATAATCAGTTTATTTTTTTTGTTTTTCATACGTCCTCCTGAGTTGTATTGTTTATTTTCAATTGGAAACTATATACTAATATTATCAGAAAATACAGGAAAAATATAACAATTAATATTCTCTATGCTAGATAGAACTAAGAAAGTTATCATCTTAATAGTCGATAATATAAGAGGCACTTTAAGTGTAGAAAGTATCACACTGTAATACTTTCTACATACATTTTAGAGAGGTTAATGATGCTAGCATTAAAATATACAGAGTTCCCAGATACATATATTGAATTCTCAAATAGAGGAATATAACCCTCTTCCAACAGAAATAGATTGCGATAACTATAAATTTTAGAAATGAAAAAAATCAGATACAAAACTTAAATAGCTTCAATTTCATTTAGTTTTTGTTCAAGATTATTTATATCTTCATTTTTCTTGGCTACAAGTTTTAAAAAGTTATTCCGAAGTCTCAGCATTAATTAAACTAATCTGTTCGTTAGCTAAAAGAAAAAGCAACCGGTCTTTTGAGCGGCTGCTTACTTGTTCTTATTGAGCTATCGTTTTACAGTTAGTTCAATGAAGAACTCGGAGTAAAGATACTAAATTACTATTTACTTTCTAACAGCTATCCCGTATTTTTCTGGATGATTGATGTACTCTTCATAATTAAGTGATCCTTTAACTCAAATAACTTAGATGTATTGTTGTATTCAAACACCAGTAGTTGTCCACGAATGCCAGAATGCGTTCCGTCATCTTTCACACCAATAATGTTTGAGGAAATTTGGATGAATTCGTTATTACTGCTTACAGTTACATTAGATGGTGGAATAATTGTAGGTTCAACCTTTTGGTTAGGTTTAAAGGCAATGATCAACAAACTTAACAGTATTCCAGTTAATATTATCTTCGTGTAGTTTTCATTCATAGTATCCTCCTAAGACGCTTTTTAAAATAGCATATGTTTATATTCACCAAGTACCATAAAACCCCTTGTGAGGAATATTTAAAGCAGTTGCCAACTGGCAAGTCGCTCCTGCTTTGTTCAACTAACAGTTTTTTCGTTAGTTGAACAATATTAGTACTCTCCTGTTCTCTTAGCTTGATTATAAAGGCAATCGATCAATGCGATCGGTCAGCTTTGTAATCAATTATCAGTAAGAAGATTACCGTCCTTATCATAATATTTATATTTAAATGCATGACCATCCCTAGGTAGATCAATCCAAGTAACAGATTTCTGATTTATACTTAACTTTTGTTCAATTACTTGTTCATTTACCTCTAATTCCATTTTCGCAATATTATTTTCCTGATTAGTCACTATCATAAATTTTGAATTTTGTAATACATGATCGGATGTGCGAATTAAGAATGTAGCAAATGATTTACCTGCATGTTTTTCAATATGTCTCCATTCATAATTGCCTTTTTGGTTTTTAGAAAATTCAATATATGCTGGACTATTATTTGATAAGAAAGCAACTATCCTTATATCATTAATATCTTTAAGCTCCAAAATCTCAACTGATTCATCTTCATAACCCTCAATAGATTCAATCACTTCTTGTATGGATTCTTTATCATTTCCATAAAGTTTATTTGTACTTTTTGAAAAATAAATCCCCACCATTGTTATTAAAATAAATAAAATTAAAACATATATCATTTTGTTCTTCTTTGATATATCCATATGCTGAGTCCCTCCTTCTAGGTAAGACCTTCAATGTTTATCATTCAATATTACAAACACATGTCAGATACATTTGTTGCACTATTCTGCCCAGTAAATTAAAGAAAAAGCAACCGGTCTATTGAATCGGTTGCTTACTTTTCTCTAATTGAACTATCGTTTTTTCAGTTAGTTCAATCTAATGGATTTGTTTTCGGCAGAAGGCCATAATTCTGAACGATGTTCCATCCACACTCTCTTAGCCACCTTTAGAAAGCTAATCCCATCCTCAATTAACTTTAAAGCCTTTTCTGGAGATTGTTCTTGTGGATAATAAGACTGCACAGAACAAAGGAAATACTCCGCCTTACCTCCAATTATTGGTTCGTTGGAAAGTAGAGAAACTGCCTCCTGCTTCTTCAAATTCCATATACGTGTGCCATCATGGTGTATGACAGTAAGTAACTGAAAGACGACGGGCCAAACAATTGTACACATTAACCTTGCACAACGTTCAATCCTATCTTCTCCATGGTCCAAAAGTTGGTGCGAATGAAACGCTACCTCTGGCTTCAGTCTTTCCAATGATTCTATAGCATCGCGATATATTTGTTCGTCGGATGCTACAGGCTCTAGTAATAGTCCAGCTAAAAGTTGAAAACTACCTGAAATCGGCGGCAGATACTTATTCGTTTTATGAGATAACACACTGAATTGGATATATCGAAAGGGTTTTACATCAATTTTGCTAAGTTCTTTATGTATATTGATACAAATTTCAAAAGGAAGGGCCCCCTGTTCGTTCAGACCCAAGTCATCTACATAAAGTACGTAATCAATGTCACTACTGCCAGAAATAACTCCACCTTTTACAGCAGAACCTTGTACAATAAGTCCAATAAAAAAGGATCTAACATGCTTTAAAACGATATCACGCACAGTCGAATTTATTCGCTGAGCATCTAAATGAGTAGTATCTTTTAAAATAATAGTCCACCTCTATCTCCGTCAAAATGTAATATAATCTCAAATATATGCGATTTGTCGAATATCAAATTATACAAATAATACCATTAATCTGCCCAATATTAAAGAAAAAGCAACCGCTCTGTAGATCGGTTGCTTACTGGTTCTTCTTTAGCTAACGTTTTCTCGTTAGTTCAATGGTCTTCAGGTTGATTCCATCAACCTTTTAATAAATAAAAAAGCGGTACAATATGAAACTTCTGTTGTATATATGTTCTTGCCCTTCGACATTAGAAGTTGATACTATTATCTACAATTTTCACATCACCCTTAGATAATGCATCTGTAAGGAGCTGCTCCTTAAATTTAATTAAATCTTGTCCTAAATTAGTATTACTATCTTTATCAACACCGATTTTCCCTTGTTTGATTAACAACTGACCAAGGTTCTGTAATGTTAGTTGTTCTTGGTATTCTGAAGGAGCATATTCAGTCCAATACTCTTCTTCTGTTAGACCTCTTAATTCTATGAAATTTTTCTGAGTATCCTGCACTTCTTTACTTTGTTTTGCCAACAGAGCACGCATTCTTTCTGCTTCTTTTTTTCCTTCCTCATATGTTGCAGTAACTCCTTCATCATCAGCTAATTCTAAGAATAACTTATCAACTACAATTTCTTTAAGTAGTGTAGATTCATCTATTACAGGATTTGTTTCAACTAATTTGTTAGCTTTTAAATTTGCCAACTCTACATTTGTCACCTTGATATCTCCAATCTCAACTAATACTTTATCTTGTAGTTGCTTGTTTGACTCAAGTTGAGATTCGACTTTTCGTATTGAATTTGTAAAAGGATCTAATGCTGAAGAGTAAATGGCACCTAAAGTTAAAGCACTAACAACACTTAAACTAAAAATAAATAAAATCTTCTTTTTCATACAAATCCTCCTTACCAATCAAAATTCACTTTTATTATAGTGAAAGATCCCTGAGCTAATAGATAGTCACATCTATTTCCGTCCGATTAAGATAAGAACCGAGTCTGTAAATTTGGTATGAATTCCCCTCACCTTTATAAACCAATATAGATACTGTTTTATTAGGGAAGATACGAATTGATGATTTAATTATTATCTTGTCTAGCTTTAACCAATCCCGGTATTTTCTTCTCATAAACAGATAATACTTGTGAAACTAATTTTTCGCTTGTTCTTCCTACACAATAGCTATGTCCCTTAGATATAACGCTTTTAGTGATTAAAAAGTTGAATTAATCTGCCAAAAGTAGCTAAGAGAAAAAGCACCAGTCTATTGATCGTTGCTTACTTTGAAGGTAGCAGTTGCCAACTGGCAAGCTGCTCCCTGCTGTGTTCAGCTATCGTTTTTTCTTTACTTTAAATAAGTTACGTTTAAAAACATTAGTCAATGTTGGTCTTTCCGTACTAGTAATCCGCATCCACTTGCAGACTTATGACTTCTATGACTCCGTTACGAGCTCCTTTACTTTTGACGCAAATATATCCCAGTTTGTATCATACCCTACATTAAACGACCACCCGTTAGAACGCAGCTTCTCTCCTAAGTGGATGTAATCGGCACGTTGCTTATCGTTTAAACTAACATCTAAAGTTCCGTCACCAACCTTGAATTCATTCAAGTAATCGTGTAATTCCCAAAGGATATCTTGCTTATCATCATCTCTTTCCATTCCCATGTGTAAGATAACTGAATCGATGGCTTCATCTAGTTTTTGGGTAACAAGTGTTTCATTATTCCAATTATTATCTAATTGATGCTGTATAGTTGCTTCAAGTTGACTTAAATCTCGGTAAATGGCTGCATTCAATAACTCATATCTTAATTCTAGTTTTCTGTTATCACGTTCTTGATCTTTATATAAGGCAACATTCCCAATAAGCGATACTGCTAAAATCACTTTAATCCACTCTGTTTTCTTCATACTTCCTCCGTTCACACTGACCCTTCCCAATCACCTTAGTTCTTATTATAACGTTTATTATAGGGAAAGGTTACGTTACAAACAGAAGGGCCTTCTGAAGCTATCCTGCCCAGTTTGCATAACAAAAAGGGAGCAGCTGCCAACTGGTAAGCTTCTCCCTGCTGTGTTCAACTAACGTTTTTTCTTTACAGTTAGCGTAACAATATTTTTAGATTATAGCATTGAGTCCGCTATCTTCTGGATTTCCTGATCATCAAGTGGCCTTCCTGTAAAATCAGTAATTATATACTGTATTCCTGAGTCAACAAAAGTTAAGCTTTTATAATCTCTAGTTAACAAAACAGCTGGAACTTCTCCTTTTAAGAATAATTTCTTTGCATAGGAAGCTCCATCATAATGCTTAATACGATCAATTTTTTTATTTTCTTTACTAATGCTTAATAATATTTGATCTCCTGCCTCAAATCCATAATATCGGACTTCTATTTGTTCTTTACTGATATCTTTTGTTTCAGTTTTTTTTATATTGTACGGAAGAAACGTAGGAAGAGTTATTTTTAGCCCACTCCGATTTTCATATGACTTGATAACTTTCTCTTCAGTTTGATCAATGTTCACCCATTCGTTATGTCCTGATACGTTTATCATCACCATTAATACGAGTACTATGTAGTTAAACACTCTTGTTCCTCCTTAATAAAAGACCCATGTTTTTATTAAGGTTACCTGAGCAAGACTTATTATTCATCGAGATAAAGTTTCGTACATTTCGTCACCGCTATCCTACTCTGCTGGTTTGTAAATAAAAGAGAGCAGTTGCCAAGTGGTAAGCTGCTCCCTGCTGTGTTCATCTAACGTTTTCCAGTTAGTGTAATCAACCTGTTGTGAAGTTAATGATCCCCTGCACCTAAATAACTTTCTACTGGCACTTTGTATAATACATAGTCGCTAGTCCACATCTGCCCTGTTATAATAATCCTTCCTTCACCTTCAAAAAATATCCCAGAACCCTCATAAGAGTCATACTTTAACCCTTGATTCTCCATTTCCCTTATGACTTTGTCTCTTCCTTCTTGTTGATTTCCACTATAACCAAGCCAATAAAACCCATTAACATTTGCTAACTCAACTAGTTCATTGTTACTCTTATCCAATTTCTCAACAACTTCTTTCTTTGATACACCTTCAAAAGGAAGCGTTGGATAATAAGCTTTACTAGAGTAAAGCCAAAAACTTAGTAAGACAATTACAGCCAGTATTAATGCGATTAGAAGAAATAATATATTCTTTTTCGTTTTCACGTTGTCGTTGACTCCTTTTTTTAGAATCTATATAAGTTATACCTGAAAGATTGCTATAAGTTGCGAAAGTAAGGGAGGAAGGAGCAGAAAGTTAACCTGCCGATTAGCAAAAAGGGGCAGTTACCAACTGGCAAGCTGATCCCTTTTGTTTTCAACTAACGTTTTTTCGTTAGTTGAACAAGCGCGCTTTCTTTTATTTCACAATATCTTCGTACTGTGCATCATTTAACGGAACCATTTCTGTATAAATAAAGTATTAGACTGAGGAAATAAAGCACTAGACAGCTAAAGAGTAGTTTTGCGCAACAATAATTCGCAGTCAACGTCTAATTAAATGTGCGGAAATTTACAAAGGATAAGATAATTTTGAAAAGAAGGTGTGACAAGCATGTTCTTTAGCAAAAGATTGATTACTATTATCATTGTATTTATAGGCATAACCCTTGCTTATACTGCATGTCGAAGTATTAATCAGAATAAAGTGCTTAAAAATGAACAAATCGAATTCATCAAACTTAAGTGTATTCAGTTATGCGAAGATTGGGAGGATAAGCCTTTCCTAGATCGAGATTATACAGATAAAACATCAGTAGATATTTATAGAACTGCCATTAGAGACTCAATACCAATGGAGGGCTCGTTGGATTATGGGGCAGAGTTTGAATTGAATATTTATTACAAAGATCAAACGGTCCAAGGATATCATCTTTCATTATCTAAAAGTAAAGGGTATTCTGGATTACTTGTTGCGTTATCAGACACTGAGCAAGGATACAGTATTGAAGTGAAAGATGCAGACCAAATAAGAGATCTTATTTGGAAGTAACAGATGCAAAATTTCACTTTCTT